>CAVVVP010000004.1:0-327500 GCA_963751695.1 uncultured Ignavibacteria bacterium | reverse complement strand
TCCAGAAATAATAATGCTTGACAAAATCTACAACATGGATTATATTTGATAATCACTGTTTGAAAGATGATAAATGTTTTAAATAGTGTACCTGCCCAGTGTCTCCCCCCAACACTGGGCTTTTTTATTTAATTATCATCGGTGAGAGAATCGAATGAGTAAAGTAAGAAAGAAAACTAAATCAGCAAAAACTGCTCTAATTTCTCCGTTTAAAGATTACTGGAAAAAGGAAAACATAATATTTTTAACTATTGGAATGATTTTACTAGTGGTTGGTTATATCTTAATGGCCACTGATCCATGGGATAATCCTATCGGATTGACATTATCTCCTTTAGTACTTCTAACTGCATATCTTATTTTTTTTCCATTATCAATATTCTATAAAAAGAAATCTCAAGATAAATAGTTATTTCCATGACCCTTGCCAAAGTAATTGGAAACGTTGTTGCAACTCAGAAAAATGAGTACCTCAGGGGCAATAAACTGCTTTTGGTTAAAGAGATAGATACAAATGGTGAATTTATCAACGAAAAGGATTCACTTGCCATCGATTTTGTTAACGCTGGAATTGGGGATATAGTTTTAGTGGCCAAAGAGGGTGAAGCGGTAAAGCAGATTCTAGGAACCGATAAGGCACCGGTAAATACTGTAATTATTGCTGTGGTTGATAATATTGATGTATCAGAATAAGAGGTAAGCAGTTATTGACCGACCAAGAATTTCTTAAATTTATTTATCTACGTAATTTACTCTCCATAGATGGAATTGGACCAATCCGCATAATCAAACTTCTGAATAAATTTGATTCAATTGAAGACATTTATTCTTCTAATTCGAGTCAACTTCAACAAGTACAAGGAATCAACCTAAATCTAGCTAAGAGGATAGTTGACTCAAAAACTAATCTTAAAGCAATTTCAAAGATTGCTGAGAATGAAATTGAACGATTAGGAAGGATGAATGCAAGAATTATTACATTTTGGGATTCTAATTATCCTGAATCTCTTCGAAATATCTATTTTCCACCTCTGATTTTATATGTACTTGGAAATTTTGAAGAACGCGATAAACAAAATGTAGCTATTGTTGGAACACGCAAACCGACTGATTATGGCAAAACTTATGCTGCAAAATTTTCAAAAGAGTTGGCTCAGCAGAATATTACAATTGTCAGTGGAATGGCAAGAGGAATTGATTCCATTGCCCATAGATCCGCTATAAAAGCCGGAGGAAGAACTATCGCGGTAATTGGTTCTGGATTAGATGTGATTTATCCATCTGAAAATAGAGCTCTTTATAATGAAATAGTTAATAATGGAGCAATAATTAGTGAATTTGAGCTTGGGACAAAACCGGATGCTCAAAATTTTCCTAAAAGAAACCGCATTATTTCTGGAATTTCTCTAGGCTGTTTGGTTATAGAATCTAGAAAAAATGGTGGAGCAATGCAAACGGCAAATTATGCTATGGATCAAAATAGAGAAGTATTTGCAATCCCCGGAAATTTAAGTGCACCAGAGAGCGAGGGCACAAACACCCTTATTCAAAGAAATGAGGCTAAATTAGTTACTGACCCAAATGAAATTCTATTTGACTTAAACCTTAAAATTGATCCAATTGTTGGAAAAAATATCCCTAAACCAAAAATCGATCTCACTCTATTTGAAGAAAAAATATTGAATTGTCTAAAACAAAATCCGAAACATATTGATGTTATTGCAAATGAGAGTTCGCTTTCTACAGCAGAGTGCTTGGTAAATCTTCTGTCGTTAGAATTCAAGGGAGTTATTCAGCAGTTGCCTGGAAAGACGTTTAAACTTCTTTAATTTTGACTAATATTTTTTCTTCTTACTCCATAGGCGTTTCAGTCGTTCTTTTAATCCCTTCTCTTGACCATTTTCAGATGGAAAATAAAACTGCTCCTCTTTTAATTCTTCAGGAAGATAGTTTTGATCAGTAAAGTTTTCCTCAAAGTCATGAGGGTACTTATACTCTTTTCCATATCCTATTGACTTCATTAGTTTTGTTGGGGCATTGCGAAGATGTACTGGAACTTGAAACAATGAATTTTCCCTCACAGCTTCTTGAGCTTTTTTAATTGCTATATAAGAGGCATTGCTCTTTGGTGCTGAAGCCAAATAAGTTGCACATTGAGATAGAATTATTCTTGCTTCTGGCATCCCGATCTTATGTACAGCACTAAAAGCTGATTCGGCAAGGACAAGTCCATTTGGAGAAGCATTTCCGACATCCTCTGAAGCAAGAATCACCATTCTTCTAGCGATAAATAGTGGGTCCTCTCCTCCCTCAAGTATTCTGGCCATCCAGTATAACGCTCCATCTGGGTCACTCCCACGAATACTTTTTATAAAAGCAGAAATAATATTGTAATGCTCTTCACCAGATTTATCATAAATAATATTTTTCTTCTGAATTATACTTTCTAGAAGGCTCTTATCAATTACAATTTCCTCTTGATCACGACAATGCATTATTGAATCTTCTAGAAGATTCAATAGAATTCTCGAATCCCCCCCACTTAGATATATAAGAAAATTGTCACCAATACTTTTTATATTAAAAGAGTTTAGAAAGGGATCATTCAGAAATGCATTCTTAATTATTTTTTTAAGGTCATCTGCTGACAATTCTTTCAGAATGTATACTCTAGCACGAGATCTGAGAGCTGGAATTACTTCAAATGAAGGATTCTCTGTTGTTGCTCCTATTAAAACGATCTCTCCAGATTCAACACTGTTCAACAATGCATCCTGTTGAGATTTATTAAACCTATGTATCTCATCTATGAATAAAATAGTTTTCTTATTGTAAAGCTGATTCTGCTTGGCGAGACTTATTACTTCTCTAACATCTTTTACTCCTGATGAAACAGCATTTAATTGAAAGAATTCAGATGAAGTTGTTTCCGAAATTATTCTAGCTAATGTTGTTTTCCCAGTTCCAGGTGGCCCCCAAAAGATTATCGAGCTGAGAGTGTCATTTTCAATCATTTTTCTGATAGGCTTTTCCTCACCGACTAATTCAATTTGACCGTAAAAGTCATCAAGAGTTTTAGGTCTAATTCTTTCTGCAAGTGGAATTTGCGGTATTTGGAAATCTTGATTCAAATTATTTTAAAGCTATTTTGTTTTCACTCTGATAGGAATTTCATAGTCGTATTTCATTCGGTATTTTTCGCGTGCAACTTTTTCAAGTTTTACTGTGCTGTTCTTCAAAGAATCAATCTGAAGATCAAGTTTTTCAATTGTTACGTTTGCTTGCTTAATTTGGTTTTTCAATTGATTCAGATCTTTGTTTAATTGATAAAACTTTAGCAATCCGTTACTATTAAAAATTAGGAATGCAAACACCAAGGTCAGTACTAAGAAGTAGACTATTTTAGGATATTGCTTTTTAATCATTGATTAGCTCAAAGAGTTTTCAATTATTGACTTAATCAATTCATCGTATTCAAGACCAATTGCCTTTGCAGCTTTTGGGAGAAGACTTGTGCTTGTTAGTCCTGGAAGTGTGTTAATTTCCAGACAATATGGTTTTAATTTTTTATCGAGTCTAAAATCTACACGCCCATAACCTCTGCAGCCAACAGCAGAGTAAGCATCAAAACTGTATTTTTGGAGTATAGCACTAGTTTCTTCTGGCAATTTAGCAGGCACATCATATTCTGACATTCCAGAAGTATACTTGCAGTCGTAATCGTAAAAAAAGTGTTTTGGCTTTATTTCCAGCACAGGAAGTATTTTATCCCCAATTATTCCAACTGTAACCTCTTTTCCTTCGATGTATTCTTCAATAATTACATTTTTCGAAAATTGATGTGCCAGTTTAAGTGCATCTCCCAATTCACTGTATTCTTTGCATATCGTTAAACCAATTGCCGAGCCTTGATCGTTGGGTTTAACAACAAAAGGCAGATTAAATTGTCCTTTGATATCTTCCAAAATTTTTTCGAATTTATCCTTTGCCTTTTGAACTATTATCCAGTGTGGTGTTGGGACATTGTAATGTTTTATGATACTCTTTGTAATTCCTTTATCCATCGAAGCAGCGCATGCTAAAATACCTGATCCAGTGTAACTGATATTTTTGAACTCAAGTAATGATTGTATTGTTCCATCTTCTCCCCAACTACCATGGAGTGCATTAAAAACAAGATCAACTCCATCAAATAACTCTGAATTTATAGCTCGCAAGTAATTTTGATATGAAACAAGTGTGTGTTCACAATCTGAAAAATAATCTTCTAACTTATTGGGTTGATCAGTTCCATATGCTGGATCAATAAGCTTAACATTGTAGTCTAGTTTGATTAGTGCCTCGTAAACACCTTTTGCGGTTAGTTTTGAAACCGCTCTTTCAGGCGAAGCTCCCCCAACAAGCAGCGCTATAGAAGGATTCTTAAACACTAGCCTTTTTCTCTAGTTTTTCCATCAATAGCATATTATTTAAACCATCCTCTCCAGTTACTAATAGAGGTCTATCTTTTAATAATGCTCTCTGAACGAACCTTAGTAAGCTAAGTTGTCTGTTAGCTCTTCTCCTAAATGTTCTCTTCTTTTCATTTTTTAGATGAATTGTCATCTTTGCTGAGGTGTTCTTTTTCCCAATTAAATTTTCAATAACTATTGAACCCTTATAACCAAGAATTTCAATTCTATTGTTGGGATTATTTGCATTGTAAGAGACATTGAAACTGCCGTACCCGCCATCTTTAAATTTCACAATGGCGCTGGCAAAATCTTCAACTTCCCCTGGATAGATAATATTATCTAAAACCCCATTTATATCGGAAATTTCCCCACCAAAAAACCTCAGAAGATCTATTGTATGTGTTCCAAGATCTCTCAATACACCCCCACCACTTTCAGAACGGATAAACCTAAAATTATCGTTCGGCATAAAATCGATATTGAAGTTTGTGGAAATTGAGACAAGTTTTCCTAGTAGATTACTTTCTAATAATTCTTTTGCTTTTTTAATTAGAGGGTGAAAACGAAGTACGTAATTGATTGTTAACTTTACATTATTCCTTTTGCAAACATCCACCATTTTTTCAGCCTCTTTTGCAGTTATAGCAAGTGGTTTTTCACAAAGAATGTTTTTACCAGATTTTGCAGCTTCAATAACTTGCCAGTAATGGTCTGAATTCTTACTAGAGATGTATACTATATCAATATCGCTTTTCAGAAACTTACTAAAATCATTAAAACTAGCAGTTGCATTGAACTTATTTGCAATGAATTGTGCTCTGGTAAGATTTGAGCTATAAACGGAAACCAACTTGCTTCTTTTGAGAATTTGAAAAGAAGGTAGGAAGGTGGTTTCAAGAAAATTACCACATCCAACTACACCCCATCGTAGTTTTTTTATTGATCGAGATTTTCTTAAACTTCTGGATTTGCTTTCCATATTACAAATTTAATTTTTTCATTAATTTGTTTATTGGATTAGAGTTCTGCATTATATAAAAATGAATAGCTGGAACTTTGTTATTTATAAGATCTTCAACTTGTCTTGCAGTCCATTCAATTCCGATATCTAAGATATGTTCTGGTTTAGCTTGAGATATTTCCTCTGCTAATTCAGAAGGTAAATCAATATAAAAATTTCTTGGTATTGAAGTAACTTGATTTTTATTTGTCAGTATTTTCAATCCAGGAATTATTGGTACTTCGATTCCATGTATTCTACATTTCTCAACATATTCGTAATATCGATCATTTTCATAAAACATTTGTGTAACAATATACTCTGCGCCAGCCTCAACTTTCTTCTTCGTATGCTGAATATCAATATCCATATTTGGGGCTTCGAAATGCTTTTCGGGATATCCTCCAATACCAATACAAAAACTTGTGGGCTCTGCATCAACTAAAGAATCCTCAATATATTTACCCCGATTCATATCGTCGATCTGCTTAACTAGATCAATGGCATGGTCATTAACTGTTCTTCCAAATTTAGCTGGCTTTTTATATCCACTATCATCCCCACGAACAGCGATAAGGTTATCTATTCCTAAATAATGAAGTTCGATTAAAAAGTCTTCTGTTTCTTCTTTTGTAAATCCTTGACAGATAACATGAGGGACCGCATCAACGCTATACTTATTTTGGATAAGTGCACAAATTCCAAGTGTACCTGGACGTTTTCTTTTCACTTTAACCTTAAACTCTCCACCAGAAGTTTCCTCATAAAGTACTTCTGCAGCATGGCTTGTAATATCAATATAGGGTGGATTAAATTTGACAAGATCCTCTAGTACACTAAGTAATGCTTTAATATCCCCTCCTCTCTTAGGAGGAATAATTTCAAAACTAATTAAAGTCTCGTTTGCTTTTGCAATATGTTCCGTAACACGCATTTTTCTTTTCTTTTTGTTTAACTATGTAATTTACAACATTAAGGTTTCTTTTGCTTCTCAATTAATCGGCAAATCTACTTGACTAACTCAAGAAGCGAATAGCCTCTGGATTCTATATCAACTGTGTTTATATTAACAGTGATGTAATTTCCCCGAAGCCAATTCTCAGTCATGTCATCATAGTGATCGTTAAGGAAATATCCTGATTGGCCAGTTGGCATTATAAAATGAAATTCATCAGGATTATCAAAATCATATATATACTTTAGGGCTGGACCAAGAACATTTTTATATGGTTTAGTAAACGAATACTCAGTGTTAAAAACTGTTGTGCCATCACCCCCGATTGAATATGGGCCAATATCTAAAACTTTACCCAGCAGAGGCGAAACAGAGCTAAAAATATGGCTGAAGGTTACGTTATGAAGATTTCTCCATTGCCAGTCTGCAGCATTATTTCCGTAAGTATTTTCCAATTCCTCAATTGCATCAATGAGACTCTGCCTAATGATATCGTTCTTCGTTTCGATTTGAGTAGTACCTACGTTATCCCACCATGCTGAAGGCTCATTTGTCAGTATCTCATTGACCTTTCGATAAGGAACATTTGCCACGAAGATGTACTCCTTAAATAATTCCTTTCCCATCTCATCCATGAAAATGTTTTCCAAAAGTTTCTGAAAAAAAACTGCATAGATAGTTGGAGTTTGACTCTGTACATTCATAATGAAATCCCACTTTTCAAATAATGTTAGCGCAATTGAAATATTTGAATTCTCAAAAGTAGTATCCTTGAATGCCGATACTATGAATGGGACTATATTTTTAGCATAATATGAATAAAAATCATTTTGATAATTTTTAAAATCTTCAACCGAATGAGTTTTTTTATTTTCAAGTAACTCGGTAATCCTATCAATTCTGGATGAAGGCTCCCAAAGGTTTGAAATGTGATATGGAAAGTCTTTTACAGTTTTGTTATTTGCTGATGCAATGAAATTCTGCCTAGGATTGTAAAGCTTTGGCATTCTTTTATAAGGGACAAAACCTTTCCAGTCTGATGCCGATGATGTTCCATCGAAAACTAATGTTGGACTATTGTTTTCTCTTTTAGGTAGTTTTACTGCGCAAACATATCCAATATTGCCTTCTTTATCTCCATAAACAAAATTTTGCCCTGGAGCAGTAAAATTTTCTAATGCCGATTTGAATTCATCCCAATCTTTTGCTTTATTAACTGAAATAAGAGCGAAGATTTCATCGGAAAAATCAAGAGCTGTCCATTTAATACTAATTACACTTGAGTCTTGATACTCATTCTTGTATAAAACATTATATGGATGAATTTCTGAAATTATTGGTCCTCTATGAGTTTTTAGAATGTTATAAACGACACTGGTTGAATCTTTAACAATTATGGTATCCGTAGTAATTTCAAGTGCTTTCCATGTACTGTCAACAAAATAATGAGTTTTTAAGGAATCCAATTTTTCTAGAAAAAAATCAGAATCATCTGCCATCACGTTTGTTAGTGCCCATGAGATATTTTTGTTTTTCCCGATAGTAAAGATTGGTGTTCCGGGAATTGAAAATCCTTCACCGTTCCAATTATCACTTCTGATTACTGAAAAAAGGAATTTTCCAGGAGTTTGCAAAGCAAGATGAGGATCGTTGGCAATAATTACATTTCCACTATCTGCTTTATTACCATTTACAACCCAGTTATTCGAGCCGATATGTGTTCCGGTAAATCCAGAAAACTCCCGAAACTTCTTATCGGTTTGATAAAAATCAAGAGGAATATTCGAATAAGTGTTCATATTTGGGGGAATAATTGTTGGTGAATTTTCTTCATAGTCGGGAATTATCTCAGAAACCTTTTCAACTCCCAATTTTTGAATAAGGTGAGTATATGCAATATCAGTCCACCAACTAATGTTAAGTTCCCAAGCCATCAATTTAACTATAACCAGACTGTGTTCTGGTTTCCAAGGTTTTGGGCTATACCCAAGAATATCAAATTCAAAAGTAAAATTTCCGTCTGAGTTCTCTATATAGGCATTTACCCCTTTGGAATAGCTCTCAAGATACTTTTTAGTAATTGGATTTAATTTTTCATAAAATTCACTCACCAATTTGTAAAGACCAAGGGTTCTGAACATTTTATCAAAGGGTATAGTTTTAGAGCCCAATATTTCACTTAATCTACCTTCACCAGCTCGTCTTGCAAAATCCATCTGGAAAAGCCTTTCCTGAGCATGGATGTAACCTAAAGCAAAAGCTGCGTCGAACTCTGATTCTGCGAAAACATAGGGAATTGCCAAGCTGTCTCTATAAATTCTTACATTTTCAGAAATTCCACTAACAGTATGTTCACCTTCATACTCCGGAATTTTACTCAGCAGAACTGAATAAGAGATTATTGCGAAAGCAAAAAAAACAACAAATAGAGTTGCTCCAATACTTAAAAATATTTTTAGAGGTCTTGGCATTTTATTCTAACTCAGACTCAGCTGAATCCAACAGATATAATCCTTCCCCTTCGTCAATAAGATTGCCTGAAAGATCCTTTTTTGTTTTAATCCCTAAACTTTTTATTCTATTCGCTTGAGAAATCAAATTCCCTTTTCCACTTTTCAATCGATTAATAGAGGTCTCATACGACTTTTTTGCTCGGTCTAGGTTTGTACCAATTTCCATTAAAGATTCTGTAAAATTCACAAATTTATCATGAAGATCTCCTGCGCGCTTTGCAATTTCTTGCGCATGTTTGTTCTGCTTTTCATATCTCCAAATATTCTGGATTGTCTTCAATGTTACTAGTAAAGTGCTTGGAGTGACAATAACAATATTCTTTTCAAATGCTTCACTGAATAATTCACGATCATTTTCCATTGCAAGCATAAATGCAGATTCTATAGGGATGAACATCAGAACGTAATCCAGTGCTCTTATCTCTTCAATATCTTCGTAATTCTTTAAGCTTAAACCTTTTATATGATTTTTAATACTTCTTAAGTGGTCTTTTAAGTATTGTTCTTTCTCATTTTCATCTTCGGTCTGATGGAAATTTTGATACGCTGTAATCGAAACTTTGGAATCAATTATTACATCCTTATCATTTGGAAGTCGAACGATAGCATCGGGTCTTTGTCTTTTTCCATCTTCAGTATTGAAAGATATTTGTGTTTCATATTCTCGTCCTTTATGTAGACCCGATTCTTCTAAAACCCTCTCAAGTATTACCTCGCCCCATGCACCTTGCTTTTGGGAATCGCCCTTTAATGCATTTGTAAGACTGAGGGCTTCTTTACCCAATTTTTCATTTAGTTCTTTGAGCCCATCAATTTGAGTTTTAAGTGCTGTGCGATCATCAGAATCATTTTTATAAACTTCGTTAACTCGGTTCTTAAATTCTGCAAACTCTTCTTTAAGAGGGTTTAGAATTCCATTAATGTTTTCTTTGTTAGACTCAGTAAATTTTTTACTTTTTTCTTCAAGAATTTCACTTGATAGAATTTTAAATTCGTTCTTAAGTTCTTCTTTGGAATTCTCAAGTAATTTCAATTTTTCATCTGTGCTTTCCCTTTCCTTTTCCAATGTAGTTTCTAATTCTGCAATCGATTTAACCAATTCAGTTTTTTCATCAATCTTAAGATTCAGTTCTTTTTCTAATAGTGTTAATTCATCTTCAAGTACGTTGATCTTTAAAGTTCTTTCTTGTAGCATTGATTTTTCTTTTTCCAGATTCAGAAGTTGTTCCTCTTTTTCATTTTCAACTTTCGATTTTACTAGCTCCACTCGGCTTTTCATCAACAAATATGTAAAACCAATTCCAACTAAAAGCCCAACTATCAATCCAAGTATAATTTCCATTTTTGACCATTTTTAGTTTGCTAACTCATTAAATGCAAATTACAAATTTTAGAACTTAAATTGAGTAATTACTTAAATATGATTCAAAAAATCAATCTATTCACCGATTTATTGCTACCATTTGCCGATATACTATTCTCAAAATATACCTATTTGAATATATTGAGTTTGTAATTAAAAGGAGGAAATATGAGTAACAGATTTTATAATCCAAAGTACATTACTGGTCTAATAATAATTTTAGCAGGGGCCCTACTTCTGCTTAGAAATCTAGATGTCATCTATTTTACAATCCCATCAATAATTTTTAGCTGGCAGGTTATTCTTATTGTAATTGGAACTTTTTTAGTGATTAATTCCCAGAATAAATCGGTAGGACTTGTGCTAATTGTTGTTGGTGGACTTGGAATTATTCCGGAATACTGGCCAGCTGTATTAATCTTGTTAGGATTATTTATAATTTTCCGAAAAAGTGGTTTTGGATTTACTAACAGAAAAGGAGACCCAATCTTCGAAAGTAATCATGAACATGAAGTTATTAATGAAATATCACTTTTCGGAGGTGGAGACAGAGCTTTTCATGGGAAAAAATTAAAAGGTGGAAGCGTTTCCGCAATTTTCGGTGGATCTAAAATTGATCTTTCTGAGTGTGAACTTGCAGAAGGTGATAACGTTGTAGATCTATTCTTCATGTTCGGAGGATCTTCATTCGTGGTTCCAAGCAATTGGAAAGTACAAATTCAAACAATTCCAATTTTTGGCGGTTTTTCAGATAAAAGAGTTCCCACTCCCGATGGACAATATATTCAAGATAGAACAATTATTTTTAAAGGAATAATCCTTTTCGGTGGTGGTGAAATTAAAAATTATAAGTAACGGGGTAAGGTGTGATGCAAAATAATAGTGGAAAATTATTAGTAGGTGTTTTATTAATTGCAGTTGGATTAATGTCAATAGCTGGAAATTTTTTACATCTTCCATTTCATTTTAGTCATTATCTATTTTCTTTTCCAGCAATAATGATGATTGCAGGTTTGATTGTTCTTCTTAACCATAGAAACAGTTTTGCTGGAGTTTTACTAGTGGTAATTGGAGGATACTGGTTTCTATCGAGGTATTCAGATTTTCCAGTAAAATTTTGGCTTTTAGAATATTGGCCAATTATTTTGATTCTTCTTGGAGCTTATATAATTTTGAAACGTGAAGGGAGCAATCAAATGACAAGTGAAAGTGAAATCAATTCTGATGACGGATTAAATATAGATTATATTGATGATGTATCAATATTCGGTGGCGGAAGAAAGGCAATTAACTCACAGAACTTTAAAGGTGGAAAGATTTCAATAATTCTGGGAGGTTCTGATATAGATTTGCATAATTCTTCACTTGCTGAAGGCACGCATTATCTAGATCTTACAGTAATGTTAGGTGGAATTGACATTATAGTTCCACGAGATTGGAAAATAATTGTCAATGTCACTTCAATTTTTGGTGGGTTTGATGATAAACGGGTAATTGATTTTAACCAAATCCAAGAGAGCAATAAAGTACTAATCATTCGCGGATTTGTGTTGTTTGGTGGTGGTGATCTTAAAACTTACTAATTCAGTTTAGCTAAATTGAGATATGGGAAATCCTTTTATAAGTAATCGGCAAATTTTTATTTCATTCACTGCCGTGTTAGTAGTTCTTTGTTTATTCAGCATAGTTTTACTTACTTTGTACGGTAATATTGAAATTGGAAATGCTGTCATCGATTCAGTTTTGTACTCATTAATCTTTTTCTTGGTCTCAACAATTTTGTGGTATCCAACGAGGTACATGACAATTGAAAATAATTCTATAGTTAACCTCGTATTTAGTCATCTAATTACTTCATCAATTGCATCCTTAGTTTGGGTTTATTCTGGATATATAATTATTTTAAACTTAGCGGAGGATTATTCTCAATTTGTTGAAAACTCATCTCCCCAACGTTTTATGGTAGGAGTTTTACTTTTTTTGATAATCATAATATTGGATTATTTAATAATTTATTATGATAATTTTAGAATAAAAATTTCGGAAAAAGCAGAACTTTCGTCATTAGTAAAAGAAGCTGAGCTAAAATCATTGAAGTATCAGATAAATCCTCATTTTGTTTTTAATAGTTTAAACTCAATTTCTTCGTTAACGATTTCTGATCCAGAAAAAGCTAGAGAAATGTCAACTAACCTATCAACATTTTTAAGAAAAACACTTTCAAAGAACGATCAATCTTGGGTAAAACTATCGGAAGAAATAAACAACATTAAACTTTATCTGCAAATTGAAAAAGTTCGATTTCATGATAGGCTAGAAGTAAATTTTGATTTAAGTGAAAATTGTGGAAACTACGATATTCCAAATATGATCCTGCAACCAATTGTAGAAAACTCGATAAAACATGGAGTTTATGAAAGCACTGAAAAGGTAAATGTTAATTTGTCTTGCTCAGTTCAAGGTGAGTTTATTTTTTTAACAGTTACTAATGATTACGACCCTACTGCTGTTTCAAACATTGGAGCAGGAATAGGATTGAAAAATATTAGAGAAAGACTCTCTCTTATTTATGATCGTCAAAATCTTATAAATATTGAGAAAGAAAAAAATATATTTAAAGTAATTCTTCGAATTCCAATTATAGCAAAGGCTTATGAAGAAAAAGTTTAGTGTAATAATAGTTGATGATGAAAAATTAGCTCGAGAGCTTATCAAAAATTTCCTTGAAAACCATGAAAGCTTGGAAATTATTGATGAATGTGAAAATGGATTTGAAGGTTTAAAGTCTATTGCTGAAAATAATCCCGATCTTATATTTCTAGATATTCAAATGCCCAAGCTAAATGGATTCGAAATGCTAGAGCTAATAGATCAAAATTTGAGTATTATTTTTTCCACAGCTTACGATCAATATGCCTTGAAGGCATTTGAGGTTAATGCAGTAGATTATTTATTGAAACCTTTTTCAAAAGAGAGATTTAATGAGGCGGTTGAAAAAGTTCTTAAAAAATTACAGAGTTCTGAATTACTCTCTCCAAACCCAAATAAATTAGCAAATTCTTTTGTTTCAGAAGAAGATATAGTCAGAAGGATTGTAGTCAAGAATAATAACAAGATCGTAG
The DNA here is from genome assembly GCA_963751695.1 of uncultured Ignavibacteria bacterium. GTDB lineage: Bacteria > Bacteroidota > Ignavibacteria > Ignavibacteriales > Melioribacteraceae > SZUA-22. The sequence goes on along the minus strand of CAVVVP010000004.1, from coordinate 314,093 downwards.
TTATTCCTGTGGACCAAATCTTTTATCTTGAAGCGCAAGACGACTATGTTAAAATAGTTACTGGAGAAGGTTCATCTCTTAAGCAAAATACAATGAAATTTTATGAACAACATCTCCCAGATTCATTTGTTCGTATTCACAGATCATATCTGGTAAATATTAATTACGTTAAACAGATTGATCTGCTTGCTAAAGATTCTCATGCAGTTTTGCTGAAAGATGGGAATCAAATTCCTGTAAGTAAATCTGGATATAAGAGATTAAGAGAGATTATTAGATAGCTAATAAAGACGGGTTAACATTTTAAGCTCAACTCCTTTGAACTCAGGCTCATATCGGCAGACACCTCCAACACAAATATTACCAGCTTGGCGAGTACCTATCAAGAGACTCAGATCGGTATGGTTTGTTAATTTATAACCCAGCATAACAAATCCCCAAAACTCTTTTTTAATTTCGCTTGGTTTAGGTTCCGAAGTCTTCATCTCTCCAACTAACGAGATTGATATATCAGGAGATCTTAAATACTCTAATTGGACAACTTGGTTATAGTACTTTTCTTCTGTTACAAAGTTCTCTGATTGTTGATGTTCTAATACAAATCGAATCGTATTTATATCACCGAAATAATATTTAGTATCTAAAATCGGTGTAATATTTTTAGTAGAAGTTGCATATTCTTCGTTATAGTCGAAGGCAAATATTGTTTCTAAACTTCTGCTCCAAGTTTGTGTAAACTGAAGATAAAAATCTTCTAGCTGCGTCTGAGATTCATTTACAGAACCTATAACTCTTTGATAATATGAAGAAGGCCCAAGAGTTTTAGTCTGATTATAATTTCCAAGAAAAACAGAATTTTCACTAAAGCTATAGTTTACCTCAATTTGGAATCCTTTTTCATTATTCTGATTGAGCGGTGAAAGATGCCTATTTAATAAAATATAAGTATGATCCTTGCGAAGGGATGGTGGAGTGTTATAATCAATGGTTTTGTCTTCAGATTGAAATGCATAATTATCGTAGTACTTGTATTCACCACCTATTGAAAACTTACCCAAATAAAAATTTAAATTTCCATATAATGCTTCACCAATTTTGTTCTCAGAACCATTAAATATGTTGTTCTGAATATCTTGATTATTTTTGATCCCATATTCGGCATAAAGATCAAATTTCCAGATGCTAGGTGCAATTCTGAAAGATGCAAGTTCAGTTCTTGCAAGATTTTCTTGTTCTGGATTATTTGAGGCGAATGTGGTTCCCAGTTTAAGTCCTTTGACCCCACTAAATTCGAGATCGACAGCGTGTAAAATATCTTTTCGTTCAGCATTGGAGTTTTCCGCCATTCCGGTAAGTGCGCGAAGATGGAAATTAGCAAATTTCCCTCCAACACTTACTCCAAGTAAGTTATTATCAATTCTAATATTTCTATCTTCATAACTTTTTAGTACTAAGCCTCGCCCAAACATTTCGTAGTAATTTCCAACAGTTAGTTTTAATCCTTCCTTTCGGTTTCCTATATTTGCTGTAATATATTTGTAAGAGATGTCCGCATAACGTTCCTTTCCCCTGCTTATTGAAGGATCTGGATCATTTGGTTGAAAAATATCAAAACGAATTCCTGCTGAAAAAATATTGTAGCGGTAATCAACATTCATCCAATTTTCAAAAATTTCTCTCTCAAATTCTGTATTGTAAGAATATTCCAACTGGTTTGAAACACTCAATCCGGTGGGCATCTTTATCGATTGGAAAGACTGAGCAGAAAGAATTGAAACTAAGAATATAAATACTAATAAGAAGCTTTTTTTCATAAATATTTCAGTGAATATTTCCAACGTTTTCTTTTGTAAACTGCTGTTTAACTATTTCTTCAACCTTGATCTCATCCCCCCGAGAGTAGCCAATATGGGAAAATAGGATATTTCCATCTTTATCAATCATTACCGTATAGGGAACTTGTCGCGCATAATACAATCTTGCGACATCGGAATTTGGGTCTAACAGTACTGGGAACTCATATCCCATAGAACTAATATATGGTTTAACTTTTGAAATACTTCTCTCTGAATCTACTGAAATTGCCACAAGAGTAAAACCTTGTTCTTTAAACGCCAGGTAAATTTTATTGTAGGCCTTTAATTCTTCAACACAAGGCTTACACCATGTTGCCCAAAAGCATAACAACACGGGACCTTTACCCACAAATTCAGATAATTCAAAAACATCACCTTCCAAGTTTTCTAATCCGAAGTTAGGTGCAGTGCCCTCAAGTTTTTCTTGTGCAAAATTGGTTACAGCTAATAATACAAATATGAAAAACATTCTAATCATTATTTCTCCAATATCATTTTTTTGACTTGCTGATAATTCTCAGCTGATAGTTTGTAGAAATACACTCCGCTTGAAAGATTCTGTTGGGCGTCAAATTTTATTGAATATTTTCCCGATCTCTGATAGTTACTTACCAATGTTTTTATCTCGCTACCAAGAATATTATAGACTTTCAGAGACACAAATGTAAGATCACCAGAATTATTTACTGGAATAGTGTAGTTAATTGTTGTTGATGGATTGAATGGATTTGGATAATTTTGTTCTAAATTAAAACTTAATTCCATCCCATTTTCATCTACACTATTAGCAATTGTTGATGCTTCAAAATCCACAATATATTCTTCAGAAATATTGTTTTCATTGTAGAGTCTCAAAGAAATAACAGCAGTAGCATGATCTTGAAGAGGAAAAACGTGCAGTGAAATGGTTCTCGATTCGCCAGGAGACAATGGAGAACTGCCAAAATCTTCTGAGGTGCTTAGACTATCAATAAAGGGAGCAAAACAGTTATCAAAACATAATGATGATGACCATGAGTCTGGTAAATATATTTCCGTTCTAATAATTGACACTGAAAGATTATTAGAAGATGAATTGTTCTTAAGCACGATGTCAAAAATAATCTCGCTACCCAGGGTGTCAACAAGAATGTTGTTTTCGACGCTAATAGAAAAATCTTGAGAATAAACTAAACTTGAAATTAGCAATGAGCTAAGAATTGGGAAAAATCGCTTAATTATTTTAATCATTAAAAATCTCTATCATCAGTTAATTGTTGAATATGCTTGATAAACTTCTTTCGAATTTGTATGCTGAATGTATACAACAGTCTCAAGTCTGTTTTTATTCCATTGTGAGTTAATATTTGCACTCCACTCGAACTCAACCTCATTTTCGTTTTCAATTTGAGAAATGGGGTATCCAGTACTCGTAGGCAGCATTTTTCTCATCACGTCATCAAATTCAGTTTCACCATTTGATCCTGGAGGTGATGAGTATTCAATTTTTGTTTCAATTATCACCGTATGCAGAACAAGACTATTAAAATCAATTCCGGAATTATCTAATAATTTCACTTTCCCTTTTACATGGATCGTTTGTCCAGATATGCTATCTTCAACTTCAATAGTAAATTTAGGAAACTGCTGCAAGGAAGCGTCAATTTTAGCTTTAATACTCATTGAATCAGTTGCAACCGTCTTATTAATTCCATCAACAATGATAGTTGGTGTAGAAAAAATCGTGTAGTATTGGAGACGGGTATCAGAATCCTCAGTATTAGCAAGGTACATTGGATCGTTTGGGGATGGAAAGCTCGCTGTAAATTTAATAGCAATTAATTCATCAGATGCATAGCTTTTTTTAAGAGACCGTAAAATATTATTGCTCGTAACACATGGCCCGCAGCTTGAATTTGAGAAATCCTCAATCAAAACTGTTTTATTGAATGAAAGTTCTTTTAGCCCAATTTCCACTGCCACAACTGAGTCCTTAATTACATCAGTCTGAACAACATCCGAGATATATCCAGACTTTTGTAGAGAAACAAAGTATGTTCCTTCATTCAATGTTAAGGTATCTGGAGTAAATTGGCCAGTTAATTCATCGCCCACAATTATCTCCGCCCCATTAAGGTTTGAGGACACGAAAACCTTTCCAAAATTAGTGGTTTCTTCCCAAGAGTTTGGTGGATTTGTTTTACAGCTCAAAACAAAAACAATCAAAATTATTATGATCAAATTGCGCATTTAGCTAATCTTTAATTTTCAAAATCGATAATATAAATCAAATGATTTTCATTGTAAAAATAGTAAAAAATATCTGGAGTTTTTTATCTTATAAGCGATATTTAATATAGATTTAAAGACATCATTAACGTCGTTTTTAAGCATAATGAACAATATTTCACTATATTTGTAATCTTCAAAATATAATACTAGTTGTCTTAGTTTTTGCTGCTATAGATAATTTAATTTTAAGGAAAATAAAATGAACGATAAGAATATGAATGAACGTGATATTGAAACGCAAGAATGGTTGGAATCTCTTGAATACGTTCTTCAAAAAAGTGGTCCTGAGCGGGTACAAGAATTACTTGAGGATCTTGACACATATGCACATGAAGCAGGTGTGGATTTGCCCTTCACTGCAAATACTCCCTATATCAATACGATTCCCAAAAATCAAGAACCTCATTTCCCAGGTGGAAGAGAGATTGAGAGAAGAATTAAAAGTTTAGTTAGATGGAACGCTATGGCAATGGTAACACGGGCAAATAGAGCGGAACCTGGAATTGGAGGACATATTTCCTCCTATGCGTCTGCAGCTACATTGTACGAAATTGGTTACAATCATTTCTTTAAGGGAAAAGATGACGATAATGAAGGAGATCACATTTATTTTCAAGGTCATCTTGCTCCTGGGATGTATGCAAGAGCTTTTCTTGAAGGAAGATTATCAAAGGAGCAGTTAACAAACTTTAGAAGAGAATTGGCTCACGGCGGTGGGCTTTCATCATATCCTCACCCTTGGTTAATGCCGGATTTCTGGGAGTTTCCAACTGTATCGATGGGTCTTGGACCAATTCAAGCTATTTATCATGCTCGTTTTATTAGATATTTAGAAGATCGTGGACTGAAACGTAAAAGCACATCAAAAGTTTGGGGATTCTTGGGAGATGGAGAAACCGACGAACCAGAAACACTTGGAGCTATCTCTCTTGCAGCCAGAGAAAAATTGGACAATCTTATTTTCGTTATCAATACAAACCTCCAGCGATTAGATGGACCAGTTCGAGGAAACGGAAATATTATCCAAGAATTGGAAGCAGTATTTCGCGGGGCTGGTTGGAATGTGATAAAAGTAATTTGGGGCGGTGAGTGGGATGCACTATTGGAAAAGGATAAAACCGGACTCCTAGCAAAAAGGATGAATGAATTACTTGATGGTGAATCACAAAAGTATATCGTTGAAGACGGAGCTTATATTAGAAAAGACTTCTTTGGAAAATATCCAGAATTGCTGGAGCTAGTTGATCATCTTACTGATGAGCAACTTCAAAAAATGAAGCGTGGTGGTCATGATCCTGAAAAAGTCTACGCGGCTTATAAGGCCGCTGTTGAATATACTGGTAAACCAACTGTAATTTTAGCTCGCACTGTTAAAGGATATGGTTTAGGGGAAGCAGGAGAAGGGAAAAATATTACTCATCAGCAAAAGAAATTGAATGAAGAAGAATTAAAAGATTTCAGAACTAGATTTGGAATTCCATTATCCGATGAAGATGTTATCGAAGCTCCATTTTATAAACCATCTGAAGATAGCCAGGAAATAAGATACTTAAAAGAGAGACGAAAAAGTCTTGGTGGGTACGTTCCCAAAAGAGTTGTGAGAAATCAACCAATTCAAACTCCATCAGAAGATCTTTTTAAAGAATTTTACGAAGGAACTGACGGTAGAGAAATATCTACAACAATGGTATATGTAAGGTTGTTAACTAAATTACTTAAAGATAAAGAAGTTGGAAAACTTATAGTTCCAATCGTACCAGATGAAGCAAGAACTTTTGGTATGGAATCATTATTCCGCCAAGTTGGAATTTACTCTCATGTTGGTCAACTCTATGAACCAGTTGATCGTGACAGTTTACTCTATTACAAAGAAGCAAAAGATGGTCAGATACTTGAAGAAGGTATTACTGAAGCAGGTTCAATGTCCTCATTCATTGCGGCAGGTATTGGGTATGCTACACATGGGATTAATACAATTCCATTCTTCTCTTTCTATTCGATGTTTGGATTCCAGCGAATTGGAGATCTTGCATGGGCTGCTGCTGATATTCGCGCAAAAGGATTTATGATCGGTGCAACAGCAGGCAGAACAACATTAGCTGGCGAGGGATTGCAGCATCAAGATGGGCAATCACTTTTATTAGCTTATGCAATTCCAACTTGTATGACTTTCGATCCAGCGTTTGCTTATGAACTTGCTGTAATTATTAGAGACGGCATATACAGAATGTATGAAAAACAAGAAAATCTTTTTTATTATATAACCGTAATGAACGAAAATTATGCCCAACCGGCAATGCCGAAAGGGGTTAAAGATGGTATTTTGAAGGGTATGTATAAATTCAGTACTTCAAAGAAAAAAACAGTTAAGGCAAAAGCCCATTTGCTTGGTAGTGGAACTATTTTAAATGAGGTAATTAAAGCTCAAGAAATTTTAGAAAAAGGATATAACGTTTCTGCAGATGTTTGGAGTGTAACAAGTTATAAAAATCTTCATCTTGATGCTGTTGATTCGGAACGTTATAACAGATTGAATCCAGATAAAAAGCCAAAAGTTCCATATGTGCAAAGGATCACAAAGGATGAAAAGGGAGTTTTTATTTCTGCTTCTGATTATGTCCAGATCCAAGGTGATTCAATTGCTAAATGGTTCCCGAATACACTTACTTCTTTAGGGACTTATGGATTTGGGCGAAGTGAAGGAAGAAAGGAACTTAGAGATTTCTTTGAGGTTGATGCTAAGCATATAGTTTACACTACTCTCTATTCCTTGGTTGAGGAAGGGACTCTTAAACCCACTGTTCTTAAAAAGGCATTGAGCAGTTTAGGAATAGATCCTAAAAAATTAAATCCACTTAAATCGTAAAGAATTGAATAATTAATTTCGAGATAATAATGGCCATGGAATTTAAGTTACCAGAACTGGGAGAAAACATTAACTCAGCTGATGTAACAAAAGTGTTAGTAAAAGTCGGAGACACCATAGAGAAGGATCAAATCGTATTAGAAATTGAAACTGACAAAGCCACTGTTGAAGTCCCTTCTGAGGTAAGTGGCACTATTAAAGAGGTTAAGATCAAAGAAGGTGAAATTGCTGATGTTGGTTCAGTTCTATTTGTAGTTGATGAAACTTCAACACCTAAAAAGCAACAATCTAAAAAAACTGAAGATGTGAAGGAAACTGTAGTACAACCTGCTCCCATAGAAACCAAACCTGATACTATCAAAGTGGATGGTAAAAATAGTAATGGAGAATTTAAACTGCCGGAACTTGGTGAGAATATTGAAGCTGCCGACATCACCAAGATACTTGTTAAACCTGGTGATCAACTTGAGGCAGATCAGATCGTACTAGAAATTGAAACCGATAAAGCAACTGTTGAAGTTCCATTTGAACATTCTGGTATCGTAAAAGATGTTTCAGTTAAAGAAGGTGATTCTGCTAAAGTTGGACAAACAATATTCACGTTTATTTCTGGCGGTGATGCAAAAAAAACTTTATCAACTGAAGAAATAGCTAAAGAAGAAGATGTTTCATCAATTGGGAAACCTCAGCCAAAGACTAATATTGAACCAGAATCAAATCAACAGAATATTCCTCAGCTTCTTCCAAGGCGAGAAGAAATCGCAAAAAACATAGCTCCAGCTTCTCCAACTGTTAGAAGGTTCTCAAGAGAGATTGGAGTAGATATTCATCAGGTTTCTGGCTCCGGGCCAGGGGGTAGAATTTCTATTGATGATGTAAAAGTATTTGCAAAAAATTTAAACGAAAAAATTAGTAAAGGCGGTATTGGATCAGGGTTAGGTATAAATGCTGAACCACTTCCAGATTTTTCTAAGTGGGGAGACATAGATACTCAACCAATGAATAATATAAGGAAGAAAACTGCTGGGCATCTTTCATATGCTTGGGCATCTGTACCACATGTAACCCAGTTTGACAAAGCGGACATTACTGATCTTGAAAAACTTAGACAACAGTTTGCTACTAAGGTTGAATCTGCAGGAGGAAAACTCACTGTTACTTCTATCTTATTAAAAGTCATTTCTGCTGCTTTGGTTAAGTTTCCACAATTCAATGCTAGTGTTGATATGGGTAATAAGTCTATTATATTCAAAAAATATACGAATATTGGAATTGCGGTCGATACTGAGAAAGGTTTGCTTGTTCCAGTCATTAAGGATGTTGACAAAAAAAATATTGTTCAACTATCAGTAGAATTAAGTGAAATTTCTCTTAAAGCTAGAAATAATAAACTTTCTCTTGATGATCTACAAGGCGGAAACTTTTCCATTAGTAATCTTGGTGGAATTGGAGGAACCTATTTTACACCAATTGTCAACACACCAGAAGTAGCAATACTTGGTGTTTCAAGAGGTAGTTATGAACCGATTTATAAAGATGGTGAATTTACACCAAAGTTGATGCTTCCCCTTTCACTGTCTTACGATCATAGAATTATTGATGGAGCCGATGCAGCAAGGTTTATACGCTGGGTAGCTGAAGCTCTAGAGAATCCGTTTTTATTGAGTCTAGAAGGATAACCAAATGAGTGATAAAAGAGATTTAGTTATTGTTGGTGCTGGTCCTGGTGGATATGCAGCTGCATTTTATGCTGCAGATCTAGGTATGAAAGTTTCCTTAATCGATAAAGAATTAAATCCCGGTGGTGTTTGCCTTTATAGAGGATGTATCCCTTCAAAAGCCTTACTTCATGTTTCTAAATTATTGAGTGAAGCAAATGAAGCTACAAATTGGGGTATCGATTTTGGTAAACCCAAGATAGATCTAGACAAATTGAGATCTTATAAGGAATCTGTTGTAAATAAACTAACAAGCGGAACTGGACAACTTCGAAAGCAAAGAAAAATTGAGTACATCCAAGGTACTGCAAAGTATACTGGATCTAATAGCTTGGCAGTTAACATAGTAGATGGTACATCTGAGAATATTGAATTCAAAAAGTCGATTCTAGCAACTGGTACAATTCCTTCAACAATTCCAGGATTACCTAAATCTAGCAAAATTTGGGACTCAACCGATGCGCTAAATTTAGAACTCATTCCTAAAAGCTTACTTGTAATTGGTGGCGGATACATCGGATTGGAATTAGGATCTGTATATGCTTCTCTTGGTAGTAAAGTAACTGTTGTGGAAATGACTGATGGATTACTTCCAGGTGCAGATCGAGATCTGGTTCGAGTTCTTCAAAGAAACTTGGAAAATAAATTCGAATCAATTTTGCTTAGTACAAAAGTCTCATCTGTTTCTGAAACTAAGACGGGAATAAAGGTTAAGTTTGAAAGTAGCGAAGGAGTTAGCGAAAAGGTATTTGATAGAGTTTTAATTTCAATTGGACGAAGACCAATAACTAGCGAGCTAGGACTTGATAGTACAAATGTCAACATTAGCGAAAAAGGCTTTGTTGTTATCGACGAAAAATGTCAGACTTCTGATCCATCAATATTTGCAATTGGTGACATTGTTGGAGGTGCTATGCTTGCTCATAAAGCTTCTGCAGAAGGGAAAGTTGCTGTTGATGCAATACTTGGGAAAAAAGTTGCCTTCGAACCAAATGCTATTCCAGCTGTCGTGTTCACTGATCCAGAACTTGCATGGGCTGGGATTAATGAAACCGAAGCTAAACAAAAAGGGATTAAGGTGGAAGTTGCACGCTTTCCTTGGGGTGCAAGTGGAAGAGCAACAACAATTGATAGAAATGATGGACTCACTAAATTACTAATTGATCCTGAAACTGATCGAGTACTAGGAATGGGACTAGTTGGTGCTGGAGCCGGTGAAATGATAGCTGAAGGTGTGCTTGCGATAGAAATGGCAGCATTGGCAAAAGATGTAGCACTTAGTATTCATCCACACCCAACTCTATCAGAATCTGTTATGGAAGCCTCGGAAGTTTACTTTGGGCATAGTACACACTTATACCGACCAAAAAAGAAATAGTTTACTGCTGATTTATTCTATGAGCTGCAATAGCAGCTCCAAACCCATTATCGATATTTACAACAGTAATTCCGGAAGCACATGAATTCAGCATACCAAGAAGTGCAGAAATTCCTTCAAAACTGGCTCCATATCCTACACTAGTCGGAACAGCAATAACAGGCTGACTAACCAATCCACCAACGACACTCGGAAGCGCACCTTCCATTCCAGCAACAACAATAAGAACCTTAACTGTTTTAAGGATATCCAATTTTGAAACGATTCTGTGAAGTCCTGCTACACCGACATCATAGATCATCTCAGTTTTATTGCCAAAAATTTCGCATGTAACTTTTGCTTCCTCTGATACTGGAATATCAGAAGTACCTGCTGTGATAATTCCAATCTTCGAATCCTTGTATTCAATTTCTTGCGAAATATGAGTTACAGTTTTAGCTAAGGGATTGTAATCCAATCCGTTTATTTTCTTGCTCAGCATTTCAAACACTTCTTCACTGATCCTGGTAACCAAGATATTGCTCTTCCCTATTTGAGCATTGATTATCTCCACCAAGTGTTCTAATCTTTTTCCCTCACCGTAGATTACTTCAGTGAATCCATTTCGAAGTTCTCTGTGTGTATCAATAAGAGTATGATGGAGTGATTTAACCGGCAGATATTTTAGTTCTTCCAGTCCTTCATCAATTGAGAGTTCACCAGATTTGATTTTCAATAGTAGATTTTCTAAATCTTTCATAATTCTTTTTCAATTTTTTTATAAACTTCCATTAAAGGAATCTGTTTTTCCTTCGATATTCTCAATACATCTTCAAATTCTGGTTTTGATTTTATAACTTCATCACCAAGTAAACCTTTCTTTATTCTAACTAAACCTAAACTCGTACTTACTTCTTCGACTTCTCTTTTAAGTATGCTTTTTTTAACTCTGAAGGATTTTATTCCAAAAGTACTTGTTTCTCTGAATAATAGATCTTTCAAAGGGTCCTCATTTTTCTCAGTTGTTAGTATGCTCAACAAAATTGCTGGCCGATTTTTTTTCATTTGGATGTTTTGGAATGAAATATCTTTTGCACCAGCTTCCAAAACTCTATCCATAAGACTGCCAATTACTTCATTGCTCATATCGTCAATATTGCATTCCAATAATATCGCATCTTTTTGCTCATATCCCCTATCGGCAACATCTGCAAGATTTACCCGAAGTACATTTGGGACCTCAACATCACGGTACCCAATACCGTAAGCAGTTTTCAGAATTATTAGTTCTGCTGATGTTACATATTCATCGACTAATTCTACAAGAATTGCCGCTCCAGTTGGTGTGGTTGCTTCGTGATCAATACCACCGTATTTTACAGAGATATTTTTTACAATTTCAGCTGTTGCTGGTGCTGGAACTGGCATTTTACCGTGTGCTGCTTTAACAAAACCACCTCCCAACTCAATTGGAGAACTGATTACCTTATCAATATTGAGTTTATTAAAACATATCGCTGCACCAACAATATCAACTATGGAATCTGTCGCTCCAACTTCATGGAAGTGAACCTCATTTAGTGGTAATCCATGAACTGTTGATTCAGCTTTTGCTACATGCATAAATATTCTCTTACTTAAATCTTTTACTTTTTCATCCAAACTGCTCTTATCAATAATGTTCTCTATATCAGGCAAGTTTCTATGCTGATGATGATCGTTTCCAATTGCAAACAAGTTAGCTGGATCGTAAGGTTGGAAATCATTCAGTTTAATATCGACTCTTGTTCCTCCAATACCCATTTTGGATGACTTTGAAACGTTGATACTATACTCATTATCTAAACCAAGTTTTTTCAATTCTGTGATAAGATAATTCTGATCAACTCCAAGATCGATCATTGCCCCCAGATTCATATCTCCGCTAATACCGGCGAAAGGTTCATAAAAAAGAATTTTCATAATTTGATTATAATATTATTGGACGCTATAAATATAATGTAATTTTAAGGAATCTGTTTTACTACATCCCTACAAGTTCTGATAAACTTTCAATTAGATGAGCATTACACTTTTCAAGTTTTTCTCTTGTCTGATGACCAACTGAAAGCAATATAGGGTCTGCTCCAATTTCATGAGCAACTTCACAATCATGCAGAGTATCCCCAATAAGCAAAACTTCGCCTAGAGAATAATTTAGTTCTTCCATCCATTTGATTCCATTTTCCAATTTGCTTTCAGCATAAATATTATCCAGACCAACGAGACGAATAAAATAATTTGATAATCCAAAATCTTCAATCAGATTTTCTAATGTATGTTGAGAATAAGCCGAAAGAACTGATTGTGATAATCCCATTTCATCAATTATTTTTAGTACAGATTTAGCTTCTGGATAGAGTGTCTGCTCGAACTTTCTTTTCTCATACTCATTAATAAAATCGTGACTAATCTTTTCCCAGTTTTCATCGCCCACATCATGGCCTAATTTTCGGTAATATTCTTTTACAGGAAATGTGAAGACATTCCTATACTCTTCAACTGTTATACTACCCAGATCACTTTTTTTCATCAGGTTATTCATTATATCTGCGCAAAGTACTACATCATTGAAAAGGGTTCCGTTCCAATCCCAGATTACATGTTTATATTTTTTTAGATCAATCATTTTTTTTAAAATTTTAGGTGTGAAGATAGCGAAAATAGTACTTAGAATTTAGACTGAATACCAACAATCTGTTACTTCTTTTCTATTCTTCCACTTAGGTGCTTGGCAAGAAATTTTTCGCTGGCTCTGTAAAAGTCAATTCTGTTCTCAACATTTTTAAATCCATGACCTTCATTTTCTTTAACAATATATTCAGTTTTAACCCCATTCTTTCTCAATTTTTTAATAAAATTATCTGTTTGGGATTTCTTTACTTTTGTATCATTTGCACCTTGAGCAATTAGCAACGGTATCTTAATATTTTCCGTATTATAATACGGTGAAGTTGCAATAAGCATGTCTCTATCTTTAGCCGGATCTCCAACTATTTCATATAACATCTTCTTAAATGGAATCCATGTTGGAGGTATTGATTCAAGAAACGCAGTCAGATCTGTCATACCGGCAAGAGAAACACCGCATGCGTACAGATCTGGATTTTTTACAATATTTTGTAAAGCTGAGTATCCTCCGAACGAATATCCTATAATCCCAATACGGTTTTGATCTGCAATTCCTTGATCAACTAACCAGTTGACTCCATCTGTTATATCATCTTGTATCTTACCGCCCCACTCTTTATAGCCTGCATTTGAAAACTTTTTGCCATAACCTTTTGAACCTCTAAAATTAACTTGAAGAACTGCATATCCTCTGTTCGCATAAAACTGAACGGCTCTATTGAATCCCCATTTATCTCTATACCAAGGTCCGCCATGAGGAAAAACTACGGTGGGTAAATTCTTACTAACCGACATTCTTGGAAGAGTTAAATATCCATGTATCGTAAATCCATCTCTAGAAATATACCTTATTGGATTCATGCTTGACATTTGAGAAGTATCTAACCAAGGACTAATTTCAGAAATTTTAATGAGTTTATCTTCAGCAACTTCATACAGGTAAAATGCCCCATAAGATTTGTCGGAACTTACCTTGATTACTATTTTACTTTCCTCTTTATCCATACTTACGACATTTATTTCCATATTCGGTAATTTTCTTTCAACTTTGCTTTGAATCTGTTGTCTTTCATTATTCCAAAAATAAAATTCTCGTTTATCAGTTATTACAGAGACTCCAACAACATCCTGCAATTTTCTGGAATATCTTACGTACTCAATATCTACTTCAGGGTGTTCATATATCAATTCCATTTCATAATTATTTTCAATATCGTATTTAATTAGCGCAGTTCGGTCTCCCTTTTCGTTAGAAATAACATATACATTTCTGTTGTCAGGTGTAAATAGAATTGGATAAAATTCATCTTGATAACTAATCTTTTTTACTACTTTAAATTTATCTGACTCCCTTTTTCTATATAAAAGATCGTGATTTACGCCATCTGTTGTCATTGCAACACGTAATTTCCCATCAAAATCTGTTAACCAATGGGTTACGTTACCTGGGTTTTGACCAATAACTTTTTTCTTTCCATTTTCAAGATTTAATCTATAGACGTCAAATAATTGTGGATTTCTTTCATTCGTCTCAATAATTATTTCATTTTCATAATCTGGAAGATCATCGACAAACCGTGTAGTATAGTTCAATGATTTTGTAATCTCCCTTGTTTTACCATTTTTCAGATTAGAACAGAAAAGAGAATAATTATCATTTACATGATAGTCTTGTAAGTATAATATTTTCTCATCACTTGCCCAATAAAACTTCTCAATATCTCTCTTATCTGATTGAGTTACTTGCGTGAGACTATCTGACCCAATTTTCTGTACAAAAATATTTAATCGATTCTTCCATGGTCTAAGTGAAGCAATAAATTTTCCATTTTGAGAGAGTGCAAAATTTGTGTTTTGGGGGTCTTTAAAGAAATCTTCGAGAGGTAATAATGGTACTTCATACTCTGATTTTTGACAACTTAAAACAGAGATAATTATTATTAATAGAGTAAATTTCGCCAGATTATTAATCTTCATTGTAAAATCACACTTTTTTGCTAACTTTTAGACGATTTAAAAGCTTAAATGTTTGATTAATTGTGAAGTTCTTTCGTAGATATTTCTCTAATTTAAGTTTGTATTCAAACAAATGGATGAAAATCCAAAATTACTTAAGAGAATTTAAGCCCACGAATAATTTTTCAATAAAATTGTTTTGAGTTGCATCAAAATAGGATTCTGAATTCAATGATGATTTCACGACAAGCAAAGTATCAATTTGATAACCACTGACGGTCGCAAAAGTATTTCCTTGAGAGCCAATAGTTAGCTTATACTGTGGAGCTAAAGATGAAACATCAACATCATCAACAAAATAAGAATTGTTCAGTCTTGATAAACCAGAAAGATATTTTTCAGTATTTGCAGAATCAAGTTGTGTATTGCTGCTGAACCATTTATCCTCGATTTTCGTCATTTGAAAAGAACTATCTGCAGGATAACTAAATGTTAGTTGATCCCAAGATTTCTCATCGCCAGAAACTAAGACATTATTTCTGTAGCTACTTGCATCTTGATTGAAAGACATTGAAAGAAAACCTTCAACGAGATAAACATCGGTTTCATCACTTAATCTTACATATGTTGAAACTGACCTTGGTTGCTGGAATAGAAATTTACCTATCATTACATCAAGTGCGGTGTTGCTGCCTTCTTTGACAACTACTCTAGTTGCTGCTGTATCAACCTCAAATTCTGTCCATTTAGACTTACTTCTGCTAGCAAGTCTCAGAGGTTTTATGGATAATATTTGGTCTATCAATCTTTCAGCTTTTTCTTTAGGGACAGAAACGGTTTTTCCATTCTCTAAATCAATCTTCCAACCTTCATTTTCTCGAATGATTTTATAAGATCCACCGTTTAGCTTTTTTGGCGAAATTACAATTTCGCTAATGGCAGTAGTATCAATATCAACAAGCTCTGTTTTAAACGTTCTTACCGTTTTTTCACTGGATGGAAAATAAATAATAACGGCAGCAATAACTAAAACAACAAAAACTATAATTAAACTTTTATTTGACATAATCTGTAGACTTAATTTTGTTTCTCTTTTTTCTTCTTACTTGTGCTCTATAGACGCCATATGCAATAATTAGTAGTATTGGCAAAATAAAATTCGCATATTTTATAAGATCTTTTGTACCATCTTCAAGTGATGGGTCAATTGGTCTTGATGATACCCCTTTTGTTCTCAATTCAATTAATCCAGTATCATCTGCTAACCAGTCAATCGAGTTGACAAGTAAACTTATATTATCAGGTTGAAGCTGTTGCGCTTGCTCCCCTTCTCCATTCACTGCAAAATCTCCACAGCTAAAAACTATCATTTTAGAATTCATATCTCCGGATAATCTACCATCTAAAGCAACTGCTACGGGAAGAGAACTTTCAGTAAAATCTCTTTGTCTCCATTGTTTGGAAATATCGAAACTTAGAGGTAACATTTGTGTACCAGATATCTCTGAGCTCATTGCTAATGGAATCATAAATACGGATGTATCAACTGGAACAAGATTAATTGTGCTTGAAAAAGGCAGCATTACCGATTCTAATCCTTCAGTAATAGGATGATCAGCGAAGTTTGTAATATTAGGCAAATAAGGAAATTTCATTGGAGTATTCATTGTGAACATTCCCTGCTGCTGCCTAACCATAATGTTGCCACAGTTATTATCAATCAGAATATCATTGTTAACTTCAAGCCCTTTGTTTTTTAGCCAGCTACCAAAATTGTTTGGAATAAGTTCAAGTCTTGCTGAAGTTAAGTCACTTTGAATATTTTTAATAGTCAGCAGCAAATTTCCACCACGACTGAGAAATTCATCGAGATGATTGAATACATAATCGGGGACAGAATCTGTGGGAGCAATTACAGCCAGTGCATTAATATCTGCAGGCACACCTTTCATAAAATCAAATGTGATCGTATCTACTTCGTACATCACTGAAAGTGCAGTTGTTGCTTCCTGCATAGCTGATAGTGCTGGTTCACCGTTACCTTGAAGAAATGCAAGTTTAGGTTTTTGATCAACTGAGATCTTTTTTATATTCGAAGAAAGTGCGAATTCCATTGCTGCACCAGGCTGAATAAATGGAATGATCTCTTTCTTTTCTCCAAGTTCAACTATTGCTCCAAGGTAAGCACGCTGCTGTTTAACCTGATCGCGCTCTCGAACATTAATCATAATAGGGCGAATTCCATTCTGCTGTGCCTGCATTTCAGTTTGTTCATCTTCATTTGGATTGATGAACTCGTAAACAACCATTCCACCTGAAATACTTCCATACTCAATTAGCATTTCACGGAAGTCCTGCCTTACTTTTGCAATATCAGGAGGCATATCTTCTGAAAAGTATGCTGTTATAGTTACTGGTTCTTCAAGTTTGCTAAGAATATCCTCAGTTGCAGCACTTAAGCTGTAACGCTGGTCTTCAGTAAAATCTAATCTGAAGAAAATCTTTTCTCCGACTAAGTTTACAAGAAAAACAATAGCAATAACTAATAAAATTGAAGTTCTTAATTTTTTTTGTGTAAACATATTAACTTTACTCAACTATATTTCTTTTTGAAAGAACGGATTGTGCAAGGAATAATCCTAAAAATGCAATTGATAGGAAGTAGATTAAATCTCGAGAATCAATAACTCCCCTAGAAATTGACCCATAATGATTTGATAAACTGAGATAACTGAATATCTGTCCAGTAATGCCAGTAAAACTACTGGCTAGCACATCAAATATTATTAGGAAAAATACTCCAATAAATAATGACAATAAAAATGCGACAATCTGATTATTTGTAACACTACTTGCAAATAGTCCCACACCAATTAATGCAGTACTCATAAGCAACATTCCCAAATATCCACACCAGACTGCACCATGATCAACTGGGCCGATCATCCAAACTGAAATGTAATATGGAAGGGAAAATAGCAAGGCAATTCCAATCAATTCCAAGCTAGCAAGAAATTTTCCTAAAACTAGCTGCCAATCGGATATCGGTTTCGTAAATAATAACTCAATTGTTCCAGTTTTCTTCTCGTCTGAGATCATTCTCATTGTTAGTGCTGGAATGAAAAAGAAAAGAGTCCAATAAGCTATTGAGAAAAATGGTTGCATTGTTGCTTGACCTATAAAAAACACATCAGAACCATAAAGCCATGTAAAAAATCCACTTAAACCTAGAAATACTATAATTAGTATATAGGCGATCAGTGAATCAAAAAATGATCTAAGTTCTCTTTTTGAAATCGTCCAAATTTTATTCATTTTTATATCAATTAGTTGTTAATTCTCTAAATATATCTTCTAGTTTTGTTTCAATTGGTGTCATCTGAGTTAGAATCCAGTTTTTCGAAACACACATTTGGAATATTTGTTTTCGAGTCGCTGCACTATTTTTACAACTTATTGTTAATCCATTCTCCAGATCTTTAATTGGATCAACTAAAGTAACATTTTCTATCTCCATCAGAGATGAAATTACTTCATCCAGACTTCCTGCTTCTGCAATCTGCGCTCGAAGAATCTCTTCACCTTCCGCTTTTTGTTTCAGCATATCAGCAGTTCCATCAGCTACAATTTTCCCATCATTGATGATCAGTATGCGATCACAAGTTGCTTCAACTTCAGAAAGAATGTGAGTGCTCAGAATAACTGTTTTACTTCTTCCTAATTCCCTAATCAATTTCCTAATTTCAATTATCTGATTCGGATCAAGGCCAGTTGTTGGTTCATCAAGAATAAGAATTTCAGGATCATGAATCATAGCTTGAGCTAAACCAACTCTCTGGCGATAACCTTTTGATAGTTCGCCGATCTTTTTATGTTTTTCAACATTCAATCCAGTGAGTACAACCATCTCGGCAATTCGATCTTGAATTTTTTCTTTAGGTACCCCTTGCAGCTCGGCCACATACTCCAAGTATTCCAATACAGGCATATCTTCATAGAGTGGATTATTTTCAGGTAGATATCCGATGCTCTTTTTCACTTCTTCAGGATGCTCCAATACAGAGTACTCTCCCACTTTCACGTCCCCATCAGATGGAGCCATGAAGCAAGTAATTATTTTCATTGTTGTCGTCTTACCAGCACCGTTTGGACCAAGAAATCCTAACACCTCACCGGTTTGAACCTCAAATGAAATATTATCCACAGCTCTCTGAGAGCCATATTTTTTAGTAAGATTTGATACTGAAATTTTCATAATAATAGTATTTAGATTTTTAATGGGGCAAAGTTAAAAAGATCAAAAAATAAATTCAAGATAAAAAATTTGCTCAATAATTACTTTTTTAAAAGTTCAATCTCATCTTCTGAGGCTACTATCACGAGATCAGTTAGACCGATAAAAAGTCCATGTTCAACTATTCCAGCTCTCTTATCTAATTTTTTTGCAAGCTTTTTAGGATTTTTTATTATGCCGAAATTTGCATCTAAAATGTAATTTCCCTCATCTGTTATATATCTTCTTAAATTGTCTATTTCTCTATATTTTACTTCTGCACCTAAGGATTTCAAATATTCTACCTCACAAGCAGCAGCTTTTTGAATAACTTCAACTGGAACAGGCCATTTTTCTCCTAAATATTGAGATAGTTTTGATTTATCAACAATAACAATAAAAAACTTGCTTGCCTGAACAATAATTTTCTCATGAAGATGCGCTCCACCCCCACCTTTTATTACATTGAGTTTTTTATCAACCTCATCAGCACCGTCTATGGTAAGATCAATGTAAGGATAATCTGCTAATGTTCCACATGGAATGTTTAAACTCTTCGCTAATTCAAGAGTTCTGTTTGAAGTTGGAATACCTATAATGTTATCAAGCTCTCCAGTTTTTAACTTTTCAGAAAGTATTTCGAGTACATATTTAGATGTAGAACCGGTTCCCAAACCTAGAATCATTCCAGATTCAATAAACTCTACCGCACGCTCGGCAGCTTTTCTCTTCAAATTTTCTCTATTTTCCATCATTCAGCTAATTTTGAATGTCAAAAATACTAAAGATTCGACTTATAGTCCTAATTATTATGGAAATAGTTATATTTGCACTGCTAAATATGAGCAATGATAAGTTATTAGGAATATTTTAGAAAGAAAATTTTTATGGATAACTGTAAAGTATATATAGAAACATATGGATGTCAGATGAATCTGGCTGATTCTGAAGTTGTTATGGGCATTTTACAGAATCAAGGATATTCGCTTACACATGAAATAGATGATGCAGATGTAATATTTTTAAATACTTGCAGTATTCGAGATCATGCAGAGCAAAGAATTCATGGGCGACTTGGAAATCTCAAGAGATTAAAAGAGAACAAACCTAACATGGTGCTTGGTGTTCTGGGATGCATGGCTGAGCGTCTAAGAGAAGAACTTATAGAAAAGAAAAAAATGGTAGATCTTGTTGTTGGACCAGATGAATATCGAAGACTTCCAGAATTTATAGATAATGCATTTACGGGTGAAAAAGGAATCGGAGTAAAGTTATCAAGGACTGAGACATACGATGATATAATTCCATTTCGAGAAGATGGACTTTCAGCTTGGATATCTGTCATGCGAGGATGCGACAAATTTTGCACATTCTGTGTTGTTCCATTCACTCGCGGAAGAGAAAGAAGCAGAAGCTTAAACTCTATTGTTGAAGAGATGCAGAATTTATCTGATAGAGGTTTCCGTGAGGTAACTTTGCTTGGACAAAATGTTAACTCTTATAAAGATGAAGAGAATGATTTTGCTGATCTCCTTGCAGCTGCTGCAGAAGTTGATAGATCGATAAGAATAAGATTTTCAACTTCACATCCACAAGATCTTTCTGATAAGCTCCTTCATACCATTGCTGAACATCCGAACTTATGTAACTATATTCATCTGCCGGTTCAGTCAGGATCAACTAGAGTTTTGAAGGAGATGAACAGAACATATACAATTGAGCACTATCTGAATCTCATTGATAAAGCAAGAGATATAATCCCGAATGTAAGTTTCTCCACAGATATTATTTCCGGCTTCCCTACAGAAAGTGAAGAAGAACATCAAATGACACTGGATGTAATGAAAATGGTTAGATACGATGGGGCTTATATGTTCAAATATTCTCCACGAGAAGGAACACCAGCATATAAGATGGAAGATGATGTTAATGAAGAAACAAAATCAAAAAGACTGAGCGAAATAATTGCACTACAGCAGAGTATTTCCTTCGAAGTTAATCAAGAAGCAATTGGGTCGGAAGAGATTATTCTGGTCGAAAATAAAAGTAAAAAATCTGATGATTTTTTTGCCGGCAGAACTGACGGTAATAAAACTGTAATACTTCCAGTTGGAAACAATGTGCGAATTGGCGATTATGTTAAGGTCAGAATAACAAAAGCAACGTCTGGAACATTGTTTGGTGATTTCCTTTCAATTGAACAACCTTATGAAAAGGAATTAGTTGTTAACTTTTAATAGATTGGTCATATGAAATATTTCATTATCAATATCTTACTGTCTGCTTCGGTTTTGTTTTCACAAACAAATATTGTTCCTGCGTTAAAAGATATTGAGAATGGCGATCTTATTGGAGCTAGAACTAAACTGGGAACTTACCTAGGAGAAACGCCTAATGATCCCTCAGTGAAATTTCTTGATGCAGTTCTTACTGAAGATGGTGTCGAAGCGGTCAACAAATACATCCAGATATTCTCCAATTATCCTCAGAATCAATATGCCGATGCTGCACTCTACAGAACATTTTCATATTACTACTCACTAGGTATCTATAATAAAGCAGATGGATATCTTTCGAAGCTGAAAAATGAATATCCAAAATCGCCATATATAAAGGCAGCAGATAGAACACTTCCCTCTGAAGATATTTACTACGAAAGTAGGGAAAAGAATGAGCCTGAATCTAAACCAATTAGAGAAGTTGTTTCCGAGAAACAGTATTCCATTCAAGCAGGTGCATTCATGAATAAAGGGAATGCAGAAAATCTAAAAAAAAGCTTTGAAAATGATGGGCATTATTCATCAATGTTTACAAAGGAAGTTGGCGGATCACTTCTTAATGTTGTGATTGTTGGTAAATACAGCAATCAAGAGGAAGCAAAAAAACAGCTTCAAACGATTAACTCTAAGTATAAGATAAACGGAAGAATAATTACCGTTAAATAATAAGGTTGTAAATGGAACTAACTTTTATTGGAACTGGTTCCGGGAAAACCTCCCTTGAAAGATTTCACACTTCTATTTTAATTTCTGATCCTATCAAAAATCTACTTATCGATGCTGGAGATGGAATATCTAAAGCATTAGTAGCTTCTGATATTTCTGTTAACTCTATTGACTCAATTATTATCTCTCATACTCATGCAGATCACTTTGCTGGAGTTGCCTCCCTTCTGACTCAGATGAAGATACAAGGTAGAACATTTCCACTCACAATTTTTATCCATAAAGATTTTCTAAAATTTTTAAGCGAATTTATAAACGTCTCTTATCTTTTTAGGGAGACTATTGGTTTCGATCTGAAAATTATCGGGTATGAATTTGAGCATGTGATTAACGTCGCTGGTGATTTGAAAATTCTACCAAGAAAAAATGATCATGTCAAAAAAAAGGCTGAACTTGATGGGTATAATGATCTTGCATTCGTATCATCAAGTTTTTTGATTCAAAACAAATCAAATAACCTTCAATATACTGCCGATGTTGGCACTAGAAGTGATCTTTACTTATTCAGTGATTTCACAATTGACTACTTGATCAGTGAGTCTACTCATATTGAGCTTAAGGAAATAGTTGATGCAGTTGAAATGATAAAACCTGAAAAATGTTACTTAGTTCATATTGATGATGAGACCGAGTTGCAGAAAAGTATAAACTCACTTTCAGATACTAAGAAAAAACAGTTTGTATTAACCTACGATGGAATGAAGATTAATCTTTCACTTTAACAATATCATCTTCTTGCTTTCAACAAAACTGCCAGCTCTGATCTGGTAGAAATATACTCCACTACCTAAATTGCTTGCATCATATTGAACTTGGTATATGCCTGCGGTCTGCTCTTTATTCACCGGCGTTGATACTTCCCTACCCAGTACATCGTATATTTTTAGCTGCACGAGCATATTGTCATTCCGGGCTTGATCCGGAATCTCATAGCTTATTGTTGTAGTTGGGTTAAACGGATTTGGGTAGTTCTGGTAAAGAACATACTTCTCCGGCAAATCAACTTTATTATCCTCTACTCCAACTTCCACAGTGTACGTAAAGTTAGTTTCGTAAAAATCTATTGCATTCTGTACGTTCTTTCTTGCTTCTGTTATGGAGTTTAAACTATCTACTCCCCTACCGATAACGTAAGCAACTATGATATCAACCGGTTTGTTCTTAACTAAATTAAATGGGCCGGTTGAAGCAAGTTGTCTTTGTTCATAACCATTTCTATTTATCCAGCCAGTTTGTGCCACTGGATCTCCAGAGTACATAAATCTTGAATCTATAGTAGCACAATCTTCTTCATAAATCCTTCCATCCCACCAATTACACGGATCAATTAGTTCTCCGTGAGCATTTAGGCCTAACATATAATATCGTAATTGATTTTCGGATACCGGGTGACCTAGTGTTGCATGCTCCATATAGTGTATTGCAGCAGACATATTACTGTTTTTTGCTCCCGGTATTAATTCCTTTAATAGAATTTGTCCTTTATTGTTTATTGCAGTATCTAGCGCTATGTCTATACCATCATCAAATAATCCATTCCCATTCAAATCAGTAAAAGTTTCACTTAATACATAATTTGGCGGACCTTGAACTAGTGAAATAAAGCATGAGGGTGCATTATTCCCGAATTCCAAATCAATGCCATTATTATATCCATAAATCGAGTTGAAATTTGTATCTGTTCCGCCTAAATCATCCCAGAATTCACCAATTGTAAATTCGTTCCATAACCCAAAATATACTGAGTCTAATGTATCAACAACTGTTCCCATGTTCTCTATGCTGTACTTAACATACACTACATTAGATAGTTCTGGTAGTGTTCTTTTGTTGTAGGAGAATGCAGTTTGCTTAATCTCAATTCCTTGTGGTTCGCTAGGCATACTATGCCTAAGATGTGACGGCAATCCATCATTGTATACTGTAAATGCAGTTACATCGCCAATAATATTTGGTTTGTCCTCATTCTCATCCCATATGCCATTATTGTTTTTATCTATTGGATCATACTTACCATCTCCATCTCCATCATAGAACTCTGCACCTTGATTGACAGCATCTATCCAGTCAATCCAAGATTGATAAAAATCTGGTTGTGAAGAGCGAACAACATGGACATTGTTTTTCGATTCTACGTCTTCTATTGTACCATGAAGATAATCTATTGTTCTTGTAGATGACATTACCCCGTTTCCCCAAAGCGATCCATTTGTATAACCGCTTAATACAAATCCGGCTGAATATATTACTTTCCCTTCTTCAAACCGAACTCCGAAGTTGTAGTGTTCATCCAATGCGGGTACATCGCCAATTACCCCCCTATCATTAATCGGGAATAGGAGATTGTTATTATCAAATAGAAATATGTTTTCTCCATCTGGAGGAAAAGGTGATTCAATATTTTCTGAGGGTGTTCGATAGGCATGGTCTTCAATATCAGTTGCTGAGAAATAAACCTCATGATCTAGACTGTTGAATAAGCCAAGCAACTCACCCCCAAAAATGAAATCTCCAACTTCTGCATCGCCATGCATACCGTCATCAAACATCTCAACTGTATATTCTGTACCTCCCTTATCTATAATATGAAAGATTACATTGTTTATCTCATCAGTATCATAAGCCTTTGCTGTAAAGTAAATATTAACCCTTGGATAATCGTTCTGGTATTTGATATCTAAATTATAGATCTTCGGTGGTGTATATTCATCTGTCGATTCGCCTAATACTCCATAATATATACCGTTACCATTTCCAACTCTGTCCGAGGTGAATGAAACATAATTTGTTGAATCAGCAACCATAATATTCTGCCAGCCATCAAAACCGACATATTCTGATATCTTCTCCGGGTCTTTCCAAGAATTCGTGCCGCTTGGAAGTTCTGTCCAAAAAATATTCTGATCAGGGAAAGCTTCAAAATGTGTTGGATCATATTGGCAATAGGTTAGAATTAGATCGCCGTTCAAGTTTAAGGTAACTCTTGGTTGTGTTTTATTCCGACCATCATCTATAATGCTCGTCGGCTTGCTCCAAGTTTTTCCATCTTGACTCAGTTGGTATACTAATCTTGATGTATCATTTACTTCGTGATGATAAATCAGTATCAACGAGTCCACTCCATGAGAATGAATTGATGCAAAATGAGGACTTCCATTATCGGGGATAAAAACTGTATCCATTTCGCTCCAAGTAATTCCATCTTCGCTTTGAATTGAAAAAATTGAATTTAACCTATTATATACAAATCTAATTTTTCCTTCATCGGTCTGCGAAAGACTTGATTCAAATATTCTCCTTCTAAAAATATCGTTATTATGAGTGAGTAGTGCTAAACGTTCAGACCACGTCTCTCCGTTATCATCAGAATAAATTAAGTAATGAAATTTATGCTTAAAGGTAACAAGTATTCTTCCAGAAATAATTTTCAGAACATTTAAATCTGATAATGAATCGAATCTTTCTGTTTGATCGTACAACTTTACTGGATTACTCCAACTCACTCCTTCATCAATACTTCTAGACATGCTGAGATCAGTTGAATCGACCCAGAACATGATTAGCTCATTTTTTGTTCCTTCAACTAATACTGATTCGGGAATATATCCATCTATCGGCTCGAGCATGGGAAATCTTTCGAAACTCTCTAACTGTGCTGAAAGAGTTAGACTAATCGTAAATAATATTATTGTAATTTTTCTTATCATTTCTTAGTTATTTATTTTAGCAATATCATCTTCTTCCTTTCCACAAAACTTCCAGCTCTGATCTGGTAGAAATATACTCCACTACCTAAATTGCTTGCATTAAACTGAACTTGGTAACTTCCAGTATTCTGCTCTTTGTTAACAAGTGTTGCTACTTCTCTACCAAGCACATCATAAATTTTAAGCTCGACTTGAGACTGCGTTGGCAGTGAGTAGCTTATTGTTGTACTCGGATTAAATGGATTTGGATAATTTTGGTGCAGAACATATTTCTCCGGCAAATGAGTATTTTCCTTTTGTACGCCAACCACCGCAGTATCTCCAAAATTACTTTCATAAAACTCTATTGCATTCTGTACATTCTTTCTGGCTTCTGTTATTGAACTTAAAGGATCGTCGCCTCTTCCAACAACATAAGCGGTTATGATATCGATCGGTTCGTTCTTAATGAGTTCGAATGGACCAGTCGAAGTAATTTGTTTTATATCCGATATTTGAGTATTAATCCATCCCTGTTGCATAACTGGATCACCAGAGTACATAAACCGTGGATTTACAGAATTGCAATCTTCCTCATAAACCTCTCCATATCCCCAATAGCATGGATCAATATAATTTTCTTCCGAATCCATTCCAAGCATGTAATTCCTAAGATCTTCTTTGGAACGAGGACTGCTTTGGGTTGGATGAGAAGATAATGTTTGAATACTAGAAGTTATTTGATTGTTTTTTGCTCCGTCTTTTATTGAAACTCCTCCATACTGCCCCATTCTACTAATAGCCGAATCAAGTGGTGTATCAGTCACCATATCGAATCTTCCATTATCATTGTTGTCAATAAAGGTTTCTCCGGGAATATAGGTTGGGGGTCCTTGAATAAAAGGCATAAAACAAGCCGGTGGATTAGTGCCATAATTACTATTGCTCTCATAATCTGGTATATCATCACCATCATTGTAGCAGTATGCAGCATTTAGGAGTGTATCTACACCGAGAAGATCATCTAATGCATCACCAATATCTGGATCAGTCCAAACAGCAAAGTACGCAGATTTTAATGTGTCAGTTACAGTTGCCATATTTTCAATCTGATATTTAATAAAAACAGTATTTGATAGACTCGGCTGATTCTCTGTTGCATATGAGAATACAGATTGTCTTATCTCTATTCCTTGAGGCATTACGTCAGAAAATGTTCGCTCAAAGGGAACTACTCCATCATTATAAACTGTAAATGCTGTTATATCGCCAATTACATTGGGTTTATCTTCATTTTCGTCCCACTTCCCATTACCATTTTTATCTATAGGTTCATAAATCCCATTCCCATCACCATCATAAAATTCTGCTCCTTGCTTTACGGCATCTTTCCAATCAATCCAAGATTGGTAAAAGTCTGGATGAGAAGACCTTACGACATGAATCATGTTTGCAGACTCGATTTCAGTAACATTCCCGTGCAAATAATCATTTATTCTATTTGACTCCATCACTCCATTACTCCACAAATGGCCATCAGTATAGCCACTCAATGCAAATCCTCCACCATACATAACATATGATTCTTCAAACCCCACTCTCCTACTCACAGATCCATCTGGTCTAACAGCTTCAACATCACCAATCACTCCTCTATCATTAATCGGAACCCACAAGTTGTTATTGTCAAGAGCAAATTCGCTCCCTCCAACTGGGGTGAAGGGTGAACTGATTTCTTCAGATGGAGTTTCATAAATATTATTATTAATATCTGCTGCAGAATAATAAATTGAGTATTCGAATTTGTTATCTAACCCCAAAAGCTCACTACCAAAAATATAGTCTTCAGCTACACCATCATTGTGCATACCGTCATCAAATAATTCAGAAGTTTTTTCTAAACTATCTTTTTCTACGCAGTGAAATAATACTTCTGCAATCTCATCATCATAAACTTTGGCCGTGAAGTATACGTTTATATTAGGCTCATTGTTTTGATAATATAGGTCTGTCTCAAATATTTTTGGTGGAGCTAGATCATCTTGAGACTCTCCAACAATTCCGTAGTTCAAAACATAACCTTCGCCGTTCCTATCAGATGTAAAACTGATATATATCTTTCCATCCACCAATGCTAAATTCTGCCAACCGTTGAATCCAGTAAATTCTGTCACATATACCGGAGGTTCCCATTCTGAATTACCATTCAGCAAGTTTGACCAATAAATCACATTTTGATAATATTTGTCGAAGGGTGTAGGATCAATTTGGCAAAATGTTAAAATAAGACTTCCTGACAGATCAGCTGATATTCTTGGTCTAGATCTCAGATTTCCATCATTAAATAAAATCGTGGGTTCACTCCAGTTAGATCCTTTATCACTGCTACTGCGATACTCTAATGTGCTCGTACTATCCGTATAATTCTGATAAAACAGTAGCAGTGAATTATCCCAATGAGAATTAACTGTTGAAAAATGTGGAGTGCCTTCTTCTAGAATTACAAGCGTATCAAAATCCGTCCAAGTGATTCCATCAATGCTTCTAATAGAGTTTATCATATTAAGTCTATTATAAACGAACCATATTTTACTGTCACTAGTCTGTATTAAGCTGGATTCTTTTACCATTCTCTGTCTAACAACATTTACATTAGTGACTAAGTGGACTGGTTCAGACCAAGTTACTCCATTGTCATCCGAAAAGATTATATAATGGAGCTTATGCTTAAAGGTTACGAGTATTCTACCGTTATTAATTTTCAGAGCATTGAGATCAGACAGAGAATCAGACAGATTTACATTGGAATAAAGAGTTCTAAATCCATTAGCCCAGCTAATGCCACCATCCATGCTGCTTGTCATATGCAGATTTGTAGAATCGGTCCAGAACATTATCAGTTCGTTTTCTGCTCCCTCAACTAATGCAGATTCCGGAATATTGTTGCTGATAGGTTCAAGGAATGAAAATATTCGAAAGTCTGAGATTTGTGAGAAAACATTTACTGAGAGGATAATAATTAAAGATAAAATTAGCTGTTTCATTTTCTTAGCCCACTAAATTATTATTTAATTTATAAGAAATACTGCTCTTGTTTACAGACTAATTCAGCACATAACTTCATAAAAAGAATTCGACTAATAATATAATAAGATATAGGAGTATTTCAATAGTTTTACGGATAAATGTTTGATCAGGGGAGGATTTTTACCCGATTTGTGTTTTGGAGCACAATTAATTCACTGAGTAGATTCATGTCGGTATGCGTGTTATACTGCCTATATGACATAGGTATTTACAAATTGGTGGTATTTCACTCCCTCTTTTCGTAATTTTAGACAAGAATTAAAGAAAAATGATGACAACAGAAGAATTTCAAAATAATTTCGGAATTATTACTCATTCCAGAAAAATCAAAGATCTAGTAGACATTTCTATTCAAGTTGCTCAATCAGATATTGCAATTCTTATTACTGGAGAAAGCGGAGTTGGAAAAGATGTTTTTGCTCGTGCAATACATAATGCAAGTAAAAGAGCCGGCAATAAACTAGTAAGTGTTAATTGCGGTGCAATTCCAGAAGGAATTTTGGAATCTGAATTATTCGGACATGAAAAGGGTTCATTTACAGGTGCTATAGATGAACGAAAGGGATATTTCGAAATTGCTGATAATGGAACTCTATTTCTTGATGAAATTGGCGAAATGCCATTAACAACTCAAGTAAAGCTTTTAAGAGTTCTTGAAAATAACGAATTCATGAGACTCGGCAGCGAAAGAGTAACAAAGGTAAATGTAAGAATAATTGCTGCAACAAATAAAAGTCTGCAGCAGGAAGTTGATGCAAAAAGATTTCGAAACGATCTCTATTTTAGATTGAAAGCTGTGACATTAACCATTCCACCCTTGAGAGAAAGACGCGAAGATATCCTTGCACTAACTAATCACTTTTTAAATGAGTACATAGAGAGAAATAATCTCCCAGAGTTTACAATCTCTCAAGATGCGAGAGATCTTTTGTTTGGATATTCCTGGCCTGGAAATATAAGGGAATTAAAGAATGTGATAGACTCCGCACTTGCTTTAAGCAGAACAAATAATATCTCTGCCAGTGCAATCTCACAATTGATTCATCCAGCTGAAGAAGCTTACAATAGTCCAAATCTTCCAATCTATCTCGACAAACCCAGCGATGCCCTTGATAGAGAAATGATTTACCGTGCTTTGATAGATCTAAAGAAAGATATTTCAGAACTTAAGCATCTAGCATTACAGAACATAAGCAACATTGATAATGCGGAGGGTGAAGAAATAAAACCGATGGATCAGCTTGAGAAGGAAGCAATAATAAGTGCTTTAAGTCAAACAAAATGGAACAAGAAATTGACTGCAAAATTGCTTAAAATTAGTGAACGAACTTTATATAGAAAATTAAAAGAGTATGAGATCAATTAGCTCTAAAAAATTTGTTGGATTATTTTTAGTTGCCATTATGGGGGGATGCAGTTATTCATTCACTGGCTCTTCTGTCCCTCCTCATTTAAAGACAATTGCAATACCAATTGTTCAGGATAAAAGTGGATCTGGTGAACCAAGTCTGAGCAATGATTTTACTCAAAACCTAACTCAACAATTTATTGATGATAACAATCTTTATGTTGTAAATACAACTGAAGCAAATGCTGTTTTATATGTTACTGTTACTTCTTTGGCGGACAGAGCTGAAGTGGTCTCTGGTGAAAATGAAAAAGCTTCCAGAAGAAGAATAACTATCAATGCGAAAGCCATCTATAAAGATCTAGTAATGAAAAAAACTGTTTTTGATAAAAAATTTTCCAACTATGCTACTTTCGAAACGGACAACTATACTGAAAATAGACAGGAAGCCATCCAACTCGCAATTGAAAACGTTTCGCTAGATCTTCTTTTGGCCGTTGTTGCAGACTGGTAAATGATAATCTAATGAGTCATTTCATAATTGATCTCTGTATAATTTTATATCTCTCTTCTCTAACTATTATTCTGTTCTATTCAAGCCAAGGTTTTATTATGCTGTACTACAAAAAAAAGTGCGGCAACAAATCTTTTCCAACAAATGAAAACATTGAACCTTTTCCCAAAGTAACGATTCAGCTCCCTATTTATAATGAAAAATTCGTTGTGGAACGATTGATCAACTCAATTTGTGAATTGCATTACCCCACGGAAAAATTGGAGATCCAAGTTCTGGATGATTCAACCGATGAAACAACTGAACTTGCCAGAAAAATTGTGGAAGAGAAACAAAATCTTGGAATTGATATTGTTTTATTCCATCGAACAAACAGACTTGGATTCAAAGCAGGAGCCTTGGCAGAAGGGATGCTAAAATCTTCGGGTGAATTTATTGCAATTTTTGATGCTGACTTCATTCCGAAAAATGATTTTCTAAAAACGACTCTGAAATATTTTACATCTGATAAAATTGGAATAGTTCAATCAAGATGGGAATACTTGAATGAAAAAGAGTCTTTGCTAACAAAAGTTCAAGCTTATGGGCTGAATGGACATTTTGTGATTGAGCAAAACATTCGAAACAGCTCCGGCTTTTTTATAAACTTTAACGGCACTGCTGGAATTTTAAGGAGGAAGTGCATTGAAGATGCTGGCGGCTGGCATGGCGATACTATCACGGAAGATCTTGATCTAAGTTATAGAGCTCAATTAAAAGGTTGGAAATTTGTTTACTTGCTTAACTATTCAACACCATCGGAGCTTCCCACCGAAATCAATTCTTTAAAAGCTCAACAGTTTCGATGGACAAAAGGTGCAATTGAAACTGCGAAGAAATTGCTAACAGATATTTGGAAATCGAAGTATAAAATTAAGTTAAAACTGCAGGCAACTTTTCATCTTACAAATAATTTGGTCTTCCCTTTTATACTTTTAGTTGGAATACTCAACATGCCGATGATATTTATTAAAGCAACAGGAAGCTATAATAACTTATTCAACTGGATGTCAATTTTCATAATTGCATTGTTGAGTTCATTTTTGCTTTACTACTATGCTCAAACAAAAAGCAAACTCACCTCGATCCAAAAAGTGATGTTCTTTCCATTATTCCTTGCAGCAAGCATGGGTCTATCAGTCAACAATACTAGAGCCGTTTTCGAGGGTTTAATAAATATAAAAAGTGATTTTGTACGAACTCCTAAATACACGATGCTTAATGGATTGCATAATAATATTGGAAGCTTGTATCTATCGAAGAATGATAATTTGGTTTTGACTTCCGAAATTATTCTAGTTTTCTATTCTCTCACCGGTGTATATTTTACAATTGTGTATTTAGATATTGGTGCATTTTTCTTTAATTTTTTATTCTTTATTGGATTCGGAATAGTTTCTGTGTTATCTTTGAGAAATCAATATTTAAAAAGAAATATTTTATCTAATGACTGACATCACCAACGAAAATCTTAATAATACTGATGATTCTTTGCTCTTTACTCGACTTGCAGAGTTAGAGATAAAAAATGGGAATCATGAAAAAGCTCAAAAGATTCTAATCGATGGCCTAAATAAATTTCCTAATTATCCTTCAGCACAAATACTTTTAGGAAAAATTAAACTCTCGCAAAATAAAAATGAAGAAGCTAAGGAAACATTTCAAAAGGGTTTAGCTCTTATTGGATTTCAACCAACTTCTGAATATTACTTATCTATGATTCCAAAGATTGAGATCAATGCAGCTCCAGAGCAAGTTGAAGAACTTGAAGTCGAAGAAAATGTTGCCGAGGAAGATGATCTGGGTCAATTAGCTAATAAATTGAGT
The DNA here is from genome assembly GCA_963751695.1 of uncultured Ignavibacteria bacterium. GTDB lineage: Bacteria > Bacteroidota > Ignavibacteria > Ignavibacteriales > Melioribacteraceae > SZUA-22. The sequence goes on along the minus strand of CAVVVP010000004.1, from coordinate 281,620 downwards.
AATGCCAAAATGGACGTTCCTTATTTAAATGAAGACAAAACTGAGACTAGCAAAGATTCTGGAAAGATGAATCAGAATAATTCTGGTAGAAGTCTTGTTTCAGAAACTTTAGCACGCATTTATGTCAGCCAAGAAAACTTTAAGGAAGCAAGAGAGATTTATGAAACCCTTATCGAAATACAACCTGAAAGAGAAGACTACTATAAAGGTAAACTTGCAGAAATAAATAGTAGAACCGGCGCGGTTTCTTAATCCCCAAAGATCAGAATGAACTTTCTTAACTCACCAAAGCTTTCCCCTGAGTTTTATCAACGAGATGTTGTTCAAGTTGCAAAAGAATTGCTGGGTAAAATTTTCATCCGCAAGTTTCAAGTCCAAATATTAGCTGGGAAAATTGTAGAAGTAGAGGCGTATGATCAATCTGAAGAAGCATCACATTCTTTTCACGGAAAATCAAAAAGAAATGAAATTATGTTTCAAAGAGGTGGATATTTATATGTCTATTTCATTTATGGAGTTCATTATTGCTGCAATGTTGTAACTGGACCTGAAGATCATGGGGCTGCAGTTTTAATAAGAGCTATAGAGCCTCTTAATAATTTAAACACAATTGCAAAAAATAGGTTTGGTAAATTTGATTTATTGGATTCTGAAGTGCTGAATTTAACAAGTGGTCCTGCAAAACTTTGCAAAGGATTCAAAATTTCGAAAGAAGAGAATGGAATTGATCTTAACAGCAGCAAAATAAGTATTTTAGACTCTCCGAAAATTGTTGAAGATAAAATAGTAAAAACAACTCGCATAGGAATATCAAAAGCAGCTGAGTTACCTTGGAGATTCTATATTAGAGACAATAAGTTCGTTTCTAAGAAAAGATAGTTTGTTCATTATTGTGTTCAATTTGTCTAAAATATTGTTAATATTGATCAATAATAGTCTCATTTGGACGATTTTTCGGTGGCACAAAGTTTGAAATTTAATGAGCAAAAATAAATGTCATTATGATGCTTTGGATAAATAAATCGAATTTCTTTTTCTTCCTAATTTTGGTCTTCCTCCTTATTCAGGGTCCAATAATATCTCAAAAAATATCTGATTTCAGGAAAATTGAGAACAAAGCCTTTAAAGTTGGCGAAAAACTAACGTTTGATGTTAAGTATGGGTTCGTCACTGCTGGTGTTGCGGAAATGGAAATTCCTAAAATGCGAAAGATTTCTGGCAGAGAGGTTTACCACATCACCTTCAAAGTAAATTCGATTCCCAGTTTCGATCCATTCTATAAAGTACGCGACAGATATGAAACTTATCTAGATAAAGAGGGGCTATTTCCATGGAGATTTGAACAGCACATTAGAGAGGGAGGGTATTCGCGAGACTTTTCAGCATTTTTCGATCAAAGAAGAGGAGTTGCAAAAACAAGTGAAGGCTCATATGAGATACCTCTTTACGTAAATGATATAGTCTCGGCATTTTATTACGCTCGCTCTCTCGATTTTACAAAGCTAAACGAGGGCGATGTATTTGAACTTCACAATTTTTACAAGGACAAAGTATACCCGCTCCAAATAATCTATCATGGTAAAGAAACTATTGATGTTGAAGCTGGAACTTTCGAATGCATCATGGTTGAGCCCGTTATAGTTGAGGGCGGTCTTTTTAAAACTGAGGGAAATATTATTATTTGGCTTTCTAATGATCAGTTGCGAATTCCAGTAAAAGTTAAAACAAAGATTATTATTGGCTCTATCGATGCAGAATTGACTAATTACGAAGGATTATTGATGGATCCGCAATCTAAGGAATAGGTTTATATAATTATCTGCTATTCGAAAAGAATAGCAGATAATAAAATCAAGAATTATTTAAGCAACATCATCTTCTTTGTTGCGATATATTCGTCCGCAATAATTCTATAGAAATAAATTCCTGAACTAAGATTCTCAGCATTAAAGCTTATTGAATGAAATCCTGCATTCAACTCACTATTCATCAATTCTGAAACCTTTTCTCCAAGGCAATTAAAAACAGAAATAGAGACAAAAGTTGATTTTGGCAAAGCGAATCTTATTGTTGTTGATGGATTAAATGGATTTGGGAAATTTTGCTCAATTTCAAAAATAGTTGGAAGAACCGCTGCTTCATTTTCCTCAACACCGACAACAGGTTTACTGAACCAATCTAAAACTTTTTCTATAATCAGATTCTGGTCATCAACTGATGCAATCTGCTCAAGACCACAAGTCAAATATGCTGTTTTATATTCATTAAGTTCTCTTGTAAGCATACCATAATGCAATGTATCATCATACTTTAGTGTTAAATAACTTTGACCTTTCCCAGAAGTCACACCATCAGGCAACGTGGAGTAAATTGGATTAATTTGCATTATAATATCAGTTTCAAATAATAGATTTCCTTCAACAGTTTCTAAAGAGGTAGAACTAACACTGTCAGTAAGGTAGTTAGCATCTAAATAATTTCTGAAGAAGAATTTTCCCGTACTTAGTTTTTGAACATCGTGTATGTCATGTGCAAAATCGCTACCTGAGAAAAATGCTCTACCACCATTGTTAAGGTATGATAGGAGTAATGTAATATCCTTACCTTCGAGCGAAGGAGCATGCTCACCCATATTCCAAAAGATAACTTGGTAATTTGGTGAAAACTCTATTTCATTCTTTACTTCATCTAATATTTCATGTTCGATTTTAGTAAATTCTTTATCTAAATTATTTAGTGCTCTAGCAAAATTCTTTTCATAGTCTGCTCCTCCATCATCATCGATCAATACAATATCTCCAGCTGTTAAGAGAGACATATAATTAATCTCAGAAGTGTAATCAGTTTCGCCACCAATATTCTGTGCGGAGACATTTAGTTTGATATGCCCAGGATCGTTTGTGGTTGCAACTTCCATAGTAAATGGAACCGCTTCAGCTGGTGCAAGAGTTATATCAAATGAATCAACAGCAGCATCATTAGATTTTAAAACTGCTGGCCAATTTTCCGAGTTCTCTAAATTGTTAAACCTAATTCGAAGTTTCAGAGAATCCCGCTGATAATTTGTAATCGAGTAGTTGAATTGTTTTGCTTCTTCTTTTCCGACAAATTCTAAATCTGGAGAATCACTTTTTATTGAATGTAGCTTTCTATCTGTTGCTGCTTGAATAATTTCTTTAGAAGGTGCTTGTACAAAGGCAACAATAGCAATTTCATCAATATTCCATTGTGGATCAACTTCTTGAGTTAAAGAAACAGATACTGAGTCACCAACATTCAAAGTTCCAAGATCAAAACCTTGAATGCCTTCCATAAATTTTCTAAAAACATGAGGGAAATCAATTTCTCCATTAGAGCCTGGTGGTGTATCATAAATCTTCATTTGCTCGATAATTGCAATTCGTAGTTTCAGATTTAGATCATCAATCTCTCCTAACACATTTACTAATACATCAGCGTAAACAGTATCATTTGCTACATTGCAATTGACTATCATTTCCAAAGGTGATTCTATCTGCATCCTTGTTTCGGAATGAGTAACAAGTGCAGCTTGATCATCTGCGTAACCTTGAAGAACTCCATCAACTACAAATCGTGGAACTCCTTGTATATTGTAATAGTTAATCCTATTCGTATTCTCATCAATATTCGCTAAATACATTGGATCATCTGATCCTGGCCACCATGAATGATACCAAATCGATACCATTTGGCCATAGTTACCGCTTAAATACTTATACGAATCTGGATTTGAATATGCACAGGGACCACAACTTGCATTTGTAGCATATTCCATTAAAACTGTCCTAGGAACCTGACCAGAAATTATAATTGAAAATGATACTAATAAAAATATAATTTGTAGTGAATATCTCATAATTTCCTCAAGAATTGCTTTTAGATTTTATTAATTAAATACCATAATATCCTAATATATATTTAAATCATCAAAAATTTAAATAATTTATTATAATTGCAACTATACTTAACTATTTGCATCCTATTATTGAGATTAATTATTTGAAAAAAGAGGTAGAAAATGAAGATTAACATTTTATTAATCATGTCAGCAATAATTCTTTTGGCTTTTAAGATTTAATAGTGACGATAATATTTCGACTGCAAGGGATATTTCTAAAGATTTTGGTTCACAACTTAAAAGCGAATTGATGAAAGGAATGAAATCCGGAGGACCAGAAGAAGCAATAGAAGTATGTTATTCGAAAGCACCAAAAATTGCTGAAGATCTTTCCGATTCTACAGGATGGAAAATCGGTAGAACCTCACTTAAGGTTAGAAATATTAATAATGCGCCAGATGAGTGGGAAACTAAAATTCTCAGAAACTTCAAGCAGCAAAAATTAGAGGGCGTTAATGTTTCCAAATTAGAATTCGCTGACACTGTAGAAGTAAATAATGATCGGTATTTCAGGTATATGAAAGCAATACCTACTGGGTCAGTTTGTTTAAATTGCCATGGATCGAAAATAAAAGACCCAATAACGGAATCCATCTCAAAACTATATAGTGATGATAAAGCAATAGACTATAAAATGGGTGAAATAAGAGGAGCATTTACACTTAGTAAAAAACTTAATTAAGATACTAGTAAATCTATTTACTTTTAAAACTTTGTAAAGTCCAATATTCCTCTAGCTATATAATCTGTGTGTAATAGCAAATAGAAAGTTTAATAACACGAGATAATTTATTATTTGATTTGCCATAAATACCTTTGCCAGTTCTTTTACCTCTTCATTACTTTTATTCTGATTGATCATGGTTCTTGCTTTCTTAGCATTTGGAATAAGAATAGCACCAGTTAGAATCAAAATTATAACAATAATGATCTGTTTTGTTGCCAGCCAATGATTTCCAGACATATCAAAGAAACCATAATTCCCATTCATCATTACTATTACAATACCTGTTACCAATATTCCAATAGATCCAATTATTCCAAATGTATTTGAAAAATTTAAATAGACGGAAATTTTTTCTTTAGAGTTATTCTTAATTATTTGCTTACGAAGTGTTAGTTCGACGATAAAAAATGCTAACCAGATTCCGGCAAAAATGATATGAAATGTTACAACTTCAGCATACATAATATTCCTTAATGAGATTTATTAATTACAGTCATAATATAATAATAACTTTTATTGAAGTTTCATTTCTATTCAGATTATCACCTACATTTAAACGCAATTGAAGTTTATCCTCTATATATTTATTTTGCATTTATAATAGAGTGGAAGAAGAATGAACGTTGACAAAGATCTGCAATCAATTCAAGAAATACGTGATCTTGTACAAGTAGCGAAAGAGGCTCAAACAGAGTTCAAACATTTCAATCAAGAACAAGTTGATCGAGTTGTAAAAGCAATGGCTGATGCAGGTTATCAGGAAGCTGAGCGATTGGCAAAACTCGCCCACGAAGAAACTGGTTTTGGCAAGTGGGAAGATAAGGTTTTAAAAAATCAATTCGGTACAAGAACTACTTATAACTCAATTCGCGATCTAAAAACTGTTGGAATTATCGATGTTCAACAAAGTGGGAAAATTGTAAAGATCGCTGAACCAATGGGAGTTGTCGCTGCACTAATACCTTCCACTAATCCCACTTCTACTGTTATGTTCAAGGCAATAATTTCCCTTAAAACTAGAAATGCGATTGTTGCCTCTCCTCATCCTAATGCTGTTAAATGTACTACAGAGGCGATGAATGTCATTTCAGATGCAGCCGAAGCAGCAGGTGCTCCAAAGGGACTGATGCATGTACTCAGTACTCCGACTATTGCAGGTACAGAAGCATTAATGAAAGATAGAAATGTAGCAGTAATTCTTGCTACAGGAAGCAATCCAATGGTTAAGGCTGCTTACAGCGCTGGTACCCCTGCCTATGGCGTTGGAGCTGGAAATGTACCCGCATTTATTGAAAGAACTGCGGATTATAAGAAGGCAGTCTCTGATATAATAACTGGAACAACATTTGACAATGGCACACTTTGCTCATCCGAACAAGCTATGATTGTAGACAGATCAATTAAAAATGAAGTAATTGAATATGCAAAAGCAAATGGTTGCTATTTTGTAAGTGATGAGGAAAAAGCCAAGCTAGAAAATATTGTGCTTATTGATCGAAAGCTAAATCCCGGAATTGTTGGAAAACCAGCAACATACATCGCCAACCTTGCCGGATTCAGTGTCCCAGATGAAACAAAGGTTCTAATTGCAGAATGTATTATGGTAGGAAAAGAGGAACCACTCTCGGTTGAAAAACTTTCTCCAATTCTTGCCTTCTACACAGTAGATGGTTGGCTCGAGGGTTGTCATAAATGTATTGAACTTCTTGAGTTTGGAGGAATTGGCCATACTTTAGCTATTCATTCTAACGATAAAGATGTAATAATGAAATTTGCATTTGAAAAACCAGCATTTAGGATTGTTGTAAATACACCAAGTTCACTTGGTGCTGTTGGATATACAACGGCACTTTCTCCATCAATGACACTTGGAGTAGGAACATGGGGGGGGTCAATTGTATCTGAAAACGTAACTGCCAAACACTTAATGAATGTTAAGACTCTTGCATTTGAAACAAACTCGATGAATCCAGGTTCTTCAGTTTCATCTTATAATGGAGAGATTACCTCATTTCATTCAAAAAGTAATACTGGATTTGTTAGTGAAATTGAAAGCCGATTAATTGCTCGAGCGGGTAATCCAATATACGAGCCAACAAAATTTGAAAGACCTAAATCTGATAAATTAGAAAAAGAAAAGTATGGTAATTCTATAAGTAAGTCAGAGATTGATAAAATTATAAAAGAATTTAATTCGTGAGTGAGACTAATAATACTAGCTTTTTGATGAAGAATACAAAAATTAAGATTTCAATAATTATTCTATTACTATTCTCGAGTCAATCTTTTGGTCAATCGACCAGTGAGCCTTGGAGTATTGAAACAAGTTATCAATTGATCGTTGTTGTGACCGATTCTCCAACCTTACCATACGGAAAATTGTTTAGATATTCTAAAGACAATGATTCTGAATGGAAATTACTTTCTAAACCGATACCAATCATTGTTGGGAAAAACGGACTTGCTGAAAGCAACGGACTTATAAAAATTGAAAATTTAGAACTCGAGAAAAAGAAAGAGGGTGACAAGAAAAGTCCGGCAGGCATATTTACATTATCAAAAGCGTTTGGTTTTGCTCCGCCATCAGAACTTGGAGATTTGAAAGTTCCGTATCTGCAGATCGAAGAAGGAATCGAATGTATCGATGACACTAATTCAGAATTTTATAACAAAATTTTACAGCGAAATAATGCAGAAAAAGTGGATTGGAAGTCTTCAGAAAAAATGTGGAAAGCTGATCCTTGGTATCGATTTGGAGTAATCATTGATGCAAATAATTCACCAAATATTAAAGGAAATGGTTCTTGTTTGTTTCTTCACAATTGGGACGGACCGGATGATGAAACAGTTGGATGTACAGCAATGGATTCTAACGCAATGAGGGAAATTGTTTTATGGTTGGATAGTACAAAAAACCCAAAGTTGGTTCAACTTACTTTTGAGCAGTACAACAAAAATCAAGATGAATTGGGTTTGCCAAAAATTAAGTGATTAGTACCGTTCTAGTTTGAACTTTTCTCCAAGATAAAGTTTTCTTACTTCTTCATCGTCTGCAAGTACATCAGCTGTACCATCCCTAAAAAGTTTTCCATCGATTAAAATATAACCTCTGTCGACAATTCCAAGAGTCTCATGCACATTATGATCGGTTATTAGTATGCCAATACCTTTATGTTTAAGTCCAGCAACAATGTTCATAATATCTTCAACAGCTATCGGATCAACTCCGGCAAATGGTTCATCCAAAAGAATAAATTTCGGATCGCTTGCCAATGCTCGGGCAATTTCTGTCCTTCTTCTCTCTCCACCGCTTAATTGAAATCCTTTACTTTTTCTAATGTGAGAGATATTTAATTCTTCCAAGAGTGAATTTGTTTTATTCACTCTTTCCTCTTTTGTGAGATCAATCATTTGAAGAATTGCCATTATGTTATCTTCAACCGTAAGCCTTCTGAATACAGAAGCTTCTTGAGGTAAATAACCAATTCCCATCTTGGCTCTCTTATACATAGGTTCGGATGTGATTTCTTCCGAATCGAGGAATACTTTTCCACTGTTTGGTTTTATCATTCCAACTATCATATAAAAAGTAGTAGTTTTTCCAGCACCATTTGGTCCTAACAAACCGACAACTTCACCCTGTTCAACTCCGATTGAGACTTTATCGACCACGGATCTTTTCTTATAAATTTTTACAAGATCTTCACTCCTTAATGCAAGTGTTTTTGACATCTTTACTTAGACTCCTTCAAGATCTTATTTAGATCTGGTTTATTTTCGTATAATACAAAAGTTGGAAGTGTGAAGTCTTTTTCCTTTCCACCTACCAAATTCTCAGGGTGATACTCACTTTCTACATTTTGAAAAAGACGAACATCGGTTACATTATTATCTTTAAAAAACATTTTAGCTCTTTGTGAACTTGACTTTAACAAACCGTTCGGATTCCCATCTTCGTATAGATAGTATATGCTCAAAACATTTTCTAGTACATCTGTTTGATTCAAACCATCATCAGAAAAATACAAATTAATTTGATCACCGGTGATCTGATCGAATCTAAATTCGTAATCTGGATTTTGAGAAATAATAGTTGCTTCATTTCTAATATCAATCCAATCGAGTTGATTGTTATTCAGGTGAATCATTATTGTGTCACCAATAACTTGCGAGTTCTGATACCATAAAATCGGTGGTATATTATCATTCTCATTTTTATAAGTCAATATTTTATCCTGATCACTAAACAAAATTGAAACATTGTTTACTGAAAAAAAATCATCTCGAATAATTTTTACTGAATCTGTAGCAATTAATTTTTTAACTGAATCCACAACGGATTCCAACACCAAAGATTTAATATAAAGTGTGTCAAATTCACCAGTTGAAGTTGTATCGATTTTTCTTAATAGAGGATCCCCTGTGATCCGTGTATATTTTTGTTCACCATCATCAATTAAATAATCTCCAGTAATAAAAAGATCTTTGGCCGGGTCTGAGATTACAACGTTTGAAAATGCCTCAGAGTGCTTAATATCTCTAAAATGGATTAGACTATCAGAATAGATCGAAGATTCTTGATTGGTGATCTCAACATTTCCAACTGCAATCGCTTTGCTGGTTTTATTCATATATGTGAGTTTATTCGAGTTGAGAATATTGACTGAATCAACAAGTTGTACGTTAGAATTGAATACTGCTTTGTCAAGATCAAAGTAGTAATATCCAGTATCTGCTGTTAAAACAACATGACCGTCTTCGAGACTTATACTTGTATCAGAATATGTATATTCAGCATCCCCAAAATAATATGCGCGTTCTGTTAAAATCTCAATTGTATCTCGAGTAACAACAACATTGTTCAGGAGAACTGCATTATTCTGAGTAATATTTTGAATCGCCCTTTCGCAGGTAACATTCACATTACCTTGAGTCATTACAACATTTCCCATAACATCTCTTATTGTTTCACCATTTTCCATTCTTCCAACTAGGCTATCACCAATTACTTTTATTCGCTCACCTTTTTGCTGAGAAAAGATATTTGTTGAACAAAATAATATTATTAGAAAATATTTAATCATTCTTTTTTGTTGTTATGGTTTGGTAAGTTACATTGCGTATAACATAATTTTTAATTTGTTTGTCGGAGACAAATCCGTATCCTTCAATGATTTCTTCGGGTGATGATATACGAACAAATTTATCTGTAACAATTTTCTCATCCTTTTTTCTCCACATCAACTCATCTGATTCGAGCATTATTTTAGCACTATCATTAGTAGCAACTACACTATCAATTGCATACATATCCTGAGTAAGATCATCAATCTTTCCTCTCTTGGATGTAAGCTGTGAAGTTTTAATTCCTTTATCGTTAAAGAACTCGATAAGAACCCCATCCAACAATTTTTCTTTTGGCTCATTATATGCTCTAAGGTAATCAGTATAAAGAATACCCTTAATGATCCCATTCTCGGAAAAGATGACTTTAGAATCCCAGCTTTCTTGAACAGGATAATTTTCTTCTTCAATTGTTGGATCTACATTTGGTTTAATTTTAGTTTCGGAACAATTTAATAGAAAAAATGGGAATGATGTTATGAGGACAAATAGTATAATTGTCTTTAATTCTGTCATTTTTAGAATTTCAAATCTTTGTTTCAGTTTGTTTTCCAAGACTTAAAATAGTCTCTAAAATGTTTTTGCTTTCGTGAGCATCCAACACTAGATCAACAGCCCTTTTAACTTCTCTTCTGGCATTCTCTGGTGCGCAACTTATTCCAGATATTTGAAGCAGAGGTAAATCAAGGATATCGTCACCAACATAAAGTAAATTATCATATTTCATGTTAATTTCTCCAAGTTTCCTTCCCATCATCTCTTGCTTATTCATGGAAGAGATAATCACAAAACAGTTTTCTAAACCATTAAGTCTTGCGGTTAAGTTATCCCACTCTCTAGCAGTGATAACTCCGGCAAACAAATCTTCAGATCTTATTGATTCGGAAAACTTTACCATTTGCTCATATATTTTATCTTCAGTAATTGAATGATTTGATAACACACCATCCAGATCAAACATAAAGATTTTTATTTTATTTAATCTCTCGTGAAATTCAGATTCAGTTAAATTGTTCAATCTCATAATAATTAAAATAGACTGTCTTGGTCTAATCCCTTTTTGTTTCTTTTTTTGTTAAAATGCTTATATGCAAGGTCGGTTGCCTCTCGACCTCGTGGTGTTCGTTGTATAAACCCTTGTTGGATTAAGAACGGTTCATATACTTCCTCAATGGTACCCGATTCTTCATTTACACTTACAGCAAGAGTATTAAGCCCAACTGGTCCACCATTGTACTTCTCAATGATAGAGAGGATTATGTTTTTATCCATTTCATCCAATCCGAACTCGTCAACTTCCAAAGCAAGTAGAGCTTTTTGAGAAATACCCAGATTTATTTTTTTAATGCTCTCAAAATCTGCAAAATCTCGTGTCCTTCTAAGCAAACGATTTGCGATTCTTGGAGTTCCGCGCGATCTCTTTGCTAACTCAAGTGCGGCGTTATCATCAATTGCAATATCCAAAATTGAAGCCGAACGATGAACAATGTTTTCTAGTAATGAACTATCGTAATAATCTAATCGGAATTTTATTCCAAAACGATCTCTTAACGGAGCAGTTAAAAGCCCTGCTCTAGTTGTGGCACCAATGAGTGTATAATCAGGAAGTTTTATCTGGACACTTCTGGCATTTGGTCCGCTGTCAATCATAATATCTAATTTGTAATCTTCCATGGCAGAATAGAGATATTCCTCCACAACTGGGCTAAGCCGATGAATCTCATCAATAAATAAGACTGATTTTTCTTCGAGATTTGTTAGAATTCCAGCTAGGTCGCCTGGTCTCTCAAGTACCGGTCCAGATGTTAATTTTATATTTACTCCCATCTCATTTGCAATGATATGGGCTAGTGTAGTCTTTCCTAATCCCGGTGGGCCTGTAAGTAACACATGATCCAAACCCTCATCACGTTTTCTGGCAGCACCAATAAAAACTTTAAGATTATCAGTAATTTTCCGCTGCCCGTTAAATTCAGCAAACATCTTTGGTCGAAGTGCCTTCTCAACGGATTTTTCTTCTTCTTTCAGATTCGGATCAGTATTTTGAGATTCTCTCATCAGTACTATGTTCTTTTATTATTGCGAATCATTTTAATTTTAAATTTATCTATTCTTAATGAAATTAGTATCATTAAAAATATCATTATTAGTGCTGATAAAATTGAAAATAGTGGGGAAAAACTATTCCCAATTATCTGGGATAGCCCAATAGACCATGGAGATCCGTAGAGAATAATTACATGTATAATATAAATCCAAAGAGAATTTCTGGCTACTGATAGTAGAAAATTTGGGATGTTTTCAAAATATTTGGAGACTAATGATAGCAAACCGCTGACAAGTAACAACCCTGCTACTATTAATAAATAGTAAGAATAGCTACTAATTTCTGGAAGATAATAGATTGCGCGTGACATTATAACGAATAACAATCCGACTAAAATAAATAAAATATTTGTGGAGGTTCGCATATAAATCTTCTCAGTCTGATTAATTAAAGTTCCAATAATTGCTCCCCAAAGAATATACTGCATGTAGGGCAAGATGGGGAATATTGATCCATATTCTTTTGTGAAATAATTCGCGAATGGAATCAGCATTTTGCTTCCCCAATTATAACTCTGTGCCAGAGGGGAGATTAAGAAAACTAAGAGCCCAAAAAGAATAAGAAAGAAAGCATTATTGGTTTTTGTTGTTGCAGATATCCAATATATAAAGATTATGGAGAGCAACCCTAGACCAATAATATGCAGAGAATCGATGGAAAAAAATGTTAACCATTGGTCATGTGTTACATCAGAAAAGTCAAAAATGGTATAGGTTGGATAGCGTAAAAGATATCCAATGAGGACTAAGGAAATTCCCCTCTTGATTCCTTTTTTTACTCTTTCGTTCTGACTTAATGAAAACTTTTTTTGTATTAATAGATAGCTAAAAACTATACCAGCAGTAAACATGAATAGTGGTCCAGTAAATCCTCTGAGGAAATACCAGACAGAATAGAATGGTGACTCAAAACTTTTATATTCTTCTGATAGTAGAGTATCAATTGTGTGACCTTGCAGCATCATTAAAATAGCCATCAATCTCATCAAATCTAAAAACAGAATACGTTTTGAAGAATCACTCGCCATGGTTATTCTGGAATTCTCTCTATGAAATGAATTAAAATCTTATGGGATGAGGTAATTATTGGCTGACCAAAGATCATGATTGTGATTAAACTAATATCTTGGATTTTCTTTAATCCACTCTTTCAAGTAATCAGAAATTTCTTTTGTTGGAGCTCCAGGTGTAAAGACTTTACCAACACCCAAACTATTCAATTTCTTGATATCTTCACTAGGGACAATCCCACCACCGAATAGCAGCACATCATCCATTCTGTTTTCTTTCATTAACGAAATTATCTTTTTAAAGATAGTATTATGTGCTCCAGATAAAACACTTATTCCAATTGCATCCACATCCTCTTGCAGAGCAGCTTCAACTATCATCTCAGCAGTTTGCCGAAGTCCAGTATAGATAACTTCCATCCCAGCATCTCTAAGAGCAGATGCTACGACCTTTGCTCCTCTATCATGTCCGTCAAGTCCAGCTTTTGCAACAATAACTCTAATCCGCCTATCCAATTTTATACCTCTAGATAATTTCTTCGTTTAGAGAATATACCAAAAATTCCGCCCGTGTGCAGGAACATGATATTACTTCTTTTTTTGCCTTTTAGGAAAACGTCTTCGTACGCGTAAAAAGCTTTTCCTGTATAGGTTGGGTCCAGCAGTATGCCAGTTTGCTGGAATGTCTTTTTAATTAATCTAAGTTTGTTTTTTGCGATTGATTTATATCCCTCCTTTGAATAGCCGTCTAAAATTTCGAGGTTACTAAAATCAATTTTAATTTTTATTTCATATTCTTCAATGCAAGTTTCTATAAGCTCAATGATAATATCTCTTGAGGTTTTCGCATCATCTACGACATTAACCCCAAATACTTTGAGATTCAAGCCAAGCATAGCAGAGCCTAAAAGCATCCCTGCTGATGTCCCTCCACTTCCAGTAGCTGAAAGTATCCCTTTTACTTTTTTAAGATCAGTCTGGATGTTTAATTCATTTATAAAATTTATGTAACCCCAAATTCCAAGCGGTGTTGAACCACCTGCGGGAAGCACATAGACTTTTTTCCCTTTCTTTTGAAGTTTTTTACTTTCGGCTAACATTATGCTTGTTACATTTTCGTACTCTTTTTTTGTTAAGTATTTTATGTCTGTACCACAGAGTTGATCTAAAAATAAGTTTCCATCAGAGATTTGTTTTTTGCTTCCCCAAAGAAAAAGCTTTGTTTTTACACCAATCTGTTTTGCTGCTATAACTGTGGCTCTTGCGTGATTAGATTGATCTCCACCGCAGGTGAACAAATAATCGGCTTTCTTCTTCTTCACATCAGGAAGAATGTATTCTAGTTTGCGAATTTTATTCCCAGTTAGAACAGAGCCAGTGAGGTCGTCGCGCTTTACGAAAAATTTTGCTCCATTAATTTCAATGTTTTGAATCGGTGAAGGAAGATTGGCAATTGACATTCTTTTAGGTTCAATCATCTTTTTTCATCCTCCTTTTTCTGTTCATCAATTTTGAGTAATACTTTCTTGCCATTTCAAGATCTTTCTGAGTATCAACTGAATAGCTTTCCTCGTCAGTAACAACTATCTTGATCTTATGACCATTCTCAAGAATTCGAAGTTGTTCTAATCCTTCAATCCTTTCAAGGTCAGTCGGTTTTATATTTTTAATCTTATCCATAGCAAAAGAACTGTATGCATAAATCCCAATTTGCTTAAATACTTCTTCACTTAAAACCCTTTCAAGATTTGTTTTTGCATTCTTTACAAATGGGATTGGTGAGTATGAAAAATAAAGAGCATAGTTATTATAATCGAAGACTACTTTTGGAACAGAGATAGACTTTAGTTCATCAACAGTTGTAATTTGCTTTGCGATTGTTGTGATGCTGATAGTTGGATCGAACAAATGCGGCTCTATTACTTCGTCAATTATTTTACATGGAATAAATGGATGTGCGCCGGAAATGTTTAGGAAAACATCTGCATTCATATTCTCAGCGATAAAAGCAACACGTTCGAAACTTGTAGAAAGTTCTTTTGGTGTAAGTTCAGCCTTTGCCCCAAATCCTCTAACAACTTTTAGTAGTTTTTCATCATCAACTGCAATAATTACATCATTCATCAATTTTGATTTTTTAACTTGCTCGTACGTGTGCTGTATAAGTGGTTTTCCACCAATGTTGGCAAGCAACTTACCCATGAGCCGGGTGGATGCAAATCGTGCAGGAATTATTCCAATGATATTCATATAATTTTTCTAATGATGATAGTCAAAGCTGAAAACTTATATTAGACGGCTATAATCTAATTAAACAAAATCCCAAAAATCAATTCTATAAAGACAAATAATGTTAAGAACACAATCAATTAGTCAACTTTGAAATTGGATAATTGAATTTTAAGCTTTGTTATGTTTAATGTTTTGTTACTTGGGATCATTATAACTTTATCCAAAGTGTTTGGGTTAGCCGTTCTTAATTACCTTTGGAACTTTAAAATATTCATGTGTGCTTTCTGGAGCATTTTTTAACGCATCCTTGGTGTCTACTGATTTTCTTAGTTCGTCCTCTCGAAAAACATTTGTACTCTCAATTGGGTGTGATAAAGGTTCTACATTTTCTGTATCAAGTTCATTGAGTTTATCAACATACTCTAGCATCTCATTCAAGTCATGTGTCAGCTTACCAATTTCTTCTTCATTGAATTCTAATTTCGCAAGTTTAGCTATATGTTTTACTTCGTTACTAGTTACAGACATTGTAGTTCCAATAAATTGATTCAGTTAGTTGATACAAATATATTAAATATCATTCTATTTATTAAGAGATTCTAAGATGAAGTATTTTTTCTTTACGTTTTGTAATAGATGGATGACTATAAAAAAACCACTCAACCAATGGATGTGGTTCTCTATCACCTAAGTTTTGATCAGTAAGTTTCTCAAGTGTTTTAATAAATGCTTCAGTTTTGTTTGTAGCTTTGATAGCATATTCGTCAGCTTCGTATTCAAATTTTCGAGAAATTACATTTCCTAATGGTGTGGTGATCAATCCAATTAGCATTGCCCAAACGGATAGAATCGGAAGAGCCGAAATTTGAGTAATCTCTGAAAACCCAACCCAAGGGAGAGAAAGTTCATAAAGTTTTGCTATAAAGAAGAATGTTATAAAACTTGATATTGTACCAATTATCAAATTCTTTATGATATGCTTGTGTTTATAGTGTCCGAATTCATGAGCTAACACTGTTTCAATTTCATCTTCTGTATAGCTTTCCAGTAGAGTATCACCTAATATAATTCGTTTAGTTTTACCCAAACCGGTAAATGCTGCATTGGCCTTTTTAGTATTTTTACTCATGTCAAATTGAAAGACATTTTCAACTTTCATTTTAACATCCGATGCCAATCTGATTACTCTTTCTTTCAATTCTTCGTTTTCAATTGGAGTGATTTTGTAAAAGATTGGAAGAATAATTATTGGTACTACTTGTGCGAGAACCACCGAGATAACAAACATCGCTATGGAAAACACAAGCCACCAAAGAGAACCAAATGTAACTAATACCCAATAGAATAATAACAGTATTGGGATGCCAATAACTGACCCGACCATAAGACCTTTTATATCCTCCCAAATCCACTTCCAAAATGTTTGATTACTAAGTTCGTATTTATGCTCAAGATAAAACTCAGTGTAATACTTAATAGGAAAGTTTGCAATTGATCCGACAATACCAGTGACAACTACAAAAAGTAGCAACAACAAATATTGATTTTGTGTGAATTGCCTTAAGAATATTTCCAGTTTTTCACTATAGCCAAAAAAAACAAACGCTATTAAGAGAAAGAATGAAATGACTCCCTTGGTTATACCAATTCCCAGTTTAATATTATTGTATCGCTTAGCGTTCTTATTCATTTGATGAACTGTTATTTCAGAAGTTAGATTGATTCGAGCGTGGTTTTAGGAAGCCAGCCAACATTTCCATCAAACAATTCTATTTCCACCCACTCATCAAACTCATTTACAATAGCGACTTTAAGTCCTTCATGAATAACAAATAGATCATTGCTTGAGTCATCAGGTGACTGCTTGGCTGCTACTGTATTCTTGGTGATAATTGCAAAATCCTTTGAAGTTTCTCTCCTAATATTTGCAAAGAGAATAATTGAAAATAAAACAACCCCAATAAGGCCAACAACAGCAGAATATAGAGTATATCTTTGCACTTTACCACTCTTAGTAATAAAAAACAGCGTTATACTTACGATAAGAATTAGATAAAACACTATTAAAATTATTTGCCAAGCAAACGTTGTAAATAATGTGATAAAGGAAACCCACCATTCAATTATAAATATCTGCGGAACTTCTTTTATACGGTCAACTGTTCTTGCTTTAACAATTTTAAGATTGTAGAGGAGGTCTGTATTGTCAGGATCAAGTTTAAGCCCCCGCTCATAATTCAATATGGAGAATCCAAGTTGCCCAGATCGAAAATATGCGTTACCTAAATTGTAATATAAAGAAGTGCTTGCGAAACCTTGTTCCAGTATCTCTTCATATTTTTCAGTTGCTTCTTCATATAATTTATCTTGATACAGCTGATTTGCATTCTGCATAAGTGTATCAACATCCGAAGCTGATAACAACTGAAATGAGGTAAATACAAGCAATATTGTGATGTAACGCATCATTTCTTTTTCTTCTTTGTCTTAACTGAATTTTCAATCTTTACAATTACTTTTACGGAACTATTAAATAATTCTTCTGCCTGATCCTTAGTTTGAGACTTTGGTGCAAATCTCGCAAATTCACATTGATTTAGGATATTCTCCACTATTTCGACGTTTATCGGGTCAACTTCATTTTTTTTCAGAATATCAATTACTTTTTCTATCGAAAATTCTGATTTCTGTAATGATAACTTATCTTCAAGATAACCATATAAACCTTGTGAAATTTCATTGTAAAAAGTTAGAAGATCTTCACTATCTAAAGCTTTCTTAGCCAGCTTTAGTCTATTATTTGCATTCTTTTCTGCTTTCTTAAATTTCATCAGTTCTACATTTCCGCTCAACCTATCCTGACGCTTTTTAATTCCAATAAATCCAAACATTGCTACTAATGGAATTATAATCGAATACCAGAACCAACTACTTATTAAATTTCCTACCTGAATTCTTTCAAGATTAAAATTTGATGTCTTAATAAATCTAATATCCTGACTGAGCAAAGTAATATCCTCTTTTGAAAAACCTTCTGTTGATCCCGCTACAGTTCTTGCCCCTTGCTTGATATTAAGAGTAAACTTTGGAGAAGCAAGTTCAACATATTTTTTAGTTCTCGGATTGAAAAAACTGAACTTAATCGGGTCAATCTCTTTTACTCCAGCAACCCGAGGAACCATCAAATATTCGTTTCCTTTGAATCCTGATACTGTTCCTTTATTCACCACATTCTTTGTTGATTTAGGATCATACTTTTCGAATCCAGGAGGTAACACTACTTCAGGCATATCAATTAATTCGATATTTCCTTTTCCACTGACAGTTAACTTCAGTGTAACTGCTTCATTTGTTTCTATATTGTTCTTATCAATTTCAGCTTTGAAATCATATTGACCCACAGCACCAGCAAATGATTCTGGCTTTCCAGCTTGAGGTAGTGATTTTGAATTAATTACTACTGTATTCGAGGTAGCTTTGAACTGAACTGTTTCAGTTCTTCCAAAAAATGAGTCATTAAAGAAAGCATCAAATGGATCGTTTGCTCTTTGTCTTCGTTTGACCAATACAGGAATTTCTAACTCGAATGGTGTTACAGTGAGTTCACCACTCTTTGATGGGAAAAGAGCAACTTTTTTTAAGACGGCAGATCGATATCTTACTCCCTCAAACATTTCAACTTCAAATCGAATATTGTTGCTCGTTTCTAATTCCTCAGCCCAAAATCCTTTGTAGCGTGGAAGCTTAGATATCTGGGGTGATGAAATATTGAGCTTTGTATATAGTTTGTAAGTTACTGTAACTTGCTCACCTTGGTAAACATTGCGCTTATCCGCTATTGCTCTAATAAAGACATTTTCTTTTAACTCTTCATCCGAAATTGATTGAGAATTATTATTCGTACTTTGTTTACCTGATGATTTATTTACGTTTAAACTAAGAGAATTGGATTCAAATTCTTCTCCCTTATACTGGATCGTGGCTTTATCAATTTTGAATTTTCCTGTATTCGGTGAAACTATTATATAGGAGTAGGTAATGGTAGAAGAAACTTTCCCATTTATCATACTTATATTAGAAGATTGGTTAGGTCCGCTGATAATTTTAAAATTCTCAAAATTAGGTGGACGAAAACCTCTAAGGTTTGAGCCATCGCCCCCTTCAAAAGTGAAGTAAACTTGAAATCTTTGATTTTGATTTACAGTAGTCTTATCAGCCGTAAGTTCAAACTTTTGAGAAAACAAACCTGAACTTCCCAACACCATGAAGGTTAGAATCAGTAATATGTTTTTGTTAAGCTTCATTAAAATCTAGTTTTAAAATTACCAATCTTTTTCTACTTTTAATTTTTTACCTTTCTGTTTCCTTAGCTCTTTCTGCATATCTTTTTCGTCATCTTTTAGTGCATTTAAAATTCGTTCTGCTTCTTCTTTTGAGATTTCTGGAGGAGGTTGCTGAGAATCTTGTTGCTGCTCTTTTTGATCATCTTGATTTTGCTGATCTTTATTTTGATCTTTGTTCTGATCTTGTTTATCGTCTTTTTTTTCGTCCTGGTTTTGATCTTTGTTCTGGTCTTTTTTCTGATCCTTATTTTGGTCCTGGCTTTGGTCCTGATTCTGTTGTTGATCTTGCTGCTTCTGCTTCTGTCGTAAAGCATAAGATAGATTATACTTGGCATCAAGATCATCTGGATTCAATTTTAATGATTGCTTATAAGCCTCAATACCTTCATCCAATTTCTGAGCCTTAATAAATGAATTTCCAATATTGTAGAACACTTCAGCTCTTTGTTTATCTGTCTTAGCTAAAGCCAATGCATTTTTATATGAGCTCATGGCCTCTTCATGCTTGTCCAGTTTGTAGAGTGCATCGCCTAAATTAAAATGCCCTTCATATTGTTCAAATTCTTCATCAACATTTGATTTAAAACTATTTGCAGCCTCATCATATTTTCCCTCTTCGTATCTATCAACTCCCTCATTATTCATACTTCTGCTCTGGGCTAAGGAAATTGTACTTAGAAATATGAATATGAAAAACACAAATGAAGCATTTACAATATTTTTAGATTTAATTTTAAACATGATCAATTCATTTCATCAAATTTAATAAGTAACTTATTTTTTCTACTGGTTATAAAGAATTCAATAATTAGTAATAAAATTGCTGGAAATAATAAATAATAAAATCTATCCTCATACTCAGTTATCTTTGTTGCCCCATATTCTGTCTGCTCAAATTGGGAGAGATCATTGTAAACTTTGTCTAGCTCATCCTCTGTATTTGTGCCATGATAATATTTTCCATCACCAGCTGAAGCAATTTCTTTTAGTGTATTTTCATCAAGTTTTGTTAGAACAACTTTTCCATATTTATCTTTTTTGTATCCAACTTGTACTCCATTAGCATTTGTCACCGGAATTGGAGCCCCAGTAGCGGAACCGAGTCCGATCGCAAAAATAGATATCCCTTCTGAAGCAGCTTCTTCTGCGATTTTTACTACATCCCCTTCGTGGTTTTCACCATCAGTGATTATAATAATTGCCTTCTTTGTTTCTTCTTCCTTTTTAAATGATCTTGTGGCAAGTCTAACTGCTGGCCCGATTGCCGTACCAGGCTGGGGTACTGTACTTACATCAACAGCCGATAAGAATAAATTTGCTGCTGCATAATCTGTTGTTAGTGGAAACTGAACAAAAGCTTCTCCAGAAAAAACTATAAGACCAATCCTATCTCCACGCAATCTCTGAATTAGTTTTGATATTTCATGTTTAGCTTTTTCCAATCTGCTTGGTTTAATATCCTGTGCTTCCATACTAAGAGAAACATCAAGTAAGATATAAACATCTATTCCGACTTGCTTAACTTCCTCTATCTTTGATCCCACTTGCGGATTTGCGAGTGCGAAAATCAATAGAACAATTGAAAAAAGAATTATACTAAATTTAAAGAATCCCTTAAATTTACTTCTAAGAGGAAGAAGAAGTTTCTGAAGAGTTGAACTTGCAAATCTATCCAAGAGGATATTCTTTCTTCTGTGAGTGTACCAAAAGATTATTATCAATACTGGTACCAAATAAAGAAAGTTAAGGTAATCTATGTTTGCGAATCTAAACATTGTTATGGCAGTTTCCTCAAAAATGTTCTAGATAATAACACTTCTAGCAGAAGAAGAAGGAGTCCCCCTCCAGCCCATCCATAGAAAAGTTCTTTAGCATTTCTGTATGAAGTAATTTCAACTCTCGTTTTTTCCATCTTATCAATTTCTTTATAAATATCTTCGAGCTTTTTATTATCAGTTGCACGGAAATAATGACCCTCTGTAATTTCTGCAACTTGCTTCAAAACTGCTTCATCAATTTCTACCGGAACCATTTGATATTGCACACCAAATGGCGTTTTGAAAGGATAAGGTGCGTTGCCTTTTGTACCTACACCAACTGTGTATATCCTAATACCAAAAGTTTGGGCTATTTGCGCTGCTGTAATAGGATCAACTTCACCACTATTGTTTACACCGTCTGTGAGGAGTATGATAATTTTACTCTTCCCCTCACTATCTTTTAATCGATTAACTCCGTTTGCGATCGCAGTACCAATTGCAGTTCCATCCTCTATCATTCCACTTTCAATATCTTTAAGTAAATTTCTTAATACCGAATAGTCAATAGTCAAAGGACATTGCGTAAAACTTTTCCCAGCAAAAACCACCAAACCAATTTTATCTGATGTCCTCCCTGCAATAAATTCGTCAATAACTTCTTTAGCAGCATCTAGTCTATTAGGTTTGAAATCTTCTGCCAACATACTCCCTGAAATATCGAGAAGAATTGCGATATCGATTCCTTCAGTATACACATTCTCTCCAGAAGAAAAAGATTGCGGTCTGGCAAGTGCTACGATAAGAAGAATTAGTGCTAATGTACGTAAAATAAAAGGAAGATGAACAAGACGCTCACGTAAAGTTGGTTTTACTCCATCAAAAATACTTAAAGATGAATATGAAATATCCGGTGAGTATGTTTTAATTTTTCTCCAATACCAGAAGACCATAAGAGGTGCAATAGCTAACAAATAAAGAAGAAAAGGATATTTAAATGTTACATCACTAAACATCTTCATCCTCTTTCATTTGAGACATTTCATTTTCAGCAGTTTTATTTTTTGTATTATCAACGATGAAATAAGCTTCTTCCATCATCTCTTTATTAACTGTCGGCATTGGTTGAAATTTTGCAAATTTTACAAGATCCGCATTTACAAGAAAATCCTCTGTCTTTGCGATAACCTCAAGTTTTACATCCCGAGATTTTATACTCGCAATAATTTCAGGTGTTGTCATCTCAAGAGCTTGGAAGTGATAACGATCCTCAAAATAATCTCTAATTATACCAGTGATCTCTGAATGATATTCCTTCACTTGTCCCTGTTGCCAAAGTTTTTTATCCTCTAACTCATGGAGTTTTGACAAAGCCTTTTCAAAAGGAAGAACAGTAACATGAATCTCTTGCGGTTTGAACGGTAGATGTTTTTTCTTATAATACTTATATCCAAAGAAAGAACTTGCAGAGATGATTAAAACTATTATTCCAATAATTAAGATAAGCATCCAATCCAGTGGGATGCGAATTGGATCTTTTACGTCCTGAATATCTGCTTTTGCATCCACTTCAATCGTTTTAACCAATATATTTACCTGGTTTACTCTGACATACTGGATATTCGTTCCATCAGTTGTATATGCGATATTGTATGCCGGAATAATTACATCATTAGAATCATATCTTGAAAAGATAAATTTGTGAAGTTCATAAACTTCGGTATCTGATTCTTGAATTATTGGAGATTCCTGTTTAATAAAATCAAGATTTTTAATACTGTCTTTTACAGATGGGATTGTTACTGTAACACCCTTAGGATATTTTAACTCAAGTGAATAATTTATATAATCACCAACTATATATTCGACTGAATCTGTATCAGCAAAAACTTGAATATTTTGTGCATTAATTCTCACTGCGAGAAAGACAAATAGGATCAATATTTGATTTATTGTTTTCATTATAATTGTCTTTCCCTCTTTCTAAAAAAGTTTACAAGAGGCTTAACATATGAATCACCAATATCAATATTTATAGCATCGAGTCTGCTCTTCATAAAAATATTTTTTCTCAGATCATCATGGAACTG
Source organism: uncultured Ignavibacteria bacterium (assembly GCA_963751695.1). Classification (GTDB taxonomy): domain Bacteria; phylum Bacteroidota; class Ignavibacteria; order Ignavibacteriales; family Melioribacteraceae; genus SZUA-22. Next base: position 258,312 of record CAVVVP010000004.1, on the reverse strand, counting down.
TATTGTTTCTGCAAAAATCTTTTGGACCTTTTTGCTGCTTGTATCAATATATCTTAATCTTCCGGTTTCAGCATCTTTGAATTTTACTAATCCAGATTTGGGCATTTCTGTTTCCCTAGGGTCTTTAAGCACAATTCCAATCAAGTCATGTTTTTTACCTACTATATTCATGATCTTTTCGTACCCACTATCTAAAAAATCTGAAATTAGAAAGGCAATACTCTTTCTTTTAATCGTATGGTTAAGATATTCTAATGCACCTTTGATATCAGTAGTATTGCCTTCTGGTTTAAATGACAATACTTCTCTAATAATTCTGAGGCCATGACTTCTTCCTTTTTTGGGAGGAACAAATTTTTCAATTCGATCGGTGAATAATATTAGACCAACCTTGTCATTATTCTTCATAGCTGAAAATGCAAGTATGGCAGAGAGTTCAGCAGCTATTTGCTGTTTAGTTTTTTCCACACTACCAAATAAAAGAGAACCACTCATGTCAATGACAAGCATTACAGTAAGTTCTCGTTCTTCTTCAAATATTTTAACAAAAGGATGACCAAAGCGCGCGGTTACATTCCAATCGATTGTTCGAATATCATCACCGATCTGATACTCACGAACTTCTGAAAACTCCATACCCCTACCCTTAAATACGGAATGGTATTCTCCGGAAAAGACTTCGTTAACAACTCCCCTAGTCTTTATCTCAATTTGTTTTACTTGTTTAAGTAATTCTTTTGTAAGCATCGTTTTTTTTAATAAAAGAAAATTAACTACTAAGGAACTTCTACTGTGTTAAGTATACGCTGAACAATAATTTCTGAAGTAATATCCTCAGCTTCAGCCTCGTACGTTACCGCAACCCTGTGTCTTAGAACGTCCATGCAGACTTCTCGAACATCTTCTGGGATTACATATCCACGGCGCTTGATAAAAGCATTTGCTCTAGCAGCCAATGCCAAATTAATTGTTGCTCTAGGTGATCCGCCATAATTAATTAATGGAGTTAAGCTTTCCAGCCCAAATTCTTTTGGTTCTCTAGTAGCAAAAACGATATCCAAAATGTATTGCTCAATTTTTTCATCAACATAAATATCCTGCACAAGATTTCTTCCTTTAAGAATACTTTCTCTTGATATTACTGGCATAACCTTAGGGAAATGACCACCAACATTTAGGTTCATTATCTTCTGCTCTTCATCGCGAGAAGGATAAGTAATCTTAACCTTAAGCATAAATCTATCAACTTGTGCTTCCGGGAGAGGATATGTTCCCTCTTGCTCAATTGGATTTTGTGTCGCAAGTACAAGAAAAGGTTCATCTAATTTATAAGTCTCAGCTCCGATAGTAACTTGCCTTTCCTGCATTGCTTCCAAAAGCGCTGATTGAACTTTTGCTGGAGCTCGGTTTATCTCGTCTGCCAAAATAAAATTTGAGAAGATAGGACCTTTCTTTATCCTGAAATCTCCATCCTTTTGGTTGTAAACCATTGTACCTATTAAATCTGCTGGAAGTAGATCGGGTGTAAATTGGATTCTTTGAAATTTTGCATCCATTGAAGAAGCAAGAGAATTAATTGCTAATGTTTTAGCCAATCCAGGAACACCCTCGAGAAGGACATGTCCATTACCTAAAAGTCCAATAACAAGTCGTTGGACCATTTCTTTTTGTCCAACTATTACTTTACCAATTTCATTAAAGAGGTCATCAACAAATTGACTCTCTTGTTTTATCTTTTCATTAAGTTCGGTGATCTCCACAGCGATTACCCCTTTGTTTTATAAATAATTAGATCAATTGATTTTTACAATTTCGTCGGATAAAAGTTTCCCGAAAAAAGTTAATTTTTGTTAAAAAATGCTTAAATATTAAACAAAAATTAATAAGAGAGTAAATATATGAAATTATTATATGAGTGGGGAAAATAGAAAGAATAAAAAAGTTAAATTGTCTTTATTTCTGAATCAGATAGTTTAAGTTTCCCTCTTCATTTTCCTTCTTTTTGCTTTGCTTAAGCAGCTTCATAAATGTAATTTTAGAATTTCTTTCTTGAATCCAATCACGAACGACAAACTTTAATAGGAAATAATAAAAATATGCTAAAGCAAGTGGTACGAATAATAGCTCCCAAATGGATAATGAAATAAATATGACTATAGGAATAAAAACGAGAATTGTAAAGAAAATGATCCAGCCATATTTTTTTTCTAAATACAAAACATATAACATATAAGGCGAAAATAAAATTGCAGCAATTGTTGTAACAATAATTGTGAGTCCACCAGCGTAGGTGAGAATAAGAAGCACCGTTGTTGATAACTGATAGTTTAAAACTTTACTCAACTTATCTAAATAATCAATGCTTAATTGAGCTGAATCTATAGTGTCTTTCATAAATCCAATTCTATCAAGTCATCAGAGAAAAATGGTTCACCATATTCTTTTCTAATTTGAAATCCGAAATACGAGGCACGCGATTCAATAAATTTTATAAATTTTGGATCACTAATAAAAGTTTTTTCTCCATCTAAATCCGGATTATAGAATTGAGTTTTATAAGCTTTTATTGAAGCCATTTTGGTTTTAAAATGATCTGATATATCAACTACAAAAGAAGGTTTGAATTCTCCCATTTGCATAAAATAGTATAATTTTGGGGGTCTAAAAGGAGTTTGAGCTTTATTATTTATGGTAGTTTGGATTTTTTTTAGTCCGGAAAAGAACATCGCATCCTTAATTATCTTACTTGTCCCAACATGATCTGGATGGCGGTCATTAAAGTACGGTGCAAAAACAATTTCTGGTTGATGAAATCTAATTCTTTTTACAACCTCAGTCACAAATTCTTCATTTGGTTTAATTTTTCCATCCGGAAATTTCAAATTCTCTCGAAATTGAATTCCAAGAATTTTGGATGCTTCTTCAGCTTCTAATTTTCTGCTTTCAATTGTTCCATTGCTGCTCAATTCTGCTTCTGTAAAATCAATAATTCCAACTGATTTTCCTTTTGAAACAAGTTTTGCAATTGTTCCACCCATTCCTAATTCAGCATCATCTGGATGTGCTGTAAATACAATTATGTCAAGTTTCATGTTTTCCTTAAAAATAAATTCAAAATACAAACATATATCAAATATTACCTTTAGAAAATTGTTAATTTTATTAACGTTATATTTTCAGGCATATTAAAAAACTGAAAAAATAGTTTTAATTGGATTGATCCATTTATTTTACTATTGCCAAAATCAAAATAAGTTTTCTCAATATTCATATTTTGGTATTGAGGTACATGTGAGCAAATTAGAATTTGAAGAATATCAGATTCAGGAAAGAGGAAAATGGATATTGTACCATTCAGAAACAGCTAAAATCTGCATAGTAACGCTAGTAGGCAAAAGATTGTGAAAACCGAAAAATGATACTATTGTGAAATCATTTCATATAGAAATTTGACTAATTGATGAAAAAATTCATTCTGTGGGATAATGACGGTGTCCTTGTAGGCACAGAAAAATGGTATTTCGAGGCAAATAAAAAAGCTTTGCGAGATTTAGGATTAAGTATTTCTGAAAGCAAATACATGCACATTATGCAGAATGGACTTAGTGTTTGGGAAGTAGCTGAGGCACAGGGTTATTCGTTAGAACTAATTCAGAAGCAAAGAGAAAAGAGGGACGAATACTATCAAGATTTTTTAAAGACTGAAGATCTTGAAATACCGAATGTTATTGACATCTTAGCTGAGTTAAAGAGAAATTTTTCAATGGCGATAATCACTACTTCAAAAAGAAAAGATTTTGAGTTGATCCACAGAGATCGATCAATTACAGACTTTATGGAATTTTGTTTAGTGCGTGAAGACTATAAACTTGCGAAACCTCATCCAATGCCCTATCTCATCGGAATGGAGAGATTACATGCAACTCCAGATGAGTGCATTGTAGTTGAAGATTCAGCCAGAGGCTTAAAGGCTGCCATTGCAGCAAGTATAGACTGCGTAGTACTAAAGCATGAGTTCACTAAATCTCATGATTTTAGTGGTGCAAAACATTTTGTGGAAAATATTTCAGAAATTCCAGACCTTTTAAAAAGAATAAACAATTGATCAGTTTATAAACATTGAAGCTCCTGGTCCAACGGGAATCTCAAACAAAAACCACACAATAAATAATAAAGCCCAGACAACAAAAAAAGTAATGGTATATGGAATCATTGTGGCAATCAGAGTGCCAATACCGGCTTCTTTATCATATTTACCAACAAAAGCAATTATCAATGCAAAGTAAGACATCATCGGAGAAATTATATTTGTAACACTATCCCCCACTCGATAAGCAACTTGTACTAATTCTGGTGAATAACCAAGTATCATAAACATTGGAATAAAAACTGGAGCCATAATTGCCCATTTTGCAGAAGCGCTGCCGATGAAAAGGTTTATAATTGAAGATATGACAATAAATAGCAATAATAGAGGAATCGGACCCAAACCCGAAGATTTCAATAGATTAGCACCTTCAACTGCGACGATCATTCCCAAATTTGTCCAGTTAAAAAAAGCAACGAACTGTGCTGCAAAAAACACTAAAACTATATATGAACCAAGGGTTTCCATAGATTTATTCATTCCCTTGATCACATCTTCATCATTTTTAATTGTCTTTGCCCCAATTCCATAAGCTATTCCAGCAATCACACCGCTTATAAAGATAAACGAAACTATCCCTCGTAAAAATGGGGACTTGAGAATACTGTAGGTTTCTTGATCGCGCAAAAAACCGTCTTCTGGCATTATACCCCAAGCAATAATAATTGAAAAGACAAGCATTGATATAAACGCATATAAAAGCCCTTTCTTTTCATCGTTTGATAATGGTTTAATCTCTTCAGACTCAACTGAACCTTCATATTGACCGAGTCTTGGAATTACAATTTTCTCTGTGACCCAAGTTCCAGCTGCGGCAATAAAGAATGTAGAGACAAACATGAAATAGTAATTTGCCGCTGGATTGACTTCATATGTTGGATTAATTATATGAGCTGCTTCTTGACTAAGGCCAGCTAATAGTGGATCAATTGTTCCTAATAAAAGATTTGCACTATATCCACCAGAGACACCCGCAAAGGCCGCAGCCAATCCTGCAATTGGATGTCTTCCAACGGCAAGAAAAATAATTGCAGAAAGTGGAACGAGTAAAACGTAACCTATCTCTGATGCAGTATTTGATAAAATACCCGAAAGGACTATCACAAAAGTTAAAAGATTTTTTGGGGCTTTAAGTACCAGAAGTCTTAGCACAGAGCCAATCAAACCAGTGTGCTCCGCTACAGCAATCCCAAGAAGCGAGACAAGAACCGTCCCTAGTGGAGCAAAAGCAGTAAAGTTTGTTATTAAGTTTAGAATAATTTTATGGAGGCCTTCAATCGAAAGCAGACTAACAGGTTTAATTATTTCACTTGTACCTGGATGGATAACTTGAATTTCGAATAAGCTTACAAACCAAGAAAGAAATATTACAGCTAATGCAAAAAGAGCAAATATGGTTGTAGGATGAGGAAGTTTGTTTCCAACACTCTCAATGATACCTAAAAATTTGTCAATATAGTTTTTTGATACAGTTTTTTCTGCCATCATATTCCTTAATCAAATTGAATCAGATTTAAGGTCTGAAGTTACAAAAATATTTTGAAGACATTACACTGAAAAATTTAGGACTCGAAATTTTAACTACTCAAATATAATCATTGATTTTAAAAACTTTAAAATTGAAAGTATAGAAGTACAGAACGGGGATATTTTTTAATGTTTTTTTGATAATCTTCACGCAAATAAATGCCCAAAACGAGTAACATAAAATAGAAGCTAGAGAGTTCAAAAAGACTGAATGCTTCTTCTGTCAATAAAAGCGGCACTTAATTCGAAATATTATAAGAAAAATAATTAGAATGGAATACAAGTTTAGAACCATCATTTCAGCAAATGCTAATCCGTAGATAAAGAAAAAGGAAAGTGCCAAAAGTAGAGTATTAATAAAAACAGAGAGATACATTGAGCTAAGTCTAATCATTTGCACTTTATCTTTTTCATCTTTTTCTTTTGAAAAAGCCATCATGAATAATCCTATAAGAACAAGCAGCCCAACAATTTCTTCAGAAATGTTATTTGTTATAACAGAGAAATATTTTGTGTCTAAAAATTTAGAATAAACTGAGAAAACATTAATTTTAAGATAATCCGGCTTTAATCCAAAATAGAACCGGATAACTCCTAATACCATTCCAATAAATAATAATATCCCGCCAACTATTTTAAACCTATTGTGTAATAGAAACAGTTTAGCGGGATTGGGATCTTTCATAAATTCAATTAATAGTTGCTTGGATAAACGTACAATTCTATGGATGATCCATCTTCCATCACAGCTTCAACAAAAACTAATCCAAATCTATGGTTCGCTTTGAAAACAAATTTCTCGATTCCAGGAACTACAGCATTTTGCTCAACTGTAACAGTCTTGATGAGCATGAATCCCCATGCAAAATCATCTTGACTTGATTTAGCAACTACTTTACGAGTGATAGTTTTACCATTTGATAATTTCAGAGGATAAGTATCACCAACCTCGCAATCATATTTTACAAGAGTATGTGCCTTGCCGTCAATGTTATTAAAATCTTGAATTCCTTCTGATGTTAATTTATAGGTAAGATCGGTTCTTATCTTTCCATCATCATCTAACAACGAAGGATAGATTGGAGCGATAAGCTTTACAACCTCCCCAAGTCCGTCAACATTTGAAATATCAGTATCAATATGAATCGTAACTACACCATTTTTTTTATCAGTAATTTCAATACCTTCTAATCTTGTGTAATTACCATTCAAACCCACAACAGTGTAGCCAGTATTACCGACTTCTGCCAAAGCTATGTTGGAATCTCCACCAAGTGTGTTAGGATCTTGATCTTCAGAATCAGTACCGCAAGCGAATAAAAATAAGGACATTAATAGAATTGCTAAAAGCCAATTTGTTTTTTTCATGGTTCACCTCGAGGGGAAATTGATTAAGGAATAGTTCATATAATTTATATTTAATAAATATCCAACAGACTTTTTAAGCATCATACTATTCAACCAACCGAAATGCAAAATAAGAGTTTTCTCTCTCTATATCAATAATAAAAGTAACCTTCTAACAAATTAAATTTAGATTTTGATACTCACCCTGTTCGTATTTCTTTTTTCAATTATAAGTATATTTCAAGTAAAATTTTATCAGTAATATTCCATCGATATGAATTCTAAATATGAAGTTGTTATTGGGCTTGAAGTTCACGCCCAACTTTCCACCGAATCAAAAATCTTCTGTGGATGTTCAACAAAATTTGGATCTGAACCGAACTCTAATGTTTGCCCAATTTGTCTTGGTCATCCTGGTGTTCTTCCAGTTCTTAATAAAAAGGTCGTCGAATATGCCATATTGATGGGACTTGCAACCAATTGTAAAATATATGAGAGATCTATTTTTGCCAGAAAAAATTATTTTTATCCAGATCTTCCAAAAGGTTGGCAGACTAGTCAGTTTGAGGAGCCAATTTGCGGATATGGTTATTTGGATGTTATTACTTCAGATGGGGCCGAAAAGCGTTTAGGAATAACAAGAATCCATATGGAAGAAGATGCTGGAAAATCAATCCATGATCAAGGTTTGGATACGCTTGTTGACCTTAACAGAAGCGGCGTTCCCCTAATTGAGATCGTTAGTGAACCTGACATGCGAACTGCTGAAGAAGCTTATCTTTATCTAACAAAATTGAAACAGATTTTAACCTATCTTGATATTTGTGATGGAAACATGGAAGAAGGATCACTCCGTTGTGATGCTAATATTTCTATCAGGTTAAAAGGGGAAACCGAGCTTGGGACTAAAACAGAAGTAAAAAATATGAATTCTTTCCGAAATGTTGAAAGAGCTATTAATGCTGAAATAGAAAGGCAGATCGAAATCGTTGAAGATGGTGGAATAATCACTCAACAAACCCTTTTATGGGATGCTGACCTTGAAAATGTATTTCCTATGAGAAGTAAAGAAGAATCTCATGATTACAGATATTTTCCCGAACCAGATTTAATGCCGATTCATATTGATGAAGAGTGGAAGAAACAAATTGAGTTGTCACTTCCAGAACTTCCAGAGGATCGCCTCAAAAGATTTGTCAGCGAATACAAACTTCCAGAATATGATGCTGAAATTCTCACAAGTACAAAACCTCTTGCTGATTACTACGAGGGAATCTTATCAATAACTAATGACTACAAATCTGCAAGTAACTGGGTTATGGGAGATGTTCTCAAAAAATTGAAAGAAGAAAAAGTTGAAGTTTCTGCATTCCCTATTTCACCGGAAAATCTTGGCAAGCTGATAAAACTTATCAATGATAAGACAATCAGTGGGAAAATAGCAAAAGATATTTTTCCTGAAATGCTAAAAAGCGATCAGGACCCATCTGTTATAGTTAAAGAAAATAATTTAGTTCAAATTACGGATACATCAGCTTTGGATGGCATTGCTGATATGGTGATTGAGAATAATCAAACACAAGTGCAGCAATTTTTAAACGGTAAAGAAACTGTCCTTGGATTCTTTGTTGGTCAAGTTATGAAAGAAACTAAAGGGAAAGCCAATCCACAGGTTGTAAACGAAATTCTTAGAACTAAACTAAATGCACTCAAATAACGAGAGCTAAGGTAAACAGATCTTACCTAGTATAGTAGCTTTTGATGCTCCGGTTGTACGTGGAATATTTGAAGCATTTCCGCTTATCGTTTCATTTGCAAGCACTGCAAAACAAATTGCTTCTTTAGCATCAGAAGAAATACCGATTTCGTCAATTACTTGAATTTCGGTATCGTTTCCAAAATATTCTGATAATGTTTTATAGAGAAATTTATTTTTCGCCCCTCCACCACTTATAAAAAGTTCATCAATTTTTGTTTCTTCCAAAATGAATTTTTCATAATTTCTGTGGATTGCATATGCTGTAAATTTTGTTACTGTATGCAACCAATCTTCATGTGGAATATTATTAAAATCCTCAAGAATTGATGATAAAAATACTTCTCCGTAATACTCTCGACCAGTTGATTTTGGAGGTTGCGCCTCAATAAATGAATCTTTTGTTACTAAAGCTACAAATAGGTCCTCATTGAAATTTCCAGAACTAGCAACTATGCCTTCGTCATCAAAATCCTTTTCGTAGAATTTTTTCATTAAGTGGTCCATCATCATGTTGCCCGGTCCAGTGTCAAACGCAAGAACATCATGCTGTTTCCAGGTCTTATTTAAAACTGTAATATTTGAGATACCTCCAATATTAAGAAGTGCGCGATTCTTTTCTGACGAATGAAATATTAAGTAATCAAAATAAGGAACAAGTGGTGCTCCCTGTCCACCTAAGGCAACATCTCCAGCTCTAAAATCTCCGACGGTAATAATTCCAGAAAGTTTTGCCAGTGCTGAGGGATCCCCAATTTGAAGCGTTGATGAAACATCATGATCAAAATAGTTAATTTTATTTGGCAGATGATGGATTGTTTGACCATGAGTGCCTATTAGATCAATTTTAGTTTTATCAAATTCTATTTCTTTGCAGAGTTGATCTATTGCTTCATTGTATATTTGAGGAATAAGAAAATTCAATCTTGAGATATCTTCCACATTGCTAGTCTCTTTAACTGAATTTTTTAGAATTAGTTCTCGCAACCCTATCGGGAAAGGATATTCGAGGAATCCGATTAGCTTTATTTTAGTTTCGACCCAGTTTCCAGTTATTTCCACAAGCGTAACATCAACTCCATCTAATGAAGTTCCTGACATCAATCCTATTACATATTTTTTCTGCAAATTTGATAATTCGATTAACTTTTGCATATTCATTCCAGAAATCTTTTCAATTGATATTATTAAATTAAATAAAACAAACAATTCTTTCTAAAGAAAAGAGAAAACATGAAACAATTATTGGGTGCACATACTTCGATCTCTGGTGGCGTTTCAAAATCGGTTCCACTTGCGGAAAAACTGGGATTTACAGCAATGCAAATATTTACTAAAAACAATAATAGATGGAACGCAAAACCGCTTGATGCCACTGAAATCATAAAGTTCAAAGATTTATTAAGTAATTCAAATATAGAATTTGTGGTGTCCCACGACTCTTATCTAATAAATCTTTGTGCAAAAGATGAAAGTAATCTAGAAAAATCACGAAATGCTTTTGTAGATGAATTGGAGAGGTGCGAGTTGCTAGGTATTCCTCATTTGAATTTTCATCCCGGTGCACATAGCGGACAAGGTGAAGATAATGGAATTAAAATGATTGCTGAGTCTCTAAATTTAGCGCATGAGAAAACTAAGGGATTTCAAGTAAGCAGCATGCTTGAACTGACTGCTGGACAAGGAACAAATTTGGGGTATCGGTTTGATCATATTGCTAGGATAATTGAGTTAGTTGATGAAAAAGATAGAATGACTGCATGTATTGATACGGCTCATATTTTTGCTGCAGGATATAACATAAAAGATGATAGCGAGTATGCAAAGGTGATCAAAGAATTTGATGACGTTATTGGTTTGGATCGGCTAAAATGTTTTCACATGAATGACAGTAAGAAAGAGTTGGGAAGCCGTGTTGATAGGCATGAAAACATTGGCAAGGGCTTTATTGGATTAGAGGGATTCAAAAATATAATGAATGATTCACGCCTAACTCATATACCGAAAATTTTGGAAACTCCAAAAGGGAAAGAACAATTGGAAGATATTGAAAATTTAAATGTACTAAAAAGTCTCATCCAACAATAAATTGATCCGGTATTTTTCCTAATGAATTCTAATTTAAAATATTCATTCTTTCTTTTTGTTCTTGTGATTTGCATTTCACTGTTTTTTCGAGTGAAGATAATTCACGAACTTCCACTTGGTGTAACAGCAAACGAATATGGATTAACCGGCTTTGATGATGAGCCCTCACATTTGAACTACACAAAATATATTCTTGAATATAATTCGCTTCCAATTCTCGAAAATAAAATTACAGACCCAGATGCACTAGCAATAAATGAATTTGAAAATCATCAACCTCCACTTTACTATACTGCCGTGGCAGTAGCTGCAGCTACTTTTTCAATAACTGAGAGTAACACTATATTGCTTTGGGGGAGATACCTAAATTTATTTTTAGCACTAATATCAACTTATATTTTCTATTTAATATTTACTAGCTATGGCTGGAGTTACATTAAAACATTCTCCGCTATTTCTATTTTTTTGCTTCTAGGAAGTTCTGTCTATCAAATGACTGTTTTCGGAAATGATGCATTATCATGGTTTTTATTTTGGACGATTTTCCTATTTGTTTTGAGAGGTATTAGAAAGAACTGGATTACTTTGATTTTTTTACTGACATTATTGCACTACACAAAATCTAGCGTTTTAGTACTCTATCCCCTATTATTAATTGCCGTATATCAAGAACTAAGCAAAAACAAATTTGATAAGATTTCGTTCAATAAATACTTGTTAGTTTTTATTTTGCCCTTTGTCTTTGCATTCCCTTGGTATTTAAGAAATTATCATGTCTATGGAAGTTTTTTTTCGATCAGTACAATAACAGGAGAGTCTTGGTACTTTGTAAAGTCAATTAATGAATCCTTTGTTAAAATCTTACACATGCCCTATACGTTTCTATTTAGAATGCACTTTGACCCTCCAAAAACAGTGCTGTCGTGGTTTAACATTATTCCAAATTTATGGTTATTCGGAGCAGGGATATTGGCATTTATTCGTGTGGTTAAATTTTTTAAGGAGCAACTCAATATAAAATTACTAAACATACTACTCTTTTCAGTTTTAGGAGCATATTTATACTATGCTATTCCAACTGGATATACAGAAGGAAGGTTTTTGTTTCCAGCCTTACCAGCAATCTTATTCTTCATGACTGATTTGATCAATAACAAAATAATAATAGCAAGAATTGGAGAGACTGCACTACAGTTACTAATTATAATAGTATTTCTTCCATCATACTTAATTGGATTTTTTCTGCAGTAGGAGTATGCTAAATTGGTAGATCATTCTCTGTTGGATACTCTGGAATTTCTACTGGAGGTACGTCTTCATGAAATAATTCAAGATTTTCAAACCGAGCATACTCTTTTATAAATCTTAATTGAATTTCACCAGTTGGACCATTTCTCTGCTTAGCAATAATTACTTCTGCAACACCATCAGTTGGATTTCCATTTGGAAACTGAGTTATCTTATAAACCTCTGGTCTATATAAGAATAGCACAACATCAGCGTCCTGCTCTATAGCTCCAGATTCTCTAAGATGTGACAACATTGGACGTTTGTCAGTTGTTGATTCAACCGCTCGGTTCAACTGAGAAAGCGCAACAACAGGAATGTTCAATTCTTTTGCTAATCCTTTTAATGATCTGGAAATAGTCGAAATTTCACGTTCTCTACTTTCCATGTTCCCAGAGCCAGACATTAGCTGGAGATAATCGACGATTATCATTCCAATGTTTTTTTCTTTTTTCAGTCTTCTTGCTTTTGCTCTCATTTCAAGAACTGTAATTCCAGGAGTGTCATCAATATATATTGGTGCTGAGCCAAGTTTATGAACTGTTTTACTTATTTTCGGGCCCTCCGAAGCTCTGAATCTTCCTGTCCTTAACTGCTGAGCATCTATTCGTGCTTCTGCAGAAATCAATCGGGTTGCTAATTGTACAGTTGCCATTTCAAGACTGAATATTGCAATTGGAACTTCATTGTCAATTGCCGCATTTCTAGCAAACGAAAGTGCAAAAGCGGTTTTGCCCATTGATGGTCTAGCTGCAATAATTATTAGATCGGATTTTTGAAATCCACCAAGCATGTCATCAAGATGATGATAACCGGAAGGCACAGAAAACGCACCTAGTTTATTGGCATGAATAGCTTCAATCATCTCTAGAGCTTCCTTAACAGCTTTATCCATAGAAGCGAATGACTCTTTTGTGCCTTCTTGAGATATAGCGAACATTTTAGTCTCAGCTTTATCAAGTAGATCGAAGACATCTTCTCTGCCTTCAAATGCAGAGTTTGCAACTTCTAATGAAGTTGAAATCATTATTCTGAGAATCCATTTTTCAAGAATTATTCTTGAATGGTAATCAACATTTGCAGCTGAAGAAATATCCTGCGATAACTTTGTAACGTAAGCAACACCGCCAACATCTTCTGTCTTTCCATCTTTATTTAATTCTTCATAAAGTGTAATTGTATCAACAGGTTCATTTGCTTCATATAATGATATTATCGAATTAAAGATTATTCGATGTTTTGGATCGTAAAAGGAATCAGGTTTGAGTATTTCAATTACTCTTGGAATCGCTTCATTATCTAGAAGCATTGCACCAATAACTTCTCTCTCAACATCAACAGCTGAAGGCGGTTGCATTGTTGACGATTTTAATTTTTCAAAATCATGATTCCCTTTTCCAGAAGCCATTTTAACTACCTGTTAATTCGTCGTATAATTTTCTAACTTTCTGTACATCTTCCCATGTTCCCTTCTTCCAATGTGGATTTCTGAGCAGTGCTGCTGGGTGATATGTAACCATCAGTTTGATCCCATTAAAATCATGAATGTCACTGCGCAATTTTGTTAGAGTTTCGTTTTTATTCAACATTACATTGGAAGCAACTTTGCCCAAACATAATATTATTTTGGGTTTAATCAGTTCGATTTGCATCATAAGATAAGGGCTGCAAAGTTCACGCTCTGAAGGAAGTGGATCTCTATTATTTGGAGGACGACATTTTAGAATATTGGCAATGTAAACTTCTTCTCTCTCGAACTTGATAGCTTTTAAAATGTCTGTAAGTAACTTCCCTGCTCTACCAACAAAAGGAATTCCTTGCTGATCTTCTTCAGCACCAGGTGCTTCACCAATTAGCATAAGATCAGCATTTGGATTTCCGACCCCAAATACAAACTTTGTCCGAGTGGAACCAAGCGCACATTTCTGGCAATCGCTAATATTATTTTCCAATTCTTCGAGACTTTTGTAGTGTTCTAAATCGGAAATGTTTGATGACTGTGTCAACTTCACTTGCTTACTAGAATTATTGTTTAGTTTATGATCTATCTTTTTGTCTATAAAATCGGGAATGTTAATCTGAGAAAATATTTCATCCCCAAATAACTCTTTTTGATCAATGAGAGCTTCTTTAAGGTTTCGTATTATTTCCTCTTCCATCATAATTTTATTTTATTAGAGAATTTAATATTCTTTAACTATTCACTAAACTCTGAATCATCTTTCATTCGAAACTTAATTTCCCCTTTCATCAATTCTTCTAAAGATCGAAGGTGAGATTTCTCTCTTTTTTCGAATTCAACAGAAATTCTTTCCTGATCTGGATTACCTCTTTCTTCGAAGTCATCTTCAATTGCAGGAATCATTGTACTCAGAAGTGCATTGAATTCCAATTTATCTTCATCATTTATTTGACGTGCTCTTCTTGCTGCAACAATAACTGCCTCATAAATATTATCTGTGTGCGCTTCAACTTCACGAAGATTTACAGGTTTAATAGCCATTTATTCCTCCTTGTCTAGTATTTTATTTAAAATATTATAAACTTCTTTTTTAGCATTCTCAAGGTTATCGTTAATAACAATATAGTCGAAATGTTCATGGTGTTCCATTTCCATTTCTGCTCTTTCAAATCTTTTTTTGAGATCCTTATCATTCTCTGTTTTTCTGTTTTTCAATCGAGTTTTTAACTCATCAAGACTGGGGGGCATTATAAAAATACTCACCGCTTCATGATAAGTCTCCTTGATTTTTAATGCGCCTTTAACATCAAGTTCAAAAACAATTGATCGACTGTTTCTCAATTGTTCATTAACAAAATTCTTTTAAACTACCGTAATAATATCCGTAAAAAGTTTCCCATTCAACAAATTCGTCATTTTCAATTTTTTTCAGAAAATCTTTTTCACTCAGAAAAAAATAGTCAACACCCTCTTTTTCAACACCTCGTTTTTCTCTTGTAGTAGCAGATATTGAAAAAATCAATTCTGGAAATTCCTTTAAAGCATTTCTAACGATTGTTGTTTTTCCTGCTCCGCTCGGTGCTGAAAAAATAATTATTTTCCCCATATTTATTCAATATTCTGAATTTGTTCGCGAATTTTTTCTAGTTCTTCTTTGATAGCAATAGTATTATTCGTGATCTCGAGAGATACGGATTTATTTCCCATGGTATTCGCTTCTCGATTCATTTCTTGAACTATAAAATTTAATTTCTTTCCAGCATCGTCATCTTTTTCTAAAGTATTTCTAAATTGGTCAATGTGACTGTCTAATCTAACTATCTCCTCTGTAATGTCATATTTCTCAGAAAGAAGAGCAAGTTCCAAACTTAGTCTTTCATCACCTTCAGAAACACCATTGAGAAGTTCAGCTGCTCTTTCTTTAAGCTTTAAGAAATATTCTTTCACTGAATTTTTAGCAAGACTATTAATATTTTTAGCATTAATCTCAATATTTATAAGTCTCTCAAGTAAATCTATTTTTAAGGCTTGTCCTTCAGTTGCCCTCATCTCTTTCATTTTGATAATTGCTTGATTAAGTACAACTTTCACAGCTTCGATATCAGCTTCTTTTAGTTCTGAATTATTTTCGGAAAATAGATTAGAAAATGAAAGCAAATGAGAAAGCTTAACATCTTCTTCAATGTTAGCCTCTTTTTTTATCTTATTAAGACCACTTATAATTTTTGATAAATTGTCGCTGTCAATCTCAGATAAATTAGACTCCATAGCATCTTGAGTGATGTTTATGCTTAAACTAACTTTGCCTCTACTAATGTTATTTTTAATAATGTTTCGAAACTCAATTTCATAACTATAAAGATCCTTAGGAATTCTCACATAAATATCGAGAAACCGGTTATTTACACTTTTAACTTCTGCCTCAAAAGTGAAATTTTCCGAACTACCGTTCGCTTTTCCATATCCTGTCATACTTTGAATCATTTCTAAAACCTTAAAAAATAGGACTTTAAATTTACTGAATCTTATAAACTTATTAAAGGAAATAAATCTACTCTTACCATTGGAGAATAATTGAAAAATTTAGAATGCTTCACCAATTGCAAAGTGAATCTGAAGCACTTCATTCCAAAAACCCATATGATTGATTGTGGTTTTAGTTCTGGGATCGTAAAGTTTTATTCCAAAATCTAATCTGAAGGGAATAAAATCAGTATAGTACCTGATTCCAAATCCTGTGGAGACGGCAATTTCATCAAATCTGAATGACGTAGTATTTGCCCATGAATTACCATAATCTAAGAAGATTGCGCCGCCAATTTCTCCAATAATTCGATTTCTAGTTTCAATTGATCCTTCAAAAAGAAAAAGTCCGCCTGGAGCGGCCTGATCAAGCAATATGGCTTCGAGGTCAGCTGGAGATATTGATGTATAATCAAACTCACCTAATGAAAATTCGGGCACTAATTCTCTTGATTGCCATCCTCTTACTGAGTTGCTACCACCGGATGTAAACCTTTGATTATAGGGAACAGAAGATTCCAGTCCATCATATACATGAATAAGGCCCACTCTAAGTTTAAATCCAAAAGCATTTTCTCTTGAATAATATAGTGGTGGAAATGCACTGAAATCTATTTGTGTTTTGTAATATAAAGGTGTGTTTAATTCCCTGCCAGAAACCTTACTTAAGATGAAAGGTAGAGCATTTGCATTGCCGATTAGTAGATTTGTTTTATAACCTCTACTAGGAAACGTAAAATCATTTGTTTTATTTGCTCCAAAATTAAATGCAAGCAAAGTGTTGTTTGTGGTAGATTCTTTACCGATTTCTGATGCGATTTCTGTCGCCAAAGAATCTTTTTCTTCGGGAGTATATCCAGGAGCATCATTAATATACCTTCGGAAGAGCGTTTCCAAGTAACTTTCTTGGTAAAGAACTTTCAGATTTTCAAAGTTCCATGTTGTATTAAATGAATTTATATAGACAAAATCTGGAACTTCAAAATCTAATCTTAATTTCAAACCGTTGGCTGTCGTGTTATATTCATTTTTCCTTTTTTGAAGAGTTGAATAGAGCTCTGCACGAGTATTAATATTATTTCCAAATAAAAACGGCTGTTCCACGATTAGTCTAAGATCAGCATAACCAATTACAGAGGTGTCAGAGATTGCCATATTTGAAATAAATTCAAAAATATTCTGTGATGCAATAGAGCCATTTAATGTCAGAATTCTAGCATTACCAAGAAAGTTTTTTTTGGAAAAACCAAGACTCAAACCTAAGTTAAATCTATTGTCCTCGTTGTTCATAATCAATTCTGGAGAGAGTTCATACATGCTTCCGATATCAGTCTCAATCTTAATAGGAACATAACTTCCAGAAGTGTCCTCGATAACACTTCTAACGTAGGCAATATTAAAAAGATTGGTTTTGTACAAACGACTCTGCGCTTTTCTAATTTCACTCTCATCGTAAGTTGCCCCTTCTTCCAGACTTGCAATCTCCTTAATTAGTTCTGTTTTAACTTCCTCCTTACCAATTCCAGTTTTCTCAATTTGTATATCGGATAAAGAATAGCTTTGGCCATGCGTAAAGAAAAGTTTGCCTTCGGCATTAAGTTTTACAGAATCAATAAAAATAATAGTACTATCAGAGGAAGCAAACATATATCCATTATTTCTGAGATAGCTTGTAATATTTGAATTAATTGCAGAAACTTTAGAATATGAATACTGCTCGGTAGTATCAATTTCTGCCAATGACTTTATATCCCCAAAAAATTCTGATTCAATATTATTCAGTCCATATATTTCAATTTTGGAAAGGTTATTTACGTTCCCCTCAATAATTTCAAAGACTAAATTACATTCAAAATCTTCATCATCTAGAAAATAAGTTGAAGATACTCTTGCGGCAAAAAAGCCATTATTGAAGTAGTAAGATTGGAGTCGTAATTCTTCTTGAGAGAGAGAAAGTGAATCAAAAAATATTGCATCTTCCCCCAAACCAATAAGATCGTTGAAAAATTGTGAAATTGAACTGGGAGATTCTCTAAGACTAATTACATCCCCCAATTCTGCATTTGAGAAATAAGAGTTCCCAACAAATGCGATTGAAGTTAATTCATACTCCATTTCATCCTGAGCAAATGTAAATGTATTTAGTAAAACAATTAATATTTGGATAAGAACTTTTCTCATTCGAGATGATACATCTAATTAGAAGAATTTTTAATTAATACTTTAGTACCAATTCTTAAATATGGAAGTAGTTCATCCATACTTTCATCATTTATTGCAATTGAACCATTTGTCCAGTTGAAAACAAATGGAAGATTTTTAAAAATAAAATTGTAATTACCAATTCCATGAATTCCAATATTGGCTCCAAGTTTGGTTTCACCAAATGAACAAGTCTGGGTGTTGAACGAAAGAGCAATATTATCATAATCACCTTTTGTGATGTCTCCATTTTTATAAGCTTCAGCAGCATCATGTATATTCGGAAAATTCAATTTAAATATCTTATAGTAATTATCACTCTCTTCGATTGAGCAAATACTATATTCACCTATTGGAGTTACGTAATCTTCCACTGAGCGCTTGATATCATTCTGATTTCTTCCACAAGCAATTTTATAGGACTTTACACGAGTTGTATCCGCAAATACAATCAATCTGTGAGTCCCTTTATCAACTACTAGGTTTAGTTTATCAGAGAGATCAATACTATTCTCTAAAAGAATTTTTTCTAATGGTATTTCACCAGAATTTTGTAGCATACCATACATCAGCATACTAATAGAGAAAAGGAATACACTCCCGAGAAAATATAATACGTTTCTAATCAAAACTTGTTTTAGAAAATATATATTCAGAATTATTTATAAACTTATAAATATACTAAAGATTGGAGTGTTAAAAAAAGTGAGACATTGATTTTATGATAAATCAGAGCATTTTTAAGGATTTTGTCGTTTTTATGAATTCTATAAATTCATTTACTGATTTTATATTATGATCTAGTACAGCAGAATATATTTGTTTACTCGAAAACTTTCTTCCATAATCAGATGTAAAAGAAAACTCTTTCTTAAGTTCTAGTATGATCATCTTCCCTTCGTTGGTTAATTTATTAAGAATGTTATTCATATAAATTTGTGATTCTTTCCACCACTCTTCGCTTGTTACCCAAAGATCGATCTTCCAATCTTTGAATGAAACACCAAAATATAGTGCATTGGTGGGACGAAGAGGAAGTGATTTGATACGTGTATTATGATAGTAGAGAAAATGTGATCCTAAGTGTTCTGCAATCTTCCCACCGAGTTCAAAAAATTTTGGAGGCTGTAGTTGAGAAGAAACCAAAGTTATGTCAAGATCTTTTTTAAACATCATTTTCAGTGGGTAACTTCCAGCCATCTCAACTCTACCGTATTCAGCTATTATTTTTTTTAATCCACCCTCGTAGAGAATGGAATCAGCTTCTGCTCTAATAAGCTTTTCATGTTCTATAAGATTTAGAGTTTCTTCCATTTTCATTAATCAATGATGAAAAAAAATCCGGCAAAATACCGGATCTTTCAAGTTAATACTTAAAAATTAGTTGTCTATTACACATAATAAATGATCAAATTTCCATTATTTCCTTTTCTTTATGTTCTATCATATCATCAATTGTCTTAGAGTGGTTATCCGTAACCCTTTGCACATCAGCTTCTCCATCATGTCTAAGATCTTCAGACAGTTCTTTACTTTTTTCCAATTTCCTTAACCTGTCATTTGCATCACGGCGAATATTTCTAAGTGCAATTTTGGCATCTTCTCCAAACTTTTTCACCAGTTTTGCTAAGTCTTTTCTTCTTTCTTCAGTTAATGGGGGTATTGGCACTTTAATATTTGTTCCATCATTTACAGGATTTAGCCCGAGATCAGCAACAAGTATTGCTTTATCAATTGCAGCAATCATAGATTTATCCCAAGGAGTAATTGATAAAGTATGAGCATCTGAAACCGAAACATTTGCAACTTGATTAAGAGGTGAAGGTGTACCATAATAATCAACCCTTATCCCGTCCAGTAATGCTGTGGTAGCTTTACCTGTTCTTACTTTTGATATTTCTTGACGAAATGCTTCAATTGTCTTATCCATTTTAGCTTTTGCTTCTTTAATTACTTCATTCATAATAACCTCATTATTGCTGTTATTTATTTATGACCAACAACAGTTCCAACTGATTTACCATTTATTAAATTCAGAAGATTATTCTTCTTATTCATGTTAAATACTACTAGAGGTAAGCAATTCTCTTGACATAACGTTATCGCAGTAAGGTCCATAACTCTCAAGCCTTTCTCTATTACATCTTGATAAGTTATTTTTTTATATTTTCTTGCCTTTGAATTTTTTTCTGGATCCTCTGTATAGACACCATCTACTCTTGTTCCTTTCAAGATTACATCAGCTTCAATTTCAATTGCACGAAGTGCGGCAGCAGTATCGGTGCTAAAATATGGATGACCAGTACCTGCACCAAATATTACGACTCTGTCTTTCTCAAGATGGCGAACTGCCCTTCTTCTAATATAAGGTTCTGCAATTTCTTGCATTGTAATTGCAGTCATAAGTCTGGTGTAAATTCCATGATTCTCAAATGCATTTTGCAAAGCAATTGCATTTATAATAGTTGCGAGCATACCCATCTGATCTCCGGCAACTCTGTCGATTCCTTGCTCCTGAGCATTAAGTCCTCTATATATGTTTCCGCCCCCAATTACGATTCCAATTTCTACACCGAGCTCATGAATTTTTTTAACCTCCGAAGCAAAAAAATCCAAAATTTTTGGATTGATGGATTTATCGGTATCTCCCATAAGAGATTCACCGCTAAGCTTTAATAAAATTCGTTTGTATCTAAGTTTTGGGTCCATATTGTACCAAATATAATAAAAAAAAGGTCTTATTAAAAATAAGACCTTTTGAAAAGTTTAATTATTTTTTCTCATCGCTAAGATGAAAGCGATAAAACGCTGATAGTTTAGTTTCGGAAAAATTTGCCTTGTTGAAATCAGCTATAACATCATTAACTACTTTGGAATTATCTTTTACATAAGTTTGTTCGCTTAAACAAATCTCCTGAAAATATTTATTCAATCTTCCTTCAGCAATTTTTTCTAGAATGTGTTCTGGTTTGCCTTCTTTTTTAGCAACTTCCATATAAATTTCTTTTTCTTTGTTAACATCTTCAGCCGGCACTTCTTCGCGGTAGATGCACATTGGTTTCATTGCAGCGATTTGCATTGCAATATCTGTTAGTAAGTCAGTCAATCCGCTTTTACCAGCATTGGCAACATTATCCGCTTTAATGAGAACGGCCAATTTTGAACCATGATGAACATAATCTGCGTAAATTGAATTGTCAGATGATTCCAATTTAAATCTAGATATCTCTATTTTCTCACCAATTTTTCCAGTAATGTTTGTTAACTCATCACCAACACTCTTTCCATCATATTCTGCTTTTAATAATTCTTCAACGGTTGAAGATTTGCTCGATTTGAGTGCTTCTTTAACATAATTTGCAAAATTTATAAAGTCTTCACCCTTAGCAACAAAATCAGTTTCGCAGTTAACTTCTAAAATTAATGCTGTTTTTCCATCATCTAAAATTTCTGTTAAAACAATACCTTCGTTTGCTGACCTTTCTGCTCTCTTAGCTGCAACCGCCGCTCCCTTTTTTCTTAGGACTTCAATAGCTTTTTCAAAATCACCATCTGCTTCTGTTAAAGCCTTCTTGCAATCCATCATTCCAGCGCCAGTTTTATCTCTTAATTCTTTTACTTGAGAAGCTGTAATTGCCATAATAATTCTTTCCTTATATTTTATTTCTTTTCTTCTTTAATTTCTTCACTTTTTTCTTCTAAGTCTGATTTATCCTTGGAAGTTTTTTCTTGAACTTGCTCAACTGGAGTATCAGTTTTCACTTCCTCTTCTTTAACTTCTTTTAACTCAGGGGTTGTTTCTTTCTCTGATACTTTTTTTGTCTCTTCTTCTTTAGATGGTTTTGTTACTTTTTTACCAGTTTTGGCATCAAATCTAACTCTCCTAACTTTTGGTTTGCCATCTTTGTCACCTTCAGCATTCTCTTTTTCTTTTTCTTTTTTAATTCTTTCTTCTTCTGCAGCTCTTTCGGCCTTCAATTCTTGAGCTTTAGCTTCACCATCTGCAACAGCGTTAGACATAACACCTACTATCAATTCAATTGAACGTCCCGCATCATCATTTGCTGGAATAATATAATCAATTCTATCTGGATCACAGTTGGTATCAACCATGGCAAAAACTGGAATGTTCAACCTTTTTGCTTCATTTACAGCGATAGATTCTTTTTTGATATCAACAATAAAAAGAGCACCTGGCATTTTTGACATTGATTCAACACCATCAAGCACTTTTCTCAATTTGTCTCTTTCTCTTGTTCTAAATAATCTTTCTTTCTTGGTGATCTTTTCAAAGGTTCCATCTGTTTCCATTTTATCAATGGTTTGCATTCTTTTGATACTTTTTCGAATTGTTGAATAATTTGTAAGCATTCCACCAAGCCATCTTTCACTTACCCAGTTGCTATAGCTCTTTTTAGCTTCTGCAGCTATAATCGCTTTTGCTTGCTTTTTTGTTCCAACAAAAAGTATTGAATGACCTTCAGATGCAATTTGTGTAAGCTTTTCCGCGGCCATATCAATCGCTTGCTGTGTTTTCTTTAGATCAATTATATGAATCCCATTTTTCTCCATAAAAATGTACGGTTTCATTTTGGGATTCCATCGGCGTGTCAGGTGACCAAAGTGTGCACCTGTTTCTAATAGTTGTTTTAATTCAACTCTAGGCATAATTACTCCTGTTTTTCTTCTACTTTTATCATCTTTGCCTCAAATCCATTTTAATGTAGGACACAGGGGGCAAATCCAAAAGTATGATTGATTAAATAATAGTTTATCTCTTTGAGAATTGGAATCTTTTTCTAGCTTTTGGCTGACCGTATTTTTTACGTTCAACCA
This sequence comes from uncultured Ignavibacteria bacterium, assembly GCA_963751695.1. Lineage (GTDB taxonomy): Bacteria > Bacteroidota > Ignavibacteria > Ignavibacteriales > Melioribacteraceae > SZUA-22. The sequence goes on along the minus strand of CAVVVP010000004.1, from coordinate 235,137 downwards.
TTCTAGGATCTCTAGTTAACAATCCTTCAGCCTTAAGTGATGGTCTAAATTCTGGATTTAATTCAATTAGAGCTCTGCTGATTCCTAAACGAATTGCTTCTGATTGTCCGGCATATCCACCACCATTCACATTTGCTAAAACATCATATGAACCTGCAGTTTCAGTTACGGAAAATGGATATATAACGTCATCTCTATTAGTTTTAAGCGGAAAATATTTTTCAATTTCTTTTTTATTAATAGTAATGTTACCTGAACCAGGTCGTAAAATCACTCTTGCAACCGCGTTTTTTCTTCTTCCAATAAATATCTTATCTACCATTCGACTTCCTCTTATTAAACACTTAGTGGTTCTGGTTGTTGTGCCTTATGTGGATGTTCAGAACCGGCATAAACTTTTAATTTTCTATTTAAGCGTCTTCCTAATCTATTTTTAGGAAGCATTCCTTTCACTGCTCTTTCTATGGCTGATTCAGGTTTCTTCTCCATTAATTCAGCAAAAGATGTTGTTCTTCCGCTCCCAGGATATCCTGAATGTCGAAAGTAAGTTTTTTGTAACTCTCTTTTTCCAGTCATTTTAATTTTATCAGCATTAATTACAATAACAAAATCGCCTGTATCCATGTTGGGAGTAAAAATTGCTTTATTCTTTCCACGGATAACCGTTGCCACTTTAGCAGCTAATCTTCCAAGAACCTGATCTGTCGCATCAACTATGTACCACTTTCTATCAGCATCTTCAGTCTTGATAAATTTTGTTAATTTTTCCTGTTTCAAATCTAATCCTCCATTACAGCATAGTTCATTTTACAAAAGAGTACAAAAATATAGCTATTAATTTGGAATGTCAAGAAAATGTTAGATCATTAATTTATACAAAATCCTTTAAATCAATCTATTTTGAAATGATCTGAGCACAATAAATCCTATTCTATTTACAGTATTAGCTAATCAAAATTTTATTATATTGAATATATGAATAATCTATTTTTAGATATCGCATCTGATTTTGAAATTAAATCAACTCAACACAACTTAGGGTATTTTTATACCTGCATCTGTTAAAGCTTTTAAAAAGCATACCCACGTATAAATCAATAACATTTGTTTAAATTTTCAAAGGATAACTATGGAAAATAATGGTTATGGTTTAGCTGATTTTTCAGCTGAATTACTTAAAAATAGACGAAATTATAAATCGAGAGAAGCAATTAAACAATTGTCACAGAATTTTGTTGATGATCTTTTGAAAATACTTTTCCCTCATTTTTCTTCAGATTTTTTTGATAGTGCAATTGAAGTTGAAAGTAAAATCTACTTACTTCGCAGAAGTTTAAATAATGTCCTGATTTCATTGAATGGAACTTCAAAGGAAGATTCCGAAAAATTCTCATGTCAATTTGTTGACTCTCTTCCGGAAATTCATCAAAAACTTTATAATGATGCTAAAGAGATTTACGAAGGTGATCCAGCAGCTGAAAGTATTGATGAAGTTATTTTAGCCTATCCAGGTTTTTTTGCAATTGCTGTATATCGAATTGCTCATGTTCTTTACAATCTAAAAATCCCGATTCTTCCAAGAATAATTTCTGAATATGCGCATCAGATTACAGGAATTGATATTCATCCAGGAGCTAAGATTGGAACTCCTTTTTTCATTGATCATGGAACTGGGATAGTGATTGGAGAAACCACGTCAATTGGTTCATATGTCAAAATATATCAGGGCGTAACACTTGGCGCATTGAGTATCCAAAAAGAATTGGCAAAGAAAAAACGCCATCCAACAATTGAAGATGACGTTATCATATACTCTAATGCAGTAATTCTTGGAGGAGATACAATCATCGGAAAAGGAAGTATAATTGGTGGAAACGTTTGGCTCACAAGGTCAATACCGCCAAACTCGGTAGTACAACATAGAAGTGAAATAAATTTAAAAGAGACTTTAAGCAGTGAAGAATTGAATTTTATAATTTAATTGAAAGGTAATATCATGAGAGCATTGAATATTTTAGAAACAATTGGAAATACTCCTCATATTAAGATAAATAAATTGTTTTCAGAGAGTAATAGTGAAGTTTGGATAAAAGCTGAAAAATTTAATCCGGGTGGAAGTATTAAAGACAGAATTGCTCTATCCATGATTGAAGATGCAGAAAATCGAGGAACTCTCAAACATGGAATGACAATAGTAGAGCCCACTTCAGGCAATACTGGAATTGGTCTAGCGATGGTTGCAGCAGTTAAGGGATATGAACTGATCCTTGTGATGCCAGAATCAATGTCAATTGAGCGAAGAAGTATTATGGCTGCATATGGAGCAAAATTTGAGCTTACTCCACGTGAACTTGGAATGAAAGGTGCAATTGAAAAAGCACGAGAGTTAAAAGCATCTTCCGAAAATATCTGGATTGCAGAGCAATTTGAAAATCAAGCAAACATTGATATCCATAAAAAAACAACTGCCCAAGAAATTTTGGAAGACTTTCCAACAGGATTAGATTATCTAATTACTGGTGTCGGCACTGGTGGACATATCACCGGAGTTGCCGAAATACTTAAGCAAAAATTCGAGAATCTAAAAGTTTTTGCTGTTGAACCTGAAGAGTCCCCCGTTATTTCCGGAAGAGATCCTGGACCTCATGGAATTCAAGGTATCGGTGCCGGATTTATTCCTAAGAATTTAAATACAGAATTACTTGATGGAACAATTACAGTTTCTGTACAAGAAGCATTTTCATTTGCTAAACAACTTGCAAAAAGAGAAGGAATACTTGGTGGCATATCAACTGGCGCAACATTAGCAGCAATATCAAAAAAGCTCCCAGAAATTAGTAATAATATGACCATTTTGGGTTTTAACTACGATACTGGAGAAAGGTATTTAAGTATCGACAAGTTGTTCCAAGATTGATAAATAATTTATATTTTCAATAGTATAAATTACACTTTTATTTGGAGCATTTGATGACTGTAAAACAAGATTATCTTAAAGAAACAATTAAGCACATCAACATTAAAGATCATAATGTAATTTCACTTGTTGAATCAATGGGTGAAATGGCATTTTCTGCGCGTGACCTTCACCGAGCTGCTGATATCTATGAACGAATGATAAAAGATCAAGATACTACAATTATTTTAACACTTGCTGGCTCCCTATTCAGTGCTGGACTGAAGAAAATTGTTCATGACATGATCGAAAATAAAATGGTGGATGCAATTGTTTCAACTGGCGCAATTATGGTTGATCAAGATTTCTTTGAAGCACTTGGTTTCAAACACTATGTTGGATCACCGTATGTTGATGATAACGAACTCCGCGAACTGCATATTGATAGGATCTATGATACATTTATAGATGAAGATGAATTAAGAGTATGCGACGATACTACAGCAGAGATTTTTGATAATCTCGAGCCTCGTCCATATTCATCCCGCGAGTTGCTTTGGGAATTCGGCAAATATTTAGAAGACAAAGGTGGGCCAAAAGTTGATGATTCGGTCGTTTATTCAGCATATAAAAATAATATCCCGATTTTTGTACCTGCATTCTCAGATTGTTCTGCTGGATTCGGAATTGTAATGCACCAGCATAAAAATCAAGAAGAACATATATCCTTTGATTCGGGTAAAGACTTTCTGGAACTCACCAAAGTGAAACTAGAAAGCAAAGAAACTGGAATTTTTATGATCGGTGGTGGAGTGCCTAAAAACTTTACTCAAGATATTGTTGTTGCAGCAGATATTCTCGAAGAGGAAGCACCTATGCACAAATATGCAATTCAAATTACTGTTGCTGATGTAAGGGATGGAGCACTTTCTAGTTCAACCCTAAAGGAGGCAAGTTCGTGGGGTAAAGTTGAAACTACATACGAACAGATGGTTTATTCAGAAGCCACCCTTGCTTTACCTCTCATTGCTGGCTATGCCTATCACAAAGGTTCTTGGAAAGATCGAGAATCTAAAAACTTATCAAATCTTTTTAGAAAATGATTTAAAAACAAAGAGTCCGGAAAATCCGGACTCTTTAGTGCAAGTAGTGTGGAAATATTAAATTAAGTTAATAAAATACACCTTAAGTGCATTTCAAATATAACAAAATCTAATAACTATATTTAATTTCGTTGAGCCTTAACAATTTTAATGTCTGACAACGCATTCAAAAATTTTTGGATTTTTTCGATTTCTTCTTTAGTAACTTTTTCATCTAGTTGAATATCAGCCATCAGATTAATTGATTCTTCCAATGAATTAACTTTACCATCGTGCATGTATGGTCCCGTTAGTGCAACATTCCTTAATGAAGGTACTTTAAAAATATTTTCATCAGATTCGTTACCTGTAACCTCTAGCCTTCCCTTATCATCAGAATTATAAGGTTTCATTAAACCCATTTCTTGATACATATTTCCACCAAGTAATGGCCCACTATGACATGTTGTACATCCCTTATCCATAAAGAGGGCTAAACCTTCTATCTCTTCTAATTGTAATGCTTGAGGGTTTCCTTTCATAAACATCTCAAATCGGTCTTTAGTGATTAAAGTCCTCTCAAAAGCTGCAATCGCTTCTGCGATGTTTGAATAAGTTAAGTCCATCTCAGCTGCTTTGAACAAATCTTGATACTCTGGAATTTTTTTAAATTTATTTACAACCGTGTTTGAATCCGGCATAGCCATTTCGTCAGGATTTAAAATTGGACCTTTTGCTTGTCCTTCCAAATCAGCTTCGCGCCCATCCCAAAATTGGGCAAAATGGTAACCCGCATTAAAAACTGTTGGAGAATTTCTAACTCCAACTTTTCCTTCAATCGCACCATCTGAAGTAGGCTCATTATCAACACCTGCACCTCCATCATCAATTTTATGACAATCGTTACAAGCTTGAGTATTGTTGATTGAAAGGCGATTATCAAAAAATAATTTCTCTCCAAGTGTAATTATCTCTGGAGTATCGTTTTCTGAACCGGGCATTACTGCAGGCAGCGTCCCAAAAACGTTCTTAGCTTTCTCAATCATTGCGAGTCTGTCAACTGATTCTTCCTTTTCACCGCATGAGAGAAAAAAAACTCCCATAATAAAGATTGATAGTAAATATGAAATTGATCTCTGCATTTCGCCTCCTTTCTTGTTGTTTTTACTTGGAAATTTATAACAAATAAATTCATTTATCAAGAATAGTTCTAATAGACTTGAATACTTAGTAAATTGATATCCATCTGGTTTCAAGACCCCTCAATATGATATTGACTTGCTCCATTGATGTGGATTAAAAAATATAAACAAAGCAAAAATTTCAAGTCTGCCAATAAGCATAACAATAGAAAAAATCCATTTACCTAATTCTGGAATTTGTGAAAAATTACCAGTTGTTCCTATTTTCCCAAAACCCGGGCCAACATTTCCTATAGTCGCAACGGAACCCGAAAATGCCTCATTTAGTTCCATCCCAAGCATGCTTAAAAGAAGTGTAGAGATAAAAATAACCATTAGATAAACCGTAATAAATAAAATACTGTTGCCAACCAACTCATCCTTAACTGGACTATCCCCCATTCTTATGGAAAGCACGGCGTTGGGGTGCATTACTCTTTTTATTTGTCGAGTAAAGGCTTTCCAAAGAAGTACCATTCTATCTGCTTTAATACCACCAGAAGTGGAACCTGCCCCGGCACATTGCAAAGATAGGAAGATTAAAATCAGATGTGTAAATGGGGGCCAAATATTTGAATCCGCCGTTGCAAATCCTGTTGATGTTCCAACTGATAATACTTGGAAAATAGAATAGCGGAAAGATTCTAGCCAAGTATTGTAGCTTTGATGATGAATTCCAATTGCAATCAAAGTGGTCGCTAGAAGCATAATTAACAAATAATATTTAACTACTGGCGATCTCCAAAATTGCTTATACCTTCCTGCTACGACAGAATAAAGTAAAACAAAATGGATACCTGAAAGAAGCATGAAAACTAGAATAACTATCTCTATTTCAACACTATCGTAATATGCAATACTACTATTTTTTGGAGAGAACCCTCCGGTTGCAATAGTTGCAAATGAGTGGGTAATAGAATCGAATAAGTTCATTCCAAAAAACATCAATAAAACAGCTTCGGCAATGGTTAAAACCAAATAAACACCGATAATTATATTAATCGCCTTATTAGCTCTTTGCTTAAAATTCTCCTGTGCTACGGTAGATACTTCAGATCTAAATAAGACCAAACCTACAATTCCAGAAGAGGGTAGCACTGAAAGAACAAAAATAATTATACCTATTCCACCAATCCAGTGAGTTGAAGCTCTCCAAAAAAGTAGCCCATGGGGAACTGACTCTATGTTCTGCAGAATTGTTGAACCAGTTGTCGTGAAACCGGAAACACTTTCAAAAATTGCATTTGAGAAAGTAAATTCTCCTCCCCACAAGATGTAAGGAACTGCACCAATGAGGCAAGACATCAACCAGCTTCCAACTACTATTAACAATCCCTCTTTATTTGTTATACGTGATGTCGGGGGCACAAAAATTATCGGGAAAAGTGCTATTAGAATAGTAATCAAGGTTGTATAGAACAATGGAAAAATTGAAGTATCTGCATATATCAATCCAACAATAGTAGAAAATAATAAGAATATTGAATTAAGAATTAGTGCAAAAGAGATATATCTTAAAACAGCATGAAATCTCATTAGGTACTTTTTCCCCTTGATTCTATTATTGAACTCAACATTTTGATCGAATTTTCAAGCTCATAAATCTCATCTTTAGTTTCTACTTCAGACCCAATGGGTATCTTTTTATCAATGAAAAGTTTTATTCTTTCAGAAAGACTAATTATTGGACTTACAATAAAATAGTTTGCTAAATAAGTAAATATAAAAACAAACCCGAGTGCTGAAACTGAAGCAATAATTCCTGGCATTATAATTCTGGTCGATTGCTGACTCGTCTGTAATGCCGTAGAAAAAATAATCTCTTCATTCATAATCAAGACTTCATTTAATTTATCTTTTGTTTTTTGAAATTTTGTGTGCACTTCTTTAAAATACCAATCTATATCCCTCTGTTTTTTTGATCCAACAATCGGCATTTTCCAAATATTTTTATAACTAAGATATTCTGCCTCAACCTCTCTTATCAAATCATTTTCTTTCTCTGATATATGACTGCCTTTTATTTGTTTAAGGTTACTTACAAAAATACTATCTCCAATTCTTAATATCTCACTACCTTTTTCCCAATTACCGATATGAAGCAATAGTATACCGCTATCCTCTCTTTCGAGTGCATCCAACATTGTTCTCGCAGAATGAATATTCTTATAATTTTCAGATAATACTTCTGAGACAGAACCGCTAATATTATTTAATTGATAAATTGACCATGCCCCAGCAATAAATAGCATAAGAGCTAAGATGAGAAATCCAAAAAATATTTTTCCTTTTAGTTTCATTTCAAATCCTAAAATATTTTGCTTTAAAATTTATTCATATTAATATTTATAATTAAATTACATTCAATAATAATTCGTTAAAAAGGCAATTTTTCTATTTGATTTAAAAAAGAAGGTATGGATTTTAAGTGCATCGGAATATTGTAGGTATCATATTGAGTGGTGGTTCTAGTTCCAGAATGGGACAAAATAAAGCATTGTTACCTCTGGGCAATAAGAAAATTATTGAGCATATAAAAGATCTAATGTGTTCGGTATTTAATGAAGTCATCTTGGTCTCGAACACACCAATGGAATATAAATTTTTGGATTTATCAATTTTCCCAGATATTATTAATATTCCAGGACCTTTAGCTGGCATTCACTCTGGACTGAAAAACTCTTCGACAGAGAAAAACTTTATTATTTCTTGTGACATGCCAATGATGACTGAACAAATAATTGAACAAATTGTGAATTTTGAATCTGAGAAAAAAATTGTTTTGTGCAAGGTTGATGGTTATCTACAAACATTAGCCGGCATTTATTCCAAATCAATTTTACCTATTATCGAAAACATTTTGCTTGATGCTCAAACATCAAATTCTGATTCAAACATAAAACATGGTGCAAAAGTACGAACTCTACTTTACAATTTGGATTACGATGTGTTAGAGGCAGAAGATTTAGAGGGTTATAAATCGGAATTTTTTTTTAATATCAATACTGAAGAGGATTACCAGAAGATTAAAACTTTACTTTAATATTATTAAAATAATTGAATAGCTTTCCCACGTTCTGCACTATGGACTTTAATGTTTCTATTGTAACTCAAAATCACATTACCTAATGCAGATTTTGCTTCAGGGTCTCCATGGATTAAAACAACCCTATCAGGTTTTACTTTTTTAGCAATTGATAATAATTCTTCAAGTGTACTGTGCGAAGGAAAATGAAATTTTTTGATTGAACATTCAACTTTAATTTTCTCTACAAAATCAGTTTCTAGTTCATCTCCGACCTTGCTGGATGCTATTTTGTACCCTGGAGTATTCGGATCCATGTAACCAACTATGAAAATTGAAAATGGTTTCTTTCTAAGCCAGTACTTCAAAAGCTTAAATGACATAGTATTTTCAAGCATCATACCGCTGGAAGCTAGAACTATGGAAGGATGCTTTTGATAAAAATCGGGATTTGTTATGTCAAAATAATTAAGTTGTTCAATCTCGCTAAGCTTTACATTTTTATATTTTCGTTTAACCAGAAATCTATTAAGATCATACACATGAGATATTTTTCTCCCTAAACCACCGGTAAAGATGTTGACTTCTGTCAATTTCCCAGATTTCATTTTATTTGATAGGAACATCATCAACTCTTGTGTTTTACCCAAGGAAAATACAGGCATCAACAAGGAACCCCCTGAGTTTATAATATTGTTTGCTTCTTTTACCAATCTGTTTCCCTCTTCTCGAAAAGTGCGAATCGAATCTGCAGTAGATGCGCCATAAGTGGATTCAGTCAGAAGAACATCAATCTTTCCACTTGGGATATCAGCTCCATTCATGATTGCTTGGGAAGAAGTTTTAATATCTCCAGTATAAAAAATTCTCTTTTGTTGATACTCAATCAACATGGACGCTGATCCAAGGATATGACCAGCATCATAAAACGTGACTTTGATCTTTTCTTTATTTACATGCCTTAATCCTTGTACCTCAATTTTTTCATGATATTCTACATCGATTGTGCTTCTTAAAATCAGATCTATATCTTCATGATCGTAGAGCAGCTCCTCAGAAGTTCCAGTCATTTGTTTGTTAGTAATTTTAACACTATTGTGGAGTGTAAGTCTGGATATCTCAAGCGTTTGTTTCGTTGAATAGATTTTAACATACGGATATTTTTTGATCAAAAATGGTAAAGCCCCAATATGATCTTGATGAGCGTGTGAAATGAAGAGATAATCCAATTCTTTATCTTCGAGGAGTCTAAAATCTGGTAGTGATTCAATTCCAGTTTTCTGAGGATGAATTCCGCAATCCAGAAGAATTCCAGTTCCATCCAAATTTAGATAAAAGCAGCTTGAACCAACCTCTTCTTCTCCCCCAAGTGGAAGAAAGGTGATCATGCAATTGTGGTTTCTGAAAGTTTTGATTTTCTTATTTCCCTTCTTTCACGGTAGAGTTGCCCAACTTCAGCTCCAACAAGAAAAACTATTGATGCATAGAATATCCAAAACATTACAACTGCGAAAAAGAGAAAAGTACCGTAAAGTTTGTTCAGAGCAAGAAAATTAACAACATAATATTCGAAAATCAGTCTTACTGTTTCCCAGAGGATTGTAGCCCACAGGGCCGAGACCAGTGCCACTCTGGTTCCTAGTCTGCCGTAAGGGATAAATAGATAGAAAAGGAAAAACATCACAAACATTAACACGATGGAAATATAAGAGAAAAGATTGTTAATAAAAGAACCTAGATCAAACTGTTTTAAGACTTCAATATTTTCAGTTAACGAAATGAAAAAGTTTGCTGTAGGAAGAATGAAAGTAGAAAGTAAAATAAAGATTAATATTAGGATCACCATTCCAAAATCTCTGAGCATACCAATTACAGCGCTTTTTGCTTCTTCAATTTTATAGATTTTATTTAATATTGTGCGCATACTGCTGAACAGCCAAGTAGAAGTGAATAAAAGTCCGAAGGATCCAATCCAACCGGCTAGAGATTTATATTGAACAACTTCTGGAATTCTAGAAAGAATGAATCGTTTCATATAATCAGCTGAAGCATGAAAAGGGATAATTCCGTCTATGGCAGTATTTACTTGCTCTTCAATCGTGCTGGGATCAATGATACTACCTAAAACTGAAAAAATAAGAAGAACCATCGGTATAGCACTAACAATAATGGAGAAAGCAATTCCAGCCGAGGATAGAAAGAGATGGCCGCTATTCAAGCTTTTGAGAAGGCCAATAACATAGTGATCAATAAAAGAAGAGATTCTTCTTATAATATTAACCGGAATGTACTTAGTGATAAATCTTATTAACTTAAAACGTGACATCTATTTTCTTACTAATTGTATTTATATAATTATTTACACACATAACTCGTTATATTACATATAGTTAAGCTGTTTGATAATTTAGACAACAGCTTGAAAGTAACAGCATAGTAACATAAAAGTTTAATTTTTTGTTTATTAACATTTTAATGTCTCAAAACCAAAAAGTAAGTTGTAACCTGTAAATGAAATATAAATATTTCTACCCTATGATTTTTATTTTTTATTGAGAAGCATTTTTCCATTTTTTCTTCTATACTTGTCGACTGGATAAAATGAAACGAGGCATTTCAGATATTAAATATCTTCTGGAATAGGAGTGGTTCAAAGACTTATTATTTAATTAAACCACTAGAAATGTACTTTTTCGGATGCTCATTTTTACTAAAGCTCGAGTTTCCTCTAACCCATTATAAAACAACGGTTTACGTTTTAGTATAAAGCGCCTAATTCTTGTAAATTATTACAAAAAAACTTGTATTTCAAGCAACAAAACCCCCATCCCACCTATCTTTTAATTTATTATGATAATCCTTATATCTTCTAAAATCTCTTGAGCGTTCATCGGTATCTAAACCCATATATTCTAGTGCATCAATTCTGTAAAGTAGCTCTGCTTCAACAAATTTTTCGTAGTCTTCTTCTTCTGGTTTTATAAATCTCCCAAATAAATCAGACCAAAATTCTCTTTTCTTCATAGTGCTCAAATGTACACTATTTCGTATATTTATTCAAGCAATTTTTGCTTTATCTTGGAATATCGTTAAGCACATAATAAAAGTACTCTGAGGGTAATAAAGAGGTAAATGCGCTATTTTTTGTACTATTTTTTTCTTTCTACTGCCAACTTATCATCAAGATATTCTGTAAGCATGCCACGTATAATTTTACTTTGACTTACCTTTTTGTCTTGATTAGTTTCGTATAACTAGATAAGTTCTTTCAATTTCCCAACTTCTTCTCTCATAAGTAGGTGTAACAGTCTTCTTTTTCATACTTCGATTAGCTTGTTTTTTCATTCATCTTATCCTAATTTTTAAAAAAATATGAATTGAAATTATATTGAGAAATTATTACCTCAAATCGAGCAATAATCACAAATTATATTAGCTTATTTTTATAAATCTTTAACTTATCCTAAGTTTTTATACTGTAACACATGTCTTTTTATAAATACAGATTAAATGCGCTCTCTAAGCACATGGCATTAAAATTGAAATCTTGTGTCTAACAGATAAAATATATTTTAAGGATGAATATGGGTGGTTTGGATGTGTCAACGGAAGATAAGTTTTTGGCTCATTATTTTAATTTTGAAGATAAAAATAATCAACTAACAAGAAGTCTAATAACAATACAAAACCAACTTTCAAAAGATGAAGTAAGACTTACAGCTTCAATAATTCATAAACTTGGCGAAGCACTCAATAAGATTTATGATTTCAATAGAATAATTGTAATTAAACAATCTTGCAATGATAACAGTACTATTAATGATTTATCTATGCTGAATATGAAAATTAGAAACGATAATACATCTTTATTTCAAAAGCTCGATGTTGCCATCAATAGCATTTCTAATGAGGAATTAGTAATGCAACTAAGACATTCCTTTGAGAATATAAAAATGTTATTTAATTCAACCGTAGTTAAAGATTTTGAACTTGAAAACTACTTTTAAAATAGTTTTTTTAAGGAGAAGAATTTGGCTGGGGCTTCTCGCTTATCAATTTACTATTAAGCAGATTTAATTATTTCTTGACTTTCTTTTTCATCAATTCTTTTTTAGCCGCTTCCGGTGTAATATTCTTCTTCTTAGCTAGCTTTTGAATCTCAGAGTATGGTATTTCACTTTCTTTACTCTTGCCACTTATCCTTTCTTTATTCAAATTAACCTCTAGTGATTTAACAGTTATTATTAATCAAATTCTTATAGACATACATCTATGTTTTGGCTTCTAACTTTGCCATTATTTGTTTTGCTTCACCTTTATAATCTGGATAATTTTTATTCATAAATAGGACAAAGCTCTTACACTGTTGCAACATATTCTGCTCAAGATAAACCTCAACAAGAATTAGTGCCAACTTACCATCTTTTACATGTAACCCATCTTCATAGACAATTTTTTCTAGAATAAATATGCCTCTTTTTATATCCCCACTATCCAAATAATCTTTAGCCTTTTGAAATTCTTTTATCTGTTCTTTTTCAAGTTCGGAGAGTGTTCTTCTGACCATATTAAATTTCTTGAATGGGTCTTGCTCTTCTTCTGGTTCAGTCCCTTTGTCAATTGTAATGTTTAGTAATATAGATAATAAGTTACTATTCATATCTAATCATTAAAATAAAACTTCATGGTATTATTATCAATTAAAATATTACTATTGGTTTCCGTCAAAATTGGGAAGAGTAATAATTTGTTTTTCTCTTTGCTGTGATTCAAATCACATTTGACAAAATAAAATTTTGTAAACTTTTGGTGTATGGGAAGAACCCTCTCATACAATTGCTAGGATGAGAAGTTAGATGATCTTCTCTTCCGACTTAGCTTGAGAGTTAGCTTCTCACTAGCTTTTGGGCTTATTTGGGAAGCACTTAGTTGTGCTTCCCTTTTATAAACATTTGTAATTTCGATGTGTGACCATCATCACAACTAGATTTGATAGGTTAACATATATTTAGAATGACAATACGAACAATCTTTATTGAAGGTGAGAAGAACTTGGCTGGGACTTCTCACCTTTTTTATTTTACTTCATTAAAACCATCTTTTTAGTTTGTACAAAATCTCCAGCCTGTATTCTGTAAAAATATACTCCACTGGTAAGGTTTGATGCATCAAATTCTACTTCGTAATTGCCCGAATTTTGCTCTTTATTTATGAGCGTTGATACTTCTCTACCCAAAATGTCAAATATTTTTATTTTTACAAATCCATTTTCTGGGATTGTATATCTTATTATTGTACTTGGATTAAAGGGATTTGGATAATTTTGACTAAGCTCATACGAACTTGGTTTTTGAGTTTCTTTCTTTACATCAGTCGAAAGATCATATAAAGGGAGGATTTTCCAACCAATGTTATTCGATTCGTGAATTTCGTCTATTTCATTATTGGGATCCAAGACTACATATATTCTGTAAAATAAAGCTACGCCGTTTGGGACAGTCCAATCAAAGCTAATGATCTTACTTTCGCGTGCAGGAATAAAATCGTCAGTTGCAAACTCAGTTTTTTCGTCTCTGCTCTCTAGCAAAATTCCACCATTATTTGGATCACCTAAATAAAATTGAGCAGCAACTGGGCCGGAAGTATTAAGAAAACTATAATTATGAACCCTTGTTTGAATAGTGACAATTTCCCCAATCTTCGGATTATCTGGATTAAAAATAATCTCTTTTGTCTGCTGGCGTTTATCATCTGTAATTGAAATACCTTTTTCAGGATCCAACCTCCATGGTAGAGTTAGAGCTGGGTCAGGCTTGTTACCATATTGTTCTTGAAACCAAGTTTGAGGAACACCCGGAGGAGCAGAACGTGGGTTTACTCCATAATCTAATACAAGTGCTCCACTTTTTGCCCAATACGCATAAGGAGTAACTGAGTAGTAGGTTTCCCCAATGCTAAGATCTATTGGGCCAAGATGAACCTCTAAACCTTTTTTATAAGTCACTGTGTTTTTACTTGTTGATACAGTTTCATTAGAATATTCACCGTTAAATTCAAAATTTGGGACAAATGGGAAAGTACTTTCAAAACTTGCTGACGCTCCTATCTTGCTATGAACTTCATTTGTTTCTGTTTGCTCTGTTTGAGTTTCATTTTCTAATGCCCAATTATATTCAAACCCTGGTGATCCATCCAGTGTTATTTGATCTGATGTATTCCACTTCAAAACTGACTCCAGAGAATTATTATCTGAAGGAGCAGCTATTTGGTTGTAGGATAAAATATTTCCAACTTCGTGATCGGGAATATAATTAGTTGCTTGCGGACTTTTACTTGGGAACCAGGATCTTTGAGGCTCCCCTGGAGAAACAACCATCGTATAACCCTGAATAGTATCGTTTGCTATAATTGGATATTCCCAAATATCATAATCAACAGTTATGGCATATATAAAATCGTCATTACTTGATGATATATTTTGGCTAACTCTGTAGGAATTTGATTGAGTATTAGTTTTAGAAAAATCTTTTCCGTACTCAGCCTCTAGTTTTAATTCAACACCGGTCTTAATTATAGGAACTTCAAATCCCCCAGAAACACTCCCGCCTACAGTCCATGCAGAATGTAGTTCAGTTTCCACTTCAATGTTAGTTTCAGATTCTGTGTAATAATTTGCAACAAAATTACTTTCCTGTCCATTATAACTGCCATTTATATCAAAAATCTCATTCCCAAACATATCAAAATGTGTTGGAGGTGCATTTAAGATTACAAGTGGTTGAACAATATCGGTTGCACTATAATAATTTGGTTTCCCTAGTCTTATGCTCCCACCATCAAAATCTCCAGCAGCAAGTGAGTAATAAAACATAGGACTTTGAGGCACTGAATCAACAGTATAAGCAATTCTCTTCATTAAACTGATTATATTTCCAGAAGCATCTAAAATAGGTTCAAAAACAATAATCTCCAATGTTGTGTACCAATCATCAGGATCATCAGGTTCATATCGACGTGATGCAGCTACAATTATTTCAGGGAGCCATGTTGAATCGTCTGTGCTGGCATTCAGATCTGCAACAACCATTCTCCGATTATTAAATGTGAAAGAACTAAAACTATTTCCAGCCTTTTTCGTTAGGTGTAGCTCGTTATCAGCCTCTATTATGTCTATTCTTCCGTCCCCATCCGAAATAATTTCATCACGTCCATCATTATTCATATCTGCCGCTTGAATACTTATCGACAAACTTGTTTCCGAAAGCGAATTGAAGGTACTGAAAATATTTTCTTTATTAACAAAAATTGTATCTAAATCCATAGAAACAGATCCTGGCAGCAGGTAATTATAAGTTTCCGAATCACTTTTATACAAAATAAAATCGATGACAAACTCATCTCCAAAATTGCCATTAAAATTACCCGATGCTATTGCAAGATTGTTTATTCTATGACTTGGATCATCCCAATCATTGTAGTTATAAAAGTCTTCTTTCCTTGCTTTGGGAACTAAAGAGATGATTCCGTTGTTTTCAGTTACATCATAAATTTTTGTGTAAATGAACCAATCAGCATTTGATTCTTCATAAGCAACCATCACAATCTCATCAACTAGATCGCCGTCAAAATCTCCAGGAGCAATATCATATAATCCAGCATTATTATTTCCCGAACTCATGTTTTCGTCAGATATAGATGCAACCATCACTGGTTGATGAGAATTCATATCAACATTATAAATTTGTATTTCTAAATTTCCACTAACG
Organism: uncultured Ignavibacteria bacterium; assembly: GCA_963751695.1. GTDB lineage: Bacteria > Bacteroidota > Ignavibacteria > Ignavibacteriales > Melioribacteraceae > SZUA-22. The sequence goes on along the minus strand of CAVVVP010000004.1, from coordinate 219,187 downwards.
TTCCATAATACAATAGCAAATTCGTCGAAAGTGTCGTTATCAAAATTCCCCTTGATTATTCTAAATCTTACAGAGTTTGTTTTAGGATTTGAGTACAAAACACCTGGCAGCTTAAACATATATTCGTCATTAAAGTTGAGTGTCTCTTTATCTATGTTTGGAACGACAAGATTAAGAGAATTGCCTGATCCTTCCCAAGCAGAAATTATTTCATCCAGACCATCACCATCAAAATCTCCAGTAATTACGTCCATTCCTTTTTTCTCACCTAATAAAAAATCTGAAGAAGAATAATTTCCCCCATTAGAAGAATCAATAAAAAACTGTCCAAAATTACTGTAATAATCAAAGAGTTTATAATTAACAGTATTATCAATTTCAGAGAAATTGTCAACGTTCCAGTAAAGCGCAATCTCCTCTGAATGGCCTAGAGTGTAATTGCTGGAAAACGGATCTTGCTTTTGATCCTGCGAAAATAGATAACAAGAAAAAAGAATTAGTAAAATAAACATTAGGCTAAGTTTCATATTTGCTCCTTTAATACATCACAAATAATAATTTGCAATGAGATATTGTAATTGGTTTGGAATGGATTCCCTTAATTCTTATAATTCTAAATTAGACATATAGTCTTTATGCAAAATACTGCTTATCCGATTAATCCACAAATAGATAAATAGTTCTAGATCCAGAGTATTTTCAAATTTATTCTACAACTTATGAGCACCTCTGACAGTAGATAGTGCCCCCTATAATTCACTCTTGGTAGGGTGCTTTTCTATTGAGTTTTTTCATTGGAATGAGTTGTGATTTACCTCACAAGATAAGGCGAAAGGTTTGTGTATATTACTGTTGTATTGATTGAACCCCTATACAATGAAAGATTTTATGAATAGGTGAGAAGAACTTGGCTGGGACTTCTCACCTTTTTTTAATTACTTCATCAATACCATTTTCTTCTGTTTCCCGTCAGCGCTTATCTAACAGTTTAGGGTTTGAAAATAAGAGATGGTTTTGCGATATTCTTTTAGTTGTAGAAGAATAAAATCTATGGAAGAAAGAAACCGAGTAGACTCAGCATAAGAAAATAGTCACAGAATATTCGATATTATATGATTAGAAGTGTAAACAAGGAGAAAGGAATGTTTTGATTATGGGCTGTTTTCATAGTTTATCTTGCGCTTGTCCTCTATGATTTCTATAACTGCATTTTCTTGCTAAGTGTATTATAATATACATCAATTAGTGAATCTAATGAAACTGATATGAGACTATTTATATTAAATCCAACTGCCATGGTTTTACCAATGAATTTATAAGGAGTTGAGTGTTTGTTCAATTCAGTTTCAAATGTGTCACTATTTTCTGGAGGTACTGAAACAATAACTCTCGATTGAGATTCAGAGAACAATGAGTAATCTAATCTGCTTTTAACTGGAATTTCAACTTCAACACCAATTGGAGTTTCAACGTCCCCAATACAGCTTTCCGCAAGTGCAGTAACAATTCCACCCTCGGAAATATCATGCGCAGAATTTATCAAACCTTTTCTGATAACATCAAGAATAGTTTTATGAAGTTCTTTTTCAGTTTTGAGATCGATCTTTGGTGAATCTCCAACAACTAGATCATGTGTTACTTTTAAATATTCACTTCCCCCGACTTCCTCGAAATCTTCTCCAAGTAGGTAAACAAGATCATCTGCTTGTTTAAAATTTGATGTTGTAACATGTTCCAAATCCTCAATCAATCCCAGCATACCAATAACGGGAGTTGGGTACACAGCATTGTTAGGACTCTCGTTATAGAAACTAACATTTCCACCGGTTACTGGAGTGTCAAAATATCGGCAAGCTTCACCCATCCCTTCAATTGCATTTTTAAATCCCCAATAAACTTCTGGTTTGTACGGATTTCCAAAATTCAAACAATTGGTTATTGCCAGAGGTATTCCACCAGAACAAACCACATTGCGAGCTGATTCAGCCACAGCAATCATTGCCCCGGTTTTTGGATTTAGATAAACATATCTCCCATTGCAGTCAGTGTTAGCAGCAATTGCTTTGTTTGTATCTTTAATATAAATAACAGCAGAATCCGAACCAGGTCCAACGATTGTGTTGGTTCTAACCATCGAATCATACTGCTCATATACCCATCGTTTTGAAACTATGTTTGGTGATGAAAATACTTTCAGAAAAGTGTCAGTTATATTTTCTGGTTCCTTGATTGTTGAGAAATCGAAGGCGTGAAGTTCATCCAAATAACCTGGCTTTTTAGTTTCGCGATCGTAAACAGGAGCACCTCCACCTAAAGCTAAATAAAATGCCGGAAGATCAGCTACTTTCTGTCCATTGTAAGTTATGTCAAGTTTGCCAGTGTTTGTCACTTTACCTATTATCTCACAATTAAGATCCCACTTATCGAAAACTTCAATAATTTTTTCTTCATATCCAGGTTTTGCAACAACTAGCATTCTTTCTTGACTCTCAGAAAGCATAATTTCATAAGCACTCATACCCTCTTCGCGAAGAGGAACTTTATTGAGGTCTATCTCCATTCCAGATTCACCCTTAGCACTCATTTCAGATGTTGAACATGAGATACCTGCTGCACCCATATCCTGGATGCCAACTATCCAGTCATTTTTGATAATCTCCAGAGTTGCTTCAAGTAATAGTTTTTCTGTAAATGGATCACCGACTTGAACAGAGGGTCGATTTGCCTCGGATTCTTCAGATAGATCAACAGATGCAAAAGTGGCACCGTGAATTCCATCTCGGCCAGTTGATGATCCAACTATCATAACTGAATTACCCTCACCTTCTGCCGTAGCTGTTGCAGTTCGGTTAACATCAACAATGCCAATGGCCATAGCATTTACAAGAGGATTATCCTTATAGGAATCATCAAAAAACACTTCACCCCCAACAGTTGGGACTCCAAAGCAGTTGCCGTAATCTGCAATCCCATCGACAACACCTTCAAATAAAAATCTTGTATGAGGGTCCTCCAAGGAACCGAAACGCAGAGAATTGAGAGCAGCGATTGGTCTTGCACCCATTGTAAAAATATCTCTTAGAATTCCACCAACACCAGTTGCTGCCCCTTGGTAAGGCTCAACCGCAGATGGATGATTATGACTTTCAATCTTAAATACAATTCCCATTCCGTCGCCAATGTCAACAAGTCCTGCATTTTCTTCACCAGCACCGACCAATAATCTTCCACCGTCTCTGGGTAAAGTTTTTAGTAGATTTATTGAATTCTTATAACTGGCGTGCTCACTCCACATTACACTAATGATTCCAAGTTCTGTATAAGTGGGAGTTCCATCTAAAATTTTAAGTACATATTCGTATTCTTCTTTCGTCAATCCATGTTCGATTGCTAATTCTAAGGTTACTTCAGGTTCTCTCATTAAATGCCACTATATTTGATTGAATTAAAAATGAAATATACAATTTTTGTGTCTGCTCTACAATCAGAGGGAAACAATTGTGATATGGGAAAAGAAATATTCTAACTAAATAATTGGTTTATTCTTCTACAACAATTGATTGTGTAGAAACTGAAAAGGCTGTAAATACACCAAGAGCATCATTGGTCCAATTTGAATTTGGATTTGCCGGTGAAATTGAACTTGGAGGCCCACCTCCGCCCTGAGTTCGAGAAGCATTAATACTATTCGCTGTTAAATAAAATTCGTATGAAGATTTATCAATTGAAAGTAACTGAACGGTTAGTTCATCACCAATTTTTATATTGTTATCTTCCGCGCCAAGATTTAGTCGAGCATTTATATAATTACCGTTCGTATACTTATCGTTATATATTCTGTAACCTCCAAGTAATTCGCCATTATTAAGAATTCTGAATCTTGCATAATCTTCATTATCTGGATAGTCTTGAAAATATAGGTTCAGATAATACCTTTTAGTCTCTTCCGTTTCTTCTCCGGGCGGATATGGTGCAATTTCAATATTTAGTGAATCAAGATTGAGCTGCTGAGGGATTGTCGATTCTGCATTATATGTTTTACCTTCAGCTTTAACAGAAATATAGTATGATCTTCCAATTTCTCCCAAAATTGATTCAGTTTGATAAACACCATCTTCAATTTCTGTTAACGTTCCACTATTTCCTTCACTGTCAGTTAATTCAATTTCAGCTCCAGTCACTTTATCATAAACTCCAGGTTCGTAAAAATCAGTCGATTTTGTTATTCGAACTTTTGTTGGCGAATTATCATTTGCCACTGAACCTTCTAAAACAATTTTGGGATTGGTTGAATTCAGATCTATTTCAATAACGTCCTCACATCCTGAAAAAAGAAGAAGGTATAAAGCTAAAATTATCAATCGAACCATATTTACTAAGTTTACTCTCATTACTTAAATCCTAAAAACTAAAATTAAATGTAATTGAAGGAACAAAACTAAATAAAGCTATGCGAACAGCTTCAGTGTATGCTGGATTATCTTGATTCTCTCTAAACATTATCATATAAGCGTTCCGTCTTCCATAGGCATTGTAAATAGAAAAAGTTAAACTCATTTCTGAAGTCTTACTCTTACTTAGGAGCAAAGTAGCCCCTAAATCCAAACGATGATAATCTGGGAATCGATAACCATTTCTTTCTGTATAAAGATTTAATGTATTGCCATCCACTGAGTATTTACCACTTGGAAATGTTACTGCATCTCCAGTGTAATAAATCCAATTTGCCGAAAACGTCCATATATTGTTTAACTTATATATAGCAGTAATCGAAATATCATGAGTTCTATCCTGCTTTGCAGGAAATGGATTACCATTATCGATATCATCAAATTTTCTTTCGGTTTTAGATAAAGTATAACTTAACCAACCTGTAAAATTTCCTACATTTTTTCTGAACAAGAATTCCGCCCCATAAGACCTGCCTTTACCAAAAACTAGCTGAGATTCGATTAGTTCGTTGAAATAGATATCTGCTCCATTCTTATACTCGATTTGATTTTTCAAATCTTTATAGTATATCTCAACTGAAGTCTCATATGCATTATTATTAAAATTTTTGAAATAACCAAGACTGACTTGATCAGCTATTTCGGGCTTTACAGTTTCAGTTGTCGGTAGCCATACATCAATTGGTGTTGAAGTAGCTGAACTGGAGACAAGATGAATATATTGTAAATTTCTTGTATAAGATGCTTTTAGTGAACTAGTCTCATCAAGGAGATAAGTTCCCGTTATTCTGGGCTCAAGTCCTCCGTCATTACTTATTATCTCTCCGTCATCATAGGATGTTACGCTATTGGGAAACCCAGATTCATCATACGTGTAAACGTTTCCAGGACCTAGATTCAGGTAATGTGAATATCTTAATCCATAGTTTAAACTTAGTCTGTGTGATAGATCAACCTCATGAGACAAGTAACCTGCTAGCTCAAGCCCATATCTATTATCAACTTTAAATGAGTTTACATTTCCTCCGACACTTTCGATCTCACCAGGTAGGATCGTATGGTAAAAACCAATAACACCAAATTTGAATCTGTTTTCAGAATTGAAGAAATACTGAAAATCACTTTTAAAGTTAAGGTCACGTATCCCTGAAGTAATTGTAAAATCGTTATCTCCGCTTTGAATGCTCACAGAATAATTGTAATCGCTCACTATAAATGAAGTATTTGAGAAAAGTTTATCACTGAATAGATGATTCCACCTTAATGTTCCAGTAATATTTCCCCAATCAAATCCGAATTCATCCTTGTAGCCCAGAACATCACGTCCAAAATATCCTGATAAAAACAATTTGTCTTTTCTACCCAAAGAATAATTCGCTTTTAAATTTAGATCATAGAAGTAGAGTTTTGAGTCATTGAGAGACTCATCACCAGCTAGTGGGATAAATAGATCGGCATAAGTCCTTCTGCCGGAGATCAAGAAAGACCCTTTATCTTTTACGATAGGACCCTCAACAGATAGTCGGGAAGAAATCAGCCCTATACCACCGCTAAATTGCCAGTGTTTATTGTTTCCTTCTTTCATTTTAATATCAAGAACTGAAGAAATTCTCCCTCCATATTCTGCTGGCATGCTACCTTTTATCATCTTTGCATTTTTAATAGCATCAGAATTGAATACAGAAAAGAATCCAAATAAATGAGAAGGATTGTATACCGTTGCTTCATCAAGCAAAATTAAATTCTGATCAATATTACCTCCGCGAACAAAGTACCCACTTGAACCATCACCCGCCTGACTAATTCCAGGGAGAAGCTGCATAGTTTTTAATATATCTGCCTCACCAAAAACTACCGGCACTGACTGTAACTCTTGAGGATTAATGTTCGTTGTTCCCATTTCAGTTGACTTAACATTTTGGTCATCAGCTTTATCCACTACTACAACTTCTTCCATTTCGTATGAGTCGTATTCCAATTCAACATCTTCTTCCACAGAATAGTTTAAGTCAAACTGAAGGTTCTTAGTTTCATAACCGGTATAGCTAAATCGAATAGTATAATTTCCTTTTGGAACCGTAATAGAGTAAAAGCCGTACTCATTGCTCGTTGTCCCAGTCCCAAGTTCCATTATATAAACATTAGCGCTTATCAGATCCTCACCAGATTCTGCGTCAAATATAAATCCGCTTAAAGTTGCCTCCTCCGATTGTGAATATACATTTACAAATGAGCAACAAATCAATATGTAGAAAAATATTTTAGATAAAAGTTTCAGAATTCTCTCAATTTTTGAGGTGTGAAAATACAAAATATTCTTATAAAAATTGTCGTAGGATGAATTTTTAACTTAAACTTAATATTCAATTTACTTTAATATATTTTACCAAATTAGATTTAAAATGATAATTTTGCATTATTAAAACATAAAAAGGCATTGAGTAAATTAAAGCAAATATTAAATCGTCCTTTCCCGCTCGTGGAAACCTCCCAAGAAAAATTTCTTTCGGGACTTTTCTTTGGAGCATTTGTGTTTGTGTTTTTACTTCTGTTCGAACCTTTTAGTATGGACAGAGTTGAAGCAAACAAATTTCTGTACAATTTGGGATATGGGGTCATTACAACATCGGTATCTTTACAATCAATATATCCATTTTCATAAGTACAAATATCCCATAAACAAAAGCTAATTTATTCGAACCTTTCCTTTTTAATATTCATCAGAATCAACTATTAGCAATATATAAATATTAGATTCCGGCATTTCAAATCCATGAGCTATCGATCCGACTAAAAGTATAGCTCTGATTGAAGCGTCTTCTTTGTAGATCTTCAAGAAATTATCGATCGAATCTTTATGGTTTTTTTCCATGTTATCTCTTTTAGAGATATGGCATAATATTATACATTCGGTGTCACTCTTGTGAAAGTCTCGGAGATCACTTTCCATTCCCCATTCCGTTTAATAGCTATCCATGTAAATTTCGTTGTTCGATCTGTGGAAATATCTATAATCACCGCGGTATCCTCATGAATATGGATAGCCTCGTTTATTGCAGAGAACGGTGAAATATCCATCTTTATTATTATCTCGATATACTTTGAACGGTCTACTGTCTTTCCAGAGGCGAAAGTTGCCACAAATTGTTCGTCCAGAATACGCTCGAGAGCTTCTTCGTCATCGTTGACCTCTGCATCGATCCATGCTTTTTCAAGAGCCATCAGCTCAGCTTTGTATGATGAAGTTGACTGGCTCGATTCAGAAGAATTTGATTCGTTAGAGTTTTTTGCACATGCACTAAAGATAAACAATGTAAGAATTAGCAGTGCTGTTTGCTTTAAACTGGATAGAGAAAAATGAAATAGATACATTCTAAATTCCTCCTAAGAATTTAGTTTTTAAGTCACCAATTGGCACAAGTTGATTTAATCACCCAAGTAATTTTTGAGGTTACATAAAATTAGTCTTGTTGAATTTCTTCCTGATCATAGTATTAGCTGCAAGTTATTCAATACTAAAAATTTTCGATGCTTCTTCCTTACCTCTAAGTTGAACCTCACCCATAAGATCAATTTTAATTTGTTTATTTTTACTTAATTCCTGAGCTAATCCTTCTGAGACTAATAGTTGTTTGTCAAACTGGTTGCAGAATCCCTGTATACGTGAAGCGGTATTAAGTACATCTCCATGATAAGCAATCTCTGTTTTTAATTCTCCTACTTCTGCAGCTGTTACAAGCCCCATACTCAATCCAGCTTTAAAATCAGGAAACACTTCATAAGAGAGTAAGAAATATTCTCTTTTTCTTTGCAACCGTTTTATATAATCATTATAAAAATTGATGCAATTAGCATTCTCCAAACCTTCTTCCTTTTTCCAAGTTATTACTACCTCATCTCCTACATATTGATAGATCTGACCGCAATATGCAAGAACCGGTTCGGTCAATTCAGAGAAGCAATCCTGAATAAATTTACTATACAAAACATGACTTAATTTTTCTGCAATCGATGTGGCCGATTTTAAATCAAGGAACATAAAAATTCTGTCCTCTTCTTTTGGATTAAAATATTTTCCTGTTATATATTGGAAAAGAATTCCTGGACCAAATTTTTTATTCATTTGCTTAAAGAAAACAAATAAAAAAGCGGTGATAATGAATAAAACAAAATTTACCATAACGAAAGCTGACGTTATATAATTTTTTGCAAGTTCCAATGAGCCGCTTCCAAGCCATGAGGCAAAAAATGCAATGATTATAAATAATATTGAATAAATCAGTGTTCTTGATAGAACAAAAATTCCAAATGATTTTGTCTTTTTGCTTCTAATTTTATTATCAGCTATCTCCACTAAACTCCATAGCAATCCAAGTATTATACCCCCAGGTATGGCTGTAATATAGATATCAAGAATAGGTATATCGAGAGGTGTCTCAAGGAAAAATTCGATACCTATGAAACGCACCGAAACTATTAGCATAGTTGCCAAAAGCCAATATACGACTGATATTGAAACTTCTTTCAAAGTAGACTTCATAAGTTGATATTTAAGTTTAATACAGTTTTCAGCAAAAATAATAAAGCTAAAATAGTTTGCATATACATAGGTAGTCAATTATGTTATGTGTTATATAGGCTCTTCAGATTTTCTGATTTTTTTCATTATTAATCCAACCGCTCCAACAAACAGCAAAATAAAAAACAGTGTTGTACTGACACTTTTTAATATTGAGAAAACATTGGTAACATTTGCCAAAAGAGTTGAAAAGTCTGGATAGTCTAGCAGCATTACTATTATTCCAATATTTTCCAAATAATCAAAAAAGCCGCCGAATAAAGGAACAATTGTTAGATAATGCATCTTACTTTCTATATTAAAACTTTTTTTGAATAAATAGATCAGCAATAATGAATAAGTAATGGCGAATAGAAATGGATATATCATATCCATCGGTATTTGCTTATATAAATAATAATCTCTCCCCTCACTGCCGAGTCGGTTTAATAACGTGTTTGCATATTCAGCACTGTAACCTGTTGGCTGCATGTCTAGTACCTTCATGCCATCAGCATAACTTACTACATTTGGAATGGTATAAAGAACCATTATAAAGTAGATTATTTGAGTTATAAGGAATAGAAGAATTACATTTCTACCAGTAGAATATTTCCCAAGAAATTGTTGAATTTTATAAAATGTTGTTGTCATTTTCACTCTTTCTTAAATAAAATCACACATATCTTTAACATCTGGTGTAACTATTTCGAGATAGTGTACCGTGTTTTCTATATTATTCATTTTGATATCTCCGTTTTGATTATAATACTAACTTAATTCAACTAAAATATCTAATCTAACTTATGTCCATAATTGATAATACAAATTATTCTTTATTATATATTCTGACTCTCCTTTTATATCTAAAATATCACCAACTTTTAATCCATTTGGTAAATCGGCTGAAAGAACTGCACGAAAAGATATCGCAAGATGTACTTTATCCTTTGCTTCAGAAAACGAAATAATTCTTTGCTCTCTTTCTTTTAAATAATTTCAATGATTGATTAGCGATTTCTTTGAATTCAGATATCCCATGTGTTTCAAAAGTAATTTCACCCTTTGAGATATTTTGAAATATAATTTCTGGGTGTAAAAATTCAAGCATCTTATCAATATTCATAGAATTATATGCTAAAATAAATTTTTTACAAATACAATATTTGAAGTACTCATGTTTATACCAATATTGCATGCTACTTAACAGTATTTCTTTTCACCCAACTGCACAAAGGTTAGGTTGATTTATTATCTATAAAAATTAAAGTTTTCTAGCAATTATATAAATTGAATCGGAATTTTTCATTTCTTTATAGACTGCAATTTCTAAGATTTCAAAATGTTTTTCAAAATACTTTACTAATTGACTTATTGTATAATAATTAAAAAGTAGATTTTCATATTTCTCTGTTTTATTTCCCTTCCAAAACGAATGTAAAACTATTCCATCTTTCAGTAAGACTTCGCTTTGCCGTTTGAGAGATCTACCAAGATTTGATTTGGAAAGGTGGTGAAGAACTTTATTTGAGTAAATGCCTTTGAATTTTTTTTTAGTTTCGATTGTAACTGCATCCAGCTTTAAAAGGTTATGTTTAGGATTAGATTTCTTAAATAAATCCAAAAAAACTTCTGAGCGATCGGAACCAGTGGCTTTGTAATATTTGTTTAAAATTTTTAGATCAACACCGGGGCCCATACCTAATTCTAAAACACTTGAATTTTTTGGTAAATGAATTTTTAGTTTTTTGATTAAATCTTTACCATCATATCCCTTTGCCATTTTTATGTATACATTAACATTTTTTTCTTTGTTGAAGTAATCCATATAAAAATCCTATTAAAAATTGATAACTGTCTTGATTTTCCCGATCCACTCAATGTTAATGCGGTCTGGTTAATTTGCTTTTTCTGGTACCATTACTTCTAAGATTTCAATCAGCATTTTTCCATTTAACATCTGAGATTGATCTATAACGTCCCCAAAATTTAAAAAATGTTAATGAAGTAACCGCAATTATTTTACTGATAACATTTCTACCAAGAAAATAATGTTGTAATCTATACAGCATGAATAACAAAATAAAAAAAATGAAATTTTTAATAATGAATTCTGGAAAATCTTCCCAAAAGCTATTACCAATAAAGTAGTACAATACAAATGAAGTTACAATCGGGCTTAATAAAATAACCACTACAAAAAGACCATGAGCAGTTTCAATTGCTCTGTTTGGACAAGAATTCATACACTTCATGCAGCTTTCACAGTGGAAAGTCCAAAAGGGTCTATCTTTAATAGTTTTAATTGCATCTACAGGACAATCTTTTATACACAGACCGCAATTATCACATTTATAAGAGGCATAAAAAGATTTTGCAAATGCAAATCTTCCGAATAAATAATATAGTAATGAAATTGGTGCGATTAGAATATCTTGCACAATGTCTCTAAAGGCTAGAAAATCTTTCCTATCAGAGAATATTTTGTCAGCATGTTTTGAAACTTTAAAATAATTTTTTTTATGGATATACTTTACCGAGTTATCATTCAATGCAGGACGAATTGATATCCAATTAGACGGCATATCAAAGGGAATTTGGCCTACTATCTTATATCCTTTCCACCTAAGTATAATTGATGATAAAAGAAAAGTAATCCCAGTTAGTCCAGGTGTTACAAAAGGACCAACTTTTAATCCTGCTCTAGTATTCATAAGAACAATTTTGTTCTTTCCATTTGGGAAACGCCTTATAAAGTCCAGTGTTATTTTGGGATAATTAAAACCATGAATAGGAGAGATAATGATTATTAAAGAATTTGGATTTAATTGAACAGCATTAAAATCAATTTTTGCAATATTAAATATTTTAACTCCAATTTCTTTTTTTGAGGCATGCTCGGAAAACCATTCTGCAATTTTTCTTGCATTTCCGGTCCCTGAAAAATAGAATATTTTTAAATCTTCTATTTTGGTCATATTTATAATTCTAATATTGCTTCATATATTTATCAGCAGTCTGATAGTGCTGCTTTTCACCAATCCACAACAACAGCGGGCCTATGATGTTATTTGAAATTTGTATCCTATATTTTCCAGAGCGGATTTTGCTTCCTCTAATTTATCGTTTTTCAACATAATATAATCAGTATCGTAGGTAGAGAGTGCAATTATACTTATTCCCGCATTTTTTAACTCATTGTAAATTTCTGCAATTATACCGACTAATGAAAAATCGAGTTTGCATGCTATCTTTATTATTGACCAGCCGCTTTTGCTTTTATCACTATTATTTAAAATATTGGATTCACATACAATTGATAGTTCTTCATCAGTTTTTCCTATCCAATAAAATTTGCTGTTGTATACTTTATCCGGAATAGTTTCATTTAAATCAAACCGATGAATTGTAAACTCATCTTTTAATATTTCTAAACGTTTATTTAGCATATTTCATTTACAACATAAAGGAATTGTAGATAACCAACATCTTATACAAGGATATCGTTTTTAAAATGTGGTCGATTTTAAGCTCTGATTTATTTGGCTTTTTGAAACACCACCGCCATTTCATCGCTTTGTGAATCAAACGATGAACCACTCACATCTGAATATAGATTCTGAAATATAAAATTTCCTTTTTCTATTTCTTCCTTTAGAGAATCAGTACTAAAATACTGCAGCCAATTATAAATAACACTATTTTTATCTTTTTCCACAATTGTGTATTTGTCCAGTACAACTTTCTGTTCTTCGTATTTAAATGTTTTTTGAAAACCATGATATTTTCTTGGTGACCAAAATCCATTGAGAAGATTAACTTTATATACTGTTTGCTCCTCTCTTTTATTGTAAGATTCGAGAGAATATACATCAAGTAAAACGGAGCCGTTGGGTTTCAATAGATTGTAGAATTTTTTTAACAATCCGGATCTCTGTTCTGGACTTAAAGCACAGAAATCACAAAAGATCATCGTTATTAAGTCGAATTGAATTTCACTTTTAAAGTGAAGATAATTCTGATGGTAATATTCAATCTTTAGGCCTTTCTCTTCTGCAATGTTTCTAGCATAGTTAATTGATCTTTCTGAAAAATCAATGCCTGTTACACTCGCACCGGTTTCAGCAAATCGAGTCGTATATAAGCCAGGGCCGCACCCAAAATCGCAGATGATTTTTGTTTCACCTAAACCAAAGTGAGAGCTAATCCAGCTAGCAGATCTTTCAATGAAATTTGTATTGCGAGAAGAAACATCAATGGATTCATCTAAATGAAATTCAAGCGTCATTTTAGATGTGTGTTCATTAGTCCATAATTCTTCTGCCGTATAGTATTAAAAAGGCTTTGGCCGTTTATTAATTTTTTCTAAATCTGAAAACATTTTACCTCATTTAATTGGCAAAAAAAACAGCATAATAAATAATTTATTCCCTAATTTTAGAGGCTACCCAGTCCATGAATTTTATCTAAGTAAGATCATGTTATTTGATTGAACAAATTCACCAGATGTTATTCTATAAATATATACACCACTCGTTAAATCTTCAGCCTTAAATTCAACTGAATATCTTCCACTCGTTTGATGCTGGTTCACTAATTTATCAACTTCTTGCCCTAATAAATTATAAACAACTAAACTTACAAATCCATCTTTAGGTATTTGGTAACTTATCTTTGTATTTGGATTAAAAGGATTAGGAAAGTTTTGGGAAAGAAGATATTTTTCCGGCAAAGAAGTTTTGTCATCAGCAATTTCAGTAATACCACCATTATTTGTTTTTAATATAATACCCTGATACCCGACAGCCCAACCTGTAAGTTCATCAATAAAATCCAATGCATACAAGGTGGATAATGAATCAGTAACATACTGCTCAATCCAATTTTCGCCGCCATCATCGGAATATAACATAACACCTCTTTCCTCCAGATCGACAACTTTTGATCCACAGGCCCAACCCAAATTTTCATTAATGAACTTTATAGAATTCAATGACATTGTTGATGGATGTGCCACCTGATACCATGTGTTACCTCCATCTACTGTTTTTATTATCATACCCACATCGTCCTCATCACCTGCTGAAAATCCCCTCAATGTATCAAGAAAGAAAATTGAATTTAGATCACCTGTAAAACCACTTTCTTGAGTCTCCCAATTAATCCCTCCATTTCTGGATTTGGCAATAAAACCATCCTTCCCTGCAACCCAGCCATTATTTTCATTTACAAAATAGACTGAGTAAAGGGTTTCTGATAGTGATGGAAATAATTGCGAAAAACCATTTACGCCTGTTGTTGTTTTATAAACATACCCTCTTGATCCGACTCTCCATCCAATATTCTCATTTATAAAAAATACGGAATAATACCTAGCCGCTGGATAGCTCCATGAAGTAGGGTAATCCCATTCAGCACCCCCATTTTCGGTACTTGCCCAATTTTTTAAATAATAGTTATTTACATATACGTATCCACACACATGTCCTTTCTCTTCTGAAGGAAAAGATATACTATAAAATCCTGCTCCACTCGCACTATGTTTTCCAGTTTCCTCCCATAATTCTCCGCCGTTAGTTGTTTTCTTAATTATACCACCCGCTACCCAACCAATGTTCTCATTTATAAAATCAACTGCTCTCAGGTTAGCGCGCGTACCGCTATTTTGCTCAATCCATCCGGGCTGACCATAAACATATAAGGTAAACAAACAAAATAGTAGACACATCAGTAATATATTCTTCATAACAGAATTCCTTATTATATTTAAAATACATACGGCTTCTAAACATGAAATATTCAACAATAAGCCTCAAAAAATCTATTGACTTATTACAAATAAAGAACTTAAAGCATAACAGCGATACAATTACCTTGAGCGCATTTTTAAGGACAGTTTTATTTGATACTGAGCTTTATTGTAATCAATGTTTTAACATATTCGATTACTTTCTTGCTATCAATAATTAAAGTGATAGCACGTATTTTGCCATATCTCTTTCCATTTTTAAACTCTTCTTTTATCTGGTCAGAAATTGAACTCTCCATAATTGCAGGTTCAGCCTTATCACCAAAATAAAATGTAATTCTGAAATAACCTTTGTAAATCGAAAGCCAGAATATTGTTTTTGACTTTCTTGTTACTTTTAATAACCAGGATTGGCCATCATTGTAATATCTCCATTGCTCAGCAAAATCTGGATGACTGCTATGAATATGATGAAAAACAGATTCCCAATATATTCTGCCTTTTCCGATGTATGAAAAAATTATTTCCTCTGTTGGGACTTGATTTTGGTCAGTGAGAACTTTTTCTTCCATTATTTTCCTTAAATCTTTTAACAGTGGTGCAAATAATTTACCCGATAATAATTAGAACCAGGTATGGAACGAGATTAAAGACCAGAAAGACGATCTTAAACAACCCGATGAAAGAGTAAAATACTACGTTGAAGGTTTCTCGGGGCATAGGAAACCATTTATTTTGTGTACGATAGACTAGATCCGGAGCTGCCATATGCGTTACAGTCCAGAGGGATATTAAGGCTCCGTTTACTATTGTACACCACATAAAGAATGTTGTTAGTGTTTGAATATCCATGTTTTTTCTCCTTAATCTTTCTACATTCAACGGCGTTGCCGTTAAGCCGTCCGCCTAAAACAAACAACTTGATACAACGACGAATTTTAATTTATAACAAGCTGTACTTAACTTTATTCAGTAAGTGCAGCGACTAACTTCTAATTATGGTACAATATTCAAATTCAATTTTACATAAAACACAAAACCAACATTTTACCACTTTTACCGAATTGAGCGAAGCGGTCGGCTTGAGCGGCTGGTTAGGCAACCTTTTTATTTGAAAGATATTCTTTATACTGACTCAATGCAAGAAATATCCAGCCAATTGTGAAACAAACAAGGACTTTTGCTCCCATTGTAATTAATAAACCTTGAGTATTGTATTCCAAGACTTGTTCTGAACGCAGCCCGAAAGATGGTATGCCCAATAATCCACACATACCCCAGGAAGTTATTACAAAGAAGATATAAGAAATTGCCCTTAGATCTAAAATATTTTTTATATTCGCATTACTCATCATACGTGTCCTGAGAAGCGACCATATTGAGATACAAAATGAGATTAAAATTAATCCCCCACCAACTCCATATAATGCTGGATAAAGAATTGATTGACTCCATAATCCTAACCATGCCAAAAGGCCGATTGAACAAACAGCAAAAATAAGTATTCTGAATTTTTCTAAACGCATGAAATAAGCCAAACCTATTGAAGTGATAATGGATCCAAGTGGTACGGACAATTACCAAAAAATGAAGAATATCTGGCTAGTGTAGAATGAGTCTTTGGAAATAAAAGATGGTCCAACTTCTGAGTAATCAGGAACAAACCACCAAGATAATATCCACCCATCAACAAACATGAATACAATTCCAATAATGCTTAAAATTAAACTTATTGATTTAGTTTTCACTGAAATTTCTCCATTAAATATGAATTCAGTTGCCTAACGGCTGATGCATAAAGCGCCGCAGTTTTAACCTTTAAAAACGCTTACGCTACAACCAATAATTAATTTAAAACCTATCTATTTTGAACTACTTTTATGTTGCAAAAACTTTTTACACGCACAAAAATTACAAAAAGACCGGGCGTAACTGCGGTCGCTTTGATGCGTGGGTTATGTGTGCTACTTAATTAACAACACTTTTTTAGAAATAGTGTGATTTTTACTTAACATTCTGTAAAAATAAACTCCACTTGTTAGATTAGCCCCATTAATCTCAATTTTATAATTTCCAGTTTTCTTGTAACCATCCACTAAGGTCTTTACTTTATTTCCAAGTATATCATACAAAACTATTTTAATTTCTGTATCAGTAGGTATAAAATATTCAATCTTTGTTGTGGGATTAAATGGATTAGGATAAGCATTGCTTAAATAATAAGAGCGTTCTAATTGGTTTAATACATCCACTGAGGTAACTAAATCAATTGAATTGTATTCAAATAATCTATTATATTCTACTGATTTAAGCAAATCATTGTTTTGTAATTCAGTGTAAATACTGTCAATTGCCATGTTTTGAATTTGCCAAACTTCATATATATTTGAGAAACTTTCTCTTTTTACAACTTCGATTCCAAGACTATCTCTTAATATCGTTACAAGTGAATCATCACCTATTTCAAAAGATACATTGAGTTGTCCACCTAAAAACATTGGAATTTCAACATATATAGAATCTCTATGTGAAAAAACCTCTGTATCAATGCCAACTGGGAATCTATATGAAATATCACATATTATTTTATGTTGTCCATCATAATTTGGCAAACCAAATATTTCAGGTTCAAGAATCCAGTTATACTCTCTTGTGTATTTTGCTGGTATATTTACTTCTTGAAATGTGGGTAAGCAAGTTGACCAGAATATTGAATTATAATCATCAAATTTAAAGTCTGCTTGGCAAGTGCTGTAACTGGAAAACATTATTCCTATTGTTGAATCTGTATTGTTCGTGAGACCACACGTAATTGAGATTGGCTCCCCATAGCCATAACTCTCTTTATCTGTTGCAATATGAAATTCCAGTTGAGCAAATACATTTGCAAATAATAGCATCAAAAAAAACAATATTAATTTCATTTTTATACCCACTATTTAATTAACACATAACCTATAGATATGACGAAAGATTAGATGGAATAAATGAATGAAAACACGAAACCAATTTCGTGATATCATTTCAAGAGTATCTCAATTCTTCCGTAAGTTATTTAATTTATTCTATTTACTGAAACTCTAAAAAAATCTGTGTGGATAATATCCCGAATCGTTTTTCTTAATATCGTGTATTTTCTGCTTTCGGGATATCATTGTATATAATTTGATAATTGCGCTCTTTATTCTGATAAATCAAAATAGTAAATAAAAATTTTTCTAACAAGAGAGATGTGTCTTAAGTTTTTTGAGATACGTTTTAAAACTAATGCTTCTCCCATTCGTCACAATTGTGTCCGATTTATAACAGTTTGTCCCACTTATCACAAAATGGTATTCGTTCATCACAATACACTTTGATATCAACATTTACTCATTAAGTTTGGGTAAAAGTTCTTTTTGAAAAATCTGGAGAAAATGTGAGAAAATTTTTAATACTTTTAATAAATCTAATTGCGCTTCCAATATTTGCTCAATCCGGAGTTCTTACCGGAAGGATAACTGACGAAACCACAAAAGAAGCTCTTATCGGCGCAAATATTCTTGTAATGGAACTGGAAAATGTAGGCGCAGCCTCAGATGAAAATGGATATTTCAAGCTCTCAGTACCGGTCGGATCCTATTCTGTTAGGATCTCATTAATCGGATATACGACAAACATCCAAACCGATATCTCAATTAAAACAAAAAGTGAAACAAACATGGATGTTCAGCTTTCAACAAGTTCTGTTGAGATGGATGAGGTAAAAGTAACTGCGGATTATTTTGACAAAGCGGTAATAGAAAACAACCTCAGTACAATAACTTTAGGAGTTGAGGAAGTCCACCGCTCTCCAGGCTCACTGCTCGACTTTCAAAGAATTCTGCAGGGAATGGCAGGAGTATCATTTTCGACTGATCAAACTAATGAATTGCTGGTCCGAGGTGGATCGCCAAACGAGAATCTTACAATTTTTGACAATATGGAACTCCATTCAACAAATCACTATCCAAATGAGTACAACTCCGGTGGCCCAATAAATATGATAAATGTCGAACTGATCCAGGATATTCAATTTTCGACCGGAGGATTTATTTCAAAATTTGGTGATAAAATGTCATCGGCAATGATAGTAAATACCCGAGATGGTGTTACTACTCGTCCCTTCGCTGGTGAGGTGAATGTATCAATGTCTGGAGCAGGAGCGACTTTAGAAGGTTCTATTAATGATGGAAGAGGATCTTGGCTTATTTCTGCCCGAAAAAGCTATATTGATCTTATTGCAAGTTCATTCGGACTTACGGCAGTTCCTATTTATTATGATGGCCAATTTAGATTCATGTACAATCTTTCAAATAAACATAAAATTTCATGGTCAGGAATTTATGGAAACGACAAGATCCTTTTTGATGGTGTACCGGATACTCAATACCCCGAAAAAGCAAATACCACTGATTCTGTTGATGTAGAATTGATAGATGTAAAGCAAAATCAATGGGCAACTGGTGTAACGTTAAATAGTGTGTGGTCGAAAAAACTTTACTCAGCCATAACGGTTTACGCAAACAACTATCACAACGAATTAGGTTACGGCCATCGCTACACTGAGCGCCAGTTTGATAATACCGGAAGTATCGCCAGTTCCCAAGTTTTGAATACCCGGTACCTTTACCAGAATGTCAGCGATAATTTTGAGACAGCAGTTAGAGCAAATTTCGGATTGTCACTATCTCAATCAAACCGACTGGAGTTTGGAGGTCAGCTCAAGTTCGGAGGATATGAGCAAACCGCCACGATAGATGCTGATACTGTCCGATACGATATTAATGATGATGGAATCCATGAAACTTATGTAATTCAGCCTTCTTCTGTACTCAGCACCAATCTAAAATTATTAGATCAGCATAAATCGTATCTATTTCTGAACGACCGCATGAAATTTTTATCAGATCGGTTAATATTAAATCTTGGATTGCGTTATGATCTATTCACCTACAGCGATGCTTCTAACATAAGTCCAAGAGTTTCTGCTTCTTACTATTTGATTCCCCTTATTACCAATATAAATCTTGCTTATGGAGAGTATTATCAGACACAATCTTATCCAACCTATGGTGACAGGTATAATACAGAGATAAATAGATATTTAAAGAACAGTCATTCCAGACATTTCATTGCCGGAATTGAACATATTTTGGATGAAGGTTTAAAACTAACTGTTGAGGGATTTTATAAAAAATATAATGACCTTCCGGTAAGGGAAGAATTTATCAATCAAAGCGATCCGACTTTTAGATCAGAAAAATGGCTGAATGAAGGGAAACAGAATGTTTGGGGCCTTGATTTTATGCTTCAGCAGAAGTTGGTTAAAAATTTATACGGTACTATCAGTTATTCAAGAACCTGGTCTGAGGTTGAAGATCCCAGAATTGGAATGAGCGGAAATACATTCGTTTCAGATTACGATTTTCCCCATGTGTTCAACATAATTGTCTGAATGCGTTTTAAAGACGGAAGAAAATCATTGGAAGATCTTCCTGCAATTTTAAAGTATCCAGCCTACATTCTCCCTATCTCCGACGATATGGAGATAAGTGCAAAATGGAGATACGCAAGCGGTAAACCTTATACAGAATTGATATATACAACTCGTGAACAGCATAGAGTCGGGGGTGTTGCATGGACGGATGGTGCTTGGAGAGCTTCTGAGGATATTAACGGAATGCGGTATCCAGCATACCATAGATTGGATATTGGCTTTAACAGCAGGTTTAATTTTAGCTCATGGAATCTGGTGCTTAACTTATCAATTCAGAATATTTACAATAGAAAGAATATTGCAATGTATCAGTATAATTCTGATGGATCAGATGAAAATGTTTATCAATTTTCAGTTATGCCGATTCTTGGATTGGATGTAGAGTTTTAAAAGTGAAAAAGGGAATTGTTTAAAACAATCCCCTTTTTGTTTCTCACACTACTATTCCATTTAAGAACTAATCGACCTCAAGAACATGGAGTAGGATGATCCTCAAGCCATTTTTCCCAAATGGAAAGTTGATCTTCATCAAGAATGGTACTTATATTTTCCATTAAATTTCTGTTACATTCACACATTGCTTCTTTAGCTTCGATGCATTCTTCATATTTTTCGATATCTTCACGTGCTTTTTCATTTAATACTCTAATTTCCTCTCTTCCCTCTTCTCTTGTAATTTCTCCAGACTCTACACGTCCATGAATTGCTCTTCTTTCTTCTCTTGTTCCCTCCATAATTTCCTTTGCAGCATCATGGAATTGAGCAAATGGAGCTTTCAGGCATTCATGATTCTCCTTAAAATATTCTTTTATTGATTCTTTCTGCTCATCAGATAAGTTTAATTGGAAAAAAAGTTTTAGCAAGTCAAAGCCTTTTCTGTGTGGTCTATGCTTGTGTGGAAATCTATCTTTGCCGAATGCAGGTCCAAATCCCATATCTTTATCAATCGTTGCATCCTCAATTGCGCTCATCCCATCTTCAATTCCAAAAAGATAAAACTCAGAAGTTTCACTTAAATTATTTTGAGGTTCACTTAAAGTATCAGATTTGTCGCTACAACCGTTAGATACAATGAGCAAAGTTGCAGTAATTAAGACTAGGGTTAGAATTATTTTCTTATTCATTCAGTACTCCTTTCTATTTAGTCAATTTTGATAAAGCTTTGACAGTTAGTATCATTACATGGTTTAAATCTATTATTAGATTTTTTTTTAATCAAGGTAATTGATAAGTATCTGAAACATATTCCACATGTAGTAATTACCGAATAACTAATTGTTTAATACTATCATATCTACTTTTCAAGAAAAAGTGCAAAAACCTTATAAAATCTAAGATAAAAACTCAAAATTTATACCAAATAATGATTTTTAAAGGCATATTTTTTGAAGTATCTAGCTCTGCGCATATTCCACCAAGGTATACGCACTTTAATTGATAAGCAGAAGTTGAAAAATGATAGTAGGAAATTTTAATCTTCATCAGATATTATTCTCTTTAGAGATGTTTGACAAAAAGTCAGATAAACTTGGCTACTTGTATCAAACAAAAAAGGAGCTTCAGAGAATAATAAATTGCTTCGAATCAAGTAAGGTGCTTCCTCTTAAAATGTACGCTACTGATAGTATCCAAATTGATGGGAATTGTCCTGAGCTCAAAACTTTTGTTAGAAAACAATACAGCCTTGCAAATAAAGATCCTTGGGAAAAACGATATCCTACTGAAGGGCAGCTTAGATCTTTAGTAACAAAAGAAGTTGTGGGATATAAAAAGATCATGCTCATTATTGATGGTGAGATTAAGCTTCTGGAAAGATCAACTTTAGAGAAAAAGGAGATCAATTATGAGCCCAGAAATATTTCAATCAATATTAAGGAAATTAACCACCAAACTATAGTCTCCTTACTGGCAGAGAATGAAGCAAAAATAATTTGGGAATTTTCTATTGGAGAATTGATTGAATTAGTTAACAGCCTTATTACCAAAAAATTGGTTAAAAACTTGAACGAGGGTAACCTGCCAAAGTTTATCGTTGATAATTTCGTGGATGAAAGTCAGAATGACTTCTCACTTGAACAGGTTAAGAAAGTTCATTCGATGTTTCTTCTTACAATATTTGCTTCTAAAATGAATTGATCATACAATCAAGAAATCATTCCATATCTTGAATAACTCATAAGTTGCTTTAACATCGTGTCCACAATAAGTCGCAACCTCTTTGATCTTCCCTGCATTATATAATTCTTTCACATCCATTCCAGAAACACCGTGCGATTTTGGGGAATCTATGCCAAATGATTTACAGTAAAAATCGAGATTAAACTTTTTCGTGATTCCGTAAAAGGTCATTTTTTCGAGAAGATCAATATGAGATTTAGAATCGTATCTGTTTTTTAGAAAATTTCTGGTAGGTTTAACTTTCAGCATTGCAGATCTGATCATTAGAAATGGGATATCAAAATTACGGCCATTAAATGTTACAACAGTTTCTGCCTTTTTTGCATACTGCCAAAAGTGTTTTAATAATTCCTCTTCTGGATACGAAACATATTTAACTTCACCATCTTCAGATTCCCACTCTTCCACTTGTTCTCCTTCATAGAGTACTAGCGAATGTTCAGTTTCAGA
Organism: uncultured Ignavibacteria bacterium; assembly: GCA_963751695.1. Taxonomy (GTDB): domain Bacteria; phylum Bacteroidota; class Ignavibacteria; order Ignavibacteriales; family Melioribacteraceae; genus SZUA-22. The sequence continues at coordinate 196,283 of CAVVVP010000004.1, read as the reverse complement.
GTTCAACATTCCAATTGCAACAACCTTGGCAGTTAGAGGATAAAGAGAAGTAAATCGAATCGCTTCGTCAACTAATTTATTCCTCTTCTCTTCATCTGGTTCTTTTTCAGCGTACCGAAGTAAATATTCCTGCTGGGATTCGGAAAGTGAATTAAATTCATATCCCACTGTTTCGATATCAAATATTAATTTCATATCACCCTCGTTTGATAGAATTATTAATATACATGCATATAATAATAAATCATTCTTTCATCTTCAATATGCCTTCTTCATAATCTTGAATAGCTCTGATGAATGAATCTGGGAGCTGTTGTTTCTCTTTTGTCGAAAGTTTAATGTGAACCATAACTCCACTGCCGCTCGCAATTATTTGATCAGTTTTACCATTAATAATTACATGCTTGAATCCAAAGCTGGTATTTTTTATCCATTCGATCTTCGTATGGATTGAGAGCTCGTCATCGAAAGTGGCTGGAGAATGATAATCAATTTCATTCCTCGCCATTATAAAAAATGAATCATCTACCATTATCTCATTCAGTTGGTATTGAGATTTTAAGTTTTGCAAATACTTTACTCGTGCATCCTCAAAGTAATTGAAGTAAACAGCGTTGTTAACAACATTCATCATATCAACTTCATGAAATTTTACTTGCTCAACTATTTTGTGTTTGAAAGAAGTGGTTTCAACTTCTTTATCCATTGAAAACCTCACTCAAAATTTTTATTGCACTATTTATATCCTCCGAAGAAATATCTAGATGAGTTACAGCTCTTATAACTCCTACGCCCCCAAGACTTAGCAACAGATTTTTGTCTTTACATTTTTGAAGAACGTCTTCAACTTTGAATGTTACAGGCTTAAACATAACAATATTTGTCTGCACTAAATTCAAATCAATCTCAACTCCTGGCAGTTTAGAAATATGATCAGCAAGGGATTTAGCTTTCTCATGATCCTTCGAAAGCTTGGACATATTATTCTCAATAGCGTATTGACCTGCAGCAGCAAGAATACCGATCTGTCGCATTCCACCGCCCCAAGCTTTTCTCATTCTAAATGCTTCTTTGATAAAATCTTTCTCCCCCAAAATTACAGATCCAACTGGTGCTCCAAGTCCTTTCGAGAGGCAAACTGAAACTGTATCAAAGTAGGATGAATACTCTTCAAGTGAAACTCCACTCTTAATTGACGCGTTCCACAATCTAGCTCCATCCAAATGCATTTTAAGATCGTATTTATCTGCTAAGGATTTTAACACCCTAATATTCTCAAGAGGTTGAATTACTCCCCCCGATACATTATGTGTGTTTTCAACTTCAATAACTTTTGTCCTAGGCATATAATATGCACTGCTTGGTCTGATTAGAGGTTCTACTTGCTCAGGAGTAATTATGCCATTTTCTCCTTCAATTAGATTCAATGACAATCCACTTAACATAGCAGGAGAACCGGATTCATACTGGAAGATGTGTGCATACTTATCACAAATCACCTCATCGCTGGGTTGTGTTAACACGTTAAGGCAAAGTTGGTTTCCCATAACTCCGCTTGGTACGAAAAGTGCATCCTCTTTACCGAACAATTCAGCACAATAATTCTCTAGCTTATTTGCTGTTGGATCTTCTTTGTAGACGTCGTCACCAACTTCGGCATTCATCATTGCTTCGCGCATTGCTTTGCTTGGTTTTGTGACGGTATCACTTCTGAGGTCTATCATGATATTACCTTTTTATTACTTTTGAACTTAAAGACAATAAAACTCAAAATAGCAAAGATCGAGATTGCGCAAGCTAGCAAAGGAAATAGCAGTGGATATTGCGTATAAAACGTCATCACTTTTTCAAGTGGTACATCAACTACTAAATAGTCTCTGGTGTACATTTTTGTTTCTTCGTGAGTTATTCCAAGTGGATCGATCACACAACTTATTCCACCATTTGCGGCACGCACGACTGTTCTACGATTTTCAACTGCCCGCAGAACACTCATCTCTTTATGCTGATATGGTCCGCTGGAATCACCGTACCAGCTATCATTTGTAACAACTGCCAAAAAATCTGCGCCTTTTTTCACAAAAACTGATGTGAAGTCAGGATAGATTGATTCTATACAAATCAGTCCACCTATCTTGATAGCTTTTTCATTTATTTTAGAAGAAAACACGACCGTATCCTTTCCAGTATTCCAACCCGAGATTCCCACTTCCCATTTAATCCAATCACCTAGAAAAGGAAGAACCTCAACCAACGGAACTTTTTCTCCAAAAGGTACAAGTTTTATTTTACCGTACTTCTGTACCTCTTTTGAATTAGGAGTAAAAAATAAGATGGAATTGTATGATGTGTACATCATTTTTCCGTCATTTATTGGCTTTGCATCATCAGGAGCTTTGGGTGGATCTTTGTAATATGTTGCATCCGGCATACCAGTTAAGATTGGAACATTCATTGAATCTGTGAAGTTATGAATTGTTCTCACTTCATATGGATATCTTCCAGTAAGCAGATAGACAGGAAGAGCAGTCTCGGGCCATATTAAAATTTCCGCTCCATTCGAAATCGCTTTTCTACTTAGTTCTAGATAAATGTTTAACTGTTCTTCCAAATTGCCAGATTTCCATTTTTCATTTGGATCAAAGTCAGGTTGAATGAGGCCGACTTTTACTTTTTCCTCAGAGATTGGATAGTTATATATTTTATAACTACCGTACAGAATTGGTAGTATTAGAAAAAGCAATCCAATAATCGTGGAAATTCTATCAATTTTTTTAAATTCTAAATAATATTTTACTGATCTATAGATAAATACATTTGAAAACAGAATAAGAAGTGTTAAACCATAAACCCCAACAATTTCAGATACTTGAATATAACTCGTGAATTTTGGAAGACTATTCCCAAGTGTTAGCCAAGGGAATTTAAAATCAGTGATTGAATACGCATACTCAAAACTTGCCCAATAAAACGGGAGTAATAGTAATCCAATTGTCTTATTAAAAATTCTTGTTGTAAAATAGTAGAGAGTTGATGGAATAAGATAGACAATCGGATTCCAGATAAAAAGCATCGTGCCAGCTATCATTAAAAATGGATCTGAGTTTGGAAGCCAGCCTCCAACCCAGTAAAGTGTTATAAGATTAAAAATAAAAGAGGTAAAGTATGTTAATCGGCTTATTTCTCCTAATCCGCTTCTCTGCTGCAAAGCAAAAAAGTAAGGAACTAATCCTACAAAAACCAAATAAGGTAAGGGAGTTGGAGGAAATGCCAATCCGATAAAAATACCGCTCGTCAATCCCAAAAATAATTGTTTACGAATTCTCTTTTTTTCTTTAGGAGAATTTAGGTTTCTATATTTATTTAGAAATCTCATTTTTTATTTCTTTTATAAAAACATCTAATAATAAAAAAGAGGACAACTATTATGGTCAGAGTGATGCCTAGTAAAGAGTATGTTGAGAGATAATAATCAATGATTTCTACATTATTTCCAACTGCCATTCCAAGATAAATTATTATAGCATTCCAAGCGAACGCAGAAATTGAAGAAAGTATGAAGGTTTTTAGAACTTCAAGTTCATAAACACCAGCGAAGAAACTTATTACAGAACGTGTACCTGGCAAAAATCGATTTGCCAAAATTAATTTATAACCCCACTTATTAAACCATATATCAGTTTTACTTAAACTTTCCTCTGTAATAAATGATAGTTTACCTCTACGAATTATTTTTTCGCCAAAATATTTGCCGACTAAATACATCAATAAAAATCCAAGTGAGCTGCCAAAACTTGTGATAAATAGTACGGGCATATAGCCCATTGTTGTACTTGCAATTAATGAGGCACCAATTACAACAACGACGTCACTGGGAGACGGTGGAAAAACATTTTCAATGAAGGCAAATAGAAATAATACGATGTAAATGAAAACAGGATCGAGATTACTCATGTAGAGAAGAATATCTTGAAGCATCGTTAAGCTTTTTCTAGCATTACTGTGGAAATTACTTTGATCCCTTTTTCTTCACCCACAAAACCCATCCATTCTGAAGTCGTTGCTTTAACTGAGATTTGCTCGAGATCACAATAGAGAATCGATGCTATGCTTTTTCTCATATCCTCAATAAAAGGTGCAAGTTTAGGTTTTTGCAAAACAATTGTTGAATCGACATTTCCTATTTTGTATCCTTCATTTTGCACAAGATTATTTGCTTCTGAAAGAAGAACTTTACTGCTGATACCTTTGTATTGAGATTCTGTGTCAGGGAAATGTTTTCCAATATCACCGAATGCTAGTGCTCCAAGAAGAGCATCGCAAATTGAGTGAAGTAGAGCATCAGCATCTGAATGTCCTTTCAATCCTTTATCATGTGGAATTTCAATTCCACCGAGAATTAAATGTCTATCTTCTGTAAATGCATGAACATCATAGCCAAATCCAATTCTAATTTTTTGTTTCAATGTCTTATCTCAAATCTTGTAAATTCATTTTTTGGTTCCGTCCAACTTATAGATGAGTTTCTTACATGAGCACTTCTTGGACCGGTTTTTAGTTTTTCAAAAAGATCTTCAATCAAGAATTTTTCTCCTTCAACAACTGTATAGACTTCTCCTGAGAAAAGATTCTTTACAAACCCATGTAAACCCAAATTATCTGCTTTGGAGTAAATAAAATATCTAAAACCAACACCCTGTACAAGACCATTTACAACTATTTCAGCCCTGACAAAATTTTTAGACATCTTTTATAATCCACAAAATAAATTACAAACTTAACTACTTTATTCAATAATAGCATGAAGCTATACTATGGTTATTCTTCTGTTTTTACTAATCCATCAAAGGTCTCAGATATAATTAGTCCTGTAAATATCAGTGCTGCTCCAATAAATCCAAAAGTTGTTATCCTCTCTCCAATTGCCAAAAAAGCAATTATTGCAGCCATAATTGGCTCAAACGAATATACTATTCCAGCTTTTGTTGGAGAAACAAGTTTCTGATATTTGGTCTGCAAAGCTGTAGTTGCTAGTGTAGCGAAAATAGCAGTATATAAGATTCCCAATCCAAGATTTGTTGAGAATTCAAACTTGATTTCTTCAAAACCAGTTGCATCAAAAATATTAGCAAAAAGGAAAGAAAGGAGAGTAGTAACAGCAATTTGAATCATAAGAAGCAACCAAAATTCAAACTTATTTGAAAGCACATCCAGATAAACAACATAATATGCAAAGAAGAATGCACAGACGAGTGTCATTCCATCTCCAAAATTGAAGTTTGTGACCAAATCTTCTAAAAGAGTATAAATTGAATTTCCACCCGAAAGTAATAATATTCCCAAAAGAACAACTATAACACCAACCACAGACCCCTTATTGGGTTTTCTTCTTTCAATGATTGTTTGAAGAATTGGAATGATTATAACAGCTGACCCTGTTAGAAAAGCAGATTTTGTTGCTGAAGTATAGCGTAATCCAATTGTTTGAGCACCAAACCCAAGGAACAATAATATTCCCAGAATAATAGGTAGTTTAAGGTTTATGCTTTTAAAATCAATTTTTCTTCTAAGTACAAAAGGGAAGATTATAAGTCCTGCAATAAGAAATCGAAATCCAACAAAAAGCATTGAGGAAATATCATTTAATGATTCTTTAACAATTACGAATGTTGCGCTCCAAAAGAGCGTAATCATAAGAAGGATTAATTCTCCTTTGTATTTCATTACAAAATTATTTTGGTGGTCACTCACGCTCTTTATCATACCCAAAATTTCTTAGCATCCTTTTATCATTGCGCCATTTGGGTCGTACTTTTACACGAAGCTCCAGAAAAACTTCACGCTGGAGAAATACTTCGACTGCTTCTCTGGCAACTCGTCCAAGTCTTTTAATTGCCATACCATTTTTACCAATGATAATCGGTTTCTGTGTTTCCCGCTCCACAATTATACTGGCGGAAATAAAGTCTTTGCTAGTTTCTCTTTCAACAAATTCATCAATTAAAACTTCAGTGCTAAAAGGAACTTCTTCTTTATAAGCTTCAAAAATCTTTTCACGAATTATTTCAGAAACAAAAAACCTTTCATGTTCATCTGTCAGTTGATCATCTGGATAGTACTTAGGTCCGAAAGGCAATTTATCCTTTATTGACTTCAGAACCAGATCTGTATTAAATTTTTCTAAAGCAGAAATGGGAATTATTTCCTCAAAGATCTTTTGCGATTCCAATTTTTCAACTAAACTACTCAGTGTTTCTTCGTTAGAGCGATCAATTTTATTTATCAATAAAATTTTAGTATTCTGTTTTTTCAGAATTTTTTGAACTCTCTCATCTTTTAATGCTACTTCCCCACTTGGATCAGTTGCAACGTCAATAATAAAAACTATAATATCTGCATCTTTTACAGAATGATCAACAAACTCCATAAATTTTTTCTGTAATAAGTAGGTTGGTTCTAAGATTCCTGGTGTATCAAGAAATATTATCTGATGAGTCTCATCGGTTAAAATTCCTAACACCCTCTTTCTTGTTGTCTGTGGTTTATTAGTAATTATTGACAACCTTTCGCCCAAGAGTACGTTCATTAAAGTTGATTTACCTACATTAGGTTTGCCAATAATAGCAACAAATCCGGATTTTGTATGCATAGATAATTTCTAATTTTAAGATATGATAATATAGAAATTGTCTCTGAAAGGCAATTAGTGGTCAAATTCAGGGGACTTGTGTTAATAAGTAATCATTCTAAAAATAATTTTCAAGCTTCTGCTTAAATGATTTTCTTTCTTCTAGCATGAAATACCCGCTTACGAAGAATAGTATCATTAACACACCCCCAATAACTATCATAACATTGTCATTAATCGATATGTTCAACGAAGTAAAAAACGAAACAAATTTATCAATAAAGTTTGAGTATTTAGTTGATGACTCGTTAACTTCAGACGTACTTGAAACGAATAAGACGAAAGCGATGGTCAAAAAGGATAAGAGAGCAAAAGAGGAAATAATAAATTTTAAAAATCCATTCTTCTTATCGGCAACAAGAACAGAATTTGAGATTCTTTCCATTATTTTTTCTGTAGTATCTTCTGGAGCTGATTCAACATCAATTTTCTTCAATATAGAATCAACCATTTGATGAGCTTTAACCTTTCCAAGAGCAAAATCATCTCTTTTAATCAAATCATGCAACTCTTCAATTTCTTTTTTATTTAATTCGTTGTCAATTAACTTATTCAATATTTCATCTGTTATTTTCATCTTAATAATTCCTCATGATAGCTGTGTTTAATTACTAACTCACGCAATTCATTTCTTGAACGATGAAGGAGAACTTTTGCATTCACCAACGAAATACTAAGTACATTACTAATTTCACTTAATGATAGATTGTCAATATAAAATAGAATAATCACTAATGCATTTCTTATTGGAAGCATATCTACAATACTTAACAAATATTCTGAAGAGTTTTCCGCTTTGGAGTATATTTCATTATCCTCCTCACCAAGGTCAAAATGATCATCAACTGAACTCATCTCCATCTGTATCTTTCTCTTCTTATTCGTAATAATTGTTAATGCAGTATTATAAACAATTCGGTAAAACCAAGTAGAAAACTTAGATTCGTTTCTAAAACCTGGTAATGAATTAAAAGCCTTTAAGAAACTATCCTGAAGAGCTTCTTCAGCGTCCATCTCATTTTTAAGCATTTTTTTTAAAAGAGTAAATGCACGATCCTTATAAAGGTCAACCAATAAAGCAAAATCTCCATGATTTCCCCTTTTAACGGATTCTATTATTTCTTGTTCAGTTAGATTCTTCATTTGCCATATTAGACCTATAACGTACAAGAAAGGTTACAAACCAATGTATGAAAATATTTCTAATTATTTGTAACCTTTTTTACCGAGAGTTAGTCATAAGGGGTGAAGCAATTAAAAAGTATTGAATTTTCATATAAAAGGAGAATTATCATGGAAGCAGTAGTAGCAGTATTTATTCCTATAATTTCAGTAATTGTAACCGGCTTAGTAATCATTTCATGGGTTTATTTAAGGTCTAAAGAAAAACAAATGATTATTGAACGCGGTTTGGATGCTGATTTTGTAAAAGCATTGATGACGAGAAGAAAACATCCGTACGCTCTTTTAAAAATTGGAATTATAATTCTATTTTTTGGATTAGGACTTGGAATTGGATTATTGATCAATGTCTATACTGGAGTTGAAGAATGGATACCTTTCCTAATATTTGTTGGAATAGGTCTTGGGTTTACATTTGCTTGGCTTGCAGGTAGAAAGTTTGAGGAAAAGGATAAGGATCGATATAAAGAGTTAAATGAATCTTAGTTTAGATATTACTCTTCTCCCCAATATGGTAAAAAGTAAAAAAAACGAAGCAATCTAGATATAAGATTGCTTCGTTTTTTAGATAATACCTCATCAAAAAAAATAAAATTTAAGCTAATTCTTTCTCTTCCAACCATCTTTGTGCATCTATTGCTGCCATACAACCAGACCCAGCTGCGGTAATTGCTTGTCGATATACTTTATCAGAAACATCCCCGGCGGCAAAAACACCTTCGATATTTGTATAAGTTGAGCCAGGATTTACATTTAAATAACCTGTTTCATCCATATCTAACTGATCTGCGAAAATTTTTGTATTTGGCTGATGACCAATTGCAATGAAAATACCATCAACCTCAACATGTGTTTCAGTTTTATCCTGGGGATTTACTAAAATGGCTCCAGTTACGGATTTTATTCCATTATTTTCTGAGCCAACAACTTCTTTGATCGTTTGATTCAGCATAAAATTAATCTTCTCATTTTTCTGAGCTCTTTCAAGCATAATTTTAGAAGCCCTGAATCCTTCTCTTCTATGAATAACAAGCACTTCAGAAGCAAATTTAGTCAGATAAATTGCTTCCTCCATTGCTGTATCGCCACCACCAACAACAATTACTTTTTTATCTTTATAGAAAAATCCATCACAAGTTGCACATGCTGATACCCCATAACCCATGTAACTGCTTTCACTTTCTAAACCTAATAATCTAGCAGAAGCACCTGTTGATACAATTACAGAATCTGCGGTATAAGTTTGTCCATTATCTGCTTTGAGAGTGAATGGTCGTTTTGAAAAATCAACTTCTGTAACTTGATTGAACATTGCATTAGTACCAAAACGAACAGCTTGTTCTCTCATTACATTCATCAATTCTGGGCCTTGAATTCCTTCAACAAATCCAGGGTAATTTTCAACTTCTGTTGTGATGGTTAATTGTCCACCCGGTTGCATTCCTTCAAAAATAACTGGATTCAAATTTGCTCGTGCTGCATAGATTGCTGCTGTAAGTCCCGCTGGACCGGAACCAATAATAATTAAACTATGATGATTGTTTTCCATTTTTATTACTCCTAATTTTCCACAATTTTAACTTTTACAAATATTAGATACAATATTCTTTGTTAAGATTCACTTGCACTTTCAGAATCAATTAAGAATCTTGCGTTTCTCTTTAATCCTTTCAATCTTGTCCTAGATATTGGTGATGAAAGGTACTTGTTTTTGAATTGTGAATTTGTCATCTCATTTACAGTTGACAAATCAATTTCCTTATTTTCAGATGTGTGAAATTCATATTCATTTGTTTCTACAAAAAATTTAATATTCCAAGGACAAACATCCTGACAAATGTCGCATCCAAAAATCCATCCATCAAATTTCCCATCGAATTTGGATGGAATTTCCCCTTTATTCTCTATTGTTAAATAGGATATACATTTATTTGCATTAACAACATAGGGTTCCGTAATTGCATTAGTTGGACATGCCTCTATACAGGCAGTGCAGTTTCCACAATGATCAGTTATTATTTGATTCGGTTCGAAATCTAAATTAGTAATTATATTCGCTATAAAGAACCAACTCCCAATTTTCGGATTGATCAAATTTGTATGTTTTCCTATCCATCCCAAACCGGAGCGCTGAGCCCAAACTTTATCCATCACAGGGCTGGTATCGACATACGATTTTGCTTCAAATTCTGGATAAACTTCCTTGAGCTCTGCAGTTAGCTGTCCCAGTTTATCCCAAATAACAAGATGATAGTCTTTTCCCCAAGCATATCTAGATACTTTTCCAAAATCTTCTCTTTGTGTGTATTGATCGGAATGATAATAATTCAATCCTAAAGAAATAACAGTTTTTGCTCCATCAAGAATCTCAGAAACATCTTTTCTCTTTTCAATGTTTCTATTCATATACTTCATTCCAGCATGATAACCTCGATCAAGCCATTGCTCTAATCTATCGATTTCATCTGAGAGCATTTCTGCTTTAGTAAACCCAACCAAATCGAATCCAAGGGAGTGGGCTTTATGTTGAATTATTTCTTTATCAAATTTCATTAGTGAAAAAAATAAGAATTAAAAATCCCAGTTTATTTTGTTTTCATAAGCTTTTATATAAACATCATTGTTAATAATTTTTACTTCATATGTATCTAAACCGCTCCCTCCAGTGTGCATTTTTCCGGTCTGTAAATTGAACTCCCACCCATGTGCCGGACATATAACAAAACCATTTTCCACAAATCCGTCATACATAATTGAAGCATGCTGATGTGGACAAATATTGTTAAGTGCATAAACTTTTCCATCTGATTTGAAAACCGCAACATCAACATCATTTACTGAAAATCTTTTACCAATTCTCTCATGCAGTTCATCAACTTTACATACTTTTTCAAATCCAGCTAAATCATCTTTCACTAAATCACCTTAAAACTTTCTTTGATACCAAAACCCTTTTCAGTTCGACTAATTGTTGCCGCAGTAATTTCTGGGTCATGCTCGAAAAACAGCATCCAATTTTCGTCAACTACTAGCGGAAGTATTTTTTTCTTTTCTTCTAATGTAACAAGGGGTTGTAGATCATATCCCATTATAAATGGCAAATTTATATGGCTAGCGAGTGGAACCAAATCGCCGCAATATAACAAGGTATTTGATGAATCTGATATCTTTACGATTTGTTGGGAAAAAGTATGCCCATTGACTAAAAGAAGCTCGATATTATCATCAAATGATTTGTCTCCGTCCATCAAATTGAGGACACCCTCTTTAGCTAAAGGTTCATAACGGTCTTTAAAATAGCTTGCTCGATCCTTTTCGCTAGGATTTAATCCCCATTCAAATTGTTTTTTTTGGACATGATATTTTGCATTCGGAAATGATGGAAAAACCTTTTCATTTTCAAACCTTACTGCCCCACCAACATGATCGAAGTGAAGATGGGTCAATATCACATCAGTGATATCCTCTCTATCAAATCCAACTGATTTTAAAGAAGATTCCATTGCAGAATAACTATCATCAATAGAATAAATTTTTTCAAATTTTTCATTCCAGTTTGATCCTGAACCAGTATCAATAAGAATTTTTTTCGTTTTGCTTTCAAGTAACAAATGGCGGGTCAAAAGTTTAATCCGGTTGCGCTCATCGGCAGGACTATTTTTTTCCCATAACGGTTTCGGAACAACACCATACATCGCCCCACCATCAAGCATCAATCTGCCGCTGATTATTGAGTGCAGTTTATACTCTCCAATTCGCATATTATCCTCATAACAAATATTAAAATATAAACAAAAACCCAATCCCGCTTTAACGAGATTGGGTTCAAAACTAATCCAAAAATGTTATAAAGTAAACTATTTTATAAGCTTTCTAAATGATCTTTTTTGGCTAATAATTGTTCTTCGGTTTCTACGTGGTTTGGATCAGGAATACAGCAGTCTACAGGGCAAACAGCAGCACACTGAGGTTCATCATGGAAACCTTTACACTCTGTACATTTATCGGGATTAATATAAAAGAATTCATCAGAATAAAACCCTTCGGCTCCGGAAGGTGCAGCAACTCCATCTCCACCAGTTATTGTTCCCATCTCCCATTCAACTCCACCTTCATAAATTGCAGTGTTTGGACATTCAGGTTCGCAAGCTCCGCAGTTGATGCATTCGTCTGTAATCATTATTGCCATGACAGCTCTCCTAATTTTTAATTAGTGTTAAAACTTCTCAATGTTTGGAATTTTTGTTACTTCAATATTAGAAATTTTTTTTGAATTAAACATAATAATTTTCTCTATAAAAGGATTAATTTCGTGCAAAAATTTGTCCAAATTAATTTTACTCTCTCTCAATCGGTATTTGTTGAGCTTTTGAACTCCTTTCTGATACTGACTTAAAGAACCAGTATAATTTCCACAAATCAAATGATACGATCCTACCGATACTTGAACTAATCCTTGATAAAAATCTTTTTCTTCATATTTAGCATCCATCCATAGGTCTTCAAAATGATCATGAGCCTCGAAATAGGCTCCTTCGTTGAAAAGATCAACACCAACGATCAATGGAGACATTACCAACCTCCACTGGCTCCTCCACCACCAAAACTTCCACCGCCGCCGCTGAATCCTCCACCGAATCCACCGCCACCAAAACCACTACTACGACCTCCTCTTGCAGCACCACCTAAAGCACTAAGAAGCAGGAAGCTTCCAAATCCACCTCCCTTACCTCTTCCAAAAATTAAGATAAGAATAATGAAAATGAAATAACCAATCGGAAATCTTCCTCCTTCATCATCTTCTTGTCTATTGTCAGTTCTTGTATATTCTCCCAGAGTTGCGGAAACTATGGCACTTAAACCTGCAACAATGCCTGAGTAGTAATCGTCTCGTTTAAAGTAAGGTGCGACTTCATTTCTAATAATCGAACTTGCGAGTGCATCTGGCAAGGCACCTTCCAGACCATATCCAACCTCAATTCTCATTTTTCTATCATTTTTTGCGACACAGAAAAGTATACCGTTATCATTTTCTTTTGTACCAATTTTATTCTGTTCGGCTACTTCACTTGTATACATTTCAATTGGATAATCATCTAACGTACTTATCATCAAAAACACAACCTGATTTGATGTCTTATCATCAAATTTTTTAAGCTCTGAGTTTAACTGATTAAGTTCCGTTCCTGAGAGAGTATTGGTCTGGTCAGTAACATACTTGTTCAATTTTGGTATTTGAGGTTGAGAATAGATATTTTCATTTGACGCTAGTATTAATAAAACTATTATTAATCTAGTTATATAAGACGAAGCGCAAATGAATTTCCGCTTTATTTGCCTATGTATTTTCAACCTTTAAATCCTTTCTAAAACTCAACTTGTGGAGCTACATCAGAACCTTCGACAGCCTTAAAGTATTGTTTCTCATTAAATCCTGAGAAGTTGGCGACAATGTTTGCCGGAAATCTTCTGATCGTGGTATTATAACCTTGAACAGATTGATTAAATTTTCTACGTTCAACTGAAATTCTGTTTTCGGTTCCTTCTAATTGTGCCTGCAGTTGCAAGAAATTTTCATTTGCTTTTAACTCAGGATATTTTTCGACTGTAACCAATAATCTGGAAAGAGCACTTCCTAAATTATCTTGCGCTGCCTGGAATTGCTGGAATGCTTGAGGATCATTAAGCATATCTGGATTAACATTTATTTGATTAACTCTTGACCGAGCCTCGGTAACTTGAGTAAATGTTTCTTTTTCAAATTCTGCCACACCTTTAACAGTGTTAACTAAATTGGGAATCAAATCCGTTCTTCTTTGATATTGATTTTCTACTTGACTCCACGCCTGCGTTACTTGTTCATCAAGTGTAACAAGATTGTTGTACACTCCAACAATCCATGAAATGAAGATTATTGCAATTATAACTAGACCGACACCAACACCGCAGCCGATTTTCATTCCTTTACTCATTGCCATTTTTATTCTCCTAAATTACTATTTCTCAATTTGTTAAACTTCTCATTGGGGCTGGAATTCTGCCACCCCGCCCTACAAATTTACTCGAACTAATTTTCCGTACTTCCATAATTGGTGCCTCTCCCAAAAGCCCTCCATAATCGACGGAGTCTCCAATGGATTTACCAAAAGCTGGAATTATTCTTACTGAAGTCGTTTTATCATTTATAACTCCAATTGCACATTCGTCTGCAATTATACCTGCTATGGATGATTCAGGAGTATCTCCAGGCACAGCGATCATATCTAATCCAACTGAACAGACAGAAGTCATGGCTTCTAATTTTTCAATCGATAAATTTCCTCGTTCAACAGCTCTTATCATTCCTTGGTCTTCACTAACTGGAATGAATGCACCACTCATTCCTCCAACAGATGAACTTGCCATTAATCCAGCCTTTTTAACTGCATCATTAAGCATTGCAAGTGCTGCGGTTGTGCCAGGGGCTCCAACATCTTCCAAACCCATCGCAACTAATATATCAGCGATACTGTCACCCTCTGCTGGGGTTGGAGCAAGGGAAATGTCAATAATACCAAAGGGGATTCCGTGTTTCTCCGCAACTTTCCTTCCGAGTAGTTCTCCTGCTCTAGTAGTTTTAAAGACTGTTCTTTTTATAACTTCTGCAAGCTGCTGAAGATCAACATTACCAGCATTCCTGATTGCATCGAGAACTACTCCAGGACCGCTGATTCCAACATTAAGAACTACTTCATGTTCGCTAATTCCGTGAAATGCACCAGCAACGAATGGATTATCCTCAGGGATATTTGCAAAGACTACAAGTTTTGCACAACCAATTGAGTCATTATCTTTTGTAAGTTCCGCGGTTTGTTTTATTTTTTGAGCCATCAAGTTTACTGCATCCATATTTGTTCCAGCTTTAGTGCTTGCTACATTAATACTTGATGTTATTCTTTTTGTTTCTGATAAGGCGTATGGAATTGAGTTAATCATTTCCATTTCGCCATTTGTAAACCCTTTTTGAACTAATGCCGAAAAGCCAGCTAAATAATCGATTCCAATTTCACCCGCAGCTTTATCCAAAATTTTTGCAAGTTCAATGAATTCCTCGGTTTTATATGAATCAAACGGAATTGAAATTGGAGTAATTGAAATTCTTTTATTGGCTATTGAGATACCATATGTTGCTTCGACTTCCTCAGCATATTTAACATGATTGCTGCCGTACTTTAGAATTTTATCAAAAATCTTCTGTTTAGAAACTTCGACATTACGATCAATACAATCCCTTAAACTGATGCCAAGTGTTACCGTACGAATATCGAAATGTTCGATCTCCGTCATAAGTATTGTTTCTAATATTTCTTCAAAATTATAATTCATATTGGATTAGATTCTATGCATTGCTCTAAATATTTCTTCGTGCTGAAGGATTATTTTAATTTTCATTTCTTCAGAGATCTTTTTCATTTCACTCTGAATCTGATCTATCGAAAGCTCTGAACTCGATAAATTCACAATCATTATCATTGTAAAAAAATCTCCCATTAGTTTCTGACTCAAATCACTAATGTCGCAATTCGCATTACTTAGAGCAGTTGTTATCGCAGCGATCACCCCAGGTTTGTTCAATCCAAAAGAGGTTAAAATAACTTGATCAGATGAACCTGGGTTTTCTGGAATTGAATTACCCAAATTTTTGATAGTACGCTCAACAACTTCTTTTACGTTTTCTTGAGTAGCATTTTCGCCCAACTCTCTGATCGCTTCCAATGTTACTTGTCTTATTTTTTCTTCTGAGAAACTCAAGGTTTAATTCCTCTATAATTGTTTTTCAAATACCGATAACCTTTGTTCGATATCTTTATGTTTTCCTCAATTGCAAACTTCTGGGCATTTTGTATGTTTCCTCTGTAGAATCTAGCCCACAAAAGCCCACCCATCAACAATCCTTCAAAGACTCTATCGGTAATAAAAGCATTTATTGTGAGATATCCCCATAAAACATTCCAGCCTAGAGAGAGAAATCCAGAAACATAGTTGCCAGTATAAATCTGACCGGAGCCAGGCAAAATATAAGAAATTAGAGTTGCAAATGTTACTGAATATTTATCACCTTCGATCTCTAAGCAGATTTTTTTTAACGGGTGCACATTATCGATCTTATTAAATTCTTCAGCAGCAGTTTCCCACTCATCTGCCATAATAAATGACCAACCTCGCCAATACGATATAGTATTTGAGTCAATTTTTGAGCCAGGACGAATTTGGAGTTCATTTAGCAATGATATTGCCTCATCAGTGGTTCTGCGGAGAATGTTAACTCTGATAATTTGAAGTTGAGATTCAACTTTTTGTGAATCGACTGCTGCTGCCATTTCAGATAATTTGAAATGTTTGATCGCAGCATCATATTTGGCGCCATACTTGTATGAAAGTCCAATATTAAAGTATGAGTAGTAATCAAATTTATTTGATTTATCAAAAAACAATAGTCTTTTATATTCTGTTACTGCATCAAAATAATTTTCTTGCTCGAAAAGTGAATTAGCAAGCTGGAACTGCCTTTCTAAATTTTGTCCAACTAAGTTGTAAGATATAAAAAGAATGGATATGGCAATATGTTTAGCACTCATTAGTCGCATAAATACTTTGGAGGTGGTAGAAAATGATCTCTTTCATTGAGATAAAGATTTACCTCATTATCAAAATTGAACTTAATAGATGCATTATAGTTTTGAACTGCAGTTGCAGAACCGTAGATATTTCCACCATAGAAAAAAGCTGCCGCTGCAGTAAATAACCATGCACTAGCAGTTTGGTCCTTCTGGAATTTATCAATTGCAAGGTATGTAAATAATCCCGTTAGTAAAAAACCCGTAATTCCATCGCCAATCTCATTAGCATAAACTTTTCCGAGACCAGGAATAATGAATGATAATATTGCCCCTTTTATTGGACTTTTATATGGAGGATCTTCCTTCCAATTGTAAAACCGTTTAACTTTTTTTTGATCAGAAGATGCAAAACTTTTCAAGAAATCAATTTTATCTGGTAAAGTTGAATCATCTAGCAAATGAGAATAGACTGACAATTGATTCACTTCTTTTGAATATTCTTTAACTACATAATCATTTTCATTTACAATTTCACGAAATATTTGGTAATCATTCTTATAAAAAACTGTTCGTAAATATTCAAGTTTGGCATCGTTAGAGAACAAACTTCTTTTAAACAATTTCCTAAAACTATATAGAGCAAGATCGTAATTGCCCATATAAAAATAGCTTAGCCCAATTCTGTAATTTAGTGTATCGTTTTCAACTTGTGTGAGTATTTGTTTATACTCGTCAATTGCTCTTAGATAATCTTGCCCGCAAAAAAGATAATCCCCAAAAGCCCTACGGTTACTGATGGAAAACAGATCATCATTTAATATCTGAGCATGGTATAATTGAACTTCGGACAATGTAAATAGTATGATTAATAGAAGTACAATAATTGAGTTTTTTTTATCCAAGGTAGATCATTCCACAATTACTTGGCGAGAATAGTATTGTACTTTGTCCTGTATTAGATAGTAATTGTGTGTGGGATCATAAAATTTACCGGAAATATAGCGCGGGTATTGTTTTTTGCGTTTGAACAAATTTGAATCTCTTGTAAAACGGTCTGCAAACATTAATGTTGCTTGAAAAAAATTAGTCTCCTTGATTGAGTGAATATAAAATGAGGAACATGTTGGATGAAAAGGGCAATTATCTCCATCGACATCCGAAATTAGAAAGGAGTAGGAGTTCTGCAAACCAGAAAGTATAATTGAACCGAAGCTTGAGTCATCAACTTTATTGCTTTCTTCAGCAAAAGGAATTTCATAATTTGTTTCAGCTTTCTCCCATATATACCAATCAGTCTGACAAAATATTGTTTGAGAGAAGAATATAATCATGATTATAAACTTCATGATTCATCCAAATTAATACCAAATGATTTTATCTGCGCTCTTAATTTGAGTATTCCATATGTGGCATTTTTGCACAACTCTATTTCTTCATTAATTACTATATCGCCACTTTTATCATCAATTTTAACTTTTTTTAGTTCCATCGAACTTGCCAATTCTTTATGAACTTTCTTATTTGAAGTTTTGCTCAAATCTATTACACCCTCAACATTGTCAGAATACTTTACGAAAAGTTTCCTATCTGGGAGTAGTTTTAATTTAATTATTTTATTCAAAATTTTAATCCTTAAGTACTTGTCTACCAATTATTATTCTCTGAATTTCCGATGTACCCTCGTAAATCTCCGTTATCTTTGCATCTCTTAAATATCTCTCGACTAGATACTCTCTCACATAACCATATCCACCATGAATCTGAATTGCTTCAAGAGCATTCTTGACTGCAACTTCTGATGAGAATAGTTTTGCCATGGATGCTTCTTTTATATATGGCTTACCCTCATCGCGCAGACCAGCAGCTTGGAGAGTCAGCAATTTTGCAGCTTCTGTCTGAGTAGCCATATCAGCAACTTTAAACTGTATTGCCTGATGATTTGCAATTTCAGTTCCAAATGCTTTTCTCTCTTTAGCGTATTTGATTGATGCTTCAAGGGATGCTTGCGCAATCCCAACAGCTTGAGAAGCAATCCCAAATCTACCACCGTTCAATGTATTCATTGCAAAGCTGAATCCTTTACCAACTTCCCAAAGTACATTTTCTTTTGGTACTTTGCAGTCAGTAAAATTTAGTGAGCATGTATCTGAGCTTCTGATACCCAATTTATCCTCATGCGCCCCATGTGTGAATCCTTCTGCTCCTTTTTCAATTAAAAATGCAGTAATTCCATGATGTCTTTTTTCTTTATCAGTTTGAGCCATCACGATGTAATAATCTGCAGAACTGCCATTAGTTATCCAATTTTTTGTCCCATTTAAAATCCAATTTTCACCATCTAATACGGCAGTGGTTCGTTGCTGGGTTGCATCACTTCCCGCTTCTGGTTCCGAGAGTGCAAAAGCTCCAAGTTTATCACCTCTTGCGAGTGGTTTCAGATATTTTTCTTTTAAATAATCAGATCCCCATTTTTCTAATCCAAAGTTCACAAGTGAATTATTCACTGACATTATTACTCCAACAGATGCATCAACTTTCGATATCTCCATCATTGCAAGGCAGTAGCTGATTGTGTCCATTCCTGCACCATCATATTTAGGATCCACCATCACACCCATCAAACCAAGTTCACCCATCTTTTTGATGACTTCTGTTGGAAATTCTGAATTTTTATCACGTTCTACTGAAGAGGGGGCAATTTCTGTTTCAGCAAATTCACGAGTCATCTGCTGGATCATTTTGTGTTCTTCTGTTAGACTAAAATTCATTTTAACCTCTAATATTTATATATACTTCAAAGTAATTATTCCAAGTTGTAATTTCAATAGAATTGACGGAAAATGTTAAAACCATGAAAGATTGTTTTCATATCGGTATATTTGCTCACTGTGAAAAAGAATAATAAGAAAATAGAACTCAAAGGAATGTCTCTGGACAAAATGGGAGAATACTTTGAATCAATCAGAGAAAAAAAGTTTCGAGCCTCTCAAGTTTTCAATTGGATGTATAATAATAATATGGTAACTGAAATCGATGAGATGATAAATATCCCAAAGGTCTTAAAGGAAATACTTAAGGATAAGACTACTCTTAAAACACTCGAACTGAAAGATATCCAAATTTCTAAATCAACTGGTACAAAAAAATACCTTTACAGAACTTTAGACAATCACAACATCGAAACAGTCCTTATAACAGAGAAAAAGAGAAATACATTATGTATCTCAACTCAGATTGGATGTCCTCTGGATTGCAAATTCTGCGCAACTGGTTTGATGGGTTATACCAGAAATCTCTCTGTTGGTGAGATCTTAGATCAATATATTTTAACCTCAGCAGCTATTGGGAAAGAAACTATAACTAACATTGTTTATATGGGGATGGGGGAACCACTTCTAAATTTTGATAATTTTCTTCAATCAATTTCTATTTTCATTAACGAGTTTAATCAGAAAATTAGCAGAAATAGGGTAACTGTTTCAACTTCTGGTATTCCAAAGAAAATAGTTAAATTAGCTGACAGTCCCTATCGAATTAAACTAGCCCTCTCTCTGCATTCCGCCTTTGAAGAAACTCGAAGCAAGATAATGCCTATCAACATCAAGTATCCATTGAAAGAAAATATTGAGGCAATCCGGTATTACTCAAAAGCTACAAAAACCAGAATTACATTTGAATATACTATGCTCGATGGAATAAACGATCGTGAGGAAGATATCAAAGCACTCTCGAAATTGTGCCGGAGTTTTCCCTCCAAAATGAATGTGATTCCTTTTAATAGCATTGCCCATATGGATCCGCTCGGAATTTCGAAGGATCTAAATCCAACTCCAATGGATAGGATTGATGATTTTGTCGAGAAACTTAGGAATAATAATATTACTGTAATGGTTAGAGATACACAAGGTGATGATATTGCTGCTGCATGCGGACAACTAGCAATTAAGGAATTATGAAGAAACTAACACACGAAGAAATATCCCAAAATCGAAGCACATTGGAGACCCTTCACACAGTTGATAAAATGCCTGTCTATGTAATACTAAATAGCATCCGTAGCAGTTACAACGTCGGATCAATTTTTAGGACTTCTGACGGGGCCATGATCAAAAAATTATTTCTTTGCGGTTATTCACCTCATCCACCTCACAAAGAGATTTTAAAAACTGCTCTTGGATCTACTGAAAGTGTTGAATGGGAATATGTTAAAGAAGCCAAGGGCGTTATTCAAAAATTAAAAAGTAACGGAATTACAGTCTGTGCTCTAGAACAGACAGACAAGAGTATTCAGTATCATGACATTTCTAAAACCGATTTTCCCCTTGCTGTCATTGTTGGTAACGAAATATCTGGAGTTTCGCAAGATCTAATTGACCTTTGTGATTTTTCTATTGAAATTCCTCAGTATGGAATTAAACAATCCTTAAACGTAGCTGTAGCTTATGGTATTTCAATTTTTGAACTTAGAAAGATTCATGACAAATAATTATCTCAAAGTGCAGTAAAATAGGATTCTCCGTTTTCCTTCGTATGTATAGTAAGTAGATTTGCCCTTACCATTTTAATTAACGCTCTTGATGCTCTTCTGTTAGATATGTTTACAGCTTGAGCTAGCTCAGCCACTTTTATAGAATCATTCTTTTCAAGATATTCAAAAACATTCTTCTCAATTTTTCCAACGGTATAGTTAACTAACCGCTTATTGTTATAGCTGGCTTGGAATATCTTTATCATCTCTTTGCTTGCTGGAACACTTTTATCATTTATTCTGACGAACACTTCTGCAGAATTTAAGTCTAATTCCTTTTTGTAGTCTTGAATTCTATGAGGTTTAGTTTTTGATTCCTCAATTGTGACTACCACAATATCCTTCCTAAATAATTCTACAAGATCAATTTTATAATCAATTTCTGGCTCACAATATTCTTCAGCAACTTCTCTAATCAGTTCTGATTCTCCTTTTTCGCTCTCGACACCATATAACGATCCATCATCATCAACTCCAAATAGTACATTCCCCCCAGAAGTGTTTGCAAGGGCAACAAATTCTTTTGCAATTTTTTGATGAGTAGAGAAACGTTGCTTAAATTCGACAGTTAGACTTTCACCTTTTTCAATAATAGATAAAAGTTTTTTAGATGTCATTGTCCTGTTTTCAATGTGTATTAATTTCGATCTTCGTTAGTAGGATTATTCTGAAGTTGTTCAGCTTCTTGAAATCGATTTATTGCTTTTGTGCTGTCGTCAAGTTCCTCCTTGCTCTCTTTCTGTCCAGCGCTAGTTGTAGAATCAATACTCGAATCTTGATTCTCTGGGACAATCAAAGAATCAATCGTACTGTTCTTAATTCCAAGACTATCAACTTGTAAAAGAGAATCTTGCTGTGAAACCAAATTGATACTATCCTCAATTGCTTTTTGTGCAAGTGATATTGAATCTTCGATTGCTTTCATTCTTTGATTGTAAAATCTTACTTTACCCGCAACATTTCTAGCATATTCTGTTTTGGAATAATGAGCTAAGAGAGTATCATAATACTCAGCAGCAAATCCATAATCGAACAATTTGTTTTCATAAATCCAACCGATCGTGTAAAGTGATTTTGGTGCAAACTCTGATTTTGGATGTTCTTCATAGATTGTATAAAAATCATCGATCGCATCAAAATAATCTTCATTTTCTAATTTACTTTCACCTTCGCGGTATTGAATTTTCGCCGGATCTAAATCTAATTCCGAAACATCAATTCCGAGCCTTACTGCAGCTACTTTCGCAGCATCATCCGTCTTGTAGTTATCATAAACATCTCTGAAAAGACTATCTGCTTTTTCATTTTCATTCAATTTTAAGTAATAACTGCCAAGTGCATATATAGTTTTAGCATGAAACTTTGAGTATGGGTAGTTGGTAATAATATCAGTGTAATAATAATATGCCGAGTCTGGCACCTCCAAGTCCGCAAAATATAGATTTCCCAATTCGTATTCATTTCTGACAATAAATGTTGTCATAGAATCTGGTGATATCTTCGGTAATTTTGGTTTATAAGTAAAGAGAGAATCCTCCTCGTATACAAATACATATTTTTGTGATCTGTTTCTCAAGGTATTAGCTCGATCGGCTGCTCCCATGCTTGCCCTTATGCGCTTATCCACTATTTCTGCTGAATCTCTTCTAGCCTCATAAGCAGCATAAGCTAAAGAATCCTTTCTAAATACTAGAGTATCCTTCAGGTACACCAATTCAACTTTAGAAGTAATGATGGCATCTGTATAATCTTTGCGCATCTTTAATAACTTTGATTTGGAGCGTGCTTCTAATTTAAACTCTTCAGGAGCAGATGTTGTGTTAACTCTATCGTATAAGATTTTTGCGCTGTCGAAATCCTCATAAACATTTTCGACAATGTCCCCTCTCATGTAGGCTGCTATACCAGCGCTTGACGTTTTTTTATAAGCCGTGTCAACTTTTGTAAAAAGTTCGAGAGCAAGTTCGTTTTCACCCCTTTCCAACTGTATTTGAGCTATCTCAAGTTCAACTGCATCCCAATTTTCTTGATATTTAGTATTGTCATTTAGTTCTTCCAGAATTTCTAGAGACTCACTTTCTCTATCGAGATACTTAATCGCTTTAGCATATTCAAGCTTACTCTTAAATTCAATATCAAATGTTGGCGATCCTTCATCAACTCTTTCGAATGCAACAACAGCTTCCTCATAATTTTCGAGCGAAACATATAATAATCCAAGTTCATATGTTACTTCTGCTAGCTGTTCATTTGTTAAAGATTGCTGCAAGAGCTCATTGATTGTAGTAACAGCTTTGGGGTAGTTCTCTTTAAAAATAAAATAACTTATCTCTGTTCTATAAGCCTCAAACACAATCTCTTCCTCATCTTCGGAAACAGCAATATTTTTAACCTCCTCTAAATGACTCAGTCCATTAGTAAAATTCCTCATTTGCATTTCTGACTTTGCAATCCAAAGACGGTTTACCAGCATAAGATCTTCATCATTCATCCCATCCAATTCTTGAAACTTTCTTAATGCTTTATTGTATTGTCCCTTATAATAGAAAGCCTGTCCTAGCATAAAAATAGATTCATTAACGTATTTTGTGTCATCGTCGAACTGAAGAATTTTTGAACAATTTTTTATTACGATATCAAAATTTTTAATAGCTCCCCCAGGAATTTTATCTTCCTTAAAACCAAACAACTCACGTTGCTGATTTAATTTTATCTCTTCAAGGGCCTCATCAAAGGCTTTTTGAGCATTATAGTATCGATTATAATAAGTAGTAAAATCACCCCACATACTGCAGCCAGCAATAAATATCAAGAGTAAAATAATCCGATTTTTGGGATGATCTATTTGTTTTTTTTCAAACATCATTTTTTAGAATGAAGATTAAAGAGCTTCAGTCCCAGATTCCCCTGTTCTTATACGAATAGCATCTTCTATGTTGGAAATGAATATTTTTCCATCACCTACTTCACCTGTTCTAGCATTCTTAAGAATAGAATCAACAATATTATCCACAATTGAATCCTCTAAAATAATCTCAATTTTGACTTTCGGTACGAACTCAAGTTGGTATTCACTCCCACGATATATTTCCGAGTGTCCCTTTTGTCTTCCATAACCTCGAACTTCTGAAATTGTTAGGCCTTTAATTCCATCCTCAAGAAGAGATTCTCTAACATCATCTAGTTTAAATGGTCGTATTATTGCCACTGCTTTTTTCAAATCAACCTCTGTTAACCATTTTTACCATGGCACTGTTTATACTTTTTACCACTACCACATGGGCAAGGGTCATTTCTTCCAGCTTTTGCTTCAACTTTTACTGGTTGCTGTTTTCCGCGTCTAGCTCCTTCATCCTGCTTAGGTCCACCTGCCTGCATCCCAAGATTATCGACATTATCTTTAACCATACTCATTCTCTGAGGTGCGGATCTTTTTTCTTGTATTTCTTCTGGTTGCTGCGGCCAAAACTTGAAGCAAAACGAGACCACTTCATTTCTGATTGTTTCAACAAGATCTACAAATAATTTATATGACTCTGCTTTGTACTCAAGCAATGGATCTTTCTGACCGTATGCTCTTAATCCAATTCCTTCTTTAAGATCATCCATTTCTCTAAGATGATCCTTCCATTTCTCATCAATAACATGAAGAACTGCAAATCTTTCCAGTCTACCCATCAGTTCTGGTGTAAGCATTTCCTCTTTCCGTTTGTAGAACTTGTGTGCTCCCTCTAGAATAGTTTCTTTTATACCATCCCTTCCTAGATCTTCATAAGTTTGAGGATCAATATTGATGTCAACTAACAAATTCTGGAGCAGGTCTTCGCGCAATTGTTCAATTAATGCTTCATCATAATATTGATCGAGTAATGAATCAATGTATTCATCAAGGTCAGTAAAAATCTCATCGATCAGTCTTTCTCCTTCCAATGCTTGCTTACGTTTAGCATAGATGACCTCTCTCTGCTGATTCATAACATCATCATATTCAAGGAGTCTCTTACGAATCGCAAAGTTGTTTTCTTCAACTTTTTTCTGCGCTCGCTCTACTGATTTGGTAATCATCGAATGCTCAATCGCTTCACCGGGTTCCATTCCTAGCTTACCCATAATGTTTGTAACCCTGTCACCTCCGAATAATCTCATAAGATCGTCTTCAAGAGATATAAAAAATTTTGTAGTTCCGGGATCTCCCTGACGACCAGATCGACCTCTGAGCTGCCTATCAATTCTTCGAGATTCGTGACGACCTGTTCCAAGAATAAAAAGTCCACCTTTATCTACAATGCCAGCACCAAGTTTAATGTCGGTACCTCTACCAGCCATGTTGGTTGCAATAGTCACAGCTCCAGGCTGTCCAGCAAATGCTACCACTTCTGCTTCACTAGCATGTTTTTTCGCATTTAGAACATTGTGCTGAATACCTTGACGTTTTAACATTCTGCTTAATGTTTCAGAGATCTCAACATTTACAGTACCGACAAGAACTGGACGCATCTCATCTTTTAATTCCTTAATTTTATCAATTACAGCATTATACTTTTCTCGTTTGGTCCTGTAAATCGCATCTTCTGCATCATCTCTGGTTATAGGTTTATTAGTAGGAATGACTACTACTTCCAATTTGTAAATTTCAAAAAACTCCCCTTCTTCTGTTTCCGCAGTACCAGTCATACCAGCAAGCTTTTTATAGAGACGGAAATAATTCTGAAGAGTTATTGTTGCAAGTGTTTGAGAATCACGCTCAACCTTCACATTTTCTTTTGCCTCAATTGCTTGATGAAGACCGTCCGAGTATCTTCTTCCAGGAAGAATACGACCGGTGAACTCATCAACAATTGCGATCTTTCCATCATCAGTAACAACATATTCATCATCTTTAGAAAAGAGTGTATAAGCTTTAAGCAACTGATTTAAAGTATGAATTCTGTCACTTCTTTCGCCGTAGATATGATAAAGTTTATCCTTCGCTTTAATCACTTCTTCCTCACTAAGGGAGTCTTCCTTCTCAATCCTACCCATTTCTGTAGCGAGGTCAGGCAGTACGAAGAATTCTTTTCCTTCACTTGAGCCAGCTGAAAGTTCTTCTCTTCCTTTCTCGGTTAAATCTATTGAATTGTGTTTTTCATCGATAGCGAAGTATAATTCTTCGTCTATCTCTGGCATATGTTTTGCATTTTCTCTTAAGAATTCCAGCTCAGTTGAGTTTAAAAGTTTTTGATATTCTGGTTCGTTCAGAAGCCTCATTAATCTTCTATTCTTTGGCAAACCCCTGTGCGCGCGTAGGAGGGCTTTTCCTGCTTCATCTCTGTCACCACCCTCAGTAGTTAATAGAGATTCAGCTTGTTGTACTAATTGAGCAACAAGGGCAGTCTGTTTTTTAATCAGTCTATCAACCTTCGGTTTCATATCATAATATTTGTGATCTGGATTTCCAACGGGTCCTGATATAATCAAAGGTGTTCTAGCTTCATCTATAAGAACCGAATCGACCTCATCCACAATTGCATAATTGTGAACTCTCTGGACACAATTCTCTTTAGAGATCGCCATATTATCACGCAAGTAATCAAAACCAAATTCATTATTTGTACCATAAGTTATATCGCGAGCATAAATTTCTCTTCGACTTTCTGGGTCCATTGTATTCAAGATACAGCCAACGGTTAATCCATGATATTTAAAAACTTCACCCATCCATTCACTGTCACGTTTTGCCAGATAATCATTGACCGTTACAATATGAACTCCACGGCCAGTTAAAGCATTCAGATAAATCGGCATTGTTGCTACCAGAGTTTTACCTTCACCAGTGGCCATTTCAGCAATTTTTCCTTGGTGTAGAACGACACCACCAATCAACTGAACATCGTAAGGAACCATCTCCCACAATATTTTATTGCCTGCAGCTTCCCAAGATTTTCCAACCAAACGTCGGCAAGTATCTTTTACAACAGCAAATGCCTCAGGTAAAAGTTGATTTAAAATATCCTCATATTCTTCATCCAGTTCCTCTTTAAGATTATCTAGCTCATCGTAAAGTGCATTTCTATCTTCATCAAGACTATCGGCTCTAAGCTTTGTTCTTATTTCTTCAATTTTATTACGAGTCTCTGCTGTAAAAGATTGAATTCTATCTTTAAACTCTCCGGTTTTCTGCTTTAGTTCATCATCACTTAAATTTTGAAGTTTTTCAAATTCGCCATTGATGACTTCGACCATAGGCCACAATTCCTTTAATGCCTTATCATTTTTATCACCAAATACTTTCTTTAAAATTCCTTGAATCATTCATTTCTCCAGTTTTTCGTAACTCTAAAGTTACGAAAAGTGCCTTTTATTACAAAGAAGACAGCTTAATCGACATTCCTAAAATTGTTTTTGTTTTAATAGAAAATCTCATTTAAATTGCTTTTATTTCAATTGAGGGATAAGTTCTGTCAACTAAAATAAAAAACCATGATGCAATAAAATATGCCAAAATTGGTAACTGAAATGGAAGGAAAATTTTTACGAGAAATATGATAGGGTATTTTTAATGTAGTTCTTCATTCTTAGCAAATTTGAAAGCTTGGGTTCTGATAATTCTCCAATAAATTTGGACCCTCTTTTTAGATAGTATTTTGTGAAAGTGCTAGATGTGATACTCCACTTATTTAAAAATATTTTAGCCCCTTTACTATTTGAAAGACGCTTAGTGCTTTGCTTACCAAAATGATAAACTCTGCTCTTTCCAACACCTTTGAATAAACGTACCCCAGCTTGCCATAACTTCATTGAGAAATCGGGATCAGAATACATTCCAGGTGAAAATTCTAAGCTATATCCTCCAACAATATCCCAAACCTCTTTATGGACAATATTTGGCGGCCAAGTAGCTCCATTCCAGTCTTCTTTCTCTAACTTTTCAAATTCTGCAAGTAGTTTATCCTCATTGAAACTTTGGAGGTTTCTGCCACAATCATGAACAATAACAGCCGGATTATTTCCGTGTGGTTCTATCATCGTGGAGGAGATGAAGAAATTATTATGTCCAATTCTTTTAATTTCATTATCCAGTTCCAGATCCCAATTTGGGCAAACGTACATATCGTCATTCATATACAGAAGGTAATCTGTTTTAATCAGACTTCGACTTGCATTTAGTGCATAACATATCCCAATGTTTCCTTTGCTATGGGTATAATCAATGTCAGATTGAGCTTTCACCCATTCCGTTGAACCATCTGCACCTTCATTTATGTGGATTATAATCTGATGAGCAAAGTGAGAGTTTTTACGGATACTTTTAATGACCAGTTTTAAATAGTCCAGATTATTCCATGTTGGAATTAAGATCGAGAATTTAAAATTTGAATCAGATGTTCGAACTGTTTTTTTGATTTCCATAAACAAACATAATTAATTCAAATTTCGGTTTGGTAATAAATTATATGCTTCCTTTATAATTGAAACAACTTTATCATCAATTTCATTCACATTTTTAAAATCTGCGAAGTGGAAATATCGATTCTTAGAAATTTTAATTGATTTTGTAATTGAAGAATGCTTCTTTTCCTCTGCTGCCTGGAACTCAAGATGTACTTTATTTCTCTTAAGATAGATAGATAAAAATGTTGATGACTTTTGAGCTTGAATAACAGTTTTAAGTGGGAGAAGTTCTAACTCACCTAACTCAGATAATATATCAAGAAGTTTGTGAAATATTTCTACTATGAAATCTGGTTTGCCCTCAAGATGCTGTTCAATTGTGGATTGCTCACAAGAATGAAATTGATTTGCATTCTTAAATTCTCTCCCACATATTTCACAAATCCACGGCATAGAAATTCAATTATAATTAAGCAAATTCATCCATCTGATATAATTAGCAAATGGATGAATTCAATTGAAAATTAGTCGGCTTGCTCTTTACCGCCAAGCCATTTATAGACTGCACCAGCTAAAAGTGCCCCAACAATTGGCGCAACCCAAAATAACCAAAGTTGACCCATTGCCCAGTCTCCGACAAACAATGCTTGTCCAGTACTTCTCGCTGGATTTACTGATGTATTTGTTACTGGTATTGAAATGAGGTGTATCAGTGTAAGAGCTAAACCAATTGCTAAACCAGCAAATCCCTTTGGTGCTCTCTTGTCAGTTGCTCCTAAAATTACTATTAGAAACATAAAAGTTAAAACTGCTTCGGTTATTAGAGCTGCAGTCATTGAATAACCTTGAGGAGAATGTTCACCATATCCATTTGAAGCAAATCCATCACTAACGTTAAAACTGGGGGAACCACTAGCAATTAAATAAAGAACAAATGCTGCTGCAATTGCTCCAAGTACTTGCGCTATAATATATGGTAAAATTTCAGAGGCTTTAAATCTTCCTCCCATCCATAATCCAATAGAAACTGCAGGATTAAAGTGTGCTCCTGAAATGTGACCAAGCCCATAAACTAGAGTTAACACAGTTAAACCAAAAGCAAGTGAAACACCCAGGTAACCTATGCCTACTTCAGGAACTCCAGCCGCAAGTACAGCACTTCCGCAGCCACCAAGAACTAGCCAAAAAGTTCCGATAAATTCTGCACCCAACTTGTTTGATAAACTCATATATAGCTCTCCTATAAATATTAGTGAATTATCGATGCAAAGAGATAATTTAAATTTTAACTATTTGGGGATGCATCTGAATGGTAAGATAAGAAAAATGATTAAAATTATAAAAGGATATTTTATCAAATTCGGAAGTGGATATTAACTTACTCCACCACCCATTTTGTAACCAGCAAGGTCGAGTGTAACCCATCTGTAGCCACGAGATTTACCTTCGTCAGAAATTTTTTCACTGATGGAAAGGAAATTCTGCATTTCATCTTTAGCAATTTCGATTCGAAGAAAATCAGCTCCATTATCTTGACAAACTCTAACTCGCTTGATTTTAATCCCAGCATCTTCGATCATGATTTCAAGATCTTCAATATCCTTGAGGCGCTTTTCAGTTATTGGAATACCTGTCATTATTCGAGAACTTAAACAAGGACTGGATGGCTTTTCAGCAAGGTGGATATTATTTGCATCAAGAACCTTACGAATATCTTCCTTTGATAGTCCAACATCAGCAAGCGGAGCTAATATATCATTTTCCATTGCGGCTTTATGGCCAGGTCTAAAGTCTGATCGGTCAGAATCATTATATCCATACGCAACCCATTTATAGTCATAATTAGCAATTACTTCTCCAGTTAAGCGAAATAATTCATCTTTGCAAAAGTAGCATCTATTCAAATCATTTTTAACATAATCTGGGTTATCGAATTCTTTGCTTTTAACAATTTCATGTTGGACTTCCAAATTTTTTGCATAATCTACAGCTTCTTGCAATTCTGATCGGGTTAGACTCGGACTATCAGTTGTTAAGGCAAGCAACTTTCCATCACAATTTTCTAAAACCTTATTCGCGGCCCAAAGTAGAAAAGCACTGTCAACTCCTCCTGAAAATGCTATTATTAATCCTTCAGATAATTTCGATTCCAACAATGTATGAAGTCGATTTAATTTATCAATTAACTTAGACTCTGATAAATTAAGTCTATTGGTAAGTGAGTTCTTATCTATATTGATGGTGCTTATATTTTTCACTTGAGAAATCTTTCTTTGCTTATCGAACATTCATTTTAGAGGTACAAATATAACTAATCTTCTATTGGAGTACCATCTTGTGTCCAGACCGTTAAATTTGTAAGATCCTTTTTATCCTTCCCTTTAAAAATGAAAACAGAAGCAACAAAAGCAGTCGCAAAGAGAAGAATATGACCGATCATACCTGTGTAATAAAGATCGAAAGGAACAGTCAAAGATTCTGGTAACATATCTTGCTTTGCAAGAATTGTCCAAACTGAGAAAACAAATGTTACCCCAATTCCTAACCAAACCGATTTAGAATTAGCACGAGTTGTTACAAATCCTAGAAGATACATTCCGAAAACTCCCCCCATAACAACTGAGGATAGGATAGTTGCAGCGTCCTGGATTGTTTTTGTATCAGAATAAAGTAATATAATTGCTCCAATTATCATAAATACTGAAGCTACTCCTGCAGCCACCCAAGCAACGTGAAGATAATGCTTGTCATCTTTATCCTTTGCATAGTGTCTGCGGTAAATATCATTTACCGTAACGGTTGAAATCGCATTAATGCTTGAGTCAAGTGAAGACATAGCGGCAGCCAAAGCAGCTGAAATAACTATGCCAGCAACTCCAGGTGGCATATAGTTAAGAATAAAGAATGGCATAATGTGTTCAGCTTTTTGAGTGCCATCTAACATTTCAACAGCTTCTGGAGTAACATTAACTTGGAAGAATGCATAAAGCGCAGTACCGAGAAACATATAGAAAGCCCAAATTGGAATATTCAAAGTTCCTATTGTGAATAGACCTTTTCTTGCTTCCTTCATGCTTTTTGCTGCCGCATATCTCTGAATTACATTTTGGTTCGTTCCATACTCTTGAAGCCAAACCGTTAATCCTACAAGAAGCATCATAAATCCAGTTTTATCAGAGAGCGAGAATCCCCAGGTTACTGGGTTTAATCTCCCATCAGTTAGTTCGGCAATGGCAAATTTATTATCTGCAGCCGCAATTTCGAAGATCTGCCCTATTCCTCCAGGCATTGCAATTGAGATTATAATTAGTATAACAATTCCACCAAGAACCAATACAATTGTCTGAAGAACGTCGGTCCAGATAACCGCGTCAATTCCACCTATAATGGTGTATATGGCAACCAGAATTCCGGCAAGAAAAATACTCGTTACCGCACTATAACCTGTTATCTCGTGCATAAGAATGGAAACTAAGAAAAGTATTAGTGCCAAACGAATGAGCTGTCCAATAATAAAAGTGATAGCTCCATACACTCTAATTGATGGACTAAATCTACTTTCAAGGTATTCGTAAGCAGAAATAATTTTTGTTCTTCTGAAAAACGGGAGGAAAAAAAATGCTGCCAACAAGACTGCTATTGGTAGCGTAAAGTTTGGAAGAAATCTTAACCACGCGGTTTTATAAGCATCAGCCGGGAAAGCTAAAAACGTTACTGAACTGATGGAGGTTCCAATCATACTTAATCCAATAATTATCCCGGAATAGGACCTGCCTCCAACAAAATACTCTTCAGTAGTTTTATTTTTTCGGGAGAAATAAATTCCCATTGCAACAAGTGCAGACATGTACAATACTAAAGTTGATATATCCAGCCAATGCAGATTCATTTCTTATCCTCTGTTATGCTTATAAAAATTATCTATCGCCACTCAATTAAAGCTATGTTCAAAGCTTCTTCAACTCGTCTTCGAGGCTTGTGAAAGTAAATCATCCCATGACCTGGAAGCATGATGTCCGTGTCTATTTTTGAAAATCGCTTTAACGATTCCAAATAAATTTCTCTATCAAAATCTATCGATCCGCTCCATCCATGATATCCATCAAGTAAAGTACCTATCACATCTCCGCTAACTACAATGCTTCTATCCTCGTGATCAAATCTGAATGCTGTGCACCCCATGCTGTGACCAGGCAAATGCAAAACTTCGAATGTTGTTCCTAGTATATCTATTTTCTCTCCATCTTTAACAATGGTATCAACCTTAAAAGGAGTAAATTCTTTATGATAAAGATAAGGGCAAGTTCTGTCATCCCCTTTCGATACCGCATCAGCTGTTTCAGCAATGGATATAAATTTTACTCCCTGATCTTTAAGAAAGTGACCACCACCTGCATGATCAAAATGTGGATGAGTTAAAAAACAATATTTTATATCTTCTGGATTTAATCCCCAATATTTCATGTTCTCAAAAATTTGATCCATCGTATCACCACAGCCGGTATCAAACATTATCAATCCATCTGGACGGGAAATTATGTAAGTATTGCAGTCGTTATATCCAGCATCGACCCCATCAAAAGTAATTCCATTGAGATCTCCGCCAACTTGATATATATCTTTTAAAATTTGCATCTGTTAATCGAGATCTCGAATTACTGAAACGATTTCTTTATATAACAGTGGAGCGGTTTCCGGACCAAGAGAATTGACCTCTCCATAAGTACCTCGTTTAGAATTATATAAATTCGGTTTTTCATTATCCCATTCACTCTTAGGAATTATATAACCGATCTCGTCATTGGATAAACCAAAATAGAATTTATACTCTTCATTTATTAATTCTTTAACTGCAGGAACTTCAACTGGCTGGATGTCAAAATCTTGACCTTCCGGTGCTTCAATTCCACCATAGATTATTTCAGGATAAATTTCACCGGGAATACTAACAAACATCGCCGGTCCAATTTTAATTGCTGCAACTTCAGTGCGCGTATCAAATAATTTTGGAGTTCCACGATCGAGCAATCCAATTCCGGAGGCTATTTGGAACATAGTGTTATCCAATGGAAGAAGGATTGTTTTTGCACTAACAGAGACGTTTGCTTTTTCTTCGATCTTTTCAGAATTCTTGAGTGCATTTAAAGACATAATAGCAAGATGGTCCCCAATTGCTTTTGCTTTCTCGAAAGATGGTTCTGAATATAATGTATCAAGAAACGGATCAGGGATTGATATGCTTGGATGAGGAGCCATCAAACCGCCTAAAGCTCCTGTAAAGTAAATTGCAACTCCACCAATTCCTTCATTAGCTAACTCATTACCATTATATACACCATTTTCAATTGCTTCGCGTACATAATGAGGAAAATCTGAGCTGATAAGTAAATTTCTGCTCCAAACTGTTTCAGGATGATTAGCCCAATTAACAATCGTTCCCAAAGTCGTGTCAACCTCCAGATCAATGGCTTGCATTAGTGAAATTCCAAGAGGTTTAACTATTGGTTTTCTTGTATCTTTCATTAAAATAGAATCTAGACCTGAATTATCAGATGCAAAAACTAATTTTGACGGACGTAAATTGTTTGCAGCATGAATGATTGCTTCAGTGGTCTGATCTTTCAAATATTGTAAAACATCCGGATCAATTCCGCTGTTGAACTCATTCTCACCCCAAATTCCCATCAAGTCGTTACTATTGTGTGTGTGAGTTGAAGCGATCAAAGCATAATCAATTCCCAACTCTTCAGGAATCTGATTTCTGATATCGATAACATCATCGTGCATTAAACCGATAGCATCTAGCGAAACCAATGCAATTCGATGATCTCCATCGTCAATTACCATTGCTCTTGCCCAGACATCATCATGAACACCTTGAGCTGGTTTTCCATTGCTGAAACCAGCAATCCAGACTGCATCGAACTTTCCGTTATTGTTATTATCGTTATATGTATCCCCATCATCTTCATTATATTTCGAATTATTGTTTGCATCATTCCAAGTGTCAATAATTGTTGGGGTGATAGGCAGTTTGGCAAATCCTGTAGAAATACTTTGAGGAGTATTAGAACTTTTAATTTTGAGATCTAGAGAATATTCAGGATGGCGGTCTCGCCAGTTGTACATGAGCCAGGATGTAATGACCACAATTAGTAGTAAAAATACGATTCCAATTCCTAATAGCCACTTTTTCATTCTAATAATCCGCTAATAATATTGTTTTTACTGATCAAATTGATTAAAATAAATTTATGCAATCGTTTGCCTAAATTCAAATTTAAATTGGGATAAAAATCTATTTTAGGATAACCATCTTCATACTTTCTACAAAATTTCCGGCTCTGATTTGGTAGAAGTATACTCCACTACCGAGATTACTTGCATCAAATTGAATTTCGTAACTCCCAGATTGTTGTTCTTTGTAAACCAGCTCTGCTACTTTTCTTCCTAATACATCATAGACCTTCAGTTCAACTTGAGAGTGTTCCGGAATAGAGTATCTAATTATACATTCGTTGTTAAAGGGATTGGGAAAATTTTGATGTAATTCAAAATTGTTTGGAAGAGCTACTTCTTCTTCAACGGAAATCAACACATCAGATTCTAATGCTCCCATATCTGGTGCTTCACCAATATATTCATCTGGTGAAAAATTAATTAAAGTATCACCTTCCCAAACTAGAAATGGTGTGCCGGCATTTATACATGGAGATGTATCTGTAAGATTATAATCATAAGGATCACCACCAACAAATTGGGGATCTTCATCTATGTTGCCATCTAGCCAGTTTACAGTCACTGTATCATCACCACCAATATTTATTCCTTCATATCCTCCCTCAATATTTGAATTTCCAATCATTGCTGTGTATTGCCCAATAGTTTCCAACTCTATGTTTATCGGAGTGTTTGAATGCGTTATACAATTTAAAATTGATATACTCTTTCCTCCCTTTAAGTAACCATCAAAAACACTTATTCCTCCACCACTGTTGGACAAATTTGAACTATTGTGTGCAATTGTAAGGTTTATTAAATCAACTTTATCAGAATTATATATATATAAACCACCTCCATACTTTTCAGCATAATTATCTTTTAATATTAAATTTTGGAGTAATATTTTTTGCCCATTAACTAAAATTCCCCCTCCTAAATAGCTATTCCCATTTTGAACTGTAAAATTGTTTAATGTAACGTTTTTATGATTTTTTAATTCAATTAAGCTGTTTTCATTCTCACCATCTAAAATAGTAGAATCTACTCTCTCACCTTTAATAGAAACATAACTTCTACCTACAATAGGGAATTCCTCTCCACTTGTACTTGGTGAATAGATGCCAGATGATAAATTTATTGTTCTATTTGTATTGTTTTTTGTGCTAGCAACCAGCAAAGCGAGGTTTATTGATTTTAATGGGTCCTCTTTTGAAGTTCCACTATTTAAATTTGAGCCAGTGGGAGAAACATATATATCTGAATTAATAGATTGAAAGATTGCGTGGTTGTACTGAAGATTAATTTGTTGTATCGGGTATATATGATAATCATCTGGATCAGAAACTGTCACAGTATCAAGGTATATTTCATACGTTGAATTTGAATCAAGAAGGTATGTATAAATATCAGACCCTTCTTCTTTCGCCTTGTTTGAGAAAATACTACATCCAGAAGATTCAGTTATCATTAAATTACCATCTGCAATAATACCACCTCCCCTTTCTTCTGCTGAATTATTTTTGATTACAACATTTTTAAATGGCTCAATTATTTCGTTAGCACCGTAAGCTATCCCGCCTCCAGAACCATATGAATAGTTATCAAATATTACCACATCTTTTAATAATATCGAGGCTTCTGACAATACCACTATGTACATCCCCCCTCCACTAAATCGAGGAATATCTACTCCATTATTACTTATGGACGTTCTATATATTTCAACAGAACCATTATAAATCGAAAAACCGCCACCATTACCTTCACAAATATTGTAGCTTATGTTACAATTTTCAATTATTACTGAGCAATCCCTAAGATATAATCCTCCCCCTTTGGACACATATGAAGCAAGTGAAGAATATTCATAAATAGCTGAATTGTTACTAATATCTGTTTTATTTATAAGAATATTTGAATCCTCTGCCCATATTCCTCCTCCCCTACCGTTATTTCGGGCAACATTTTGAATTATCTTTGAACTGTCAATTTTAATAGATGAATTATCAAGAAAAATACCGCCACCAAACCTTGCACTATTTTTCAAGATTTGTGATCCTCTCACGGATATACTCGAATTAACTATTGCAATTCCACCGCCCTTATAGGTAAATTCATTTTCAGAAACTACTATATCTGCCAAAGATATATTTGAACTATCTTTGCAATATATCCCGGCACCGGAGCAGTATCTTGCCTTGTTTTCTCTAATAACAACATTCGCAATTTTTGGAGAGGATCGACGCAAACAATATATTCCTCCTCCACCAAAAACTTCATCATCCCCAACGATTTCATTATTTGCCACAATTAGATCAGAAAGTTTTGGGTTTGATGAGTTTGTGCAAGTAATACCTCCACCTCTTAGTGAATCTAAGTATGAATATCCATTCGTTATCGTAAAACCAGAAAGAACTGTAGTTGAATCTTCTCCATTTTCAAAAACAACAACGCAACCTTGCTGGTTGCCGTCAATAATAGTCTGCGAAATGTAAGTTGTGTCACCAGTGGTTAAGAAAAGAGAACCAAGAACAATACTTTTCCCATTGAAGTTAATATTCTCAAGATAGGTACCGGGAGAAACTAGAACTGTATCGCCAATTGAACTGCTGTCAATTGCTGTTTGAATTGTTGGTTGGTCATTAGGAACAACGATGGTGTCGCAGAATATATTCTGGATCGTAAATAAAGCTATTATTACCACAGATATAACAAACTTCACAAATCCACCTAAATTTGTAAATCAATTTACTATATATTTAAAACGAAAGCAGCACCTTTCCTACATCTGCATTATCAATAAATTTACCGTACACATGATCAACTCTTTTTGCATTTTTTAGGAATTCTTCACTTCCAGGTCCCTTTGCATAAAACGGGACCAGTGAATTTGTATGACTTCCTGAAAACCACTCGACACCTGGCATTTTTCCTTTTCCATTATTTTTAAGTGGTTTCCATTTTTCAGAGATAGTTTTTGCATCCTCTGAATTTGATCCGGGACCAAGTAAATATGCGGTCTCGTGGTCAGCGGTTACGATTATGAGGGTTTCGTCCCAACTGCTGTTTTTCTCTACCCACTCACATGCTGCCTCAATAGATAAATTAAAATCTATTTGTTCTTCAATAGTTCTATTCAGAACATGTTTGTGTGCTGCCCAGTCGATTGCTCCGCCCTCAACTGTTAATAGAAAACCATTGGGATTTTCATCTAAAACATTTATTGCAGCCATAGTCATTTCGGTAAGTGTTGGAATTGTTTCCATAAAAGGTTTAGAAAAAGGCTCCCACGTTTCTCCAGTAGTGTCTCTTTCAACCTGCGATGCCTGTCCGGATTTAAATATTCCGATCAATCTTTCTGGTGTTTCACCGGTCATATACTTTTGGAATGATTCTCTGTCCTGAATCATCGTCCAATGATCATCCTTTCCATCACCGTTAGCATCTTTTCCTGCCGTTCCGTTGGAGAGTGCATCCCAAACTTCTTTACCGCCCACATAACGGAATTCTTTTTCTGGAAGTAGTTTTCCATCTTCACTTGTAAGAGGTTTACCGCCATTATTCAAATCCCATACTTCCTTTTCTCCAACAAACCTTTCAGAAACTTCGTTAACGAGTTTACCATTAGGATTATAAAAGGGATGACCGCCACCGATGATAACATCTGTGTGACTTTCCATAATCATCTCTCTTGCAATCTCAGCATAATTCTGTCTATTCACGTTATGAGCAATTGCTCCAGCTGGAGTCGCATTACTAAACGGAACTGTGGAAACCACTCCAGTCGATTTACCAATTTTCTCATACCTATCGCACAAATTTTCCAGTGGCTGATTAAGAGTATCAACACAAAGGACTCCCTTTCGTGTTTTCTCTCCTGTCGAAAGTGAGCTGATTGCACCGGCTGAATCATTCGGTCGTATTTTTACATATTTGAAATTTGTCCAAGCTGAATCGGGTTCGTAAGATTCATTAACTTGATAAGTACTCATTCCCAATTTAACAGGGAATTGTTCGTAAATCTGCATTCCAGTTTTTCCATATTGATAGTAACTTGCGGCATGAACATGATTGAATCCCATTCCGTCGCCAATAAAAAGAATAACATTTTTTGGCTTCTCGAGTTTTTGTGAACAACCAAACAATAGTATTGATATCAATAAAATTCCGATCCAATTAAGTTTATTAAAGACAAATCTCATCTAAAAAATTCCTTTTTTGTTTATTTCTATAATTTGTAACCGCTTAAACTATCTGCAATAGTGTAATTTAGCTCCATCAGATAATCTCCCATACTTGGTCCGAACCAGCCCATTAGTCTAGACTCATAAGCATCGTAGTAATAATATTTTGCCGGAGTAATATACCCAAGGTACTGTCCATTAAAACTTGTGATGGCTGAGTTAAATCCTTTTAGCTCTAAAGCATTCTGAAGATCAATTGCATATTCGCCGCTTAACTCGCATGGCATTGTAATCCATACCAGATCTTTAAGGAGCATCCCCTGAATGTAAATTGAACTAATTTCGGGCATCAGTTTATGTGCAACTTCTGGTGATAACCTTAGTCCATCTGAAATATACAGCATTTGGAGTTTTGGTATTTCTATTTCAGAAGCTACCATCGACAATCTTATTGAATTTGAATAATTCAATTTTTTAATCACAGTAAATGCAGAATCAGCTAATGCTTCACCAACATATTTCGATTTTTCAAATTTTGAACCTTCACTTTTATATGAGTGACTACCACAAGTTCCAGCGTAGAACATCGCCATATCAATTCCTTTACGTTCCAATCCTCTCTGGAAGTAACCAGGATAGTCTCCGCTGAATTGATCATTCCAAGTACTAATGGTTGTTGCATGTGCGGCAAATATGCCAACTGCAGCACTTCTTCCACTATCTTGCTCAATTGACGTAATTGTGAATTTATCATTCAATCTTCCTGTACTTCCAATCAATCTATTTCGAACTAAGGTTGGAGCATTAAAATATCCAGTTGATAACTTAGATGGTTTAAGGTCAGAGAATGCTTTATGGATGGCTTCTGTAATTTTTTCACTCAACCATCTAACAACTTCGGGTTGATATTCTCCACCAAATTTTTCACCGACAATTCCTGGGATGCAATTACCTATACTTGCATGTGTGTGGGTGGCACCAAAAAATATTTTTTCTCGTTTAATACTCGGATGATCTTTAAAATTCTCGCCAACCAATTTGACCACTTCAGGAGGACTGAGGAGGAAATCCCCGCTGACAAGAACAACTAATTCATTTTCCACCTGAAGAACAACTGATTTTAAATAAATTGAATCATGCACACCAACAGCATATTTGCCATCTCCAAAACCAGAGAATTTAATTTTATTGAATTCACCTTTAGAGGGATTTTGTTTTCCTTCAACAATAGTTGGAGTGATATTGACCCGAGCAAATCCAGCCATCAACTCACCTTCACTTTTTGGCCGTTCCAAAATATTCTTATTCAATTTTTCCATTGTATTTGAATAGTACTCAGTTTCAAAGTAAGGAGTTGTATCGATTGCACTTATAGCATAATATAGAATTCCTGCTATAATAATTACCAATATGCCTACTGTAATAAGAAGTACTTTAAGCCACTTTTTCATTTGATACTCCAAATTATCTTACTTTAAATTATTAAATCTTTTCATGATGTCTTTATAATCTGTAAATAATATTTCTTCATCAACGAAGAATTGCTTTACAACCGGATCTGAAAACATTTCTGCTTCCCAAACTCTCTGTTGCCATGAATTTGTAATGGATTTTAGATTTTCAGATTCAACCGAAGGGTGGAAAATCACTTCTGTTAATCCGGGAGGTAAGTTCCTGATCAAATCAAAAAACTTCTCTCTTTTTTCTTCATACGTACTTCCAGATGGAACGCTTGAGAAGAAATCTAATTTTGGGAGTGAATAATCAGCTACCAAAGATATAACTTCATCATCAATTGGATATCCAGCTTCTTTAAAATGCTTTGCAACTTCTGGTTTTGAAAGATCAATCGCATTTGCAGGTATTCCATATTCTTCTGATACTTTAAGAAATACTTTCACAAATTCTGCAGAACCGTACAGTGTACCCATGTGAGTATCTATATGGCTTGGATTCATTCCAACTGATTTAGCCTTTTCTATTTGTGCTCGAATTTCTTTTTCTACTTCCTCAGCAGAAGCATTCATTACAACTTGCTCAACAGAACGCCACATCTTCTTTTCAGGATCTAATAATCCTGGAACCTCCACCATATCGGCAACAGTTCCCCATCGATATGTTTTCCATTCGCTTGTTAAGGTTAGATGCAATCCAACATCATAAGTAGGATTCTCTGCCGCCCACTGCATAGCTGCCATTGCATCTGGACAAGGAACCATAATGGCAGCATTTTGAATTTCATTATTCAGCAAATAATCTCGTGCTGCTACATTTGCTTCATCGCACATGCCTATATCATCTGCATGAAACATTAAAACTTTTTTCCCTTCTGGGAATCCTAATTTTTCTGCCCAATTTGCTGGAACCTTGTTTTTTGTTTCATTACTGGAATCACAAGATGCAAATAATGTGATACTGAGAAGCCCAAGTGCGTAAATAGATACAGATAAAAATTGAGACGCTTTTGTTTTGTTGATCATCTTAACTCCATTTTATTTTCTAATTTTCCTCTTCTAAATTTAGTGTAAAATCTTCAAACTCGACCGTATATACAACTTCATCAGGGCTACCCGCAGCAATTCCAAGATGAATTGCTTCATTAATTCCAGGAATATCTTCAGTATGTCTTGAAACTTCCCAATTTACACCGTCATAACTAACATAACCTGAGAAACTGTTTCCGTGTCGAACTAGTTTTATCCACATTGGGGTTGGTTCATATGTTGGATGATTTTGACTATTCGCTTTGTGCATACAGCCATCACCGAATTCGTCCCAGTTCATTCCTGCTCTTCCTGGGGAAATAAACATAAGCACCGATCCAAGACTTCCCTCCCCAGTTCCATAACTTTTTGTCATATCATTTCTAACAAATAAACCTGCTCTATGCCATTCGTTAGTTCTTTCGCCGAATTTAGCAAGTTTAATAGTGGCAACAAAATTTCCTTTAATCGGTTCTTTGATAAATGCAGCTGCATAAGAATCTTCCCCATGATAGAAATCGGTTCCAGCTGCTTCTATTATATATTTATTATTTTCTTTATCAATATTGATCTTATGAGGTTCTGCCCTTGCAGCACAATATTCAGCAAACTCAGTTTTTGATAAATCAACTTCTTTATCTGGGTATACTTTAACAGAAATAGTTTTCGAATTGCCAATCCTAAGATTGTGAGTCCCGGCTTCCAATTGAAGCTCAAATGTAAAAGTGTTTTCATTTTTCATGTCAATCTTAACATTTTTCTCATCAACTTTTTGTTCATTGTCATAGACATCTATTATAAGTTCGTCTTGATCTACTAGACTACTGATTGATGCAGTAATTTCGACTTTATCTCCCTCTGGAATTATACTCGAAGATACCAGAATATTGTCACTAAAATACGATAGAGGCTCTCCAACTACCTTAATGTATCTGGCATCTGAGGAGCCAATAGATATTACATAGTTTCCTGGTTTTGCAAATCTGTGATCGAATTGAACCTGTGCAGAATTGTTTTTTACAATTGCCATTTTATTCTGTGCAGCTACTTTGCCATTTATCCACAGATCAACATTTTGAACTCCTGTAGATCCAACATTTTTAATTTTTGATTTTATCGTTACAAACTTTCCAGTTTCAATTTGGTCTACTTCACTATCTCCAAGAGTTATACTAGGTTTTTCAATAACGAATTCTGGAAGTCCATCAATAATTCCTTCCGGTGGCACAGCAGGTTTATCGATTAAGAAGTTTTTTGCATAGAGGTTATCCACAAGATTCGCAGCACACAATTTCATCTCTCCTTGATCTAGGTTATAGTATATGTTGTCTTCTGCCACCCATCCTGATGACATATTGTCAAACCATATAGCAACATTATCATTGAACATACCTCTTGACACATCGTGAATCAAATTATTTCGGATAATTGAATTATGAGTGTATCCTCCCGAAGTTATTACACCAGAATCATCAGATAATGTCTGAACATGATGAAGGTGGTTATACTCAA
Organism: uncultured Ignavibacteria bacterium; assembly: GCA_963751695.1. Lineage (GTDB taxonomy): Bacteria > Bacteroidota > Ignavibacteria > Ignavibacteriales > Melioribacteraceae > SZUA-22. The sequence continues at coordinate 153,513 of CAVVVP010000004.1, read as the reverse complement.
CAACATATCCACCTTCCAAAGATTCTTCTACATTATGCCATCCACCAACGTAAAGAGGATAACGTCCTTTGTTGTTGCTTATTTCATTGTGTGAAATTGTAGTGAATAATGTATTTCTTACAGCTACAGCATTTCCTCCCACATCATTTATATAGTTGTGAGAAATAATGTTTTGTCTAATTATATCAGCTGCCCTTTTGGGTAATGGGTCGCCAGATATCTCAATTGTGCCACGATCAACTTGAGTAATTCTATTTGAGAGTATTTTAGTCTCAAAAGTTCCTAGACCTAGAAATACTCCCTTTCCTCCCATACCTCTGATTTCAGAGTCAACAACTTCACAATAATTTGAATATTCAAATGACAATCCTTTTCCACCTTCATTTAGTCCTTCGAATACTAATCCATAAAATCTAAGGTTTCTTACAGGTTTATCTGGTTCTCCTTTTACAATAAGTAAATCGGAAATAGCGGGCGAAACAGTCACTACAGAATTAGGATCTTTAACATCTTCGCTAGGTATATAGAATAAATCATGGGAATTTTTATCATAATACCACTCACCCGAAGTATCTAAAAGCGCTTTTACATTTTCAACATAATATCGAGGTGAGATGACAACGATTCCATCTTGAGGTGTTTCCAAAACACCCATTCCCTTTGATTCATCAACCTCTTTAATTTTGTTTATCCCATAATGCCAACGCAAATACATAAAAATTCTGTTCTCCTCCATGTCAGGCCACGCCTTAATATCTCCTTTCTTAAAGTAGAATTCAGTTGTTGATTTAGCGGCTTTAGGCATAACATAATAACCAGTATTTGGGGCACGGGCTAAAAGCTCTGCCTTACCATCTACAATCAATTTTTTAACTTCAATTCCATTTGTATTTGTTTGCCAAATATTACCCTCTTTTTTCCAATCAGAAATAATGCTTCCACCTGAAATGACTGGATTCTCTTCTGGATAAGCAGCATATGTTACAAAATGATCTTTAAGTTTATGAAACTCAAACGCTCCAGAAGGTTGTTCTGTTTCAACTCTTTCCCCCCCATCTTCCGGCAAGAATTTTAATGATTCTTTTTGCTGATAATATCCTTCTCTAATTAAAACAAGGATATCTTTTCCTGAACCGAATGTGTGTGGTGACCCAACGTAGCGAACATCGATTGGAACATCTTCCGGTTTATAGACTTCTTTTTTTAGCTCCCTGACTGCTTGCTGTGCGCGTTTGATCGTTTTGAAAGGTCCATCACTCTTTGAAGAGTTGGGAGAATCTAATTTGCCTGACCAGTCATCATTTCCATCGAGGGATACATAGAAATCAGCAGTTTTACCATCTATAGAAAATTTTTGCCAGACTTCTCCCCTCAAGTATTTTCCATCTTGTGCATCTACAGTAGAACCAACTGAAAATATGAGAGCAATAAAATTTATTAAATTGAACATTCCTATGATTTTCCGGATTAACATTTTATCTCCTTTATGAAAAATTTCATTTCTAGACTTTAATCACTTCTCAGTGTTCGGTTTGTATCCATACATAGCATAGTAGAATATGAATAAATAGCAGCTCAATGGGAGAATATAGGAATTATGAATACCGAACGATGGGATATCAGCAAGTACACCTTGTAATACAGGAAAAATAGCTCCTCCCCCAGCTGCCATAATTAATATGCCTGATGCTTTTACTCTATATTCTCCTAGACCACTAAGTGAAAGTGAAATTATATTTGACCACATTATTGAATTAAACAAACCGACTCCTAGCATTGACCACATTGCTAGATAACCATTAGCTAGTAGAGTAATAGCTAATAAAATTCCAGCTCCCATTGATGCCCAGACTAGGGTTGAATTAGCAGTAAGCTTTTGCAGTATTGCTGATCCTATAAATCTTCCAACTAGCAAGCCTCCCCAGTAAAAAGGGATATATTGAGCGGCGGTTTGTTCTGAAAGATTTGCGATATACGGTTCACCCAGAAAATTCACAATAAAACTAGCAACACAAATTTCTGCTCCAACATAGAGTGTTAATGCTATAACTCCTAAACGTAACTGACGAAATCTCAAAATATTTCCAGCATGACTGTTTTTACTTTTTTTATGAACAACCGGAAGTTTTATGGTAGCGAAAATTATAGCCATAATAAACATAATTACTGCAATACCCATGTAGGGTATTTGTACTTTTGCTGCTTGTTCTTCAATTGAGTTATAACTCCCAAGAATAAGATATGCTCCAAGAAATGGCATGAATGTAGTCCCCAATGAATTTACGCCTTCAGCAAAATTTAATCTACTTGATGCAGTTTTTACTGGTCCTAGAACTGATACATATGGTGTAGCAACAACCTGGAGCACAACACACCCAGAAGCTAAAGTAAATAAACCAAGAAGAAATAAAGGGTATGATATAATCCAAGATGCCGGTAGAAAAAGTAACCCGCCAAAACTAATAACCAAAAGGCCAAAGACAATGCCTTTCTGATAGCCTATTCGATCGATAATTAAACTTGAGGGAAACGACATTAATAAATAAGCACCATAAAATGCAAATTGGATTAGCATTGTTTCAGTGTAGTTCATCTTAAAAAGATTTTTAAAGTGAGGAACTAATACATCGTTAAGTGATGTAATAGATCCCCAGATCAGAAATACAATCGTGATTAGTGCGAATGCTGATTTTTGAGTATGGCTACTATTTACCTCAGATGTCATATATTACTAATAATTCCGGTTGTTGAGAATTGTTTTGTATAGACTGAGTATGTTCTCTATTGGAATGTTTGCTTGAATATTATGGACTGCTGCAAATACAAATCCTCCTCCCGGTGAAAAAGTATTTATCTGCTCTTTGACCTGATGAGCAACTTCTTCTGGATTGCCGAATGGTAAAACATTTTGTGTATCAACTCCGCCACCCCAGAAAGTAATTTTGTTTCCAAATTCTTCTTTAAGAGTTTTAGAATCCATTTTTGCAGAATTAAATTGAACAGGGTTTATTGCATCGATCCCAGCGTCAATAAGATCTGGAATAAAATCATATATCGACCCGCAGCTATGCAGAAAGACAAACAAATCAGAATTATTTTTCACATGCTGATAGATCTGTTTATGACTTGGTTTAATAAATTTTTGATACTGATCTAAGGAAATTTGACCACCACTCTGCATGCCTAGATCATCGCCCATTTGTATAACTTGTATGTATTTACCAACTGCTTGGAGATACTTTTCCAAATTAATCATATGTGTTTCAGTTATTTTGGCAATTAGCGATTCAACTAAATCTGGATTTATCATTAGATTTAGCATAAAATTAGAATAACCACATAGGAATTGGGATTCTTCAAAAATGCTTCCACCAAAACTTCCCATTATTGCAAAATCAGTTTCATCATGTAATTTCTTAGCTTTATATTCGAGAGTTCGAAGATATTCATCACTTAAAATATTCCAATTATGATTTTTTATATCTTCATCGCTTACAGCATTTTCTAAAGGTGGATTGCAGCTTTCAAAATATAGGCATGACTGAGGCATTCGTGCTCTTACAATATCTCCATCCATTAAAACCCATTCATCATTTTTTTTCACAGGGAAATTATCATCAGAGATTAAAACTTTGGAATCATCAGGTAACCTCCATTCTTTCCAATTTTTATCATCTTGTAAATATGAATGCTCTAGAGATATTACATCAATTTCAAAATGATCAAGAATTTCGCGATCAATTACAGCAAGCTGCTGCTTCACATCGATCATCTTGGTAGCGTTATTGTTATACCCTAACTCATCTTTTAGTCTATTATAGGCGATCGCCATGATGCTAATAGAAGCCATTCCCCCAAGGTCAATCGGAATTTTATCGGGTTCTTCATGATTTAATGTTGTTAATACTCTCTCTCGTGAGGTCATTCTTTTTCCGGTTAAATTAATATGCATAGATTGGATTGGTGAACACCCAAGAAATCCATTGGTCATCAAGAAAGAGCTTAGCAACAACTCGATAATTGCCAGCTACCCTATTTGGATCATATTCAAACTGATAAACATTTTCCTCTGAATAAATCAAATCACCATCTTTCAACAACTCGAATTTAACTGGATACGGAGATACAGCTTTAATGATAGAAATTGTCTCAGCTGAAACTGAATCTCCAAGAATCGCATTTACACTACTGCTTGTGTCAATTGTAAAATATTGAAATCCATCTGCCTTTGCTAAACTTTGAAAAGAAATGAATGCATGTCCAGCTATCATATTATCTTTAATTCCAATATTTGTTAATGTGTCACTGAAAACATGATTCGCAACATGATTAAATGAAATAAAATATGGATCTACTTCAAATTTAAAAGCCCATCCAAATTCGTCTGGCTCTCTAAGTAAAATTGCCTCTTTTAATCCAAGTTCTACGATATCAATTGTTTTAGCGTTCGGCCCAACCCATTCTACTTTTCCAGCACTTGTATATCTTGCGCGATAGCTTTGATTATTATGAGCATCAACTCCAGCAACTCCAACAATTCTTCTTTTCTTATTAAGTGCATCCCAATTAGAAATAATATCTATTTGTTCATCATACATATCTCTAAAAACCCAATGATGATATTTTGAACTATTTATAGCAAGGTTTAAAAGAACTGAGGTGCGACTGTCATTGCCATCTAGGTAATCTGTATGAATATTATATATCTCCATCGATTGATAATCTGGATTATCCCAATTATGGGAGTCTTCAGTATGAACATAATTTACCAATCCACCATTAACGACTAAATCATGGATTAACTCAGATTCATCCATATCCCAATCAACAACTGTATTCCGCATCGGTGTAATCATTAGGCCCGTACTGCTTTCTGTTCCAGCCTCGAACACAATATCATCGTAAACTCCATGATAACTTCTAGGAAAAGTATCAAGTTTGCTTCTTTTATGATCTGATATGAAAAGAAAATTGTAATTAGCCTTTTTTGCCGCTGAGAGTATTTCATCCAATGTTCCACGACTATCATGTGACCAATATGTGTGCATATGAAATACACCTTTATATTCATTCTGTGGAATTTGTTTTTTTGGTTCTTTGTATTTGGACCAGAGTGCAGAGCGCTCTTTCTCGAGTCGTGGATAAGTTACCCAGTTGTTCCAAAAGTATGGGCCAGTAATCACTGTACATATTAAAATCAATATGGCGATTCCATACAAAATTAAACGACCAACTATTTTTTTAATTTTCAATATTCCATCCGTCAACTTTTAATGATTCTTTTGAATTTCCTATATCGCTTCTTGAAAATTTTGCAGTTAATTCTCTCTCTTCACTAGGAAGAAGTGAAATGTAATTGTCACTCCAATATGTTGGACTTATTTCATCTCCGTTATCCTGAGTTAATGATGTGTGAACTTGAAAAGCCAAATGAGATCCAATATTTTTTAGTTTAATTTTTGCTATTATTTCATCTCCGGTTTCTTCAATACTATACTCACTCTGTATTTTGACTCTTGGAAGCTTCTCTAAGTCTTTGAAATCTGCAAAAGATTTAGGCTCTGCCTTAATACCCCACCAACCATCACTTACTTCTACTTCATCCTTACTCCCTTGAATATCGGGAGAAGTGGATAGCCAATAAAAATTGTTTGAAACTTCTTCCCCTTTAGAATTAGTTAAGTTTAAGCTTAGAAAATATGTTTTAGTAAGATCCTTTGGCCACGATATTTTAAAAGCTTCTGTTTTCCAATCTGCGTTTACAGAGACTTTAGCTTCTTTAGAATAAACTTCTTTCAAATCATAATTATACACTTTAGCAAATACTACCAAATCTTCAAAATCTTTTTGGAAACTATTTAGCACATAGATTGAATTATCATCATATGAGTACTGCACATGTAAGGGCTCGCAAGCTTTCTTTGCCCCATAGTAAGCTCCACCAACATTTAAATACCAATCAACATACTGCCATGTTAGTGCAGCTGGCCAAGCAGCATCATATTTCCAAGTAGTAATTCCTAAAGCATCATATTTATTTCGTCCATATGCCTCATACATTCCACGCGCACTCTCATAATTTAAAGCTTGACCTTTCATTAAAAGATTTTCTATGTCAGTTGGTTCACCATATCGTTCCTTAAGCGATTTTAGAACAAGATCAAAATAGTTTATGCCTTGAAGAACAGTGTGGAACGAAAATGTTTCATTTCTTACAGGCCACATATCATTTTCTGGCATCATCTTTTTTACACTTTCGTATGGAGCAAATATGCCACCTACACCACCTGATTGAGCAAAACCCCATGCACCGTCTTCTTTATGTGTATAGTAATGTGATGGAGATGCGTATGTCCAAAGTTCCAAGGTACCCGTTCTTGTTCCTCCAGTTTTAAAACGATTCTCAATTTCAAATGCCCCTGAATGTGGTTGATAGGTTCTCTCAGGAGTATACTTTGCTATTAGGTCTTGATATGCTTGATCCAGCGTCTCTGTCGGAAAGGTTTCATCATGACCTAGAAAATGAATTAGGCTTGGATGATTTCTTATGCGAAGCAGCATATCCTCAATCGTAGCAATTGCCAGAGGTTCATCAGGAAGATTGCGTCCAAAGATTTGCTGCACAACCAATATCCCATATTCATCGCATAAATTATAAAACTCGTCAGTTTCTCGAATAGAAAATCCTTCGGATCTTAGTGTATTTAGATTAGCCTCTCTTGCATATCTAATAAGAGCTTCATATCGGTGTTCTGTTAAATTGAGCATCATATCACTCGTCATCCAAGCTCCACCTCGGATTAAGATATTCTTACCATTAACTCGATATCCACGCCATCCTTCTTCGTTGATATAAGTATCAACTTCACGAATACCAAATCTCACTTCTTTTAAATCTGATATTTTATTGTTAACTATAGCTTCTAATTTTAGAGTATGAAGATTCTGCTCACCTACTGGATGAGGCCACCAAAGTTTAGGTTTGTTAATTATCAATTCAGGAAATTCATAAAAATTTAATTCAATAGTCCTAGTTTCACCTGGTTTCAAATTAAATTTTTTCGAAATTTTAATATTCTCAAAAGATCCTTGAATTCTCCCTTCGATTATTTCATTTGATTTGTTCTCAGCGTCAACAGCGATTTTCAGAAATGCCTTATCTAATTTTGGTAGATCAAGATCTGTAACCACATATGGATTACTCAATACTATTGCATCACTAGATGAGATATAGACGCTTCTCCAGATGCCCATATTTAAATCTGGTGGTTGTGGATTATGATCATCCCAACCAGTAGTTGCTTCAATTTGCTTAGTACGATATTTGATATCTAGTACTTTACCTGGGGCACTAACTTCGACCGCAAGTACATTCTCAGCACCGAATATAAGATCATCCTCAACATCAAATTCAAAACGACGAAACATACCGATAACGGTTGAACTATCAGCAATCAAATTCCCATTTAACCAAATATTAGCTTTGTAGTTTACACCGTCAAGATGTAGGACCATTTTTTTACCCTCATATTTATCGGGAACAACAAAGGTTTTTCTATACCACCAGGTAGGATAGAATGGGCTATCCTCAAGCATAGCAAGCCATCTACCTTCTCTGTATCCTGGGATATTCTTAAGATTAAGACCGTAGTACGGATCTGGGTAAACTTTATTCTCTGCTAGTGCTGCAAGCACAGTCTTAGGAATATTTGTAGTATACCAATTACTAGTATTTAAGTTTGATGAACTTATTGTTTTCGAATCAGCTTTAATAATCGCAGCTGATTGAATTTGCCAATCATTATTTAGGGTGATAACTGTCGATTCATTTGTACTACAAGAAATGGATAAGGTAAGAACCAGAAGAAAAAAGTATAAATTTTTCATTTACTTAGACTCCATTTTAAGATACTTTTCAAAAAATCTATTCATATAGTATTGGAAATATTCATTTACTTCAACTGCTAAATCCATTGTATGCGGCCATCCTTCAAGTCTATGATACTCAACCGGAACTCCAGTATTTTTCAATTTTTCATTTAGTCTATCTGATTGAATCACAGGAACAAGTTCATCCAATGTTCCTTGAAATATTAATGTGGGAGGATCATCACTTGAAATATGCATTATGGGCGATGCTTCTTTGTATATCTCTGGAGCCTCTTCAAATGGCTTTCCAATTAAGTAATTAACTGACGATTGCCCAATGGCATATTCAGTAGTTAAATCTGAGGGACCATAAATATCAACAATTGCTTTGACTCTCTCATAAATTAGTGAATCGCCCTCTACACTTAAACTTGGAACATTTGATGTGTATCCTGCCATCATTGCCAGATGCCCTCCCGCTGAGCCACCAATTAATGCCAGATTTAAACTATCTATGAAATATTGACTACTATTTTCAATTAACCACTTAATAGCGGTTTTTACATCCAAAATTTGGGCGGGATATTTTGCTTCCTTTGACAATCTATATTGCACTGTAGCTGTTATATATCCCCTCTCGGCAAAGTCAACAAGATAACGGAGATAATCATGTTTCTTTCCTTTCTTCCAAGCACCTCCATGAATAAACACGAGCAGAGGAGCAGGTTTTTGGGTTCTTTTTAAGTGGTAGATATCAAGTTTTAATTCAGTTGAATCAACTGTTTTATAAACAATGTCTTTATATTCTTTGATACTATCAGGAACAGGAAATTTTGTTTCAACTAAATCTAAAGTTCCCAGAAAATATGCAATTTTAAGAGTAAAGTTACTTGAATATCCATCTGGAATTTCTGGAGGTTTTTCTTGTCCTGAACTTGCTGAAAATAGAATTAGGTTTGTAATTAGAATTAAAACTGAAATATGGTATTGATTTTTTAGTTTCATTGAAAATTTACCGATATATATTACAAAGTGTTATTTATTCTTTCCCAATCAACATCCATCACATAAATTTGTCTATAATCATCACCATTAGTATCCTTCTGAATTTCACCCGTGCTATCTTTTGTTGGTGTAGGAATCATATATGCAAGTTTATTCCCATCTTGAGAAACCACAAGATCTTGCCGCTCCCTATCATCGTTTGATAGCATAATCACTTTTCCAGATTTCTCATTTCGACTTACATTTACCATGATTAGATTATTGTCATTAATTGCAAATAGCCATTCCCCAGAAGGATGCCAGCGTACAGCTTTTGAACTTGAATCAAGATATGTAACTTGTTTTGGATTTTCTTCTGAACCATCAGCTTTGATAACGAATAACTGATCAATTCCATTTTTATCCTCTCCCATAAAAGCAATTCTCTTACCATCCGATGATCCTCTAACAACACCACTCGCAGACATTCCATTTGTTAATCTTCGAATAGCTATACCTTTTGGTGGGGTCGGATATTCAGTTCGGTCTCCAGAATTTGCCGTTGTTATATCAAGATCAAGAGGAATATCTGCTACATAAAGATCACTATAAAAACTGGCACCATCTTCTGCTTTTACCTTCCCAATAAAAGCTCTCATCGTTCCTATTGAGTCTACCCAAGAATCATCGTTAGCTTTTACAATATCCCCAGGTTTAGATTTATTTTCCTCGACAGGTTTTAGAATTAAGGCAAAATAATGTGAAAACCTATTCGGTGCTTGCTCATTCGGTTCCATAAATCCAATTGTACGTCCATACTTTTGAATAATAATATCATCGTAGGTAAATCCGATCCGATTTCCATTTCTTGTATATTCATGTCTATGCGTTCCTCCACGGTGAGCACCTGGAGTAGTTATTCTATTTTTAATATCCCTAAGATCAACGGTATTGATTATTCCATTTCCATTACCATCAACTTCCATTGCAGTACGATTTCTAATATTGTAGTAACCTCTTTTTTCCACTTCTTCTAAAAAGGGGCCATGAATGAAGATGACCTTATTTTCTGTTGGATGATACGAAGCAGCAGCAACACCTGGAGCTGCTTCATCTCCGGTTATGAATGGAGGTTCCCATAGAACAGTTTCAATTCCAGTTTCAATTTCTACTTTTTCTATTGATTTACAATTTGCCAAATTATCATTGTAAACCGTCGCACGAGTATCGTAGCATAAAAATCTTCCGTCTGGTGAAAAATTATCGTTGTTATCCAAGTCATGATTCTTGGGTGAAAATGTAATTTGTTTTTCTATCATTGACGCAAAAGTAATTCTGTTTTTTATTTTCTGCTGATTGCATCCAACAAATGATGCCACAAAAATAATAGTAAATAGAATTGTAATTAGTTTTCTCTTGTTTTTATTAACCATCATAATTTCCTAAAGTAAGTTAATCTTGTAAATATTTTTATTGATTCCAGAATCTATTTATTTTATTGTTTAGAATTCATCCTCAACTATTTATCCATAAAAGGATTTTCCCATTTTTCTAAAGGAATATACACAATACAGACATCAGGATTACCTTTAGAATTAGATGTGAATTCAACACTTTTACTATCAGGTGCCCACCCCACATGCGGATGATCACCCATCCCATAAGTACGATGATTTTTAGTCAATAATCGGAGATGGCTTGTCCTTGCATCAATAATGGCAATATGACCATGCCAATTATCTGCAGCAACCCATTTACCATCTCTTGAACCGGAGGCATGCCACCAATTGTATTCAGCTAATTCTTCGGGTGACGCTTCTTTCCACCATGACCCAGCTCCGAGAATTCTAGCATCTTGATCATGAATACTAATTACCTTCACATGATATTGATTATCGCGATACCCACTACAAAATGTTAGTTGATCATTAACCCACCAGTCTTCATGTGTTACGGATTCTTGAGTTTCTTGAAAATGTATCTTTTTCGACTCTCCTGGATTACGTATATCTACGATCCACATACGCTGAATACCAATATTTCGCGGCACATCTCTCGAATATCGCAATAAATTTGGATTATATTTATTGAACTGAACATGAGTAATTGCGGTATCTGTTTGAAAACTCATTAATTTTTCAGATTTACCAGATAAAATATTTACTGATAAAATCTCTTTGTGCTGCGGATTATCGTTATATGCAATAAGAGCTGATAGATATTTTCGATCAGCACTTTGAGAAAGCCCTGAAGAATATTTTACTCCTTCAGGTGCACTTGCAATCAAACTTTCTTTAATTCTAACATTTTGAACTTTGGAAGAATCAGAATTAAATTGTATTTCAACATTCCAAGCGTATATAGTTTCTGAGTTTCGCACATAAACATCATATGTTTCAAAATCTACTGTGGCCAACCAGTAGTTATTATTATTCTTAGGACTTATACAAATAAGCTCACCAGTGTGAGGAACATAAGCGAACAATTCGTTAGAACCATTACGATTCGATGTAAAAAACATTGCTGAAAGGTCTTTGAACCAGCAATTGTAATCAAAATATAAATTATTATCTTTACTAGAATTTGTAGTTATAAAAATTAACTTAGCTCCGCTAGTTGTATCTATAACTATTTCATGTTCAGGTGGATATACTTCTGCATTCCATTCTTTATTTATGTTATTATCATTTTTTGCAATTAATTTTTCAGATTCTGAGGATATTATCAATCCAGATATTACTATCACCAAATAAAAAATATTGATTTTCATCCTCTAGTATTTCCTTCGAATTAGTTTTTACTATTTTGTTGGAGCACTAATTGTCTCCACATACCTTCCCGTCCAATATGGTAATAAGAAATCACTAGGGGAAGATTCATTTAATCCTCCTCGTCCACCTAAAGTTTCGTCAGGTGGCAGTAGTTCCTTATATTGCTGCCTTCTAAAGTTCGGTGCTAATCTTTCTACGTCTTTTCTTTTACTATTATCAATCGACCATTGTATAATATCCATTGGAAATTCTTTAAGCCACCATATCGAATCATCTAAATCATAATCTTTCCCACCAACCATAGCATAAAGGAAATTCCACAGCGGATTTTTTTCGGCACGTTCAATATCCCAATGACTTCTTGCAGCTTCAAAATGTTTTTGTTTTTGTTCTTCTGTAAATGAATAATTAACAAATGCCGGAATTGTAAGGAAATACATTCTATCGTCTGAATGATTCCATGTATCACTTAAATCTTGGCCTTCCACATAACCAATTACTGATGCTGGTCGATTAGCATTCTCATCATATCCATGTTCGTTGATTAATTCGTATGCTTTTTCCTTATATAATTCATCTTTTGTGAAATGATATGCGGTTTGTAAAAATGCTAAAATTAGAGTGGAGTTCAATCTACGATCACCAACATTTATTGGAAAACTATTTACATATTCAGGATTCCATCTCCCCCAAGCTGTAGGTTTTCCATTCCAATCAACCAGGTACCAATCATTATCAATTATATGGTCCATCTGAATTTTTATTTGACGAATAGCTCTATCTCTCCATTCTTTATCTGGAGCCAATTCCGCAAATAGTGCATATACAAAAAAATGACCACATGATTCATCACTACTGGTACTTGATTTCCACCTCCATCTTTTATCTTCCGTTAAACGCCAGATCCGACCATTCTTTTTTACCCATTCTTTTCTCCATTCTTCTGAAAATCCATTTGAGCTTAACCCCTGTTCGTAACCATCTTTTGCATAAGATCTGGAAGGAAAACCATTAATACCTGTAATATCGGTAAGTCTTTCCATCCCCTCAAAAGCTTCATAAGCATTAAGTTTTGCATCTTCTGATTTTGTTACCGTATAGCGGAATAATTCAGCGGCCAAATACATTGAAGTCCAAAGTCCATCATTATCAGTATCGGAATAAATTCCGGTTGAGACATCTCCAGGTTTACTAAATGATGGATTCGCAGTTAATCCATATCTAATATGCCGCAACCTTTGAATTTTTTGATAGTGTTCTGCTTTTTCAGCAAGGGTCATTTCAATAAAATTAATTTTACTCATTCCTGTCTTTGTTAAAACAAGCACACTATTTTCTGGTCCCTTAGCAATATCTAAAACCTCATCATCAACCAACCATCTTTTTGATGCATAATAATCATATTTACCATTTTCACGCAACTTGAATGCCCCTTTTTTAGAACCAAACCAAACTGTCCCTTCTATATTTTTAACTACTGTAATATTTGTATAAGGTAATTTTTGGTTTATCTTACTCGGAGTAAAGTCCTTTCCGTTCAAAGTTAAATACCCATCAATAGTTCCAAGAAAAACTTTGGAATCTTTAACTGCTAAAGAAGTCAAATTATTTCCATCATAAACTTTTTCTAATTCTCTTTCAGGACATTGAAGTTCATATAATGCATCTTTTGTTAGTATTAAAAATCGTTTTTCATTCTCGTCAAAAATGATTTCTATAGGTTTAAAATTCATTTAAAGATTTGTTCCAAGTAGTCTTTCCATCTTGGACAATTACAAACTCTCCTTCAGCAGCGACAAGAGTTGTAAAATTATGTGCCAAAACAAATTGAGTTGGATTTTTTAATCCATGCTCAACATAAAACTTACCAGCCCATGAATTGCTAAATACTGCTTCGTCAGTTAGATAAACAAATTGATTTTCATATCTATCAATTGCTAAGATCTTGATGTCGGCAAATGGTCTATAAAATCTATCCTTTGCAATTTTTTTCTCCCACGGTTGAAAAAGACCTTCAGATGAAAGGATACTCATAACATCATTTCGATCACTTCTTACTTGCATCATCTCAAGGTTTTTCTGATTCTCACTTATTTCAAATTTGTCTGCGTAGTCTTGAATATATGGTTGATCGGTATAAGTCTGACCAATCAGTGTTATTGACATTAAAACACTAAAAATTCCTAGCCTTTTATATTTCATAAACTTCATCTCCTTCTTAACTAAGGTCTTTTATATTAATTATTGTAACTAGTAAATCCCAAGTTCTGTTTCAATACTACCTAACCATTGGTGCACTAATTGCTTCAACATATCTACCAGCCCAATATGGGAACAGGTATAAGTAAGGTGGATATTCTCTTCTGCCACCCTCACCACCATCATTTAAAAATGCGTTATTGTGAAGGTGCATTCTTCTCTCGTCTCTTGGAAGCACCTCTGAGTATTCTCTTTCCCTAAAGTTTGGCTCAACTTTAACAAGATCTTTGCGATGCTCATTTTGAACACTCCACCCAATTAGATCCATTGGAAATTCTCTTAACCACCAAGCTGATTCTTCATAATCTATTTCTTTTCCTCCGCTCATCGCATATAAATAATTCCATAATGGATTTTTCTCTTCTCTCTCAATCTCCCAATGGCTTTTCACAGCTTCAAAATATTTCGCTTTTTCTTCTTCTGTAAAAGCGTATTTAACAAATGCTGGAATAGTAAGAAAATACATTTCGTCATCTGAATGATTCCAAGAATCACTAAGGTTTTCACCTTCAACATAACCAATGACCGAAGCAGGAAGTACAGCATTATCTCCGTATCCATGATCATTGATTAGTTCATAAGCTTTTTCTTTATACTTTTCGTCACCGGTAAAATGATAAGCAGTTTGTAGGAAAGCTAAAATTAGTGTGGAATTGAGTCTTCGGTCACCAGTATGAATCGAAAATTTATTCACATATTCTGGATTCCATCTTCCCCATTGAGTAACCTCACCATTCCATGTAACTAAATACCAATCATTTTCAATTATGTGATCCATTTCTATTTTGATTTGGTGTATCGCTCGATCTCTCCATTCCTTATCTGGTGCAAGCTCGGCAAAAAGTGCATACACAAAAAAGTGTCCGCATGATTCATCACTACTCGTTGTTGATTTCCATCGCCAAAGCTTATCATCTGTTAATCGCCATATCTTTTTATCTTCCGGCAGATTGGGATCTGTATCGCTCGATTGATATCCATCACGTTCATATGTTCGTGCAGGAAATCCTGGTACACTGCTAATTTCTGTGAGTCTTTCCATCGCTTCAAATGCTTCATAGGCATTTCTTTTTGCATCTTCTGATTTAGTAACAGCATATCTCAATATTTCGCCACCAAGATACATAGACGTCCAAAGGCCATCATTATCTGTGTCTCTGTAGAATCCTGTTGACAAATCTCCTGGTTTCTCAAGACCTAAGTATGAAGTAAAACCATATCGTACATGTCTTAATCTCTGAACTTCTTGGAAATACTCAGCTTTTTCAGCAAGAGTCATTTCAACAAAATAGATTTTACTCATCCCGTTTTTAGTTAGTACTAAAACACTATTTTCGGGACCTTTAGCTATATCCACTACTTCATCATCAACTAACCATCGTTTCGAAGCGTAATAATCATATTTTCCGTCTTCACGTAATTTGAATGCACCGTATGTTGATCCAAACCAAAGGATTCCGTCTATGTTTTCTAAATCAGTGATTTCCGTACAAGGTAATTTTTGATTGATTTCACTTGCTGCAAAACTTTTTCCATCCAAGGTTAACACACCGTCTTCAGTGCCGACTACGATCTTGTCACCCATTACTGCAAGTGCTGTCAGGTCACTACCTTCGTAGACTTTGGACAATTCCTTTTCCGGGCATTGAAGTTGATACAATGCATCACTAGTTAAGATCAGGAATCGTTTCCCAGACTCATCAAATATAATTTTTATGGTATTTGATCCAGCAAAAGGCTCACTCCATACAATTTCTCCATTTTGGATCAGTACTAACTTTTCATCTCCAGCAACTAACGTAGTAAAATTATTAGCCATGGCAAATTTTGATGGCTTTTTCAATCCATGATACACATAAAACTTGCCCGCAAAAGCATTGCTGAAAACAGCTTCATCAGTTAAAAACATAAATTGATCTTCATATCTTTCAATTGCTAATAAGTTCATATCTTGAAGAGGTCTGTATCGCAAATCTTTGTTAATCGTCTTTTCCCATGGTTGAAGCAGATTTTCAGAAGATAAAATATTAATGAATTTGTTTCGATCACTTCTGACTTGCAAAAGATCACTATCCTTAAATTCTTCAGGTAATTCATATTTATCAGCATAATCTTGCAGGTAAGGCATATCTGAATATATCTGTGCCGACACTGACATTGAGACAAATATGGTAAATATTACTATAAATTTTTTCATATGTAAATCTCCATTAAATATTATTTGTTTTCATTTTATAATTATTTCAATTTTCTATTGGTAAGATATTGATGCAATATAAGGGGATTATCTGTTTGAATTATATTTGCTCCTCCATCCACCAAAGGCGCATACCCAGTATCAACAAGCCCTATCAAAGCTTTTGCATCTGCAAAACCAAGAGCGTTGATCCAAACTTTTGCTCCACTCGATTTGATTAAATTAACAACTTCTTCAGTGTAGAAACTGGGATCAATGTGAATGACTGGGGGATGATATCTTTCAATGATCTCTTTCACATCCTCTAAAGAATATGCACGCGGCATAATCATAAGGGTAGAGTCAAGCATTCTAACTGAATCCAAAACTTCAAATTCACTATCAAAGAAGATTACCTGTTTTTCAGTTTTAGTTTTATGGACCAAATCAACTAAACTTTTTACATAAACCCCCTTAATATCTAAATCGACCATGACTTTCCCGTATGCTAAATCAAGAGCTTCTTCGGCCAAAGGAATTTTGTATTTATTAGGATCATCCGAATCTTTTTTTAATTCCAAATTTTCAAATTCAGTGAATAAATAATCGTTTACTTTTCCCTTTCCCGTGGTAGTGCGGTCAAGTGTGTTATCGTGCATTAGAATTAATTTTCCATCTTTCGTCATTCTAATGTCTGTTTCAATTATATCAACTCCTGAATCGATTGCATGCTGAAAAGCTGCTAACGAATTTTCCGGGTATTTTGTATGCATTGCCCTATGAGCGGCAATCAACACTTTATTGGAAGATGAATCTTGAAAAATAGCGAGAATTGAATCGAGATTGCTTGTACTTGTCTTATATTCTTCTTGGTTACAACTGAAAAGAAATATTAAAATATAAACAAGGAATAGTTTAGATTTTTTCATCTAATAATGTTTAAAATATTGTTGAGAAATCGATTTCTCAAATTTAGACAAACGTTTGCATAAAATCAAAAATGCCTAAAATTTTTTGGTGATTTTCTTAAATTATTCAAATTTTGGAATTCTAAGCCGTTCTCCATTTTTTAATGCAGATTGATGAGCTACAATACCTGGAACAGTCATTGCAATTCCTTCGTAAACATCAATTAATGGCTCACGATCCTCAATTAGGGACATAATAAATTCATTTACCAGATATCCATGAGAACCACCATGCCCTCCAAGACTTAAACCGTCAGGAAGTGGTGGACGGTTATCGTTATATTCTATTTTAGTTCGATCTCCAATTCCTTCGTATTTGGCACCTATTCCCTTTCCAATATGTAGAACATTATTTTCAAATCTTCCAAATTCGCCAAATAACCGACCAGTTTCGCCATGAGCCCCTTCTGCACCCCAGAAAACATTTATTCTTGACATACCTCCTTCACTAGTCTCGAATAATGCGGTCTCATTTGAAAAGGGATTGTTGTATTCATTATTCTTATATCGTTTAGCATCTCCTTTGAACCCAAGACAAGAAACAGATGTGAATCTTTGTCTGGTTACTCCAATATAATAAGCTGTCGCGTGTGTAGGATATAGCATTGGCGGTAAGGCGTTTCTCCATTCTTTAAATCCCCACGCTGTATCTACATTCGGATGATAGTACTCACCTTCAGAATAAACAATTTTTCCAAACATTCCCTTTTCATAAATTAACTTTGCGTTATATAAGTCTGAATGATAACAACTTGTTTCAGCCATCATGACTTTAAGGCCCGTTTTCTCTTTCCACTCTTTTACCATTTGAATATCATCTAGTGTAAAAGATAGCGGGACAGCCACAATACAATGTTTGCCATGTTTTAAAACTTCTACAACATGCTTACCATGACTAGGAGCATCGGTGAAAACAGCAACGGCATCCAAGTTATCATCAAGTACTAGTTTTTCTAAAGACTCATAACTTTTATTACATCCAGTTACTTCAATTAATTTATTCTTTCTCTTCTCAATCAGGTCGCTTACAGCCTCAACTGAACAATTAGGGTGCTGATGCCATGCAAATGTCGCCCCAAACCTTCCACCAACAATACCAATGAGTATTTTCCTATCGCTTGTTTGTACCCATGGATCAATTGGAGCTGAAGTCTCAATATTGCTTATATAATTATTACTTGTACTTGCCGATAATCCAGAAACTGCTATTCCTGCAGTAGCAGCAGTTACTTTACTAATAAAAATTCTTCTAGACAATTGGTTGCTATTGTTCATCCCTCACTCCTATAAATCTTAATCTTCAGTATCATTTTTATAATGAATTTCTCTTGCTTCATATTCATCATCCATAGGAGGTCCCTGCTCAATCTTGCGCCAATCAATTGTTTTGTTATATTTTTTCATAGATAATTCAGCATCAAATACTCTAGAGTCGTGTCGCTCTAATGTATAAGGAGTAAAATCCGGTTTATCCGTGAAAAAGTCATCAAGCAAAGAAGCAGTAACATCAAAATGATTAACATAAGGCACGTTCAGGATATTGTAAATGGTTTTAAGTATTGCACCGAAATTTGCATGTGTATGTGAAACATACCCTTTCTTAACATAAGGTCCAGCCATCATAAGGATGGAACGATGTGCATCCACATGATCAACTCCTCCCTGAGGGTCATCTTCGGTAATAATAACTAGCATTTCTTTCCAGTATCTGGTTCTTGATAGAAAATGAAGAATTCTTCCAACTGCAAGATCATTATCAACCATAAATGAATGGGGATAAGGATATCCATCCTCTGGTCTAATTCCAGCACCATGATCATTTGGTATCATTACAGTAACTAATGGAGGCATTTCTTCATCTCCATCTATCCATTTCTTAGTGAACTCAGTTTCAAATTGATCCATTCTATATTGATCGGGAATGTTCATGTTGTAACCAGCATAATTATGGCTTGTTCTTTTAAAAAGAGCATTCTGCATCGGGATCATGACTCCATGAGCAGCACCAGTACTTGTATCGTACCATTCCTCTCTTTCGTGACCACTTTCATTAGCTTGCCCAAAATTGTAAAACTCAACATTCTCTCTTTCAAGCGCTTCCCAAATTCCTCCAATTTCCGCATAGTCTTCCGGATCCACACTTCCAATTGTCTTGGGAAATCGTCGTCCTTCTGCTTTTGAAAAAGGCATAGCAGTTTTGCTTGTACTAGCATTGCTCTCCACCCATTCATTGGGAATAACACCAACAAGCCAATGATGCCCATGTACAGAAGCATCACTGTCACAATAATAATTGTCTGAAAACGCAAATTGCTTTGCTGCTTTGTGATGATTGGGTGAAATTCTTAAATTGGGGAAATCCTTTTTATAAGATTCGGGTAATGTATACTCATTGTTTACACCATATCTTGCAAGCGAACTATCACCTACTCCGTTTTTTAATTGACCAAATACCTCATCATAAGTCCTATTTTCTTTAGTAATGTATACAACGTGTTTTATAGGACTCTGTCTCAAACCTGGCAATGGTGTCAATGGATTTTTACCATCATCTGTATAGTCTGTTTCAATAAAAGTGTTATCAATTGTTTGTTTTGTATAATCAGCTAGTTCATCATCTGTTGGCATACTTACTCTTTGAAAACTTCCTAACTGAATATCTCCAACATAATGGCCTTGCTCAGGGCTCACAAAACCTTCTCCTCCATTTGGTCCCGCACCTAGCCCCCTACAACTTATTATATATATATAATCTTCGTTTCTTGATAACTCAACCCTTGTTGGTCCCCAACCTGATGGGATTAATCCTTTTGTTGATCTTGTTGGAATATCAATGACTGCTACCGCGTTAAAACCAAGTAGCGCCACAAATAGAGTTTTTTCTTCTTTATCCATTGTAATACCGAATGGTAAGGATCCCCTAAGTTTATCAATTCTTTCGTCAATTAGAATAGGAATATGATCGACGATTTCTTGTTTTTTATGATCAATAATTGCGATATTGTCATTTGTAGCATTAGTTACATATGCATACTGTTCTCCTACCGCTATAGAATTAGGGCTCGCACCTCCTATTACTTCTGCTTCTTCAACGGTCTGCCCAATTTGATAACCAGTTTTAAATTTCTTTGTTACTTTATTAGTTGTTAAATCAATTGTGAAAACACTCATAGCATCGGGATGAAGTGGGCTTCCTAGTCCAGGTATCTTTCTTCCCTCGACAATTGTCCCTTCAATAGATTCTTTTGTATTATGACCATATGGGTGATATGGAATTCTCAATGAGTCATAGTTTTCTGGTGTGGCACCCTCAACTAAAGGATAGGAATACAAACCCACATTTGCTACCAAAGCTTGCTTTTTGTCTGGACTTAATGCCAATCCGAAAGGTTGTCGTCCAACTTTTATTGATGCGGTAATTTTTCCAGAAGGTAGTTCCATTCTTACCATTCTGAAATTTCCTCTATCAAGGACTAACAATTCATTTTTGCTTTCATTCAATATTAAATCGGAAGTAAAACTGTCTTGATAGTCCACTCCATCTGCAACCCCATTAAGAGTGAAAGAATTAAGCTTTATTAATTTATCTACATCGTAAACTATTACTTCCCCATTGTTGCCACCACTAAGATAGACCTTTCTAGAATCTGCAGAGAATGCGACACCAATAAATGATCCGTTTGGTAAGGGTGATTTAATTTCCTTATCATAACTTGGTACTCGAACTACATCCAAGGACTTTAAGTCTACTAATGTAATCACACCATTGTGCAAAGTTACTGCCTTTTTACCATCAGGTGAAACGGCCATACCGTATGGATCATTTGTAATTCTCAATAAATCTCCAACGGGTGTAGCATATCGGCCACTTGGTAGAACAGAAACACCATCCAAATCAATTTTACAGTATTGATCCCTTCCAGGAACTTGTAAGACTTTGACAGTTTTGTCACAACTCGTAACTATTATAATTATGAATAGTAGTAATAAGGATCTAAATTTCATTTTTTTCTCATTCTAAATTGTAATTGAATTATTATAACGTATCAATCCAAAATCGATTAGATTTTTCTATTAATAAAATATATAAACTATTATAGATTAAGTTATTCAAACGTTTGTTCAAGATCAAATACAATCCTTCTAGATTAAATGTAGTTTTGGAAATGAGAAAAATCTTTATTTGAGAAAAATAAATGAAATATCTGATCAACAATATTGATTATAAAACGCTTTAACATTATTTTGGACAAACGATTGCATAAAATTATGATGATATAGAATTGTTTAAATTTTTCTAGAGGAATTCCCAATGTCTACCGAATTGAAAGTCATATCTCCAATTGATGGAACTGTTTGTTATGAAATAAAGATGCACTCTCAAGATGATATTGAGAAAGCATTGGCTGCAGCATCAATAGCACAGAAAGAATGGAAAGACAAATCAGTCTCAGAAAGAAAAACTTACATTATTAAGTTTATTGAAGCATTCAAAAGTGAAAAAGAAAAAATCAGTGAAGAACTAACCAAGCAAATGGGGCGCCCTATTTCTTATTCTCCTTTTGAAGTTAATGGAACCATTGAACGCGCAAAAGGAATGGCAGATATTGCCGAAAATTCACTTGAGGATGTGTTGGTAGAAAAAAAAGAAGGATTTAATAGATACATTAAGCGTGAACCTCTTGGAATTGTGTTTGTTGTTCCGGCATGGAATTATCCATTTCTTATCGCAGTTAACAGTATTGTTCCTGCACTTCTTTCTGGTAATGCGGTATTACTCCGACATTCGGCTCAAACTCCATTAGTTGCCGAGCGTTTTTCAGATGCTTTCAAAAAAGCTGATTTACCTGAAGGACTATTTCAATACCTTCATCTATCTCATGAAGATACAGCAAATACGATCAGAGACTCTAGGATTTCATTTGTTGCTTTTACTGGGTCGGTAAAAGGTGGTTATGAAATCCAAAAAGTTGCTGCCGAAAGATTTATAGGTGTTGGTTTAGAATTGGGAGGAAAAGACCCTGCATATGTTAGAGAAGATGTAGATTTAAATTATGCTGTCGAAAATCTCGTTGATGGCGCATTTTTTAACTCTGGTCAATCTTGCTGTGGAATAGAACGTATTTATGTTCATGAATCAGTATATGAAAAGTTTGTTGAGGGATTTACTGAACTCACAAAAAAATATAAACTTGGGAATCCACTAGACCCAGAAACCACGCTTGGCCCAGTAGCAAAAAGGAGTGGTGCTGAATTAGTTAGACAGCATATTAAAGATGCAGTTGACTCCGGAGCTAATGCCCTAATTGATGAATCACTTTTTCCAGAAGCTAAGGATGGGACAAATTACTTAGCTCCACAAGTTCTAGTAAATGTTGACCACAGTATGGATGTTATGTATGAAGAAAGTTTTGGACCGGTTGTTGGCATTATGAAAGTAAAAGACGACGAGGAAGCTCTTAAATTAATGAACGATAGTCCATTTGGATTAACTGCTTCTATTTGGACTGAAGATGAAGATGCAGCAATCAGAATTGGTGATAAAGTTAATACTGGAACTTGGTTCATGAATCGTTGTGATTATTTAGATCCACATCTTGCGTGGGTTGGAGTTAAAGATTCTGGAAGGGGATGTTCGCTATCTCAAGTAGGATACGAACATTTGACAAGACCAAAATCTTTTCATCTAAAAATTAAACATTAAATTTTTTTGAACTATTAAGGAGAAATCCAATGCCACTATTACGTCACACATATAGTTTCCCAACCAGGATGGAATATGGCCCGGGTGCTTTAATTGATCTGCCAAAGATTATTAAAGAACAAGGTTATTCAAAAGGTTTGCTTGTGTCTGATCAAGGAATTGAGAAGGTTGGATTGGCAGAAAAACTTCGATCACTCTTTGCAAATGAAGGTATTGAGATTTACAGTTACAGTGATGTAGTCTCAAATCCTACAGAACAAAATGTGATTCAAGGAACTAACATCTACAAAGAAAACAAGTGTGATTTTATTGTTGCTCTTGGTGGAGGTTCACCAATTGATGTAGGTAAAACAATAAAAGTCACGGTAGCTCATAACGAATCCTTAGAGTTGTTGGATGATACAAAAGGTGGAGATAAATACATTGTCAATGAAATGCCTCCATTTTATGCAATCCCTACAACAGCTGGTACTGGTAGTGAAGTTGGTAGAAGCAGTGTTATCACTGTGGAAGCTACAAACAAAAAAACAATTATTTTCTCTCCAAAGATGATGCCGGATATTGCTTTACTCGATCCAGAATTA
This sequence comes from uncultured Ignavibacteria bacterium, assembly GCA_963751695.1. GTDB lineage: Bacteria > Bacteroidota > Ignavibacteria > Ignavibacteriales > Melioribacteraceae > SZUA-22. The sequence continues at coordinate 130,198 of CAVVVP010000004.1, read as the reverse complement.
ACAGAATCACTTCCTCCGAAACTAACTGCTGCTACTGGCGTTGATGCTTTCGTTCATAATTTGGAAGCATACATTATGGATACGTTTCATCCTTTTGCTGATGGATTGGCAAAGGAAGGTATCTATCGTTGTTACAAGTATTTACCAATTGCGGTTGAAGACGGAAGTAATTTTGCTGCACGTGGAGAAATGCTTATGGCATCGGCTATGGGTGCTACTGCATTTCAGAAAGGACTTGGTATAAATCACTCAATTGCTCATGCGCTAAGTGTATTTTATGATACTCACCATGGACTCGCAAACGCAGCAGTACTCATTGAGGTTATGAAGTTCAATATTTCTGATGAAAAAGTTAATGAAAAATTAGCAGAGTTAGGTCCTATATTTAATACAACAAATGATGCAAATGCGGTTATTTCAGAGATTGAAAAATGGTTGGTAAAAGTCGGAATGCCAACTGACTTAAAAGGAATTGGAGTTAAAACAGAAGATATCGCAGGAATTGAGGAATACGCACTTGGTGATCCTTGCTGTCCCCTGAATCCAAAACCAGTTGTAAAAGGGGATATCAAACAAATAATTGAAAATCTACTTTAAAGGAACTATAATATCATGATCAAAGCTATTACATTTGATCTTTGGGATACTGTCTTTATTGACGATTCTGATGAACCAAAACGAAAAGCTGCTGGAAGACCAACTAAAGCAATTGAAAGAAGAGAACTAGTTTATAATTTTATAAACCGACATAAAGAAGTCTCTCTTGATTTAGTCAATTCATCTTACGATGCGCAAGATGCTGCATTTAGAAAAGTGTGGCATGACCATCATGTAACTTGGTCTGTTAAAGAACGACTTGAAATTGTCATGAAAGGATTAGATACATCTCTTCCAGAAAATGAAATGGATGAACTTGTAAGACTTCATGAGGAGATGGAACTTGAATTTCGTCCTGACTTTGTAACGGGTGTGCACGAAGCAATCAAAAGATTAAGTGAAAACTATAAACTTGGTGTTATTTCTGATGCCATTTTTAGTCCTGGAAGATCATTGAGAAAACTATTAGAAGATGAAGGTTTACTCCCATATTTTGAAACATTTGTTTTCTCCGATGAGGTAGGATGTTCAAAACCAGCCCAGTGCGTGTTCGATGCTGCTAAAGATGGATTAGGAGTTGAGTTTGACGAAATAGTCCATATCGGAGATAGAGAGCATAACGATATTTTTGGTCCAGAAAAAATGGGTATGCATTCAATTCTTTGTCTGGCAGCACTTGATCGAGGTAGCGATAGAAATCGTGCTGATGCGTACTTTGATGATTACATTAAATTACCTTCCATTGTTGATAATTTAAGGGATAGTTAGCCAATGAAACAATTGAACTTTATTATAATTGATGGTTATCCAAAACCTAGCCGAGATCAATTTGACGATGTTGGAATGATGAAAGCTGGGGAGTTATACGCTAAACTGCTTCTTCAACATATGCCGGATGCTACTTACGATATTTTTTATTCTAGTGACTCTGGAGTTAACTTACCGAATGAAGAAGAAATTAAACAATACGATGGTGTACTGTGGCCCGGATGTAATTTAACTGTATATCATGATCATGATGAGCGAGTGGTAAAAATGGTCGATTTATGCAAAGTGGCTTACGAGGTCGGTGTGCCGCAGTTTGGAAGTTGCTGGGCTGCACAAATTGCTGTGTATGCAGCTGGTGGAGATGTCAAACCTAATCCTAAAGGGAGAGAAATGGGATTGGCTAGAAAAATATATCTCACTCCAGAAGGATTAAGACATCCCATGTACGAAGGAAAACCTCCAGTATTTGATGGGTTTATTAGTCATGACGATGAAATAACAAAACTTCCAGAAGGTGGTGAATGGTTGGCATCAAATGAATTTACTAGAGTTCAATCTGTTTCAGTAAAATATAAAAATGGAATTTTTTGGGGTCCTCAGTACCATCCAGAATATGACCTACATGAAGTCGCCAGATTAATTATTGCACGGGAAGAAAAATTAATTGATCAGAATTATTTTGAAAACCGTGATGAATTAATGACATATGTAAATGACTTGGAGAAAGTTTTTAATGATAATGGTCGAAAAGATCTTCGATGGAAATATGGAATAGATGAAGATGTATTATCAGACTCTATTAGACAGCTTGAGTTTGTAAATTGGCTTAATAAGATTGCAATCCCTTATGCTAAAAGTAAGGATTAAATAAGGCATAGTTTGATAAAGAAATTTCTGGGTGAGAAAAGTTCCCTCCGTACCTGGCAAATCAAGATATTTAGTGCGACTTGGTTAGCATATGTTGGATACTACTTTGCACGAAAAGCATTCTATGTTGTTAAGAGTCCGCTTGCAGATTCATTAGGTTTTACTGCACTTGATTTAGCTCATCTTGGTACTGCCTATTTAGTTACATATATGGTCGGTCAATATTCGAGCGCATATTTTGGACGAAAGCTGGGACCAAAACTATTATTAGTAGTAGGCATGGGAATATCCCTAGTTTGTAATTTTGCCTTTGGAATTTCAAATAGCTTTTGGACAATTTTTCTCTTTCTCTCAATTAATGGATTAGCTCAAGGCACAGGTTGGCCAGGTTGTATAGGTTCACTTGCTTATTGGTTCAAAAGAGACAAGCGCGGAACTATTCTTGGTTTCTGGGCTACTTGTTATCAAGTGGGTTCTGTAGTTTCAACATCATTTGCAGCATTCATGTTAGGAGAATTTGGCTGGAGATGGTCTTTCTTTGGTGCTTCCTTAATTCTTCTAATAATTTGGAGTGTTGTATTAGTTTTACATCCAAATCGTCCAGAAGATGTTGGTCTCGATCCAATTGAAGATGATAACGACGAAACATTGTGTAATACTGCACATTCTAAATCAAGTTTAGACGATTCTTCAAAACTAGGTTGGTCAAAAGATGTTTGGTCAACAGTCATAACAATGGGTCTAATTTACTTTAGCATTAAATTTTTACGTTATGCTCTGTGGAGCTGGGTTCCTTTTTTCTTGAATAAGAATTTTGATATTGAAGCTAGCAATGCTGGATATTTATCTACCGTTTTCGACCTAGCTGGATTCGCTGGGGTGCTATTCGCAGGTTATGCATCAGATAAACTTTTAAAGGTAAGCGATCTTTGCTCTCAGCGTTAATGCTTAGCTTAATGGCTCTGGCATTTATACTCATGTATGTAAAAGGAGCGAATGACTTAATGTTCTTTACCATATCTATGGGATTAGCTGGATTCATGCTCTATGGACCGGATTCTTTAATTTCTGGAGTTGGTGCGATTGATGTGGGCAATAAAAAAGGGGCCCTTGTTGCTGCAGGAATAATTAATGGAACAGGATCAATTGGACCAATTTTTCAAGAAGAGATTATTGGATGGTTATATACAAAGTATGATCAATCAATAGTTCCAGTTTTAATTTTACTTGTATCTATGTCATTGGTAAGTGCGATTTTAACTTATTATCTTTGGTGGAAATCAAAGAGAGGAAAAGTAAATTTGTAAATTGAATAAGGAGTATTTAGATGAAAAACATTTCAACACTACTCTATTCCAGCACTCCATCTCTCTTTTCTAACATAAAAAGAAATCTTACTGTTATCATTCCATTCCTATTTATTTTGATCATGGGTTGTAGTACAAGTGAAGAGAAAGAAAGTCGCACAATGCCCGGTGGTTCCCCACCAACAAAATTGTATGTCTTAGAACTTGATCAGGACTTATCTTGGGAGGAAAGGAACATGCTTTCTTGTTTTCAGGGATTAGTTAATAGGAAAGAAACTAGAATCTACTACCTTGAAACAGAACAAGATAAATTCTGGCTAGATTATTATAAAGAAGAATTCAATATCGATAACGAAGTACTCTCAGATATAAATGAATTACTAAGAAAATTTTCAAATGAGATCAATGGCTATATTTTATATAATCCTGGAAGTCCGCATACTCTTAACATAGCTACAACAATCGGAGCAGAAAAAAATCTCCTACCAATCGCCCCAAGTTTAGAACCTTTAATGAAAGAATTTGGATTATCCCTAAAAGAGTCGATTACTGGAGAGGGAGTAGATAGAATTGAGATATATAAATCTGCAATGACCGATCTTCTACCAAAGTCAAATCAAAAAATTCTCGCTGCACTTTGTGTTCATAACCCACATTGGCCAACTTCCACTCAAAAGAATCGAGATTATATAATGGCCCACAATATCTTTTCATTTGATCTTTCATCATCAGAAAGAGATAAAAGCGATTACAATTTGGTTCGTGAAATATATTCATCAATACCAGAGGGAGCAATTGTAATGGGTTGGCACTGTGTTCGGGATAAAGAACACGAAGCAATAGGTTTATCATCTGAATTTGGCCATTATGGAATGTGTAACCTTTATACTCCTAATTTAACTGTTCATTCCAGTATTCCACTTCCAGAGGGGAATGTATTTTCACAGAGGAAAATAAAAAAAGAAAGTTTGGCTGTAGAAAATAAAGTTTACATAGCATACATGGCTACAGATGGAGATGCTTCTTGGTTTATGAATGATCATGTTGTAAAAGATTGGGCGGATCCTGCCAGAGGAAGTTTCAAATACAATTGGGGATTTTTGCCATTAGCTTATGATCTTATGCCAGGTACAGTTAAATATTATCTTGAGAATATGGGGCCAAATGATTACTTTGTTGCTGGTCCTGCTGGTGCAACTTACACATATCCATACTTACATCCCGATCCATCTAAGTTTCTCAAAATGACCGATGAGTATATGAAAAGTTGTGGATTGACCACCGTACATATGACTAATTGGAATGATAGAGATTGGTGGCAGGAGGTTGACATACCAGGCTTTTATGATCAGTTGCAGAAAGAATTACCAAACTCAATTGGTTTTGTAAGAGGAATGGGAGAATCAGCGTTTGAAACACACGAGATTGGCAGTGGAAAACCATACATTTTTTGTGGTGAAGGTATTCATAAAGGTGATGATGTATACCAAACAATGAAGGATTTTATTGACGCTTGCCCAAATAGACCTTTATTTATATATAGTCTTGTTAATCATTCAATACCAATGGGAGAAATAAAAGCTGCAATGGATAAATTTTCTCCAGAAGAAGTTGAAATGGTACATCTTGATGAACTATTGATCATGGCCGATAAAGCATTTCAGGAAGGTAAAATTACTGAGGATCTATATCCCGAGAAATCCGGGATAAGAGAAATACTGAAAAGAGATGCCAGGAACTCTTGGCCAAAATTATTTGAAAACTTAAAAAGGTTAGTTGATGACTGTAAAGGAAATGAAAGGAACTACACAGAATTAGTTCGAAATACTCCCATTGGAGTTGAACCGATTGTTGCCGGAGATCATCTTGCTTTTACAACTATATGGAATAGTATGACCCTTGTCAAACTATCTCTTGAAGCAAAGGGAATTTATGTAAATCATAAACCAACTGCAGTTAAAAAGTTTTTAGAAGAATATAGCAATATCCAAGACCACCAAATAGTTTCCGAATTACAAGATATATGGAAAGCATGGCATTCAAAAAATCCAAGTTATGCAGAAGCACAAATTCTAACTAAGCGACTTTTATATGTTGCAAAACAATTGGACAAAAATTTCTATTAATTTTTTACTGTGTTATAGGCGCAGAAATAACATCAAGATATCGCCCCATCCAATATGGCATAAGCCAGATATCTCCCGGAGTTTCAGCACTGCTTCCACTCCCTAAATGGTCTAAAGTAAATCGATTAGCATTATGTTTTCTTACTCCAACTTCCGCGGGAGACAAGACTTCTTTTGTATACTGCTCACGAAAATTATTTGGAAGCCTTTCAATATCATGTCGATGAGAGTTTTCGATTCTCCAATTGGTGTGATCAATCGGATGTTCTTTTAGCCACCAAATAATCTCATCAAGATCAAAATCTTTAGCGCCTGTCATTGCGTATGTTAAATTCATAACAGGTTCTTTTTCTGGGCGTTCGATCTCCCAATGATCTCTGATTGATTCTCTATAATGTAATTTTAATGTATCATTAAGCGCATATGGATATAAACTCCAATAACCGCAAAAATACATTTCATCATCTGAATGATTCCAAGAATCAGATAACATTTCTGCCCAACTCTCTATTTTACCATCTTCGTTATCTTCAGCTACTTTACCAATTTCTACCATTGGTCTCATTAGATTTTCAAGATAACCGTGATTTTCAAATAAATCAAGAATTTTATTCTTATACTTTTCATCCTTGGTAAAATGATATCCGGCCTGTAAAAACGCTACTATGTTTGAAGATGTTAGCTTCCTATCCCCCACATTTGTGGGATAAGAATTTGTATACTCTGGATTCCACTTTCCCCAAGTTGTTGGCTTTCCGTTCCAATCAATTAGATATAAATCGTTTTGGTAAATATGTTCTGCTAGTGATACAACTAATTTTTTAGCTCTCTCCTTCCATTCTGGATCATCTGCCAAGTCGACAAACAATGAGAGAGCAAAAAAGTGACCGACTACCTCGTCACTGCTAGTGGTCGATTTCCAAACCCAACCTTCATCAGTTCCTTTCCGCCAAGGAGATGACTCGACATCATAACCACTTTCTTCAAAAAGATGCCTGGTCGCATCACTATATGCATTTGTATAACCGGATGATTCATAACCCATAACCTCGTAGGCCCTCGAAGGTAATCCAGGATATCCAGTAATAGAATATAGTCTTTCAAATCCCATCAAGGCCTCTTTGCAATTTTCCCACGCTTCTGGGTCTTTTGTAACTGCGTATCGAAATATCTGCCCACCCAAATACATGCCTGTCCATAAACCATCGTTATCTGAATCGTGTATTGTTAGTTGCCCAAGATTTCCATTCTTCATTCCACCCCCTCTTGAACTAAACCCATAACGAATAAAATGTTTTCGTGTCATACTTTCGAGCTTCATAGCTTTATCGTGAAGGGTCATTTCCTTAAAACAAATCTGTCCAAGACCATGCTCAGTTAGAATAAGTACACTTCCTTCTGGTCCGGGTTCTATGTCTATAACATTATTATCTGGAAGCCAGCGCTGAGATGCGTAGTAATCATACTTGTTTTCTTTGTTTAGTTTAAAGGCACCCCAAGTTGATCCAAACCATAATGAACCGTTGATTTCCTCTATATCCGTTATCTCAGGCCATGGAACATTACTTACTAATTCACCATCAACTTGTCCAGATGAGCTTAGCCATTGGTATCCATTTTTAGTACCAACTACAAGTTTAGAACCATTATTTGTAAAAGTGGCACATGTTATATCATTGCGCTCAAAGATCTCACGTATATTTTTTGACTCTGGTTCAAATATGGAGATTGAGTTTGGTGTAACGATGACAAAATTTTCACCAAACTCATTATATTTTATTGATATAACACCATCAATTAATTCATGCCATTTCTTATCACCATTTCGATCCAAGTAAATTATTGTCACTCCATCTGTAACTAGAAAGTCAAAATCTTTACCACCCTCAATAATTTTTGGATTTTTTAACTCATGCTTTACAGATAGCACTCCAGCCCAAGCGTTTGAAAAAATTGAATTTTCATCAGTATAGATAAACTGATTTTGGTATGAGATAATGCCGAAAATGTTCCTGTCCATCATATGCTGATAAGTTCTTTCCGGAAGTAACTCCCCAGGAGCAAGAAAATGACCGTTGTCAGGAAATATCAGTCCATCCGAAGAAGTAATTTGAATATTCTCATTCCGATCAGCAGCTACCTTAAATAATTCCGTTTTTCCTTTCTTATCTGAAGGGAAAAAATATTTTATACTAAAATCTTGTATAAAAGGTATGTCTTGATAAATCTGCTGCCCATTTTTATTAAATTTTAGTAGCCGTCTCATTCCCTTCTTTACTTGGAGAACAAGCTGTAATTAATATTAGCAATGCAAATGATATAATAAATTTTGTTTTCATTTTTGTTTTCTTATGTTATTATTAAAATATTTCTATGTGAAATTCATCATCTTATATCAAACGAATATAATACAGCGTCTTTCAACTGAAATCTTAGTCGAATTAGAGTTCCATTCAAATCACTCAAACTTTTATTACCCCAACAAATAGTTTTATTAAGTTCGTCTCCTATAAATGGCTCACAATCTTTAGCTCGCCAACCATCCAAGGGTTTATCATTATCTGCAGAGATGACTTCAACCTGAACTGCTCCTATAGACTCAGCATTGATAAATAAATCACCATTGACTTTAATTGGGCGTGTAAGTATTCTACCAACGGTATCGGGCAATGAGCGAGCACCAAAAAGTCGATTTAATTTTGTTTTTGCCATTCCAATAGCAGATGTTCCAGGAATATTATGGCTTGATTTATTACCACCATAATAAAACCACATCTCGTCCTCGACTAACACAGGTTTGTCAGTTAAATAAATCTGACCAGTATCCCAGTTATTTTCCCTACCTAATGTCAGTGGTGTTTTTTTTGTGCCAAGTGGCAAGCGATTCCATTGGAATCCATCCGGACTCCAAGTTAGTTCATTAAAAACTTTGTCCGATCTACCAGCATCGTAAATTTGCAAAAAGCCAAAAAATAAATCGCCTAGTCTAAACACCGTCATACCATAGAAATCGGTTGCTTCCCCTTCATTGGGCACAAGGACAGTATGTTCTGGAGTCCATGATTCCAAATCATAACTTTCTTTAACAGCGATACGCCTTCTATTTACTCCTTTTAGCCCTTCACCAGCAAATGCTCGTGGTCGTACAAACATTAACCATCGATTTCGTACTTCATCGTACACAAAATTATTATGAGTATCACTGTGATATGGTACCGCTGGTTTATTAAAAGAACAATCAAATGTTTTTCCATCTGATGAATAAGAAACAAATACACCACCACTATCATTATGTATTGCCACATACTTCTCATCAGCTGACACAGCAGAAGGATTTACTTCCACATCTATGCCTTGAGTTTTTTGTCTGCCAAGCTTAATGAAATTATTATTATCATCCATCATCCCTCTTTTATCGAATATTCCAAGCCTTGGCTTTTCCCATTCAATTCCATCCTTAGATTCAGAATAGCATATATTATATGAATATGGTAGTTTGTTATAATATGAATGTTCATCCCAAACTAAATACCACATTTTAAATAGTTTATCTTTCGAATCGAATATTACAGTACCTCCGAAAAGTGGACCACTTCCTTCCCAATGCATATCTTTCTGAACAACTGGATTATTAATGTGCTTTTCGAAGGGAACAACAAATCTCTCAATCATCCAACGGTCTTCAATAATACGTTCATCAACTGGAAAATATGGCCCTTTTGCGGGAAGTTTATCATACGTTTCTTCTAAAGAAACTTTTTCGGCTAGAACTATTTCTTTATTTCTTTCTGCACAATTCATTAACGAAATAAAAATTAATCCAATCATTAAACTTAATATGAATTTTGTCATTTTAGATATTAGAAGCTTACTCTTCATCAAATTAATTCCTTTTAGCTCTGGCTATTTTTCATTATTGATAAATGAATTTTACTTCTTATTCACTTTCCGAATATTCAAATTCAAGCAATTTTATTGGATTTATTTTTACAGGGCCAATGAGTCCGGATGGTGGCAGGGGTTTAAAACCAAACTCTCTTGGAATACGAGTTGCTGACATTGCTTCTCCGTATTTATCCACCAAATTTTTTGGAACGGGGACAATTTCTTTAAAAGAAGAAACTCTATTTATGTTTGTATTTGTTACCAATACTATTAAATGGTTATTTCCAATTTTCACTAAATTAGTAATATCTAAGTTCTGGCCTTTCATCCAAACGGTGCCAGCACTTTTACCATTTAAATGTACTTCCGCAATATTTCCTAATTTACCGAGATCCAATTCCAATTTTACATCATCACTTACATATTCCTTAGGTAAATAAAAATCAATATTATATTTTCCAGTACCACTAAAAAATTTAGTTTCTTCATCATCTGACCAAGATTTAAGAAAATCTATTTTCTTTTCTACTTTAGTAAAATGATCACTTTCTAAGATCAAATTCCATCTGCCATCAATAATTATTGAGGAAGGAACATCCAATATTTGCTTAGAATAAAATTTTTCCTTTTTATCATTAATAATCTTAACATAATATGATCCGTTCTCTCGAACCTCTGTATAAATTGTGTTATTTGATATTTTGGAAACCTTATCAACACTTGTTGTACTTACATAAGGAATACTTTTTCCCTCCTCAAATACAATTATTGTAGATTCCCAGGGTGCCAAATCAATAGGAACCTTCATGCTATTTTCTTCTCTAGAATAGTGAAACAATTGAGTGATATCTCCATTGTAAGGATTCCAATTCCAAACATTTTTATTTTGAATTCTAAAATAAACTGGCATTGAAACATGTTTGTCTTGAATATTTGCAACAAAATAAAGATCTGCATCATTTAACTTTCTATGCAGAAAAGTTAAACCGTTGTTTTTTCTAATTTCTTCATAACCAAAATTAATCCCGAAATCGGGTTGAATGTACTTTTTAAGAATTTTCAAGAACGGATCAAGCATCGAACTAAATTGATCCCACCAAATTTCTCTGTGTATTACTTTCTTTAAATAGTGTGCAGTACCTTCTCCAACTTTTTTTGCTTCAATATTCACTCCATTTAATCCGCCAAATATTTCATCAACAATTTTTTGAACCTTCATATCATTTATTCTAAAATTACTAAGTCCCGTTGAGTATTGTGGTAGTCGATCAAGAGCTACAACTGTTCCTCCCCTAAGTATATATTCCTGAATTCTATTTAGCGTGGGTAATGGAATTGATTCAATATTGGGTACTAGCAATAATTTATATCTCATTTGCCTAATCTGGATTTCTCCTTTTTCAAACTCGGCAATATTCTGAATTGCATCATCGTTTAACAAATCAAAATCATACCCATTAGAAATCAAAAGATCCCCAAGCTCACCCCAATTAAAATCTCGAGTCCATCTTCGAGCGTTTAAAGCATCTTTAGCCCATTGATTTGCTAAAGGTGAGTAAATTGCAATATCTGGAGCAAATTCACCTTGACGTAACAAATAAGAACAGCGTGCTGTATACTCAGTTAATAGCGGATAGTATTTCCACCAAACATTTGTTGGATTGATTTGCGGGGCCCAAGGCATTCTGCGTGAAGGAGCAAGATCTCTTTCAAGTGATGAACTATAGCCATGATTGTAAAACTTGTTCGCACCAGACCTTAGGAAACCGTCAGTCGAGATTTTCACCTCTTCCATGGTTGCACGATATCTTTCCCAATGCAGAAATGTATGTGCTTCGACAGAAACAGTATTTTTCCCATAAATATGCGCTCCAGATGCTACATATTTTTTGGGCCCAATACGAGTATCATACCATGGATGCTGATCTTTCTCTCCGGGAGTAATTTCCATTTCAGGAATGTGGGTTACTCCAGCAGATTTTATGTTATCAGTTTCAAAACCATAAGTTTGAATTCTTCCTTTTACCCCATTCTCTTCGCACCAACTAAGAAACGGTTCGTAGAAAGTTTTTAATCCCAATTCTGCTAAAAACCGATTTACATCATATCTGATCTTTGGAGATAAATTATTGACTTCCCACCAGATTGCGGGAAGATATTTGGTAAGGTCATAACCCATTTCTACTTCAAATTGGCCTAACAACCCATCTGACCATTTTATTCCACTCGGCTGATATGCAAGCTCAAAGCTATCACAGAAAAAAGATTCAACTGTTTTTCCAAATTCCTCTCCAACTACATTTAGGAATTTTCCTCCAATGTAATTACAGTAATTTTCCATAGCAGATTGATCAAAGTGATTTACTGCATTATGGCTCGTATCAATTGAAAGCCAGTAAGATGATATTCTCCATTTTCCATCAGGAACATCCCATTTTAAAACATTTTCACTAACTCTATCTGTAAGAACGATAAGAGTTGAAGAATCAATGGATCCTTCATTTATTTTACCTGCCACAACTGCCAAAAGTTTTTCATAACCTAATATTTTAGAACGATGCTCTTCCCATGAACGATCCGTTTGAATTAAATTTTTAGGAAGAGTATCCTGATACTTGCCCGGACCCTCGACGTCAACATAAGTGGGGATCATATCCCTAGATTTATCTTTATCCTCTACCCAATCCCCACCGATAATCCAACCCGGACCCCCAAAATTGAATGAGACCTCCATCTCTAATCGTTTTGCTTCAACCACAGTATGTTTTACTAATTCCAAATACTCATCTGATAGGTATTCAATATTACCTTTTGTATAAACTGGAGACATAGTAATTTGTTCAACTCCACGAATACCAACTGAGCGCATTTGTTCAAGTTCATATGTAATATTGTCTTTTGATTGAGCATTACCAGGCCACCACCAACGTGTATGCGGCCAGCAATCCATCGGAGGAGATTTAAAATTATCTTCATGCTCTTTTAAGAATTGCTGAGCACAATTTTCATTAAAAATTGCAGCGAAGATCAGAATCAGAATTCGAAATTTTGAAAACATTCAATTTTACTTAAAGATTGTAAATAAATTATTGAGAAGAAATAAATCCATGATACCGTCCCATCCAATATGCTAGCAACCATGAAGCACCATCATCTTCATTTCTTCCGTCGGAACCTGTATCTGGTAAATATGGATTACTATTCCATTTTGACCAAGAGACTTCATCACCTGGCAATACAGTCAAAAGTTGTTGTTTTCCAAAACGGGTTAATCGAGGATGCCAAACAATATCAGCTCGATTACTATTGACCATTTTCCACTGTCTTCGGTCGGTTGGAATATTCCTTAAATTTGTAACTGCGTCTTTAATTTCAACAAAATCTGGATCGATCGTAGCAGCCGCAAAATAGAAGAATGCAGAACCATCTCTATTTAATGTCTTATGGTGTCTCCTTACTGCCCTTTGTAACGCGTTTCTTTCTTTTTTACCATGCTCTAATTGGAGTAAAGGATATAGAGCACAATAACCCAATTGATTATCAGAGTGATTGTTCTCATCTGGATAAGCTTTTTTCTCCATAAGTAAATTAGCAAGATAGCCGTGTTCGATAATAAGGTAATTGTAATGTTTAATATATTTTTCATTTCCGGTTATGTGGTAAGCGGTTCTAAGGAATGAAAGTATTTGTGCAGAATTTAATCCATTTTCAAGATAATGCTCTGGATCATCATTTAAAAGTTCTGGATTCCAGAAACCCCACCTTGTTCTCTCACCTGTCCAGTCAATTAGTTGGTAATTATTATCAACAATATAGTTTGTTAAATCCGTAATCTGATTTTTAATCAACTGATCTTCTTCTTTATCGTGTTTGGCGATATGTTCCCAGTATGCATAGAATGCAAAATAGTGTCCGTCAATTTCATCACTTGATGTATCACTTTTCCAGATCATTTTTCCATCAGGTGTAACTCGCCATTGTTCACTTTTTCTTTCCCTCTCTGATATTGGTAAAACGCTTCTGGCAACCAATCCTGGTGTGCCTGATGCATTTTGAAGCATTATCATTGCTTTCATACTCTCTTTTGCAGACTCAAGATATCTTCTTTCTCCAGTTGAAGCATACGCAAGTGACATAGCCACAACATGATATGATGTCCAGAGCCCGTCGTTATCATTATCATGAATAATGTGAGAAGTGGGATTTTCAGCATAATCAAATCTGCACTCCGCAACAAGACCCTCTCTTCTATGCCACTCATTTAATCTTTCTTCAATTATCTCAGCTTTTTCAAAGAGAGTCCTTTCAACTATTGATAATTTACAACTCCCATCAACTGTTTGGAAGTAAACGTTCTTCCCATCTTCCGAAATTGCAATATCAGAAATAACATCATTGATTAAATATCTTTTACCAGCACGATAATACCATTGTCTATCTTTTTCATAAGGAGTGTAAAGAATTGCTCCTTCAGATGTCCCTAACCATATTTTGTCATCTTTATCGATCGCTAATGCTGTAACATTCTCAACTGGCAATCCACCACTACCCCTAACTGCCTCCCATGAACCATCTTTGCTGAGTTTACTAAGTCCAATTGGAGTTGCAAACCATATAGTGCCTCTTGAATCTAAACAAATTCCGTTTATTACTGTTGAAAGTGGCCCGTTAACACCATAAGATATGTGCATAGTGGGTTTATTATCAATTCCAATAATGTATAAGCCTTGGAGGGTTCCAACATACATATTATCACCAACGCTTACAATTGAAGTCACCGACTTTCCAAGTTGTTTAGTAAGTGTTTTCTTGTGTTCAATATTCTGCTTTTTATAAATTTCATCATCAATTGCTATTATTTCTTCATTAGTCATTTCTTGTTTAACATGTTCATAGAATAAATCATCATTCACTGGAATATACTTTGTAGCATCCGTTCTAAATTTCTCATCATCTTCATAATCAAGAGCAGGAAGAAGGTTAGGAAGTTTGTAAGAATCTGGATCTAAAACAATTGGAGTGGTTGCTACTTGTGTATAAACTGCAGAACTTAATAAAAGTGTTAATAATGTAATTTTAATCATATCCTTCCCAAATATTTATTTTGAATTAATTGTCATGGACTGGGCTTTAATAGCTTCTCTCCAAGCGGAGAGGTCTTTTGATAGTTCATTAACTACTAGCTGAAGTGTATCTGCCAAATTTTTCCGCTCTCCAGGATCATCTTCTAGATCATAAAGTTCATACATACCAGGTTCATTTAAATATGATTTTTCAAACCACTCAATTAGCTTGTAATTTCCTTTTCTAATAGCTCCTTGTGGTCCTAATCCATTACCATGGTAATGAGGGTAATGCCAATAAAGCGATTTTCTATTTAATTTAGTTTTAGGATTTTTTAGTAATGGCACTATACTAATCCCATCAGTAGAGAATCGTTGATCTTTGATATTTGCAATTTCAAGAAAGGTTGAGAAAAAATCATTGCTTATTACAAGTTCTTCACAAATACTCCTTGACCTTATAGTAAAGGGCCATCTAATTATTAAAGGCATTCTTATTCCGCCTTCGTAAAGATCCCCTTTGCTTCCTCTGAAAGGAAATCCATTCTTTTCACCTAGCTGACCATTGTCTGAGAAAAATACTACAATCGTATTATCCTCAATGTCTAACTCTTTAAGTTTTAACATGATTTCTTCAACACTCTTATCAAGAGTTTCTAACATTGCCGCTTGAACTGGAATATTTGATCCTCCATTTTTTGAATCGTATTTGTTTTGATATTTCTGGATCAAAGTTGAATCTTCAATCTCTGGAGCATGAATAGTGTTATGCGATATGTATGCAAAAAATGGAACTTTTTTATTTGATTCAATAAACTGAATGGCACTTTCAGTAATCTCTTTTACATGATGATGATCATTCTCATATTTACTCTCAGGACCAGCTCCAGGTTTATGGGTTGTGAGCACCTCATCAAAACCTTGACTACCTGGGTCTCCCGATCGACCTGGTTTATATTTTTTGTCAATATTTAGATGCCATTTACCAAAATGTCCTGTCCTATATCCAGCATTTTTCAAAACCTCTGCAATAGTTATTTCGTTTTGGGGAAGATATTTTGTCCAAGCTGGGACATTCAGCAATTTATTCGGATATTCTTTTCCCGGAATAAAATCTGTTAAATGAAGTCTAGCAGGATATTTACCAGTCATTATGCTTGCTCTGGTAGGAGAGCAAACTGTTGCTGCTGCATAAGCATTTGTAAATCTCATACCATCAGAAGCAAGATTATCAATGCTTGGAGTCTCATAAAACTGACTGCCATAGGCACCAATTTGATGGACACCCAGATCATCAGCTAGGATGAATATTATATTAGGTTTGTTTTCTTCATCTTTTCCATGACAACCTAATAGAAGGAGGACTATGAATGATATGGTTATTCTATTGAACAAGTCCGCGTCGATTATTAGCACTAAAAACTCATACAATTTACAGGAGTTAAAGTGACTGGGCCTAAAAGCCCGGAATCCATAATGGGCCATTTAGAAGCATCAAAATTTTTGTAATGAACATTTACAAAAAAGAATTTTTTCCACTCTATTCCTTTTCTATCTAAATAGCGTATTCGATTTGCTGATAAGTTGGTAACTTCAATCTCCAAAACATTTTTTCCAAATTTTAAATATTCGCCAATGGATATTCTGAATGGGACACTCCAAAGAGTACCGACAAAATTATTATTGACCACTATTCTTGCGCTTTCACAAACTTTTCCTAAATCTAGAATGAAGTCATCATAATTCTTTTTTTGAAGATCAAATATCAATGTGTATTTTGCTGTTCCAGCAAAACTTTGAGAGTTTGAGTCAACATGATATGTCCATGATTTTAGTTCACTTGTTAAATAAGAAGTTGGCAGCGAAGGTCCTCCATCAATAAAATCAATTTTCCACTCTCCCCTTAACTCAACGCTTGTCCCACTCTGCTCGGTGTAATACCATTTCTTTTGCTTCATCATGGGCTGACCAGATGTTTTGAGAAATATCGATTCTCCTGGTTTAATTTGTAAAAAGACTTCAATCCCCTCGCTAGTTTTCCTTGTTTTAGCAATGCCAACTTTATCTTCATATCTTGGATCAAGGATTCCAACTATAGCTGCTTTAGCAGCCAAGGGAATCCAAGTTTTAATCTTCTTATTTGAAAAATTTGATAAAAAATAAATATATCCGTCAGAGTGCTTTTTCCTTATAAAACTAAGGTTAAGGGAATTAAATTCTTCTTTTCTAATTTCAAGATTCCTTAGAATTTTCTGTACTTCATCTGAGATTATTATTTTTTTATCTTCAATAACTTTGCTTTTCCTACGTAAAGATTCTTTAATTTTTTCAAAACTGGAATCCCTCTCTTGAAGGTTTGAAAAACCTGGGAACGATTTAGGTAAGGAGTTTTGAAAAATAATAGTGGCACCTTCATCAGATAAGTCTTGGATTCTGCTCAATGTTTCGATGGACAAATAGTTTGTATTTGGAACCACCACTACTTTGTATTTACTATTGTTAGAATAAATATTACCATCTTCAACGATGAGTTCCTTTAATTGCTGATCTGAAATGTAGTCAAAGCTGTATCCATCATCTAATAGCATTTGAGCCAATTTCCCAAATTCTGAATCTGTAAACCAGTCAATATCATGCACGCTAAGTTGCTTTAGCAGTTTATTAGTGTAATTATGATATACATCTTCAATTGGCCAGTATAGCAGAATATCATTATCAGGTTGGCTTTCTTGCAAAAATGATTGGCATCTTGTTATGTATGAATTGAGATTAGATATATCTTTCCAAATTGAGTTTTCTTTTTCGAAATGCGTAGAAGCATAGAAAATCCAACCAGGCCATTTGGCTTCTATTGGGGAGTATGCATTCCCATGATAGAACACGTGGTTTATTCCGCTCAAAAAAAGTTCATCAATTTGAGGTTTTATTTGAGCTAATGATGTTTTGAAATGTTCTCTGAGCCAAGTACAAGTTTCTGATGCAATTATTCTTTTTCCTGTCACATTCGCAGCAGATGAGGCAAACTTCAAAATCAACGGATTTGGTGGAACACTCTCAGAAATATTTTCTTTATCATATTTAATTCCTGGAATCTTAAGTTTTCTTGCTCCAAAAGTTTCCGTTTCCGGTATATCGGATGCAGCATATAGATCCAATAAATTCCCTGGTGCACCATGCGCTTCATTCCTTGTTAGCCATCCATACGAATGAGCCCAATCAGTCCAATTTTCTATATATGACAAATGGAGTTCAGCCAACGTTCGCCGATAATCTGAGAGCACTCTCACATTTATATTATCTTTATCCAATAATTGTGGAAGGTAATCGAGTAGATCGTAATGATTTAAAACTTTGAATGCTTTCAAATATTCCTCTGTCCAATTTGCATTATAATATTCATATGAATCGTGATATTGTGCTCGGAGATTATATTCTTCATCGTTTAAAAACGCTTTATCATATCTTGTAAAATACTCTTCCAATCCGCTTTCTGAAAATGGGTCTAAGACAAGTCCAATATTTCCAGGGGCTGCTCGTTTTACCTTCTGCTCTGTTCCATACTTAAACAGCACAAATAGCTTCCCACTCTCCTTGTGGAACAACCCAATTAAATTTACCGTTGGCATCTAATTTTGAAGTTAGATTTAGATTTTGATGCTTTTCCGAATATGCCATTATTGCAACTGTCTTACTAGTATCAAAAACTTCATCAAATCGGTCTCCATGCGATAAACTATATTTTTTATATTCCAACTTTTTTGCGGCATTCGATTCAGTAACATGTGCGCCTCCGAAAGGCCAACCTGTTGTAGTACTCATATCAACATTCATCTTCATTCTAGAAGCTTCCCCAATTGTATACTTGAGTACCTCCATCCACTCTTTGCTTAGAAAATCGATATAATTTTCTTCCTCACCTTCAACACCATATATCGGAATAATGTGGACATTGCCAATTCCACTCTCCTTTAAAGTTTCAAGATTATACGTTAGATTTTCCTTGTCAACAGCACTCCCCATCCACCACCAGTATGTTCCAGGCATATGCTCAGTTTTAGTTTCGGGCCACTTTAATTCATTGACCTTTCGCTCAGAACAAGCTTGAATTAAGATTACTAAGATTGAGAGAAAAAGAATGAGTGATTTTAATCTAAAGTCCATCCAAATAAACCAAAAATTATAGTTCAATAATTTCAATATTTCTCCATCGGATTTTTATTCCGCCACCACTATGAATTTGAAGTGCTATGAATCCATATCCTTCACCAATTTTTTCATCAGTGAAATCAACCATCTGCTCACCGTTTAAGTAGGTTTTAACATTATCATCAATTGCTTTAATTTTTAGTTCATTCCACTCCCCCATTTTAAGGATGTGTTCTTTTTCATCCGGTATTTCAACCAGCCAACCTCTACCATATGATTCGTAAATTCCTCCAGTGTCATCATTCGGAGGAGCAACCTCAACTTGCCATCCGCTTATCTTAACACCTTCAATTGATGAGCGAAAAAACACTCCGCTATTACCCTCTGCCTCTTGCAAAAATTCTAAACTGAGTTCAAAATTCTTGAATTTTCGATCCGTACTTAAATATCCATACTCTTTGTCTGGACCGCTCTCACAAATCAAATCTCCATCCTCTACAAACCATTTTTCTGTTCCATGAATATTCCAACCCGTCAAGTCCTCTCCGTTAAATAGTGCTTGCTTAGTTCCCTCTCCATTCGAATTATTGGAACTGCATGAAAGAAACACTATTGGTATTAATGCCAATATTGTTTGCGCTAACCTTATGTTCATATCTAAGTCCTCTAAAGTGATTTAATTTTAATATTTCTGAACCATATTTTATTACCATGATCCTGTAACCCAATTTTACCTTTTTTCTGCATTCCATATTCCGGAATAGTCTTTCCACTTTCCTTCGGATTTTCTTCTATGCCAATCCTCTGTCCATCTGGTAAATTCAACGATCTTTTCACCATTTAAATAGTATTGCACTAATGAATCAACAACGACAATTCTACTAGAATTCCATTCACCTACTTTTTTCAATTTCTTTTTATCATTTGCAAGGTACATCGCAGTAGTCAGCACCGGTCTTTTGCCATTCTTCCAAATTCCTTGGAAAACCAATATCATCGATCAGTTGGTATTCAGGAGCTGTGTAGTATAAGGCTTTATACTGTTCTCCCTCAACAACATGATAGAATATCCCACTATTACCCTCTGGTGAAATTTTCCATTCCAATTTCAGATCAAAGTTTTCGTATTCGTTATCTGAGATAATGTCACCTCCAATATCTCCACCTTTTCCTAGAGCAATAAATTCCCCATTTTCTGCAATCCATCCTCCATTTATTTTCCCGTCATTAAATTTGTGCCATCCATCAGTTGTTTTACCATCAAATAATAATTCCCATCCTCTGCTTTCTCTTCTTGTGTAAGGGTATTATTTAAATCAACATATTCCTTATCGTTACTACATGCATGTGAACTTAATAAAATAGCAATGAATACTATTGCTATAGTAGTGATCTTTTTCATTTCCACCTCTTGTTAGATTAATTCCATTTTGACTGGATCCCAATTGATATATTCATTATCAAAATAACTGTTGTTGCATGCTAAAGCCGGGGCAGCTGCTCTTATTCCAAATTCAGCATCCTCAAACACAGTTTTACCTTCTCTAATTCCATTAAAGAAATTTGAAAAGTGATCATAGTGTGCACCAAGGTATCCATCTTCTACCTTATAGATAGTTTCTTTTGGAGGTAGCATTCTTTTTCTTGGTTGAGTTTTTACTTCTGATTCAGCAGCTTTCCCCTTCAGAAAATTATCTGTAGGCTCATTTTTTTCATTGGTTCTTAGTACAACCTCTTCCCATTTTACATCCATGGAACCTTCGCTGCCAACTAATTTCAAATATGTACTACCAGATGTTCCATCAACAAAATTGCATCTAAGCGAAAGATTAAATCCAGGATGAGTTTTTGCTTCTGGATAATTAAACATACCTAAAAGCACATCGGGTACCTCGCGCCCATCTTTCCAAAATCGAAGTCCACCCATTGCTGAGATTTTATTAGGACCCAATGAAGAAGTTATAAAATGAAGACTGGAGAAGAGATGGACAAATAGGTCACCTGACATTCCAGTTCCATAATCAAGATAATTTCTCCAACGAAAAAATCTTACTGGATCGAATGGTATGTAATCATAATCTTTCAAAAACATTTTCCAATCGACAGTATCTTCTGTTCCATCTTCCGGAATTGTATATTGCCACGCTCCACCCGGAGAATTCCTCGCCCAAAATCCTTCAGCGTAATTAAGTTCACCAATTGCCCCGGCCTCAAGAAGTTCTTTTGCTTTTTCATTTCCTAATGAACTAAGTCCTTGGCTTCCGACTTGGAATATCACTTTGTTTTTATTTTGGGCTTCTATAACATCATTCCCTTCATCTATTGAATGAACCATTGGTTTTTCACAATAGACATGCTTTCCACTATTCATTGCATCAACAGAAATCTTTTGATGCCAATGATCCGGCGTGCCAATTATCACCGCATCAATATCATCTCTGCCTAGAATTTCTTGATAATTCTTAGATGCAAAAAGATCTTTCCCCAGCGTCTTTTGCATCTTAATTCTTCCATCGTATAGATCACAAACCGCTACAAGCTTAACATTTGGTATTTTGAGAGCAGTTTTCGTATCCTCCACACCCATTCCTCCGGCACCGATCAAAGCTATTTGTATCTTTTCATTTGAGGAACTTCCTGTATCTATCAATTGTTCTCTACTTCTTAACATCTGAATATTCTGAGTTTTCGAGGCAGTAATAATGTTTGGAGCAACTGCAACGGCAGCAGATCCCATACCAATTTTTTTAATAAAACTTCTTCTTGTTGAATTATTTTTCTTCAATTTTGACTCCAACTATTTTTCAGATTCTTTTATTATTAGGTTGTTTTTTGATGGTAGTGAAGGAAATTGTTTATGAGGTTCATTCTGATACCAATAAGCTACTGAAGCCAGATCATCTTGTAAGGGAAGGTATTCACCTCCAGACTGCCAGCCGATACTTTGAATGGTGACTTTAAGATCTTCATCAAACCTTATTGGATCGACTACGTGCCAACGATACTGTCCAAAAACTCCTACTAGATCATCGATCTCAACATCTTTAACAGAGTAAAAACCTGTGTATATACTGCTGAAGTCTGAATAAGTATATTTTTCATCAATTTTTTTCTCATTATATCCATAAGATCCACAGAAGTAATCTTCCTCTCCAGTACCGCATATTGTTGGAAATTCCTGGTCTCCATCCATAAAAAATTTTATTTCTCCTTCACCCCACCATCCATTACTTCGAGCACCATGTGCAAGATAAGTTCCAACATATTGTCCTTTACCTTTAATATTGTCAATTATAGTATATACATCTTTGAACGGAAGTTTATTCACTCTTCTGAACTGTGCGTGAAAATAGGCTACACCTTCATCAACATTTTCTTCAGAGTAGTCGATTTGATAATAGAGTGTAGCTTGCTTATCACCCATATTTTCCATTGTTACTCTACATTTCTTTCTAAAGGGCATCTGCCAATATGAATTAAGACCACTTCTAGGATTCACACAAACTGCAAGTGAATTAATTACTGGTTCATTTCCAATACCCCAACCGGCAGCAAAGAAGTCTCCAACTGGTACTTCTACTGAAGGTTCTGTTTCATCGTCCCAATAAAAACGAATTATCATTAAGCGATAATCTCCGACAGGTGTCATCCAAATATGATTTATTATTCCCGACCCATTGATTTCAGCTAATATGAATGTTTCGTTGGGTTGAATTCTGATATAAGGATTTACCTTCCAGCCTTGTCCTAGATTTCGGGCAGCATTTGCTGCACTTCCTTCTTCTAAGGTAGCCATTCCTCCACGGCCTTTTTCACCTGTAAAATTCTCAGGACTAATTGATCTAGTTTTGGCATTTTTTAAAATCGAAAGACTTTGAAGTCCCGATATTTGAGCTTGCATGATTCCTCCAGTCAGGAATAGAATTAAAAATAGTTTTTTCATTTCTGTCACTCCAATTTTATATCATTAACGAATGGATTATTCAACTGATATTTTGAATATTTGTTTAGTCATTACATTACCACTATAGGCTTCTACTTGCCTGTTGAATGCCATTATTTTTCCATTGTTGGACAATACAATATTTAATGGTGATTCTATACTCTTTTTAGTCAATCTTGCTGTTGTTCCAGATTCAACATTACATTTGATAATACTGTTATCATTTACATAGTATATGTATTCTCCATTTGGACTCCACCTGACTGGACTTTGAACATCAGATTTATGATGAGTTACTTGTGCAGATTTCCCACCAAGTGGAGAAATTAAAAACACTTGAATGATACCATCATCATCTTTTTTACGATATGCAATTAAATTCCCATCTTTTGAGCAACGTAACGTTCCAAGACAGCCAGGATACTTAGTATCTGCCGTAAATGTTAAACGTCTCTGTAATGTCCCTTCAGGTGGATTAGGAAAAGTAGAGAGAGTACCTTCAAGTGGACCTAAATTGCTAGGCTTATCAATTATTTCTGGAATATCAACAACAAATACTTCATCAATAGGTTTTCCCATATTATTTCGAACAGTGCCTAGAAAAGCTCTTGCTCTTTGCCATTTCTTATTCTGGTCTTGGTATCCTTGTGAGCCGATCCAACTGTCACCGGCAGCGTAACTAATTTGATCTGAACCTGGAGTGGGATTTGGTACTACGCTGACAACAAGAACGGAAAACCATTTGCCATCAACATTTTCGTCATCACTATGATCAACTTTTACTTCTCTAATTGGTTTTGAAACTCCAATAGTTCTTAAATTCCATTGTTCTCCAGTTCTATCCTCTAATTCCTTCATAACTGCATCATTGTAGGTAAAGCCAATCCACTTACCATCTCCACTCCATTCGTGGTCATGTGTGCCCCCACGCAGCGCTCCAGGTGTATATGGATCGGATACATCTCGAGCATCCATAAATATTGGCGTTTCCAAACGATTCTCATCAATGATTACGCCTGTTCTGCGCCATTGTTCATAAGGGCGTTCCACATTATTGTTCTGCAATCCGTGGATAAATATTATCCTTTCTTCAAGAGGGTTGTAACTAGCTGCACCCACACCAGGACCATACCTAATGGGAACATTTGTATTATAAAGAATTAAAATTTCGCCAGTTTCAATATTAATTTTTTCGATAGTTTTACATTCATCAATGCCTCCTTTAATTGGTCTTGTATCATATACGAGCCACCTATCATCAGGAGAAAAATTGTGTCTGCCATCCAAATCGAAATTTTTTTGATAATCGTTTGATATTTGTACTTCCTCGACCACTCCGTTACAAGAGAGCAATAAGCACAGTGAACTCAAAATTATATGTCTATTCATAATTCGTTACAAGTAACTTGAAATAAACCTTAAACTATAGCATTTTCTATTGACTATTGTAAATTAAATCATAGTAACGTCCAGTCCAATAGGCAAGCATCCATGCTACTCCATCTCTTTCAGAGTATCCACCATCTCCCGTATCCGCTAACCAAGGATTACGATCCCACCTCATTATACTTCTTTCGCTGGGTGGAACTAGTTTATTGGTTTGTAGATCTTCCAAAATTGGTTCGCGAGTTAAATGTAGGTCTTCTCGCTTAGAATTATCAATTTTCCATCCAATTAAATCAAGTGGATTATCTCGTAAAATGAATAGGGATCTTTCTAAATTCAATTTTTGACTTGTTAGTCCATTGTATAAGAAATAGAAATATGGATTGTCGTCATTCTTTAATACACTATACCACTGATGAACACTCTGCTCTATACGATTTTTAACTTCTGGATCCGTTTCTTGATCCATCAACACAGGATAAGCAAGAGCTAATAATTCATCGTCGATATATGTTCTCCACGACTTTATCGTACTTTTCGCTTTCAAAATATTATCTCGATACCCATAATCATTATATAATTTGTAGAATTCCTTTTGATATTTTTCGTCCCCACTCACATGATATGCAAGTTTTAAATAAGATAGAATTTCTACTGAATTTATTCCTCTCTCTGTTGCCCAGTCAGGTTTGTCGTTTAGATACTCGGGTGCCCAGACTCCCCACTTTGTGTGTTTTCCATCAATATCAACCAATACATATCCATTGTCAACAATATGATCAACAATTTTCAGAATCTGATCTCCCACTTGCTTTTTTTCCTCTCCTTCAGCTGCAAGCTCATAGTAAATGTAATAACCATACATATGTCCAGTAATTTCATCACTGCTTGTTCCTCTTTTCCAAAGCCAATTTCCATCACTACTGGGCAGCCACATATCCTCTACTCTGGATTCCCTTGGTTCTTCTAAAATTATTTCAGCCCATTGTTTGTCACTTATTGTTCTGTTGGCATCGGCCATTCGATCCCAATTTGACGGGATTACTGTCCGTGCAACAAATCCGTCAGTTTCAGTAACAGTTTGCAAATATTTTAAAGCGCTAAAAGCACTACGAGCATTTTCTTTTGCTTCTGGATCTTTAGTAACTGCGTATTTGTAAGATTCCATTGCCAGATACATGCTAGTGTATTGTCCATCATTATCATCATCCCGCGGAAACCAACTAGTTGTGTCACCAGCTACTTTGAACCTACACGACTCGACAAAATAAGGTGCGCGTATGTGTCTTCGTTGCATAATTCCGTAGTAATGACCTGCTTTTTGTCTCAAATTTATTTTCTTCTTCATGATTGCACTTACACCTTTGGATGTGGCAATCCAAGCGTTGTTTTGGGAATCAAAGGAGATATCTCTAACATCATCACTTAAAAGCCACCTACGACTATGCCTTAAAGACCATGAAGATCCATCATATCTAGTTACACCTAAAGTGGTTCCTACCCACATTGTGCCATCAATAGATTTACTAACCGACGTAACCCAGGCTGTTGGCAATCCATCTTTTGGAGTAAAGGTTTTAATCCATTTATTGTTTTGATAAATTGAGAGACCTCCTAATCCTCCAACCCATAGTTCGCCATTATCAGAATACGCAAGTCCAGACAAATTATCACTTAGTATCTCATCTTCATTTTGAAACAGATCAACACCAGAAGATGTTTGATGATATAGACCTTTTCCAGTTGCTAGATAATAACCGCCTTTACTAGCTGGGATTAATTCTCGGACTGCTTTTGAATATGTTAGGTCATGCTCCTTCCAATTGTTATTCTCTAACTTCCATATTCCATATGGGCCCATCGCTAATATTTTCCCATCTATTTGACTGACAACTCCTATGGGACCTTTAACATCGTGGATTTTACTGATTTTGTCATTACCAATATTAAAGAGACCATTCCAAGCTGCCACCCAAATTGTTCCTTCAGAATCAATAAAAAGATCATTAATGGGGCCTTGATCTGAAGAATCCAGCACTGCAATCCATTCTTTTCTGCTGTTGTCTAAATTGAGTAAACCAGCTTTTGTGCCGGCCCAAACATTATTAGATTCATCTACAACTATCGTTCTTACATCATTTTGTTTTTCTGTTTCTAATGGATAAGGTTTATGGTATTCTTGAATGAAGGGCTCATCTTCAACTTGTGCAGAAATAATCGAAACGATAAATACTAACAATAGGATAATATTCTTTTTCATATAACTATCTCCACTCTCCAAGTTTATCACTTTCAATTATTCTTTCTATAACTCTCATATTCTTTACTGCATCCCGCAACGACGTTGGTGCTTCTGTATCATTTAAAATCGCAAGCGAGAATAGATCAGCTTGAATTGTATATTGATCACAAGGATCAAGAACTATTTCTTCTATTTTACTATTTCTGTATAAAAATATTTTGGACGGCTTGTTTGCAATTGGATTAAATGGAATCTCAAATTCAATTTCACCTTTCGTCCCAAATATTTGAGCTTGTTGATGTTCTTGAAGCTGAATAGATGAGAAGAATGAAGATGTTCCTCCATTGAATTTTAGAATTGCAGTCGCAACAGAATCAACATCAAATTCTGGATGGTATTCGATTGTTCCAAGTACATGCTCTGGTTCAGAATCAAAAATGTATCGGGAGAGTGAGATTGGGTAACATCCAATATCCATAAGACTTCCCCCTCCATACTTTTTTTTATTTACAATACTATTTGCGTTGTCATCAAAAAATGAAAAAGATGATTGAATTGATTTTATATCTCCAATTTCCCCACTTTCTACTAACTCTTTTGCTTTTATCCACTGAGGATGATGCCTGTACATAAAGGCTTCCATAATTTTGAGGTGGGGATGTTTATATGATTCTTCCAACAGAGATTCAGCTTCGGTGCTGCTTAAACCGATAGGTTTTTCTACCAGCACATGTTTTCCAGCACGAAGAGC
Organism: uncultured Ignavibacteria bacterium; assembly: GCA_963751695.1. GTDB lineage: Bacteria > Bacteroidota > Ignavibacteria > Ignavibacteriales > Melioribacteraceae > SZUA-22. Next base: position 103,117 of record CAVVVP010000004.1, on the reverse strand, counting down.
CTCAATGGCCCACGGGACATGAAGATGATTTGGAAGCGGAATATATATTGCCTCAACCTCCTCGTCATTTAGCATCTCTTCGTATGTTCCAAAACATTTCTCAATACTGAATCTATCAGTAACTTTTTTAGCTTTGTCATAGCTTCTTGAGGAAATTGCATGCACCCTGCTATGCTCACAATTCATCAAGGCGGGGATGACCTGTTCAATTGCAATATTCGCAGTTCCTAATATTCCCCAATTTATTTTTGTTTTCATAAGATATCCAACCTGTCCATTATTCCAGTCTCATTATCTTTGATCGAAACTTCAAGTTCTTTTTCCCCTCCAGCTTGGAAGTAAAGAATTCTGATTTTATGAATTCCTTTTTTTAATGCTATTTGTCCTTCTTTCTCATATGCACCATGCTCTCCATCATTATCAACAACAAGTCTATCAGCGATATACAGCTGGCTTCCATCATTTGAGTTAACGCCGAATGTATAAACATCTTCTTTGTGAATTCTTATGTAACCACTAAAGTTTATTCCAAACATTTCTGCTAATTCATTGTCTGGGAATGGAAACTGGATCTTATCTAATTTACCATTTGATTTTGGTTCTAAAGTACTTAATTCAAGCACTGAATATATTGGTTGAGTAATTTCATAATATTCAAAACTTATACCACCTTCACCAGTATCAACTGTAATGGGATTCATTGGAATCTCTTTAACATAGTAAGTTGAGTAAATTGTACTGCTTTTACCATTTGATGCAAATTCCTTAATTCTTATTTCCATGGTTTCAGAAATCTTGATAGGAACAGAATAGAGTTTTGACTTTTGTGATGGATTTGTTCCATCAGTTGTGTATCTAATTTCAGAATCATCTATTTTTGAAACTAAATTGAGTTCTGAACTATTTATAAATACATTCTTTGGCTTCAAACCTTCCAGATATGGCCAATGATAGTTCACACCAAGTTCATCAAACCGTCTATATTGTGTGCTCATTCTATTCATGAAATCAGAATAGTCACGCTTCTCCTTGGGAGACCATGCTATTTCGGAAAGAGCGCTCAATCGTGGAATGGTCATATATTCTGCTAACTCAGGAGTTGCAATATACTCTGTCCATTGATTGGCCTGCACTCCAATTATATATTTTTTCTCATCCGAATTTAATTTCTCGGGTACTGGTTCAAAACTATAGACCTTTTCTAGAGTTAGAAAACCTCCAATTGCCAATGGCTCATTTTCAGGAGGAGCTTGATAATAATCAAAATAGCAGTAATCTGTCGGAGTCATAACAACATTATGATATTGTTTTGCTGCTTCTATTCCACCATCAATTCCGCGCCAAGACATAACTGCAGCATTGGGAGCTAGTCCTCCTTCAAGAATTTCATCCCATCCAATAATCTGTCTTCCTTTTGAATTCAAGAACTTTTCAATTCGTGTAATAAAGTAACTCTGAAGTTCGTGTTCATCATGCAATCCTTCTTTTCTAATTCGCCGCTGACATTTTGAACATTTTTCCCATCTGGCTTTTGGAGCTTCATCGCCACCGATATGGATATATTTTGATGGGAACAGATCGATAACTTCCTCTAAAACATTTTTAAGAAATGTGAACACAGAATCATTTCCTGCACAGTAAATATCATCGTCAATGCCCCACAAAGTTCTAACCTCAAATGGACCTCCTGTGCAAGACAAATGTGGATACGAAGTTAATGCAGCAACTGAATGACCTGGCATTTCAATTTCTGGTACAACATTAATAAACCTATCTGCAGCATAACTTACAATCTCTTTTATCTCGTCCTGGGTATAGAAACCACCATAGGGAATATTATCAATTTCTTTGGTTTTACCAATTTGAGTTCCTTTTCTCCATGAACCTATTTCAGTCAACTTAGGATATTTTTTTATCTCGATGCGCCAACCTTGATCTTCCGTTAAGTGCCAATGAAATGTATTCATCTTGTGCATGGCGATATAATCTATATACTGTTTGATGAATGAGACTGGAAACATATGACGGCCAACATCAAGGTGCATTCCACGCCATTTAAATCTTGGTTTATCCTGTATTTTAACTATTGGTATACTCCAAACAATATTCTCAATTGATTTATCTTTATAGATTTCCGGTGGTAGGAGTTGAAATAATGTTTGGATACCATAGAACAGACCATGTGCTGTTCCTTTAATAATTATCCCCTCGTGATTGCTTTTAAAAATATATCCCTCACTTCCAAAATTTTCATTTACATTTTGATCTGAAAGAATTATTGATTTTTCAGCAATGTTCTTTTGATTCTTTTCTACAATCTTAAGTGCAAATCCGCTGACTCCATTAAATTGGTTAATTAAATACTTTGCAACCTCTTTTACTCTCGGATCAGGCGAATCAACTATGATAATTGTTGATGGCGTAATTGTAAATTGTCCACTTTGAACTTGTATCTCTTCGGGTTGAGGAATGATACTGATATTGTGATTCTTGGTTTCACACCCAACAAATAAAACCGGAACCACAAATACTAAAAGTTTTTTCTTCCAACTATTTGATTTTTGACTCACTTCGAAGTTCCTTTTGTTAAAAATTGAATTGTAATTTGAAAGTGACTAGTTTGATAATAAGATATCAGCCGGTATTAATTGTTTATCTATATCTGGACCTTGATAATATACTTGTAGTCCTTTGCCGCCGCCAGCTTGAAAATATTCCAGCTTAATTTTGTGCTTACCTTCTTTCAATTCTACTTTCCCCATTTCCCTTGCTAAAGTATTCCGCTTTTCAGTATTAAAAATTAGTTTGTCATCAATAAATAGCTTGCTTCCATCATTTGATATAAGTAGAAAGTTATATATCCCACTTGTTTTTATTTCAATCAGTCCATTAAAAACGATTCCGAATTTTTCATCCAAGTTTATAAATTCATCAAGATCAAAATTGTAAACTTTCCCAGTTCTTACTGGCACATATTTATCGAACTCTGGAAGACGATTCCATGCTTCAACATAGTATTTGTAATCCAATCCATTCTTAAGTGAATCAATAAAAGCAATTCTGTTTGTTTTTGTAAAACTTGGTTCGGATCCAGCACTAAATGTTCTTGCTTTTATTACTTTACTCTCTTTAAGAAGAAAAGGTTCGGTGAAGAGGAAAGATTCTTGACTGGGTTCGGTACCGTCCAGTGTATATCGTATTTCAGCATTTTTTGAATATTGACGAATATTTACATATAGTGAATCAGGCACAAACAATGTTGAATCTGAAGGGTCGATCACTGGAATCGATAGCATTAGAGTTTTAAAATATTTGGAGATCTCTTTTGATATAAATGTGTATTCTCCAGACTGAATTTCGTAATGAAGTAATCCATGATCAGCAGAAATAAATTCAACATTCTTTTCATCAACCAAAACTTGTTTATTGTCCCTGCCAGGAATAAAAACTGAAGCTGTTGTGTTTGGAGGGATTTTAACTTTAAGCGTTAGTAATTCTTCATCCAATTTCCAATTCGAAATTATTTTTCCATATTCGGAACTGTAAGATCCATTTACAAAATCCAATTCGCCTATAATGCTTGGTTTTATTATGATATGCTTAAAGCCAGGGTTCACCTCATCAGGATTGATTCCGGCTAATGTTTTATAAAACCATTCTATAACACTTCCAAACATTGGATGAGAATGTGAATCATTCCCCCTCCATGTTTCCCACAGAGTCGTTGCACCTCTTTCTATATTGTATCCAAAGCTTGGATAGTCTCTACGATTCATTACGGTATATGCTAAATCCGCTCTGCCATATTTTGTCAATACTTCAAGAAGATAAGGAGTTGCCAACATTCCTGTGTCAAAAAATCCCCTAGTATTAACTTCGATGTTATACGCTAAAGATTTAAATACGCCGTCTATCTTATCCTCCGGAACTAAACCAAAAGCAAGTGGAAAAATATTCGCTCCTTGCCTTCCAATTGAATATGTTTTATTCTCAGAATCATAGAACTTTTTATTGAATGCTAATTTAACTAACTCAGATTTTTCGAGCAGTCTGTCTGCTTCATCTTTTTTCCCAAGTACGCTAGATATTTTACTTAATAATACCAGATCATAATAATAGTAAGCTGATGCAACAAGTACCCGTGGTATTTCTGTAGGATCAGGAGGTACCCATTCTCCAAGATCCCAATAATCATTTGGATCAATATGAATTAATCCATCTTTGTCAATTCTGTTCTCTAAATACTTAATAAAATGCCTCATTCCTTCATAATGATCTTCAAGTACTCCAACATCACCATAGTACAAATACATATACCAGGGAATAATTATGTAAGCTGAGCCCCATGCTACGCCTCCTCCTCCGCTGTGATATGGAACAGTATTAGGAACATAACCCGTTACTTTGTTTTGAGCATCAGCGATATCATTTAACCATTTTGTATAAAAGCTTCTCATATCCAAGCTGTAAATTGCAGCTTGTGCAGCAATTTGCGCATCACCAGTATATCCGCGTCGCTCTCGGTGTGGACAGTCAGTTGTAACTCCCCCATGCATGTTATCTAATTGAGTTTTTTTGTAGTCAGACGCTATTCGATTGAAAAGTAAATTTGAGCTTTCAAAATCACCAAATGTATTTACATCTGTATGCACTATTTTCCCAACAATATTTTCAAGTGATATTGCAGATGACAATCCAGAGATTTCAACATATCTGAATGAATGCCAGGTAAATCGGGGTTGCCATTCCTCTATTTCATCTCCTTTCATTATATAAGTATCCGTCTGCCCGTATGAATTTCCACTATCTTCAAAGTAAGTTAATTGAACTTTAGCCCCCCTCTCTCCTTTCAATTTTAGTTTTATCCATCCAGAAAACATAGTTCCGAAGTCGTATCTAAATGTATTTTCCTTAGTATTTTCTATGGAAATTGGTCTTAAAGATTCAATAACCCTATCTGGAGGTGACATTTGAGCACTAAGTTTTCCTTCTGGAGATCTGACAATTTTAGCTTGATCCCATTTACTATCGTTGTATTCTAACTTATTCCAGCCATCTAATTCGAATCGCGCATCATAAACTTCTCCGATGTAAAGATTATTATCCATTATTGGACCAATGCCCGTTTTCCATGACTCATCACTTACAATTTCAGTTTTAGAACCATCCTTATAATCGATCTCAATTTGAGTAATAAATCTTGGAGTATCATAAAACATCGGTAGATACTCTTTTCTCTCAGTCTGGAAATACCAACCATTGCCGAGAACAACCGCTGCAACATTTTTTCCCTCAGTCAAATATTCTGAAATGTTAAATGTTTGATACAATATTCGAGTTGACATGTTGGCAATTTTATCATTCTCAAAACTATTTTCTTGTCTTCTATCGTAATTGGTTTGATTTGGTGAAAGAACATGATCGCCAATTTTCTTGCCATTAATGTATAATTGATAATATCCTAAACCAGTAATGTAAACTCGTGAGTTCTTTGGTTTACTAACGATCTGAAATTCTTTTCTAAAGTAAGGAGCGGGATTATTCTGTCCGGCAATTGGTTTTTCCAATTCATTCTTTCCAATCCATTTTGCTTTCCAATCAGAACTATTTAATAATCCCATTTCCCAAGATGAAACGTTGCTCCATTCAGATTGAGTATTTTCTTGATCCCATACTTTTACTTTCCAAAATACTTTTTGACGTGATACTAATTGAACACCATCATAAACTATTTGTGATGATCTGTCTGTAAGGACTGTATCACTATCCCAAAGATCTCCAAAGTTTTTAGCTAAATTCTCAAATGTTGATGCTGCCAAAATCCTATATGCTTTTTGCTTTACATTATTTCGATCTGCTATAATTTTCCAACCTAACCTTGGAGAAGCGGCATCGATACCCATAGGATCCAGCAAATATTCACACTCTAAGTTGATAACTCTAATATCATTGCTTTCAGAACAAGATAATAAAGCAATTGCTGTGAATAGAAATAAGTTCCTACTAATTCTAGATTTTTTCATATTTAAACCCGAATATTTTACACGTACTTACTTATTTAGAAGGATTTTTACTCATAACAAACTTGATAACACCACCATCAGCAATTTCTGAGTGTTTTATCCATCTGCGATCTGTTTGACAGTCATTAATGAATAGACTTTTAACATATATGTTATCGGGAGAATAGTTTTCAGAAATGATTCTTAATTCATTTTCTCCCAAATTTATTGTTGCTTCCTCAAACAATGGTGCTCCAATCTGATAAATATCCGTACCAGCGATTGGATAGAATCCGAGTGAACTAAAAATATACCAAGCTGACAGCGTTGCACCATCATCATTCCCGTCAATGCCAGTGTAGCTATTGTCATATTTATTATCAAGAATCCACCTTACCCATTTTTGTGTAAGATCAGGTCTTCCAGCATCATTGAAGAGATAAACAGAATAAATATCCGGCTGATTCCCATGCCAGTAATAAGAACCAGGATTCCAACTAGCTAATTGAGGATCGGATAGCTGAAAGAAATCATTTAACTCATGTATAAAATATTCTTTGTCTTTAAATAAAAAAATCAATCCCTCTGAATCAAATGGAACGGCCCACCTCCATTGTAGTGCACTCCCTTCAACATAACCTTTTGTAATTTCTCCATCCCAATCTGTATAAGTTAACTGCAATGGATCAAAGTCTTCTACAAAATTTCCATCAGAATTTCTTGCTTGAAAATATTGTGTCTCTGGATTCCATAAGTTCTTATAAAATTTTGAATGCTTAGAGAACATCTTGGAATCATTTTCATACCCCAATTCATTAGCTAACAAACTGATGCAATGATCTGACCATGTATACTCAAGCGTTCTACTTACTGATCTTTCCTTTATATCATTCGGGCAGTATCCATATTTCAGATAGCTTTCAATACTTCTTCTTCCAGAAAATGGACTTCCTTTAGGGGTCGGTGCAAGGGCTGTTTCTTTCATTTTTGCATACGCAAATTCAACATCAAATTCAGTAATTCCTTTTAGATATGATCCTGTTAGCATTACGTCTGCCGGAGTTCCAAACATTGAATTCGTGTATCCACCACCAGAAGGCCATCGAGGAAGCCATCCTCCCTGCCTTGCCATCTCAACCATAGAGACGATCATATCTCTTTGCTCTTTATTGGCAATCAGAATATATAGCGGATGAACAGTTCTGAAAGTATCCCACAATGAGAGATCAGTATAGTAATTGAAACCATTAGCTTGATGGATATTCTTATCGAATCCTAAATATTCTCCGTGAACATCATTGAAATTTGTCGGCATTTGAAATGATCTATAAAGTGCACTGTAGAAAACTGCTTTCTCAGTCTCGCGAGCCCCTTTAATATTAATAAGAGACAATTTTTCTTCCCATTTAGATACAGCCTTATTAACTAATTCATTAAATAAATAACCTTTGGCCTCTTCATTTAAGTTAAGTTTTGCATTTTCAATACTTACATAAGATAATCCTAATCTAAATTCAACTTCACTTATTGAGTCATTATCTTCGAACTGTAGATAGAGGATTAATTTATCGCTTGTCACAGAATCCTTATGTTTAATGATTTCTGCTCCATCCCATATTGCGAAATCTTGCAGACTCTTATCAAATTCTGCAAAGAAGTACACTGTTATTCCGTCATAACGACCTGAAAACCCTCCATAAGTTTTAACGGATCCAGCAATCACGTTGCTATCTATATCTATACTAACCACTGCGTTCTCCGCTCGTTTTGCACCAAGTGTATTAGTGACATTAAATAGAATTCCTTTACTGGAACCACTTGGGAAAGTGTATCTGTGAAGACCAACTCTTTCGGTGGATGTCAACTCACATACAATACCTTCTTCAACTTTTACGCTGTAGTAACCCGGGAACGCAACTTCATTTGTATGAGAAAAGTGATGGTAATAATCATTACTAAAATCAATATCATTCAGAGATTTTATCGTAGGTGTTATTAAAAAATGACCTCCATCTGTTGCTCCCGTTCCAGCGAGTCTAGTGTGAGTAAATCCTATTATTTTGTTATCTCCATAATAATAACCAGAAGTATTATAAGCTCTTGTATTAGTATAGAGTGATGCTGTCTCTGGGCTTAATCTAATGATTCCAAATGGAACTGTAGCTCCAGGAAAATTCATACCGCATACCCAAGCTGGAAATCCACCTGTCCCTATGAAATTATTAACATATTTACCATATTTTCCAGGTTGAAATTCTGCTGAGCTATTATTTGGTATCGAGTTAACAATGTGAGTATATTTTAGCCAAGCCCCAAGTAGAACTAATAGTATAAGAATTATTGGAATACCGAGAAGATACCCGAATATTTTTAAGACTTTTTTAATCATGATTGTATCATAATCCCCAATCAAGTTTAAGAATAATTAAATAGGTTAAATATTATTCGGATCCCAGATGGTTGCGGCAATATATCTTTCTACTTTAATTTTGTCTTGAAAGTAGTAGACTGTTACAATTTTCCCATCAGGTCTTTGAACTGATCTCACGTAACCTAGATCTCTTCCTCCACCATCACTCCGCAACGTAATTTGTTTCTGCCATGTTTGTCCATTGTCATCACTTAGTTTTGCATAAATTCCATAAGGTTCTGCTCTGTACCCATAAGTTAAACATAACCGACCATCTTGTAATTGAATCAGGCTTGGAGGATTACCCTCACCAAGATCGCTAATTGGAGGATTGAGGAGATTCCAGGTTTTACCAGAGTCGGTACTCTCGTATGCATCAATCCACCTACTTTCCCCATCCCTTCTTCTTATTGTTGTAATAAAATCTTTATCTGATAACCTTACTGTAGAAGGCATAATCCCAAATCCTTCCGGTTCAGGTCCAATTAAAGAATATAACTTCCACTCAATTCCACCGTTATAGGTTATTGCAGCTAGAGGTCTGCCCTCTTGATTATTTACCATTGTAGTTGTAAACGTAAGACATGTATCACTGTTAAGAACAATGTAGTCAGTACGGCTCATAACATTTCCCAAACCATCAATTTCTATTGTAAAAGGACCATTCCATTTATGTCCACGATCGTAAGAATAGTAGAATAGAGAAGGACCTGTATTATAATCCATGAATCTAAACGTAAGCGCTAGATTAGAATTAGTGAAATCAATTTTTTCACTAAGATAGATGGGTTCCTTCCTGTTTGGATATTCTGGCTCAGTACCGTGTAAACTAGTTCCTCGAGCAACAAGGATTCCATCACCTGATGGATCTTCGATCTTCCAAGTTTCACCACCATCCAAACTTCTTGCGAAAATATGTTCTTCTGGTTTATCCCTATCAATATTATGCCTTTCAAGTCCTAAGTCTTTATAATAGCCACGTGAAAAACCAACTAAAATTTCATCTCCCCAAGACCATATTCCATGATTGGCTGGCCAACCTCCAAAGCGTCCTTCTTCAAAATAGACTTCCACATGTTTAATGGTTGATTGTTCCTTACAAGAAATAAGAAAAAGTAACAGTAGTAGAATAAATTTTTTTATCATGATAAATCCTAAAATAGTTTAATTATTTCAATTTAGAGATAAGATCTGACCAGCTTTTATGAGTTCAGATTTAAGTTTTGCATAATTAACATTGCTTAATTCTACATCATCATCTATCGCAATAGATGCTGCGAATGCTGCCGATTGTCCAAGAACCATAAATACTGGTTCCATCCGTATAGATCCGAAAGCTATATGTGAAGCAGACAAGCAGACTGGAACCACCAGATTTGAACATTCTTCACTCTTTGGTATTATTGATTCATAGCTAATTGGATAGGGTGGAAAACCTCTAACTTGCACATCCCCTTCATTCTTTACTTGTCCATTTGAATCGACATATCTCTGAACATTATGTGAGTCCATTGTATAGGCAGCCATACCAACTGAATTATTTACTGAAATCTTACCTCTGCAGTTGTGCTCTGTCATAACATAATCGCTAATCATTCGTCTTGCTTCCCTTATGTAAAGTTGATGTGGCCAATGATCAGTATCTGTGAATTCATCCTTTGCTAAACCCCATCGACTGACCTCTTTTCTAATCGATTCTGGTACCCTTTTATGATTCCCTAAAGTCCACATCAATCCTTGTTGATATAACAGATGTTCAGTAATTATTCTATCTCTCTCCTCATAATTGGCTTCAAGATAATTATAATTTCCTCCAATATAATCAGTAGAAAATCCTTTATTATTATTTGTATCTGTTTTTCTATTTGGAAGTGTACCATGATAAAGAGGAGCATTTTCTGCTCCTGCTTCAAAATTTCTAAATAACAACTCACAAAGTAGTGGATCGTACTTATCAGGTTTTGTAAATGGAACTTGATTTTCTTTGACATCTGTCAGACACATTCGGAAACAGTATGCTTGCAAACGATGATCTCCTTCACCTTCTTGACCTGGACCAGTTGGATCAATTGTCGGCAAAACTCCACTTTGTGGATTTCCTTTTTCAATATACGGATCAACATTATCAACAAATTGATGATAGACTGCATTTTTAGTCTGCACACCATTTAGGGTTTCGCCATAAATACTGTTGGATTCACGACCAAAAGTGAAAGAAACTCCACTTTGTGCTAGTAGATCTCCTTCATAGGTTGCATCGACAAATACTTTACCTTGAATTAATTTTCCAGACTCTAACTTTTTCGAATGAATATTGTTTTTCTCTTTTACCACTCCATCCTTTAGTACTAAGCGTTCATTATAAATAATTTGAACCTTATTTTTCGAGAGCATATCATGGTAAACTTTTTCAGCAACATGGGGCTCGAACTGCCACCATGCATTATCTTTCTCCCAATCCTTAACACCACCTCTATAATCTTCTTTTTTTTCGTACTTCCATACACCTTTATTCAGATAATATTTATAAACATTCTGATAGAATTCTCTTACAATTCCACCAATTACAAACTTATTTCCAATATCAGTTTGTCCTAATCCGCCCGTTGTTAGTCCTCCTAAATGTTTACCAGTAGCAATCAATAAAACAGATTTATTTAGTCTGGCAGATTGTATAGCGGCTGAGATTCCAGCAGAATTTCCACCATAAATGACAATATCATATTGTTCCACATTCTCTTGATTATTATTACAAGAGACGAATAAGAAAAAAATTATTAGGATGGAGATTATTTGACTTACTTTTGATTTCATTCCATGTTCTTGCACAAAGTTATTCTTAAAAATCATCTATTAATTAACTCAGTAATTCGCTGATCAACAAGCTTATTGAGTTTCTCAATATCAGACTTATATGATTGGCTTAAGATAATGTTCTCAACCTTTTTAATATCCTCTTCTTTAGTTCTGTTATAACGAATTGGAGGAATGTCATCACCGCAAACCAGTACATTTTTGGAGACTATGCTATTAAATGCTTTATGAAATCTTAATGGGGATCGTGCAATATTAAAGATGATATTATTCTCGACTAGAAGTTCTTGTGTTCCTTCATCTAAAAACATTCCATTGCTTTCAGCTCGACCAGCATTAACCTCTACATCATGAATTAAGTTGTCAAGAATACGGCTGCCTGGTTGTTGCCCCAAAGAATAAATTCCACCGCCGTCACTTAATTTATTCATTACATGATGGATATGATTCGCTTTAATTTGATTTTCTCGACAAGGTGTCGCGGTAGTATCCCACATCCATCCAATTGAAATTCCAGTGTACGGCATATCTCTAATTTCGTTGTTCTCTAAAGTCGTTTTTGCAACTAACCCGCCCCAAATACCAACTGAGCCAAAAAATTGTTGACCTACATCCTCAATTAATGAAGACACCACTTTATTGTTTTCTGATGCTTGCTCTGGAACTGATTTCCACCATGGTACTCCATCTTCTTTGCGATCTTGACCTTCTCCAATGTTTATACCGTTACCAGAGATATCATAAATATGAGATTCTAAAATTTCGCAACTTGAAGAATTTTCACGTATCCAAAGTCCGGAACCTCCAGTATGTTTAATCGTGCAATCGTAGAATCCTATATTTTCTGCGAGGTCGACTTCAATCGCTGCAGGTATTTTATTCCATTCCTTCTTCTTTTTACCACGATCGTCATACATACAAGCTTGTATTCCACAATACCCATTTTCTGGTATTAACCACTCAGTGTGCTCGAAAGTAATTCCTTCAAAACTTATAAAACCAGTTTTTTTCTCACTTGAACCTGTTATAGTCAATAATTTGCTGGCGATTGGAATTACAGCAATTATTTCATCAATTTCTTCATCTGGTAGAGGACGATAAAATATTTTTCGACTGTCAAAGTTACAGAACCATTCTCCTGGTTTATCACAAAATTCCTTAGCATTTTCAAGATAGTACCGCGGATGTTCTTCCCAATTAGTTAAAGAAAAAAATGGAAGTCGTGAACCTATAGAGTCAACAGCTACAATATGATTTCTTTGCCAATCAAAAGACTTAATTCCGATTCTTGTTATCGACCAATCATGCAAAAAGACTAATTCGAGAATCTTACTATTCACAATTTCTGGAATATCACCACTTTTAAAAAGGAAATTCGTCCTGTTATCTTGCCCAGCTTTATCAATTCGTAGATATTCATTATTTGGAAATCGGGCTCTAACAGCTCGTCGATCATTTACATATAACGATCTAAATTTTCCTTTGTAATCTGCAGGAAGATCAGCTGACCAACTGCCATCTTCTTCTTTGTTCCAATTCTCAACTAACATTCCCCCGCTGATTGTTGGCTTCTCTCCTGGCATTGCTCGCCATTTAATTGGAGCGTTCTTTGTTCCACCATCTTTAAAACTTAATTCTAAAGGTTTTTTTAGTTGATATATTCCTGCAGAAAGAAAAATTGTCACCGGAATTTTTCCAAAATTTTCTCTGGCTAATTTTGCTGCGTGATGCAAAGTGGCAATCGGTTCATTTAGATTTCCACTTGCATTATCGCTTCCATTTGGAGAGATATAAATATTGTATTCTTCACTACAATTGAATAAGCCAGTGCTCATCGACAAGAGAATTAAATATTTAACTATTACTTTCATACTTATTCAAATTTTCTAAAAAGGTATATCTCACCTGCATTTGTTTGAATGGTAACAACACCGATTTCATCAATTTCTAAAGGTAAATAGGTAGGATCATTTTTTTTACACGATTCTATATTCTTCCAAGGACTTAGTAATCGTAGCTCACCACCATAAAGAGATTTAATTTCCAGAGTTTTTACCTCTTCTACTGTACCATCTGCGGAAACTAAAAATCCCCCTTGAGTTCGTAAGTTTCTGAAACTGACATGATTTCCATCAGATAATGCTGGACATATTCTAATAATATCATCAACACTTTGTAAAAATAATTCAGAGATTGCCATTCCAACTCCAAATTGTTCAGTATAGTGCCCGTAATCATTAAATTTTTTTTGAGGAATTAAAGTATTAAGTGATATAGTTGCATTTGGACGTGTCCTAGACCTAATTTCTGTTTCAAGCCATTCCTGACTACCTGGCATGCTCAAACGTGCGCGAGCAATCGCTACTATAAATGTTGAGTTGTTGCCATTACATTTTAAATTTTCTATTGTTCTCTTAAAAAGTTGTTTTTCTTCTTCGGTTGACCACCAGGAAACAACCTCTCCTGGAAAGACTGGTGTTGCTGGAACTGGAATATTATATTCAATAGGTGGAGCTCCTTTTATATCGACAACAATCGGTTGCTTTTCTCCAAAAAGTGGATAATTTGGAAGCCGTTGAAGCGCCATTTGAAATCTTTTAATCGATAAATGGTTCTTCTCTAAAATGTGAGACGCTTCAATTGCAGCTTTTAAGGTGAACCGAATCAGAGCAATATCGAATGTCCCATTAAAATTTTTCTCCAAATTTTTCGTCCAACCCCAATGCTCTGGAGAAACAGAGGGTCCAAGAAGAATCTCTTTTTCACCCTCGCACTGCTCTATGAATTCAGCATAAAAAGTAGCTACCTCATTTAATACTGGATAGACAATATTTTTTAGTCTCACTGGGTCGGGATCATATTTGTATCGCCACCATAAAGGTTGGATGCTAAATCCGTTAACACCGAGAGTCATTCCCCAAACATGATGAATATATTGTCTTCCATTTCGACTTTTGCTTAAGTTAGGATCCGCAAGTTCATAAGCATACATTACATGCGGATAGTATGCACCTTCCATAGAGAAAACCTTTTTCGATAACCACTTTGCGCGCGTAAGATATTCAAACATTAGTCTATCATATGGTTCGGCAATTTCAGGATGATTCGACGAGTAAGCTGTCCAATAAGTCTGTTGGATATTGTAATTAGTATGATAATCCCCATGCCAAGAAGGTACATCGTTAATTAATCCTGCAAACAGACCAACTGATTGAACTTCGGGCTTGCTAAAACATCGCAAAAAATAGAGAGAACGATACCAGGTTGATTCAAGAAAATGGTTACCCAATTCAATTCCACTACGAGACCAAAATTTTTCCCACTCAAGTTCATGTTTCTGAATTAAAGTTCTTAGTTCAGAATTAATGGTCTCCTTTGCTAATCTAATTGCATCTTCAACAACATCTATCGATTCGATAGAAGTTACAATCGCAATTGCTTTTATATTTCCATCTGATGCTATTGCAACAGCAAATTCCATCCCTTGCCAATCTATATCTCCGGGAATTATCTGCTTAAGCCACTTTACTTGATTCGTTATACCTTTAGTAGCCTCAGGTAAATCTTTAGACTTTATAGGTTCAAGCAAAATCTGTTTTTTCGTATTAACAAGGAAAGTATTCCTATCTGCTAATGCACGTATCTCAATTGAGTTAGAATCTGATTCTCTAATTTTTGCTACAGCACTTTGGAGATCAAGTTCCCCTTTTAAGCGAGAATGATTACCGTTTGTAGAAATGACTATACGTGCGCATTGACGTGGACACGGATATGCAGCTGAATGATAACTATCTTTTGCTTGCCATGTCACACCTTCTGGCAATACATAAGAATTATTATTGTTCTTTAATGGGAAAGCAGTATCTGAAGTTCCTAATTGCTTTATAAGATCAATTGTTGGTATTGGAGGGTCATTTAATGTCTCTAGACGTGCGTCCCAAACATCATTTTTCGTCAAATTCATTACTACAGAATTGTTGTTGGAATAAACCAATGCATTAATATCACCGTTTCCAACAATCAATGATCCATTTAGAATGTCGTTTAGGGAATTAACTTTTATAGAAGCTCTTTTTAACGCTTCAGGGAAAGGTATGTCATTATCACTGCCTGAGACTATATGAAAAGAAAGGAGAAAAAGAAATAGGCAATTATTGAAACCTTTTTTATGAATGATCATTATAATTTAGACACTCGTATATATAGTTTAATATTGTAAGTATTAATGCACTCTAACAACAGACAATTTCGCATCAGCCGATGTCCATATGTCAATTACTCTTCCAACATGAGTTCCAACTGAATCAACAGTTACACTTATATGTGATTGTGGTGGATTGGTATAAATACACGCATAGCAACCTAACTCTGCCTCAATATTTTTACATTGTGTATTTATACGATTGACTAGTATATTGATATTTTCCTTATGCCCAAATTTATCATCTTCTGATACATGAGGTGTGAGATCTTTACACAATTTATTGATCTCATTTTTAACTATGTCTGTATTATATCTTAATAATCCTGATGATAGATTGTTACAATTAATTTGCTCAAATTCAGTACTATTTTCACAAGAAAATGCCACAATAATTATTAATAGTATTTGTAGATATTTCATGGGTCTCATTCTTCAGCAACAATTAGTTTAAATCATGGTCCAGGTTAGCAGATTTTTTCTATTTCCTCAAATCAATTATTCTAGAATTCTATATAATTTTTATAAAGATTCTAAATTAGAATTGAATAAATACTCCTCTCCAACTTTTGCTTCTAAGTGAACTGTTTTATCATTGTATTTTATATTGCAACGATCGGCGCTAGCTGATTTGATTCGCAAATTTATTAGCTCTCCTTTATTCCAGAAAATATCAATCGTATAATTTCCTCTGGCTTTTAGCCCTTTTACAAATCCATCTTTCCACTCGGAAGTAATAGCAGGTAGAATAACTATTTCGTTATTCTGACTCTGTAGAAGCATTTCACAAATACCAGCAGTACCGCCAAAATTTCCATCAATCTGAAATGGTGGATGACTATCGAAGAGGTTTGGAAGTGTTGACTTTTGAAGCAATGCAGTAAGATGTTTATAAGCGTTTTCACCATCAAGTAGTCTTGCATAGAAATTAACGATCCACGCTCTGCTCCAACCGGTATGACCACCACCTGACGAAAGTCGTTTCTCAATAGTCTTCTGCGCAGCTGTGAAAAATTCAGGGGTGTCGGGAGTTATTGTAGTTCCAGGATGTAGTCCGAATAAATGTGACATATGTCTATGGCCAGGTTCTACCTCTTCATAATCTTCGATCCACTCTCGAATTGTACCATCTTTTCCGACTAGAGTGGGTGGAAGTTTTGATAACGTTTCTTTTAATTCGAACTTAAATTCAGGATCATCTCCAACTATATTTGCAGCAGAAATACATGCATTAAAAAGTTCATTTATTATTTGTATGTCGATTGTAACAGCATATGAGAGCCATGTCTTTTCTCTATCGGTAGGATGGATAAAAGCATTCTCTGGAGATATTGATGGAGCTGTTACAAGTTGTCCATTTTCATCTTCGATTAAAAAATCCAATATAAATTGAGCTGCCTCTTTCATGATCGGATATGCTTTTTCGCTAAGATATTCCTTGTCCAGTGTAAATTCGTAATGTCTCCAGAATGATAGTGTCATCCAAGCACCAGCTAAAGGCGAAGTTCCCCAACCTATTCCATCCATCAGTCCTGTTCTTCCAAAAGGATCAGTAACATGATGCATCATCCACCCTCTTGCATTATACATTTCTTTAGCTGAAATTCGTCCCGGTTCTAATAAACTCAAAAAGAAATTGTTTAATGGTAATACAGTTTCATCTAAATTTGCTGCATTAGCAAGCCAGTAATTCATCTGAAGATTGATATTAGTATGAAAATCTGAGTTCCATGGAGCTTCATAATGCTCATTCCAAATTCCCTGCAGATTTGCTGGAAGAACTCCAGGATATCTTGAACTATTCATCAGTAAGTATCTTCCATATTGAAAGTATAAAACCATTAGATCATCATCTTTAGTGCCATTCTGCATTCTTTTTAATCGCTGATCTGTTGGCAGATATTGGAGTGAATGACTGCCTAGATTTAATTCGACTCGATTGAAAATCCTATTGTGATCGCTAATATGATCTCTTTTTATCTCAGCAAATGTTTTCTTTTCTGCATTTTCAATAATCTTTTTACACTTTAAACTTGGGTTTATTGATCTATCAAAATTGAGTTTATTTACGTTGTAATCAGTTGCTGCTGTGAGAAAGATGGTTATTTCACTAGCTCCATCAACTATTATTTTATTGTGGTCATTGGTGAGAGTTCCCCCAGTATTAAATACTTTCAAGACAGATGAGAATTTCATATGACTTCCACCCGGTCCCATTAAAGGTTCATCTTTGTCAATTATCTGTCCATCTAAAACTAGCGTGTTATTTGATTCTGCATTAATGACCGCATCAATATCCCTAGTTAGTTCAATAGCTAAACTCAATGAAGAACTATTCTTGCTACTAAGATTTACAACAATAATATCATCAACCGCAGAAGCAAAAACTTCTCTAGTAAAATTAGTTACACCATTCTCATACTCAACAGACGCTATTCCATCTGAAAGCGATAATGTTCTTTTATAGTTCTTTGTACTATTGCTATCAATATTAAATTCTAAAACTAAATCTCCAAGTGTTTGATACGATCGGATTCGTGGAGGTGTTCCAAGAAGATATTTATCAGCCAATTTCCTTGCTCTTCTATTTTCCCCTTTTATTAATAGATCTTGGATAGTACTTAAATATTTGGAAGCCTTCGGATTATTACTGTTGATTTTTGATCCAGCCCAAATACTTTCTTCATTTAGCTGGATTCTCTCTTTTGCTATTCTTCCAAATATCATTGCTCCTAAACGTCCATTGCCAACCGGAAGTGCTTCGGTCCATTGGGATGCGGGTTTATCGTACCAAAGTTTTAAATTCGAATTGGCTTGCTCATTTTCGATTATATCAGAGCAAGAATTAAACTGAACTATTGCAATAAATATTAAAGTCAGCAACTTAATTTTTCTTCTCATCTTGTTATTCTCACATTTGAATGATTTTAATTTAATCAATTAAGCCATGGTACCTTGACATATAATATGGAAGTAAAAAGATTGATCCCTCCTGCTCTGTATATCCATTTCCTTCTGTCGATGAGATAACAAATCCATCACGGTCTAGTCGTACGTGACATCGCTCATCTATGGGCAAAGCTCTTCCATCTCTTCCCCAGCCAAGTTTTCCTTTATGATCAACCGCCAATTCAAATGTATTGTCTGTACGTACTGGATTTACTGGACGCCAACCATCCTGTACTATTTGACCAGGAGTATTATCAAAAATGATATCTAACCGATGACGATTATCCATTTCATATCCAATAAGATCAAGGGGTATTCTCTCAAGAGTTTCAAAGATGTCTTCAACTTTATAATCTGTTTTGTAAAATTCTTTTGCTGTATGAGAAGCGTATGATCCTGCTTCTGGGAAATATTTTCCAGAATCATAAATACCTGAATCGACAAGCTTATTAAATTTTTGAGCTTGGGCAGCGTATAGAACATTCCAGAATGCACTCTTTTGCTTACTGATATGTAACCAAGCATTGTCAAGACTTTCTCGATACATCATTATTAATTCTGGATCAGTTTCATAATTTAACAAACCATAAAAACTCATTAAGCTAAGATTATTATCCCAAGGGACTACATCTTCAGGAGGAAAATACATTTTGGCAAGCATAGCATTGATGTGATATTGATGCTCGTCACGCAATTTCTTTGCTGTTTCAAGATATTTTTGATCTCCTGTAACGTGATATGCTATATTAAGAAAGGAAAGCATCATCATTGAATTTAATCCACGCTGATCCCAACCCCAAACTGAGTTAAAAAATTCTGGAGAAAAATTGCCCCATCTTGTTGGTTTCCCGTCATGATCAACTAACTTAAATCCATGCCTAATTAAATGATCTGTAATATCCCCAACCACTTCTGCAACAAGGGCTTTTTCTTCTTCCGTATCTGCTACAAGATCATAATAAATCGCATAGAAGAAATAGTGCCCTGCGAGTTCATCTGAGCTAGTATCATTTTTCCACAGATACTTTCCATCTTCACTTTCTGGGAATCTTGGAGTTATATCTTTCCAAAAGGGATCTTCAGCCTGTTTTCTTATGTTGTATTCATGACCATATTGCTCATTTACTGGATCTCTCCAGTCTTTGGGAACAATTACTCTTGCCGGAAAACCTTTCTCATGAGTGATATCAACTAACCACTTACATGCATCAAAACTTCTTTTTGCTAGTTGTTTTGCTTCATCACTTTTTGTAACTGCATATCGAAAAGATTGTGCAGATCCATACCAAGAAGTATATAGCCCATCATTATCTGATATATCAAGCAGAAATGATTCTGGATCAAATCTTGTCTGAAGAATATTCTGAGCAATAAATCCTATTCGATTATGACGGGTTTCAACTTGATCAATAAAAATATTTGCTTTTTCTTCCAAAGACATTGATTGGAAAGAAATTTTTGACACTCCTTTGTTTGTTGCAAACCACGTTGTTCCATCTTCTTCTACATAAATATCATTGATATAGTCATCAGGTAACCATCTTCTACTGAAACGATAATAGAACTTGTTCCCATCTGTTCTTATGGCGCCCTTCTTTGTACCAAACCAGATTTCACCATTTGGAGTTGCAGCAATTGAGGTAAAGTACTTAAATGGCAATCCTTCCTTACCAGTAAATAATTTCCATTGTTCATTTTTATAGTATCCAACTCCTTCTAATGATCCAAACCATAATCGGTCTTCAGAATCAACTTCTAAAACATTAACATCAGATAGATTCCAGCTGTAATTGCTGTCCGAAGGATATATCTCAACCTTATCATTTCCATTCAGTACAAAAAGTCCATCTTCTTTGCCAATATATTCTTGGCCTTGATAGTTAATTTTATGTGATTCTTCTTTTTTCATCTTTCTGGAATCATTCGGTTGCCATTTTGATTCTATAAAAATGAAATCTCCTTCATTAGAACTGGCAATAATGTTGGCTGATTCATCTTTATAAATATTTGTAAAAGATAGTTCGGGTAATCCATCAGCCATTGTATAAACTGTTGCAACTTCTTGTAAAAATTTATCATCATGTTTGATTTGTGCAAACAGTGAGGAAAATGATATCAGTAATATTATTATGTATTTCAATTATATCTCCATATTTAATTATTTATAAAATTTTCTATTTTAAAATTGCCATCCATACTCTCTTGTTTTTCCATTTATATTTGCAAGTAAATCATTACCTAGCAAATATTTCATTAAATAAGAGTTGACTGAGGATTTTCACTATTAAGGCCATCTCCTAAGTCAGTTTTTATTTGTGAAATCTCCTTGTTAAGTATTTTTCCAAATAATGAAATATCTGAACTGTGAAGAATTATGTTTACTCCAGCTTTAGCCCACTTAACTTGGTGTTCAGGTTCCTCTGAAAGATGAATACCAATTCCAATATTTTGCTTTTTACATTCTTGGATTATTTGGTTAACTATTTCATCAAACTTTGTATTGGTGTACTCTTCAGGAATTGAGTAGCTGCATGACAAATCATGCGGCCCAATAATAACACCATCTAATCCTGGAACAGAAAGCAATTCTCTCAGACTATCAACTGCTGGTTTGCTTTCAATGTTAATGAACAACATATTATTCTTACATCTTTCATCAATATATTTTTTCATATTTTCATTAAGGACCTCTTCACCATCCAAAATTTTCTTGAGCTTTTTCCCTTTTAATGGTCTATACTTTACTGCACCGACTAGTTGTTTCACTTCATCAACATTTTCAATATATGGAGCCAATATTCCCACTGCTCCCCCATCTAGTGTAGTTGTCGCTAAATACGGATCGGGGGAAGGTATTCTTACAATAGGAGGAATTCCCATAGCTACATATGTTGTACACATTGTTGCAAGTGTTTCTCTTCCTAAAGGAATATGCTCTGTATCAAGAAATACAAAATCCAAATTTGCATTCTTAACTACTTCATACCATTTGGGGGAAGAAGAAATTATAGCACTTCCATATACTCTTATACCTGCTTTCATCTTCTCTTTTAATTTATACATTTCTTAATCCTTTCTGATTAGTATTCCAATATTATTTGATGAGTCAAATTGTACTATTGAAATTTCAAACTAAATAAATCAGCATCCTTCATTTCAAAGCGAAGTTTTATTATTCGATTCTTTAAATTGTTAAGATTTGAATTCTCTTTCCATATAACGGGTTTTGAAATTTCATTTCCAATCATCTCTTTGCTGTTTTCTAACTCAAATCCCTTGAAAGGAATCCCATTAATATTTTGAATTTCTACTTTAATTGATCCAGCGGCAGATGTTGAAAAATTTATAATTAGTGAGTCTCCCTCGAATTGAAGTGGCTTTGTTACAAATTCGCCACCTGAATATGTGGCATTTACTGAGGCAAAACCATCTACGCGTAGTGAATATCGATGCAAATGTGCAGTTGGTTGCGCATAGTCTTGATTCACATATATGGATAGCTCAACTGGTGATGTTTGAACAACATTAAGGGCAGGATAATTAGAACGTGAAACCCAATTATTTAAACCAACTCCAGGTCGAATAAATGCTTCCATAAAAGTACGATCATATTTATTACCTCCCCTAGAGGTCATTAATATCGCATCAGAGCAATCTTTAAAATATTTAGGATTTACATCGAGTTCTCTAGCTTCTTCCTCTGACAATACTTGTCTTTTCGGCATAAATCTCGCTGCAGTTGCCAAATAAATATGAGGTGCTCTAAAATATGGTGCTGTTTGATTCGTGTACAAATGTTCCATTGGGGAATCACCAAAATCCATTTGAATAGGTTCAGACCAATTGACGAAATCAAGAGACGTCGTTCTACTCACTGTTCTATAGCCTGTATAACCAACCTTTGTCCAAGTTCTAAAATAGCAGATATATTGTTGTTCTGATTGTGACCAGAAGGCGACATTTTGAGAATCAAACTTTCCTAATCTAAAAACTGGTTTATCCTGAAGTTTATTCCATTTTATACCATCTGGGGAAACGTAAGATATCAATCCGCTTTTTTCCGTACCACCAAGTGCTTTATAATTTTGTTTTGGATCAATATCCTTCTTTGAATCAAGGAATGGGCTAAAATTATGAGTAACCGGTGCTGCGTTCGCTAGAATAATATTATTGTCTTTTATATTATTAAATTCGAATAGACCTAGATCGGGTTTTGTCCAGTTAACACCGTCTTTTGATTCTGCGTAACAAGTGTTTTCATCACTTCTTCCATCTTTTCCTGCAGAAGCCAATCCACGATAATATAATTGATATTTTTCTTCATTTTGGATTACTGTTACATATCCGCTAAATGGTCCCTCCCATGGATTATCAAAATTGAGCACAACTCCTTGATCAATAGGGTGGTGTAATTTTAACGTAGTTCCTAGAAGTGTATCAATGATAAATTGATCGACAAACAATTCCAGTCGAGATCCTATATTAAGAACGACTGATTCAGTTTCTGATCTAATACCCATTTGACCGTAAATCACACCTAAATTTAATAGTATATATAGAGGTAGTATTACTTTAATAGTACACATTATTGATTAAACAATTGGAAGTATTGCTTTTATTTAACGGTCCTTTTTTCCACTGTAATTTTGTCGATCTCGTTTCCATCAATATCAATTACATTCAGCACAGCATTATCATGGTTAATATCAGCAAGAATAAAATGTTCTATCTTGTTATATTTAACTGTTTCCGGCTGAGGCGCATCAACATCATACAGACCTGCTCCACCTCCAGCTGTTGTGATATAGTGAACACCATTACTGATGGCATGGTGGTAGTGATGATCATGTCCATTCATAAAAACTTGTACGTTGTGTCGTTCGAAAATATCACCATAAAATTTGCGATTCTGCTCTACTTCTTCTAGCCTTGATTTCTTAACGCCATAAAGTGGTTTATGCTGGAATACAAAAATAAATCCAGCTTTTTTATGTAAAGTAAGTACTTCTTCCAGCCATGCTTTTTGTGTAACAAAATAATTTTCAAATTTATCCTTCCAGAATTGGTCGCTGTTCTCATCAGACACATATAATGGTTCTGAAACTTCTTCACCTTCACTATCTAGCACAATAAAAAGCGCATCCCCAACGTTGAAATAGTAATATCTCTCATTATTAGGAAGATCAAAAAAATCGTAATAGTATGGTGAATCTTTTTCATGATTTCCAAGAACCGGGTAATATGGAGTGTTTCTCATCATCTCCCTATTTATTTTTAAAAATTGCTCCCAATCACCAATCACTCTGCCGTTACTAACTAGATCACCAGTATTTATAACAAACATTGGCTCTTGTTCAATTATACGATTAACAATTTTTGTATGTACATCATGTCTACTTCTTGTATCGCCCAGCACAACAAATTTGAATGGTTCAATCTCATCTGGATAAGTTCGAAATTGACCTTTTCCCTCATCACTACCATCATTCAAGACATCATACTTGTATAGAGTATTTGACTCTAATCTTCCAAGTTGGATACTGTGGTGTTGATATTCCCTATTGTCAATAGTTTTGCCATCGGGATCAGTAATAGTTGTATTGCCAATAAAAGTTGACCAACAAATCTTGGCGCTATTACTTCCCATCTGCTGAATATACGGGCCAATCGCTATTTTATCATCTTGAGCAACAAGTGTTGCCGAAATAGCTGCAATAATTAAAAATACTTTCTTTACCATCATTTTCCTTCTTTTATTTATTATTGTTTAAAATTTAGAATTCATCATTTGAATACTTTAAATCCCATGGTTTTCTAATTGTATCCATTATTTTCATTATTTCAATAGATTTGTCTAAAGGCATAAATGGTGATTCATTTAGACCCTCTTTCATGCACCTCATTACTTCTTCAGCTTCGTAATTCAATGCATTACCTATAATCGGTTCATCGATAGTTTCTATTTCTTTTCGGTCAATAAACAATGAAGCTTTGTTCGGCACAGCAAACACTTCATGAATCTTGATATATCCTTTCGTTCCGAAGATGTATGCATCATTCACAGCTTCTGTTCTAAGTGCAAATGATAGATCGGCTATTTCACCTTTATCATATTTTAGTAATGCAATCCCTTGCTCATCGGAACCAATTTCGCCAATGTGAGATAATCCTATTGATTCTATCGGAATTTTTCCAAAAACTTGCTGGGCAAATGAGATTACGTATACTCCTACATCAAGCAAACTCCCACCACCAAGTGCTGGATTAAGTTGTCTGGAATTATCAGAAAATGTTCCTCTTGCGCATCTTGATGCTTTGACCATTCTTACTTCACCAATTCTTCCATTATTTATCCAGTTCATAGTTTTTTTCATTAGCGGAACATGTCGCGTAATCATTGCCTCCATAAGAAATACATTCTTCTCCCTTGCTACCCTCACCATTTCTTCTGCCTCTTGAGCATTGATTGTCAGCGCTTTTTCGCACAACACACTTTTACCATGCCTCATGCACAATATACTATTATCAAGATGAAATGTATGAGGAGTTCCGATATATACCACATCAATATCAGGATCAGCTGCTAGCTCTTCATAAGAAGCATATGCCTTGGCTATTCCATACTTCTTAGCAAATTCATCAGCGGGTTCTTGTGAACGTGAGGCCACTGCTGATAACTCAGCGTTAGGAAGAATCTCGAGAGCTTCAGCAAATTTACCGGATATATATCCTGTACTTATTATCCCCCATCTAATCATATCATTCATTTTTCTTTCACCAATTTTGAAAGTTCTTACTAAATATATTATTCGCTACGTGAAGCTAAGATCGGATATGGTGTATCATAACCCTTAACTGAATGCCATATAATTCGATTGAAAGTATCCTCATCAATTCTATCGTAGTCATCCAGATCTTGCTCCATTGATTTTTCTGCCCAATATAGCTGATCACCTGAAAGAGAATTAAGTTCTGGATTAAGTTCATCAAGTGGAATGTTACTAGGAAGAGTTGAATATGCAGAAAAATCTGGTGCTTCTGTGAAACAATCTAACATTGGTTCAGCAACCAAATCAAATTTATTCAGCGGTGGAATCCCCAAAATATTTTCAATCGTTCGGAACATATTTATTTGGGAATAATTAGTTGAGATTACTTCACTTCGTTTGGTATAAGGACTAATTACAAGCCCAACTGTTCTATGAGCATCTACATGATCAACTCCAGCTTGTGGATCATCTTCAGTAACAAAGATGCAAGTCTCTTTCCAGAATTTGCTTTCTGATATTGCTTCAACAATTCTCCCAAGCGCAAGATCATTATCTGCAACTGCGGCCCTAGGAGTTGGCATACCAGGCCTTGTTCCAGAAGTATGATCATTTGGTAAGAGCATGATAATGAAATTGGGAAAATTGTCATTTTTTTCAAATTCTTTCAATTCCTTAATAAATTCTTCGGCTCTATACTGATCAGAAACTTTTTCTGGAAATCCAATATATGTTGGACATGTATATGGTTCCATTTGTGGTAAATTCGATTTTGCACGAATCTTAATTTTTCCTTCTCCATTTGTAAAATCATTAAAAATATCCGTAAAAGTTGCTTCTCTGGGTTCTATTACCGCATCCACAAACTCTCCATAATTTCTATAAGTCAAACCATGTTTCAACACATTGTCCCAAATAAATCCTGTTGGAGAATATGCCAAAGGATCTCCTCCATCGTATGGATAACTTCTTGGAAAATCTCCAAAGAATTTTTCAATATAATCCGTGACATAGGCTTCATCAGTCCATTGGTGACCATCTGCACTCAATACTCCACTGCAGTAATAATTATCAAGCAATACATATTGTTCTGCAAGTGCATGATGATTTGGAGTAACCTCCCTTCCAAACAGGACAATTGATGAATCTCCATTTCCTTGGGGCATATCTCCAAAAACTTGATCGTAAGTTCTGTTTTCTTTTATTATATAAACAACATGTTTAAAGTGGGATGTTTGTCCAGGAAACCGTGGAACAGCCACTTTGTCATTCTTGCCATTATCTTTATTTAGTTCCTCTAACATTCTATCAAATGAATTATTTTCCTTCACGATTTTAGTCATTGAAATAAGTTCTCGATTATCTGGCTTAGGTACAAAGCTGATACTTCCCATATGGTTATGTGTATTATAACCATACTGTCCTGCTTTCATATTTCGAGAGCCGATACCCTTAGTGTTGGCTACAATCAAATATTTTTCGTTTTTATCAAATATAACTGAACCAGGATACCATGCCGTAGGAATTAGACCAATGATTTTGTTATTTGAAAGATCAATAACACAAATTGAATTTTCAGTACCATTTGCAACGTAAAGCAATTTGCCATCTTTTGATATTGTTAGAGCATTTGGTGCATTTCCAAAAGGAAGACTTTGATCTATGCTGACAGATATTTCATCAACAACTTTATCAATTTTTGTATCTATTACAGAGATAAGATCACTATTTGCGCATGCCACATACAATTTTTCTTTGTTTGGACTCATTTCCATAGCAGTTGGATGTAATCCAACTTCAATATTCTTCATTTCTTTCCTATTGACCAAATCTATTACTGAAACTGATCCATTATTGGCAATTCCAGTTTCAGGATCAATCAATACAACGCTCTTCGAAGTTTTATAAGTAGGCTCTCCATCCTTAGGTTGTCTTCCTCCCCAATTACTTACATATGCTTTTTTTGAAGATAGCTTCAAAACCTCATATGGTGCAACTCCGACTGGTATTTCATTAATTGATTTATTCGATAGATTTACAACTGCCAAAGAGTTGCTTCTATTAAGAGTTACGTATAATAGATTGTTTTCTTCATCTAGGTTAATTCCACCTGGGACAGGGTGCCCACCAATTTCTGGTTTATCAAAAGTGATATTATCTTTCCAAGTGAATACATTATTTCTATCCTTTTGAGCTATGAGTATCTTATCTCTTGCCTGACTTACAAAAATTTTACTGCCATCATCAGAAAATATTATTCCATTATAAGATGCACCTTTATCCACTTTTAGTCTTTGTAGAATAGTCCTATCATAAACCCTTATTATTTCTAAAGAATTCTGATTAAGAACAGCAAGCAAGTTACCGTCCGGGCTGAGAGATAGGTCAACCGGCCTACCATTAAATTCTAATTGAAATCCAGCTGGGCGAAGTAATTGATTTGTTGGGACAAGAATACTCCCATCCGGTTGCGGCCCAACTAGTCTTGTGTTTTTGTCTTTGCTTTCATCTACCTTAACTGCACATTGAATAAAGAATGCTACAAACAATAAAAGTAAACTGAGTATTTGTAAATTTTTCATGACTTGTCCTCTTGCTTGATTCTCTTAAAAGTAAGCAAAATATTTGCAGATTAATGAAATAATAATTTCTCTTGAATTTCAGAGCGCCCAAAGATTTTGTTACTCCACTCTAATTTCAATTCTTGGTCACCACCAAGCTGAAAGTATTTTAATAATATTTTGTGATATCCTTTTTTCAGACTGATTGTCACAGATTCTTCAGAACTTCCATGAGCCCCATCGTTGTTTATCAGCAAATTACTATTTAGAGATAGTGCGCTTCCATCATTCGATGTTAAATAAAAAGTATAAGTACCATCCTCGGAAATTTCTATATACCCGTTAAAGATAAATGCATGATTATTCCCATTGACAATTTCAAAATCATTTACAATACCTGTTTTAACTAAAGTGAGTGATTCTATTTCTGATGTAAAATTTACTTCACCTTTATAATACTTATAACTAAGACCTTTATTCAAAGGTTGCTTAACATCTAGAGATTCTATGAATATATATTTTCCAACGTTTTCAGTCAAAACTTTACTAACTGGATGCTTGTCCCTTATAGCAATCGCTCTAATCCAAGTTGATTTAGAAATCTTTATCGGATTGGTATACCTAAATCCATTTAAAACTGTTGGGATTGAGCCGTCGATAGTATAAATGATCAAAGCTTCTGAATCTTGACAAACTAACTCAACATTCTCATCAATATCTTTTGATACGCGCGGAATTGGTACTTCATCAAAGCTTTCATATCCATACTTAAAATCGAATATTCTTGCAAGATAGATGGCAGTCTTTTTCTCATGAGATGAATAATATGAGACATAAAGTATGTCATCTTTTTTCACAAGGCCTGGATAACTACAGTCTCCATTGCTTGGAAGTGTGATAAGTTTAGTAAAACTTCCGTCAATATCTACTTTGGCTAAAATAGTTTTACGCTCCTTATTTGGCAAATAGTCTCTAGTAGCACAAATAATTAGATCATCATTAAGAATTATCATATTTGGACCGCCAAGAGGAGCTTCTAATTCATTCCAATTCCAATTTTTGTAAGGAGGTGAACTAATTCCAATAAATCCATTTTTATCATTTTTTCGCCGAACAATCGCAACCATGCTATTATCATCCATAAAATTCAGTGAAGTTTCATTGCCCCCTGTTACATCAAATGTTGTAACATATTGATAGTTGACACCATCATTACTTTTGAGAAGTTGAACTGATTTTTCTTTTTCAGGTTGATAGGCAGTAGCAAAGCAAATATCGTTGTTCCACGTAGCTTTCCACAACCAATCTCTATTAGTTTTAATCGATTCATCAATTGAAATATTTTGGGGAATTGAAAAATTCTTTCCTTCACTATCTGAGAAGCTTACCTTAGGTTCCATATTTTCCAATTTGCCAGCTGTATAAATTGAACCTCCAATATTTAGCATGATCCGATTATCTGGAGTTATTGATAATTGAGGGTCTCTAAGATCAATACCGCGCTCAAAGAGATGAGCAACAGAATACCAATTCTGACCGTCATCATTAGATGCTATCACTCTAATCGTACCATTGATGTCGCTAACATGGCCAGCACCTTCTCGAAAAGCACAATACAACTTATCGTTAAAGCTAATCAAACTTGTGAAAGCATTATGTTGGGCTCGATCCCATATCCTATCAACAGAAATTATGAGATCATGCTCAGGAGTGTTCTGCGATATAACTGCAATTGGAAAAACAATTAAGAATAAGATTGTTTTGATAAATTTTTTAGTCAAGGTAAGGTCCTTAATATTAATGAAATAATACTGAACTTGGTATTTCACTTTTGGAAATATTTGCACTACTCCAAAGCACATTTAACTTTTTATCTCCACCAGCTTGGATATATTTTACTGTAATTTTATGGAATCCCTTTCTCAAAGAGGTTGGAGCTGAAACTTCAGATTCTCCATGGAGCCCGTCATTATCGATCAATATGGTATCATCTATTTTTAGTATGCTACCATCATTTGAGATTGTGTAGAAAGTGTAAAGGTTATCTTCTGGAATTTCCAACAATCCATCATAGATAAAACCGAAATCAATATCTTCATTTCTATGCTCAAGCGAAAATGTTTCACTGATTCCACTCTTTATAAAATATCTATCAATCAGATCACTAGTGTTTCCAAAAGAACCATAAAAGTATTTGAAGAATAATCCTGGTTCAACATTTTTATCAATAACCATTGATGGTAAATAAATATCTTTACCTACATATGTAGTAACAATATCACTGATCCTATCGCCATCAGAGGCAGCAAACATGTTAAGTATAGTTGATCTTTCAACTTTGAGTTCTTCGCCATTATAGGGATTTGAACTAACTGATGGAGATGAACCATCAAGTGTGTAATAAATGTTTGCATCTGATTCAGTAGTACATAATTTAAAACACCCATTCTTATCGTAGCTTACAACAGGAGGCTCAATTCCATCTTGATAAACCCAATCCAAACTTAACCTTGTAATTTGGGTGGTTTCTAAACCTCCATAATTTTTTGTATCACCTGCACAATGACCAAGAAGAATATAATCGTCGATAAAATCGATAGCTGTGTAACAATACCAGCCATGGATATCATTTTCTAGAGTCTTAATTTTACTCCAAGACTTTCCCTCATTATTAGAGATAGCTATATTGAGTGGAGTTCGCCTACCTCCTCTTTTGTCTCGAGCATAATTGTTGTTCCAAACTAATAATAGATCACCAGTGCTTGGAATTCTTTCAATCGATGCTGGAGATAGTGGAGATTTTATGATGCTTGGCCTAAGTGGGGTCCAAGTTATAGCTTGATCGTCTGAGTAAGAGAGAAATTGGGTTCCAGAGGAAGTTCTGCAAAACAACAAAAGATTGGAATTGCTCAGTTCAATTACACCTGGTTCTTGAGTTACCGCATTGTCAGGATTTTCAATTTCTACCCCGCGTTTCCAACTATTTCCTAAATCATCAGAATAATAACACATTATCTTACCAATATCCGATCCTTCATCGGATGGGGTTCTATGTAATGCTACTGGTAATATTATTCTTCCACTTTTTAATTTCACAACTCTATCGTTATTCATAACATAGTAGCCTTTTACATCAGTGATACATTCTATAGCTTCACTCCAGGAATCAGCTTCATTAAGAGAAACTCGTAGTAAGGGAGTGCAGTCTGTTTCAGAATTTTTTCGTAAATAGAACAGCGCAATTCGATCTTCATCCAATCTTATCAAGGAAACAGACATTATATTCATTCCACCTTCATTTGATAGTACAATTGTATCTTCACTATCCCATGTTCTTCCATTATCTGATGAATACCTCCCTGCCAAAAAAGCCGATGAATTATCGCCTGATCCATCAGTAAAATGAGTATAAACAAATAGTACTCTACCATCTTTTAGTTGAATAAAATCACCTTCACTATTTCTAGGATTGTTTTCCTTTGGTTCTAACCGCAGTGCAATATCTTTTAAACCTTTAGAATTATTGAGGTTTTTGCAACTTGAAATGAAAACAAAAAGAGCACAAATAAATGCTATAGTTAAATACTTTCTAGAATGCTTCATGTATTTACCATGGTGTATTTAACCCTAATTCTTTTGGTGCATAAGGGATATAGTAAAGTTCGAACTTCCACCAACTGTATCCATGCATTGGAGAATCAGATAAATAGAGAGTAGCAGTATAGTCGTTTTCTTCATCCGGTTGTTCTAGAATAAATGGCCCGAATGACCGTGATTTTAAACCCACAGGAATAACTGTATAATTTTTTGGAGGGAGAGGATTGAATACTTGTTCACTTACTTCTAAAATGTTATCGTAGCGGAGGTGCTCTATTTTAGTTTCATTGCCTTTTACTTTGAGAAGGTCTCTGCCATCAACTCTTCCTTGCCATGTGAGAATTTTTACAGCTTCATTCTTATACCTCTCAAGAATTTGGTTATATTTTTCTTGCTGCTCATTGATAAGTTTTACAATCCCATCATCATCCGGTGCCCTAGCAAGTTTTACTTCTGCCAAGTCAAGGTTTTCCAGAGCATCATTGATATTAACTTGCAATTGTTCTATACCATCAAGTCTATAAACAAATTCTGGTAAACTTTTAAATAATTTAATCTCTTCGTTTAATAGTTTAGAGTAATTTTCTAATTGAATTTTATCTTCAATGGTTTTTGTTTCTCTATATTGAAAATAGTTGATCAATGATTTTACAAAATAGTTGTTCACTTTTACAAGTCGATAAGTCATTTCAGCATTATTTAAAATTTCCTTACGTTTATTCGAATCAAGGATCTTATTGGAGACCAACTGAATCATGTTTTTTGCTTTCTCTACCAAAGCTAAACCATGGTCAAGATTAAGATAGGTCTCTTCGATCCATGGGCGACAGCGCAAATAAATATTGTAAAGAAATTCCATGTGTTTTCTTCCACTATCCAATCTTGGCAGTCCTTTCGCTGGAAAAGTAGTTAATCTTAAATGTGTAAGTGAAGAAAATTGCCCATGTGCGGCTGGTTCTATATACAAACCATATTTGTATATTTTAGGTGTTAATAGTAAGACCTCTGCTAATTCATCTGCTGCTTCGATACAGAAATACATTGTTGCATAATCATGAACTATCTCTGCAACATCTAAATCCGGTTCCCAAGTTAATCGATACACAGTATAAGCAGTTAACGACCACGTATCCCATCCTTCATGTGCTGGAAGTCCAAAGTCAGCTCCTTTACAATTACTATTCTCTACTGAAAGATATGTTTTTAGTCCCCCCTGATAATACGAACCAGGGAATGTTGGTAGGATTCCGCAGTTATTATTTCCATGATAGTTCAAAGGTGATAATAAAACTATCATATTGTGTGGAGTCAAGTTAAAAGTCGGATTGTAGGGTTGATGAAAGTATCGGTCGGTCGTGCTCATATAAGGTGACATGTATAGATTCTTTAGTGGGACATCTTCAGTAAATATCTCTTTATATACTTCTGCCATCGAATGTTGTTCATGAGAGCTAGTAACCCAAGTTCGTTGATAATATATTTTATCAAACTCTCCCACGACAACTTCATGAATTTTCTTTACCCAAGTGCGATAACGTTTTGCCAAACTCCAATCACTTTTTCCATCGTGCATGACATCGAATGCTTGAAAGTTACCTCCAACTCTAGTCGCTTCTCCAGTCCTGTGTCTTACACCATCCAATTCTGGAAGTACATTCAGTAGACGTCTATATTTTGCTTGGACCGCATTCCAAAAAGCAGGATCTTCAGGGTTTAGACTAGCTCCAAATTCTGCCAATAGAGATGGGTGAAATGAAAATTCATCTTCATAGACAATATATTTTAAGTGCAGGGAATGTGCGTAGTCTATAAGTTCCTTTAATTTTTCCCTATTCTTCAAGTTTTCTGTTTGCTCAGGTTCAGCATCCCAGGGAACAAGTTGATTTACATTAAACGCACCCCAAACCCAAGTAGCGCCATACCGTAATGCTTGTTTTATTTTCTCTTTCGAATTTCCACTTGTAAAACGAATTTTGAGTTTTGGTTGTCGTATTGTATTTATATCTGGTAACGTTTTAAATACTTTTAATCGATCCAAGATCCAAAATAATCCATAAGCATCAGCAAGAATAGATCCCCCAGAAACAAGTATCAGTTTTTTTGAATCAATATCTTTTGAAATGATCTGATATCCTTGGTGATCGATTTCAGATTGCAGATCAATTTTCCCTGCCGAAAGAAGTTCTTTTGTTATTTTGTTCCTTACTTCGCTTCCTATTATAATTGTTTTGTCATGAACTCCATACCTTTCATCGACTATAGAAAATTGGTAAGCATGATTTGCACCCTCAGCAATCAAATCTGTAATCGCTACTTTTATTGCTTCATCATTTTGCAAACTTTGTGGGACTATAATCTTCCAGTCATTTTGTGGAAATAAGTTACTTGAACAAATTAAATATGCAAGAAATAGGAATTGTAATTTAGATTGTTTCATTTTAATGAAACCAGTTTATGATTTGATAAATTAAATGCAGGTGTTTGATGAGGAGCAATAGTTAAGTACTATTGCTCCATAAGTTGAAAGATTTTAACGATTATAAAACCTTATAATTCTCTGATCCAGATGTTTCTGTAACTAACTGCATCACCATGGTCCTGTAACTGTAATGGTTCTAAAGCATTATGTTTTTCATAACTAGGTTCACCAATAAATGCGGTACTGCCTCTTAGTTCTACATTGTTTAAGATTAAAACACCATTCTGTAGTACTGTGAAATATGCTGGGATTTCAACAGAGCCATCTTCATTGAATACTGGGGCTGTAAATATTATATCATAAGTTTGCCATTCACCTGGTTTTCGACAAGCATTTACAAGCGGTATATGTTGCTTATAAATACTTCCTGCTTGACCATTAGAATAAGTAACATTTTCATAAGAATCTAATACTTGAAGTTCGTAACGTTCTTGTAAAAAGATACCACTATTTCCTCTACCTTGTCCTTCTCCTTTTACTACTGATGGAGTGCGCCATTCAATATGAAGCTGACAATTACCAAATGCTTTTTTTGTACGAATGCTACCTGTTTTTTTTACAACAGTCATTGCACCATCATCTAATTTCCATTTAACGTCTGCTTCTTTAATTCCTTCCCATTCATTAAAATTTGTGCCGTCAAAAAGAACAATTGCATCAGAAGGTGGAGCTGTAGCGTCACCTGGTGCTATTACTGCAGGAACAGGTTCCCAAACTTCTGTTAATTTTGGATCTCCCTCTTCATCCTGACCAAAGCATTGAAGAGATACGAGTAAAGCACTTGCTATTGAAATCATAATTAGAACCTTGCGTAAGTTTGTGTGAATAAAATTTCTACCTTTCATGTTCTTTGTCCCATATTAGTAAATTATTAAGATAAAATATAATAGAAATCATGGATTTATTCTAAGGATAATACTTTTAGAGAATTCTCTTTTCATCAATGTTCTAAAATATTTATGCACTATACAATTTTTCTTTTGAGATTGGTTGAATATTATCAACAATCCATTTTCTCATAACCTGTCCTTCGGGGGTTTGTTGAGGGTAGGAAATAAAATCAAGTTCAAAATCCAATTTTTGCTCAAGTTGAGCTGCAATAATTGGCCAAATAATTCCAATGTCGCCAATGACAGGAATACTTCCTTCCAAACGTGCAAAACCGGACATTTCCATTCTAAATGGTATGCTCATCAATTTTGTTTTCGGCATACCTTGATCAATTGCCTTTTGTACAGTGCTGGATTCTCGTTCGAATTCATGAGCTTTTTTTAAATTTGGGTCGAGATCAATTCGAATGAGAGTTTTATTTTTCAGGCTGTATGTTGGATAACCTTCCCAA
The DNA here is from genome assembly GCA_963751695.1 of uncultured Ignavibacteria bacterium. Taxonomy (GTDB): domain Bacteria; phylum Bacteroidota; class Ignavibacteria; order Ignavibacteriales; family Melioribacteraceae; genus SZUA-22. Next base: position 67,995 of record CAVVVP010000004.1, on the reverse strand, counting down.
TCTGCCCAAATTCCATGGCCTGTATATGTCTCAAATGGACCGTCATGTATCTCTTGTGTCAGTGCGACTGCCGATTCTATTATTACATCAGCACTTCCGAGCATATCAGCAATTCTTGATGCTCTTTCCATTATTGAAATTGAATCAGCGAGTGCTACACCAACCATCCCGCCGCCAATAAGTTGTGGAACGGTAACAATGCATGGGATGTTTTTCTTTTTAGCTGCCCCTAACATTGTTCTTTCATCTGCTCCAGCTCCAGCAACTTCTTCAAAAGATATTCCCTTAGATTTTGCAATATATAAAATTTCCTTTGCTAAGTTTTCAGTTCTTAAACCCATTGGATAGGCCATATTTCCAGCCGCTTTTATTATCACATCACCATCCATTGACAGTGCTTTTTCAATCAAATCTGAATCAATTATCATCTCATTAGTCAGGCTACCTATTAACTCATCACTCATTTTTGTAATTTCAAAAATGTTTCCTCTCGGAAGTTTACTTTCTTCAAATCCCAACTCAACACCATCGACTCGCTTTACTTCATCTAGGACACCGCCCATCTCATGGGCTACAACTGCCGAACTTGATGTTACACCATCCACAATTCCTTTATTTATCAACTCAGCGATTAGTGTAGTTACTCCCTCGTGAAGATTTGGACCGCTTCCAGTAACGACAACAACTTTTCCACCATTTTTCTTGGCAGTTACTATAGTTTCTACTGCATTGTTCACCATTTCCTTAGCAGATTGGTCGAGTTCACTATATAATTTTTCAATTACTTCATTGTTTGAAATCATTGAATTCTCCTTTATCAAATCCCAGAATTATTTGTTCTTTCATTGATTAATTTTTCAACTTTTATTAGATCTTCTTTTGTATCAACACTTACTCCTGCAATACTATCACTCTTGGTCTCAATTACTTTAATTTTATATCCAGATTCTAATACTCGAAGTTGCTCTAGCATTTCAATCTTCTCCAAGTATGTCTGCTGTAGATTAGATATCTTAAATAAGAAATTCTTTCGATAAGCATACAAGCCAACATGCTCAAAAACTTCAATTTCTTTATTATCTCTAGAGTATGGTATTAGCGATCTGGAAAAGTATAGTGCAAAATCATTTTCATCAACTACAACTTTTACGACACCTGGATCTGCATAACCTTCTTCCAAAATTTTAATTTTCAGCGTTGACATTTGAATTTCAGTATCATCAAGCATTGGCTTTACAGCTTCATCAATCATGATTGGGTTAAGTAAAGGCTGATCTCCTTGAATATTGACGACAATATCTGTTGCTATACTATTCACAGCTTCAGCAATTCTGTCAGTGCCAGATTGGTGGTCAACTTTTGTCATGACAGCTCGACCTCCAAATCCCTCAACACATTTAAAAACCTCTTCATTGTCTACCGCAACAATTAGTTGATCTAATAATTCTGATTTCTTTGACTGCTCATAAACCCACTGAATCATGGGTTTTCCAGCAATTTTCGCAAGCACTTTTCCAGGAAACCTGGATGAGCTATAACGTGCAGGAATAACTCCAATAACATTATTACTTATTGACATAGCTTGATTTACTCATAATTAGTTTTTATTTCATCAATTACATTGAATCTCTGTTCAAGTCTGTTGAAGGCAAAAACAGAAAGGAAAATAAACAGAGCATAGATAATTCCTATTTTTGCTGGCCATATTGAAAGAGCTCCTATAAATCCCAAGATCATTATCAAATCTAAAATCCAGACTGATAAATTTGAAGGAACTTTAGTGGAGTCATTCCTTAAAGTTTTTCCGCTAAGTGCATTCTTAATCTTTATAATTGCGACACTTATAAGGAACAATGCAACCGGGGCAAATAAAAGGATACGCTCAAGTGGCCATGAATATTGGGAAACGGCATCTTCTTCATATAGTTCAAGAACTATTCCTAATGTTTCTGATCCTCCATGAAACATTAAGAAAATTAAATAGAAAATGCTATAAATTAAAAAGACGTTTTTACGACGTTCAGAAATCTCACTATTATTTATTGGTTTATTAGAAGTCAACAATATTGAGACAAAGTAAAAAAGAGTAAGTCCCAAACCGGTCCAAAAGAAATACTCAAATCCTACAAAAAAGAGTAAGATAGAACCAGCAAAAGCTAAAAATAGCGTGTCCTTCCATTTTGAAAATTGATTGCCATTTTCCAAACTATCCTTTACTATCTTGTCAGAATTCATGTTTTGGGTTGAATGCTTTACAGCCCAATAAAAAGTTACTGCATAAAGTATCCCAAGATTAAAGCCAGAATTAAGTTCCCATATCTTCCACCAATCGATATATTTTGGATCTACTCCATATCCTAAAGCCCATGCAGCACTTTGCATAAACCCAAACCCAAAGCCAGCTCCTAGGATTAAACCAACAACTAAAGTAGTTTTATCCCTATTAATCAGTGCCTCAACTAGAGCTACAATCCACCAAATGACTACTGCAAAATTTTGTGTGTTTGTGTAGATCGTTCGGCTCAAATGTTTACCTAACTCACCTGCGTAAATACCCAATTCAGCATTTGGGAATAATATACCAGAATTTGATTTAACTAGAATCAAACTTAACCAATCAACAAATGGCCAAGCGAAGAGAAACACTAAAAGGACAAAAAGAAGAAGAGAGCGTAAAATCCATCTACTAGCTGAAACTCGTTTACCAAGAGCCCATCCCAATATAATTCCACCCGGAGCTGCCCAACCAATACCACACATAGCAAACCAAAAATAACCTAGCCATGGCTCTATATAGATTATTTCATCTCCCACATAAAACATTCCTCGAATCCAAGAAGTATATTGGCCGTATCCCAATTCTCCTCCGAGTGCGAGTCCTAATCCTAACCACAAAATAATTCCCCTTGCGTCGATACCTTTTCGAAAGGCTAAATAATACCAAAGCACACCCCACATTAATCCTGGAATAATGGTGCCATCAACTCCACCCCAACCTGCTGTTCCTCTTATAGCCCAAGCAATTGCTCCAACACTTCCAAAGAGAAGCATAACCAGAATTATTTCAATAGGCTTTGAAATTGTTTCGTCGTTGTGTTTATCGAACTTCGTTATGTCGTAGATTTTCATCATAATATTTTTAAAGGTTTTTACTCAGGGATATTCGGCCATTTATTTTTAAGTCCAATTCGATCTAACACCCAATTAAACTCTTGCCATTCAACTTCACTCATCGGTGCTTTGGCCCTTGGAGCTATAATGTCAGGATGATCAATGACTCCACGCTCATACAGCATCGCCTTTAAAAGCTCTTCTGAGTAGTTATCATAAAAAGCAAAATAGGGCATCATTTTTTTATAATATATTTCAGCTGCTGTTTCTTCGCTCCCCTTGAGAAACGCTTGTACCGCAGAATTATGAAGATCTAGAGCCTCTGTTCCAGTCATGAATGATGTGATCCCGAGTCGCAAAAGGTGAATCATACTTTTACCTCCGGCTCCACCGATAACTTCTAATTCACCATCGGATAGTGTAAGTATATTTTTTGATTTCAGAATAAAATTATTTCCCTCAGCTTTTACATATTTAACATTTTCAATCTCTTGATACATTTTCCAAATCAATTCTGGAGAAAGTACATTTGCAGATTCTGGAATATCTTGAATAATAATCGGTAAAGACACTGCGTCGGACAACAATTTGTAAAAATTATATGCTTCATCTGGAGTTGGCAGATTAAATAGAGGTAAAGCAGCCATGATAATATCTGCTCCAAGCTTTTCTGCTTCTGTTGCATAGTTAATTGCAGTATTAAACCCTTGTGCAGTAACTCCAATAAAAACGGGAACTTTCCCACCAACTTCGTCAATTATTATTCTTGTTAGAAGAGTGCGATCACTATCAGATATTTTATGAAACTCTGAAGCAAATCCAAAATGACCAATTGCAACCGCACCACATTTAAGTGAATATTGCACCAATCGTCTTTGACTTATTTCGTCAATTTTCCCATCTGGTTTTATTGCTGTTGGCAATATTGGCATCATGCCATAGAAATCATTTCTTTTCAATACGATTATTCTCTTTTAGTAATTGTCAAATTTATTCAATAATGTTTTTGTCTTGAGTCCATATTGTTAGATTTTTTAATTCTTTTCTCCGTTTAAAAAGAAGTGACCCTATCATAAAGATAGTTGTAAACATGATTATATTTCCTATGAACCCAGTATAATAAAGATCAAAAGGTAGAGAGAGCCAACTTGGCATTAAACCTCGACTAGCTAATATTGACCATAGTGAGAAAATGAAAGTTATTGCTATCCCAATCCAAGCCGTTTTTTCACTTCCAACTTTTGTTAAAAAGCCGATCATGTAAAGCCCAGTAACTCCTCCCATCAATAAAGATATCAAAGTAACTGCAACGTCTTGTAGTGTTTTGGTTTCAGTTTGTGAAAGAATTATTGCTCCCACTATCATTACTGCAGAAGCAATAGTTGCAAGCAACCATGCAGTTTTTAAATAATGCTTATCATTTTCATTTTTTTTCAAAAACCTTCTATAAATATCATTAACACCAACTGTAGAAATTGAATTAATACTTGAATCAAGCGAGGACATTGCGGCTGCGGCTGCGGCTGCGATGACTAATCCAGCAAAACCTGAAGGTAAATAGTTAACAATGAAAAATGGCATAATTTGTTCAGCTTTTCTTGTTCCGTCTAACATTTCAGTAGTTTCTGGTACTGGGAATACTTGGAAAAAACTGTAAAGTGCTGTTCCAAGAAAGAAATAAAATGCCCAAATTGGAACATTACCAAATGAAAAGAAAATTGCCTTACGCGCTTCTCGCATACTTTTAGCTGAAGCGTAACGCTGAACCATATTTTGATTTGAAGTGTAGTCTTGAAGAAATTCAGTGAGCCCGACAAATAGCATCATCAAAGCTGTTTTTTCAGAGAGTGAGAATCCCCAGGATACTGAAAGAACCTTTCCATCTTTCCAATCCGCAAATGCCATTTTTCCATCTCGGATAGCAATTTCGATTATTTGAGAAAATCCTCCTGGAAGCTCATTAACAATAACTCCCAATGCAAATATTCCCCCTAAAACAAGCATTATTGTTTGAAGGACATCTGTCCAAATAACTGCATCAATTCCACCCATAATTGTATAGACTGCGACAAAAAATCCAGCAACTAAAATACTGACTATTGGATCAAGTCCTGTAATCTCTTGAATTAATAATGAAAGCAAATAGAGGATCATACTTATTCGAACAAGGTGACCTATCATAAAGGTAACTGCCCCGTAGGTTCTCACTGATGAACCGAATCTATCACCAAGATATTCAAAAGCAGAAATTATTTTAGTACGTCTGTAAAATGGAAGGAATACATATGCAGCAAGCAATATTGATATTGGCAGTGTCAAGCCAGGCAACATACGAAGCCATGCGGTCTTAAATGAATCAGCTGGGAATGCTAAAAATGTTATTGAGCTAATTGAGGAGCCAATCATACTAAAACCAATAACCCATCCAGCAAATGATCGACCTCCTACAAAATATTCTTCTGTACTTGTGTTTTTTCTAGAAAAATAGAATCCCATTGCAATGAGGACAACTAAATAAGTAATCATAGCAGCTATATCTAACCAATGCAAATGCAATTTTGTGTTTCCTTTAAATGAATTTCTTTATAACGTGATTCGAACTAACCGAATTTCATGAGAATTATTTTCATTTGCAACTTCTGCATAGATCCATATCTCCCCATCAACCCACATCCAATGGGAATAACGATAAGTATAAAATTGGCCCGGTGTACTACTCAATAAAAGCGGAGATACTTTTGTGAGTTCTTGAATATCGTGGAGATCGAACGTGTACCCCAAACCAGTTCCAATATTATAAACTGGATCATACCACTCTGTACTCGATCCTTCATATATAAACAGATATCCTACTCCAAGAGGTAGTATGGAAGCTGGCCGAATAAAGAAATTGTGCCAACCTGATAAATCCATTATTGGCCTGTTTATATCACCAACTGGTTTCCATAATTCTCCATCTTCACTGCTAAAATGGAATATTCTTTCATTCCTCCTTATATATCCTGTAACATAACAGTGATACATACTATCTGCAAAAATTATTACCGGATCTTTATACTCTCTGACACTCACATCTCTGGAGTATTTAATTTTTGGAGGTGAGATTACGGTATGTGCAGAAGTTGGATCAACTTCTTTTAGTTCATCTACATCATCAAATTTAACGATTGACCATTTACCCTCAACCCAAGGCCCACAAGAGTACAGCTTAAATTTTTCTGTGACTGGATCAATTAATAGAGCTGGTCTCTCAAATCCTGGAATAGGTATATCTTCTCTAAAAATGGAGTGATACTTCTCAAAATTTAATCCATCATCACTTCTTAAAATTCTGATCTCGTAACCTCGTAAACCTCTTGGAAATTCTGGTGAGCGCATTCTTGCTGCCATCCAGAAAACACCATTTTCATCTCTTACTACTGAAGGAGCGCCAGCCCAGTATTCAGATTTATCCTTATCTGGTTTGAGGACAACAGTATATTCATCAAATTGTTTGGTTATCGATACATATTCTTGACCGACAAATGGTATCGGTCCACACCATTCTGTATTTGTAAGAGTATAGTTATACCAATCTATTTCTGATATTTTTCCATTTATAATTTTCTCAAAAGCAAGACCTGTTTCTTGCAACTTTCTAGAATCCTCTGAAGTTCTCTGATACTGAACAATCATTCTAGTTGGATTTTTTAACACATGTACTTGAAGAAAACCGTTATCAGGACTATTACCCACTGCTCCAGTATTGAAAGCAATTGCACCAGTATCTATATTCTCTCCAAGAAAATGATATCTGCTGAATCTGTGTGTTGTAGCACCCAAAATCAGATCTGCTTTGTTCATTAAAATTGATTTTCTTTCAGCATTTAACTGGTTTACCCAAGGACCAGTATGAGCTAGAACAACTATTATATCATTCTCAGTTTTCTTGATGCTTTCCAATATATCAAACAAATACTCTCTGGTACTCTCATTAAAAGCTATTTTAGGGTCCTCGGGTGTATCTGAATAGTGCAGTTGAATAATATGAACAGTAATTCCACTATGTACTTCGATTGCATAATATTCACATTTGTTTTCTCTAACTTTTACTTTTGGTTTACCAATTAGATTGACATACTCTAGAATTGGAGCTCCTGCTCCCCAATCGCCCTGATCTTCTCCCCAGAATTCATTTTCACCATCTGCGACATTTGGATAAAAATGATTATGCCATAGACTATCGTTCTTTATCAAATCTAGAAATGGGTTTTTTCTATTATCTTTAACATGATCTCCGAGACCAAGAATAAAAACATCTCCAGCTTCTCTAATCCATTTGTCACATTTATTCATGTGGGAATTTTCGACAGAATAGCCTTTATTATCACTCATTATCGAAAAGCTGAATTCTGCAGATTCATCAAGATCTTGAATTGTTGTTTGCCCAAAAATACTGTGGGATAGTAAGAGAAAAGTTAAAGGTGAAAAGAGAAGCTTAATGTGCTTCATTAAATTCTCCTATTGTTTGAAGTATTGAAAGGTTGAAAATATAAAATTCAGTCTGAGAATTACAATCAGACTGAATTAATATATCTATTGGAGTTCTTTTTATTTGACAAGCATCATTTTCATAGTTTGAACATTTCCGGAAGCTATTAATCGATAATAATAAATTCCACTTGGTAAGGATGATCCATCAAATTGAACTGTATGAGTTCCAGTAGTCATCATTTCATTCTTTAGAGTTTTAACTTTTTGTCCTAGAGCATTATATACCGATAAATTAATATTCAAATTTTGTGGTATTGAGAAACTAATCCGAGTGGACGGATTAAAAGGATTAGGATAATTTTGATTCAAAGTTATTGATTCTGGGAGTAACTCCTTCTCATCCTCAACACTAACAATACTTGATTTAACATAGTAACTGAATGGTTCAGCAGTATTTGATCCCCAAACTGATTTACTCCCTGGCTCATACCCTAGACGAGCGGCTTCCTCGGAGAGTTCACCACTTGCCTCAAGTGAGGCGGAAACAATTATGTTCCGATTCACATCAACAATATTATCTCCTTCCGGAGATTTTAGAAAACCCCAGAATGGTGCAGCCATTTCTGCTTCGTGACCATCTTCAGAGACTTCAATAGTTATTATACCTTGATAAACCGGTCCTTTATCTTTAACGGCAATGTAAGTTGAATCTGGAAACATTACCCATTGAGAATAATAGTCATATGATCCGGGTGCCAATCTTACAATTCCTTGAGCAAGATCATTTTCCCAATTGGCTTCGTAATCTGCCTTAGTTAAATATTCATGATTCAAGTAGTGACCAGTATTATAGGTTCCATCATAAAACTCTACTTCCATATTCATATCATATCCTTTACTATCAGGCCAATACCCACCTTGTCTTAAGGGGTATCCGGTTGTATCATTATCATCAACATCAATTGTGAAGATAAAATAGTAACGGCCTAATTTTGTATGTCCATCAGCTGCAGACGAGGTTCTTCCAATATGACCCGAAGCTTTCATATATCCATATAATGTGCTATCATCATTTGCAAATTTTACTTCGAGTAGATCTACATCAGAATATTCAAACCATTCAGAAGGTGATCCGCCTAAATTATATCCATCAGTATCGTGTACGTTATTTGCAGAATCTGTTACAGCGACTGGAATCTCTGCCCAGTCATCAAAATTTCCATCAATTGTAATTTGATCTTGAGAAAATATTGTTGTTTGAAAAATTAAAAATAGTATAAAAAGTAGATGCTTCATCTTTACCTCAGTAATCCGTATATAGTGTAATTAGTTTGCGCTTGGACTTGCTTTAATCAACTCCAGCGCTTGATTTATAACAATTTCTCCAGTTCTTTCCCCAAGACTGGTCCTAGATATATAGTTGTAAGTTTTAAAACTATTAAAGTCTTCCTTTGTAATTATATATCCGTATGCATCATTTGTTAATCCAAATATAAATGCCATGTCAGTGTTCATGTTTCTTTTAATATAGTAACCAATATTAGGTAATGCTTCCCCAGGAATTGTTATTGCTTGAGCACCGCCAATATTTATCAGATTAATTCTAGTGGTTACTGCTCCATCCTCAGAAATCGGATAATCAATAATGGCATGTTCAAGAATAAATTTCATTAGATCTGATTCAACTGCAATATCAAAATCTTTGTGTGATATAAAAAGATCTGGATCTGTTTGAGTTTCGGTGTCAGAAATGATTCTTAAGGATTCTGTGGCCAGTAATTCCCCAATCCTTTTGCATTCATTCCAGTCTTTTACTTCTTTGCCATTCTCTCTCCGATTGTCCGCTGTAACCATTCCTCCAATAGCTCCATTCATAAAAATTGTTATACCACCAACTTCAGATTCAACCTTATCATACATGGGTGCTACAAGATCTGGAGTACAAACTCCTTCATCGTTGCCTACAACTTCTGGATGTATTGCATAGTTAATCAAGGTTGAAATCACTTTTGAATCGGAAGCTGAAATAAACTGCATAACACCACAACGTGGATCATAAAGTTTTGGTGCGTAAGCATTATAAGCAATTTTTCCTTTTGCCTCTCCAACAGAGACTTTTAAGTTAGCAGGTTGAAGCTTATAATTAGCTTCATTTATTGCATCAGCACTTTGCTGAACTAATAGATCAATGTATTCTAAGTCTGTTCCAGAGTTTCCTTTCTCATCCGCAAAACCATAAACATCTGGTGCGCTGTGCGTATGCGACACTCCAATAAGAATATTCTCAGGTTTGATATCTGGCACTAGGTCACGAATTTTATCACCGACTAGTTTTGGGACTCCAAGATTATCAATTGCAACAATTGCAATTTTTACCTCTCCTTTTGATATCACTAATGCTCTTGTTGTCAACTCTCCCCATTTTTCTGTTGCTGGATTCGGAATCCCAACACCACCAGATACAGGAAGTAACGGATCGGGAGTGATAATTCTTACTGCTGCTCCAGCTTCAAGTCCACTTCCAAGGATTAATATTGGAAGAAACAGAACTGAAATAACTAATTGATATAACTTTTTCATGCTTACTACCTTAATAAATTAGTATTATATTTTTGATGGATCCAAAACAACATGTTTCACTGTTTTTCTATTCCAAGTGTAAACGATATGAATCAATCCATTCTCTGCTTGAATGACTGATGGATAAGAATATTCTTCTTCATCTGTAGTTTCTGGATCGGTAACTGATTCAAGTTCCATGAAATCAATCCATTCCTTTCCATCATGCGAAACTGCAACAGTAAGTGGAACTCGATCTCCCCAATTCTGATCTGTAGGATTATAAACTAGTAAGTGTCTACCATCTTTTAAAGTGACGGCGTCAACACCAGAATTTGGATTTGGTAGTCCGATTGCGACCATTTTTGTCCAAGTAAATCCATTATCATAGGACCATGATTCGCTAATGACACTATTCTCTGTTCTACATAGAATCTGTAAAGTATCGTTTGGATGAATAAGGATTGCCGGCTGAATCGCTCCAAATTCTTCAGGACCATTTAAATCTCCGGTTGAGGTCCAGTTAGCACCTCCATCTGAGGATCTTTCAATCTGAACCTTCCATCCGTCATGCTCAGTACTTGTCGGCGACAAAATATCACCATTAGGTAATTCGACAGATTTATTCTTAATAGGTCCGTAAATTCCATCAGGCAGTCTAATCGGATCTGACCATGTCAATCCATTATCATCTGAAGTCATATAAAGTCCCCACCATTCCTTAGGATTAGGCCCAACTTTATAAAACAAAATTAGTGGTTTGCCAGCTGGTTTAAATAGTACCGGATTCCAACACGGGTATCTACTGCCATCTTCTTGAACTCCATTTACAACTTCAACTGGAACTGACCACAAATCATTTACTCTTCTCGATAACCAAATACCAACATCATCATTTTTCTCATGTGTTCCACCAAACCAAGATGCAATGATAACTCCTTCAGATTCGGCTATTGTCGATGCATGGCATTGAGGAGTTTTGGCATTCTCAATTTGGTATATAAATTCTTCTGCAACTACTGATGGATCAGCTTCTTTTTTAGTTTGTTGTTCTGATTCTGAACAGGATACTATCAAAAGAATCGAAAATAAAATTAGATATACTTGCCCTTTCATTTCGTGTTCCTATTAAAATTATTAATGATTGAATTAGAAATTATACTTAGTCTAACACGACTAAAAGTGTAGCCACTTGTAATCGGCATCTGGAACAACTCTTTCACCAGTAAAGTTCTTTGTCACAAACAAGGATGTTTCAAGTGATTTTGGATCATCATTCAATTCAAGACTGTTTAAAAGATCTTCATTGATCCAGATATCATATTTCTCTTTTAACTTCGATATTTCGTCGTTGAGAAGCTTGGTTTGTTTTTCATGTAAGAGAAAGTTATGAACATCATTTTCATATTTATAAAATCTTGTTGTATCTATATTGGAGATGTGAAGTTCATTCCATCTTTTTTTAAAAAATTCTTCCATTTCTTCCATTGAAACGGATACGTCGTTAGTCATCTCATATCTGAAGGCCTCATACGTATATTTCTCTTCCCATAATTGTAGATCGTGAACAATGCTTGCAGAATCTTGAAATCCTTCTTCTTCAGCAATTTCAATAAATCTACCATTTTTAATCATATTCCCGAGCTCGACCATTAGTCTATTTCTAACATCATCGAGAGATTCACTTCGATTCATAATTCTACGATGATAATTAAAATATCCGAAATAATCTTCTACGGTGATCACACCATCTTTATGCTGGATTAACGGTTCATCTAGCATATTTTTTAATTCAATAAGATAAGAGGCAGAATCAGGTGTTACTTCATTTAGGTTTTCAAGTAACGAACCATACTCTGGGAGACCTCTTCTCATCCATTTGTATAATGGATTTACAAAACGTTCAATATTTCTGCTACTTGCCCTTACTTCCATAGGAGTAAGTAATGAATCCATTAAATTATGAACGATCTTATCTGACTGAATATTAAATAATCGTGCTTCAATTCTTTTTCTCCTAGCACCATATTTTAATTCATCTGTTTTTATTGGTTCACGCTGAATTGAAAGGACTTGAAAAAGTGCATATCCATTTCCATAAGGAATTGGTTTAGATGTTTCGCCCAATTCAAGATCTTGAATTTCATTCAGAAGTTCTGGTCGCATTTCTAGAAAATCCAACCAATCGGTTTCAAAGTACTGTTTATTAACATTTCGTACTTCATATTTTGAAAGCTGCTGCTCAACATACTCTTCAAGCGTAGATTTGGAAGCTTCACTATATACTTTGTTGCCTTCTTCCATTGATGGTACTGGCCAGATCATCATCCTAAATTTTATTGAAGCTCGTTTAGTAGCTTCTTCTATCTCGCTGTCTGGAATATTAACTTTGCCATGTACATATTTACCATAGAATGCTTGGAGCATATTATTGTTTCTGCGGTTAGTAACACGACTTTTAACATATCTTGAGTCACCAAATCCTTCTGCATAACCTTCATTTGCAATAAGCATTTCATTTATTAGATAGTTGAGATAAGACTTACGTGGATTTGGTCCTTGCCTGAAAGGAGCAAAGCTGAATTCAAATTTGGTCACAAAATCATGTGCGGTAATAACTCTATCGCCAACCCTTGCAACTATCTGATCATCTTCTAGCTGTTTATCTTTTTCGCTCGAACAAGATAAAAGAAACAACCCGATCAAAAAAAAGATCGGGTTGAATTTTGAGAAACTATATGATTTTATTATAGCAAGCATTTAAATAATGAAACAACCAGCAAAACTATTTAATGATTGCGAATTTTCCTCTTTGTGTTTCAAGTCCTTCCGCTTCAACAACGAAGAAATACATACCAAATGCGACCTCTGGCCCATCTTCAGCCGTGAGATCCCACGGATGCCTCCCCTCATCGAACTGTCCATCGTGTTCAAGTTTCTTAACGAGTTCACCAGCTACCGTGAAAATATAGATAGTACATTTAGGTGGCAGATTTACAAAATCAACTCTACGCTGCGAATTACCAGCTAGCTCATATTTTGATTCTAAGGTATTTGCACCAACATATGGGTCTGGTACAACATAAACCTTCTTTCTGCCTTCCGCCTGCACATCCTCTGCTTTCCATTCACCACCTTCTATACTAAAGCGGAAGGTATCTGCTCTGGTCGGATTCCTCTCTGTCCTGATCTTATATACATCACCTGGTACTGGAGGAATTGTAGGATTTAGAGAATCGAACACATTTTTAATAAAGCGTATCTGCCATGAACCATAGTATTTATCGTTACCAGCATAGTCTTCAGGTTTCCTGAATCTAATAGTCAATCTTGTACTATCCCAGATCTGACCGAACATTTCATCAGGATAATTTTTTGCATTTTTATCCTTGTCGTAAACAACTGTTGTTTTCATTTTAATTTCATTATTAGGATCAGTAACATCATAAATAGCAAAATTAATTGGATATGAAAAAATAGTTTGTGGTATTGGGGGCTGTGGTGGTGGCGCATATGAAGTATCCACAATACCCTCTTCCACTCTTATATCAAAGTCTCTTGGCAATGCTTTTGATGCTCCTGTTAACCCAATCTCTTGAACTCTTAGATTCGAAGGAGTATTTGTAGACCACTTTCTCCACTCGTTTGTTTTTCTGCCATTTTCATCATACTTTATTATTTCTATTCCTTTGTCATCATCTCTTTGATCAATTGGGAAATTAAGATCAAAATTGATTCCTTGATAGACCCCTCGTTCAACTTCTCGAGGAGCATTTTGAAGATAATCATACGCTGATTCATACCTTTGATCAAATAGGGTATCTCCAGTAGTTTTATTGATACACATTATACCAGTTGTACTTCCCCACTGATAATCCGGAGTGAGTGAATCGAGCCACATGTCATCTGTAAACGTCATCTCATAAATATCATGTAAATGATCCGTTGCATGATGTTTATTATATACATCTATGTTAAACAAACCACCACGTGCCCAACCGCTTACATGATCAATTTTTGATGAGTCTACTAATGGTTCAGTATATCCAGCTGCTGATTCTTGAGGTACAACCACGGCTGTATTTTTATCTCTGAAGACTACTTCACCAAGCTGATTTACTGTGATATTAAAAGGAGATTCACTAGGCATCGCCTGCAATGGATAATCTTCACTTACTAATCCTCTTTCATAAAAGTCCCAATCATTGCCTGCATCAATTGATGAGACAGCGTAATAATATGTTCTTCCATTTTCAACAAGAGTGTCTTCATAAGAATGTTTCAAACCAGCGTTTTTACCCATATCGTAATGTACTCCAAGATTTGGAAAAGGAACAGGATGGGCGCCTTTTAATTGATCATCCGAGCGGTCAAATATTTCAAGGGGCTCAAATAATAGCACGTTACCAAAAGCATCTGTGACTGTTTTTATATCAAGAAAATCTGGATCAGTACTTTTATAAAGTCTATAACCGTTAAAATCATAACCGAAGAAGGGATCTTTTGAATCTTCAGCATCCGAATCCCAGTACAATTGTACCTTACCATCAGTTGCGTTAGCAACAAGCGTTGGCTGCAGAGGTGGAGTTAGGAAGCGATAGTTATTGTTATAAATACTCTGCATAGTTGCTTTGTTTCTAACAATATCATCTTGATCTTCACCCATAAGCAATGTAATTGTAAATCTTTTCCATGTTGGCTTTGATGATTGTTGAAGAGCATCAATATTTTCTAGCTTTACATCTTTAGCACCAAAAAGAAATACGATATTCTCATCAGTTTCATCAATTCGTTGCCCCTCTTTACTTAGATATTTATCCCAAAATGCTTTTTGATCCCTAAGTTGTTTGTCACCTTCATAAACATAAACATGATCCAATCCAGCTTGATCTGCTTCATCGATATCGGTAATATCATAGTCTGGTTCACCAATATCAAATGAACCGTTTGTTTCTGTTCCATCAGGATCTGGACCTGGCCAGCCATTTTCATCGGGGCCGATACCATCTGTTCCTCTATCATCATTAATTGGTTCGAAATCGAGTTTATCATTTTTGTTTATATCTTCACCAGGATCTAATCCGCCATTTAGATTTGTATCTTCAGTATCCCATCTACCATTATTTGCTGTGCCAGGAATATCTAACAATCCTATATCCTCAAATGCTTCCCAGTCACCATCGTTATCTATACCATCAAACATGCTTTCATCGACTATGCCATCATTATCATCATCAAAGTCATTATCCTCGATTCCAGGACTTTCAAGAAAGCCAAATCCAAAAGTACCTACTTTTTGAAATGTATTAAGCTGATCTGGAAATTTGTGCCACTGATACAAAACATCAAATTCTAATCTTCCTTCTCCTTCAACAAAATCAGCAACAATAAAATCAGCAGCATTAAATGTACCTTGAACAATATTAGGATCAGCCCACATTCCAGTAACAACTCTATTAAGATTATAATCACTGTAGTTTCTTACTCTGTAAACTGAAACTAACAGATCTTCAGCTAATGGATGGAACCAACCGTATGTTCTTGATTCCACTTCAATTCCAGCACCTGCAATAGCAAGTTTTGTAACATCTGGATTACTCCATTTTGTTGTATCCGGAGTCCCATCAGGATTTTTCATTGGCCAATATCTTACTACTTTATAATCATTCCAAAAATCATTCTCATGATCATCCATCATATACAAGGTTTCCTGATCAGCAATTGTTCCTGCTTTAAATTCACCATTCCATTTTCCTGACCGTAAACCTGGCTGGCTTGTTCTAGGAGGTCTTCCAGCCGGCAATCTATCATCACCAACATATGAGCCTCCCGGCCAGTATTCAGGCCATGTTCTTTTATCTGTACTAATAGCCATACTTTTAAGAATACTTTCTGGTGGATCAAGATTATAGTCTAAAACACCATTAAAGTTTACATCTTCGCTTGGGTCAAGTTCACCATCACCATTCACATCTTCATTGATTCCCCAAATGTAACCGAAGAATCCATCATTGTAAAAACCTGGAAATGGTTGCCAAATCTGCTGATGTGTTCTATCTGATGAAAGCTGAGCAACAGTAGAAGTACTTACATGGGGTAAATAGGCATTAGTAACAATTCCAAACTGAGTACCATCTCTCTCTTCTGGAACTTGTTTGCCACTATACGCTCTCATGTCTGTTACATATGAACCAATAAAGAAGTGTGCTGCTCCTGTATAACTTAATCCTTCACTCCCTGGCCATCTTAATTGTTCGCTGGGTGTATTGCCGGCATCTGTCATATTACCAATATTCCAGATTGGACAGTACACCAAATTTCTATCAAATACACCTCGAGCCCAATATCTTGCCCAATGCATCGGATGCGAATCAAATTGTGCACCGGCTACCTGAGCTTTGCTCGTTTCATTAAAGCTTAACGAAATAGAGACCATTAAGATAAAAAGCATCAACATGTTGTTAGCTTTTCGATAAATTTTCTTTTCGTATGACACTTAATTACTCCCTTTTTATATCACAAAATTCTAATAAATACTTTACTTTTTAGTTTTAATATGCACTTATACCAACTGAAAACCGATGCACTGCATTTAGCACACCCCAGTCGGACCATGAATAATCAACAATGATCGCCATAGCATCAAGTATCTTATAATTGATACCAGCACCGAGGGTTAGTCCATTTGCTGAGTAGTCAGCAAACATGGACTGGTAACCGCCACGAAGGTAGAATGCGTCAAAAATTCTAGCTTCAATTCCAGCATCAACAGCTTCCACATTGTTGCTTGGGTGGTTTAGATTACTAGCAAACGTAATTGAATTCTTTTCCCCAAGTTCAAGTTTGTAAGCAATACCAAATCTAAACAGTAATGGTAAAGGATATGATTCAGTAGCTACACTAATTGGAACATTATCATTGTTGAAGTCAATATCTTTTCTTCCATCAACATCTTGAATACCTGTTAAATCTCTTCCGGAAAGACTGAACTCTGGCCCAAGGTTGCTAACTGCTCCACCGAGTGTTAGACCTTTCCATGGGGTTTTAAATAATATTGAAAGATCCGCAGCTATAGTAGAACCTGATACATGCCATATTGACTGTTGAAAATACTTAGCTCCAACACTAACTGATACTCTATCGGTTATACTCATCGCCCAATAAAGTCCAACAACAAAATCTGAAGCGGAATAAGTTTCACCGGTTCCTTCTGGTCTAAAGACCGTTCGCACTGGATTATCTCCATAATCTAGTATTCCAATATGTACACCAATTGCAGAACCCATGGAAGAAAGGGGAATAACAAGATCAAGAGTGCTGAAATCTGTATCGACAAGCCAATTTGCCTTGGTAACTAAAAGTGAAAGAGAGTTTAGCTGAGTTATGCCAGCTGGATTCCAATATAGCGCAGTAGCATCATCAGCTACCGCTACAAAAGCTCCACCCATTGCTTCAGCTCTCGCTCCCACACCAATGCCTAGCATTGCTGCCGCTGCTGAACCTCTCTTATTAGCATCAGTATCGTACTCTAAGTTACCGGTGTCGATCTGACCAAATAAATTTTCTCCCGTTAATAATAAGATTAAAACGAGAATTGCTAGCTGTGTAAATTTAGTTTTCATTTTTCGCATGTCTGTTCTAAAGTTTATAATTAAAATTGTAATGCTAATCCAAATTGAATAAATCTAGGACTTGAATACCAAGTTGGATTGTAATCCGCTTCATTTCGAGAGAATTCTCCAATTTGGTCAATTCTTGTGTAACGCTTTCTAGCTATTTCTGGTAAATAAGCATCTGGTCCCGCATGACCGGTAACCGGATTTACATTAAGTTCTTCTAAGTGATTGAAGACATTGAAGATATTCATACTTGCCATAAAATCCAATCCAAGTAATTCAAATCCCTGAGATGCTCTTAAATCAACTGTCCAATTAAAAGGTTTTCTATCAATATTATCCCACCAACCTGCTGGTAGATCTAATCCATAACCGAGTGTACTTGGAGTATAAGGTAAGGCAGAACCCATGCGGAGAACTGCACTAAATAAAGTCTTCATCCATGGTCTCAAACTTAACGTAGAGTTTAATGAATGGGTTTGGTCCCAGTCAAGAATTGTTATTCTTCTCTGCGCTAAAGTATAGGCTCCCGAACTTGACCCAGAAAGAATTTGAACATCAAGTGCAGCATTTGGGTCTGATGCTGATCCTTTTGCTGTCATGTAGGTATAATCAATATTAGCAGCAAATACACCACTTGCATCTCTATAATTCAATGCAAATGTAACACCTGATGAATTTCCATATTCTTTATTAATATACCTTCTGAATGTAGTAGCATTACTCAGTGTTAATAATTCAATACCGAGAAGATCTCTAATATCTTTGTAGAATACACTAAGTTCCATTGCAAGTCCACTTACAAGCTCTTGCTGAACACCTATTTCATACTGTATTGTTTTCTCAGCCTTTAAGTTTGGATTACCAATCGTTGTGTTAGCAATACTAAACTGATTGTAATTTCTTAACACTGGATTCTGATACATTTTTTCATAACTAGGCATTTGAAAAAAGTGGCCATAAGATAATCTAAGTGCCCCAGCATCAGAAATAGGGAATGACAATCCAAAACGAGGACTTACTTGATATTTTGGTTGAACTTGCTCGTAATATCGGTCATCACCAACTAATTCTGGATAAACATTATAATAAGTTGGTGCATATCTATCATTTGTATCAAAAAAGTCAAACCTTACTCCTGCATTAAGAACAACTTCACCCATACTCAAACTAGTTTGTGCATATGCTGCTCCATCTTTTGGTTTTCTCTGATACTCAACATAGAAGAGGTCATCAGCTGTACTGTCTGGATTAGATTCACGAAGCTTTATGGTGCCGAATTCATAATTTCTGGTTGCATCTCTAAAAAACTCCCAAGGAAGCTCCAATCCTCGAATTTCACTTTGCGTATAGGGGTACTGCACAGTTTCATAACCTAGAACTTCTTTCATAGGAGACTGTAGATAATCGAATGTATAAGATTTATACTCCCCACCCACTTTTAATTCGACAACTTGGCTAATCTGCCATGTTAGATCACCATTTACGAGATGAATTTCTTGGTCAAAATAATCGCGATCCCAGCTGTATATACCACCCATATCGTAACCGGTTATCACACCAGGATCCCATGCATTTACCGCTGTTGTCTGATACCTTGGATCATCAGCACTCTCATACATGTAATTTTCGCTATTATTAGTTTGATAAGAATAACGCAAGTTGTAATAAATATTATCAGCAGGGGTATGTGTAAAAACAAACATGTGAGTCATATTTTCACTGTACCATGTGGGCATTGCATCTGGAATAAACTTCCATGAATTGCTGAATCCCGAACTTTCCCCTTTGCTCATATACAGACTATATGAAGTTGTTATTCCTGCAACAGGTTGATAAACTAACTTAGTACTAATGTTATAAGTCTGCTCCCAATCCATAGGAATGACCTCACCGTCTCCAGTATGCATTTCATCAGGAATAGGTATCACTAATGGATCTGCAGGATCGTATGTCGCTTTATACCATTCGCGATAGGCTGTTATTTCCCACCCATCTTCAGGCATAAACCTTCGTTCTCCGTAAAGATAACCCTTTGAGTCAACGAATCTACCATTGATTAACAATCCAAGTTTTCCCAAACTCTCCGGTATAAATTTAAAAGGTACTGAAAACGAGAATCTGACATCCAGATCATTTGTTGGATCATATTTGTCGACACCACCTACATACATAGGTGAATCTGGAGAATAGTATCCTCCCATTCTAGCTTCAACATTTCCAGTAAGATTTTGATCAGGAACTTTTGTAACCACATTAATAATACCTGATTGAGCTGAACCATACTCTGCGTTGAAAGTACCAGTTATAACTTGTAACTCACTAACCATATTATTATCAACATCTACGTTGGATCCACCACCCTGACTAAAAGTATTTGTAACTGAAACACCATCAACCATGTATGCGATCTCACGAGATCTACCACCACGAATGTGAAGCTCACCGCCAGGACCTTTAACAACACCAGCTTGCAGTTGAACAACATCCTTTAGATCAGTAACCGGCAGAGAATTGATCTCTTCTGCATTTACATAGGAGGCTGAGTTTGTTCTATCCATTTCAACTGCTTCTCTTGTTGCTGTAACAACAACAACTTCTCCCTCATAAGACTCTTCCTGCAGGTCGGCATTAATATTAATTATTCTGTCGATGAAAACTCGGACTTCTTGAACTTCCGTAGTTTTGTATCCGATCATTGAGAATTTAATTGTGTAGGTGCCTGGGGGAACATTTAGTATTACATATTCGCCGTTAATGTCCGTTGCAGCACCGACTCCCGTCATTTCCGCAAGGATAACATTGACTCCTATAAGTGCTTCGCCAGTCACACCATCTGTTACTTTCCCAGAGATTTTACCGGTGGAACCACCGTATAATGTAAGGGAAGTTGCCATCAAAACTGATAATACTGATAGCAGAATTTTCTTATTGATTTGTTTTAACATTTCCATTAATTGACCTATTTTTAATATCAACAATGTCTATTTATAATAATTTATTTATTATCAAGTTTTTCTAGATTCTGCTCTTTTTTCATCTCTAATGCTAAATCAAGAGCATTTGCAAAGTTCTTTTCCACAAAACGAAAATTATATTTTTCTTTTAAATAATCTTCGTATTCAGTTTGGTAATTAATTTTAATTTCATTTCTTTTTGCTACATCCTTCTGAACACCAACTTCTTCAACTTCTTTGTCTACCTTATCTTGAACTTCATACTTGAAAAGCATAGCTCTCAATAATGATGTTCTCATTTCTTCTAATTGCTCAGGCAATTCGTCTTTTTCTTGAATATTTAGTTCTTTCGCATATATTGAAACTAGATGCATCCCTAATATTTTTTCTAAAAGATTCATAAACTCAAACTTATTCTCTGGTGCTTTTTTACGGTTAGCAAATAGATCCTTGGTTCTTATATCTCCAGCATTGTATTCTGCTAATATTGCTATATTATCTTCATCCGAAAGTTGACTAAAATCTAATTCTTTATACTCTGACATAATAGAATTATATCCAGCTTTCTCTAATACTCTACCAATTTCTACTTCATTTAGTTTTGAGTTATACTTTTGCGATAGTTCTGAAATTATCTTTTCAAGTTCCACCTGGACATATGCTTTTCTACTTCGGTATAATGATTTCCATATTTTTGATTCAATTTCTTCAAAAGGTGGAGTTTTAATATCTCTTTGCTCTCCTTTATATAATATGTAATAACCTCCATACCCTTTAAAAGGTTTGGAATAGCTATTGTTTTGGAGTGTATCCATGACAGCTCTTACAATGTGATCACCCATAGATTCTAAAATGATCCAGCCTAGATCTCCTCCTTTGCTATTTGTAGTTTTATCCTGCGAGTATCTATAAGCAACTTTACCAAAGTCGATTCCTCGTTCTAAAGCTTGATAAGCTGTTTCAATTGTATCTTTCTGCAATTGAATAAATTTATCACTAGAGGTTTTTACAATGGGTCTCATGATATACTTCATATTATACTGCGGAGAATATTCACTATAAAATTTTTGAATTAGGCTGTCTGTAACTATTGAATTTACCAGATGTTCCTGAACGTACTTTTGATAAAGAAGTCTTCTTTCATTATTTGCAGAAATAGAAAGATAAGCTGAATCCTTATCTACACCCTCTTGTATTGCTTCTAGTACTGCAATTTTTTCGATAGCTTTTAATTCAACAATCTCTTCAAGATTTTGTTCCGTTGGAAATTTTTTGGGCTTATATTGTGTGCTAAGAAGGTAATGATCAACATAATCAGTAAAGAGAACATTTCCATTATCAAAAATAGCCAACTCCATTTCACTGCTATCATCAGAACATGAAATAAAAGTAAGTATTAGAATAAGTGAAAATATTGTATATGTTTTTCTAAAAATCATCCCTTCAATATTTGTTTATTAAAAGGGGGATGAAAACAACTCATCCCCCATCAATAATATGATTATTCTACATTAATCACTATTTAATCAACATCATTTTCTTAACTTCTGCGAAACTACCAGCGTCAATTCTGTAGAAATAAATACCACTTGTTAAGTTAGATGCATTGAATTTAACATCGTAAACACCAGCAGCTTGCTGCTGATTAACTAAAGTAGTTACTTCTCTACCAATTACGTCGTATACTTTAAGAGATACGAATTCGTTTGTTGGAATTGAGTACTGAATTTTTGTGCTAGGATTAAAAGGATTTGGATAGTTGTTTGAGAGACTAAACTGCTCAACAATTCCTGTACCTTTTTCAGCAACATCTGTCGCCACATCAACAGTAACTTCTCCACGAGTAGTCATATCAACACCCCAGTCATCAATTGGAGTCTCTGTCATTCCACAGATACCAACTACATCACCAGAATTAAGAACAGATCTACCATCTTTAGCTGCATAGTATTTCTTAATTGCATCTAGAGAAACACCTGTTTCAATAAAGTCATATCCCCATGCATGCCCGATCCAATCTGCGTTTCCATCAAGAATTTCTCCGTCACTTGAGTTGTTCACTTCCAAGCCGTCGAAACGAAGCATTCTTACACTATCAGGTGCTTGTATGTCGT
This sequence comes from uncultured Ignavibacteria bacterium, assembly GCA_963751695.1. Classification (GTDB taxonomy): domain Bacteria; phylum Bacteroidota; class Ignavibacteria; order Ignavibacteriales; family Melioribacteraceae; genus SZUA-22. The sequence goes on along the minus strand of CAVVVP010000004.1, from coordinate 45,165 downwards.
AGTTATAAATCTCATAGTCAGAGCCATTATCTGTTTGGCCATCATACTCTTCATAATCAGCACCCCACTGACCCAGATTATCGTATTTATTTCTTCCTTCAGAAACTTCAAAATCATCTCTTGTTCTAAAGAAATTCTCTTGCATAACTTCTGCTCCAATTGGTGATGCTTCAACACCCTGGCTAATTAGATATCCAAGTGGTGTGTAATGAGCTTCATACCAATCAGTACTCCAACCAGTAGTTGCATCATTGTCTATATCCATAAGCAAGTGATAGTAACCTCTTGAAGAGTACATCATCGTACCTTCTCTATCATTTTCATATGCATTGTTAGGCCATGCTGGACCACCCCAGAATTTCATTTGGAAATAAAGATTACCGTCAGTAATAAATCCTTTTATTTCCTTGATATCTACGATGTCAGTTACTACTGCACCAACTTCTGGTGGAAACATACCGTCTTGGTTATCAGGAGCTGAGATCAATACTGGTAGATCTGCCCAGTCATCTTCGTTTCCATCAAAATGTATTTCACTAGGACGCATTGGCATTTCGTCTGGAAGTGTTACTTCTCCACGAGTAGTCATGTCAACACCCCAGTCATCTATCGGTGTTTCAGTCATACCGCAAATACCCATTACGTCACCTGATTGCAGAACTGTTCTACCATCTTTCAACATATAGTATTTCTGGATTGGTGTTAATTCAACTCCAAATTCTAAGAAGCTGTGTCCCCATGCTTGGCCTGCCCAATAAGATAGAAGTGAGTCGTAAAGACCTTCCTGATCTGTACTAGCAACATTTACAGAACCACTCCAGGCCCACATAGCTGAAGAATCGATATTTGGAACTGGCATATCGAAGATCTCATAGTCGGAGCCATTATCTGTTTGGCCATCATACTCTTCATAGTCGGCTGCCCATTGGCCTAGATTATCGTATTTATTTCTTCCTTCATTTGCAACTTCCCAATCATCTCTTGTTCTGTAAAAACATTCTTGCATAACTTCTGCTCCGATTGGTGATGCTTCAACACCCTGGCTAATTAGATATCCAAGTGGTGTGTAATGAGCTTCATACCAATCAGTACTCCAACCGGTTGTCGCATCATTGTCTATATCAAGAAGCAAATGATAGTAACCTCTTGAAGAGTACATCATCGTACCTTCTCTATCATTTTCATATGCATTATTAGGCCATGCTGGACCGCCCCAGAACTCCATATACCCAAATAATGTATTACCGATTACTGTTGCCTTGATAGTTTTGATATCAACGATATCAGAAACAACCGCACCAACTTCTGGTGGAAACATACCGTCCTGGTTATCAGGAGCTGAGATTAGAATTGGGTAATCAGCCCAATCTAGTGAGTCACCGTCCAAATGAATTTGGGCGAATGATGTCGTTGCTAAACCTAAGAATAAAGAAATAGCAAGGAGTGAGTGTAGTACTTTTTTCATTAGATACCTCCAATGGTTAATGAAATAATTAGTGAAATGATAAGTTAGTAAAACTGTGAGAGATCGCTTGATCTCTTCGTTTTGTTTTTGAAAAATTATTTGATTCTGATCTCATGATTCTTTTCAATAAAGTTTTACTTAAAATTTCGACTCACGGTTTCTAAGCTAAATATAATTTGAATTTAAAAGAATGCAAAAAAACAGTTGCAATGCCGCGAAGTCTAACTAAAAATTTTCAATAAATAAAGAACCAAAATTTGGAACTAAACTAGCGTCAAGTCGGTCACAAATTATTATAATAGTTAACTCAAATTTAAAAGTTTCGAATTATAATATTTGATGATTTGCCAACCTTAGATCATAATTTTTCTGACCGCAGTAAATCGATTTCTTAATTATGCAATCGATTGGTGCAATCGTTTGTCCATTTGTTGAGCAAGTTAAAAAATTTTTCCTAATAAGGCAAGTTATTAATTAGTTAAAAGATTTGAGACGAATTTTTTATCCTTCTCGATAAGGTGAAAATCATCAAAATTAAACGTTGTTACAAATGCTGTCTGGGGTGTCTCTATAATAAATATAAGTCGGTTCATTTATTTTAATTATGTTAAATCTCTTTTCTGCTCTTTCAAGAAATTCAGATTCTGGGCTATATGAGACTTTCTTAAATCCTCCAAGCTTTTGATACACTTCCCTTTTTCCAAATAATGTTCCTCCGAGAATGCAATCATTTAAATGGATTTTTTTTGACAGATTGTTTTTATCCTTTACATATTCATTACCAACGATCTTTGCTGTGCTATGGAGAATATCTACATGAGGATTAGAGTATAAATACTTTACTCTTAAATCAATGTGGTTATTCATATACTCATCATCACTTCCTAGAAATGTTATGTAAGCTCCAGATGATAGTTCAATTCCCTTATTCATGCTCAGAGCTGCACCTCTGTTTGAGTGAAAAATATATTCAAAATTGCTATTAGTGCTTAAATACGGTTTTAAAATTTCTTTTGTGTTATCAGTACTACCGTCATCTACAATAATCAATTCCCAATTTTTATAACTTTGATTTATAACTGAATCAATAGCTCTTCCAATTAAATTAGCTCTATTATAAGCCGGTAGGATGATAGAAACAGTTTTACTTTTAGAATTGTATAAGGACATTGCAAAATTTTTAGGATAAAAAAGAATCCTCTTTTTGAGGGTTTAATTTTTTATATTTTGATTTTGGATTAAATATAACTATTTATTTTTTAAATGAATTATCGAGATCAGAAAAAGTACATTGCCGCTCTAAAAAGATACGAAAATAAGATGGATAGTAGAGAAAGGGCCGATTTAAAAATATTTGTAAAGAGAGAAAAGGATGAAGAAGAATTTGATACAATCTCATTGAAAAGGTTGTCAGATCTTTATGAAAAGTATCATGTTAATCGATCAAAACCAGACCTTAACTCACTCTTTAAAAAATCAGATAACAATGTTTAAATGTTATTGCCTCATTACCATATTTCAAAAAATTTGAGGAAGGAATGAATCAAAAGAATCTTTATCGCATTATAGGATTTGTTGTTTTTGCAGTTTCACTTATAGTATATTTTTTAACTGTTCAGCCTTCAGTTTCATTTTGGGATTGTGGAGAGTTTATAGCTTCATCATATAGTTTGCAAGTTCCCCATCCACCTGGAACTCCTTTTTTCCTTATTCTGGGAAGACTTTTTTCTCTTATTCCATTCGCAGAGAACATTGCTTTTCGAGTAAATATAATTTCAGTTCTATCCAGTGCATTCGTTGCACTCTTTCTATACTTAATTGCAGTCAAATTAATTGAGAACTATAATAAAAACAAATATGAATCTCCCTTAAATCAGATTGGGACATATATTGCTGCAGCAATTGGAGCACTTTCTCTAACATTTGCAGATACCTTTTGGTTCAATGCAGTTGAAGCTGAAGTTTATGCATTCTCAACATTTTTCATTGCTTTTGTTACTTGGTTGATGCTTTTGTGGAACGAAAAAGCAGATGAACCTGATAATGAAAAGTATTTAATAATGATTGCCTATCTTCTTGGACTATCAATCGGGGTGCATCTGATGTCTGCTCTTGCGATGGTTCCAATTGTAATGACAATAATGTTCAGAAAGTATTTGTCAGATGATGCAATTCTAAAGAAAACTTCATACTTGTTCTTAATTCAAGCTGCGATTACAGTTGTTATAGCATTATTTATTTGGTATGGTGCTACAGACTCCCAAGCTCCAAACTTAGAAGAATATAAAGCTTTTGACACAAGATTTGTTACAATCATTGGTGTATTCTGGGTCATTTTTATGGGAGTATTTTGGAAAAAAATCTTTACTAGAAATTCATTTTATGTTCCAATTATGATCGGCGGAGTATTTTTAGTCTCAGTTTATCCAGGTTTTGTAAAATATATTCCCAAGTTGATCTTTGCCATTAGCGGAAATGATTTTTCAATGAACGCCATTGCGTTTGTAGCAATTTTTGTTTTAGCTGCATACATTATTTATTGGTCGAAGAAAACTGATAAACCAACAACGAATTTACTTGCGAAAAGTGCTCTCTTCATTCTGCTCGGATATTCTACCTATACAATGACAATGATACGAGCAAACCAAGATACACCGATTAACTTGAATGATCCTCGAACAATGTCGGAATTTCATTCATATATGAATAGAGAGCAATATGGAGATTTTCCAACATTTAAAAGAAGGTTCTCACCAGAAGCTCATCAACAAAACATTTACACAAATTATAGCAGCGATTTAGATTTCTTCTGGAATTATCAAATGCAGCACATGTTCAATAGATATTTGGCTTGGAATTACATAGGTCGATCTTCCACAGTGCAAGATGATGGTATCGATTGGACACAGCTTTTTGCAATACCATTTTTACTGGGATTATTTGGAATTTACTATCACTTCAAGCGAGATTGGAAGATGGGCGCTGTCATGATGGCAATGTTCATTTTTCTGGGATATTTAACTGCATTCTATCAGAATCAACAGCAGCCACAACCTAGAGAAAGAGATTATTTTTACGTAGGCGCATTTTTTGTTTATTCAATTTGGATAGCTATAGGTACACGTGGCATTTTTGACTTGGTATATAACTATTTTAAAGAGTCAAAACTCTTTAAGCCAATATTCATTTTATCTGCACTTTTATTATTTATTGTTGTTCCTCTTAAAATGCTGCAATCCAATTACTTTACACATGATAGATCACAAAATTATGTTCCTTGGGATTATGCGTATAATATTCTTCAAAGTGCTGCTCCCAATGCTGTTCTCTTTACAAATGGAGATAACGATACTTTCCCGCTATGGTATTTACAGGATGTGGAGGGAGTAAGGCGAGATGTCAGAATTGCGAACCTCAGTTTGCTTAATACACCTTGGTATATAAAGCAATTGAAAAATACTTCACCTTATGGAGCACTACCCGTCTCATTATCTCTTTCGGATAAAGAGATTGATAGAATAGGTCCTTCAAAATGGGAACCAAGAGAAATGAGTATTCCTGTTCCCGAGCAAGCCTATAATGAGTACAGTTTGTATGAAGCTGAAAATATTGACTCTGTTTATAAGGTTTCCAACACGGACACAAATCCTGGAGAAATTAAATGGATGATGAACAATACAACAAGCTATGGAAATATTCCAGTTGTTCGTGCTCAAGATATCATTGTTCTTGATATGGTTAAAGCAAATGAGTGGAAACGCCCAATTTACTTTGCAGTTACCTGTTCTGATGCAGCTCGTATTGGATTGGATGAATATCTGCAAATGGAAGGAATGGCATTCCGCCTCGTTCCTCGGAAAAGAACAAGCCCAGCATACTATATAAATGAATCTGTTATGCATGCTCAGTTGTTTGAAGAACCAAATGATTTTAGCAAGGATTATAAACCAGGCTTTAAATTTAGAGGACTTAATGATGAATCGATCTTTCTTGATAATAATCATCAGAGACTTGCACAGAATTATAGAAATTCTTTCTTGAGGTTAGCTATCCATTATTTGGATAATGACAAGAAATCAGAAGCTATAAAGACCCTTGACAAAATGGAAGCAAAACTACCGCGCAAAACAATTGAAATGCGATATGAGTTGATGAACGATCTTTCAAGTCTTTACAATTCTGCTGGAGCCAAAGAACAAGCGGCTGAAATTACTGCAGAATTAGAGCCAATTATGTTGAAAAAAATTGAAGAGAATCCCAGAGACTTCCAAAGACAATATAATCCATATGTGGTTCTTAGAGATATATATGAAAGCCGTGAAGACTATAACAAGTTAGTAGAATTATTTAGTGGATTACAAAAAGAAATTCCTGATGATCCAAATGTTAAATCGTTAATTCAGAGATATAAAGCAATGGCAGATCAGAAAGCATTGCAGAGAATTCCAAGTGACACAACTAAGAATTAAGAAGGGATTATAAGTCCCAACTAAATTTGTGATGCTTATTGGAGATGTAATTTGAAGATATTGATTAATGCTCTTTCCGGAATTGGTGATGCACTGATGTTTACTCCGGCTCTTTCAATTCTTAAGAAAGAGCTTCCTGACTCTCAGATAGACTCATTGGTAATGTTTAAAGGTGTTAAGGATCTTTACGAAAGTTTATATGAGATCGATAACGTCTATTATCATAATATGCTTGATTCCAGTAAACTTTCAAACCTTAACTTCATCATAAGTTTAAGAAAGAACCAATACGATCTATCGATAAATGTTTATCCCTCAAATAGAAAAGAATACAACATTGTAAATCTAATTTCTGGGGCACCCAAACGAGCTGGTATAAAGTATGTAAGAAAGGATTTCCTCAATTTAGGTTTTCTTAACAATCACCGAATAGAAGAAAATGTTAATCTTCATTGTGTTGAAGAGAACATAAAGCAAATCGAGAATCTCTTGAAAATAAAGGTGGACGAAATTCCGCCACTTAATTTTCCAATTCCAGTTGATGATCTGAAATTTGCAGAAGAATATTTGAAAGAGATCAATATTAATAACGATGAACTAGTTATTGGAGTGCATGCGGGTTGTTCAGTTCTAAAAAATCACATCAACAGAAGATGGTCTCCTGAAAATTTTTCGAGTTTGATTAAGAAACTTATTGATGAGAAGGGAGTTAAAGTTTTACTTTTCGGTGGACCTGATGAGCAAGAACTAAAAGCTGAAATTCAATCCAATGTTAATTCGCAGTCATTGCTAATTGTGGAAACAAAAAATCTAAGACAAACCGCTGCTGTAATAAAGCGATCTGATCTATTCGTAACAAACGATTCTGGATTAATGCACATCGCTGCTGCATTGGAAAGAAAAATCGTTTCTATTATTGGACCGACAAATGAAAATTATATTCATCCATGGAAAACTAATTATAAAAGTGCTACACTCAATTTAGAATGTGCTCCATGTTTTTACTACTCGCCCAAACCGCTTTCATGCAGTAGACGTGATGTAAAATTTAAGTGTCTTAAAGAACTGAGTGTTGAGCAAGTTTTTCAAATAGTGGAAGAGATGCTTTAATCATTATTCTGATAAATTAGACTTTAAATGATACAAACATTCTTCAATTGTCTCAAAGCATTGAACGAGTCCAGTCTTTCTTCCTTCTAGCTGTATTCTATCTTCCATTGCTCTCACAATATGTTTCCACATTTCACCATGACATGCAATTGGTTTCTCTCTGTTAAGCTTTTTGTTAATTAACTCCCATACAATGGAGAGTTCAACAAGGGTTCCAGTTCCTCCCCGAAGAATTATAAATGCATCCCCAACATCAATTAACTTTTGAATTCTCTCAAATAGAGAATCACATTCAATTTCTTTAGTGAGGTATTTACTAGGTAGAGCAGAGAAAATATCGACCGTAACACCTATAACATCAACTTTCGATTCACTTGCTCCTTTTGAAACAGCATCCATAATTCCTTGATAACCACCAGTGCAGACAGAAAATCCAGATTCTCCTATCAATTTTCCCAATTGATAAGCAGTTTCATATTCTTCTTCGCCTGGTATGGGTTTCGAACTTCCAAAAATTGTGATGGTCATCTAGATTTATTCTCCATTTAGTTGGACAATAACTTTTCTTTGACGAGGACGGTTATCAAAATCAACTAAAATGATCTGTTGCCAAGTTCCCCTAAGTAATCTCTTATCAGCAAATGGTACTGTAAATGAGGCGCCTTGTAACGATGCTCTAACATGAGAAAAACCGTTGCCATCATGCCAAGTCTCATCGTGATGATAGGTTTGATTAGATGGGATGATCTTTTCAAAGAATTTCGGATAGTCTTGTAAAAGTCCAGGTTCATATTCAATAGTCGTAATACCTGCAGTAGCTCCCGGAGCAAAAACCAATGCGCTCCCCTCTGTAAACGAGCTTTCTGACAAAATTGATTCAACTTCATAAGTAATATCAATTATATCATTAAATCCTTTTGTTTCTACAGGGAAGGAAAATGTTTTTACCATGTTATCAAGATACAGATTCTTTGAAATTCTCTTTTACATCCGTCTTTATTTTCTTCTTTTCAGAATAAGTTGGAAAGCGGAGTAAATGAATAGTGACGCTAATAGCAATTATAAGAAGTCCGATCTTTAGCCAGATCTCTTCAACAGCATAAATGATAGTTGCACCCATCACCAACCAAAGTGAAGTAAGAGAGATAAACTTAGCTTGGACTGAAATTCCTTTCCCTTCTCGATAATTTTTGATAAAACTTCCAAGCAATCTATTATTGATAAGCCAGTTGTAAAATTTATCTGAACTTTTACTGTAAAGTGCTGCTGCTAATAATAAAAATGGAGTTGTTGGAAGTAACGGTAGAAAGATTCCAATAATCCCCAAAACTATTGAAAGAGTTCCTGCAATAACTAGCAGAACCTTTGCTGCTTTACTATTAACTTTTTTACTATCCATTCGTTGAAAACACTTTCTAAACTGTTTGTTTTAGTAGATCGCAAAATACTGAATGTATGGGGAAAAGAAAAGCAAAATGAGATTCACCTTCCTCCACCTAAAAATGATCTCTTTTCTCCTCGAATGTGAGATTAATATTATCTAAATTTGCCCATAAAAAATTTATAAAAAATTGAAGGATAAAACATGCTGACAACGGATTATATTCAACTTGAGGAAAAATACGGTGCCCATAATTATCATCCTTTAGATGTTGTAATTGAAAAAGCTGAAGGTATTTGGGTACATGATGTAGAAGGTAAAAAATATATGGACTGTTTAGCAGCATATTCTGCAGTTAATCAAGGTCATTGTCATCCTAGAATTGTTAATGCACTTAAGGATCAAGCTGAAAAAGTGACTCTCACATCAAGAGCATTTAGAAATAGTCAGCTACCTTTGCTTTATAAAGAATTATCAGAATTGACTGGATTCCCAATGGTTCTTCCAATGAACTCTGGAGCAGAAGCGGTGGAAACAGCATTAAAAGCTGCTAGAAAATGGGGAAATAAGATCAAAGGAATTGAGGAAGGTAAGCAGGAAATTATTGCATGCACGAATAATTTTGCCGGAAGAACTATCTCCATAATTTCTTTTTCAACTGAAGAGCAGTACAAGGATGGATTTGGGCCTCTTACTCCTGGTTTTAAGATAGTTGAATATGGAAATGCTGAAGCGTTGAAAGATGCAATAACATCTAATACTGTTGCTTTTATTGTTGAACCTATCCAAGGTGAAGGTGGCGTTATTGTTCCACCGGAAGGATATCTGAAAGAGACATTCGAGATTTGTAAGGAGAATAACGTATTGTTTATCGCTGATGAAATTCAATCTGGACTTGGACGTAGTGGTAAGTTATTTGCCTACAACTATGAAAATATTACTCCAGATATGGTAACGATTGGAAAAGCACTCTCAGGAGGGCTCTATCCAGTGTCAGCTGTTTTAGGAAGAAGTGATGTGCTCGGTGTTTTCAATCCTGGTGATCATGGATCAACTTTTGGAGGAAATCCATTAGGAGTTGCAGTTGCTAGAGAAGCTATAAAAGTTCTATTGGAAGAAAATCTAATTGAAAAATCATTCGAATTAGGTAAGTATTTTAGAGAACAATTAAAGGTTATTGATTCTCCGCATGTCAAGATCATCAGAGGAAAAGGATTATTCATCGGTGTGGAATTATATGATTCTGCAAATGGTGCGAGAAGATTCTGTGAAGCTTTGATGGACAAAGGTATTCTTGCCAAAGAAACTCATGATAATGTTATCAGATTTGCACCTCCTTTGGTTATAACTAAGGAAGAAATTGATTGGGCCATGGAGAGAATTAAAGAAGTTCTTTTGATGGATTAGAATCGTTTGAAAAACTATTTTTAGAAGCGGAGTAAAGTATTTTGCTCCGCTTTTTTTTGTTTTCAATATGAATAGAAATACAATTTATAATTTTACTTCATAAAACTCTAACTTCCATTCTCTATTATTCTTATATTTGTTTCCAAAAATTTTTGCATCAATCTGGCATCCACCAAAAACGAATAATTATGAAAAATTACAAAGAAAAAGCAACCCTAATACTAGAAGATGGAACAACTTACAAAGGCTACTCTTTCGGTTACATAGGAAAAACAGAAGGAGAAGTTGTCTTTAATACTGGAATGGTTGGGTATCCTGAAACTTTAACAGATCCTTCATATGCTGGACAAATTCTTATTGCTACATATCCTTTAATTGGTAACTATGGTGTCCCTCCAAAAACTATCAAGGATGACCTACTAGAAAATTACGAATCTGATAGAATTCAAGCCAAGGCATTAATTGTATCAGATTACTCTTTCCACTATTCACACTGGAACGCAGAACGTTCACTTGATGAATGGATGGAAGAGGAGAAAATTCCGGGAATTTTCGGAATTGATACTCGAGCATTAACTCAAAAGTTAAGAAATAATGGTACAATGCTTGGGTGGATTGTTCCGGGTGATCGTATATCAGAATCTGATATGAAGAGAAAAGTAACAGATCCTAATAAGACAGATCTTGTAGGAACCGTCTCAGTAAAAGAGGTAGTTGAATACATAAGTGGAGAAAAGAAAATAGTCCTCGTTGATTGCGGAGTAAAGAATAATATTATAAGAGCTTTCCAGGGAAGAGATATTTCCGTAATACGAGTTCCGTATGATTATGATTTTACTGGAATTGAATGCAATGGAATAATGCTTTCCAATGGTCCGGGTGATCCAAAGATGTGTCCCACAACTGTAAAACATACAAAAAAAGCAATGGAGGATGGCATGCCAACTCTAGGAATTTGCTTAGGAAGTCAAATTCTCGCACTGGCTGCAGGAATGGATACATATAAGTTGAAGTACGGGCACAGAAGTCACAATCAACCAGTTAATGAAGCCGGGACAAACAGAAGTTATATTACCTCCCAGAATCATGGTTATGCCGTTGACTCATCAACGCTCCCCCTTGATTGGAGAGAATGGTTCACCAATGATAATGACGGAACAAACGAAGGAGTAATTCATATTGCAAAGCCATTTTTCGGAGCTCAATTTCATCCAGAAGCTTCACCAGGACCAGATGATACTGAGTTTATTTTTGATATGTTCGTGAGGGCACTAAGATGATAAAAAAAGGCAAACCAAAAAAAGTAATAATTCTTGGATCTGGCGCCCTTCAAATTGGGCAAGCTGGTGAGTTCGATTACTCAGGTAGTCAAGCTATAAAAGCTTTAAAGGAAGACGGAATTAAAACCGTCTTAATAAATCCCAATATTGCAACAATTCAAACCTCTGATGATCTTGCTGATCAAGTCTATTTTCTTCCAATAAAAGTTGATTTCGTTGAGGAAATTATTAAAAAAGAAAAACCTGATGGAATTCTACTCGGATTCGGTGGACAAACCGCACTTAATACCGGGGTTGAATTGTATGACAAAGGTATTCTTGAAAAATATAATGTTAAAGTTCTTGGGACACAGGTTGATACAATAAAAGATACGGAAGACAGAAGTCTTTTCAATGAAAAAGTAACTGAAGCAGAATTAAAATCTGCTTTGAGTAAAACCGCAACTAATGTTGAAGAAGCGATCGAAATTGCGCACGACATTGGTTTTCCTGTTATGGTGAGAATTGCTTATGCACTTGGTGGTCTTGGATCTGGGGTAGTTGAAAATGAAGAAGAACTTATAGAAAAAGCAAAGAGAGCATTTTCTTTTACAGATCAAATCTTGATTGAAGAATCCCTACTCGGGTGGAAAGAAGTTGAGTACGAAATTGTTAGAGATAAATTCAACAATTGTATTACAGTGTGTTCTATGGAAAATGTAGACCCGATGGGAATACACACAGGTGACAGTATTGTTGTTGCACCTGTTCAAACGCTTTCTGCGCACGAGAATTTCATGCTTCGCTCTATTGGTATAAAACTTATCCGCCATTTGGGAATTGTGGGTGAATGTAATATTCAGTATGCACTCTCCCCTACCTCAGACGATTACAGAATAATTGAAGTTAATGCAAGGTTGAGTCGCAGCTCTGCTCTGGCTTCTAAAGCCACTGGTTATCCGCTTGCGTTCGTTGCTACTAAATTAGCAATAGGCTACGCTCTCAATGAAATTGAAAATGTGATAACGAAGGAAACTTCATCTTGCTGTGAACCAGCATTGGATTATGTTGTTCTAAAATTTCCTAGATGGGATCTACAGAAATTCAGCCAAGTTAGCACATTACTTGGTTCTGAGATGAAATCTGTCGGCGAGGTTATGGCGATCGGTAGAAATTTTGAGGAAGTTTTACAGAAAGCTATACGAATGCTGGATATCGGGATGGGTGGGTTTGTTTGCAATTCCGTTGAATCGCATGATCTTGATAAAGAACTTCATCAACCAAGCGATAAGAGAATCTACTTTGTTGCTGAAGCTCTGAAGAAAGGCTATTCTATCGATAAGCTATATGATCTCACAAAAATCGACAGATGGTTTCTCTACAAAATGAAAAACATTGTTGACTATGCCAACAAAATGAAGGGCAAAAAGCTTAAGGAAATTGATGAAGAAACACTTTTAATTTCTAAGCAGTTTGGTTTTTCAGATCGGCAGATCGCCCAACTGACATCTTGTGATGAGTTTGATGTTAGAAAATATCGAAAAGATTTAAATATTATTCCAAGTATTAAACAGATTGATACAATGGCCGCCGAGTTTCCTGCCCAGACAAACTATCTCTATATGACCTACAACGGATTTTTTGATGACATCGAATTAGGTGAAGAAAAACAGATAATTGTTCTTGGTGGCGGACCATATAGAATTGGGTCCTCGGTGGAGTTTGACTGGTGTTGTGTAAATGCCGCAAATACTCTAGATCGAAATGGTTTCAAATCCATAATGATCAATTATAATCCAGAAACTGTAAGTACAGACCATGACGTTGCTCATAAACTTTACTTTGAAGAGATGAGTTTGGAGCGTGTACTTGATATCTACGAGAAAGAGAGTCCAGAAGGTGTGATTGTTTCCGTTGGCGGACAGATTCCGAACAACCTTGCAATAAAACTTGATAAACTTGGTGTTCATATTCTTGGCACTTCTCCTAAACAGATTGATAATGCAGAGAGTCGTCATAAGTTTTCTGCAATACTTGATGAGCTAGAAATTGATCAGCCCGAATGGAATGAATTAACAAATCTACCCTCTGCCAAAGAATTTTGCGCTAGGGTTGGTTATCCAGTTTTGATCCGTCCAAGTTATGTGCTAAGCGGCGCTGCTATGAGTATAGTTCTAAGTGAAAACGAATTAGAGGAATATCTTAAAAAAGCTTCTGACATTAGTGCAGAACATCCTGTTGTGATCAGTAAGTTTATCACGGATGCCCGAGAAATTGAGGTTGACGCTGTTGGTGATAATGGAGAATTATTCTGCTACGCGATCTCTGAACATGTTGAGAACGCTGGTGTACACTCCGGCGATGCAACAATTGTTCTCCCTCCTCAGAGAACTTACCTTGAGACAATGCGACGTATTAAAATGATTACCAAAAAAATTGCTAAAGCTCTCGAGATCACTGGTCCATTCAATATGCAGTTCATTGCAAAAGATAATGATGTAAAAGTAATTGAATGTAACTTGCGTGCATCCAGAAGTTTTCCTTTTGTTTCTAAAGTACTCAAACAGAATTTCATCGATATTGCAACTCAGTTAATGATCGGTGAGAAGCCAAAGCATATTGACCGCTCCACTTTTGATCTAGATTATGTCGGAGTAAAAGCACCCCAATTTTCATTCACAAGACTTAAAGGATCCGATCCAGTACTAGGTGTCGAAATGTCATCAACAGGTGAAGTAGCTTGTTTGGGTGATGACTTTAACGAAGCATTTTTAAAAAGTGTTCTTTCAGTCGGTTTTAAGATTCCTACTAAAGGTATTTTGCTTTCAACTGGACCACTAAAATCTAAAACTGAATTCCTCGAAGAAATGAAAATGCTTCAGACATTTGGATTAAAATTCTATGGAACTCAAGGGACTGTAGATTTTTATGAAAAATTTGGATTTGATGTGCTGCCGCTAAATAGACCATATACCAAGATAGAACCAAACATTCTAACTTATATGGAAAATGGTGATATCGATCTTGTCATCAACATCCCCAAAAATGATGATGTGGAGGAATTGGAGAGTGACTATTTCATCCGTCGTAAAGCAGTCGATTTAAATATTTCTCTAATAACGAATATACAAGTCGCAAAGAGATTTGCAAGATCACTTTTTTATACTCAAAACGAACTACACGTAAAGAGTTGGGAAGAATACAATTGAAAAATCTGACAAATTGATTTAAATAAAAAAGGCGAGAAGTCCCAGCCAAGTTCTTCCCGCCTTTAGATTGTTCGTATTGTCAGCTCAAATATAGTATAAGGAACTACACATAGGTGTGTTGTAAATCACATCTCCCATTTATTAGTTTTGCTCTCATCAATCCTATATTTTTCATAAATTATAATGTTAAGTTTCACTAATACCCAGCAATATGAATAGATTTACACTTAATAGGACTTATCAACTTTTCTGTTTCTCAATTCTTTTAATTTTCATAATTAATTCAACCATATTTTCTCAATCTACAAATATTAGATTTCAGCACCTTTCAGTTGAAAGCGGCATGGCTGGTGATAGATTTAATTGCTTAGTTCAGGATCGTCTTGGTTTTATCTGGTTTGGTACAAGTAACGGAATTTCTAAATATGATGGATATAACTTTGAAAATTACGTCCGAGAAGAGGCTGATTCTACTGGCCTCATTGGTATTAATATTCGCTCTATAATGGAAGATTCCGAAGGAGATATTTGGGCTGGAACATACTATGGCATTAGCATACTATTAAGAGATGAGAACAGGTTTGTTTCCTATGAATATGATAAGGATGATATTACTTCACTTAGTAATAATTGGGTACAAAAGATGTTTCAAGACAGCAATGGAAATGTTTGGATTGGAACACGCGGAGGCGGGCTTAATTTTATTGAAAAAACCTCTTTCCTTAATAAAAGGAAGAAATTAATATTTCAGAGAATAAATCTTCCGAATTATGTAGAAGGAACTGAAAATGTTTCTGAAATATTTGAAGATTCAAAAGGATTAATATGGGTATGTACAACAAATGGTTTGTTAAAGATTTCCGGTAAAGACCTAGAATTAATTCAGGCTGTTGAAAGTAATAACTACAACAATAAGAATTATTTCCTATCTATTGTTGAAGATAATGCAGGATATTTTTGGATTGGAACTCAGGGCAATGGAATAATATTATTCAATCCGGAAAGTCATGAATTCAATTTTATCAATGATACAGAACAAAGGGAGGAAAATTACTCTTCCAGTAATATTAGATCACTACTTATAGATAAAAATGGTAATCTATGGGCGGGTTCAAACGATGATCAAGATGGAGGTCTTTACTTATATGACAGAACGACAAATAAATATAGTAAATTTTTTCATAATCCATTGAATCCACATAGCATTTCTAAAGAATATGGGCCCATTAGAGCAATTGTTCAAGATAATTTTGAAAATATCTGGATTCCGATTCATCATGGGAAAGTAAATATAATTTTTCCGCATAATCAATTTCATTACCATCGCAATTATAATATCGATAAAAATTCTATTCTATTCTCAAAAAAAACAAAAATTATGGAATCAAAAGATGGAAGAATTTGGTTTGGAGCAGAAAATGGATTGTTTGAGTACATGCCTGCAGAAGATGGCTTCAAAAAGATAATAGCTGTTGATAAAATTGAAAACTGTTCATCAGAGCAAAGATGTCAAACTTTAATTGAAGACCTCATTGGAAATATTTGGCTTGCTGGAATGAATACAGAACTTAGAAAATATAATCCGCAGAATGGATCATTGATGTGTTTTGAGAGTAGCAGTGATATGCATATGAATAATGTTTCAAGCTTTATTTCGGACAAATCTGGAATTATATGGCTTGGAAGCTATGGTTCCGGTTTAACAAAATACAACTCTTTTACTGAGCAAGTTACTAAATATAAACACATATATACTGATACTACGACAATAAGCAGTAATTATATTATCACCATTTGTGAAGACAGTTCAAATTCAATCTGGATTTCAACTGGTGACCAATGGCTGAATAAATTGGATAAGAAAACCGGTACAGTAAAAAGAATAAAATTTTCTGAATCTCATGGTCACTTCTCTAATCTGTTTGTCGATTCAAAAAATCGACTTTGGACTGGTACAAGTTTCAAGGGGATTTATTTGTTTGATACCAAAAATGATGATTACAAAGCAATAAACAAATCACATGGTTTGCCTTCAAATCTCAATTTAACTGGTTTTTCTGAAGACTATAATGGAAATATTTATTGTTGTACAGGGAGATATTTAATCAAGTTTAATCAATCTGGTGAATTTGAAGGAAGTTATGCTATTGGTACTGAAGATGAATACTTACATCAAACTTACTCAACAAAAATAACTAAACAGATTTTCGTTATTTCAAATAAGGGATTTTATCATTTTTCTATTGATAGCTTAAAGCCAAATATGATTCCCCCTAAAATGGTATTGACAGACATTAAGTTTAAGGATAAATCCATAGAAGTTGGAAAGAACTCACCACTAAAAAAACATATAAATGTGGCCCAAGAAATTGAACTTGAATATTGGCAAAATGATCTCACAATTCAATTTGCGGGAATAAATTTCAACAACCAAAATGATAATAGATATAAATATATCCTAGAAAATTATGATAATGATTGGAGAGAAGCTGGGGTTAGTAGGGAAGCCACATACACAAACCTAGAATATGGTAAATATTTATTTAAAGCTATTGGTTCCAATTCAAGCGGCAAATGGGCAAATGAAGCAGCAACGCTTTCTATTATGATTTACCCTCCTTGGTGGGTTACTTGGTGGGCTTACTTAATCTACACAGTGATATTCGTAATTGTCTTGTCGGTTGTTTTTTTGCTCCAGAAAAAAAGGATACAGACAATTAATCGAATTGAAATAAAAGAATTTGAAGCTCAAAAATTGCGTGAAATAGATCAAATGAAATCAAAGTTCTTTGAAAATATTTCGCATGAATTTAGAACGCCGCTTACTCTGATAAAAGGACCAATTGAAAGATTACTAAACAACGAAAATGTAGATGATCCGAAAAAGATCTATAAAATGATTAAAAGAAATTCTGATAAACTTTTTAACCTAATAAATGAATTGCTGGATCTCTCTAAATTAGAGACGGGAAATCTAAAATTAAATGCTCATAAAACAGATATTGTAGTCATCACTAAAGACATTGTAATGTCTTTTGAATCATTGGCGCAGAAGAAGGGCATTGAATTAACAATCAATTCCTCCAATGATATAATTGAGTTCCACTTTGATAAGGAAAAGATTCAAAAAATTCTTAATAATCTGCTGTCCAATTCATTTAAATTTACTCCCTATGGAGGCAAAATTTCTGTTGCTCTGGAAAATAATATTGAAGAAAAGACTGTATTGATTAAAGTAATTGATACAGGCATTGGTATTTCCAATCATGAGTTACCCAAAATATTCGATAGATTTTACCAGGCTACTCATACAATAACAAAAGGTGTTGAAGGAACTGGTATTGGATTGTCTCTTACCAAGGAACTTGTTGAATTACATCACGGTAAAATTTCAGTTCAAAGTGAAATGGGAAAGGGTTCTGTTTTTATAGTAGAATTGCCTTTAGGCAAAGAGCATTTGTCAGATAAAGAACTGGTTCATGAAAACATAGTTGCAGAACAAGAAGAGGAACTTCATGACACTTTTGATCTGGCCATTGAAGAGAATAGTTTACCATTAGTTTTAATTGTCGAAGACAATAATGATTTAAGAGAATTCATAAAAACAATACTAAAAAAAGATTACCGATTAATAGAAGCAAGAAATGGTAAAGAAGGCTATCAAAATTCATTAACACATATGCCAGATCTGATAATCAGTGATGTAATGATGCCAATACTAGATGGTGATGCAATGTGTAAAAAACTGAAAAGTGATCAGATTACTGCTCATATACCTGTAATTTTATTAACTGCAAAATCGACCAGCGATGATAGAATAAACGGATTAGAAGTAGGAGCTGATGACTATCTTGTAAAACCATTTAATGAGAAGGAATTACTTATAAGAATATCGAATTTAATAACCCAAAGAAGAGTCTTAAGAGAAAAATATCTTCGCGAAGCAGAGGTTCACCCCTCAGATATTGCTGTTACTTCTGTTGATAAAGCATTCATAAACAAAGTGATGGAAATAGTAGAAAAAAATCTTGCAGATAGAAAATTCAGCGTAGAACAGATGGCGAGTGATATGGCGATGAGCCGCACTCAACTCTACAGAAAATTCGTTCAAATTCTTGGTGAAAAACCGAGTGATTTCATTAAAAAATACCGAATCAGAAGAGCTGCTGACTTGATAGAGCAGCGTTTTGGCAATATTACAGATGTTGCATATGAAGTAGGATTTGACAGCATATCATATTTTTCAAAATGTTTTAAACAGATATATAATCAATCTCCCCACAGTTATGAGAAAAATTTTGTTAATAAAGAAAAATTCTAATTTTGATTCGAATATCAAGAAACACATGGAAATCTGATATACGGTGAAATCATCCCCTATTTGCAACAATTATACAACAATTTGTAACATTTGTGTTAGCTTTTCTACCTGTATAAACTTAATATGTAAAGGAAATAATAATTAAATTTTTGCTGAAGCATCGTATTATTTTTACTTTTACTTATTGAGCCCAATACTATCTTAAGTGAAACGAGGGCATTCACAAGGTCTCTAAAAACAAAATACGATGAACAAAAGTTTAATAATCGGAGTATTTTCTATGGAATTCTGGCTGGGGAATCTGTAGAAAGCAATGCTCTGAAAAATGGCAGGTTGGTAAATTAATAATACTGACTTTTACAAAAAGGTCCTCAAAAGCTCGTCACCATGGCGGGCTTTTTTTATTCACAATCATCAAGACCGAGATACTTCATAAGATTATTGTGTATATCAGTGGTAATTTTCACTTCATAGGATTTATAAGAGTCGATAGTAATATTTATTGATTTGTAATATTTTTGGCATTTACCACAACCTTCTAGATGCTCTTTAATTGCAACACATTTAGGGGAATCGAGGTCTTCACCAAGATTATCACAAATGTGATTCATTACATCTTTACATTTGGTTTTATGATTGTGTTCCATAGCTAAAAGTATTATTTAATTCATTTCTTAAAAATGCTCGGGCTCTATGCAATCTTGACTTTACTGCTGGTATTGTAAGATCTATTGCTTTTGCCGTTTCCTCTGTTGAAAATCCTTGAATATCCCGAAGCATAAAAACAATTCTATAGTCTTCAGGAAGCTTATCAACTGCTTCCCCTAAAAGTTCTTTCAACTCTTCGTTTTCAGTAACTCTCTCTGGTGAGATATTCCAATCTGTTATATTCTTCTCATCAATTAGCGAATCGTCGTCATCAAGAGAAGTGTGCTGATGTCGCTTATTCGATCTTGCCATCATCAAACAGTGATTCGAAACAACCGTATAAAGCCAAGTAGAAAGCTTAGATTTTCCACTGAACTGCTTTAGCGATTTAACCATACTGAGGAAAGTTTCCTGCATCGCATGTTCAGCTTTATCTTTATTTCGACAGATCTTGAAAGCAAAATTATAAACTGTTTGTTCATACAGTTTAACTAGTTTTGCTAAGGCATTTCTATCGCCTTCTTGGGCTTTTTTTATTAATTCTTTTTCTTCCATTTAGTTTGATGTGGACAAATAAAAAAAGATTCAATCATTCCAGATCCGTTAATTTGATTGAATCAGCAAATTTTTTACAATTATGATATTTAATTTAGTGTTAATAATTCTTTTATTCCATTGATTCGATCTTCTTATTATCACCGATTATTAAAAGAGTTTAAAATTTTTAGATTACTCAATACAAATTGAGTATTTTTCGGCAATTAGAAATTGTGCAAAAATCAATTAGAAGGTTAAGTGGAACTCTCTATTATCATACCGGCATTTAATGAGAGCAGAAAGATCGAAAAAGATATACTCTCTGCCAGTGAATTTATTCAATCCAATTTTGAACATGGTGAAATAATTGTTGTTGACGATGGAAGTGAAGATAATACTGCTGATGTTGTAGTTCAATGTCAAGATAAAATTAACACTGAAGTCCATTTGCTTAAACTTGGGAAAAATTATGGTAAAGGAACTTCAGTAAAAAATGGAGTAAGCCTAGCTAAGGGGGATATAATTCTATATGCAGATGCTGGATTGACAGTGCCATTTTCAGATTCACTCATCGGTATCAATCTAATTAAAAATGGTGTGTGTGAAATTGCGAATGGTTCTCGCAAAATGCACAATTCAGTTATTACAAAAAAACAAGATATTGATCGCAGAATGATATCTAAAATTTTTGGGAAAGCTGTCAAACTTCTATTAAAAATACCTCGAGAATTGACTGATACCCAATGTGGATTCAAAGTTTATACAAGTGACGCGGCAAAATCTGTTTTTTCTGATCTTGAAATTCCAGGATTCCTTTTTGAAATTGAAGTTATAATTTTAGCACAACTTAAAGGATATAAAATAAAGGAATTTCCTGTAACTTGGAGATGTGATAGAGACAGTAGAATAAGTATTAAAAAAAGTTCTAAAAGCGTATTTAATGAATTTGTAAAGTTATTTAGAAAATACAGACTTTCTTGATTCTTTATATAGTTAGGTTTGAATAATTAAAACTATCAGAAATTATTATGTCAGATTTCTCAAGTTCAGATTTTCCCTCCTCAACAATAATGGCATCAATTCCGTCTTCATTTGCACAAAGTTTTAATATTTCGTCGATCTTCATTATCATAAATGCAGTTGAAAGCGCATCTGAATAAGCAGCTGTCTTTGAAACTGCCCATGCAGCATTTCTTTGGATAATTGCTCTTGTATTTATTGGATTAATAATATGATCTCCCTTTTTAATACCGGATGCACTGACTGAAATATTTTTTAGCAAGAGATCAGCAATTGTCTGATTTGAATTGACCGGATTACTAATTGTGATCGGCCATCCATCATAACCAGATAGTTTACCAATCGATTTTACACTACTGCCGCCTCCGTGAATAATTGCATTTTCTATATCCCACTCAAGCAGAAGATCACAAACTTTTTCAAGAGCATATCCTTTTCCAAAGCCACCAAGATCAATATTAAGGTCATCAGTCTTGACGGTTATTGTGTGGTCCATTACGTTTAGTTCGAATTTTTCGTGCAGATGTATAGTTTGATCGATCTCAACATTTTTTCCATCTTTAAATCTGCCGAGTGAAATGTCGAAAGCCCCGTTAGTTAGCTCGTATAATTTTAGCGATTGGCTTAAACATATTAAAGTATCTTCACTAAGGACAACTGAATCACCACTCATAAGACTGTTGATCAAAGATATTTCACTGTTGGGAAGAAATCTGCTTAACTCTTGCTCGAGTCTATCAACTTCATCAAATGTTGCTTTCGCAACTTGTTCGGTATAACTTTTATCTTCTGATTCGATCATCAACTCGTATATAGTAGCCATAGCTTTATGAGAGAATCGATGAATAAGTTCTGAATCTATTTCGGAATTAAGTAGTGCCATTATGATTATTCTTCAAGACTGCGATTATACAAGTCGAGCACATCTTTCTGAACGTAACCGCGTAATTCTACACCCGGTCTTAATTCTAAATAGTGATCAAAAAGTGGAACGTATAAGTTTTTCTTTCCAGGAGGTGGTTTAGTATATAGTATATTCACTATTTCCTCTTCATATTCTGGAACTGAGATGATGATTGGGAAATGATAGATCGAAGTATCTACCTTGCTATACCAAGCAATGTTTTCAAATCTCCGCAAGTACCAAGGAAGAGGCCAGTAATCATCATTAGGAGAAGTTACATTAATCAAAATCTTTTCTCCAGCCTTTCTTTTATCTGCTATTTTAGTAACTATCTCAGATAGCTCCACTACATCAAATTCTGCTTGAGAATACGTGAATGGATTTTGAGGTTGAAAAGGATATTTGAAATTAACAACATAACTTTGCCACAAATTCCAAGATATGCCAAGTAGAATAAATACTGAAAATATTATTTTGAGTTGCTGATTCTTAATTAACGAATATGTTTGAATAATCCCAAAAGCTGCTAATATTATAAAACCAATCCAGAAATTTAAAGCAAGCCATGGCGTTTTATAGGGAATTATAGAGTAAACTAGAAATTGTGAAAGGGAAAATATTGAAATAAATCTGAAAAATATTTGATTACTTGTTTTCTTAGTAAAGGAATATACTATTCCAATCACAGAAAAAAGGAATAGAAATAATTCACTAAATATTATAAGAGAATTATTAGAAAAAAGCAGAAGTTTGATATAGTAATACCACGGATGTATATGATAACTATTAGAAGCTGCTTTCGAAAAATAATTCGTAAACGTTTTAATAGAATCAAGGACACCCTGCCAATTGCTAAAAAATGAAGAATAAAAAACAACTGATACAATCATTGCTGAGACGACAAACAGAATAGAATGATTAAAAGAAACAGATATTTTTTCTTTTAAACTTCTGTCAAAGAGGATCATAAGAATGAAAGTTCCAACCGCGGTTCCAAAAATTATAATACTGGTTTCCTTTGTCGCAAAAATTAATCCAGCAAATATTCCTGCAAGAACGATTGAATTTGTCTTACCATCTTTTAGATGATTAAAAATTAAGATTAAAAAAAGATAGGTAAATGATACCAACAACGTTTCTTGAATATAATATCTTCCATAAAAGATAAAAATGGGTGAAATTGAAAGTAATATTACAATTATATGAACTAATTTTTTATCGAATTGCTTTAAAATTAGGATAATAAAGAACACAAACATAACTGAAATAATAGCTGGTACAAGTCTGATCACTTTTTCATTGAGGTCAGAGAAATTGTCAATTCCAAAAAATTTAGTAGTTAAAAGCGTGAAATAGTTTAACGTTGGTCCGTGATATTCGATGGGATCATACTTGTAATATCCCTCTTCGAGAAGTTCTCCAAACTTAACCGCATGAACAGCCTCATCAACATGTAGGGGACGGTTGTCCAAGTTGTAAGTTCTTAGAAAAAGTGCAAAAAAAATGACGGCCATAAAAATGAAACCGTCATTAATTTTAATCTTGGTTCTATTATTTTCCGTAGACTGCAACTTCTATATAATGGTTTAAGTCATTGCTATTATTACCCTTGCTATATAGTCTGACGAACTGAGCTTTTTCGCCTTTAGCGTCAATTAACTTACCCTCCGCTGTTTCAACATAATGCCAGTCTTCACCTTTACCTTGACCACTTGAGTTATCAAGGTCATTATTAAAAATTGTTCTAACATTCTTTGTAAAGTCAGCATCATCTGCAAATTGAACAACCACATCAAAATATACTCTTGGTTGCTTGTGAAAATGCCATACTATAACTGCATAAATTTCATAAGCTTTTTCAAGATCAATAGTGATATGCTGTGTAAATGGACCTAATTCTACAAAATATCCTTCGTCGGCATCTTTGTCACCATCTGTAATTAGTTCAATCTCACCAATTATTGGCATATCGTCCGTACTCGCAACACTTTTTCCTAAGGCAACATTTTTTACTCCAGCAGGGGCTAGGAATGGAGGTCTCGGTTTTCCAAGTGGTTTTTCTAACTTTTCGATATTCATGTTAGTTGGAGTTCCAACGAACATAGCTTTTGGTAGTTCAATTTCTATTGGGACTAAGTCCTGAGCAAGAATATTTTGAGAAAATACCATTGTAGCAAACATTGCAAAAACCATAGTAAATTTAATCTGTTTCTTTTTCATTTCAATTTCCTCTAAAACTTAAGTATTGCTAATTAATTTTTCTTTTGAAATAGTTGAATATAATCCGATATACAAGATAACCAATATCGTAATAATAAGTACGCTGTATCTGTGAATTTCTAACAGTGTAAGTTGACCATCGGTTCCAAATAATGGGAACATTCCTAAAATTATTGATAACATCGCTGGAATAGAAAATACTGTAATTATCCAGAAAATTATTTTTAATTTTCCAGAAACGTTAAGTTTGCTTTTAGGGTCCTCATTCTCAACTTCAGCCTGCAGATCATCTTTATTAAATCTATTATTATGGGCAGAAAGAATAACCAGCACTGCAAAAGTCACTGAAATTAATGGTGCAACAGCAACGTGAATAAGAAGTAGAATTCCTGTTATATGTTCCCCCGTGAAAATTATAGGTAGAAACCCGGTAATCGCCATTACTTTTAATTCAACAATCGTTATTAAAAGCATAATGCTTCTAATAGCTTTCAATTTGTTATCAAATCCATAAGATTTAATATTAAGTAAATCACTCCATGATTCTTTAAGTGATATTGAAAAACTATTGAGTATTGTTTTTAAACTAACATGATTATTCTTTATCAGCTTAAAGAACCAGATATAAGCTAAAATGAACGCAAGAACAGCAATTATTCTAAATACCATGATCAAGCCTCCTCATTTTTTTGTTCGGAGGCAAGTGTAATTTTAGCGAGTTCTCGGAATCCACGAAAAGCATACCCAGCAATAACTAAAAGAATTACTAGTGTAGATATTATTATCAGAACTTTGAGCCAAGGTCTAAATAAAAAAGTTAATGAGAATATCGACTGATAAAAATTACTTCTATTTTGAAAATCACTCATGCTGAAAATTTCTCCACTCTGAGAAGCTAAAGAGCTAACAGTTAAAATCTTACTACTAAAAAATGGAGAATTAACCGAATGACAATCTTGGCATCCATTTGCACCGAGTGCCTGGGCTGCTGGTCTAACGGTATGCGCTACTGGCCAACTATAAGCTCGGCTTCGTTCAATTATATCTGATTTAATTTTACGATTTTCAACATTATATACTTTCCCATTTGTAACCAGAACTGGCTCACCATCAATGGATTTATAAGTTTTTAAAGTATCAATCATTGCAATCAATAAACTATCAGAAATTGTTGGCCATTCACCATAATTGAATAAAGAATCTAAAGCAAGCAGTGGCCTTATTGTATCTTCAATAAATGTTATTGGCAATGGAACAACATCACTATCGTTTTTTGTTCCCCAGAATGATGGCCAGACAACATTTCGTGGTTCTAGTACCTCCTGATCAGATTCAGTGATAATTGCAGACTGCACATGTGGAAAAACATTTGGAGCTTTATTAGTTCCATGCATACCTAAGAAATGATTTCTTGATGATTTGACAAAATAAGCATCTTCTGTCGGCCAGTTGCCAGAATGACAAGTTGTACAAGACATACGTTCAAAATGTATAGGAGGAATTCCGTTATGTTTTGCAATTGGTCCACCTAATGATCCATTTTTGGGTTCATCTCCTTCCAAAGTTTGTGTGTGGCAGCCTACACAACTGAACTCAGAAATCTCACAGCTACTATTATTTATTCCTCTTGTGATGTTATGATCAAGACCATTTCTATGGCAATCGACACAATTCAATCCAGCTTTTAGATGAACATCTTCATCAGTTTTCCATCTTTCATCAAAATTATTATCTGTTATCATTGCAGAATGGCAGTAGTAACATCTTTCATTCGGAATATTTTTCGTAATATTAAAATAAACCTTATTCGTGGAATTGAATTTTGATTTATCGTACTTAATGCTCGGTGGAACATTTGATCTTTGGTCAACACTTTGAACAGTTGTCAAATTATAAGGATCAAAATTATCCGGCATTTTTGAGGCATTCCCTTTAAATTCTGTTAAACTGCTGCTTCCAGCAGCTGCCCATTTATAATTTTGCTTTCTTACATTTCCTGCATATTCTGCCTTATCGTAATTATGATCAGCATCATGACAGATCAAGCAATTCACTTCAAGCTTACCGGATACTCCCCATCTGAAAAAATTCTCAGGCGATTGGAGACTGTCTTCCTCACTAATATCTCCACCTGGGTAGTAGGGACCAAATCGATCTAAAAACTTCATGGATGAAAGTTTGATTTCGGAAGGGTAAAATGTTCCAACATTTTTCCGGTATGAAATTGGTATCATTGACAAAGTTGTAGGGTCAGTATAAATCCAAGGCTCACTTGGTCTTTTATTTTCTAATTCTGACTGATCGTAATTGAAATGAAATCCATGACTTATTGTAGAATAATTATGACATTCAACTGCACAAGTCTGTTTGGTAGAAAACGGTTGCAAAAATTGATCACCTGGATCAACGGTTATTCCATTTTCATCATAGAGTTTAATAAGATGTACCGGATGCATTCTGCTTCCGTCACTCTTGTCACCAACTTTATAAGTCGGTTTTAATTCTACAACAACAGAATCCTGAACAACTGTAGTATCTTCAGTCACTACATTTGCAGAGTCATTTTGGCCAAGATATAATGATGAGAAGAATAAAACTAAAATTAATGTGTTTTTTAACATAAGGGATATCTCAGATTCAACTAAATTACAAATTCACTTGGATTGAATTTAATTTCACGTTTAGCTTTAATTGCTTCATTAACTTTTAATACAGCAACTGCTGTTTCGTAACCGACTTCAACCGGGCAATTCAATGTATCTTTACCTCGAATTGTATTGAAGAAAT
Organism: uncultured Ignavibacteria bacterium; assembly: GCA_963751695.1. Lineage (GTDB taxonomy): Bacteria > Bacteroidota > Ignavibacteria > Ignavibacteriales > Melioribacteraceae > SZUA-22. Next base: position 18,428 of record CAVVVP010000004.1, on the reverse strand, counting down.
TCTCAAGATGAGGTTTGTGATACGGGTCATTGAATTCTATCGGCAGTGTATATTTTGGTGGAGCAACGGTTTCGCGAACATCAAGAACTGCAGCAGTATTCTCTTTCTTCTCAGTTTCCTCAGGAGCATTCAAATATCCTTTTTCGACCCACTTATCCCACACTGGAGCTGTAGCTTCTTTATAAACTCCAACTCTACCAGCAGATTCAGAAATAGTTAAAGCACCTTGATCACCCATAAAAGTTTCAAAATAACCCTGATTACTATTTGTTGTAATTGTTTGATAGAATGCTCTTACAATTCCCTGATCTGTTTTATACTTAAATGTCGCTAAAACAGTATCATACCATTCGTGAGTTTTTTTATCATAGTAGTCAGTTCCGCCGCTGGCAATTACTGAAGAAGGATGAGCACCAATAAACCAATTATAGATATCAATTTGATGGGAACCTAGGTCAACAATTGGTCCGCCGCCGAGTCCTCGATACCATCTCCAGTTACGATGCTGTTGCATATCTTTGTATCCATATCTTTTTAGTATCGGTACTGGAATCTCAAACTTCTTTGGCCAACCATTATCGGGTTGAACAGCACGATTCCATTGACCATTAACTGTAGTTATCTTACCCAGAACTTTCGCTTCCTCTATCAAGTTATAATAAGAGTGAATATAATAAGGATTGCTTCGTCGTTGATGTCCTATCTGAACAATCTTTCCAGTTCTTTTGGCAGCATTTACAATTTGTTTTGCACCTTCGAGCGTATTGGACATTTCCTTCTCACAATAAACATGAAGACCAGCATTCATTGAATCAACAGAATGCTGCGCATGCCAGAAGTCTGGAGTAGCAACAATTACTGCATCCAAGTCTTTTTCTTTAGCAAGCATTTCTTTATAGTCAACGTATGCGTTTAGTTCATGTCCGTATTTCATTAATAGTCTATATGCTCTTTTAAGGTTGTAATCTTCCCAAATATCGCAAACAGCTTTGAATTTAATATTTGGAATTTTTAGACATGCATTCATTAAAACTTGTCCTTCTGCTCCAGTTCCAAGAAGCGCAACGTTGAGGTCATTTGAAATTGAATTCTGAGCAGAGGTTTTAATATAAGGTGCAACTAATATCCCCGCCCCAACTGCTGCTGAAGTTTTAATAAAATCACGTCTGTTGTAGTTGTTTTGTTTTTGCTTTTCCATAATAATTCTAATTAATAATGTTAAAGTTCAAATCCATTTTTATATTCTTTAGAGAGTAATTCATTTGCTTCAGGTATATTTGTAAATTCACCTTTCTTACCATCATACTCAAGAATAGTATTTTTTTCTTTCATTCTAATTGCGATATTTCCAAGTAGCATTGTTTCTGTTAACTTTGATGAATATGAAAAATCAGTTGTGCTTTTCCCACCATTTTTAATCGCTTCGAGCCATTCTTCATAAATTCCAGGTGATCTAGGTATAGTTTTTTCTGGAACATCATATTCGCGCATTGCTGTCTCAGGGATTAGACGCGGGCTGTTGCCATAAGTGTCATGCATAAGCATGCCATCTTCTCCATAATAAATGCATGAACCCATTTTTCTACCAGGTTCAAGCTCTGCTGGTCTTGGAGGAAGTAAGCCACCATCGTACCAAACGAGCTTTAGTGGTGAACGACCATCTTTTTCTGGGAAAGTCCAAGTAACTATTGAACCTAAAGGAAACATCTCATCATTAAAATCAGTTGAAGTTGCGTGAACAGTGTCTGGATAATCAAGATCTAGTGCCCAGAAAGGTTGATCTAAAATATGAGCTCCCATATCACCTAAAGCTCCTGTTCCAAAATCCCAGTATCCGCGCCATGCAAATGGATGATATGCCGGATGATAAGGTCTGTAAGGTGCTGGCCCCAACCACTGGTTCCAATTTAGATAATTTGGTAGTGATGGAATTTCTTCTGGCCTAGCCACATCACCTTGTGGCCAAATAGGTCTGTTTGTCCATGAGTGAACTTCTCTAACATCGCCAATTGCATCATCTGCAATCCATTCATTCACTAATCTTGCACCATCGCCAGCGTGTCCTTGGTTACCCATCTGAGAAACAATGTTATTTTCCTTTGCAGTTTTTGCAAGAACTCTTGCTTCTTCAACCGTGTGAGTGAGAGGTTTCTGTACATAAACATGAATTCCTCTTTTCATAGCTGCCATTGCAATTACAGCATGAGTATGATCTGGAGTACTTATAGTGCAAGCATCTACTTTCTCTTTATCAAATAATACTCTATAATCTTCGTAAAATCTTGCATTTGGATATCTTTCCCTAGTTTCTGCACCTCTTATATCATCTACATCACACAATGCAACAACATTCTCACCTGCCATCGCAGCAGAATCAGAATTCCCTTTTCCACCAATTCCAATACATGCAATATTTAATTTATCACTCGGTGCTGTATAACCTTGACCACCTAACACATGACGCGGAACTATTGTTATTGCAGCAGCGGCAAGTGAAGTTTTACCTATAAAACTCCTTCTGCTCATTCCAAATTTTGATTCATTTAGTTTTTGATTTTTCTGTTTCATTAGTTATCCTCACAGATGGGAAAATAAAATTAGCTATAGATTTATGTTGCATAAATAAGAACTTAAAATCAGCTGGAAATTGAATAATAATGGATTTATATTAAGAACAATCGTTTTACTTGACTTGTAATATAATAAAATAAAATTTGTCAGTCCAATTTAATATTTTGATTCATAAATTAGTATATCTTTTTCAACACTTTTAGTAAGGTTCAAATGAATATCAAAGTTCGTCTTTCAATCATGATGTTTCTTCAATATGCAATTTGGGGATCTTGGTATGTAACTGTTGGAAATTATATGAATGCAAATGGTATGTCATCTGTTATACATTGGGCATATACGGTTAGTCCAATCGCTGCTATTGTTTCCCCCTTTTTCTTAGGAATGATCGCTGACAGATTTTTTGCAACAGAAAAGGTTCTTGGTGTACTCCATTTGATAGGTGGTGTAGCATTGATTTTATCTCCATTTGCTGCCGAAGGACAATCCGCATCACCTACATTGTTTATACTTTTACTTCTTCTCAACATGTTAACTTATATGCCAACTGTTGGATTAACTAATTCTCTTTCTTTTTCTCATTTGAATGATCAAGAGAAAGATTTTCCAATTATTAGAGTATTTGGAACACTTGGATGGATAGCTGCCGGAATATTTGTGAGCAAAGTTTTAGGAGCTGATGAAACATCTCTCCCACTAAAAGTTGCAGGGATAGCTAGTTTAATAATGGGATTTTTTAGCTTTACGCTTCCTCATACTCCCCCGCCAGCAAAAGGTGAAGTATCCTCATTCCGGAAAATTATTGGTATTGATGCTATTAAGAAATTAAATACAAAACCTTTTATTGTATTTATCGTTAGCTCGTTTTTAATAAGTATACCTTTAGCAGTTTATTACGCTTATGCCCCTGTGTTTCTAGAGAACACCCAATTTGAAAATCCAGCGTTTATTTCATCTTTTGGACAAATGTCAGAAGCATTATTTATTCTTGTACTACCTCTTCTTTTTCCAATTTTAGGTGTGAAGAGAATTTTATTAATAGGTATGGGTGCATGGGTTCTAAGATATGTTCTATTTGCACTTGGAGCCGAAGATACTGTTGTCTGGATGATAATTTCGGGGGTAGTACTTCATGGGATTTGTTATGATTTCTTTTTCGTAGCGGGATTTATTTATGTTGATAAAGTTGCTCCAATCGATATTAGAGGACAAGCGCAAGGATTCGTTATTCTTGCAACCTATGGATTAGGAATGTTGATCGGTGCTCAAATTGCTGGATATATATTTAACACTATTCAGCCAAGTGCAGAAACTTTAGCCGATTGGAAAGTATTCTGGATAATTCCAGCGATATTTGCTTCAATTGTGATGATCTTTTTCGCTTCACTCTTTAAGGATCAGAAAAAAACTAGTATAGAATAATTTTAAGGATTTTTACAATGTCGAAGAAAAGATTAAGTGTTGGATTTATTGGGACAGGATTTATAGGAAGATTTCACATCCGATCCTGGATCTCTGTCAGAGATGGGGATATTAATGGAATTGTTGATAAAAATTTAGAGGCTGCAAATGAAGCTGCTGCTCTCGTTAAACAACTTGGAGTTGGAGAACCAAAAGTTTACTCATCTGTTGCTGAAATGGTTTCTGATCCAAACATAGACGCAGTTTGGATACTTGCTCCAAACTTTACTCGATTAGAAATAATGGAAGAAATTGTTAGCTCAATTGAATCGGGTAAGGGCGAACTTATTGGTGTAGCATGTGAAAAACCTCTTGGACGAAATGTAGCCGAAGCTAAAAAAATGCTTGAGCTTGCACAGCGTGTAAATCTTCTTGATGGATATCTTGAAGATCAATTGTTTTCCCCTTCAACTATGCGGGGGAAAGAACTAATTTGGGCGAGAGGAGCTGAATTAGCCGGCAGACCTTATTTAGCAAGAGCGGCTGAAGAGCACAGCGGTCCTCACATGCCATGGTTCTGGGAAGGTGAACTTCAAGGTGGTGGTGTTCTTAACGATATGATGTGTCATTCAGTTGAGGTCGCCAGGTATCTCTTAACTGATCCAAACAAATCTCGAGAAAGTTTGACCCCGATAAAAGTTACAGCGCATACTGATTGCTTAAAATGGCAAGGTCCTCGTTATGCAAAAAGACTTGCAGATAGCAGCAATGGTAAGTTGGATTATGAGAATCGTCCAGCTGAAGATTATGCTCGTTCTGTCATAGAATACAAAGATGATAATGGTGAAAGGCTAATAGTTGAAACAACAACCTCCTGGGCTTATGTTGGTGCTGGTTTACGACTCAGTATGGAAGTGCTCGGACCTGAGTATTCACTTGCCATAAATTCTCTTGATACGGATATGAAACTTTTTATCAGCAGAGACATAAAAGGTGAAACAGGTGAAGATCTTGTTGAAAAGCAAAATGCTGAAGTTGGTCTGATGCCGATTGTGGCTAATGAAGAGAATGCATATGGTTATGATAATGAAAATCGACACATGGTTCAATCTTTTCTGAATGGCAAACGTCCAGAAGAAAACTTCAGTGATGGTGTTAATGTAACTGAGTTGTTAATGACCGCATATAAAAGTGCTGATGAAGAACGAACCATAGCATTTCCTCCTCCAGATTTAGATACTTATATCCCTAAAGTTGCACAAGGCAAATGGAATCCAAAAAATAAATAATAGGAAATCACAAATGAAAAAAGTATTGAACACACTCCTAACCTTAACGATCTTTGGAACTTCAATGATCGTAGGACAGAACAAATCTGAACGTCTTTATTATAAAGATGTCAAAATCAAAGAGATACCAGTTGCAATGCAGTGCTGGACATTCCGCAAATTTTCTTTTATGGAAACATTACCAAAGGTAGAAGAGCTGGGAGTTAAGTGGCTCGAAGCTTATCCAGGTCAAAAAGTATATCCAGACAAGGATGTTGCATTCGGACCAGGTATGCCAGAGGAGGATATTAAGGCTGCAAAAGACGCTTTAGAAAAGCATGGGATAACGCTCAAAGCATTTGGTGTTACTAATTTTGATCAGTCTAAAGAAGCAGCAAGACCTACATTTGAATTTGCAAAAACTATGGGAATTAAAATTATCGTTATTGAGCCCAAGTATGACGACTATAAATTTATTGAAGAGTTGGTCAAAGAATACAATATTATGGTTGCGGTTCATAATCATGCAAAACCCTCCAAGTATTGGAGCCCAGAAATTGTGATGAATAATATTCGTGGTCTGGATAAGAGGATCGGTATTGCCGGAGACACCGGACATTGGCTGCGTTCAGGCATTGATCCTGTTGATGCTATAAGATACGCTGGAGACCGCTTATTAAATGTTCATTTAAAAGACCTTGATCAATTTGGAGTTAAAGAAGCAGAAGATGTCCCTTTTGGAACGGGGAAAGCTAATGTACATGACATTCTTGCCCAATTAACTCTGATGAATTATAAAGGATCATTCTCTGTTGAGCATGAACGCGGTTCGGATGCAATGAATCCTTCTCCCCCTATCAAAGAGGGATTGGAATATATTGAGTCAATCACCTATTACAAAGGTTACGAAGATCTATTCCAAAACTGGAGAGGTTCTTACGATAAGCATGGTTGGAATCATTATGGACCAGGTTATTTTACTTTAGATGAAAATACTGGAGTTTTGACTGGTGAAGGTGGAATGGGGCTTCTATGGTATAGTGCTCAAGCGTATGAAGATTTTGTTTTAGATCTTGAATTCAAATGTCATGCGAGTAATACGAACTCTGGTGTGTTCTATAGAATTCCAGATGTTGTAATAAATAATGACTACATCAATAAGTCTTTTGAAATTCAAATTAACGATAGCGATGTTTTAACCAAGCATACTATGGGTGCTGTTTATGATGCAGAACCAGCAAAAATTCATGCTTCTAACTCAACGGGAGATTGGAATCATTATAAGATAACTGTAGTTAATGACGAAGTAACTATTGAGCTTAATGGAAAGGAAGTAAACAACTGGAAAATGGAGCCTCGCGGTAAGATTAAAGAGTTCTCTATGAAAGGTTATATTGGTTTGCAAAATCATGATAGTCATGCGAAGATAAGTTTCCGAAATGTTTTTGTTAAAGAATTGAAGTAAACTTCATATTCCCGCTGTATACCAGCGGGATTTTTTTGAAAGGATATTATGAAAGTAATAGTTCTCGGAGCTGGATTAGTTGGAGCTCCAATGGCAGTTGATCTGGCCAAAGATAATGAGTTCGAAGTAACTGTTGCAGATATAGATCGTTCCTCATTGGAGAAATTCTCTGGACTGAACATAGATACAATTGAAATTGATCTTTCTGTTCCTCAAAATATTTATGATATTGTCAAAGAGTTCGATTATGTTATTAACGCTGTTCCAGGCTCCCTTGGTTTTGAAACTCTGAAAAGTATAATTGAGGCGGAGAAAAATGTTGTTGATATAGCTTTTTACGAAAATGATCCTTTTGAACTTGATCAACTTGCTAGAGAGAAAAAAGTTACAGTAATTGTTGATTGCGGAGTTTCTCCCGGCCTACATAATATATTAATTGGTAACGTTGCTCAAAAGCTTGATAGTATTGAAGATGTGACTATCTATGTTGGAGGGCTTCCCCAAGTTAAGAAACCCCCTTTCGAATATAAAGCAGTTTTTTCTCCATCAGATGTTATTGAAGAATACATACGGCCAGCCCGATTGAAAGAAGATTACAAAATTATTATAAAACCTCCGCTTTCTGAACTGGAGCTTATTAGATTTTCCTAAAGGTTGGGCAACTTGAAGCATTTAATAGTGATGGATTACGCACACTTTAACAACCATCGATGTTCCAAATATGAAGGAGAAAACTTTACGCTTTCCCGGACATGTTGAAAAAGTAGGACTCCTCTCTCACATTGGATTGTTCGATAAAAACGCCATAAATATTAACGGTACTTATATTAAGCCGATTGATGTTGCAGAAAAATTATTGCGCGATGAATGGAAGTTGAATGAGGGTGAAAAGGATCTAACTGTTCTGCAAGTAATTATCACAGGCAGTAAAGAGAATAAAAAGTTTGAGTATAAATACGATCTGCTTGATTACTATGACGATGAGACCAAGACAATCTCTATGGCCCGCACCACGGGATATACTGCTACTTGTACATTAAGAATGCTAGCCAAAGGTTTATATAATGAGATAGGAATCTCTCCACCAGAGTATATTGGAAAATATGCAGAGTGCACAAACTTTATTCTCGGCGAATTGAAAAAACGAAATGTAAATGTTAAAGAGAGTGTAAGAGAATTATAATCAAAAACCCGCCAATAAAGACGGGCTGTAAGATGCTAAATTGATACTCAAATTCTTTTCCCTCATTAAATTGATTCTTAGTATACCTGTTTCTTCAATCAGTTTATCCGAAATGTACCATTACCAGATACGGGAAATCCATCCGTTCCCCATTCTGTTATTATGCCATTGAAATGAGCATTAGTTCCATTCCACATAGTAAATGGTGCATTTGCTAATGTTACCTCCCCGTTTGCCCGGAACTTAGAATTCTTTAAGCTAATAACTCCAGCATCTGGACCCTTTAAGTATACGTTGTCAGTATTGCCTAGCTCAAAAATTTCAAAATTTTCTTCAAAATGACTTGATTGTCCATAAACCATGGGTGGTCCTAAACTTTCAAATCTTATACCATAAACTTCATTATTTCCAAAATCTACCGTGCCTTGCCAAAAATATGGTGCGCGTAAAAAATCAAAAGTTAAATCCATTTCACCAACAAATTTTGCTAAAGATTTCTTTGCAAATGTTGTGGATATTTGATCACTTTGACTAAACTCTGGACCAGTCGGATTATTTTCTGAACAGCTAAACAAGATCATGGCTATTCCAATAACCAAGAATGTCAAGATTGAATGTTTCATGTTTCTCTCCTCTTTTTTATTAATAATTTATTTTTACTCTTAGGAATGTATTTCCCAAGAGGTGTATTATTTTAACAATACCATTTTCTTAGTTTCAACAAAACTTCCAGCATTTATTTTGTAAAAGTAAACTCCAGATTTCAAATATGAAGCGTTAAAATTTACCTCATAATAACCAGCCTTCTGCTGCTCATTAACGAGAATTGCTACCTCTCTTCCTAAAACATCAAATACTTTTAGATTAACAAAACTGTTTTCTTGTATAGAATATTTTATTTTTGTACTTGGGTTGAAAGGATTGGGATAGTTTTGCTCAAAGGCAAATTCTGTTGGGAAACCTGAAGCTACATCTTCAACGTCATTAACATTAAGATGTATCTTAACAGTAATTGTATCACTCCAATATAAAATGCCATTACTGAAAATATCAACATTAAATTTGATGCTATCAGGATTGTTCTGAGTGTAAACATTGGAGCCCCCAGCACTATTTTTTATTTGCCCGGGATCTATAGTTCCGAAACTTTGATAATTAAAATCAACGTTAACTACGTTTGTATCTGAAGAAGACAATGCTGCTTTAACATTTATAGCTGAATTTACTAAATCTTTATTGATTAAATGTAACTTGAGATTAAAAGCATTTTCTATTTCTTGAGGAATTTCATAATGATTAACTAACAACGGTCCTTCTGTTGTAAAATAAGATTCGATAGGCTGTAAATAATGAATCTCTGCAGTTAAGTCAGTTACAGAAAGATTCACTCTATACATATCTATCAGTAAAGCCGACAACCATGTGGCTCCTCCCCATAAATTATCTGAAGCCTTATCATCTCTGTGCAAACCGTCGTCAAACAATTCAATGGAATCTAAAAAAGTCTCTTCATCTCCACTTATTTTAGCATAAACTGTAACTTGGTGTTCTTCCGGATTGGAAAGGTGAGCATTTATTAAAAGCGTATCACCTTCCGGACGAATATATTTTGGATAAACTTCCATAGATTTTCCATAAGCGACTGTTGTATAAGGATTCTTATACCAGACTATACTGCTCTGCGCTGGCACTACTAAATCATTTGTGTTATCTCCATCAATGTCGGTGATTGCGAATACTCGTGGTGCATCTAAATTTGAATCGATTATATTTTTATTCCAATTGTGAAGATTATTTTCATACCAGACAACATCATCTGCAGAAAATCCACTTGCTATTACATCAATTTTATCATCGCCATTGACATCTGCCGCATCAACCCAATTTGCCCCTATCAAATCTGCATCAATGAGATGCTTAGTCCAAGAGGGATAACTATTCTCATACCACGCCACACTATTTGCGTTCTGTCCTGTTGCTATAATATCTATTTTATTATCACCATTTATATCGGAACTATTTATACCCCAAGCTTTGGGGAGATTATTATCAATTGAATGTTTAGTCCAAGATAGTCCACCGTTTTCATTTCTAAACCAAACAACTTTATTTTCCGTGCTCATAGTTGCTGCTATATCGAGGAATCCATCGTCATCAATATCTGCAACAGCAAGGGACGGATATTCTGATGAACCTGACTCAATGATATGTTTATTCCAAATGGGATGATTATTTTCATACCAGACTACATCGCCCCCATAGGAATAATCACCAGCTGTTACAACATCAAGTGTATCATCGTTATCGAAATCCGCAACAAGAATAAAATCAGTGTTGTCGGTATTAGCAGAAATGATATGTCTAGTCCATGTTGGATGATTATTTTCATACCAAACAATTCTTTTGATCTGTATAATGAGCAACAATATCAAGTGTATCATCTCCATCCATATCTCCGCTCCAAGCAAAAGTTGCGCCAACACTATCTACAGTATGCTTAATCCATTTAGGAAAATTATTCTGGTACAATATAATTTCATTGCCATTGAAATTTGTTACGATCAAATCCAACCTAGTATCACTAACCATGTCCGCCACATCAACAGATACAGCTAAATTAATGTCATCATCAATAATGTACTTTTGCCACTGACCATAAGTTGGGGAAAAATTACTGAAAAGAATAAAAAGTAAAAATTGAATTAATATGATAGTAGAAAACGCTCTCATTTTATCCTCCTATGAAGAATTAAAAATAGTAATAATAATTATGCCAAGTAATAACATCAGTTTGATGGTGAGCTAACTTATTATATTTTAATGAGTTATTGTTTAGATGTTTACTCTGTTATTAGGACAATGGGTAGATTATCGCAATAATTTTTAATGATAAATACTCAGAATATAATTGAGGTTTTATAAGGCTCAGTATTTTTGATAATTGCGACACAATAAACTCTTCAATGAAATAATTAAAATATCGCAATATTTTGCGAGGCAGTATGTATCTATTGATATATTGTCAAATTATGCAAAGTTTTTCATTCATCAGAAATTGGAATGTTTGAGTTAACACAATCATAAACAATTTTCCATGTATTATCAGATTGTCTTTGATATAGAGTTAATGCTTTCCCATTTGGAACAACTACTATTTTTTCATCAGTATTTAAAGGTGTTACGGCTAGTGTATATGAACATCGTGTCAAACCCATATCACCATAGACTCTTACATCTTCAATTTCCAGAAATTGTATATCCACTGTCATCTCTTCAAAAAATGGTCTCATTCTTTCTTTTATTTTTACTTTCCCGAGAATAGACGGAAGATCTGCAGGCATTTGAACTCCTTCTTCATCCCAAAGAGAAATCCAACCTTCAAGATCGCCAGAATTAGCAAATTTACCATATTGATTTAAAGTTTCCTTGATTTCTTTAACGTCAATTTCTGAATTATTCATTCTTATTCTCCTAATTATTTATCAAGATTCTATAATTGATTCTTTCATAATCATCGCAATATTTTGCGTGTAACAGCTAAATTATACTATTGTTATTTTAAAATAATTTCATTTTCTTTAATAGATCTTTATACATCGACTCATCTTGCAGACTTTTCCCAATCTTTACTTGATCTGAGATTAACCATTAAAGGATCTCGTTTTGCATGAGCTATATTTAGCCAATCAAGAGAGCGTTTTTTATTCCCAGCATACGCATATAATCTGGCTATCCATATCGGCTGAATGAAATTGTAACTTGATGAGTGCTCCATTTTTTTTGCTACAAATTCCATCGTCTTCTTATAATCTAAGTTTCTTGCACTTTCGGATAATGTTGAAGCAATCTCTATTTCCTCTGAATAATTAAAGTATTTAATAGCTTCTTCTAAAGCTCTATCGTAAAATCCTTTTTGATGATAACAAACCCACAGATATCGATGAGCCATTGGAAGGTTTGGTTCAATTTTCAGCATCTCTTCAAGTTTTTCTATCGCCTCATCAAATTGATTAATATGAATTAGATGCCCCACATAAAACACGTGCGTTAAAAAATTAATAGGATCTAACTCTACTCCTATATTAACCTCAATTGACGCTTCCTCATCTCGCTTCACTGACCTTAGAAGGGCTGAATAGAATCAGTGAGCATCAGCATAATTTGTATTAAGGTTTATCGCCGTGCGGAATTCTTTTTCAGCTCCATCCCAATCCCAATCATAAAAATATTTTATTCTTCCTAGTACATCATGAGCTTCTTCAAGTGTATCATCAAGTTCAAGAGCTTTTAGAACAGCTTTTTTCGATTCCAGAATTGCTTCAGTTGGTGCTCTCATACCCCAATACCCCCTTGATAACCATACCTTAGATATACCCACATAAGCTAGAGCATATTTGGGATCATGATCAAGTGCAAGTTTAAAATATTCCAATGCAACATCGAAATGTTTAGGCGAGAGTTGACAAAAATGGAAACAGCCTGTTAAATAATTATCATACGGTTCGGGATTTATTGGATGATTCCATGAATATCTTTTTTTCTCGTGTTGTGTCAGATTAACTTGAATCTTACTTGTTATCGTCTTTACTAATTCACCTTGCAAAACAAAAATATCCTGTAGATCACGTTCATAAGTTTCTGCCCATATATGGATATCTTTATGAGCATCAATTAACTGCACTGTAATTTGAATTTTGCTTCCTTCTCTTAGCACAGAACCTTCCACTAAGATGTCTGCGTTCAGTTCTGCCGCAATTTCTGATAAAGACTTTTCTGTATTCTTGTAATGCATTATGGAAGTTCTAGATATTACTTTCAAAGCGCGGATCTTTGCGAGTTCAGTTATCAATGTATCTGTCATCCCATCTGTAAAATATTCCTGTTCTGAATGAATTGAAAGATTCAATAGCGGTAACACTGCCAGCGATAGATGCTTGTCTCGATTATCAGATGCATTATTCAGCCCACTTGTGAGAACTGTTCTGAGATGTTGTAGTTCAGTTAAAAACTCATCTATATTGATATATCTATCATTCGGATTTTTTGCCAAAGCCTTCCTCAATAACCTTTCTAGCTCGGCTGGTATTTTAGGAACATATTTACTAATTGCCTCAGGTTCTTCATTCAAAATTGAATAAATAATTTCCTGGTCATATTCCCCTTCAAATGGTCTGGTCGATGTTAGCATTTCATAAATGGTTACTGCTAGTGACCAAATATCTGTCCGAGAATCTATTTCTTTTCCCTCAATTTGTTCAGGAGACATATAGGTCACCGTCCCCATAGTATTTTTTGGTAATGGAGTATCATTATGGTCCTGAAGTCTTGAAAGGCCGAAATCAATTATTTTTACAGTACCCCCAGCAGCAATAATAATATTTGCCGGTTTAATATCCTTGTGTATAATCCCTTTTTGATGTGCTTTTGAGAGTCCTTCTGCAATTTGAATTGCAATTTCAATTACTTCCCTTATTAGCAGTTGTCCTTTGGATATTTTTTCACTTAGTGTTTCCCCGTTGTAATAAGCCATTGAGATGAAAACCCTTCCATCTTTACTCTCATTTATTTCATATATTGTTGAGATATTTTGATGGTCTAGGGCGGAAGCAGATTGTGCTTCATCAATAAATCTTATGTTAGCATCGTAACTTCTTGTCAATACTGGTGAAAGAAACTTTAGGGCTACCTGCCTTTTTAACTTAGTATCAAATGCTTTATAGACAACGCCCATACCACCTTCACCAAGCTTCTTGATAATTTTGTAATGGGATATTAATCTGTCCTATCATCTAGAAAACTATTTGTTTCTTACAATTCCAAGTTTTTTCATTTTCGCTCGTAGTGTTTGTTCCAGTATATTGAGTTGTCGAGCTGTTTTATTTTGATTCCATTCATTTTCTTCAAGTGTGTTCAATAAAATATTTTTTTCATAATCCCTCATAGAATCCATAAGTGGTTGTGTTTGCCTTTCTTTCTTAGAAATATGAAATTCTTCTATTGATCGTTTTAATTCGTAAGGAAGTGATGAGATTTCAAGTTCTTCTGCAGAATTCGGAGCAAAAGTAACTAGTCTTTCAACGAAGTTTTCAAGTTCGCGTATATTCCCAGGCCACTGTTTTATCTTCATGTATTCCAAGATATCTTTATTAAAGAACTTTACTTTTTTATTTTGTTCTTTCGCATTTTTACTTAAGAAACTATTAGCGAGCAGCGGAATGTCATTTTTACGCTCTTCTAAGGTTGGAATATAAATAGGATAAACCATTAGCCTAAAAAATAAATCCTCTCGAAATCTCTTCTGTTCTACCTCCTTTGAAAGTGAACAACTTGAAGCCGAAATAATTCTTACATCTATATTGATTTTCTTATTGCTTCCAACGGGCCTAACCTCACTTTCTTGCAATGCTCTAAGTAATTTCGATTGCATCTCAATAGATAAATTATTTATTTCATCCATAAACAAAGTACCCTTGTTAGCTTCAATAATTAAACCCGATCGATCTCTACTTGCCCCCGTAAATGCACCCCGAACGTGACCAAATAGTTCGCTTTCCATAAGGTTTTCGGGAATGGCGCCACAATCAATTGCAATAAAAGGATTCCGTGAACGACCACTTACTTTGTGAATCGCTTTTGCTACTAATTCCTTACCTGTTCCTGTCTGACCTTCCAATACTACTCTAACATCACACCGCGCAGCTGATTCAATACTTTGCAGCAATGCCTTAAAAGAGTCACTTTTTCCAAGTAATCCGAGCTGCCAGTATTTATGAAATAGTGAGTCATCAGAAAGAGGAACGTTGAAGTACTCTTCAATTTTCTGAACATTGTTTATATGGGGTGCTGCTATATCAGATATTCTTTCCAACAACTTTAATGAATCGTCATTATAATTTTGTTTTTTATCAGTGATAATGACAACGATATAACCAAAATTATTTCCTCTATATCTCAGCGGCACACACATTGCTGAACTAACCAAAGTATCACTGAATAGCCCCGCTCTAAATCTGGTGTCATTCTTTAAATCATTACTTAAAAATGGAAGGTTATTTTTCATCGACCAGCCAATTATATTTGTCTGAACTAATTGGTGATCTTCCTTATTCAAAGTCTTTTCTTCCTTGATAACAGTTTTTAATGTTTCTTGAGTTCGGGGATTTATCATAACAATGGAAGCAGCCTCTGCTCCAAATATTGAGACTGTCTTAGTTGAAATAACACGCAGTATTTCAGAAAAATCTGTCTGTTCACTCAGCATTGAAGCTAAGTCAAATAAACTCTCTTGCAGATCATATTTTTTGTTCTGAATTATTTCCATAGTGTTGGTAAAGTTTGTTAAGTCTATACCATATAAAATTCCCATGAAATTCGATCAGGATCTTTGAAAGCGACATATCTCTTGTTTAAAGTTTCATCTAACTTGACTCCAGTATTTTCAATATTTGCATCACTTAGTGCTCTCGCTACTCTTTCCAGTTCTGCTTCATCCTCGCAACCCAAAGCTATATGATCCAATCCCACTCTGAATGGATTGAATGTATCATTTGCTGGAGTAGTAGAATCTGGACCGCGAACACCGATGGCTGTCCCGCCAGCTAAGAAGATAAATAAATCTGGTTTCTCTAAAATATTTTGGAAACCAAGCAATTCAATGTAGAATTTTTTTGCACGTTCTAAATCAGATGTTCGAAATGCTACATGGTTTACTCCTGTAGTCTTAATATTGATTGGCATATTTACTCCTCACATTTATTATGAAAAATCACCTAATCTATTCAAAAAATTGATCACCTTTTTGTAGAGGAGTTTTTCCTTGGAAGAAGCCCAATAGTTAGAGGAGAGAATGTTCAATTCAAGATTCAGAACGTTTCTCTCAAGGAGGAATAACAATAACTTAAGAAAAGATGATGCTCTTGTCAAATTAATTCGATTGCTAGTGGCAAAGAGTATCAAAAGCCCGCCAATTATGACGGGCTTGAAGGCACTTATGATGAGTAATCGATAAAGCCACTTAATCGACTACTACAATTTAGCGGAGCAGTAATATCTTTTTAGTCTCTACAAAATCCTCAGCCTGAATCGTGTAGAAATATACTCCACTTGTTAAATGTGATGCATCAAATTCTACTTCATAATTTCCAACTGTTTATTTCCTGTTTTTAACATGCTGTAACTTCTCTTCCTAATACATCATAAACTTTTATCTGTGCAGACTATCGCTTAAAAAGTTTGGTTAATTCTAACTAAATATACAACCTTTATAAATCCAATTGCACGCCCATTTTTTTATTAAATTAATGTGAATGATTATTTTGATTTTATAACTCCGCTCGCATCACCAGAAAATCCAGTTTCCTCATATATATGAGTAGAATATATTATTCCGTCAGCAAAATTTTTCATTCCATCTATTACTCCGCCTTCTCCTTTGCCAACGATGGAAACGTTTTCTGTCCACTCAGATTCGCCGGTCTTTGTTCTATAACCGGTGAAGCTGCCTTCCCATAAGGCATCAGGATATTCATCCGGCACATTTGACCATTTCCCATGTGTAGGTCCTTCTCCGGTTTTGAGGTTAAACCTGAAATTTATGGTTATCAATAAATCTCCCGTTACTAAGGAATTGCTGGCTTCGTATCTGGTTTTCACAACCCTATCTTTTACAATAAGGTTTTGTCCTACAATTTTTACGGTACCAGGATCAATTAGGTCAACTAAAATAATATTGGCAGTATAGGGGGTTTTTGTTACTTTTTCTAGAGAATTTACCAGTTCATTTGTTTCGGTTCATTCGGCAATTGGGATTTTTCTGAACAGCCGACAAGTAAGAGACCGAAAAATGCTATTATAGCAATTAAACGATTAAATGTTTTCATTGTGAACCTCCTAATAAATTAATGATTGATTATCAGTGTGTTCAGTCGTGAATGTTATCAGAATGATTGGACACTCTTGATATTTTTTAATTTGGGCGAGTCGTGACTCGCCCCTAAATTCATGCTACTAATTTTTTACTTCTCAGTTTAAAAGAACCATCTTCTTCGTCTCAATATAATTTCCAGCTTTCACTTATAGAAATAAACTCCGCTTGTTAGATTCCGACCTTCTCAGAATGACCGTTGAACTCAACTTCATAATTGCCAACAGGTTTTTCTTCGTTTACTAATGTTGCAACTTGTCTTCCCAGGATATCATAAACTTTCAGTTTATATTTGACCGTTGTCATTTTGTCATGTTTGACCGGTATTTGATATTTTATTGTTGTGCTTGGGTTAAACGGATTTGGATAATTTTGAGCAAGTGCGAATTTAGTAGGAACTTGACTTTCATTGTTCCTCAACATCTGTTGGGCTATCTAAATTATTTTCGTAAGCTCCAATATCTGGATTTGAACCCATAGGTCTTAAATTTCCTTCACAATCACAAGTGGGAGTAAATCCCTCTTCATAATATCCGGCTCCAATGCAAGGGACTGGTATCTTGTAAATGATAATCATCCTTGAGCTTACAAATTGAGGATCAGCATCTATACAATTTTCATAAGCTCCTGTAAAAGCAGCTCCGGTAAATCCTTCTCTTACCTCCTTCAATCAAGTTATTATAAAAGCCAACACTTGATGCCCAGAGAAAATTAACTTGTGATGGTTCATTTCCGTAAACAATATTATTGATAAAAGTAGGATTACCATCACGCACAAATATTCCTCCTCCTTCTCCAACATTAGTGTTATTCACAATAGTGTTATTTATTATTTTTGCATCTCCAGCATTATTATTATTACTAAAATGTAAAATACCATGACCGTGAGGGGTAGACGGCTCTCCATAGGAGTGGTTGTATTCTATTATATTATTTATAATTGTTGGATAAGCATCAACACAAACATTTATTGTTCCGTGCCCAGTATTATGATGGAAATGATTATTGCGGATAATTGCACCTGTTGTATTACCTCCTACACACATTGCGGAACCCCACGAGCTTTCGTTCCAGCAAAATTCACAAGATTCAATTATCGGATTGCCCACAATTAAAATTGCTCCACTTGTGCCCTCCCAAGTATCTGTAGAATAACTTTTATTATTCCGGAATAGACAATGTGAGACCCTAAGCTTATCTATATGTGGAATAAATGGCTCCACCGCTTCGATTAACAATACCGCTGCCGGTATTTGATTTGCCGTATTCGAAAGTACAATATTCAAAAATAGTACTGTCGTTTGAACTCGCTACATCATATATTTTTATTCCATGCCAGCCGCCATCCGGAAGAGTTAGATGGTGAAATCCTGTTGTGTCATTAATCGTAAATAAAATTGTATCAGTTCTCTGTTCCTATAGCCAATAATCTTCCTTTTACATTGAATTTGTAATGTCCTGTAAAAACAACCTCAACGCCAGGTTCAATTGTAAGAGTGGAGTCATTGGGGATATGTTATTTCACCATTAACATAGTAAGGGGAGCTCATCTTAGTCCATGTTCCGCTTACATTTCCGGGACCAATGTTAGTGGGAGGCGGAGTATATTCATATACA
>CAVVVP010000003.1:0-1035398 GCA_963751695.1 uncultured Ignavibacteria bacterium | reverse complement strand
AAATATCTTGCATATTTATATATTTCACTTACTTTTCTGGTGTTCTTTTCTGCTAAAGGTTTGTACAAATTCGAAGATATAACAGCTCCAATTCCTAAGTCTAAAATTGTAATAAATCCGAGAAAACTTGTAATGGAGTATACTAACCCGTAAATCGAAGAACCATAATATAATATGATCAAGCGGGGTACTACCATCGCTGCTATAAAAGCCAATGCTTGGTATACTAATGATGATACTGTATTCTTTTTTAATCTATCTGCTCTACTCATTTTCTGCTGGCAATTCTAGCCATTCACCTAGTATAGTATCCCATTCTTTTGGATTGAAGCTTTCCATGCCACCTCCAGGATAAAAAGTCATTTCTCCAAAATACACATGTCCTCTTACTTCATAAAAATCAACTCTAACTAAAGGAATTCCTTCTGCTAATGTTTCCGCTAATTGAATCATTAATTCATAGTTTTGAGGTTTATCAATTTTGATTGATGATTTAGGGTAACTCCGTTCAAATGGCATTTCATTCCAATCAAGGTCAAAGAAAGTAACTTTTAGTGTGCTGCTAGTAAACCTTTCACTACCAACAAAGGAGCATTTTGCTTTACCGTTAAAAACCATTATTTTATAGTCTTTAAGTTCTTCTCCTTCATCTTCTACTAAATAATTCTCAGCAATAATTCTTGGTTTTATGTTCTTATATGGTTTCTCCCGTCCGCGCCAATAATAATTACTCTTCAATGAATTATTTATTTTTTCTTTTGCTCTACTTTCATCAAATTTCGATTTATCTGAACACACAACAACACCACCACTATCATGTGTGCATTTTAAGACAAATTGATTTGATAATAATTGAAAATTATACCATTAAAATCATCCCAGGGTCCTCCTATCAAAGGAATCAGATACTTTTTACCAATTTTTTCAGCAACATACTTTCTTACTTGGTATTTATCTGCCAATTGAGTGTATTTTGGTTTGAAATTGTATAACTTCAACCATTGAATTTTTTCGTTGAATGTCACGGGGGGACTAGATTCAATTTTTCCTCCATATAAAAATAAAATCTTACTTTCAGAAACCAAGCTGCTGGTGTTATATTTCTAATAATAGGTCTATTTAAAAGATCTGAAGTATATCTTGCAATTGTTTTAAGAGTATTCATGCATATATCGATCCTTTCAATAGTTTGTAAATAATTATTGCGTTACGCTTCTTTTGATTGATCTTAAAATATTTGTCATTCCTAACTGACTAAGAATTAATCTAACTAGAACTTTCAATGAAAATTGTAATTTCAAACTATTCATAAAGTGTGTGTGCGCTAATTTTCGGTTATTAATTGCACTACTAATCCCCAAGTTACATGTAAAAATGGCGTGGGCATCAGGATACGACTTGATATCATCTTTGTACCGTTTATAAATAAAGTCTATTGATTTATATGCATTTGCCGTAATTGCAGTACTATCATTTTGAATATAAGAAGTCGCTAATATCTCTGGTAAATAGGATATTTTATAATTTGCTTTAACCCGCAATGCAAAATCCCAATCTGTAAATCTTCGTACCTCGGGATCAAATTCGACCTTATTGGCAAGTTCGTTATTCATCATTATTGTAATAAATGGAATAAAGCTACCCTTTAAAAGCTTATGATAGATATCACCATCCATTGTGAGGTCTTTATTTGGAGTAATTTGTTCTTTACCGTTCACATTGATTCTTCGCATTTGACAAAATGCTAAGTCACAACCTGTTTCTTCATAAATTTATATTGCTTCTCTAACTTCTCTAAATCCCAAATATCATCACTATCATGAATGGCAATATATTTCCCTTTTGACACTTTAGTTCCAGCATTTCTAGCAGCACACATACCACTGTTTTTTTCTAACTGAACTATCTTTAATCTTTTATCTTTAATATTTCTAAGAGTTTTTACTGTATCATCTGTAGAACCATCATCGACAATAATTAATTCAATATTTCCATAAGTCTGATTTAGAACACTTTCAATAGATTTAGAAATTATGTGTGCCCTATTGTATGTTGGTATTACAACTGAGATTAATTCATTTTCTTTCAAATTCTACGTTACTTTTTAATTCGAAAAATTTTCAAACTTTATAATTAATACTTATTCCTTTTAACTGCTTGTAGTTTATTATTATTTACAAATAAACCGTTACACTAAATAGCATCATATTTTTTCAAAACTAATTAAAGTAATAAGAATCGAAAAAAGGTAAGACTGTTTTATCCATATATCCACCTAAATAGATATTTATATAAATATATAAACATACTATTGTAAATCCAGATAATAATAATTTTAATTTATCTATTTTATTGAAATATTTTTGGCCATAACCTGATGCAATAATTGTTGTTAGTGATAATGATGTTAATAACCTCATAAAAGTTAGGGCTATCATAAAAGTTGGATAAAAAATAACTGCTATTAAATTAACATATAACAATGTATTAGCATAAAAATACCATTTATCTTGATCGTATTGCCTGACTATCTCTCTATATATGAACGAATATACAGTTGTAAGAATATGTATACTAATAGGTATTAAAAACCCCCAATTTGTCCTAAGATCAAAATACATAGAAAGTTTATCATTTTCTATGCTATCAATTAAAACTTGAATAGAGTTGAGAAAAATTCTTCCTGTTTAATAAAGTAAGTGCAGTGACTGTTATAAAAAAAATTATAATCTTTCTTGAATACTTTTCTGTTTTTATTGTTAAATGTATCAATGCTAAAACTAAAAACATATAATACATTACATGAAATCCACCGGCCAATAGTGTAATTAAAATAAATTTAAGTTTACCTCCTTTTTCTCCTTTTAACAAAAATGTAAATGCGTATTGAAAAAGACAAAACCCATAGAAAAATTTCAATCCACCATAAAATAAAAACACATAATAAGCCATAAAAAAAAATAAAAAGATATGAGGATTGTAATTCCTCTTTTTTATAGTATTGAAAACAAATAATAGCGATAATGCCGTCATCACGGCCCACCATTGATAGTAATTTAAAGAAATAAAATACCTATTTTTGTGAGGTATAGAAAAGATAATAAAACCAAAAGTCATTCATTGATGATACAATTAAGTCTTCATAATCGTTGAAATAATTATGAAAATCAATTGCATCACCACTTCCAGCATATTCGTGTCCGCTCGTTCAAAGAAAAGCAAAATAGATGTTAATTACTACAAATCCATAAGATACCTTTATTGTTAAGATATAGTATTAAATTTACTGATAATACTAATAAGTATATACTTATTAGTATTATTTCAATATATTCATGTTCACCTAGAATAAGATTAGTAATCAAAGGTTAATTCCATACTTACCATGTATTTAACCCTTTAGTAATATTACTTTTAATTTTTTTTTCGCTCTGCCCACTTGCTAATAATTGCAACCATCTGATAGGGGTTTCCTACGACGGTACAAGTATCTGAGAGATTTCCCTTTGCTACGCTAAATGCTTCAACAATTACATTCGCTTCATATTTTGTTAAAAAGCTCATAATTATTGCTAATATTTTGATTGTCATTCAAACAAATCACGATTGTTGTTTAGTATTTCCGTTTACTTGAAAACTATCAATATATTTTGCACAACCACTAAAAAAGAGAGTGTATTTGATTTGGTCTGTCTTAATTAACTCTTCAATTTTCTCTTTCTCTTTGGGAAGTATCTTTTAAATTAAAATTCCAACCAGCTTTACTCTTTTCAAGATCATTCCACAAGGTTTTGTAGTAGTTAGAACGGGACAGCCAAAAACCAAGCTTTCCAAATAACATGACCGAAACTTTCACTTAAAGTCGGGAAAAAGAAAAGATCATAGTTAGGATAGACTTTATATATATCATTGTAATGAATTTCTCCTTTATAAACCACTCTATCTTTTATATTTGGACTTATAGCTTTTAAGCATTTGTTCCAATAACTTTTGTCTTTTATTGGACCATATATGTCTAAAGTAAACTCCCCTTTTACTTTATTTAAGGTTTCAAAAACAAATTTTAAATTCTTGATTTTTACAATACTTGAAATAGATAGTATTTTAAGTTTCCCTTCTTCTTTTAGGCGGTATTCGCTAACTTGATTTTTATTGAAATTTGGGACATCCAATGCAATTTTAATTTTAATATTTTTCCCAAATACTTTTTTTATAGCCCCAGCCTCCATTTCAGTTGATGCATGCCAAGTAATATTTTTATAGAGACCCAAAAATTTAACTAAGGATAAAAATAGTTTTTTCTTAAAAGATTTTATTGACAATGCCCCAGATAAACTCTCCTCTTTCGAACCACAAAAAGAACTTGTTTTTGAGGAATCAGCCTCAACCATCTCAAGAGCATTAATTTGATTGAAAAATTAAAAGCAAAAAACTCATTTAAATAATAAATATCGAATTCACAATCGTTAATAACTGTTCTTAGTGCTTGGTTCTTAGTTTTGTAGAATATTTTACTTTTTACTCCATCATTCCATTCGTTAACTTTTATGTTTTTATAAGGTTTACTTTCAAATAGGTCTCTATCTCTTGTAATGATCTTAAAAGTATATTTTTCTCCTAACAAATTAAGCATGTTGGAGATTGAGCGTACCGTTCCGCCGGATCTATCGCCAGGGGAAATAGTAACCGATAAATGTTAAAATAGTTTTTTCTGAAGGCTTAATAATATTTTTAGTAGATCCCTCGTGGTTATCATATTTTTCCAAAGTGACTGATAACACAAGGCATAGATAAATAAATAAATAAATAATGAAATACTACTCACTCCAATCCACCAAGCTTCAAACTGAGAATGAATAAGTAGAGGCGAGTTAAGAATGAAAAGAAAATGATGGAAGTTGCAGTTTTTATTTAATGTCATCTCTAGTTTTGCTTCAACGGGTTGAATATTTATGAGGTTTCTCCTTGCATACTCGTCTAAATGACATGAGGCAAAAGCAAAGGTAAAACAAAAAGCAGAAAAGTCCAACAATACCCACTTCTTCTATTAAAGCAAGTATGCTGTTTCCTTTTCTCTGTATTGGTCTTACCATCTTCCTTATAATGCACAAAAGGTGTTGAAACTTCCTCAGCACTTATACCGTAGCCAATACCAAACATCCCTCCAATTTTAGCAGCCTCGTATGATGGCCCCCATAGAATTACTCTGTTTGTAGTAAATGAGTCCGCCCCTTTTAGAAAATAACTTTTCATTTTATCTGAAAGTGCTGGTATAACAAGTATAGCTGCAGTCAATATTATAAGAGAAGTTATGTAGTATAATCTCTGTTTCTTATTGAAGAATAATGTAAAAGATATAATTGTTCCAATTGTCAGTGCCAGCATAGAGGCACGGGAATAGGAGGCTATAATGAAGAAGTATATTTGCAAATAGAATTGCAAGCATCCAAATAGTGTTCTTTAAGATTTACCTTTTTAAAGAAATTCATTCCGCTAATACTTTTAAGCAGGAAATAGAATGGGCCTGGAATTGTAAAAAACAATGCCATTCCTAAAGTATTCTGGTGCGGAAAGAAACCCATAAATCCCATTCCGTTTCCACCGGTCCACGCGCTCAAGGGATAATTTAATAAATAAGATGCATGTTGATAGTACTATTACGAGCGTATTCAGGATTGCAAGCAATCCAAAGAAGGTTTCTTTTCGTTCTCTCAGTAAATACGCTGCTGATACAGCTGAGGAAGAAACAATAAAAAATAATACTGCTCTCTGCAACGTTACAAAAGGATATGCAGACCAAATAGCAGTCAGTGCTGCCCATAATGAAAATGCAGAAAACAAGAAAAACATGATTCTGTAATGTTTTGATCTCAGCAGATCTTTGATAGCGATTGCAATTAGCAATCCCTCTGAAAGTACTGCGAGAATATACAGATCTTTAGTTAACTCGAACACTCGAAGAAGAGTAAAAAATAGTGCGCAAAAGATAAGCCCGTTGTGTACTTTAGAGTTGTTCCTTATGTTATCGTAAATTTTATTCATAAAGTAATTATTGTCTGCATTAAATATTTATTTAACCCAAACTAGCTTCATAATTTCTGTTATTGTAGAACAGTATAAATACTTTTATGATCTGGATAAGAAATATGTACGCTAGAACACCAATAATTAAATGAGTGAAATTTTCCTTAAACCAATCTGAAAGAATGAAATAGTATAAGGCAAACATTGGAACAGTGGCTATAAATATTGCCTTAGAGATAATTGTTTGCTTGAAAGTTTCCGCATACTTAAAGAGATAGCCATTTATAGGGAAATGGATCATGGCGTAAAGCCCATAACCTATTATCATTAGAGTAAATATTGTAAGCAACAATTCTGGTTGAATGGAAGAAGGTAGTAAAGCATTAAAATATTTGATAATTGCTAAAACAACAAATCCGTAAAGCAGCACTGAACCAGCGAGAGCAAAGAATGATTTTTTAATTGTACTCTTTGCATCACCATCATTTAAGGCGTAAATATTCTTTTCAACTAAAGTACCTATATAAAATATTGGTGCTACCAAGCTCCAAGAGAATGTATAAGAATTTGCTGTCCCAACATCATAAAAGTGATTAACAAAATACTTATCCAATGCAAAAGCCAATGAAGCAGTGCCGTTTATAACAAATGCGGATACGCCCAGTATGTAGAACCCTCTAATATCTTCAGAATTGTTATTTTGAAATGGTCTTGCAATAACTATGATTGAGAGCAGCCAAAGAAATGCAACCACCGGAAATAATATCATCAAACCTATTGAAGTATATTTGAGAAGTGGGATAATGCTCAGCAATAGAAGGCTGTTAATAAAAGTATATAAAAAGTATTTCTGGTAATCTCCTTGGAAGAGCAAGCTGAAAAGTATGATGCCAGCTATTGAAGTAAAAAGAGCAAATATAAAAAGTGAAACCAAACTTAAGAATTCTGAAAAAGGATCCGCCAATAAATAATAAGCCAAAGAAATTATCAACAAGTTAAAAAAAACAGTTGCTGCCAATAGATGAGATTTTAATTTAATTCTTGTAATTGCAAAGTTAAAACCAAGCGCTCCAAATAAAATCATAATAGAAGCAGTGTAATAATATTTATTGAATTCATTGTACTGGGTTTCATTTAAGAAGTAAGCAACAAAGATTAAAACAACTTTACTGGAGACAAGTGCTGTGCCTATTAAGTGATACTCTTTTTATGGAGAAGATATCTTTGAAGAGTAGATTATTTTTTGACATAAATACTTAAGAAATCGGTAATTAGTGACTAGTAAATGGTGATTGGTTACTTGTAATTAGTGATTAGTTGCTTGTGACTAGTAATTAGTAAATGGTTACTAATTTATTCCCCACCACTTATTACTAAGTTTTGCGTTTCCAAGAATCAGCTTCAAAACTCTCCAAGAGGTATTAGTAATTTCGTAATCTGAAGGAATATTTTCATATTTACCAGCTTTGTGCTCTTCCACGACAGTTCGAACAGATGCAGAAACTACTTCTGGATCAAAACCAGTTAACACGATAGTTCCAGCATCTTGTGCTTCAGGCCTCTCCATAGATTGTCTTAGGCTGATGGCTGGGAAGGATAGTATTGCACTCTCTTCACTTATTGTACCGCTATCTGAGATGGCACATAATGCATTCATCTGAAGATTTACATAATCAGTAAATCCAAAGGGCTTAAGGAACTGTAATTGGTGATTAGTGACTAGCGATTGGTTTGATTCTTCTAAGCGTTTGCGTGTCCGTGGGTGTGTAGATACAACTACCGGGAGATCATATTCCTTGGTAAGATTGTTTAATATTGTTAATATCTCTTTTAAGTGCTTAGGATTATCAACATTCTCTTCTCTATGGGTAGAAACAATAAAGTATTTACCTTTCTCTAAATTCAATTCCTCAAGAATTTTTGAGTTTTGTATTTTATCCATGTTATCGTTTAGTACTTCATTCATAGGTGATCCAGTTAAATAGATTCTTCTGTGTGGGAGTCCTTCACTTAATAGATGTCTTCTTGCATGTTCAGTATAAACAAATTAAAATCTGCTATGTGATCAATAAGTTTCCTATTTATTTCTTCTGGAACATTCATATCAAAACTTCTGTTGCCAGCTTCCATGTGGAATATTGGTATCTTCAGTCGTTTTGCAATGATCCCGGCAATGCTGCTGTTAGTATCTCCTAAGATCAAAACGGCATCTGGTTTTTCCTTTATGAGAACTTCTTCGCTTTTAATAATTGTTTCTCCAAGAACATGGCCTAGTGATGATGTATCAACTCCAAGAAAATAATCCGGTTTTCTTAAACCAAGGTCTTCAAAGAAAATTTCATTCAGTTCATAATCATAGTTCTGTCCGGTGTGTACAATAATTTGTGCGAGATGTTTATCTAATAATTTCATTGTGGAACTAAGCCGGATAATTTCTGGTCTTGTTCCAATTATTGTCGCAACTTTTAATTCAGATTTTGATTTCATCTTTTTCTCGCTATCATACTTTTTCAAAAAATGTATCTGGATCATCTGCATTGTAAGGCTCATTTATCCAGAAGAAAGTATACAAATCTGTATCTCCAATATTGGTAATATTATGGGTAGTCCATATGGGCATGTCCACAATGGAAGGTTTTTCTCCATTAACTATGTACTCAATAACTTCATCAGTCCCAATTCTTCTTAGTTCAATTTTTGCTTTACCTTTTATCACACAGAATCTCTCAATCTTCCTTGTATGATAATGATTTCCTCTAGTAATCGTCGGCTTTGTCGTTGAAAAGGAAAACTGACCAGAAGTGTTTGTACGAATGATCTCAGTAAATGAACCTCTATCATCAACATGCTCTGTCAACTTGAAAGGGTAGTGATCATCATCTATATAACATCTGAATGTATTAAAAAGATCAAGCTCAAATTTGTTATTTATTTCTGGTATAACACCATTTTCAAAATAATCAGATTTATATCTTTCCAAAACTTTTAAGATTGAGGTTACTTTGTTTGTTGAAGTGTGAGGCACTTCATATGCAGCAATATCTTCTCCAGCTTCTACTATGGCCCCAGTAATTGCAGAATAAAATACTTCTACTAATTCATTGATGAAAATTAATTTTAGTTCTCCATCAACATGGATCTCTGGAGTTTTGTCATGGGTTAACTGGTGAGAGAATGTAGCAATAACAGAATTGTAAAACGGATTTCCAAAAGGTCCAAAAACATTAGGGATAATTAATGCTGTGAATTTACCCCCATTTTCTTTTGCCCAATTTTCAATAAGCTGACGTCCATCTTTTTTAGATTTACCGTAGAGATTATCTTGGGATTCTTGAGTAGATGATGAGAATATAATATGTGGTCTTGAATTAGTCCTATCGCAAGCAGATAAGATATCGTTTACCAATTTAATATTTGTATCATAAATTACTTGTGGATCACCATGGCGATTCATTGCTGCAAGATGTACAATTACATCACAACTGCTTACAAATTCGTCAAGTTGGGTTTGATTTTCAAAATATTGATCCTTAAAAGGGACTCTTTCAATATTTTCTTTCAAACCAAGGTAATTGAATAGGTGAGAACCCATAAATCCGGGCTGTCCTGTAATTCCAACTTTCAATGCAGTAGTACTCAACTATATTTCCCAATTACAATTTTCAAAGTGGTCCTTGTCATAACGATAATCATCATTCTTAGATTCTTCCAAAGTTGATGTAGAAAAGATCATTAATTCTGAATTCGGTTCCAAATTAATAAATCCATTAGCAAAACCCATAGGCACTTTTAGAACTGAATTTATCAATTTCACTCAGTTTATAATTCAATATAGTACTGCTGCTCTTTGGAGTTTGCCAGTTAAAAATCTTTACTAGCTTAATTTCAAAGGAGCCCTTTAGTACATAAAAATATTTTATTTCTTCTTTATGTGCCTGCCAAGCTCGAATAATATGGCTGTCTGGATGTTTAATAATATAAAACCTTTTTATATCATCTAGTGAAAAATCATTTACAAATGATATTGATCCTCGTTCATCACTAAATTGCCCACCACTAATAAGCTTTGGTTGATCTGTATTCATGAGGTTATTATTCCCCCGAAACGTCTCTTCTAACCGAATCTAATTTCAGCAGCATCTCTTTTGTCTCTTCAACATTAAGTCTTTGGGTATTGTGGGAGTGATAATCCTCAACCTTTGAAATATCATCTGCCCCCTCAGAAAAATAAAGGTCATAATTAAGATCTCTATTGTCAGCCGGTATTCGATAATAGTCTCCACGATCCTCAGCCTTTGCCATTTCTTCTCGGTTAACAAGTGTTTCATAAAGCTTCTCACCATGCCTGGTACCGATGATCTTGACTTCAGATTCAGATTTGTATAATTCTTTTAATGCTTGAGCAAGAGTTTCAATTGTAGAGGCTGGGGCTTTTTGTACGAAAATATCTCCCGGCTGCCCATTTTGGAAAGCATAAATCACCAAGTCAACCGCACCATCAAGTGTCATTAAAAATCTTGTCATGTTAGGGTCAGTTATGGTAATGGGTTTGTTATTTTTAATTTGTTCTACAAATAGTGGAATGACAGATCCACTTGATGCCATTACATTCCCATATCTTGTACCACACAAAATAGTATTTGAGCCGTTCATATTGCGAGACATTGCAATCATTACTTTTTCCATCAATGCTTTGGATAAACCCATTGCATTAATAGGATATACTGCTTTATCTGTACTGAGAACTATTGCACGTTCGACACCAAACTTAAATGCAGCTTCTAGTAAATTTTCTGCACCAAGAACATTTGTTTTTACAGCTTGAGTTGGAAAAAATTCGCAACTGGGTACTTGCTTCAAAGCAGCTGCATGGAAAATGAAATTAACACCCTTTACAGCATTCTCAACACTCCTTGGATCACGAACATCACCGATATAGAATTTTACTTTGGGATTATTAATTCTCTTTCTTAAATCTTCCTGTTTTTTTTCATCTCTACTGAATATTCTAATCTCTTCAATCTCGCTATTCACGAACCTGTCTAATACAGCATTCCCAAAGGAACCCGTCCCTCCGGTTATAAGCAGTTTTTTATTATTGAACATAATATTGATCCTTCTTTGTAGTTTATATTTCTTAATATAGCTTCGCCAAGTAAATCACATTTAATATTCATGAAGAAGTTATTCGGACAGAATTCAAGTCCGAATGAATTACTCCTCTATTTTTAATTCAGTTTGGGCCCCAAATGGTTATACTGAAAAACGCGAGATCAGATATCTCTTAAAAAAGGGATCTGAAAAGAGTATCCCATCCTTCTCTTTTTCAATAATTCCCTCATCATACATTTTGCTAACAGCTCTTTGCGTACTCGAAGTTGATGATAAACCAAATTTGTCCGCATATTTCTTTGAATAGATCCCAATCCCACTTTCTGCAATTGCCAATAGAACATTTTTTTGATACTGCGAGAGTTTATCATACAATTCTAAATAAAAATCGGATTGAGAGGCAATAATACCTTCAACCGCTTTATCAATATCTTCTATATTAATTTTCTTTTTAACGCTTATTACATTTTGCCATAATTCTGATGCCAGAAACTGTACGTAATATGGAATGCTTTCAGTAGTTTCTAAAATGTAGTCGATCTGTTCTCCCGAAATTTCAATATTAAATTGCTTAAATCTACTTTTAATAAATTCTATATTATCAGCCTCGGGTATTTTATCCAATTTTAGAAATTTTCCAATGTTGTAAAAAGCTCGGGATTTGTCTCTGAACATATTTAATAGAAGATGAGTTTTGCTGCCCAAAAATAGATAAGTGACATTATTATGAAATTGAATTATTGAACGGAGCTCTTTTTCGAAATTATCACCATTAAGTTTATTGATCTCTTGGAACTCATCGAAAACAATTATCCACCTATCTTTTTTACTTCCCCAATTTTCGGGTAGATTAACGACCTCTTCAAAACTTGAATTTGTCTCATGGTTAATGATTGAAAGTTCGAACGAAGGATTTCCAAAAGTATCTATTTTTACTGAGGGTGAAAGGCTTTTAACGAATTTACCAAATGATTTCAGCAGCTCCTCTATAGATAACTTTTTCTTTTTTAATAGTTTTTTTGCATAGAGTTGAACAAATTTATTTTTATCAATAACATTGAAAAAATCTAGATAAAGAGTGTTGTATTTTTCTTTTTCGAGTTCATCGAGTACTTTATTAACAAGTGAGGTTTTACCAAATTTACGTGGTGCATAGAGTATTAGGTTGTTCCCATTTTTAAGATCGGTCTTAATTTGTTGAACTTCTTCTGACCTATCGAAAAAATAGTCGCCACTTACAACACTTCCGTAACTAAAAGGATTCATAAATTATTTCATCAACTAGTAGTTTATTATAATTTGAACAATATTACGCTTGAATGCGTTATGCTTTAAAGCGTAATTAAAATCAACAATAAAAAATAATAAAAATTAACTAAACAAATCAAAAATTCTGCAGAATCTCTGCTTTTTCATCACAGCTTCGCCAAGTGAATCACATTTAATTTTTTAAAATACCAAAATATGGTCTAAAACGTTTTTGGAAATAGTCTAAAATCTAACTTAATATGTTATTTAAGGCGCCCTTAGCCTTGGTCAATTGCAAAACTTTATAGTAGCAAAGATACTGAAATAGATTAGTAATTTTTAAAGGATTATTTGGTTTTTCACCTTTCCTAAAAAAAGTTTTAAAATCGCGATCAAGGATTCTGGTTCAATAACTGGGATACGAAGGGGACCAACAGTGTCCGGATTTAAGTCTATTTCGACCCAGGGTAAAAGTCGAGATAAAATTTTTTTGTTCCAGAATTTTTCCAAATTTTCGGTTCCTTTTTCAATACAATCTTAAATTACTCCAAAATACGATTTTGTATTACCTTGTAATACGTTCCAACCAGCACTATATGTCAATAAATCATCGAATAGAATGTAATCACTACTCAATACTGGCAACCGAAGAGTAGTGATTCAAAAATGACGTGTTCAAAACTTTCACCATATGTCGGTAGGAAAAGAAAGTGAAAATTTGGGAGATGTTATTGAGGGTGATATTGACGCGACCCTTGCTGGAGAGAAAGAACTACTTCAAATATCTATGTGGGACTTTACGTACTCTGATTTATTTATATAAAATGGTGATATCTATAATAAATGTTAATAAAAATGGTATTGCAACAAGGGGGGAAAAAATATATATTTACGATCTAAAATTTTGAATTAACAATTGCTGGTGTAGCTCAGTTGGTAGAGCAGCTGATTTGTAATCTTAATTCTTATCTTTCCAATACCTGATTTATTCTTCTCTCTGATTTCGATTTTGATCTTCAACCTCTAAAATTTTCATCATTTCAGACCATTTTCAAGTTCAGATTTTTTTCATCAAATCATGGAGAAAAATCTCATGTATCTATCAAAACGAAATGGAATTTACTATATTTTCTATCGCAAACAAGACCAAAAGAAGACTTGTAAGACGACAAAATGCAAGAAAAAAGCCGATGCAGTGCTCGTTATGGCTGATTTTAAGAGCCAATTAGAGCAAAGAAACAAAATACCTTCTTTAACCCTCTCAGAATTTGAAAAAATTTTGCTGAAACGAACAGATCATAGCCTAACAATCAAATCACTCAAACATACTAGAAGCAGCTTTAGGCAATTACGAAATTTCATAGGGTCTGATATTTTAATTCAAGACTTGAAGGTGACAATGGCACAAGATTTCATAGCTCAAAAATTTCAACAATCGAAATGGGGGGCGGCTCTAAATTATAGACACCTCAAAGCCGGGTTCTCAAAAGCAGTCATCTGGGGCTATTTGCCTGAAGCGGGTAATGTATTCAAAAAATTTAGCCTGCCGAAAATACCTATTAATCAACCTGCCTTTATCAACAGACCTCAGTTAAATGAAATTCTTGAACAAGAACACAACGACAAATTTAAATTACTTTATGAAATTGCCTTTGAAACCGGCATGAGGTTGGGTGAGATCGTGACACTAGAATGGAAAAATGTTGATCTGATTGAAAAGAAAATTAATGTTGTAAACTCAGATCACTTTGTTACGAAATCAAAACGCGCTAGGGTTATATATCTAACTAATTCATTTACTGAAAAACTAAAATTGTTTAGTGAAGAAAACAATACTGGTTTCGTATTTAAAAAAGACAACTTTTGTAAGTATGATAGAAACTATGTATCTCGCAAATTCAAGAGGGCAGTACAGAAAACAAATCTTGACTCTCGAGTACATTTTCATTCGTTAAGGCACAGTGCAGCAAGTCGATTTGTTCAAAGCGGTATTGATCTATATATTGTCAAAGAACTACTAGGGCATTCTACAATAAAATTAACAGAGCAATATTCACACTTAACACAGAATACCTTGAAGCAAGCCATTCAATTGCTCGACTAACTTTTTCAAGGTTGGCAAATTTCAAAATCTCACCTTTAATGTGAAAAAACTTCAAAAAAAAATTCAAACTGAAAATATCACGTGGACATATATGTTTTAGTGATGTTTTAATTTTTTGATATTGACATCATCCACTACTAAAGTTGACATTAAATTAAGAATTTATCATATTAGATTTATCATGTTGTTGATTGAAAAAGCCCAGTAATGACACGGGTTTTAGCATTTCAATAAAATTAATTATAGGTTGACTTTACCAAATTAAATTGCTTATATTTCTTTTAAGGAAAGTTTCCCCGATAGAAGAAGTGTATAGTTACAGCTTTACACTTTATTACTCATTTTAAAATATGAACTAAAAACGACATGGTAATCTATGTCAAATTTGTAGAGAGAAGTAAAATGAAACCAATAATCAATTCACATAACTATTATTAGCTGACTAGTCATTCATAGCAGAAGTTAATAACGGAGCCGGTCTTCACCGGCTTCTCGCATTTTAAATCACTGAATTTATTTCACCGAAAAACGGAGTAAAATTTTATGAGAAATCTGAAAGGAAAATCTATGTCTGTTTTACCACTAGTATGGACTGAAAAAATACTATTCAAATAGAGAATTAAAAAATAATGGATCATTCAGTTAGTGTGCTGATTGATAACGGGGCGGGGCTTTTACCCCGCTTCACCCATTTTAAAACACCTTAACTAATTTATCATAAATTTAAGGAGGTCAATATGACTAACTTAAAGCCACCCAACGGTGGTAAAAAGCCAGATTCGAATAGTGATGAATCCACTAATTCGAAAAAGGTTATCAAGAGTTCTATGAATAAAAAGGAACTCACATTACAAACTGGAAGTGATTTAGTAAAAAAATCATTTCCAGATATTAATTGGACCATAGAAGGTCTAATGCCCCCAGGCCTTACTATCATGGCCGGCCCGCCCAAACAAGGCAAGTCTTGGTTGGCTCTGAACATCGCTATTTGGGTAAGCACAGGTACTGATGTATTAAATCAGTACCCAACAAACAAAGGTAAGGTATTATATCTTGCTTTTGAAGATAGCGAACGTCGATTGAATGATCGACTCAAAAAGATCTTAGATGCCTATGAGCTTGATGGTGAAGTGTTAGAAAACATGCTTCTGCCAGAGAGTCTCAAATTCTCTAAGATCAACCAAGATGGGCTAAATGATATCATAGATATCATTCGAGCTCATGAAGACCTAAGAATGGTCATCATTGATACTTTTGGTGCTGCATTTGCTGTTGAAAAAGAGTATCGAGGAAATGCCTTTCATGCTGACTATACCATGATTGGTCAATTGCAAGAACTAGCAAGGGAATTAGATGTTTCAGTGCTTCTCTTGCATCATACTCGTAAAGCAAGAAGTGAGTCAACATTTGAAAACATTTTGGGGACTGTTGGCGTCATTGCTGCTCCAGATACCCTAATGGTTTTCAGACAGATGAACAGAAAGAACATGCTCTTCATTACGGGTCGAGATATCGAAAACTCAGAGCATGTGCTGGACTTCAATAGTGACACATTTATGTGGCACATTTCAGCTGAGGAAGTTGATCAGCTCAATAAAGAGCGAAAAGAGGTATATGACTGCTTTGGCAGTGATTATGACCTTGAACTTAAAACCGGTGACATTGTTGCTCGTTTAGGTAAAAGCCGTTCAAATATCAGTAAACTGTTAAGTAAGTTAGTTGCTGATGGGCTGATTGAAAAAGCTGGTTATGGTAGGTACAGACTAATCAAGAAAGATGAAAGCAAGTAGTTACCAAGCACACAGTTGAACTGGTTGAACTAGAGAAACTGAGTTAAATAGATTTGACCACTAAACTACGATCAAAGTAGTAAAAGTGGTCAAACTATTTATTATCATCATATTATTTAGATAGCCTGGTTATTCTATGATCGTTTTGATTCACCTAACGGTGAATTATCAAAACAATCGATGAAGATACCACAAGTGGCATCTTCATAAATTTAGAGTTAAAAAAATTTGTTTTTGTTTTTTTGTATAGACATGGGGGTTACCTTGTTTTTTTAAGGTAACCACCCGTCGTTTTTTACCCGTAGCCTGCGAGGGTAAAAAAAAGACATAGATCAATAATTAATTTTAACATTGATTGCTTTGATTAGTTTGACTACTTATTTTTGCTTGCAACTATTTGATTTGATAAGCCCAGCCTGCCTTTGAGGCTGATCAGCATTTCAAGCAGTGTTAGCATCACGAGCCTAGACAGCAGGCCAGGCCTAGACGATATCACAGTGCTCAAAGCCAGTCTAGCCTTGACCAAAGTGTGGTGTGTTGGTGAGACAAATACTTAAAGGCAACCATCACACGAGTCTAAAGTAGACACTTGATATGGCGCAGGCAGGGCAGGCGTTTAAAGGCTGTTGAAAGTTTGACAGCACTCAACAGCAGGCCAGCACTGGTGTCAGGAGGGTGCTTAATGAGTGTCAGAGATAAATACGATGGCTTGATTGTTGCTGCTTGAGTAGTGTCTAAGGCGCCACCCTGAAATTTCTGAACCCTTGACTCTCAGATTAACCAATTACGATTAAAGGTTTACAACCCTAGTGATGAAAAAAATTATGGCCATGAACTTTTCTTTTGCTAGACTGATCAGTGAAAAATTCATTAGATGTTGAGTGAAAAAATTTGAAGTATCATGAGCCCAAAAATCTTGTGTAGCTACTCAACCCAATCATAGTTTAATGTTCTATTGTTAGAACTCAGGGGTAAATGATGAATGAAAATATTTGATTAAAGGGAGACTGAGTTTTTCAATTCAACAATTTTATTGTATTGAATAGCACGCATTTCCTATGACTACCAAGAGAGCTTTCTGGAGTCAATTTGAATATTGTTTTGATTGAATTGAAATAATTTGAATTGATGTGAATGTGAAGCGAGGCCGTCATCTCAGACCTCGCTTTTGAAATTTATTTAACCAAAACCATCTTCTTACTCTCAACATACTGACCCGCTTGTATTCTATAAAAGTATACTCCACTAGTTAAATTTGAGGCATCAAATTCTATTGAGTAATTTCCAGATGGTTTCTCTTGATTGACCAGTGTTGCTACTTCTCTACCCAAGACATCAAATACTTTTAATGACACATGAGATTGAGAAGGTATTGAGTAACTTATCTTAGTAGATGGATTAAATGGATTTGGGTAATTCTGTGATAACATGAATGAACTAAGATTGACTTTTTCTTGCTTCACGTTCGTAACTCTGCCAATCATGTACCCATTTATAATTGCACCAACGAGTCCACCCGCTGTTGTACCAAGTTGATACTCGGTTAGCCCAATACCCTTGGTTATTGATCTCGCCATACCATCAACGGTAGACCCCCATGATGTATCTTGTTCACCTGATATATTTGTATAAATATCTGCGTCAACAAAAGTTTTAGTTATTAAGGTATCTTCAAAAAATGACCAATAATCTATTAGTGTGTAAGCAATTCCATAGTATGTGACCGAATCATGAAGATTCCATACAGATTGGTCATTGCTCTTGAAATCGTATCTAATATACTCTTTATCATAATTCAAATCATATTCATACACAACTTCATTATTCTCTACCCGATGATATTGTTTGTTGCCATTTTCACTAATTATGCTGAATACTTTTCCATCAATTGCTGTGTCACCAACTACTTCAAATGTTTTGTCAAAGACTGTAGAGACATCAACCATATAGCTAAACTGCCATTTATTACCAATATGCAAGGGGTACCAAATTGAAGTATCAATATTTGCTATTTCGTTGTTTGATTCATCCAATATTATGTTCTCATTTGCAATTGAAAGCAATGATCCTAAACCCAACTTTGAAATGTTATGATAATATGGAAGATTAAAATGTTCTATTCGATCCTCATTAGAATGATAGTATGGATTAAAATCTCCACCAAAATATGCCTCTGAAAAATTAATAGCAGCATAACCCAAGTCTGAAAAAACCCTGTGATCAGCTGAAGCCCCTGGAGTGTAAACCTTGGTTTCTAAAGGCAGATTGTATAATGAGTCAATATCTGTAAGTAAGTTTGCAATTAATACTGAGTTAGCAACCTCACGTGCATGAATATCTATCAAACCATCATTATCACCATCCCATCCAGACATCTCAAAGTTTAGAACAGCCACAATATCCATATTGGTTGTATCTGCCATTCTAGCAAAAGCATAACTACCCCTAAGCCCTACCTCTTCTTCATCCCAAAACCCAAATATTATTGAAAATTTAGTGTCTACTGTTGATAGAATTCTAGCAGCTTCCATAACACCAGCAACTCCACTTGCATTGTCATCAGCACAATAGTCAGTCTCAGAATCATAATGTGCGCAATACACTACATACTTTTCTGGGTTGACACTTCCAGTTTTGAGTGAATATATATTTCTTCCCTTGTTACTATATTGCTGAGCCAACGCTTCATACCCATAACTTCTCATTCTCTGAGATATGTAATCAGCAGCAATGTCATTTCCCCAGTAACTCTCTCTATTACTTATTAGAACTAATGAATCATTTACCAATACTGAATCCTCTCCAGATAATTCTCTTACAGTACAAACTAGAGAATCCAAATTAACTTCTTGCATTAAGTTGTCAATATCTTGGTCATAAGTTTGAGCATCATTGTTCAATGTGAATATGTTTATGATGAGTAGTGAAAGTAATATAGTTTTCATCATTGATCTTGCCCTTTAATATGTGTCCTCTTGATAATCCTTTAACCTTAAATCAAAAGATACTTAACTCCAATATCCAATAATTAGTATAACTCTTTTCAAAAAGTTTGTCAATAGGTAGTTGTACTCAATTTGGTTGATGTGACCCCCATCACAATTCAGTCAAATTCAAACAATCAAAAATTGATAGCAATTAGAATTAGTCAAATTAATTTTAAAGCAGCCCTCGGCGTCGTGGCGACAGTTTCGCCCATACGCCAATAGAAACACTCAAACTCAATCTCTCAACTCTCGCCACGACTCTAATTTTTCTCTATCAACTCTGATAATTTGAGCAAGTTAACTTCCATGAAAAACTATGCCAGGCATTTAAATTGCTGATGGTTAACTCACCCAAAACCAATGTGACTTTTCATTGATAGGCATCTGAATTTCCATTAAATTTAATCGACAACTAATTGAATTTGTAAAATGATTCTGAAATTGATTCCGTGAGGTAAAGATTAATGAACAAAATTGATCAGAGACGAATTAATAATGGTATTGCAACAAGGGGGGAAAAGATATATATTTACGATCTAAAATTTTGAATTAACAATTGCTGGTGTAGCTCAGTTGGTAGAGCAGCTGATTTGTAATCAGCCGGTCGGCGGTTCGAGTCCGTTCACCAGCTCGAAAAAAGCTCGATTTCATTAAGGAATCGAGCTTTTGTATTTTAAACCACTTTCCCAATTTTGTTAATATCGGATCATTACAGCTATCGCAATAAAAATAGCAGATATAGCAACAAATACTACAAATACTGGGAATATAAACTTTAACCACTTTTCGAAAGGAATCCCAGCAATCCCAAGCACAGCCATTAAAAATCCATTTGTAGGAATTACTTGATTTGAAAAACCGTCACCTACAACATAAATAAATACTGTTGTCTGTCTTGAGAGATCCAGCAAGTCCCCAAGAGGAACCATTAGCGGCATTGAAACTAAAGCTTGACCAGAAGCTGATGGAATAAAGAAGTTTAAAAAACTTTGGAATACAAACATTCCCTCTGCTGC
The DNA here is from genome assembly GCA_963751695.1 of uncultured Ignavibacteria bacterium. Taxonomy (GTDB): domain Bacteria; phylum Bacteroidota; class Ignavibacteria; order Ignavibacteriales; family Melioribacteraceae; genus SZUA-22. Next base: position 1,015,117 of record CAVVVP010000003.1, on the reverse strand, counting down.
CCATATGTTTGGCAGGGTTTCTAAAAGGGTCGAAGTATAATGTAAGATTGTATCGATTATCTGGCCTTCAAACATTACTACTTGAATGCCTCTAGCAAATCCAACAATTAATGCTGGCACTATCATAAGCTCCAATCCTTTGATGAAAGCCCTCATTGCTTCATCACCAGACATTCCACTGATCAGAATTGTACATAATCCAACCAAAAAGAATCCGCCGGTCATCTCTATTAGGCCCCAACCCATTGTCTGTACAGCAAAGAGGATCATACCAAATAGAATTATTGCTGTAATCAAAATCCAAATATGCTGCTTCTTCAAGGGTTCTGATTTTAGTACATTGTTTTCAGTTATTCTTGTTGGTTCTTCTTGCAAAATTGATTTTGATGGATCCGCTTTAACTTTCTTCCCATATCTGAGGAGATATAGAAATCCGATGGCAAAGCATATTGCAAATATAATTATTCGAAATAGCATTCCACTCCCGATAGGAACTTCTGCTAATTGCTGTGCAATTTGAACGTTAAAAGGATTAGTGATGGCAGTTGACCAACCAAGACCTTCAGCTAATAAAAATAGGGAAATTCCATACATTCTATCATACCCCATCTCTTTTGAAATTAATAGAAATAGAGGGATAAGGGGGATAAATTCTGCTCCCATTCCCAAGAAAGTAGCTCCAAATGCAACCGCACTAAAAATAATAAGAGAAAGTAGAGTCGGTGAATTTCGAAACTTATTTAGCAATCGATACATGATTGCATTAATTGCACCGGTGTGCTGAATTATATTGAATACAGCCCCAATAATAAATACAAAGAATATTAAGGAAGCAGCTTGGTTCATTCCTTTAGGTATTGACGTAAAGAGACCAAGAATACTAACTGGAGTTGCTTTCCCTTCTTGTTCATCCCCTAATATCACTCCTTTAACTGAAAAGTGTTTAGGCAATTCTTTGTAAGTACCTGGAACAACAAGTGTTCGCTCTATTTTTCCGAACTTCTTCTTTGTCCTATCGTATGAACCAGAAGGTATTATGTAGGTCAAAATTACACTGAATAGTATTATTGCCGAAAGGAAAATAAAGACATGGGGTATATTTATTCGCTTTAGAAGTTGAATCATTTTGTGGCCAAATTTTTAATAATTGTTTTAATTGATACTTAAAGGGGAGTTGAAAATTAGATCTGTTAGTTCTTATTCTTCATTTTTGTCAATCTATTCCCTTTTGGAAAGGAAGTTTACAATTATACACCTTGAAAGTCAAAATGTTTTTTGGTTGAACCAACCATATTATTATATAAGATGAATTTGATATCGATCTGTAATAGATACTTTTTTCGATAACAGAGAAATGAGGATAGCATTATTGAAAAATATTGAGTCTGAATAAATTCTCAGATATAGTGAAAAATCTATGATTCGTTTTCTACCAAACTCCAGCGCCAATTTCTAATACGTAATCAAGTTCATCAATTGACCAAAATCCTTTATTCTTTATACCAACTCTCAACCCCCAAAAATCTGTTAAGAACGATAGAAATTTTAAAGGTGAATACTTAACATTGCCTCTAAATTTTACACCTGTTTCAAAAACAAAGTCCGTACGGGAATCTAATTCTGTCCCTCCGTCTGGATAAAATTTATCAACTTCTACCCCAACAGCAAAATATCCATCCATAAATCTAGAAGCTGATGAAGTATATAAAATACCCCATCCAAAATCTCGTAGCTGTTTATCCTGTAAATATATTCTATTTACTAACCATCCTCCTACAATTGGAGCTTCAACATTTTTCAATATTAGCAGAGGAAAAGAAATGCTTAACCCGGGTACCTTATTCATCCTAAATGAAACCCCAATGGAGTTAATAAAATTTTCTGCTTCCCACCAATCATAAAACTTACTTTCCGAATACAATTTTTTTACTTTTGGCCAGTCATCTATGTAGTAACCCGACATATCCTTTGCCAGTACTTGATCATCAGAAGATTCTGGAGAAGGCATCGGTCTTAATTCATAAATTGCATTCTCTCCTGCATATACGCCGTTAACTTTATAATTTTCTCTATGATGACTATCCTCTGGTAGTGGAGGAAATACTCGATGTTCAGGTTGACGAACTTTTGCCATCCAAGCTTCAAATTTTGGTGAAAAGAGTGTTCCAGTTCTGATAACATCTCTTAATCCCCACGCATCATTAGTTCGGACATTAACATCATAACCTGGCGTGTAATAACCGTCGCCATTCATATCTGTAATGCTTGCATGTTTCCCTTCCTCCACTAGAATATGAAAAGGAAGCTTGAGCTCAAAATTTAGATTTTTTGTATCTACATGATATATGTTATCATACCACATTAAAGCATGTGCTTTACCGGTTGCCTGTATTAAGTATAAATAGAAATGCTCAATTCCGCCCTCATCAACAGTTGTATGAACATATACCTTAAACTGAACCTGTTCAGTATCATGATTGTGCTTACCAAGTCCAACTTCAAACCTGTAATAATGATTATAATCTATATTAAATCCATGAATGGTTCTCAAATCTATAATTATATCATCTTTATTCTCATTAGTGATCATATAAGATTTTTCTGTTAAGCCCCCAGTAACAAGCATCTCACTGATTTGGTAATAAACAACAGGTACCTCACTATCGCCTTGGAAAGGAAAAGATGCAGGTATGTTTATCTTCTTTCCTTCTTTATTATCCAATTCGGGTTCGTCTGGGGAATACCAAAATACAGGTGCACAGTATGAAACAAGTTGGTGAAGTGTCATCTGAGGATTTGTGCCCTCCCAAAAAGCGATAAATTTAACTTGTTCAGGGGTTAATTCTGATTCTGCAAAAATTTGTGAACTGAGTATTGCTAGTAAGATGGTAAGTGATTTCCTCATACTTCTCTCAGATACTGTTTTAACTTATATTGTAAAATTAATTATAGCCGTTGAGGATAACATACATAGGATTAAAAACAGTTACGAAGGCAGCTTCAAAAATGCTGTAACCATTCTTTCTCATACCCATTGTAGCTTGATGAATAATCTCTCCCAGGATTGAACCTACTACAGGGGTGACCCAAAGATCTTGAATGCTGGGACGTTCTGCTACTCCTTCGTAAAGATACTCCCAACCAGTTGAAATAATAGCGCTGAAAATAAAGGAATTTATCATCGATCCACCTTGTGCTCTAATTGTATTATAATAGAGCGCACCAGCATAAGGATGCCCTATATAATTAATCTCCCAGTGGTCTTCATCCCAAACTGGAGGTTCAGAAAATGCTCTGCGCAAATTTGCTTGTGCATTATCGATATAACCTTCTTCCCACTTAGTAAACGATTTTGGTGCAACCATCAAAACACCTATCATTGCAACACCAATACCTCCCCAAAATTTTGTGCCACTCCAGTACTGCTGGGCAGCAGGAGATTGAAATTCTAATATGGGAAATTCGTTCGTGTAAATCTGATTGTTTTTAGTAATAAGATCATTAAAAAAAGTTTTTTTCTCGACGTTGTAGATAAATGCATTAAAGAATGCATCAGATTGCAATAAATAATTGCTAAACTTGAAATCCATTTGATAGGACTTTACAAACTCATTGGACTTAGTTTCTTTTTCAATCCTATACTGATATAGCGAATGGTCTGTTGATACAACGTCATTATCTAGTTCATCTTTAATTGAATAATAAACTATTTGTTCCTTAAAGTAATTTTCAAGATTGTTGAATGTATTAATACTAATTATAGAATTAGTTCTTAGAAACTTTGAATTAAATAAATGAAAGGAATGATTGTTAGCAAACGAAGAACTTGGTTGTAATATTAAACTATTTTTTTGAGAATTTGTTGTTAAATGGCTTGAATAGAATTGAGCCAAATTGATCTCACTCCAAAATAGAGTTATTACTAAAAATATTGCAGTTTTAGTACTAAAGTTTTTAATTATTCTGTTGCTATAATTAAAATATACTTCATTTAATATGTGATTATTCGAATTCAATTCAAAATATCTCTTTCTACGGATTTCTGTAGCATAAATCTAGGGAAAAAATGGTTAATCTTCACAAAAAATTGAATAGAAGGGGAATAATAAGAAACTAGAAATGCGTCAAATCTTCAGAAGCTCCTGCGAATGAATACAGAAGCTTCTGATAAAATACTACTTACCAAATACATATCTAACGTTTAGACCAAAACCCCCGGCCCAGAAATTTGTATCTTCCACTAATCTGAAGTATGGACGCCAATCAGCACTTATCGAGATAGGAACACCATTAAATGTATATTCTAATCCAACTTCGCCGGTAATACCAAGTTGAAAATATGAGTCAAGAACAGTAAAAGCACCTACACCAGCATACCAGTGAAAGGCTTCTCCTCCTAATGGTTGGTATATAAAATCCCAGATTGCATCGATACCAACTCCATTTCCGAAAGTTACGTCTCCGTGTATTCTACTAAAACTGCCTAAACCTATAATCCCATCAACTGCGACATTATTACTGCCGGCTGAATCACCAAATCTAATGCCGAGCTCTTGCGCATTAGAAATAGAAACTGATACGAAGAGAATAGATATGATTAGTAATAATTTTTTCAACTTAATTCTCCTAATTTATTTTAAAATGACTTCGAATTTAATAATTTTTAATAAATATGACAATATCTCCGAGTTAGATTTGTATCAATCTATAATTAAGTTATTATTAATAGAATTTAGAGGTTTTTAAAAATAGTAATCTACATTGAGATTGAGAGAGCCCCCGTAGAGAGTCTGATCAATTTGACTCATTGGCATTTTTCTCCAAACAAAGTCAATCCCTATCAGAAAATCATCTTCTCCAGTATAAGCGGTTTTAAGAAATATCGAGGTAACTTTTCCTTTAATAGATGTATCACTCCCAGACAGGAATGAATTAATTTTAAGTCCTAATGCAAAACCGATAGGAACTTTTGCAACATTATTTAAATCAAAATCTGTAGAAACTGCAAGGTTATAAAAAAGTTCTTTTTCGTTTCTTCTATCAACTGATTCTCCATATGCAAATTCAGTCAGGGCATTTACACCGAATAAATCACTTGCTGCCCATGCAAAGCGAAAACCTCCGCCAAGCTGAATAAAATTTCTAGTTATCACTAGTTGATTATCAGGAGCTACTTCACCTTCTTCTATTATTCTTTTAAGATAATCATAGAAATTTATTATTGTGCCGCTACTATTCCAAATGATTAGCGTTGTTGACAGAAATACTTTTTTCGTTTCAAGAAGCTTAAACATCCATCCTAATTCTGAGCTCGTGGTAGCATTTACTCCCTGAGCTAGTAATGCTTGTGGACCATCACCAATTCTACTAATAATTCCGTAATTTAACCAGATAGCTAACCAGTCGTTTACAGCATACTGATACTCAAAATCTAAACCAATAAATAATAAGTTTCCTCTAAGCCCTAAGATGGGATTACCATCAAGGTCTAAAATTGGAAGTTGCAGATCGAGGGCTCGACCAATTCCAAGTGTGTTTTTATAATAAGTTTTTATAAAAGGAGAGCGAGTTTGAGAATTTGTTATAAATTTATGGTTATTTAGTACAGGTAATTTAATTTCATTAGTCTCTATTTCCTTAATATCTTGACCATACAATGCAATATTGGAAAAAACAAATAGAAAACTTATAATGAAAGTACTTCGAATTCTAAAAATATGTAATTTGTTTCTAAACAAGAATTACTCTCCGAATGGGTACATTATTCCAAATAACAACTGTGTTGATGTATTTTTAAACTCAGGTGGAATATCAATCTCATCATCTGCAGGAATATTGCTAGCATTAAGTAATCCAATAGAGTATCTTAATTCAAAAAATAACTCAATTGCAGAAACCTCAAATGAAAATCCAACACCAAAGTTTGCGGATACATCTAAGGATTCTATCAGATCTGTTACTTCATTCTCGGAATCGATATTAACCAAAGTAGATTTTGCGCTTTGTAAATAATCAAACTCGAATCCTCCCGTTACATAAACAACTTTGCTCGCAACTACCTTTACCATAATTGGTAAGCTGAAATAGGAAAGATTCAAATTGAGGCTATCTCTTTGTTCTTCATAACTGGGAAGATCATAAGAAACTGTTGTTCCTTTTGGTAAAAACATTGGTTGAATACTTACAGTAACTTCATCGGTAGCTTTGTAATCCAACATTAGTCCTCCACCAAAACCAACCAAACTATTATACTCTGTGCTTGGAGGTGAATTGCCGGATAGAGAACTACTACTTAAATTTCCAATTAATCCAACCGAAAATTGGGCATTGATCTGTAAATTCAGAATCATTAAAAATGTAAGTACCAGAATACGGGTGCTTAATTTGAACATCAGAATAAAACCCAATATGTGCAAAATTTAAATCTAAGTTTATTAAAATAAAAACTAATATCAAATTATTCTTCAAAATTAGAGTGCTTTTTCATAGTACTCCTTAAAATTCACTACCAAAAAACTGCATACAGAACCACAAGCATAATTAGTATTGCATAAGCACTTATATTAAATATAGAATCCGTAATAAATAATTTTGAGGTAAGTTTGATCCCTTTTGGGTCATCGACATCAGGTGAAGTTGTTAAACTTACTCCTGCTATGACAGCCATCGTTATTATCAATGTATAGAACATCTGATCAATAAATGGAAGATCAACCACAGTACTTTTCAGCAGTAAAGCAACAAATATTGAAGATATAATTCCAATAATTGCACCTTTGTTAGTTGTTTTTTTCCAGAATAGTCCTAGTAAGAATACAGCTAATACACCTGGACTAACCAAACCAGTATATTCTTGGATGTATTGAAACATTTGCGGTATGCTTCCAAGCAGAGGTGCTAAAAGAACTGCAATGACTAACGCAGCTGCAGCAACAATTCTACCAACTGACACTAATTTTTTTTCTGTAGCGCCATTTCCTAAGTATGGTTTATAGATATCCATTGTAAAAATTGTCGAAGTTGAATTGAGCATAGAAGCGAGTGAAGAAACAATTGCTGCAACTAAGGCAGCTAATACTAATCCCTTTAATCCAACAGGAATAAAAACTGAGATTAACCAAGGATAAGCTTTATCGTAATTGATGCTTCCATTTGCATTTGTAAACGCTTCCTGAACTCCTGGGATAATTGCTGTTCCTTCCGGTTGCGTAAATATTACATACGCTACAATTCCTGGAATCACAACAATTAGTGGGATGATCATTTTAAGAAATGCAGCGAAAGCAATTCCTCTTTGTGCTTCTGAGAGGGACTTTGCAGCAAGGGTTCGTTGAATTATGTATTGATTAAATCCCCAGTAGTAAAGATTTGCTACCCACATTCCACCAATCAGAACTGCAATGCCGGGAAGATTATAAAATTCTGGATTATCTTTTGATAGGATCATGTGAAATTTTTCACCAGCTGAATCAAAAACATGAAATAATCCATTAATAATTCCACCTTCTGGAGTAACAGCATTTAGTGCAATTATTGAGGTTATTAAACCGCCAACAACTAATAGTGCAACTTGAACAACATCAGTCCAAGCAACAGCCGATAATCCTCCATATAGAGAATATGCCGCAGCAATAAAAGCTAACCCAAGGATCGCATAAACGATCAAACTTCCATCACCAGTACCTATTATCGTATCAATAGCTTTTCCACCCAAGAAGAGAACGGAAGTTAAATTTACAAAAATGAAGAGTGCAACCCAGAAAACAGCAAGAATCGTTTTTAGATTTGTACTGTACCTTTTCTCAATAAATTCTGGAATTGTATAAAGACCCTTTTCAATAAAAACTGGAAGAAAAAACTTACCCACAATTATTAGTGTTATCGCAGCCATCCACTCATAAGATGCAATTGCGAGTCCTATTGCAAAACCTGAACCAGACATCCCAATAAATTGTTCAGCAGAAATATTTGCTGCAATCAGTGAGGCCCCTATGGCCCACCAAGGAAGGGATTTGCTTGCAAGAAAATAATCTTTTGTGTCTTTTTCATGCCCCTTTTTTGATCTAGAAACATAGAGCCCCATCGAAATAATTGCTACGATATAGACAAGAAAAACGACATAATCTGCGGTAGAAAACGTCATATCCAAACCTCTATTTGTTTTTTATTACCATGTAATTAATTCTTACTCAAAAAAACTTGCCTGATCAACATTGGTCTAAAATTAGCCCCCAAATTAACCAAGTAGTGTTAATAATCCAATAATTACAATATTCTAAAACGACAATGTTTGGAACGATTGTTGAACATTAGTTCTAACATTTAGAAAAAAATGAGTATAAACAGAAAATGAGCACCAAACTACTATTTGGATCATCAATTATTCTCTTAATTTTTGCCATTTTGTGGGTTTTCATTTATAATTTGAAGCCCATCAGAATCAAAAATGACCAGAATAAGTAGAAATGTGATTGTAATAATTACTTAAACAACAACTTAATTTCGGTTATAACAACTCTTGGTAAAATACTATGGACGCAGAATTTAAAGACTTTAAAAAAGCGGTTGAACAGATCTTATGGGATAGACAGAAAGAATGGTCTAAAAGAATTGAAAAAGATATTCAATCCAATATTGATTCAACTTTACCAGAAAATTTCGAGTACGATGAACTCAATCATGAAATTGATATACCATTTGTTTATATAATATTAAACTAGTTCATGAAACGTTTGAGCTTAATAATAATTTTCATTTTTATTGTAGGTCTGATTTACTTTTGGGAGGATATGGCGGTTTTCTTTAAATAATTATTCCAATATTATCCTTACCATCCCCAATTTATTCCAGCGCCAAGTTCTAATCCAGTAATATTATAATGAGTTGGTGCATCCAATATATGTGAATTATACATTGCAAGAATTTCGATTTGAAGATTACTGACTAGCTTTACCGCTAATCCGGCACCAACCTGAAAATTTAACTTGGTAAAAGTACCTGAGTACATATCTTCTCCACCTTCCTCATGTGCTGGCATAAGCGGATATTTAGAACTAATAATATTTGCTCCTGCCATCGCTGCAAAAAATGGTCGAAATCTGTGAAGCACTACATAATATCTTCCACCAACCTGGATGGGAATAATGTCAAAATTGGCATCATCTCCCTGTGACTGATGGTCAGGATTTTCATTAAATGTCATATAACCAACTTGAAACATATAGGAAAATTGGTTCGCAACCGATATATTCTCATAACTTACGTACAAACCATTACCGGTGTTCCAAATATCTTTAAGTTCACCAATGTTATTAATTGTAGATCCCTTTATAGATATAACAGTTTCACTCTTATTGGTTTGTCCAATAATTACAATGCTAAATGAAATGAAAATCAATAAAAATTTTTTCATAATTCAAACCCATTTTTTTTGATGTTCAATTATAATTCCATTCTTTCTAGAATGAATATCCAATGAAAGTTCTTGCTTCATTATTGTAGACTGTTCTATCAGGATAATCATCATACTTGCCATAACGACTGTAAAATAGATACTCTAAACCAATAAACAATTCTTTATATATACGAATTCTGAATTTTGGTGATATTACTCCTATATACTCATCTCCCATTGCTCCATCCCAAGTATGAATCCACCATATACTGTAATCCAATGACAAAGCACCAAACGGAAATCTTAGAACTGTCTCTAATTTGAAGTGCGCGCCAGGTCCCATATTGTATGTTCTTGCAGAATCTAAAAATTCAACTTCTGGTACATAGTCTGAGTTCGCGGCTCCCATTAAAATAACTGCTCCGTGAAGCATCCCAGAAAATTGAGTTGAACTTTTATGTGAAGTTTGATAACCTATGCTGGCACCTACACTAGCGGCGCCAATTTCATAAACAGTATTATTAAGAAAATCGTAATGGCCAAATGCACCGTATAAAAATCTACCACTCCCCATTTTTGAGGACTTACCAGCAAATATATTCACAATTCGAAATTGACTTATAAGTGGCTGTTCTCCAAAAAAATTAAAAGCAGCATTCCATCTGAAGTAATCAAACGGCTTGAACGATTTTTTTTGAAATAATCTACCATAAAAGATCTCTGCCGTAAGCATCAGATTCTCTTCAGAATTTTCAAAATTCGTACCTTCAGCAACAGCATTGCCTCCTATAGCAAGCTCTCCAACAAATGGCTGTCTTTCATATAATTTCTCATTTGTTACCCTTCCAGTTCTACCCGTAATTAATCTGTTAAATACTCTTCCGGGGTTGAAAATTCCGGCACCGATCTCTCTCCATACTCTTTCACCACCTGTAGCACTTTCATCAATTATTAGGTTAGAGAAACGATAGAACATTTCGCCTATCATGGACCCACCATATGATGTCATTACCCAGTCGTTTAGTGCTGGTGGTTCAATCTCCATAAAGAATTCCCATTGCCAACTTCCGAAAGCTGCTACACCAAGAGAGGTCCAATAATTATAACCGCTTGATCTCGCAAGGTTATAATAAATTGACCCATGAAAAGGATGGGCAAACATATTTGTAGTAAGCTCGTCTGCATCAGTTGACCACCCTCTTTCAAAATTATGCTCAACGGATTTAAAACTGATCTTGGCAAATTCAGAATCCATTACATAAGCATTGAACGCACCAAGTGCAAGGTTCAATCCGACAGATTCTAATAAAGGTATCCAAAGTGGGAGTCTGGAATTCATTTTTTCCACCAATGCTTCATCAGGTACATAACCAGTATCGGCTTCAGCAACAGAATCTTTGTAAGTTGAATATAATGATTGGCTAAATGATGTTTGACTTAATAAAACAGTTAGAAGAAAGATTACAGAAATAAATTTCATAGATTTACCTCAAAAGCCAACTTAATGAAAATGATGATCGTTTTATAAATATATAAAAATAGTATTTTTTAGAATTATAAAAAACTATATCGTTAATAAATTATAATTTCCTTTTTAATCCAGAAATATTTTTATCTTATAGCACAAAAATGAGATTTTAGAATCGATATTTTTTGTTTAAATTTGACTTTATTATAAATATTCAAGAAAACAAATGGAACGAGTACTTTTTCAAACTTTAAAGCAAAACAAACTTTTCGGTAAAGTTGATGTTGATTCTTTAGTTGTAGATGATATCAAGGGAAATTTTATTGCAATAAACCAAGGTGAAATTCTTTTTCGAGAAGGTGAAATTGTGTCATCACTCTTTTTGGTAATGTGGGGTGAAATAAATGTGATAAGAAAGAGAGATGATAAATCTGAGTCTTTTATTTTCCGTGAAAATGAATTTTTCGGTCAGGAAAAATTTCTAAATGAAGATGATTCAAGCACTACTGTTGTTGCTCTTAGGAATTCTTACATTTTAGAACTTACTAAAAAAGAAGTTGAATTTCTAGCTCAACAGAATGAGCAGATCTTTTCAAACATTTATAATACTGTCTTAACACTGAGTCCAGAAGATGCTAATACAACACCCAATTCTGAGGGAATACGTCAAACCGATCAGTCCTCAAAAACGGTAGAGCCACAGCTTGAAGAATCTGCTTCTGAAGAAGTAAATGAAAAAGCGGTTATGAGCAAAGAGGTACTAAATATGAAAATTGACCAGTTAGAAAAAATAAATGAAGCAGCTCATCTTGTAAATTCAAACATTAATTTAGATGATCTGCTTCAGAATATAATTGATGTTTCCGTTGATCTTGCAGGAGCCGATAGAGGTACGCTGTACTTGGTAGAAAAAGACAAGAACCAACTATGGTCGAAAATTGCAATTGGGAGTCAACCGAAAGAGATTCGATTAAAGGTTGGAGAAGGACTAGCCGGGTGGGTTGCCAAATCTGGAGAAACAGTTAACATAGATGATGCTTATTCAGATGAACGATTTGACATGAGCTACGATAACGCTAGCGGATATCAAACCAAAAGTGTGCTCTGCTATCCCGTAAAGAATAAAGATGGCGAAGTAATTAGTGTTCTTCAGCTTCTTAATAGTAAGAACGGAACCTTCTCAAAGCTTGATGAAGACATTCTTGATTCGCTTTCCACGCACGTTGCGTTAGCTTTACAGAATTCTGATTTAGTAGAACAACTTCTGAAGGCGGAAAGAGTTTCTTCACTAAATAAAATGACGAACTTCTTAATTGAAGATATTAAGAAACCAATATTAATAAGTAAAAGATATGCAGAGCATCTGAATAGTAAGGAAATGGATCAAGAAGTTTCACAAATAGTTGACATGTTATTAGATGAACTTAATAATATTACTGATCTTGTTCAAGCTACTTCAAATTATTCTTCAGAACCAGCGCTTGTAAAAAGTACATACGTAAATCTAAATGAAACACTCGATGACCTCACCAGTCGAATTACTTCTTATATAAAATCTATGAGTTGTAAGATTGAAAAGGAGTATGCCAAGGATGTATTGGTTAATCTCAACATCAAAGATTTTTACCAAGCATTCAAACACATCATTAAAAATGCTTGTGAAGCTATGCCTCACGGAGGTGTAATTCAGATCAAGACAAAACTTGATGAAAAGAACGTCATGATAATCTTCAACGATAAAGGTGGTGGAATTCCAGAAAGCCTCTGGGATAAGATCTTTGAACCTTTTATGTCATATGGAAAGAAGAATGGTCCTGGCTTGGGATTAACGGTCACTAAAAAGATCATTGATGAACATGGCGGGTATATTAAAGTTAATAGTTACATTGGAATTGGAACTTCAGTGATAGTTACACTTCCGATAATCAAATAAACTAGCGGTGATTTTATTTGCTTACAAAGATGAAGCAAAAATTAATCGTCGTTCTAGGTCCTACCGCAGTTGGTAAAACCAGGTTTGCAGTTAATTTAGCGAACATATTTAATGGTGAAATAATTTCAGCCGATTCTCGTCAAGTTTATCGTCGAATGGATATTGGTTCTGGGAAAGACATTGACGATTATATAATTGATGGGAAGAAAATCCCTTATCATTTAATTGATGTTCTTGAACCCACAGAAGAATTCGATTTATTCAAATTTCAGAGTTTGTTTTATGATTGTTTTCATAATATTATTGATAGAAATCATCTTCCATTCTTAGTTGGAGGAACTGGTTTATACATCAATTCAATTATAAAGAACTATGAGCTATCTGAAACAAACTTCAACTCAGAAAGGAAGAATGAACTTGAAAAGTTAACAGAAATTGAATTAATAGAATCCTTATTTGCGTTAAAGACTGAGCTCCACAACACAACGGACCTACTTGAAAAGGATAGAATAATAAAAGCTATTCAAGTCGCAGAGCAAAATTCTGCAAAACGGGAAATTAATAGACCAAAGATTGATAGTCTGGTACTAGGGATTCCTGAGAATAGAGAGCAAATTAAAAACAACATAACTATCAGACTAAAGTATAGATTAGACAATGGAATGATAGAAGAAGTACAATCTTTAGTGAACAGTGGAATTTCTTTTGAAAAACTTAACTACTTCGGTCTTGAATATAAATATGTCGGGAGATACCTCAAGGGAGAACTTAACTATAATGATATGTTCCAAAAGTTGAATAGTTCTATTCATAAGTTTGCAAAGAGACAAATGACTTGGTTTCGAAAAATGGAACGTGAGGGGATTAAAATTAACTGGATTGATAAAACTAATTTAACTGAATCAAGATCATTAATTCAAGCTTTCCTTGAGGCCGAGTAAAATTGAAATGTCATCAGATTATCCCAAGCATATTGAAAAATATTTACAGAAATACGGATTAGATTCTTGGGAGTTTTATGGTGCCCCTCGAAAATATAAGAGTATAGTCGTAATCCCAGCTATTGCAGAGTTTGACAACATTAGAGTTTTGCTAAACTCCATCATACAGAACGACCAGAAATATTTTCATTCAACACTCATTCTATTTGTAGTAAATCGGACTATTTCGAGCAATGATAGCATTCTACAAGAGAACAGCAGATCTATTCAACTCCTTAAACAAATCATTCAAAAAGAAAAAACATCAGACAATTTAGTCGCTCAAGTGAATGAATCAAATCTTCCAATAGGATTGGTTGATGCTTCGTCTAAAGGTCTCGAACTTAATGACAAAGAGGGGGGGTAGGATTGGCTCGGAAAATTGGGATGGATGAAGCCTTAAAACTTTTCGATTACTCCTCAACACAAAAGAATATAATGATATGCCTTGATGCTGACTGTACCGTCTCAAAAAATTACGTTTCTACAATCCGGAACTCATTTGACAACAAAGATCTTCATGCTGCATATGTAAATTTTTCACATACTACTCCAGATGACATTGAAAATCAGAAAGCTATTATCAACTATGAAATTTTTTTGCGCTATTATGTTCTTGGATTAAAATTCGCGAACTCCCCTTTTGCCTATCACTCCGTTGGATCTACTATGGTTTGCGATGTTGACAGTTATATAAAAATTCAAGGAATGAATAAAAGAAAAGCTGCCGAAGATTTTTACTTTATGGAAAAGCTATCGAAGATATTTGATATTAAAAAAATTGAAGGAGCTACGGTATTTCCTTCCAGTAGAGGATCGTGGCGTGTACCATTTGGTACTGGCAAAAGGGTATCAAGGTTTTTAGAGAATGTACAAAACGAATATTTGCTTTACTCTCCGCATTCATTTGTTGTTTTAAAAAAATGGATAGAGTTATTTCATTCTTCACAGACAATGGCAGCGGAGGATTACATGATGGAAGCCAAAAATATTTGCTATTCACTTTATCAGTTTTTAGTAACAAATAAATTCGAACAGAGTTGGGAAAGAGTGCTTAAAAACACAAAATCTATAGATCAAATCTCGAGGCAAAAAAAGCTTTGGTTTGATGGGTTTAAGACATTAAAACTAATTCACCACTTACGCGACTATGAATTCCCATCTGAAAATATGTTTGATGCATTAGATAAAATTTTTAGATTGATTGATTTAGATTTTACCCTCACTAATAATCCTGGTGAGATTCCGAATATACTGGTTCAAGAAAAGTATCTGCAAAAATTAAGAGAAATTGCTTAAGCGTCTTATTTTTCACCTAT
Source organism: uncultured Ignavibacteria bacterium (assembly GCA_963751695.1). GTDB lineage: Bacteria > Bacteroidota > Ignavibacteria > Ignavibacteriales > Melioribacteraceae > SZUA-22. The sequence goes on along the minus strand of CAVVVP010000003.1, from coordinate 1,000,023 downwards.
TTACGGTAAGCACCTATTAGTTTTTGATACCATACTTCCCTATTTTTACTATTCAAAAATTATACTAGTTGCAATGGATTTTTTAGAGAAATTAATAGAAGTAAAAGAAAGATATGAGCAGATCACTGAACAGTTGTCTGATCCAGAAATAATGTCTGATCAGCCAAAACTAATCAAACTCAGCAAAGAGCGAAGCAATCTGGAGGAGATTGTTGCTGCCTTCGACAGGTATAATCAAATCAAAAAGAACAGTTAATGGAAATCAAGAGGTAATAGAATCCGAAGAGGATAAAGAACTCATTGAAATGGCTAATTTAGAATTAAGTGACCTAAAAATAGAGCAGGTCGAACTAGAAGAAAAAATTAAAGTTATGATTATACCAAAGGATCCTCAAGACGATCAAGATGTGATCTTGGAAATTCGTGCAGGAACCGGTGGCGAAGAAGCTGGACTTTTTGCAGGTGATCTTCTTAGAATGTATACCCGATATGCCGAAATCAAAGGTTGGACAATTGAACTTATGGACCTCAATGAAGCAACAATGGGAGGTATAAAGGAGTCGGTGATGTCAGTGCGCGGTGACGGTATCTTTGGAATGCTGAAATATGAAAGTGGAGTGCACAGAGTTCAGCGAGTTCCCGCAACTGAAGCAAGCGGAAGAGTTCATACTTCTGCTGCATCTGTTGTTGTCATGCCAGAAGCAGAAGATGTGGAGATAGATGTTGATATGAGCGACGTTAGAGTTGACACTTACCGTGCAAGCGGTGCTGGTGGGCAGCATGTTAATAAAACTGATTCAGCAATTCGTATGACTCATATTCCTACAGGCATAGTTGTTCAATGTCAGGATGAGAGATCGCAATTAAAAAATCGTCAAAAGGCCTTAAAAGTTTTAAAAACCAGACTTTACGATGTAAAAGTGCGTGAGCAAGAGAGTGAAATATCAGAACAAAGGAAATCACTTGTCAAAAGTGGGGATAGATCAGATAAGATTCGAACGTATAACTATCCTCAAAATCGTGTTACCGATCATCGCATTGGACTTACCCTCTACAATCTTACAAACATAATGGAAGGCGATCTTTCAGAGTTGATCGAGAAACTCCAACTCGCTGAAAAAACCGAAAAACTGAAGAACGGCTAATATTTAATTCTACACCCAAAATCGAAGACCATACTATGAAAAAACTCATATTTATTATTTTATTATTTTCACAAACCATATTTGCCCAAATTAAATTTGACGCAGATTTTGAAAGTGGAAATCTTGGCACTGTTACTACAACCGACTCAGTAAATTATGAGATTACAACTATTTCGGATATCGGGGGTAGATGGTTTTACTTTAGGATTTCTGGAGTGCAAGACAACTATATTAGAATAATCATTCCAACCAGCGATGTAAACCGACCAATGTATTCTTACGATGATAAAGAGTATATTAGATTTACCGAGACAGAAGCTCCATCATATAATGTCTTCCAGAAAACTTTTGAAGAAGACACAGTATTTGTAGCTTACTACACACCCTATAATTATAGTTACCTTCAACAACGCCTCTCTGAGTGGGCTGAAAGTGAATACGTAACTATCGATACGCTTGGTTATACAGAAAAGAATTTGCCAGTTCAAGAAATGATATTAACAGACCCAACTGTTCCAGATAACGAAAAGGTTAATGTGTGGATACATGCTCGAACTCATCCTGGAGAAACCCCAAGCTCATGGCATTTTGATGGTATTATGCAAAAACTTCTTGAGAATGATGAAGTAATTGCACACTATAGAAAAAAGATCAAGTTCTATTTATACCCATTCAATAATCCAGATGGAGTTTTTTATGGGAGATCTCGAACTAACTATAACGGGGTTGACCAAGAACGTGATTGGAATTATGGTGATAATGAAACATCCGCAGCAGTTCTACTTTTAAAGAATAGAATGAAAGAGATAAATAGTGAAAACGTAATTTCTGCCTTCTTAAATCTTCATTCCCAAGCTTCCCCATATCCAACATTCTGGATTCACACTGCAAGTTCAACATCAGAATTCTTTTATCTTAGAGAATATCAATTCTCAAATCTAATGATCTCTGATCTCCCCTACTTTAAAAAGTCTGATTATAGGGAATCTAATCTTAGAGATTATTTTCCAGAGGGTTTCCAATGGAATAATTACGGCGAGCAAACAATGGCTCTGACATACGAAACACCTTATGATCAGTATTCAAATGGAGTGTGGGTTACGAATGAAAATCTTTTCCAATTTGGATACACCACAGTATATGGCCTTGCAGAATACCTTGAAATTTCTCATCCAAAACATATTCTTCTGGATAATAAAGATGCTGTTGCTTATGGACCATGGGAAACTTCTCAATCTGGTTTAGAGTTTTACAGTGATGATTTTAATTATGTTCAATCGGGTGGAGGCCAGAATGCGATATCCTACCAAACAGAGACAGTTGAATCCGGCGTTTACGACATTTATGGATGGTGGCCTAGCAACAGTGCAGGCGCAAGCAATACACAATTTGTTGTTGATGCGAGTGGGAACCAAACCATTGTAGAAAGATCGCAAAAGCTTGCTGGAGGACAATGGAATCACCTTACTCAAATAGATATGGGAAATCTTGGTCCAATCAGTATAAATATTACCGACGATGCAGATGGCTTTGTTGTCGCAGATGCATTTAGAATTATTTATCGTGGTCCAACAACTTCAGTAAAAGATGAAATCGTTGCTGATAATTTTGAGCTTTTCCCAAATTATCCAAATCCTTTTAACCCATCAACAACGATTAAATTCAATCTTAAGCACAGAGATAAAGTCCAATTGCGAGTTTTCAACTCACTCGGAGAACTTGTGGATCTTTTAGTAAATAGAGAGCTTGGAAAAGGGACACATGAAGTGATTTTTAATAGCTCTAATTTTGGTAATCTATCAAGTGGTGTTTACTATTATCAGCTTGTTACAGAATCTTTCTCTCAAACTAAAGGAATGATTCTTATAAAATAATTTCTTTTTCTGAAAAGAAAACCAATTTGTTATATTTGCATTTCGATTTATAAAATTACCAGGGGTTTATTATCGCACAGAAGAATCAAACAGTGATAGAAAAAGTGGTATCACTTTCGAAAAGACGTGGATTTGTATTTCAATCAAGTGAAATTTATGGTGGCTTAAATGGCTGTTGGGATTATGGTCCACTCGGAGTAGAATTATTGAAGAACATAAAAGAAGAGTGGTGGAAGTCGATGACGTATCGGGAGGATGTGGAAGGCTTAGACGCTTCGATTCTTATGCACCCAAGAGTCTGGGAAGCTTCTGGCCATGTTGCTAATTTTACAGACCCGATGATTGACTGTAAACAATGCAAGAGCCGCTTTAGAGTTGATACACTTGGTGATGCAATCTCTGATAAGAAAAAGAAGAAAATTATACGAGCTTTTGAAGAAAATCTGTCAGATGATCACAAATCTGAATTAGAGAAAATTTATCAAATCCACGAAGAACTTGATGAAAGATTTGAAGCAATACTTGAAAACAAAGATCTTTCCTTTAAATTGCTAGGAGAAAGTAACTGTCCTAATTGTGGAACAAAGGGTGAATTTACAGAGCCTCGTAACTTCAACTTAATGTTTAAAACATTTGTTGGCCCAATTGAAAGCGATGACAACACAGTTTTTCTTCGTCCAGAAACTGCTCAAGGTATTTTTGTTAACTTTACCAATGTACTTAATTCCTCTCGTCAGAAATTACCTTTTGGAATTGCCCAGATAGGCAAGGCATTCAGAAATGAGATCAACACAAAAAATTTTCTTTTCCGCACACGTGAATTTGAACAGATGGAGATGCAATATTTTGTAAATCCTGAAGAAGACAAAGAAAACTATGATGACTGGAAAGAAAGAAGAATTGAGTGGTATAAAAACCTAGGAATTAGTTCTGAGAAATTGAGATTCCATGACCATCCTTCAGACAAGTTAGCTCACTATGCAAAAGAAGCAACTGATGTTGAATATGAATTTCCTTTTGGTTGGGGGGAGATAGAGGGGATACATAATAGAACCGATTTCGATTTAGGAAGACATCAGGAGTTTTCTGGTAAATCTCAGTTATATTTTGATGACGAAACAAAGGAAAAATTTATTCCCTATATAATTGAAACCTCAGCTGGTGCAAGCCGGTCCTTTATGGCGTTTCTAATAAATGCCTATCATGAGGAAGAGGTGAACAACGAACAGCGCGTGGTGATGAAGTTTCATCCCAAGTTAGCTCCGATTAAAGCTGCAATCTTTCCACTAGTAAATAAGGATGGAATGCCGGAAATCGCACGTGAGATTGAGGCTGACCTCAGACCCTTCATGAAAGTCTTCTACGATTCTAAGGGAGCAGTTGGAAGAAGATACAGAAGACAAGATGAAGCAGGAACTCCATTCTGTATTACTGTAGATAATCAAACATTTGAAGATCAAACAGTCACTGTCCGCGAAAGGGACAGTATGGAGCAAGAAAGAATTGAGATCAAAGGATTACTTGAGTATTTATTAAATAAACTAAAGTAAGATCAGATACTATAACGATTAATTATCTCTTTCGGTATTCTGGTTGGTCTACCACTATCGATATTAATAAGCGTAAACACACCATTCCCGTCCGCAGCTAGCTTATTGCTCTTTTTACTGTGAATCCAAAAATTAACAGTTACTTGTGCTTTATCAAATGATTCAACTTGTGTTTTAATTAAGGCTGTATCACGTAGCTTTAATGCCCGTTTATAGTTTATATGCATGCTGGATGCAACCCAATTTAACCGCATTTCCCAAAATTCTTCCATTGATATTTTATAATTTCTCTCCATTTGCTCATATCTGGCAGCAAGAAAAAAGTCTAGGTATTTTGTAAAATGGACATGATCGTTAAGATCAATATCATCTGGACGAATAATAATTTCTGAAGTAAATAAGGTATAAATATCAATACTCATTAGTATGAATTAATATTTAATAATAATTAATCAAGTTATGGCCAAAAACAATTCGACTATAATCTAAAAAAGTCTGTCTGACTAAGAATATCCTTAATAATCGCTGTAAGCACTGAACATTGATATTCCAAAAATAATGATCCCAATTATATAAAGTGCAAAAACTACTAAGCCTACAATGATGATAATTTTTTGAATATAAAAATATTTACCCTGAAGTTCGAATCCCCGCTTCAATGAGTTATTATCATTAGTTAATCTAAAGGCATTAAACTCATCAGCAGCTTCCCTTATACGCAGTCCAGCAAAAATTAAAGGCACTCCAACAATTGCCCCAATTATAGACAAACTCGTCATCACACCATAGATAATGGTAAACATTCCCACAAATTTCATATCAGTTGTCATTTTAGTAAATAACATTCCGAATATACCCATTGGTTTTGATTGAGGTATCGATTCTTCCTCAATGTGCAATTCGTTGAAATCTTCCATTAGCCGCTCCTAATTTAGTTGGATAATAAATACTCACTTGTAATAAAATTGAAAACAAGAAATACTAACTCACAACTTTTCTTTTTAACCATTGATCTATGGTCATTCTCATAAAATTTAATATTGATTGGTTTAGCTATATAATCGTTCATACCTGATGCTAAACATTTTTCTCTATCTTTCATGCTTGAATGTGCGGTAACTGCAATAATCGGAATTTTATTGATCGGTGCTTTAAGATCTCTAATAATCTGAGTCGCTTTTATTCCATCCATATCCGGCATTTCCACATCCATCAGAACTAAACTAAATTCATTTGTCTTTACAGCTTCAACTGCATCCTCACCATTCTTCACAGCAACAACACTATAACCACTCTCTTTTAGTAAACGCATTTCCACATTCGTACTAATCGGATTATCTTCAACCAGCAAGATTTTAGTAAGTGGAATCTGAGATGTTTTACCATTACCGTTATCCTTAACTTCTAATGGTTGTTCTAACTCTTCTTCTAATTCTAAATCTTCTTCCAGAATTTCAGGTTCTTGAATAATTTCTTCATCCACTATTTCCTCAAGTTCCTCTTCTGCAATTACTTTATTATTTTCGATAAATATTGCTGGATCGGGAGTGAGTTCTACAACTTTTGCCTTTATTCCCTCAACAACTGAAAGAAGAGAGTTAGCTGATTGTTTAGTCTTCTTTGAAAAATCTTTCAACTCCTCGTCCGAATTAATTAATCCTTGTTCAATCAGAGTAAAAAATCCAATTATTGAATTGATTGGGGTTTTGATTTTCTGTGCAAGATCTGAAAGGTATTTAGTGTCGATCTCTGGTTGATTTTCTATAGTCGGTGGAAGATTTTTATCAGATCGCAGAGCTTCAAGTTCTTTTTTAATTCGCATTTCATTTTTAACAAACTCGGAAACATCTGTTACACTACCTTCAAAGAATTGTGGATTTCCGCTTTCATCAGAAGCAGCCCTCATATCTACTCTTACAAAAATTGATGCACCGCTATTTTGTTTAAGTGGAATAATATGATTTTTGGCTATTCGATGCTTATAAAGCTTTGATCTAATTTTTTCCCAATCAGTTGATTCAGATATTAACTCGTCTTGGAAATTAACTCCAAAAAGATCTGAGCGACTTTTAAAATCTAGCATCTGTGCAAAGGCTTGGTTTGCGTACTCAATGTTAGTGTTCATGTCAAGCTTGAAGATACCTACCGCGGCGTAATCAACAAAATCGTTGAATTCTAAATGATCATTAAAATCCGCACTTTTGGATTCACCATTATTTCTGTTTGAGAAATTACTTTTTATAAACTTTTTCATATCGTTTGAATCGGCAGCATAAATGTGTTAACAATAAGAATAAAATTGTTATATTTAGTTCTATTTGTTCTATAATTGTAAAGTGCAATATTAACCATTTTTAGCATAATATTTTAAGAAAATTAAGTTTATGGCTGATTTTTTGTGCAATATAGATGTCTCTATTTTTTATTTTCTAAATGTATCAATATCAAACCCTTTTTTCGATAATTTCTTTCCTTACATTACAAACGTAAAAAGTTGGTACCTAGTTTACATCATCTTTTGGCTGATTCTGATAATCAAAGGTGGAAGAATTGGTAGAATATCAGCAATCGGCATAATATTAGTAATAACTATTTCAGACCAATTCAGCAGTCAAATACTCAAACAACTTTTTGAAAGAATCAGACCATGCAATGCTTTATCTGATGTAAATCTGCTTATTGGTTGTTCTAAATCATATTCTATGCCATCATCTCATGCCGTAAATAATTTTGCAGCCGCCTTTTTTTTTAGTAAATTATTTCCGAAGTATAAGATAGCTTTGATAATAATTGCCGCAGTAATGGCTCTGTCTCGTCCGATTGTCGGAGTACATTATTTTTCAGATATTTTTGTGGGAGCAATTATTGGTATGATAATTGGCCATTACATGGCAATTGGTGCTCTGAAAATTGATGAAATTTTACTTAAAAGAGCAAAAACGGTGAATGAATGATCTCAAAACTTGAAATAGCAAAAAATTGGCTCCCAAGATATTCTGGAACAAAAATAGACGAATTTGGTGATTATTTACTCATCACCAACTTTAAAGACTATGTAACCAGATTTGCTGACAAATTCGGTTGTGATGTTCAAGGACTTGAGAGACCAATGCAAACTGCAACAAACAGTGTCGGTCTTTCAATTATCAACTATGGAATGGGTTCTCCAAACGCAGCAACGATAATGGATCTTTTGATTGCAAGACAACCTAAAGGAGTCCTTTTTTTGGGCAAATGTGGTGGATTAAAGAAGTCTACTGAGCTAGGACATTTTATTCTTCCGATTGCTGCGATTAGGGGTGAAGGAACTGGTAAGGATTATATGCCTCCTGAAGTTCCAGCTCTACCATCTTTTAAGCTTCATAAGTTTGTTTCAGATAAAATCATTGAACGCGGTTTTGAATATCGTACCGGCGTAGTTTATACAACGAACAGAAGATTATGGGAGTGGGACATTGAATTTAAGGACTACTTAAGAAAAATCGGTGCGATTGGTATAGATATGGAAACAGCAACTATATTCATTGTTGGATATGCAAATCAGATAGACCGTGGTGCTCTTTTGTTAGTTACCGATCTTCCAATGGAGCCTGAGGGTGTAAAAACAGAAGAATCAGATAATAAAGTTACAAACCAATTTGTCGATACACATCTTGATCTTGGGATTGAGGCCATGACAGAAATTGGATCAAAGGGGGAACAAATTAAGCACTTTAGGTATTAAACAATATTATAAATAATCTTTAAATTATTATGAAAAAGTTAATAAGTATTTTTGGAATCTTCCTTTTTGTTTTTGGGTTAAATAGTTCATTTGCTCAAGTAAGTGAAGAAACTGCAAAAGAAGTTGCAAATAAACTGTTCAGTCTTTGTGAAAAAGAGAATTATTCTTCTGCCTCTAGTCTACTTGCTTATCATGGATCAGATGAATCTAGATTGTATAAAGATACCTATAAATTCACAAACTCAAGCGAAGCAGGAGAAGTAAAACGCCTTTGCAATAGATTAAAGGCAATGATAGAAATAAGTGATTCCTATGATTTCGGTTCATATAGAAATAGAAAATCTAATGGGCAACAACTACAAAGTTTAGATATAATTTTTAAGAGTGGCAATCAAAAGATTAAGAATAAATTGACGTTTATCTCAATAAACGGTTCTGCAGTTGTCTTCAAACTTGATTAAAAATTTGAGAGCTTTGAGCCCTCAAACTTCCAAATTTCAGTAATTTTTTCCGGTAAGATTTAAGAAGTTTTACAATATTTCTTTTACAAATTCAGTTTAATTAATTTGAATTTTGGGCTAAAAAGTCAATCCCTTCCTGTACAATTTCCCATTGGTTCTCTTCTTTATCTTCATTTATCAAACCTTCTGTGATCATATTATCTTTTTCAGTATTTACCATTTCGATCCAGAGCTTGCTAAATCCATTTGTGCCTTTTTCATTATCTGCGGGTTTGAACTTTCCTTTCATCTCTTTCTCAATAAAAGAAGCAACTTCAGTAAGTTTTGCGCTCCCGCCCAGATAAATTAGAGCTTTTAGAATACTAACTCTGTAAAGACTACTTGGTGTAAATTCCATGTCAGATAAATCAATTTTTTCAAGTTCTGCTTCTTTTTCATTTTTTTCTTCACTTTTATTGCTTTTTTTAGCAGAAACTGAACTGTCATCATTTAGGATTTTTAAAAGTTCTGAATGACAAGATATTAATTTCTGATATCCTTCTTCAACTGGAAGAATTTTGTTTAGTAATTTCTGAGCTTCTGGAATGGAGCCGCCCATGATCTCTTCAGTACTGGATTGTTTCAACGAACTTAAATATTCGCTTACTTTTGAACCAATGGAGTTTACTAAACTCTCAAGTTCCGATTTTTGTTCATTTGCGTTTGCCATGTTTATTCCCTTCTCTTAAATTACTGTTAAATTCACAAGATTAACTTCCATTCTGTTTGAAATCACATATATTTATCAAATCCCGTGCCTATAATTATCGGAGTTTATTAGACTGAATATTTTTACATATTCTCCAATTATTATTATATTTTCTAAATCATAAATAGCAATATTTTTCTACAGATTATAAACCGAGCAGATTATTAAGAAGGATAAACAATATTACAAATTCTGTCTTTATGGTTTTCTAAAAAATCTCCGTTTTTTCGATCCTTTTTTAATTCTATTTTTTCTTAGTAAAGATCTAACATTTTTTGAAATCGGAGTTCTCTACGCCATAAGAGAGATTTCAATAAACATATTTGAAATTCCCTCTGGTATTTTTGCCGATACATTTGGCAGAAGAAAAACTCTTGCTTTCTCCTTCTTAGTCTATATAGTTGCATTTTTAGTCTTTTACTTTGGTTCACTTTTCACAATTTTCATTCTGGGAATGTTGATGTATGCTTTGGGCGATGCAATTCGAACTGGTGTGAATAAAGCAATGATTATTGAATATTTGAAACATACAAACCAACTCGAATATAAAGTGAAGTATTATGGTCATACACGCTCATGGTCTCAGATTGGAAGTGCAATATCAAGTCTTTTAGGAGGAATTCTTGTTTTTTATTATCAGAAAATCGATATAATTTTTCTTTTTTCAATTCTTCCCTACTTAATCGACTTTGTCAATGTGTTGACTTATCCAAAATACTTGGATGAGGTCGATAGAAAATCAGTTGCGATCTCAGAAAGTCTAAAAGAAACAATAACTTCTTTTTGGGATATAATTAAAAGAGTCGAACTAGTAAGAATTCTTGTTAATGTTTCGATTTATTCAGGTTATTATAAAAGCATTAAAGATTTTATACAACCATTTTTAAAATCACTGATTATTCAACTTCCAATTCTTCTATTTTTAACAAACAATCAGAAAGTCGGCTTATTCCTTGGGCTGATCTATTTCTTTATTTTTCTGAGTAATTCTTTCGCATCAAGAAAATCTGCTGAAATCTCTAATCTTTTTTCATCACTAAGTGTTTTTCAAAATATTACTCTTATAATCGGTGTGTTTGTCGGAATGGTAAGTGGTTTGTTGATGGAATTCTTACCAAGTGTATTTGTGATTTTGCTTTTTATAGCAGTCTTGTTTATCGAAAATACGCGTAAACCTTCGGGAGTTGCATTGATAACTGAGAAAAGCGATGATAAAGTAAATGCAAGTATAATATCAGTTTCTTCACAACTGGCCTCACTTTTCAGCGCTTTATTTGTAATGGCGATAGGTTTACTTGCAGATTTTGTAGGGGTTGGTTTTGCCATATCCATAATGAGCTTTACTATCTTGCTTTCTTTCCCATGTTTAAGGTTAAAGAAAATTGAATAGAATTTACTATTTTATGTTTAATTGTTTTTATTACAGTAAAGATTTTGGCTAAATTCTTTTAATGACAGATCTAAGAATCCACATTAATGAAACCTTAAAATTAGCTTATCCAGTCATCATTGGTCAACTTGGTCACATGATGCTCGGAGTTGTTGACAGTTTAATGGTTGGTCAGTTGGGGGCAGTTCCTCTTGCTGCTGCATCTCTGGTAAATGGTTTGATTTTGTTAATTATTGTATTGGGCATTGGAATGAGTGTTGCGCTAACCCCACTTGTTGCAATAGCAAAGGGATCGGGAAACCATGAGGAGTGTGGTATAATACTCAGACAAGGTCTGCTTATAAATCTAATCTTTTCAATTCTTCTTGTGGGTGTAGTTTACTTTCTGGCGGACTTAATCAACTTTCTCAACCAACCAGAAGAAGTCGCAGTTTTAGCAGAATCATATCTAAAAATTTTAAGTTTCTCAATAATTCCATTTATGATGTTTCAATCTTACAAACAATTTGTGGAAGGATTGTCTTTTACAAAACCTCCAATGGTGATTCTTATTGTTGCAAATATCATAAATGTATTTGGTAATTGGATTTTTATTTTTGGAAATCTTGGAATGCCAAAGCTGGGTTTAGATGGGGCTGGTTTTGCTACACTAACAACAAGAATTTTTATTGCGTTCGTAATCTATTTCTATGTGAGATACTCCAAAGAACTAAAGCAATATGATCCAAGTTTAAAATTCAAAAGTATAAACTGGCGTGTTATCAAAAAGATTATTGATCTCGGAATTCCAGGCGGATTTCAAATGTTTTTTGAAGTTGGTGGATTTGCATTTGCAGCTGTTATGATAGGGTGGATCGGTGCTAGCGAACTGGCTGCACACCAAATTGCTATCAACTTGGCATCCATAACTTTTATGGTCGCTTTGGGACTCTCAATTGCATCGACAATTCGTATTGGCAATTATTTAGGTAAAAAGGATATGAATGGGATCAAAAATGCTGGTTATTCTGCTTTAGTCATAGTTGCTGTGATTATGGGAACATTTGGTCTAATGTTCATCTTCTTAAAGAATTTTTTGCCGACTTTGTATATTGATGATGCTGAGGTTATTGAAATTGCAGCATCACTGATAATCATTGCAGCACTTTTTCAGGTCGTTGATGGACTCCAAGTTGTGGGAATTGGAATCCTAAGAGGTTTAACGGATCTAAAAGCTCCCATGCTTATTGCTTTTATTGCTTATTGGTTAATTGGACTTCCAGTAGCTTATATATTGGGGTTTGTATTAGATTTTGGAGTAGTTGGAGTTTGGATAAGTTTTATTGTTGGATTATCATTAGCAGCGATATTTTTCATAAAAAGATTTCAGAAATTTCTGAAGACAACAAATTTTGATGAGGTTCAAAATGAAAAAACTTTTTAATAAATCTGTAATTGGAATGATACATATCCATCCCCTGCCTGGTACACCTAATTATAGTGGCAACTTGAAATCTGTGATTGATACTGCTATCGAAGAGGCAGAAATTTATCAAGATTCTGGAATTGATGCTATCATGATCGAAAACATGCATGATGTCCCTTATCTGAAAAGAAATGTTGGCCCAGAGATTATTTCTGTGATGGCTGTAATAGCAAATGAGATTAAAATGAGAATCGAATTACCGATGGGAATTCAAATCCTTGCCGGTGCAAACAAAGAAGCTCTTTCCGTGGCACTTGCTGCTGATTTACAGTTTATCCGCGCCGAAGGTTTTGTGTTTTCTCATATTGGAGACGAAGGGACTTTTGATTCTGATGCTGGCGAACTATTAAGATTCAGAAAAAACATCGAAGCTAAAAATATATTAATTCTTACCGACATAAAGAAGAAACATAGTTCGCACTCAATCACCTCAGATTATTCTATAAGTGAAACAGCGAAGGCAGCGGAGTTTTTTCAAAGTGATGGTTTAATCGTAACCGGACAAAGCACAGGCATCGAACCAGCACTCGACGAGCTAAAAGAAATAAGAAATAATTCAAAGCTTCCAATATTAATTGGATCTGGAATTACAATCGATAATATTGAAAGGTATTTCAACTTAGCTGATTCATTCATTGTTGGATCTCACTTTAAAGATAATGGAGATTGGAAGAATAGCAGTGGACAAAATTAGTGTCGCAAAGTTAATACAAAAAATTGAAACACTTAAAAAATTGTAGTATTTACTAAAATAGTCGCTTAAAGCTTTAAAATATCCAATAGATTATAGCCTCAATCGTTTTTTATCAAACTATTATGTATATGCCTCTAATTTTCTTAGTTTTGATTTTTAATTTATAAAGATATTAAGGCAAATTTATGGCTGCTGAAAAGAAGATTAAAGGGAAAGAACTCCCACAAAAATTTTCCCTCTTAGATGATTTTCCTATCCCCGCTATAGAGGAGTGGAAAGAAAAAGTAACTAATGATCTTAAAGGCTTACCCAACGAAAAACTTAAAACCAAGACAATAGAAGAAATTGAATTAAAGCCTATTTATACGAAGGATGACCTCCAAGATCTTCAATTGAAAGATCAATTTCCAGCATCTAACAATAACATTCGAGGATCGCTAGCAAGTGGATACATCAAAGATAGCTGGCTGGTATCGCAAAATATGAGTTATGGTGATCCAGAAGAATTTAACTCCGCGCTGAAAAATGATTTAGACAGAGGGCAAACTGCAATTCTAATGTCAGTTGATAAAGCAACTCAACTTGGATTGGATGCTGATTACGCAAAAACTTCAGATGTAGGTAACTCAGGTGTTTCAATTTCATGTTTACATAGTTTATCAAGAGCCTTAAATGGTGTAAATATTCAAAAATATCCAACCTTTATAGAAGCTGGATTTTCTTCAATCGCGCTGCTCTCATTATTAAATGCATATTGCAAAAAGGAAAACATTGATATAAAAAATGTTTCTGGTTCAGTTGAAGCGGATCCTATAGCATACCTAGTATCAGAGGGTAAACTACCAGTTCCATTAGAATTTACATTTGAGCAAATGGCTGCTGCAATTATTTGGGCTAAGAAAAACGCGGTAAATATTAAAACTGTAAACGTTAGCAGTTTAGTATATGTAGATAGTGGTGCAAATTCTGTTCAGGAGCTTTCGTTTGTTTTGGCAACAGCAAACGAATATATCAAACAAATGTTATCTGCTGGGCTCAGTATAAATGATATTGTAAAAAGTATGAAGATCACTATGGGAATTGGGACTTCATTTTTTACTGAACTTTCAAAATTCCGAGCTTTTAAACTTGTATGGAAAAATCTATTGGAAGCTTATGAGGTAGACAAAAATTGTATTGATGTTCACATTCATGCAGCTACATCTTCATTTAATAAAACCTTATTTGACCCTCATGTAAATATTTTAAGAACAACAACTGAAGCTTTCTCTGCAATAATGGGTGGAATAAATAGTTTATATGTTTCACCATTTGATGAGATTTTTTCTCTACCGAACGATTTTTCTAGAAGAATTGCTCGCAATACTCAGATCATTCTTAACGAAGAATCTCATTTCTCAAGGCCTATAGATCCGGCTGGGGGATCGTATTATGTAGAGGTATTAACAAATGAAATAGCACAAGCTGCTTGGAAACAATTTCAAGAAATAGAAAAAAACGGTGGAATGATCCAATCATTAAGGAATGGTAAAATTCAAAGTTCTCTTGAAAAAACAAATGAAACTCGAAATAAGTTGATTGCCAAAAGAAAATCAATTATAGTTGGAACTAATATGTACGCCAATCCAACTGAAACTCCAATTGAACCGAAAATTTTTGACAATAAGAAACTCCAATCACAACGGACTCAGTTTTTACAGAGATTTAGAGCTTCTGGTGAACAATCCAAAAATAGTCTAATTATTGAAAAACTGAATTCCCTTGTCGATGAAAAAAGCGAAGCAATAATTGATATCAGCACTGATGCTATTTTAGAGGGTGCCACATTGGGTGAGATAACACATTCATTTAGGGCAAAGGCTAAAAAATCAATCGAAGTAAAAACAATTGAACCAAGAAGAGCTGCAGAACCATTTGAAGAAATTAGAATAAAAATGAATGCAATGGAAGAAGGGAATGCGTCAAAACCAAAAGTGTTTTTAGCCACACTTGGATCATTAAAACAATTTAAAGCTCGAGCTGATTTCTCAAGAGGTTTCTTTGAGGTTGCTGGTTTTGATATTGTTTATCCAAATGGGTTTGATACAATTGATCAAGCTGTTAAAGAAACGATAAATTCAGGTGCAACAATCTCAGTAATCTGTTCTACAGATGAGAACTATGTTGAGGTTGTTCCAGAGTATGCTAAAAAATTAAAAGAAAATAGTTCAAACTTCACAATTGTTTTAGCTGGATTTCCAAAAGAAAAAGAAGATGAGTACAGAGGTTATGGAGTAGATGAATTCATATTCCTAGGTGCAGATGTTTATTCGATTTTATCAAAATTAGTTTAAGATATTTAATATTATTGGAGAAATAATGAAGTTTCCAAATTTTGAAAATATTGATCTAAAATTAGAAAATGACCCCACTGAAAAAGTAGATTGGGAAAGAAAATTTGAGTATGAGACTGGTAAAGCACCAGATCGTTTTAAAACGATGACTAATGAACAAATTCCGATCGATCCAATTTATACTAAGGAAAAGATAAGAGGTTTTGACCATTTAAACTACTTATCTGGATTACCTCCGTTTTTAAGAGGCCCTTATAGCAGCATGTACGTAACTCGACCTTGGACTGTAAGGCAATATGCTGGATTCTCAACGGCTAAGGAGAGTAATGCTTTCTATCGTCGAAATCTTGCTCAAGGGCAAATGGGTTTGTCGGTTGCATTTGATCTTGCTACTCATCGCGGATATGATTCAGACCATGAAAGGGTTGTTGGTGATGTTGGCAAGGCTGGGGTAGCTATTGACTCTGTTGAGGATATGAAAATTCTATTTGACAAAATTCCCCTAGATAAAATGTCAGTTTCGATGACAATGAACGGAGCGGTTTTACCAATATTAGCATTCTATATTGTTGCTGCAGAAGAACAAGGTGTCGACGCAAATCTGCTTTCAGGTACGATCCAGAATGATATATTGAAAGAATATATGGTTAGAAATACTTATATCTATCCGCCCAAAATGTCTATGCAGATAATTGCTGATATATTCAAATTTACTTCTGCAAAAATGCCAAAATATAATAGTATCAGTATTTCTGGATATCATATGCAAGAAGCTGGTGCAACTGCGGACCTCGAAATGGCTTATACACTAGCTGATGGTTTGGAGTATGTCCGAACGGGTATAGAGGCTGGGCTTGATATAGATTCATTTGCTCCTCGTCTTTCTTTCTTCTGGGCACAAGGGATGAATTTCTTTATGGAAGTTGCAAAGATGAGAGCGGCAAGAGTTATATGGGCAAAGATAATTAAGCAATTTGAACCAAAAAATCCTAAGTCAATGTCATTAAGAACTCACTCACAAACATCTGGATGGAGTTTAACAGAACAAGATCCTTTTAACAATGTTGTGAGAACTTGCATAGAAGCAATGGCCGCTGTTATGGGACACACACAATCACTCCATACAAATTCGCTAGATGAGGCAATAGCTCTGCCAACTGACTTCTCAGCAAGAATTGCACGAAATACTCAGCTTTTCTTACAAGACGAAACAAACATTACGAAAGTTATCGACCCGTGGGCAGGTTCTTACTATGTTGAATCCATTACGGATGAATTAATTCAGAAAGGCTGGAAGCATATTCTTGAAATTGAATCATATGGTGGAATGACAGAAGCAATTGAAGCTGGAATTCCGAAAATGAGAATCGAAGAAGCTTCTGCAAGACGACAAGCAAGGATAGACTCTGGACAAGAAACTATTGTTGGGGTGAATAAATATAAGTTAGATAAAGAAGACCCTATTGATATTTTAGAAGTAGATAACTCTGCAGTGAGGTTATCACAAATTGAAAGATTGGAAAACATAAAATCAGAAAGAGATAATAAAGCAGTTAGTAAATCCTTAGAAGATCTTACAAGGTGTGCAGAAACTGGGGATGGAAATTTGTTAGAACTTTCTATTAATGCTGCTAAAGTAAGAGCAACTCTTGGTGAGATTTCTGATGCAATTGAAAAAGTAAGCGGGAGATATCAAGCTGTGACAAAAACTATATCAGGTGTTTATAGCGGTACATATAACGAGAGTGACGATAATAAAGTGAAAGAAGCAAGACAGCTTGCTGATGATTTTGCTGTTAGTGAGGGTAGAAGACCAAGAATAATGATTGCTAAACTTGGTCAAGATGGTCATGACAGAGGGGCAAAAGTTGTTGCAACTGCATATGCCGATCTTGGATTTGATGTTGATATTGGGCCGCTTTTCCAAACACCGGAAGAAGCAGCAAAACAAGCTGTTGAAAATGATGTTCACATTATAGGAATGAGTTCGCTTGCAGCAGGTCATAAAACTTTACTACCACAATTAATTGGTGAGCTGAAAAAATTAGGAAGAGAAGATATCGTAGTAATTATTGGGGGTGTTATTCCATCACAGGATTATAATTATCTTTATGAGAATGGAGCGTCAGCCATTTTTGGACCAGGAACAAAAATACCAGAAACAGCTACAAAACTTATTGGTTTAATTAAGGAAAGATTAGACTATAGTTAGCTTAATATTTGGATTGAGAGGCGAGTGTGAACTCGCCTTTTTTTATGTTAGTTTTTTTTGCTTAAATTTAATTGTAATGAAAGAAAATAATACACAAAAACCAGATTGGACCACTGAAAATGCAGGTAAAGAGTTCGCGGTGAGAGTAGTAAAGGGAACTCCAAATGTTGGTTCAAAGCATAACCAATCCATAAAGAGTAATAGTTTAGGCATTGATGAGTATGTAGATGGTGTCCTAAATTATAATAGAATGGTTCTTGCTAAAACCATCACACTTATTGAAAGTAATTCAGAAAAACATTTTGAACTTGGTCATAAGGTTCTACAAAGCTTATTACCATATGCAGGCAACTCTGTTAGAGTTGGTATTACAGGCGTTCCTGGTGCAGGTAAAAGTACTTTCATTGAAGCGCTTGGCATGTATCTTATTGAAAAGGGACATAAAGTAGCCGTACTAACGGTAGATCCAAGCAGTACGGTAACAAGAGGATCAATTCTTGGTGACAAAACTAGGATGGAAAAACTATCTCGCGAACCAAATTGTTTTATCCGGCCATCACCTTCAGGAGGAGCACTTGGGGGTGTTGCAAGAAAAAGCAGAGAAACAATAATCCTTTGTGAAGCAGCTGGATATGATATAATATTAGTCGAGACTGTGGGTGTCGGCCAGAATGAAGTTACCGTCAGATCGATGGTAGATTTTTTTCTTTTACTCATGATAACAGGTGCAGGCGATGAGTTACAAGGAATAAAAAAAGGTGTAATTGAGATTGCAGATGCACTTTTAATCAACAAGGCTGATGGCTCTAACAAACAGAAAGCTGAATTGGCAAAAACTGAATACTCTCAAATACTCCACTATTTAAAATCGGCAACTGACGGTTGGGAAACCCCAGTTAACACTTGCTCAGCAATTTCTGGAGAGGGTATTAAAGAAACATGGGAGGTAGTTGAGCGGTATATTCAATTTTCAAAAGGGAGGAATGTATTTGAAGAAAAAAGGAAAGAACAATTGATTGAGTGGCTTCATCGTTTAATAGATGAAGAATTAAAAAATCAGTTTTATAACCATTCAAAGATTAAGAATATCCTCCCACAAATTGAAAGCGATCTTTATAATGGCAAATTGGTTTCGATTGAAGCAGCAAATAACTTACTTTCTATTTTCTCGGACGGTCAAAAAACATGATTGAGGAGACAAATATTACACAATATTATGCTGTGATATTCACATCAATAAGAACAAGCATTGAAGGAGATTATGAGGAAACTTCAAATAAAATGGTGGAATTTGCAAGAAAGCAACCAGGATTTGTTGGAGTTGAATCTGCAAGAGAAAAATTGGGAATAACTGTGTCGTATTGGCAAGATCTTAAATCAATTGAAAATTGGAACAATCATGCTGAACATGTAATTGCAAGAGAAAAAGGAAGAAAAGATTGGTATTCGGAATTTCAAGTTTGCATTGCAAAAGTTGAAAGGGAATATCAGTTCAAAAAATAAGTGTGAAATTGAACTAAAAGTTGGAGATTTAATTTATGTCAAATTGGAGCTGGGAAGTTAAGAATCAAGAATTTTTAGAAAAAACGATCGAGAGATGTAGAAAGAACCAAATAGTTTTACCAAAATTTAGCCAGCTCAAAAATCCACATACCATTCCAACCTCAGTTCAAGAAAAATTAAAAGAGATAGATCTTCAAGAACTCCATCCGTTAAATCTATTTCGCATTAATTGGTCAAATGATCCAATCACCGGTGGAATTGGATCAAATAATTACTTAGAAATTCCAAATGAGCTTACAGGTATAAAGGCCAGAGTAATTGGATTAGTAGGAAAGTTCTTTCCGACTGGGGCACATAAAGTTGGTGCTACTTATGGGTGTCTTGCTCCTTACATGGTGACAGGCAGATTCAACCCAGAGTATCACAAGGCTGTTTGGCCATCTACTGGAAATTATTGCAGAGGTGGAGTGTTTAATTCAAATTTACTTTCAGTGCATTCTGTTGCAATCTTGCCTGAAGAAATGAGTCAGGAAAGATTTGACTGGTTAAAGGAAAGAACTGATGAAGTCTACGCGACTCCAGGATGCGAAAGTAATGTAAAAGAGATTTATGATAAATGCCATGAACTGGAAGCCCAGAGTGATGAATACTTGATTATGAATCAATTTGATCAATTTGGCAATGCTATTTGGCACTATGAAATTACTGGTAACTCTATTCATGAAATTTTTAATGAGATCAAAAAGAAGGATTCGAGATTAAGTGGTTATGTGAGTGCGACAGGATCAGCAGGTACAATTGCTGCTGGAGACTATCTGAGAACCATCTCCCCACATATTAAAGTAACTGCTTCTGAAGCTCTACAATGCCCTACTCTTTTAATGAACGGTTTTGGTGGCCATAGGATAGAAGGAATTGGTGACAAACATATTCCTTGGATACATAATACTAAGAACATGGATCTTGTGACGGCGATTGATGACGAGGATCCATTAAGAGTATTAAGGTTATTTAATGAACCAGAGGGTAAAAAGTGGTTGTTAAATTTTGGAATTGATGAAGACACAGTGAAAAAGCTTTCCTATCTGGGAATTTCTTCTATCAGTAATCTATTAAGCTCAATTAAGTTGGCAAAATATTATGAAATGAATGAAGATGATATAATCTTTACGGTCTTTACTGATTCACTCGATATGTACTGCTCTAGATTGGAGGAAATGAATCACAAATTAGGAAATTATTCAAAAATCCAAGCTGAAATCGATTGGAATTCAATTATAAAAAAACAAACTATTGATTACACCAAAGAATTATCGTATTATGATAAAAAAGCTATCCACAATTTAAAATATTTCACTTGGGTTGAACAGCAAGGAAAAGATGTTAGTGAGTTAAATGACCAATGGTATGATGACAATTATTGGAGTGAACGCTTTTCTGTGGTCCCTCATTGGGATGAATTAATAGAAGAATTTAACACAAAAGTTGGATTAGAATTCTAATTGTTTTTTAGTGATATGTTAAATGGCAATAATCAGAAATATATTTCTCAACACTGAAGCTAATAAGCTACGATTAGCAAATATAGTTTTTGATAATAAAATAAAAGATGTAGAATATCTTTCCGACGAAATTGACTGGGCAGAAGTTAATTCGAAAAAGAAACTTGAGCTATTTACTCAGCAGCATAATTTAACCACAAATCCCCTACTTTTAGTGCCTGGCGGAATTGATCCGCATGTTCATTTTAATACACCAGGATTTGAGTTCAGAGATGACTTCGAACATGCCTCAACCGCGGCGGCTTATGGCGGTGTAACAACTGTAATTGATATGCCATGTACTTCAATTCCACCGGTAACATCAGTTATTAATATGAATCGAAAGTTAGAGGTGCTAAAGAACAGAAGTCTGATCGACTATGCACTATGGGGAGGTATCAGGCGTGATGATTTTGAAAGCGGTCTTGATGTTCAACAGCAAGTTGAAGAATTAAATGAGGCTGGTGTCGCAGCTTTTAAAATATATCTTATTTCTGGTATGTCACAATTTAAAGATCTGAATCATGATCAAATTAAATCAGCTATGAAGTATGTGTCAGGCACTGCTAAACCTTTGGGTGTTCATGCAGAAGACAAAGAATTGATAGTAGCAAGAAGAGATGAGTATCAAAATTCAAATATAAATACTTGGGAAGCATACTGTAGTGCAAGGAACTCAAAAGCAGAAGAGAAAGCGATTTTGGATTTAATTGCATTAGCAAATTCAATTGATGTGAGAGTTCATGTTGTTCATCTTAGCTCAAAGGCTGGATTAGAGCAAATTAGAACTGCACAAGAGTTGGATCTTTCTTTCACTTCTGAAACTTGTCCTCACTATTTATTTTTTACTCAAAAAAATTTTGAAAATTCGATTCTTAGAAACTACCTTAAAACTGCTCCTCCAGTAAAATTTAAATATGACCTTGAAGCCTTATGGGATGGGTTGAAAAATAACACTCTTTCTTTTATCACAACCGATCATGCAGGATGCGATCCTCATTTGGAGAAAACGGAGGATAATTTTTGGAAAGTTTATGGAGGAATTCCTGGAGTTGAGCATAGAGTTCCGTTCTTATTTAGTAAAGGTTTTCTTAAAAACCGCTTAAGTTTAGAACAGACTATTAAACTGCTCTCAACAAATGTAGCGAAATACTTTGGCCTTGAACAGAAAGGAAGTATTGAGTCTGGTAAGGATGCTGATTTAGTATTAGTAAATCTATGGAAAAGTGAAAAAGTATTATCTGAGAATATGCATAGTAAGGGTAAATATACCCCCTTTCAAAATAATGAATTTGAAGCTAGTGTCGAGCGGACTTACTTGAGAGGGAAAATCGTTGCTGCTCGACAATGGCACCCAGAGGTAAATATGGGTTATGGAAACTTTCTTCCAGTTCATTTAGAATAGGAGAAACAAATGAAGATCGTAAATGGTTGGATATGCAGAGTTGGTCGAAATAGAGTCGTGCCGACTTTCGGAGATCTGGAAATCAAAAATGGAGTAATTAAGCGGATTATTCCAAAAAGATTTTCAGCGGAGATTATTTCCAAAAAGATCAAAAAGAATGGTGTCTATGATGCATCGGGAGCTGTAATTACCATTCCACTTGTAAATTTTCATGACCATTTTTACAGCAGACTTGCCAAAGGATTAAATGTAAAAGGTTCAACTGAATCTTTTCATAATATTCTTCATAATCTCTGGTGGAAACTTGATCGAGCGTTAACATTAGATATGGTTAATGCTTCGGCAAAAATGGCAGCTATCGAATCAATTAAAAGTGGAACTACCTACATCTTTGATCACCATGCATCAATGTCTGATATTAACGAGAGTTTAACTATAATAGCTGACAGTCTTATACAAAACAAATTGCGAGGTGTTCTTTGTTTCGAAGCAACTGACCGGAATGGAGGTAAGATTTCGGAAGATAGTCTACAAGAGAATGTAAGATTTATTGAAAAAAATTCAAGTCCAGATTTAAAGGGAATGCTCGGTCTTCACGCCTCTTTTACGGTTTCGGACGACACCCTAGAAAGAGCAAATGAAATTACTCGAGATCATAATCTTGGTATTCATATTCATTTATGCGAAGACACAGTAGATCGAGTTTTGAGCAAAGAGATAACTGGAAAATATCCGGTACAAAGATTAAATTATTTTGGACTCTTAAATGAAAAAAGCATACTAGCACATGGTATCTATTTAACAAAAAAAGACTGTGAAGTAATTGACGACATGGGCCCGTCACTTGCCTTCAATCCAGATTCGAACATGAATAATTCTGTTGGAGTCCCAGATTTCAGAGGACTGCCAGAATCAATTCCGATGCTCTTGGGGACAGATGGAATGCATGCAAATCCTGGGAGATCGCTAAAAAATATATTTCTTATTATGCGAGCTGAAGGGATTTCGTTCGAAGAGTCATTTCATAGAATAGCAAAAATATACTTTGATCAAATATCATTCATAAAGAAATACTTTGAGGACTTTCCTACCTTAACGGTTAATGATAGAGCAGACCTTGTAATTTGGGATTATACTCCCCCAACTCCGATTACATCTAACAATTTCTTTGGTCATTATCTCTATGGAATTGTGGAGAGATCCCCTAAAAGTGTTATTCAAGCCGGTAAATTTTTGTTAAGAGATAAAAAACTTATTGGAATTGATGAACAAAAAATAAATGCTCAAATCTATAGTCAAGGTGAGGCATTATTCAAAAAATTCAGCAGAATGAAATAGGAGCTTAAATGTCCCATGCGCAAAGAATACTAAATCTAGCGGAGCAATACAAAGATTACACAGCTAAAAATTTATCAAGACTTGTTCAGACCAAATCGCTTAGCAGAGAAGAAGAGGAAGTTTCAAAATTACTTTCAAAACAGATGGAAGAAGCTGGCTTTGACGAAGCTCGTATTGATGGAATAGGAAATGTTGTTGGTAAAGTTGGCAGTGGGGAAAAAATAATTGCAATCGATGGTCATATTGACACAGTTGATATGGGCAATATGGATAATTGGGAATTTGATCCCCTGGGTGGTGAGATCAAAGACGGATTTGTTCATGGTAGAGGTACTGTTGATCAAGAGGGCGGACCGGTTGCAGCTGTTACTGCAGTAAAAATATTGCAAGAAATCGGATTCCCAGAAAATTTAACACTATATGTCACTGGAACAGTAATGGAGGAGGATTGTGATGGTCTTTGCTGGAAATACATTGTCGAAGAAGAAAAGATTAAACCGGAATGCGTGGTAATTACAGAACCTACTAATCTAAATATTTATCGTGGACACCGAGGAAGAATGGAAATTGCTGTTTCTTTCTATGGTGTCTCTTCGCATGGCTCAGCTCCTGAAAGGGGTAAAAATGCAATATATTTGGCTTCAAAGGCTGCATTGGAAATTGAGAAACTGAACAATCATTTAGCCAACGATGAATTTCTAGGTAAAGGAACTATTACTATATCTGAATTCAAGTCAAGCAGTCCCTCCTTGTGTGCCGTCTCCGATTTTGCCCGTCTTCATCTTGACAGAAGATTAACTTGGGGAGAAGATAAAAAAATTGCATTAGATCAGATACGAGAAATTGTAAAAGACATGAATGCCAAAGTTGAATTATTAAACTACAACGAAAAAGCTTGGACAGCGCTAGAATATGGTATGGAAAAATATTACCCTACTTGGAAACTAGAAGAAACTCATCCATTAGTGGAGAAAGGTGTTGAAGCCTACTCAATGCTATTCAACGAAAAGCCAAAAGTTGACAAATGGACATTCTCGACCAACGGAGTTACAATAAATGGATATTACGATATTCCTGTTATTGGATTTGGTCCAGGAAATGAAGTTCTTGCACATGCGCCTAATGAGAAAGTACCTATCGACCATTTAGTAAAAGCATCTGCTTTTTATGCAATGTTCGTTAAAAACTATTGAATTGTTGTACTAGGGAGATAAAATGAATTTAAAGGAAAACACTTTTTAACCACGGATGATTGGACAAAAGAAGAATTGGATTTAGTTTTTAAAAGAGCATCAGAACTGAAAGATCAGTTTTATAATGAAGAACCACATCTTCATCTTCCATGGAAAACTCTTTTCATGATATTCTTTGAACAGTCTACCAGAACTCGAAATTCAATGGAAGCTGGAATGACCCAACTTGGCGGACACGCACATGATCTGACTGAAGATAAAATGCAGCTATCCCATGGTGAGTCAGCAAAAGACACAGCGATAATCTTATCAAGAATGGGACATGGAATTGCTTCTCGAAACTGCTTTTATGGTATTGGGAAAGATTATCTTGAAGAAATGTCAAAGCATTCAGTAAAACCTGTGATGTCTCTTCAGGACGACGTATATCATCCATTTCAAGGTTTGGCTGATCTTATGACGATTTTTGAAAAATTTGGATCAAATGTTAGTGGATTAAAGGTCACGGTTTCATGGGCTTATGCTGACACGCATTCAAAACCCCTTTCAGTTCCACAAACACAGGCTCTACTCTTTCCTCGTTACGGTATTGATCTCACAATTGCTAATCCAAAAGAGTTTCCATTAAGTAGTGAGATTATGGAACGTGCATCAAAGAATGCTTCTGCTGGTGGTGGCAGTTTAAAGTTTACAAATGATATGAATGAAGCCTTTGAAGGTGCACAAATTGTGATTCCAAAGAATTGGGGTGGGTTTGGGAATTACTCAGTCCAAGAATATCTGGCTAATGAAGATGTTTGCAAAGTCGAAATGAAGGAGAATCTTGATAAGTATCATGATTGGATCTGCGACAGAGAGAAGATAAATTTGGCAGATAAAAATGTTAAACTGATGCATGCTCTCCCAGCTGATAGAGGGAATGAAGTGACAGACGAAATTATTGATGATGAGAATATCTCAATTGTTTTTGACGAAGCTGAGAATCGACTCCACACAGCAAAAGCAATTATGTCGCTAACAATGTAACAAAATTGGTCTTTCTTATGAGCTGAGTCAATGTATTTTTTGACTCAGTTTGGCGTAACATAATGAAATCTTTTTCCTTAGTGTTTCCTCCAATCTGGTAATCTTCCTGGTGTATATGGTGCTCCATTCTTTTCAAGAGTTGTTTCAACAAGCTTAATATTGTTATCAATCAATTTCAGTGAATTTAATATTTCATCAAATTTGCTGGCTGCATCCTCATATGACTTGGTAAATGTATTTGTCGGTGCAGCAGTTGTATTCCAAAGTGCATACATTATTAAATCTACTCGTTCCTTAACTGATGTTGGCCGGGCCCCTTCGTATCTAGTACGAAGATTATCACCATTTAATTCTTCATTCATGTCTTTAAGATACTGCTCAATTTTTATAACATCATTATATGTCTCCACAGGTACATCAGACCCTTCCATAATGGCTTTCTTAAGATGTGATAGCTTCTTAATAAGTTCATTTCTGTAAGAATCTGCACCATAGATTGCTCGTATAAGTTCAGCTACTTTTTGATTGAATATATTTAAAGCTTGCTTATCTTCTGCTGGGATCGAAGTATTATTCAGAGTTTTACAAACAAATTTTTGTGATGGCACAAGTTCAATAAAACTACCTTCCTCAAATTTTGACAATGATACATAATAGTTACCAGGAACAACCATATAACCTTCTTCTTCAGTCATCCAAGGTATAGAATCGTCAAATGGTTCAAGAGATATCGGAGTAAATGCATTATATCTAAAGTTCCATACTACTCTATTTACACCTTTGCTAATTCCTTGTTTTATCTTTCTAACAACATTTCCAGATTCATCCGTTATTGTAAAGAGCAAAAAAGCTTCTGTTTCTTCACTCTCCGCTTTTAAGGTTTCATAGTCAGGATGCGTAATATCCTTACCGTCTTTCACAAGACTCTTCTCAGCATCTCTTCTTTTCTCTTGAAGAGTCTTATGCTCATCTTTTAAGTAGTAAGTAAAAACAGCACCCACGTCTGGATTTGGAGCTGAGTAAAAATTAGCACCCATAAATCCTTCTCCTCTGAATCCATAAACATTTGCTTCAATGAACATTAAAGATTCTTTGATGGGGAAAATAACTGCATTCTTATTTAAGTTTTCTTCAGTCATATAACGAAGTGGTGAATAATCATCAAAAATGTAGACCCCACGGCCGAATGTAGAAACGACAAGATCATTTTCATCCTTTTGAATTTCGAGATCCATAACTTGATGTGTGGGAATACCATTTTTCAATTTGATCCATTCCTCACCCCCATTATTTGAAAAATAAACTCCAAATTGGGTGCCAACAAAAAGAAGTTCTTTTATCTCATGATCTTCTGCTACCGAATATGTACTTCCCTTCTCGGGTAGATTTCCATTGATGAGACTCCATGATTTTCCTCCATCAGAGGTTTTGTATAAATAAGGTTTATAATCTCCGCCCACAAAGTCATGGCAAGCAGCATATGCAACACTCTTATCATGATTTGAAGCAACAATTTTATGTACTCTTGCATATTCGGGTAAATCCTTAGCTGATGACTTACTCCAGCTCTGACCTCCATCAGAAGTATAATGTATCAATCCATCTCCACTCCCTACATAAAGAATATTCTCATCCAAAATTGATTCAGCAATCGTTACAATTTGTGCCATTGACCCTTTTCTAGTCAATTGATCAATACTCCAACTTACACCCATTAGTTTTTCGATCTCTTTAGGAACTCCTCGAGTAAGATCGGGACTTATTTCTTTCCAGGTACTCCCTTGATCATCAGTTCTAAGTAACTTATTTCCTCCAAAGTAAAGTCTCTTGTTATCATGTTGAGAAATAAGTAGAGCAGCATCCCAATCAAACCTGTATGCCGTATCTGTAAATTCGTATGGTTTTATGAATAAATTTTCACCACTTCGTTTATCAAATCTTACTAGTCCACCATTTTGCGATTGAGCATATATAATATTTGGATCTTTCCAATCTACTTGAGATTCAAATCCATCTCCAGAATTTGTGAATAGCCAATCTTGGTTTGTTATTCCACTTGTATTGATTGTTCGGGAAGGACCCGTTAAACTATTGTTATCCTGCGTTCCAATAAAGACGTTATAAAACGGTTTTGAATTATCAACTGATACCTTATAGATTTCAGTTATCGGAATATTCGCTTGAAAATTCCAATTTTTACCTTGGTCGTAGGAATCGTAAACACCCCCATCACAACCGGCAATTATGTGTTTATTATTTATAGGATTGATCCAAAGACAATGGTCATCAACATGTTTGCTTTTACTTCCAACATTTTTCCATGTTTTACCGCCATCGTCTGTAACTTGCATAAACACATCCATACTGTAAACTCGATCTACATCGACAGGATCCGCAATAATCTTTTGGAAGTAAAACGGATAACTAGAAATATAACTGTTTTGTTTTATCCAGCTTGCTCCTCTGTCATCACTTTTGTAAAAACCCTTATTTTCTTTTGTTGATTCGATAATTGCGTAAAGAATATCCGGATTAACTGGAGAAACAGCCATTCCTATTCTTCCCACATCTTCAGAGGGTAATCCTCCAGAAAGTTTTTCCCAATTTTCTCCATTGTCTGTGCTTTTATAAATTCCGCTTTCTGGACCTCCGCTTACACCTGAATAATGCTTTCTCATTCTTTGATGAGCAACTGCATACAAAATGTTAGAGAATCGCGGATCTATATGAACTTGAAAACATCCTGTATGCTCACTTACAAAAAGTACATTCTTCCAAGTCTTTCCACCATCTACTGACTTAAATATTCCTCGCTCTCCACCTGCTGATCTTTGCGGCCCATAAGCTGCAGCATAAACTATATTTGAATTACTTGGATCAATTACAATTCCACCAATATGCTCAGAGTTTTTCAACCCCATATTTTTCCAACTTTTTCCTCCATCTTCGCTTCTATAAATCCCATCACCATATATCACATTATTCTGATTATTGTTCTCCCCAGTACCGACCCAGACTACATTACTATTTGTAGGGTCAATTGTAATGGCACCTATAGCATAAGTACCTTGATTATCAAATACTGGATTAAATGTAACACCTCGATTCTCAGTCTTCCACAGGTTTCCATGTCCACTTCCGACATAGTACTCACTAATATTATTTTGATTAACAGCTATTGCAGCTATTCTACCTCCAGTGACTGCTGGACCAATACTTCTGAATTTCAATCCACTTAATGAGATGTTTTTTAATGAGTCAGTTTTATTGGTGCCATCTTTGGCAACAACAAGTTGCGATAATAAAGCAAACACTAAAACAATTAAGCCTATTTTTTTCATTTGAGATCTCATATTGTTTTAAGATAATTAGTTTGAATACCAATTTATTATTCCAATCATTGCTTCTTGGCAAACTGGACAAAAGAAATCGGTTCTTGAAAACATGATACAGTTGATAGATGATCTAAATAATCCCTTGGGAACGTAGCCAGCCCCTTCAAATGCTCCTACTTTTCCAGCATATTTACTTTTGCTCAAGTATTTTTGAACTTCTTTTTCACGATCAGAACTTTTTATATCATAATCTATTCTAGATTTATCAACCTCCTCTTGAGGAGCACCACTTCGCTGTAAATTGTATGTTACGTCATTTAATCTTTCTCTTTCCTTCTGCCAAGCAAAATCAGTTTTATCAAATTCTTCTTTTTCCCAAGGGGTAGGAAGTTCGATACCTTCAGAAAGTAAATGTTTCCACTTTATATTTTCTGGATTCTTCATCGCAGTAATATTTGGTTCAGATGATTCATAGTCAGATGAATAAAATTCATTGTACGCTGTCGACGAAGTATAATACTCATCAGCCAAACCAAAAAAAGAATGCCCGAATTCATGGACCATTAAATACTCAGAGAATATATTGCCTGAGGTGAAGGTGCAATAGAAATTATATATTCCTCCTCCGCCATAACGTGAATGATTGACCATAATGTAAATTGCATCATATGGTACGTGCGATGCAATATCCCGCAAACTTTTGTTGTCTTCAGTTAACAAATACCTTTCAGAGCCCATTGAGTTAAATTTAGAGCTAACTGCTGTTTTTTTATATACCCCGGCTCTCGGTTCATCAGCGCCAGATTCTGCAGATGGTTTAAACACTCCATAAATATTGAATCTATCTTTGTATGATATTAAAGGCTCACTCGTGAAAAATATACTAGTAAAACGATTAAGATCAGAGCTAAATTTTTCTTTATCCTCTATTGTATATCCTTCTGCGATAATAACAATATCAGCTTTTTTATGTGAATCTCCATTTGAAAGAGATTGCATGACCATTACATCTGGATCAACTCCTTCATCCACTAAAATATTTATATCAGTTGGATCTATTTCTGTTCGAAAAACTTCAACCAATTCGCCTTCATTATTTCTTTTATCTAGTGCGAAGATGATCTTCTTTTTAGGCATTGGAACAATAGCAGTTTCGTGAAAAGTTTTAACTATTCCATTCATAGCATTGCTGCTAAGTTGATATTCCTTGAAGTAACTGTCAAATCCTTTTGAATAAATTAACTCTTTTGAATCAGCATTATAAATTTTATAATAATATGCACCATAATTGAGCTCATCAACCAGATTCATTAAACTTCCCGCCCAAACTCCATAAGAATGGATTTTGTCTATCACAACTTGTTCTGAAACTGCATCACCAATATGGAAATAGTCTATTCTCATAGTTTTATTAGTGAAAAGCTTGTCGAATTGAGTTGATGCTTGGATAGAATAGGTCAATATGAATACGGTAAATACAATTTGAAAAATTCTCATAAATCCTCTTAGAATTGTGGATTTGTAAAATTAAGATATAATGAAATTAAATCAAAACATGCTGAATTATTTGAGAAAATCTTAATTAATTCCCCTTTTGAAAGAAGAACTTACCCTCCCCAAATGCAGGCTTCAGATCATTTAACCAGATAGCTTTAGAATTATATTCAGCAAAAAATGGATTGCCAATCCAACTTGGATTTCTTCCTTGTAAAAATTGAAGAGTAAACACATTTTCTCCCTTTATTTCATTGATTCCAAGAATATGTACTTTACCGGGAGCTGCCGACATACTGGGTCCACGAACAGTTCTTGCAATACCACTAACAGATTGATAGGCTTTTCTATATGTTCGCCAAGCTTTTTCTAACGTCACTGCAAAATAATGCTGCGCTCCAGTATCTCTAGCGATGAACATATAATATGGTATCATCCCTAATTTTGCTTGTTCCATCCACATCCTTGACCATACTTCTGAACTGTCATTAATGTGTTTCATTATCGGACTCTGAGTACGAATCTGAGCACCAGTGCTTAGAATCCTCTTAATAGCCCTCTGAACGACTGGTGTTTTCAATTCTCGTGGATGATTAAAATGAGCCATAAACGCGAGATGATACCCCTTCTTTATTACTCTTTCAAATATACGAAGAATGTTGTCAGCATCTTTATCAGTAACGAAACGGTAAGGCCAATATCCAAGAGCTTTTGTACCAATTCTGATGGTTCTTAAATTTGGAATGTCACTATTGATCAAGGGTCTTATATAGGAAGCAAGCCTAGATGCTGACATTATCATCGGGTCTCCCCCAGTAAATAGAACATCCGTAACCTTGGGGTGCTGTTTGAGATATTCGACTAGTAATTCGGTTTCTTTTGTAGCAAACTTTAGCTCATCAATGCCAACAAATTGAGGCCAGCGGAAACAGAATGTACAGTAGGCGTGACATGTCTGGCCATGACTAGGGAAAAAAAGAACTGTCTGATCATATTTGTGCTGAATACCCGTAAGTTTTGTGCCTTTAAATGAAGGAATATTGTATTTATTTTGTTTTGCAGGATCGGGATTTAATTCAAACCTAATGCGATTTATTAGAGCATCTCGTGCTCCATTATGACTCTTTTTTCGAACTTGCTCCATTTCTCTAAAATGTTGTTTTGTTAACATTTCTGCTTGTGGAAATGTTAACTGAAAGATCGGATCATCGGGAATATTATTCCAGTCTATAAGTTCATTAATAACATAGTTGTTTACCTTGAAAGGAAGAACGCTACCTACAATTTGAATTGCATGCTGTTCTCCATCAGACAAAAATTGTTTTACTTGAGGAATATTTCGAAAATTATGAAGTAAATATGACCGATATTTTTTCTGGATGATCATCAAACCTCTTCTTTTAAAATGAAAACTACTTGAACTTCCTAATGTCGCTAAGACTTATGTTTGTTTTTCAACCAACTTTCTAGCAAATTGATTGCACTTAAAACAAAATTAGATTAGTTTATTTGATATGTTTTTTAGGTTCAAAATAATCCCACAGTACTGATTTTATTGATTAAAATAGTAAAATTAAATGAATAAATACAGCTATATATGTTTTTCTTGTGATGAAAGTTACAAACCAGAAGATGTAGATGAATCCAGCTTTTATCTTTGCCCAAATTGCGGTACATCAAATAAGAATAAACCTCTGACTGGAGTATTATTAATAGAGTATAATTACGATAATATTTCCATGTCAGTTTCCCGTACCGATTTTCTCAAAAATGATTCTGGAAAATTTTGGCTCTACCCATATTTATGGCCATTAGACTTTAATAAAATAGATCTAAAAAATTTTAATTGGTTAGTCTTACCAAAAGATAATTTGCATAAATGTAATCTTGTAGGACAAGAAGTACTACTACTTGATGAAACTAGAAATCCAACACTCTCATACAAAGATAGAGCAACATCCCTAGTGGTTTTGAAAGCACTGGAACTTGGAATAACAGAAATTGCGGCTGCCTCAACAGGTAATGCGGGATCATCTTTGGCAGGAATTTGTGCACGACTTGGATTAAAATCCCATATTTATGTACCTAAAAATATTCCTGAGGAAAAAAAGATCCAGATAGAAGCATATGGCGCTAATCTAATTGTTGTTGATGGTGATTACGACTTTACATTTGATTCGTGTCTAGAAGATTCGAAAAAGAATGGCTGGTACAATCGAAATACCGCATATAACCCTCTCACGATTGAGGGGAAAAAATCCGCTGCGTTTGATATTTTTATTCAGTCAAAAGGAAATATTCCAGATGTAATTATAATTCCTGTTGGTGACGGAGTGATAATTTCTGGTTTATATAAAGGTTTTTCGGATCTAAAAAAAATAGGATGGATTAAAAATATTCCAAAACTGATTGGTGTGCAATCAGAGAAGAGCGACGCTATTGTAAGATTTCTAAAAAATGGAATATTCCATTACACTCAAGCAACAACAATTGCTGACAGCATTAGTGCTGGTGCTCCTCGTAACCTTTTCATGACAGCTCAAGTAATAAAAGAGAGTTGTGGAAAAGCACTATCAGTTTCAGATTCGGAGATTCTAGCCTCTCAAAAAGAGTTTATTAGGGAGACTGGAATATTTTGCGAGCCGTCAGCTGCAGCAACATTCGCTGCGTATAAAACACTGCTAGATGAAAAAGATTTAGAAGATGAATACGTTTTGCTCATTATTACCGGAAACGGATTAAAAGATATAAAATCATTAAAAAGATATAACTGAGGATTAGAAATGTATTCATTAAAAAGTTGCTCACTTACAATTGTTTTATCTATTTTACTATTTTCCATTTGTTCAGGACAAAATGCATTGCCAGAAGTAACTACAGTAGAACGAGTTGATCTGAAAAAATACACAGGAACTTGGTATGAAATTTCTAAGATTCCAAATTCATTCCAAGATCACTGCTTAAAAAACACCACAGCTACCTATGTTCTAAATGATGACGGAACTATAATAGTTATCAATAAGTGTGTTGATGAAGACGAAGAAGAAGATATTGCCGAGGGAATAGCACAAATTGTTGATCCAATAAGCAATTCAAAACTTGAAGTCAGCTTTGTTTCACTTTTCGGTATAAATTTATTCTGGGGAGACTATTGGATTCTTGGATTGGAAGAAAACTATAGATATGTGGTGGTTGGAACTCCGAACAGAAAATATGGCTGGATCTTAGCCAGAGATCCAATATTATCTGAGGTCGATTATGGAAAGTGTGAAGAAATATTAAGTAGTAATGGATATGATCCGAAAATATTTGTTATGAGTAAACAAGATTATTAATCTTTTAGTAAATCGGAAAGTGCTGATTCCAATTCTGGAAATTTAAATATATATCCATTTTTATTTAATTTTTGAGAAGATACTCTGCTCCCTTCAAGGATGATTTGTGACATTTCACCAAAGATCAATTTAAGCATGAATGAAGGAATATTGGGTAAGAAATATGGTTTTCGAAGAGTTTCAGAAAGGGACTTCGAGAATTGCTGATAGGTGATAAAATCATTTGAGCAAACATTAAATACTTCTCTTTTATAATCCTTACTCAGACACCAGAAAATTACTTTGATTGCATCTTCAATGTGAATCCAAGGTAAATACTGCTTTCCAGTCCCTAGAGAAGCACCAAGACCTAATCTAGCGGGAAAAACCATTTTTTTTAATGCACCTCCATTTGGTGAGAGCACAACACCTAACCGAAGACGAATTGTATTCACTCCAAGAGACTCAAACTTTAAAACCTCATTTTCCCATAACTGACATGTCGACCCAACAAAATCATCTGAAGGTGGGTCATTTTCAGTAAATACATGATCAACTGTCTTTGCTCCATAATAACCAACTGCAGAAGCAGAGATTATAGACTTAGGTCTAAATTCCAATTTTTCTATCAGTTTATAAAAAAGTCTTGTTGAATTAACGCGGCTGTTTATAATCTCATTTTTTCTAACTTTACTCCACCGTTTATCACCAATGTTTGCCCCTGCCAGATGAATAATGTGGTCCACACCATTAAGTGCTTTGACATCAATAACTCCATTTTCAATATCCCAGTGAAAAATATTATCTTCATTCAATACTTTTCTTCTAGACAATTGGGCCACTTGAATGTTTTGCATTTTCAAGTGTGATACTAATACCTTTCCAACTAAACCAGTGCTGCCAGTTATTAATACTTTACTCATTTGATCCTAAACCTCTGTTACGTTTTTTTATTGGAAGTTTATTATATCTAACTCCATCATATTGGGCGAATGCATTTGCAACTGCTCCTGCAGTTGGAACAAGTCCGATCTCCCCAACTCCTTTTGAGCCGTATGGTCCAACTGGATCTGGAACTTCGACTCCAATTACTTCAAGCTCAGGCATCTCTTTTGCCCTCAATATTCCCATCTTGCGAAGCATTGTAGATTTTGGTCTTCCCTCCTCCATTTCTAAATCTTCGGAGATAGCATACCCAAGACCCATATGGAGTGAACCCTCAATTTGTCCTTCGAACAAACTCGGATTGATTATTTTTCCAGCATCATGAGCGGCAATTATTTTTTTAATTTCACCATAATCATCAAGAATAACGACTTGGGTAGCATAACTGTAAGAATAATGAGTAACTACCTCAGATCTCACATCTTCAGGTTTGGTAGTCCAGTCACATACCCAATCTCCACGATAAACTTTTCCAACCATATCGGCCAATGCATTGTTCTGCAAATCTATTTTCAGTTCTTTACTCGCTTCGATTATTGCATTACCGATTATGGAAGTAGCTCTAGAAGCTGTTGTCATACCTGATCTCGCTTCTTTAGAAGTATCAACTACAACTTCAACAATACTAGGATCGATCCCTGTCTCTTCACATAAAAACTGAATGGCCATTGTATTTACCCCTTGCCCCATCTCTGTCCATCCATGATTAAGAATTACTTTATCATTTGATACTATTTCTATCAAAACAATTCCATCATCAGGCATTCCGTTACCAATACCAGTATTCTTAATACCACAAGCTATTCCTGCATGGTCCGCATTTTGAAATTGTTCCTTAACTGCAATTAAAGTTTCACGAACTCCCGTAGCTCCTTGTAGAACCTGTCCAGTAGATGTAATTCCACCGTCTGCAAGAGCATTATCATATCGAAACTGCCATCTATCGAAACCGCCTTTTTCACATAGATCATCAATACAATTTTCAATTGCGAATGCTGTTTGATTAACTCCAAATCCACGCATTGCACCACACGGCAAATTATTAGTGTACACAGCTTTGCTAACTATTTTGGCATTGGGAATACTGTAAGCACCGGTTGCATGACCCGCCGCTCTTTCCAGTACTTTCATACCAACTGAAGCATATGCCCCAGTATCTCCCAAAATGTCCGCCTCAATTGCAGTTAGTATTCCATCTGAATCGCATGCAACCTTATATCTCATTATCATCGGATGACGTTTTGGATGCATCAAAATTGATTCATCGCGAGACAATAAAATTTTTACTGGTCGATTAATTATATAGGATGCTAAGGCAGCATGATGTTGTACAGACAAATCCTCCTTACCTCCAAATCCACCGCCATTTGGAACAAGTACTACACGAACTTGCCTCTCTTCAAGATTTAGTATTTCTGCTATCTGTTTCCTATCCTCATATACACCTTGGCCTTGTGAAAGCACTTCCACACCAAAATCATCAGTTTTTGCAACTGCACATTCAGGTTCCATATAACCATGCTCTATCATTTGAGTTGTATAGGTACCTTCTGATATGAAAGCTGCTTCATTAAAGGCCTCCTCAACATTACCTCTGTTGATTTTTGTTAGGGATAATAGATTTCCATCCAAGTGGATATTAGGAGAATCCTCATTCAAGGCTTGTGTCATATCAGTTAAAGGCTCTAAGACTTCGTACTCAACTTCTATCGCATGAACTGCTTTTCTAGCCACAACCTCAGATACCGCAATAACTGAAGCCAAAACATCCCCGACATAACGAGTTTCTTCCCCTATGTTAACCATGATTGGCCAGTCTTTAATGATTAATCCACTATGCCTTTTCCCAGGAACATCCCTTGCGGTAATAATTTTCACAACACCTTCAATTTTCTCTGTTTCTCGCAGATCGATCGACAATACTTTTGCACGTGGATGGTCACTGAATTTTAGGGCACCATGGAGCATTTCATCCAGTTTTATATCGGCAACAAATGAACTTTGACCTAACACTAAATTATCCGCATCATATTTTGGATAACGTGT
Organism: uncultured Ignavibacteria bacterium; assembly: GCA_963751695.1. Classification (GTDB taxonomy): domain Bacteria; phylum Bacteroidota; class Ignavibacteria; order Ignavibacteriales; family Melioribacteraceae; genus SZUA-22. The sequence goes on along the minus strand of CAVVVP010000003.1, from coordinate 963,287 downwards.
ACCAACTCCACATTGTACTTTTAGTGTGGGAATTTCTTTAACGTCTCTTATTACCTCAGCTGCATATTCAATTGAATCAATTATTTTTTTGTAACCAGTACATCTACAAAGGTTAGGCTGCAATCCTAAAGCAATTTCATTTCGAGTGGGATTTGGATTTTTATCAATTAAAACACTGGCTTGCATTACAATTCCAGGAATACAGAAACCGCATTGAACTCCACTTTTCTCAACGAATGCATTCGTAAAAACTCTTTGCTTATATTCTGATAATCCTTCTGGAGTTATAATCGTTTTTCCCTCAACTTTGCCCATTTGGGTAACGCAAGACAACTTGGCGTCTGAATCTATCTTAACAGTACAAGCACCACAAGCCGCTTGCGGAGAACAACCATCCTTTACTGTAGTAATTCCTTCCAATTCACGCAAGTAGTTTAATAGAGAAATATTTGGATCACCAAAGTATTCTTTCTCAATTCCATTTAGTATAAATTTCATTAAAACTCCTGCGAAAATAGTAATGGATGATCTTTCAGATAATCATGCATAAATTTTAGCTCAATAATCCCTGTGAAATCAAAGTTAACATGGTCCCCTTCTTCAATTTCAATAACATTAAAATCTTCTTTTCCAAGTATTATATGATTTTCATTCTCAACATACTTCATTGTTTTATCACTAATATGAAGGATTTTAGTATAGCCATTTTTCTTATATGAAATTGAATCCTTAGTGACGAAATAACAGTCCTCTTCCTTTTCAAATGATTCTTTTGAAAGATAAACTGTTGGTTTCGTTCGATACGGATCACCATTAGTTGGGCAGAATGTTGTGCAATTGCCGCATTCATTGCAAAAATCACCTATGTTTATTATTTGGTGTGCTTGATCAATAACAAAAGAATCCCTCATATGAGGAATAATAATTTCAACTGGTTCAACTTTCACCGATACATTTGACAAATTAGGACAGACCGTAACGCAGATATTGCAAATATCATTACAATACAAACATCTATCAGCTTCCATCTGAGCTTGCTCTTTTGTGAGTGTTGGATGGACTGTCTTAAAAGATGCTCTTTTCTCTAAAGGAATTGATGGTATCTTGCCACCCTTTATTCTTGTCGCAAGTTTTCGTTGGAACTCTATCTCAGTTAATTTCGGATCAGGAACTATAGATAAATCTAATTCTTTTTCAATTCGATTGAGGATTCTTTGTGCAACTTTCTGCCCGTCTGCCATCGCATTGATAAGCGAGTCTGCACCTCTTACCGCATCCCCTCCGGCAAAAACATTTTTAATTTGCGTTTCTAATGTCGAAAGATTAATGACAATTTCTTTATCAGGAAAGAAATCCATTCGAATGTCTTGTCCTATTGCTGAAATTACTGAATCAAAATAAAGGTCATACTCACTTCCCTCTATCTTTTCCGGTCTTCTTCGTCCAGAAGAATCTAATTTTCCTAATTTCATCCTTGAACAGCAAACCCTTAGTCTTTCATTATCTTTTTCTATACTTTCTGGAATAACTAACTCCGAAATTTCAATTCTCTCTTCAATCATGACATCAACTTCTTCTCTACCACATGGCATTTCGTTCTTTGTTCTGCGATATAATACTGTTACTTTACCTCCATCTTCTTTCAAGCGATTAGCAGTTCGCGCCGCATCAACGGCTGAAAGCCCCCCTCCAACAATGGCAATTTTTTTTCCTAACTTGTGCTTTGTTCCATTTAAGACATCAGAAAGAAAAGTAAGTTGATCAAAAATTTGGGGAAGAGATTCCCCTTCTATATTTAACTTCTTACCCATCTGTGCCCCGATCGCTATAAATATATAGTCGAATTCTGTTCGGAGAGTAGAAAACTCATTCTTATTCAGCTTTTTTTCGAAATGGAATGTAACACCGAGGGATTCAATATTTTTCACATCTTGTTTTAAGAGTTCTTGATCGATTCTAAATACTGGAATTGCATCAGAAGCCATACCGCCTGCAAAACTTTTAGATTCATAAACATGAACTTCAACTCCTTCCAAAGCTAGAAAATATGAAGCTGATAATCCTGCAGGACCAGCGCCAATTACCGCTGCTTTAATTCCCAATGACGGCTTAGGTTTTAGCAAAAAGTTTTTAGATTGATTCTCTGCAATAAACCTTTTAATTTCTCTAATCAGGAGTGGAGAATCATAATTTAACCGAGTACATTTTGCTTGACATAAATGATCGCAAACCATACCAGTAGTATTGGGAAGCGGATTAGTTTTTAGAATTATCTCAAAAGCTTTTTCAAAATTTCCAGTTGCTGTATGATACATGTATTCAGGTACATCCTGACTAATTGCACATGACTCAATGCATGGAGAATAAATACAATCATAAACGGTAAGTTCTCGTTTTGTTTTGATGTTCTCATATTTGAAACTACTTTTTTTATAACGCTCATCTCTCAAAACTTGGGTGGCATAATTCTGGAGATTAACAATTGTCGCAATGTCTAGATCAGTTTGATTATGTTTGGTCAAGACAAATTGTTCTATACTTTTTGCATTTTTTCTATCAAATTCCTTTTGCAATTCCGTGAAGTATTGAGCTAATCTTGTGTAACCGCCCGGTTTTAATAAATCGCTGCAAACTGTGATTGGTGATAAATTGCACGTCAGTGTATCAACAATGTTAAAAGCATCAACTCCTGCTGAAAACGATATATCAAGCTTACCTTCAAATTGATTTTGAAGTTTTGAAGCCAGATTAATTGAAATGGGATGAAGTGCCCTTCCACTTAGATAAACCATCTCCTCTTCTTTTGGCAAGAGATCAGAAGCATTTTTAGTCTCCAATGTATTTGTCAACTTTAATCCAAAATGTAGATTATTCTCTTTTGCAAGTGCTGTTAATCTTTTAATCATTCCAGTAGCTTCTTCCCACTTTATATCGTGTTCAAAAGCTTTATCTGGAACATCGTTTTCATATTCTAATCTCTTGTTTAAAATACTTCTTAACTCTAATGGTCCAAGAAGAGTGGGGTTAAGTTTTACAGCAGTGTGGAGATTTCTTTCAACTATTAAATATTCTACAATACTTTCAATCTCATACGGCGGGCAACCATGCATTGTGGAAAGAGTGATATTGTCTGAAAGACAAGCGGGAATATTTAATTCTTTAATTCTTGGATAGAATTGGGAAATCAGTTCGTTTTTTTTATTCAATTCATCAGAGCAGTCATTCATTTTTTCAAAGAACCATTGAACATTCAGTTTCTTAATTCCTTCAAGATTATATCCTACAGAAAGATTAAAGATAAATCCTGCTTCCTCCATTGGCCATTTGAAAAGATCTTTGAGAATGTGAATTATTATCCAGGCATTTAAGTATTCATCAAATGATTGCTGAACCTTTAGTTCTTGAGACCATTCGCAATTATACCCTTCATCTGTCATATCAATACAAGGTTTAGATACCTCAAGTTCATCCAGTGTTTGCACAGTTTTTAATTCGATATATCTTGCCCCCATTAGCCAAGATAAAATAATATTATGAGATAGTTGAGTATGAGGTCCGGCTGCAACTCCAAGTGGTGTTTCAAGAAGGTGTCCATATCTTCTCAGACGAAAAGGATCATTAACCGAAGGAGTAAAAAAAAGACTTCTTGATATCCCAAAAACTTTTTCTTCTTTTAAATCTTTTAGAATCCATTTAAGCAGACTATCAAGTGGATATGTATAGAGTCTATCACTCACAATTTTTTTTAGTTCCCCGTGTAATAAAGTAATTCAAAAAGAAAATAAAATCTAATTTTAGATACTCAATGTTTCCTGAACTTTAGTTTTTCAGCTCCGCTAATAGAGAATCATAAATTGGTATCCTTTTTCTATTAAAATTTTTATTAAGGCATCTAGTTTATCGTAAAACTTATCATCTCTTTTTGGATTAGTTCCAACGTGTGTTAAAAGAAGGAATCCATTTAATCCATGTTGATCTTCATAATCAACAATACTATCAAATATTTCTTTCGAAGATTTATAATTATTCATGTTAGGAGTTGTATAGTCCGATGTAGAGAGAGTGCCTGGAGTAAAGTTGACTAACTTTAATCCCAAGCTTTCTGTCCATGCTGCAACTTCAGAATTGTACCATTCATAAGCTGGTAAATAATACTTAACCATTGAAGGATCAATCCCATAATTCTTCAATTCTTGGTAGTTTTTTCTTATATCATCATAAAACTCACTCGGACTAACTAGTGTAGAATCTCGATTACTCCAGTCACAGTATAGTAAATGTTTATCTGAATGAGCTCCCAAATAATGCTTTCCAGCAACAAGACTTTTGATGAACTTTGAGAATTTATCATTTCTGTAGAAATCTCCTGTGAAAAAGAAGTTCCCTTTTATCCCATATTTATCCAAAACATCAAGAATTATTTTACTTCCATCTGCATATTTATGACCTGAAAATGCTAAGTAAATATTTTTTTTACTAATATTAAAACGAGTAATTCCTCCTTCTGAATTTTTAGAAATACTTGCTGGGGAGCTTTTTCCTAGTTTCTGCATTGATGAGAGATAAAAAGATAGACTTGCTGTACCATCCATAGTAGGTTCATTTGTGGAATAATCTCCATAATCATCATGATAGACCATGTAATTATTTTGAAGGTGGGCGTACTCATCTTCACTGTATAATGTTATTCCAATTAGTCTATTGTAAATTGAGGCATAAACTGGCCCATCAATCAATCCACCATAAGTTTGGAATCCATGACCATGCCAAAATGCCGAATGAGGATCAGAAGGATAATCACCCCATTCTGGTAATCCAACAATCATTGAGGTGCCCCAAGGATTATTTCCGAACAACCAATCTCGTAGTGACGCTTCCATTTCTAAAAACGTATCATCATTAGTGATTTCATGATATAGACGGCATTGCGTAATGGCAGCAACCACTAAATTATTTGAACACCAAATGAAAGGAATTCCAATACGGAATGGATTATCAACTCCTCGATCTTTGATTTTTTGCAATCCAAAATGTAGATACTTAATAAATTCATTTGAGTATTTTTCTCCATTTTTAGCTAACTGATAATGTCCAAGGTTTAGAAAGGGATACCATTGGTAGTGATTTGCTGTGTCAGCCCCCATCCAAGGAGTAGATAGTTCTTTGCGTCCAAAGTCTACCGCATCGTTTAGATACTGTTTAATTCTAGTTGTTTTAAACAATTGAGCTGAGGCTAATTCCAAATCATCGGTATAGTTATCTTCCTCATAAAAATATGGGGCTCCGCATGGTGCTGTTTGACATACACCTGGATTAGCCAGCCCAATTTTATATGCATTTTTAGATTTGGATATTAACTCATCTGTTAATTCAGGGTAGAAGGGTTTTAAGACTTCTGACGCCAATGCAAATGAGGATGAGTACTTACCAAGTGTAGATGCAAGTCCATCTGCTCTGTTTTTATGTTTCTTGACGCCTTGTGGTTCTCCAGTACATAAATAGATTGGTCTTTCAAGGCCTTTACCATAATCAACAGAATCATTAGTCGGAAGTCTGAACATTTTATGATCGCGGTCATCTGCGATCTGATTGTAAAACTCAGAATCAGAAGGATTCATTTTTATTAACCAATCAATACCCCATTTTGCCTCATCGATAATGTCAGGAATTCCATTTGAGCCTTTGTTTCCATTATTATCATAGTTATCAGAAAATGAATTTGGATTCTGCTGATAGGCAAACAACATCTGATATATTGCATTTGCTGAGGTTGCTGTATACTGTAAATAATCTGACGCATCGTGCCAACCTCCGGTTACATTGATATTGAGAGAATCATTTGATGGATGATATATTCTAAATCCATCTCGAGTATGACATGAGTCTTGTAAAAATGGATTGTAACCGCACCGTTGCTGTCTCATATATTTTAGTATAAAATCTGCCGTTCCATTATAAACATCATCACCAATTTTGAAAATCGGTGATCTCATTTGGTTGACTTCAATGTAATATGCTCCAGGCCTGGTAAAATGTGAGAAATCGAGTCTAAATGTTGATTTGAAATTCAGATATTTTCCAAATTCTATGACGCTTGAGCTTTTATAATGTATTTCACTTGTTATTGCATCACGTAAGATAAATTCATTGAGGTCTAGTTCATCTTTAGACAGTAGTGTTGCAATCTTTGAAGATTCATTAAGATATCCAAGCTGGTTGATCCTTACCCATGTGCGTTTTTCCATAGAGCAAGAAAGAAACAGTGAAATCATGAGAATGATTATTAAAAAACTAAATTTCATTTTTGAGCTTAGTTAATTAATTGTTTTATATCCAATTTAAAAAGAATTGTGATACTAAAAAAAGAACCCGATGAAAAACATCGGGATAATTTCTAGAGCGGTTTAACGGGTACACAAATATCAACAGTAAAATTACCATCTTTAGGATCTTCTGGACACATTTCGAAACAAGGACCATCATCAGGTTGGTAACCACTTGTTGGGAACCATGTTCCATATACCCATTCCCAAGCTTCTTGAAATTGAGATACATTAACAACAAATCGAGCAACAACATACTTTCCAGATTGGATTTCCATTTTTCCAAAAACTCCATCAACTTCAGTCTCAGGTGGTACCGAAATGCATACACTCATTCTAAGCTTACTCTCTTCAGTAACATTTGGATCATCGTGATAAATCACTAAAGATTTGAAATCTGGTCCTTCAATTAACCCTCTAGGACCAGCCCAAGTAAATAATTGATTCCACAATTTTTCAAATAAGCTTTCATCTCCCTTGTAAGGACCCGTATGCCTTAAATAGGCAACCGTCATTTGGGGAATTTGTCTTACTTCTACTGATTTGTTTAGTTTCATTTTTGTCCTCCATTTTATTTTGTTGGAATTAGGACAAAAATATGCTTCTGCTTTTTGCCGAGCTTTATCTTTATTGCTAATCATTTGACTAATATTGCTAATCTTTTCAACCCGATAAGAAGATGCAGATTTTCCAAAATATTTTTTAAAATTTCTTGAAAACACTGCAAGTTCTGTGAACCCGCACTTAAATGCTATTTGAGTTATGCTTTCTTTAGAGTTTGTAATTAGAAGTGAAGCAGCTCTTTCGATTCTGATACGCATTATAAACTGAAAAGGTGTTTCGCCCATGCAAGAAGAAAAAATTCGATTGAAATGAAATTTCGAAAAATTTGCTGCTGAAGCAAGATCTTCAAGAGAAAACTGCTTCTCAACATTTGTTTCTATAAAATCTATTGCTCTGTTAATCCTTGAATGATACTCATTTTCAACTAGTTTACTTTTGGTCATGCTCTATAGAATCCAAAAAAGTACAATTATTATTAAAAAGACTGAGGGAAAAACAAATCTTGACCATAAATCCATTTTTAGTGCAATTTCCTTCTTACCGCCTAAAGCGAATGAAGTGCTAACTAGAGCTTCTAAATATGCCAGAAAGACTAGAAATAGTGTGATAAAAATGAAGTAATCAAGTACTGTTAAATATGATATTGGAGGAATTAAATTTTCCAGTCTAAGTAAAAAAGCAATTAATGTTAAAATTGATGTTGCAGACACTCCAACTTGTGCACCCACTTGTGAAGGATCAATAAAAAAGACAGCCCAAGAAAGAAGGACAATAATAGCCATTGGAGCAACAACCTTATACCAATAGAAAGAAATGTGTCTTGTGGCATTCATTGAAAATGTTATCGCTGCACGATTAACTTCTTCTGTGTTTCCTTTATCAAAAGAAGCTACTATTGGCTTGATTGAAACCACTCCGCGCTCAAGGGTCCAACCTGAGAGCGAATAATTTTCAGTTTTTCCATGAGTATCCAAAACAAATTCGATTTCAGAATTACTGTAAGCTAAAGAAAGAAATTTTAGCTCAAGAGTCTGAATGTCAAAAGGAAATTTTTTGAAGTTCAGCATACTAGCAAAAGTACCATAATATCTTTGGAAATAACGAACTTTTCCACCTTCAAATACAGTAACTACTTCTGGAAGTCGAACATCTACATCTCGGGAGTTGAATATTTGAATGTATGGATTCCAGATCTCATTAATAGGTATTGTTCCCTCTCTCCCAATTAATCTTTTATCTTCCCATTCCAAGCGAAGAAAAAAATCTGTAGAGAATTTTTGACCAATGTTGTCAATACTTTCTACATCAGCAATAAAAATACGGAATTCGACTTTTGTTGGTTTTTCAGTTGGTCTCTGTTGTGGATTGTAATCCTTTGCAGATAGTGAATTAACAATTATTAAAAGCACAAAAAACAGAATAGTAATTAGTCGCATTCTTGCAAACCTATTAAAATATATATAGGAAAATAATTAAGTTTTATAGTTCAAAGTAAATTAACCGTTCAGTACCCATCCTGATCTATATTTGCGCTTTAGCAACTCATTGGCTTCATCACTATTAGTAACTTTACCACTGGCGCCATCATACTGAATTTCTTTGCCAACTCTGTATGAAACAAGCCCGAGCATCATCTGCTCCATCATGTCGCCTGAATACTTAAAATCACAAGAGGTTTTCAAATCTCCTTTGCATGCATCAATCCACTCTTGCTGGAAATCTCCCATAGGGGCTATTACTTCGTCTTCTTCTGGTGGATCATAATATGTTAGATCTGCTTCATTTCCATAAGGTATAAGCATACGATTATCAAATGATGATACAAGAAATCCCTTGCTCCCCTTGAACAACACTCCATGGCCTATCTTATTTAAATCAACAAATTCCATAGGTGAGTTTGGCATGGCCCCTCCCTGGTACCAAGTAACATCAATCTCCGGATGCCAATCATTTGCTGGATGTATGAAACTAGCTTTGAGTTCAACAGGTGTAACTTCCGGATTATACTCTTCCCCAGTTGCATTAGCAGAGGTAGGAATTCCGACATCAATTGCATTCCAAGCAAGATCCATTGTATGACTTCCCATGTCTCCTACTTGTCCAGTACCAAAATCCCAGTACATATTCCACTGCAAGCAATTTAAGCCAGGCTTACCAGCAAAGTAATCTGGATTATAGGGGTGAAATTGAGATGGACCAAGCCAAAGATCATAATTGAGTGTACTTGGAGGTTTACCAAGTGCTGGTGGATACCCAGGTTTCCGCAGTTGCCTATTTCCCCAAGCATGGACAGCAGAGAGTTCTCCGATACTTCCACCACGAATCAGTTCTCTAACTCTATCGAAATTGGGTTTAGCATGACGTTGAGTTCCATGCTGAACCGCAATTTTATCTTTGCTTTTTAAATATGTCTCTCTAACTAATCTTACTTCCTCGACACAAAGACCCATTGGTTTTTCAAGATATAAATGAAGTCCTCGGTTCATTGCCCAAGTTCCGACAAAAGCATGCGAATGGTCTGGTGTGCAACAAACTACGGCATCAAGATCTTTTTGATCTAAACACTTTCTCCAATCTGAATAATGCTTTGCTTTTGGAAATTCTTTAGAAGCAAGTGCAAGATGTTTCTCATCAACATCACATAGCGCAACAACATTTTCGTTTTTAAGTCCCGCATAATGAGCAAGAGCTCTTCCATGAACACCGATCAACGCAATATTTAATTTATCACTTGGAGCATTTTTCTTGCCAAATATACTTCCTGGTAATATCATTAAACCAGCACCTGCCGCTGAGGCTCCCTTAATAAACTTACGTCTATTCATATTAAAGTTTCCTTAAAAAATTGAAGAAAGATTTCCAATACTAATAATTACAACTAAATAGTCATATTTGAAACGACAAATTAAAATACTTGTAATTTAAGATTTAATCAATTAACGTTAATATGAAAATGAAGTATTTCAAAAATGTGAAATTGTTTCCTAGCAAATTACTCACCCTATACTATTTAATCTTTTTTGAAAAATCCAACCAATTTTATAAGTTGTAAAGGATAGGAATTCTTTTATAATGATTGACTTGTAGAAGCGGAATTAAAGAACCATAAAAGCTAGAGGAGAGCTTAATATGTCCGATAAAATCAGTACATCTCAAATGAAAACTGAAATCACAAAACTCATTGATGAATTTAATCATAAGATAGACTCGTATCTGGAAGCCATAAAGATCAGTAGTTCTGAAGAAGTAATAAATGGATCAGTGGAGCATGCACAAGAACTCCTTGATCTACATCAAGAAATTGAGGGAAAGAAAGAAAAAGTGTTTACTTGTTTAAACGATTTTGTTGAAGTATTTGACCCTTCCAAAGGTTAGCTTGTCAAAATTATTTTAAACTAATAAATCTAGACGCTAATAATAATGTTTAAAGGATTTCTTACATGCTTCATGGTATAGACTATTTTGTTGTCATAAGCTATATTATCGGATTGTTGGTACTTGGATTGTACTTCCGAAAATATGTTAGTAGTTCTGAAGATTATTTTCTCGGCGGTAAATCATTGCCGTTTTGGGCAATTGGAATGTCTATCGTTGTATCCGATATTGGGGCACTTGATTTTGTTGGTGTTTCTGGACAGGCATACAGATTTGGACTTTCACCAGCGAACTTCGATTGGATCGGTTCAGTTCCAGCTATGCTCCTTGCGGCATTTATTTTCGTACCATACTTTTGGAAAGCAAAACTTTATACTATTCCAGAATATTTGGGTCGGCGTTATAATTCTTATGTTCAAACAACTGCAGCGATTACGTGGATTATTTTCTTTTCACTCAATCTTGGAATTATATTTTGGGCCAGTGGAATATTACTCGAAACGTTGATGGGATGGCCAATTTGGCTTTCCATATTAATAACAGTTGCGGTAACTGGCTTATATACCTATTTTGGTGGTATCACGGCAGTTGTAATGACTGATGTTGTACAGATGATAATTATGTTTGTTGGTGGTTTTACACTCGTATTCCTCTCTTTATATTACGTTGGTGGATGGGAAGGACTAGTAACCAAAATTCATGATCTAGGACCGGAGTACCAAAATCATTTTAAGTTAATCCAACCAACTGATACAAATACTCCCTTCCCATGGACAGGAATTCTCTTCGGATTGACCTTTGTAATGGCAACAGCTTATATGATAGGTAATCAGACAATAGTACAAAGATGCTTGACTGCCAAAAATGAATGGCATGCAAAAGCAAGTATGGTATTTGCAGGATTTTTAAAAATGTTCATTCCAGTGTTGGTTCTATTGCCGGGACTTGTTGCAATTGTGATGCTTCCAGACTTAGAAGATGGAGACCAGGCTTTGCCCAAAATGATCAAAGAGATTTTGCCACCTGGATTGATCGGGTTAATGTTTGCAGCCTTTTTTGCAGGATTGATGTCCAGTATCGACTCAATGCTGAATTCTACTGCAACTCTGTTTACAAAAGATATCTATCAAAAATATTTTATGAAAACCGCCCAGGACAAGCACTACTTATTTGTTGGAAAAGTGGTTACTCTCGTTATATTAATTTTTGGAACTCTATCTGCTCCCGTAAGCAGCTATTTTGAAGGAGTTTATGTTGCCGTACAAACATTTTTGTCATATTTTCAGGGTCCGATATTTTCAATACTTCTTCTAGGAATTCTTTGGAAAGGTGCCACACAATGGGGCGGACTATCTGGTTTCATTGTTGGTATATTGTCATCTTTTCTGATGTATCAATTCGAAGATTCTTTATTTACCATCCAAGATCCATTTTTATATGTTTCATGGTGGTCATTCGTTGTTGGGTTTTTAGTAACAATAATAGTCAGTTTATTTACAAAACCATATCCTGAAGAAAGAATGGTTGGTCTTGTATACGGATTAGAAAATAGCAAGAAATAATAGCGTGAGGTTAAATGGATAACTCCATTTACAAGTATTTAGATATTTCACCAATGATCAATGCCGCTGGCACCTACACTAAAGTTGGCGGATCTAGAATGAGTGAAAAAACTTTGAAGGATATGGCCGAAGCAGCTCGGTCGCATGTGGACATCAAAGAATTACAAATTGTAGTAAATAAAAGATTAGCAAAGCTTACAAATAATGAAGCAGCATGTGTTTGTAATGGAGCCGCTTCTGGACTTTACATTGCAACAGCTTGTTGTATAGCACTGAAGACTGGTCGATCATTTAATGAATTGTCGTTCGAGGAAATATGTAGTCATGAAATTATAATGTTTGCTGCACATAGAAATCCATATGATTGGAGTATTCGACAATTGGGGGTTACGATAAAAGAAGTTGGTTACCCGAATACTTTGCACATTTCTAAAGCCGAAGATTTAAATAGTGCTATTAACGAAAAAACTGCAGGAATCTTTTTTATTTTCTCTAATAAAGGCGGCTGGATTGCTGAAGGAGGACTTGATTTAGAAACAACAATCGAAATCGCTAAAAATAGAAATATTTCAGTTGTTGTTGATGCTGCCGCTCAATTGCCCCCTGTAGAAAATCTTTGGAGTTTTACTAAGCAGGGTGCTACGGCTGCATTGTTTAGTGGAGGTAAAGATTTAAGAGGACCACAATCATCTGGACTAATTGTAGGTAAGGAACAATTTCTTTCTAAGTTTGAAGAAATTAATTTTTTCAATTATGGAATTGGGAGAATGTTGAAAACTGGTCGTGAAGAAATTGTGGGCCTCTTTTCTGCCGTTGAGCAATATATAACAATGGATCATAACAAGCGAAACCAGTGGGTTGAAAATCAAATTGCAAAACTGGTTGAGTTCTCAAAACAAAGTAGTTTTTTTGATATTATACGAACCTTCCCTAACGAAGCTGGGCAACCAATGGCAAGAGCTGAGGTAAAATTAAAAAAAGCAGATATACCTTTAGACCGGATTTCTCAAGCACTCAGGAGTGGAGCCCCTTCAATATTTACATTGGTTGATCAAGGACACTTATATATAAATCCAATGACACTCTTTGATGATGAAATTGAGATTATTATTTCGCGGTTAAAATCAATTGAAAATGACTTATAATTATCCCGATGATCATTCAATTTTGTTCACATTATTGAATACAATCATTTGAACTTACAATAATTAATCACTAAGTTAAATTGTATCATCACTGACTAAAATTAACTGAGGTATTCTGATGAAGGAATTTATTGAGCACATTGCAAAACAATTAGTTGATGAACCAGAGAGCGTAATCGTAGAAGAAAGGCCAATTGACGAAAACAATATGGAGTTAACACTAAAGGTTGCAAAAAATGATATTGGAAAAGTAATTGGCAAACAGGGAAGAAACGTTCAGGCAATGCGTACATTGCTAACGGCAATCGGCGCTAAGAAAAAAGTTAGAACAAAATTAGAAATAGTTGAATAAAGCAATGTGCTATATGCCGTTCCTGCTTTTCAGTTTTCTGATAGTCAACACGGTTTTCTCGCAAGTTCAAATAGTTGATCCTCCAGATGCTGATTTTGAAGTACGAATAAAACAGGCAATTAGCGAAATACAAATTATTGACACACACGAACATTTGGCTAGAGAAGACGAGCGGTTAAAGTCTTCTGCAAATGTAGATTTTACATACCTCTTTAGGCATTACGCAAAAGAAGATCTTATCTCAGCAAGTAATAACGATTATAAAGGAATAGTTGAATTAGTTTATAATACTTCTTTACCATTAACTGATAGATGGCAATTATTTCATCCGCTTTATGAAGCAATGCGCAGTACTGGTTATGGCAGAGTTCCCCTAATTGCAGCTCGAGATTTATATGGAGTTTCAGATATTAATGAAACTACTATTGAAGAATTATCATCAAAAATGCGAGATGCTAGTAAAGCTGGCTTATATAGAAGCATTTTGAAAGAGAAAGCTAAAATTGAATTATCAATTCAAGATATGGGTCACAGGAAGTTTGATCAGAATTATTTTCGTCATGTTGAAAGATTTGATAATTTTATTTCTATCTCCTCTGGCTCAGAAATTATTGATCTTGGAGCCCAGTATGATATTCAAGTAAAAACGATTGATGATTTTAAAAATGCTTTGCGTAAAGCTTTTACTTCTGCTGTTGAAATTGGAGCAGTTGGAGTTAAGTCAGGACTTGCATACAATAGGATTCTTAAATACGACAATGTTTCTGAAAAAAAAGCAATTGAGATATTTAACTCATTATTAAACAAGTCTAGTGTTAGCGCTGAAAATATAAAAGCGCTACAAGACTATATAATGCATCGAGTTTTAGATCTTGTTGATGAATTCGATCTACCAATTCAAATTCATACTGGCCTGCACGCAGGAAACGGGAATACTATTACAAATTCTAAACCTACTCATCTAGTTAACTTGTTTTTTGAATATCCTAATGTTAATTTCATCTTGTTCCACGCTAGTTATCCATACGGTGCAGAGTTAGGTACGCTTGCTAAGAATTTTCCTAATGTATTTATTGATATGTGCTGGTCCTATGTCATTTCCCCCTCCTATAGCAAAAGATATCTGCATGAGTGGATAGAAACAGTGCCTGCGAATAAAATTATGGGATTTGGAGGAGACTATGATTTTGTAGAAGCGGTGTATGCACATTCAGTAATGGCACGGCAAATAATTGCAGATGTTCTAATTGAAAAAGTTCGTGATCGCTATTTGTCTGATGATGAAGCAATTGTAATTGCGCGAATGTTTTTACGCGATAATGCTATGAGTGTCTTTAAATTAGATGACCAAGGACATCCATTAGAAAATATGGAAGTATTGAATAGACCAGGCCCAATTCACGATTGGTGGGAAATCCATAAAACAGATTCTGGTTTCATACGGGATTGGAAGGTAATCGGAATATTTGAATATGGAGTTGGGCTGGAAGAGGTTTATCCACCAGAGGAGGTTATAGATTTTGATCAAACTTATATCGGTAAAGTTGGACAGGTGAATTGGGAAAGTGAAACTTCTTCTTCAGATGGTTACTTAAATTTAATCAATGTATTTAGTAAAAGAAATTCAGACGTAAGCCCGAAAGCTGAAGGAATTGCTTATGCGTATTCAGAGATCGAAAGTCCAGATGAACGTGAAATTCAAATTACTTTAGGAAGTAATGATGGTGCAAAGCTATGGGTGAATCATGAGGTGGTCTATAACAAGCACGTCCCAAGAAACGCTGTCGCAGATCAAGAAATGCTAAAGATCAAGTTGAAGAAAGGCAAGAATAGAATATTAGCAAAAATTGAGAATATAGGAGCTAGCTGGGGATTGTATTTACGGTTAGTTGATCCCCAGAATGAACTAGAAGTGACTCAATTCAAAGAATGATGCGCAAAATTCCTATTTTTTCCTACATTTGGATTTGTATCCAAAGTTGTTTTTTTAATGATAGAAGTTTTTTTAAAGATTTAATTATTTTCAATTTACTCTTCCAGAGAATTATAATAGTTGATTAAATGGCAGCCGAAGCTTTAAGTGCAGAAAAAATAATTGAAGTTAAAGGACTAACAAAGAAATACGGTTCCATCACTGCCGTTAAAGATCTAGATCTTTCTGTTTATCGAGGTGATGTGATTGGATTTCTTGGTCCAAATGGAGCAGGTAAAAGTACAACCATCCGAATGCTTCTTTCTCTTATTAAACCAACCTCCGGGAAGATAAAAATATTTGATGAGTCAATCAAAAATGACCCAAAGCCAATTTTATCCAAAATTGGTGCAATTGTTGAGAAACCGGATTTCTATTTATATTTCTCTGGTTACAAAAATCTTGAATTACTTGGAAAACTTTCAAAAACTGACGTAACAAAGAAACGAATAAGAGAAGTATTGAAACTTGTCGGCTTGGATAGGCGCAGACATAGCAAAGTTAAAACCTACTCACACGGAATGAAACAAAGACTCGGTATTGCCCAAGCTTTACTGCACGATCCAGAACTTATTATTTTGGATGAACCAACAACGGGCCTTGACCCTCAAGGAATTAAAGAAATTCGGGAACTGATTATTCATTTAAGCGAAAACGAGAAGAAGACCATTTTTCTATCTTCACACATTTTAAAAGAGATCGAGCTGGTAGCTAGTAGAATGATAATAATAAACAACGGAAAGACACAAGTTGAAGGAAATGTCGAAGAACTCCTAAACTCAAGCGAAATGAAAGTTAGAGTTGAAGTAGATGATGTTCATAAAGCTATGGCCTTAGTGAATAATTCAAGTTGGAGCAAGCAGTTTATTGAAATTGAGAATAATAAGATCGTATTTGAATTAGAAAAGGAACAGATCTCCTCTCTCAATAAATTTCTTGTTGAAAACAACGTTGATGTGAATTCCCTTGTCCCCATTCGCTCACTAGAAGATTATTTTTTGAAAATTACAAATGAGGCGACAGATTGAAAACACTTGTCGCTATTGAGCTTTCAAAGATATTCCATAAATGGAGAACGTATATTGGTTTCTTCGCAATTGCAGGCTTAACACTTGTTATACAGTTGGCTCTGTATTTTGAAGGGGAAAATTATATCAACTTTGCTACCAGAAGCTTAAGAGATGTATTTGAGTTAACCGGAAATTTACTTAATGGTAATTTAATTGCTTATATGATTCTTAAAACTCTTTATGTCCATATACCTTTTCTAATAGTTTTGGTTGGTGGTGATCTTCTCGCTGGAGAAGCTGCTGGTGGTACTTACAGAATTATGCTTACACGTCCAATCTCTCGCTCAAGTTTTATTGCCGCAAAATTTATAGCTGGATTTATATACACAAATCTCCTGCTTATCTTCTTGTTAGTTATGAGTCTTGGAGTAAGTATTCTTGTCTTGGGAAATGGAGAGTTATTCGTACTTCAGGACAAGCTTTATATTTTTGCGAAAAACGATATTCTTTGGAGATTTATACTAGCTTATATCTACGCTTCTCTAAGCATGACAACAGTTTTGGCGCTTTCAATTTTATTCAGCTCACTTGTTGAAAATGCTATTGGGCCAATTATTGCATCGATGACCGTTATTATTGTTTTTCTAATTATTTCGGCAATCAACACTGATTTCCTAAGCTCAATTAAGCCATACTTGTTCGTAAATCATATGTCGGCCTGGGACAATTTTTTTACTGATCCAGTAAATGTTTCAGAAATTATTTATTCAGGAATAATTCTTGTGGGTCATATTGTAAGTTTGTATTTGCTTACTCTCATAATTTTTGTCAAGAAAGATATATTATCATAATATGAAGAAAACATTTTTATTCGCAATATTATTTTCAACATCATTGATTGCACAGAACAATGACCCAGAGGAATTGATAAGGTTGCTTAAGAATAATTTTCAAACAGTTACTGATTATTCAGTTGATGTGAGTGTCAGCATCGATATCACAATTCTTAAAGCTCCAACAACAAATGCTAAGGTTTACTTTAAACAACCTAACAAGGTGAAGATAGAGTCTGATGGATTTGCACTTATCCCAAAGCAAGGATTAAACTTTTTTCCAACTGAGCTTTTAGAATCTGACTATTCACCTATTTACATTAGATCAGATAAATTTGAAAATTTTCAAGTTGAGGTAATAAAAGTCATTCCCATGTCTGACACTACCGATATCATACTAACAACATTGTGGATCGATCCACTTATTAAAGTGATAAGAAAGATTGAGATGAATACAAAGTCTGTCGGTTTAATTGAAGTGCAACTCCGCTATAATGATGCTATTGAGAGAGTTCTACCTTCAGAAGCAAAATTTACATTTCAGACGAATAAGGATAAATCAGATTCAAAGAATGAAGATCAAAATCAGGCTGACAAAAAGCTCTCTAATAGTAAGATAAGTGGTACTGTGAAATTGGAGTACAGCAATTATATTGTCAATCAAGGAATTGACGACTCATTTTTTGAAGAGAAAAGAAATAATGATCTAAAATGAAATTTACTTAAAGATTTGCATTAACAAATGGAAGTATTTTAAAAATTCCTTCATTATTTTCAGCAATGTTTATCAATCCTATTTGAATTCCACTCAAATTTTTCGCATAGTTTACGATACCAATGGTTAAACCATTTTGTTCACCGTATATTCTGTTATATACTGCAAACGAAAAACCATTTAACTCTTGTATTTCAGTCCATGCAATTGTAAAGTTAGCTCCAGTAAAATCAAATGTCTCTGTTTTGTAGCCTGAAACTGAAAGTCCCCAAATTTCATCTTCAGAGTTGATTTGACCAAGCGTTACGCTCAATCCATAAATACTCTCTATCCCGACAACAGCAAGCCCCCCAACATTTATACCTCCTAACTTACCGGAAGATACTAACGCCAATCCACTTAAATTTAATCCGGCCATATTTTCATTAGCCACGGATGCTAATAAACTAATATTTGCTCCAGCAAGTTCTCCATTAGCTACCAATGCTAACCCACCAACATTAAACCCAGCAAGATCACCATTCGATACGAGTGCAATACCTCCAACGTTAAGTCCATAAAGATCTCCATTAGCTACTTGGGCAAGACCTCCAAAATTGACTCCTCCAATATCCCCATTTGAGACCAAGGCTAATCCTCCAAAATTAATACCTTTTATATCACCGTTCGAAATTGCTGCTAAAATACCAAGGTTTATCCCATTTACCTGTTCCTCTCCTAAAAGACCAAGCCCAAGATTCAACCCATTTAAGTTAGAAGCATGTGGCATACCTCCAATCGATATTCCGTTTACCGTGGAATTTGTTACAGATGGAGAATCCCAAATAGTGAAATTGATTCCATTGATGGTTCCTATGTCGCAGTCTCTATAGTTAAAACGTACTCCGTTATAATTATAAGAATTTCCAAAGCTGATTCCCCATGTGCTCGCTGGGATATCAATGCTCCAGTAAGAGCAATCAATCACCTTAGTTTCATTTGAACTATTGATTGTTTTTTTGAGTGATTTATTAAACAGAGATGTTTGTGCGATTAAATTAAGTGACCCAATAAATAATATAGAAGTAATTACTAACAATTTCATCTATCTCTCCAAAATAATTACACCATTTAGACTGATATATATATTAGAAAGTTACAAAGAAGACAAAAATAATTCTTTCAAGTTTCCTGATTTGGCAAAGTTGAAATAAATAACAGAAAGATCAAGTAATAACATATCTATTTAAAACTTAGAGAATATACTTGCTTAAATCACGATCCTTTACAATTGCTTCCAATTTATCCTTTACTAAGTTGCCATCAATGGTTATTTCGTTAGATTCAATTTTATCTGGAAGATCGAAAAGGATATCTTCGAGCAATGTCGTTAAAATTGTATGAAGTCTTCTTGCTCCAATATTTTCGACTTCTTCGTTCACATATGCTGCTGTTTTGGCTACTTCTTGAATTGCGTCATCTGTAAATTGTACTTCGACTCCCTCTGTTTTGAGCAATGCAGCATATTGCTTTAGTAGAGCGTTTTCTGGTATAGTCAAAATTTTAATAAAATCTTCTTCCAACAAACTCCTCAATTCAACTCTAATTGGAAATCTACCTTGCAATTCTGGGATCAAATCCGATGGTTTGGAAACATGGAAAGCCCCAGAAGCAAGAAACAGTATATGATCAGTCTTTACAGCTCCGTGCTTTGTATTAACAGTTGAGCCCTCTACAATCGGAAGCAGATCTCTCTGTACACCTTCACGTGATACGTCTGGTCCTCTAGACTCAGTACTGCCGGCAACTTTATCAATTTCATCAATAAAGACCATACCAGAATCTTGGACAAGTTTAATAGCTTCACTTTGAACAGCGTCCATATCAATTAGTTTCTGAGCTTCTTCTTGAGCAAGAATTTTTCGAGCATCTTTAATTGTAGTTTTTCTTTTTTTCTTTTTTTTCGGCATCATACTACTGACGATCTCTTGGATGTTCATTCCCATATCATCCATTCCACCCATTGGTCCCATTACCTGAACGCCAACTGAAGGTGCGGTGATATCAAATTCAATCATCTTATCATCCATTTCACCTTTTTTCAGCTTTTCTCTCATCCAGTCACGAGTTTTCTCGTTCTGTAAAGCTTCTCTGTTTGCTTCATCGTTTTGCTCGGTTGCAGTTGAAGTAGCCGGTCTTCTAACTGGAGGAATGAGTATGTCCAAGATTCTATCTTCAGCCATTTTTGTGGCTTTCTCTAAGACTTGCTCTTGTTTTTCTGTTCTGACAAGATTTACTGCAATTTCTGTTAAATCTCTAATCATTGATTCAACATCACGCCCGACATATCCAACTTCTGTAAATTTTGATGCTTCAACTTTTACAAATGGAGCTCCAGAGAGTTTGGCTAATCTTCTAGCTATTTCAGTTTTACCAACACCAGTTGGTCCAATAAGAATTATATTATTTGGCATTATTTCTTCACGAAGAGACTCATCAACCTGTTGCCTTCTCCATCTATTTCTCATTGCTATAGCTACTGCCCTTTTGGCATCATCTTGTCCAATTATATACTTATCCAATTCAGCAACTGTCTGTGATGGTGTCAAATTATTATTCAATTTTTTCATTCTTATATCCTAAAATTATTTTTCTATTTCTTCAACGTTGATGTTATCGTTTGTATATATACAAATATCACCCGCTGTTCTCAATGCTTCCTCAACAATTTCTTTAGCAGTAAGATCGCTATACTTAGTTAGCATTCTTGCGGCAGAAAGTGCATACATGCCGCCAGAACCTATTGCAACAATTGTGTCATCTGGTTCAATTACATCGCCAGTTCCAGATACAATAAATGATTGGTCCTCAGAAACCACTGCCAACATTGCCTCTAATCTTCGCAGATACTTATCAGTTCGCCAATCTTTTGCGAGTTCAACAACTGATCTATTAACATTTCCTCTATATTGCTCCAGTTTTTCTTCAAATCTGCCAAGGAGTGTGAATGCATCTGCTGCCGAACCAGCAAAACCACAAAGTACTTTACCATTGTAGAGCTTTCTTATTTTAGTAGAGCTGTGCTTAACAACTGTATTGCCAAGAGTAACTTGTCCGTCACCTCCAATTACAGCTTTCCCCTTATGTATCAATCCCAAAATTGTTGTTGATCTAATTTTTCTTTTCATTGTATTTCCTCTTTTCTCAAAATTTGTTCTTATTATGGTAACTCAGATTGACTTCTCTGCCACTGCTCAACCCATTGAATAAAAGTTGGAGTTAGAGGAACAGCAAGAAGTTTTCCACCAAAGCCCATATATCTGTATACTACCATATTGTAATTTATAACATTCATGTTGTATAGCAACTTCTCATTTACTTTAACACCATATTTGTTTGCAAGCTTGACTGTATTGCCAATCATTTTTTCACTTACCCGCTCAGATTTTAACTGTTTTTTAAATTCATCCTTAATGTCTTCGAATGAATCAGGGATTGTTTCTTTACTCTCCATCTTATCAATTAATTTGAAAACAATATATTCATTCTCAATTTCAATCGGACCATAAACCTCACCAATTTCTAGTGTCCCAGCAATTCTTCCAACTTCCCCTCTAGATGTAATTGGGAAATATTCAATTTCATCATTTTCACTCTTATAAGAGTTAAATTTACTTTTTATCTCCTCAAACTCGATTCCCTGATCTATTTCGTTAAAAATTAACTCTAACTCATCCAGATTTTTAGTTCTTATTTCTATGATCTTAACTTGTGTCGCAAGATTTTCAGAATCCTTTTTTTCATTGTAATAGTTGTATACTTCTTCTTCAGAAACATTAGACGAATTAAAAAGAGTTTGTTTGTATAAAGTTCCTAAATAATAATCTTTCCATATTTTAATATCATTACTAACTTCCTGATCATCTTTCATCCCTTTTTTATTTGCTTCGCGAGTAAGTAGTTCGAGTTCGATGTATCTTCTAACCCTTCCGTTTAGCTGTGATCTTATTATGTCGGGATCATTTGAGCTAGAGAAAAACCCCTCGAATGCAAAAAAGTAGAGAAATTTTCCGAGCGTTATAGGATCTTCTTCAAACTGAATAAATATCATATTCAATGAATCTGAACCAAACTGATTTTTAATTTTATAAAAATCCTCAGTTTCGAGGTGCACAGATTTTCCATCTTTAACTTCGGCTTTAATTCTTCTCTCTGCTAACGCTTGAATTATCTTGTCAGAAAAACTCCAAAATATTTCTCCATTTGCTTCTACTTTACGTCCTGGAAAAAATGATTTGTAATAATTCTGATAAACATTCTCCTCTTCTCGTGCTTCCACAATTTGACGAACTCGTTTTTCCATGTTTTTGACATGTTTGTCGTTTTCAATTATTTCAGGTTCAACAGAGATCAACTTAAATATATACCATCCATCAGGCGATTTTAATGGACTGCTGAATTCTCCGATCTTTAAACTATAAACTGAATCTTCAGCATATTCTGACATTTGCCCGAAGTGTATTTGATATGGGGCTTCTTTCTGAACAGCAGCTTCTCCCCTAAGTGAAAGTAGAGAATCGAATGAGTCTCCATTTTGTAGTTTGCTATAAACTCTTACTATTTCGATTTGATCTGGAGCAAAAATAAATCTTGTATTCAAATAAACCAGTGCTCGTTTTTTTGCTTCTATATATTTTTCTGGATCTTTGGAGAGTTTAGATTTTATCTCTTTTCGATATAGTGCATCACGGAGGTGCAGATCTTCAACTGATTGAAAAGTATATTTCATTACTGCGGAAGAATCATAACCAAGTTCCTCAGCCTCTAAAGCCCACAGCTTTTCAGCAATTATGGAATATATTGTTTCTGCTTTTAATCTCTCTTCTCGTCCTTTAATATGTCTACCAATATGAGGGACAAATTCATATCTCTTTTTAAATTCCTCAGCAGTGATTTTAATTGAACCAACTTCGGCAATAATTTCGTCTTTTTCCTGAGCAATAATATGTGAAGTAAGAATTAAAAGGAAAACTAAAGAATAAATTTTCATTAACTATTTCTTGTTCTTAAAAATCCTTGTCGGAAACAATCTTGAAACCGAATTTTGATATTCTTGATATCGGCGACCGAATATTTCCAATAATTTTCTTTCTTCAAAATAAGACCCTGTATAAAAATAGAGTGAGATGTTTAGAAAGAAAACTAAATAAAAAAGATCCATTGTTGGACGAAGAGCTAGAAAAAGAATTGTAAACAGATAGATTGGATGTCTGGAGAATCGAAAAGGTCCTTCAATTACTAATTCCAATTTTTCATCAAGTTCATCTGCATTGTATCTGTTATCAATGTATCTCTCTATTTGGGATATTCCCAAAAACTCTCGCAAATTTACCTTACTGATTCCCCATATTAATCCAAAAGCTGAAAAAATTTGGAGTACAAAAATCACTAAGTCCAATGGAAATTGCAAATCATATATTATTGCACTTGGTTTTGGAGAAATAGTGTAAATAAAAAGAAGTGTGATTATTGATGAGATATTATAGAAAAGACGATAAAATGCTATTTTATCACCAAGTTTTTCTACTAATTTCTTCTTCGTTTTTAAAGAGCAAGAAATGTATGTGAGGCGGCAAAAAGTAAAAATAAAAAAGTTATAAATAGGATATCAAAAAACAATACTAAATTTCCTTTCGGAGTCTTGCAACTGGAAGCATCATTGACTCTCTGTATTTAGCTACAGTTCTTCTTGCAATGTTTATTCCCTTGTCATTTAATAGCTTTGCTATTTTATCGTCGCTGAATGGTGATTTTTTAGATTCTCCAGTGATTATATCTTTTATTAGCTCTTTAATATGTTTGTTAGATATCTCGCTACCAGAATCTGTAGACAATCCTTCACTGAAAAAATATTTAAGTTCATGAATTCCGACAGGACTTTGAACATACTTCCCATTTACAACACGACTGATTGTAGAAATATCCATTCCAATCTCATCCGCTATGTCTTTATAGATCATTGGTTTCAAAGCTTTTGGTCCGATTTCAAAAAATTCATATTGTTTTTCCAAAATCGCTCTCATGATTGAAAGTAAAGTATGCCGCCTTTGATTAATGGAAGCAATAAACCATTTAGCAGATTCAAATTTTTCGCGAAGAAATTTATGCGCATCTTTCTTTTGAGGATCTATTTTTCTTTTTCTCTTGTTCGTATTAAGCATCTCAAGATAAGTTTGGTTAATTGTAACAGAGGGTACGCTTCTATCGTTAAGGGTTACAATAAAATTATTTTCGATCTTCTCTATAGAAAAATCTGGGGAAATCTGATTTGCTTCTTCGACACCAATGTTACCCTCACCAGGCTTTGGATTTAGCTTATAAATTATGTCAAAAGTTTTCTTTAAAGTTTCATTCGTTAGATCTAATTTCTTTTCAATTATTTCGAATCTTTTATTTGCAAAATCTTCATAAAATTCTGTTAAAATCTGCTCTGCCAAGTATGAGTAGTATGGATCATAATCTGTATTCTTAAGCTGGATTAAAAGACACTCCTGCAAATTTCTACATGCAATTCCTAGAGGATCAAAGGTTTGTATAGTTCTTAGCAAACGCTCTGCATCGTCCATTGATATTTTTATATGGTCGAATAGATCAAGATCTTCAACAATGCTTTCAAGAGATTGAGTAAAATATCCATCTTCATCTAAACTTTGGATTATCATTTCACCCAGTATTATTAACTCTTCTGATTCATCAAGAACATGAAGCTGGTCAAATAATTTGTCAGTTAGCGAAACTCTATAAGGTGCAATAGGTTTACCTTTATCTTCTTCGTCACGACTATAATTCATTCTGTCAGCATCAAGATCTCCCTCATTCATATAGTCTTCGATTTCATAATCATCAGCCGCAGATTCAACCTCTTCGTCACCACTCTCTGCAATTTCTCCTTCAGTTTCATCTTGAGTCATTTCAATTTCATCTACTAACTGCTCATCAAGTAGAGGATTCATCTCGATCTCTGCTTTAATCCTTTGTTCTAATGCTAATGTATTTAATTGAAGCAACTTCTGATATTGAATTTGCTGTGGAGAAAGCTTTTGAGTTTGAAGTAATTTTTGTGAAAATGATAACATATTCACTCCTTATTGGGATTCATTAGTTTTTGATACCAATCCGAACCATACATTCTTGAAAGTCCGTCTTTGCAGAATTCTGCAATTGATAATTTTGTTTCTTCCCCCAACTCAAGTGCTGGTCTGCACTCTGAATATTCTTCATACTTAAGTATATCACCGCCAAAATTGTTTATTCTTATCGGAAAAAGATGACATGAAATTGGTTTTATAAAATCTGTTTTATACTCATTGTAGGCTTTCTCAATAGCACACTTTGCAATGTCCCGCTCATAATAAGCAAACACACATTCGCATTTATTGATGCTTGAGACCATAAGATCGCCTTCAACTTCGAACCAGAAATTATTTTTGCTTAAGTAATCCAAATGTTCTTCCGATAAATACTTTTTAACAGTTTCTAATACTTTTTCAATTTTATCAACTTCGCTTCCTAAAAGTGGTGCACCATAATTACTTTCCATTGTACAGCAAGCACCTTTACATTTTTGTAGATCGCAGGTGAATTTCTTTCTCAAAATTTCCTCATTTATGAGGACATCGTCATTGCTTATAAAATCTCTTATCATAATGTTTTGGAATAATTTTTGTTAAGATACAAATTTCGGGCCAAAATACGAAGAAGATTTGTATCTTTCTATCTGAATTATAATTTTTATAGTAAATAGTTAAAATTCTAAGTAATTTCTAACTTTCTAATAGAATTCATATGAAATTCGAGAACAAAACAATTCTGATAACTGGAGCTTCCACTGGGATTGGGAAAGCAATTGCCCAGCAATTATTTCAGACAAGTTGTAATCTTGTTCTTATAGCTAGAAGAAATGAACTTATCCAGGAATATGTAAAAAATGATAAAAATAGATTAGCAGAAGTAAAAATAATTAAGTGTGATGTTAGCTTAAAAGATCAAGTTGAGTCCACTTATCAAAAAATCATTGATGTTTTTGGAAAAGTTGATATTGCGATACTTAATGCAGGTGTCGATAATAAAGTAACTCCGGAGACTTTTTCTTCAGAAAAGGCTGAAAAAACTATTAATATAAACTTTTTGGCCGTTACATACTGGATTGAGCAACTATTACCAGGTATGATGAGGAGAAAAAGTGGGATAATTGCACCAGTTTCAAGTTTAGCTGACAATAGAGGCTATTCTGGAAGTGGATTTTATTGTGCAAGTAAAGCAGCTCTTTCAATCTTTTCAGAAGGATTAGCAGTTGACCTAAAAAAATATGATATTAAAGTAATTAATATTAAACCTGGTTTTGTAAAAACTCCGATGACAGACAAAAATAAATTCAAGATGCATTTTATGGTTTCTGCAAAAAAAGCAGCCAATTATATTGTAAGGGGAATAGAAAAAGAAAAGAGTATCATACAATTTCCATTACCAACAGTTCTCGGCTCAAAAATCATTGGATCATTCCCTTCGTGGTTTTATCAATTTTTCGCTAGTAAAAAGCAAATTGATGTCTAATTTGTAGTTCTAACCCATCGGTAAAAACCAATTGTATGTACGAACCAATTGGACAGTGCGAACTTTGCAAACTGACCTCCTAGATTTGTGATATAGAAAATAGGAAAAAATGCTATGCGAATCTTTCTGAGTGTTCTAACAATACAACTAATCTTTGTAATCACAATCTTTCCGCAGAAAAAAGAATATTTCGGAAGCATGGAGGGAAGAATCTATGACCGAAATTCAAAATCAACTTTGATTGGAGCAAATGTGATTTTATTGAACACAACCATTGGAGCTGCAACTGATAAAAATGGATTTTTTAGGATCGAAAAAATCCCAGTCGGAAATTATTCTCTCCAAATTCGCTATATGGGGTATGAATCACTCATTAAAACAGACATTATTATTCGCTCTAGTAGAACCACTTCAATCAGTTCAGAATTAAATGAATCAACTGTTCAATCTGATGAGGTGGTGGTTTCGAGCAATTACTTTCAAAAAAATGACGATCAGCCGACAAGTAGTATTAACCTTTCCAATGAGGAGATCAGAAGGTCTCCTGGATCGGCTGGAGATGTTAGCAGAATTTTAATGAGTTTACCAAGTGTTGCAAAAGTTGACGATGGAACAAACACGCTGGCAGTAAGAGGTGGTAGTCCAATTGAAAACACTTTTTATATTGATAATATTGAAATTCCGAATATAAATCACTTTCCATCGCAAGGAGCATCGGGTGGAGCAATTGGAATTATTAATGTCGATTTTATTGAAGACGTAAGCTTTTTTACAGGAGGATTTTCAGCTGCTTACGGAAATAAATTGTCATCTATAATGAACTTGATATTTCGAGAGGGAGATAGAGATTTTCTCACGGGCCAATTAGATTTGAACTTCACTGGATTTGGAGGAATATTAGAGGGTCCAATCTTTTTAAACGATGCTACATTTATGCTCTCTATTAGACGCAGTTATCTAGACTTCCTAATTAAACAAATAAATGTTGGATCAACTGCTGCACCTACATATGGTGATCTACAAGGAAAGATTGTATATGATATTGATGAAAGCAATAAATTGATCTTGCTAGGTGTTTTTAGTGATGATCATATGACTTCAGACCAAGGGAATGCAATTGAAAATAAGATGGTTTATTATGGTGATCAAGATATTTATCAGACTACAATTGGTTTGAATTGGCGAAAACTCTGGAACTCTAAAGCTTATTCAAATACGTCCCTATCATACAACATCTCAGATTATAAAGAAGATTTTTATGAAACTGGTTCCGCCGAGCTACAATTCATTAATCGATCTTCAGAAAGTTTCTATTTATTGAGAAACATGAACTATTATCAGTTTAGTAAAACCAGCTCGCTCAATTATGGAATTGAGGCAAAGCATATAATTGGAGATTTTGACAACTGGTACGAAAGTTATACTGATGCCATCGGGAATCCAATACCGTCTTTTACAATTGAAGAAACTGTTAGCAGCAACATCTTAAGTGCTTTTGCGAGTTATAATCACAATTTTGGAAATAGATTATCATTTACTCTTGGATTAAGATCAGATTATTTCGCCTATGCTTCTGTAAATAAAATATCACCTCGACTTTCGGCATCTTTCTCAATCACCGAGAAAACAAAATTAAATACAGCAGCTGGAATATTCTATCAGCATCTTCCCGCAAAATTACTCGTTTCAAATTCAGCAAACAAGAATTTGGAGATCCCTGTTTCAGACCACTATATTTTGGGAATTGAACATCTTCTTTTAGAAAGTATTCAATTAAAGCTCGAAGTTTATCAGAAGAATTATAGAAATTTTCCAATTGATACCAATCAACCTGGATTATTTTTGATCGATGAGCTTTACGGTACACAAAGTTTCTATTTCAATACTTATTCAGTAAATGATAACGGTAAAGCAAAGACTCAAGGAGTTGAGATAACTATCCAAAAGAAGCTGGCAAAAGAATTTTACGGTCTTGTTGGTGCATCTTATTCACACTCACAATATTTAGGAGACGACCAAATTTGGAGAGATAGAATTTATGATAATAAATTCATCTTCAGTATTGAAGGCGGATACAAACCTAATTACTATTGGGAATTTAGCATGCGCTGGATTTATGCTGGAGGAAGACCATACACTCCATTCAATATTCAGAAATCACAAGAGTTGAACCGAGGAGTAATTGACGAAGACAGAATCAATGATGAACGATTTCCAGCATATCATTCTCTAAATCTTCGAGTTGATAAAAGATTCACTTTCAGTCATACAAACTTAGTAATCTATCTCAGTGTTTGGAACGTTTATAATCGGCAAAATGTTGCATCAAACTATTGGAATCAATCGGAAAATCTACCAGATGTTGTTTATCAATGGGGAATGTTACCTATTTTCGGAGTTGAGTATGAATTCTGAGATACAAAAGTCAATCTATATTGCTGATTGAATGTTCACTTCTGTTTTGATAATTTGAAGTAGCAATTTCAAATTATTTTAATGAGTATTATTTGAAGATTGATCTTCTTGGTAACATTATATTAATCGGAGCATTTCAAGGATTCTTTCTTTCCTTTCTTATTCTTCACAAAGGTAGAAAGCTATTTGCCAATCGTTTTCTATTTATTTTAATGATAACCTATGGGCTTGTGCTACTTTCCCTTTGGATGTTTGACCAGGGACTAATATATGTGTATCCTAAAACACTTATGACTCTCGAAGGAATCCAATTTATAATTTTTCCATCCTATTTTCTTTATGCAAAATATCTTGGGGAATTTTCTCAAAAATTTTCGATAAAAGACCTGTTTCACTTTGCTCCATTTACTATCTATAAGATTTACCAAATACCTTTTTACTTTATGACTCAAGAAGATATTTTTGCTGCTCAAAGTATAATCATGATTGAAAACTACCCGCTTCAGTACGTGATATTTAATTGGTTAATTATTATACAAGGATTTGTATACTTACCCTTGGTTCTTAAAATAACTAATAAATATGAAAACCATATCAAGGAAATTTACTCATCAATTTCAAAATTAAAGCTCGATTGGTTGAAAAATGCAACTTACTTTGCATTAGTGATTACAATTGGATTTCTTTTCGAGAATGTTTTTCAGTTGGCAGGATCAAGTCTTTCTGAATCATTTGGATTCTCTTCACTTCTTGCAGCGGCATATATTTACTTGATTGGATATATGGGCCTTTCACGCTCAGGAGTATTTACCGAGCTCGTTGTTACAGAGTTATCTCAGTCAAAAGATATTAATAAATCTAGTAGGCAAGAGAGATATGAAAAATCTGGACTAACAAATGAAAAAGCAGAACTTTACAGAATAAAACTCCTTGATCTAATGGAAAAAGAAAAGCTATATAAGAACAGCAAACTAACTTTGAACGATGTAGCTTCTAAACTTTCAATTTCAACCCATAATCTTTCAGAGATTATTAACATAAAAGAAAAGAAGAATTTTTTTGATTTTATAAACACATACAGAATAAGTGAAGTAAAACAAGAATTGGTGAATCCAGAAAATAAAAACCTAACTATCCTAGCTATCGCTATTGAATCTGGGTTTAATTCAAAAACCTCTTTCAATACGTTGTTCAAAAAGTATGTTGGTATGACTCCTACAGGATATCGAGACAAGAAATCAATTCAATGATAGTGGATGTTTTATCCACCATCTCCCATTTAATTACCTACTATAAATTTAAACCACTTTTCAGAAAATCTTAATTTTAGTATCTTTGTAGATTCATCTAAATTAAAGAGATTGCCTATGTTTAATTCAATCGTAATGGTTAAACAGGTTCCAGATACAGCGAATATCACTGGAAAAGTAATGAAAGACGATGGAACTGTTAACCGCTCAATGCTGCCAGCAATTTTTAATCACGAAGATAAAGAAGCACTAGAACTAGCACTTCAGGTCAAGGAGAGATATGGCGGAACTGTCAGCGTTATCACAATGGGTCCTCCCAGAGCTTCTGAAATGCTAAAGGAATGTTTATATATGGGCGCTGACAAAGCATACTTAGTTAGCGATAGAAAATTTGCCGGTTCAGATACACTTGCAACTTCATATGTTCTCAGTGAAGCTATAAAATATATTGGGGAGTTTGATTTTGTTTTTGCCGGACGACAAGCAATAGATGGTGATACTGCACAAGTTGGACCACAGACAGCTGAGAAACTTAATCTTTCGCAAGTTACTTATGCTGAAGAAATTCAAGAAATAAAAGATAAGGTTGCAAGAATAAAAAGAAAGATCGATGGTGGTCATGAAATAGTAGAAGCAAAGCTTCCAATACTTATCACAGTTCTTAAGGGTGCTACAGATCCTAGACCATTCAATGTAAAGTTTTTAATGAAGTACAAAAACGCAAAAACCCTTACTGATCTTGAAAAAATGGCCAACGAAAATTCACTCCTCTATTTAGATGATCTATTGAGGGAGTATCAAGAAAAAAATCTATACATCACAACCTTAACAACTGATGATCTTTCCAGAATAGACTTAACTAGAATAGGTCTTCATGGTTCTCCAACAAAAGTACATAAGGTTGAATCTGTTGTGCTTTCAGGAGGCGAAGCAAGTCAAATCCCTCCAACGAAAGAGGGAATTGGAGAATTAATTGATAAACTTTTGAATGATCATATTTTGGGATAATAAATGGATAATAAAAAAAGAGAAGTTTGGGTATATATAGAACAGCGAGATGGCAAACCTGCTGATGTCAGTCTTGAGCTTTTAAGCAAGGGAAGAAAACTAGCTGATAAATTAGATGGATTACTGAAAGCTGTTGTACTTGGTAGTAATATAAAAGCGACCGCTGAAATTACCTTCAAATATGGTGTTGACTCAGCGATCCTTGTTGATCACCCTGCGCTTGAAAAATATCGACCTTTGCCGTATAGTAAAACCTTAAACAAACTTGTAAACGAGCGTCAACCTAGAATTGTACTATTTGGTGCAACCGTAATTGGAAGAGGATTGGCTCCAAGAGTTGCTTCAAATACCGTAAGTGGACTAACAGCCGATTGTACAGATCTTCAAATATCAGATGTAACTTACTTGAAGAAAGATTACAACGAATTGCTCTTACAAATTCGACCAGCGTTTGGAGGAAACATAATTGCTACAATTATTACTCCAGATAATCCAGTTCAAATGGCTACTGTTCGCGAAGGTGTTATGGAGATGCATGAGCTCGACGAACCGAAACCAGTTAATATTGAAGAGATCGCTTTTGAACCTGACAATATGGATGATCTTGTAGAGATAGTTGAACAATACAGGGAAGAGAATAAAGTGAATCTTAAAGGATCACCAATAATAGTTGCTGGAGGTTATGGTTTAGGGACCAAAGAGAATTTTCAACTTGTGCATGATCTTGCTGCCACAGTCGGTGGAGAGGTTGCTGGAAGTAGAGCAGCTGTTGATGCTGGATTTGTATCTAGTGATCGACAGATTGGCCAGACTGGTGTAACAGTGAGACCAAAACTCATTTTTTCAGTTGGAATTTCCGGTGCAATTCAACACAGAGCTGGAATGCAAGATGCAAATAAAATCATAGCAATTAATCCTGATCCTGATGCACCGATATTCGAAGTAGCTCATTATGGAATTGTTGGAAAAGCTGAAGATGTTATTCCAATTTTTATTGACTTATTCAAACATAAATTGAAGTAGAGGATAAGATGCCAAATTTTTTTACTGAAAACGAAGACATAAAATTTCATTTCAATAGATTAAACATAAAAGAAGTAGTAGATATTGCTGAAGATAACTATGAGCAAGCTAAAGAATTTGACTATGCGCATGAAAACTATGAAGATGCCATGGATAATTTCGAAAAGGTACTAGAAGTCGTTGGTGATATCGCAGGAAACTATATAAGTGAACGTGCTGCTGGCGTTGATGAGGAAGGAGCACATTTTGAAGATGGAGAAGTTCGTTACGCAAGTGGAACAGAAGAAAACATTAAAAGGCTTGCTCAAGCACAATTGAGTGGGATGATACTTCCGCGAAAGTATGGTGGTTTAAACTTCCCATTCACTATGTATGTCATGTCAATTGAAGTTTTATCTCGTGCTGATGCTTCTCTTATGAATGTATTTGGTCTTCAAGATATTGCTGATACAATAAAAAAATTCGGAACAGAAGAACAAAGAGAAAAGTATCTTCCAAAATTCTGTACAGGTGAACATACTGGTGCTATGTCACTTACCGAACCTGATGCTGGATCTGACCTTCAAGCGGTTAAACTTCATGCCTACCAAGATGAAAAAGGTCAATGGCGATTGAAGGGTGTTAAGCGATTTATAACAAACGGTAATGGTGATGTTCATGTTGTATTGGCGCGTTCAGAACCTGGCACAAAAGATGGAAGAGGTTTAAGTATCTTCGCATGTTACAATGATGACACACTTAAAATTAGAAGAATTGAAAATAAACTCGGTATTCATGGTTCTCCAACAACAGAGCTACAATTCAATGATACTCCAGCTGAGTTAGTTGGGCAAAGAAAATTTGG
Organism: uncultured Ignavibacteria bacterium; assembly: GCA_963751695.1. Lineage (GTDB taxonomy): Bacteria > Bacteroidota > Ignavibacteria > Ignavibacteriales > Melioribacteraceae > SZUA-22. Next base: position 930,304 of record CAVVVP010000003.1, on the reverse strand, counting down.
ATTGATTAAATATACTCTTGATCTTATGTTTAGAGCGCGAATGGGAGTTTCAGCACAAGCCCTGGGAATAGCACAGGCAGCTTATGAAGAAGCATTGAAATATGCTAAAGAAAGAGAACAATTTGGGAAAGCTATATACAACATACCTGCAGTAACAAACATGCTTCTTGATATGCGTGTTTCACTTGAATCTTGTAGATCATTATTTTATAGTGCCGCGCAGTCAGTTGATATTAAAGAAAAACTTGATGAAAAGATTCAAAAATTAAAGGAAGAAGGGAAACCATTTAAAGAAGAGATGGCCCGATTGAAAGAAGAAACTAAAATTGCGAATCTTCTTACTCCAATTTCTAAATATGTGATCACTGAAGCTTCAAATAAGATCACTTATGATGCCATCCAAATTCACGGCGGCACTGGATATATGAAAGAATTCAAGGTCGAACGATTGGCAAGAGATGTTCGTATAACCAATATTTATGAAGGTACTTCTCAGCTGCAAATCGTTGCTGCAATTGGTGGTGTCCTCAATGATATTCTGAAAGATTATTTTGCTCAGAAAGCTGCCAAAGAGTACAAGGCTGGATTACAAAGATTGAATGGGTTTTTAAAACAAATCAAAGAGATTTTTGAAGATAGCTTGAAGTATGTAGTTGATAAAAATGATTCTGTATTCCAAGATGTTGCGGCAAAAGATTTAGTTGAACTATACAGCTATCTCTATATTGGTTATCTGCTTTTGGAAGAAGCGGAAGAAAGTCCTCGAAAAGTATTTATTGCTAATCGATATATCATATCATCACTTGCTAATGCAAAGAAAAATGCTGAGTCTATTAAAGATGAACTTTTCAGTGATTTGATGCATGCAGATGAAATATTGATTTAGAAAAATTATTTGAAATTCGTGAGATTCTGTATTGATTTTATATTAAATACTGAAGGATAAACACTTATGTATTTAAGACAAATGATTTTTCTCTTACCATTTGTATTTGCTGGATGTTCAAATTCAACTGAAACCATTCCAATGGAAGATTTTAGACTCTCACTCAGTTTCCAGAATAATTCTAATCACAAGCTGGATAATCTTACAGTATCAAATAAAACTCTTGGTAGTTTAAGTAGCAATTCAAAATCCAGATATATCGAGTTCGATATCTTTAGGTTTGATACAGGAATGCCAGATGAAAATGCCAGCGCAATGATTGATGGTAAAGTGTACACGAATCATAACAAAGGATTTTGGTGCGGTACAGAAAAAATTTCTGTCGATTCGGGAAAGTATGTTATAGAAATTGAGGTGGCTGATACTGTGCTTTGGTTGTCTTGTAAGAATGCCCCAACTATTTTTGATCCATAGAAGTATTTTCGACAATAAAACTTTTGTTTTAGTATGATTGACCTATACTCATTAAAAAAAATGTATGAGAACAGAGTCGAGTGAAAAATACTTTGAGAAATTAGACCTTCAATCAATTTCGCCTTCTAACAATTCTTCTACAAGTCTATCAGTTTCGTAGATATGTTTTAAGCTCTCGATTAAACCCCAAGAATCTGTTGATACGGTTCTATTATTTTCAGGATCATATATAAAATGTCCGCCTAAACTTTCAAGATTTCCATCATGAGCTAATCCCACAACTTCCATTTTACTATTGATTAGGGAACTTCCAGAATTTCCACCCACAATATCATTTGTCGAAGCTAATCCAATTGGAATGGAGAGGTCCAAATCATCTGGAATTTCCTGCCATCTTTCATGCAAACCCCATGGATATGTTTCCTTTCCAAATGAGTAGTATCTATCCCACAAACCATAAAATGTAGTTCTGCCTGGAGCAATTGTTCCATTATACTCATAGCCTTTAATTACTCCATCTGAAATTCTTAATGAAGATGTAGCATCTGGAGAGATTGCTGAGCTGTAAATTTTAAATATAGCTGCCCCCAATTCTTGATTAAGAAGAGCAAGTTTATTTTCTGCTTCTTTTCTAATACTTGTAATTTCCTCATATCTATCGCGAGTATTGATAATAAATGAGATAAATGGATCACCACAAGATAAAATCTCTTCTGCCGATTTATTAAGTAAGGTATCAACATTGTCCCGACTTGTTATCAGCGATTTGGAGATCGCATACTCCGCAGCTTCATTCCCAACTTTTCCGCCGTAAAGATTGTATAAGTATTTATTATCACGTCCAAGGTTCACTGACACTACATTGGCATGTACCCGAACCAGTTTATCACTCAATTCTTTATCAAACTTCTTAGGAAATACACTTTCTTTTGTATGGTCAATTATATCGGTTTGATAAAGCACATTACGTTCTTCCTCGGGCTTCTGGATTTCTTCAGCATATTGAATTATTTTTTTTGCTATTTCAAAGTACGGATTACTTCTCGGATGTGCGTATCCATAGTACTCATCAGCTATTGATCTTAGTTCTTTTATTACGGTGTTTAAACTATCCCATAGATTCCCATAACTCTGGTTAAGTGTTGAGTCATTTTTAACTTTCTCTTTAAGTGAGCACTCAAAATCAAATTTCTTTTTCATTAAATGTGGTTTTCGCAACCCAAATAATCTCCCAGCATATGATTTTCTTCCATTTCCAGATCCCATCACTTTATTTAAAAGTTCTGATTCTCGTTCTGGATGAGCTTTAAAAATTTCAAAATAAACTTTATAGAGTTCATCATAGTGTCTTAGTCTCTGTTGGTATCTCACGTCTCGTAAATATTCAAGTTGGACAACTGATAAAAGTCTATCCGTATGCCCAGGCCTTCCAACTACAAAAATCGGTTCTCCATCTTTTGCTCCTTTCTTACTCCATTGAAAATGATCTGGAGACTCCACCGGTTTTCCATCTTCGTCATATGCACGGTAGAACATGAAATCAAGTTCGTATCTTGGATACGTAAAATTATCCCAATCCCAACCGGTTGCAGCAATTTGAAAATCGGGGGCCATTACTAAACGAATGTCTGTGTAACGTTTATATGCATAAAGTGAGTACTTTCCACCATTATAAAGGGTAATAACTTTACATGTTAAACCAAATTTATTCTCATACATCTTAACTAGATTGAATTTAATCGAATCTCTTATTGCTATTTTTTCACTACTGGTATTACCCAAATCCATTGCAGATTTTATTTCTTGGGTTACGTCAGTGATGGATATTAACTGGTCGACAAATAAATTTGGTGCCTTTCTCTCATCTTCTAGCTCTTCTGCATAAAATCCATCGCGGAGCCAGTTCTCACCTTTATCTTGAATGGACGACAACTGTCCTCTACCACAATGATGATTTGTCATTATCAATCCATTAGCTGAAACAAATGCTGCTGAACATCCCCCGCCAAATTGCAATGCAGCTCTTTGAACCTTTTCGAGCCACTTCGGTGTAGGTTTGAACCCATATTGATTTTTAAACATTTCAACAGGTACATCATCAAATGTCCACATTCTTCCAAAGTCATCTAGTGAATATTTTACAGTATCGAGATCGATTGGTTCGTAAAGATCGACTTGCGCATCCAGATTTTCCATAAAAATTGAAAGGAGTAATAACAGTGATAATCGCTTCATACAAGGGTCCAGTTACTTTAAATTATAAATTCTATTTTGTAAAAATAAGACTTTCGGGGATTAATATTACACCTGAATTCAGTCTAAAAGTTTCAATTACATTTAATCCTAAATTTATTGATATTGCAATATCTATTCAGAAATTGATTGAAGATATAAGAATATATTTAGGAGAAGGGATGAAGATAATTTTTAGGTCATTTGTATGTGTTTTACTATTAACTTTCTCTAGTTTTTCACAATCTGTAACTATTAAAATTATAGAAACAACAGATTCACATGGAGCAATTTTCCCTTACGACTTTATGAATGCTCGGCCAAACAACCATTCGTTAGCTCAGGTTCACACTTATGTCGAAGATTTAAGAAAGGATTCAAATCAAGCGGTAGTTTTATTAAGTAATGGAGATATTCTCCAAGGAACACCAGCTGTTTACTATTACAACTTTGAAAAATCGGACGAGCCACATCTTTACGCTGAAGTAATGAACTATATGAAATATGATGCCGGCTCTGTAGGAAATCATGATATAGAGACTGGTCACGATGTTTATGACAGATTTGTAACTGAACTTAATTTTCCTTGGCTTTCAGCAAACTCAATTAATCTGAGTACAGATCAACCTTACTTCAAACCATACACGATTCTCAAAAGGAATGGGATTAAAATTGCTGTGCTTGGTATGACGACTCCTGCAATTCCCCACTGGCTTCCACCAAAAATATGGGAGGGAATGAGATTCGATGACATGATAGAAACAGCTAACTTATGGTTGCCAATTATTAATGAGAAAGAAAATCCAGATATAATGATTGGACTTTTTCATTCCGGATATGATTATACTTATAACAACCAAACCGCTGAAACATCAAAAAATGAAAATGCAACTAAGCTGGTTGCAGAAAGAGTCCCGGGATTTGATATTGTATTTTCAGGACATGACCATCAAACTGGAAACCGATTCATAAAGAATAACGAAGGTCATGATGTATTGGTTATTGGTGGTTCAAGTTCTGCACGTACGTTTGCTGAAGTATCAGTTGTTATGGAATTCAATAATGAAAAAGAGATTTGGGAGAAAGAAATCAGTGGGAATTTGATTGAATCAAAGGACTATGAGCCCAACGCAGAGTTTTTGGAAAAGTTCGAACCTCAATTTGAAGAAGTGAAAAGTTATGTTTCGAAAAAGATAGGTGTTTTTTCCGAGTCGATTTCATCCAGAGAATCATTGTTTGGTGATTCACCTTTTGTTGATCTTATTCATAGTATTCAATTAGATATCTCTGATGCTGATATTTCATTTGCAGCACCGTTGACTTTCAGCACGCAGATCGAAGAAGGAAATATCTATGTAAAAGATATGTTCAAACTCTATAAGTATGAGAATCTTCTCTACACAATGAAACTCTCCGGTCAAGAAGTAAATGATATACTTGAATATAGTGCAGGTAAATGGTTCAATCAGATGAAAGATGAGAATGATAATCTTTTGAGATTTAAAAAAAATGACGCTGGAGAACTGGTTTGGTCAGATAGATCTAATGCCCCAATGCTGGAGGAACGATTTTATAATTTTGAATCTGCTGCGGGAATTACATACACCGTTGATGTATCAAAGCCTTTAGGTGAAAGGATTTCTATTGAATCAATGTCTGATGGAAGCATTTTTGATCACTCAAAATTTTATACAGTTGCACTAAATTCTTATCGAGGTAATGGTGGCGGAGGTCATTTAACTTCTGGAGCAAAAATTCCTAATGATGAAATCTCTTCAAGAATTATTACGTCAACCGAAAAAGACTTGCGATTCTATATGATGAAATGGATTGAGAAGAAAGGGAAAGTCGATCCAAAAGCTGGTGGAAACTGGGAAATAATTCCAGAAGATTGGGCTAAAAAAGGAAAAGAAAAAGATTATAAATTATTGTTTAATAACTAGTAAACAGAAAATATTTTTAGCTCTATCATTATCAAAATAGATAGAAATTAAAATCTATGATTTCATTTATTGTTAAAACCTATTCTGAAATCATTCCATTTTCTAGCTCATCTACAATTCTGTCTGCACATGCTATATATTTTAGAATCTGTAAAATTGCTGCTGATGATACTGATACCGATCTATTGTTTACTGGATTATAAATAAAATCACCAGGGATAGATTCGATGTTTCCATCAAAAGAGGTTCCGATTATTTTTGCTTCTGCGTTCAAAACTGGACTACCTGAACTACCGCCTGTGACATCATTTGTGGAAATAAAATTATACTGAGTACTCATCTTAAAACCTTCCTTTGGATTTTGCCATCTTTCTGGCAAGTCCCAAGGATATTTCTGATTGTGAGAATAGTATCTGTCATACATACCGTAAAAGGTTGTTTGAGTCGGAGCAATTGTACCGTTGTAGTTATAGCTTTTTAACTCACCATCACTTATCCTTAGAGTGAATGTCGCATCTGGTGGGATTGTTGTTCCATAAACTTCGAATAATGCTCTGCCCAATTCATTTTCCAATATCTTTTCGGTTTCTTTATTCTCATTCGATTGTGTCGAAATTGAAGCAAGAACTTCTTCAGATTTTAAGATAAAGTTAATAAATGGATCGGTAGAGTTTAGAATTGCCTCACCGCCAGACTCCGCTAGCTTCTTTATTTTTTCAGGAGATGAAATAGAGGAACTTTTAATTGCATATTTAGCTGCTGCTTCTCCTCTCAGTCCATTAAATATTTCTTTAAGCCATGGGTTGTTCACACCAAGATTTAAGTAAAAATACTCGATGTTCAGCTCAAGATATTTTTCTTCCAATAAATAGTTAAAATCTTCGGGGAAAATTGATTTTATTGTTTCATCTATCTTAGCTGTCTTGTAATCTGGCTTTCTTTCATTTTCTGGTTTATTTAACTCTCTTGCAAGTTTAACCATATCTTGCGCAATTGAGAAGTATTTTGAATTACTCCTTGAACTTATAGTATAAGCACTTAACCTTCCAGCATATTCACTTTTTTCGGCAACAACTGATTCAAGAGCATCCCAAAGATGTCCGTATTTACCCTTTAATTCCGGATCATTTTCAACTGCAGATTTAAACTTATTTTCAAAATCTCTTTTTCGAGCCATAAGATATTCATCAGTTAAAAAATCGTACATTCCGCAAAAAACTTTGGCGCCATTTCCTATATAGACCATTCTGCTCTCGTAACTCTTTGCATTTGCAGTATCAATTCTTATCAAATCATAATAAATATCAGTTTTACCCTTTGTTACGAATGCGCCGTTGCGAGAGCTGAAATCACGCATAAACTCCAGCTGTGACATTGTGTTTAATCGATATGTTGAACCGGGATGGCCAACAACGAAAATTGGTTCATCTTCCTCAGCGCCCTCTAAGCTCCACTCAAAGTAATTTTCAGTCTGCAGTGGATTTCCTTCATCATCATAAACTCTGAAAAATGCAAAATCTGGATTATATCTAGGATAAGTGAAGTTATCCGGATCTCCTCCATATAAGCCCATATTTGTTTCATTCACATAAACCGCTCTTACATCAGTATATCTTTTGTAACCATACAATGAATACTTTCCGCCGTGGTATAATGATGTCACATTACAGAGTAGTCCAGTTTTTTCGGAGCGGGCTTTTTCAATTTCTGCAATTTTTTCTGCTCTAACTTTTTCTCTGTTCTCTTGGTCTTCTACAGTGTCGATTGCAGAGAAAACTTCATTTGTTACATCCTCAATCAGTAATAATTGATCTACAGAAAGATTTGGTACTTTTCTCTCATCTGCAAGAGTGGGTGCATAAAAACCATTTTCATTTATATCCTCGCCTTTCTCTTCTATTCTTGAAGTTATAAAATCAACGCAATGATGATTTGTTAGTACAAGTCCATCTCCGGAAACGAAAGAAGCGCTGCACCATGATCCAAACTTTAATGCTGATTTCTGAATTTTATTCATCCATTCTTCAGAAGGTTTGAAAGAGTACTTTTCTTCAAAATATTCGAGTGGAGCGTCTTCGAGAGTCCACATTTTTCCAGTATCAAACTTAAATGATTGGACTGTATCTGGGTTGAAATATTGGAAAGTAGAGTTCTTTTCACTTATTTGAGTGGTTGAACAGGCTACAATAAAAAGTAAAACTATAAGAAAATAATTGTTTATTCTGGTCTTCATTATCTATCCATGACAATTTCGAATATTTGCTGAACTAAAATAATGAGGTTAAAAAAGATTACCAACATGTTTTATCCTTTTTAAATAGACTAAAAGTCCACTAATATCAAGACTCAATAAATTAGATAAATGCTTCTGGAAAGTGATTTATAGAAATATGCTTTTCGTCCTCCGCCGTTCCTGTGCAGTGGCTGCATTTTTCTACAAAATAGATAAGAGGAATATCTTCAACGTCTGATGGAATAAAGTTTACTGCTGTTTGACAATTACTACATTGAACAATATGATGTGTCCCTAGTTTTTTTCTACAATTAGAACAAAGCAAAAGTCCATCGTCTTTTACGATATCGTTTGAGGCAATTATAAAAGTTTTTCGACACTCAGAATTTTCACAATGCGCAAAGTTTTTAGAAGGGGTAGCTTTCGTTTCGATAATAAACCTCAATTTTGTATTAAACAAACGTAATCCTTTTACAAATAGAAATCTATGCATAAAATAATCCTATTTTATTATCTAGTTTATTGAGATTTAGAGCAATATCTAATATCTTGATTATCAAAATAAATAATAAATGAACATACTTATTTGGAGTTGAAAATGGACAGAATTCCAGGATTTTAAAGCTTACGATATCAGAGGAAAAGTTCCATCAGAATTAAATACAGATATCGCCTATAAGGTTGGAAGAGCATTTGTAAAGCTATACGATGCTAAAAAAGTTGTTATTGGAAGAGATGTTAGGGTATCTTCACCAGAGCTTTCAGAAGCATTGACAAGCGGCTTAAATGATGCAGGTTGTGATGTGATTGATCTTGGAATGTGCGGTACAGAAATGATCTATTTCTCCACTCCATTTTTCGATGCAGATGGTGGAGTTATGATTACTGCAAGTCATAATCCTCCCGAATATAATGGTCTTAAATTCGTTAAGAAAGGATCTGTGCCAATGGGATATGATTCTGGATTGAAGGACATTGAAAAAATGATATTAGCTGACGATTTGGGTGAAATCGCAGAACCAAAAGGTGATTTGAAACCAGCTGACATAATGAAGGAGTTTATCGACAGCTTAGACAAATTTTACAATTCTAAAACTATGAAACAATACAAAGTGGTTGTTAATGCGGGAAATGGGTGCATAGGCCCAGCTTTGGATGCAATTGAAGATAAACTTCCAATTAAAATGATCAAGGTTTTTCATAATCCAGATTCATCATTCCCTAATGGTGTGCCAAATCCCCTGCTGCCAGAAAACCGTCAATCAACAATAGATGCCATGAAAGAAAATGGGGCAGATTTAGGTGTCGCTTGGGATGGAGATTATGACAGATGCTTCTTCTTCGATGAACAAGGTAATTTTATTGAAGGATATTACATTGTAGGACTTCTTGCAAAATCGATCTTGAAAAGCTATCCAGGTGAAAAGATCGTTCACGATCCTCGACTGATCTGGAATACAATAGATGTAGTTGAAAAAGCAGGAGGTATTCCCGTAGTTTCCCAAAGCGGGCATGCTTTCATCAAACAAAAAATGCGGGAAGTAAATTCTGTTTATGGCGGGGAGATGTCTGCACATCACTATTTTAGGGACAATGCTTACTCCGATAGCGGAATGATACCATTCCTGCTAGTGATGCAATTGATGTCTGACGAGAATAAAAATCTATCTGAATTAGTTGGAGAAATGATCAAGAATTATCCATGCTCAGGTGAAATTAATACTACATTGGAAAATCCCAAAGCAAAAATAGACGAATTGAGAGAAAAATATTCTGATGGAACACTTGATGAGCTTGATGGAGTCAGTGTTGAATATGATACCTGGAGATTTAATGTAAGAATGAGCAATACCGAACCGCTTCTTCGATTAAATGTTGAATCAAAAGGAGATATACAATTAATGAAACAGAAAACTGAGGAACTTTTAGCTCTGATTAGAAATTAAGAACTAAAAGAACTATCTTTCGTCTAAAGACGTACAAAATTTTGGAGAGAATATGGCAGACCAGAAAGAAAATGCAATTGATGTTGATCGACTGCTAAAAAATAAATTGAAATCTATAAGTATCGAAGACCTCGAAAACGGAATTGCAAAGACCGTTACTAAGCTTGTGGGTGAAGATTACAAATGTACAATTGGAGATGTGAAATATACAATGTTCAGCAGTGCAGACTTTCACGTTAAGATCGAACTCTCTTATAATCCAGATAAATAGATTTATTCTGATATAAATTCTTTATTTAATGCCCGACCATAATCTGGTTGGGCATCTTTATATCATCCCACTTGAATAAATTACTATATTTCACTTACTTGTTTTTTGAATTAATAATAACTCTGAAGGATTTAACTCTATCTTAATAAATCTACTAATTATTCTTGTAACGGTCTTTGCTCTTTGGGGAGGTGCGGTTTGGGTAGTAGAATCTGCCTCTCGCATTGCTAAGAAATTTGGTTTTTCCCAGCTAATAATCGGATTAACCGTAGTAGCGGTTGGAACATCCGCACCGGAATTCGCAGTCTCTATATCTGCTGCTTTAGCTGGCAAACTCACTATTTCAGTTGGAAACGTAGTGGGCTCGAACATTTTTAATCTTGGAATTATTCTAGGTTTAGTCGGTCTACTAAGCACAGTTAAGACTGATAAAAATTTAGTTTACCGAGATGGGTCTTTGCTTTTTATTGCCGGTTTACTTCTTGTGTGGTTTTTTTATGATCTTGAACTATCTCTGTTCGAAGGAATACTTTTAGTCTCTACACTTTCAATTTATATGCTTTTCCTTCTTCGCTCTAAATCACCTATTGAAGAAGAAATTCCAGAGGGAGAATTTGTCTGGCAAGATGTACCGAGGCTCGTTATTGGAATTGGACTGATTGTAGGAGGTGCTCATTTTTTGGTTGAGTCTGCATCTGAAATAGCACGAAATTTTGGAATTTCTGAATGGTTTATAGGTATCACCATCGTCGCAGCAGGAACATCCATACCTGAGTTTGCAACTTCTATAGTTGCTGTTACTAAAGGAAAACATGGAATTTCAATAGGTAACTTAATTGGGAGCGATCTCTTTAACCTTTTAGGTGTTCTTGGAGTCGCCGCTATTATCCGTCCGCTTACTCTCAGTCAAAGTGACTATTACAGTATTATAATATTAAGTGTCTACCTCTTACTACTATTAGTAATGATGCGTTCGCGTTGGCAGATTGGAAAAGTGGAGGCCGCTTTTTTAATAATAATTGCGCTTTTCAGATGGTGGATAGTTACGATTATATGATATATTTCTTAAAGTATTGAAGATATCAAATATTAATACTAAATTTGGAATCCGTTTTGTTTGAACTTTGCAAAAAGTTGTTGGGTGCATAGCTCAGTGGTAGAGCATCTGCCTTTTAAGCAGAGGGTCCCTGGTTCGAGCCCAGGTGCACTCACTACCTAAACCCTTGTAACTAAATAAGTTATGAGGGTTCCTTTTTTTTAAAGAGATATTTCCGGGGAGTAAAAAGGGAGTAATTTATTTATAAAAATATTAAATAAACTTGCCTCTAAGTTTTCAAAATCGTATAATATTTTATAGAGTAAAATAATATTCGTCAGAGCAGCAGCGTCAAAACATAATTAAATGAGTTTTACCCTTCTTTTCTGATTTCCTCCATAAATCCTAAATAACCAAAATTTCATATAAACCTTATATAAGGAGAACAAGTTTATGCAAACAGCATATTCAACACAAGATTTCTATTTAGCTAGCTATCTTTTTGTTTTAGGCAATCAGATAAGAGAAGCAAGATTGGTAAATAGAAACACAACAGAGTTTGATTTCACAGACAACAGCAAACTCCAACAAGCGATAGACAAGTTTTACGCAATGAAGGCTTCGGTAGACCCACTGACATATGGTTCAGCACTTAGATCTATCAAGTCTATGATACATGCTTTGAAGGAAGCAAATACACCATCTTATTCAAGGAACACAACAAATGAATTCAATAACAAACATAGGGAACAAGTATCAAGAGATTAAACATCGCCTTAATATAATAGATGTTGCAACAAAACTAGGCAGTAAACTAACACATCAAGGAAGTAATACCTACCAAGGAACATGTCCGACTGGACATGCCTCACAAAGCGGGACATCCTTTCATATAGATACAAACCAACAACTGTTTCACTGTTTTAACTGTGCGATAGGCGGAGATGTCATATCATTAGTTGAAAAAGTTAAAGGAATAAATAACAATATTCAACTTCTCAATTACATTACTTGAATTGGTGCTTCTAACAATAGTTGCCATTGGATTGTTTTTCTGTACTTTTATTAAAGCAGAATGGGTAGTATAAGAAGTATCTCTTGGAATTCCATCAATTATCGTTTGGGCTACACAATAGTGCAGACAAATTATAAGCTGTGCTAAAATGTAAATAATCTTAATCAAGATTTATGCTTAATTTATTTCTATCAAAAGGTCAAACTATAATTTCTGTTGCTTGCAATAGTCTTAAAGAAAGGTTTTCCAATTAAGTTTAGAATCAAAAAATATTAAGTTACTAATAGTTGTTTATTTCATTAAAATAATTTTGTTGGATATAATATTACCATTATACCTCAGCAAAGAAATATAAACTCCAGAACTTAAATTTTCAGCATTAAAACTTAGTTTATAATTTCCCGCTGCTTGATTGCCGTCAAATAGGGTTGCAACCTTCTGACCAAGCATGTTGTAAATTTCTAATTTGATTTTAGATTTTTCAGGAATTGAATACTCAATTGTTGTAGTAGGATTAAATGGATTAGGATAATTGAATAATTTAAGATTATAACCATCTGGTATTTCATTCTGATACGCTGTGAGATTAAATTCATTATAGAGTTTATCAACTTCTTGTTGACTAAGGGCATAGTTATACATTTTAATTTCATCGATCAGTCCTTCAAATGGCTCTTGAAGATTTATTGTATTACCAATATAAAGATCATCATCTTGAGAAATACTTCCTGTTTGATCAAATGAATTAATCACCGGTTTTGAATTAATGTATAACCTTAGTTCACCACTTGCAGTATCTCTTAATCCAACAAGATGATTCCAATTATTCCCTAATTCACTTTCTATATTGTCTTGTGTTACCGAAGTTTTAATAATATTGTCATCGATTGCGAAGCGAAGTTCATTATTTTTAATTTCCATTCCATACCATATTCCATTCGTACCAAGAGAAGGATTTATTTCAAATCCACCTTTACAATACAAATACATTGAATTTCCACTGAGTGCATTTACTTTCATCCAGAGTGAAATTGAAAAACTTCCAGAATTAAAATCAATTACACCATCATGTGGTACTAAAACATGTCCATTTTGAATTTCGAACTGAAGTGCAGAATTTGAAATTCCTTCAACCCAAAATGTTTCTTCCATATTTATAAGTGATCCGTCATTTTTAAATTCTGAAGAATCAATTGCTGTTATTCCTGTATTATCATCAAAACTCCAATGTGCAACCAACTCGTCATCCAATACCACTTCAGTTCTGAACTGCCAGAGTTCCCCTTCTGTTGCTCCATTACTATTTACCTCATCAACTCTCCAAAAGTATGATGTATTGACTTTGAGTTGACTTGGTATAAATACTATACTATCCTGATTATGTATAAATGGAGGCGGATTAGTTTCCCCAAAGTATAAATCATGTGACTCCCCTCCTGCACCTGCAGTCCAAGTCAGAATTGGATTTAAAACTACATCTCTGTTTCCATTTTCAGGAAAAGGATTGGATGAAGGAAGTGGTTTGGAATTTTCATCTAAGGTGGAAATTCTAGAAATATTAGAGTAATCCGATTCAATAGAATCGTTGACTGCTTTAGCTCTGTAAAGATATTCTGTATTACTCGATAATGCAGAATCAATATATGTTACTACATTTTCATCCACTTGACCGATTGGTAGAAAAATGCTATCAATCCCAGCTCTCTCAATGATAAAATTAGATTCTTTAAATGAGTTATCATTCCATTCCAAATGCACTGTGTTGTAATTAATTAACTCAGTCGCAAGATTTGAAGGAGCTACAATAAAATCTGGATATTCAGTAAGTCCATTTATATATTTTTCTAAATTTGTATATCCATCACCGTTAAAATCACCATTCCTATCTTCATAATCATAAGGATTTAATCCATTTGCAATTTCCCAATCATTAGACATACCATCGTGGTCTGAATCAAGGGGAACGGGGCCTGTTAATAGAATAGGATAACCGCCAACATCATTAGGTGAATCTATTATTCCCGTATTTGCACCAGTTTCTCCTCCATATATTGCATAGCCACCAGCAGTTTCATTAATAATTCTTCTGTCAATTGAATCACGTCTGGGATATATTGCCCCTGCATTTGCTAAGACTAATTGATAAGCTTCTTCAGCTGACTGTTGATTTATGGCAACATATGGGAAAGGTTTGTCTACTCTTATCGAATCCTTGAGTGTACTGTTTATACCCTGCACCCCGTAGGACCAGTTATCATTTGTAGCCTCTGGTGAACCTACTACATAATTGCTGTTGATATACCAAAATCCATAACCAAATTCATTTGAGTAAGGTTCTAATATTCTATAGACAACTGGTCCGTCCTCAGTTGCGGGCCCAGGTTTGTAATAATTACCAACCATATTGATTTCAGAAGGCCGATCTGCGTTTGCTTCTCCACCATAAGTACTATTGAACATCCAATTGTAAATTACATTGTTTCTGAAATCTGCATACTCTATTCCTCTATCCCATCTTGGAAGTCGACTTGAATGGTGTGCGAGAAGGTTATGATGATAGCTAGCATTTTTCCCGCCCCAAATTCCTCCGTATCCATGAGCTCCTTTTTCATGGTGCGCGAACCTTAAGCTTTCACTAATAATACACCATTGAATAGTCAGATTTTCAACGTTGGAATAAAAACTTAGAGTCTCATCAATAGACCAACTCGCTGAAACATGATCCAAAATTACATTTTTACAATCTTGTCCTTCAACTGCATCATCTTGCTGTGTTTTATCTTCATCCCCAAGCCTAACTCTTAAATACCTAATTATTACCTCATCGGTTCGAACATCCAACTGATTTTTTGCTAAGCAGATTCCATCACCTGGTGCAGTTTGTCCAGCAATCGTGATATATGGATTCCTAATTGTTAAAGGAGATTCTAATACAATATTTCCTGAAACTTTAAAAACAACTGTTCTTGGCCCTGAAGCATTTATAGCTTCCCTCAAACTACCCGGTCCTGAATCTTTAAGATTTGTTACTTCGTAAACTTCTCCACCTCTTCCCCCTAAAGTATATTTTCCATGACCTTCGGCAGTTGGAAAGGCTAATTGCTGCATTTTATTTTCATTCATGGGAAAAACAAATGATAAATATATTAAGCTTAAAAAGAGAGAAAGATTAAATCCTGTTCTGTTTGTGTTACTAATCTTTTCAATATTTTGAACATTTTTAATCATAAGAGTTATCTTTTTAACGAGGTCCATTTAATTGAATTAAGAATTAACTTTTGGAAGGAAATATTTTCGTATGCATATTTATCATGTCCTAATTGTATTACAACAATTTTTGAGTTATTGTAATTTTTTGTCCATCCAATATATTTTCCACTTTCACAATTATCACTAGAGAGTAAAGGAGTAACTTCATTATTGATTTTATAATTGATATAAATTTCATCATGAATTAGAAAATCTCTCATGCCTTTTGTAACTGGATGTTTGTCATTAATTATTTGAACTGTATATTTTTCATCATGTTTATAGGTTGAGGCCCCTACTTTTTTACCGTCCAAGATAAAAGATTTGTGATAGTACCTACCCCCTAATAAATTCTCATACTCTTGCCAGTCTTGATGGGAAACCATGGCATGATGCAGAAAGACCAAACCTATCCCTTCTTCCGTAAGTTTTAGAAATGACTTCTTCTCAAGTTCACTAATTGGTTGATAAGCATCATAGAATAAAATTACATCATAATTTTTTATTTCGTCACTTGAGAATTTCGAAAATACTTCTGGTTTTGTCTCTACTTCATATTTGCATTCAGAAAAGTTATCGAAGATGGAATAAAAACTTGTAGTATCAATTTTTTTTCCTCCCGTTACAACTAATAAATTATAACTCTGAGAATATAAAATTGCTTGAAAAAATAGAAAAGCGACAATAAATGTTACATAACGTTGAGTATTCATATTTGAATTATTAAAAAGCCTCAAACAAAGTTTATATGTGGATTAGCTTTTAAGTTCAAGGAGTTAATGTTGAAATCCATAATATCCATTTGATTAAGTTTTCAGCTGCTGTATAATTTTGAAATGAGTTTGGTAAACGTCTGTTGTCGATATACTCATTATAAAGCCAAGGATCGGAAATAGCAAGAACTGCCCCATCACCAAATTTTTTGAAAACAATTATGTTTTCGTTGTCTTTTTTGAGTACTGTTTGTTGAGGATTTTCATTGCTAATTGAACTTACCTCTTTCATATAAATTTTATTTACACCCCGAAATATTGGATGAATTGGAAGATCAACAAACCTTCCCATTTCATAATCTTTATTTAATACTGGATTTAAACTTACCTCATTAAAATATAATCCAAATTTCTTAGCCAAATTATTTAAATGTTCAAATTCTGAATTACCTTTATCGTTAGCAAATAGCAATAAAACTCCACCCTCTTTCACCCAATTAGTAATTGTTTTAATCTCGGGTTCGATTAGAAAATTTGGATTCTCAGTTTCTTTTGGTGTATCAGGATCAACTATTATAAAAATATTTACTTCACTTAAAGAAGAAATTGTAGGTTCTTTTAATGAACTAGATATTTTAGCACCGCTTTTCTCAAATAGTTTACCCAACTCATAATAACCAGAATTTGTTGTATCTTCCCAAGTATAGTGATAGCGTTCTTCTTTTCCTGTTACTTTATTTTTACGGATTTCATTATTGTAATAGTAGTCTAGGGCAACATTTATTCCTTTGCCTGTATTAGTATTAGCCCTCTCAAGTTCAATTGCAGTAAGCAAAAAAGGTCCATATCCCTTTATATCATTCAATCTCTGTGGTTCACTGATGTAATATTGGAAACTTCCATCGCGGTAAGGATCTCCACCCAATCCTGCACTACGGCACGTCCCACTTAAGTCTACATAGCCAGATTCGTCGATTGATACCTTATGCTTTATTAACCCCTCAAATATTAGTTTTGCTTCATTTAGGTAGCTAGCAGGTAGATAACCGAGATTGCTTCCTTTAGCAAAAGAATATGCAAACATTGCAGATGCAGAGCTTTCTAGATAATTTCCTTCTCGTTCTGGTAAATTGACTATTTGATACCAAAGTTTAGATTCTTTATCCTGTACTTTTAACAGAGCTTCTGCCAGGTTGTTGAGTATCTGAATTAGCGTTGGTCTTGATGAATGATCAGAAGGAAAGAAGTCAAGAACATCAACAATTGCCATTGCGTACCACCCCATTGCTCTTCCCCAAAAATGTGGTGAGGTACCTGTTTCTGGATTTGACCATTTTTGTTCTTTACTTTCATCCCATGCATGATAGAGTAAACCGGTCTTAGAATCTCTAGTGTTTTTTTCAACTAGGATAAATTGTTTAGAAATATCATCAAAATCTTTGTAGTCATTGAATAATTTTGAATACTCTGCATTGAATGGTTCGCCCATATATAAACCATCCAACCACATTTGATTAGGATATCGTTTTTTATGCCAATATCCACCACTTGGGGTACGTGGTTGTTCTTCTAACTGCTCCCTCAATTTATCTGCTGCAAGTCTGTATTTTTCAAGACCTGTTGCTTGGAATAAGTAAAGTAAAGATCTACCAGGATTGATCTTATCAATATTATAATCTGATTTTTTGTAAGTTTTAATTTCACCTTCATCATTAATAAATTGATCCATATTTCCTTTGATAAATTCAAAGTACTTCTCGTTACCAGTATGTAAATACATTTGGTGCAATGCCTCAAGAATTAAACCTTGTTCATAATTCCAATTTGTTTTGGTAAATAAAGAATCATAGACGACTGCTCCTGGATGTCTTTCAACAAAGGAATCAGCAATTTTTATTGACCATACTTGTTTAATTTCATCTTTTTTAACTTCCGACTCACAAGAGAAAAATGAAATGCTATACATAATTATTAATAAATATTTTACAGCTTTAGCATACATGGTAACCTCTAATTAAACTCTTGATTATTTATAAGAACTTGCTTGGGTTTAAAATTCACTACATTCTTTATAATACTGCCCGATTCAACACCCTCAAATTCTGAATCCTCAATAAATACATTTTCTATTTTCGAATTTTCTAAACCTTCTAAATAAAAAGCATATTTACTTTTTTTACTTTTAATTTTACTGACATAAATATTTTTTATTTTGGGCATGTATATTTTAGGACCGAATTCTTTTGGATCATAATTCAAATTTATTTTTACAATTGCCTCTCTGACTTCACCAACTTCAATATTTCTAACAAAAATGTTTTCAACATTTCCCCCACGAATTGAATTTGTCTTTATGCGAAGTACTCTATCCAAATTCGGACTATCCATTACACAATTCTCTGCAAACACGTTTTTGCATCCACCTGATATTTCACTTCCTATTACAACTCCTCCATGACCGTCTCTCATAACACAGTTTCTAATGACAATATTTTCAGATGGTACATTAATCCTTCTACCATCATTATTTCTTCCAGATTTGATAGCAATACAATCATCTCCAGTATCAAAATAACAATTTTCAATTAGCACATTTTTGCATGATTCAGGATTACATCCATCATTATTAGGGCCTTTTCCAACAACCTTTACTCCTCTGATTGTTATGTTTTCTGAAAGAACTGGATGTATAAACCACATTGGAGAATCTCTTAATGTAATATTCTCAATTAGAATATTTTTACAATTAATAAATTGAATAAAATTAGGCCTTAAATAGCTTCCAGCACCAAATAATCTTTTTGAAACATCTACATCGGCATGATTGAGCTTAAATAAAAACGGTCTCCCTAACGAATCTGCTTGACTAGGCATGCCCTTGCTCCATCCGTATTCAATTTTCCCTTTCCATGGCCACCAGTTGTCTTCTGTTGCATTACCATTTAATATACCTTTGCCTGTGATCGACAAATTATGTTCATCCTTAGCATAAATCAATGCTGAGTAATTAAAACACTCAACACCCTCCCATCGCGACAAGACTAATGGTAGATAATCTGATGGTGTTGTACTAAAGTTAATTATTACACCATCTTCAAAATGAAGGTTAACATTACTTTGTAATATTATTGGACCTCCGCAATAGTAGGTGCCACTTGGAACCAAAACCCTTCCACCTCCAGATTCTGAGCATCTATTGATTGCATCTTGAATAAAAGATCGACTATCAAATGAAGAATCTGCCTTTGACCCAAAATCCAAAATATTAAAAGTTTGATCAATGAACTCTGGAACTTTTATTTGTTCTATAATCTTGTCAACAGAATTCCAATTTACCTTGTCTGAATCAAGATTTTGTGAACAACTAAGGAATAATGCAACTGAATATATTAGCATGAAGGCATTTCTGATGTTGAGTGTAATCATATTTAAATACAGTCAATTCTAGGAATTAGTTTTTTCATTTTTATAGTTAATACACGTACCTCTTAATACAAGCTCTGTAGGTATCTCAAATGTGCTTTTTGTCTTATTCTCTGGGTTATTAATTTTTTCAAATAATATTTCCAAAGATTTTTCTGCAATTAAATTTGTAGGTTGAGCAACTCCGCTTAGAGGTGGTGATAAAAATTTCTGAAATCTAGAATCACCAAAGCATATAACATCAATATCTTCGGGTATTCTCAAATCTAGTTCCTTAACAGCCATATATACCCCTAATGCCACAGGATAGGTAACTGTAAAGATGAGATCCGGAAGATTGTTGTTCTTATAAAGTTTCATAAATGAATCATAACCATATGTTTCTCCAAAACCTCCATGACAGATCCAATTTGGATTAATCGCTAAGTTATGTTTTTTCATTGCATCTTCAAATCCTAGAAATCTTTGCTTACCTATATTGATCTCTTCATATCCAGCAAAGTGAGCAATGTTTTTGTATCCAAGTTTTATTGCATGATCAACAGCTTTAAAAGCACCGCCTCGGTCATCTACTGAAACAGAATCAAGACTTTGCATTTCAGGGATTCTATCAATAAAAACTATTGGTACATCTCTATCATTCACTGTTTTAAAAATTGAATAGTCTTTGGTTTCTTGAGAAATGGACATAATAATTCCATCCACTCTCATTGATAATAAAGTTTGAAGATGTTTCTTCTCTCTTTGTGTATTTTCTTGAGATACCATTAGAATAATTTCATAATTATTCTTAAATGCGATATTATATATTTCCTCAATAATGGAACTAAAGAAGAAGTGAGCTATTTTCGGAACAATGACACCAATAGTATTTGATTTTCTAGCAGATAGATTTCTAGCCATAAAATTGGGGCTATACCCCATTTTATCTGCTGCTTCTTGAATCCGGCGCTTAGTTGCAAATGATATATCCGGATGATCTCTAAGCGCTTTTGACACAGTTACAGGTGAGACATCTAAGGTTTCTGCAATATCTGCAAGGCGAATAGTTTTCCTGTTCATTGTTCACACCTAATATTTTATCTGTTTACTAAAGTATTTAAGTTTTGAATTTGTAAAGTTAAATAACTTTAGCCGTAACTACATGTATAACTTTATCTCTTAATAACCATCAAGAATATCTTAAATGGTTTTGCAACAACTGACTTAATTCCTAAGAAAATAATAGAAGCATCCAAAAATTATATATTTTGGATGCTTCCAGGAGGACACTATGGGAAAATTATTTTACTAAAATCATTTTCTTAGTTTGAACAAATTGCCCAGCATTAAGCGAATAGAAATAAATTCCACTTGACAATCTAGATGCATCAAATGTAACTTTATATTTACCTGCATTCTGAACTTCATTATTGATTAATGTAGTAATCTCGCGTCCTAAAATATCGTAAACTCTTAAAGTAACATTTGAACGTCCCGCAAGAGAATACTGAATGATAGTACTTGGATTGAATGGATTTGGATAATTCTGAGATAACTCATATTCTTGAGGTACGCCACTATTAATGTCTATCTCTTCTACTGAAGTAATCCAATCTTCCCATTCAGCTTTCTTATCTGGGAATGCATTTAAGTCACCAGCCGGGAACCCACCATTAGATCCTGTATAAGCTTCTGATGAAGTGGAATATGCTACATCAAAATCATCTATGAAATAGGTAATTGGTCTTCTATCCATATCATCCGTTGCTCTATCCCATACATCATTTGGTGTGTCTTTGGTTTTGCCAGCAACATCTACATAATAATTCATTATACCTAGCATCAATTCATGAACATTCGCAAACTCTGGATCTGCTATCTTTGTGAATGCACTTACTGAATCTGCACCTAACATTGAGTTGATATGCCATGACAATGGTGAGCCTTCTACTATAGGTTCTGCTGTATGCGCATCAAAAAACGCTTGGCCTTCTGCTGAGATCGCATAGTAATTATTGGATACATCCCACTCAGTTGTATCATTTGGCGCTGAGAAAATCCACGTCATTCTGTTCAATCCATTTGAATAGAATTCTCCATTGTTCGCCCACTCTGCTGCTCTTGTGGCATCTGTGGAGTCCTCGCCTGCTGAGAATGCATCTACCATTAAGTTATTCGTGATGGATACTTTTGAACCTAAGTTTCCTAAGGATAGTGTACCATGGAAACCCATACCTGAGTAAAATGTATTGTGATCGATAATTGTTGTACCAATGTCACCTGTTCCCTCTAATGGATTACCAAAGTTGTAATGTCGTACTACTCTATCTTGGTAATTGGAGAAGGTATTATTTACTAAAATCAACTCTTCACAAGATACATCTCTTAAGTCAATACCTTTCCCTGCTCCTAAGTTTGAACCTGCTAATGAGCCTAAGTTCGTCATAATACAGTTTGTAAACTGAACTGTTTTTGTAGAAGCATTGGTTCTTAGTACTTGACCTCTTGTGTTGGAGAAAATACAGTTGTTAATAATGAATGAAGATCCTTCATTATCTGAACGAAGCATTCCACCTTGAATGTTATAGAAGTTTGTGTCTATTGGTTCAAAATATCCAGATAGTGCGATACCATCCATTTCTAAATCGCCACCTCGTGTTCTGAATAAGTATCCTGGTGGGCGTTCTGGATTGTCCCCTTGTCCTGTTGGGAACAAGTAAATAATAGCATGTGAATCACCTGATGAACGTAAGCGAAGTGTACTCTCTTGCTCAACATAGAATGTTTGTTGGGCTAGATAGACTGAACCACTTTGTAGTTCATACACACGATTGGCTGGTAATCCGCCATTCGCTGTGGTGTCTGCTATTATTTGATTGATCAGCTCTGTCGCTGCTGTTCCATCTGATGGTACTAATTGGACCACTTCTTCTGGTCCTGAACCAATCCAATCTTCCCATTCAGCTTTCTTATCTGGGAATGCATTTAAGTCACCAGCCGGGAACCCACCATTAGATCCTGTATAAGCTTCTGATGAAGTGGAATATGCTACATCAAAATCATCTATGAAATAGGTAATTGGTCTTCTATCCATATCATCCGTTGCTCTATCCCATACATCATTTGGTGTGTCTTTGGTTTTGCCAGCAACATCTACATAATAATTCATTATACCTAGCATCAATTCATGAACATTCGCAAACTCTGGATCTGCTATCTTTGTGAATGCACTTACTGAATCTGCACCTAACATTGAGTTGATATGCCATGACAATGGTGAGCCTTCTACTATAGGTTCTGCTGTATGCGCATCAAAAAACGCTTGGCCTTCTGCTGAGATCGCATAGTAATTATTGGATACATCCCACTCAGTTGTATCATTTGGCGCTGAGAAAATCCACGTCATTCTGTTCAATCCATTTGAATAGAATTCTCCATTGTTCGCCCACTCTGCTGCTCTTGTGGCATCTGTGGAGTCCTCGCCTGCTGAGAATGCATCTACCATTAAGTTATTCGTGATGGATACTTTTGAACCTAAGTTTCCTAAGGATAGTGTACCATGGAAACCCATACCTGAGTAAAATGTATTGTGATCGATAATTGTTGTACCAATGTCACCTGTTCCCTCTAATGGATTACCAAAGTTGTAATGTCGTACTACTCTATCTTGGTAATTGGAGAAGGTATTATTTACTAAAATCAACTCTTCACAAGATACATCTCTTAAGTCAATACCTTTCCCTGCTCCTAAGTTTGAACCTGCTAATGAGCCTAAGTTCGTCATAATACAGTTTGTAAACTGAACTGTTTTTGTAGAAGCATTGGTTCTTAGTACTTGACCTCTTGTGTTGGAGAAAATACAGTTGTTAATAATGAATGAAGATCCTTCATTATCTGAACGAAGCATTCCACCTTGAATGTTATAGAAGTTTGTGTCTATTGGTTCAAAATATCCAGATAGTGCGATACCATCCATTTCTAAATCGCCACCTCGTGTTCTGAATAAGTATCCTGGTGGGCGTTCTGGATTGTCCCCTTGTCCTGTTGGGAACAAGTAAATAATAGCATGTGAATCACCTGATGAACGTAAGCGAAGTGTACTCTCTTGCTCAACATAGAATGTTTGTTGGGCTAGATAGACTGAACCACTTTGTAGTTCATACACACGATTGGCTGGTAATCCGCCATTCGCTGTGGTGTCTGCTATTATTTGATTGATCAGCTCTGTTGCTGCTGTTCCATCTGATGGTACTAATTGGACCACTTCTTGTCCAAATACCATTGGTGAAATTAGCAGAATTGCAGTCAAGAAAAGAGCTTTGTAGTTTTCTAACTTCATACAGCCTCCTAGTTAGTGTTGTTATTATAGTTAGTTAGTGTTGTTATTATAGTTAGTTAGTGTTGTTATTATAGTTAGTTAGTGTTGTTCTTTATTATTGTTCATACTTAGAGATCTACCCGAATACCGAAATCTAAAGTAGTTCCGTATAGTTCACTACGTCTTAGAATTCTATAATCTTTTACATTATTCACTTGTATGTCATCTTCATCAATATTATTCAAATTATTAGCACTGAATAGCAAAGATAAATTTTCAAATAATTTATACCGTAACGATAAATCAAGTCTAGCATATGCTGCAATAACCCTATCCGCATCTCCACTTGCAGAGAATGAACGAATATATTCTGCCTGATAGAAAAGAGAAATTCTTCCGGAAAATCCACCAATATCATAACCTAATGATACGTTACCAAATAGTTCGGGTTGGTTTTCAAGAGGTTGTGTTCTTGATGTTCGATACGTTGTATAGTTTGGAGTAATAATTACAATTCCTGGTGGAATTATAACTTCTGTATAAGTGGTATCTATTGCGCTGGAAATTAAAGTTGTTTCTGATTTTACAATTGATCCATTATAACTCAATATAATATGTTGTAGCAATCCAGGTAAAAATGTAAAATTAATTTGATGCTCTAACTCAAAACCCCATACTTTTGAATTTTCTGGTGAATTGTATGGTATTGTAAGTTCATAATTAGTCTTATAAAGTGTCTTCCAGTCTGATCCAACACTTTCGAGTAAAGCATTTCCGGAGGTTGGAAATCCGTTTAGCATATGGTACATATCTGTTATTTCTTTATAAAATGCTGAAACTGAAATTAAACCAATTTCATTTCCATAGAATGAAGTGTTTATTTCGTAATTCCATGCTTTTGCAGTTTTAAGGTTAGGATTTCCTACTACTAATTGACTATTTCCAGAACTGGATGCTGGATCCCATGCGAAATAATTATTCAATCTCATATTAAAATCTGGTCTAGCAAGAGCTCTGTAAGCAGCTAATCTGATATTCATCCATTCAGTAGCCTTAATATTAAACTGAAAATTTGGTAACCACACTGTTTCAGAGTATGTTGCACTAGTATCTTGAGCAACACCTACAGGGACAGGAAATCCGCCAATTTGATTTGGTGACCATTTGTTTTGATAGTCATTGTACTCGTGCTCAACTCGAACTCCCGCAATAAAAATTAAATTTTGTCCAAAGTTAAAAGTATTCATCAGATAAGCAGAGGTCACAGATTCTGTTATATCGTACGCATTAGCTTCAGCAGCAGGATTCACAGGGTATTCCAGTGTATTTCCATTTGATGAAGTTCCGTTTTTGTTTAATTCATACCACTCTCTCATTAAATCAGGATTAATAAGTGGATTAAGTTTAAAACGATCATAGAGATCTCTTGATTGTGGATTATCGTCAAGAAATTCCACAAAGGAAACAAATGGAGATTGAGTATCTTCATATAATTGGAAGAATCGTTCAAAATTTGTTCCTGTAAAGTCTTTTGCTCGAATTGAACCATCTTCTAGTTTTTCATAAGCTTTCCAATTACCAAGATAATATGGTGAGTATACTTCAGTTGCATCATTCGTCCTGGTTTTTGCTCTATATCTTGCTCCACCTTTCAATTCACCAGCAAACATACTTCCAAAATTATAACTCTTATTAATATCTAAATATCCACCTAAATCTTTATCAAGATTACTCTGAGTTCGATACCAGGCTTCTGATAAACTTGAGGCTACAAAATTGTTATAAGCATAATCAACAAATACCTCTTGATTTTCCTTGACTTGTGGAATTCCTGCCATCATTCCAGAAGTACCTAGATTGGAAGGCTCAGCAAAATTAGTTTGATAATCATATGGATATTCTGCTTTAGATTGAGCAAACGATAAGCCCCAGCTTAGGTCTAATCCAATTAGATTATTATTTCCCGTTAATGCACTGTTAAATGTTTTAATAGTTTGTTCTCTATTTCTATATGCGTACGTAACACCGCCGACCTGAGCATCTCCCCCTGCGAAGGGATAGTTTCTCTCATTAGTAACAAATTCTCTTTTTGTACCGCTATAAGAATTATTAAATTTTATTACGCCACCATCACCTGTCTTAAAATCTAGGATTAAATTTGCACCATTTCTATATCTCGTTTCATCAGTAAATCTTAATCTTAGATCATTGGTATAGTAATCGTCTAAATTTGGTCCTATATCTTCAGTCCAGTTTAAATTGTATCTTTCACTACTTCTAATTTTTTGTTCTATATTACCAGATACTTGAAGACCTAATATATTATCAAAAAACCTATCAGTATATCGTAAGGAAACATCATATTGCGAAGCGGACTGCATCATTTCATTGTAACCGCCTTTTACTATTGCTCGAAAATGACTTCCTTCTGGTGCTTGTCTAGTAACAAGATTCACAGCACCAGCTATTGCATCAGCTTCTTTATCTGATGTAAGAGCTTTATAAAGTTCAATACCGGCTAGATTATTTTGTGATATTGTACTTAAGTCAACACCTCGAGTTTCAGCATCAGTCGAAGGAATCTTAACACCGTCTATAGTTACATATGTGTATTTATCACCAAGTCCTCTTAGAATAACTTTATTTGCCTCTCCACCAGACCTTGTTAGAGATACGCCAGGTAGTCGACCAATCGCCTCAGCTGCGTTAGCATCAGGTAATTCTTGAATTTTTGCTTCTGATATTACGTTAATAATTGTATTAGAAGATAACTGCTGGTTAATAGCCGCCACTTGCCCCATTGCTTGTGCAGAAACAACTACTTCATCACTTTCAACCATGTCCGCTACGAGATCAACATCTAGATTTAGAACTCTATCATTTACAATATCAACATCAATTTCTTGAGTACGATAGCCTATGTACGAAATTCTTACCCTTTGTGGACCAACAGGTATCTCACTTATTTTATACTCTCCCTCAATTGTTGTGGCGTCTCCAAGCGAAGTACCTATAATAATAACATTGGCACCTATCAATGTATTACCTGAGAGGGAATCAGTAATTATTCCTTGTAGTTTTCCTTGAGCTGATAAGGTGACTGGTAAAATAAAGGAAAGACAAAGTAAGTAAGAAACTAGATTCAATTTTTTCATATTGCTTGCTGCTGCTTTATTAGTAAATTTTTGCTTTACTTTAGCGCTAACTGTAACCATTACTTAATCGCTTTAGTAAGTTCGAAAAAATATTTATATTTGTCAAGGTTTTTTTTCTTTAGCTAAAAATTATTGCTTGACTCTAAAGTAACTCTTTGGGAAGAAATCCGATTAGAAGATTGATCTCACTTATTTATGTTGAGAGATCCCTTTTGGGATACCGCTTCAATTATGTGAATGTGGAAATCCAATGATGAGCATTTAACTTTAATCTACTTTCCATTTAACTCTCCAAATTAGATATTCTTCTAATACTCTCTCTGGTGCATAATGATACCAAGAATAACCGGTTCGCCTTTCTCTAGCTACTTCAGATAATTTGTATACTACTCTTCCATCTCTTCGGCAAAACATTGGTACATGCGTTTTCAATTCGTAGAATCTTGTCCATATTCTAGGTGCATCTTCATCTTGTACTAATACTCTATCCCAGGTTGAAGTATGGTATTGAAAATCAATCTTAGGAGCATTAACTCTCTCAACTCGAATACCATTGATTGCAGATTCTTCAAACCATTTAACAGCATTCTTAACGGAATTAATTATTCTATCATTGGGATTTTCTAATTGCATAAGAAACAGAACAATCTCTGAGCTTTCTCCATTACAAATTGATGCAGGTTCAAAGGTTCTTGCATTTTGCGGCTCTAAAGTTACATTATCATGTTGTTGGCACCAAACTAAAAGTTTATTATTTTCAATAATTTGTAAATTAAGTATACATTCTAAACCTTTTTTAAATGCAATTTCAATCCTTATAATTAATTCCTTTGGAATAAATTCATATAAAGAATTAGTGCTAACAATTCTGTACAGAAGCTGCATTATGCCGATCATTGCACCATCATTGAAAGTTATATACTTTCTATATCCACTAGTGTCAGGGAAATATTGGGGCCATCCCCCATTGCTGTACTGAGAACTTAAAATATATTCAACACCTTTTATGAAAGCCTCTCTATACTTTTCTTTCCGAGTTTTAAGGAATACCTCTGCAAGATAACCAGTTTGAGAATGTGTCGCACCGTTATCAAAAGTAGTATTTAAAACTCCTTTAGCTTTAATTACTTTATCAACTTGTTCAAAACTTAGAATAGCCTGCATATCATAATTCTTTGCCCACCCTCCATTATCTTTTTGGAATAATAAAATATTATCAGCAATCTTTTCTATCTCTAAACTACTGTATTGGGGTCTGTCGGAAAGAGGATTGATCACTCGATGAGCGTCATTAATATCATACCAGTGGTGTGCACTATCATAAAAACGTATTGTATCTAATTGCCCGAAAATTAGGGATGGAATAAAAACTGAAACAAATAAAATAATTTCTAGGAGGGTATTATTTTTCTTCATCATAATCACTAAATCGATAACTGTATTGTTAACTGTATTGCTAACTATAAAATTAAGTCAAAACTCACTGGTTTTCAAGGACAAAGCAAAGACTAATTACAATTAACGTATTAATCAAAGTACTGCTTTTAATATTTCAATAATCAAAATTTTTCAAACCTAATTGGAAGATTCAAAAATGAAATTTATATCCATTATTATATAAAAAAGGTGAGAAGTCTCAGCTAAGTTCTTCTCACCTTAAATAGATTGTTCGTAATGTTTACAATTCAAAATTAATATAAATAGTCAAACCTTGTTTTGGTCAGGGTTATATATAGAGTAGAATTTCTCGACGCTTGTGTCGACTACTTCGACTAGCATGTTGAAAAACAAATTGACCGATTCTTTCTTTTCTTAGATTTTTGCAGAAAAAGCAACAAAATTACATTGGCACAATAGTTAATAAATAGATAGTGACAATTTAATTAACAAAAACCAATAGCGAGGTAACACAATGAAAAACTTAATTTATTTATTTGCAGCATTGATGGTTCTAGCACTTCTAACCACAACAACTTTTGCTCAACAAAATCCGGACGGAAAAGGTCAGAACAAGTATAGATTCGATTCAAAGTGGATTGATCTAGATGGCGATGGTATTTGCGATAATTTCGGAAAGGAGAACCAAGAAGCAAAGAAAGTCATGAATCGTAATAGAAAAAATATACGAAGTCAAAATGGGGATGGTGACGGTACAGGTAACGGTTATGGTGATGGAAGTGGATTGAGACCACAGGATGGAACAGGATTCGGTAGAAAACTTGGTGGTGGAGATGGAACTGGAAATTGTGATGGAACTGGTTCACAGGGAAAAGGAAGACGCGGCGGAAAATAATCAATTAGAATCAAAGTATTAAAAGGGAGTTTTTAACTCCCTTTTTTATTAGTAAAGAAAGCCTTAAATTTTGCATATTCGACCTTTTAGTCGTAAATTTTCGACCATATGGTCGTTTTTTATTTTGGTGAATTTTAATAACATTGAATTGGCACAGTTTTCAAACATAATAATAAATAGTTAATGGCATTTAGTTTGCACTAATAGTCATAACAAGAGAGAGTACATTATGAATTATAAAATTTCAAAAATCATTTTTCTACTATTAGCAACTGCTTTCCTTTCTACAGTTTTGGTTGCTCAAGATTCAACAAATGCAACCAGTAATAAAACAGAAAAGGATAACAAAGAACACTCAAAAACATTTGTTGATAACGATGGTGATGGCTACAATGACAATGCTCCTGATCACGACGGAGATGGAATACCCAACGGTTTAGATTCAGATTATATTAAAATGAAAAAGAATCGCTCTAATGAATATGTTGATATGGATGGAGATGGAATTAATGATAATATGATGATGCAGGGTGGTAAAAGTGAAAGAATGTATAGATATCAAGGTGGCGATCTAAATCTAAAACCACAAGATGGATCTGGACAACAAAATAATGGATCAGCTCAGGACAAAGGGAAAGGTAAGGGAAAAGGAAGCGGTAATGGTCGAGGTGGTGGGTGATTGGAAATAGGGATAGGCAATTTCTCATTTTTAGCTTATTGCTGATTCAGTTACTAATTTCTAGCTCCATTGTTGCACAGTGGAGTTTTTCTCTTGCTACTACTCAGGAATACAATAGTAATCCTTTTAGGTCAGTTAATCCTTATAGTGATTTTATTTCCACATTCGATATTGGAATTCAAAAAGAATTTGAGAAGTTAAATATACTTTATTATGGAAGTTATAATTCATTTATGGAATCTTCAGACATTACATACTACTGGCATCAGCTCGGTTTATATGGGGGTACTGAAGATATTAAATGGGGAGTATATTTTGAACAAAGGATTAATAAGGAAGCAAACAATTACTTCGACTATCAGAATTTTGTGGGTTATCTAAATAAATCTTTTAATTTCCTCAACCTGAGGTGGAGTTCCAATATTTTCATTAGTGCCATGAATTATTCAAACCTTAACGATTTTAATAATTGGGTGCTTTCAGGAAATCTAACAGCATCTAAAGGATTTGAGACAAGAACTACACTCATCGGATCCTTTACATTTAATTATAAGGGATTTAAAGATTATAATTCCACTGAAGATACCACGGTCAACTATGATCTTGAAAATGTAAATGTTTCGCAAATTGTATTCAACGGCCGAGTAGCACAGTCATTATTTGAAAATACTGGATTAGCGTTAAATGTAAACCTGAAGAAGATTCTTTCTGGAAGTGGATTTGGAGCTAGTCTATTTGAGTCAACATATGGCGAAATGGAATTATACGATGATCCCATTAGTCAAGAAGGGTATTCTACTGGAATTATGTTAACTCAAGTTTTTCCAAGTGAATTCATTTTAAGACTTAGGTATTACTATTTTCATAAGATCTATCCCTCACAAGGAATTTATCTCTCTGAATCAGAGTACAATGAGGACGAAATCAGAATTGATGATCAAAGCAATATCTCAGCCTCTTTAACTAAATCTTTCTCACTAAATAGTGAAAGTGGCTCTGCAATAAATCTGTCATTGAATTTTTATCTTATAAATAATAAATCCAATAGTTACTATTTTGATTATGAAAGCAATTATTTGTCGTTTGGACTAGGATTCCAATTTTAACATTTTTATCATAAAAATAATTGCGCACAAAAGATTTTTATATTTGAAGAATAGGCTTCTGAAATAATTGAAGAAAATGCAAAACATATTTAACAAGCCCTCAATTTTAATTGCTACATTTATTGCAATTACCACACTGGTTATCATATCTACGTATTACGAGTTAAATCAGAGTAAGAAAGAACTCTTTGATCTAATGACCAGTGAATCGCATTCTCTTCTTGAAATGATTCTGATTTCATCAGAAGAAGTACTTTACGCATCGAACGAAGTTGAAGAAGAGATTCAGAAGAGGTTGTTGAACAACGCTAATGCGGTTAAAATCCTGCTGGAAAAGAATAAAATTAGTAATACTATTTTAAATAGAATTGCCACTGAAAACGAGATACATAGAATAAATATCTTCAGTAACAAAGGGATCAAAATGTACTCTAGTAATTTAGAAAGAATACATGGAGATCCCTCACCTGAGTATATTAAAAACTATCTTAATCCAATCTTCTTGGATGATACAGATACTTTAATAATAGGTATGAAAAAAGCACGAGAAGAAGAATCTCTGAGATATGTCGTGGCCATTGCAAGTACTAATAATGAAGCAATTGTTCTAAACCTTGAAGCTCAGGAATTACTCAAGTTCAGAAAAAGGATTGGTTTTGGAGTTTTAATTAAAAGGCTTACTGAAAATAATGATGTTGTCTATGCTGCACTAGAAGGGCCCGATGGAATAATTGCTGGCTCTGGGCTCACGGAAGAACTAGACTATATTGAGGATACCCCATTTCTCAAAAATTCTATGTTAGATTCAACCTTTGCTTGGAGAATTAATAAATTTGGTGAAGTTGAAGTCTTTGAAGCTGTTCATCCATTTGCATTGATGGGAGAGGTAATTGGACTTTATAGGATTGGGCTAAGTCTAGAACCATTGGATCAGATCAACCAAAGACTAAATCGAAGAATTATTATTTATGGAATAATTTTATTTCTATTTGGTACTGTAATGCTTGTCCTATCCTTTGTTAGAAAAAATCTTGATGTTGTAAAAAAACAATTCAAAAACATTGAAACGTATTCAAACAAACTCACGGAAAATGTGAGTGATGCCATAATTGTAGTCGATCAAGAACATATAATCAAAGAAATAAACAATGCTGCACTAAAGCTATTTAATTTTGAATATGAATTGATAATAAACACACAATTGGAAAGTAAATTCAGAGATCAAATTCCTACAGAAAAATTATTTGATTCAAATAGAATTCAACAAGTTGAGTGTCAGATCAGTGGAGAGAAGAAGCACCTACTTATTTCGAAGAGTGAATTTAAAAATGACCAAGAACAACCAATACTCGTGCTAATTATTAAAGACCTTACTGATATAAAAAAATTGGAGAATCAAGTTGCACGAAAAGATCGGATGAATGCGATGGGAGAACTAGCTTCTGGAGTTGCGCATGAAATTCGTAATCCACTAAACTCAATTGCGACTATCGTTCAACAATTGGACAAAGATTTCGAGCCGTTAGAAAATAAAGAAGAGTATCATTCCCTTTCTAGCATTGTTTATAAAGAGGTAAAAAGAATAAATGAGACGATAGAAAACTTCTTAAGGTTTTCAAGACCAGAACCAATTAAAAAGGAACCATTCGAATTAAGTGAGTTAATCAATTCTATCAATCTGCAGTATAATTCACTGCTAGAAGAAAAATCAATCAAACTAGTCATAGAACAGAAATGGGATGGGCAGGTTAACTGGGATCAAAGCAAAATTAAGCAAGTTTTTATAAATCTAATTAAAAATTCCATTGATGCTATAGGGTCAAATGGAATTATCAAAATTAAAATTCACAAGAAAAACAATGAAGTGGTTATTGATATAATAGATGATGGTGCAGGCATTCCAAAAGAAAATGAAGAAAAAATATTTAATCTTTACTTTACTACCAAGGCTTCTGGAACTGGAATTGGTCTTGCTGTAATACAAAGGATCATACAAGAGCATAATGGCATCATCAGCATAGCAAGTAAAGAAAATTATGGAACAACAATAAGTATAAGATTACAGATCAAGTAAAGGCAGCTAGAAATGAACAAGTTATCAATATTAATTATAGATGATGAAGAATCAATTTTAACTTCAATAAAAAGTTTTCTTGCTCGTCGTGGTTATGAGGTGTACACGGCAAACAATGGTGCTACCGGGATCAAAATGATTAAGGAGAATGTATTTGACTTAATCTTAACAGACTACAGAATGCCTCAGAAAAACGGTCTTGAGGTTTTAGAAGCAGCGAAAGAGATAAATCCTTTGATTGACGTTGTGGTGATTACTGCTTTTGGTAATGTGGATGAAGCTGTTGGAATAATTAAGAAAGGAGCATATGATTATTTAACAAAACCCATTGATCTTGATGAACTAGAGAACCTGATTAAACGTATTGCTGAGAAAAGATTGTTAAGATCAGAGAATGAAGTACTCCGCAACCAGTTGCAAGAAAAATTCAAATTCGATTCCATCATCTCCCAAAGCGGTGAGATGGAAAACATCCTTAATATTGTTGGAAGAGTCGCAAACAGCAAGGCCACTGTTATGATCAGGGGCGAAAGTGGAACCGGAAAAGAAGTAATAGCAAAAGCAATACACTTTGCTAGTAACAGAAAAGAAAAACCATTTGTAGTGGTTAATGTTGCTTCACTTTCAGAGAGTTTAATGGAAAGCGAGTTATTCGGTCACGAGAAAGGTTCTTTTACTGGTGCAATAAATCAACGAGTCGGTCGATTTGAGGAAGCTGATGGAGGTACGCTCTTTATTGATGAAGTTGGCGAGATCCCAATATCAATTCAAGTAAAATTACTAAGAGCAATTCAATTTGGAGAAATTCAGAGACTTGGAAGCAGTAAACCAATGAATGTAAATGTAAGAATACTAACTGCTACACATAGAAATTTAGAACAAATGATAGAGGATGGTGAGTTTAGGGAAGATCTATATTACAGATTAAATGTAGTATCTGTCAAGATACCTAGCCTCAAAGAGCGCAAGGGCGATATTCCCCTTTTGATTGAACATTTTATCAAAAAATATTCTGAATTGAATGAAAAGGATATTTCAAGTATTGATCACTTGGCCCTCGATAAATTAATGAAGTATAACTTTCCAGGTAATGTACGTGAATTAGAAAACATAATCGAACATGCAGTTATTTTTTGCAGAAGTGATAGAGTTTCAATGAGCGATCTTCCAATTCAAGTAGATGTTTCTCATGATAAAATGATCCTAGATCCTAACAATCTAGAAAATGGTTATGAAGAGAAGCTTAAATATTTTGAAATTGAAATGATTACTGAAGCATTAAAAATTACAGATGGCAACCAAAGTGCCGCTGCTCGAAAATTGAATATTAGTGAGAGACATTTGCGCTCAAGATTGGAGCGTTTGGGTTTAAAAGAAAAAGAATTGATTCTAAAAATGGATTATTGAAATCAGTAATTCACAATAGATAACGAATAAGAAAATTGTACTTAACTATGAATAGCCTTTTTAATAAGACATTGCTCTCTGATTCTATTTGTTTATGAAATCATTATTTCTATATATCTGCCTGATTTTTCCTCTGTCTCAATTGATAGAACAAGTCGATAATGCAAGTAATTTCTCTGTTGAATGGATAAAAGAAATCAGTTACGAAGAAGACATAAATACAGATGATAATGTGATTTCAAATCTTCTGAAAATGGTTACTGGTGAAAGTGAACTTAGACTGGTTAAGCCGTTCAACTTGGTACAAATAGATAGTAGTTCCTATTTCATATTGGATCAAGGATTATCCGCACCCATATTAGCTTCAGAAAATGGATTTGAATTAATTGGAATGGATAAATACAATTCATTCCCTTCTTTAGTTGGTGTTTGTAAGTTTAAGCAGAATAAAATTCTCTTTACTGATTCTAAGTTATCCAAAATATTCATCTATGATAGACTAAATGAAGAAGTAAAAATTTTCGATACTAAAGCCAAATTAGATAAACCTACCGGACTAGCTTATAACCCTATCCAAAACAAAATCTACGTAACAGAAACTGATAAACATAGAATCAGTGTGCTTTCAGATGATGGAGAACTCATTAATACTATTGGTAGTCGAGGAGATAAAGAAGGTCACTTCAATTATCCATCATTTTTAGCTTTAGATAATAATTGGAATTTATATGTAGTGGATGCGCTCAATTTTCGAGTTCAGATATTTGATGATAATGGAAATTTTCTAAAAACTTTTGGTGAAGCTGGTGACGCAACAGGATTTTTTAATAGACCAAAAGGAATTAAGATAGACTCCTACGGCCATATATTTTTAGTTGATGCAATGTTCCATACCATTCAAGTTTTTAATATGGATGGAAATTTCCTTTACAACTTTGGAGGATTGGGTTCACAAGCATCTAGATTCTGGTTGCCGATTGGAATAGATATTGACGAAAAGAATAATATTTGTATAGCTGATTCATATAACGCAAGAATTCAAATATTTAGGTTGATTGATGGTGAGAACTAATAATCAAACATATTGCTTGATTACTATCAGCCTGTTGCTGACTTCGACACTGTTTGGACAGTCGTTATCATCTACTGTACATAATCTATCTGTCTCAGGCTCAGGCAGTATAAAGGCTACATCAGAAACGGAGTTATGCATATTCTGTCACACACCCCATAATAGTTCACCCCGTGCCCCACTTTGGAATAAGGATGATCCAGGAGTTAGTTATACTTTATACAACAGCTCTACGGCTGAAGCCACAATAGGCCAGCCGGATGGAGCTTCTATTCTTTGTTTAAGTTGCCATGATGGAACAATTGCTCTTGGATCAGTTTTGAGCAGAACATCTGATATTAGCATGGTCTCCTCCATTACTACAATGCCCTCGGGAAAAGCTAACCTATCCACCGATCTATCAGATGATCATCCTATCTCATTCGTTTATAATTCTGCACTGGCTACAAGTGATGGGCAGCTATACGATCCAGCAGCTTTACCTCCTAAAATAGCTTTAGAGAATCAGAAAGTTCAATGCATAAGCTGTCATGATCCGCATAACAATGACTACAATAAATTTCTTGTTGAGGATGATAAAAACTCATTGCTCTGTACAAGTTGTCACAATACAACAAATTGGGATGTCTCAAGTCATCGTAATTCGATGGCTACTTGGAATAGTCTAGGTTCTGATCCTTGGCCAAATAGTAATTACACCACGGTCTCTGACAACGCTTGTGAAAATTGCCATACCCCACATAATGCTGGTGGAACAAATAGATTGATGAACTATTCTAATGAGGAGCAAAATTGTCTTGATTGTCACAATGGAAATGTAGCAACCAAGGATGTTTATACAGAAATAATGTTAAAACCTTATCGGCATGGAGTAAATACTTACAGCAATATACATGATCCAACTGAAAGCAGTCCATTGACTAAACATGTTGAATGTCAAGATTGCCATAATCCTCATCAGGCAAATGATGTTGCCTCTTCGGCACCGTTGGCCTCAGGCTATATTCAAGGAGTAAAAGGAATAAACACAGATGGCAATGAAATTAGTCTTATTCAAAATCAATATGAATTATGTTATAGATGTCATTCAGAGAATGCGGTAACCGGAAGTCCAACTTCCAGGGAAATTGAGCAGAACAATGTTCGATTAGAATATGACCCGAGCAATCTATCAACTCATCCAATTGAGAATGGGATTAGACCAAATAATTCAGCCATCGTAACTTTAATTGCACCATACGATCAGACCAGTGTGATCTATTGCACAGACTGCCATAGCAGCGATGGAGTGGATACCCCAAAAGGACCACATGGATCAAATTATCCCCAAATATTAAAGTACAACTATGAGAGGGTAAGTTTTGATAATAGTTACACTGCTTATGAAGTATGTTATAGGTGCCATGCTCAGGCAGAGGTTATTACTTTACACCGAATGATCAAGCAGAATCATTATCAGAGAGCTTCTTGTAATGTCTGTCATGATCCTCACGGTGTTACTGATGCTCCATATTTACTAAACTGGGATATAAACTATGTAACCCCAAATTCAAATGGTGATCTATCATATACAGATCTTGGACCAGGACATGGTGTTTGCAATTTAGCGTGCCATATGACACCGAGAGCTGCTCAACATATAAATTCAACATACTAGGATAAATCAATAATCAACAAGAAATTTGAACAAGAACATAAATTGAAATGGCCAGAGAAAAAATTAGCAGTCTAGAATTCTTAAAAAAATATCCTTTTCTACTAGTGATATTTTCGATCTTATTTGCAGCTAGCGTTGCATTCATTGATGCCCTTGTTGACTATTTATTCTACTATGATGAAACACTCATGGAAGTGTTCCTTCCTTCATTAGAAAGTCACGAATTTTATATGCGAATGATGTTGATATTTACAGTCGCTGTGTTTGGAATTTTTATTTCATTCCTATTTAGAAGTAATATTAAGTATCAGGAGACATTAAAGAACAATGAATTCTTATTTAAGACTGTAGCTAATTACACAAATGATTGGGAATACTGGATCACTCCAGAAAAGAATATTCAATTCATGTCTCCTTCATGCATTGATGTTACAGGCTATACTGTTGACGAATTTAGAAGCGATCCTGGATTAATCCATTCTATCATCTATGAAGATGATGAGACAATTTACTCCAATCATGATGATCATCAAGTAAAGGAAAGAGAAGCCGAGGATCTTGAATATAGAATCTCAAGAAAGGATGGAAAAGTAATTTGGATCAGTCATACTTGTAGAGCAATCTATGACGACAACGATAATTATCTAGGACAAAGGGTTAGTAATAGAGTAATAACACAGAGAAAGATTGTGGAGTTGGAGAAAGATAGACTAAGTTCGGAATTACAGAAAACTAATAAATGGCTAGAAGAGAATGTTGCGCAGAGGACTAAAGAAATAAGTGATCTGTTTTCACAATCGCCATTTGCCAAGGCAATGCTCTCTGTTGATAAAACTATCTTAGAAACAAATGAAGCTTGGGATAAAATGTTTCGCTTAGAATCTAATAAGTATTCTGGAGAAAAATTGAGCAATCTCCCCTACTTCAATAATGTAGAAATAGATAAAATGTTGGAGGATGTTCTTAGCAAAATTGTGGCAGAAGCCAGTAGCCCAATTTATGTTGAAGAAATTGATAAGATCATAATAATGGATTGCTTTCCCATAACGGATAAAGTTGGTGACATCACTAAGATAATTTGCAATATTCAGGACGTTACGGATAGATTAAAAAAGGCTGAATCTGATAAAGAATTAGAAGTTCAAAAAGATACATTGAAATCATTCTTTAACTTTTTTGAAGGTGTAAGAAAGAAACTATCCCAAGATCTGCACGATCAAGTTGGACAAAAATTACTTCTTATTAAACTTTACACAGAACTTTTGAGCGATACGCATCCTGAGTCTGCTGAAAAGTTTGATGAAATTATTGATCTGCTCTTAACCACGAATAGCGAAATCAAAGACATTATCTATTTGCTCCATCCGGTTGAACTTGAAAATTATGGTTTGGTTGATGCTTTGGAGTCAATGATCTCCCATTGTGGTGCTCTGGGGAAATTTAAACATAAGATTAAAATAGTTGGAAAGTATCTGCCAGCACCTAAAGATGTTGAGCTTGGAATCTATAGAATCTGTCAAGAAGCCTTAAATAATATAACCCGTCATTCAAAAGCTACAGAAGTTGAAGCCGAATTCCATTTTAATAAATAACTATGTATCTGGGATAATTGCAGATAATGGAATTGGTTTCGATCCAGAGAAAATACTAGATGGTGGTAATGGTGAACATGTTTTTGGATTATCATCCATGGACGGTCGGGCCAATTTTCTGAATGGAAGTTTAGAAATTGACTCTGCACCAAATGAAGGCACAAAAATTCATTTTGAAATTCCTATTGGAGAAAACTAATGTCAAAAATTAAAGTTTTGATTGCGGATGACCACGCAATGGTTCGAGAGGGTCTAAAAATAGCTTTGAATTCTCATGAAAACATCAAAGTGATTGGTGAAGCTACAAACGGAAAAGAGGCAGTAGAATTGGCATTAAAGCACAAACCACATATTCTACTAATGGATATAAGCATGCCGGAGAAAAATGGTATTGATGCCGCAAGAGAGATCAAACTTCATAACAAAGCAATTAAAATTATTATGCTGACAATGCTGGACAATGAAAAGTTCATTATCGATGCAATGTCTGTCGGAATTGAAGGATACTTATTTAAAGAAGCTGGGATAAAAGAATTGGCTACTGCTGTAAACCGAGTATATGAGGGTGAGGAATATTTGAACAAAGAAGTTACGGATAAAATTCTCTCCTATATAAGAGGAAGAAGATATTCTTCTCAGTCTACAAATGGAGATGACACACCCCCGCTTACACCAAGAGAGATAGAAGTTCTGACTTTAGTTGCGAAAGGTAATACCAGTAAAACTGCTGCAGAAAAATTATTTATTAGCGAGCTTACAGTTGTAAAACACCGCAAGAATATAATTAAGAAACTCGGAGTTAAAAATCTGGCAGAAGCTGTTAGTTACGCCGCAACACACGATTTAATCTAGCGTTCACCCTCCCATTTTTATATCATTTAATCTTAAAATAATACTACCCTTTTAGGGGTATTTTTTTTATACCCCTTTATAACCATTTAAAATAGACCTCTATGGAGTATTTATAAAAGTAAAATATTATGATATTATAGATCCAAGAAAAACGATTTACTTGTCTTTTTTCAAAAATAAGGAGAAACGAAATGAAAAAACTTATTGCTCTTCTAGTAGCATTTTTCTTTGCTGGAACTTGTTTTGCACAAATAACTGGTAGTGGGCATGATTTTTCTTCCGAAAGTTGGATGCCGGGAGGAGTTGCAGGAGAAGGTGAGATTTGTCTTCCATGCCATGCACCACATGACGGGAATTTAACTATTGCAGATGCTCCACTGTGGAATCATGACGTGACAAGTTCCACATATACCCTTTACTCTAGTGGAACCTTAACTGCTTCCGATCTATCACAACCTGATGGCGCATCAAAATTGTGTCTAAGTTGTCACGATGGTACAGTTGCCCTTGATGCTTTTGGAGGTAACACAGGAACCACATACATTACTGGTAAAGCAAATATGGGAACAAATCTTCAAAACGATCACCCAGTTTCTTTTACGTATGATGCAGCTTTAGCTACAGCTGACGGAGGACTATTTGATCCAACCACTGCAACATCTGGTTTGGGTGGCACAATATCTGCAGACATGTTGTTTTCAGATAAACTTGAATGTGCTTCTTGCCATAATGCTCATGATAACACAAATGGTAGTTTTCTTGTAATGTCAAATATTGGTAGTGCTCTTTGTTTAACATGCCATGATAAATAATATAAATACCTGGCTCAAAAATAATCATACCAATTTGGGGCGGGTTTTCCGCCCTTTTTAATAGTAGGTTTTTTATGAAACATATCTTTCAATCCTCCATATACTTTTTATCATTTATACTTATTGCATGTTCAAGTGATGTTACACAAAAAAGTGTAAACGAAATAATCATTTATCCTTCTCCCCCAGAAGAAACTCGTATTCAATACCTAACAAAATATAGTAATTCTCGTGATATCACTGGCGGACGTTCTGATTTTATGGATTACGTAGCAGGTGATACTGAGGAAGGTAATGCTATAATAAAACCATACGGTGTAAATATACATAAGGGTAAAATCTATATCTGCGATACTATGATTGGGGGATTAATAACAATTGATCTTAAAGGAAAAATATTTGAATATTTTCAGCCAAAAGGATTTGGTACTATAAAGAAACCGATAAATGTGGATGTGGATAATGAGGGGAATATCTATGTGGCGGATGCAGAGAGAAGAGAAGTAATTGTATTTGATAAAGATCTAAATTATAAAGGGAAGCTTGGAACAGCCGCAGAACTGAAACCGACAGATGTATTTTGGTATGATGACAGAGTATTTGTTTCGAATATGATCGGACATAGAATCGAGGTTTATGACGACAGCAGTTATACTCATTTATTCAATCTCCCTGATACATCTTATAAGCATGGGGATGTCGGTTATATAAACGCTCCCACAAATATTTTTGTTCAGAAAGATACTCTTTATGTAAGCGACTTCGGTGCTTTCAGAATTAAAAAATATACTCTTGATGGTGCTTTTGCTGACACCGTAGGCAGCTATGGAAGAAGTTTGGGTCAATTTGCAAGACCAAAAGGAATTGCTGTAGACAGAGATGATATTCTTTATGTAGTTGATGCTGGATTCGAAAATGTACAGATGTTTAATTCAGCCGGTCAGCTCTTAATGTATTTTGGAGGTCCATATGCTGGTCCTGGAGATATGTATCTGCCAGCAAAAGTATCAATAGATTATGATAATCTTGAATATTTTCAAGAATATGTGGATGACCGTTTTGACCTAAAGTATTTAATTTTTGTTACGAACCAATACGGTCCGGATAAAATAAATGTTTATGGCTATGTGGAGGAGAAGAAATAAGATAGGTATTTAAGTGAAACAGTATATAGTTTTATTTCTTTTTATAATTGCCGCTCTTCTTACGGCTTGCAGCAGTAGTTCAAGTCATGGTATTCTTACATTCTTTTTCGATGGTGTTCCAGACTCAACTAATCAAGAATTTGCTACTACGGATATTGCAGGAGATACACTTACAGCCAATGGACAATCTAAAGTCATTAAAAAAAGAGAACCGCAATTTATTCTTCATGGTCCCTATCAAGCAAAATTATGTGGCGAGTGTCATAATACTGATCAAGGATTTAAGGTAACGAAGAAAGAACCAGAATTATGCTATGACTGTCATGAGATATTTGAAGAAACTTCAGAAAACCTTCATGGACCAGTAAGTGGGGGATTCTGCATGGAATGTCATGATCCTCATAAAAGTAAAAATAAAGGGTTGCTTGTTGCTAAAGAACGAGATCTTTGTTTTAACTGTCATGAAGAGACGGAATTAAAAGCAAATGATAATCACCCCACAATTGAAGAAGAGGCATGCTCTACTTGTCATGATCCCCATGGAAATAATGAGGAATACTTGCTGCGTATATAATGATGATCATTTTTCTTAAATATCGCCCAAGTATCCCTTCAATATACCCAGCATTCATTTTGGTAATTGTACTATCTATTGTAAGCGAAACTTATTCTTATGGAAATGGAAGGAATGGATACTCTTTTTTCAATTTAAATCACTGGGGCGGTTTTATTGGGGTGGAAAGCAACTACTATTATTTAGGAACAACCCTCAAAACTGGTTTTTCAGAGAAACAGAACACTACACAATTCAATGGGCTTTTTGCTTTAGATACAGAAAGTTTTATTGTTCATCCAAATTTTTTACAGTTCGAACTTGGAGTTCTCTTTCGTCCCGGAACAAGAAGTGATGATTTTATTGTTGCACCCGATCAAGCGCATATCACAACCGCTGAGCGATTAAATTTTCGTACTGATCTATTTAAACAGAGAACATTGAACAGTAATTTTTATTTCAACTATGATCACTCTTATATTCGTAGGGATTTTACAACTAATATTGAAAACCTCAGAAAGAATCTTGGCGCTTCAGTCAATTTCAGAAATCCGATAGTCAATTTTAATTTCAATTACGATTACGACAACTGGCTTCAGGATGAAATCGAATTTGACCGCACTTATGGCTCTATAAGGCATAATTTTCGGGCTCAAGCTCACCAAAATTATGGAAGGAATTTCGTAAACAAACTAACCGTAAATTATACCGATTTCCTACGAAAGTATTCGAATAATAACTTGCTCATTCAAAATAAAATATTTGACGCAAACCTAAATACGCGTGTAATGTTAAAAGCTCCATTTCCTGTAAATTATTTCTCGCTAATTCTCTACAATAATCAATATGGTTATGATCAAAGAAATAAATTTCAGATACTGCAGAACGTATCTTCACCTCTTACCTCTACTCTAACTTTTAATGGGAATTATAATTACAACTATTTCAAAGTAAATTATATTTCTTCAACTACCAATACAATCAATTTGGGATTGAATCATAAATTATTTCAAAGTCTAAGATCGCATGTAAATTTTAGGTTATCCGATTATGACCAGACCCAATTTTCTCAGAACGATAAAGATTTTCGAATAGGATTCAACTATACAAAGGATATCAGTGTTGGCAGGCTGAACCTTTCATACGAATACGGAAGATTTGGACGTTCAACAGAAAGCTTGTCGAATGTTCAGGCAATATTCAATGAACCTCACCAGCTTAATGATGGCAGTGTTGAGTTACTTTTTAATCCAGATGTCTTTATAAATACAATTGTTATAACAGATGATGCTGGAGTTATTGTGTATCAAGAAAACTATGACTATGAAATTATTGAGAGAGGAAATTTTACTGAGATCAGAAGAATTCTTGGAGGACAAATACCAAATGGAGGAAGAGTACTTGCTAACTACGATCACTATAGAAGCGGGTCGTACAGCTACAATTCTAATAACCATAGATTTTTCGCTGGAATCTCTTTCTTCA
This sequence comes from uncultured Ignavibacteria bacterium, assembly GCA_963751695.1. Taxonomy (GTDB): domain Bacteria; phylum Bacteroidota; class Ignavibacteria; order Ignavibacteriales; family Melioribacteraceae; genus SZUA-22. Next base: position 886,701 of record CAVVVP010000003.1, on the reverse strand, counting down.
ATAATTTTATTGAATTTTCTTATTCTGGAAATGAAGTTAACTTTGACAATCTTTATAATGTTGACTACATAGTATTAAAGCTTATCTCCCAGCGTCTCGTTGCATTTTCATTAAACTTTTGGGGCTTCTCGACAGGGATTGAATTTGATACTTTTAAGAGTAATATTGTCCCTTACGAATCGCAAAGGTATTTTGCCAACTATAGTGAAATGCTCTCAAGAAGCATTACCCTTTCCCTTTCTGCAAACTATAAAAACATCTACTTAGTTGCCTCAAACGAACGACAAATATTTAAGGATGCAGTTGGTAGAATTCTCTTTTTCATAAGTCCTGCGTCAAAGCTTTTACTTGAAGGAAGTTACAGATCACAAAGAGGGTATGGGTTAGATTTAGATCTACTGAAATTCAGAACAGAGTTTCAAATTACTTATCGTGCGATTTTAGTAGCTATTGGTGCCGAGGTTTTTGATCGAACATTTATACAAGAACAAAGACAATTTTTCAATGGATATATATCAATACAGCGAAACTTTTAATGAGGAATACTATGAAACTTATTAATTTTTATTTGTTGCTCAGCTTAATTGCTATACCGTTATTTGCTCAAGATAATTTAACTTGTCTTGATTCTGAATGCCATGATTCATTTATGAAGATGGAAAATATTCATCCAGTTATTGAAGACGGATGTGAAGCTTGCCATGACCAAAATTACCAAAACCATCCTGACAGAGATGGTAAAGAATTTAAATTGAATGAAGATGTTGGTTCTCTCTGTTTTGAGTGTCATGATGCTCCAGATGAAACACAATTACAGCACTCTGCGTTCACAAATGGAGAATGTACATCATGCCATTCACCTCATAGTTCGGATAACCTTTCGTTATTAAAAGTGGAGAGCATTGGCGAGTTGTGTTATACGTGCCATGATCTTGGTATGGAAAATATAAAAATTCAGCATGGACCTGTTGCAATTGGTCAATGTCAAGTTTGTCATTCACCTCACCAATCACCAAATCAAATGCTGCTTCGAGAGAGTGCACAACAGCTTTGTTTCGGATGTCACACAGAAAAACAGACAATTCTGGATCATAAAACTATTCATCCAGCATACGAAAATGGTTGTCTAGATTGCCACGATCCGCATGGAAGTGAGTATGAGTTTTTAATATCTGAAAATGTCCCAACTCTTTGTTTGAATTGTCATGATGATATAGGCGGTGAATTTCAAACAGCTAAAACTGTTCACAATATTATCAATAAAGATAAAAGTTGTATTTCATGTCACTTCCCACATACTTCTCAAACCAAATCTTTACTTATTAAGGAGGGAAAGGATCTTTGCTTCACCTGCCATAATCAAAAATATAAAAGCGAAGAAAGAACTCTAAAAAATATATATGATATAGTCACAGATTCAAAATATAAACATGAAGCTGTAGAGAATGGAGACTGTTTGAATTGTCATTTCTCTCATTCGTCTAGAAATCACTATTTGCTAAATTCTGAATTCCCATTTGGTAGTTATGCGCAGAATTTAGAGCCGTATAGCTTTAATCAATGTTTCCAATGTCATGATGGATCTGCTTTAACACAAGAAATGACACTAACTGCCACAAAATTCCGAGATGGAGAAGTTAACATGCACTATCTCCATATTTCAAAAAACAAAGGGAGGAACTGTACACTTTGTCACAATGTCCATGGTGCTAAAAATCCTCATCTTATAGCGAAAACAGTGCAATTTGGTAAATGGCCAATGCCTATAAATTATATGCAAAGTGAGAATGGTGGATCTTGTGCACCCGGATGTCACCGCAGTCTTGCCTATAATAGAGTAAAAGAAGATTAACTGATCTAGAAAGGAATATGTGAATGTCAAAACCAAAGGTATACTACAGTTTCGATTTTGAAAATGACTTCGTAAAAACTCAAAAAATATTAGGAATTGATTCTATTGAAGCAAACTCCATAGTCTCTCATAGGGACTGGGAAAGAATAAAAGAGAACGGTCTGGGTAGCATTAAAAATTGGATCTCCGACCAAATGGCATTTTCTCAATGCACTATTGTTCTCATTGGTGAAAACACAGCAAATAGACCACTAATCAACTATGAAATTAAACAAGCTTGGAAAGATAATAAAGCTTTAATGGGCATCTACATCCATAATCTAAGCTCAAATGATTTAGGCACCAGGCAAAAGGGCAAAAATCCGTTTTGTCAGTTTACCATCGATAATATTGATTTATGTAAAATAATAAAGTGTTATGATCCCAATAAAAGTAATCCTCTAAAAGATATCGAAAATAATATACAAAGGTGGGTTGAAGAATCATTAAAAATAAGAATGGAATATTTGTTACAGCATGAATATTCCTGATAGTATCTAGTTTCGAACATTAAATAACAAACTATTAACTCACGGTGAGTCAATGAATAAGAAAATTTTAATTCTATCAGAGGGAAATGATTGTCGAAGTCAAATGGCGGAAGGAATACTAAAATCCTTGGATAAATCTTTGGAAGTCTTTTCTGCAGGTACAGATCCCTCAAATCGATTAAATCCGCTGACCATATTAGCAATGGACGAAATGGGAATTGATATTAGGGGTTTTTATCCAAAAAAAATCGATGACCTTCTAAATCAGACTTATGATTTAATTATCACGTTGTGCGAGAAGGCAAAAGTGCATTGCAACGAGTTAATCACAAAGATGCATTCTCATCATCATTTCAGAATTAATCATCCCCTAGAGAAAAAGGTAGATGAAGAAGAACTATTAAATGAGTTTAGAAAAGCTAGAGATAAAATCTATTCAAACATTTTTGAATTATATATGGATTTGAGGAAGAACTAACTAACCCAATTCTTGTTTGATTATTAACTATGGATTCCTCTCTCACCAAGATTCCATTATCTGCTCATGAGTAAAATTATATTTATTAATGTTTTTAGGGAACATATAAAAAGATACTGCGTCCAAAAGATTGACAAGCAAACAAGACATCATAACTAAAAGATCCGGGGGATCAAATGAAAAAATCAGTTATCGCATATAGTCTTTTGTTCGTGCTACTTTTCTCTTTTTCCACAATTCTTGCACAGAAACCTTCAGAACCAAACTACACACAAATTGAAAACAACTTACTCATTGGATTGAAGTCAGACAACCAAGGTCTAAAGCTAAGCAGTGCATACTTCTTAGGCGAAATTCAATCAAAAAAAGCAACGAATCAGTTAATGGATTTATTCCATTGCTCAGATAATCCAGATGAAAGGCAGGTTGTTGCGTTAGCTCTTTATAAAATAAATGCTGAGAGAGGAATTTTTGTTATCAAAAGAGCAATAAAATTTGATGAAGATGCACAAACACGCAGATTATGTGAAGTTTTTTATAAACAGCATCAATTAAGAGATCGTAATGGGTACGTTGAAGTTGAACCAATTATGGTTAGTAAACTCCAGGTACAATATGGTGATTATAAGCTGATTGATTTTGCATTATAATATTTTTGACACAGTTATCTTTCTTCCTTTGTAATATCTATAAATCAACAACCCCAGTTTTTCTGGGGTTTTGTTTTTAAAAAGTATACCTAAATGTTCTTTTAAGTGTTTTAGGTTATCTAGTAAATGAAACTGTAGCTTGATGTCAATTTGCTAGTTGCTGAAAATGTTTTCCATTTTTCGCTATCTTGCTGTAACGTTTTGGGGATTATATTGAAAACTACTGACAACTTTCAACCAGACTTTACAAATATTCTAGACGTGTTATATAATCGCAGACCGAAAAGACTCCCTCTTTATGAACATATTATCGATCTTGCCTTCGTTGATAAGTTTTTAGGTATAGAATTAAATAAAAACCTAATCTCCGCGACTGACTATGAACATCATTTTAAAATACTGATAGACTTCTGGAAGAGCTGTACATTCGATGCATTTTCATACGAAGCAGGAATATCAGATATTCTTCCTGGTCATGGTGCAATATCTAGAGGTATGCTTGGTCCTATTCAAACACGGGATGATTTTGAAAAATATCCATTTGACGATATTCCTAAAATATTTTGGGAGACTTATACACCTCAACTTGATGCGGTAAGAGAATCCTTGCCTAATGGAATGAAGGCTTATGGTGGATGTGGTAATGGAATATTTGAAGTTAGTCAAGATCTAGTTGGTTATGAACCTCTTTGCATTATGCAGTATATGGATCCTGATCTATTCGCAGATTTGTATAAAAAAATTGGAGACATTTTTGTACTTCTCTGGACAGAGATGTCTGAGCGATATAGTGATGTTTTTGTGTTTTGTAGAATGGGAGATGATCTTGGATATAAAAACTCTACCATGTTAGAGCCGGATACAATTAAAATCCACATATTACCTCAATATAAACGAGTAATTGATATCGTTCATAAATCTGGCAAGAAATTTCTTCTCCATAGTTGTGGAAATATTTTTGATATCATGGATGACCTTATCAACCTTAACATAGATGCTAAACACTCAAACGAAGACATTATTGCACCATTCAGCAAATGGGTTGAAAATTACTCAAACAAAATCGGACTATTTGGCGGTATTGATGTAAACACATTGTGTCTAAACAATTATGATGATGTTTTTAAAGAGGTATTAGAAAAAGGCCAAGAATATAGAGCCAAGGCAAATGGATATGGATTGGGGTCAGGTAATTCTATAGCTGATTTTGTCCCTGTTGAAGGATTCAATGCAATGGTTGAAGAAGTAAAAGAAATTAGGAGATTAGAAGAAGTCTAGTTGTATAATTATTTAACTAAATGGGAGACTCACATGAAGAGCTATCAAAAGGTTAACACTATTACTTTCATTTCGCTGTATTTAATTCTCAGTGGTACAGTTTTTTGTCAGAATACAGATTATTTATCCGAATCATCAGAAGATCGAGCAAAACGAATGGAGTGGTTTAAAGAAGCGCGTTTTGGAATGTTCATTCATTGGGGTGTATACTCAGTACTTGCTGGGAATTATAAAGGTGATCCAGTGAGAGGTATTGGTGAGTGGATAATGGATCATGGCCCCATTCCAGTTGAAGAATATGAGGAGTATGCAAAAATGTTTAACCCTCTCTTCTTTAACGCAGAGGAATGGGTAGATGTTGCAGTTAATGCGGGAATGAAGTACATCGTAATTACTTCTAAGCATCATGATGGCTTTGCTTTGTGGAATTCAAAAGTAAGTGATTGGGACATTATGGATGCATCCCCTTATCAGCGCGATATTTTGAAAGAATTAGAAAATGCTTGTGAGAAAAAGGGAATTCGTTTATGTTTCTATCATTCAATAATGGATTGGCACCATCCAGATGCACAAGCACCTTTCTACCCAAATTATAATGGAAGCGGAAAGGCAAATCCCAATTTCCCTCAGTACATTGAAAACTATATGAAACCTCAGCTAAAAGAACTGCTTTCCAATTATGGTGATATTGGTATTCTCTGGTTTGACGGCGAGTGGATTCTTGATTACAACTCTGATATGGGAAAAGAGATTTACCAGTACGTTAGAGAACTTCAACCAAATATAATTATAAATAATCGCGTTGATAAAGGTCGTTCTGGTATGGAAGGACTAAACAAAGAAGGTAATTTTGCAGGAGACTATGGAACTCCAGAACAGGAAATACCAGATACTGGGATTCCAGGACTCGATTGGGAATCTTGTATGACGATGAATCATACTTGGGGCTGGAAAGCTGACGATAAAGATTGGAAATCTTCTGAAACATTGATCCACAATTTGATTGATATAGTATCTAAAGGCGGGAATTATTTACTGAATGTTGGCCCCACACCAGAAGGATTAATTCCGAATCCAAGTATTGAAAGACTAAATAATATGGGTAAATGGTTAAAATTAAATGGCGAATCAATATATGGAGCCAAAGCTAGTCCATTTGCAAAACCAAGCTGGGGAAGGTATACAAGTAAGCCTGGGAGAATCTATGCTCATATTTTTGATTGGCCAAACAATAATAAATTGGTCATATCAAGTGAAGTTGGAAAAGTTTCTTCAGCATATTTATTGGCTGACTTACAAAAGAAGTCACTAAAGACAGAAATATTAAAAGATGGAATCAGTATTCAGCTTCCATTAGAGAATGTGGGAACCATAGCACCTGTATTAGTGATTGAAACAAACAGACTTCTCAGCAACTAAATATAATGCTTCAGATGTATTGCTTACATGGGAGACGGCAACAGAGGTAAATAATTATGGTTTTGATATCGAAAGAAAAAATAGATTGACCGATTGGGAAAGGATTGGATTTATTGAGGGTCATGGAAATAGTTATTCTCCAAAACACTATTCTTTTAATGATAACAAATTGATCGGTGGTTCAGATTTTCGATACCGATTGAAACAATTGGACTATGATGGCACATATGATTACTCGTCTGAATTAGTCATTGAAGTATTGCCAATTCAGAATAAACTTTTTCAAAACTATCCAAATCCATTTAACCCAAAGACAAACATAAAATTTTCTGTTAAAGAAACATCTGATATTTCAGTTAAGGTATATAATACTTTAGGAGAAGTTATCTCCTCAATTGTATCCGGGACATTTGAAGCTGGATTTTACGAAGTGGAATTTGATGGAAAGAATATAAGCTCTGGTATATACTTTTGTGAAATACAAATAAATGAATACTACGCAGCAAATAAAATGATTTTACTAAAATAGAATTTTCTTTTATCTGTTTTCTTTTAACTCCAATACCCTATTCAGATTTTTCTTATATACTCCAAGATTCGGGTCATTATTCATTGAACCAATCTCTACAGCTTTTTCATAATTTTTTGACGCTGATTCCATCTCTCCCACAGATTCCTGAGCTTCACCAAGGCTATCATATACATTAGCTGATTTTGGATATAACTCGACATTATAACTGAAAAAGTCAATTGCTCTAGAGTAATCTTCCTGTCGAAGAAAATTATATCCAATAATGTTTATGTTAAATTCTGTAGGTCTTATTTCATATCCATATTTTTTGCTTAATCTTGAAAAATGGTCAATTACTCCTTCAACACCATGGTGAATGGTCTTGTCAGGCAATCTCCAATCGGAATAAATATATTCTAGTCCATTGTAAAAACTTTTCAACACAATTGAATTATGATCATCTTCTTCCTCAACATTTATAACAAAATCCAAGTTTTCAATTTTACTCACAATAAGACCTTCCAATTTTTCTATACTTTCCAAATATGCGGGTTCATTACCTACCGCAATATAAATACATTCATTGAAATCAGAATTCTCAGAAAGCTTTATTCCAATTCGGTCGATCACAACCTGGTTATCAAACTGCAAATATGGACTAACGGAAATGTATGAATTAAACAAACTCGGTTCTTCGAAAAGAGTATATATCGCAAACATACCACACAATGAATGTCCAAAAAGCGTTTTATAAGGTTGAGTTCTGAAATTGTTATCTATGTAAGGCTGTAACTCGCTTTGCATAAATTTAAGAAATTTGTTTGCTCCCCCCGACTCTTGGATCTCTTTGACTCCGGTTGGAGTAAAATCTCGTCCTCGATTTGTATTTGGAATACCGACAACAATACTTCTTGGTATATGCCCAATTCTAGAAAGGAAATTGACAACTGAAGAGCTAAAAACAAAATTGCCTTCCCCATCAAGAACATATATTACAGGATACTTTTCTTGAGTCGTCTCATAGTTATTTGGTAAATAGATCAAAATGTTTCTGTCCTCATTCAAAGCTTTTGAATGAATAGATAAAGTTGAACCAATATAAACCCCATCCCCTCCCCCCTTGGCAATGAGGTATATCGGCATACTAATTGTTGATGCTATTATTGAGACTATTACTATATTCGATAACTTTTTGCAAAACTCTCTCATATTATTGCTCCTACTTTTAAAACAAAAATGACATACTTTATTTAAATAATGAATAAAAAATCGACAAGCGGTTTTATAATTCGATGAATGGTTTGGTATAAAAAGTAAAAATGTTTTAGTTTTAATTGAGCAATATTAAACACTGAATGATTATCGGAATATTTTAATGAGTGAGAAGAAATCTAAAATATCTTTATTCTGGCAGCTCCAAATAACTGGATGGTTCTTACTATTCCTAGTATATCTTGTTCTTTATTATCGCAATTATTGGGACGACTCTAGGACTATACTTGGACTGTTGATTACATATCTCACCGGATTTTTTATAAGTCTCCTTCTCAGAAACTTCTTCCAGAAGGTCGATTATAAAAACCGAACTATCCTTTTTATTTCAATATCAATTATTTTCGCTTCTATAATTACTTCAAATATTTGGTTCTGGTTCGATGTTGTTATTTCCAAAATTATATTAACCCAAGTACAGGCATATGATAATCTAAATGTGCAACGATACATAAGTTACATCTGGTCCAAATCTTTTGTCCTATTTCTGTGGAGTACTTTTTATTTCACTATAAAACTTTGGAACGATTGGCGTACTGAAAAACTGAGGGCAGAAAAAGCAGATGATCTTGCGCATTCAGCACAGCTCCAAATGCTCAGGTATCAACTTAATCCACACTTTTTGTTCAATTCTTTAAATTCAATTAGGGCGTTAATTGAAGAGGATAAGTTTAGAGCAAGGTCGATGATAACAGAGCTATCTGAGTTTTTGAGATATTCTCTTATCAGTAAAAATTTTGCGGATGTCCCTTTAAGTAATGAACTTGAAGCAATGAAGCACTATTTATCCATAGAGAAGACCCGATTCGAAGATAAACTCGAGCTTTCATTCAATATTGATCCAGAAGCTGAGACATTTCCTGTACTCAGTTTTTTAATTCATCCCATCATAGAAAATGCAATTAAGTATGGAATGAAAACCACAAAGCTTCCACTCAGACTTGAGATTTCAGCAAGAGTTTCCAATCAAGATCTAATTCTTAATATTTGTAATTCCGGTACATGGATTGATGCGGATGCTAAATATGAAAGATCAGGAAGTACAGGTACTGGTCTAGAAAATGTAAAACAGAGATTGGAAAACGCTTTTCCTCGTAAGCATGAATTGAAAATAATTAAGTCAAAAGACAATGTTTGTGTAGAAATAAAAATTATGAATTAATGCGATGAAAGAAAAAATATCAGCAATAATTATTGATGATGAACGACTAGCAAGAAAGGAACTTGCATCGATGCTCTCGGAATTTCCAAATATCTCCATTCTTGGGGAGGCTGATGACGTAAAATCAGCGGTTGAGCAAATCGAGAAACATAATCCCGATGTAATTTTTCTTGATATTCAGATGCCAGGCGAATCCGGTTTTGATCTGTTAAACAAACTAGATAAAGAATTAAAAGTGATATTTGTAACAGCTTATGATGAGTATGCAATCAAAGCATTTGAAATAAATGCTCTCGATTATTTGCTGAAGCCAATCAATCCAGAAAGACTTAAGAACTCTCTTGAGAGATTAGATTCAAAGGAAAAGGAAACCAAAGATTTTTCAAAACCTATCAATTATGAAGATCATCTGCTTATAACTATTAACAGTAAGCTAAAGTTTATTCCGGTTAAATCAATCGTAGCAATATCTGCAGCGGGTGATTATTCAAATTTGATTTTTGCAAATGGGAAGAAAGGATTGACTCTAAAGACTATGAAAGAGTGGGAAAAACGTTTACCTACTAATAACTTCAGCAGAATTCATAGGTCTAATATTATAAATCTGAATTATGTTGATCATATTGAGGAATGGTTTAATAATTCCTTTAAAGTATACTTGAATAAAAACAGCCTCTCATTAATTATGAGCAGGAGATATGTTTCAAATCTAAAAAATAAAATGGGTTAAAAGTCAAAAAGACTATTGATTTAAATTCGGAGGTTGTCATGGTTGGCAACACTATAATAATTATAATGCTAGTCCCAATTTTGTTCCAGGTAATAGTGCTGGGAATTAAAATGGACAAACTGAAGAAGGAGATGATAGATAAGTTGGAAACTTATCAAAATGAATCTGGACATAAAGTTGCAAAATTTTTCAGAGGGATAAGATGAAGTACATCATGTTGATGTTAACAGTAAAAATTTGAAGAAAGAGTTGGATCAATCTATTAATTCCCTCAGAGGGGATGAAGCATCAGTTATTCCAAAAGTTAAACCAGTATTCATGATTTTGGGAGCACCAGCCAAGCTTGATTTTTTTACTTCTTCCTAAAATTAAGCTAAACTGATTTTATAGGTTGATGTCTCTTCTCCAGAGAACGTGTGTAGTAGTTTTAAAGATGATCCTAAGGTCGAATAGAAGCGATTTTCGCGATTTGTATTCAAGTTCATATTTTACTTTTGTTTCAGTACTTATTTCTTCTCTCCCATTGATTTGAGCTAATCCTGTCAAACCCGGGAAAAGTTTATCAATACCCTCTACTTTTCTTAATTCAATAAGTTCACTTTCACTTTCAAGAACGGGTCTTGGGCCAACGAAGCGCATTTCTCCTTTGATCATGTTTATCAAATTGGGAAGTTCATCTAAACTAAACTTTCTTAAAAGTTTTCCTGTTCGTGTTACATATTTATCTGAATTTTCCAATAAGCGTGTAGCGACATTCGGTGTAGCAACCTTCATTGTACGAAATTTGTAGAGATAAAACGGTTTTGAGTTTTTACCTACTCTTTGCTGAACAAAGAATATTGGATGCCCATCAAATAATGAGATGGCCAATGAAATTACTAGGAACAGAGGAGTTAAAATAATCAGCAGTATCAGTGCAAGTATTCTTGTTAGCATAAGGTTAAAGATATTAAATAGGAACACTAATTGTTATATGAAATTTTTAAACAATATAAATAAACATAATAGAAATATTATTTTATTTTCGACATTAAGTATTTTAAATGCTAAATTTCGAACCATTATTTACTATATATATTACATTTTTAAGGAGGAAACTAAATGAAGAATCTAATTAAGAAGTACCTTGTACTAATTCTCTTACTTACAATTCCAATTCTTGGGTTTGCACAAGAGAGCAGCGTTCTAGATAAAATTATTAAAAGTGGAGAACTGCGTGTTGGAACTAGTGGCAATCAACCACCTTTCAGTATGAAATCCAAAGAAGGTGAATTGATGGGTTACGAAATTGACTTGGCAAAAGTACTAACAGAATCAATGAATCTAAAACTTACTTTAGTGGAAAAGCCTTTCCCAGAATTATTGGAAGCAGTAGAAAACAATGAAGTTGATGTTGTGATGTCTGGAATGACAATTACTCCGGAAAGAAATTTGAAAGCATCTTTTGTAGGTCCTTATATGCTCTCTGGAAAATCTATTTTAGCTAAAACTCAAAGACTCAAAGACCTTGATGAAATGACAGAAATTAACCGCCCTACTATTAAAGTCGCTGTACTCAAGGGATCAACAAGTCAGAAGTTTGTTGAAACTCTAGCCCCAGATGTTGAGCTAACTACAGTAAACGATTATGATGCAGCAGTAAAAATGATACTTGATAATAATGTTGATTTAATGGTTGCAGATTATCCAGTTTGTCTTCTAAGTATTTTACGTTACCCAGAAGCTGGGCTGGCAACATTGAATGCACCAATGACAATTGAGCCTATTGGAATGGCTTTACCTCCAAATAGTTTTCAATTAAATAATTTAATTGGTAATTTTTTGAGTGCTCTTCAATTAAGTGGCGGTCTTGATCTTCTTGAAGCAAAATGGTTTCAGGATGGATCATGGTTAATTAGACTACCTTAAACTTTATAATTAGAGGTGAGAAGTTCCAGCAAAGTCTTCTCACCTCGTTCAGAATATAACGTGTAAAAGATAATTAGTATCAATTATTTAGGAATGTGTGATTTCGACCTTTCTTATTCTTATTTGAGAAATCAAATTGAAATTTAGCAACTACCCCCCCATGGTCCGAGGGCCACAATCCTGATGATGTTTTATCACCAATTTCATCACCCAGAACAGAAGCTTCAACGTATTTCAAAGTAGATTTTTTATGTTTGGGTTTGCCACTTCTAACAAACACAAAATCTATTCTCTGCCAAAAATTTTGGTTACTATTCCGAAGGTCTGCATCATGTCCAAAAGTATAACCAAGTGAGTTATCAAGTAGTTCGTTTTGCTTCCAAACATCAATGTATCTATAGTCATTTGTAACTATTTGATAACTACTACCTGATTCTGCTTCGCTATTAAAATCACCAGCAATAATCACTGGAACTTTCACAGGAATAAGCATGGACATCAATTCTCTTGCTTGAGAGTTTTGAATAACTAATGGATAACCACCATTATCTGCTGATTCAAGATGAGTGTTAACAAATACATAATCACAATCATCAATTTGGACATTGCATTTAATAAATCCTCTCTGAAGTTTGATGCCAAGATCTGGTATTTCCAAATTTGCACGATAGTTCTCGGCGACAACCTTTTTTACAAATACATCACTTCGTGCTAGGACTACATCATAATCTGTAAGTCTAATATCTGTGAATTCTAATGGATCAAAATTGGAAACCATTGGAACTTCAACATCAATATTTTCTATAATCCCAATCACTTTATAAGTTAATCCATAGTTACGAAGAGCTTGTTGATAAATTTCTAAATAATTCCATACAATATCTTCGGCAGGTTCTATACCACCTCCTATGGCATCACTGGGAAATTGAGTTCTAATTGTTGATACCTCTTGTAATCCAATTAGATGAGGTCTTGTTTCAAATACCTCCTTTGCAAGAGCTTCCGCTCTTTCTGTAAAGTTAGTTGCTAACATTGTCTGAAACGCTTCTGCAGCAAGAAATGGAATATCTTCTGGATTTTGAGCCTCGAGTAATATATCCATATCTGCGCCCACATAAATATTTCGACTCAATACTGTAACAGGCTTATAAGATTTCTGAAGACTTGATTCACTTAAATTCTCTGAAGGGAAATCAGGTCCAACAGGTAGCCTTTCAGTACACGAGATGAAAAGGGTCATCATTAACAATAATGATGAAATTCGTTTTGATAAAAACATATGACCTCCTAAGTTTTGAATTTGATTTGTGATTAACCACAATCAAAACTAGTACTCGTTCAGAATTTAGTTGTCATAGAAATGTCATAGAGTTGTAAAAGTTTAAACTCTATTCTGAATAAATGGTTAGAGGTTATTAAAATATTCGGTTTTTACTACTGCAGTGATTTGGGAATTCTTATATCATTAGTATGATACGGGGCAATAAAGATCATATCCTGCACAAATTTTAAGCATTCTTCTTTAGATTCAAACTCATATTCAACTAAAATTTCCTGTTTAATTTTAAATGTTTCCTTTAAGTCTCTATAATCACAAACTATTGAGAAACGATTCTCCTTAACTCCCAAAAAACATTGGCAGTCTTCAACAAAATAAATTTTTTCTGTTTTATCAAACTTCTCTGTAAGATCAGAGCCATATTCGTGAGTAATTTTCTTCATTTGATAAGACACAAACTCTTTTTTTAAAACATACAAAAATAATTTTATAAATGTGAATAAAATCGACTAGTAACTCTCAAAATTCTTATGTTTTTTATGTAACTAAAAAAAGTTCAGAGGTGACGACTTTTTTACTTTACATTTATATAAATTATTCCTTTATTTAAGTGGTGCCAATTTATTGGCATCCAACCAAGTTAAAAAGGTTTGCCCTCTACCTTTTTAACTTTAGCCTAGGGAAGTGCTTCGGCACTTCCCTTTTTTTTAAAATTGCTTTATTTTTCGAAAATAGACCTTGTGTCTGATAATGATTTTATTTAAGTTTAAACAAACAATTAGAACATTTATACTATTAGTTTAAGGCGAGAACATGGCTGGGTTTCTCGCCTTTTTTATTACTTAACTGTTTTAATTTTTACTAATTTTGCTACTATTAATCTATTATAGGTTTATTTCCTTTATGCCCTGGGTTGTACAGTTAATTCTATTTGTCTCGTTGATGCTTTTATCGGAGTATTATTTTTTTCGAAGGTTCTTTTCTTCGATAAAATTTTTATTTTCCGAATCAGTTTTACTCAAAAATAGGTGGATAAAAATTGCAGTCTTAACTTTAATAAATCTAGTACCAGTTTATTTACTAGGTACTTATATTTTAAGACTTTTTGGGGGACCAAATTTAGGACTACCAGATGAAAGCAAAATCTTCGACTATCTTTTTTACTATCCATTTTGGGTTTCGATATTAATTGTTCTACAAGCAGTAGTTCTGATTCTCCCCATAGATTTGATAAGATTAGTACTTCTTCCAATTAAGAAACTGAACTTAAAGGGTATTCATTCTTGGATTATTATAGCAATTGTTGCACTATCCACGATTTATGTCCCCTTAAGAATACTTATTGACATGACTCAAGTTGAAGTCAGATCGACAATCTATGAATATCCTAATTTACATAAAGACTTAAAAAACTTAAAGATTGGTGTAGTTTCTGATATTCAAGCTGATTGGTACAATAGTGATTCAAGAATTACCGAGTATCTTGAAGCATTGAATGAAGAATCCCCTGAAATAGTCTTCATTCCAGGAGATATGATAACCCATGACCAAAATAAAATTTCTGTTGCTGCAGAGCATGCTGGTAAGATTAAAACTGAGCATGGAGTTTTTGCATGCGTAGGAGATCACGATAACTGGGCATATGGAAGAGATATACTCAAAAGTAGAAAAGAAGTGATCGACCAACTATCACTCCAGAATGTAAAAATGCTTGATAACCAGAATCTTATTTTAAGAATAGATAGCAGTAAAATAGGGTTGACTTTTATTACTGACACTTATTCAGATAGAGTAACGGATGGTGTTCTCGATAGCCTCACAAGAAATTTATTGGATGTTGATTTCAAAATAATGGTAACCCACCAACCAAATGGGAGAACGCGTGAAGCTGCAGTTAGAAATAACTATAACCTTATGCTCTCTGGACATACTCATGGTGGACAGGTAACACTTTTATTTCCATTCATTGGATTGACACCAACTTTATTTGAGACAAAATATGTAAAGGGAGATTTTTGGTTTAACGATTTGATGATGGTAGTAAATGGAGGATTAGGTATGTCGCTTGCCCCTATACGTTACAATTCTACTCCAGAAGTAACAATAATAAACTTAAAATAAGAATCGTTTATTCTTCCATACTGTGACTGTAAGTTGTATATATTTTATTGGTATTGATATCATAAAACATTATCTCTTCAATATTTCCTTTTATAATATAATATGTGTGGTCCGCCATTTTATCTTCAGTATTAGGAAAATATTCTGATTTCTTTAGAATTTTACTATCAGCAAAACTTTCAACTTTCATACGTATTCGCATAGCTATTTTACTTTGCTTTTTCTTGAATGCCTTAGCTTCATCAATAGGCATGTATATAAATATTCTAGATGATAATTCATCTTCATAAATATTTTCATATTCATCGTAGTCAAATTTACTAGCAATGAAGTAATCTTTATATGCACCGAATAAACCAAGTTTCTTCTGATCAAGTGTCATTAGTATTTCTTTTGTAAATAGCTCTACAACCATGTTGTCAGATTCAAGAAAATTATTAAAATCGTTTCGAACAGAAATATCTACTTTATGTTGCGCCATAAAGTATCTTTCAAATTCAGCATCGTAATTAAATGAATTTGGATCATACTCAATTTCTTTAACAAACTCTAAGTTCAATCCATCTCCTATTTTTTGTTCATTTAAACTCTGAATTCTTGCCCGATAATCTTTAATTTTTTCAAATTCATCTTTTAGCGCACTTTTACAAAATTCCTCAAAGAAATTTTCCACATTTGTACTATCAATTAGGACATAATTAGTTCCATTTTGAGAAAATGTGTTTATTGAAAACAATAAAATTATAGGAATTAGATATTTGACCATAAAATTTCCGTTAAAAACTAAATATTTATTGAAATTATTCAATAAATAGGACAATTTCCATACCATTTCTTGAACAATTTCATCGGTCAAACAATATTTACAAAATTAGAAATAATATCGCCAATCGAATGCAATGCGCAATGCTAAATAATATATGGTCTTTAGTGCAGGAATTGCAGCATTTTGTGGAATAACTACACTTTGACTGTGAGGAATATCAACTCCAAAATTTAATTGAGCTACAAGGCTTGAGCTTTGATCAAGAGAAAAGGTTCGAAACGGTCGATATTCTAAAATTGGGATATCAAATTGAGTAGATTTATATTGGACCAATTTCGTACCTTCAGATTGGTCAGGAATCAACATTGCATCCGGCTTCCCACCTAATCCATAGAACGCTACTCCAATCTCTCTACCTAGTATAAACTGAAATCTCCCAATCCCTGTAGCAATTCCTGATTGCCAAGGTATTAGACCTCCATTACCCGCAATTACTGCCATATTAGAATATGTTGAGGCTGAAAAAAAGTAAAGAGGCAATGCCAGAATTAAGTCTCCTGGAATTAACCAATAAGGCATTCGAAATCTTAGAGTGAATGCGTCTCGGGCAGGAATAGCAGCGGTTATGGCTCCTCCCTGTTCTAGTGATGGAGTACTACCAAATCTCATAGAAGAAGTACCATCTTGACGCCATCCAAAGTCTAGAAAAACAAGTCCGTCTCCCGATTCATTTAAAACTCCCTCTAATCCAATTCCAACACGAACGGCAGCTTCGATAGAACCTATTGCTCCTTCAACTTCTTGTTCAATCCCAAATCCAGAACTATAGGTTAATCCTCTAATTGATGGAGCAGCGCCAATAAAAAGTCCCAGCTCTGAACGAAACCGTGGTAGTGCTCCAAGTCCGGTTGCTAGGCCTGGTTTTGGTGTCGTAATTAAAATAGGTTTCATAAAATCTACAATTTCTTTATCAAAGACTTCTGGAATTTGGTCAATTTTACAAACATTAAAACTATTTGGTTCATCATCTGACTGACTATTAACTAAAAACTCTGGGCGAATATTTCCAATGGCTGTTTGTATGAATTGTTCCAGGCTCATTTGAACAGTGAGAGCAGCAAGTTCTGCATCTTCAAGACGCATATATGCATCTCCCATTAAGATTACATCTTTTCCATCCCATGTGGTTGCTGCTAATCCTTGTTCATTATAATAGTCATGTGTTCCTTTTCTCTGTGATGCATTACCCCAAGTGCCTGCTACATGACCTGAAGCAAAGACATCCTCGAGAAAGTGAAGCGCGAAAGCTTCATCAGCTAATGCTGCCAATACCAGTTTGGATTTGTTCTTCTCGGATAATCCAACTTTGTGTAATTTCAATAATTTAGACAGAGCACTTAAATGAAAATAAGAATATGCGGCAAGGGCATTTGACTCAACCCCACTAGAAAAACATGCTTTGGCATATTCGCTTGAAGTTGATGAAACTTCAGGTAATGGTATTAAAAAATGAACATTATTTGAACCTGCACGTGTTGCATATTCGGGATCAGCACGCTGAAATTTATTATCAGAATCTCTAAGTGAATTTATAATTTCGTAATGATTTTCAGACTCTCCAAGTTTTACCTTTAATTCAGCAGCAATATCTGAAACATCAATAATCCATTCTGTCTCAAGAACATTGTGTAACATATTTTCTGGGGAACATGAGTGATCGCCCGAAATTGCTGACCATGAGGGATAGTCAATGTATCCGTGGGAGTTATCGATAATGGAAACAGGTAATCTTGATTCGTAACCAACACGAGCAGATGCCCAGAGATTATCAAGAACAGTTCTGTGATCTTGACTCAAATTCTTTATTGCAAGCACAGCAATATCTTTATGTTCAGGATAGACCCATCCATATAAAAACTTGTAAGGCACGATTGAGAGGAATAACAATAGATGTAGAGTTACTTGGAACTTTGTTGTATTTCTTTTCAATGTACCTCCATGTTTTATATTAAATATGATTTAGAGATAGTTAAAATTTAAAATAACAATAAATTCTTAAAACCTTGAAAGAAATATTTAATACAAAAATTTGTGCAATACTCATCTATTATTTCACTTACATCCTTTTTTCACTATCTTTGAAAATAACTTAAAATTGGATACATGGTAAGATTATTTTCATTAAATAAGTATTTTAAGCGCTATAAGGGAAAATTGTTACTTGGGATTGTATTTATTCTGATTTCAGATATTACTCAAGTTTATATTCCGCTATTACTACGTGATAGTGTTGATGCAATTCAGAATAATTTAAGTTTTGATCTAATAGTAAAATATTCACTAATGATATTTGGTGCTGCCGTAATCAGTGGTGTATTTCGTTTTCTCATACGTCAAACAATCATTGTAGTATCGAGGGAAATCGAATATGATCTGCGACAAGATTTTTGGCAGCATTTAATCAAATTATCTTATAGATTTTATCAAAATAATTCTACCGGAAACATAATGGCACATGCTACAAATGATATTGCTGCAGTGCGCATGTATGTTGGCCCCGCTGTAATGTATTCCATTGACACATTTGTAAAATTTGTGATTGTGATCTCAATCATGATATCACTAAGCATAGAATTAACAATTTACTCTCTACTCCCTTTACCTATCCTTTCTTACCTTGTGTATAAGTTGAGCAAGAAAATTCACTCTAAGTTTACTTTAATCCAAGAGAAGTTTTCAGATCTAACAGCTAGAGCGCAAGAGAATTTCTCAGGGATCAGAGTAATAAAATCATATGTTAGAGAAGAAAACGAGATTAACGAATTTTCGAAGATGAGTGATGATTACTTAAAACGAAATATGGATAAGATAAGGATCCAAGCATTCTTTATGCCTCTCCTTTTTTTGATAACTGGATTATCGATTATAGTTGTAATTCTTGTTGGTGGTGGAATGGTAATAGTAAACCAACTTACACTTGGCGACATTGTAGCTTTTGTTGCCTACTTGGGCTTATTGATTTGGCCTACAATCGCTTTTGGGTGGGTTGCAAACATAATTCAGCAGGCCGATGCAAGTCTAAAGAGACTTCAAAAAATATATAGTGAATCAGTAGAGATAAAAGATTCAGAAATAACTGATCATTCGATAAATACTATTGACGGAAGTATTAAGTTTGAAAATGTTTCATTTCAGTATGGTGAAAATCATAGCTCTGTTCTAGAGAACGTGAATTTGGAAATACCAAAAGGCAAGACTCTTGCGATAGTTGGTCACACGGGTGTAGGGAAAACAAGCTTTGTGAATTTAATTCCCCGTTTGTACGATTCAGTTTCGGGTAAAGTTTTAATAGATGGAAAAGATATAAAAACATTCCCAGTCTCGGTTCTTAGAAATAATATTGGAATGGTTCCGCAGGAAACATTTCTTTTTTCTGATACTCTTAAGAACAACATTCTTTTTGGCACAAGAACAAATGATGAAGAATTACTAAATCATGTTTCTGAAATATCTCAGCTTGATAAAGACGTTAAAGACTTCCCAGATAGATATGAGACAATCCTAGGTGAGCGTGGAATCACCTTATCTGGTGGACAAAAACAGCGTACATGTTTGTCGAGGGCTTTGGCAATAAATCCAAAAATTTTAATTCTGGATGATAGCTTGTCTGCCGTTGACACTAAAACCGAAGAAGAAATCTTACATAATTTAAAAGTGTTCATGAAAGATAGAACGAGTATCATCATAAGTCACAGAATCTCAACCGTAAAGGATGCAGATAACATAATTGTTATTTCTGATGGAATCATTAAGGAAGAAGGGAATCATGATCAACTTCTGCAACTTGAAGGAATCTATTTTGAATTATATAACAAGCAATTGTTGGAAGAGGAACTCGAAGAGATTGGATAACTTATTTAGGATCAAGCTCTAGAAATGAGAATATGGCTGATTTAAACATTGAAGATGAAATATTAGGGAAAGCTTACGATTCAAAATTGATGAAGCGATTGCTTGGATATGTAAAACCATATTCTAAGTATGTGATAATCGCAATAATAATGAATGTGGTTGTTGCTGCTTTAGGCCCACTTCGTCCCTACTTAACAAAGATTGCAATTGATGATTATATTGTAAACAGTGACTATGAGGGACTAATAACTATCTCCATTTTTCTTGTAGCAACTCTTTTATTCCAAGCAGTTGTGCAATATTTTCTAACTTACTTTACTCAGCTGATGGGTCAAAAAATCATCTACGATCTTAGAGTAAAACTCTTTGCCCACATTCAAAAGCTTGCTCTGAAGTATTTTGACAAAACACCAATAGGAAGACTAGTTACACGGGTCACTAACGACGTTGAGTCACTCAACGAATTATTTTCTTCTGGTATTGTTATGATCTTCAGCGATATTTTTATCATCATCTGGATTTTAGTTTTCATGTTTTTCATGTCATGGCAGCTTACACTGGTTTCTTTATCTGTTCTTCCAATATTATTTTATGCAACATTTTTATTTCGTAGAAAAGTTAGAGAGTCTTACAGAGATGTCCGTTTTCAACTTGCAAGATTAAATAGCTACATGCAGGAACATATTTCTGGAATGAACATCATTCAAATATTTACAAAAGAAAAAGATGAAGTCGCAAAGTTTGCTGATATAAACGCAGGTCACCGAAAAGCCAATATCGACTCTATATTTTACTATGCTGTGTTCTTCCCAATTGTTGAGATTCTCGGCTCACTCGCTATCGCTCTCATTATCTGGTATGGTGGAGGAGAGGTTTTCCAAAGTACAATGACAATTGGTGTACTCTTTGCTTTTATTCAATACACCGAAATGTTCTTTAGACCTATTAGAGATCTTTCTGAGAAATATAATATTATGCAGACCGCAATGGCATCTTCAGAAAGAATTTTCAGACTGTTGGATAATAAAACTTTTATCAATGATCCAATTGATCCAAAGTCGTTTGAACAATTTGAGGGAAGTATTGAATTCAAGAAGGTCTGGTTCGCTTATAATAATGAAGATTATGTTCTCAAAGATATTTCATTTAACGTAAATGCAGGTGAAACAGTTGCGATTGTAGGAGCAACTGGTGCTGGAAAATCAAGTATCATCAATCTGCTGAATCGATTTTATGATGTAAATAAAGGTGAGATAATTGTTGATGGATTGAACTTGAATTCAATAACCAAAGAGGATTTAAGGAAGCACATCTCAATTGTACTGCAGGATATTTACCTTTTTTCTGGGACAATAAATTCGAATATAAATTTGGGTGATGATTCAATTACTGATGAGGAGATAATTCAAGCTGCAAAAACAGTAGGTGCTCATGATTTTATTACTCGACTTCCAAAACAATACGATGAACCTGTTAAGGAAAAAGGAGCTACACTAAGCGTTGGTCAAAAACAATTGATCTCTTTCGCGCGCGCCCTTGCTTTCAATCCACAAATTCTTATACTTGACGAAGCAACTTCAAGTATTGATACTGAATCTGAAATCCTCATTCAAAAAGCAATAGAAAAACTGCTTATTGGTAGAACTTCGATCGTGATTGCCCATAGACTTTCCACGATTCAAAATTCCGATAAGATCATAGTTCTTCACAAAGGCGAAATAAAAGAAGTTGGAACGCACCAGCAGCTTTTAAATGAACGCGGAATTTACTATAAATTATATCAACTACAATATAAAGATCAAGAACTACTAAAAACTTAAATGGAGTTTGTGATGAATAGTTTCATGACAATCCAGCGCCATATTCTCGAAGGCGAAAAAAAACACCCAGAAGCCACAGGAGAGTTATCAGCACTTTTATCAGACCTCACTCTTGCTGCAAAAGTAATATCACTTGAAGTAAATAAAGCTGGACTAGTCGATGTACTTGGATTTACCGGTGATGAGAATGTTCACGGAGAACATGTTAAAAAACTTGACATCTTTGCTCATGAAATGATGATTCACGCTTTGAATCATGGAGGCCACTTAGCGGTAATGGCTTCTGAAGAAGAGGAAGATATTATTCATATTCCTGAAAGACATCACGTTGGCAAATATGTTTTATTGTTCGATCCTCTCGATGGTTCATCAAATATTGATGCCAATGTTTCTATTGGTACCATCTTTTCTATCTACAAACGTATAACTCCAAACGGTGAGCCTGGGACTATGAAAGACTGTCTTCAACCGGGATATAAGCAAGTTGCCGCCGGATATGTCGTTTATGGATCAAGCACAATCATGGTTTACACCGCCGGTGATGGTGTTCATGGATTTACCCTTGATCCTGCTTTTGGTGAATTCTTACTCTCACATGAGAACATTCAAATTCCCAAGACAGCAGCAATATACAGTTTGAATGAAGGCAACTACAAATACTGGCACAAAGGACTTAAAAAGTACATCAAATATGTTCAAGATGCTGATGACAGACGTGGAAAACCATATGCTTCAAGATACATCGGCTCAATGGTTGCCGATATCCATAGAAATTTGCTTTATGGCGGTATCTTTATTTATCCAGCTGATAAGAGAAGCCCTAATGGAAAACTAAGATTATGTTACGAGTGCAATCCAATGGCATTTATTGTTGAGCAGGCTGGTGGAAGAGCAATAGATGGAAAACAAAGAATATTAGATATAAAACCAGAATCACTTCACCAAAGGGTGCCTATTTATATAGGAAGTGAAAGTGCTGTTAATATGGTGGAAGAATTCCTTCTTGAGGAAGATTGAAAACACTATTACAATTTTACTAATCCATCTGATAGTTTTTGAGCTAGTTCTTGAGTAGAAATATTATCAATCTGTATCTTGGCTGAACTGACTAAAACTTCAGGCGCATCACCTTCCCCGGAGACATACTGAAAAAGCCCATACCCCAATCTATATCTATCGTTTTCAAAAGGAATGAATTCCGCTAAAGATTCTACTAATGAGTAAACTTGTTTCTCCAGAGAAGTTTCTGGAAATTCCTTAACTGGTGATGGAGCTTTTGTTGACATAATTTTTCCATTTAATAATTTGTTGTGCTAAAATAACGAACTTAAAATTTTTCTACAACTTTCATAAGTTTGATCATTCCTCCAAAATTGTTAATTGGAAAGAGTTAATCATATACTTAAATTTGTTTCTTTACATCATCTGTAATTTTCGAATTGAAATTATCACAAGCAAAAAAAATTCTTGTAATCCGACTTAGTTCACTTGGTGATGTTCTACTTACAACTCCAGTAATCAGGTCTATAAAATTTTCATATAATCCGATATCAATCGATTATTTGGTAAAAGAGAGCTTTGCCGACGCTGTTAGATTTAACCCTAATATAAACGAAACAATAATATATTCCGATTCAGAAAAACTTATTCAGCAACTAAAAGAAAATAGTTATGATCTTGTAATAGATCTACATAATAATTTCCGTTCTCAGAAGATCCGAAAAAGACTAGGAGTGCGATTTTATAAATTTGTTAAACCAAATATTGAAAAATTCTTACTGGTCCATTTTAAAATAAACAGATTGAATCCTGTAAAACCTATACCAGAAAGGTATGCACTATCTATTCCGCATCTTGATCTTGATGAAAAAGGTCCCGAACTTATTATCCCAGAATCAATTCAAACAGAATTGAATAGCAGTGAAAACATAGTTGGATTATGTCCAGGCGCAGTTCATTTTACAAAAAGATGGCCGATTGAGAATTTTGCTGATCTTGGCACTAGGTTAGTAAATAATGGATACAAAATTGTTCTTCTTGGTGGATTATCTGACCGAGATATTTGCAATAGACTTAGCAATATGATTCCTAATGCATTCGATCTTTCAAACAACAATGATCTATTTCAAACCGCTGCAGAGATGAAAAATTGTAAGTTTGTTGTCTGCAATGATTCTGGATTAATGCACACCGCAACAGCATTGAAAGTTCCAGTTGTTTCAATATTCGGGCCAACCGTTAAAGAGTTTGGATTTTTTCCCTACAATTCGACTAGTAAGGTGATTGAAAACAATAATTTGGATTGTCGCCCATGCACTCATATAGGAAAAAAGCAATGTCCAAAAACTCATTTTAAGTGCATGCTCGAACTTACTCCTGATCTAGTTTATAAAAAGATAGAAAACTTTTCGGAAAGCATATGAAATCAATCTGGTTCATACTCTATAATGCATTGGTCATCCCATTGATCTATTTCTTTTTTAAAATAGCATCTTTTTTTAATTCAAAAATAAGGAGTGGTCTCAATCAGAGAAAGAGTCAAGCATTAAAACTTAAAAAAAATGTTAAGAAACTAGATAACGAAAGAAAACTGCTTTGGTTTCATTCAGCTTCACTTGGTGAGTTTGAGCAGGCAAAACCCGTTATTGAAAAGATAAAAAAACAGAATAATGTGAATATTCTAGTCACTTTCTTTTCTCCATCTGGATACGATAATTCTCAAAATTATCCCTACGCCGATCTTATTGCCTATATTCCTATCGATACACTTAAAGATGTGAAGGAATTTCTAGACATTACAAATCCTGCAATAGCAATATTTATGAGGTATGATATATGGCCAAACCTAATCTGGGAGTTGGATAAAAGAAATATTTCTTCAATTTTGGTCGATGCAACAATGTGGAAAAACTCCAAGAGAAAACTTCCTATAATAAAAAGCTTTCATAATTATTTATTTCAAAAATTTGCTAAAATTTTGACAATATCCAAAGCAGACCTTGAAAGTTTTGAGGACTTTGCAATTGAGGATGAAAAACTTGCTGTTGCTGGTGATACACGATTCGATCGGGTTTATCAGAAAAGTCTTGTTGCTAAAGAGAAACAGCTCTTCAGAGATGGTTTTTTCGAAGGGAAAAAAGTGTTTGTTTTTGGAAGTACTTGGGAATCTGATGAAAATGTTGTCTTTCCAGCATTTGAAAAACTTCTTAAATATGATCCAAATATTGTTATGATAATTGCTCCGCACGAACCAACTTTGATTCATTTGGAGAAAATTGAAAATCATTTTTTAGGTATCGAAAAAACAATTCGCTTTTCTTCAAAAAATAAATATCAGGGTGAAAAAGTAATTATTATTGATTCCATAGGGATATTACTCACGCTCTACTACTACGCAGATGTTGTTTTTGTTGGAGGAAGTTTTAAACCGGGGGTTCATAGTGTGCTTGAACCTGCCGTATATGGAATTCCTCTGTTTTTTGGGCCGAAAATTGAGATTAGTCAAGAGGCACAAGAACTTGTAAGAAGAGGTGGTGGAAAGATTGTTGAGACGAAAAAAATCACTTATAAAGCAATAAGGGAGGTTTTGAAGGATTCTACCGAACGAAATCGAATCGGACAGATATGCCTCAATTATGTAAATGAAAATATTGGTGCATCAGATAGAATTATCTCGGAGATCAATAAAATAATCAAATCCTAACACCAAATTCCGATTTATCTTGAATAAGAATGTCCGATTTTTTACTTTTAGCAACTAATTATTTTAAACTAACCTAAGGAATCCAAATGAGTACTATTGACTTATCAAAATATGGAATTACGGATGTAAAAGAGATCATTCGTAATCCTTCGTATGAGGATCTCTATGTTGCTGAACTCGATCCGTCACTTGAAGGATACGAAAAGTCACAAGAGACAGAACTAGGTGCTCTTAATGTAATGACAGGAATTTTTACAGGAAGATCCCCTAAGGACAAATTTATTGTAAAAGATGATGTTACAAAAGATACTATTTGGTGGACATCAGATATTGCTAAAAATGACAACAAACCAACATCTCAAGAAGTTTGGGTTGATCTTAAAAAATTAGTTACAGATCAATTATCAAACAAAAAATTGTATGTAATTGATGGATTTTGTGGTGCCAATGAAGATTCTCGTTTAAAAGTTCGATTTATTATGGAAGTTGCATGGCAAGCTCATTTTGTTAAAAATATGTTTATCCGCCCAACTGAAGAAGAATTAGAAAACTACGACGAACCAGATTTTGTTATTTTGAATGGCTCGAAAACAGTTAACGAAAAATGGCAAGAGCACGGACTAAATTCTGAGGTTTTCACAGTCTTTAATCTCACCGAAAAAATGCAAGTTATTGGTGGTTCATGGTACGGAGGTGAAATGAAAAAAGGTATTTTCGCGATGATGAACTACTATCTTCCATTAAAAAGTATGGCTTCAATGCACTGCTCAGCAAACGTTGGCAAAGAGGGTGATGTGGCGATTTTCTTTGGTCTTTCAGGTACTGGGAAAACGACACTTTCAACTGATCCAAAACGTGAGTTAATCGGTGATGATGAACATGGTTGGGATGATGACGGTGTCTTCAATTTTGAAGGTGGCTGCTATGCAAAGACTATCAACCTTGACAAAGAAGCAGAACCAGATATCTATAATGCAATTAAAAGAGATGCTCTTTTAGAAAATGTAACTGTCGACGAAAATGGTAAAATTGATTTTACAGATGGATCAGTTACTCAAAATACTAGAGTATCATACCCAATCTATCATATCAAGAATATTGTTAAACCGGTCTCAAAAGCTGGTCATGCAAAGAAAGTCATCTTCTTAACAGCTGATGCTTTTGGTGTTATGCCTCCAGTATCTAAACTAACTCCAGAACAGACAAAATATCATTTCCTATCTGGATTCACAGCAAAATTAGCTGGAACTGAAAGAGGTGTTATTTCTCCTCAACCAACATTTTCAGCTTGTTTTGGTGCAGCATTCTTATCACTTCATCCGACAAAATATGGTGAAGAATTAGTTAAGAAAATGGAAGCTCACGGTGCGATTGCATATTTAGTTAACACTGGGTGGAATGGAACTGGAAAAAGAATCTCAATACAAGATACACGTGGAATTATCGATGCAATTCTTGATGGTTCAATTGATTCTGCTCCGACCAAGAATATCCCGGTATTCAACTTAGAAGCTCCAACTAAACTTCCTGGAGTTGATCCTGCAATTCTCGATCCTCGTGACACTTACGAAGATGCTACAGAATGGGATAAAAAAGCAAAAGAACTAGCTGAATTGTTTATTAAAAACTTCGAAAAATATACAGATAACGAAGAAGGTAAATCACTAGTTGCTGCTGGTCCCCAGTTATAATTCTATTCATTTACTGATAAAAAGCGAGTCAATTGACTCGCTTTTTTTTGCTCTGTCTTAAATTACGACACACCTTCTCGAAATGAGCATAAAATCTTCTTGGAAAGTTCGTTTTTAATAAATTTTCGAAGAATATTTATGGAACAACATTTGACTTTTAATACTCGTTCGTATAGTCTATTTGTCCCAGCCTAAATATTTGATCTAAGCGATTTATAAAATTATAGCTTAAAAATAGTTAGGGAAATGGTGACTGGCGACAACATATCTGAAAGTCAAATCAGACAAATTTTTGATAGTGCTCCGGTTGGAATTATCACTCTCAATTCAAATTTGCAAATTGAAAGCATAAATCAATCAGCTTTTGAGTTCAGTTTATTTGAATTTAGTGAGAAATCTAATCTTATTGGCAAAAAAATATCTGATCTAAAATCATTTCAAACTAATGAATTTATTACGGAATTTGGACATTTTAAGGAAGGAATTCCATTCGAATTAGAAATTTCTTCTCAGAAAAGTTTAGGTCAAAATGAAATTCTTCTCATAATCAAAGGAACCCCATCTCTAATTAACAATAATTTTGAAGGTGGAATCTTAATAATAGAAGATTTTAGAACTGCTTCAGAAGCCAGCCCAGATAAAATTATTCACTCAGATCTTTTCAGCAATTTAGTATCCTCAATTTCTGACTTATTTTTGCTCATCGATATTTATGGAAATATTCAATATTCCCTTCCAAAAGAAATGCTTAGATCCACATTGCCTCTACTCGAAACAGAGGAAAAAAACCTTTTCGATCTTTTTTCCGACTTAAATTCCCACATGATCGAACAAACTCTGGTTGAGATCGTAAAAGACAAACAACCAAGGACGATTGAACTGCCTCAAAAAGAACAAAAATTGGGAGGAGATTTTAACCTCACACTAATTCCATTTATTGAAAAATCGGTTAAAATAAAATATTTCTTTGTGCTTTTTAAGGATAATTCTGAAGAAAGAGAACAATTTGCTAATCTAAAAAGTGAGATTCAAGAACTAAAGGCTTACAGAAGTATAACTTCGGCTATCGTTGATGGAGTAATGAGATTAAATCTTGATGGAAACATTACATTCTGGAACGAATCAGCAGTTAATTTATTTGGATTCACAAGAAGTGAAGTATTCGGAAAATTTATTGGTTCAGTACTGCCAGAAATAGATAAGATCTATTTTCAAAGTCTATTAGAAAACCTTGAAGGTTCCAAAACATTTGAAACTCAACTTAAACTAAAAGCTAATGGTTCAACAAAGATAATTGAATTTAGAATTTCAAAAACTAATGAAGACGAGAATTCGTTAGTTGCATTATGTTCTGATATAACCGACAAAATTGCCCTTGAAGGTGAACTTAGGCGATCTGAAGAAAGTTTTAGAAATATTGTAACTAACACACGTGAATTTATCTGCACATTCAGCATTGAAGGAAATATCAAATATGTTAATCCATATTTCTCAAAAGAGTTTGGATATACAGAAGAAGAGCTTTTGAATCTCAACTTAGTAGATCTAATTGATCTTGATAAAATTGATGATAATCTTCCCGATATTCAAAAAATTATTGAGGAGCAGAACGAATCTATTGAGCTTGCACTCATCACTAAGAATAGAAATCATGTTTATGTTCTTGCAAACTTTACATCGGTTTCTGATTTTGAAGGAAGGGCTAAGTATTACACGGCTGTATTTACTGATATTACTGAAAAGAAAAACGCTGAAAACGATTACTTGATGATCCGCTCCGTTTTTCAAACTTCTCATGATGGTATAACTGTTCAGAAAAATCGAAAATATACTTTAGTTAATGAATCTTTTGTTGAAATGTTTGGATATGAGAGCATGGATGAAGTGCTCGGTAAAGACCCCCTTGATTTCGTTTCAAATGACGAT
Organism: uncultured Ignavibacteria bacterium; assembly: GCA_963751695.1. Classification (GTDB taxonomy): domain Bacteria; phylum Bacteroidota; class Ignavibacteria; order Ignavibacteriales; family Melioribacteraceae; genus SZUA-22. The sequence continues at coordinate 857,693 of CAVVVP010000003.1, read as the reverse complement.
CTCTATCGTGTAGCTGGTTTTATAGAAAGCCTTGAAAAGGGTGAAGAATCTCCTTCTAAATACTTCTTCAATGGAGTTAGGAAAGATGGATCAGAAATAATTGTCGAAAAATCTGTAAAGTCATTTAGTTCTGCAAGAGAGTTCTACGTTGTTGCCTCTTATCGCGATATAACTGAGCAGCAAAATTATCTCCGAGCACTCGCAAACTCAGAGGAAAAATACAGAGGGATTTCTGAAAACATTAATGATTCCGCATGGACCGCTAAACTTGTTGGAAATATACTCAAGCAAGTTTTCTATACTTCGGCTATCGAAAAAATCACTGGGTATGAAAGTGAAGAATTTATTGAGAACTCAAGATTGTGGATAAAAATTATTCACCCTGATGATAAAAGAGAAGTGATCAGAAAAACTCAGCTTGCTTACAAAGATCCAACCAAAAATAGTGAGGAAATTGAGTTTAGAATTGTTAGTAAAACCGGAAACACTGTCTGGGTAAAGAACAAACTAAACTTCATTAGAAATAGCAAGGGTAAATTAGAGAAAATTTATGGATTAGTAAGTGACATCACTCTTAGCAAGCAGAGTGAAGAGAAGATCAGAAAATCTTCTGAAGAACTACAAGCACTTAACGAATCGAAAGATAGATTTATTTCGATCGTCTCTCATGATCTCCGCTCTCCGTTTAGTTCAATACTAGGATTTACTGATCTGCTTCTATCAGAGAGAGATCTTCCCGAAGAGAAACAAGTTCAGTATATCAACTTCATCCAAGATTCTGCCAAGAATATGCTCTCTCTTGTCAATTCTCTTCTTGATTACACAAGATTACAAACTGGTAGAATTGAATTTGTTGCAGAAAAGATAAATGCAAGTGGAACAATCCAAAAAGCATTTCAGATGCTTACCGGTGCAGCTATGCGCAAAAACATTGAGCTCGTTTCAGAGGTCGGGAATGAACTGTTCATTCATGCCGATAGCAATTTGCTTTTACAAGTTTTCAATAATCTGATATCAAATGCTATCAAGTTTACTGATGATGGAGGCAACATAACAATTTCGGCTAAACCGTTAATCGATCAAAAACAGATCGAATTTCGTGTGGCTGATACCGGTCGCGGAATTCAAAAGGATGATATTGGAAAACTCTTTGCGGTTGAATCGAAGCATACTACCACTGGTACTGCCGGAGAGACTGGAAGTGGTCTAGGTTTATCTCTATGTAAAGAAATAGTTGAAAAACATGGTGGAGAAATTTCTGTAGAAAGCGAGTATGGTTCAGGAACAACATTTAAATTTACTCTCCCAGTTTCATCAACAAAAATTCTTTTAGTTGATGATTCTTCCAACGATAGAATACTCTACTCAAAACTGATAAAGAGCATGATTCCTGGATACGAAATTGATACTGCATCCAATGGGATTGAAGCATTAGAAAAAATTAAATCAAGTTCGCCAGCACTTGTTATATCAGATCATCACATGCCCGAAATGTCTGGTTATGATCTTGTTAAAAATGTCATGGTCTCAGAATTAGCTTACAAACCACCTGTAATAATTTTGAGCAGTGATCTAAATCAAAACATAATTGATGAGTATAGTAAAGTCGGGATAGAGTATGCTTTCAAAAAACCAGTAGGATTGGCAATGTTTAAAGCAGCTATTGAGAAATCTTTGCAGAAAGCATTCGTCAGTTGATTTGTTCATCAAGAATTGAAAAGTCTTTCCAACCTTTATAGTCAAAGTGCCACCATTCTGTTTCAATTCCATCAAAGCCATACTTCATCATAGTATTGCGAAGAAGTATTCTGTTTTCTTTTACTTTTAAGGGAAGATCTTGATAATTATAATGAGCTTTTTCAGTAAAATTATCATACTCAGTTCCCATTTCCAATTCTGAACCAGCTGAGTCTATAATTGTTATATCAACTGCTGCACCTCGGTTATGTCTCGAACCTGAAGCAGGATTGGCTACATACCTATCATCTGGAAAGATCTCCCACATTTTTTTTTGAACTGAGAGTGGTCTATAGCCATCAAAGATCTTTATTCTCAAATTATAATTTCTCCAAAAATCCTTGTTAGCCTTTGATAAGGCTTCGCCAACAACTTTCCTAATGAAAACTCTATCTATTGGATAGAGAATCTTTCCAGTAAAATTATTTGTTGTTGCGTATCTAACATCTGAGATAATTGTAGAATCTACACTTACAAGTGGAACAACGGATGTGTCCGCTTGAGCATAGACAACTAGCGAGAAGAATAGAAAAAATACAATATAATGAGGAGATTTATTCAATCTACTTTTTCTTTAGTATCATCCCACTTATTGCTGGGATTTCAATGTTTCCTGAGACAGAGTAGAGTTCATCTGGTCCAGCAAGATCTTTGTTTGCCAATACTTCCCATTCACCTTCGGGAAGTTCGAAACTCTCAGATTTGTTCTGCTCAGCGTTCATTAAGACTAAAAAAGTATCTGATGATTTAGTAATTAAAAAACCTAGAGCAAATTCATTTTGGATTGCATCAATAAAGTTGATCTCTTCAGAATTAGCCCTGCGAAACGCTTTATGAGTCTTACGAAGTTCTATGAGTCCTTTATAATATTTCAGAAGATCTTCGTTCAATTTAACATGATCAAAATTTATATAATTAGTGTTATTGTCTTTATTATATGAATTATGATCCAACTGCCCCTGTTCTTGGTCTTGCACGCTCTCATCAATGTAAATCACTTTAGATCTTGCAAATTCTTGCCCAGAATGTATCATCGTAATTCCCTGAGAGACAAATAAGAACATAGCACTAAGTTTGTTGATTTTTAGCTGACGAGGAGTAAGCTTTGCATTTTTTTTAACATCCTTTATCTTCTGATGCGGATCAATTATCTTGGTCCCGATTCTAACAAAATCCCCAAGTGTATATCCATCATGCGATTCAAGATAATTTACTGAATGTTCTGGTTTTTGAAATAATCCATGTTTATATTTTAGTAGCGTACCATTTATATAACTTTTTATTCTTTTCTTGTTGTTATTCCCATACCATTTCCCAAAGATCCATCCATGACCATTTTTGGGGTTTTCTCCTTTTACTCCATTTCTGATCTGATCATTCCAACTTCCCCATCCTCTTAGAGAAAATCCTTTGGGATCGTATCCTCCACCCCATGGTTCTGCGACAAAAACCACATTAGGATTAATTTTTCTAGCTTCACGAATTATTTCCTCAAGTGTCTCCCAATCTATTAGCTTTCCAAGATCAAATCTGAAACCATCAATATGATATTCAGTCATCCAATAGATAATGCTGTCAATAATAAGCCTGCGCATCATAGGTCTTTCAGTTTTTAGATCGTTACCGCAGTAACTTTCGGCTATAAACTCGCCTTTATCATTTAGTCTAAAGTAATATTCTTTGTCGATCTCTTTTAAGTTACCAAGTTCATATTCAGAGAGATGATTGTAAACTACATCCATCATCACTGCAATTCCTTTCTTGTGGAAAGCCTTCACCATATCCTTGAATTCAGTAACTTGCCTTGCGTCTTTTCCCATCCATTCATTCATCTTCATCTGATCCCAAATTTCGGCGTAGTATGAAGAGGGCGCAAAAAAAGCGGCTGTCATATATCCCCAATGGTTCCTCTCGTATGGGTTCCAAGAATTGTATTTTCCATCAAGGGAATCTTCAAAAGGGATTTCAACATTTCCATATTCTTGCGCAGGGAGTAATTCAACCGTATTTACACCAAGCTCTTTTATGTAATTGATACCCCCATTATTATCTTCAACCAATCCTTTGTATGTTCCAGGATTAACAGCATTGGCAGAAGGGTGGGCAGACATATCACGGATGTGCATTTCGTAAATAATGAGATCTCTCCAATTCTGAGGAATCCAGGAATCTCCTTCCCAATCATATTCTTCTTGAAAAACAATAGATTTACGCGGATTATAATAATGCGTATATGATGAAACTGCTTTTGAATATGGATCAACACACAATGGTAATGATTCAAAATTTACATCATTCTCGTGAGCTACTTTGTAGCCATAAAATAAATTAGGTACTTCTTCATCCAAAATTGTTTCCCAAACTCCATCATCATCTTTTTTCATCTCAACAATGCTAAGTGCGTTTTCATCACTCGGATTTTGGAAAAGGAAGAGTTTTACTTGCTTAGCGCTCGGACTAAATATTCTGAAAATGGTTTTACCATTTTCTAAAAATGAACCTAGCTTCTTGGTTGAATAATAATCATTTAGATTTTTATCTACTTTGACTGATTCATTTTTTCCAAATATTTCTGAATCATTTTCTTTATATATATACAAACTTTCTCCATACAATATTGACTGTAAAAATATAATTGCGACTAATAATCTAGAACTTGAAAAAATCATTTTCATCTAAGCCTAATATTAATTCGGACAAATATAACAATTCTAAAACTTATTTGAGAATAGATACAAATGGGATGTTTATTTAAAGAAAAGATGCCCGATAAACGAATATCGGGCATAAGCATTTTTTCTAATCAACAACAGGAAGATCAGCGAAATAACGCATAATAACTTCATCTGGAAGTTTGTAATCTTCAAGTTGATTATTTATATATGAATCATATGCTCCAAGATCCAAAAATCCATGTCCAGATAAATTGAACACGATAGTTTTTGCTTCTCCAGATTCCTTGCATTTCTTTGCTTCTTCAATTGTCGATTTAATAGCATGCGCACTCTCTGGTGCTGGTAATATTCCTTCAGTTACTAAAAAGTCACGTGCAGCATCAAATACTTCTAACTGATGATAATTTTGAGATTCGATCATACCGTGTTTAAGTAAATGAGAAACCGTGGGAGCCATACCATGATATCGAAGACCTCCAGCATGAATGGCTGGTGGAATAAAAGTATGACCTAGCGTATACATTTTTAAAAGAGGTGTAAATCCAACTGTATCACCAAAGTCATATGCAAATTTACCCTTGCTTAATGTTGGGCAAGCAGATGGTTCAACTGCAATAACTTTTAGATCTTTTTTATCCCCAGTCAATTTATCTCGGAGAAATGGAAAACTTATCCCAGCAAAGTTACTTCCACCACCAGCATTACCAATTATGATATCAGGATATTCATCAACCTTTGCAAGCTGAAGTTTTGTCTCCTCTCCAATTATTGTCTGATGGAGCATAACGTGATTGAGCACGCTTCCAAGTGAGTAGTTTGTATCAGTATTATTTGCTGCTACTTCAACCGCTTCGCTTATTGCAATACCTAAGGAACCAGGTGAGCCAGGATCGTTTTCTAAAATTTGTCTTCCAGAATTCGTAAATTCTGTTGGTGATGCGTGTACAGTTGCCCCATGTAATTGCATCAAAGTTTTTCTATATGGTTTTTGATGGTAACTTACCTTTACCATAAATACTTCTAGCTCCATACCAAAGTGTTGTGTTGCAATTGAAAGCGCACTTCCCCACTGACCAGCGCCAGTCTCTGTGACTATTTTCTTGATTCCCGCTCTCTTATTATAGTAAGCTTGTGCAATGGCTGTATTTGTTTTATGACTTCCTGCTGGATTAACTCCCTCATACTTAAAATATATTTTTGCAGGAGTGCCTAAGAACTCTTCTAGGCGATAAGCTCTGTGAACTGGAGTCGGACGACTTAAAGAATAAAGTTCTAGAACCTCTTCTGGAATTTTCACAAAACGGTCTGGATGAAATTCCTGCATAATTAGTTCTTCTGGAAACAGTGGGGCTAAGTCTTGCGGTGAAACGGGTTCTTTAGTTGCTGGATTGAGAGGCATTGCCATTGGTTCTGGCATGTCCGGTAAAATATTGTAGTATTCTGTCGGCATCTCACTTGGATTTAGATAGATACGATTGTTTTTCATTTTTGAATCTCCTCTTGTATTATATTGAGTGAAAACTTAATAAAAAAGCCGCTTCATTTAGAATACGGCTTTAAAAGAAAAAAGCCGTGAACGGTTTTCCAACTATCCACGGCTGTAATTAAAATTTATCTTACTCTAGGATAGTGGAAAAGATTTATTCCACCACCACCAAATATTTCTATTACTACCTGACCTAATTTTCATATTGTAAAAATTATGATTTCATTCTAAAAATGCAACCTATATTCTGAAAAAACTAAAAAAAGTTTTCTCGGATTTATTTACCAACTCTCAGAATTAAGAAATCTTCATTTATAACATAAAATATTGCATTTAATACAGTTCAAATCGTTCATTTTTAATTCATTTTCTATTGGCATACCTTTTGAGAAATGCGCTAAAGTTTAATTTTAAATGGTTTTATAATGCATAGAACAATTTTTGAAAAATATTCATCTGGTAAAAGAAGTAGCCTAATAGGAATCCTGCAAGATGTTCAAGAGCTATATGGATACATCCCAGAAATCGCAATGCTAGATATTGCTGAATTTTTAGATATGCCTCCAAGTTCAGTTTTTGGAGTAACTACTTTCTACAACCAATTCCGCTTAACTCCTCTAGGCAAAAACGTCGTTAATGTATGTCGCGGTACGGCCTGTCATGTTAAAGAGTCGGTAAATATTCTTGCTGCACTAGAGAGTGAACTTGGGGTTCGAGTTGGAATGACAACGAGAGATAAAGAGTTTACTCTAGAACAGGTTGCATGTATTGGAGCATGCAGTATTGCCCCAGTAATCAGTATAAATGGTGAGTACTATGGTAGATTAAAAACCAAGGATATTCCAAAGATCATCTCTCAGTATATAACTAAGCGAGAAGAAGTAGAAAATATGGTGGAAGCATAATGAAGTCATTTGTTGATCTAGTTTATTGCGAAGAGTGTGGATCAAATCACTCAAAAAGTTATCCAAGTTTTATAAGCAATTGTAAATCTGGGCTAACTTGTAGTCATCATGAAACAAAGAACCAAGAAATTATTCAACTTAATAAAATACTTACACACCAAGATCATAGCTATCCAATTATTTTTATTGGAATGGGAACTTGCGGCTTGGCTTCTGGAGCAAATAAAGTCAAAACTAAAATTGAAGAAGTTTTGGAGGAACAAAATCTTAAAGCTACAATTGTTCCAACAGGTTGTATCGGTTATTGTGCAAAGGAAGTAATTGTTGACGTTAAACTTCCAAATAAAGATAGAATTTCATACTGCGAAGTCACTCCAAAGGATATTCCTGCATTAATCAAAAAGACTTTGGTGGATAAGAAGATATGCATCGAAAAGCTACTTGCCACTTTCGGTAGAACTGATGAATACGCAACAAATATAAATGAAATTCCTTTCTTCGCTAAGCAACAGAAAGTGGTTTTAGAAAACTGTGGTATCATCAACCCAACTTCTATTGATGAATATATAGCTAGTGGTGGCTTTACTGCACTTGAAAAAGTTCTAAGCAAAATGACACCCGAAAGGGTTGTGGATGAAGTTCTGAATTCAGGATTACGTGGAAGAGGTGGTGGAGGTTTTCCAACCGGAAAGAAATGGAGTTTCGCTCTTTCACAGGAGTCCGATACAAAGTATATTATATGCAATGCTGATGAAGGCGATCCAGGTGCATTTATGGATCGATCAATTTTAGAAAGTGATCCGTTTAAATTGATTGAGGGAATGATTCTTGGGGCATATGCTATTGGAGCAAATATTGGTTATATCTACTGCCGTGCTGAATATCCTCTTGCAATTGAAAGACTCGAAAATGCGATTCAAAAATGTGAAGAATATGGATTAATTGGTGAATCTATACTAGGAAGTGATTTTAATCTAAAGATTAAAATAAAAAAAGGAGCTGGTGCATTTGTGTGTGGTGAAGAAACTGCATTAATTGCATCAATTGAAGGTAAGCGAGGGATGCCAAAACCTCGCCCTCCCTTCCCAGCTGTTTCCGGATTGTGGGGTAAACCAACAATTATTAATAATGTAGAAACTCTATCGAATATTCCAAGTATTCTGATTAAGGGCTCTAAATGGTATTCTTCAATTGGAACCGAGAATAGCAAGGGCACAAAAGTTTTTGCGATAAGTGGAAAAGTAAAATACTCTGGACTTGCAGAAGTGCCAATGGGTATAACCTTGAATGAAGTTGTCTTTGAGATTGGCGGGGGTATTCCAAATAATAAAAAATTCAAAGCTGTTCAAATCGGTGGTCCTTCTGGCGGATGTTTGCCAGTAAGTGTAATGAATACTCCAGTTGATTACGAATCGCTCAAAACTATTGGCGCAATGATGGGATCCGGAGGATTCGTAGTAATGGATGAAGATACATGTATTGTTGATGTTGCTAAATTCTTTCTTCAATTCATTAAAAATGAATCTTGCGGCAAATGTGTTCCATGCAGAGAGGGTACAACAAGAATGTTGGAAATCATTGAACAAATATCAACCAGATATGGAGATGGAGATCCACTAGATGAATTAAAGCGCTTTAAGGGTATAATCCACCTTGAGAGATTAGCAAGCGTAATTCAAGATACATCCCTGTGTGGATTGGGACAATCAGCACCTAATCCTGTTTTATCCGGTCTTAAGTATTTTAGAGAAGAATACGAAGAACATCTATTCGAACGTATCTGCTCAGCAAAAGTTTGTAAGGAGATATTAAACTTTACTATTGATCCTCACATTTGTAACGGTTGTGGTGCTTGTTTAAGAAAGTGTGCAACAGATGCTATTATCGGAGTAAAGAAAGAACCTCATACAATTGTCCAAGCACAATGCACTAAATGCGGTATTTGTTTAGAGACATGCCGCTTTGATGCCATTACAGTTAATTGATTTTTGGGAGCAAGAATGACAGAATTAAAAATAGATAATTTGAAAGTTAAAGTTCCCGAAGGATCAACAATTTTAGATGCTGCTCGATCTGTTGGAATTAACATACCAACTCTCTGCCACATTAAAGATCATTTCCCAACCGGTGCTTGTAGAATGTGTGTTGTAGAAGTTGACGGAATGCGTGGACTAACTCCAGCATGTGTATATCCTGTGAAAGATGGAATGACGATTAGAACGAACAGTATCCGTGTTAAAACAGCGAGAAAAACTATCGTTGAATTGCTTGTCGAAAATCACCCCCAAGATTGCTTAATTTGTGTAAGAAACATAAACTGCGAGCTTCAAGATCTGTCTGAAAAGTATGGATTGCGTGAGCATAGATATGCTGGAGTAAAAAAGAACCATGCAATTGATATTTCAAGTGCTTCAATGGAGAGAGATCCAGCAAAGTGCATCTTGTGTGGAAGGTGTGTTAGAACTTGCGGCGAAGTACAAAAGATCGGAGCAATTGATTTTACGAATCGAGGTTTCAACAGCAACGTTACAACACCACATAATAAAGGATTAAATGTTAGTGATTGTATTTTGTGCGGACAATGCATTTTGGTTTGTCCTACAGCAGCGTTGAGAGAGAAAAGTCATTCAAAGGAAATTGTTACTGCTATAGCTAATGAAGATAAATATGTGGTTGCTCAAATTGCTCCAGCAGTTCGAGCTTCACTTGGTGAAGAATACAACATGCCTCTAGGCGAAAATGTAACTGGCAAGATCGTAACAGGGTTACGAAGATTAGGATTCGATAAGGTCTTTGATACAAACTTTGCCGCAGATCTTACAATAATGGAAGAGAGTGCTGAACTAGTGTGCAGAGTTAATAATGCAGGAACTCTTCCTATGTTTACAAGCTGCTGTCCTGGATGGGTAAAATATATTGAACAGAACAAACCAGATTTATTAAAGCATGTTTCCTCTTGTAAATCCCCCCATGAGATGGAAGGTGCAGTGCTTAAGACTTATTACGCAGATAAAATGGGTATTGATCCAGAAAACATTTATGTAGTATCTGTAATGCCCTGTACAGTCAAGAAATATGAATCAGAAAGACCGGAACTCTCTGAAGAGTACAGACCAGATGTTGATGCTGTATTGACAACGAGGGAACTTGTTAGGATGTTTAAAATGCACGGAGTTGAGTTCGCCGAATTGCCAGACGATGAATTCGATAATCCCCTTGGTGAATCAACAGGTGCTGCAGCAATTTTTGGAACTTCTGGTGGAGTAATGCAAGCAGCTTTAAGAACTGCATATCACACTTTAACTGGTCAGAATCTTGATATTCTCAACTTTGAAGAGTTAAGAGGAAGTGAAGGAATTAAAGAAAGTAGTGTAAACATTAATGGTTTAGAAGTTAATATTGCAGTTGTAAATGGAATTGGTAATATAGGTCCAATACTCAAAGAAATTGAAGAAGGGACATCTAAGTATCACTTTATTGAGGTAATGGCTTGTCCTAATGGATGTATTAACGGTGGAGGACAGCCAATTCATCAGAAACCTGAAAAGGTGATGAAAAGAGTTCACGCTCTTTATGAACTTGATGAAAAAGCAAAGAGTAGAATGTCTCATGAAAATGAATCTGTTCAAAAGATCTACTCTGATTTTTTTATTGAACCTAACAGCCATAAAGCTCATGAAATTCTTCATACAACATATACTGATCGAAAGAAGATTCTCAGAGCAAGTGTTCCACCGATAAAGTGATATTTAAGGAGTATAAATGAAGATAAATAAAATACTTTTAGTAGATGATGATTATGATCTAATAGAGCAGAATAAACTACTTCTTGAATCAAAAGGTTTTGAGGTAGTTACTGCTGAGTCTGCTGAAAAAGGATTTAAAGTTTTTCAAGAGGAACAACCTGATGCTTGTGTTGTTGACCTAATTATGGAACATCACGATTCTGGATTTATTCTCTGCTACAAGATTAAAAAGACAGAACACGGAAAGAAAATCCCTGTAATTATTTTAACTTCTGCCACTTATGAAACAGGTTACAAATTTAGTGCATCAACACCAGAGGAGCAGAGTTGGATAAAAAGTGATGGACTATTGAATAAACCTATCGTAATAGAAGAGCTACTTGCAAAATTTGATAGTTTTACTAAAAAATCCAACTAACTAGAATCAAATATGCTTTCAATATTGATAATTGATAATGAATACCCAATTCGGAAAGATATTTATACCTATTTTGAAGATGATGGTTATTTAATTCAAACAACGAAGAGCGGTTCGGAAGGCATCCAACTTGCACTTAACAATGATTTTAACTTTATCCTAATTGAACAAGATCTTAATGACCATGATGGATTAAGGGTTCTTCAAGCTATCAAGAAAATGAAACCGGAAACAGTTTGTTTTATCATAGCTAAGAATCCTTGTTACGAAAATGCAGTTAAAGCCGCAAACCTCGGTGCTTGCAGTTATATCCCTAAACCTCTTTCATATGAAGGATTGATCTTTCATTTGCAGAAGGGAGAAAAGCATAGACAGCTCTATATCGAGGCATTAAGTCTCAGAAAAGAACGTCATGAAAACCTACTTGAGTTAAGTCGAGAGAAAAGTGCTTTTAGGACTGTACTCAACTCTATCAATGGAGGAGTTCTCGTTATTAACAAGAAAGGAGAATTGGTTTACTACAACAACGCTTCTTTAGAATATTTGAACATTGATGACCTTCAAGTAGGTGAGTACATAATAGACAGATTGCCTAATAAAATTATTGAACAAGTTTCAGATTACCTTTTTGCAAAAAGCTATATTGAAAAAATTAGAGAAATTGAGTTGGAGATAATTCCAAACAATAAGCTGCATATTCAGGCTGTTTGTTCTCATATTCCTAAAAATTCTAATGACTACTCTGGTGTAATACTAGTAACAAGAGATATAACAAAAAAGAAAAAAGTAGAGCAGATCAAATCACAATTTGTATCTATGGTGTCACATGAATTGAAAACCCCACTTGTTGCCGTACAAGGTTTTCTGCAAATACTAAATAATCCAGAGATCAAATTAACAGAGGAAAAAAGATCGGATTTTATAAATCGAAGTTCTGATAGGCTAGCAAGTTTATTTCAACTTGTAAACGATCTGCTTGACATATCAAGAATGGAAGTACAAGAGAAAAAACGTGAACTAGAAAATATTGATTTTGCAAGTATTGTCAAATCTGTTGTAGATTTTCTTGAGATAGACTATAAAAAGAAAAACATAATACTAAATCTAAATTTAGATAGTGACCTTCCACCTATAAAGGCTGAGAAAGAAGATATTAATCGATTGATTACAAATCTTGTAAGTAATGCAATTAAGTATAATTCAGATCATGGTACTATCAGAATTTCATGCTTTGCAGAAGATAACTATTTGACCTTTGAAATTGAAGATACTGGCATTGGAATTCGCGATGAAGACAAACCAAGAGTCTTCCAAGAATTTTTCCGAGCAATGAATAAAGAGACTCGCAGCGAAAGCGGAACTGGACTTGGTCTAGCAATCGTAAAAGGTATTGTAAAAAGCTATCACGGAAAGATCTATTTTGATAGTAAGTATAGAAAGGGCACTAAGTTTGTTGTTAAACTTCCAATTTCCAAATCAGTATCAAAAACAAAACCACAACTTACCAGCTAATGGAAAAAACTAAACTTCATAATCATTCTTTGATATAGGGACAAGTCAACCCTTGCCCCCAAAGTTCAATTTAATAGTCTAATTAAAAAAACTCTCTTTATATCTTTCCCAACTAATATCATCAGTTGATCTCATTTCACCAACTTCTATATAGCTCTCTGGTTTAAAGTCTTCACTCTCTTTGCCACTTCGTATTTTACTATGAAGAGACTTTAATTTTTCCAATTCATCTTGATAAAATCCAACCGCAGATTTACCTATCTTTAATCCAGATAATTCTGAATCTAGTTCATCCGGGTCAACTACGCAAACCCAGTTTTTATTGTACGATGAATATTCTAGCACTTCAAGATCTTCAAACAACTGATCATTAATTTTTACAACCTTACCACTAATTGGAGCCTTAAACTGAATCGTTCTTCCTTCAGACCTTACAGTAAAAAGATTGTCTCCTTTTTTTACTTGCATTCCAAGATTCGGTGCGCCAATAACATCAACCTTACCCAATAGCTTCATCGCAAAATCATCAATACCAACTTGAGCTTGCCCTTCTTGGTTAATACTTGTCCAACAATGATTGTCAGAAATAAACACTCCTCCAGGAATTGCAAATCCTGTTGAATGACTTGCTAAAATATTATCTACATTCGTGATACTAACACCAGGTTTAATTGTTTGTTTTATCCTCTCTTCTCTCTTGATTAAAAGTTTCTTTGTGAACTCAAGCAATTCATCTTCCGTGAATGGTTTTTCAACATAGTCCATTGCACCATATTTCATACATTCAACAGCAGTTTCAACTGTTGCATATCCCGTAATGATTACAACATCAATATCGGGTCGTATATGTTTAACAGCTTTTGTAACCTCAATACCATCCATTTGAGGCATTTTTAAATCGGTGAAAACAAATTCATATGAATTCTTCTGGATAAGGCCAAGGGCTTCTTGTCCTGTTTCAACAGTATCTACACAATACCCATCAAGAACAAGTATCTTTCTAAAGCTATCCAGAATTACCGGTTCATCATCTACACAAAGGATGCGAGCTTTTGGATCCTCCACCTCTACCCTTTTTAAAGATTTTGACTCATGTGTAAAATCGAGATTCAAGCTTTCGTGTAAAGCCTCTTTTCTCTCCTTTACAGCTTTCTTTTCTTTAACTTTTCTTGATACTACTCTAATAGCGATATCCGCAATTATGAAGACTATTATAGCTATAATAAAGAGTGCCATTTCATTTCTCCCAAGATGTTTATATATATTTTAGTTTTAAACTCTATCAGTACTGCATGGTGTTAAATATTTCTTATCATATTCTATATCTGCAGGTATAATTCTGTAAAGCCATCCTTCAAAGTAAGGATCCTTTTCAAGCAGAGAATTGTTTTCTAACAAATTTTTATTTAGTTCAACTATCTTTCCTCCAATTGGTGAAAGAATATTATGGATGAGTTCATCATTCGTTTCCAGGGATGCACATGTATTTCCCTGGTAAAGTACATCATCCACATTCATCAGTTCAATACTGGAAATTGATTTAATTGTTCTAAGAAAAAGATCTGTGACTCCAACTACTGCAACTCCTTCGTTTTCCATGTGTAACCAGCTTGTATTTCCAAGCTTCATGTATTTTGGTGGACATGGTACATATGAAATAATATTTTCATCTTCCTCAACAGCTGAATTCCTTATTCGTTGTTGAATATTGTAATACTCAAGGCCACGAGATATCGATGATATTATTTCATCGAATGTAAATGGTTTAGGAATAAAATCTATAGCGCCATTATGGAGCGATTTAACTACATTTTCTACTGTTGAAAATCCAGTGATCATTATTAAGTTTGTATCTATAGCTTCTGCCTGCACTTCATGAAGTAATTGAAATCCATTCATTTCGGGCATCATGATATCACAGAGTGTCAGTTTATATTTATTATTTTTAAGTTTCTCTAATCCGTCAATTGCATTTGAGCATGCGTCAATTTTATAGCCTTCAGATTCTGCAATTTTTGTAACAGCTTCTATTATAACAGTTTCATCGTCTATAATTAAAATATCGTACATTAGTTATATCCTATCTTATGTAACTGGAAGTAATATTGTAAATGAAGTTCCTTTTCCAACTTCACTTTGTACTGAGATTGTTCCATTATGGTTATCAATTATCCCCCAAATAACTGCAAGACCTAGCCCTGTTCCTTTCTGTCCCTTAGTGGTGAAGAATGGTTCAAAGATTCTCGCTAGATCTTCAGAAGGGATTCCGCTTCCATTATCTTCAATGATTACTTTTACATATGTTTTTTGACCACCCTCATCAACAGCTTTCCATCTTTGCCAATCACAATTAATATTGGTACAACCTTCGAACATTCCTTGTGGCGGAGATTCAAATGTATAAACGGTAGAATTACATTTTGGACATAATTCCTTCTCATTTATTAGGGATATATCACATCGAGGACAGGATACTTTAATATTTTCACCCGGTTGAATTTCTAATCCATATTTGTGTCTGCTCTTTCCGTATATTGGATCAAGATTTATGTAACCATCATCTTTAATACCAACAGCTTTTAACTTGATGGTCGGTATAGATTCGATCTTAACCTCATTATCAATAAGATTATGTCTCTTTGAACATACTGCAGTTTTTATTTGGGTAATACCATATGGTAAAAGATTCGTCAATGATGTCTTAAGTGTTATTAGACCATCACCTGCCTCAATGGCATCGGAAGCATTTACAAGTAAATTTATAAAAACTTGCTGTATCTGATCAGCATCAACAGTGATCATCGGAAGATCTGCTTCATAGTGCTTTTCCAATTTAATGTGCTTTAGGATCAATTGGTTATTCACAACGGAAACAGCTCGCTCTATAACATCTTTGGTTTTGACACTATGCTTTTTAGGAATTGATTGTCTCGCAAAATCTAGAAGCCCTTTAACTATTTCCCGACTTCGTTTTGTTTCTCTAACTATAACCTTAAGGTCTTCTTGTATTTCTGGGTATTTTTTAGTTCTCTTTAATAAAAAGCTTGAATAAGTTAAAACACCGGTAAGTGGATTGTTAATTTCGTGTGCAACTCCAGCTGCTAACCTGCCAAGTGATGACATTTTGTCTGATTGGAATAATTGCATCCTCGCTTCTGATAGCTTTTTGGTCATAGTGTTAAAAGCTCTGCCGAGAATTCCAAGTTCATCATTGCCAAGGTCTTTTATCGAATAACTAAGATTACCACCACTGATTTCTCTTGTTGCAGACATTAAATTACTAACTGGTATATCGATCCATCTTGTTACAAAAAAGCCAATAATTATACTTAATACTAAAATTGTTACCAGAGCAAACACAAGTAGTTCTATAGTGCTTTCGCTCTCAGCGATCTCAACTTCTTTTAGACACATGGTTATGTCTAACACACCCAAAAGTCGTTGAGTTTCAGGATGCACATGACAATCTGCTTCCCAGCAAGAAGGCTCATTATAAATAGGTGTCATTAAACCCATTATTCCTGAGGAGTCTGGAAATAAGTTGAAAATTCTAGACCTTTTCTCGTAAGGTAGTTCTTCCAATGCTTTTTTTGTTGAATGACAAGCATGACAACCTTCAGCATCTTCATCTACCATTTTTCCAATTATCAAAGAATCCGAGGCATACATTATTTCGCCAGTCTTGTTGAAAATTTTAACTTCTTTAATGCATTTGTCCTCACTTATTGTATTGATAATATTATGAGTAGTTTTTGTATCGTAAGCTAGCATGCTTGTTCTAGTACTCTTAATAACAGTATTACTAAGCTGGTTGGCATGTCTTTCAAACTCAGAAATTAGAAGATCGCTCTGTGCTTTGAGATTGAAATATGAATAGATCCCAATTGTAACAGCTGTTGTTATACTTACTGCAATTATTAGTTTTAGTGCAATCTTATTAAATTTCTGTTTGATTCTTTTCATTATCTTTTCACTTTTATCAACTTTCCAGGTATCTTTTTAGGGAACACAAATTCTTCTTCATGGCAATCTTCACACACAGGAGAAACTGAATAATTCATTTCATGATGACAATCTTCACATTCCAGCTCACTGTGCATTTCATCAAGGATAATACCAGTAACTTTATGATCAAAGTTGTCTGAACTCCAGTATTCGTGGCATGATTTGCAGTTATTATCCAATTTGGCAAATTGTTTTTTATTGCCATGACAAGTTTGACATCTTAAACTTTCATGATATTGCTTTAATGGCCATCCTGTTGAAACTTTATGATTGAATGGCAGCTTTTCTTTCGCACTATGACAAGTCGAACACTTTTCCTCAATTTGATGACAACTTGAACAATACCTATGAGAGCTTTCCATCGATTGATGACTTGCCTGTACCAATCGTTCCCCACTATCATCACTCCGTTCAATTTTATTTGCATCATGGCATTTAACGCAAACTTCATTCTGATGACAATCTTCACATTTGAAGTTAAACTTCTCATTATGCTGATTATGGAAAAAGGTTACCAGTATTCCTTCTTCAGTATTCGTTTCATAAACTATTTTGGTGGGAGTTTCTAATGGTTTATGTTTTGTATATCCCTTCTGAGAAGAAACTACATTAGATTTATTGTTTTTAAGAGCATGGCAAGATGCACATTCAGTATCGTGACTCCATTCTCTATGGCAGTCCATACACTGTTGGTGATATGCACCTTTTAAATCCGGAACGCTAATATCGTCTCGCAATCTTTCATCAGAATGACAATCAGCACATGGTCTTATCTCGTTATTTGTACTGTAATGATGACATTGGATGCACCCTCCACTAATATGGGACATTTCAGCATGAATCCCATGAGAAAAAACAACAGGTTCATAATGTTTTTCTAATCTATCAATTGAAACTGACTCTGGATATTGATCGCTGAATTTATATGTACTCATCAATTCGAATCTAGCACAAGGCCATAGACAAGGGTCTTTTGCTGTTGGATACTTGCATTTATGACAAGTTTGACAATCGATCTGTTCAAACCGATGACTATCGGAAATTTTTTCTTGGCCAAACAAATAACTCGAAAGAGCTAATATCAGAAGGAATACCTCTATTCGTTTCATTATTCTCCTCCTCTAATTTCATATTTAGTTTTTGGTACAAGTTTTCTATCTGGCAAACTAATAACAGGGAAAATGAGAACAGCAGCTCGATATAGAAGTACTAAAAGTGCAATAAACCCTACAGTTACTGATATTTCGCCGATCGATGGGAAATAACTTTCCTTAGCGAATGGTGGATTATAAGAAACTAAAAACACATTTATACGATTTATAACCACACCAATTATTACAAGTGATGAGGCTGTAAAGATTCCCCATTGAGTTTTTGTCACTCTATCAGAAAAAAACATTCTAAGTGGAATTATTACACCAATCACCAGTTCAATAGCAAACATTACACTAACAGTATTAATTTCTGTAAGATATATAAATGTCCCTCTGATCACCATATCTCCAAGCTTAAAAGCAAAATAAATAAATAGAAGAGGTCCAATAATTCTTGACAAACTTGAAAGGAGATGCATTTCTGGCTTAAGTTTAAATGAACGTGATGCGATTAGTGATTCAAAAATTACCATTGGGTATCCTACAGCGATTGCTGATAGCAAGAATAAAAGAGGTAAAATGGGTGTATGCCAGAGTGGATGTATCTTTGATTCTGCTACAACCATCAATGTTCCGAGTGATGATTGATGCAAAGTTGATAGTACAACACCCATAATAACGAAAACAAACATCGTATTTGAAAGCCCTCTATCCAGAACACGAAGAAGAGAATCAATTGGTTTATTCAATTTGCCAAGAATTCCCGGTAAGAACACTTTCCCAATAAATCTCTCCGAGACAATTGGGAGAAACTCTATATAGAGTACGGTGAGATAGAACATCACACACATACCAACTTCAAATAAAGGAGAATTTCCGTTCCAATAGATCAATGGATGCCAGATATAGTACCATCGGCCAAGATCTATCATCACACCGAAAGCAACAAAGGTATATCCGAGCATTGCAGTCAATAGCGCAGGCCGGATAAGTGCTTCGTATTTATCTCTGTGAATAACGTGGCTAAGTGCAGCAGTTGTAAATCCACCGGCAGCAAGAGCTACACCGCATGCGACATCAATTGCTATCCAAATTCCCCAAGGATGTTCTGTATCTAAATTTGTGACTGCTCCCAATCCATAAAGCAGACGAATAGCTAGAAAAACTAAACCATTGAGTGCTAAAACTATTAAAACCATAACACCTGGGGTTATATACTTATTTTTAAGAGGAGTTGCTTTTAGAATGTGTTCCATATTACTTCTCCCCCTCTGCATTTTCTTTCTTTTTTGTGATCCACATAATTCCTCCAAGCAGCGCATAAATTGCTACTGGTGGAATAAAATATTTAAATAATCCATGTTGAATTTCTCTAGATACTCCAGGTGCAGATTCATTACTTAAGGGAACAAAATTTAGCTTACTGAAATCTATACCGGCTAAATACATCCAAGAAGTACCACCGCCTTCATATTCACCATATATATGATTAATATATTTTTCGGATTTAACTTTTATTCGGCTATTTGCAATTGAGATAAGTTCCGATCTTTTCCCAAATGTTAATGCTTCAACTGGACAAATTTCTACACATGCAGGCAGTTTACCTTTAGAAGTGCGATCGAAGCAAAAATCACATTTCATAATGTTTGGTTCGATTGCTTTTGAATATTCAAACACAGGTATTTGAAATGGACATGCAACCATACAGTATCTACAACCGATACATTTATCACCATCCCATGTCACTGTTCCATCTTTGTGTTTCGTAAATGCATTTACGATACATGAAGCAACACATGCTGGATCTTCGCAATGCATACATTGAATTTTTACATCAATTGGCAGTCCGGATGATTCTTTTGGTTTATATTCATTAACTACAGTTAATGCTCCTGTATTCGGTCTTCTTTCGTTTTCGAAAACCTCTTTGTCTGTTTGATATGTTTCAAGTTGCTCCGTTGGAAGTGCATGTGCATCTTTGCAAGCCCATTCACAACTCCTGCAGCCTATACAAACGGTGGTGTCAACTAATACTCCCATTCTATCGTCTGGGTCTGCTTCCATAACCTGAGCATTTGTTTTCTTACTTGAAATTCCAGCTACACCAGCTCCAATGAATGCGGCAGATTTGAGAAAGTCACGCCTATTTTGTCCTACCATAAATTTCCTCAACTAATAAATTTGTTCGAAATTCATTTATTTACAATGTCTGTCTGTTTTAATTTTCCATCAAGATATTTTTTTAATATTATATCAACCTCTCCATGAATCCATGGATACACTTTTATATTATTTGCTCTTAGTTTATCGAAACTCAAATCGGAAACACCATCACAGATTATTACTTTCGGATTAATCTTGACGATCATGTTGATTTTTTCGAAGCGGCTTGATGAAAGCAGTTTTAGTATTTCTCGATCTTTAATTACACCATTTTCAACAGTTATCAGCTGTATACTTTCGGTATAATCTAATCTTGGTGAAATTCTGTTACCAAAAATTGGAATGGCTATTGTTTCCATTAATATTCGGTTACTTAATAATGCAACACAAAAGCAAATGGTGAGCCAAAATTAAAGGTTTAAAATAAGCTTAAAAACAATCTTTTGTTGGGTGATTGCTTGACGTGGCGTTGCAATAATGCAGCCCTACGAATGCAACAGTTGCATAAGCGCGACTTATAAAATAATGTTTAACTGGTTTTATGGGCGGTCAGCAATTCCGTACTTCTGCATTTTTCGCCATAACGTAGAGCGATGAAGATGGAGTTCTTCAGCGGTTTTTATCTTGTTCCAATCATGCTTTTCAAGGGTTTCAATGAGAATTCTACACTCAGAATCTTGAATGGGTTTGCTTGTACCTTGAGATTTAGTAGCTTTTCTACTTATTTCATTTAGCTCAGCAGGAATATGTTTTGATTTTATTTGATCATCAGAGCACATAACAAACGCATATTCAAGTATGTTTTCAAGTTCCCTCACATTCCCTTGGAAATTATGATGCATAAGAGTTTCCATTACTCTACTTGAAGTTCCTGTAATAGATTTGCCGGTTTTGTGATTAAATTTCTCAATAAAGTGATTAACCAAAAGGGGAATATCATCTCTTCTTTCTGATAATGGTGGAAGATTAATTTTTAATATATCAAGTCTAAAGTAAAGATCATCTCTAAACTTATCTTCATTAACAAGTTGGAGTAAATTATTTTTTGTCGCTGATATTACCCTGACATTTGTCTTTTTCGATTTAGTTGCACCAAGTGGTTCATACTCTTTTTCTTGAAGGACTCTAAGCAACTTTACTTGTGTTACTGGAGTTAGGCTGTCAACTTCATCCAAAAAGATCGTACCTCCTTCAGCAAGAGAGAATCTTCCAGGTTTATCTTTTTTTGCATCTGTAAATGCACCCTGCTCGTATCCAAATAATTCAGACTCTAGCAAATTATCAGGTAATGCTCCGCAGTTAACGGCAACAAAAGGACCTTTATTTCTAAAACTAAGATTGTGGATTGCCCTCGCAAATAACTCCTTCCCCGATCCACTAGGTCCTTGAATTAATACAGTACTGTCGCTTTCAGAGATGTTTGGGAGTATGTTGAAAATCTCAATTATTTTATGATTTTTCGAAAGGATATCTTCAAAGGTGTATTTCTGTTTTAGTTCTTTTCGAAGTGTTTCAATGGCTGACAGGTCTCTAAAGGTTTCAACACCTCCAATTATATTTCCAGCCTCATCTTTTAATGGAGAGGCACTAACAGTAATGGGTATTTGTTTTCTGTCATGGCGAAGAATATTTATTTGTTCAACAATTTGCTCTTTCCCATTTTCTATTGCATATCTAATTGTACATGCTTTTTCACATACATTCGCTCTAAGAATTTCAAAACAATATTGCCCAATAGCATCTTCTTGCTTTATCCCAATAATTTTTTCTGCTGCTTTATTGAAAAATGTAATTCTAAGATCTTTATCTGTAGTGAAAACTCCATCAGCAATACAATTCAAAATTTCTTTTGCATTAGACTGTGTAAGTGTTTTATTGTTATGTCCCGCCATTATCAACTCAGATTAGAATTATTTAAATTTGTAGTATAAAATAATCAATTATCGTCAGAAATTAAATTAATAGAATGAGTTGGGACTGTCCATATCTAATAAAGGATGTTTGTAAATTGAATGGGATTTCTTGCACTCCAGCGAAAGGAAATTGCGTTCTTCGTGGGAAATTTGAAGTGATGTCTTCCACAAAATCAAAACCTCAAATAAACAAGAATGGGAAAAATCCAAGGGATAGATTTAAAAACCTTTAATCGATTATTGCAAATCCAGTATAGCTCTGCAGAACCTTTGGTACAATTATTTTACCTTCCGGTGTCTGATAGTTCTCCAAAATAGAAACCATTAGTCTGCTTGTAGCAAGACCAGAACCATTTAAAGTATGCACAAAATCAAGCTTTTTGTCTTCGTCTTTTCTAAACCTAATACTTGCTCTTCTCGCTTGGAAGTTTTCAAAATTACTACATGATGATGCTTCAAGCCATTTTTTCTCGGCTGGAGACCATGTTTCAATATCAAAACATTTTGCAGCAGCAAAACTCAGGTCACCAGTACAGAGCTCCAAAATTCGATAAGGAATTTTTAATTCTTTGAGAATATCTTCAACATCATTAACCAGATTATTCAGTTCATCATAAGAATTTTCTGGTTTAACAAATTTAACCATTTCGACTTTATTAAACTGGTGAACACGGAGAAACCCCTTTGATTCTTTTCCATATGATCCAGCCTCTCTTCTAAAACATGGTGTATAACCAGTATAATTTATCGGAAGATCTCTTTCGTTCAATATTTCATTTCTATGGATATTTGTTATTGGAACTTCTGCAGTTGGAATAGTAAACAAATCATCTTTTTCACAGAAATACATGTCCTCTTCGAGTTTTGGAATCTGACCAGTTCCTTTCATCGAATCCCTATTAACTAGTAGCGGAGGAATAACCTCAGTATAACCATGTTTATCAAGATGGTAATCTACCATAAAGTTGATAAGTGCTCTTTCAAGTCTAGCACCTTTCCCTAGATAGAGCGGGAATCCTGATCCAGATATTTTAGCACCTCTTTCAAAATCCAGAATATTCAGTTTCTTACCAAGTTCAACATGGTCAAGAATCGGTCCTTCATTCTCGAAGGAGAATTCATCTGGCATCCATTGCTTCACCTCTTTATTGTCAATTGCATCTTTACCAACCGGAACGGAAGAATGTGGAAGATTTGGGACCCAGAGTAAAAGTTCATTTAATTCATTTTCAACTGAACGAATATTATCATCTATTGATTTGATCTCATCAGAAACTTTTTTCATTTCTGCAACTATTATATCAGCATTTTCGCCAGCTTTCTTTAGTCTACCAACTTCCTGAGAAACTTTATTTCTTTTAGCTTTTAACTCTTCTACCTTAGTTAGCAAAGTTCTTCTTTGCTTATCAGCACTAAGAATTTGATCAACGGTATCTTTTTCATTTTTGTTTACAATTCCTTGCCTAACTAGATCAGTATTTTCTCTAATAAATTTAATATCTAACATTTCAGTCTCATAATCCTAGCGTAGTTATCATCTAACAACGATATTATAAATTTTATTTTTTACATAAATCTCTTTAACAACAGCTTTACCTTCGGTATGGTACTTTACCTTTTCCTCACTCCATGCTGCTGATTTTACAGCTTGTTCTTCACTATCCATTGGCAAATCAAGCTTTGCCCTTACCTTTCCGTTCACCTGGACAATAATAGTAGCATCGTCTTGTAAAAGTGCAAGTTCATCCGCATCATACCAAACGGGATTCTGGAATAATGAACCTTCATTCCCTAAAATACTCCAACATTCTTCAGCAAGGTGAGGAGCTAGTGGGGCAAGCATTAGTGCAAACCTTTCTAGTGAATACAGTTTGATTTCTTCTGAGCACTTCTCTAGGTCTTTTAATGTGTTTATTAATTCCATCAATGCAGCAACAGCAGTATTAAATCTGAAGTGCTCAAGTTCAATATCAATTTTAACGATTGATTGATTTACTTTTCTATAAATATTTTGCTCTGTTTCTGACAAATCAGAAATATCATACTTTTCTTTCGTTGATAAATTATTTGATAAGCCCAAATTTGATGTGTATAAGGAATATGATTTCTGGACAAATCGATCTACTCCTACAATCCCTTTATCGCTCCAATCACCACCAAGTTCGTATGGGCCCATAAACATTAGGTACATTCGGAATACATCTGATCCATACTCCTCAATAAATGTATCGGGATTTACTACATTGTCTTTAGACTTAGACATTTTTGCACCCTGGTTTGTAATCGTGCCTTGATGTATAAGTCTTTGGAAAGGTTCATCAGAATTTACCAATCCGACGTCACGAATAAATTTGTGAATGAATCTGGCATACAATAGATGCATTGTTGCATGTTCAGCTCCACCAACGTACATACCAACTGGTGTCCAATCATTCGCTAATTTTTTTTCGAACATCACGTCAGAAACATTTGGGTCTAAGTAACGCAAGTAATACCAAGAAGAGTCAACGAATGTGTCCATTGTGTCAACATCACGCTTAGCTTGACCACCACATTTTGGACATGTTGTGTTCACAAAATCTTCATTGCCAGAAAGGGGTGAACCTCCATCTGGTTTGAAATCAACTTCGTAAGGTAATTCAACTGGAAGTTGATCTTCTGGGATAAGAACTTCACCACAATCATCACAATAAACTATTGGAATTGGAGTTCCCCAATATCTTTGTCTCGATATTAACCAGTCACGAAGGCGGTAATTTATTTTCTTCTTACCTTCGCCTTTTTCTTCCAACCATTCTGTTATTTTTTCCTTACCGACATCACTCCTCAAATCTGAAAATTTATCAGAATTAACCATCGTTCCAATTGCAGTATAAGCATCAGCCAAAGGAGCATGCAAATCAGTATCATCTTCCCAAATAACTTTTCGGATGGGAAGTTCAAACTTTGTTGCAAATTCAAAATCTCTTTCGTCATGCCCTGGAACAGCCATAACCGAACCGGTACCATAACTTGCTAAAGCATAATCAGCAATCCAGATTGGTACTTTCTCTCCATTAACTGGATTTACTGCATACGCCCCAATCGGCACTCCCGTTTTTTCTTTAACTGTAGAAGTTCTTTCAATTTCGGATAAAGATTTTATTGAATCAATATATGCTTCAACCGATTCTTTACGTTCTTCTATCGTTAGTTCTTTTACTAGCTCCAGCTCAGGTGCCATAACCAAATATGTAACTCCAAATAATGTATCCGGACGAGTGGTGAAAACTCTAATTTCCTTATCATGACCATCAACTTTAAAAGTTACTTCTGTTCCAAAACTTTTACCAATCCAGTTTTCCTGCATGAGTTTGGTTTTTTCAGGCCAGTCGATAGTTTTCAAACCGTCAAGAAGCTCATCAGCGTAATTGGTTATTTTGTAGAACCATTGAGTTAAAGATTTGCGCTCTACCATTGTTCCACATCGCTCGCAAGTTCCTTCTGATTCTACTTGTTCATTAGCTAAAACTGTCTGACACGATGGACACCAATTAACTGGTGCATTTTTTCTGTATGCCATCCCTTTTTTGTAAAGCTGAATAAACAGCCATTGATTCCATTTATAATATTCAGGAACGCATGTCATCAATTCGGCATCCCAGTCATACATACAGCCTATAGTTTTTAACTGCTCCCGGATGTCATCAATATTCTTAAATGTACTATCTTGCGGGTGAATACCAGTTTTTATAGCATAATTTTCTGCAGGAAGACCAAAGGCATCATAACCCATGGGTTCAAAAACATTATAACCTTTTAATTTTTTGAATCTAGCCCAAGAGTCAGTTGGTGCGTAGTTATACCAATGTCCTATATGTAGTTTAGAACCACTAGGATAAATAAACATCACCAATGTATAGAGAGCTTTTTCAAGATTGCTTAAATCTGTCTTGTGTATTTTATTCTCTTCCCAGTATTTTTGCCATTTTTTTTCTGTATCGGTAAACGGATATTTCATTTTACTCTTTATTATATTAAAATAGTCAGTAAAAATATCAAAATTGGATTGGTTAGGCAAGGTAACTATTGATAGGTCTACGAGCTATAGGCATTGTCACCTATTTATATATCTTGACTTTAATCTCTTTTTACCCTAACTTGGTTTTAACTGATCAATAAAATCTCTATCGCTTATGAACTAGAACTACCGTTTCACACAAACAAATCGTGAGGTAGTGTCATGCGTTCATCAATTTTAATCCTATCGTTTCTATTTTGTACAATCACAATTAATTCACAATCCACACAATTGCGCGATGAGTCAAACCAGTACGACTTTGTAATTATTACTTTAAGTCAATTTACAGAGACTTGTGAATTATTCAAAGCTCACAAAGAAAGTGTCAGAAATTTAAAGACATTTGTTACAACTCTTGATGAAATTTTGGAAGAGTTTAATGATTCATCGACACTTCAACACAATATTCGTGAATTTATAAGCTTTGCCGGAACAAATTGGACAGAACCAACTCCAAAGTATTTTATGTTTGCAGGTGATATTGGCTCTATACCAAATTTTAGTTTTGAATCGATTCCTGGTTATGAACCTTCTGATACTACAAGATCAGACTATTTTTATGGAATAAATATTTATGAAGTTGATACAACTAAACTTAGTTTTTCAATCGGTAGGATTGCTGCAAAAAATGAAACAGAGTTGACAAACTATTTTAATAAAGTGACTAACTATGAATCAAATCCTAGTGTAGATGAATGGAATAATAATGCTCTTTTTGCTGCAGATGATGGTAAAACATCGCATGCTGATAATGGTGATATATTTGAGCAAATCACTTTAAATCTAAGTGAATATTTGCCCGAATCTATATTGAACAAATTTATATTTGAATCGGATAGTTCAGAATTCAATGGAACAACTGATTCAATAATTAGTTACATAAACAATATTGGAATCTCATCTCTTAACTTTTGTGGTCACGGTGACGATAGCATTTTTACACATGAAGGTTTTTTTACATTAGATGATGTTCCTAGGTTAAACAATCATAGTAGACCATTTTTTGTTAATTTTTTATTTTCAAATTGTTTTACATCATCTAGTCGAACATCAATAATAGATCAAATGTTGCTTTCAGAAGCAGGCGCATTTAGTGCAATTTCTCCCGTGGGAATTGTATATGTCCATGCTAATGAAAATAATAGAAATAAAATTTGGAATGATTTGTATTCAAACATTTCAATTGGCGAGAATCTAATGACAAATATCATTCCAACGACAAAAAGAGAAAATCAGAAGTATAATGTTTTTGGTGATCCTACAATTGTACTTAAATTTGATCCACTTGCAGATACAAAAACTATTATTCTACAATTTCCGGCTGACTACAAATTAGGACAAAATTACCCAAACCCTTTTAATCCTGAAACTACAATAACATACTCAATTCCAAAGCAAGAATTTGTAATTATAAAGGTATATAATATTTTAGGAAGTGAGGTTGCTACTTTAATAAATAGAAATCTGAGCCCAGGTAATTATGAGATAAAATTTGATGCGTCAAATCTTCCAAGTGGGACATATTTTTATAGGTTCACTGCAGGAGCATATGTGGAGACGAGGAAGATGCTTTTACTAAAATAATTATATCGGGATAAGTCAACGCTTGTTCCAATTTTAGCTTAACATAGATTTCCACTTTTCAATTTGCTTACGAACTAAATCCGGATTTGGGGAACCGAAAGTTTTCTTTCTGTAAAGGGCATTCTTAACAGTAAATAATGATAGTGCGGTTTCGTCAAATACTGGGTTGATCTTTTTTAAGTCACTAACTGACAATCCATTCAATTTAATATTTTTTTCTTCAGCCAATTGAACAACGTTTCCCACAATTGAATGCGACTCTCTAAAGGGCACTCCTTTTATAACAAGCCATTCAGCAAGTTCTGTTGCAAAAAGGAAATCTCCTTCTAGTTCATCAACAAATCGATTTTTGTTAACTGATAACGAGTCTATCATTCCGATCATCATAGAAAGAGAGTTTGAAAAGGTTTGGAAAGAATCAAAAACTGGCTCTTTGTCTTCCTGCATATCACGATTGTAACTTAGTGGAAGTCCCTTCATCATTGTAGTAAGAGAAATATAGTTTCCATAAACTCGCCCGGTTTTTCCCCTGCTTAGTTCAGCCATATCTGGATTTTTTTTCTGCGGCATCAAGGAGGAGCCTGTTGTGAAGTTGTCACCAAGCTTTATAAAATTCCACTCAGAGGAAGACCAAATAATCAGTTCTTCTGAGAGTCGACTCAAATGCATCATTCCAATATTGCATGCATTAAGAAAATCGATGACATAATCTCTATCTGATACTGCATCCAAAGCATTTGAAGCTGGGCCAGCAAATCCTAATTTTGAAGATGTCTTGATAGAATCCAATGGTAGTGTTGATCCAGCCAAAGCTCCACTTCCTAATGGAGAGATATCTACTTCATCCAAGACAAACTGAAATCTCTTCTTGCTTCTCTCCAGCATTTCTACATACGCCAAGAAGTGATAAGCCAGAGAAATTAACTGAGCTCTCTGTAAGTGAGTATAACCAGGCATAACGGTTTCAACATGGTTCTCGCATACAGCAATTAACGTTTTCTGAAATTCTGAAATTTGTTCAGATAATTTTACGGTACTTTTTTTAATCCATAATCGAAATCCAGTTGCAACTTGATCGTTTCTACTTCGACCTGTATGAAGTTTGCCGGCAGTTTCACCAATTAATTCAAATAGCTTACCCTCCACTGCTGAGTGGATATCTTCGTACTCTAACACATCGGGATCCCACCTGCCGGCTGTACTTTCATTTAAAATTTGCGTTAATCCTTCTATAATTTTTTCTGATTCTGTTTTGGAGATAATTCCAACAGTTGCTAACATCTCTGCATGTGCAATGCTGACTTGAATATCTTCTTCCAAAAGATTTATATCGAATGGGAGCGATGTGGAAAACTCCATCGCTTTGTCATTTAACTTATCTTTAAATCTTCCTCCCCAGAGCATAGCTAGTTCCTGTTTTCTCTTACTTCACTTACAGTTTTGAATGGAAGGCCATATAGATGAATAAATCCGATTGATGCTGAATGATCAAATTTATCGCCTTCTTTATAAGTTGCGAGTTCTTCGTTATACAAACTAAATTCAGAATCTCTTGAGAGAACTGTCAAGCTTCCTTTATAAAGTTCAATAACCACTTCACCGGTAATATATTCTTGCGTTGAATCAACAAATGCCATAAGCGAGTCAAACAGCGGGCTAAACCATAAACCATCATAAATTAAGTTTGCGATTTTATTGGATACATCTTGCTTGAATCTAAATGTATCTTTATCCATTACAAGTTTTTCCATTTCATTATGGGCCTTGTGTAAAATAACTGCAGCTGGAGCTTCGTATACTTCTCTTGATTTGATTCCAACAACTCTGTTTTCGATTAAATCTAACCTGCCCACACCATGTTTACTACCGAGGTCGTTGAGTTTAATAACCAGATCTACTGCTTCCATTTTCTGACCATTAAGAGCAACAGGCACGCCTTTTTCTAAGGATATTGAGACTGTTTCAGCTTCATCCGGTGCTTTCTTAGGATCTGTTGTAATTTGATAAGCATCTTCTGGAGGTGAAGCTGTTGGATCTTCCAGAATTCCACACTCGACCGATATTCCGAAGAGATTTTCATCAATTGAATATGGATTATCTTTTGTAGCCTGAACTGGAATTCCGTGCTCAATTGCATATTCAATTTCTTCTTCTCTGCTTTTAAATTCCCAAGTTCTTAGTGGTGCCAGAACTTCCATTTGTGGAGCAAGAGCTGCAACACCAACTTCAAATCTTACTTGATCGTTTCCCTTACCTGTAGCACCATGAGCAACAGCATCAGCACCCTCTTCCAAAGCTACATCTACTAGCATCTTTGCCAACAATGGTCTTCCTATTGAACAGCCCATTGGGTATTCACCTTCATATAAAGCTCCTGCTTTCAAGGCTTTCCAAGCATACTGAGTAATGAACTCTTCTTTTAAATCAATTACACGAACTTTTGATGCACCCGTTTTGCGCGCTTTCTCTTCTAAACCTACTAATTCACTCTTCTGTCCTAAATCACCAGTAACAGCGATAATTTCAGCATCATACTTTTCACTTAGCCATTTTACCATAACCGATGTATCCAATCCACCGGAATATGCAACAACAATTTTCTTCGGGTCCATCTTAATTCTCCTAGTTAGTATTGATATCTCATCATTAAATCTTTAATGACCTTTATAATAAAGGGTATGTTTTTCGGTCGATCAGGAATTACTAAAACAGTATCATCCCCACCAACAGTTCCTAAAATTTCTTGCTTATTCAATCTATCAATGTAATGAGCAACTCCCTGAGCTCTTCCTGCTAAGGTTCGCAGAACAATGAGGTTCTCATTACTTTCAATAGAGATAATCTCGTAGCTAATTAATTTACTGATCTGCTTCCCAGCTTCGTCACTGTTAAATATGTAACGAATTCCATTTTCCGTTACGACCCTTACTACTCCTAATTCTGCAAAATCTCTACTAAGAGTTGCTTGAGTAGCATGAATATCCTTTTTATCCAATAAGCGGGCAAGTTCTTCTTGACTGCTTATAACCTTTGTATTTAATAACTCTTTAATCAGATTTTGTCTTTGTGATTTTGCTGACATGTCAACCTCCCATTCAATTTAAATTATTGACGACAATATCCGAAGATTGTTCCGAAAAAGAAAATTTTGCCAGAACAGTTTCAAATTTTTCTATAAATCCTTTTATTTCACTTTCACTAATGATGAATGGGGGAAGTAATCTGATAACAGATTCTCCAGAGTTTCCAACGATAATTTTCTTATCCAACAATAATTCCTTTGCAATTAGCTTTGCAATTGGCTCAGTGAGTTCAATTCCAATCATCAATCCTTTGCCTCTAACAGATTTAACTATCTTATTATCTATTCCTCTAATCGCTTTTCTAAGTAATTCCCCAAGTTCATCAATATTCAATAACTGATCAGCAGTCAATAAGTCTAAAACTTTGTTTGCGGCAGTAATTGCAACTGGATTTCCTCCAAAAGTTGAACCATGATCACCTGGTTTTATTTTTTCACTGACCTTTTGATTACAAATGACTGCTCCCAAAGGAAGCCCATTTGCAATTCCTTTTGCGGATGTTATGATATCTGGTTTTATTACTGACCATTGATGAGCAAATAGTTTTCCAGTTCTACCAATACCTGTCTGAACTTCATCTAGAATTAGTAAAAGATCATGTTCATAACATATAACTCTTAATTCCTGTAAATAGTGATCGCTAGGGACAATAACGCCACTCTCCCCCTGGATCGGTTCAACCATAATTGCACATGTTTCAGCAGTAATTTTTTCTTTTATCTGCTCAATATTATTGAAATCGACAAAAGTGAATCCAGAAAGCATGGGCGTAAAACCTTCCCACAATTTTGGCTGTCCAGTTGCAGAGAGACTTCCCATTGTTCTGCCGTGGAATCCTCCATTTGCGGCAACAACATTTTTCCTATTGTCTCCCCATTTTCTGGCAAACTTAATTGCTGCTTCATTCGCTTCTGTTCCTGAATTGCAAAAAAACGCAGAATCAAGTCCTGTTGACACAGTTAGTTTTCTAGCTAACTCTTCTTGGGGCGATGCTTCAAATAGATTTGAGACATGCCAAAGCTTGTTTAATTGTTTTTCTGCTGCCTCAGTAATTTCAGGGTGATTGTGCCCAAATCCAGTTACCGCGATACCGGAAAGGAAGTCTAAATACGAATTCCCCTCAGAATCGAACAATCTAGCTCCCTTTCCTTCAACAAATTCAACGGGGTACCGCGAATAGTTATTTAATAGAGAACTCTTCATTATACTGCCAGCCTTTTAGATTCTACAATCCATGTTCCACCCATATCATTTAGAAGTGCAGATTTAAACTGCAACCTTGTTGGATTATTACCTATCCAGACTTTCTTCACTGAATTGCTTAGCAACTCGACACTACTTTCAAGTTTTGGAATCATTCCATCAGTGATATGACCATTAGCAATTCCATCCTTAATATCATTTTCACACATTTCATTCATATTATTACCGGCGATATTAACCGCATCCACATCCGAAACAAAAAGTACCGTATCAACATTTAATGCTATTGAAAGTTCTTTTGTAAAAAGATCTGCGTTCACGTTCATTAAATTTCCATCATGATCCCTGCACACCGAAGAATAGACTGGAATTACTCCACTTAACATCAACTCCTTTAACCAATCAACTTTTCCAACAAGTTTCGGTTTTCCCACGTATCCTAATTCCTCATCAAGATAGTCAGCCACAAATAAATTTCTGTCAATTCCATTAAGTCCAATAGATTCAATATCTTTTGCATGGAGGTGACTAATAATCTTAGAATTTGTAAGTCCACCTTGAACTGCTGAGACAATATCCATCATTTCTTTATCGGTTTTTCTTTGTCCATCTACAAATGAGCTTTGCACGTTCATTGCCGAAGCCCAGTCACTAATCATCTTTCCAGCACCATGAACTATCAGCACACCATCGTAATGACTTTTGAGCTCTTGCATCAAGTTGATATACTCATGATTAGTAGTAAATTCATTCAAAGCTTTTCCACTTAGCTTCAGCACAACAATTTTCATAGCAATGTCTCTATTTATTTTTTCAATTTTAAGATCTATATGATGCATTTATTTCTATATATTTTTCTGTAAAATCACATGTCCACCAAGTAGTTTCAGCATTCCCATCATTCAGATCAACCGAAATTACAATATCACTTTTTGATAAAATTACTGTTGCTTCTTCTTCATCAAAATCATGACCAAAGTTCGGTGAAAGTATAGTCATATCATTAAATTTTATTTCTACTTTTGCTGGGTCGAACTCTACGCCACTTCTGCCAGCAGCTGAAATTATTCTCCCCCAGTTAGCGTCACTGCCATAGACCGCTGTTTTGACCAACGGTGAATTTGCAATAGTTTGAGCAATTTTATCTACATCGGCTAGGCTCTGCCCACGCTTAACTTCTACTGTGATCATTTTTGTCGCACCTTCACCATCAATTACAATTGCCTTTGCCATATCAATTGAAATAGCTTTAAGTGCTTCTTCAAAAAGTTTAGCATCTTGACTCGCTTCTGTTATTTTTATACCAGACATTCCATTTGCGATTAATATAACCATGTCATTTGTGCTAGTATCACCATCAACCGTAATTTTGTTGAAAGATTTATTGACCGAGTTAACCAACATTCTTTGAAGAAGACCATTATCGATCTCTGCATCAGTCGCAATAAAAGAAAGCATAGTAGCCATGTTCGGCATAATCATTCCGCTACCTTTCGCAATTCCCCCAATGGTAACTTCCCCAGATGATAACTGGACTTTTACTGCAAATGATTTTTCAACAAGATCTGTTGTTAAAATTGCTCTAGCTGCTTTTATTCCACCATCATCAGAAACTTGGTTAATAATTGAATCAATTCCCGTCTTCAGAATATGCATCGGCATATATTCTCCAATTACACCTGTAGAACTGATCACTACTTCATCTTGATTAATGGCTAGTTTATCCGCACAATACTTTTGAGATTCAAGTGCATCATTGTATCCTCTTTCACCTGTGCATGCATTGGCATTTCCTGAATTAACCAGTATCGCTTTTACTTTATTTCCCTTTTTAATTATCTCTTGTGAGACAATTAGTGGAGCTGCCTTAACTTTATTTAGCGTAAAAGTCCCTGCTGCAGTTGCAATTTGTTCGGAGAGTATTAAAGCGAGATCTTTCTTCTTTCTCTTTAATCCAGCATGAATTCCAGCTGCTTTAATTCCTAAAACTGAGGAAATTGATCCGTTTTCAATATAAGTGAACATTATGAGTATACCTTTACGTTTTGACTAATATTTGAATTCAGAATTCCTAAAGATTCATCCCATCCATACATTTTATTCATATTCTGAACAGCCTGGCCAGATGCACCTTTTATTAGATTGTCTATTGTCGAAGTGATAATAACCGTTTTACTTTTTACAGAAACATTGATGTCACAGAAATTTGTATTTACTACCCATTTTATCTCTGGAGGGGTTTTTCTCATTCTAACAAATACGGAATTTTTGTATTCATCCAAATACTTTTGTTGGATATGTTCAGCACTAATCTCTTTATCCAAATGAACTGTAGTTGTCGAGTATATCCCTCTAGCAATTGGTAGTAGGTGAGTCGTAAAAGCATATGGGGATTTCATTCCATGTTTTGTTAGTTCTTGTTCAATCTCTGGTTGATGTCTATGCTTATTAACATTATAAGCTTTTGCATTTCCATCCAGTTCAGATAATAATAATTCTGTGTTTGCTTTTTTCCCAGCGCCGCTCGTTCCAGAATAGGAAACTGTACTTATACTAATTATATCATCTGCAAATGACTTCAATAAAGGGATAAGAGATAATTGTACTGATGTGGGATAGCATCCAGGATTTGAAATAAAATTTACTCCTAGAAGATCATGATCAATTAGATCTGCTAAACCATAAAGTTTTTTAGATAAATAATGGGAAGAGGAGTGCTCAAATCCATACCATTCTTCATAGAGTTTTTTATCATCTAATCTATAATCTCCACCAAGATCAATCACCTTTTTTTCGTTTTCTAATAAAGATGGGACATATTTTAAAGATTCTCCATGAGGTAGTGATATAAAATAAACATCATGTTGAAGCGAAAGATCACTGACTGATTGAACTATCTGATTTTCAACTGATCCAAGAAGTTCTGGAAAGATGTCTAGAAGTTCACTTCCAGCACTGCTATTTCCATAAATCGTGAAATCTGCAACTTCCGGATGCTGTTTTAAAAATTCAATTAAATATTTCCCCGTATAACCGGTACCACCTATGATTCCAACTGAAATCATTCTTTACCTTCTAAATTGTTTTAAATTGTTATATAATATGTTACTATTTTAAAAAATAGATGTAATTTACCCCAAAAGGGGACGACGGCTACGAGGGCGTAGATTGCTTGTGATTGGTCTTAAAGATTCAATTATATTTAGATGATATAATTTCATGATGCTAACGTATGAATAGATTTGAGGCTTGTCAACAATTTTTAATAAATAAAATTTGTTTTTATTCAATAATGTATATATATACAAAAATTTTGTATATATGAGATGTGTTTGATGATATATTTTAATATTTTAATTTTGATTTGCTTATATGTATTCATTTTCAGTATAATTGCATTGTAAAAATGAAAAGAAAAGAATCAGAAATACTAAGTAATTTACATCATCATACCTTTATTGAAAGGAGCCGGTGAATTGTAGATAGTTCATTATAGATTTTTATACCCCGGCTCATTGTCGGGGTTTTTTGTTTTAAAGGAGAATAATATGGAAAATAAAAGTTTAAGATTAGCTATTCAAAAGAATGGGAGGCTTTCTGAAAAATCATTAGATCTTCTAAAAGCAGCAGGAATCAGAATTGAGAATTATACTCAGCAATTGCTGGTAAAGGCACAGAATTTTGAGCTCGAGGTATTATTCATAAGAGATGATGACATTCCAGAATATGTTCAGGATGGAGTGGCCGATATTGGTATAGTTGGTGAAAATGTGATACTTGAAAGTCAAAAAGACTTAAATCTAATCGAAAAACTTGGATTTGGTAGATGTCGGTTATCACTTGCAGTGCCGAAGCAATTCAATTATAATTCGATTCAAGATTTAGAGGGAAAGAACATTGCAACGACTTATCCAGTGATTTTACAGAAGTACTTGATAGGAAATAATATCAAGGCAAATATTCACAAAATAAGCGGTTCTGTTGAGATTACTCCAAATATCAATTTAGCAGATGCTATCTTTGATATTGTTAGCACAGGTAGTACGCTTCTAAGTAATGGATTGATTGAGGTAGAGCAGGTGCTAAAATCCGAGGCGGTACTAGTTGCAAACAAGAATCTCTCTTTAGAGAAAAATCACCTAGTTGATGAAATTCTATTTCGTATTCGTTCAGTAAATTTGGCAAAAAACAATAAATATATTCTTCTAAATGCTCCAAATGATAAACTTGATGAGGTTGTTGCAATTCTACCAGGAATAAAAAGTCCTACTATTATGCCTCTGGCAACCAAGGGCTGGAGTTCGATACACACCGTAATAAATGAAGATGATTTCTGGCAACAAATTGAGAACTTGAAAAAGGCAGGTGCTCAAGGTATTTTAGTTTTACCGATTGAAAAAATGATCGTATAATTATAACAAATGTATAATGAAAATTATTAGATATCCAAATATTGAAGAAATTGCTGAATTGCTTAAAAGACCTGCACTTGATTCAGATTCGATGAAAGAAAAAGTAATCGCCATCATTAATTCAGTAAAAGTTCATGGTGACGAAGCTCTCTATAATTTTTCAGAACAATTTGATTCTGTAGAATTAACTGAGTTAAAAGTAACGAATGCAGAATTCGACAATGCAGAAACTCAAATATCTCAAGATCTAAGGGATGCGATAAAAATTGCTTCAAAGAATATTTTCAAGTTTCATGAAACTCAAAAATCAGAAATCCAAAAGATTGAAATATCACAAGGAATAACTTGCTGGAGAAAAAGTGTGCCGATTGAAAAAGTCGGATTGTATATTCCGGGAGGAAGTTCGCCACTTTTCTCAACACTTTTAATGCTTGGAATCCCTGCTAAAATAGCTGGATGTACCAAAATAGTTGTTTGCACGCCCTCACAAAAAGATGGGACAGTTTCTCCTTCAATTCTCTATTCTGCAAAATCACTTGGCATCACAGAAATTTATAAAGTTGGCGGAGCTCAAGCAATTGCAGCCATGGCAAATGGGACTGAATCAATTCCGAAGGTTGACAAAATATTTGGACCTGGAAATCAATGGGTTACAGCAGCAAAACAGTTTATAAATTCTGATGGAATCGCAATCGATATGCCGGCTGGGCCATCAGAAGTTTTAGTAATAGCTGATGAATCAGCGAATCCAAAATTCGTTGCTTCTGATCTTCTTTCTCAAGCAGAACATGGGTCTGACAGTCAAGTAGTTTTAATCTCTACTTCAGAAAACTTAATTACTTCTGTGCAAAGCCAAATTGAAATTTATTCCAAAGATTTATCTCGAACTGAATTTATAGAAAAATCTTTAAGTAACAGTTCATTAGTTCTTGTCACCTCAATTGAAGAAGCTTTTGAAGTTTCAAATAAATATGCACCGGAACATTTAATTTTAGCAATTAAAAATGCAGAATCAGAAGCAGAAATGGTCATCAATGCTGGCTCAGTTTTCATTGGCAATTATTCACCCGAATCTGCAGGTGATTATGCTTCAGGGACTAACCATACACTTCCGACAAATGGATTCGCATCTGCTTATAGTGGAGTCTCATTGGACAGCTTTTCTAAAAACATTACATTCCAAAAATTGACTAAAGATGGTCTGAAGAAACTAGGCAATACTATTGAAGTGATGGCTGAAGCTGAAGGATTGGATGCACATAAGTTAGCAGTAACTGTTAGAACTGAGGAATCAGATGATTGATATTCAAAATCTTTTAAGAGAAAACATAAAGAATTTAAAACCATATTCATCTGCAAGAGATG
The DNA here is from genome assembly GCA_963751695.1 of uncultured Ignavibacteria bacterium. GTDB lineage: Bacteria > Bacteroidota > Ignavibacteria > Ignavibacteriales > Melioribacteraceae > SZUA-22. The sequence continues at coordinate 820,329 of CAVVVP010000003.1, read as the reverse complement.
ATTATAGTGGTGAACCTGGAATCTTTTTAGATGCGAACGAAAATTCATTTGGTTCCGTTCCAAGTGGAGAGTATAATCGCTATCCAGATCCATTACAGAAAAAAATAAAAGAAAAGCTTGCTACTATTAAGCAAGTAGCCTCAAAGAATATTTTCATAGGTAATGGAAGCGATGAGGCTATTGACCTTGTTATAAGAGCATTCTGTGAGCCAGGTAAAGATAGCGTTCTAATTATGCCTCCTACATATGGAATGTATAAAGTTACTGCAGCAATTAATAATGTGAAAGTAATTGAAGCTCCGCTAAGTAATGAATTTCAGATTTCTGAAGATTTAGTACTAACGGCTTTAAGTGAAAACACAAAAATAATTTTTATTTGTTCACCAAATAATCCTTCCGGAAATCTGCTAGACCAAGATTCTATTAAAAGTATTATAAAGTCTTATAAAGGACTCGTTGTAATTGATGAAGCTTACATAGACTTTTCTGTCAATATGAGTTGGATTAATGAAATTGAGAATTTCAAGAATTTGATTGTCCTCCAAACTTTTTCAAAAGCTTGGGGCTTAGCATATATTAGAGTTGGAATGGCTTATGCCAATGAAGAGATAATAGATATTTTCAATTCAATTAAATATCCTTACAATGTTAATGGTGTTAGCCAACAAATGATTTTAAAGGCGCTTGATTTTGAGTCAGAGAAAGATTTTTTTGTTAAAACAATAACTAGAGAAAGAGAGAAATTAGTTAAAGCTTTGGATTCATTAGATTGTGTTATTAGCGTATATAAAAGCGATTCAAACTTTCTTTTAACCAAAGTGACCAACGCAAATCAGATTTATAACTATCTGATTTCTAAAAAGATTATTGCTCGCAACCGTTCTTCTCTTCCGCATTGTGAGAATTGTTTGAGATTTACAATCGGAACTGAAGAGCAAAACTTGAAGTTGATAAAAGCACTTAAAGAGTATGGAGATTAGAATGAAGAAAATTTTATTCATTGATAGAGATGGTACCATCATCGTCGAACCCAAGGATAAGCAAATTGATTCACTTGAAAAATTAGAGTTTTATCCAAAAGTGATTACAACTTTAAAGCGAATTTCTACTGAATTAGATTTCGAACTTGTTATGGTTTCAAATCAAGATGGACTAGGAACTGACTCATTCCCCGAGGAAACATTTCATCCCGTACAGAACAAAATTCTTACAACTTTAAAAAACGAAGGAGTAGAATTTTCTGATATAATCATCGATAAAACATTTCCAGAAGAAAACGCTCCAACCCGGAAACCTGGGACAGCATTATTAACAAAATATATTGAAGGTGACTACGATCTACAAAACAGTTATGTAATTGGTGACAGGGATACAGATGTTCAGCTTGCAATGAACCTTGGAAGCAAATCTATTCTATTAAGTGAGGTAATTGATTCAAGTGCAACTTTGAATACTTCTGACTGGGAATATGTGTTTGATGAGTTGAAGTCCAATAACCGGCTTGCAAAGATCGAACGTAGAACAAAAGAAACTAAAATCAAAATTGAATTAAATTTGGATGGAAAGGGGAAACATAGTATTTCAACTGGATTGAATTTCTTTGATCATATGCTCTCTCAGCTTTCTCAGCACTCACTCTGCGATTTGAATATTAATGTTGATGGCGATCTTGAGGTTGATGAGCACCACACAATTGAAGATACTGCTATTGCTCTTGGTGAAGCTTTCAGTAAAGCTCTTGGTAATAAAAAGCAAATTGAACGTTATGGTTTTATGCTACCCATGGATGATATAATTGCAATTGTTGCCCTTGATTTTTCAGGCAGAAGCTGGCTGCAATGGAAGGTAAAGTTTAGCAGAGAATATGTTGGTGATATGCCAACAGAAATGTTCTATCACTTTTTTAAATCCTTTTCGGATGCTTCTAAATGTAATCTATACATTAAAGCTAAGGGGAACAATGAACACCACAAGATTGAAGGTATTTTCAAAGCATTAGGAAGATCTATTAAGCAAGCAGTGAGTAAAAATTCTTCAAATGCTGAGATTCCAAGTACAAAAGGAATTATATGAAAATTGTGATCATCAAGTACAATGCTGGGAATGTGTATTCCGTCTCATCTGCACTTCAAAGAATTGGCTATGATGCAGTTTTATCAAGTGATCAGGAAGAAATTAAGGCAGCTGATAAAGTAATCTTCCCTGGAGTAGGTGAAGCAAGTAGTGCAATGAAATTTCTGATCAATAATGGACTTAGCAAATTAATTCCAAAACTTGAACAGCCGTTTCTTGGTGTCTGTCTTGGTCTTCAGTTACTTTGCCAACATTCTGAAGAGAATGATACTAAGTGTCTTGGCATATTTGAAGAAAAAGTTAAGCTTTTTCCTCCTGAGAAGAAGGTACCACATATGGGATGGAACTCAATTGCTTGTAAAGACAACCTTTTATTTAAAAACCTTAAGGGAAATCCCTACGTATATTTTGTACACAGTTTTTATGCAGAGTTGAGTGAACATACAATTGCTGAAACCAATTACATTATTCCCTTTAGTGCTGGTCTGCAGAAAGATAATTTTTATGCCTTACAATTTCATCCAGAGAAAAGCGGAATTATCGGCGAACAAATATTGAAAAATTTTATTGAGTTGACATGATAAAGATAATTCCAGCAATAGATTTAATAGACGGTAAATGTGTAAGATTGACTAAGGGAGATTATTCACAAAAGAAGATCTACAATGAAAATCCTTTAGAAGTTGCAAAACAATTTGAAAGCGCCGGTATTCAATATCTGCACCTTGTTGATCTTGACGGTGCAAAGTCGGGCAAAATAATTAATTGGAATATCTTAAATTTAATTTCTCAGAATACTAGTCTGACAATTGATTTTGGAGGTGGTATCAGATCTGACGAAGATCTCAAAATTGCTTTCGAAAATGGTGCAGATAAAGTTACCGCTGGAAGTATAGCGGCAAAAAACAGAGAGTTAGTCATTACCTGGCTTAATGAGTTTGGTGCAAGCAGACTAATTCTTGGAGCAGACTGTAAAGATCAAATGATATCAATTAGTGCTTGGACGGAAAAAACCAAAATTCCTATACTAGAATACATAACTGAATACAGTAATATAGGATTTGAAGAAGCGATAGTTACTGATATATCAAGAGATGGTGTGCTTTCTGGTCCATCGATTGAACTTTACCAAACAATTATGGATAGAGTACCAAAAATTAGTCTAATTGCAAGTGGTGGTGTTTCAAGTATTGCAGATATTGATAATCTGGATAAAATGAATATGTATGGAGTTATAATAGGTAAAGCAATTTATGAAGGAAAAATTCAGATGAATGAATTTGAGAAATTTCTATGTTGACGAAAAGAATAATTCCATGTTTGGATATTAAAGATGCTAAAACTGTAAAAGGTGTCAACTTTGTTGATCTGCGTGATGCAGGTGATCCTGTAGAACTTGGTATGAAATACGCTGAAGTTGGTGCTGATGAACTTGTCTTCTTAGATATCACAGCAACTGTAGAACGAAGAGAAACTCTTGTAGCTCTAGTTAAAAGAATTGCACGACATATAAATATTCCCTTTACAGTTGGAGGAGGAATTGGAGATGAGGAGAATGTGAGCAGTTTGCTTGATGCTGGAGCTGATAAGATTACAGTAAATTCTTCTGCTGTCTACAATCCTGAACTTATAACTATTCTTGCAAAAAGATTCGGCAGTCAATGTGTTGTACTTTCTCTTGACACAAAAATCGTTGGTTCTAAACAGAAAGTATTCACTCATGGCGGAAGAACTGAAACAGAGCGAGAACTCATTCCATGGGCAAAAGAGTCCGTAGATCGTGGGGTAGGTGAAATTCTCCTCACTTCAATGGATCATGATGGCACAAAAGATGGCTTCGCTATAGAGATCACAAAAACTCTATCTGAGATGCTTCCAGTTCCAGTTGTTGCTTCTGGAGGCGCAGGAAAGATGGAACATTTTATTGATGTATTTACTCATGGCAAGGCTGACGCAGCACTGGCAGCCAGTATTTTTCACTTTGCTGAGATAGGTATTCCAGATTTAAAAAATTACTTAAATGAAAATAACATACCGGTAAGAATATGAATGTAAATTATGAAAAAGGAAATGAACTCATACCAGCAGTAATACAAGACGATAAGACCAATAAAGTCTTGATGCTGGGATATATGAACGAAGAGGCATTAACAAAAACAAAGGAGATCGGAAAAGTAACATTTTTCAGTCGTTCAAAAAACCGATTATGGACAAAAGGTGAAACATCTGAAAATTATCTCCTTGTTAAAGATATCAAAATGGATTGCGATCTTGATACAATTTTAATCAAAGCTACTCCTAAAGGTCCTACATGCCATACTGGAGCTGATACTTGTTTCAACGAAGTAAATACTAAGCAAAGTGATTTTCTTTTTCAACTTGAAAAGATAATTTCGGACAGAAAGGAAAACCCATCAGAAAAATCATACACTTCATCCCTCTTTAAATCCGGAATAAATAAGATTGCTCAAAAAGTTGGAGAAGAAGCTACTGAAGTTGTTATTGACGCGATGGACAACAATAGAGAGCGGCTTAAAGAAGAAACAGCAGATCTTCTATACCACCTTCTCGTCTTACTTGCAGAGAAGGAGATATCACTTTTTGATGTTTCTGAACTCTTGGAAAAAAGACACACCAAAAAATTGCCTTTGAAAAACTATTGATTCCTTTTATCTTAGCAAATAAAATTTCAGATTTAAGGATAAATAATGAGACATATCTTAGTATTAATCTTTGTTTTTGCCAGCATTTCAACAATATTCTCCCAAAATTCTGATCTTTTTATTCCTATTGATGTACAAAAAGCATATGAAAACGGAACAAGATCCTACGATGGTCGTGTAACAGAAAGTTATTGGATCAATCACTCAGAGTATAAAATTGACGTCGAGTTTTTTCCAGATAGTAATCTAATTATTGGCTCTGAATCCGTAACCTACTTTAATAATAGTCCTGACTCCCTATCCGAATTAGTCATTCGTCTATACCAAAATATTACTAAACCCGGAGCAAAACGGGATTGGAACCTTTATGAATCTGCTCTAACAAAAGGTATTGAGATTACAAAGTTAAAGATCCGTGATGAACTTATTACACTGCCCTCTAAATATGTATATATCAGTGGCACTAACATGAGTATCCGTCTGGAAAAAAAGCTTCCCCCAAATTCTACCATTGATCTTGAGATCGATTGGAGCTATACTATCTCCTCACGTCCAATGAGAGCTGGAAATTATGGAGGTGAATTTTTTATAGCATACTGGTATCCTCAAATTGCAGTTTATGATGATTTATATGGATGGGATGAAATAGATTATGCTGGTACTGTCGAATTTTATAACGATTTCAATAAGTATGATTTTAATATCACTGTCCCAGATAACTATGTAGTGTGGGCAACCGGCGAACTGCAAAATCAGCAGAGTGTTTTTCAATCCAAAATTATCAAAAAGATTGAAGAAGCAAAAAATTCAGACGAAACGGTTAATATTATAACTTTGGATGATCATCAAAATGAGCACGTTACACTAAGAAACGATATTGGAAAGAATACCTGGAATTTCATAGCTTCGAATGTTCCTGATGTTGCATGGGCAACTAGTAATAACTACAATTGGGATGCTTCAAGTATTGACGTAGAAAATGGGCGCAGAGTTCTAACTGCCGCTATTTATCCGGATAGTGTAGATATGTATAAAAACGCAGCACTTTATGCCAGAGAGACTATAAAGTACTTATCTCATGAATCCCCCGGCTATCCTTATCCTTGGTCACATACAACTGCATTCTGTAATAAACGTCACGGTGGTGGAATGGAATTTCCAATGATGCAGAATAATGGTGTGCCTTCATCTGTTGGAGGAAATGTTGGTTTAATCTTCCACGAAATTTTACACAGCTATTTACCTTTTCATATGGGAATAAATGAAAGACGAGCCGCCTGGATGGAAGAAGGATGGGCATCATTCTTTCCGCGTAAAGTAGTTGAAGAGTTCGACTCAACTTACGATTATCAAGCTTTTAGAGTTGCCGAATATCTGGGTGATGCAGGAAATAACTACGATATGCCAATGATGGTGCCGAGCTACATGTTTGTTAATGGTGGAAGTAGAAATAATTTCTATTCAAGACCTGCAAATGCTTATGAAGAATTAAGAGTTTTGCTAGGAGATGAATTGTTCAATAAAGCTTTACTGGAGTATATGAATCGTTGGCATGAAAAGCATCCAATCCCTTACGATTTTTTCTTTACTTTCAATGATTATTTGAAGGAAGATCTTTCTTGGTTCTGGAAACCATGGTTCTTTGAATTTGGTTATCCGGATTTGGGAATTAAATCCATTATAAGCGACACAGATAAAACCACAATAACTATAAATAAAGTTGGGAATATCCCGACAAGGATTTTCTATAAAGTGACCTTCGATGATGATTCCTTTGAAGAGTTTTCAGAATCAGCAAGAGTCTGGAAAATTAGTAATTCAGCTGCATTTAATCATTCTTTCGATAAAAAAGTCAAGAAAGTGCAACTCGGCAATGATCTCATCCCGGATGTAAATCAAGGAAATGATGTTTTTGTTGTCGAATAATTAATACGATTAATATAAAAAAGCATTAAGCTCGAGTTAATTTTTTTAACTTATGTTAAACTACTTGACAGAATAAAATAATTGACTTTTTATCCCATTATCCCCAGCTTTCCAAGCTAATTTATTATATTTCAAATGATTATAGCGTTTTATAGATCCTCTCCGTTTTGTGGCACAATGATTGTAATTCCACTTTGCTGTCAAATATACCATTTTCTGATACTCCTATTTTCCTTCAGAAAACTATCCCCCAAAACAGTTACCGGGAGATTTGTATAGCAAACTCCCAATTCAAGATCTAGCCCATTCAGAACCCGAGTGGGATAGATCTTTATATTACAAATTCCCCACAAAAATTATTAAATTTGCATTCTATATTTAGTTAATAGGATTTTTTACCAGATGAAACCAAATTTGATAAATGAAGGATAAAAATAAATTTCAAACTGGAAACGTAATAACAATTTCCATTGCTCACTTTATCCACGATGTTTATTCATCTTTTTTAGCCCCGCTTTTACCCCTTTTAATTGAAAAATTTTCAATTTTTTTATCCTTTGCAAGCTTTTTAACAATCGTTCAAAGACTTCCGTCACTTCTCAATCCATTGGTTGGATATGCTACTGATAAACTTCCAATCCGATATCTTCTAATTGTTGCTCCGGCTATCACAGTGATTTGCATGAGTTTAATTGGGATAGCCCCATATGTCGTCGTTTTAATTATCTTATTACTAACATCTGGAATAGGTATTTCACTTTTCCATGTTCCTTCTCCGGTTATGATTAAGAAAGTCTCAGGAAACAGAATTGGAAAAGGGATGAGTTTCTATATGCTTGGTGGTGAAATTGCTAGAAGTCTAGGGCCACTCTATATTCTTGGTGCCGTTTCCTTATGGGGATTGGAGGGCACTTATAGATTGCTCCCTTTCGGACTAATTGCCTCAGCTTTACTCTTTTTTAGATTTAGAAAAATTCCAATCTCAGATGCATTCAAGAACAAGCAAAAGGAGACTGGTGCTCTTGAAGCTGTTAAAACACATATTGGAATCTTTGCAATCATCAGTGGCATTTTCTTCTTTACCTCCCTTGTAAAGGGATCGCTAACTACTTTTTTGCCAATTTTTTTAACTACCAAAGGCGAAACTCTATGGTTTGGTGGAATTGCTTTATCTGTTGTCCAATTTTCCGGTGCAGCTGGAACTTTGTTTTCAGGAACAATCTCAGACCGAATTGGCAGAAAAACCACTTTACTTGTAATGGGAATTTCAACTCCCATATTAATGATAATCTTTTTGCTTATAAATGAAACCCTTTTCGTTTTTCCACTCCTGATATTAATTGGTTTTATAATGTTCGCTGCAACTCCAGTTTTGTTAGCTGAGGTGAATTCGATCGATACAGAGCATCCCGCTTTAATAAATGGAGTTTTTATGACTATTAATTTTTTGGTGAGTGCCTTAGCTTTACTGATAATCGGAAGCTTAGGTGATCTTTTTGGATTAGAAACAGCTTATATTATTACGGCAATAATTGGAATACTGGCAATTCCTTTTATTTTAAGAATACCCTCAGAATAAACTAGAATTTGCTTCTCTGTCATTAAACTACTATCTCCAGAATACTTTAGAAAAATCAACCAATTTGTGATTTCCATCACAATCTCCAAGGCCAAATTATATTTATTAGGTTTTTGCTTGTATAAAGCTTTTTTAATTATGTATATTTACATATATAACTTATATAATTAGTCTGTATTTGTAATTTACCATATATATTTAGCTAACAAAACGGAGGTGTAAATGAAAAAAATCGAGTCAATAATAAGACCACACATGATTGAAGAGCTTCGAGAAGCCCTTCAGGAAGAAGGCTTTTCAGGATTAACATTAACCGAAGTAAGGGGTTATGGAAGACAAAAGGGTCATACTGAGATATATAGAGGATCAGAATATAATCTTGAGTTTGTACCCAAAGTTAAGATTGAAATAGTCTGTGCATCAGAAAAATGTGAAAAAGCTGTTTCAGTTATTATGAACACATGTAAAACAGGTGAAATAGGAGACGGAAAAATATTCATCTCACCAATAGAAGATGTAATTAGAATTAGAACAGGCGAATCCGGAAAAGAAGCGCTATAAAGTTAAAGGAAATTAAACTAAGAGGTAAAAATGGAAAATCAAGCAATAAATGATATTACAAATAACTTATTTACGGTTAACAATCTGTGGATGATGATGGCAACAGCGCTTGTTTTTATCATGCATCTAGGATTTGCAACTCTCGAAGCTGGATTAACCCAAGCTAAAAATACACTGAATATACTTTTTAAAAACTCTGTTATTCCAGGTATTGGATTAATAACCTATACATTTGTAGGTTTTAATTTAATGTACCCAGGAGAAGCATTTAGTGGTGGATTCTTTGGATTCGCCGGATTGGGAATAGATGCTGGTGCAGATGGCATTACTAGTGCATATAACATAGGTTATACATACTGGACCGATTTCCTTTTCCAGGGTATGTTTGCAGCTACAGCTGCAACAATTGTCTCCGGAGCCGTGGCAGAAAGAATAAAGCTTTCTTCATTTCTAGTTTTTTCTACAATTTTTGTAGCGATTGCATACCCAATTACTGGAATGTGGAAATGGGGCGGTGGATTTCTTGACGCATTAGGATTCTATGATTTTGCCGGTTCTACGCTTGTTCATTCTGTTGGTGGATGGGGAGCATTGACTGGTGTTATCTTTTTAGGTCCAAGAGTTGGAAAATATGTTAAAGGAAAAATTCATCCAATACCCGGTCATTCAATTCCATTAGCAGTAATCGGTGTATTCTTGCTCTGGCTGGGTTGGTTTGGTTTCAACGGTGGATCAGTTCTTTCAGCAGACCCAGGATTAGTTTCCCTGGTGCTAGTAACAACTTCCTTAGCCGCAAGTGCCGGTGCTATAGGTGCAATGTTCGCGTCATGGACCTTTCTCAAAAAACCGGATTTAACAATGACATTAAACGGAATTCTTGCTGGTCTAGTTGGAATAACAGCAGGAGCCGACCTCATGTCTCCAATGGAATCAATAATTATTGGATTTATTGCTGGAATAATTGTCGTATTTGCTGTAATAATGTTCGATAAATTAAAACTGGATGATCCAGTTGGTGCAATGTCGGTTCATTTAGTTTGTGGAATTTTTGGAACTCTAGCTGTTGGAATCTGGGGCGACAAAGCCGGTTTATCCCAGTTATGGTATCAATTTATTGGTGTAGTATCCGTCGCAGCTTTTATAGTTCCATTTACTGGAATACTTTGGTTCATCCTAAAATCAACAATGGGATTGAGGGTATCAAATGAAGAAGAATATGAAGGTCTCGATATTGGAGAACACTCTATGGAAGCATATCCAGAATTTGAAAAAGTATCTTAATTAATCTTAAAGAACAGTAAGGAATAGAAATGAAAAATATTAAGAATAAAATGTTTATGATATTAACTTTAGTCTTACTATTTGTAACTCTCTCAACTTCACTAGCTCAGCTTGATCTCGGAGCTGACTTTGTAAGTAGATATGTTTGGAGAGGAACTGATTTTGGACAATCTCCAAGTATTCAACCTACAATTAATTTCGTAACTGGTGGATTTGAAGTAGGATTCTGGGGTGCTTATCAATTAGGACGAGATGCAAGCTCATTACCTGCTGACGAACTAGATTTCTATCTGGGATATACGTTTGAAATTGGTAGTTCCTCCCTCGGTTTTGTAGCTACTGATTACTATTTCCCAAATGCTGGTGGAAGATTTGGTGATTTCGATGGTGATGGAAAAGGAGCTCATATAGTAGAGCTTGGTGCAACTTTTTCATTACCTGAGTCATTGCCACTATATCTTTCAGCATATTTCAACGTATATAATGACCCTGATAACAGTTCTTATTTTGAATTAGGATACTCCACAACTATCACAGATGTTGGATTTGATGTTTTCTTGGGTGCAAGTCCTGGTGGAGATAATATGTACTATGGCAACGATAAGTTTGCTTTTGTAAATGTAGGTATAACTGCTTCAAAAAAGATTAAAATAACAGATGATTTTTTACTTCCAGTATTTGGATCATATATAATAAATCCAGATCAAGACAAAGCACAATATGTTTTTGGAATAAGTTTATAGCAAGCTCCTTATCTGCTCCGGTGGATACCTGAAATAATGGTATCCACCATCTTACTATTCAATATCTCATACAAAATTCTCGATAATGATTTATATTGTCCTCTAGAAAGGAGGATGCTATGAAAAATTATATTAAGGAATTAGAGATGCGATTTATAAGAAATTCTAATCCCTTATACGCAGCTAAAATGAAAAAGTATATGAGGGATAAGTTTGAATACCTTGGTATCTCTTCACCTTTAAGAAAAGAAATAACAAAAGATCTTTTAAATACATCAAATCTACCCCCGCTTTTAGAGGCTCGAGAAATTTCCACAGAGCTCTGGAATAAACCAGAGCGAGAATACCAGTATTTTGCACAAGAGTTCTTAAATAAATATTCTAAACAATATGATGCACAATTTATTGACCATTTTGAGTATTTAATAACAACAAAAAGTTGGTGGGATACTGCTGATTATATATCATCAAATCTTGTCGGCTCTCACTTTCAAAACTTTCCAGCATTAATGATCCCCACTAGTAGAAAATGGAGCCTATCGGATAACATGTGGTTACAGAGAACATCAATCATTTTTCAGTTAAAGTACAAATCCAAGACTAATGAGAATATTTTGTTTGAATATATTAAGCATCATACAGATTCTAGTGAATTTTTTATTCGCAAAGCAATTGGATGGGCTTTACGTGAGTATTCAAAAACGCATCCTCAAGAAGTTATTAAGTTTGTAAATTCCAATCAACTATCCGGTCTGAGTAAAGAGAAGCACTAAAAAGAATAAAATAATTACTACAATACAATAATTTTGATTGTTTTACGTTTATTAAAATAGAACGAACAATGGTAAGCTATTTGGAAAAAGTATTAATTCAGCGTTGCAGAAATGGGGATAGTGATGCATTTGCTTCTCTTTTAGAATTATATAAGAAACAACTGTTCACTTATTTGTTACGTCGAAATGGAAATGTTGAAACAGCTGAGGACCTTTTTCAAGAAACTGCAATAAAAATGTGGAAGAATATCAAGAAATATAAAGATAAAAAAAAATTTGGTTCTTGGTTGTTTTCAATCGCCCATAATGTATCAATTGATGAATTTCGGAAATCTAAAGTAAGAAGTGAAATAAATAATAGCATCGATGGGGTCGAAATTACCGATCAGAATCAAATAATCAAGTCATTCGAAACCATAGAAGAAATATCAATATTAAATAATTCTTTATCAAAACTATCTGATATACAGAGGGAAGTTTTCCTTTTACGACAACATGGAGAATTAACATTTCGTGAGATATCAGAGCTGCTCAATCAACCATTGAATACAGTTTTGAGCCATATGAATTATGCAGTTAAAAAGCTAAAAAGAATTTTGAGGAATGAAAATGCCGAATGATAAGTATTTAACTGAGGAATTTGAAAAAGATATGTGGCTTTTTCTTGATGAAGATCTACCGGCAGACAGAATGAGTTTTTGGAAGAATCAAATTAAGAATAATGATGAAATTAATAAGAAATTTAACGAAACTATCTCATTTCTTTCGGAATATGATAATTCACATCATGAAGAATTAGAACAAAGTAGGTTTAAACAAATCGTCGCAAATGTGACAAAACATGAGCACTTGTTCTCTAATATCCTTTCATGGTTGAAGAGTAATAACGAGAGCAAAACATTTGTCCCTAAACTTGCGTTTGCTTCCTCACTAACTCTTGCAGCTTTAGTTATGCTTATTCTTTCTCAAAGACCAAATCCTGTTAATAGAATTAGCAATGAGGTGTTTGATTGGAATGATCAAGAAACTACAAACCAAGTTCAGAATATTAGTAATACCATTTCAATGATGGAAAATGAAAATTTTAAGAAATTTATCCTTTACAAAACAATGCAAGACGAATGGGGTAAGAATATTTATAAAATTGAGAATAGAATTAAAAGTTTAAATAGTAAAATTGACGAAACTTCTTTATAAAAACGGAGATAAAATGAAACAGTTAAAATATTTGTTAATTACTTTATTTTTATTTACTTCTTTTCAATCTATATTTGGCCAAAATGAGCCCGATCCACCACCACCACCAAATTGGGAGCTAAGTACTCAAGATGAACAAGAGTATCTCAAAAACATTGATTCTGAGTTGAAATTGAAGCTTCAAAAAATAAAAGAGTATGATGTGCAAAAATACCAACAATACCTGCAAGAACTCAGATGGAAAGGAATGGAACTCTCATATATGCACATGGGGCATGATAAGGAAATGATAGAGAGGGAAAGGCAACTTATTGAATATGAAATCTTGACTGAATCTTTAGCTATTGAGTATCAGAAAGCTTCCACATCTGAAAAAGCGAAAATTAAAAAGGAACTTGAGAAAAACCTTTCAAATCTTTTTGATCTTAAAGAGGTTCAGAGAGAAGACGAAGTTAAAATGCTTGAGCAGGAAATAAAGAAATTGAAAGAAAAAGTAGCGAGTAGAAAGAAAAATAAAGATGTTATTATCAGAAGGCGAATGGAAGAATTGCTTGGAGAGGAAAAATATCTTGACTGGGAGTAAAGAACATTTGGGGGAAGGGAGAATCTGGAATCAAATAGGTTCTCCCACTTTGTTTAGGGCTTTCTCAAATAAATAAATATCATATTTATTTAGAGGACAGCCACACTTTTTTGATGGGCAACTTACCAAAGCATCGCTTAAGTTTAAATTTTCATATATGTTTCCAATTTTGCATTTTATTTGATGACAGGGATAGACATCTCCATTCGAAAACACAACTGCTGCATTAAATCCGGCATTACAGAGATTTCCCTTCTGAGCAAAAAAAGCAAGGTTGATTTTGGGTATATTAAATAATTCCAACTCCAAATCAGAATAAGATTCTGGATAATTTTTATCTTCATATCTTCCAAAAAATGAAGCGAATTGAAAGTCAATTTTTCTATCTGAAAAAATCTGTTTCATCTCGTCGATTCTGGTTAGGAATGACGGATAAGCAACTGCCTCAGCATAGATATTGAATCCACGATCTTTAAAAGTTTGAAAGTTGTTTACAAATCTATCTAATAATTTCTTTTTGATAAGTTCATCGTAATGCAGAGATGCATGAATATGAAGAATTCTACTTGGATCAATCTCAGCAAACTTCAAAATATCTTTCGTGATCAGATTTGTATTGAGAGAGACGAAGTGGTTTTTACATACTTCCTTTAAAACCTCAAAAAAGTTAGGAACCATCGTAGGTTCACCACCTGTAAAACTGATCCGGAATGTGTTACCAGAACGATCTAATGTCTCCATCAATTTGTCAAGTTTGATTGAATTAACTTTAATAGATGGATCAGTGATCATACCAAAACAATATTCGCAAGTAAGATTGCACCGTTTCGTAACATCCCAATGAAGCCATGCATCGTAATGCTGGTTATGAGATCTGAGTTTTTTCATCTAACTTTTGTTTTCATCAGCATAAATCATAGATTTGCAAATCTAATCAATTTATTGATCTCTTATATGGAGCAAATCACAGGCATCGTCGATGTCTATCTTTTTTACAGTGATGATAATGGTTATTCTGTATTCAAACTTGAAGACGGTACTGCCGTTGTGGGAAATCTTCCGAAACTAAACGCCGGAGATGAAGTTGAAATCACAGGATCTTGGGTTACACATCAAAAGTACGGCATCCAATTTAAAGTTGAATCTCTTGAGGTAAATTATCCAACCACCGAATCCGGTATAACAAGATATCTTGCTTCTGGATTAATTAAAGGCATAGGCAAAGTAACGGCAGAACGTATTGTAAGAAAGTTTGGAGAGATAGCTCTCAATATTCTTGATGAGAATATTAATCGTCTACTTGAAATTGAAGGTATTGGAAGAAAAAAGTTAGAAACAATAAAAATTGGTTGGGAAGAGCAAAAGGGGATTAAAAATGTAATGCTGTTTCTCCAAACCCACGGAATATCCACAGCTTATTCTTTGAAAATCTATAAAACCTATGGCGATCAAGCACCAGAGGTGATTAAGCGAAATCCATATCGACTAATGAGTGATGTATGGGGTATAGGATTTAAAGTGGCCGATAATATTGCACGAAACCTTGGTTTTACTGAGAGTGATGGTGTCAGAATCAAAGCTGGAATTATCTATATACTCTCGGAAGCTGTAAGAAACGGGCATGTTTTTGTACCAGAAGGTGATCTCGTGCGAGAATGTTCATATGTACTCCAATATGAGTTGGCCTATTCTGATCCCCTCCTTCATGATCTTGAAAGTGATGGGGAGATTGTAATCGATAGTAGTAATGTTTATCTCCACGATTATTATTATGCGGAAAGAGAAATTGAAAATTCTATAAATCGAATTCTAAATTTTAAATCTGATGATGAAAATTCAAAGTTAGCATTTAACCTCCTGAAGGAAAAATACTCTGAAGAACAACTCAAAGCGATTCAATTGTCATTCGAAAATAATTTCTTAATAGTTACTGGTGGACCCGGAACAGGAAAGACCACTACTCTAAAGGGAATTATCGAGCTTTATAAGTTTTACGAAAAAAGCATACTACTTGCTGCACCAACAGGCAGGGCTGCTAAAAGAATGACTGAAGTGATTGGACTTGAGGCGAAAACTATCCATCGATTATTAGAGTATAATCCTGTTGAAAATTCATTCAACTTTAACTCTGATACACTTCTAGAAACTGACTTGATAATTATTGATGAAGTATCGATGATGGACACTATTTTAATGTATCATCTTATCACAGCAATAAGTGAGAACACGACTGTAATTCTTGTTGGTGATGTTGATCAGCTTCCTTCAATAGGAGCTGGAAATGTTTTGAAAGATCTAATAGCCAGCAATAAAATTCCATTAGTAGAATTAAGTGCAATTTTTAGACAAGCTAAGCATAGTGATATCATTTTAAATGCACACAGGATAAATAAAGGAAATATGCCAGCACTTAACTATTTGAAAGATTCAGATTTTATTTTCATTGATGAGTCTGAGAACAAGAAGATCCCAGAAAAGATACTGCGTCTCTGCAAAGAAGACTTACCAATCAACTTTGGATTGGATCCTGTAAATGACATACAAATCTTATCACCAATCTATAAAACTGATGTAGGGGTAGCTAATCTTAATAAAGCGATGCAGCAAAATCTAAATCATTCTGAAACCCTTTATTTACAAGGTGATCGAAAATTTAAGGCAAAAGACAAGGTTATGCAACTTCGCAACAATTATGATAAAAACGTATTTAATGGTGATATTGGTTTTGTTGCCGGAGTTGACGACATTAGAAAGATTATGTATATCTCATTCGAAGGTAGAATTGTTGAATATCTTTACGAAGATCTAGATGAAATCACACTTGCATATGCTGTAACAGTACATAAAAGTCAAGGAAGTGAATTTCCTTGTGTAATAATTCCAGTATCGACGTCTCACTATATGATGCTCCAAAGAAATTTGCTCTATACCGCAATAACGAGAGCTACAAAACTACTTGTAATTATTGGAACTAAGCGTGCAATGGGAATGGCAGTAAACAACAACAAGGTTAAGAATAGATTTACCAGCTTGTTTAAACTATAACAAAAAGCCCCCGATTTCGGAGGCTAGATAATCATTGACTTATATAACTTTCTAGTTTGACTGAACTCCCTCTGTAGGAATATTTTCATGTTTTGGAACCGTATGTAAGAATTGTCCATAAGTCATTGGTTCTTCCATTCTGCAAGACCAAACAAGTTGCTCATTCCCCTTTTCATCTTTCCAATACGTTATATCTGGACAACCATCACACATACTCTGATCTCCATTTGCCATAAAATCAACCGGCTGAATAACCATTAGAGATTGCATATGTACTTTCTTAAATATTCTCAATGGATTGACCGCAGAATATTTTAAATAATTTTTAAGTGCCGATCTTACAGATTTGTTGATTGTCCAAAGACTCATTAACGTTGTTCGACCAAGTGAGGTCATCCTTGGAGAGGCATAAGAAAGATATCTGTCGTATCGCATATGATTGAATGTCATAATCATTTCAAGGAATTTGTTGTTTAGATACCCAAATATCTTATCTTTCGTTCCAATCCTTTCACTCAACAACCATTTGTAATCATCGGCTTTGTGAGTTCCATTTAAAAAGGCAGCTGGTTTAAATTCTGGATGAACTTTTCTGATCTCCTTTACTACATCCTCTGATCTCAAGTTCACAACCTCTTCCTGATCAGAATGATAGTGGATATCATCAAAAACCACTTTTTCACTCCCAGCATAAAAATCATATGGTAAGGATGGTGTAATATATCTAAATATTATAAAAACCATTGTATGAACAATATCAATATGTTCTTGTGCCCATTTAACCAACTCAGGTACATACTTTAGAGTGTCAGCATATACAGTTGAATTAAATGAGCAGGAAATTCCGCCTTCTTCTGCAAGCATTTTAGCATAGTGTAATCTAAGCTGATTTAATTCAATTTCATTTTTACCATACCACTCTTTACTTCTTCCATGGCCCTGTTGACTATCGATATGAAAAGTAAAACCAAATACACCCGCTTTTTTAAGCTCATGTAACAATTCTTTTGTAAGTGCAATCCCATTAGTATTGATGATTGGTTTTATTCCACGGCTTTTTATATCTGCTACCAGTTCAACTATGTGAGGATATAAAAGTGGGTCTCCTCCGGCGATAGAAATACAATCTGTCTTTCTTTGAGATTGAAAAAAGTCTAATTCGTGTTTTACTTCATCGAGAGTTTTGTGTGAGTTCTTAACATTTTTTCTGTAGCATCCATAACAGTTAAGATTACATTGAGCTGTTGGTTCCAACCAAGTAATTCCATTATCAGCAAGATTCCAGGGTAAACGGTAGAGGGATTGCTGATCAATCACAGGATTTTCCATTATTCCTCCATCAATATTATTTATTTATATATAAATTATATAATATCAAAAGTGTGAACATAAGCTCAATTTGGAATTCTAATGTTACAACTATAAAACTACAAACCCAAACAAATCTAATACAAAAACGTCCTAATTAGTGCATAATTTTTTTTATGTGTATTTTTACTCACTAATAATTAATAAATAACCATGAGGAAAAAATGAAAAATTCTATTCTCCATTTGTTGATATTCTTTATTTTTACTTCATCACTGGTCATCAGTCAAGTTAAGAACAGAGATGAAGTAGCTGATAAATACAAATGGAATGTTGAGGACCTTTATCCAACTCTAGACGACTGGGAAAAAGCAAAACAAGAAGTTGAAGCCCGTATTGATGATATTCAAAAGTACAAGGGCAAATTAGGTGAAAATTCTAAAAATCTATTACTTACATACGAAACTGTTTATGATATTGCAAAAGAATACTATCGGGTTTCAAGTTATGCAGGAAAACTTAAAGATCAAGATCTGGGAGACAGTAAAAATGAGTCTCTTGCTTCGCAGGCAAGCAGTTTAGGAACAAAAATTTCTGAAGCATCATCTTTTATCGATCCAGAGATTTTGAAAATCGATCCTAAGACATTAGAAAAATATTTTAATGAGCAACCTGAACTTGCTAAGTATAAAATGTCTATCGATAATGTTATCAGACTTAAAGACCATACTCTTTCTCAAGAGGAAGAGAAAATTCTTGCTAGTTTTGGTCTTACAAGTGGAACTCCATATAATGTTTATAGTATGTTCAGTAATGCAGAAATGCCTCGCGCTGACGTTGAGCTTTCAAATGGAGAAATTGTAACATTATCATCTTCTGGATATGCGAAATATAGACAAGCTGAGAATCGAGAAGATAGAGCAAAGGTCTTTGAAGAATTTTTTAATAATTATGGAAAGTTTTCCAAAACAATCGGAGTAAACTTGACTGGACATGTCAAAGGAGATTATGTATACGCCAAGAATCGAAATTATGAATCATCATTAGAAGCTGCATTAAATAATTATAACATACCAACTACGGTATACACAAATTTAATTGATCAGATAAACAAAGGATTACCGACTCTTCACAGATTCTTAGATCTTAAAAAGAAAATGCTTGGATATGATACTCTGCACTACTATGATCTATATACTTCTATGGTAGAAAAAGTCGACATGAGTTTTTCGGTTGATGAAGGACAGCAAGCAATTATAAATGCTTTGCCGGTCCTCGGTGATGACTATGTAAAAGTTCTCAAGGAAGCTTTTAGCAACAGATGGATCGATTATTATCCAAATCCAGGAAAACGAAGCGGCGCTTACTCAAGTGGATCAGCTTACGACGTTCACCCATATATTTTAATGAACTGGACTGATGATTTTAATTCTCTATCTACTTTAGCCCATGAGTTAGGGCATACAATGCATTCCTATCTTTCAAATAAGAACCAAGAGTTTCCAAATGCCAATTACTCTATTTTCGTAGCAGAAATAGCATCTACACTGAATGAAAATTTGCTTTTGGATTATTTAGTTAAAAATGCTGAATCTGATGATGAGAAACTTTATTTACTGGCTAGTTATGTAGAAAATTTAAGAACTACGTTATTTCGTCAAGTTTCTTTTGCAGAATTCGAGTGGGAAATTCATAAAAGAGTTGAAAATGATGAGCCACTGAATGGTGAAATTATGAGCCAAATCTATTATGATATTGCAAAAAAATATTATGGTCATGATAAAGGTGTATGTGTTGTTGATCCATATATAGCTTACGAGTGGGCTTACATTCCTCATTTTTATTACAATTATTATGTTTATCAATACTCTACTTCCATTATATACTCAACAGCATTTGCACAGAAAATCCAAGATGCAGAATTGCAGTTAATTGAGGGAGAATTAGCTGTTGCAAAAAATCCAGCAGTTGAGGATTATTTCAAAATACTAACAGGTGGAAGTTCTAAATACCCAATAGATTTGATCAAAGAAGCTGGTGTTGATCCTGAAGCCCCAGAACCATTTGATCTTGCAATGAAAAGAATGAATGGTGTAATGGATCAGATTGAAGAGATTTTAAGTAAAAAATAATATTGGTGTAAACCAATAAAAAACCCAACATGGAATATTCCGTGTTGGGTTTTTCTTTTATATAAAATTACAATTAGCTTGCCTTGTAGGCTTCTTTAATATGATCAACATATGCTTTAGCACCACCTGGTTGATAACCAGTTTGAAGAACAACATTTCCTTCTTTATCCATTAAAAGAATTGTTGGAAATCCGCGAACACCATATTTCGTAGCGATAGATCTATTGTATTCTTTTACTGCATCAGATTGTGGAACAGATCTTGGAAAATCAAGCTTTACCAAAATCATATTCTCTTTTGCATATGTTTCGAAATCATCTTGATAAAAAACTTCATTATTTAATTTAATACACCATTTACACCAATCAGAACCAGTAAATTGTACTAAAATTTGTTTATTTTCAGAAGAAGCAACTTGAACAGCTTCTTCAATTGTTCCATACCATTTAAGTCCACTTTCATCGTTAGCGGAAGAATTATTTGACTCAGCACATGCAAATAGAAACAGCATTGAGAGTAGAATTCCTAACTTTTTCACTTTTTTCTCCTTTAGGATTTATTTAATAAATGTCTAATATCTAAATGAAATATAAAATTTCAATTACTGAGATTTTGTCTTTTATCTTACAAAATTTAATAAATATGATGCCAAAACCTAAGATTGGTTTCGTAACTTTCGAAGTTTATCTTCTGTCCCCAGCAACTCGTAAAAGCATGAGGAATAGGTTAATAAAATCTAAATATAAAGCCAAAGCACCAATAATTGCTAATTTCTGGCTCGTTTGAGAATCATCCATATTTACGGTTACTCCAATTTTTTTTATTTTTTGGGTATCATAAGCCGTTAAACCCACAAATATTAAAATGCCAACATATGAGATAATCCAGTACAATGTGCCATTTGCCCAGAAAATATTAACAACTGAGGCTATTATTAAACCAATCAGTGCCATATAAAGATAACTTCCCATTGTAGTAAGATCTCGCTTAGTATAATATCCGTAGACGCTCATTGCCCCGAAAGTTAGCGCAGTTGAAAGGAATGTCGCAGCTATTGACTCTCCAGTATACATTAATAAAAGAAGCGAAATGGTTAATCCATTAAGAATTGAATATACAATGAATGATCCTGCGGCAGCTTCTGCACTCATCTTCTGGATTCTAGTTGAAAGATAAATGACCAAACCGAGTTCCCCAATAATTAGAAGATAGAAGATCATCATATTTTGTGACAGCATTGAAATAAAGGTTTCTGAACTAGCTGCTAAATAT
The DNA here is from genome assembly GCA_963751695.1 of uncultured Ignavibacteria bacterium. Lineage (GTDB taxonomy): Bacteria > Bacteroidota > Ignavibacteria > Ignavibacteriales > Melioribacteraceae > SZUA-22. The sequence continues at coordinate 799,193 of CAVVVP010000003.1, read as the reverse complement.
GCAGCAAGTGCGGTCAATAAAAGTCCAAAACCCATCCATTTATATACTTTTGTAACAAAACTTCTCTGTTCAAGCTCGCCTGCGCTGATCGCAGTTACTCCGGTGTTCATATTAACTCCATTTTAACAAAAATTTAATTACAGATATTACATCTGCTTAAATTAAAAGTTCCAAATTTACGACAATTTTCTAATATATACTCTAAAAATGAAAATCCCTCAATTTACATTGAGGGATTCAAAAAAAAGTACTATAAAATAATGATTACTATTGCGAAACTTGAACGAACTCTATTCTTCTGTTAAGTCTTCTTCCTTCATTAGTGTTGTTATCAGCTATAGGATTTGCTTCACCAAAACCAATAGCCCTAATTCTTGTTGGATCAATACCCTTATTAACAAGCCAATTTTTAACTGAATTTGCTCTTCTTTGAGAAAGATCTAAATTTGCTGAAGCACTACCGGTATTATCAGTATAGCCTCTTAATTCAACAGTAATGTTCGGATAAGATGTCAATGTGTTGAATACTTCCATTAATGCTTTTTCTGATTCAGGAGAAACGTCAGAGGTTCCAGAAGGAAATGTTAGACCTTCTAACACAACTGGAGCAAGCACTTTTTTAACTTTATCATCAGCTGGGTTGTTGGGGTCAGTACCGCGATCAACTTCTTCTTTATCATCTACAGATCCTCCGTCTGTATCAAAATTCAATGGATTAGTTCTATAAATCTTTATTTCTTCTCCATCAACTAGCCCATCGCTGTCAGTATCATCTCTCAGTGGATCAGTATAATGCCTGGTCACTTCGAAATAATCTGTTAGACCATCAGCATCTGTATCGCTCTTGGAGGGATTTGTATGATAAGCATTTATCTCTTCGTTGTCTGTGAGCCTATCGCTATCAGTATCATTGCTTAAAGGATTTGTTCCATAATTTGTAACCTCTTCAAAATCGCTAATTGCATCCTTATCTGTATCATTAAAATTAGGATTTGTAAAATGAATTTTTACTTCATCATGGTCGCTTAGACCATCCATATCACTATCTCTATTTAACGGATTTGAATTATATGTTATAATTTCTTCCCCGTCATTCAATCCATCCCAATCAGAATCTGGATTATCAGGATCTGTTCCAATGGCCACTTCATCCTTCTTTAATACAGCATCATTGTCTGCGTCTGATTCTGAACTCCCAGTCACATAAGTAATTCCAACCCCAAGATTAAAATATCCATCTGTATAACTTGTTCCGGGTACATTGGTATTATAACCATTTAGCTCATTTGTGAATGTATAGGTATATCCACCAGTCAGGTCAAGCAGAAGATTTTCGCTTAGTGCAAATTCTGCTCCTATTCCATAAGGAAGTATCGCATCCCAGCCGCTATCTTTAACTGGAGAGGGAGAAATTGTTTGTGAAGTGATTATCGACCATCCCAACATTCCAACCCCACCATAAATATATGGGCTGAAAGTATCTATATGAAAAGGACTGACAATAAATCTTAGGTCTATTGGAATTAAAGAAGTTTCCCAGATATTTTGATCAAAATCATACCCGGTCAGCAAACCATAACCAGCACCAAATCCCAATTCAAGTTCAGTTGTAAGCTCATACCCAACAAGAGCTCTTGCCAGGTAAGAAAACTTTAATTTATCATTTGGAAATTCTGTGTCCGGAACCAACCCATTGAAGGAGATCCCATATTTCCAATCATATCCATTTACCTGAGCATATAAATCTGATTTACAGAATGAAATAAGTATTATAACACCAAGAATGCCAGTTATAAAGACTTTAGAAAGATTCATTTAACCCCTCCGATGCGTTAAAATATTTTTAATGTTTTGTTTAATCATTCTAATATTGTAAAAATCCCTCATAATTCAGGCCAAGTTTTATATAAGCGTGAAATAATGAATAAAATATATATAATTAAAAATTAAATAGTCTTATAATTTGATTTTGTAGGCAGGAATTAAAAACTTGATTCATTTTTAAAATTTTTTAGATATAGAATATTGTCGGTTTATATTGTTCTACCTATCATTTTCTATAAAATCTAAAGAATTGATATCCATCTCAGGTTATATTAAAGTCTCCTTAAATAAGAATTGATTTGTCTTAATTCAATTTTTTTTTTAATTTGTGATCATGTTACGCAAACGATTGTTTGTATTTTATTGTTAAAAAAAATTGCAAATATTTCATTTTATGACTCACCAAGTATTGTAAAAATAATTGAGTAAAATTTAATATTTGCATCTGTATAACACTGATATCATAATTAATAGCATTATTTATAAATAATAGGTCAGAGGAAAAAATGAAAAAATTTACATTGATATTTGTGCTTGTTGCAATTTTAATATCATGTGGACAACAAGAAAAAAAAGCAGATACTAAAGAGAAAAAAGCAGACTTAAATAACGAATGGATAACGCTATTCAACGGGAAAAATTTAGATAATTGGTTCGTAAAGGGTAAAGCTACTTGGGAAGTAAAAGATGGCATTATGATCGGTGACGGAGGTATGGGTCACATATATACAAATGCAACAGCTGCAGACTTTGTTATCAAAGGTACTTTTAAAATAAGCGATAATGGAAATAGTGGTCTTTACTTCAGAAGCAACCCACCAGAAGATGATCCCGATGGATGGCCTCGAGGTTATGAATCTCAAATAGATAACCATCAGGATGCACATACAGCATGGCTTTGGAAGCCGGGTAACCCAACAGGAAAAGCAAAAGAATTGATAACCAAAGATAATGAATGGTTCGAGATGAAAGTCCAGATGATTGGTACTGATATGAAGATCTGGGTTAATGATAAACTTATGACAGAATTTACTGATACCGATTATAGCTCTGGTCATTTTGCGATTCAGGGTCACAATCCAGGACAAACAATTGAAATCAAAGAACTTGTGTATAAAGATTTAAGCAAGAAATAATTTCCATTTTGATTATTATATTTTGGAGACTCAATGAATCAAAATGAACTTCAAATGATTGAGGAATTGTTAGCTAAAACGGAAAGCTATTTAAATGATAGACTTATTCCATTTTGGGCAAAAAAAGCTGTTGAACCAAAATTTGGAGGATTTCAAACGAATTATGATAGAAATGGAATCAGAACAGGTGTAACTGAAAAATCATTTCTTTCACAAGTTAGAGCAATCTTTACTATTTCACATGCTATGCGATTAGGATTTGAATGGCCCAACGGCAGAGAGGCTATTCAACAAGGAATTGAATTTTTAAAGAACCATTTTCATGATAAAGAATATGACGGTTATTATTGGATCACAGCTGAAGATGGAACTCCGACCGATACAAACAAAATAATCTATGGACATTCATTCCTTATCTACGGTTTCTCAGAATATGCACTTTTAACTGGCGATCAATTTGCAAAAGACGAGGCAATCAGAATTTTCAATATGCTGCAAACAAAAGTTGCAGATTCGGTTCATGGCGGGTACCATGAACATTTCGATCGATATTTTAATTTGAAAAAGGCTCGTGACGATTTCGGATCTCACAAATCTCTCGATGTTCATATGCATTTGATGGAAGCCTTCACAACACTTTACGAACTGACTGGGGAAGAAAATCATCGAAAGGCTTTGCTAGATGTTATAGATCTTATATTCGATAAAATGATAGATCCCGCTACAGGAACTGGTATATCCATGTTCACCCATGATTGGAAACCAATCGCAAATGTTGAACTGGATACTGTTTGGGGAAGGGACCGTTTTGATGAAGATGGCAAAGGAACTGACATTACTTCCTATGGCCATAACATAGAGTTTGCATGGTTATACCTCCATGTTCAGGATATTTTAGGAATCCCAAGGGAAGAAAGTTTAGATAAAGTTATTCCAGTTTATGAACATACCTTCAAAAATGGAATTGATTGGAAGCATGGTGGAATTTTTGTTGAGGGAGAAAGAAACGGTCCGCCAACTGAAAGAACAAAAGAGTTTTGGCAGCAAGCTGAAGCTTTAGTAGGATTCCTCGACGCTTATATGCTCACTAAAGATAGTAGATACCTTGAAGCTTATAAAAACGTTCACGATTTTGTTTTTGAAAAAGTAATAAATTGGGATCAGGGCGAGTGGTTTGCTCTGTTGAAAGAAAATGGTGATCTAATATGGGACTATATGGGTACAAGCTGGAAAGTCTTCTATCATACAGTTCGGGGAACGTGTCAAATTACAGATAAAATGAAAAAACTATTAGCTAGTTAATACATTAAGGAGAGTTAAAATGGGAAAAGAAGAAAGCAAGAACAGCATTAGCAGAAGGAAATTTATTAATAGTGTTGCTCTGACTGGTGCAGCATTTACAATTGTTCCAAGAAATGTGCTTGGAGGCAAGGGCTATACTGCTCCAAGTGATAAGTTAAACATTGGTATCATCGGTGTTGGTGGAAAGGGTCGTTCTGATATGACGACAGTAAGTCAAACTGAAAATATAGCGGCCATTTGCGATGTAGACCAAAGGAAAGTAGAAGAAACAATTAGCAAAACTAAAGAAGATGGCAACATGGAGCTAGCCGAAACTCTAGAAAAGGTACCGCGCTACAAAGACTTTAGAGTTATGTTAGAAAAAGAAAAAGGATTGGATGCTATTACCGTTAGTACTCCAGATCACACCCATGCTGTGGCCGCAATGGCCGCAATGTCTTTAGGTAAACATGTGTTTGTTCAAAAACCTTTAACTCATTCTGTTAAAGAAGCAAGAATACTAAGAGAAGCTGCACAAAAATATGGAGTTATTACTCAACAAGGAAATCAAGGTCATGCTGGTGAAGGGATTCGCTTGATCAGAGAATGGTTAGAAGATGATGCGATCGGAGAAGTAAATAAAGTTGATTGTTGGACAAACAGACCAGTATGGGAAACCGGCATGGATAGACCTACAGAAATTCCATCCGTTCCACCATCAGTAGATTGGAATCTGTGGTTAGGACCAGCCCCTTTCCGTCCTTATCACCCGGACTACATGCCTTGGAGTTGGAGAGCATGGTGCGATTTTGGAACTGGTGCTCTTGGTGATATGGGCGCACACATTTATGACATTCCTTATGAAACATTGGATTTAGTTTATCCTACAACAGTTGAAGCTAGTTCAACTAAATTTAATGGTGACTCATGGCCTGTTGCAGAAATAATTAGATATCAATTTCCAGAAAGAAGTGGAAAACCAGCAGTTGAACTTACGTGGTATGACGGTGGAACAATGCCTAAACGACCAGAAGAATTAGAGCCAGGCAGAAAAATGGGCGATAATGATGGTGGTATATTATTCTACGGATCCAAAGGTAAAATTATGTGCGGATGTTATGGAAGTAGCCCAAGATTAATTCCTGAAACCAAAATGAAAGAATACAAGCAGCCTGCAAAAACAATTAAACGTTCACCTGGCATTCATCAAGAATGGGTTGAAGCAATTAAGAAAAACGAACAAGCCACCTCCAATTTTGAGTATGGATCGAGACTTGTTGAAACAATGATGATTGGTAACATTGCTGTACGCATGGCTCCTAAACATACTGTTCTTGATTGGGATGGAGAAAAGGGCGAATTTACTAACGTTCCAGAAGCAAACGAATATCTAATTCGAGATTACACGGAAGGTTGGAGTTTATAATAAATTATTATCATCTTAAAGTTTTTTAAATAAAGTAATCGATTTTTTTTGATATTAAAAAATAGGAGAACAAAACTTATTATGGATGAACAAAATAATAATTCGAAAAAATTGTTTCTGATGAGTTGTGTTGCTCTCATTGTAACAGCTATAAGCTTTGCACTTAGAGCACGTTTAGAACCAATTTTTATGAGTGATTACGGTCTTTCAGCAACTGATATTGGATTTGCGTTTGGCCCGGCATTTTATGGTTTTACTATTTCAATGATATTTTTTGGTTCCTTTGTTGATTCTTGGGGAATGAAAAAAGTTTTGATAATTTCTTTTGTGTTACACTTTATTGGTATTACCGGTACAATAATGTCTACTGGAATGTGGAGTCTATTTTTCTCTACAGCAGCAATAGGAATTGCAAATGGTGGAATAGAAGCGGCATGTAATCCACTAGTGGCATCAATCTATCCTAATAACAAAGCAACTATGCTAAATAGATTTCATGTTTGGTTTCCAGGTGGAATAGTAATTGGAAGTTTAGCTGCTTACTTTATGCTTGATGTACTTAATCTTAGTTGGCAAATCTATGTTGCAATGCTTTATATCCCTTTAATTATTTATGGAATATTGTTTCTTAAAGAAGCATTCCCTCAAACTGAAAGAGTTACATCCGGTGTTACAACTGGTGAGATGTGGAAAGCTTTAGCAAAACCTATATTTATTTTTATGGCCTTCTGTATGTTGCTAACAGCTGGAACTGAGCTAGCAACTCAACAGAGGATAAGCAGTTTACTAGCTGATGCTAATGCAGTTCCAATGCTTGTCTTAGCATTAACGACAGGGCTTATGGCACTTGGGAGAGCATTTGCGGGGCCTGTTGTTCACAAACTGAGCACATCTGGAATGCTTTTATTCTCAGCTATTGTTTCATTTATTGGATTATTGATGCTGAGTTATTCTAATGGTGGAATGGTATATGTTTCTGCTGCAGTTTTTGCATTAGGAGTTACCTTTTTTTGGCCAACCATGCTGGGATTTGTAGCAGAAGAAATACCAGAAAGTGGTGCTTTAGGATTGTCTGTAATTGGTGGCCTGGGTATGTTCTCAGTATCAATTATTTTGCCGGTGATGGGAGTATTTATGGATACTGGAACACAAGGTTCTGAGACACTAAGATATTTGGCTATTCAACCAGCGATATTGATTGTTCTATTCGGAATTTTATATGCAAAGTTTGGAAAGCAAAAGAAAGTTGAAGCTAGCACTTAGAGATAATATTCATTAATAAAAATAGAGTAGAAGATGGGACGTAAATTAAAAATGGGAATGCTTGGTGGCGGTCCAGGTGCATTTATTGGAGACGTACACCGTAAAGCAGCCAGAATTGATGGCAATATAGAAATTGTTGCCGGAGCTTTTGATATAGATCCGGAAAAATCCAAAATTACTGGAAATGAACTAGGTCTTAATCCCAAGAGGGTTTATGATAATTATTCTCAAATGATTCAAGGTGAGCTGTCATTACGCGAGGAAGAAAGAATAGATTTTATCGCGATCACAACTCCAAACAATTGGCATTTTCCAATGGCTCGGGATTTCCTCAAAGCCGGATTTCATGTAATGTGTGAAAAACCTATGACTATTAGTGTAGAAGAAGCCCTCGAGCTCGAGACTTTGGTAAAAGAAACGGGTAAAGTATTTGGTTTAATGCACTCCTATACAGGTTATCCGATGGTTAAATTAGGCAAAGACTTAATAACGAATGGCGAACTTGGTGATATTAGAAAAGTTGTAGTGAGATACCCTCAAGGTTGGTTATCGACGCCTTTAGAAAATACTGGTCAGATGCAGGCATCTTGGAGAACTGATCCGAAACAAACTGGTGCGGGTGGAGCACTGGGCGATATTGGAATTCATGCTGCTAACTTAGCTGAGTATTTTACAGGGTTAACAATAACAGAGATTAACGGTGATATTACTTCTTTTGTTGAGGGACGTCGTGTGGACGATGATGCAAATGTTCTCCTCAAATTCGATAGTGGTGCAAAGGGAGTTCTATTTTGCAGTCAGATATCAATTGGTGAAGAGAATAATCTTGCTATTTGGATTTATGGTACAAAAAAAAGTTTGGAATGGCATCAAGAAGAACCAAACTTCTTATATGTTAAAGATGGTGACAATCCTATGCAGACTTGGAAACGCGGCAATGAATATGTTAACAAGTACAGCGAAGCAGCTGCAAGAGGTACAAGACTTCCGTCAGGACATCCAGAAGCACTGCTAGAGTCTATTGCAAACATATATAACAACTTCGCTGATACAATTTTTGCAGTAGATGCTGGTGAAACTCCGAGTGAACTCATCCTTGATTTTCCGAATGTCAATGACGGTGTCAGGGGAATGAAATTCATTGATGCAGTTGTAAAAAATAGTTCTGGGAATGAAAAATGGACATTAATTTAAGACAATTTTAAGGAGAAAGTAATGGCTAGACCTATCACACTATGCACTGCCCAATGGGCAGATATGCCATTAGAGGTATTAGCGAAGAAAGCAGCAAGTTGGGGTTACGATGGTTTAGAACTCGCATGCTGGGGTGATCATATGGATGTTGACAAAGCAGCTGAAGATAAATCATATTGTGAAAAACAATTAGGAATACTTGAGAAGAATGGATTAAAACTTTTCTCAATTAGTAATCATCTTGCAGGGCAGCTAGTATGTGACCCAAATAATGATGAGAGATCAGATATATTCGCTCCCTCTGAATGCACCGGTGATTCTGAAAAGAAACGCGAGTGGGCAGTTAAAGCAATGAAGAACTCAGCGAAAGCTGCAAAGAATTTAGGCTTAGGTGTTGTAAATGGATTTACTGGTTCATCAATCTGGCATATGCTATATAGCTTTCCTCCAGTATCACCAGAAACAATTGAAGGTGGCTTTAAGTACTTCGCTGAAATGTGGAATCCTATATTTGATGTGTTTGACGAATGCGGAGTTAAATTCGGATTAGAAGTTCACCCAACTGAAATTGCTTTTGATATTGTTACAGCTCAGAGAGCCATTGAAGCGGTTAATGGAAGAAAAACATTCGGTTTTAATTTTGACCCTAGTCATCTTCAATGGCAAATGATGGAACCAGCATTATTCATTCATGAATTTGCAGACAGAATCTACCATGTTCATATGAAAGATGCCGCGGTTCAGTTGAATGGCAAAAGTGGAATCCTTTCATCTCATCTAGATTTTGGCCACAAAGATCGTGGTTGGGATTTTCGATCTCTTGGACATGGTGATGTAGACTTCGAAAAGATTATTAGGGCACTCAATCATATTAGATATGATGGACCTCTCTCAGTTGAATGGGAAGATAGTGGAATGGAGCGTGAATATGGTGCTGCTGAGGCATTACAGTTTGTGAAGGATGTAAACTTTTCACCATCTGACATAGCATTTGATGCTGCTTTTGACGATAAATAGAACTAATTAAAAGCTCTTTCGTATTTCGAAATAATTTTATCGATTGTGGCATTGGTTTCTTGATCGATGCCACAATAATCTTCATGCTCTTCTAACCACTTCAAAGATCGTGTAATTCCCTCTTTATAACTAACAGTACATTCAAATTCTGGTACAAGTTTTTTTATTTTCGAATTATCAAAAACTACGCTTGTAGTTTTATCGCCCAATAATCCTTCTCCGATTTTTGGAGCATAATAATAAATAAGATTCGATGGAATATGGATAATCTTAGGTTCGACACCGACAACTTCTCCTATAGTACGGATAATTTGATTCCAAGTTAAAACTTCATCTGAAGTAATATGATATTTCTCACCTATGGCTTCATCCCGACCCATTAAACCAACAAATCCTTTTGCAAAGTCAGTATTATGTGTCATAACCCACAATGAATTTCCATCCCCAGGCACTATAACTTTTTTCCCTTTTCTGATTCTATCGACTAAGGTCATTGGTTTCATTGTGTTTGCAACAATTGCAGGGATTAAGGTAACACCATATGTAAAGGAAGGACGTACAATTGTATATGGGAAACCACTGTTTGCAAATTCTTGAGCCAATCTTTCTTCACACGCAATTTTATCTTGTGAGTATTTCCAAAATGGGTTGACAGTAGGAGTTTCTTCTGTTACCAAATAATGTTCTAATGGCTTCTGATATACCGACGCGGAACTAATGAAAATAAACTGGCCGATTTTACCAGAGAACAATTTAATATCCCTTTCAATATCACTTGGAGTGAAGGCTATCCAATCGACCACCACATCAAAGAAGTGGTCAGCCAGCAAGGATTCCATTTCCTCAAGGTTTTTTATGTCTCCTTTTATTTGCTTGGCTTCTTCTGGGAAAAACTCATCGTTCCTGCCTCTATTAAATAAATAAAGCTCAATTCCCCTTTCGATAGCTAGTTTTGAAACTGCAGCGCTTATAATACCGGTTCCGCCAATAAATAATACTTTCATTTTATCCCTGCATAAAATAGCTGTTAATAATTTTCAACATTTCTGATTTTTGATTTTGGATACTATTTAGAAGTGCAAATTGATTCTTTGCTCTAATTAGGTTGTGGTCTGCATATTTGATAGGATAGTAAAGATCATTTACGAGATAATCAGAAAGAAAACGAACAGCCTGTTCAAACACAATTGCTTCAGCACCTAAAACTAGATTATCAATTTCTAATGTAGATAACATGTTTTTTGTTACTGATAAATACCCTTTAACTATTGCCTCGAAAATGTCTATTCTCATCTTAACAGAAGTAATATCCGATGAATCTTCACTTGATGAATTCGTATATGATCTAACCATATCTCCAAAATCATAAAGAATGCTCCCTCGCATAACTGTATCAAGATCAATAACAGCAAGGCTTTCTTCCGTTTCTCTATCAAACATGACATTACTTATCTTGGTATCATTATGAATAATCCTTATTGGAAGTTGCTGCTCATCAAATAGATTTGCTAATTTTATCGAGAGGTGTCGATTTTTATCAATACTCGTAATTTCATGTTTTAAATATTGTAATCTATTAAATTCATCTTTTTCCTTTGCCAGATCAAATTGAACTAGGCGATTTTCTAAATTATGAAAGTCTGGGATGGTATCATAAATAGTAGAAATATCGAGGTCGCTTATTTGAAAGGTAAAGTTTCCGAATGCTTTAGCAGCATTATACGCTTGCTGAGTGGTCTCAACACTATCCAATGTATATGCTTCACATATAAAGATCAGTAAACACCAGTATTCTCCGGTTTTATCAACGTGAAAGAATCTATTATTATTTGTTCTAATAAGTCTTAGTACTTCTCTGTTAGTTTGAGGACTACTCGATTTTTTTCGTAAATGATCGGTGATCCTAGTTGTGTTGTTAACTAAAGTTTGAGGATTCTTAAATACATTTTGATTTATTTTCCTTAAGATATACTTATCAACTTGTTCCTCTCGATTAATTGTAATCAGATAGGTTTCATTAATATGTCCAGAACCGTAAGATATACTCTCGCTAAAAACTCCTTCAACACAAAAATTGTTAATAATAGCTTCGATCAATTTAAAAGTCGCTCCAAAGTTTCTTTGGATATTTCCCTTCACTTATCATCTTATTAATCTTATCAACAACATATTTTCTGTCCTCAGCATATGTTAGCCCAAACCATTCTGAATTTGTTTCGATCAATGTTACTTTTACCTCGTTTTTTTCAATCATACTATTTACAGTCGTAGGGATGTAAAATTCAGCTTTAGGGTCTTTCGAATTCCTTTCAACAAAAACACTAAAATAATTGTTGAATAATGGAATAATAGATCTCTTAAATATGAACATGTTCATCGACACGATTTCATTTCCATTAAGTTTATGCTCTTTATCGTTTTCATTTTTGAATATAATGGAGTTTTTATTTATATGGATTCTTGTTCTCTCCACAATCGATGTAATATAGTTCTGATCATCAACCTCACAAATACCTCTAGATACAGAGCCAAATTCCGATAGAGTCTTTTTTAGCTTATAGCCAATAAGTCCACTTTTGGTAGGATCTTCATTTTGGAGGATGAAATCATAAGCTTGTCTGTAAGATTCTGCTCCATAGAAGTCATCAGCATTAATGACCACAAAAGGTCCATCAATTTCTGAAGCTGCTGCAATAACTGCATGACCCGTTCCCCACGGTTTTAATCTTTCAACCTTTTTAGAGTTTAACAAATCGTTTTCTTGAAAAGCTAGACTTGTTTTGACAGTTGATGGTATGCTATTTAGAATAATCTCATTAAATTCATTTTCAAACGATCTTCGGATTACATATACAATATTTTCGAAACCCGCTCTGATTGCATCATAAGCAGAATAATCAATGATTCTTTCGCCATTGGGACCAATACTGTCGATCTGTTTTAAACTTCCATACCTACTTCCAAGTCCAGCAGCTAGAATTACCAATGTAGGTTTATTTGACAATATAATTCCTCATTATTCTAGTTGGCTTTTTTAAAAGCCATTTGGATTCTGGGATTGCCATCTCCAAACATCTTCACACATTTCTTCAATCCCTCTTTTAGCTTGCCAACCTAGTTCTTCAGAGGCTAATTTAGGATCGGCAAAGCATTTTGCAATATCTCCTGCCCTCCTTTCAGCAATGTTATATGGAACATGTCTGCCAGAAGCATTTTCAAAGGCTTTTACCATTTCTATAACTGAATATCCTTTTCCGGTTCCAAGATTGTAGGTAACACATCCAGGATTTTGATTTAATTTTTCCAACGCTTTAAGATGTCCATTTGCTAAATCTATTACATGGATATAATCTCTTACACCCGTTCCATCATCTGTAGGGTAGTCATTTCCAAAAATTGTAAGTTTATCTCGCTTACCAACCGCAACTTGAGAAATGAAAGGCATAAGGTTATTAGGAATCCCATTTGGGTCTTCACCAATTTCTCCACTTTTATGAGCTCCAACGGGATTAAAGTATCTAAGTATAGCGATATCCCATTGATTATCTGCGACATATAGATCTCTTAATATTTCTTCGATCATCAACTTAGTTCGACCGTAAGGATTTGTTGTTGACAGTGGAAAATCCTCAGTGATTGGGACTTTGTGAGGATCACCATAAACCGTTGCTGAGGAACTGAAAACTATTTTTCTAACTTGGTGCTTAACCATTATTTCACAGAGGTTTATTGTTCCAGAAATATTATTATGGTAGTATCTTAGAGGTATTTCAACTGACTCTCCTACCGCTTTTAATCCAGCAAAATGAATTACTGCATCGATTTTCTCCTTCTGGAATACTTCATCAACTTTGTTATAATCTAGTAGATCAACTTTGTAAAAGTTGATGCTTTGATTAGCTAACTTTTCTATTCTTTTTAGTGATTCAATTTTGCTATTGCACAAATTATCCAAAATCACGACCTCATAATTGTCTTCAAGCAATTGAAGTACAGTATGACTACCAATATATCCCATTCCTCCGGTTACTAGTATTTTCAATTTATTTTCCCTTTATTTTAAGATTAGTCTTCTGACAAAATATTTTCAATATCTTGTAATTCCTCATCTGAGAATCCTAAATTGTTAATACAATTTACATTCTCTTCTATCTGCATAACACTACTTGCTCCTATCAATAATGAAGTCATTACTGGATTTCTCAAATTCCAAGATAAAGCAAGTTGCGGCAAAGATTGACCTCGAACAACAGCAATTTCTTTTAATTTCTTCACTTTTCCAATTAATTTTTTTGTTACTTGATCAATTTGCAAAAATCCATGCTTTTTTGCAGCACGTGAATTATCTGGAATTCCCTCAAGGTACTTACCCGTTAGAATTCCTTGAGCAAGTGGTGAAAAAGAAATACAGCCTAATCCTTTTTGATCAAGCACTTCCAGTAGATTTGGTTCTATCCATCTTTCGAACATACTATACTTCGGTTGATGAATAATTATTGGAGTTCTAAGATCATTCAGAATTTTTATTGCTTCCTCAGTCTGGATATGGTTATAATTCGACAATCCTATATAAAGTGCTTTGCCTTGTTTCACGATCTGATCTAAGGCATACATTGATTCTTCAATAGGGGTATTTGGATCAGGTCTGTGATGATAAAATATATCAACATAATCTAGTTGAAGTCTTTTCAAACTCTGATCCAGACTTGAAATCAAATGTTTTCTCGAGCCCCACTCTCCATAAGGACCTTCCCACATAAGGTACCCGGCTTTACTTGATACTATTAATTCATCCCTGTGAGAATAAAGATCTTCCTTAAGAATTTTACCGAAATTTGTTTCAGCGCTTCCCGGAGATGGTCCATAATTATTTGCAAGATCGAAATGAGTAATACCCAAATCAAACGATCTAAAGATCATCTGCTTTGCAGTTTCATAATCATCAACATCTCCAAAGTTATGCCACAGACCTAATGATACTAACGGTAAACTAATTCCACTGTTTCCACATCTCCGATATTGCATTTTATTATATCTGCTTTCACTGAATTTCATTATAATCCTTTTATTTGTTTTCCATGTTTGGATTGATAAGAACAATCTGAACGTCCATAACATTGGTCTTTGTCGGGCCAGTAATAATCAAGTCTCCAAGCTCTTTAAAAAAATGATATGAATCATTATTCGACAAGTATTTATTAGCATCAATTTTCTTATCCTTCAATAGTGTGGACGTGTTTTCATCACAATATGCACCAGCAGCATCGGTAGGACCATCATTACCATCTGTGCCACAACTCAATAAACTAATTCCCTTTTTATTAGACAATTCAATTAATCCAGCAAGCACTAATTCTTGATTTCTTCCACCTTTTCCATTACCCGTAACATCAACTGTAGTTTCTCCCCCATAAAGTAAACAATACTTTTTCTCATCTTCAGCACCATGTTCTAAAAACTTAATAGCTTCAGAGACAATTTTTACACCAACATCTTTTGCTATTCCATAAAGTTGGGAATTAATTATTTTCGAATCATACCCGAGTTCCGCAGCCGATTCTCCTATTTGTTTCAAACACATTAGATTATTTCCAATCAAGAATGTCTTGCAGTTGGAAAATATTTCAGCCTCACTTGAAGGAGTTTCGCCCCCGTGCTCGTTTTTTCCTTTTATAAGGAACTGTAATACTGAAGATGGTACCTTATCAAAAAGTTCATATTTTTTTATAACATCAAGTGCATCAGTATATGTGCTATTATCAGGAGTTAATAGACCAGACCCAATTGTAGACAGATCATCACCAATAACGTCTGAGATTATCAACGAAACTACTTTTGCTGGAAATGCAGTTTGCATTAATCTGCCACCCTTAACTTGAGATAAATGTTTACGTACAATATTTAACTCATCTATTGATGCACTTGATTGAAGTAGTAAATTAGTAGTTTCGATTATATCATCTAAACCTATTCCTTCAACTGGCTGCACAAGTAGTGAAGAGGCTCCACCTGAGATGAGACTGATTATCAAATCATTTTCTGTGGCATTTTTGCAGATTGAATGGATTTTTTGCGTCGCCTCAACACCAGCTTGGTCAGGGAGTGGGTGTCCGGCCTCAAACAGATTTATGTGTTTTAGTTCATCACCAAACCCATATTTCGTTATAACTACTCCATCAGAAATCTTATCTCCTAAAATCTCTTCTAATTTCTTAGCCATTGCAGAACTGGCTTTTCCAGCTCCGATTATGAAAACATTTTCATAATCGTATAGATTATATTTTTCAACTTTACCATTTATATCTGACATGGTAATTCTTTTGTTTTCATAAACTACATATTGTGAGATCAGGTGCAGGGGATCGACAGATTTTAATCCTTCTTTAAATAGTTTGATCGAAATATCTTTTAGTGGATTTTCATGAGTGGAAGTATTCATGAATTAATCATTCCTGAACTGGTATAATGGGCAAACTTCGCTTCACGACTTTTTAACTGGAAATGTTAGGCTCACAGTAGTTCCAACAGCTTTTTTGCTATCAATATTAATCTTAATACTGTTCAATTCGCAATAACTTTTTACTAAGGCTAAACCAAGACCATTACCTTCAAATTGCCGTGTATGCCCTCTATCCTCTTGAGTAAATATCTCAAAAGCATGGGGCAAAAATTCTGGTTCAATACCAATACCACTATCTTTGATTTGGACAAATAAATTCTTTTTATCAGTTCTAGAAAAAAGAACTTCTACTTCTCCAATGTTTGTGAATTTAACGGCATTGTAAAGAAGATTCGAAAATATCTGAGAGACTGAGTAGACATCCGCTGTTATCAATGCATTGTCTGTCGATTTACTCCATTTGAATTCAATCCCTTTTTCTTTAGCTATCTTTGTGAACTCTCGGAAGTATAGATTATACATATCAGAGAAAAGATCAAATCTCTTTGGAGTGTAATCATAAGCTCCAACTTGAACTTCAGCCATGTTCAGAATCAGATCAATAGTTCTAGTAATTCTTTTTCCTGCCGAATCTAGAATTGAAAATGTTGCTTTCGTATCCTCATCAGCATCGAAATAGTGATCTTCTAAAATCATGTTTGCAATGTTGAGAATAACATTGATCGGTGTTCGAATTTCGTGTGACATTTGTGCAAGAAATTCAGATTTCAATTTATCAGATTGCTCAGCTTTTAACTTAGCTTCAATTAATTCTTTTTCAACTTTTTTGCTTTGCGAAATATCTCTAACAACCCCGATCCTAGCATAAGTTTGTCTGTTTTCATTTTTTACAAGTGCTGTTGAAAGAAATGCGGGAAACTCTGATCCATCTTTTCTTACATTAAACAATTCGCCTTGCCAACTTTTAAGTTCAGAGGATTTGTACAATTCATCATTAATTCTTTTAGGATTATTTAGAGATCTTAAAATTCCAAATGACTCACCCTCGACCTCTTTTGCAGTATATCCATAAACGTTTTCAAACGCTTTGTTTACATAGAGGATGTTGTTTTTAGTATCTGTAATAATAACACATTCACTAATATTCTCTATTGAATGCGCAAGCAGTTCAACATTCTTTTCCGCTTCCTTTTTATCAGTTGTATCTTCAAAAAATCCAGTTCCAAGAACTACATTTTTCTCTTCATCTTTTACGCTGTTGAAGAAAGCTTTAACAAACTTTTCCTTTTTATGAAAATCACTGTAATATCCTCCTTCAAATAAGGATATTTTATCAGTAAAAGTATCTTTTAACGAGAGAAGTATTTCTTTATTATCAAAAAATTTCAAGAGATTACATCCAACAATATCTTCTCTTTGAGTTCCAATTATGGTAACGAATTGATCGTTACAGTCAATGACGGTGCGGTCTTCATCAAAATATACTAAACCAAGAAAAGGCTGGTTGAAAATGAGATTATAAAGAGCACTGTTTGGAATTTCATTTTCTCTATTAACCACTTGCTCAACTGCTGAACCACTCTTTATCGAGTTTGTTAGAATGCTTTCAAGATTTTGAATCTCGATTATAAGTTCATCTTTAGTTTTCTTACTATAATCCATTTGTAAATAATTAATTTCAAAATTATTATTATGAGGTGTAGTAAAAATGCTTAAAGATTGGTTAAATCTCAATATTTTAAGAAAATAAATATAGGAGAAGAAATCTTATTAAAAGTGTGTTTAAAAGATACCCAAACGAAGAAAGTCTATCAGCTGTTAATAATTGATTCTAAGAACAGGAGAGAATACTATATACGAATCATCTCTCCAAGGCTGATAATAGGCAGCAGTTTCTAATCCAAATGATTTAGCAAATCTGATATCAAATCCAAAGGTATCACTAAGCATAAAGTTAATCTTTGCTCCGTAAAAACCATACTGATCTGGACTAATACCAGCAAACAGAATTATTCTATGCTGCAACAACCCACCAACTTTTGAAACGCCAGCTTCGAAATTAACAGTATTATTGAATCTTCTTAGAAAATCCTTGTAATCAATTAGATCAATTAATTCATCTGAGTTCGGATCATATTGATAATAGTTCATATCGTATGTTGATAGACCAACAGATGCTTCAAACTGACCAAGATCCCCAACATCGAACATTTTGATCGATCTGAATTTTAGACTAAAATAATTTCTTATCGAATAGAAGTTTGTAGTAGAGTCAAAGCTATAGTGATCGGCGCCATAACTTCCCATTGTTACCATACCTTCAAAGTCGAAGAACATGTCTCGATCAAATGCTGAAGTAGAATATCTAAGAAATACATTATCGCCAGACTTTAGCATTGGCTCAGGAGGATCATAATCAAGAACGCCACCGGTTTTTTCAATGCCAGTACCAATACCAACATTGTAAGAATAGTTTCTTCTATCAGATGAAACTTTACCATAGTGAGTCAACTGTAAACCAACAAAATACTGCTGGAAAGTCCACCCAGGGAAATAGATTTCGTCACTACCCCATTGTTGAAAAACAGACAGCAAATATTTATCCTGATATCTTGAACTTGTCGACCAGAACATAATGTGAGAATTTAAGATATTGAAGTAAAGATCGAAATTGTACCCATCTCGTGTATAGTATTTTTTCACCGAAGTATCCGTATAAAAATAAGATTGATCAAGAACTTTAGCATACAGATCATCACCAATAATTGCCTTCAAGTAAAAACCAGATAAAATTGGATCAAACAATGCGGCATCACTTAGTGTATCGCTCTCATCTGCATTAACAAATGCAAAATATTCAACTTCGTCATCAAAGTATCTTTTTCTTACACTTACTACAACTTTACCGTCATAAATCTCGTTGTTAAAATTATTTATGAATTCTTGATCTGTATTCTTACCATCAATTTTAACATAGTTATTAGCAATAAATCTATTGGAAAGATCTCTTATCAATTCTGGATCGTTTATCACCCAGCGTTTTTTCATATTGTCAAAGGCGCTTGTATTATATTCTAAGTTAGAATAGATACCCTTGAGCTCATTGTAAACACGTGCCGTGTCAATTTCTTGTGCATAAAGACTAGATGCAATAACTAATGCGATCAGTATAAATTTTAATTGTTTCATAACTACCTATAATCCATATCTATATCTAAGTTGGAACATTACGCCACCTTCATTTTCCCAAGGATTAAGATCCCTAGAAATTGGTTGAGTTAACACGATTGATTCAAATCTTAAAATGCTGTCTTCTGCAAATTCAAATAGTTTTATCCACGCAAATGCTGTTATACGCCAGTGGAACATTCTAGCACTAAAACCTAAAAATGGATTACCATTTGGTACAAAGTTATAGTGGAGAGTCGCTGCTGGTGTAATCAAACTACTTGAAGCGTATGAATCGATAAAATTATTGTCAAGGTCGTAAGAGGCTCTTTGAATATCAAATCCGCCAACGCCAATATCAAGCTTAAATCTGCTTGTCATTCTATCACTTGTATTCCAGAAGAATGACATTGAGAACTCATATTGGGTTGATGAAAAATATGCATCTTTACCAGTCGCTGTTTCGTTAACGTAATATGTTGGGTCATCAAACTCATTGCTTCCAAGTGCAAACTTCAGATTAAAATATGGCAGACCTGCAGCACGAGTTAAACTAATATCTCCCATTAGAGCGTTAGATAAATTTAAAGTGCCTTTATCACCAAGAACAAAAGGATTGCTTTCGAAAACTCCTGCACTACCTAAGTTAATTCTTCCCATCAGTTTTGCATCAAGAAATGTGGTTTTTAGAACATCTTTTTCGCTATCTAGCCTAAAGATTGTTCTTACTCCAGCTGAAATAGTTGATGATTCATAAGGAAGAAGATTAAGTATTGGTTCCATCATGCTAATTTCAAATCCCGTAGTACCTAGTGAGTAATCCAAGGCCTTTAATGAAAATCCTATTCTCGAAAAAGATACATCAAGCCGTAGGTCTGGTACATCGGCCTCAGTTCTACGAACACTAATAACTCTTTTTTCATTCGTTGGAAAATAGTGTGGTGAGTTGATCTTCTGAAAATTGTAATAATCTGTATTATCTCTTGATGTCATTCCCATGCTCGCATTTATGTCATCGTCTGGATTAACACCCAAGAGTGACGGTAATGCCTCACCTTCATTTTCTTCTACGAAATTATAAACAAGCTTAAGCAATTTTTGATGCTGCGGAGAATTTTCTAATCTCAGAGAGTAAAGATCTTTGAAGTTCAGAACCTGAGTTGTGTCATCCTTTATTGATTCATCAACGAAGAAACTCTCTCCAGTTAAAGTGTTAAGAATGATCTCATCAACATACATTAAATAGATTGAGTCCAGACCTACACCACCATTTAGAAATACGATTCTATATTCTGTATTTCTACTAGCTGCAAAATTGTACGGTTCACGATCATTAGTTCTTTGAACGTTTTGCAGTTCTGAAATAGAAACAGTGTCCGGTTTGTAGATCATATACTTTAAATTGAGATAAGCATTATCCTTTTTCAGCTTAATAGAAATTTTACGAATCTCATCATCAATTTGCTGAGCATTTGTTGTAAGGCCTAACAGCATTGCAAACAAGAAAACGGTTAATATTGATTTTATTGACTTATTCATAAACTAAGCAATTACCCGAAATTATTTTAAAATTCTTCCATCATAGATTTTTTCAATTTTTTCATCAAACTGAGTTGTAAACTCGACTGAGATTCTTACTGGTTGTTCCGCACAATCTTCCATCTCAGCTAAATATTCTTCATTAAGAGTGAATGCGATATACAGAAAATTTCCTGCTCTTGATTGACGATAATTTTTAAACAACTCTACAGGTTCCCCTTTGAATTTGAATTCAGTAATTTCTGGATATACAACAGCAAATCCATTTGGAGTATTACCAGTATATGTATAGAGAAGACGCATTGCGTTCTTGTTCCACGCACTAATAGCAATTCTGTCATCTGGATTAGCTTTTTTCCAATCATTAAATTCTTCCAGATTCGGTTTGTTTAAAGTTATAGTCCATTCTGATTTATGAACTTCCTCTCCATTATATTCGTAAAAGAATTGTTTCTCTTTGTAATAACCTTTAACAGTTAGTTCTTTACCAACATTCTTAATATCGCTAAAAACATTATTGAAACTAATTATAGAGCCGTTGCCTGAAGAGAGAAGATTCCCTGCTGCATCAATTATCTGGTATGAATAACCATTAGGATCTGAATATTCACTTGTAGCAAAACTCATTGTCTCTTTTTCAGAGTAAAAATAATTCTCACGTAAACTTATCTCGGCATTAGCTTGGGGATAGGAAACATTTATCAGATAGTAAGCAGATGCAGAACCTTTTCCTTCTTCATCCGTATAGTTAATATCAATTTTAATGTAATAAACACCCGGTTCCTCAATCGCCTCATTTGCAACCACCTGAACCATCACACCTCTTCCATCTTGAGATTGTTTTACAACTTCCTCAGAAGAAAGAGTCTGGAATATTTCATCAACATCTCTTAACTTCACAAACTCAGAATCGAACAATTGAGCCTGAATCGAGATCTGTTTAATGTTCGTTAATACAATATTTCTATCTTCGGGAATATTGAACTTCTGAAGTGTGACAACATCAATTGTGTCAGTAACAGTAACTGCTGGTTGCGCAAGTACCGATACAGAGATGAATAAAGCTAGTAAAGTATATTTCATATTATTTATCAATTTATTTTCGTTCATTATTTAGAATGAAATTTCTGCCCGTTTCTTTTTAACACCACCCATAGTGGAGGCCCTAACTATAAATCCCTCTGTATTGCTTTTTGCCAACTTGAATTCACCAACTCTTACTGTAAGCGAATCCATTAAATATTGCGGAAGATAATCTGGAAATTCTCTCTCTAGCTGACAGTATGCTTTGAAACCATAAGTACCTTCTTTTTTGAAGTTAGCTATCAATACAGCATTTCCGTCTTCTCTAACAAGTTTAAAATCTTTTGTCGAATTATTAAGTGAAAGTCCGCCGCTTGGCCAACCGCTTGGTTTCCTCTTTGTCTTTTTATCTATATCTATAAAGAATTCTACCTTCTTTCTTTCTGCAGATGATGCTAGGCCTACAGGTGCAAGAACCACTCTTAGAGGGTCTTTTTCCTTTAAATTATAGTCTGAAGTACGTTGAGGAATTGTTAAAACAATCGGCTGCTTATAAGTTTCAGCGAGCGTATTCAACATTTTGTCGCGAATCAGATGCTCTTTTTCATCCAATTCATCTCTCTCTGTAATGACTATCAGCAACTCAACAATGAGCACTAAGTACATTACAAAATATATCATGTTCTTTTTCATTAACTGAGATCCCTAATCTGCAACTTTACTTAATTATCAATTGTGTCTTTCATTTTAGAAATTGCTTTAATGCTTGAAATTTGAATGTTGCGAACTTTCTGAGAGAGTGAATCAAACTTATCTACGTAATCTTCAATTACTCTTAGCTCTTCATCAGCGAAGTCCTTCAACTCTCTAAGTTCACTCTTAAGTTCCTTTGCAGATCCTTTTACATCAGAATCTTGTCCATCAGTTTGAAGAATATCAACATACTCAGATGGAGTATAAAAGGTTACGATCGCCAGTAGAAAGAGCATTGCAAACTCTACAAGCAATGCCAACATAACCCAATAAGGATCGATCTTGTTGTCAGGTCCAATTAAAAAATCCGGAATAAGTCCAACCGTTCCAGCTAGTGATCCTAAACCTCTAAGGCCAACAATTATAATCAATAATGCTGCTCCTAAATAAACAAGCCCCATTACATTGTTAGCATACTTGGGTACAAACTTATAAACCATGAACTTACCGATAAAGGTTTTGGGTTGATGAAGCGGCTCTCTTTTGCGTGCCGTCAATTTTTCCTCCTCTTAATTCCTATTCAAAAAAGATATCTTATACAAATATAGTTGAAATATTCATTTTTTCAACAAATTATATCATATATCAGGCCAGTTAAAAAATTTAACTCATCTACCAGCAAAAAGTATTGAAAATTGATCAAATAAGCACTTTTTTATTTGTTCATTTTTATTGGAAGTAATATCTACAACTCCCCAATGAATAAATTACCTTCATTGCCAATAACAAGTAATTATTACAATTTATCAGGATGATGGGTCATAAGTTAAATTTCTTTACTTCTCAAGTAGTATACATTTTATAAAATAAACAAGCTAAAAAATGATTATTTGTTGAAAAGGAATTATTTTAGAGCTACTGAATAAATCCATAAGGAAATAATTAAATGAAGAAAGAATACTGGCTTGTAAAAACTGAACCTTCTACCTACTCAATTGATGATTTAGTAAAGGATAAAAGAACCTATTGGGATGGTGTGCGAAATTATCAGGCTCGTAATTTTATGCGTGATGAAATGAAGAAAGAGGATCAAGTGCTATTTTACCACAGTAATGCTGAACCTACTGCTGTAGTTGGATTGTGTAAAGTTGTTAAGGAAGGTTATCCAGATTTTACTGCATTCGATCCTGACGATAAACATTACGATCCAAAAAGTAAAGAAGAGAACCCTACTTGGATAATGGTGGATATTAAACTTGTCAGAAAGTTTAAGCGACCAGTTACTTTAGCTGAAATCAAAGAAAATCCTAAACTACAGGATATGAGGCTTGTCCAAAGAGGAAACCGCTTATCTGTAATGCCAATAGAGAAAAAAGAGTTGGAATTAATTGTGAAACTGGGGGATCAATAATAATTTCATTATTGATCCCCAAACTGATTATTCTCCAGTTTCCTTAACTAACAATTCAATTCCCTCAACAACATGAATTTCTGTTTGTCCATATGGCTCTTTGGCGCTTTCCAATAAACCATTCGCTTTGTCCTTCCATTTTACTGGTGCAGATTCTCCACTTCTTAATAAAACTAGTGCCTCTAATCCAACTTGAGAAATATCTGATAGATTCTGTGAATGTGGTTCAATTTCTTTAATAATAGGTGATTTGGAAATTATTGGAACAAGCTTCTCATAGTTGTCTTTCCATGTAATCAGCATCTTATTAATTCTGTCAAGTTTCCCAGGGTCTTTTGATTCTAAAAATTCTCCGACACATTTATTGAACTTTCTTGCTGTCTCGGATTCTGGCCTTGCCGCATCAACAACGCGGGTGTAGGGAGATTGTTGAGTGTACTTAACTCCCTGACTGTGACGCTCATAAATTTTTACTGGTTCCAAAATATCAACCAACACTTTCAATTCGTTAATACTTTGATTGTTAGTTAATCTTCGCAGCATCATTTCGTAATTTTTAATATGTAGAAGTCCATGTTCTTCAAGCATATAGGTAAATCTCTCCATCCTCTTGTGCATATCATCAACATCAACTACAGATTGGTTTGACCAGAATCTCTCAGCTATTGCAGCGGTTCTTGGCCAAATTCTTGAGTCAACAGTTTCATGCGTAACCATTTCTGACCACATTGTAGCTTCACCACCTAAAATGTTTCTCTTCTCGTCATCACTCAATGGAGAGTCTGATGGAATTGGATCATTCAAATAATGAAATTCGGTTGATTGAGCGAGATCGATGTAATATCCATTAGAAAGAATCCCTTTATAACCTTCCCGAGCCGATTTTACAAGTGACTCCTGCCCCCTCCATGATTGGATCATAACTGTTTTGGGAATTTCTGGAACAAGTATTTCATCCCAACCGATCATCTTTTTGTTAAGCTTTGTTAAGATTTTAAGAACTCTTTTATTGAAGTAAGCTTGCAATTCATGATTATCAGAAATTTCGTTTTCCCTCATAAACTCTTGGATTTTCTCATTTGCATCCCATTGCTTACCATTATTTTCATCCCCACCAATATGCAAATATTCATCTGGAAAAAGATCGACGATCTCTGTAAAAAGTTTATTCAGGAACTCATAAGTTTCTTCTTTTGTCGGATCCATTGTCGGATCCATAATTCCCCAATTTCTTTCAATTGTGTATGGCCCGGGGGCGCTTGCCAATTCTGGATATCCAACAAACCAGCTGGTTGCATGTCCAGGGATATCAAATTCTGGAATTACTCTAATTCCTCTATCCCCAGCGTACTGTACAATTTCCTTAATTTCAGTTTGCGTGTAATATAAACCATCTGAACCAAGTTCATGAAGTTTCGGAAAAACTTTACTTTCAACCCTAAATCCTTGATCTTCGCTCAAGTGCCAATGAAGAACATTCATCTTTGCTGATGTCATTCCATCAATATTTCTTTTTAACACATCGATAGGAATAAAATGCCGGCACGCGTCTATAAGTAATCCACGCCATGGGAAACGAGGTTCATCTTTAATCTCGATTTCCGGCAGGTAATAACCTTCTTCATCAACTGACAGCAATTGCAAAATCGTTTCCAAACCATAAATGGCTCCAATGCTTGTCTCTGCAGACAGATCGACTTTGTGGTCCGAGATAGTTAGTGAATATGATTCATTTACTCCCAGCTTTGCTTCGCCTATTTTATTGAATACAATTTCCATTACTACTTTTTGGGGATTATTCTCTTTAGTAATAAAATCTTGACTCAAGAATAATCCTGTTCTGCCATCCAATCTTCTAATAAAACGAGTGGCAGCAGCAAAAATTTTTGGGTCATTTTCATTTATTGAGACTTGAAATTCGTGGTTTAACCTAAATTTGCCTTCCCCAAGTTTAATTTGTTGAGGATAAGGCATAATATTAATTTCTGAAGAAGCCATTATTGTACCTAAAGTAAGTAATAGAATTGTTGCAATAAACCTTAAAATTGAACTTAACATCTAACACCATAATTATTCAGATTAGAAAAATTAAATTACAAATTTTTTGATTGATTCCCGTTACAGTCTATCATAACTCCCCAATTTTTATTTGCTTTGATCTTTGATTATCTTTGATTCTCAAAATTGGGAATCTTAACAGAATTGTTATTAATAGATATTATTCCAAATAAATGTGATTTTTGTGGCTGCTGTGTTGGTATCTGTCCAGAAGATGCGATAGAACTGAAAGAATCTGAAATACGGATCATTGAAGATCTCTGCACTAACTGTGCTAAATGTGTTTGGTCTTGTCCAATTGAAGTGTTAAAATTTAACAAAGAAGGAAAATCAAAACAGAATTAGGAAGTTCGATTTCACGATCATAACCATAATTAAACTTCTAATTTTAATTCTAAATTACCCAAAAATGTTTTTGAATAAGGAATACGATATAGTTGTTGTAGGTGCCGGTCCAGCTGGATCCATGGCTGCCAGGTTTGCGGCAGAACAGGGGGTTTCTGTTTTAATGCTAGAAAAGGATAGAGATGTAGGCTATCCTGTAAGATGCGGTGAGGCCGTCAGTAAAGCTGGTATAGAGGAGTTCATTACTCCTGATGAGAAATTCATAGCTGCAACGATCGACAAATTCTGTATGGTATCTCCTGATGGAACAGAAGTAGTACTCCCACTAGATCAGTTAGGGTATGTTTTAGAAAGAAGAATTTTTGATTATGAGCTGGCAAAGCAAGCTTCAACAGCTGGAGCTCAGATATTGACCCGAGCTTACGTTAATGAACTTTTATTTGAAAATGACAAAGTTGCAGGAGTAAAGTTTGAATATCAAGGTGAGCAAAAAGAGGTTAAGTCGAAAGTTGTAATTGCGGCTGATGGAGTTGAATCACGAGTTGGGCGTTGGGCGGGTATAAAAACACATATAGATTTTAGAGATATGGAATCTTGCGTGCAAATTACAGTATCTGATATTTCTGTTGATGATAGCACATGCTATTTTTATTTTGGCAGAGAAGTCGCTCCTGAGGGATATTTTTGGGTTTTTCCCAAAGGAAGGACCACAGCAAATATTGGACTGGGAGTAAGTGGTTTGATTGGAAAGAAAAAATCTGCCTTATCCTTTTTAAATGATTTTATGTTGAAAAACTATCCAAATAAACCAATTCTAACCCAAATTGCCGGTGGAGTTCCCTCATCAATAACTTTGGAAAATATTTCTGCTCCAGGTATTATAATTGTTGGTGATGCTGCTCGCCAAGTTAATCCCCTTTCAGGCGGAGGCATATCAAGCGGGATGATCGGAGGAAAAATTGGTGGAACGATTGCAGCTGAGGCAGTTGCTCGAAATAACCTTGATCATATTCTTACTTACGATAAAGCTTGGTACAATGCTCGTGGCAAAAAGCATGAGACATACGATAGAATTAAAAATGCTATTTATAATTTTAGTGATGATAAATTTAACAATATTGCCCACTCATTTGAAAAAGTGCCATTGGAAAAACGCACAATTGGAAATTTATTTAGAACGGCATTGTTTAATAATCCATCAGTATTGGTTGATATAGCTAAGGTATTTGCGCTTTAATGAAAAAAATAATCCTAAAATTATTAAACGATTATTATAATCAGATCTTAACAAATTGGAGTGAAAAAATTGATTCTAATTTTGGTAATAGACTTTCAATGCCTCAGATAAAAACATTCGTTGAAGCAAGTTTAAAAACTCTCATTCAAGTAGTTGAAACGTCAAAGTATCTTTCGGCAGATCAGTACCTTATAGATTCATTTCTGCTTTTCTCAAAATCCAACTTAAATTTGCTGGAGGTAAGTCATGTTTACAGTTTAGGTCGATTTGCGTTACTTCATAATATTGATAAAGCAAGTGATTTTGATTATGATCCAATAATAATAATTGGATTCATCGACGAAATAATTGAACAGGTTTTTGCTCGTTATAGTTTGCTTTATCAAAGCGCTCAGACCAAAGAGCTGGTTCAAGACAGAAATCGACTTGCACGCAAATTAGAGATGAATCAGAGATACCTAAAAACTATTCTCCATAAATCTGATACAGCTATAGCAGTGATCGACAAGGACGAAAAGTTTGTGTCTTGGAATAAAGGTGCTGAGAAAATTTTTGGATACACAGAAGAAGAAGTGATAGGGCAGACATCCACGTTCTTACTTCCTCGGACAGAAAAATATATGGAGGAATTGGACTATATAAAACGAGAAGTAAGCTTAACAGGGGATGTTAAAATTCTGGATACCGAAAGAATTACAAAGTTTGGGAAACGAATTCCTGTTCAACTCACGGTTGCTCAGCTTCCAAGTAATGATGGGCAAAGTGATGGAAGAACGGTCATTATACACGATAAATCACAAGTTAAACAGCTTCAGCAGCAGATCGATCAATCAGAAAAATTAGCGGTAATTGGTCAGCTAGCTGCAGGAGTGGCACATGAGATCGGAAATCCGCTGGCTTCTATTTCATCGCTAGTTCAGCTAATGCAGCGTAAGAATGAGGACGAAAGTTTGAGCGATCAGCTTAAAACAATTAGAGAAAATATTGATAGAATTTCAAAAATTGTTAGAGAACTTGTTGATTTTTCTCGACCACCTGGTGAAGATAAAGAACTTCTACCAATCACTGATGTTCTTAAAACTTCTGTCGGTATTGTAAAGTATGACAAGCGAGTTAAGAATGTTGAGTTCGTAACAAGTATGGATTCTGATCTTCCAATGATCAATGTCGTTCCAGATCAATTACTGCAAGTATTTGTAAACATTCTTATAAACTCATTAGATGCAATTGCCGGTGAGGGAAAAATCGAGGTAAAAACATATTTGGATAACAACTTTGTTTGTATAGACATAAAAGATAATGGCTGTGGAATGAATCCTGATATAGTAAACAAGATTTTTGATCCGTTTTTTACAACAAAAGAAGTTGGAAGAGGAACGGGATTGGGACTCTCAGTCAGCTATGGGATTATTAAAAAACTAAATGGTAATATTACTGTAAAGAGTAAGGTTGACGAAGGATCTATCTTTACAATTAAGCTCCCGGTAAATAAAAATTAGAGGAAAATTAAAATGTCAATGAATATATTAATCGTGGATGATGAAAAGACACTCAGAGATTCAATGCAACTCGTGCTTGATGATGAGGGTTACCAAACGAAAACATCCTCTGATGGACTTGATGCGCTTGAGTTAATAAAGAACGAATCTTTTGATGTTGTGATCACAGATATAAAAATGCCCAATCTCGATGGAATGGCTTTGCTGAACCAAGCAAATAAGATTAGTCCAGATACATTCTTTATAGTAATGACCGCTTATGCTTCTGTCAATACTGCAATTGAAGCACTTCGCGAAGGAGCTTACGATTATCTTATAAAACCAGTTGAGTTTGATGAACTTACTGTAAGACTTAAAAAATTATTCAACTACAGAAGACTTTCGCAAGAGAACAAATCATTAAGACAACATATATCTACAAGCGGTGGATACCAAAATATTATTGGCGATAGCATGGTGATAAAGAAGGTTTTTAACCTGATCAATCAAGTAGCAACTACAAACAGTAATGTTCTAATTACCGGGAAAAGCGGCACAGGCAAAGAACTTGTAGCAAAAGCAATTCATTTTAAGAGTAATAGAAAAGACAGTATATTTCTCCCAATAAACTGTGGAGCTATATCCGAGAATTTAATCGAAAGTGAGTTGTTTGGTCATAAAAAAGGAGCATTTACTGGCGCTGTTGAAGACAAAGCGGGACTTTTCAAAGTTGCTGATGGTGGCACTTTGTTCTTAGATGAAATTGGGGATTTACCATTGAACATGCAAGTGAAGCTGCTGCGTGCAATTGAAGATAAACAATTCCTCCCAGTTGGTGGTACTAAAACAGTTTCAACAAATGTCAGAATTATTGCTGCAACAAATCAGAATTTATACGAGAAATCGCTTGCGGGTGAATTTAGAGAAGACTTATTCTACAGATTAAATGTCATTGAAATCAGTCTCCCCTCTCTCAACGAACGAAAGGATGATATACCATTGCTTGTAAATCATTTTGTGGAAAAATATTCTATTGAAATGGGTAAGAAGATTCTTCGTGTTGACACCGCTGCAATGAAAGCATTGATTAACTATAATTGGAGAGGTGGAGTTAGAGAGCTAGAAAATATTATTGAAAGAGCAGTTATTTTTTCAGATGACGAAACAATTAAACTCTCCAATTTGACTGACTATATCAGAACTGACTTCAATACACATAAATTTCCAGATTCGTTGAAAGAAGCGATTCGAAATTTTGAAAAAGAGCATATAGCTTCAGTTATTAAGAACCACAATTACAGTAAAGAAGAAGCAGCAAAAGCATTATCAATCGGTTTATCATCGTTGTACAGAAAAATTGAAGAACTCGACATACCTTCCAAACCAAATGAGGAAGAATATTAATAGTAATCTTTATTATCATTGTACATATGAATTATATGATTTAAAATATGATGTGATCCTAAAGTGAATCAAGAAAGCCTAAATATATTTGCTTCAGAATTCAGAAATCTTTTCTTTTCAAAAGCTACTTTTGGAACGAGACTCGATATTGAATATTCAAGTACAATTAAAAATTTAACTGGCTACTCTGCGGAGGATATTGAGGAGCTCCCCAATAAGCTTGCTTCTATTTTACATGAGGAAGATAAGTTGAGAGTTAAAAACCAAATGTCAGAATTTTTGTCTGGCGAGTATGGTAAAGAATTCTCCATATCATATAGAATAATCAATGATAGGGATGAAGTCGTTTGGTTAAATGAAAAACTACTTGCGGAATATAGTAATGATAACATAATAGGATATCACTCTGTAATCATCGACATATCAAGCATTAGAAATGAAAGCAAAGAGTTGGAGGATCAAAATTCATCTCTAGTAGATTTGGACAAATTGAAAGATAAATTTATTTCTGTTGTCTCCCACGATCTCAAATCTCCATATACAACCATACTCGGTTTTTCAGAAATACTAATGAATGATGATACTCTTCATGAGAAAGAGAAAAAAGAATATTTAAGTTACATTTACGATGGAGCCCAGCTTCAATTGAAACTTATTGAACACTTGCTTGACTGGTCAAGATTAAGAACGGGCAAAACTGTCATTGAAAATCAGCGCTTAAACCTACGCAACTTGATCTCAACTGCTGTGTCAAAACAGACAGGAGAGGCAGTTAGAAAGAACATTGATATTCATCAAAACATTCCCGCCAATATTTTTGCTAATAGTGACGAAAAGCAGTTAAGAAAGGCTGTTTCGGATATTCTTAATAACGCTATTAAATACTCCCACCAAGATTCTCTAGTAACTATCTCTGCTGACAAGTTTTAAAGGGGGATTGATAGAGATAGTTATTAAGGATAGCGGTGTTGGAATTTCTGGTGAGGATCAGGAAAAATTATTTAAACTTGATCGGAAATTTTCGAAAAATGGAACAAACAATGAACCAGGCAGCGGCATGGGATTGATTGTTGTTAAAGAGATTCTTAATAACCTGAATGGTGATATTTGGTTCTATTCAACTGAAGGTGAGGGCAGCGAATTTCACTGCACGATTCCAGAAGCAAAAAATCAGATCATGATAGTTAATCCTGAAAATGATTATCATAAATTAAAGAGTAAATTGCTGAGTGATGTTTTTCCTGATTACGAAATTATCAATAAAACAAGTGGCTTTGAAGCAGTCCAATTGATCGAAACAGAACTTCCAACAATTATTATAGTGAAAGACAGCATGCCATTGATGGATGGCCTAGAATTAATAAAACTGGTTAGAAACCGAGACAAATATTACTCCGTATCATTAATTGTTCTAACTGAGAGTCTTGATAATGAGATTTCAGATAAATATGAGCCTTATATGGTAGATCAATTAATTCTAGAAACAGCAGAAGACAAACAACTAATAAATACAATAACTAGATTACTAAAAAAACAGCGATAGATACAAAGTTATGAAAAAATGGTTCGCCCTTTACACTAAGCCAAGACACGAATTCAAAGCAAATGATCAAATCAAATCATATGATGTTGAAACATATTTGCCAACAACAACAGTAATTAAGCAGTGGAGTGACCGAAAGAAGAAGATCACTGAGCCCCTTTTTAAAAGTTATATATTTATAAAGGCTGATGAAACTGAAAGAAATCTTGCACTATCATGTGATTCTGTTGTAAGAACGATTTTTTTTAATGGAAAACCGGCGGTAATACCAGATTGGGAAATTGATAATCTAAAACAGCTCCTAAATAATGCAGAAAAAGTTACGGTTTATAATGGGATGATAAAAGGAACAAAAGTAGAAATTGGATCAGGACCAATGAGGGGACTAGAAGGCGTTGTTTCAATGGTAAGCAAAGATGAGCAAACTTTGTCAGTCTCAATTGAAATGCTCAATCGATCTGTAATCGTTTCGCTTCCAAGTTCAACGGTAATTAAGAAATTAAAATAAATTAAGAATATTATGCTCAATCAAAAAAAAATAGTAGACTTTAATTTAGGCGAGTCAACTTCGTTGTATCTCTTGCTCACAAAAATTGAGAAGAAAAGTACGCGTGCAGGCAAAGAGTATCTTGATCTTGAATTGAGAGACAAGTCTTCATCAATTACTGCGAAAATGTGGGATGGTTTTGAAGTATTTTACAATCAAGCCAAAGAAGGGTCAATCGTTAAAGTTATTTGCCAGTTTGAGGAATTTAATGGAATATCACAATTAAAAGTTAAAAACATTAGTGCTGTCAAGGAAAAAGAGGTTTCCCATGCTGATTTTCTTCCAAGTTCAGATAGACCTTTTGATGAAATGAAATCAGAATTTAACGATTCTATTAACTCAATTTCAAACATCCATTTTAAATCTCTTCTAGAATTAATATTTGAAGAGAAAACGAAAGAAAAATATTTCAATGTTCCCGCTGGTAAATCTTGGCATCATGCTTATATTCATGGTCTTCTTGAGCATACATTAGAAATAATAAAAATCTGTGATCTGATGTGTAAAATACATCCAGAGCTGAATCGAGATCTTTTAATCACCGCTGCAATTCTGCATGATTACGGAAAAGTAGAAGAACTTACTTATGAAACTTCATTCGACTATACCGACAAAGGCCGATTAGTTGGTCATATCGTAATTGCCGCAATGAAAGTTGAAGAAAAAGCGAAAGAGATTTCAGATTTTCCTGAAGAACTAAAGAATCAATTAATTCACTTGGTGTTAAGTCATCAGGGAAAACTTGAGCATGCTTCTCCTGTACTTCCCAAAATGACTGAAGCTATGGTGCTTTATCACGCTGATGAGCTTAGTGCAAAATCCAATGCATTTCTAGGATCAATTAAAAACGAGAAGCAAGACAAATCCAATTGGACAAACTTCATTCGATTAGCTGAAACTGCAATATATGTGCCACCTGTGGATGAAGTTGAAAAACCGAAAGATTCACTTTTCGATTTTTAGTCCTACTTAACTTTCAATCATATTTGAGGGTATTAGAATGGAGTATCCCAAAGAACTTATCCAAAAACTTAAATATGCAAGATCAATTTTGTTTTTTACAGGTGCTGGTATTTCCGCTGAAAGTGGAATTGATACTTTCCGTGGAAAAGGCGGACTATGGAACAAAATGTCTCCTCAAGAGCTCGCAAGCATGGATGGATTCATGCGAAATCCAGACCTTGTATGGGAATGGTATCAATATAGAAGAAAGATAGTTAGAGACACTGGTCCTAATCCTGGCCATAAAACTATTGCTGAGTTTGAAAAGCACATTCATGAAGTTACAGTTGTAACACAAAATGTTGATAATCTGCATAGACGAGCAGGAAGTAAGAACATACTTGAAGTACACGGTAATATTGAACGTAATTTTTGTATGGACTGTAAAACATTTTATGGAATTGATGAATTCCTTGATGTTGAAGAAGCTCCAAAGTGTAAAAAATGTTGCGGCAGAATTAGGCCAGACGTTGTTTGGTTTGGAGAAATGCTTCCACAGGATGTCTTTACCGAAGCAGAAAGAAAAGCAAGATTGAGTGATGTATGCTTTATTGTCGGAACCTCAGCAGTTGTTTACCCAGCTGCATATATCCCCATTTCAGCGAAAGAAGGTGGATCTTATCTTGTTGAAATTAATATTGAACCTACAGACATCACTAGTGCAGTGAACTGTTCTCTAATTGGTAAATCTGGTGAAATCCTTCCTGGTCTATTAGACAAATTAATTAAGGAAAAATCATGATTCCTAATAATGTTGTTTTAATAACTGGATGTTCTTCTGGCATTGGGAAAACACTATCGAAAGAAATTCTTAATTCAGGTTTTTCTATTGCTGCAACTGCTAGAAATAAAGATGATATTTTCAGAAACTTGATGTAAAAAACGAAGATGATTAACTTAAAGCCGTGGAAAGTATTTTGCGAAAATTTGGAAAGATTGATATCCTGATAAATAATGCTGGCTATGGACTAATGGCACCATCAATAAATCAAACAGAAGAAAAAATTCTTCATCAATTTAAAACCAAAGTATATGCCCCAGTTACTTTGACACAAAAATAATATTTCCAGTAAGTTTTGTTGATAAGATTTTTAGAATGAAATTTGGTTTGGATTTCATAAACTAACACTGTAGAAACTATAGTTCCATTTCATCCTCAGCATAAGTATTTTCGGTTTCACAGACTCGTGCTTTAACTTTACTAATTCCCTTTGGCAATTTAGCTTTAGATACCTCTAATAAAAAATATCCTACCAGATTTTCTGCAGTTGTTTCAAATGGTAATATCACATGAGCTGAACTCAATTCCTTAAGTTTTTCAATTAATTCTAAATCCTTTTCCCAAACTGCAACTGTATGATCAAGTCGTTCAAC
Source organism: uncultured Ignavibacteria bacterium (assembly GCA_963751695.1). Taxonomy (GTDB): domain Bacteria; phylum Bacteroidota; class Ignavibacteria; order Ignavibacteriales; family Melioribacteraceae; genus SZUA-22. The sequence continues at coordinate 764,830 of CAVVVP010000003.1, read as the reverse complement.
AATTGGTGCAACAATATCCTTCACATCAAAATAATCAAGAACCATTCCCGTTGCAGGATCAACACTACCATCAAACTCAATTTGTAGCTTGTAAGAATGACCATGCAAATTGTAACATTTTCCTTTGTGACAATGAAGTCTGTGACCCATTTCCCATCTAAAATCTTTCGCAATTTTCATCATACTCCCCGCTTATCTGGTTCCCAAATAAATTTATGCATTTGTAATTGATATCTAACATTGAGTTTATCTTCTAATATCCATTCTGATAATGTTATTGGTTCTAGTTCACCAAATACTGCAGAAAAAAGTATTGGACATTTATTTTCCAACTTGTACTTTTCAATTGTTTCTTTACTCCATTCATAATCTTCTCGGGAACCTATAACAAATTTTATCTCGTCGGTCTTTTTGATGAAATCAAGATTTTTATAGAGATTTTTTTTCATCATTCCGCTTGATGGAGTTTTTAGATCCAAAATTATCATTACTCTTTTGTCTACATTTTGAATTGGAAGACTCCCACCGGTTTCGAGCAAGACTTCATAGTTTAGATCACACAACTTGGTCATTAACTCCAACGATTCTTCCTGCATGAGCGGCTCGCCACCTGTGATCTCTACCAAATTACAATCGCATTCTTTAATTTCATCAATAATTGATTCTATCGACTGATCTTTCCCATCATAGAAAGCATACTCAGTATCGCAATATGTGCATCTTAAGTTGCAGTAAGTTAATCTAACAAACACACATCTTTGACCGGCGTAAGTGCTCTCGCCCTGAATAGAATGAAATATTTCGTTTATTTTGAGCATAAAAGTGTAATTCTAAATGATTAACAAAAATAACAATATTAAAATTAGAGTGAAATCGTTAAAACAGAAAACATTGACATCAAAAATCGATAATCGTATATTTGTGTTCTTGTTAAATTTAATATTAGGATAAAATATGGCTCATCATAAGTCAGCGAAGAAAAGAATTAGACAAAGTGAACGACGTAGAGTAAGAAATCAAGCTACATTATCTAAAGTAAAAACTCTTATAAAGAAAGTTCATACTTCAAGTGATAAAGCAGAAGCAGAAGTTCTATTAAAAGAAGCGGTCTCATATATTGATAAAGCTGTTGGTAAAGGTAAAATACACAAAAATACTGCTGCCAGAAGAAAGTCTTCTCTTACAAGACATGTAAATAAACTTAGCACTGAAAAATAATTATATTCAAATTTTTAGAATTTAAGCGATGTCAATTAATATTGACATCGCTTTTTTTATATATCTGAAATTGAATCCAAACCTTCAGGCATGGGTAGGTAGTATCTAATCTTTCTAGATTTTCCATCCTTGGTTTTTATATTCTCAATCTTTTTCTTAATTAAGATTGAATGTTCTATAAATGCATTATCCTCTACTATGCTTCCAAAAAGGTAGCTTGTTCCCTTAATTTGCACATTCTTTCCAATTCGTAATGGGAATTCATCACTTCCAGTCATGTTAACACTAGACTCAATTCTTGAATCATCTTCAATTACAATATTTCCTTTAATAATATCTCCCCAAAATACTTCAACATTATTTCCAAGTTTCATGGCTTGATGTACGAACGTCGAAAGATGAACATTTTCTGAAATGGTAACATTTTCTCCAAATACAACATTACCGTTGATATAAACATTCTTCATAAGGTTTAGATTAAAATTGATCTTAACTTTCTGACCAATGAATACTCCTTTTCCAATTTTTATATCTAACGGTTGTCCTTTTTTATCTAAATCAATTATTTCTTGAACGACATCCTCATGTATAAAAAAATCATAAGGATCTTCGAAAGCTACAATGTCTTTTAATTGATCATAAATAATTTCTCGAGCAATATTTTCCATTTGAAGAAGTACGGACTTATTATTAAAGCCCATCAGCACATGTTGTTCTTTTGGAGGAACTGCCCTTACGGTTAATCCATTATTATTGAATACTGAAATTAAGTCAGTAATATAAATTTCTCCCTGAACATTGTTGCTATCCAGATTGTTGATCAATTGATTCATTTTTTTATAATCAACAGCATAAACACCAGAATTGAACTCATTGTTCTCTATCAACTCTTTCTTGGTGAACCTGTACTCTTTTCCATTGAAAATAGCTACGTGTGCTTTGCTTTCGTCCAGACTTAAAATATCTTTGTGCTCGATGATTTCGATCACTTTTCCTTTGTCCTCACCAGACCAATTTCCGTTTACATCTTTTTCCTTGACTCTAACAATCCTTCCATAATTATTATTTTTGGGATCTCCTTCATATAGCCCAGTTAAAACCATCATATCGGCTTTAGAGTTGATAAAATTTTGTTTAAAGTTTTCTATAGTTTCAATGTCGATTAATCCCATATCACCAGGCAGAATATAGATGGTCCCGTTATAATTTTTTTCAATTTTTTCTAAAGCAACCTGAACTGCATGGCCGGTTCCATTTTGTTCTTCTTGATATGCAAATAGTGTGTTCTCTCTTTCTCCTATCACACTCATGACATCTTCTGCTTTTATTCCAACAACGATAACTGAATTTACATTTTTAAGACCATTTTTGGAAGCATCATAAACTCGCTCAACTGTAGGTTTTTCCCAGATTTTATGTAACATTTTAGAAGTGTGCGATTTTATCCTTTTTCCATGTCCAGCAGCAAGAATAATTGTCGTTTCAGAAATACTATTATCAATTTTGGTTTTTTGTTTTGCTATTGCCTCTTTAATTTCACTAACTCTTTCTTTCATAAATGAATTACCCTTTTAAATTTTATTATTTCTAAATAATTTTTGTGAATTGTTTTTGTTTAACTATCTATTGGGCTGCTGAGAGAGCCTTATAAGTGACAGCAAATAGCTGAATCTGCTTTAGCATTGCTCCAAGCCCATTTTTTCTTGTTGGAGAAAGATGACTGTCAATCCCTATCTTTTGCAAAAACTCTGGAGGTGAACTCAAAATTTCATCAGGTTCATGTCCGGAATACACCTTTACAAGTAAAGCGATTAAACCTTTTACTATCATTGCATCACTGTCTGCAGCAACATACATTTTGCCATCTTCGTATCTAGCATGAACCCAAACTTGTGATTGGCATCCCTCAATTTTATTTTTTTCAATTTTCAGTTCGTTACTTAGAGGTTGAAGTTCTTTGCCCAGTTTGATGATCTTGGCATACTTATCTTCCCAACTATCAATTTCTTCAAATTCCTCTACTAACTGATCTTGAATTTCCTTTATTTTCATATCATTTATCTTATTTATGAGGCAAATATACTAATCTTTAGTTAAAGTTTGAATTTGTTTAACTTTACGAATTTTTAGTTCCTTTCAGATATTTATCAAACCAAATTTTTCTTTGAGAGTCTACTTCTTGTCGATGCGATTTAAGAAAATGATCCCCCCCCTCAAATATAACGAGTCTGAATTCTATACCAAGTTCAAGCAGTTTCATAGAAAGATCAATTGTATCGTGCGGGAGAACTCGCTCATCCTTTGTGCCGTGCATTAAAAGTAAAGGTGTATCTTTACTTAGTTTTTCAGAAAAATTTATTACTGATCTTGTGCTACACTTTTTCTGAAAATCTTCGCTTCCATATTTTCCCATTGTGGCTTGATACAATTTTTTCATAAATGGGCTTTCGTCTGCATTACACCTAAGATTAGCAATTCCCCCAGTTACAATTGCAGCTTTGAAAATATCAGTTCTTGTTAATGCTAAATATGTCATCATACCACCGCGGCTCCACCCTTCTATCCCCCATCTTGAACTATCAGCAACATCAACTTCTTCTGCTAATGGAAGTAAGTTTAGAATATCATTTACATCTTCGCCACCAAATTCATCAGTTCCTTCGCCTCCATCATTACCTCTATATTGACTTGCAAATACAACATATCCCCAGCTTGCTAATTGTCCAAAAATTCCGCGAGCATTAAATGAATCAATGACTCCTGCATTTCCTATGCCGCCTCGATTCCAAATGACAGAAGGATATTTTCTTGAGGAATCTTTTGGATATGCCAGGTAACCTTTAACATTCAATCCATCAGAAAGATAAGTTATTCTTTCCACCTCAGCATTTTCCACACAGCTATCACCCCATCCACTTTTTATTAATCCTAATTTTGAGTCTGGAATATCAAGCAATTCTCGTTTAATAATGTTGGACATAACTTAAAATCCATAAAAAATTGTAAATTGCATTTTTAAAATGTAAACATAAATTCATTTAATAAAATTTACTAAGAAGATAATGGCAAATAGAGAGGGAAAATCGGTAAAGAAAAAAAACAAACCAATCCAGTTAATTGCAATTATCCTAATACTAGGATTAGTTCTCTATTTGGCGTTTGGAAATTTGCTTGTTAACACAGAAAATAAAAGTGATGGTAATGTTATGAGATCGTATACAGCAATTGATTTTAAAAAAAATGGAGAACTCACTTTTACAAATGATTCGAATGAATATATTTCCAAAATTGATATTGAAATTGCAGAGGACTATAATTCTAGGACAAAAGGAATGATGTATAGAGATAAGATGGAATTTGATCAGGGAATGTTCTTTCTATTTCCCACAGAATCTATGCAATCTTTCTGGATGAGAAATACGATGATCTCTCTTGATATTATCTTCGTGAATGCAAAAAATGAAATTGTAACAATTCACAAAAATGCAATTCCATTTGATGAAGGACATTACCGATCGACCAAACCAGCTAAATTCGTAGTTGAGGTAAATGCTGAATATACAGACTCCCTCAATATTAAAGAGGGAGATAAAATCAATTGGCGAAGAACCAAGTAATCAGAGAAGAAAAAATTTGAAAAATTTATTCTATAACGAGTTTGATTACGAAAGAGTTTCCGAAAGTTCAAGAAACGAAGATTATCGAACTCCATTCCAGATTGATAGAGATAGATTAATTCATTCATCTGAGTTTAGGAGACTTCAAGGAAAAACCCAAGTCTTCTTACCAGGAGAAAACGATTACTATCGTACCAGATTAACACACTCCATCGAAGTTGCACAGATTGGAAGATCGATCTGCAATTTTGTAACAAAAAAACATAGTAACATTTTCAATGAAGAATATTTTATTGATCAAGACCTAGTTGAATCAGCATGTCTGGCGCATGATCTGGGTCATCCCCCATTTGGGCATGCGGGCGAACGGACTTTGAACAAATTAATGACTCCCTACGGAGGTTTTGAGGGTAACGCTCAAACTCTCAGACTTCTGACAGACATTTTCTATACAATAGGAAAAAATCGTAGAGGTATGAAGCCGAGCCGAGCTTTTGTAGATGCAGTTCTTAAGTATAAAGCGACATATTCGAGTTTTAATAATCCTCTGAATCACTTTATTTATGATTACCAGAAAGATTATATCAATTTCGTGTTTGGTAAAACCAATCTGCCTTCAGAATTATCTGATCCCAATAGACTTAACGATTTCAGAAGCATTGAATGTCAAATAATGGACTGGGCTGATGATACCGCATATGCTGTTAATGATCTAGTTGACTCGATCTCAGGCGGTTTCATTACTATTAAGAAAATTGAGCAGTGGAAAGAAAATAATTCAGGTTCACTTTCACTAGAAAGTCTAAAAACCATTGAAAAAATTGAGGAGTGGATTAAAAACGAGAAGTACAAATCGAAATTTGGTTCACAGATTGGAGAATTTATTTTAGCGTGCTCAATAAAAGAACGAAAAACATTTATGGATGACACAACAAATCGTTACAAATATATTTTGTCCGTTGATGATAGAATAATTGAGCGAGTAAGAATGTACAAAATAATTGCCGCAGATCTTGTTTTCCATTCACCTCAACTTCATCAAATGGAATTTAAAGGGAACCAAATGATCGAAATGATCTTCAATGTTTTCAAAGAAAATTATGTTGAGGAACTAAAAGGATTTAAATTACTTCCTAATTTTACCGATCAACTACTCAAAAGTGCAGAAAATAAAATCGAACGCGCAAGGATAGTTTGCGACTATATCTCAGGTATGACCGATTCATTTGCACTAACTAATTATAAACGATTATTTGACCCGGATTACAGTTCAATTGCGGATATATATTAAAATGTTAAAACCGACCAAAATAAAAAAGAATGGACAAGAATCGCTCACAATTGATTGGAACGATGGAAGAGAGCACACAATTCCACTGAAATTTTTAAGGGATGAATCACCTGATGCCTCCAACAAAGGAGAAACTATTCTCTGGACCCATTATGAACCTGCCCCTCAAGGTCCGGACAAGCCTGGCAAATATGAAATTGGAAATATTGAAGTTGTTGGAAGTTATGCTATCCAAATCACTTGGAAAGATGGTTTTGATCATGGGATCTATTCGTGGAATCTTCTTGCAGAATGGGGGGAATTCTGGAAAATGAAACACGATTTGAAGAAGGACAACATAAAATAATAGAGACTCCACAATAATGAAATCTCTATTTGACAGATTCAATATTATTTAGATTTACATATTCATAAAGCTTAGAGCTGGTACTGCTTTTGCAAGATAGAAGAATACTAGACTGAACGCTATCCAAGATACAAAAACCATAATCACATAATTCTTACAATTCTCTGCCTTAAACATTCTGGATAAACCTATAGAAACGACAAAATAGAACCAGATTGAAAGTGGATCCAATTTACTTAGTAAAAATCCTAAAATTTGTGTTTTATCAGCATCAATAAAACTTGCAACACTTGTATCGGTTAGCATTTTATTCATTACCATTGAGAGAATCAAAACAAGGATAACTTGAACTCCAGCAATATAAAAGGGCAATCCGTATCCAACCATACTCTCTTTATATGTGCCCTCTCCTTTTAGTCCAAATTTTGAAAGAGCAAAGTAATACCCACTGACAACAAAGAATACAATAAATGAAATAATTAAGATTCCAATGACTTGTGGAATTAGCATTGCGGCACCAGCATTTTCCATAAATCCTCTTGTTTGTTCTATCTGTGTATCAGCTTGATCCTGAGTCATTTGGCCATTTTTTACTGCTTCATCCAAGCCTTTTTCTACTTGTTCTATTTGCTTCTCAACCATATCGTATTTAATCTGTGGATTAGTCTGCATTATGACTGTCGAAGCAATTAATAAAACTATAAAAACAAGAAGTGGAATTACCCAATCTGTTGTGTGTGTTTCTTGTTTAGCCATCTTTGTAAATGTATTTACTGGTTCAGTAAAAACACCCACCATCTTATCGGTGTGGCTAAATTCTTCTTCTTCTAGTTCTTCCTCAATTTCTGTTGGCTCTGGATTTAGATTTTGGTCATTTTGTTCTTCCATAATAATTTCTCCTGTTATTTGTGGAACAATTATTTAATTGGCAATTGACTAAAAATAACATTTCTTTATTTAAGTTTGAAGTATAATTACAATGATTTAATGAAATAATGTTCATGTTGTAATTATTAGTTCATTCCATTAAGTTTTCAATAAAGTTTTAGAGATAAATTATGAAAACAATAATTGAACCATTTCGAATCAAATCAGTTGAACCGATCAAGTTTACAAACAAAGAAGAACGGGAAAAAATACTTAAGGATGCTGGGTATAATCCATTTTTAATTAAAGCTGAAGATGTTTTAATTGATCTTCTTACAGACAGTGGTACTTCAGCAATGAGTGCTAAACAATGGTCAGGTATTATGGAGGGAGATGAATCTTATGCTGGATCAAAGAGTTTTTACCGTTTTGAAAAAACGGTAAAAAAAATCACTGGTGATCAATTTATAATTCCAACTCATCAAGGGAGAGCTGCTGAAAAAATATTATTTACAATTTTAGGGGGGGAAGGTAAGTTCATTCCAAACAACACTCACTTTGATACAACACGAGCGAATGTTGAATTTAGTGGTGCAGAAGCTGTAGACATCTTGGTAGAGGTAGGAAAACATCCGGAGCAGAGAGCTGACTTTAAGGGCAATATGGATATTGATGCGCTTGAAAATTATATTCAAGAGAAAGGTGTTGAAAATATTCCTTTAGTTATGATAACAATAACAAATAATTCTGGTGGTGGTCAGCCAGTTTCAATGCAGAATATCCGTGAAGTAAAAAATATTTGCACGAAGTATGATGTTCCCTTATTTCTTGATGCTTGCAGGTTTGCAGAGAACGCTTATTTTATCAAAAAGAGAGAACAAGGTTATAAAGAGAAGTCTATACTTGAAATTACTCAGGAAATGTTCTCTTATGCCGACGGTGCAACCATGAGCGCGAAGAAAGATGGTCTTGCAAACATCGGAGGTTTTTTGTCTTTGAATGATGAAGAACTTGCAATGAAATGTAGAAACTTACTGATTGTAACAGAAGGTTTTCCAACATACGGAGGTCTCGCTGGTCGTGATCTTGAAGCCGTTGCGCAAGGATTAGAGGAAATTCTGGATGAAAATTATCTTCGTTATCGAATTAAAAGCACCGAATATCTTGGGAACAAGCTGCTGGAGGCAGGAGTTCCAATAATTGAACCTCCAGGTGGACATGCAATTTATATTGATGCAAGTAGATTTCTTCCTCAAATCAAACCAAGTCAGTTTCCTGGGCAATCCATTGTATGCGAACTCTATATAACAGGAGGTATACGTGTTGTTGAGATAGGGAGTGTTATGTTCGGCAAGTATGATCAAGAAGGCAAAATTATATCTCCTTCTATGGAGTTGGTACGTTTGGCAATTCCTCGGCGCGTGTATACTCAGAGTCATATTGATTATGTTTCAGAAGTTGTTATTGAAGTCTTCAATAATCGTATGAACCTAAAAGGTTTTAAGATAACTTATGAAGCCCCAATGCTAAGACATTTCACGGCAACATTTAAACCGATTCAATAATTACAATGCACATGAAGAAAGATTATGAAGCTTAAAAAGAAATACTCATATTCAGATGGAAATCAAATTTGGCGAATAAAGATAAGTGAGCCAGAAAAACTACTAGTCGAAACTCGAAACACTGAAGAAAAGGAAGCTTTTTTCCATTGTTTTGATCTAAATTCTGGAAAAACCATTTTCACAAATCAACAAATGGAAGAAAAATATTGGTTGGGTGTTGAAGCAATATACGGGGATGTGATCTTTTTTCACAAGTTTGCCAAGCCTGATATGCCTGGACATAAGGGTATATTTGCATTTGATATTATCTCGCAAAAAGTGCTATGGGAAAACGAACTTTATTCATTTCTTTTTATTTTGGATGATAAAATTTATGTCTATCAGGAAAGATTCGAAGGTAAGCAAGTTTTTACTCTTGATCCTAAAAATGGAGAACTTATTGATGACCTCGGCCAGAATCCAACAAACATAAATGAGTTAAAAATTATTGCTGATAGTGAAACCGATTATAGTAATTACGCTTTTCCAGAATTTTTTTATGGCTCATCTACGAATCAAACCATCGATAAATTGATAAACGAAGAAACAAATAAGCTTTTAGTGAAAGGAAAAGTTGAATATATATCTAAGGGAAATTTTCTTATCTTTAATTATCATTCACAAAGCAAGAATAGAGGACTGATAAACACTCTTATTGCCTACAATATTCTCAAAAGAAAGACAGTATTTAAAGAAATACTAAACACTACTCTAAATGCATTTGCGCCCGACTCATTTTTTCTTTATAATAATTTATTGGTTTTCATAAAGGAAAAGACCAAGGTTTTTGTATACGAACTAGTTGAATAGTTGGAGGGACTGTCATGGATATTAGCAAAGAAGAAAAACAAATTCTTCTGAAGTTAGCTCGTAATTCAATTCGTTCACTTTTTCAGCAAACAGAAGCACAAGAAATTGATTTTAGGGAACATCCACTATTTGTTAGTAAAAAGGGAGCCTTTATAACACTTACTATAAAAGGTTCATTAAGGGGATGTATAGGATATATAACCTCAAACTCTCCACTTTCCCAGACAGTCAAAGATGCTGCTGTTCAAGCTGCTATTGCTGATCCTCGTTTTCAAAAATTGACTAAAGATGAATATAGCCATGTCAGCATCGAAATTTCTGTCCTATCCGAACCTTTTCCAATGAACACTTACGAAGATATTGTTGTTGGTAAACATGGGCTGATATTATCAGAGAGTGGAAAACGCGGTTTGCTGCTCCCTCAAGTTCCAAATGAACATAATATGAATAAAGACCAGTATTTATCAGCATTGTGCGAGAAAGCTGGCTTTTATAGGGATCTGTGGAGAGAAAGAGTTTTAAACATTGATCTATTTACAGCTGAAGTGTTTTCAGAGAAGGAGTTTAACAATGGAAACAATTAGAGAAGAAGCTGTTGCTGGAATGTTCTATCCGGCCGATGAAGAAGAGTTAGATAAACAATTAACTTTATTGCTTAATACTTATAAACCAGCAAAGCGATATACAAATGTTGTCGGAATTATCTCTCCCCATGCCGGCTATGTATACTCTGGAAAAACTGCGGCATACGGATATAATGTGCTAAAAAATGATGCGGAATTCGAGACAGTAATTATAATCTCACCTAGTCATAGAGAATTTTTTAGTGGAATTTCTATTTATAATGGTGACGCTTATAAAACTCCTCTAGGCATAGTTCCTGTCAATAAGGATCTGGCCGAAATGATCCTAGAAAATAGTGAAAGTATATTCTATGGAGTAGAAGGTCATGGATATGAACATGCACTTGAGGTACAATTGCCATTCTTGCAAAAAATAAGGAATCAATTTTCGATCGTGCCAGTGGTTATTGGAGATCAGAGTCGAGTGTTTATTGATGATTTGGCAGAGTCATTATCAAAATCAATGGATGAAAAAACTGTGGTAATTGTCAGCTCAGACCTTTCCCATTTTTATAAGAAAGAAAAAGCCGATAGAATTGATTCTACAATCCTATACAACATCAATACATTCAACTACCAAGATTTAATGAATGGTCTGGAAAATCATCTTTGTGAAGCATGCGGAGGCGGAGGGATTGTTGCCTTATTGAAAGGAGCAGAACTTCAAGCAAAATCAAAGGCAGAGGTGCTTTCACACACTGACTCAAGTGACGTTTCAGGTGATATAAATAGTGTTGTGGGATATTTGTCAGCAGTAGTTTTTAGGGATTAATCCGTCAATAATATATTTCTACTCAATTTAAAAACAAGGAATTTAATGCAAAAATGTTTGTTGGGCATAGTATCAATCTTACTTCTATTGGGATGCGATCAAGAGGATAACATGGAAACTAAAATAAATTCAATTTTTTCAGAATTTAATGATGAAACTCCCGGAGTTTCTGTTGCAGTTCAAAAGGATAACAAAATCATTTATCAAAGGGGATTTGGATTGGCAGATCTTGAAGCTAAGTTAAAGATCGAACCGAAAACAAATTTTAGACTAGCTTCAATAACAAAACAATTTACAGCATTGTCTATTATGTTGTTGGAAAACGAAGGTAAGCTTTCTTTTGATGATCCCATTGGAAAGTTCTTTCCAAAATTTCCAATAAATAAATCTGAAATAAAAATTAAGAACATTCTACAGCATACATCCGGAATTTTGGATTATGAAAATTATATGTCAGATACCTTGGCGATCCCGTTGAAGGATCAAGATGTGCTTGAAATTTTACTCGAACAAGACTCAACCTACTTCCCACCAGGAACTTTGCATAAATACAGCAACTCAGGTTATGCAATTCTTGCTTTGATCATAGAAAAGATTTCAAGTAAGTCATACGCCGAGTTTCTTAATGAAAATATATTTACACCGCTCGGAATGAACAATTCAATCGCCTTTGAAAATGGCATCTCAACAATTAGCAACCGAGCATTTGGTTATGCCAACTCAGACTCAGGATTCGTCTTTTCGGATCAAAGTTTGACGAGTGCTGTGCTTGGAGACGGTGGAATTTATTCTTCAACAACTGACCTACTCAAGTGGAATGATTCAATTGAAAATGCCACTTTGCTGAAGAAAGAGAAATTGAGTTTAGCTTTTCAGAAAACACAGCTTCCAGATGGCAAAGTGGCTGATTATGGATTTGGCTGGAGATTAGACCCCTATAAGAACTTTGAAAGAAAATATCATACTGGATCAACCTGTGGATTTAGCAACATCTACATGAAATTACCTGAATTCAATCTTACAGTAATAGTCTTGATCAACATTAGAGATTACGATGCCAAGGGGTATGCAGAAAAAATTGCTGATCTATTTATTAAGTAAAGTGGTACATTTGCAGAAGTAATATTTTATTGTTGGAGTTTCATGGAATTTTTTGACGATTATTCCGAAGAGTTAAATGATCCTTTTATGGATGATCAATCTCTTCAATCTAAAATAGATCTTGCAAAAAAACATTTTGAAGAGGGCCAAGCAGTAATTCAAACTGATTTTATTGAAGAAACGATCCATTTGTGCCTCGATTACGATAGGTACGACGATGGGCTAAGTCTCGTGGAAAAACTATTGGATATTCTTGCTTTCAACTCTGAATACTGGCAGTTAAAGGGCATTCTACTCAACAATAAATTTGATTTTATAAATTCATATTTAGCTTTCGACCAATCCCTTACTTTAAATCCAACTGACGTAGAAAGTCTTCTTGGAAAATCCACCGCTGAAGAAAATCTTAGTCTCTTTGAAGATGCAGCAATCACTCTTAAAAAAGTAATTGAGATTGATGAAAACAACGAGGAAGCTTATTACAATCTAGGCACATTATATGAACGCGAGGATCAATATGAAAAAGCGATTGAATCCCTTGCGAAGGCTGTTGAGCTTGATGAAGGTTACCTTGAAGCATGGTATGAATTAGGATTCTGTTACGAGTATTTAAATAAACTTGATGAAGCTTTAGTGGCTTACGATAAATATTTAGAGATAGATCCGTTTAGTTATTCTGGGTGGTATAACAAAGGTATAGTTTATATTAAAAAGGGAGACTTTCAAAGAGCAATTCAAGACTTTGAACTTTCTATTGCTATAAACGATAAATTTTCAAGTTCTTGGTTCAATTGTGGGGTTTCTTATGCAAATAACGAAAACCTTGAAAAAGCATTGATTTGCATGAAGAAAGCAGTTGAACTTGATGATAAAGATGAAGCCCTTTGGTTTACACTTGGACAAACTTACGAGGATTTGAACAAACTTAATCGTGCAATTGACTCATACTCCGCGGCAATAAAATTATACAATGATTATTTTGATGCTTGGTTAGCTAGAGCAACGTGCTACAATCTAACAGGTCAAAAAGTAGCTGCTCTCAAAAACATTAATACTGCTCTCTCTATTAACCCTAAATCGATTGAAGCTCTTCAATTAAAGGTCAGCATCAATAAGTCAACTGGAGATATTAAGCAGGCAATTAAAAGCTGCAAAGATATAGTTAAGTTGGATAAGGATAATTTTACTGCATGGAATAGACTGGCAGAACTTTATTCCGAAACTGAGAATTGGAAGGAGAGTATAAATGCTTTTAATATGTGCATAAAGCTAAAGCCGGAAAAAGCAATTATTTATTACGAAAAAGTAAAGAGGAAATTTTTGAAGAATGATAACACTGAAGCATTGGAGTATTTGAAATCTTCATTTTCTATTAATCCAAATTCAAGAAATGATAGTACAAAAGAACAGTCCGAAACTTCTTCAAAATTACCAAAATAGAGAAATTATTAATTCTGTAAATGGATGAACAAAGAAAAATAACGCAATCATCAAAAATTGTTGGAGTTATTGGTCATCCGATTAAACATTCCTATTCACCCTTTATGCATAATTTAGCATTTAAGCTTACCGATACTAATTTCATCTACCTTCCATTTGATATTACTTCTGGTAATTTGAAAGATGCATTACGTGGTATGGTAGCATTAGGGATTAAAGGATTCAACGTAACAATACCGCATAAAGAAAAAGTAATTCCCTTGTTGAATGACGTCTCAGAGGGTGCAAGTATTGTTGGGGCAGTTAATACAATAGTAAATGAAAACGGAAAACTTCAAGGATACAACACAGATGTTCACGGAATTTTGGAAACTCTTAAACCATACAAACGTGATATTGAAGGTTCTACGGTTTCTATCTTTGGGGCTGGAGGAGCCTCACGCAGCGTCGTGTTTACATTAATTAGATACTTTCATGTTAAAAGAATTCACATCATAAATCGGACTGTGCAAAGAGCTGATACTATCAAATCATATTTCTCATCAAAAATGTTGTATGAAAAGATAAAGACACATTCACTGTATCCCCCAGAGTTGGTGAAAGTATTATCAAAATCTCACTTAATTATAAATTCATCCTCAATTGGAATGCATCCCAAAGAAGATGATTCTCCAACAAAAATTGGTGACTCCTTTAATTCTAATCAAATTGTTTTTGATATAGTTTACAATCCAATTTCTACAAAGCTTCTCAAGCTAGCCGCACGAGAAGGAGCTACAACAATAAACGGATTGAAAATGTTCGTTGAGCAAGGTGCCAGGTCATTTGAGTTATGGACTGGTAAATCAATGCCTCAGCAAGAAATAACCGAAAGTTTGAAAGAGCAACTTAAAGGAAATTAAGTTCCAGTACTTGGAGGTTTTATCTTCCCTCCCTCTTCATTATATTTTACTTGTGAAAGGAGGCTCCCATTATCATACTCGGCTTCAGATCTAAGCATACCATTTGAATAGTATGAATAATGTCGCCCATGTATTTTATCATGTTGATATTTGCAATATGCCGAGATCTCACCATTCTTAAAATACCAAGTAGCGATGCCAGACTTTTTCGATTCAGAAAAATAGATTTTTGATTTCAGCTCACCAGATTCAAAGTATGTTAGCTCTGGACCGTAGATTTTTCCAACAGCATATTCTTTTTCAACTTTTAGGTTCCCATTAGGATAATATTCTCTTAGTTTACCGTCGAGAACATCATCTTTACAATTCTGTTCGATTATCAAAGCACCTTTTTCGTCATAAATTGAATGAAGTCCATTTTTTACACTTAGAATGTAACTGATCTCCTCCTTTTTAAATCCCTCTTCAGAATAGAAGGTTGAAACTCCATCATACTCACCATCTGTGTAGTTCTCTTGAGACCTTAGGAAACCACTTTCATAATAATGTCTGCTTATACCACTTAGTTTTCCCTGTTTAAAACTTAACTCAGAATTGACAATCCCATTCGGAAAATATTCCATAAAATTTTCCTCAACTTTAGGAACACCAGAACCATATTCAAATTTTTCACGTTTAATGATCTGTCCATCAGTATAATTGTCTATCACTTTAATTGATCCGTCAGGATAATAAAGATATGATATTCCATCTAATTCGTCATTTTTATAGTTTGCCTCAAGTGCAACTTCTCCAAAATCGTAGTAAACCTTCGTTGGACCATCAAGCTTTCCTTCTAAATATGTTCGCTCCACTTCAAGACTTCCCTCTTCAAAATATATTTTTGATAGTCCGCTAAGCTTACCATTGACATAAATCCAAATACCCTGCAATGCACCACTTTTATAGTATGTTTTTGTAAATCCATTTTGGAGCCCATTTACATAGTTTGGTTCTGCCCAAAGCTCACCTGTTTCGTAATACCACTTTGACATTCCTTCAAGTTTGCCATGCAGATAGTTCCACTCCATACTTAAAGTTCCATCTTCAAAATACCACAACGATGTACCTTCTTCTAGATCATCAACAAAATGCCAATCTTTCCAAAGCGATCCACTCTCATAATACTCATGATACAAACCATGCCGTTTACCATTTACATATTCACCGAAACTTTTTCTGCTTCCATTTGGATAATAAGTTTTCCTAATTTCCTCAGTCCCAGTTTGTGCGATCATTATTGAGGCAATCAGAAATAATATAACAGCAATTGTTTTTTTCATCAGATCAGATAGAGTTTTTTTGATCAACAAAAATAGAGAAAATGATTTAAAGAATTGAATGTAAAAATGGTTACTAGTAAATTAGAGAACAAAATATCTTTGAGGAATTATGTTTCAGACTAAAAGAACTATCGAATTTAGTATGTGTGATAATGAGGGAATACTTTTTTTTTCAAGAGTATTTGAATTATTCCATTCGGCTTATGAGGAATATATTCTGACAAACGATTTGACTTCAAATTATTTTAATCACGATACTTTTGCGATACCTCTACTTAAAACCGAAGCTGAATTCAAATCCCCAATTAGACTGCATGAAACGATAAAAATATATATCGAAGTTAGCTTAATAAAAGATTCTTCATTTGAACTGACAACATTCTTCCTAGATCTGAATGATACGAAAAAGGCTGTAGTAAAAAGCGTTCATATTTTTGTGGAAAAAGATGATTTTAACAAATGTAACATTCCAGAAGAATTTAGATCGTTCCTTACTGCTAACTAAGACCCAATTTTATTTTTATTCTTGGCAAATCCACCTTCCCCAATTCATTGCGAGGTAGTTTGTCGATGACAAATATTTTCTTTGGAATTTTAAATGTGCTAAGACTTTTTTTAAGCGTTGAAATAATTTCTAATTCTTCAATTTCTTTGCCAGCCTCGAAAACAATCACGGCAACTGGAATCTGCCCCCATTCTTCATTTTCAGTTGGGAACACAACTGTTTCCTTTACTTGATCAATTTCCAGCAATACTTTTTCAATTTCTGACGGATCAATATTCTCTCCTCCAGATACGATAAGATCAGTACGCCGAGAAACTACAAACAGGAAATCTTCTTCATCTAGATAACCATAATCCCCTGTTAAGTAAATTCCATTGTGTGTTTTTTGTTTCCAAATTTCTGCTTGTTTTAAATATCCCCTTGCAACAGAATCTGACTTAACTCCAATTTCACCGATAATTCCGTTGTCAACTTCTTTACGATTTTCATCATAAATCATTATCTCAACACCTTTAAATGCTCTGCCGCCAGATGCTGGTCTTGAAATTAGGTCATCATTTGAAATCCCTGATATCATTGCGCATGTCTCTGTTGATCCATAAACTTTTACAAAGGGCCATCCTTTTTTTATTGAACCAACCACTAACTTATCATCACTTGGACCTCCTCCAATAAATGCTAATCTCAAGTTGATGTTTGGGGAGATGTCTTTTTCTACTAGTCGTTTTAGCATAGTTGGCACAAGTGAAACTACAGTTGGATCGTATTCCGTTAATGATGCTGAAATTGATTCAACAGAAAGTGACTCTGGTAATATTAGCGTCGCACCAGAAAGAATTGATCTTGTGATAACTGAAAATCCCCCAATATGATAAAACGGAAGTGACGCTAAAAACTTATCTTTTGAGGTAAAATTATATTCAGAAGATATGTTCAAATAACTGGAGAAGATATTGTTATTTGTTATCTCTACCCCTTTCGGATTTCCAGAAGAACCTGAAGTAAACAATACTAAAGCTATATCATCACCATCAACAGAATTATCATAATTAAGTTGATTTTCGAAATTTTCTAAATATAATTTTAATTGTAATGTTTTGGGATCATCGAAATTTTGCTTTTGACTTGTTAACACATATTTAATATTTGCAAATTCAATTATATCATTTATCTCATTCTGTTTTAACCTTATATTTAGAGGAACTGGGATAGCATTAATACGCCACAACGCATAAATGGAGATCACAAAAGCAACTGAATTTTCACTTAGTATAGCTACTCTGTCACCGGGTTTAATTCCATCAAAAAAAAATCTTGCAGCAGTATTGAGTATCGTATTTGAAAGTTCGAAATTAGTAAGTGATATTTCTTTTGAAACTAACGCATAGTTGTTTATCTGTAATCCCATTTCTATACTTTAATCATCTTAAAATTGGGCGGATAGTTTCTTTCACTAAACTCAATTCTCCCATTTTTTATTGGAAACTCATCATCAGCAATATCATTTAGAAAATAGTTGCTAACTGCAAGACCGTGGGAAGTATTATCGCTGGTTTGGGAAGCCAGATATACAAGGGCTGATCTCCCAACAGCAGATTCAAATGCTGATGAGATAACAGCTGTTCGTCCTTTAGATTGGATTAACTTTATTATATCCATTAGCTCATGCATTGATCCCATAATACTCGGTTTTAAAACGAAATGATTAATATTTGAATTTTGAACCAAGTCTGGTATCGAATCGACTCTATCAATAGCTTCATCCAATGCAATTGGAATTCTTGATTCTTTAGAAAGTTTAATTAGCTCCTCAATATTTTCCACTGGTTGCTCAATATATTCAATGTTTAGTCCACTCAATCCATTATCGAAATATTGTGCTTGTTCAAAATCCCACTTACTATTGGCATCAAGTCTTAGTTTAACTTTATTTTCGAAATTCCTGAAGATCAACTTCACGATTTCAACATCTTTATCAATACTCTCTCTACCAACTTTAATTTTGATTGTTTTAAATCCGGCATTCAGAAGGCTTTCCACCTCTGATAGTGTCTGAATTTTCGGAAGTAATCCTACAACACCATTAACCAGTATGCTGGAAACATATTTTTGTTCAGGATCAAATCCATTTCTCAATATGAAAATCGTATGGAGGGCTTGTGAAATTCCAAATTTAAGTGAGGGCAATTCAGCGATTGATTCGAATAATTCGCTATCTAGTTCAGAATTTGTCAAAAGCTGTTTTATTTCTTCGAGTTTTGGTCGAATCATATCAATATTTTCTGAACTAAAACCAGGAAGAGGAGAAATTTCGCCAAAAGCCATGTTTCCCAATTCATCTACAATTTCGACAATAAAACCTCTGCGAGTTATAGTTCTATATCCGGAGTTTTCAAATGCTTTTTTAAAGGGGATTTCAAAAGCTGTGTAATTAAAACTTTCAATGATCATAATAAAAATCCGATTGAAAATAAAATTGAAAATACTACTGACAACTTTGCAGTGAGCTCTAGAGTTCTATTTAAGGCTGTACCATTTAACTTTAAAAGCATTGAAAACAGTTTAATACCAAGTGGAATCGATAAAACTGGCAAGAGAATCCAAAGGTCATTTTCATATACAAAATAAATAATTATTGGAATCGAGTAAGAGATAATCATTAAAGAAAAATATTGAAATTGAGCAAATCTTTTTCCCAAAATCACCGCAAGAGTATTCTTATTGTTGCTTCTATCTTCTTCAATATCTCGATAATTATTAACAACAAGAATATTTGTAATTAGTGCGCCTGCAGGAAATGAAGCTATAAATGCTAGCTCGGTTAATTGCAGTGCTTGAACATAATATGTTCCAACTGTAGCAACCACACCAAAAAAAACGAATACAAATAAATCCCCGAGTCCATTATAAGCAAGAGGATAGGGGCCTGCAGTATAAGTGTAACCTGAAGCGATTGATAGAATTCCCACAAATAGTATCGGCCATCCTGCCAGATAAACTAAGTAAAGACCTAGCAGAAATGTTGTTCCAAAGGTTAGATAGATGGCTGTCTTCATTTGTATAATCGAAATCCAACCACTTGCAAGTGCGCGTGTTGGGCCGACTCTCTCTTCGCCATCGGAGCCTTTAAGATGATCATAAAGATCATTTACAAAATTGGTTCCAATCTGAATAAGAAGCGAGCATAAAAGAGCAATCAGAGCGGCAATGATATTAAACTTGCCATCATGATATGCTAATGAAGAGCCAATTAGTACTGGTGAGACAGCTGCTGGCAAAGTTTTAGGTCTGCTTGCCAATATCCAACTTTTAATTTTACTTATATGGCTTGGCGAATTTTCCATTGAGAATTTGCTTTACGGGACACGAGGGAATTTTTTAAAATTTGGTTTTCGTTTTTCAACATAAGCATTTTTGCCTTCCTGCGCTTCTTCACTCATATAATAAAGGAGGGTTGAATTCCCAGCAAGTTCCTGAATCCCAGCTTGTCCATCTAGTTCTGCATTGAATGCTGACTTCAGTAACCTTATAGCTAATGGGCTCATTTCTAAAATTTCCCTTGCCCATTGAACTCCTTCATTCTCAAGTTCCTCAACGGGCACAACCTTATTTACCATACCCATCTGAAATGCTTCTTCAGCAGTGTACTGACGACATAAATACCAGATCTCTCTCGCTCGTTTCTGGCCAACCATTCTAGCCAAAAAACTTGAACCAAATCCTCCATCAAAACTCCCTACTTTTGGTCCAGTTTGCCCAAACACTCCATTCTCCGCAGCAATTGTTAAATCACACATTACATGTAAAACATGACCGCCCCCTATGGCATATCCAGCAACAAGCGCTATTACTGGTTTTGGAACTGAGCGTATCAGTTTTTGGACATCTAAGATGTTTAACCTTTGCACTCCATCTTTTCCAACATAACCTTTATTACCGCGAATTTTCTGATCGCCACCAGAACAAAAAGCATATTTTCCATCTTTTGCCGGGCCGTTACCCGTTAGAAGTATTACTCCTATTTCGCTATCTTCTCGTGCATCTAATAATGCTTCATGAAGTTCGTGAACTGTTTCTGGTCTGAATGCGTTACGAACTTCAGGGCGGTTAAATGCAATACGTGCAATTCCATCCATTTTATGATAGGTTATATCTTCATATTCCTTGACTTCACTCCAGTTGTGTTCCATTGTGTTTCCAGACTTGTATAAAATTTAGATTATACTAATTATGAAATTATTAATCAATTTAATGAATTCTTTTGGCTTTTCTAAATGTGTATTATGACCGGAGTTTTCAAGAATGATATGTGTTGAATTGGGAAGTTGCTTTTTCATTTCTCTGGCTATTTCAGAGTATTTATTGTCCAATTGTCCTGTAATTAATAGGATTGGATGATGTAAATCTATTAGGGAGTTCCACATGTTTTCCATTTTGCCTGTGCTAAATCCTTTTAATGAGTTAGATAACCCAATTGGATTGTTTTTGAGTTTCCGGGAAATGATTTTTTGATATTCTTCAACCTGTCTGTTTTTTAATGATTCAAAAAGTGGAAGCTCCATCCAATAATTTACGAATTTTTCAACTCCCTCTATAATAATAAGCTCAGCTAGATCAAGATCTGATCTGTATCTTGCATTTCTTTCACTTTCATCCTTGATTCCGGGAGTCGTGCTTTCCAGGACCATTGCTTTCACTTTCGACATATTCTGTATTGTATAAGATTCTGCAATCCTTCCCCCCATTGAATAACCTAATAAAACCACCTGAGGAAAATAAAACTCTTCTATTATAGAATCAATAATATCTACTATAAAGTCAATATTGTAGTCTTTAGGATCTTTAGATATTTCATTCTTACCATGTCCTGGCAGATCAACAGCAATAGGATAAATCCTCTCATCAAGTTCATTTATTAGAAATATCCAATCCTCCGACGAGCCTGTAAATCCATGTAGAAGAATAAGAGGAAGTTTGTTTTTAGAGAATTTGCTTTGAGGTAAAAGAATATTTACGGATACACCGTTTACATTAATTTTCATTTAAATATGAATTGACTTTGCTTTTGACTTCATTCCAAATGTGTTTTCTTGTTTGGAGTGTTTTTTTTGAATCAATTTTAACTTCGATTACAGAAAATGTTTTCCTATTCATCGATTTTTTAACTTGATTATTAAACCCGTTCCAGCTTTTTACTAGAGAATAATGACCTTTAAATCCAGCAACTATCTTTTCAAAATCTATCCCAAGAGGTGTCTTGAAGTAATTTTCAAAATCAATTTTCTCTTTAGAGATAGGCAAGAACTCAAATATTCCTCCACCATAATTATTCATTATAATTATTATTAAAGGAAGTGAATACTTTTTAAGCGAAAGCAAACTTGTTAGGTCATGATAAAATGCTAGATCTCCAATTAAGAGGAAAGTTGGCTTAATTTCTGCTGCCAATATTCCTGCCGCTGTAGAAGTTATACCGTCAATTCCACTCGCACCTCTGTTGGAAAAAATATTGATCGGTTTATCAACTTTACTAGCAAATGCATCCATATCTCGAACAGGCAGCGAATTAGAAACGAATAAATTCGAATTAGATGGCACAAGCTCAATAACCTGATTGATTATCTTTCCTTCAAAAGGAAAAGCAATTTTTTCAAAATGAATAATTTTTATTCTTTGAGTAAGTTCGTCAACCTTGATTAAATCATTTAGCCATTTTTTATCCGTGTAAACAATTCTCTCTTTACTAAATTTCAAATTTACTGACGCAAAAAACTCATCATATTCTGCAGTGATAATTCTATTTGTCGTTCTTGATGGATCATGCAGTTCTCCAAACTGATTAATTAGAATTTTAAATGCTGAGGAATTTTTAAAGAAATTCAAAACTGGATTAGACGTGGGTGCTGAACCAATTTGAATTATTAAATCTGGATCAAGATGATTTATAACCTCCCTCGATCTTAAAAAAGATGCATGATTAACTAATAGATTTTTAGGAATGCTTTTGGTAAACCGAATTCCTGACAACCCATCAGCAAAAATGAGAGAATTAGTTTGTTTTGCAAATCTAAAAATGGATTTAATAACTTTGCTAGTTATACTCCCAGGGCCTATTAATACAAGTCTTCTTCCAGACTTCTGAATCTGCTCAGTAAAGAAATAAATATCATTTTGTTTGGACTTAGCTATCTTCAAAGGAACTGAAATACTCTTAAATTTAAGTCTAACTTCATTCAAAAAGGGAACTCCAACTTCATTCGTTGTTTTTGTGGGTTCAAAAGGAAAATCAAATGGGAAGTTGATGTGAACTGGACCCATCTGCTGAACAGAGTCTTTATATGCATTTTTAGTGACTCTATAAAGAATATTTAATTTCCTTTTTTCAACTGAGGGTAGCTCAAGAGAAAATGAGCTAACAATATGATTTCTGAAAATCTCAATTTGATTGATAGTTTGATTTGCTCCAGTACTTAAAAGGTATTCGGGTCGATCTGCAGTACAAACCAACATTGGTGTTTTTTGTTGGAATGCTTCCACTATCGCAGGATAAAGCTCAGCTACCGCTGTTCCTGAAGTTGTAACAAGTACAACAGGTTTGTTGGACTTGTTCGCCAAACCAAGAGCAAAAAATCCACTCGATCTTTCATCAACATGAACAAACGTATTAATTTTTTTTGAATTCTGAAGGGCAATTACAATTGGTGTGTTCCGAGACCCTGGAGAAATACAAGCATGTTTGATTCCAAGATTCTCTAAAGCTGAAACAAAAAGTTCAGTCCAAAGGATATTACGATTGATAGACTGCTTCATTCTCAAAAAGAGATAAAATTGGCTTAAGCTTCAACTCTGATTCTTCGAATTCATTATCTGGATCAGAACCATGGACGATTCCACAGCCGGCAAAAGCGTAAACTGTTTTACCTTTCATTAGTGCAGACCTTATTGCAACAGAAAATTCACCCTCATTGCTAAAGTTGAACCAACCAACCATACCAGAGAATAATCCTCTATTATGGTTTTCCATTTCCTTTATCGAGAATAATGCATTTGTCCATGGAACTCCGCATATTGCTGGAGTAGGATGAATCTCCTTAAGTATCGCAAAGATAGATTTTGGTGAAGAAAGTTTGGCCTTTACTGGTGTCCAGAGATGTTGAATATTCGGAAGTTTTCTAACGATAGGTTGTTTCTCATAGACTATCTCACCACAAAATTTAGAGAAAGATTTTACAATAAATGAAACAACTACTCTCTGTTCCGCTAGGTTCTTCTTGCTTGAGAGAAGATCTTCAGCCAGTCTTTCATCTTCTACCGGATCATCACTTCTCGATGTTGTTCCAGCCAGAGCATCAGCTTCCACCCATCCATCAGATATTTTCGCTAATTTTTCAGGTGAAGCACCGAAAAAGATAGATCCATTTTTCCCATATGCAAATACGTAACAGCCAGGATATCTTTTGCTAAGTTTTTTAACTATAAAAGATATATCTCCTTGTCTAGCCAAACCGATTTGAATTTGTCGGGACAATACAATTTTCTGTACTTTTCCAGACTCAATTCGTTTAAGGGCTTCGTTGACGTTAGTATCCCATCTTAACTTTTCACCAATTTCATCTTTATTGGTAGAGATTATTGAGTTAGCAATTTCACTGCCGTTTAAATTAGTGAGATTAATCAACTCAGATGCTCTGTTTAAATCATCTTGTAATCTTTTATCATCACATGAATTACCCAAAATATTGTAGGCTAGAAAAGGTTTATTATTAATTTTTAGAAACAGAAACTTAGGAATAAACCAGTCCGAGTCAGAAAACTCATTCCACAATTCATCTGATTTATCCACCGAAAATTTCATTCCACCAAGAAATAGTGGAAGAGAAAGATCATAGTCTTTCCAGTTATTAACAAAATTCTTTTCGACTGCAGTAACAACTTCAGCGGTTTCGGCAACTCTTTCTTCTCCTTGGATGTTAATGTCATAAACTGAATCAACACCCAGAAAGGAGAATTTTTCATCAGGCCTCTCTCCAAAAAAGAAAACATCTTGCTCTCCTTGAACTTGCTTAAGAATGGAGGAAAGATTAAAGTCTTTAACAGGATGAATTATACTGAAAAGGGTTTTACAATCAGTATTTTTATTCTCAAGAAAGGATTTAATGCTATTTATATATATTTCCAAAATAGGGATTTTCCAAATTTTTATAACTCCTAAATATAATTGATTGTTTTGGATATTCAAATATTTGAATCAACTACTCTAGTATTAACTAGGGGAATATTTCTGCATTTCTTTTCCCTTCAAATGCAAGTAATTTAAAATTAAATAATTGAGAGATATTTGAATATTTAAAGATTGACTAAATAAGTTTGAAAAAATGAATAAGGATAGATAAAATGAATTACCAAGAAAATACACTCTCATCCGAGATGTGGAAAAAATTTACTAATGGGTATAGTAGAATTGAAAAACGCCACATGAGAAAAATGTCTGAACATGCATTAACAATTCCTCAGTTTAATGTTCTTCAAGTTCTTTTTAACTTAGGTGCGACTCCACTTAAGAAGATCAGTAATGAACTTAATGTTACAGGTGCAAATATTACTTGTGTCGTAGATAATTTGGAAAAAAGAGAATTTGTAACTAGAATTCCATCAACAGTTGATAGAAGAATTATTAATGCAGAATTGACTGATAAAGGTCGTGAAATGATTGAAACAATATTTCCGACATATTTAGACGTTCTTGAAAAAGCTACAACCAATTTAGAAGATAAAGAAAAGAAAGAATTTATTCGGTTACTTGAAAAACTTGTAGCCTAATTTTAACTCAATCCTCTGTTGTTAATTGCGCGATGGATAGTTTTTAATAAAAACGAGAGCAAGCCATTCCCCAAGAATTTTCTCTTCAATTAGAGAAAGTCCTTTTTCTTTATATAGGGACACAATATTGTCTCTGTCTGTCACTAATAAGCCAGATAAAATAACAGTTCCGTCTTTTTTTGTTGAGTCATTCACTTTATCAACAATTTGTAAAAGAATATGTTTATTTATATTCGCAAGAACAAGATCGAATTGCTCATCAGTAACATCATAAATCTCACCTAGTTTAACCGAAACTATAGTTGACACATTATTAAGTTCAACATTTTCTTTTCCATTTTCCAAGCACCAAATATCATTATCAACCGCAATTACTTTCTCAGCTCCAAGTAAAGCAGCTACAATAGAAAGAACTCCAGTACCGCTTCCAACATCTAGTACTGAACTTTCTTTTTTAAGATATCTATCCATCAACCCCAGCACTAACTTTGTCGTTTCATGGTCTCCAGTTCCAAAAGACATTTTAGGATCAATTGTTATTACTAACTGATTTACCTTTGGGGAATATTCCTTAAAACTTGGTTTAATGGCAATTTTATCGTTAACTTCAATGACATTAATCGTCTTTTCCCATTCCTCATTCCAATTCTTTTCCTCTATTGAAGATTCTTCAATCGAAAATGATTCTATTAGATTTTGGGCCTTAATGGAGTTTAAAAGAGACTGTAATTCTAATTTCGAAACATCACTATCTTCACCAGCATAAAGTGTTAGTGAAAATTCATTTTCTGTTATGCCCTCTATATCAAGCTGCCACAATAATCCGCTAATAATATCAGAATTAAATGGGGTAGTTGAGATATCAAATTGTTTATGAGTTTTCATACATTACTCATCAATATGGGCTAATATCTCACAAATCATGTCTTGAAATTTTCGAGCTCTTCTTGCACTTCCAACAAAATTCTGAGTGTTTATAGCAAACGAAATAAGATGACTATTTTTAGCGGTAAGATAACCGGCCAATGAGCTCACTCCGCTCAAAGTTCCAGTTTTTGCATGCACATTTTCAAACGTTGGAAGATCTTCCATTCTGTACTCCAATGTTCCGTCGACTCCACCAACTGGAAAAGAATCGTATAAAATCTCAAATAGGTCTTCATGATCAAAATAAAAATATTTTAGTAATTCATTTAAAAGTTCTACTGTTACTAAATTATAGTGTGATACTCCCGAACCATCTACAAGGCGGTAATCTCTCCGCGAAAGCCCAATAATATTTATAAGGCTATCGATCAAGAATAGACCGTCTTTAGCAGAAGTATTATTTCCAAAATATTCATACCCCATTGCGCGAAGTGTCATTTCTGCACTAAGGTTATCGCTAGCCTTATTTAAGTTTATAATCACTTCCGAGTAGAGTCGTTCATGATCAACAAGAATCTCTAAATCTTCAGGCGCTGAGGCTGTATCACTAGATCCTGAAACAGCAATTCCATTTTTTTCAAGAAGTCCCAAAGCAACATCAAGAAAATACCTATTCGTATTATAAAGATTGATCTCCGTTGTATCCGATTCATCATTAATTCCAACCGTTCCACTGATAATGATTTTATCTGATTTGTGAATCCAATCTCGAGTAATCCTCAGTGGCAAGGTGTCATTTTCCGCTGTTTCAGCATAATTAATGTAATCCCAATCAAAAACATCTGGAATAAAAGCAATCTCTGGTTTTTGCCCATTTTTGGTAGGGGTAACAATAACCTTAACTGCAGCATCATTGATGGATAGAGGACTCATATAAGGAAAATCAGTTGAAGGATCATCATCCCACATCCATCCTTGCCCCCAAAATAATGTATCCATCTTCGAGACATCACTAAAAACATTTCCACTAATTCTGGCGATTCCTTCTGCCTTCAATTCCATTATCATTGTATCCAAATCAGCAGTTGTAAAATCCGGATCAAATCCACCAATGAAATAAAGGTTGCCTATTAATGTTGAATCATCTATCTCGCCATTATACGCAATTTTCGTTGTAAAGCTATATTCCGGACCAAGGAAGTAAAGCCCCGCTGCAGAAGTCAAGACTTTCATGTTTGATGCAGGTCTCATCAGCATTTGCTGATTATTTCGGTAGATTATTTCTCTTGCCGTAAGATCATAGACATCTACAGCAATTTGACATGACCTAAAAAAGTTATGTTTTAGAAGTAGATCAATTTCATCAGCTGTAGTAAAGTCATCAGATTGAGAAAAAGCATTTGAATACAAGGCAAATGCTAATACCGCAGTAATTATTTTCACTAAAAATACTCCCGTGCTCTAAAATCAACTCCAATTTCTTCAGTTACAAATCTTTTTGCTTTTGGAGAGTCGACTGAGCTTAATCCAACAATTGAAAGGACAACATGCGTGTAATCTTTTGCTTTCTTCGCAAAGTCAAGCATCTCTGCATGCATTGATCTATCAACCCTCATCAGTTTTGCATATTGATCAGGATCAGTTGAATTCAAACTTATTGATACTGTATCAATTAATCCTTTAAGTTCTGAAGTAATATCCCGTTTATTAATATAGTTACCATGTCCATCAGTATTTATACGTGTTTTGCCCCCATCTGACTTTACAGCTTCTGCTACCTTTTTCACAACATCCCATCTTATTGTTGGTTCACCATAACCACAAAAAACAATTTCATCATATTTTCTCGGATCACCTATTTCGTCAATATACACTTCGGCATCTGGTTCCTCAGATTTACTCATCTTCAGATTATATCCTTTAATGACAGCCTCCCCTTTCCTATCACAGAAGACGCAGTCGGCATTACAACGATTTGTAACATTTACGTAAAGTGAATTCCCGATCTGATATGTAAAACTAACATCCATTTTTTCCCCAATCCCGTAAAGTTTATAAGCATTCCAAGAAGTTGTTCTCGCTATATCTTCGTTTGTAAGGTGGTGTATCTCTGCAATAGTCTCAGCAATTAAGGGGATATTAGAAGGTTCATTTCTTTTTCCTCTATAAGGAACTGGTGTAAGAAACGGAGAATCTGTTTCTAGCAGTAAATTTTCAGAATCAACATTTGCCAGAACTTCTCGAATGCTGTCAGCCTTTTTAAAAGTAACATTGCCCGTAAAGGAAATAAAGTGACCCATTTCAATTAACTCACGAGCATCTTCAACAGATCCTGCGAAACAATGGTACTGTGCTTTAAGACTGCTCTTCTTGTATTTTCGAGCAAATTCCATTATGTCTTCATTGGAATCTCGATTATGAACTACAATAGGCATATCTAATTCAATTGCTAACTCAATCTGTTTCTCAAATGCTCTTATTTGAGTTTTCTTCGGTGAGAAATCGTAATAATAGTCTAGACCAATTTCCCCGATGGCAACTACTTTTTCGTGTCTGGCTAATTCTCGAAGCTGGTCAATGATAGAATCATCCCAGTCTTTTGTGTCATGAGGATGGATTCCAACAGCAGCATAAATTGAGTCATACTTTTCTGCAAGAGCAATGGCTTGACGTGCAGTTTCAATATCAGTGGCTGGAACGATCATATACTTAACACCAGCCTCATTGGCCCTTCTAATTACTTCATCTCGATCCTCATCAAAGTTCTGAAAGAAAAGATGAGCATGTGAGTCTACATACATAATTTACTCTTTCTAGCTTATTCTACTAAGCCTTTTCTTCCCAAACTTGGATAAGTGTAACTATATTTTTGACTGATGCTTCCATATCCTGAACAGCGACATACTCAGTAATGGCATGGAAATTATGTCCGCCGGCAAATAGATTTGGTGTCGGAAGTCCCATGTAGCTTAAGCGTGAACCATCTGTTCCGCCTCTAATTGCAGATTGAATTGGTTTAATTCCTAGTCTTTTTAATGACTCTAGTGCATTATCTTCCACCATTGGATGATCATCCAAAATGTATTTCATATTTCTATATTGTTCAATCACCTCAAAATTAAACGATGATCCTGGATAATCTGCTATAGCTTTTTCACAAAGTGTTTTCAGAATTTCTTCGAGCTCTTTCAGTTTTTCATCTATAAAATCTCGGATAATAAATTTAACAACCGTCTTTTCTTCATTTCCATTTATTGAGACTGGGTGAACGTATCCTTCGCGTTTTTCTGTTGTCTCGGGAGATAGTTCTCCTTTTGGAAGAGAATCAATAAATACAGAAGCAACTTTCATTGAGTTTACTAATTTTCCTTTTGCGTAACCAGGGTGTACATTTATCCCGTGAAATGTTATAACTACTGCATCAGCACTGAACGTTTCAGTTTCTACTTCACCACGAGTTGATCCATCAATAGTGTAAGCATACTTTGCACCAAATTTTTCAACATTAAATTCATTAGCTCCACGTCCAATTTCTTCATCTGGAGTAAACCCAATTTTAATTGTACCGTGTTTTATTTCTGGGTGTGCCTTCAAATAATTTAGTGCATCCACAATTTCTGCAATACCGGCCTTATCATCAGCGCTAAGCAATGTTGTGCCATCAGTTGTTATTATGTCCATCCCAATCATGTCTGCCAATTCTGGGTTACCAGCGGCATCAATAACTTTTCCATTACCAATTTCAATATCACCGCCTTGATAATTTTTGTGAATTTGCGGATTTACATCACTTGCTTTTACAGCTGGGGAAGTATCTACGTGTGCTATAAATCCAATAACCGGCACATCTTTTGGGGAATTACTTGGCAATGTGGCCATCACGTATCCATTATCATCCATGTGGGCATCACTTAACCCAAGATCCAAAAGTTCATCGACTAAGTCTTTAGAGAGAGCTTTTTGTTTCTCTGTGCTTGGTATAGTTTCTGAATCTTCATCTGATTGTGTATCATATTTTACGTATTTAGTAAATCGGGCAACAACAGTGAACTTATAATTCTTATCAAACATAACATCCTCAAAAATGTGTTCTTAAATTTTAATTAATGAATGTAGTATATCGAAAAAGGTCAATAATTTCAATATAATGATCATACGATTTCTTATATTTAATATTCCAATCAAGAGGTTAAAACTAAGTGAATGTAATTGAACTAATTAAAAAGAAGCGCGACGGCGCCCCCCTTTCCAAAAGTGAAATTAGTTTTCTTATTAAGAACTACACAAATGGAAAAATTCCAGATTATCAATTTTCTTCATTTCTTATGACTGTTTATTTAAATGGAATGGACGTAAATGAAACCTCTGCGATAACCGAGGCTATGCTTTATAGTGGGATTGTCATTGATCTTAGTAAGATCGATGGAGTGAAAGTAGATAAGCATTCAACCGGAGGAGTAGGAGATAAAACTTCTTTGATTCTTGCTCCCATTGTTGCCGCAGCTGGAGTAAAAGTACCTATGATCTCAGGACGAGGACTTGGTCATTCCGGTGGAACATTAGATAAGCTCGAAACGATCCCCGGATTCAGAACAGATCTTAACTTAACTCAATATAAATCTGTTATAAAAAAGGCTGGAGCAGTATTGATTGGGCAGACAAAAAGTATAGCTCCAGCAGATAAGCTTATCTATGCGCTTCGAGATGTAACTGCTACAGTAGAATCAATTCCCTTAATTACTGGAAGTATAATGAGCAAAAAGCTTGCAGAAGGAATTGACGGACTTGTTCTGGACATCAAAACCGGTAGTGGTGCATTCATGAAAGAAATGAAAGATGCAATAAGCCTTGCTAATTCTCTAATCTCAACCGCAAAAAGATTTAATAAAAATGTGATTGGAATTATTACAGACATGAATCAGCCTCTTGGTCATTACATCGGTAACTGGTTAGAAATTGTGGAATCTGTTAAAGCTCTGGAAGGTGAAGAAATTGTTGACTTAATGAAAGTTACTCACACATTATCAGGGGCTATGATCTATTTGGGTAAAAAAGCTGGATCAATAGAAGAAGGCATTGTGATCTCAAAGGAAATGATAAAATCGGGGAAAGCTTACGATAAGTTTTTAGAAATCGTGAAATTACAAGGTGGGGATACTTCAGTGATCAAAAACTTGAATAAATATCCAAAATCAAAGTATTCTCAAAGAATTTTTGCACCTAAGAATGGTTATTTAGACTCTATAAATAATTATGAAATCGGTATGGCTGCCTTGGAGCTTGGTGCTGGTAGACTTACTAAGGATGATATTATTGATCCAAAGGCAGGAATTATTTTTCATCCAAAAATCGGAGACAAAATTAAGAAAGGTGATTTAATAGCAGAATTATTCTCAGACAAAAAAAATAAAATTGAAAGTGTGAAAAATAGAGTTGTTCAATCCCTAGCTTTCAGTAGTAAAAAAACATCCAAACCAAGATTAATAAAAAAAATAATTACTTAATAATTTAAGGAGAATCAAAATGCCATTTATTGCAGCTATTGTAGTTTTCATTGGGGGAATAGTATTCTATTTCAAAATGAAAAAGGCAGGTCGTAAACAAGAACTTTTTGTATCCATAATCGCAATTTTAATTTCAGCGGTTATTGGGATCATTAACGTTTTCACAGTAGTCTCAGCTGGAACTGTCGGGGTTGTAGATTTTTTAGGAAGTGTTAGCGACAACACACTGAAGGCCGGCGTAAATGTGGTTAATCCAATGGCCAACGTGATTAAGTTTAGTATTAAAACACAAGAATTGAAAGAGGTGATGAATGTTCCATCCAAAGAAGGTTTAAGTGTTCAATTAGAAATAAGTCTTCTTTTCAGACTTACTCCCGATAATGCTAATATAATCTACAAAACTGTTGGGCAGAATTATGCTGAAATTATTCTAATGCCTCAATTCCGCTCAGTAGTAAGGGGAGTTACTGCCCGATACGAAGCAAAAGCGCTTTACACCGCTTCGCGTGAAAAACTTGCCGGTGAAATAATGGAGGAACTGGAAGGATTGGTTGGTCCTAGAGGGATAACAATTGAAACGGCTGCGCTGAGACAAATTATTTTACCTGAAAGACTCACTAAATCAATTGAAGAGAAGCTTCAAGCTGAACAAGAAAGCCAAAGAATGGCCTTTGTTCTGAAGAAGGAAGAGCAAGAAGCAGAACGTAAGCGTATTGAAGCGAAAGGTATTAAAGATTTCCAGACGATCGTTTCTGAAGGAATAAATGATCAATTGTTACGGTGGAAAGGAATTGAAGCAACAGAAAAGCTCGCAAATTCCACAAATTCAAAAGTTGTAGTAATTGGTTCAGGTAAAGATGGTTTACCATTAATATTAGGTGGTAACAACTAAGTTTAGATCCTGGAAACTTTAAGAGTTATGATTAAGAACTTGTGATCAATAAATGATTCCTGACTTATTTGCTTTTAATAAGTCAGGATCTTTATGAAAGATGTTCGATTTGTAAATCTAGTCAAAACAATCAGATTAGTTTAATTTTGAGAAAAATAATGGATAAGCCAAGCAAGTCCTTATCCTATACCCGCGACCAATCAACTAATTTGTGAATCAAAGCTTAGCTCGTCAGATGAAGTCATTTCTCTGGTTAATGAAAGCCGGAATGTTCAAAAAGGGTGGGAAACAATTTCAATTAAAGACCGATCTAAAGATTTCTGAAAAAGTTATCTCATTGATATCATGGATGAGATTTCGAAGATCATATCTGATGACAATCGAAAAGTAAAAATTGATGGACTTGTAACGGAGATAAATCCATCAATCAAAATCGATAATTTAATCCAATAGACACCATTCATATACTTATTTTTACGCCAATATTCTGATATTTTTCCCGTATATTTGACCTTTCAAATAATTTTAACATAGGAGTAAGGATGAGATATTTGGCAGTAGCTGTTTTGATTACGCTAATTATTGGGTGTGGTCAGCAATCTGCACAAGACGTGGAATTAAGTACATTTAATGATAGTGTGAGTTATTCAATAGGCGCTGATATTGGGAAAAACTTCAAACGTCAAGAGATCGATATAAACTTAGATGCACTCTACAAAGGATTAGCTGAATCTTATGCTGAAAAAGAGCTCGTCATATCAGAAGTGGAGTCGACAAAACTGTTGGGAAGATTCCAAACTGAAATGAAAGCTAAAATGGAAGCTAAAAGCAATGCTGCAGCTACAGAAAACATTGCAAAAGGTGAGGAGTTTTTAGCTGAGAATAAAAACAAAGATGGTGTTAAAGTTACAGATAGCGGATTACAGTACAAAGTTTTGGAAGAAGGAAGCGGTCCAAAACCTAAAGCAACGGACAAAGTAAAAGTTCATTATAAAGGTACTTTGCTTGATGGTACTGAATTTGATTCTTCAATTAAACGGGGTCAGCCAGCTGAATTTCCTCTAAATGGCGTAATAAAAGGGTGGACTGAAGGATTACAGCTAATGAATGTTGGTTCTAAATATGAGTTCTATATTCCATCTGAACTTGCTTATGGTGAGAGAGGACCTCAAACCATTGGGCCTAACCAAACTCTAATTTTTGAAGTAGAATTACTAGAAATAGTAAAATAATTTTTTAAACCTTCGGGGTTAAGCCTCGAAGGTTTTTTCACATCAACTCCCTCAATCTTTTAGAAAAAAGCCAATCCCTAACTAGAGGGTTTTCGTAAGTTCCATCCCAGATTGAGTGACCTTTTCCTTTGTATTCAGTATAGATCAAATTACTCTGTATAATTTTATTTCGTATTTCTTCGTTTATTAAAATCTCTTTGGAGTTAGGACTGGGAATAAGAAGAATATCGTTTTTACAGTTTTCTAATGCACTCATCATCAACCTTGAACCTTCTACATTTACAGATTTATCAATATCTCCATGAAAATTCCAGATTGGAATATGTTCGATACTGCATGCGAGGTTTGGATCACCAGCACCGCATATAGGAATGGCCGCCGCAAAAAGTGTTGGATGTTTTAAAAGCATATACCATGAACCAAATCCCCCCATTGATAAACCTGTAATATAAATTCTAGATCTGTCAACCGGATAATCATCAATAATTTTTTTAAGTAAATCTGAAACTGCACTAAGTTCGTTACTAATTGTTAGTAACTTGAAATCGAAAGTGTCTAAATCCCAATTACTATCTACCCATCTGTTATCCTTTGGGCACTGTGGTGCTATTACAAAACATGGATGCTCATTCTGGTTTTGAGTCTCAACCCAAATTGTTGCAAGTTTGTTTGCAGTTATCTGAATTTCATTATCGCTGCCCCTTTCTCCTGATCCATGAAGTGTTAGTATCAACGGATAAACTTGCCCATCCTCTATCTCTGGATTAAAAAATCTATACTGAATGTATGTAGAATTATATTCATGAGTTTTGGATTCAAATTTTTCCATAACTGATCTGTCTTGTGAAAAGATATTTGAGGCAATCGCAAAAAGTGAAATCAAGAAAAATCTAATTAGCATAAGTGTCCCGCATTATAACAAATTACTTGCTAGTTCCGCTAATTCAGATCTTTCCCCTTTCTCCAAATTAACGTGGGCATAAAGTTTCTGTCCCATGAAATGGTCAATTAAATATGATAATCCATTGGACTGTGAATCAAGATATGGATGATCAATTTGATAAATGTCTCCAGTTAACACTATCTTAGTCCCCTCTCCGACACGAGTAATTATAGTTTTTATTTCATGAGGTGTAAGGTTCTGTGCTTCATCTACAATAAAAAAGATGCGTTGTAAACTTCTTCCACGAATGTAACTAAGTGGCTCGATTACAAGTTTGTCATCCTTTACCATATTGTTGATCGCCATATAATTTTTATCATTTTCTCCAAATTGATCTTGAATAACTTTTAAGTTATCCCACAGTGGTTGCATGTATGGTCCAATTTTACTATCGACATCGCCAGGTAAAAACCCTATATCTTTGTTGGATAAAGGTACAATTGGACGAGCAATAAAAATTTGCCTATAATGTTTCTTAACATGCAGGGCGCTTGCCAAAGCCAAAAGAGTTTTCCCAGTTCCAGCTTTTCCCGTCAATGAGACCAACGGAATATCATTGTTTAATAATGCGTTCATTGCGAAAGTCTGTTCGGCATTTCTTGGAGTAATACCATAAATTGGATTTTTGTCTATTTTTTGAATTACAGTTTTTTCTGTATCTAAGTGGGCAAGAACAGAGCGAGCATTATTTCTAATTATAAAAAATTTATTTGGAATCATTTCTGCCTCAGAAACCTTTTCAACTTCTGATGCATCAATTTCGTAAGGAGCAGAATATAATTTTTGGATCATCTCATCATCAAAATCCTCAAGAACCTCTTTCCCGGTATAGAGTTCATCAACACTTCTTACTCTATCGGTTGTATAATCCTCAGCTAGAATTCCAAGGGCTTTAGCTTTCATCCGAAGGTTAACATCCTTCGTAACGAGAATATTTCTTTTCTTTGTCGTACTTTCTTTCTCCAATTCATAAGCACAGCTTAGAATTCTATGGTCAGGCGTGTCTTCCCGAAATGCCTCTTTTATCTCTTTACAGAGCCCATTCGAAATAACAATTCTAACTTTTCCCTTTCCTTTTCCGAGAGAAATTCCTCCATTGAATAGATCTTTGCCAGTTAACGAATCGAGTGTGCGGGCAAAGTGTCTGGCATTTTGGTTAATTACTTGACTTCCCCTTTAAAATGATCGATCTCCTCGATAACTGTTAATGGAATAATTATATTATTTTCTTCAAACTGGTGGATACTATCTGGATCGTGTAAAATTACATTCGTGTCAAATATGAAAGTTTTAGGTGTGCCTTTCGCCATTTGGGTTTTCCTATAATGAGTATTTTCTTATGCAATAAATATATATAATCTCTAATTTAATCAAGTGAATATTCTGTTTATAACTCGGAAAATTGATGGATAAATCAAAGAATCTGGAAAATGTTAGATGCAATTATTGCGATGCTGATGATTATAAATTACGTTTTATAAAAGATGGATATAACATTGTTCAGTGTAAGAAGTGTGATTTGGTATATGTAAATCCTCGCTTAACTCAAGTGTCCATTAATAGATTATATGATGAAGATTATTTTTTAGGAGACGGTTTTGATAAAAGTATTCAATATCAGAAGGAATTTGAAGAGTTTGCGGATAAACTTGACTTGACTGATTGGGATACCTCAACAATTAAAGAAATGTTAAAAACAGAAAGTCAGAAGCCAAAATTACTTGATATTGGTTGTGGTATGGGTCTCTTTTTATGGAAGGCAAAAAAAGCTGGATTTAATGCCGAGGGCATTGAGCTTTCTCCATTTGCAGCAGATTTTGTAAGGAGTAAAGGAATTCCCGTTAGAGATAAATCTATTTACGAAGAAAAGCTGCCAGAAAATCATTATGATGCAATTACTCTTAAAGAAGTGCTTGAACATCTTCCGGATCCAAAACGAGCATTTGAAAATATATATTCTGCGCTGAAACCTGGCGGTGTATTATTTATAACAACAGGGAATTATGATAGTCCTGAAAGGAAATTAAAAGGCAAAGATTGGTTCTATTTTATGCCGGAGGGACATATTTTTATCTTCTCAAATAAAACAATGACTAACTATCTAAACAAAATAGGATTCTCGCAAATATTAGTCACAAACCAAGGTGATCTTTTAATGAACAAACTGCTTAAGGGAGGCATAATTGAAACTGACAAATTCAAACCTTCTAATATTTTTAAAAGAACAGCATTCGGAGCGATTAGATCACTAAACCATTTTATTAGCAGTGGAATGAGAATCTACGCTGTCAAATAAATTTTATGGGAATACTCATATGCCAATTCAATCGATCAACCCTGCAAATAATCAAATTATTAGTACATACGAAGGGTATACCCTTAAAAGAGTAAGTAGAATAATCGAAGATGCACAAAATGCTTTTTGTGATTGGCGCTTAAAATCGTTCAGAGAACGAAGTGGATTGATGTACAGTGCTGCAAAGGTTCTTCGCAAAAACAAGGCTAAATATGCTGAGATAATGACTCTGGAAATGGGAAAGCCAATTGCTCAATCTATTGCAGAGATAGAAAAATGCGCATGGGTTTGTGATTATTATGCAGAAAATACAGCAGAGTTTTTAAAGAAAGAGTTTGTTGAAACTGACGCTTCAGAAAGTTTTGTTCAATTCGACCCGCTTGGAATTGTGCTGGCTGTAATGCCGTGGAATTTTCCGTTCTGGCAAGTATTCAGATTTGCCGCACCAGCATTGATGGCAGGCAACACAGCACTTCTTAAACATGCATCCAATGTTCCCCAATGTGCTCTTGCAATTGAAGAAGTATTTGCTGAAGCTGAATTTCCAAAGAATGTTTTTAGTACTTTGCTAATTGGAGCGAAGCACGTCGAGAACGTATTAGGCAATCCTCTTGTTAAAGCTGCAACTTTAACTGGAAGTGAGCCCGCTGGAAGATCAATTGCTTCGATTTCAGGTAAGATGCTTAAGAAAACAGTTATGGAACTTGGGGGAAGTGATCCATTCATAATCCTTAGAGATGCCTATATTAAAGAAGCTGTTAAAGTTGGTATAACAGCTAGAGTTTTAAACAATGGTCAGAGTTGTATCGCTGCAAAACGATTCATTTTAGTCGACGAAATCGCTAATGAATATGAAATAAGATATATAGAGAAAATGGAAAGTCTTGTTGTGGGTGATCCGATGGATATGAGAACTGAGCTTGGACCCCTTGCAAGGGAAGATCTTCTCGTAGAGTTAGATTGGCAAGTACAAGAATCCGTAAAGCAAGGTGCTAAAATTCTGACTGGAGGTAAAAGAGCAGCAAGAGAAGGTACGTTCTACCTGCCAACTGTTCTAAGTAATGTAAAAAAGGGAATGCTTGCATATACTGATGAGTTGTTTGGCCCTATTGCTATTATGATTAGAGCTAAAGACGAAAATGAAGCAATTCAAATTGCAAACGATACTTCATTTGGATTGGGTGCATCAATTTGGACAAGTGATATTGAAAGAGTCAAAAATTTAGCTAAACAAATAGATTCGGGTTCTGTTTTTATTAATGGAATGGTAAAGTCGGATCCTCGTTTGCCCTTCGGTGGTGTAAAATCATCTGGTTACGGGAGGGAACTCTCACACTATGGAATTAAAGAATTCGTAAATATTAAGACTGTTTGGGTAAAATAATTTCATTTATCAAAAGTCGGCAATAGAGTTTGGTCTTCCTCTGACATTACAAATGTTACTATTCATCAACTGCTGAAATTACGCACCTAAATCCGACCGGATAACCGCTTTGTTTCATATTCGGATCCAAATAGTATCGATGTGCACATCGCTGCATACTTGGATCAGCAACACGATATGCTCCTCTAATTACTTTACATTTTTCACCATAAGCAGAACTTTCAACACTATTGCCAGGATAGGGAAGATACCAATCTGCCGTCCACTCCCACGGACCACCAGCCATCCAATAAACTCCATAAAGACTTTTACCTGCGCGCCAGGCTGCAGTTTTTGCAATTCCATCAGGCTCCGCAAAGCTCATATCATGCTTCTCTCCCCAAGGATATTTCCGTCCATCAGTTCCACGGGATGCCTTTTCCCATTCAGCTTCCGTAGGTAATCGCTTTCCAGCCCATTTACAATATTCCATGGCTTCATACCAGCTAATGTTTACTACGGGACTGTCATCCTGCATCCACTCTTCTTTATGCACGGTTTCATCTGTAATTTTTTCGTTATACTTATATCCCTTTTTGAATTTTTCATATTGAGCGTTTGTAACCTCAAAACGATCTATATAAAATGCATCAACATAGACTTTTCGTTGTGGAGACTCATCTATATCTCCAATTTCACTTCCCATAATAAATTCACCCGCAGGCACATAAACCATTCCTTCATGCTTATCTTTTTGTGGCCAGGCCCAAGCAGGTGGGTTTCCATTGCCAATATTCCCATCAGAGCTCAGCAGTTGGTGATAGCGTGCCTTCCAGTAAACCAAAAGATAAAAATGTGAAGGTTCTATCCATGTTCCTTTAACTAGTTCCGAACCATTCCCTTTTCTGAGCATTTCTTCCCTTTCCTGTCGCCATGCTCCATTCCAGTCAACTAGTTGTTTAATCGACTCTTCATTAAATCCTCCCTGATCAGGCACATAATGATTATAGACGATTTGAAGGGGCAAATTTTTGCAAGGATATTCCTTCAGCCAGAACCGTTCTAGTGCTGCCAAGTATTTATTTCGTAATGACAGATCGGTTTCATATTTTAAGAGCAGGTAAGCTCCTTTCATAAAATGATAAGTATCCCATGGAACATAAGGTGGTTTATATGAAGCAGCCATAATTGCATCATCAGCATATCCATGTTTATTAATTAATTCCAGATATTTTTCTTGGTATTTATTATTACCCGTAATATGAAAAGATATTTTAAGCTGATAAAGAGCAAGAAGTGCATTTAACTTTTCTTTGTCTAGTGAAGGACTGTAATTTCCCCAAAGGGTCATTTTACCATCAACATCTACTAAACGCATATCATATTTAATAATGCGGTCTGTAACCTTCGTTACCCAGTCTTGAACCCTCTTTTTATATGAATCTTCTGCTACCAGGTCGTAGTAAATTGCTAATCCATACATCAGGTTAGCATAAGTATCTGAGCTAGGATCACCAATCCACCGATAACCAGGCATGCTGGTTGACTGGTGCCACTCCATGGGATAAAAGAACCAGTCCTCGTGCCTTTGTCTTACATTCGACTTATTAAAACTGCGAGCAATACTTCCTTCAACTCCTGTAACCTTTTCTAGTAATTCAATGGCTTCAAAAGTTTCATCAGCCCAATTTTTCACTTGCGGATCTTTAGTAACTGCATATTGAAAACTTATAGCTGCTAGGTAAGGTCCAGTGCGATTTCCTCCATCTTCCTGGTGAGCAGAAGAAAGATCAGCATTCCCTTCAGGTGGAAGCAGCACTCTTGGCATTACAATACCATATTGCCTGTTGAAACTATGAAGATCTTCTTGTAACCATTGCGCCTTTTTAAAAAGGTCCGAATTTCCTGGATATGGATATTCAGCAATTGGTGGCTTTGATTGTGAGTGGGCTGTACCAAACAGCAAAATGGTCAATCCAATAAATAACAAAAATATTAATTCAGTTTTGCTCATGATATATAATTTTCTTTTTTCAGGTATTAAAAATAAATGGAATATTTGAAAGATTTTTAATTAATTTTTACCTATCGGATGTTGAATAAGACTATTCTTACTGACCAGATTATAAAATATAACCGTTCCGTTTATCGTATATGGATAATAAGAATACTTTTATTTACAATCATCCAGTCTTTCTTTTAGAAGTAATTTTATTAAGTTTACCTAAACTTCAGTTCAAATTTCAAAAAAGCCAAAAATTAACCGAATTTTTATAATGACAGGAGAAATATGAAAAAAAGATGTAAGTGGTGTGGCTCTGATGAACTTTATGTAAAATATCATGATGAGGAATGGGGTATTCCTGTTCATGATGATAGAGTTCACTTTGAAATGCTTATTCTTGAAGGTGCTCAAGCTGGGCTTAGTTGGATAATTGTACTTCGAAAGCGCGAAAACTATCGAAAAGCATTCAATAATTTTGACGTAAACAAAGTTGCAAAATATTCAGAGAAAAGAATTGAAAAACTTTTGCAAAATCCAGGAATCATCAGAAATAGGTTAAAAGTTAATGCTGCTGTAACAAATGCTAGAGCATTCATTGAAATTCAGAGAGAATTCGATTCATTCGACAAATATATATGGCAATTTGTAAATAATAAACCAATTGTTAATGCGTGGAAACGGATGGAACAAATCCCTGCTACTTCAAAAGAGTCGGATGAATTAAGTAAAGATCTTAAAAAACGCGGATTCAAATTCGTTGGTTCGACAATAATTTATGCTCACATGCAAGCCATTGGTATGGTAAACGACCATACAACAGATTGTTTCAGATATAAGGAATTAAAAAAATAAAAATTAGCTAATTACGCTGAATTCCTGCTTGCATTTATATTCCCATAAAGCGAACGTTTTACAATTTTCTCATAGCTATTCTTGTAAGTAGATTCTTCTTCTATTTTTTGCAATGCAGATTGCTGGATAACTAGCAATGGTAAAACAATTTTTTCCCTTATCTCAATTGAGCTTCGTGAAATTGGTTCCTCTTGCATTAACAAATTATAATCTGATATTAGTAACACCATCTTTTTTGAAAGTTCATATTCTTCGTGAAGTAAATTCCAGAACTCTCTGAACACCTCATCTTTAGCAATATAGCTGGTTAAATTAAAATTACATTTAGTTAATGACATCATACTATTTAAAATTAAAGCTTTAAAAAAAGGAATATCATTAAATAGTTTTTGCATTGCTTCCAACCTGCCTTCATCTACTATTTTTTTTATTGCAGTTCCTAAACCAAAATATCCGGGAACGTTTTGCTTTAACTGACTCCATGAACCAACAAATGGAATTGCTCTCAAATTCTTAAGATCTAGTTTTTTACTATCTCCCCTCTTTGTAGGGCGACTTCCAATATTTGTTTCTCCGTAATATTTTAGCGTACTTTTACTTTCCAAGTAAGGAATAAACATTTCATGGTTTTTAAGATCAGTATATTTTTCAAAACTAATTGTTGCCAACTCTTCAATTATTTCTCTTGATTGATCTGAAATAGTATTTTCTTTTTCGAATAAACTGTGGGATAAACCTGCAGTTAGTAGTTGTTCACAATTGTGTTTAAAGTGTTCTTTAGTGCCAAACTTACTTGTTATCGTTTGACCTTGTATTGTAATTTGGATGGCGTGGTTTGCAATCTTATCACTCTGTGAAGCATAAAACCGATGAGTTTTACCACCGCCTCTCGCTGGTGGCCCTCCGCGTCCATCAAAAAATATTGGTTTTATATCATATTGTTCGCAGATTGTGGTTAAATTCTCTTTTGTTTTAAAAATAGACCAATTTGCTTGAAGATACCCTCCATCTTTTGTCCCATCAGAAAATCCAAGCATTATTGTTTGATTATTACCTCGTTGTTTCAAATGATTTCGATATTCGGGTATTTCAAATAGTTCAGCCATAATCGACGTAGAGTTTGACATACCTTCTATGGATTCGAATAATGGAATAATGTCGAAAGGAATATTTCCATTTTGCCATCCAAACCATCTTAACAAAGCAAAAACAAAAAGAACCGAATAAACATCCTCAGAATTACTAATTATATACCGGTTGCATCCTTCTTCCCCATTTTTATTCTGAATTGATATTAACTGAGAAATATTTTTAAGAGTATCTTTTACAATCTCATCTTCTAAATTATCAATGTTAACTTGAATATTATTCTTAAGGAGAAGAGTAATTGATTCATCTTTATTTAGCTCAGCCACACTGCTATGAATTATCTTCAGCTGCTTAAATATTGCTTCTATTGTTTGCTTGTGTATTGAATGGTTTTGTCTAATATCAAGAGATGCAAAATGTGTTTTAAATATTTTAACTTTGTCAATAAGATTATCTAGTTCTTCTAAGTAAAGACAGTTGTAATTGCTGACAAGCGATTCCCTAATGTTATTAAGAGAATCTAGTATTTCGGT
This sequence comes from uncultured Ignavibacteria bacterium, assembly GCA_963751695.1. Classification (GTDB taxonomy): domain Bacteria; phylum Bacteroidota; class Ignavibacteria; order Ignavibacteriales; family Melioribacteraceae; genus SZUA-22. The sequence goes on along the minus strand of CAVVVP010000003.1, from coordinate 722,016 downwards.
ATGATGAATTGACTTGGTTGAATCAAACATTGAAGAATATATTTGGTTTCTAAGGTTTTTAATTATTCCTTCAATTCCTTTAAAAGAAAGTTTTCGTCCCAAATTCTTTATATCGCGATAATAACATTTCATTAAAGTCATTCGTAATTCATCTGATACTCTTTTCGTTATCTCCGCAGTCACAAAAGGATTCCCATCTCTATCACCTCCCGGCCAAAAACCAAACTGAATTATATTTGTATTATCGAATGAATTACCATGAAGATTTTTTTTGATCGCAGAATAAAGATCACTAACTGCATCATAATACACATCACGCAAAAAATAAATGACGTTCTTTGCTTCATCAAATGGAGTTGGTTTGTTTGGGTTTATCAAAGACGTTAATCCTAATTGCTGAAGTTTAATATCTATTTCGTAAATATCATTGTTGGCTATTTGGGTTCGAAGTTGGCTAATAATATCCAAAACCGGATGAGAGTAAAACTGAGTCGGATGAGCAGTAAACACAATTCGTGTACTAAATGTTGAAAGTTTTTCCAAAAGATCAGCTTTATCACTTTTGCTATTAATCAGATGAATATAGTCGGAAAGTGATAGATTGTTTTCAAGTTTAACTAATCGCGAAAACGCTGAATCTTCAACACTATCGTAGAGCACAACTTGTCTTTCAACGTACTGGATGACTCTAAACATGAAATCTATTTTATCTTCTTCAATTTTTAATTTAGTGTGAGCACCAAAAAAAGATTCCAGAATTTCAATTGGTTCTTCTCCCGCTTCTAAACCGTTTTTACAAGCCTCATAAAGAAGGGGGATTAACATACCAATATTACTTACCTTTGGATATGGAAGATTCAAAAACAAACTGTTATAAACATTGAATTTATTTTTAACTTCTTTTACAAATGCTTTTTCAATTATTGTATTTTTCATTTTATGTTTTTTCTTGTTTTTATAACCCAAAATCAGTTACGCAATAATAACTATAAAAAAAGAATTTAATGGTCCATGTTAAACTCACAATGTAAATATTCATTTCAAATTCGCTTATTATAAAGCGTGTTTTATGAAACTTGGCTTAGTGCGTCACTATAAAGTTATTACAAATGGAAAATATTTTCTTACATCAAAAGAATTTGAACAAATCATGTTCAATTATGATGTTGCCCCTGTTAAAGAGAATGGACTAAGAATAAATTCGGATGATTGGGATATCTGTTATTGCAGCATATTGCAAAGAGCGATTACAACTGCCGATTCAATTTTTAAAAGGAGATCATTAAAACTGATTTACTGGTTGAAGTTCCAATAAAAAGTTTCGCAAAAACAAACTTTTCTCTTCCCAGTTTTATGTGGCATTTTGGAAGTAGAATTGCTTGGTTCTTCAACTCCAATACTCAGCCTGAAGGATATCGAGATACAAAGCAAAGAATTAAAAATTTAATGTATTTAATTGAAAATTCAGATCACCAAAACATTCTTATTGTTTCGCATGGTTTTTTTATGAAAGTTCTTGTGAAACGATTGAAGAAAAAAGGTTATACCGGTTTTATTGACTTTGCACCGAAGAATGGCAAACTTTACACCTTTAATAACTAAAGCGAAGCTTATGACAAAACAATTCCTCTTGGCCAAATTCACACTGACATTCATTTTAATTTCGATCATTGCTGGATGTAATCAAGAAAAAACTAGGGTTTCACAAAATGCAAATACTATTGTTGATGACCTTGATAGCAATTTTTACTTCGAATCAGTTCCGCAAAAAATAATTACACTAGCCCCGAACTTAACTGAATTTATCTACGAACTTGGAGCGGAAAACTTGCTAATTGGCAACACAACATTTTGCAATTACCCAGAAGAAGCAAAAAATGTAGAAAAAGTTGGTGATCTGCTAACAGTTGATTTTGAAAAGATCATTTCATTAAAACCGGACCTAATTTTCATTACCGTTGAAGGAAATTCGAAAAACACTTACAATAAATTAAAAGAATATGGTATCAAGGTTTTTGTTTCGAACCCAAGAGATTTTATTGGAATAAAAAAAACATTTCGTGATTTTAGTGAAATATTTAAGAAGGAAGAAACTGTCGAGAGAAAAATAACTCAATGGAATTCTATCGTTCAAGAAATTAAAAAAGCACGAGATAAAAGTGTTTCCAACTCAGCTATGTTTTTAATAAGTCTAAAACCTATTATGCTTGCGGGTGGAAATACTTTCGTGAACGAATTTCTTAGGTTATGTAATCTTAGAAACATCGCTGATGACTCTGAGGTTAACTATCCTCTTTTCAGTAGAGAAGAAATTCTTAGTCAAAATCCAGAGTATATTGTGAATTCATTTATGAATAAGAATATTGTCGAAGATATTAAAAAAGCATACCCAGAATGGGAAAGTTTGGATGCAATTAGAAAGGGTATGATAATCACAGTTGATCCAGACCTCTTTTTTAGACCAGGTCCAAGATTTGTAACTGCACTCGAAATACTAAATCAAAAATTAACAGAGGTTGACAAATAATTTTTTCTCAAAATAATTCTGGGACACGTTTATAATCGTGCAGAGCTTTAATTGTTTTAGGTGCTTGATCTGCAAGAATTTTTGTTAAAGCAATTTGTTCGTGATGCAAAATTTCAACCTTTGAAACGACTTCAACTTTTAATAATGGGTTTTCAATTCCATTTTTCTCCAAATCAAGTATTGATTCAACCATTCTATTATTTGGATTCAGCACTTCGGCATCATTACCAAATTTCTTTTTTAAAATCATGTTGAATTGATCAAAACTATAACCGTAATGTGTGCAGCACAAACCGGCAAATACTCTATTGTTGCATGAGAAGATTTTTTCTGCGGCTTGGTCCACAAACTCACCTATCATTTTTATAACAGCATCAGAATTTGGATCATCTTGAATTTCTGATTCAAGCAATGGACATGCTTGATAAACAATTCGCTCTTCGGCAATACCTCTCTCAACTAACAGATTTTTGTGTTTTTTAGAATTAACTGTAGTTGGAGTCCCGAATAGTATAATTGGACTCTCAATATTTTCAACCATCTTTTCGTAAAAATATTCAACACCGGCATTAACAATCCCTTCAATTCTTGTTTTTGAGTTTTTAGAAAAATCTGTTTCCGGATAAACTATTGATAGGGTGTTACATGCAATCAGAATAAGGTCCGGATTACAACTATATTCTATAGAATTCAATACCTTATCAAAAAGCAAAGCCTGCTCCAAAATGTTTTTCATGTCGTTATATCCACAACTCTTGTCATTTACAGCATTAAAGAATATCAACTCAACATTTGGATTTCTATTTTCATTACATATTACTTTTTCCAATTCGGCTACAACAGATAAACCGCCTAAACCAGAATCTGTTACAACTATTGTTATGGTTCGCTCGTCTAAGTTTTCAGTATGCATAGTTATATTTTTATATTTTATTGTTTGTAAATTAAGAATAAACAATGATCGGTAAAACCATTTTTCGAAAAGGAACTATATGAAAACCATATCATCGATATTTATTTCACTATTATTAATCTCTGCTTACTTCTTGTTCCTCTTCTGAGGTGTCAACAGAGACTATCGTAGTCGATGACGGTTACACAAGCGTTTTTCCTAACAGAGAAACATCTGATGAACTTGAATTGATCTCAAATTCACTAGTTCTAATAAATAACATGACCTTTTATAATAGTTATTTATACCTAGATAGTGTTTTAACTCTCAAAGATCTACAAAACAATGACTTGACTGACAAGACAATCTTCGATGGTACTGTTACTAAAACTTCCTCTGGAACTGGAACTATTATAAACATTAGCGGAACTACCGTCTCTCTTCTAACCGCTGCACACATAGTTAGCTACCCAGATACGATTATGACATTTTATAAAAGCGAGGATGGCAAATCCACACAATTTATCGAAAGTATAATGGTTAAAGAACGCCAAAATATTTACTCCAATCTTCCAGAAGGTGGAAGGTTGAATCTAATTGCAAAAGATGACAAAACTGATATTGCCATTGTTGGCAATTCATTTAAAGAGATCAATTCCATTCTATTCCCTGTCCTTGATGTCAAATTCGGAGATTCTTCTGAGTTGAACTGGGGAGACTTTGTATATGTTTTTGGTTATCCAATGCATAATAAAATCGTGACTAGAGGAATTGTTAGCCTACCAACTAATGAAAATTCTGATAACTTTTTTGTCGATGCGCTAATTAATAGAGGCTCAAGCGGCGGTATAGTATTAGCCATGAATGGAAGCACTTCAACATTTGAGTTAGTAGGAGTTGTATCATCTGTCCCAGCAGAAAAAATGCATGTCCTATCACCAGAAAATCCACAAGAAGACACATATTTGCTGCCAGGTACTGTTTACACAGGAAATACAACAATAGAAAAGTTGGATAACATCAGATATGGGATAGGAAAAATTGCCTCATCACTAGCGATAAAGAATTTTTTAATTGAGAATGAAGACATTTTATATCGTGAAGGACATATTATCCATTTTGAATAGATAGTTTTTCTACACATAAATATTTGTTGGCAATACCTCATTTTTTGAACTGTATTTACACAGTTAATATCCCTATTTTTAAATATTCAAAAACATAATTGATAAGAAATACCATGAAAAAGAGTTTTAGATATTTATCAATATCAATGTTGATTGGGATAGCAGTAATTACTTATCTATTTCTTTCTTCACAATTAGTCAGTTACAAGCAAATTACTGAGCCGCGAGAATCTGGAGCTAAGAAAGCATTGAATTTTATCAATCGAATGAGAGCCTATCCAAACAATGATATTCCAAAGGCTAAATTTATGGAACAGTTTGATAAAAACAAGAAGAGTTTAAGGAAAACAGTCACTTCTATTGAAGAAACCTTACCATGGAAAGCAATGGGCCCGCTAAATGTACCAGGTCGAATGATAAGTGTTGCAGTTAATCCTCAAAACTCCAAAACTCTTTATGCTGGTTCTGCTACAGGTGGATTGTGGAGAACATTCAACTCAAGCAATGGAGCTAACTGGCATAGAATTACAACCGGATTTCCTACACTAGGTGTTATGGCAATTGCTATTGATCCAACCGATTCTCTGAATATGCTTATCGGCACAGGCGAAACTTACGGTTATTCACAATCAATTGGCGGATACGTATGGAGAACTTCCAGAGGTAGCTATGGAATTGGTATTCTGAAAACTACAGATGGTGGTATGACCTGGGAAAAGAGCTTAGATTGGACATTTGATCAAAGAAGAGGCATTCAAGATCTAGCTTTAAATCCAGTAAATAGTAATACTGCTTTCGCTGCAACTTCTGAAGGTATTTACAGATCCTACGATCAAGGCACCAATTGGCAAAAAGTCTTCTCAGTTGAAATGGCACAAGATATTTTAGTTCATGCTTCAGATAGTAATAGAATTCTTGTTTCCACAGGAAATCTTGGTTCACCAGATGCTGGGATTTACCGATCGATTGATGGAGGTGATAGCTGGGTAAAACTTACAGACATTCCATTTTATACAGGAAAAACTCTAATTGATGGATTGCGTTCTGATCCAAATGTTGTGTATGCTGATGTTGCTGATAGTCTCGTTGGTATTGGACTTTTCAAGACTACAGACTTTGGAGATTCATGGACAAAAATTCATTCGCAAGATATTCCCCAGTATCAAGGATTCTTCGCACATTGGGTCGCTGTACATCCAACAAATCAAAATAAAATAGTTCAAGCTGGTGTACAGATAACTCAATCCCAAAATGGAGGGGTCACTTTAACAACAGTTTCGGGTCCTCACGTTGACCACCATAATTACGGACATGATCCAAATAATGACGATATACTTTACATTGCTTGCGATGGTGGTATTTATCGTTCAACTAATTTTGGTGTAAGTTACACAAATATTGGCTATGGACTTCAAACTTCACAGTTCTACAATGGATTTACAAGCTCATTCTCAGATTCCAATTTTGCATTAGGTGGGCTTCAAGATAATAATACAGTCATTTTCCGTGGAGACAATGATTGGTCTAGAGTAATCGGGGGGGATGGATCTTGGTCTGCTGTAAATTCTTTGAACGACAATATCGTTTATGGTTCATGGCAATATGGAAATATTCTCAGATCGAATAATAGAGGTAATTCTTTTGCAAATAGTATTAATGGAATTAGCGGAAATGCAGCCTTTATTGCTCCATACGTAATTTCTCATTCAAATCCCTCTATCCTTTATGCCGGAAGAAGGCAAGTTTTTAAAACAGAAAATGGTGGTGATAACTGGAGTTCAATAAGTAATGTATTGGATGGGAATGAAATCTTATCGATGTCTGTCTCTTCACAAAATCCCGATGTGGTTTTTGTTGGAACTGCACCAGTCGCTGCTCGCGCGCACGTTTATGCTACTTATAATGGAGGAGAAACCTGGGCTGATGTAACAAGCAATCTCCCAGATCGTTATTATATGGATATTGCAATTGATCCGAATAACGAAAATACTGCTTACGTAGTGTTAGGCGGTTATGGATCAGGACATGTATATAAAACATCAAATGGCGGTGAGAATTGGATTGACATTACTGGAACATTGCCAGATGTTCCAACATTAGCAATTACAGTTGATCCATTCAATTCTAATTATATCTATGTAGGAAGCGACCTTGGTGTGTTTGTTTCGGAGGATGGAGGAGTCACTTGGAATGATTTCAATGATGGTTTACCGGAAGCGATAATGGGAATGGATTTGAATATTTCAAATGCAAACAGATCGCTTTGGGTTGCTACCCATGGAAATGGGGCATATAGAAGACCGCTTGTATTTATACCAGATTTCTATTTAACAGTAAATGTGGTAGGTGTGCCAAGTTCTGCATTAGTGGGACAAGAACTTAATTTTGAAGCTTCCGTTAGAAATGCTGGCAACCAAGCGCAATCCGAAGATTATTCGATTGAAGCAAGGTTGCTTGATCCAAGTGGAACTCAAGTCTATTCAGAAATACAATCATTCTGTTGTCTTGAGCCGGGTGAGACAACAAATATTGAGTTTTCGGAATCATTTACCGTTGAGTTATCTGGAAATTATAATTTTGAATTAATACAATTTGGGAATTCACAACTTCCAGGGAATGATACCCTAAGACAGACAATAAAAATTGTTGAGCCGGCATCGATTTTACTCTCTGATGTAACAAAAATTACTCGAGAATATACGGCAATAGTGAGTGGTTTATCCTTTAATGGCGATGATGTACAAAAAATTGTCGATTTACCTTTTAATTTTCTCTATGATGATTATCAATACAATGAAATTCAGATAAGTACTAATGGATGGGTAGAATTTGGAATCTGGGCTATCGGAAGTGAAAGAGGTCTCTCATCAGCGAATCAAATTGGAAGTATAGGTGCAAATGAAAACGGAAGAATGGCTGGTACCGCTCGTCCAACAAAAGCTTTAGGGCCTTGGTGGGAGGATTTAAATGCTGATGGAAATGGAAAAGTCAGATATGTAACTCAAGGAACTCAACCGAACAGGGTGTTTGTTATCCAATGGGAAGATATAAGGGCTTATTGGGATGCCGCAGCCACAACTACTCGCTTGAATTTCCAAGTGAAACTGTATGAAGAAAGTAATTTAATCGAGTATTGTTATGGAGATGTGGTTGCAGGTACATTTGGTGGCGGTGATATTGGAGCTTCAATTGGATTTAAGGACCATGTTGGAGGAGACTACCGTTTTTATGATATAATAACTGATGCACCAATTCCTGCTGGAGAGGTAAACACAAGCTTAAGCCCGCTGAAAGACTGGCCTGGTAAGAATACTGTATATCAAATAGCAACAACTACTACCAGCATTGATGAGAAGAATGAACTGCAGCCGGAAAGTTATTTGTTATACCAAAATTATCCGAATCCGTTTAATCCGAGTACAACGATAAAATATCAACTAGCTGAAAGCGGATTTGTAACATTGAAAGTTTATGATATTACTGGAAGTGAAGTTCAGACTCTAGTAAATAAGAATCAAAAAGCTGGAACTTATCAGCTCAACTTTGATGCAAGTCGTTTAAGTTCAGGGGTTTACTTTTATACATTGGTGAGTAAAGATTTTGCTCAGAGCAGAAAGATGATCTTGCTAAAATAATATTTTAATGTATCGAGTTTTATAGAGAGCCGATTCAGATGAATCGGCTCTTTTATTTTTAGCTATTTATTCCTTTCACCAAAAATTTATTCATTGGCTTTCCAATTGCATACAACTTCATAAGTGTTTCAACAAGTGTAGGGGAAGTTATTTTCTTGGGACCCAATTCTGCTACAAAATAAAATTGCTTATTCATCATCAATGGCTCTTGTTCAGCGATTTCCACAAACTCTTTTGGAATTCTCTTATTCTGTTCACCTCGCAATTCGCCAAACTTGCTTTTGAAGTTCTTTTCATTTAAGAGTTTCTGAAATTGTTTCAAATTTCCGGCTATATATTCTCTTAAATTTTGAAGCTGATTTTTTTCAAGAAAATATGCACCTCCATAAAAGCGAATTCCATTAAAATCCATTTCAACATAAATGCCGGGAGTAGTGAAATCTTTTCTACCACCCGGTGAAATAATAGCAGAGGTTGTGGTTTTATATGGAAGTTTGTCTTTACTGAATCTAACATCCTTATATATCCTAAAGATCGCTTCTTTTGGTGTGAGATTTATCGATTTTTCATCATCATGGATATTATGAATCAATTCTTCAACAAAATGATAGAATGGATCTTTTACAGATTCAATATATCTTTGCTTATTAGAGTTGAACCAATCTCGGTTATTATTCTTATTTAGTTCACTAAAAAAATCTATAAAATCTTGATTGAAGTATTTCATATCTACCTTTCTAATATTAAGTTTTATAAAAAACTGATGATTTGATTATAATAATACAAAATATAATAAATCTACAATTATTGCTGAGCTCATAACCACTGTTGTTTGAGAACTCAATAATTTGACATATGTTTCAGATGTTCTTATGTTAATTGTACAATTATGTTAGAAATTGGAGAAATGATGAGCAGCAAAGCTAGAGATTTTTCTTATTCTTCTGCACCCGAACCACACCGTGAGCGTACCAAACTTATACTAGAAAAACATCCAGAGATTCGAAAATTAATCGGACGAAATCCTTTTAGTTTTATAATAATTCTATTTGTGTTGCTCCTTCAAATCAGTGTCGCAGTTTTTGTTTCTGATAAAGCTTGGTGGCTAGCCCTAATTTTGGCTTATGCAATTGGTGCCTTTGCAAATCATACAATGTTCGTGCTTGTACATGAAGCAGCACACAATATGATCTTCAAAAATAGAACATTGAATTTTGTGTCTGGAATTTTAGCAGATCTCCCAAACGTGGTTCCCAGTTCAGTTTCATTTAAAAGCTATCATCTAAAACACCACACATATCAAGGTGATTATTACAGAGATGCAGATTTGGCAAGCAAATGGGAAGCCAAGATTATTGGAAACTCATTTTTCGGCAAAATGATTTGGGAATTGTTATTTCCATTTTTCCAGGCTTTTCGACCACCAAGACTTAAAGGTATTCAATTCATGAATGGCTGGACTTTAATCAACTGGATTGTAGTATTTTTATTTGATGCTGCCATAATTTATCTCTTAGGTTGGACTTCATTTCTCTATTTAGTTTTATCCTTTTTCTTTTCGATAGGTTTCCATCCTTTAGGTGCACGTTGGATACAAGAACATTACTTAATTAATCCCCCTCAGGAAACATACAGCTACTATGGTCCAATAAATATTGTTGCACTCAATGTTGGTTATCACAATGAGCATCATGATTTCCAGTCTGTTCCTTGGAATAATCTACCGAAGATCAAAAAAATGGCGCCAGAGTTTTATGATAATTTACACTATCACAAATCTTGGATAAAGTTATGGTTAAAATTCTTGTTCGATAAGAATTTATCACTTTACTCAAGAATGGTAAGAAACTGAATTAATAAATCTGTTCGTTTAATGTTTTCCAAAATGGGAGGATGTTATGCAAACTTTTATTCTAATGACCAAACTTTCTCAAGAGGTATCCAAAAAAATTAAAGAAAGACCTAAACTAGGTCGTGAGTGGTTAGAGCAAGTTAAGGAAAAATGTCCGAAAGTTAAGTTCATTGCACACTATGCTCTGCTAGGTTCTTATGATTTTTTAGATATTTATGAAGCTCCTAACGAAGAAGTAGCGGCAAAAGTATCTATGATTGGATTGCAGAATGGAGCTTTTCAAGCTGAAAGTTTAACTGCCATTCCTTATAAAAGATTTGTTAAGCTTACAGAAGAAATTTAATCATATTTTCTGATTCTCGAAGTATGCTTTGTCATTATCTAAATCAATGTGAGGATGTTTTTGGTTCAGTTCTGAGATTTTTTCAATTTGAGAAGTAAGGAATTCTTGATGCTTTTGAGATTGTGGATTGCGAACTTTGTGCTTCCTTGCTTTCACGATCTGAGCAATATTTTTCATAATAGATATATTTTCTTCCAAGATGATTGAATCTGAAAACTTTTTCCAAATATAGTCTGTTGCAATTTGGTTTGGGTGAAGAAGGTCTTCTGAGTAAAACCTATAATCTCTTAAATCGTCCATGACTATTTCGTAAGATGGAAAATAAAGGCAATCTTTATTTTCACATGATAAAGAATTAACGGCCAGAAGCAAATTTGACTTACTTAGTTGATTATTAATTGCCCCATCTTTCCAATGCCTTACAGGGCTTACCGTAAAAACTATTTTGATATTCTCATTTAATGACCTTAGTAATTCAATGGTCTGCCTGATAGTTTTAGTTGTGCTTTCAAAAGATAACCTATAATGTTCAAATTCTGACTGCGGCAATTTGTGACAGTTTGAAACAATAATGTTTTTTTCGCGATGTCTATAAACATAAGAGGTTCCATAAGTTATAATTATCAAATTAGAATTTCTTAAGAATTTATCTGTTGCAATAATATTTTCGTTGATGTTAGTCAAGCAAACGTTTTGATCATGATGAGAGAAATCACTATGATGATAGAAGCTATGCCACTCTCCTTGATTTTCAACTAGATCAGCTTTCGTAAACTCAGTTTTCTCTACAGCCAGCTTTATTGAATTGTACACTGATACTGGGTTGTATAAAACCCCAAAAGGATTGCATAGTATGCTAAATCGATATCGCTGAAAATATTCTCCAATGTTTTGAGCGAAACAAGAACCAATAGTTAATATTCTATTTTCAAAGCCAATCTGAAATTTCGGTTCTTCAATTGTAATTTCTGTTCGGAATTTCATATTAATCTTATAATGAATTATTATCTTATAGTTCAATATAAAAATTCTTTAGATGACAGGCTTCCAAGTAGAGTTATAATTTAATAATGAATGGTTAAATCGCTCAAAATATTAGATGAAGATTATTTATCATCGAAGAACAATTTTTATAAATTTCTTGGAATTCTCTTTGCCTTCAAGCTTATCTATTTATTGTTTATTCCAATAACTCCGCAAGAAGCGTATTATTGGTACTATTCGCAAAACCCGGACTGGTCATACTTCGATCATCCTCCAATGGCAGCATATTCTATCTGGTTAGGAACAAATCTATTTGGAGATAATGTATTCGGAGTAAAATTCATGGCAGTGATATGGTACTTATTTACAAGTATTTTGCTATATAAAACCGTTTCTCGATTTGCAGGGGCTTACTTAAAAGAAATCAATCAGTATTCATTGAGTTTTTTAACCGTAATTTTATACAACTTAACTCTCTTTGCACATATCTACTCAATAACAATCGTTCCAGATACTCCACTAATGTTCTTTTGGCTATTAATTATCTACTCTGTACAAGAACTTATTATGACAGGTAAAAGAATTTGGTGGTTATTGGCTGGAGTAGGGCTGGGTTTAGGACTTGTCAGTAAATATCCGGCTATAATAATTGTTGGATCAATATTTTTATTTTTTATTTTTTCAAAAAAGTATCGAAGAGAATTACTCTCTCCTTATCCATACTTAGCTGTAATTATCGGATTATTAATCTTCTCTCCAGTAATTTATTGGAATGCATCGCGTGGATGGGCTTCTTTCCTTTTTCAGTCAGCAGAGCGTGCAAGTGGTGTAACATCATTAAGGATCACATATATTCTGCAGTTATTTGCAAGTCAGCTTTTCATGCTTAGTCCATTGATCTTTATTTACCTATTCAGAAGTTTTGGGAAAACAATTAGAAGTTGGAAGGAAAAAGAATCGTTACATCTTTTTTTCTGGAGTGCTTTCGTTATAATAATTGGTTTCACGCTATTGAGTTTAACAACATTAGTTAAAATGAATTGGCTTTTGCCTGGGTTTATTCCACTAACCGCAATCATAGCGATTCTTTTCTATAATAAGTTTATTCTTCCAAATAGATGGATTAAACTTGGATATGCATTTTCAATATTTCTAATCCTCTTTGGTCATCTAATATTTATTGTTCCAAATGTACCTCTCGGTAATGGAAACACCTGGAGTGGTTGGGAAAATTCAGCAGAAAATATTTTTAGTATACAAAAAAAATATGGAGGGCCTGAGAACTGTTTCATATTTGCGAACGGTTATAAAAGTGCCTCCCTACTGAAATTCCATCTACCTGATCAGCAAAATACATATGCTGAAAATATTTATGGAGAAAGAGCACTGCAGTTTGATTACTGGAGTTCACCTAATCAATTAATTGGCAAAGATGCCCTCTATATACGAAGTGATAGATCAGAATACAGTAAAGATCTAAATGAGATTAAACAATATTTTGAGAATGTAACAGAGATAAAAGTTTTTGAATACAAATTTTTTACTGGACAAATAGCCAGAAGGATATACTGTTATTATGCTGAAAACTATAAAGGACCGAATAGATAAAAAATTTATCATTCGTTTTGTGAAATTTGGTGTTGTTGGGGGAAGTGGTGTTGTTGTCAATATGTTTTTATTGTGGTTCTGTAAAGAGCAGCTAAATCTGCCGCTTACAATTTCTTCTCTTATTGCAATTGGCGCTTCTATTTTTACTAATTTTATTTTGAACAACTACTGGACTTGGAAAGAGAATTCCGAAACCAATAAGTATTCATTTATGAACAGATTGTGGAGGTATTATCTTTCAGCTTCGGTGGCGGCTGTTGTCAATTATGTAACTCTAATTTTACTTTCCGAATATGTTGGAATACATTATTTGATTTCTAATCTGATTGGTATTGGATTGGGTACAGTAATTAATTTTGGTCTGGGAGAGTTCTGGGTATTCAAAAAAAATGATCGGGAATAATTATAATGTCAGACAATAACATAAAAGCCATACTTCTTTTATCATGTCCTGATCGGAAGGGTTTAGTATCTGAATTTTCTAATTTTATTTCGAGTAATAAAGGCAACATAACAGATTTGGATGAGCATGTAGATACTGAAATGAATATTTTCTTTATTCGTGTAGAATGGGAGATGACAGACTTTACATTATCTGTGGATGAGTTGTTTGAATCATTCCACCCTTTAGCCAATAAATTTAGTGCTGAATGGAAAATTAATTTTTCAGACAAAAAGCCAAAGCTTGCAATATTTGTCTCCAAATACGACCATTGTTTACAAGAGGTATTATGGCGCCATCAGCTTGGGGAGTTTCAAGCTGATATCTCTGCGGTAATCTCTAATCATACCGAGCTTGAGGGACTTGCTAAAAACTATAATATTCCCTTCTATCATTTTGCGATTAATAAAGAGAATAAGATTGAACAAGAGCAAAAAGAGATAGAACTTTTAAAGAACCTAGGTGTCGATGCAATTATTCTTGCACGATATATGCAAATACTTTCCGATAATTTTGTAAAAGATTTTCCAAGTAGAATTATAAACATCCATCATTCTTTTTTACCAGCATTTATTGGTGGTAATCCGTATAAACAAGCATACGAACGAGGGGTGAAAATAATTGGAGCGACAAGCCATTTCGTAACCAAAGATTTAGATGAGGGACCAATTATTACTCAAGATATTGTTCATATTAGTCATAGGGACTCTGTTAATGATTTAGTTCGAAAAGGTAGAGACCTCGAAAGATTGGTTTTGGCTAAAGCGATTCATTATTACCTAGAAAATAGAGTATTGGTTTATAAAGGAAAGACAATAATTTTTGACTAGAAACAAAGATTTGAAACATACTATCCGCCAGTATTACGTCTGACGGATAGTTCAGCAAATTATTTTATCTCAAACAGTTCGTCACTCAATCCAGAATTAACAATAATAGATTCAACGATCATGTCCATAGATTGTGGGCCAACAGATTGATTAAATTTATGTGCGTATATAATTCCTTCCACTTCCTTAAAGTCTGAAAATGAAATTGTAACAATAAACTCACCTTGTGGCGCTTTCTTCGTGGAGACTTGTTTAACAAGAAATTTCGAATTTACATCATAGTACTGCGTCCACTTATTTTCATTGGGTAAGGTTAAGGTCAATTTATATGCATCGTTTCCATCAACTTTTTCCATTCCAATTAATTCAGTTTTAATACCATGCTCATCAAAGTCTAAAAATAGATTTATTGTTGCTTCAAGTTTAGTTTCAAGCAGATCATCACCTTCCAGTAAAACTTCGTTTCCCATAACCGTCTGCTTACCCATGGTTCCATCAAATACTGTTGATTGTTTCATCACTCCAGCATCGATCTCTTGGAGTAATTTATCCGGAGCTTTTTGAGAAATGGTTATCTTCATTTCCATTCCCTGCACAGCTCCCTTAATAATCATTACTTTGTCATTTACTTTTTCAAGCTTTTCTCTCCCACCAATAGCTTCCACATAATCATTTATTACTGTTTCTGCAGTTACTCCAGCAGGAATTTTGCTAACTGAAGGATCATAACTATTTCCATATTTATCATAATAATCTATCTTGCCACTTGCGCTGAAGCGTTTAAGACTACCAGCCACTTCATCAGCTTTGCCGACAACCAAGACATATGCTTTGTCTGGATGAATATATTTTTTAGCTAACCTCTGAACATCATCAACAGTCACTGCATTAAGCTTTTGAAGATAGGTTTTATAGTAATCTTTTGGAAGATTATATCTTTCAATATTAAGTGCAAAACTAGCAACAGTTTGAGGACTTTCTAATGATCTTGAAAAACTTCCAGTTAAATAATTCTTAGCAGCTTGAAGTTTTTCTTCAGATACTTTTTCATTTCTGAATTTTGTCATCACATCTATAAATGCTGCAACAGCACTATCTGTTACTTCATTTCTTGCTTCACAAGAAGCAGTGAAATTACCAACTAATCTATCTGCATTAGTTGAAGAGTAAGCTCCATAAGTATATCCCTTTTCTTCACGGAGTACTTGGAATAACTCTCCAGATGCACCACCCCCTAAAAGGTAGTTCATGACTGATACTTTTATTACATCGTCGCTGAATATTTTTAGGTCAATTGGATATGTAATTTTAATACTTGACTGAACTGAATTGTCTCTATCAACAAGAGCAACTTTTCTTACTAAAGGTTTCTTAACTTCCTTATATTTAAAAGTTGGAATTTCTTGTTTTTTCCATGATCCAAAATATTTTGTTACAAGCTCTTCTGCCTCATCCTTAGTTATATCACCAACTACAGCCATGTACGCAATGTTAGGATGGAAATAAGTATCATAGTAATTTTTACACATATCCATAGTTATTGAGTTAACCGATTCAACAGTTTTAAGTTCCCCATAAGGGTGATCTTTCCCGTAAAGTAGAACTTTTCGAACATTTGATGAAATTGCACTAGGGCTATCTTCAGATGATTTTATTCCTGAAACGGTCTGCTTTTTTATTTTATCAAGCTCTTCTTGATTGAATGCTGGATTGAGTAGAACGTCTGCCATAATCTCAAGAATTTTTTCGCTGTGTTTTTTCAAAGAGACAGCAAATGCTCCATTGGCAGAAGTAGAAACAGTTCCTCCTAAGAAATCAATTTCTTCATCGAGTTGATCTTTAGTTCTTGTTTTTGTTCCAGTACGAAGAAGCTGGCCAGCGATTGAAATATACCCACCATTCTCTTTTTCCATAATTGGATCTCGTTGAAGTCCAATAGAAAAAACAACTCTGGGTAGTTTTTCGTTTTCGACCACGAAAACCCTCAATCCGTTGGGGAGCTCAAATGATTCATAATCACCAATTTTTATTTCTGGAGCAGGGCCGGGTTGTGGCATTATACTTCTATCAACTTGTGCTGCAATTGGAATTGCGATAATCAAAAACAAAATGAATATTAATTTTTTCATTTTAATAAACTCCAAATTTTCTATTTCACTCTAATTATTTTCTTCTTGCTTTGGTAAATAATATAGCACAACTCTTTCATTGCTGTTTAAGTACTTTTCTGCCACAGCTTTGATCTCCTCTTTTGTTACAGACATATATTTTTCCAGCTCATTATTTATTATGCTGGTACTGCCATAGAAAACATGATAAGAAGGAAGAGCAGATGCCAACCCAGCTACTGTTGAATAACTGTTGCTGATGCGACTTTCAATTTGATTTTGCAGTTTCTGAAATTCTCTTTCCGACATTAAATCATTCTTTACTTTATCTATCTCTAGTTGAAGAAGTGTTTCTAGCTCCTTCGCGTCAATACCCATATTAGCAACAGAATAAATAATAAACTGCCCAGAATCTTCTAGAGCTAGTGGTACTGAACTTGCAAACACTGCTTTCTGCTGTTTGTCAACAAGTTCTTTATAGATTCTTGCACTTTGTCCGCCAGAGAGAAGCGTAGTTAGCATATCTATAGCATATGACTCTCTATCTGTTTTACTTGGAATGGGATATGACATTAACACCATTGGAAGCTGAATATTGTCATAAACTGTATCTCTAACTTCTTCCGTTTTTTTCGGCTCAACAACGGAAAGATAAGAAATATCATTTTTTCCTCGAGGTATATCAGAAAAATACTTATCGACAAGTTCTATTGCTTCATCTTCATCAAAATCACCAGAAATAGTAAGTACTGCATTGTTAGGCACATAATAGTGTTTGTAAAATTCTCTGAATTCATCTATTGTAGCCATATCAATATACTGGCTTGATCCAATTGGAATCCATTTATACGGATGTTGGGTGTAAGCACGTTTGAAGGTTTCTTCGAGTAAATTCCCGTAGGGTTGATTATCATAACGCTGTTTCTTTTCTTCTTTAATCACATCTCTTTGAGTTTCTACACCTGCACTGTCAATTCGAAGGTGAAGCATTCTCTCAGATTCTAACCACAATCCAAGTTCTAGTTGATTAGATGGAAGAATTTCATAGTAATAGGTTCTATCAAAGTCAGTTGTAGCATTGTTTGCACCGCCATTACTTGAAACAATATTGTGGTATTCGCCGGTTGGGATGTTCTCTGTTCCTTCAAACATTAAATGCTCAAAGAAATGTGCAAAACCGGTTCTATCTGGCTCCTCATTCTTAGAGCCTACATGGTAAAAAACAGAAACAGCAACTATCGGAGTGGAATCATCTTCATACAATATAACGTGTAATCCGTTATCAAGAGTATATTCTTCGAACTCAATTTCTCTCTGCTGCCCGGATACACAAACTGTTAGAAAAAATAATAAAAGAGTGAGGCTAAGTATTCTCATCGGTTACCCCCAATGATATTTTTAATAATTAAGATTTATAACAATAATATAAAGTTATTTATACTTATTTGAAGTTTAACTAAAAATATATTTATGATAAAATTCTATGATTTCATATTTTAACTTCACAATTAAGAATTAAAACTTTATGAAAATATGAAGAGAAGAGAGTTTATTCAAAAGTCAGCAATAATTGGTGGCTCTGCGCTTATAACCACTACAATTCCGAGGGTTATTTTTGCTAAAAATGATTTTGATGTTGTGTTACTCAACGGAACAATCATTGACGGAACAGGATCAAATAGATATGGAGCAGATCTTGGTCTAAAAAATGGATTTATCAGCGAAATCGGGAAGCTAGAAAATGCTTCTGCGGAAACCGTCATTGATGCTTCAAATTTGATTGTTACTCCTGGATTTGTCGATATCCACACACATACCGATTTGGGTATTCTTACAAATCCTAAAGGGGAGAGTAAGATACGTCAAGGAATTACCACAGAAATAGGTGGTCAATGCGGAGGCTCATTTGCACCAATTAGCAAAGAAGAATTTGAAAAGGATGTAAAAAGACTACAAGAAAACTATGGACTTACTCTTAATTCTCAAAATTTTGGATCACATCTGGAAATGATGAAAAATTGGAAATTCTCTGTAAATCAAGCAAACATGGTTGGATTAGGAACAATTAGAGGTTTAATTGTTGGTATGGACGATAGACCAGCCACCAAATTTGAATTAGAATTAATGCAGAAGGAGATTGTTGATGCAATCAACGGTGGAGCAGTAGGTATTAGTTCCGGATTAGAATACACCCCAGGAAGTTTTGCTAGCACAGAAGAATTAATCGAATTATCTAAGTCGATGCCAGAAGGAATTTCCAAACTTTATGCTACACACATGAGAAACGAGGACAACACTGTTAAAGAAGCTGTTTCTGAAGCAATCAAAATTGCAAGAGAAAGTGGTGCTCGTTTAGAAATATCACATCTTAAGGCATCCGGGAAATCGAACTGGTACAAAGCCGATGCTCTACTCGAAATGATGGACAAAGCTATTGAGGAAGGTTTGGAGATCCATGCAGATAGATACACTTACGTGGCATATCATACTGGTTTGGCGAACCTTTTTCCTTTATGGGCAAGAGATGGTGGCAAAAAAGATTTTATTAAACGATTAAATGACTCAGCTAATTATGAAAAGTTAAAAGAGTATTCAGAGAAAAAGGTAAGCAATCTGGATGGAGCTTGGAATGGGGTTGTTATTTCAGGGATTAAAAATGAAGAGTTATCACAGTTTAAGGGAAAATCTGTTCAACAAATAGCAGATGAGCTAGATACACAACCATTTGATACAGCAGTAATGCTACTAGTTGAGTCTGGTTCAAGGGTTAGTATGGTTGGCTTTGGAATGAGTGAGGAATCAACCCAAAAAATTATCAGCCACCCAAGAGTCATGATCGCCTCTGATGCTTCAGCTCACGCACCCTATCCTCCAATGAACAAATCTATAGCTCATCCACGAGCTTATGGTACATTTCCAAGAGCGATCTCTTACTATGTTAAAGAAAAGAAACTAGTATCACTAGAAGAAATGATAAAGAAGATGTCATATATGCCAGCACAAAAAATTGGAATTGCAGATAGAGGTGAAATTGCAAAAGGAAAGCGGGCTGATGTAGTCATTCTTGACTATGAAAAAATCAAGGATGAAGCTACCTTTATTGATTCTGCTCAATATCCCCAAGGAATTCCACATGTCATAGTTAATGGAAAAATCGTAATTAAAGATGGTGAGCACACGGGGGCGCTTCCTGGAGATGTAATAACTGTATAATTCTTTATCGATTATTTAGATGATCTATCTTCTCTAACTTTTGGTAATGCTCTAGATATTCTTCACTTGTAACACTATTCTGCCAGTTGTCTGAAATAACTCCTATTCCCGTAATTAGGAGAAATATCGCAATAATTCCATAGGCGACAAATATTTTTTTAACTTTCTTTTTAGACACTAGGTTACTCAATTGCAAAGTATCCTTTACTGGACATACATCTATACAGGACAAACACGTTGTGCACTCATCTGAAATAACTGTCTTTACCTTATCTACTTTTATACGAGCAGGACAAACAATAGTACACTTACTACAATCGATACAAGACTCAGTTTTTCGTGTAATCTTATTTGGACTGAGGAGAGAAAGAATTCCAACCAAAGCTCCGTATGGACAAAGATATCGACACCAAAATCCACGAATGAAAATTGAAAAGATAAAAAGAATTCCAATTACAATAAGCGAAAAACGAGATATTTCTGCAAAGAAATAGTACATCTTTAAATCAGATACAATGTTATACGAACTGCTTAAAAAAGTATTCAGTGTTAGAGCACTCATTGTAAAGATTGCTTTGGCAAAAAATCCAAATAGTAAATACTTTAAAGACCTTAGTGGAAAGTCAAGCCACTTGGGAATATAAAGAATCCTTTTGAATAATTTTTTCTGAACCCAATCACCAAAATCAGCAATATACTCTGATAAAGTACCGATCGGACAAATCCAACTGCAGAATGATTTTCCAAAAATCCAGGACAATGCAATCACTGCAAGTAAAATAAAAAATCCTGCAGGATGAGCTTGGTGAAGAGTCCCAGTTAGTATCCAATAATAAATGCTCATCAGCGAACTGATTGGCAAAAAGGAATCTACACCAGGAGGCCTATCATAAAATGTAGTATTACCTCCTGATTCCAAATATCCAATAAAAAGGTAAAATTCTATTCCAATCCAGAAAACTAAAAGTATAAACAGTATCTGAATTATTGATCTGTATTTTTGAATCGGTGCTTCTAAGTTTTTATCTATCTTCATTTTTTACTAATCAGAATTTTTACTCTGATTAAAATAACCAGAAAAATAAAATTATTCAAGAATATTTAATTTGGAAATATATTTTGGAACTAACATGAATATAATCCGTCTCAATATCCGAGTTAACAAACAAATAATCAAAAGGAAATAGAAATGAAAAACTTAATACAAACTTCGCTACTAGCATTAACTGTGCTACTAAGTTTAAATTTCGTTTTAGTCGCTAAAGGAAATTCAACAGTAAAAAACTTTGAAAATTCTGAAAAATCGTTGCTTTCTGCGATTGACTCGGAAAATATGGGTTTATCAGTAAGTTCTATTCAGGTTCTTGGGGAACTTAATTCAGTTAAGGCTGTATTACCACTATTAAAAGTATTACACACCAACGACAGTGAAGAAGCAAGAATAGCCGCTTCAGTTTCACTTTACAAAATTGGAGATAGCAGAGGAATTTATGCTGTGAAAATGGCATCCAAATATGATAGTAGCGAAAGGGTAAGAAAAATTTGTGAAAAAGTTTATTCTCAATATCTAAGAGAAAACAAAGTTACCTAGAAAAACCAACGGTTATATTTATTCAATGGGGATTGATAAATATGACCGTTTTTTTTGAATATACGTTTTAGGAGAGACCAAAGCTTGGTCTCTTTTTTTTATCTAGTCAGCCCATCCCACTTGTATTAATTTCTTAATTAAATTAACTTTTACTTCAATATTAGATTAACAAATTTTGAGGCACCAATGAACAACAAATTGGTTGAATGCGTACCAAACTTCTCTGAGGGAAGAAATCTTGAAATCATTAGGGAGATAACTGATGAAATCGAAAAAATAGATGGAATAAAGTTACTTGACGTAGATCCTGGTTATGATATGAATAGAACAGTGGTTACATTTATTGGAAATCCTATTCAAGTTAAAGTGGCAGCATTTCAAGCTATCAAAAAAGCTTCTGAATTAATTGACATGAGTGTTCATCAAGGTTCCCATCCACGAATGGGGGCAACAGATGTTTGTCCGTTTGTTCCCGTTAGCGAAATTACAATTGATGAATGCATTCAATTGTCTAAGGAAGTTGCAGAAAGAGTTGGTGAAGAACTGAAAATCCCAATTTATCTTTATGAAAAATCAGCACAAACTATTGAACGAGTTAACCTGGCAAAGATTAGACAAGGTGAATATGAAGCGCTCTCAGAAAAACTAAAGAAACCAGAATGGAAACCTGACTATGGCCCAGCAGAATTTAATCCAAAAACTGGTGCAACCGCAATGGGAGTAAGAGAATTTCTAATTGCATATAACATTGATCTAAATACACGAGATAAACTGCACGCAACCGATATTGCATTTGAGCTCAGAGAAAAGGGAAGATCAGCACGAAGAGGTAACACTATTCCCTACTATTATATGGGAACTGAGATTTTAAAGTATGAGAAGGGGTATTATCCATGCGGTACATGTGACTTTATTGGAAAAACAATGGAAGATACTATTAAACACTGTGATAATACACATGATTATTCCTTAATGGATCTGCTTAAGGAAAATAATATTGATTCTTCAAACCCAGAAAATAATTCAGTTAAGAAACCTGGATTGTTTTCTCACTGCAAAGCTATCGGTTGGATGGTTCCAAATTATGACCGTGCTCAGATTTCAATAAATCTTACTGATTATAATGTCACCTCCATGCACCATGTATTAGAGGCAACACGAAAATTATCAAGTGAACGAGGGTTAGTTGTTACTGGAAGTGAAATTGTGGGAATGGTTCCATATACTGCTTTGCTCGAATCGGGAAAATACTATCTCGCAAAACAAGGTAGGTCTTCTGGAATTCCAACAAAAGATATTCTAGAAACTGCTGTTCAATCACTTGGATTAAAGGATGTTGCTGATTTTGTTATTGAAGAAAGAGTGTTAGGCCTTCCTCAAAATCTAGACGATGCTTTAGTTGAGATGAAATTATCAGATTTCATTGATGAAGTTTCACGTGAGTCCCCAGCTCCAGGTGGAGGTTCTATTGCAGCATTAGCGGGAGCACTTGGAGCTTCACTCTCTTCAATGGTTGGGAATCTAAATGCAAACAAGCGGGGAACAGAAAGTGTTGATGGAATTCTAAATGAAGCTTCTGAAAAAGCGCAAGCAATTAAGAATAAACTTATAAAAGCAATTGACGATGATACAAATGCTTTTAATAGATATATGGAGGCAATGCGTTTACCTCAAAAAAGTGATGAAGAAAAGGAGATTAGAGCTCAAGCAATGCTTAATGGACTAAAGCAAGCAGTCGCAGTTCCCTTTGAAACAGCCAAATCAAGTTATGAAGCAATTGCAATCGCTAATGTTGTTGCTCAACATGGGAATCCCAACTCCATTACTGATGTTGGTGTTGGAGCTCAGATAGCTTATACTGGAGTACTTGGCGGAATTTATAATGTCTTGATAAATCTCAAAGATATTGATGATGATGACTTTAACAAAAAATTGAAGCGCAACTGTGAAGAGCTGAAATTAAAAGCCCAAAAGAAATTAGAGGAAGTTACAATTGTTGTTGAGGAAAAACTATAAAGGCCTACAAACAAAGTTAGATCATTAGAGAGTCCAGTAAGCATGGACGTTCAAGGATAAGTATCTGTATGCTGAGTTATATTGAGAGCTTTGACCAAATCCAATATTTCCGACTAAATTAAAGTTCGAGGTTATCTTATAGTTGGCATTGAAATGAGCTTCTAATATTAGTTGATTCACGGAAGGAGCGTACCCGATCTTGCCTCCTAAAAAAAGTTGCGAATCATCATTATCTTCAATCTGAAACTCACCCCAGAGACAGTGACTATCGTAATTTCTTGGTGAGTAATAGATCAGGACATCATTGTACTTATAGTTTTGGAAAAAATATTCATATCCGGCTGAAAATGATTGAGTAAACCTACTTCCAAATCTAAATTGAAACGTGTTTCCCTCATTGCTATCTGAGATATC
This sequence comes from uncultured Ignavibacteria bacterium, assembly GCA_963751695.1. Taxonomy (GTDB): domain Bacteria; phylum Bacteroidota; class Ignavibacteria; order Ignavibacteriales; family Melioribacteraceae; genus SZUA-22. Next base: position 698,434 of record CAVVVP010000003.1, on the reverse strand, counting down.
AATATAGTCGAAATAACCTGAAATTAATAATTTATTGTTATGAGTGTAATATCCTTGTAGTCTATAAAAAGATGCCCTTAATCTTATTCCATTAGAATCATGATAATCAATTAAGTAGGGGGAAAAAACAATCATCTCGGCATCACTATTAAAAAAACTAGCTGAAATTCCAAAAGATTTTTGATTGTCGTATTTTAAGGCCATTTCAGTTTCGTGTTGATTGTCGTAATCAGAAGTTCTTAAAATTCCATACGCTCCTGATAGAATCAAGGTTTTTGAAAATGGAATAAAGGCATGTCCTTTTAATGTAGTAAACTCTCGCTTTCCAGTAAATCCATATAGTGATAAGGAATCAACAACTCCAAGCGTGTATGAATTTAAATTCTCAGAGTTTGCCCTAGTGAATACTTCGTATAAAGAAACTCCCAATGTTAGGTGTTGGAATATTCCAACATCCAATCTAGCTCCAACTTTAGTAAACTGAAAACTCAAATTATCTGAGTAATACTGCACTGCAGGTGCAAATCCTAAAAGGTAAGGAAATGAACTTAGAACTGCATTCAAACCAGTCGGTGGTATCCAGGTAATTCTTTTTTTTATAAGTGAGGTTTCTGCTGAATCCAAATCCCATGTAAGCAGCATATCATAAACTGCTCTTGCCGAATCATATTCTTTAACCTTCATATATGAATCACCCAGGTATAGCCTTGGCACAAATTCATATGGCTCTTTTTCAACTAGTTGGCCAAAAGCATCTAGAGCCTTTATCGAATCTCCGACAACATAGAATACCTTGCCTCGTTCCAGTTCAGCTTCATAGATGTATCCATCAGCAAGAACTTCGTTGTAAATTTGTAATGCTTCGTCATATTTTTCGGAACAAAAAAGAACATCTCCGTACTCTTTTTTTACTGCATTATTAGGTCTAGCTTGTGAAAGATAAGTCTTGTAGTAGATTAATGCAGAATCACATTCTCCATTTACTAAAAGCCTACGTCCAGTCTCCAAAATTTGAAAACGTAAATCTTCTTCTGCTCTCAGTTCTTGAAATTCCAATTTTGACTGTAAAGCAAACACATCAAAATTCATCGGATCAATTGCGCGTACTCTATCCAAATATGCATAGGCTGAATCAAATTCTTTACTTATTCCAAGTAAAGTTGCTTTAGCTATTAAGGCATCAACATTGTTAGGTTTAATTATGAGTACTTCATCTACATAACTTTTCGCAACATCAATATCTCGTTCTTCCCAAATTGAGAGTTGAGCTCTAAACAATTTATATTCCCAATAATTAGGATTTCTTTGAATAAGTTCATCAAGCAGTTCAAATGATCTATTCAATTCATTGTTCCATGCAAGGACTTTCGCATACAAGAATAGTAAGTCTAAGTCCTTTTCATTTGGTGTATTTTGAAGATATGCTTCAATTGTTTTGACCGAATTATCATATTCTTCTAAAAACATATAGTATTCAGCAATTTTATATACATTTTTTTTATTGGTTGGATTTGTTATCAGTAAATTAGTCAAGCTGTCGATTCTTTGATGATACACACTATCTCGAAAAACATAAAAATCATCCAATAATTTCTGATAGGTTTGATTTTTTGGAAATAAAAAAGTAAGAATTTGATATTGGTTATATGCTTCCTCAATTCTATTTTCCTTTTCCAATTCCTTTGCTAGTTTCAATCTTAACTCGGAATTCTCAGTATCAGTTCTAAGAAGTCTATAGTATTTATCAATAGTATATTCTTTTACTCTTGGTATTGGATTATTCTGAGTAACATAAGGTTTTCTTGAAACGACGTCCCAGCCGTCTTGAGCTTCTTTAAAATATGGCTTAATTACTAATGCATCATTAAATCTTTTTTTTGCAGAAGCATACTTGCCATTCCACATAAGAAAATAACCGTATCGGCTCTGGAGTCTCCAATCTTCTGGATATTTGTCTGCATATTCTTTTAGAATTCTTTCACCTTTTTTGATCTCATCATTTTTTGCTAGAATCTCCGTGTATCTCAGAATTTCATCTGGGGATGTTTCGGAAACTCTTTTCAGATATTCATCATAATATTCTTCGGCTTTTTTGTAACTCTCCTTCTGCATATATGCTTTTCCAATTGCTAAATAATTTTCAGCTGATTCTGGATCAATTGCTAGTTCCCTTTCGTGCCCCTTAATCTTTCCATTAAGTTCGATGTTTAGTTTATTTCGAGAGAGATTAATTTTTCATTTAACTCTGGATTCAGCGGGTCAACAGAAACAGCCCTTTCCCAATCCAAGACGGCTTTGTATTGCTGTCCTGTGTGTTCAAAGCATTCTGCTCTAAGTGTATAACTTTCAAAGGCTCTTGGATTAAGTGAAATATGACTGTTAAGCAAATCGATAGCTTCACTATACTTACCAACTTGCATTTGGGTTTTAGCTGAATTTATATAATCAAAATCTTGTGCAAATAATCCTACTACCATCATTATGACGAGGAATACAGATATTCTTGAAAGAACTAGTAGTCTGCTGGATTTGAACTTTTTATTGTTTAATATGTAATTATTCTTTGAATTCACAGTATACGCTAAAAATTAAAGTAGATAAATGGTTGAAGATCGGCATACTGAACTTGAACAACTATCCAGATTACAGCTGCAAGTAGTATTGCTTGAACTACCATTGGAATTCTTGCAACAATAAGAATACATTTATCAAAAAGATTTCTTGGCAGAAAATGAATTGCAAACCCAATCGTAATTAATAGGAATGTAGGTGTAAATCCTTGAATAAATTGAATTAGTATTCCAGGCTTAAAAACAAAAATGATCTGATGAAGTATGTTTGTAGCATTTTCAAAACTATCTGCTCTAAAGAATATGAACGCAAATACTACAAAGTTTATGGTAATTAAGATCTGAATAAATCCAAGAAACCTTGTGTTAACTAAATTAAATTTATCGATTAGTCTCAACCTGTATCTTTTTGTTAAATGGCCAACGGACATATATATTCCATGCAACAGTCCCCATATAATAAAAGCCCAACTTGCTCCATGCCAAATACCGATTAGAATAAAAGTAATTATTAAAGAAATGATGGTCCCTGCAGATTTCATATTTCTCAAGTTTATTTGAAGTGGTCTAAAAACATAATCTAATAGCCAAGTTGATAGAGAAATATGCCATCTTTTCCAAAAATCAGCTATACTTTTCGCTTTGAATGGGTAGTTGAAATTCTCCATAAGGTAGAATCCCAAAAGAAGAGACACTCCTATCGCTATATCTGAATACCCGGAAAAATCACAATACAGCTGAAGAGTATATCCATAAACTGCAAAAAGATTTTCAACTCCACTAAATCTTAGTGGGGCTTCAAACACACGATCAATGAAATTGAGACTAATGTAATCAGCAATCATAATCTTTTTCACAAGTCCCATCATAATTAAAAACAATCCGGCAGCTATTTCTCTATTAGATATTTCATATTTTCTAGTTATCTGTGGTAAAAATTGTTTTGCTCTATCAATTGGTCCAGCTAATATGTTAGCAAAAAAGAAAACATATAAGCTAAAGTTTCTAAAACTGCTAGTTGGTTTTATGTTCTCATAGTAGATGTCGATAACATAGCTAAGAGATTTAAATGTATAAAATGAAAGCCCGATTGGCAGCAACATATCAATAAGATCAACTGAGTTATTTGTTATACCGCTAACGAGTTCTTGGAAAAGATTGCTATATTTAAAAGAGATCAGAACACCAAGATTGAAGAATAGCGATAAAAACAGGTAAATTCTTTTTTTCGATTGATCAGAAAATTCAAAGATCATTTTTCCAAGATGGAAATTTACAGCTGCGTTGAAAATCAGCAGAAGAACAAACACTCCACTTGCTTTGTAATAAAAGTAAAGAGAGAAAATTATTAATAGTAGAATTCTTGCGTTTTGAGAATTTGAAACCAGCAGATAAAAAAAGAGGAGAAAGAAAAAAAGAAATAAGAATAGAGACGATCCAAACAATATTGGATCACTTGGATCAAATTGTAATAAAGATGATATTTTGGTAAGATCAAAATTCATTTTTTGCCTTACTTAGAGCCAGATGTTTTAGAGCTAACTAATTTTTGAAGATCACCAATATTCTTAAATCTTAGAATTTCAATACTTGTAAATCTGACATAATAATCTTGCTCAATTGCTACAATAACATTAGCATGATTTAAAGAATCCCAACCGGGCACCTCAGAAGCTTCAGTGTTGTCATAGAGTTGGATTGAATCTTCTCTAAGACCTAACTCTTTACAGATCACTTTTTTAAGTCTTGCAGAGATCATTTATTGCTCCAAACATTTATATCGATGCCGTCTATAATTCGCTGCTTGTTTGTTTTACGGCTAGGTTTTCCAGAAGAACTTTTAATCAGCCATCTTGGGGGCACTAAATAAACTCTATTAATGTTAGTATCGATTTTAATTCCAGCTTCAATAATATCTTTGCTGAGTTTTAATAATTGAATTTCATTATCCAATTTAGTTTCAGCAACAACACTGATTTGTTCTGTACCTAGGTTTTCATTTTCTTCGCCAAAGGCTACAACTCTCCCAGGGATTACATGTTCAACATTATTAAGTAAATCTTCAATATCTTCTGGATAAATATTTTCTCCACCAACTATTATAACGTCCCTTATTCTTCCTATTACAAAAAGTTCATCTTCAAATAGAAATCCCAGATCACCTGTATAGAACCAACCATTTATATCCGTAACTTCCAATGTCTTTTCCGGATAGTTTCTATAACCATCGAACATGGAGACTGATTTTACGGCTATTTCTCCAATACGATTTTCTTCAACTTTCTCCCTTCTATCATTAACGATTTTCACCAGAGAGCCATCTATAGTCTTTCCAGATGAGACACAAATACTAGCTTTTATTCTATTATCCGTTGGTGCAACTATTCCTCTTGCTAATTCATTTTTATCAAGTAATAATTCTTTAGATCTCCTACCAGGTAAACTTTGAGTAATTGCCAAGGTTGTTTCGGCCATAGCATACATAGATGTCAGCATATTTTGGTGCAGGTCATAGTTAATGAATCGCTTATAAAATTTTTCATGACTTGAAGCTCTAACTTTTTCACTACAATTAATGATCATCCTAAGATTCATCAAGCAAATATTTTCAATTTCTTTATCTCTGATTTTATCAGCCATTAAATTGTAGGCAAAGTTCGGAAGCCAAGTTAGACTTGCTTTTTCTTCAGATATCACTTTAAATAGAATTGAAGGCACGAGCACCCATTCAAAAGGATCAATTTGAATTGTCGTTATTCCAGATGCAAGGGGCAGATGGAAAGCAGCAATCAGTCCCATATCATGATAAAGGGGAAGCCAACTTGCAATTTTATCATTTTCTGAAAGTTGAATAGCTTTACCATAATTTTTTACATGTTCCAAAATCGCTTTGTGAGATAATTCAATCGGCTTCTGTATTCCTGTCGTTCCAGATGAATGCTGGACTAATGCTGAGTCAGTTTCAAAAATTGAATTTCGTATTTCTTCAAGTTCCTCAAGTTTGTTTCGTTCGAGGCTATCTTTTAAATCCCATTCGAGAGGAAAGAATAACCCGCTATTAATTTTGCCTCTGGCAACTATAAGAGGTCTTATAAACCTTTCGAGTTCAAGTTCTGTGAAAATGTAATCCAACCCGGATCTTTCAGCCATCCCAACCAAACCATTGCGAAATTTTTCATGATGAAGACGGGGATTTGGATATGCCATAACTGCAGGCAAAGCACCAATTCCAATGATACCCAAATAGAGAGGATAGAACATCGGATTGTGTTGAATAATTATTGCACACACATCTCCCTTTTTAACACCTAGCTGCTTTATGTGGGCGGAAAAACGATTTGCCATCTCAATTACTTGACCATAAGTCCATGTGTGCTTCTCCCCCTTAGCTTGCCAATGAATAATAGCATCTTTCTCTGGTTGAATATCCGCAAAGTAATTCCATCTTTGCCATAAATTACTAGAAATCAATTCATTCAAATTCATTTTAGATTATCTTTTGTTTTCTCTAAAGTATTAAAAAGTAGTTCTGCTTCTTGTTTTGTACCAAGACTCGTGAAGTGAGCATAGTCAGTATAGGCTAAAGGCGGATTTGCATTTACCCAATTTATCATTGAGTTTTCCCCACCCATTGCCTTAAATAAGTTCCAAAATGCAATTTCACTTTTTTTAGCGATTCTTTCTTGAGTTTCAACAAGCTTAAGAATTGAAGGATCAGAAATAAAATCTTTTTTTCGTTTGATTGCTTTATCCCGAACGCTTACAAGTAAAAAGCTGGTTTCGGGAAAAGTATTCTTTAGTTCTTCAATTATACTTACCATCTCTTCTTCGTACTTAATAAAATTTGTATTCCGTCCATTTAGAATATTCAATCCAAACTCTAGAATAACCAGTTTGTAATCCAGAAGAGAATTAAATTCTGTCAGCATTTGATGAGAAATCATTTTAAGATCAACACCTGAATTTCCACGCAGTGGATAATTATCGATATAAACTCCAGTACTATCCTCTAAACTTATTCCGTAAAAGTGAGCTGATCTTTCTTTAGGTACACTAATTTTTAGACTTTTTGAATGTTCTTCACGAATCATTGTCTCGTTTACTAATCCTTGGGATCTTAGCAGTACTTCCTTTTCGGTTCTATCATTAAGTGAGCATAAAATTCTTGACCCACTAGCTGCATTACCGTAAAAGATCCTTGCAATATTAAAATCTCGAATTGTTCTGAACTTCGGTACAGTTTGATATTTAACCCAACTGTTTGATTGATTTATGTACGTCTTTCCATTTATCCCGGCTGAAATGTTTTCTGGTTTACCTCCTGAAATTGATATCGCATCCCAATCCTCAGAAAATGTGATCTTAGCAGTTTCTCTAAAACTAACATCTTCAGATGTGATAGGGAGAAACCCAACTCCCTTTCCACCATATTTTTGTTGAAATTTATTTCTGAGATATGATGTGATAAGGTCACCCTCTAATGAAGAATCTCCATAATGAGCAATTCTGATCTGCTTTTTTCTTGAATCTTTCAAAGCTCGGAAGAAATGCTTCATCTGCTCAGTGTTTCCTTCAATTGGTTGTTCAGCAAAGCGTAGCGGATTTATGGAATTATCCATAAATTTTTCTAATTCATTTTCTACAAAAGAGCTAACGATTTGAGCTGTATTTGAGATAGATGCAGAATTAATCTCAACCTCTTCCAAATAGACTGATCTAATTGTGTCCTGATCCACCTCTTCTTCAGGCTCAATATTTTCATCACGTTTCAGATCTTCTAAAATATCAACTGATTCAATCTCAATTCCGAGTATAGTAATTCCTTCTGGAATATATGACATCCCAATCAATAGAATAATTGTGAGCCCGATCACTATTGTCGGCCGATTTATAAGATTTTTTTCATCCATGGATTCTTGTGTACTATTTAATCTATTACAGCAATGATAACCAAATTTTCTCTCAAAAATCGATTGGCAAGTAGAAAAGACAAAAACTATTCCAAAAGAAAAATGCAAAATGTTTTGAAATCAAGCTATAATCGCAACTATTTTTAAGCATTCGCTTATTGAAATGGCTCATAATGAGATTTCTGTATGCGATTATGCAAAGCTGTTTGAATTAGTATTTTCCTTTGATTTCATTGTGGTTTCTTATATTTTGCTCATCATTAAATAATACAAAACTATATCTAGAATGAGATATTATTTAGGAATTGATGGCGGCGGAACAAAGACAAAAGCAGTTCTTGTGGATGAAAAATTGACTACACTAGCTGAATGTGTTGGTGGGCCATCAAATTTTCTTGTGTTCGGACTTGAAAAAGTTTCTAAATCACTTCTTCAAACAGTTTCTGAGATATCAAGAATTGCTAATATTAAACCTGCCGAGATAAGAACGATTCTGCTTGGAACAGCTGGAGCTGGAAGGAGAACCGATGCAGAAAGACTTGAAAAAAATTTCATTGAGGAGTGTACAAATTTAAATCATTCAATAAACGATTTTAGAGTGGAAAGTGATGCTAGAATTGCGCTTGAGGGTGCTTTTTCTGGAAATTCTGGTAGTATATTGATAGCTGGAACTGGTTCTATAATGTTTGGTAAAGATTCTCAAGGGAAAATTCACAGAGTTGGTGGATTTGGAAGAATTTTAGGCGATGAAGGAAGCGGATTTCATATCGGAAGAGCTGGGTTAACTGCTGTTGCAAAACAATTCGATAGCAGGGGGAGACAGACAAATCTATTAGAATTATTGAAAGATCAGTTTGATATTTCTTCTTCATCTGAACTTATAACTGCAGTTTATAAAAACAATTTTGATATAGCTGCGGTTGCACCCTTGGTTATTCAAGCAGCAGAACATGGTGATGAAATATGTGAAAATATTTTAATGAACGAGGTTGACGAATTGATTTCACATTTTCATTCTATGAAAAAACTAATTAGCGAAATAGAGCTAAAGGTAAGTTTGATTGGTGGGACAATCACAACTGATAATTATTATGCAAGACTGTTCGCAGAAAAAGCTGCTTCAATTGAAGGAGTGAAAATTACGGAACCAGAATTAAAGCCAGAGTTTGGCGCTGCAATCATGGCCAAGAATCTACATACTAAGTCAGTATAAAAAGTACTTTTTAAAATCCTAGAATAAAATCTTTATAGGAAAGATTTATGCAAAACGGTAAAACCACAAAACGCAATCCATGGGCTTGGGTTCCAACATTATATTATGCAGAAGGAATCCCATACATAATAGTAATGACCGTTTCAGTAATTATGTACAAGCGCTTAGGTATTTCCAATACAGATATTGCTCTTTACACAAGTTGGCTTTACCTTCCCTGGGTTATTAAACCTCTTTGGAGTCCAATTGTTGATATTCTAAAAACTAAACGGTTTTGGATTATCATAATGCAGCTCTTTATTGGTGCAGGTCTAGCTGGGGTAGCTTTAACAATTCCAGTCTCAAATTTCTTTCAATATACGTTAGCATTTTTATGGCTTTTAGCATTCAGTTCTGCGACCCATGATATTGCCGCTGATGGGTTTTACATGCTCGGTTTATCAGAACATCAACAAGCTTATTTTGTAGGAATTAGAAGCACATTTTATCGACTTGCAATGATTACCGGTCAAGGACTTTTGGTAATACTAGCTGGCTACTTCGAAAGCACAACGGGACTGCCAACTGTTGATATCACTGTATATTCTTCTCCCGATGCAGTTGAACAAACTGTCGACGTTAGTTCTTTATCGTTCAATGCCCAAGGTGGCGAGCTTCAAATAGTGGCTGAACCAACTGAGTTGAAAATTAACACATCAGGCTCTGATCAAGCAAAGGTAGATTCTATAGTCAATTTTGCAAAAGATTGGAATGGTTTAAATGGATTCACAACTTATGTAAAACCGGATAAGAACTTCAGTAATTCCACTCCTCAAGAATTTTCTGCAAATGAACTTTCCTCCTTTGAGTCCTTTATTAAAAATACTTTTGGAGTAGATCAAAAAGTTGTTGACGTGTCCTCAGCAGTTGGAAATGTCGGACTTATTTTTTTTCATTTATCCGGCCAACCAGCAACAGATGAGGAGATAGTTATAAACTTTGGTAGTAGTGGCGGAGATAAGAGCATAGGTTTAATTGAGGGAACACGTTTTACATTTAATAGCTCCAACTGGGATAAACCAGCGATATCAGTAATTCAGCTGGATCCTAAATTGCAAAAGGTTTCGTCGGCGACATTTGATGCGCGTGCAGGCAATATTAAACTATCGTGGATTATAACATTTTCAATATTAACAGGATTGTTCTTTTTGTTTTTTATTTATCACAAATTTATACTCCCTTATTCACCTCATGATAAACCGGCAATTGCTGGTTCAAATAAAAGCATTTTTAAAGAGTTTCTTGATACTTTTGTTTTATTTTTCAAACGAAAACATATCGGTGTAATACTCGGATTTTTACTTTTATATAGATTGGGTGAATCTCAGCTTGTAAAACTTGCATCCCCATTTTTGTTGGATGCAACAGAGGTTGGTGGTTTAGGCCTAACTACTGGCGAGGTTGGTTTAGTTTATGGCACAGTTGGAATTCTCGCCTTAACAATTGGTGGACTTATTGGGGGATTTGTTGCTGCGCGCAATGGCCTCAAATATTGGCTTTGGTGGATGCTTCTAGCAATCAACCTTCCAAATGCTGTTTATATTTATTTGTCTTATGCTATGCCAGAATCATTCTTTTTAATAAATCTATGCGTTGCAGTTGAGCAATTTGGGTATGGATTTGGGTTTACCGCATATATGCTATACATGATATATGTCTCTCAAGGTGATCATAAAACTGCGCACTTTGCTATTACAACAGCCTTTATGGCCTTAGGGATGATGATACCTGGAATGGTTAGCGGATGGCTGCAGGAATTAATTGGCTATCAGCATTTCTTTATCTGGGTGATTATTGCAACAATACCAGCATTTATTATTACTAAATTCATTCCGCTGGATTCAACTTTTGGAATGAAGAAAGAGGATTAATAATGAAAAGTAAAATTACTTTAATAGTATTTACTGTTTTATCTCTTTTATATTGCAGTTGTACAGAGCATAAGGATGTTACAAAGAAAACTATCCAATATGATATTCTGAATAATAAGAATAGCTTCTTTTATTTAGATGTTAATAATTATCCAAAGAATAACAAAAAACTTCCCATTGGAATCTTTGATTCTGGTACGGGGGGATTAACTGTTCTTGATGCAATAGTAAATTCTGATCAGTATAATAACATAGACCATTCATTATCGTCAAATGGGGACAGCAAACGCGACTTTGATGAGGAATCCTTCATTTACTTAGGTGACAAAGCAAATATGCCTTATGGCGAATACTCTGGAAATAACAAAACAAATCTTCTTAAAGAGCATGTTATTAAGGATATGCAATTTCTTCTTGGAAACAAATATTACAGAAATGGTGATGATCAAAATTATCAGACAGATAAATCACAAATTAAAGCTCTGGTAATCGCCTGTAATACTGCAACAGCTTATGGCAAGGGTGATATAGAATCATTCATTTCTGAATCAAATTTGGATTTGAAAGTAATTGGCGTAATCGGTGCTGGGGTAAGAGGTGCGTTGGAGACTATTGATAAAGAGGATGATGCTGTAATCGGGATAATGGCAACGGCTGGCACAGTAACTTCCAATGGATATCCAAATACTGTCGAGGAAGAAAAAAACAAGCAAGGATATTCAGGTAGCTTAGAATCGTTTCAGCAAGCTGGTATTGGCCTCGCTGCAGCAATTGATGGAGAACTAGATTATTTGGATCCTAACTTAAGTAAGCCAAGAGATAGTTACCGTGGGCCCTCACTTTCGAATGAAAATGCTCTCATTGAAAAAACAATTCTGAGCAGATATGGTTTTGATTTCAAAAACAATGGTATTTTGTTTTCCGGCGATAAAGAGAATCCCACAGTAATTCAGTTGAATTCAATCAGAAACTATATCTCTTATCATGTAATCTCCTTACTTGAAAAAGTGAAAGAGAGCGGAACAAAAAACAAACTCAAATCAGTTATACTTGGCTGTACTCATTATCCATTCTTCATGAAAGATTTCCAAGCTGAATTTGAAAGAGCAAGTAATTATAAAGAAAACGGAAAGTACATTTATAGAGATAACATTGCACAGAACATTACACTTGTTGACCCAGCTATAAATACTGCCAGAGAATTATATACTTACCTGGATGCAACTGAATCATTTAATAATGGAGACATAAGAAATAGCGAGTTTTATATAAGTGTTCCCAATTTAGCAAACAAAAATATTGCTTTGGATGAAACACGTAATTTCACATATGATTATAAATATGGAAGAAATGCTGGTGAGATTCAAGAGTATGTTAAACGAATTCCATTTTCTAGAAATTCCCTCTCTCTCGATCTTGATCAATAGACTTTCTGTTCAAATTCCATTTACTTTTGAATTAATTGAGAGTTTCAATAAAAATAACGTAAAAACTCAAATATTTACAGACCTGACCAGAAAATAGCCATCAAATAGTGTTTTCACTCTATTATAGTGCAATTGAGTTTATTGCCATGACAAAACTATTTTCCTCTCTATGGTTCAAACGCCATGTAAACTCAAGTTTCATTGGAATTAAAACATGTCCGATTCCAAATCCCAATTCGTAGAGTGGTTCTATAAATTGCGGAAAAACATTTTGGTATGATTCTGTATTTAGTTCTTGCGACTCTTCTGAAATTGAAAGCCATGCAACATTGAAATGAACATCCATTCTTAGTCTTGCATCTTTTAATAAGGGTATTTTAAGCATTTTGAAAATCTCATCTCTAAATCTATACTGCGTTGTTATAGTATAAACTCTATCACCTACATAATTTCCAATACGCACAGTTCTGTATGTAAAATCCTTACCAAGTGCAGTAATGTTACCAGGCAGAGCAGTCATAAGCTGATATGGAACAGATCCGTTCGAGTAGATTCCTTTTGCCGAGATCTCTAAACTAGTTGATCGAAAAGAATTTAATTTTGTCCAGAAGTTCAGTTTGTAAATTTGGAAATCTAAATTACTGGCCATTTTAGATTTATTACTTACAATAGCTTCCCCATCTAGAGTGAAATATGATTTCCCTTGATCTGTTCGTCTTCTAAAGTATCCAGTTTCAATAAATTTTCTAAAATCTAGCTTAAAAGAACTTGATAGAGCAACAACTTTTCCCTCGAACACGTGCTTGTTTGGAGAGAATAACTTCTCCTTAGCAAAAAAGGAAAATTCTGTATTCACCCGCGCATTTTTATCGGTTCTGTTTAAGAATCCAACACCTAAATCAAGAATTGGTAATACTGCCCCACTGAAATTTAAATTGAATCCATTAGAATAATAATAGTCACGGAAATCGTAATGGCCGAATAAACTTGTAACCGTAGAGATCAATTTTCCATACTCATCAGATTCTCTGAAAAGTATATTTAGCCTATCAAAAAGATCGATTTCGACTTTTGTAGTTCTATATTCACCAAGCAAATACTCAGCATTTATACTCCACTTAAACCTTTGATCAGAGAAACCGTAGTTTATATCCAGCGATGTTGAAATTCTTTTATTATTAGTATCATGATAATATAGCCCAAGATTTAGAGCACTTCCTTCAACTTTATTATAGTGATAAAAATTTAATGTGCCATTAGTTGCAAAATCATCAGAGATCTTAGTTTTAGTTGATAACCAGGAAAATCTATCCCAAAATGTCAATGGAATAGCTTCAACACTATCAATTCTTTTATATGCCTCTACTTCATCTAAGGTGTTCGGAATTTTTTGATTGGCAGCCCAAAATAAAGAATCTTTTTTATCCGCTTCATGCATTACTTTTAGAATTACCATATCAAAAAAATCATCAGCAATTTCATTGTTGATTTTATAATCATACAGAACAGAGTTTATCTCAAAACCAAATTTGGCCAAACCGAAAACATTCCCCTCAACAAAAAGTCTGTAGTCAATTGGCATGTAAATGTTATCAGAATAAGCAAGGTATTGCTGAAGTATATTCACTTTGTCAAATATACCTCCAGGATTTGCAGAATTGTTCAACAAAACATCGAGCTTTATAAGATTGAATGTACTATCAGTTATAAACAGTGTTCCATAAAAACCAGGATCTGATGAATCGTCAGGTTCAAAATGAATTTTGAAAACTGCTTGATCATTATAGGCAACGGTATCCATTATATAAAAGTAATAGAATTCAATAGCCTCGTTCGCTATTGGGCTAAGTAATGGACGACCAAAAAATTGAATATCATCAGCATAAAAATTCTGGACTATTCTTCCGCCAGTTAAAAGATTTATTGATGAGGGGAAATTTGCGGACTGTTTTTGTGCTGTAATTTCCTCTTTGTAATCGTTAGGTTTCTTAAAGTAACCACGACTCTCATTTTCAACTATCCCAGTTATTCTTAGGTCGTTTGTATCGCTAACTTCAAATCCCATATTCATACTATTTCTGTTCGCTGAAATATCTCTAGTTGTTTTTATAACTCCCTTAGTGTATGCATTGAATTCATAGCTCTCTAATTTTTCGTTTCGAATATTCTTAGTTTTTATGGCTCTTCTAATAACCTCCAGTGCTGGATTGTCGGATGGTAGAACTGTAACTTCCTCAAGTTTTACTGAGGTTCGCTGCAATCTAAAATTTATAGGTAGATCCATGCTGATACTTAAGTTGATTGTGTCTGTTTCATACCCAATATAAGATGCAATAAGTTTGTAATCTCCTCTCTCTAATCTCAATATATAAGTCCCATCAATATTTGCAGAAGTTCCATTGTTTGAAGAATCAATTCTAATATTTGCAAAGCTTAATGGTTGTTTACTTTCTCTATCTGATATTTCACCTCTAATTTCATGTTGCTGAGCAAGTATTAATTGACTGAAGATTAGAAATATAAACACAAAATGTTTTTTCATTAAGAGATTGGATTGAACATTTATAAATTGATTTCTTAATTTACGATAAATGATGTTCAATTTTTATAAATGTTAGAAGAAATAAAAAAGCCCCAACGGTTAAGTTTGGGGCTGGGAGCGATATTGAAATAGGGGATCTCAGAAATCGCTGTAAATTTAATCTATTTCCTATTTATTCAAACCAAGAAACTACCTCGAAGTTTCCTGTTCCTGGGAAGAATGGAGGAGACATAACCATTAAGCGGTTATCATATCTATATCTTTTACTGAATCCAGAAGTTATTCTTGATCCGCTAAAAGTACCAACTGCCATTCTTGAATCTTGAGTAATTCCGCCAAGGAGATTTATAAAACCACTTGGACCTCTAGAACTGTAATTTTGAGATCCAAAACCTTTTTCTTGGCTATACATCGCTGCATGAATATTAATATCATGAGAATTCGCAGCATTATCGGTAATGTATATCTCTTGCTGTGCAACAATACCTAGTACATCGTCAGATGGAGTTACCAGTGGATTGTCTTTATATACAACATCGTCGTCAAGGTAAATATCTCCACCTCTCACGGTTGTAGTTGTTGTCTCTTTCCAAATGTAGGTTCGTTTTCTCCTATCCCATTTCCAGTAACCTGAGGTTGCCGTAAAAGTTGCTTTTGATGCCGCGACAGTAAATCTACCGTCAATTACACCTTTCATTCTTACTGTTGCACCATTCGCAAATATAGCTCCATTTGGTGAAGCTGATGGTAAGTAAACTGATGTGTCAGGTTGATTTGCACCATATCTAAAATTAAGACTATCACCTCTAAAATCTAGTATTACAGTATCTTGACCGTCAAAACGCAAACCATTATCGGATGCTGCATCTCCTACTAAATCTACACCGTCTTCTGGAATCGGCATAGGTTCGGAAGATCTGCTGTATCCACCGTTAAACTCGGGGTCTGATCCGCTAGCTTCATAAATACCTCCGTAGCTACTTGCTTTACCCATAAATACTGGATCACCACTTATACTTATTTTATCATTTGTATGAAACGGACCCCAAACAGTATCTTTTGATGTCCACCATATAGTTGAGCTTCCAATTTTCTCTTTGTCAGAAAAGTAACCATATCTAGAAAAGCTACTAGGTTGTAGTTTAACTTCTACGGTGTGTGATTCTTGATATGATCCTTCTCCAAAAGTACCAACCGAGGTTATTTGAATGATATCTCTTACTGGATCAATCTTTTCAATTTTAACTGAATATTTTCCACCATTGTAGGAAATATTGTTATAGCCGTCATTCCAATTGTTGTCGAAAAAAACTTTGCTTGCTGCTATGTTAGCGCCTGCTAATGCTATTGAATGAGCTTTGTTTTTGTTATGATATTCCATTGCATTATCATACGCTCTAACGGACGTATTAGAAATGTTTCTCCAATAACAATGAAATATTAGACTAAAACCGATTACTAAAAATAATGCTGCTTTTCCTCCCATGATATTTTCTCCTATCTATTTCTTAGGTTTCTTGCTGCAAATCTTATTTGTCGCCAAAAAATACGCTGATAATTTTCATCGTATGCCGCAATATCTTCTACAGCAATATCTATTTGCATTGATTGAATTTCTCCAGGTACAGCAATTGGGAATGGTATTTGGTTTCCAAATACATCGAAAAATGTAAATTCGAATGCTGTGACACCAAGATTAGCCGCTAAAGGTCTTTCATTATTTACTTTTCTATAGAGCATTCTATCTCTTGGATTTGCTGTTTTGGAAAGCTCTGAGGCTGGGCCAAGGTAGTAACTTAATGAATCTACATTTCCATCCGAATCAACATCTGTAAGGTATTTTATACTATTCTTGATCTACTGAGACAATATATTTGGAAGGATTTGATAATTTTTCCCAATCTTCACAATATCCAATTTTTCTAAAATCAAACTCAAGTAATTCAACAGCTTCAACCAAATTCTTTTGAACTAGTAAGTTCTCCCCCATACTGAAACTATTCTCAACAGCTGTATCATTTATTCTGAATAAAATTAGTAGCAGCATTCCGCCTACTAATGTTGATCCAAGAATGTCTATTAGTGTACTAAATCCCATATAATTTCCTTATCTAAAATAAAAGTAACTATAAACTTTTGACATGACTACAGTGTCCTCACTGGATGGTGTAGATACCATAACATCCAACTTCTTATGCCATGTCTTTGAGGTTGTTCCTTTTTCTAAATTTGTTGGAGTTACAAAGCTAACTTTGCACTCAATTTTGTAATTAGTAACTGGCATTGAGTTATCTCACTTAACTAAACCATCGTAGTCATCAAAATCATCGAAATCTGATAAGTTTCACCCGATTCTGGCCCAATACTAGTAAGATCACCTAGGGATAAAACAGTTCCGTTATTTGAGTTCTTCATCAAAAGACTTTCCAGTAGCTTCCTCCATCATTGAAGTGGCTAGAGAATATGCCTAAAACACCAAACTTCGAATCCATAAGGGAGGTTTCGGTATGAAGAAAATTACTCGTTACTCTTAGAATTATTAAGGATAGGAGCATGAGAGCAGCTAAGGTTATAAGCATTTGTCCAGTATTCATTGAATTTAATTTATTATTAATTTATTACTTAACTGTCAAATACTGTGCTATAATTGGGCCAAAAAAAATTTTGTGATATAGAATACACCTGTTTTATATATATTTTATCGCCGACTTAATCAATTATTCTAAAACATCTAAAATGAGTTGTTTTCGTTGTTTTGCAGGTAATTTAACTTTTCTAAAACAGTGTAATCTTTGTCTAAGTTTACATAATATATCCTTAGAGAAATATTTACTATTGAGTGCAATTTTTTTGCGGTAAATATTACTCAATAAATGTGCTTTTATTTACTGATGGTTGGATTGAACCAATACTTTTTCAAATAAAAATTCTTTTACAGAGGATTTTATTATATTGCACATAGTCAAAATAACCTATTAAAAAAGTTCTAAAACAGCTTATGGATGCAATAAATATAATTTCTGGTGTAGCAATTTTGCTTTCTTTGTTTGCAAATTCAGGAGCTGCAAAGGGCGGGTTGAAAGGCACAGTCACTAAACATGAGAAGAAACCTAAAACCTATTTACAGAAAACACCTTTAAACATTTCTGCGCTTGTATTAGTGCTCCAAATTTTAGGTGTGTTTCAAATTGGCACATTAGAATTGACTGAAAATTTAATACCCTGGAGAATTATTGGATTAGCAGTTTATATTCTATTTTCATGGCTTCAGGTAAAATCTTATAAGAATCTTAAAGATAGTTATTCACAAGAAATTGCAATAAAAAAGAATCATCACTTAATAACAACAGGATGTCACAAAAAAATTAGACATCCACAGTATTTAAGTCAGGTAATAAGTGATTTTGGACTTGGAATAGCACTATGTAGTTATCTTGTAATTCCAATGGTTTTGCTTGTAGAACTTCCACTTTTTATTCTAAGGGCAAAGAAAGAAGAGGAGCTATTAAAAGGCTATTTTTCAAAAGAATTTGATCAATACAAGAAAAAATCATCATTTATGATCCCCTTTATTGGATAATATGCTTAATAAGTCCCTGATATTGCTGCTTTTCAGCTTAGGTCTGACTTTCTCCACATTATTTGGACAGCGTTTACTCAAGGTTTCTGTTTCTGATAATGGGAAGACAGGCCAAATTTCATCTATTGTAAGAAATGGAATGACCTATGTGTCAGCAAAGGATCTTTCGAAATTCCTTTCTGGAAATTATTATTACAATCCTTCTGCAGCTAAAGTTGAGATGAAATTCAAAAACTTCAATCTAAAAGTAACTGCAAAGAATCAATTCATAGTTTTAACAGATAAGCATTCAAACAGTAACGTAGTTTTTCAGCTTCCAGTTTCTACTTTATTGGTGAACAATGATGTATTTCTTCCTATTGAATATTCTCTTAAATACATCGAAATTGCTTATCAGAAAAAGCTAAAATATAATTCAAAAACTAAAGATTTAATAGTAACCGATGATCCTTCAGACATATTTGCTCAACTCAAATCCGCTAAACCAACAGAAATTATGGTCGAGAAAAAACCGTCTGCTAAACGAGTTTCTGATTATGACATCTATGGGATGGAAATTACCGAAATGGCTAACGGTACATTAGTCCGCTTAAAAACTTCTCGGAGAATCAATAAATACAGTTCATCAATTCATGAAGGAAAATTGTTTTTCTTTGTGTCTGGTGCTTCGATTGATCCAGGATTTGTTAAAAGTTCAAAACCAGCTGGTGCAATAAGAAACGTAAAGGTAAAAACGATTAAGGGCAATAAGCAGATTGAGTTTGTGCTAAAATACGGTCCCAAATATACAGATTCACTTCAGTCAGCATCTAAAGATATTGACACAGATGATATTTTGATAACCATTCAAAATGATAAATTTGACAAACTTACAGAAGATATTGAAGCAGATAAAAACAAGTGGAATTTTGATGTTATCGTGATTGATGCTGGTCATGGTGGAAGAGATCCTGGTGCTATTGGAATTACAGGAGTAAGGGAAAAAGATGTTACGCTAGGTGTTGCTTTAGAACTTGAAAAACTACTTGCACAAAAAATGTCTGATGTAAAAGTAGTTATGACTAGAGATAAAGATGTTTCTGTCGATCTCTATGCAAGAGGTAAAATAGCGAATGAAAATGATGGTAAATTATTCATCTCCATCCATGCTAATTCTGTTGGTAAAAGAAACTCTAAAGTCAGAGGTTCTGATGTTTATCTGCTTAGACCGGGCAGAACAGAGAAAGCAATTGAAATTGCTGAAATTGAAAATAGTGTTATTCAGTATGAAGATAATCCAGAGCTTTATCAAAGCTTAACTGACGAAAATTTCATCTTGGTTACAATGGCGCATTCAGCCTATATGCGTTATTCCGAAAAATTTTCTGAAATACTCTACAGAAATCTAGAAAAGAATTCTAAAATTCCCGCTCGAGGCGTTAAGCAAGCTGGATTCTATGTTCTAGTCGGAGCATCAATGCCAAGCGTTCTATTCGAAACAGGTTTCATAACAAATAGGCAAGATGAAGCATACTTAAAAAGTAAATCTGGTCAGCTAGAAATTGCAAATACCCTTTATAATTCTATTGTTGAGTACCGCAAATATTATGAAGAACAAATGACAGAAGATATTTAACTAAAACAAATTCTAAACTATTGGAAATATTATGACAAACGCACAAAAATGGGTTTCAGTATTCTTGTTCCTCTTTGTAATACTTTTGGTACTAGCCAAACTTACACGAAAGGAAGATGATACTTACTCGGACATAGATGAATCAACTTATCAAGAATCAGAAGTTTCAAGTGAAGCACTAAGTCCTATCGAGACAATTATTAGAAATAATGATTGTAAAATGTGTCATGGTTCTGACCTGGCTGGTTCTGGATCTGGTCCATCATTAATCAAATTAAATGCAAAATGGAACAAGAAGGATTTGGTAGCATTCATGAAAGATCCATACTCTTTTAAAGATGATCCCAAAATGGCAGAAAGTAAAGGAAAATATAGAATGAGTATGCCTCCAGCGAATAAACTCACAGATGAAGAACTAGATATACTTGTTGATCATTTACTAAGTTTAAAATAGCTTTAGTAAAAGAAATCGGGATATAAAAAAAGCCCAACTTCCAGTATAGGTTGTCGGGCTTTATAAAAATATTTAGGTAATACTTACGAAATTATCGCTAAGATATCTCCACGTTGTACGATTTTATATTCTTTATCATCAACGGTAATATCTTCACCACCATATTTTGCGAATAGTATTTTGTCGCCTTCTTTAATTTTCTCTTGCAGATCTTCGTCTGTACCAACTGCAACAACATTTCCCATTCTTGGTTTTTCCTTTGCACTATCAGGAATAATAATTCCAGAAGCAGTCTTATCATTTTCTTCTGCAACTTCAACAAGAACTCTGTCATCTAAAGGTTTAACTGTCATCTCTTAACTCCTTACTGTTATTTAATGTTTAAAATATTATTAATTTTTGGTCTATCAAATCCAACCACAGGTCTATTGTTTATCAAAATAACTGGTACACCAGATTGTCCTGTACGTCTTTGCATATCGGCAGCTGCTCTTTGATCTCGAGAAACATCAATATCCTTAAAGCGGATTTTCTTTTCTCGGAAGTATCTTTTAGCAACATTACAATAGCTGCAAGTTGGGGTTGTAAATATAACAACTTTTGGTTGAGAATTCTGCTGCATTTTAAAAAAATCTCCTATTTTTTATTATTATTTGATGATAAAATAAAAAAAAGGATTCTTTAGACAATTTTCAGTTTTTCGAAAAAACGTGACTAAATGCTTCTTACAAAACTCTCTTTATCATCCATAGATTGAATAAACCCGACATTCAGTAAATATTTTTGATGTTTCTTAACATTCGATCTTGCAGCAACTTGTTTATAGCCTTTTGATTTGAAAAATTTCATTTCAGAATTAAATACGTATCTTCCAGATTTTAGGTCGCGGTAATCTGGAATAGCATAATCCAGATGTATCTCTATTTCGTCGCCCTTCTTTTCTTCAATTACTAATAATCCAACTGGTCTTAAATTCCGCAATACGAAAAAGCAGCTTAGTTCTAGAAAGTTTAACTCTTCATGCTTAGGAAAAAAAATCTTAATATCATCCGCGTAAAACTTGATGAATTCCTTTAAATAGAGATGTTTTTTATCTAAAACTGGGACTAATTTAAAATCCTCTTTTGTTCTATTCATTTTCACGAGAAAGTAAATATCAATTGCAGCTATGTAACCATTAAGAATGAAAACTGGATACGCTTCTATCAATAAGCCATAAATGGAAAAAGCAAATGCACCAAAGAAATTGATCTTTCTCAAGTTTCTTATGTTTTTCATTGAGAGAGAAACAGCAACCAAAAAAGACCCAATATATCCGATCAATTCATAATACATCATTTGATACTCCAAAATTTTCGGGTGCAAAATATAGTTATAAGATATCTAATTTTTTCTTATATATTTCCTTATATTCAAGAGATAATCAATTATTAATTAAACCAATTTGGAGTTTATGATGAAACGTACATTAAAATTTTTATCAATATTTCTCTTAGGAATAATTCTGAGTGGATGTATAGATGTTCATTATAAAATGACCTTAAAATCGGATGGGTCGGGTACAATTGAGGAAACCGTTTATATGAATGCTGCGATGGTTCAGATGATTAAAGGTTTCATGGCTATGGGAAATCAGGAGGGTGAGCAAGAGGAATTTAGTCTTCTTGATGAGGTTGAACTTAGAAATGAAGCTATGGAAATGGGAGAAGGAGTAGAGTATGTCTCCAGGTAAAAAACTTGAGGATAATGGAAGAGAAGGATACAGGGCACTCTACACCTTTACTGATATAAATAAAATCAAGATGGATCAAGATGTTTCCGATAAAGCTCCATCAATGGGCGAAGAGGGGGAAGAAATTACAGAAGATGACATTACATTTACTTTTACTAAGGGAAATCCAGCAACGTTGATAATTAATATGCCCGAAGATAAAGAAGAAGAATCACCAACAGAACAAGAAGAAACAGAAGAATTTGAAACTGACGAAAACGAAGAATGGGCAGAGCAAGCTAAGGAGATGATGAAAGATTTCAAGGTTCTAATTCAACTAGAAATTGATGGTGAGATAATTGAAACAAACGCAACCTATGTTGACGGATCAACAGTTACTCTGGTAGAAATGAGTCTTGATCAGCTTGCGGATGATGCAGAATTATTCAACAAACTTAAATCTCTTGATGATGCAACCTTTGATGAAACTAGAGACGTACTTGAAGAATTACCAGGAATAAAATTCGAAACTAATGAGCAAGTGAAAGTAGTATTCGAATAATATACTAATCAAAGCATACTTTTTAATCTAAGGCTTGTTCAAATAAATTGAATAAGCCTTTTCTTTTACCCATCAAAAATCAGAACATTTATTAAATTGCAAATGATAATAAAGCTCATTTATATTAATTTTTCATTAAGGTAAACCAATGTATAGAAAAGGAAAACTTAGTACCGCATTTTTGTTGTTATCAATTACTTTAATTAATGTTTCTATATTTGCTGAGGAAGGCCAATATCCTCTTAGCGAGATAAAAAAACTTGATTTGAAAAAAGCCGGTCTACTTATTAACCAAGAAGAAATCTACAATCCTGATGGAATAAGTTTGATCGATGCATTAGTAAAGGTTAACGGATGTACCGGATCATTTGTGTCATCTGAGGGGTTGATAATAACGAATCACCATTGTGCGTATGGTGCAGTTAACTCGGCATCTACTACTACTTACAACTATCTCGAAAATGGTTTTATTGCAGAGTCAAGAGAGAAAGAGATTCATGCTAAAGGATATACCGTAAGAATAACTGAATCTTACGAAGATGTTTCTTCAATTATTCTTGATTCTGTAAAAGATATAGAAGATTTAGAAGAAAGATCAAATACTATTGCGGAAAAAATGAGAGAAATTGGAGAAGACGCATCTGACGAAAAGAATTCAATTGAGGCTAAGGTTTCTGAAATGTTTATTGGTCAGTCCTATATACTATTCAAGTATAGGATAATTGAAGATGTTCGATTGGTTTATGTTCCTCCAAGATCAATTGGAGAATTCGGGGGAGAAAATGATAACTGGATCTGGCCTAGACACACTGGAGATTTTACATTCATGCGGGCGTATGTTGCCCCTGATGGAAGTTCTGCAGAGTACAGAGAAGATAATGTACCTTTCAAGTCAAAGAAATTTCTTGAAGTAAATCCCAAAGGAGTGCAAGAAGGAGATTTTGCATTTATCCTTGGATATCCAGGAAGAACGTATCGCAATCAACCATGGCAATTTCTTAAATATCAGTATGATTATCAGCTTCCCTATATTTCTTCACTTTACGAATGGACAATAAATTTAATTGAGTCTGAAATTAAGGAAAATGAAGAAATGAGTCTTGCATATTCTTCACATATAAAAAGACTTTCCAACACAATGAAAAATTATAAGGGAAAACTCCAAGGAATCAAAAAAACAGAGTTATTAGAAAGATTCAAGGCAGAAGAAAGGGAGTTGTCTGAGTTTATAAATAGTGATGACAAGTTAAGAAAAGAATATGGCGATCTTTTGAGTGAAATAGATAATATATATTCATCTAAATTTGATATTGCTGAATCATATATTTGGTTTTCAAGACTCTACAGACTTTCAGACCATATAAAACTCACAAATTTTTTAATAGAATATGCAGAAGAAAGGGAGAAAGAGGATTCTGAGAGAAAGAAAGCTTATAAAGATGAGAATATTGAAAAATCTATAGCCAAACTTGATAAAATATTTGAAATTTCAATGGATGAAATCGAGAGTAAGCTGATTGTAAAAATGATTTGCGATGCTCTTAAATTCTCCGAATCCTCAAGAATTCAAGCAATAGACAACCAGTTTAACCAGAATTCAAATAAACAGGAAATAATCGATTTCGTTAGTAACAAATTATTTGCACTTCCAATAACTCAAAAAGAAAATTTTGAAAAACTGTTAAGGCTTTCATTTTCTGAACTAAAAAAGGAAAACAATCCGCTCATACAGTTTTCGATCGAATTAAAGAAACAGGATGAAAACCTGGATAGCGAAACGAATAGGATCAATGGAGCTCTTAGCAAGTTGCTTCCGCAATATAATGAGATTAAGAAACAATGG
Source organism: uncultured Ignavibacteria bacterium (assembly GCA_963751695.1). Lineage (GTDB taxonomy): Bacteria > Bacteroidota > Ignavibacteria > Ignavibacteriales > Melioribacteraceae > SZUA-22. The sequence goes on along the minus strand of CAVVVP010000003.1, from coordinate 674,097 downwards.
AAAAACACCGATTTCATTCCAGACGCAAATAGTACACTAAGACTAACTTATGGCTATATTAAAGGATATTCTCCAAGAGATGCGCTCTATTCATCTCCAATCACAACTTTGGATGGTGTAATAGAAAAAAGCTACTTGGGTGGTGACTATGAAATTCCTCGAGAGTTGAAAGAGCTCTTTGATACGAAAGATTTTGGACAATTTTATAACAAAGAACTAAACTCAATTCCTGTTGGTTTACTTTATAACATGGATACAACTGGTGGAAATTCTGGAAGCCCAATACTTGATGCAAATGGACGGCTTGTTGGTGTAAATTTTGACAGAGCATTTGAAGCTACGATTAATGATTTTGCATGGAATAAAGATTACAGTCGTTCAATTGGAGTTGACATTCGTTATATTCTCTGGATAACCCAAAAACTCGGTGGCGCTGAATTTCTTTTAGAAGAAATGGGCGTTGGAAGTAATACTGAAAAAGTATTATATTAAAATATGCCCGAAGTAAAACAAAAATTTAAAAAAGACCTGAATCTTCTTGATGTCTACGTAATTGCAACTGGTTCAACAATAAGCGGTGGATTTTTTCTGATTCCTGGATTAGCAGCAGCTGAAATTGGTAGTACATTTATACTTGCATATTTACTTTCTGCCTTCTTACTAATTCCATCAGTTATGAGTAAAATTGAATTGGCAACTGCGATGCCAAGAGCTGGTGGAGTATATTATTTTTTAGATAGATCATTGGGTCCTGGAATTGGAACAATTGGCGGTATAGGTGTTTGGTTGGTTTTAATTCTTAAGGTTTCGTTTGCTCTTGTTGGTATCGGAGCTTATTTAAGTCTGTTTATTACAAATTATAATATTACGGTTCTTGCTTTAATTATTGCAATTATTTTGGGAATAATTAATTTCTTTGGCGCAAAAAAGAGTAGTGGCTTACAAGTTGTTTTAGTTTCAATTCTATTAGTTATAATTATGGGTTTTATAATTAGTTCAGCTACTTTTATTAATACTGAAAACTATAGAGATATTTTTGACTTCGAATTTGTTGAGTTAATGTCAACCACCGGGCTAGTATTTATAAGTTACGTTGGAGTTACGAAGGTTGCATCCATTTCAGAAGAAATCAAAAACCCAGAAAGGAATATACCTCTTGGAATCTTTTTATCATTAGGAACAGCATTTTTAATCTATATTCTTGGTACCATGATTATAGTTGGCGTTGTTCCGATGGATGTCCTTAGCGGAAACCTCACAGCGGTTGCCACAGTTGAAGAATTGACATATGGAACCATTGGTGTAATAATAATTTCAATTGCAGCTATTACAGCATTTATCTCTGTTGCAAATGCTGGAATAATGAGTGCTTCTAGATATCCCCTCGCAATGAGTCGAGACCATATAATTCCTTCATCTTTTCGCAAATTGAATAAAAGTAACACTCCCACTAAGTCATTGCTCTTTACAGTTATAATAATTCTAATTGTTCTATTAGTTTTTGATCCAACAAAAATTGCTAAACTTGCTAGTACTTTTCAGCTCTTAGTTTTTGCTTTTATGTCTCTTTCTGTAATCGTTATGAGAGAAAGTAAAATAGATTCCTATGACCCTGGTTATAAATCGCCACTTTATCCATGGATGCAAATATTTGGAATTATTACTTCAATATATTTGATTTTTCAGATGGGTGTTTTATCTATTCTTTTTACAATTGGATTAATATTTCTTGGTGGAGCTTGGTATTATTTTTATGCTAGGAATAGAGTGAACAGGAATGGTGCAATTTACCATGTATTTGAAAGGTGGGGTAAATCAAGACACGCTGGACTCGATGCCGAATTAAGAGGTATTTTAAAAGAAAAAGGATTGCGTAAAGGAGATCCTTTTGATGAAATCGTCAGTAAAAGTAAAGTTTTTGATTTAACTCAAAAAGTCACTTTTTCAGAGGCGGTAAATTTAACCGCAAATCTTCTATCAACAGAAATACCTCTTTCAAGTGGGGAAATTATTAAAAGAATTATGGAAGGAACACGCGTTGGTGCTACACCTGTTATGCATGGTGTAGCTCTTCCCCATTTCAGATGTAATGGAATCGAGCACTCAATGCTTGTTCTTATTCGCTCAAAATCTGGAATTGAAATTCCAATCTTCAATCCCCTAACTCATCAAGAAGAAGATGTAGAGAAAGTTACTGCAATTTTCTTTCTCATTAGTCCAGAAAAAGACCCAACTCAGCATTTGAGAATACTCGCTCAAATTGCCGGAAGAGTTGATGACGAATCATTTATGAAAGAATGGTTGGAAGCCAAAGATGAACAAGAATTAAAGGAAGCCCTGATCCACGATGATAATTTTCAGGCTTTACATATATTTCATGGAAAGAAAACGGAATTATTTGTTAATCAATTGTTAAAAGATATAAGTTTGCCTTCTGGCTGTTTAGTAACGTTACTTCAAAGAGGTGGGGAAATCATTGTTCCAAAAGGAAGCACAAAAATTCTAGAAGGTGATAGAATTACTGTAATCGGCGATCCAAAAAGTATGAAAGAACTTAGAAGGCTTTATGAAGAATAGTAAAGTAAAGGATTCAATAAATTCAAAATTTATTCCTCTTAAAGAATTTCCAGAATATACTGAGGTTGAGATGGTTGTTCGATCAAAAAAATTTCTGGAACTGATGAGCAAGAGAAGAACTATAAGAACTTTTTCGGAGCGACAAATTCCTGAAGATATAATTATAAATGCTATTAAAACTGCTGGTACTGCGCCAAGTGGGGCAAATATGCAGCCTTGGTTTTTTGCAATCGTTAAAAATCCAAAAATTAAAAGTACAATTCGATTAAAAGCAGAAAAGGAAGAGAAAGAATTTTATTCGCAACGAGCATCAAAGGAGTGGTTAAAAGTACTTGAACAGTTTGAAACAAATGAAGATAAACCCTTTTTGGAACAGGCTCCATATTTAATTGTCATTTTCGAGAGAAAATTTGACTATGACTTAGAAAAAAACATGATTAAACATTATTACACAAAAGAATCTGTTGGTATTGCGACTGGAATGCTCATTGCAGCACTTCATAATTCTGGAGTAGCAACACTGACTCATACACCAAGCCCGATGAATTTTCTAAATAAGATACTTGAACGACCAGAAAACGAAAAACCATTCTTAATTGTTGTTGCAGGATTACCTCATCAACAAACAGAAATCCCAAATATTAAGAGAAAAGAATTTGAAAAGATCTCTTTATTTTATTAGTAGCTTACTAATAAAATATTAGCAATTTTATATATTTTTCATGATTTTAGTATGATAGATGTAAAACAGTAACAAAAGAGACCTCAGAATGGATGAAAAAGCCAAAAAGCCAACATTGCTGGTTGTAGAAGATGATTATGATAGTCAGAAATTTCTCCAGTTATTTTTAAGACGAGAATTCAATGTTGACGTTTGTGATTCCTCTGAAACTTTCTACGCAATCTTAGAGGACCACAAAATTGACATTATCCTTATGGATATTTCCTTACGCGGCACAAAAAATGGCTTAGAACTAACAGCGGAAATAAAATCAGACGACCAATACAAAGATATTCCAGTCGTAGTTTTAACTGCTCATGCATTTCACAAGGATAAAGAAAACGCATACAAAGCTGGTGTAGATGCATTTCTTACAAAACCTGTACAAAATGATATCCTTCTAAGTACATTAATTAAAATTTTGAAAAACAAAGAAGAAGAATAACCCACTAATAGTTCGGGGGAACAATGTTTAAAAGATTAACCTCATTTACACTTCTAATCCTTATAATTTTTTCTGTTTCTATCTATTCTCAGAATAAGAAAGAAAACAACTATTACGAAGACATGCTTGATGAAGCTATTTTAGACTTTGTTTACTCGTCGAGACCAATGATTGAATTAAATTATGGCATTGGATATCCTGGTCACACAAATGTTACAACAGATTTTGCTGCTGTTGGAAATTGGGATTTAAAGCTTGGTAAAAGTGAGCGAAAAATCTATAAAGGAATTTTGCTAGATCTAAATGAAAGATATGCCTTTGGATCTTATATGGGAACCTCCCTTCAAAATTATAAAGAGTCAGTAGGACAAATTAACACTACAGTTTACAGATGGGGATTTGGCTCAAGAGATGGTATAGGTTATGGTGGCTCTTTTTTATCTGTAACCCCTTATGTATCTCAAGACTTTGTTTGGACAAAATTAAATGAGATTAGTGATTCCCTAATGCCTGCTTCTGGTGGAGAACCATCAAACAACTATGATGTTTTAAAAGATTATCAAGATGCATTTAGATTTGGTGATAAATCAAGTTATGGTATTAAACTAGAATTGGGCTCTTCAATTCAACTTAACCCGTATTATGAAACTAGTGTTGTTTATAGAAGACATCTATTCTGGTATTGGGGCGGTAGTTTTCTAGTTTCACAAATTGGATATAATATTCTCAGCCGTTTTACTGATGAAATTGTTGAAAATTCACCAGTTCTTGGACCCATTGTCAATTTTGCTTTGAAAGCCGGTTATTTATATGGGTATTATCTACTACGACAAGAAAATATGAACTGGCCATTTAATCCAAATGGAAATGAACCAGCGCTCACATTTGAAACTATTAATATAGGTGTAAGTATAGTTTTCTAAATAGAAACTAATGCAAAAATATTTTTTAGTTATTTGTTTCTTCTTTCTAGATTAAAACGAACTATGCCTCTTCTTTTTTATATTGGCTTCAAAAGTCGGTAAATTGCATCCTTTAATTTATAAGAATAATCATCAGAAAAAATAATGGCGTTGCTAAAAGCTGTATTCCATTTATCCTTATTACTATTTCTTTTCTCATCGTGCGATGATCCTCAATCTAAACATGCTGATCTAGTATTCTTCAATGCAAAGATCACTACAATAAATGATGATCAACCCAATGCTGAAGCTCTGGCTGTAAAGGGAGATACAATACAATTTGTAGGCAGTAATGCAGAAGTTAAAAAACTTGTCGGAGAGAATACTGAAGTTATTGATTTAGATGGCAAATTCGTTATGCCAGGATTTATTGAAAGCCATGCTCATTTTATGGGTCTTGGAAATTCAATGATGATATTGGATCTTTCTTTGGCATCAAACTGGGATGAAATAATTGCTCAAGTTGCTGCAGCATCAGAGAAAGTTCAACCGGGAGAGTGGATTATTGGACGGGGATGGCATCAAGAAAAATGGGATCCATTGCCAAATCCAAATATTGAAGGATATCCTATTCATACAATTCTTAGTCAAGCAGTTGCTTTTAATCCCGTATTACTGACTCATGCAAGCGGACACGCTATTTTCGTAAATCACAAAGCGATGGAAATTGCTGGTATTGATACCTCAACTTCCGATCCAGCAGGGGGAAGAATAGTACGTGATAGTTTAAAAAATGCAATAGGAGTTTTTGAAGAGAATGCTTCAGACATAATCTATCAAAAATATAATGAGTACATAGCGAGTAAATCACAAATAGAGAAAAAATCGTTAGCTAAACAAAAAATTAATCTTGCTGTTGATCTATGTATTAAAAATGGCATTACTTCTTTCCATGATGCTGGCGCGTCTTTCGAAACAATTGACGTCTATAAAGAGATAGCAGATTCTGGTAGTTTAGATGTTAGACTAAACGTTATGATCGGGGAAAGCAACGAAAAACTTGAAAAGAATTTGGGCAACTATAAAATTATAGGATATGGAAAAGATTTTTTAAATGTTCGTTCAATAAAAGTTTTTATTGATGGAGCTCTTGGATCTAGAACTGCTTGGATGCTTGATGAATATGACGACCTTCCTGGACACACTGGAATAAATGTTACCCCTTTGAGCAGCCTTAGAAAAACAGCAAGGTTAGCCATTGAAAATGGATTTCAAATGTGTGCACATGCAATTGGAGATAAAGGCAATAGAGAAATTCTAAAAATTTATGAATCTATCATTAAACAGAGTTCTGATAAATCCGATCTTCGTTGGCGGGTTGAGCATGCACAGCATGTTACTGACAGAGATGTTGATAAATTTAAAAGAACTTGGAATCATTGCTGCAATGCAGGGTATTCATGCAACTTCAGATGCAATTTACGTAAATAAACGGTTAGGAAGCTATAGAGCTAAGACGGGTTCTTACGTTTGGAGAAAATTGATTAATGCAGGTGTACTAATTTGCAATGGAACAGATGCACCCGTTGAATCTATTAATCCTATAGATAATTTTTATGCAACTGTAACTCGAAAACTCTTGGATGGTAGAGAGTTTTTCCCAGAACAGAGCATGACTAGAATGGAAGCTTTAAAGTCTCTGACAATTAATGGGGCCTATGCATCTTTCCAAGATGATAAATTGGGTTCGTTAGAATTAGGGAAAAAAGCAGATATAGTTGTTTTGTCTAACGATTTGCTAAATGTGAGTGAAGAGAAAATAAAAAATACTTCCGTTCTGATAACAATGGTTGGTGGCAAAATAGTCTACCAAAAATAACTATCGGTGAATAAGAATATAAAAATATGGGAGATAGGAAAATCAATCCGAGTTGGATTGACTAGCTCTCGGCTTTGGCTTCAAAATGTATTCAACAAAATTGCTATGCCAGAGTATACTGTATTCAGTGTGCTAGCGATTCTCACTGGTGCTGCAGTAGGCCTTGCTGCTGTTCTGTTTCATCATCTTATCCAGTTTTTTGATAACTTATTCTTTGAGATAGTGCTCAATAAAATAGTATTTATTAGTGCTTCGGTCATTATTCTCATTCCGCTAATTGGTATGTTTATCCAATATTTAATGATCCGCTTTTTTCCGGAAACTGCCAAGCGAAAAGGCGTAATTGATGTTATTAAATCAGTTGCAACTAGAGGCGGGTATATTCCATTTAGAACAACAATTTTTCACTCCATTGCTCCAGCTATATGCATAGGTTCTGGTGGAACAGTCGGACCAGAAGGCCCTGCAGCACAGATCGGTGGCGGAATAGCAAGTAAGCTAGGGCAATTATTTGGATTATCGGATCAGCGAAAACGAATGTTCACTGCCGCTGGAGCGGGTGCTGCAATTTCTGCTGTGTTTAATACTCCACTTGGAGGTATCTTCTTTGCACTTGAAGTGATTTTACTAAATGATTTTCATACAGCAACTTTTTCTGCCCTAATATTGGCATCAGTAACAGCTAGTGCAATTTCTCGAATATTTCTGGGAGATTCCCCAGCTTTTCAATTCGATTCTGCTTTTGTTGGGCCATACCAAGATTATTATTTATTTATTATTTTGGGTTTAGCTGCAGGAGTGTTTTCCTTGCTTTTCATTAGATACTCCGCGCACGTTAGCTCCCTCTTCAGGAATAGACTTCTAAAAAAATATCCAAGATGGCTGCTTATGTCTGCCGTCGGTTTATTGGTGGGAATTTTAGGTTACTTTTATGTCGATATCTTTGGGATTGGATATGACACTATAAATAGAGTTCTCTCAAATTCTGTAACTTGGCAATTAGCTGGAATTTTGATTATTCTTAAATTTATTTTAGTTCCATTGATATTGAGTTCTGGAGGTTTTGGGGGGGTGTTTGCCCCTTCACTTTTTATGGGTTCCTCATTTGGCTATCTTTTTGCAATTGCACTGAATTCATTATTTGGAATGTCTGTTGATCCAACTACTTATGCTTTGGTTGGAATGGGTGCAATGTTAGGAGGAATTAGTTCAATTCCAATTTCAGCGATATTGATCATATTTGAAATGACCAAGGATTACCATTTTATTCTCCCACTAATGCTGGCGGTTGTAATAAGTAGCACAATAGTGCAGTGGAGATTAAAAGGCTCCATTCAAGCTAAACATCTTGAGGAAGAAGGATATCAATTCTCTTTTGGAAGAGATTCAAATATTTTAAGAACTATACTAGTAAAAGAGGTAATGAGTCCAGACATTTTCACAGTTCCAGCTTATTTGCCAATACCTTCACTAATAAGCCAACTGGTTGAGAAACCCCATAATATAGTTTACGTAACTAATACTGAAAATAAAATTGTCGGAGTAATTACTGACAACGAAATAAGATCTATAATTACAGAGTACAATATATTAAGTAAAATGCTTGTTGCAAGCGATATAGCAATTCCAAAGGTTAAGATTGTTAATGAAAACGACTTTCTTGATTCTGTATTCAAATTACTTGGAAATAGTTCCATTCATCAATTTCCTGTCTGCAACAATGAAGGTGAGATTGTTGGAACGATAAGACGACAAGATGCAATATCTGCTTATAACAAAGCTACGATGAAGTTAAATATGAAAGATAGTTTTGCTACTCAAATCCGTACATTAGATAAATCTAATATTTCAAAGGTTGCTGACGGTTATTCAATAATCGAAAAAATAGTTCCTCGATCATTTATTGGGAAATCGATGATCGATTTGAAATTTAGAAATATTTATGGATTGGAAATACTCATGATCAAAAACAAAGCCTCAATCCTTTCTGAAGATGAGAATGACAATATCACAATTCCCGATCCCAATTATAAATTCTTTGAGGATGATACTTTGGTTCTCTTCGGTGCTGATGAGAACATAAAAAAAATTAGAAATCTTTAATGTAGATCATTTAAGATAATTTTTAATTTCTCAATAGAACCTTGCCAATCTAATTGCTTTGCTTTTTCTTTTTCTACAACATCCACCGGGGCATTCTTAACAAACTTTTCATTCGAAAGTTTCTCGTTCACTCCTATCATCATACCTTCAAGCCTGTTTATTTCTTTTGTAATTCTGTTCCGTTCCACATCAAGATCGATCAATCCTTCTAAGGGAACATAAATATCACAACCTCTCACAACAGAAGATGCACTTGCTTTTGGTTTTGTTAAATTGTTATCAACGATGAGTTGGTCTACCTTTGCAATTGATTGAATATACTCTTGTTGAACTTGTGAAATCGACTCGGTTTTTAGAGAAGCAGAAATTGATTTTGAAGGTGGAATATTCATCTCACCTCTAATATTTCTCAATGCGGTGATGACATCCTGAATAAATGACATTTCTTTCTCTGCTTCTTCATTTATTAATTCTGCATTTTGTATTGGAAAATCCGAAGTTGATATCGACTCGCCTAGTTTTCTTTCATCAAGCATTTGCCAGATCTCTTCAGAAATAAATGGCATAAATGGATGAAGAAGTTTCATCGTTTCGCCGAACAAGTTTAGTGATCTTGTCAAAACAGCTGATTTTACTTCAACATTATCAGAATACATTCTGTTTTTACTTAACTCAATGTACCAGTCGCAGAAATCGTTCCAGATAAAACTATAGATAATTTTTGTGGCACCATTAACATCAAAATTATCAAGGGCTTTTTCAAATTTTCTTAACGTATTCTGAAACCTTGACATTATCCATTTGTCTGTAAAGTCAACATGTTGATTAATCAAGCCATCACCTAGCTCAGCATCTTGTGCATTCATCAATAGAAATCTTGCTGCATTCCAAATCTTGTTAGCAAAATTTCTTCCAAGTTCAGTTTTTTCAGTTCCAAAAAGAACGTCTTGTCCAAGAGGAGCGATATAGTTTACCGTGAATCTTAGCGCATCAGCACCGTAATCATTCATTACGTCAATTGGGTCGGGAGAATTACCAAGAGATTTACTCATCTTTCTTCCCTTTTCGTCACGAATAATGGAGGTAAAGTAAACGTCTTTAAATGGAATGTCATTCATGAATTTCATTCCGGCAATAATCATTCTTGCAACCCAGAAGAAAATGATGTCAGGCGCAGTAACCAGTAGATCGGTTGGATAATAATATTTTTGTTCTTCTTCTGAAATAAAAACATCCTGAGCCCAGAGCCAGCTTGATGTCCATGTATCGAGCACATCTTCTTCTTGGTTCCAATTTTCTATATCATTTGGGGGTTTAACATCGCAATAAATTTCGTTGGTTTCCTTATGATACCAAACTGGTATTTGGTGTCCCCACCAAAGCTGACGCGAAATACACCAGTCTCTTATTCCATTCATCCAATGCTCATATGTCTTTATCCAATGGTGAGGGTGAAATTTTACTCTACCTTCCCTAACAACTTCAAGTGCCGGCTTCGAAAGATCGTCCATCTTCATAAACCATTGTTCAGAAAGATAGGGTTCTATTGGTACACCTCCTCTATCTGAATATCCAACATTGTTTGTATAATCTTCTGTTTTTTCTAGTACTCCCAACTCCTCAAGTTTTAGGACTACTTTCTTCCTAACCATATATCTATCAAGATTTTGTAAATCTTCTGGTACATTCGAATTTGTTGTTGCATCATCATTAAATATATTTATCATCTCAAGATTATGCCGTTGGCCCATTTCGTAGTCATTGACATCATGAGCAGGTGTGATCTTAACGGCACCGGTTCCAAATTCTAAATCAACGTACTCATCTGCAAAAATTGGAATTTCTCTATCAATGATAGGAAGAACAACCGTTTTTCCTATTAGATGTTTATATCGCTCATCATTAGGATTAACTGCTACTCCTGTATCGCCAAGCATTGTCTCAGGACGTGTAGTAGCCACCACCAGATAATCCTTAGACTCTTTTATTGGATACTTGAGATACCACAAGCTTCCCTTAACTTCTTTGAAAATAACTTCCTCATCTGAAATTGCTGACTTTGAGGCAGGGTCCCAATTAACCATTCTATAACCACGATATATGAGACCTTCCTTGTAGAGTTTTACAAAAGCTTCTATCACTTTTGTGTAGTAGTGGTCATCCATTGTAAAACTTAACCTATCCCAGTCACAGCTTATTCCAAGTTTTCTCAACTGCTGAATAATAATACCACCATATTTTTCAGTCCAATCCCAGCAATGCTTGAGAAATTCCTCACGACCAATATCATATTTGTTTATTCCCTGTTCTTTAAGCATAGCAATAACTTTCGATTCTGTAGCAATGGAGGCATGATCAGTTCCAGGAATCCATAGAGCATTGAAGCCTTTCATTCTTTTATATCGAATAAAAATGTCCTGTAATGTATTATTAAGAATGTGGCCAAGATGAAGCATACCGGTTACGTTTGGCGGTGGGATAACAATAGTGTAAGATTCTTTTGAATCGTCAATCTCTGAGTGGAATAATTTATTTTCTTCCCAATACTTATACCACTTATCCTCCACTTCTTTTGGATTATATGCCTTTGGAATATCTGTAAGATCCTTTACCTTCATTTCAGTCTCATTTCTTCAAATAATAATTTGCAAATATAACGAAAAGATAAAAATGAATTACAATATGTTAAAATGAGAGTATTTTTTATTGTCTGACACTAAAATATTAGGAAGAAACTAGCTTGATTAATTGCTTTAAATTTTGTATAAATAATTTGTATTGTGTTCTTATTATTGTTTTAAAAGTTGGCGTCTGTTCTTACATTTTAAATAATGGAGGGTTGTATGAAGAGAGCATCAATTTTTACATTAGTATTTGTTGGCACAATTAGCCTTTTTTTGATTAATTGCGATAGCAAACCTACTGAACCCAAACAAAATAATTCCCAAACCGAACCATTTTCATTAAAAAAGTCCACTCAGGAGCTTGGACCCCATGCTTATAATACTTTCGAGTATCTCACTGGGAAAGCGGAATTAAGTTCTGAAGAAATAAAGATACTTCTAGAAAAACAAGAAGAGTTAGGGATGGAACCTGATGAAAAAACTAGCACAAGTGCTATTAAATTATTAAAACCAGAGGAATTTCCAGAATATAATTTAACTTATCCTTCAGATCTTGATATAATAAAAAGAGGCATGAAAACTGCTCAACATGCAGAAGCAATACCAACCAGTAAAACTCAACAACCATGTGGTGATTGCAGTGATTGTCATGAAGGTGGTGGACAACCTGCTGATTGGTACTACTGGTCAGAACTTAGTGGAAAAATTCAAGGTAACTATAAAATAGTCGAGGGTGAATCTGTTTCACTTTCAGAAACATTTTGTATTGATAGAATTGCTGTAGATCAATTTGTTTACCAAAATGGAAATTTTATTGGACATGGTTATAGTTATCAATATGATGCATTTACTGCTGGAGTATATGGTGTTTTTACTTATTATTACTATTTGACTCTACATTGGCAAATTATTGCTGATCATGATTTTGAAGATATTGATTTTGACAATTTTTATCCTGAGTCGGAAGACCACGGTTGGTACTAATTTATTCTTTTAATTAACTAATTGGACAGACGACAACCACTTACTTATTTCTAGTTAACAGAATAATAACTGACTTTAAAAAGGAAAATAAATGAAATTTATTTATATCATATTTGCAATAATTCTGTTTCTAAATAACAATAACTTTTCGCAAAATTGGTCAACTCCAATAGTTATAGGTAATTCAAATTATTCTACAAGAGCTGATATAGTTATAGATAGTAATAATCTAGTTCATGTGGTCTTTGAAGTAAATGAAAGAGGTGACCATTACCCAGATAATATATATTATACATTCTATAACGGGCAAGAATGGGTGTCACAAATAAATATTTCAAATACCGATACTACTTCACAATTTCCAGATATTAAGGTTGATAAAGATAATTCAATTCACATAATATGGGGCGATCCAAAATATTTTCATTTTAAAGATATTTGGCATACAACTAAAAAAAATGAAGAATGGGCAAAACCAAATAGCCTTTTTCATGCACAGAGCGATACATTTAAAATCTCAAAGATTAGGTATGATTTTGATACTCAGAACAAAATGCACCTAATCTGGTTTCATATGCCATTTTTGAAATACAGATATATAAAGAATAACGATTTGTCAGATATAAAAGCTATTAAATGGGGTGGTTTGACGCATGATTTTAGAATATATAATGATCGAATTCACCTAACATATAAGAGGGGGGCTTTAAATGGTGGTGAAGCTTTACATTATAAATCATTTGATATTGATAGTGTTGTCATAGATTCTTCCTATCACCCAGATACTAATGTAGTTCGCTATGTTCCTGAGCATCCGGTTCGTGATCCACAAATATTTATTGATTCGAAAAGCAGGGTACACTTAATATGGATTGAAGGAACAGACCCAGATGCATGGGCTAATGAGATATATCATTGCTACTCAGATGATGATGGATTAAGTTGGAGCGATGCTGTTGATATTACCCATAACGGGGGAACCTCCCACTATCCTGGTGTGGTAATAGATAGCAAAGATCAAATCCATATTGTATGGGCTCAGAGCCTCTATACATCAAGTTTGGTAACCGCGTATATAGGTTATGTTAAATTTGATGGAGAAACGTGGAGTGAACCAAAAGAAATATTGTCACCCGTAAATAGTTGGCCTAATATTGCTATTGATAGTGAGAATTTTTTACATATTACATATGATGTAAAACTTGATGGAGAGCATAAAGTTGTTTACAGTACCACTAGTCCGACGACAGATATAGTTCTTCGCAAAGATGATGAACTTCCACTAGATTATAAACTTTTTCAGAATTATCCAAACCCGTTTAACTCTTCAACAACAATAACTTTTTCAATACCAGCAGTTGATGAAGTATCTTTGTTTATATACAACATTAAAGGTGAAATTGTAAAAAGAATTATTAAAAACAATATTCTGCAATCTGGATCATTTAGTTTTAAATGGGATGGTACAGATGATTCAGGTAATATACTATCGAGTGGAACTTATTTTTATCAACTGAAAGCTGGTGATTTTATAAAGACTAAAAAACTTGTACTTTTAAAATAGAATAAACAATTATTGGAAACTTCTTCAAAAATAATCTATAAATTCCAGCGACTTAGCCAGGAGTATACAGAAAAGTAAATTTTAAGAGAAATCAGTTAACTAGTTCGATGCTACTTCAACATCTAGATCACCCTCTCGAATAGCGATCTCAATAACTTTATCAATATTACCGTACATTTCAACAAGTACCATCTGCTCTTCATTTACCGAGATTACAAAAACTCTGTTAAATTGACCTTGATAAACCCTTACAAATACAGCCGTCAATTCATCTCGATCTACTGATCTCACAATAAATTCCCATCCGGCATGTTCCATAAGATCTGTTATTTTCCTTAGTCCTTCGTAATTTGTAGTAATTGTTGATGAATCTTGATTATTATAAATACCAACCTGAACATTTGATATTTCGCTTAAAATTTCATCAACTGGCTCTTCGGCATCTGCAAAGCTAACAACCAGTGAAGCTAATGATATCCCCGCAGAACCAATAGCAAATTCATATTCAGTATTGTATTCTGAATTGGTATTCTCTAGAACGTAGTTTCTGATATTCTTAAAACTTCTGTCAACCCCGAAGCATCCATTTATTAGAAAGATCATTAGAAAAAAAGACAATAAAATTTTTAGTTTCTTAGTGCTCATTTTACCGTCCATTTTTTAGTTTTTATCTGATTCATCATCTTTATCTTTGTGAACCTCATTGATATGAGGAATATCGAATTTACCACTAAGTTCACCAATCGTTTCCAAGTTAATATCACCGACAATGTTTACAAAAGTTGCTTCCCCACCTTTTTCTACGCTTGCAACAACAAGTCCCTCGACTTTCTCTTCGTTATTTGTTAAAATGTAAACATTAGTTGATTCATTTTTTGATTTTGTTTTAACGATTCTATCCCATCCTCTGTTCATTAGTTCAGCATCAATGCTCTTAACTTTATTCGAAAGTTCTTCAGCATTTCCATCTGAAACTTCAAACGCATGAACTTTGATTAATTTAATTCCATCTAGTACCGAACTAACTTCTGGCTCTTCATTCTTTGCGAGTTTCGCTACCATCCGTATTAGATGTTCCTCGATCAAAACTTCTGTAACTTCTTCACCGGTTTCAAATTTTGCAAGATCTCCGAAATCGATATACCCGCTGTAGCTTGAATAATCATTTTTTTGAGCTAATACGGTCATGAACAGACTTGTGATAAGAACCGAAATCATTATTAATTGCTTTTTCATTTTTTAATTCTCCTTATTAAATAAATTATTTACTGTTTTTATTCCTTCATTTATTGGTTTACTGATCTCTTTATAGAGAATATCAGTTTTAAGTGTCGTTCCAGTTTTGCTGAAAATATTTGAAACGATCATTAATGCTTGCTTACTCTGTATATTTGCGCGCTCAACTTCTGCAGTTGAATATCCATTAAAAGATAATTCTCTATTACTGAATATCGAGAACATAATTGAGATTATTAGGACTGAAACGGCTGCACTGTAAACTAGTGGCTTTCCAAGAAAGATTGAGTAAATCTCATCAATTATTGATTTTCTTTCTTTTGAATCTTTTTGCGAAATATTAAATTCTTTGTTCAATTCCTCTAATTCAATAGAGTGAACTAAATTAGCCGTATTCTTATATTCTTCATAAAGCTCTCTTAGGCGCTCATCTTGCTTTAATAATTTATTAACCTTATACCTTTCAAAAAATGATACTCGACCATAAGCAGTCGAAATTATCTTTTCAAGTATTTCGTCACTAATATTATATGACTTCTTGTAACTCATATTCCTTTAATTCCTCCTGCAGTTTTCGTCGTGCTCTCATTAAATATACTTTTACACTGTTTATGGGAATTTCAAGTGATGCACTGATCTCCCTATATTTCATTCCCTGTATTTCGTAAAGCACAAAAACCGCTCTGAGATTTTCCGGAAGTTCTTTAATTTTATTTTTAATTTTTTCTGTCATTATTGTGTTGTGTGCTTCTGTAGCGGGATCATTTGGACTTTGGTAATTATCTGTAGCTTCGGTAAAATCCTCATCGATCGAAACTTCTTTATATGATCTGCTTTTCCTTTTTCTCAAATTATCGATACATAAATTGTGTGTTGTTTTTATCATCCATGATCTGGCAGCTAAAAAATTGAATTTTTTAATATTCTCCCAAGTTTTTATCATAACTTCTTGTGTTGTATCTTCAGCGTCCATTTTGTTTCTAAGCATGTAATAGGAATAACTATATACTTCATTTTTATACTTTTGTTCTAGAAAGCTATATTTTGTTGATTTCAAACTCATGTTCTGCTATAGAGACGAAAAAGGATAAGGATTTGTTACAAATAAATTTAAATTTTATTAAAATTTAGATGCTTTTGGGGGTGTTTATTTTAATAGCTGCATACTGATTGTTTTGCTTAGTGTGCCCACAGTAAGTCTAGCAAAATAAATTCCGCTTGGTAGATTTTCAGCATTGAATAAGACTTGATAGGTTCCTGACTTTTGTTCTTGATTAACTAATTGAGAGACTATTCTACCCAAAACGTCATAAACCTTAAGCCGAACAAAATTGAAGTCATTCTCAACTTGATTTGGAATTTCATAAGTGATAGTTGTACTTGGATTAAAAGGATTAGGATAATTTTGATCAAGTGAAAATTTCATTAGAGGATCTGGTGCAGAAATAGAAACAATAGTACCTTCGAAAGTATAAATTTTCCCAGTATTGTAATCTGCAAAATAGAGTTCATTATTTTCGTCAACCCCAAATGTTGAAACAGCGTAATTAGTTGCATCGATAAGTTCATTGTCAATTATCTGCTCTTCTTTATACAGAGACCAAATATTTCCTGTTACAAAATCCCCGTAAATATATTTTCCAACAAGTTCTGAAACATTATTTCCTCTATAGACATAACCTCCCGTAATAGAATAACCTCCTTCACTGTTATGTCCATATTGCCAAATTGGCAATTCCAATCCAGTCTGATCACACCCAGAAGAAGGATTAAAACACTCCAACCCTTCCATGATATTCCAACCATAGTTTCCACCATTTTGGATTATATCAATTTCCTCCCATTTTCCTTGTCCAACATCGGCAGCCCAAAGTTCATTCGTAACGGGATCAAAACAAAACCGCCAAGGATTTCTTAAGCCATAAGCATAAATCTCTTCCCTATAACCGTTGCTGTTTCCAACAAACGGATTATCATTTGGAATTTTGTAAGGTTGACTTTCAGAATATTCATTAACATCAATTCTTAGTATGGTTCCAAGTAAGGTTGCTCTGTTTTGGCCATTCCCATCAGGATCATTTGCAGAACCGCCATCGCCTAGCGCAATGTAAAGATACCCGTCTGGACCAAATGCTATTTGTCCACCGTTGTGATTTCCGTATGGCTGCTCAATTTCAATTAGTACTTTTTCTGTTGAAAGTTCAACGGCTCCAGAGGACCCTGGATTTATTTCGAACCTTGAAATTACAGTTCGCAAGGGACTTGAGCGTGTATAATCAACATAAAAATATCCATTTGTACTAAAGCTTGGGTCAAAAGCCAATCCCAGCAAGCCTCTCTCCCCGCCGTAGGATGTTACTGAAGAAATATCAAGGAATGTATTGAAACTACTGACAGAAATATTATTATCGAATGAGTAAATATATCCAAGTTGAGAAACTACAAATAATCTATTGCTACCATCTTTTGCTGATTGTATATCTACGATATCTGCAAATACCAAATTTGGGAATGCTTCTTTAACAGTAACTTGAGCAAAAAGGAACTGCGTTGAAAGAATAAAGATGACTATTTTTAATGTTCGAAACATGATGTGCACAATTAAGTTTTGTTAAAGCTAAGTAGATATCATGTCTTATGCAAGTCAATAACTTGGAATATTTGTGAACGTAAAATGAAATTGAAAAATTGAATTGATAATTACTTTCCAATTACATAGTTTTAATCAGAGTTTGAAATCTTCTTAAATACTGGAGGTTAACATGAAAAAACTAATACCTGCTTTTTATCTTTTATTACTATTTCCGACAATTACTCTAATGGCTGAAGATTGTATCGATTGCCACACAAAAGTTACTCCAAACATTGTTACTGACTGGCAACTGAGCAAACACTCTGGTAATAGTGTAGATTGCGAAATGTGCCATGGTGGAAGCCATAAGTCGGCCGAAGATGTGGAAAAGGTTTCAATGCCTACACACCAAACTTGCAATGATTGTCATGATACCCAAGTAAGTCAATTCTTAAAAGGAAAGCATTCAATTGCCTGGTCAGCAGTTAAAGCAATGCCAACCACTCACATGCTTCCAACACCTCTTAATGATGGAATGAAGGGTTGCGGCGGCTGCCACAAAATGGGCGTAAAGTCTGAAGAGGAATTGGAAAGACTGATAGCTGATGGTTCCAAATTTGGACATGCCTCTTGCGATGCATGCCATACTCGACACACATTTTCTATTGAGGAAGCACGTCAACCCGAAGCTTGCCAAACATGTCATATGGGATTTGATCATCCTCAATGGGAAATGTATTCAAGTTCAAAACACGGTGTTAGATATGGCTTAGTCCAGAAAGGTATTTTACCAAAAGCTACTGCTGCACCGACTTGCCAAACATGCCATATGTCTGAAGGAAATCATGAAGTTAGAACAGCTTGGGGTTTTCTAGCTGTCAAACTTCCGCTACCTGAAGATCCGGAATGGGCTGCCGATCAAGTTACTATACTTCAGGCACTTGGAGTATTGGATTTGGAAGGAAAACCAACTGAGCTTGTGGATGTAATTAAAGCGGCTGATGTTGCAAGACTTACACAAGAAGCATGGCAGGTGGAACGAGAAAAAATGTTAAATGTTTGCAGTGACTGTCACTCTGAGAACTTTGCAAAAGGTGAACTGGAAAAAGGTGACCAGATGATTCGAGAAGTAGATCATCTTATGGCACAAGCAATAAGAGAAGTCGCTTCTCTTTATGAGGATGGAATTATTATGAAACCTGAGACCTACCCTTATGCATTTCCAATGTTGCTAACTTTCCAGGATGCTGCAACAGTAATAGAACAAGATCTATTTGAAATGTTTTTAAAACATAGAATGCGAACTTTTCAAGGAATATTCCATGCAAATCCAGATTATGCTTTCTGGTATGGTTGGAGTGAAATGGTGAGAGATGTTTCGAGAATAAAAGAACACGCAGAATTGATGAGAAAAAATCACCAATAATTAATTGTCATTTACGAAAAAAGGCTGCCAAAACTGACAGCCTTTTCATTTTTAGAATGCCAAGATATTATTTAGTTCATTCCTCTGTCAACAAAGAATTCAATTCTTCTATTTTTATCTCTTCCTTCCTGAGTACTATTCGAATATCTCGGTTTTGTTTTACCATAACCTTTATATCTAAGTCTGCTTTGATTCAAACCTTTTTCAATAAGCCAATCATAAACTGCTTTTGCTCTGGCTTCTGAAATTTTCAGATTTGCAGCATCTGATCCAGAATTATCTGAGTGTCCTTGAATTTCGATGGACGCTTCAGTTTCCCTAAGTATCTCTTTAGCTTTCGGTAAAACACCGTATAATTTCATTACAGCGACTTCAGAGAGTGTTGTACTGTTAAATCCAAACTGAATTTCAAGATCAATAGAAGCTACATCATCACTTGGATCAAGAGGATCTTTGCTTAATTGAATCTCAAGAAAATCATCCAATCCGCCACCATCTGTATCAACCTTGTTCGGATCTGTATGATGCTGGATTACTTCTTCTCCATCTAACAACTTTTCCCCATCTGTATCTGGATTGAGTGGGTCAGTGTTGAAAGTATTGATCTCCTGATTATCACCAAGACCATCGGCGTCTGTATCTGCCTTAGTAGGATCTGTCTTTGTTTCATTTATTTCTGTTGGGTCTGTGAGAGTATCCCCATCAGTATCAACAATTTTAGGATCGGTTTTATACTTATTTACTTCATCCCCATCAGGGAGAGTATCTCCATCTGTATCTGGATTTAGAGGATCCGTTTTGTGAGTTATTACTTCTTCAAAATCCGCTAAACTATCTTTGTCACTGTCAGCTGATAAAGGATTGGTTGAATAGGTTAGAACTTCTTCTCCATCATTAAGTTTATCATTATCTGAGTCAGGATTTTTAGGATCAGTATTGTATTTATTCATTTCATCACCGTCAGAAAGTCCATCAGAATCAGTATCACTTTTATCAGGATTTAATCCTAATTCTTCCTCGTCACAATCTGTAATACCATCTCCATCAGAGTCTTTCGAGCAGCCTTCTTTGGAATATGCAAGACCAATACCGAATGTCCACCAAGAATCATTCACAAAACTATCTTTATCCGGTACCTTGCTAGGATCATTGTATCCGGTCATTATCTCAGTCCATGAATAATTCCAGCCAGCATGAACATCAAGTAGCAAACTCCCACTTAGTGCAAATTCTATTCCTGCACCCATTGGAATATATACGTCAGTATCGTTATCAACATCTGTTGATGGGGGTGGATTGATCGGTCGGTCGGTATTTTGCCAATAAACTCCTCCAAAACCGCCATAAATATATGGATTCCACGAATCACTTATAACTGGACTAAATAATAGTCTTGCATCAAATGGAATCATCGTGGTTTTAACTGGATTTCCAAGATCATCTTTCATGCTCATCCATGCGTAACCAACTCCAACACCTATGTCAAAGAATTGACCAAGCTCGAATCTTCCGAATGGTCTAAACTGCATTGAGACTCCATCTGCTGCAAAATATGTTTGCGGGGATACATAAGATGCTTGTAATCCAATTTTATATGCATAGTCATTCAATTGAGAATAAGAGGAACTAAAAAAACATAGAACTAAAGATGTGGTTATGAATAAATGTTTTATATAAATTTTCATGGAACCCTCATGATATTTTGTTAGTAGTTTAAAATTAAACTTTTACACACATTTATTTTGTTAAAGATAATTATTGAGTAGAAAATAAACCAGAAAAATAAAATTCAAACAAAAAAATAGTAAATTAAAAATACTACAAGAATGAGCTAAGGATAAAATTGGAAATAGGCAATAAAGAATTCTTTGATCAGACTTCTGAATTTTATGATGCTATGATAAATGCTGAAGAGGCAATAAAGAGAAAATTAGATTTGTTCCAGCGCTTAGAAATTTCGAAGGAGAATACTGCTGATCTCGGATGTGGTTCCGGAGTTGACTCAATTGCACTTTACAAACTGAATAACAAAGTTGATGCTTTTGATCCCGCACCTAAAATGATTGAGCTAGCAAAAAACAATTCTACTATAAGAGGGCTTAGTATAAATTTTAACGTAAACTCAATTGAAGATATTCCTGTAGAATTCGATAATAAGTATTCATTTATCTGTTCTCTTGGAAATACAGTTGTAAATGTGAAGCCGGACAATCTTCGGAAAGTTTTTGTAAGAATGAAAGACTTACTTAAATCAAACGGAAAAATTTTTATCCAAATTTTAAACTACGATTTACTCCTCTCCAAGAGGGAAAGAATAATAAGTATAAATCAAAGTGTTATTAAGCAATTTATCAGGTTTTATGATTTTCAAGACGATAATTTGATTTTTAACATTTTACAATTCTCTAGAGACGATTCAAAGGACCATAATTTAATTTCTACAAAATTATATCCCCACAAATTTGAAACGATAAAAGAGGTTATCAAAGAAGTTGGTTTCAGAAAGTCCAAGTTCTATGGAAATTTTAATTTGGATGAGTTCAAGATTGACAATTCAAAAGACTTTGTAATGTTGCTAACAAAATAATTCTAGAGATTTAAAATCTTCAATCTCGCAACATCACTTAATTCTTCAAGAGTTTCTTCACCTAGCATTTTGTAAGCTTGGTCTCTGAGAGTTCCCCATTTATCATGCACAGGGCAAGGCTCATTAGATGAACAGCCAGGAAATCCTAATACACAATTATTGAATACACCTAGTCCATCTATTGATTCAACAATTTCAATAAGCCTAACATCTTTTGCTGATTTTGCAAGAAAGAATCCACCGTTCTTTCCTTTTTTTGAGCCAATAATGCCAGATGAAGTTAAAGTCTGCAAAACTTTTGATACAAATTCCTTTGGCTGCTTAACTTTACATGAAACCTGCTGTGCATTAAAGAGTTGGTTTTGTCCTTCAGTAGCAAGATATAAAACTGTTTGTAAAGCAATTTCGCATTTTTTTGAAAAAATGACTGTCATAATCAGATAGGATATTCTGAAATAATATTAAATATAAGTCTTATAAAAAAAGATTAGAAAATGAATTTAATTCCAGTACTTCCCCCAAAATAATATGCTGTATCATCGCCTATAAATACTTGACCCCACTGAAAGTCTAGTGGAATTGCAAAATGCCTTCCCAACTGCATATCCATGCCGCCAATAACCTTTCCTCCAAAATAAGGTCCATCTCCGAAAAACCACATATCTCCTCCAATTCCGACATATGGCAGCAAGCCTTTCACACTAGTCTCAAAATAATATTTTATCTGAAGAGCCCACTCAATAGGCATTCCTTTTTGAGTATTTAAATTTAACTCTGTTCCAAATGAAAGATTTGAAGCAGTTACATATTCTAAAAGGCCTCCAGCTTGTAAACCTAATTTTGGTGTAGTTTCGTCAGCTCTCGCTAAGGAAAGACCTAATCTTGCTCCGTAATAAGCCCTTTGAGAAAAGGTTTGAGTGTTAAATACTAAAAATAAAATAGAAATTATGAGGAAATATTTTTTCATATTAAAATCCAGATGATGATTACACAAAAAGTTTCAAAACTGATCTAATTTATAAATATACAACCGCTTAATCAAATGGTTACGACATAATTCATTGACTATAACAGACTACTTAACTAACTTCATTTTTCAAATTAATTTATCAAGATTGGAAATGTATGCCCGGCTTTAATCCTGTTTTTGAGGACAATCCAAATGAGAATCCTAATTTTCCTGCATCTATGGCTCCAGTGATTTTTAAAAGTTTTGACAAAAAACTGATTGGTACATTTTTTCTTGCTTCTGGTGAAGGTACTCACCCAACTGTGCTGCTGCTTCATGGTTTTCCTGGAAACGAGTTAAACTATGATTTAGCACATTCGATAAGAAGATTTGGTTTTAATGTAATGGTTTTTCACTACAGAGGTTCTTGGGGAAGTGAGGGAAATTTTACTTTTAAAAATGGTATAGAAGATGTTAACTCAGCAATAAATTTTCTAAAGTCTAAATTTTCAGTAAAAAATTATCGTGTCGATTGCGAAAAGATCATTTTAATTGGGCATAGTTTTGGTGGATTTGCTGCACTACTAAATGCTGCAGAGCATAGTCAGATTAAAAACGTTGTCTCCTTGGCTGGATTTAATTTTGGATACTTTGTACAATTCACAGAAAAAGATCGAGAAATTAAGGAAATTACAATCGAAAGCCTCTCAAGTGGATCTGAGTTACTTAACCAAACAAAAGCTCAATCTTTATACAACGAAATGGTTGAACACAAAGAGGCATGGAATCTCATTAATCTTAAAAAGAAATTGAGTGGGAAAAATATTTTACTTGTTGGCGCTGAATATGATGCTGTCTCGCCTAAAGAGATCCACCACATTCCATTGGCTCAAAGTTTAATAGAAAGTGACAATCAGGTTGAAGAGCATGTCATTGCAAGCGGTCATTCCTTCTCTAGTAAGAGAATAGAACTAAACGAAACAGTAATTAATTGGATTAGAAAAATAGATTTTTAGTTGGAGTTTAATTGTCACAAAAATTTGAAATGAGTCCAGAAGAATTTAAGAAAACCGGATATCAATTCATTGATTGGATAAACAATTATCTATCAAATATTGAGGAGTATCCGGTACTGCCTAAAGTTCAACCAGGAGATATTAAATCTTCCCTTCCAAAATCACCACCGATGAAACCAGAATCATTTGACGAAATTATTTCTGACTTAAATGAATTAATTCTACCTGGAGTTACACATTGGAATCACCCAAGATTCATGGCTTATTTTAATTCTACATCCAGCAGTGCTGGAATTTTCGCCGAATTATTAAGTGCCTCTTTCAATACAAATGCAATGCTATGGAAAACAAATCCAGCTTCTACAGAATTAGAAGAAGTAACTCTAGATTGGTTAAGGCAGCTTTTAGGACTTTCTGAGAGTTTCTGGGGCATAACATACGATCTTGCTTCAAGTAGTACGATGCATGCGATTATCGCAGCAAGGGAAAATATTGAGGGTTATTCTGTAAGAGAAAAGGGATTTGGCGGATCAAAAGACATGCCTCGTCTTAGAATATATGCCTCTGATCAAGCACACTCCTCGGTTGAAAAAGGAGCAATTATTGCTGGAATTGGTTTAGAGGGGGTTCGCAAAATTCCTTCAGATGATAACTTCCGAATGATCGTATCAGAACTTGAAAAAGCTATTCAAGAAGATAAGACAAATGGATGGCTTCCATTCTTTGTTGTAGGTACTGTGGGAACAACTTCAACAACTAGTATAGATCCAATTGATGAGATAGCAAAAATCGCCTTAAAAGAGAATCTATGGCTTCATGTGGATTCTGCTTATGGTGGAAATTCTGCAATTGTTCCAGAAATGCAAAACATCTTTGATGGTGTTGAAAATGCTGACTCACTTGTTGTAAATCCACACAAGTGGATGTTTATGCCTATTGATATAAGTGTACTTTTCACCAAACACAAGCAAGTTCTCAAACAAGCATTTAGTCTTGTTCCAGAATACTTAAAAACCGACGCTGATGATGAAGTTACGAATTATATGGATTATGGTATTCAGCTCGGAAGAAAATTTCGTTCATTAAAACTTTGGTTTGTCCTTCGCCACTTTGGGAAAGAAGGTTTGGTTAGTATTTTCAGAGAACATTTAAGATTTGCGCAGAAAGTTAAAACATGGATTGATTCAAATCCAGATTTTGAGCGATTAGCACCAGTTCCATTTAGCACAGTATGTTTTAGGGCGATACCAGTTAGATCTGACAATAATGATAGTGTTAATCTATTCAACAAAGCCCTTATGGATAGTTTAAATAATACGGGAGAAACATTTATCTCGCATACTGTATTAAATGGTAAGTTCACATTAAGAATTTGTGTTGCTGGTTTGAGAACAGAAGAAAGACATGTTGATGAAGTTTTAGAATTATTACAAAAAGAATTCGTGAGGCTGAATGATGAGCAATAGCATCATTATATTTAAGTTTGACAAGTGAAAATTATTTTTATACAATTGATTTGTAATATTTATTGATTTAAAATTGAAGGAAATCGAATGGTAAGTAAAGAATTATTAGACATTCTCTGTTGTCCTGAGACTAAAGCTGACCTAGTACTTGAAGGCAATCATCTTGTTTCGGTTGATAAAGAATCCCGCAGACGCTATAGAATTGAAGATGATATTCCAATAATGTTGATTGATGAGTCTGAAGTATTAGATTTTGAGGTATGGTCAGATATCATGAAAAGACATGGAAAAGAAGTAGATTAGTTCAGACCCCTTAAGCTATTGCACACTATTTATATTTCCACGTAAACCTTACTACGTTTAAATTTATATGATTATCAAAACTGACAAAACAGAAATTGAGAGTTATCTGGTTGATTCTGCCAACTACCAAGGCTTTTGTGATGCTGTTTACTTTCCGGAAAATGAAGTAGATATAATTTCAATACTTCAGGAAGCAAATTTAGAAAAACGAAAAGTAACTGTTGCTGGAAAAGGAACCGGACTGACAGGGGCAAGAGTTCCGGAAGGGGGATTTGTAATTGCTACAGACAAGCTTGATAAGATCATTGAGATTAATACAAAAGATAAATTTGCAATTGTTCAGACTGGCGTTATCCTAAAAGATTTTCAAAAACAACTTACATCTAAAGGACTTTATTATCCCCCAGACCCGACAGAACAGGATTGCTTTATTGGTGCTACAGTTGCAACAAATGCCTCTGGTGCTAAGAGCTTCAAATATGGTCCTACAAGAAACTTTGTAGAAGGGCTTAGGATTATTTTACCAAATGGCAAACTTATGGTTTTGGAAAGAGGGAAACAATTTGCAAAGGGTGATTCTATTTCTTTCCAAACGGAAATTGGAGATAAAATAAATATCAAACTCCCAGAATGCACAATGCCGAACACAAAAAATTCTGCGGGATTCTTTATAAAGAAAGGAATGGATATAATAGATCTTTTCATTGGCTCTGAAGGAACTTTGGGAGTAATTACACAAATAAAACTAAGGCTTCTTAATTCTCCAGAAAATATTCTTTCTGGAGTTCTGTTTTTTAATGGAGAAAGTGATGCTCTTAATTTTGCAGATGAGGCAAGAAGCCTTTCATTTGGATCAAAGAATAAAGCTTCTGATGATATAAATGCAAGAGGAATAGAATTTTTTGATTCAGGCTCTCTGAATTTTGTGCGTGAAGAATACCCACAAATCCCTAAGACTATAAATTGCGCTATCTGGGTCGAGCAAGAGATAAACGCGAATATTGAAGAATCAATTACCGATAAATGGATCAAACTAGCTGAGAAACATAATACCAACATAGAAAATTCCTGGTTTGCAGCTGACTTTTCTGAACTTCAAAAGTTCACAAGGTTCCGACATTCGGTCTCAGTAAAAGTTACAGAGTTCATCTCTAGTAAAGGGACAAGAAAGGTTGGAACTGATACTGCTGTTCCAGTACAAAGTTTTAGAGAGTACTACGAAAATATGAAGTTAAAAGTAAATGAGCATGGAATAAGATATATTTGCTACGGCCATATTGGTGATTGTCATTTGCACTTAAACATGCTCCCAGAGGATGAATTCGAATTCGCGAAGGCAAATGAAATTTATTCAGAACTATGTGAGATGGCAGTTAAGGTTAAGGGAACAGTTTCGGCAGAGCATGGGATAGGAAAACTAAAGCGCGACCATCTACTTGAAATGTATGGTGAGGAAGTTATAATTCAAATGACTGAGATTAAAAAAACAATTGATCCAAATTTAATTCTTGGAATTGGAAACATGTTTGATCCAAAATATTTAGACATATGAGATCGTTACTAAAAATATTTCTACTCTTGCTTGTTTCTATCTCAATTTGCTTTGCACAGAATAGCCTAAACAACAAATATAGGCTTGCAAGAACATACGAACAGAATGGACAGCTTCAAAAAGCGAAATCGATGTATGAAGAACTCAATAGTTTCGAACCTAATAATAACCAGTATTCAAACGCTTTGAACTCTATATATATCAAACTGAAGGAGTACGATAATTCGATTAAGTTTTTGCAAGAAAAAATTAGACGAAATCCTATGGATGTTTCTACACATGGAATGTTAGGGACAACTTATTATTTGCAGGGAAACACTGCAAAAGCAATTGAGAGCTGGGATAATGGAATTAGGACAAATAATAATGCGCTTATAAATTATAGCATTATTGCAAATTTTGCTATCCAAAACAGAGCATTTGAACCGGCAGCGGTTTATTTGAAGGAGGCGAAGTCAAAAGCTCCAAATCCGACACAGTTTTCTTATCAACTTGCTCAGATATACTCGGTTTCAATGGACTATACTAATGCAGCTGAAGAATATTGCGATGTTCTTAAAGCATATCCAAAACAGCTAGATTATGTAAAAAGAAGAATGCAGCAATACTTATCATCTCCTGGTGGACTTGAACAATCTATTGATGTTGCAGAAAAATATCAGGACAATTTAACTATACAAGAATTTCTAATCTTTCTTTATAGTCAAAATAATCAGTATGAAGATGCTTTTTCCCTTGTTGTAAAGCTTGATACAGATCAGAATAGAAACGGAGTTCTGATCTACAATTTTGCTACTGATACATATTTAAAGAATGAATTTTCTTCATCTTCAGATGCTTACAAATATATCATTGATAATTTTCCGAATTCCCCACTTTTTATAAGCTCCCAGATTGGGTATGCTAAAACCCTTGAATCCAAATTATACTTGAGTTTGAAAAACAATCAAGGTTGGAAACCTTTAGAAGCAATTGATACATCCGGATCTTATAAATTTAGTTCTGTTTTGGATGCCTATAGTGAATTACTAACCAAGGTTAATAACACAGAGTCAGTAAATGAAATACTGTTTAGAACTGGTTCAATAAAGCTAGATCGTTTTCATGATTTAAATAGTGCAGGAGAAGACTTTTTAAAAATACTTCAAAATTCTTCTCTTTCTCAGTTCTATGGAATCGCGAATTTGAGACTGGCAGATATTTCAATACTTAGTGGTGACCTTGCGGCTGCAAAAAACTTTTTAATAAATTCATTCTCTTCAGTAAAAACACCGAAAGAAGTTAAGTCAGAAGCGAAATATAAGCTAGCTCTAATCCATTTTTGGAATTATGAATTTGACAGGAGTTTAAATACTATTTCCGATATCAATAAAGACTTGTCAAACGATCAAGCAAACGAAGCAATTGAGCTGGCAATGGTCATTAATATGGGTAGACGAGATTCCTTAAATTTGGTCAAATTCGCACAAGCGGACATGAATACTTGGCAAAAAAACTTTGCTAAAGCTGGCCCCGTTTTCCTGCAACTAAGTGAGCAAGAAGGATTTTTTCTACTAAACAATATTTCCATGTTCAGATATGCAGAAATTTTGATCGCCCAAGACAATTATCCCATTGCAATTGAGATTCTAAAAACATTGTCAGAGAAAGAGAAATTGAATATTTTTGCAGATAAAAGTTTATTCTTGTTGGCTCAAGTTTACGAATATGGCATAGGTGATAATGCTGCTGCTAATTCTATTTATGAAGATATCCTGAAATACCATCCGAACTCTTTGTATGTTGAACGAGCCCGCGAAAGTATTACCAGATTAAAAACAATATAAGTGACCTAAATGAAAGAGAATAGTAACGACGACACAGTAAAATGTTCATTTTGCGGGAGAGACGGAAGTGAAGTGGCAAGCATGGTTGCCGGCCCAGATGTATATATTTGCGATAATTGTATTCAATCTAGTGTTTCGATATTAAAAGATAATCTAGCTGCCTTCAGTAATAAAAAGACAGAAAAAGAGCAATTAACTCCTGATCAGATATATGATAGATTAAGTGAGCATGTAATCGGGCAGGAATATGCAAAGAAGGTTCTTTGTGTTGCTGTTTATAATCATTATAAGCGTATAAATTCAAGTTCAACATTTTTTGACCTTGATGATGTTGAGATAGAGAAGAGCAACATTGCACTTGTTGGTCCAACGGGAGTTGGAAAAACCTTAATAGCTCAAACTTTAGCAAAAATACTTGATGTACCATTTGCAATCGCAGATGCAACAACTTTAACCGAAGCTGGCTATGTTGGAGATGATGTTGAAACAGTTTTAGTCAGATTGCTTCAAGCATCTGAGTATGATCTTGAAAGAGCTCAGAAAGGGATTGTTTATATTGATGAGATTGACAAAATCGCTCGAAAAAGTGAAAGTGTTTCAATTACACGTGATGTTTCTGGTGAAGGAGTTCAGCAAGCTCTTCTAAAAATACTTGAAGGAACGGTTGCTGGAGTTCCACCAAAAGGAGGCCGAAAACATCCAGAGCAAAGTCTAATAAACATTAATACAAAAAATATTCTCTTTATTGTTGGAGGTGCATTTGACGGTCTCGATCCAATTATTGCTGCTCGAATGAACCAGAATGTTATGGGCTTCGAGTCAGACGAAGATGTGAGCCACTCTCTTTCAAAAGAAGATCTTTTAAAAGCGGTACAACCTGATGATCTTGTAAAATATGGGTTGATTCCAGAATTGGTCGGCAGACTCCCAATGATATCGCCGCTTCAACCGCTTTCAGAAGAGGCAATGCTAAAAATCCTTACTGAACCAAAGAATGCAATAATCAAACAATTCAAAAAGCTTTTCTTAATGGAAGGTGTAGAACTTGAGTTTGAAAAAGAAGCATTAGATTTGGTAGTGGTAAAAGCGATTGAGAGAAAAACTGGAGCTAGAGCTTTGCGCTCAATCGTAGAAGGTATGCTTCTTAACATCATGTATGAGCTTCCGTCGAAAGAGAACATCGAGAAATGTTTAATCACTAAAGAGACAGTGGCCAATGGTGCTGAACCTCTCTATATTGAGGTCGAAAGGAAAACAGCTTAACCCTTTTTCTTTTCAAGTTTGTAGATAACGATCTGAACTTTTTCTCCTGTATTTGAGTGTTCTTCATAGTAGGTCTTATCGAAAGAAAAATTATATTTTTCCATGACTTTAATTGAAGGTGTGTTTTTCTGATTAGTGTAGCCTTCAATCTTATCCAGATTAAGCTCACTAAATCCGTACTCAATTATATTTTTTAATGCCTCTCCAATAAATCCTTTACCTTGGTATTCTGGAAGAAGTTCAAAACCAACTTCTGCAGTCAATTTGTCATTTGAGAAATTCCATAAACAAATGGTTCCAATTAGTTTTTCTTCATCCTTCTTCGTTATTGCCCAGAAAACCCATTTGCTTTCTTCAATTCCACTATTGATTTTTGTTATGAATTCACGGGCATCGTAAATTGATTTTGACAGTGGTCTATCTATGTGCTTATTAACTTCGGCATCCGAACGAAGAAAATGAATTTCATTGTCATCAGATAATTTCAAATTTCTTAGTAATAACCTTTCAGTAGAGATATCTGGAAATGGCACAAAATTCTTTTTTTTCATTTTATTCTTATCAACTATTTATTGTCACTTAAATAGCTGTACATAAACTTTAAATTATAAATAAAAAATCTCTCAAATAACCAATCTCTATACTGCAGGGGGATTTCCATTTTGTCTGCGTCTTGCTTAGACATTGAGTTATCAATCATTGTTCGAGCTATCTTTTCAAGATCATCAATATAATTACTCATCAGATTTACATCATCTTTTTTACCTATCTTTCCATGCCCAGGAATAACCGTTGATACCTCAAGCGAATTAATAAAAACTAACGACTCCTTTAGCTCATTGGGAAATCCGTGCCCAAGATAAGGATGACTTTTTATAAAAACTAAATCGCCAGTAAAAACTATTCTATCATCTGGAAGGTAAAGAATTAGATCACTCTCAGTATGTCCTTTTCCTTTCGAGATTAATTGTACTTTTCGTTCTGGACCATCAAGGTTTTTTTCATCTTCTATATACAGATTTGGAAGACGTGTTTTTATTTCTGTATGGCTCTTGCTTAAAACTTCGTAATAGGGTCTCCACATCTGAATTTTAGTAAATTCAATATCCGTTGAGTCTCCTTCGTATATTGATAACAGAGAGTCGTAATAGTTAAATTGCTCTTGAGCAAATTCTTTTTCGTATTCGAGTTGTTCTGGTTCCACTTCCTCTATAAGTTCAGTTGTCCTTTTAGTACTTATAATATCGACTTCTTCACCAAATATTTGATTGCCTCTAATGTGATCATTGTGAAAATGACTATTAACAACATACTTGATTGGTGATAATTGAAGTTTTTCAACTACTTCTAATAATTCTTGTGCAACATTCGACGAAAGAAATGTATCAAAAATGATCGTTTCTTTTCCATTATCAATAATTCCTGAATTAGAAATTGCTTTACCGCCAAGTTTATGAATGCAAGCGTAGACTCCTTCAGAAAGTTTTATGAGTTTGAAGTTTGGAGAATTGTACTCAAACGGTTTTTGGTTGGAACAACTTAGAATCAGTAAAAGACATAGAGTTGCCAAATGAATTTTTCTCATCTATGAACTCCTTATTAAACAGATAAATTACTAGACCTCTTGTCTTGTAAGATACAAAAAGGATTGTATAATTGTTTAAGAATTTATTTTTCAAATTCTTCTATTAGTACACCCATCTTGCCTACTTGGGAATCCCTTATGGCTTCCATTATCTCAGTTTGAGTGTTCATCACAAATGGTCCATAGGATTTTATTGGCTCATTCAGTGGTTCACCGGCCAAGACAATAAATCTCGTATCTTTGTTAGCTGTTATATTGATTGTCTCTCCATCTTGATTAAACCATATTAATTCTTTTGCGTCAGATTCTTTTTCATTCACAGCTAATGAACCATCCAGCTGATAAATGATAGTATTAAAAGAGGAATTTAGATTAAGACTCAACTCCGTTGAACTTTTTATATCGACTCGAAGTAAAACAAGCGGCGAATAGTACTCAACACTCCCTTTTATTCCATCATATTCACCGCAAACCACTTGAATAGTATGGCCATCTTTTTTTATTGTTGGTGTCTCTGATTTGGAGATCGGTTTATAAAATGCTGCATCCATTTTGGTCTTAGAGGGTGCATTTACCCAAAATTGAATGAACTCTATTTCTCCTCCTTCTTCAGCCAATTTCTTACTTGGACGTTCGCTGTGGGTTATGCCCTTTCCGGCAAACATCCATTGTGTTCCTCCTTCATCCACAGTAGCATTATTACCCAATGAATCTCTGTGCTGAATGTCTCCTTTATAAATAAATGTTACAGGAGAAAATCCTCTGTGTGGATGTGGACCAACACCAACTTCCTGTTGTCTTTCTCCACCTGGAGCAATATTTTTCCAATGGTGTATAAGCAAGAATGGATCAATGTAATCTGCTTCTATTGAGGGAAGGGATTGATCAAGTAAGTGTCCTCCCATATTTACTTTTCTTGCTGGAATTATCTTTTTAATGCTTCTTGTGCTCATTTTATTTTCCAATCTTTTTAATGGCAGCAAATTTTGCTATCGAACTATTCAGCTTTAAACTCTGCTTTCTTATGGGATCCATCACAGAATGGTTTGTTGTCTGAAGCACCACACCTGCATAAAAAGAGTTTTTCACCATCCTTAATATTGTCACCACTCATTTTGTTTACAGTTATATTTCCTTCTACCATCAAAGGACCGTCAGGCATAACTGTTATCTTTGTCTTTTCCATTTTTACCTCCTTAATAGCTTTTATTTCATCTTTCATTTTATATTGTAATGCACCAGTAGGACATTTTTTTACAGTTTCTGCAATATCATTTGCAGATGCAGCATTTATATTTACCCATGGCTTTTTAAGTGGATTGAACACCTTGGGCAATCCCTTAACACATTCAGCTGTATGGACACAAACATCTGGAGCGTAGCTAACAGCAATTTCATTCGTTTTATAATAAACTCTTTTCTCGCCCATACTAGCCTCTCATTTTATCCAAAAGGTTGTTTAGTTTTTCAGCTTCATCGTTACTCAATGCCTTTAATGTTCTTTCAACTTCTAAATCAATTGGCTCTAGTTTCGAAAGTAATTCAAGTCCTTTTGATGTTACTTTGACATCTGATTTTCGCCTGTCATTTTTGCAAATTTTTCTTTCAACTAATCCTTTTGCTCTCAGTCTTTCAACTAATCTTGACGTATCTGACATTTTATCAAGCATCCTTTCTTTCAATAAATTTATTGAAATAGGGTTTGGATGTTGACCCCTCAATATCCGCAGAATATTATATTGATTGACTGTTATACTAAATTTATCAAAAAACCCTCTTTGTAAAGAAGTTAACCAGCCGTGAGTAAATATAATATTCACGGCTAGTTTATGATATTCTGACTTAAAAGATTTCTGCAGAATCTCTTCTTCGATTCTCATATTTATTTTTGCTTTACTAATTGAAGTTTTGCAAGAATCGTTACATCTTCTCCAACGACTAAGCCACCTGCTTCAATAGTTTTATTCCATTTAAGATTGTAATCGAAACGGTTTATTTCACCTTCCAAAGAGAATCCAGATTTTGTGTTTCCCCAGGGATCTTCTACAGTTCCATTATAAACAACATTAAGTTCAACTTCTTTGGTTACATCTCTAATTGTAAGATCACCAACTAATTTATAATTTTTATCATCCACCTTGCTAAATGACTTGCTCTTAAATGTTAACTGAGGAAACTTCTCAGCATTAAAAAAGTCATCTGAACGTAAATGTTCGTCTCTTTTTTCGTTATCTGTATTAATGCTTGCTACATTTGCAGAAAATTCAATTTTTGCATTCTCAAAGTCGTCACCACTAGTTGTTATGGATCCTTCAAATTCCTTGAAATTTCCCTCGACATCTGTTATAACAAGATGTGTTACACTAAACCCAATTTTTGAGTGTGATTTGTCAAAATCCCAAGTTGTCTGTGCAAATGTTAATGAAACAGTTAGTATTAGTGTTGCTGCTATTATTTTTAGAGTTTTCATTTTAACTCTCCTATTTTATTTAGACAATTTATCTTATTTACAATGTAAATATATGTTATAACATTTAATGTTGCAACATATTTTTTAAAATTTGTCAGATAGCTTGCAGTTTTGTTCGATAATCGTCTAAAAACGAAGATATTTATTGGCTATTAATTTGAGATTTTGATGTGGATTTTTTTTTATGTATTCAATTTCAGAATTATCTTTAATATTTAATTAGATTCCCCTACCCTCTGAATATCTTCGAACATTTGACAATTCTTTAATAAGATTTTTTGAAATATTGGAATTTTTAACAGCTGATATTGCTTTGTCACCATATAAAAAAGTAATTCGAAAGTAAGATACGTAAATACCAATAGAAAATAGATTACGATTTTAATAAAAGTTTTTAAACCAATCCATGATTGGTAATATTCAAAGTTATTGATTAAAAGATACAACAATTGATATAAACACTTAACATAAATCACTACATTTGTGCTTGAAAATTAAACATTGGGGTAGAATTTGGAAAATAAAGCTCTGATTTACGGTGCGAATGGATATTCAGCTGATTTAATTATAGCAGAAGTAATCAAACTGGGCATCAAACCAATCTTAGCAGGTAGAAATGAAATTGGGGTTCGCAATACAGCCGTGAAGTATGGTTGTGAGTACAGAATTTTTTCTCTTAATGACCATGAGAAAATTATCTCTGAGCTAACTGACATACACACTGTTCTTAATTGTGCAGGTCCATTTAGATTCACAGCCAAGCAAATGATCGATGCTTGCTTAGAATCAAAAACAAACTATTTAGATATTACAGGGGAGGTTGAAGTTCTAGACTATGCATGGAAGAAAGACCAAATCGCAAAAGAACAGGGAATTGTTTTACTTCCCAGTACTGGATTCGATGTCATCCCTACTGATTGTCTTGCTAAAAAACTTTCTGAGCAGCTTCCTGCTGCAAATTCTCTGGAACTTGGATTGATAAATGGAGGAGGTATTTCTAAGGGAACGCTCTTAACTACATTTCAAATGATGAAAGAATCTGGTAAAATAAGAAGAGATGGAAAGATCATCAATTCTCCAATAGGTGAATTTGCTATTTCAATGAATAATTCTAATTTCAAATTCAATGGTATTTCTATTCCCTGGGGGGATGTTTGTTCAGCATATTACTCAACTGGCATTCCTAATATAACTGTATACTTGGGGCTGCCAAGAACTATCTTTAGCCTAAGGAAAATTTTACTTTCGGGATTAAAATTGTTTTCCATCACATCATTTCACAAACTCATTGAAAGAATTGTAAAAACGACCATAACTGGACCAACAGAAACGACGAGGGAAAATTCAGAAACAATTATCTGGTGTAGAGTTACTGATGGAAAGAATGAAATTAATGAAGTATACAAGTTTTTTGAAGGATATAAACTAACTGCAATTGGGAGCTCGGATATCTTATTAAGAGTGGTAAATAATGAAATAAAGCCAGGAACTACTACACCCGCCTTAGCATTTGGGGCAAATTATATGAAAAAGTTTGTGCTTGAAAAAATACTTTAAAAACTAATATGTTATTAATGTTTCTAAAATAGTTACAGAATCGTGAATACATTTCTTGCAAACTTTTTTTTTAAGATTCAAATCTTCAAACTTTTTTACCCCATCTTCAGTTAGAAAATCAACACCCAGTAATTCTCTACATTGTGTAGTTTTATGAATTTTCACAAATTCAGCATCGAAATTTCTGATCAAATCATTTGTGCTCTCTCTTGAAGTTTGATCTGAAGCAATGAGGAATTTATCTGTTAGTGCCAACACCATGAAAGCTCCAGTAACAGCCCCACAAGTTCTTTGTAGTTTTCCCATGCCTCCTCCAAATCCTGCCGAGAGTTTCAACAATTCCGAATCTGATATATTTACATCTTCTTTGAAGGAGTATAAAACCGACTGAGCACAATTTAATCCATCATAAAAATGTCTTTTTGCTAAAGTTTTTCTTTCCATATTTGATCTCTAGAGCACCGAGTTTTAAATTCGTATATTGCGCAAGTTACTTTTATCTAATTCTAAAAACAAAATGAAATCTCTTTCTTCAATCTTTCTAATTTTATTCCTTCCACTATTAATTACGGCTCAATCCAAGATTCTTATAAATATGGACCTTAAGCAAACCGATCATCTAAAGGCCTACGGTGTAACCTTTAATGAACTAGAGTCTGGTGGAATTGCGGATTGGCTTCTCAATTATCGTGGTGGATCATTTATGCTTGATTATTCTGAAGAACTCGCAATGAAATGTCGCTTGAAGGGTGTAAATTTTGAGGCAGTATCGACCTCCGAGGTTATCGAGATCTATACTTTCGTTCAAAGTGAGGACCAGAACATGGAGGTTGTACGATTAGAGAAAGCTCCCAAAATTGCTGTCTTTGTTCCGGATGGTTACTTACCTTGGGATGATGCCGTAACTCTTGTTTTGGAATACGCTGAAGTTAAGTACGATAAGATATGGATTACAGAGATCATTGGTGGTGAGCTTTCTAAGTACGACTGGTTACATCTTCATCATGAAGATTTTACGGGACAGTATGGAAAATTCTATGCAAGTTTTCGAGGTGCTCAATGGTACATTCAGCAGCAATCACTTTATGAAAACGAAGCGAAAAAATTGGGATTCAAAAAAGTATCAGAAATGGAAAAAGCGGTTGTGCTAACAATGAAAAATTTTATCGGAGATGGAGGCTTTCTTTTTGCAATGTGTTCAGCCACTGATAGTTATGATATTTCCCTTGCTGGAATGACGTTTGATTTTGTAGATCGAATGTACGATGGAGATGCTCCAGATGCAAATGCTCAAGAAAAACTTGACTTCACAAACACACTTGCATTCGAAAATTTCAAGCTTGAACTTAATCCTTTGGTATATGAGTATAGCGATATCGACATCCAGCCTATAGAAGTGGGTAATCAGAATAATGATTACTTTACCCTTTTCGAATATTCAGCAAAGTATGATCCTGTTCCAACAATGTTAACGCAGAATCATGTGAACGTTGTGCGTGGTTTTATGGGACAGACTACAATGTTCAGAAAAGAGCTTATAAAGAAAACTGTATACACTTTAGCTGAAAGAGCAGGCACAAATCAAGTTAAGTATATACATGGAAAGTTTGGACGAGGTACGTTCACATTTTACGGAGGTCACGATCCGGAAGATTATCAGCATGCTGTTGGAGATCCGCCAACAGAACTGAGTCTGCACAAAAATTCTCCGGGTTATAGATTAATACTTAACAATATTCTCTTCCCAGCAGCAAAAAAGAAGAAACAGAAGACCTAGTATTTCAAATATAAATCACAGGTAAAGATGAAAATTCTAACTTGTTTAATCAGCCTAATTTTGTTTTCAGCTTGTTCTACTGAAAAGAATCCGAATATTTTAAGAACAGAAATCAATGAAATTATTTCATCCAAAAATGCCACTTATGGAATTGGGATATATAATTTCGAGAGCAATGACACACTTTTCATTAATGGTGATAATCCTTTCGTAATGATGAGTGTCGTTAAATTTCCTCAAGCGGTCGCATTGTTAAACCAAGTTGATGAAGGAAAGATTGATTGGGATGAGAAACTGATTTTTACAGGGAGTGAGTTGTCGAGGAACACATACAGTCCATATAAAAAGGGGCGAAAAGATGGAAACTTTGAGCTCTCTTTAAGTGATGCATTAACTTATACAATTTGTCAAAGTGATAACATTGTCTGCGATAAACTTTTTCAAGTTCTAGGAAGTCCGAAAGATGTAGAGAAATACCTTCATAGTGTAGGATTCAAAAATATTTCTATTGGCACAGATTATACTAATATGGATAAGAACACAATTTATGCAAATCAAAGTAGTCCGAAGGATATGATTCAATTACTAAAAAAATTCAAGGATAATGAGTTGCTATCACAATCAAGCACAAACATATTATGGAAAAAACTCGTCGAGACTTCAACCGGACCGAACAGACTCAAAGGTTTACTACCTGAAGGTACAATTGTTGGACATAAAACAGGCACTTCTGGTAATGATGATGCTGGAGTAACGGCTGCATATAACGATGTAGGGATT
Organism: uncultured Ignavibacteria bacterium; assembly: GCA_963751695.1. GTDB lineage: Bacteria > Bacteroidota > Ignavibacteria > Ignavibacteriales > Melioribacteraceae > SZUA-22. Next base: position 635,933 of record CAVVVP010000003.1, on the reverse strand, counting down.
ATTGAATTACCAAGCGGGGAAAATCTTGCAATTGTTGTTTTTATTGCAGACACAAAAGAAAATGATGAAACGAATGCCAAAACCATTGCAGAAATTTCAAGAGCAGCCTATAATTATTTTTCAAGTACAAATTAATCTCAACAAAATATTCAAAATAAATAACAGTAAATTTATAGGGACAAAAAAGGGATGGTATGCTAGTAGATACTGAGAAAATAATTATTGTGGGTGATAGAGTTTTAATCCGTCCGCATGAAGGAGGCAAAAGATCACAAGGTGGGTTGTATCTTCCTCCAAACGTAATTGAGAAAGAAAAAGTGCAAAGTGGATATGTTTTAAAAGTTGGTCCAGGATATCCTATCGCATCACCAACTGACGAGGATGAACCGTGGAAGGAGAATGAAAAAGCAACCAAGTATATTCCGCTTCAAGCAAGAGAGGGGGATCAAGCATTGTTTTTGAAAAATGATGCTATAGAAGTAGAGCTTGATGGAAATAGATTAATTATTGTTCCGCAATCGGCTATTTTGCTTCTTGTTAGAGACGAGGAATTACTGAAGATCTGATCTGACATATAAACAAATTCAAAATTAACTAAAATTATTTGCCAAGAATCTATGCTGCAAAAACTATCCAGCTTTTTAAGTAATTATTATGATTTCATCGAACCAATAAGTAGAAAAGCAAACCTCGCTTATTTTGATGCATCGATCAGTGGAAGTGTATCAGATTACGAAAAGTATTCAAACTACCAGTTAGAAATTTCTAAGTATTATTCAAATAAGGAATTTTTTAATACACTTAAAGAAATTAAGAACTCGGGAGAAATAACTGATCAAGTTCAAAAAAGGGAGCTTGAATTGATATATAATGAGTTTTTAAGTAATCAATTCGATGAAAAGCTTAATAAAGAGATAATCAGGCTTTCGACAAATCTTGAACAGAAGTTCTCTGTGTTCCGTGCTTCAATTAATGGACGAGAAGTCACAGATAATGATATTGATAAGATTTTGGAAGCATCACTAGATTCAACAGAACTTAAAGGTGCTTGGAATGCCAGCAAGCAGATTGGTAAAGTTGTAGCCAAGGATGTGGTCAATCTTGTAAAGTTAAGAAACAAGGGGGCAAATGAACTTGGCTTTAATAATTATCATGAGATGTCTTTAGCGATCGGCGAGCAAACCTCAGATGACCTTGATAAATTATTTGACGAACTGGATGAACTTACAAAGGGTGAATTCGGCAGACTTAAAAACCAAATGGATAATTTTCTTTCAGAGAAATATTCGATACCTCAAAGTAAACTTATGCCGTGGCATTATCATGATAAGTTTTTTCAGACCGGCCCAAAGCTTTTCAATGACAGTCTTGAAAACTACTTTGAAAATCAGGACATTGTAAAACTAACAAAAGAATTTTTTAGCGATATCGGACTTAACATTGACAACCTAATTGAAAATAGTGACCTCTATGAAAAGAAAGGAAAATACCAGCATGCTTATTGTACTGATATTGACAGATCAGGAGACGTAAGAGTGCTATGCAACATCAAGCCAAATGACAAGTGGATGTCTACAATGTTACATGAATTCGGGCATGCAGTTTACGACAAATACATTTCCCCAAGTTTATCGTGGCAGTTGCGCAGCTACTCTCACATTTTTACAACCGAAGCAATTGCAATGCTGTTTGGGCGTTTTTCACAAAATCCGGAATGGCTTAATAAAATGGGAATAATTTCAGATAAAGAAAAGCAAAAGGTCACTAAGCAATTGGTCAGCTCTTTAAGGTTGGAGCAGCTTACCTTCAGCAGGTGGGTACAAGTAATGTACAGATTTGAGAAAGAATTGTATACAAATCCTGATCAAGATCTCAATTCCCTTTGGTGGCAAATAGTCGAAAAATATCAGCTCCTTAAAAAACCAGAAGGAAGAAGCAACCCAGATTGGGCAGCTAAGATCCATCTTGCCCTATATCCAGCCTACTATCATAACTATATGCTTGGCGAACTTCTTGCTTCCCAACTTTATTCATACATAACCTTAAAAGTTCTCCATTCTGAAAACGAAGCTGGAGAATCATTCGTTAACAGAAATGATGTTGGAGAATACCTTAAAAATCTATTTTTCTCCTACGGTGCGCTCTATCCTTGGAAAGATATAATCGATAAGGCAACTGGAGAAAAACTCACACCAAAATATTATGCTGAACAATTCGTACGATGATTTTTTTCTACAACTAATATTATTATTTTATGATTATTAAAAATCTTATTGTGATTACTAATGTTGGATTTTAAAAAAACCACAAGCGCTTTTCTTTTTGTTTTATATTCAGCAACAGCTATGAATTTTTTCACACCAGTAATTGGATATTACATATTCTACGATTATATAATAAATGAACTTTGCGTACAAAAAGATGCTGAAGAAAACTTATGTATGGGGAAATGTCATCTTAAAAAACAAATAGAAGAAAACACACGATCCGATACAAGTACTGAACAGAATGTTCAAATTAGAATAGAATTTTATTCACCTCATTTTTCGAAAGTCTTATCAACAAGTTACTATTTTAGTAATCCACAAAATTACTTTCGAAACATTTCTACAATGACGCTAAATGAATTTACGGAACCACTTACTCCCCCACCCAGATTAATTTCCTAATCATACTGTAATTATTGAAATATTTCTAAATTTAATCTGGGGTGTAGTATGCTTTATCACTATCGGCGTGTCCTGTTCTGTGTTTTTTCGTTATTCTTATATTCATTTTCCCTTCTGGGGCAGGAACAGGACAGTATTAAAAGTTATGAGTTAGAGTCAATTGAAGTTACGGCAAAAAGGGTTTCGTTTACAGACAAAAATGTTGATCCTTCAAAAGAAAAGATAGTTGGAATTTTCGGATCAGATGGTTATTCTCTTATTCGCAAAGGTGTATTCTTTGCACAGGACCTCTACTCAGATGGTCTAAAAAGATCTGACATAAATGTAGTTGTAGATGGCGAAAGATATCATACGGCGTGTCCGAATCGTATGGATTCCCCTCTCACAAGGGTTAATCCAATTGAGTTGGAAAGTGTCGATCTTAAAAAATCTAACGGTGATCTATTAAGCTCGCTTGGTGGAGTAGTGCAGTTTAATAGGTCGGCACCAAATGAACAACCAAGATTTCAAACAGGAATATCTGGCAATACTGGATCCTTAAACGGAGTTGATGCAGCATTTAAGTTTGAGAGGTATTCAAATATGGTATCATTTAGATATTCAACAGGGTCTCCTTACAAAGATGCAGACGGAAGAAGTTTCAAAGATCTTTATGGTTATACTGATAATTTCAACTACACTCTTGCTGAGGGTTCATTTCAAGGTAATCTTGAAAACATAAAATATGGAGGTTCCTTTACATATACCGAGGGTGTCTCATTCCCGTATCTAATGATGGATGAAAGACTTAATAAAGTATATTCTGCTTTCTTCAGTTACAGAGGAAATAAGGTTTACTTTAATTATACAGACCATATTATGGATAATGCAATGCGCCAAAGCCAAATGACTATGACTACAGCTGCAAAAAATTTGACTATTGGTGCAGTGGGTGATTTCTATGAACTCTTTTATAGAAAATGGGATGCTGATAACGAGTTTGTTCAAAGACAGTCTGGTAATACTGTTATTGAAAATCATCTGATGCCAAACACACAAACCATATCGCTAGCAGCATCGCACAAATTTACTTTTGACCATTTTGGATTATCCGGCAGATTGGGAGCAATTAATCAAAGTATGAATGACAACAACAGTCAGTTTTATAAAAATAATTATGAGATGAGTGATCATTTCAATCGATGGTTTCCAATGTTTGGATTAAGCTTAGATTATACAAATTCAATTAACAGCAAATTTGGATATGGGATTATGATCGACGCTTCAAGTGAAGCACCAGACCTCGAAGAATTATACATTTATGTTGATAAACCTATGAACAATCCTACATGGACAGGCAATCCAATGTTAGATCAGACCTATAAAGCTGGATTGAGGGGAATAGCTACATTTAGGGGAATGAGTTTGGAGGTTTACTACTCTAACATCTGGGATTACGTAAATTTAACCCAGGTGACGTCTGAAGGACCCGTGCAAAGTTACAACAATATTGATGCTCGACTCCTGGGTATAAATTTTTCATTCAAGTCCCAGTATGCTGACCTTAGTTTATCTTACACCTATGCACAAAACCTAACTAATGATACTCCGCTTTCTGAAATTCGTCCCTTTGAGACAGGTCTTAAACTTAGATCTCCAGTTGTTTGGGGACTTAATCTTTTTGCTGCGATCTCATATGAGGCAAGACAGACAAGGATTGATCCTCTTTTAAATGAAACTCAAACACCATCCTGGTACAAAGCGGACATTGGAATTAAGTATGAATTGAAAAATCTCCAAATCTCTCTGGAAATTGAGAACGTAACCAATCAATTATACTACAAACATTTATCCTACCTTAGGAATCCTTTTGCTTCAGGTGCTGATGTTTTTGAACCTGGAAGAAATCTTTACTTCTCATTAACATATTCAATCTAGATATTTATGCAACTAGATTTTAAGACTCAATCCCAGCTCAAATGAGTTGGGATTCTTAATATCAATTTGTAATTTTGCACAACATTCTAATTCTTGGTTGGCAGAGGTTATCATGGATTCTCAAATATTAGTTCTTGCTTCAGCAGCCGCTTCAATTGGTGTAATACACACCGCATTAGGGCCGGATCATTACATCCCATTTATCGCACTGGCAAAATCAGAGAAATGGAGTAAACTTAAGACCATTACAATAACTTCTCTTAGTGGATTGGGACATGTTCTTTCCTCAATTTTAATTGGAGTGTTCGGCTATCTTATTGGTGTCTCTTTATTTTCATTAGAAGCAATAGAGTCTGTCAGAGGCAATGTTGCTGGGTGGGCACTTATTACGCTTGGAGTGCTATATACTATTTGGGGTATTCAAAGATCTTACAAAAAACATTCCCACACACATATTCACGTTCATTCTGATGGAACAGTACATGATCATAAGCACAATCATTTAAGTACCACGCATACACATAAACACAAAGATGAAAAGAACTCTGTTACACCTTGGGTGATCTTTTTAATTTTTCTTTTTGGTCCTTGCGAACCTTTGATTCCACTTTTAATCTACCCAGCAGCAGAGCAAAATACTTTTGCGGTAGTTTTGATATCTGTAGTTTTTAGCATTGCCACAATAGCAACAATGCTGGTTATTGTATTCTTGGGTTTATATGGTTTATCTTACATTCCCATGGTAAAAATCCAAAAACACATTCATACTTTGGCTGGAATTTCAATTTTAATGTGCGGAGTTGCAATACAATTTCTTGGTCTGTAATCTATTAGCCGTATTTAATTCTTACATCCACTGCGTGAAATTTATTTTGCTTATCCAAAATTAGTGGATTAAAATCGAACTCGCTAATTTTATCATTTTCTATTATCATCCTTGCAGAGGACTGAATGATTTTGATGAGCTGTTCAATGTCTATAGATGCCTCTCCCCTCACTCCAGAAAGAATTTTACCCATCTTAGTCATATTTATCATCTCTAATATTTCTTCGTCGGAAATAAATGCTGAGCGTATTTGTGTGTCGTCATATACTTCAACGTATTTGCCCCCTGTTCCGAACATAATTACTGGTCCGAATGAAATATCTCGAAATCCGCCAACAAGTAACTCTAGTCTTGGCTCTATAAAATCTTGCAGAAGATATTTTTCAACCTTATACCTTTTTGAAGAAAAGCTTGTTGATATTTCATTCACAACCTTATCAAATTCTATTTTATTCTTGATGTTTAATTTTACAGCATCAATTTCAGACTTATGAATGACATCTTTCGAGATGCCCTTAACTACCAGAGGATATGTTAAATCAGTTTTGGTTATGATATCAATTGCACTAACCAATATTTGTTTGACAACAGGAATTTTATAGTATTCACAAATTTCTACAACTCTTATTTGATCAATATAACCAACATCTGAATTGAACCGCCCGCTTCCAATTGACTCTATTTTTTTCTTCATATTAGAAATATATTTTGCTCTCCTCTCCATTCCATTCACGTAGAAAATCATATTCGAAAGTACTTCAGCCGGGTCCTCAGGATTTTTGAATATTGGTTTGTTATATATTGATCGCTGCTTGTAGTCATTCCAAAATTCCGGTAAAGGCATAATTACTTGAAGGATTGGTTTTTTCGATTCGATTGCATTAATCGTTTCAGCAATTGGCATTGGTCTCACCATTACTGGTTCTACAAATAAGGAAACAACTGCATCTACATTAGAATCATCAAGAAGAATCTGAATAGTTCTGGAAAAAGTTTCCTCATTTCCACCGGGCAGAAGATCAATTGGATTATTAACCGAACCCTCAGGATGAACGACTTTTCTCAATTCAGATTTTGTTGTTTCACTGAGCTCAGTAAGTTCCAATCCCTCTTCTTCAAGTTTATCAACTAATAAAATTGAAGGTCCACCCGCATTTGTTACGACACCAATTCTATTTCCGCATGGAATCGGAAAACTTTCAAATCCCTTTGCAGTATTAAACATCTCATTAACATTGCGAACTCTAATAATACCAAATTGTTTCATAAGTGAGTCTACAATTTTATCCTGACTGCTGAGAGCTCCAGTATGCGAAGATGCTGCCTTCATTCCACTTTTTGTATTCCCAGATTTGAGTAGTACAATCGGCTTTGAACTTTCATTCAACATTAGAAATTTTATTAATTCAAATCCGCTCTCAAAACCCTCTAGATAAAGAGTTATAACATCAATATTCTGATCTCCTTGCCAGAATTGGATAAAGTCATTCTCATGGAGATCAGCTTTGTTTCCTACACTAATAAAATGACTCAATCTTACATTAGTATCTCTTAGTGTATTTAAAATCATTGCGCCAAGTGCGCCGCTTTGAGATAGAAAAGCAATTTTTCCGGGATTCGGTTGTTCGGCAATAAAAGTGGCGTTAAGGCTAATTTCATTAAGAGTGTTTATAACCCCCATACAATTTGGGCCAACAGTTCTTACACCAGCTGCTTTGAGTTTATCAATAATCTCGACTTCATTTTTTTTACCTTCTTCACCAGTTTCTTTGAAGCCTGCTGTAATTAAAATTATAGATTTAATCTTCTTGGTTATTATCTCTTCGACTGTATTAAGGATGAACTGCTTGGGTACCATTACTATCGCAAGATCAATTGATTCGGCAATATCTGAAAGTGATTGAAAACATTTGTATCCCAAAATATTTTTCCCTTTTGGGTTGACAGGAAACAACTTACCAGAATACTCAAACTTGTCTATGGTTTTTAGAATTTCATAACCAATGCTTCCTTCCTTTGAAGAAGCCCCGATTAAAGCTATTGATTTGGGGTAGAAAAAATTTTGAATGATTTCATTCATAATAATCACATTTTTGTTTAAAACTTAGGGGTTTGAACTGAAAAAAGAAAAGGTTTTATCCGAATTTTTTTATTGCTTCACGATTTGGTTTTAAGAGGTAAATATTAGCTAAAATTCTCCCAACCATGTATGCAAGTGCTGCTGATAAAACTCCAACCAAATCCAGCATCTTAATACTAATAAATAGAACTGAGATTATTCCTAGAACTTCAATAATGGTTGCGGTTGTAAGAGGTGATGTTTTTCTTGAATAAACTTGAATTGCTCTCTGAACAGATATAAGAAATGTTAATCCAGGCAAGAGAGTAACTAACATTGAAGGCAAAATAGAGAACTGGGCCAATTCATTTGAAAGTCCAGATATTCCATTAAACCAAACATATGAAAGTGGTGTCATCGTTATTATTGCCAATAATACTACTGAAAGTGATCCGGTAAAAAATCCAAAATTCCTCAATGGTTTATAACCTTCTCCATTTTTCCCAAGCAATGCAATAAAAACCTCGTGATATGAAAGTCCCAAACTCCTAAATACAAATACTAGTGAGTTAATAACAGGAAGAACAGCCAGAGATTCTAAAGACATTCTGCTTTGACCTATCATCAGCGTAACTAAAGGATGAACTCCAAGTGAGAGGATTGAGGTTAGTGCCAGTGGATAATAGAATTTGATGATGGCCCTGTAACTAAGGTCATTCTGATGTTCATAGTTGCTTTGAGACTTAATATTTTCAATCACTTTTACAGACATTATTTTACTGGCGATAGCTTCAATTGTTACCCCCACAGATAGAGAGAGTGATGCCGCTACAGCACCAGGAACAACTTTGGTGACAAATAAGACTATTGCAGTAAAAGTCATACCAAGAAGTCGAATTACTGTTCCAACAGTAACAAGTTTCGTCTTATTATTTCTAATTAGTATGCCTTGATAGAATCGACGATATCCAATTGCGGCAGGCCATGGCAAAAGTGCTAAAAATGCCCAATAGGTAATATTCGCAACCTCAATCGGAAGATTAATAATATCTACAGCGATAAGATCAAAGACTTCTGGCATTAATATTAGCAGCATGAATAAGGTTATTATACCGTTTAGCAGATATGTGAAACTCTTGAGCTTCTTGTACGAATCGTAGTTTTCAACCAATGCTGTTGCAGCACTCATCAACATTATTACAGGCGCCTCAACGATAAGAGCAAAAGAAAAAGAAACTCCATAAGCGGCAAGATTAAATTTCGGCTCCCCCATTCGAGCGATTATGGCAGAAAGATAAGGACCTTCTACAGACATCATCAGCCAAGTGATAGCCAAAGGAGACCAGAAAACAAATATTTTTCTATAGCTAAGTTTGTCCATCATTGTGAATTATTTTTGCTTCACCAAAAATACAATAAATTCATATGAAAAAATTTAGGAGTGTTTAAAACTATTTTTTGGCAACAACAATAATAGAACTTGCTTTATCAATTATTGAGTTGAACAGATTGTCAAATGCTTTCCAATGCTTAAAATTCAAACTCTTAGTAAATAAGTTGAAGTGAACTCTATTAGCAACTTTATTCAAACATTTTGAGGTTTTAATTGGGGTTAACCCTGCCGACTTTATCATGCTCACTAACTTCTGCTCTTCGAAAGAGTGAAGATGTGCATTAGTTGGAGTAGGTTTATTACAATGGATACATACTTGATAGGAAATTACTTCATTATATGGAACAGAAACAATAAATGATCCTTTTGGCTTTAGTACGCGTTGTAATTCTGTTAATGCCTCTTGTGGATCATTCAAGTGTTCAAGCACTTCCGACAGCAAAATAAAATCAAAGGTTTCGGATACAAATGGAAGACGAAAAACATCTCCACTAACAGAATATATATCCCCTTCTGTTTTTTCTTCTACTCGTTTAAGGTTATAGGAGGAAATATCAAGCGGAAAATATGAGTGAATCCTAGGGTCAACATGGTTTAGTGCAAATCCAGCACCGGCACCTATTTCAAGAATTTTATCATTGGTCTTTAGTTTGTAAAGATGAAAGAATTCCTCGTATCTTCTGCGAATTTCCTGTACTGCAAATTTATCTAACTCTAAATAATCGAAATATTCTGCTTCAAACTTGTAGTGCTCTATGTGGTTATTGAGCTTCATAATGGATCAATAATCTTAATTTTTCTCAATTGCAAATTTACCACTTAAATCTAAGTTTAGTGAACAACAATCACAATTTCTGCACGGTTTTTCTCCAGGAAAGCCAAAATAATCAGATATATATACTCTCCGACACCTTTCTTCCTTAAAATAATTGACCATGCTTAACAGTTTTTTATTATCGTTCAATAATTTATCTTCAAGGCGTACTTCGTTTTCTAGATTTGGATGAATTTTAGTAACAAGTTGAAGATTACTATTCTCGACACCTCCTTCAGTAATTCCATAACGATCAAACATTGATAGTACTGTTTCAACGCGAAAATCATTTCGATCTTTAAAGCTCATCTCTTCTCTTATGAATTCAATGCCCATTGAGTTTATCTTATCCGTGTCTTTTTTAAGAATATGGAAAACTCTGTCGTAATATTCTGCAGAAGGATTTGCCCATTTTATAAATTCCATTTGTGTATAAAGATCGTTCTGGTCATAAAGGAGCAGACACAGCGAATCCTTTCCATCTCTTCCAGCTCTACCTATTTCCTGATAATAAGACTCAACCGATGAAGGAATTTCAGCATGAATTATTAAGCGAATATCCGGTTTGTCTATGCCCATTCCGAACGCATTAGTACCAAGAAGAATTTTGTTCTTTCCTTGCAAAAATTCTCGCTGTACAGCTTTTCTTTCTTTTGCATTTAACTTGCCATGATAGACTAAATGTTGAATTCCTTTGGTTTGAAGAGTTTTGGAAAAATTATCCAGAGTTTTAATCAATGAAAAATAGATAATAATACTACCTGGATACTTCTCAGTCGATTCTATGATTTTTACAACCTTTTCATCATCTCCCCAAACATCGATTGCTTCAAGTCTAAGATTGGGACGTTCAATTCCTTGATGAAATATCTCAATCTCATCTTTTGACAACCCAAGCTTATCTATGATATCATTCTGGACATCTCTTGTTGCTGTAGCTGTTAGAGCCATAGTTAAAGGATTTCTAATGATCTGCCGAAATTCTGCAATCCTCGAATAATCTGGACGAAAATCGTGCCCCCATTCTGAAATACAGTGAGCTTCATCTACAGCCAAAAGTGAAATTTTGCATTTCTTTATTTCTTCTACAAATTCTGATTTTCTAAATCTTTCTGGAGTTACGTATAGAAGTTTTATTTTCCCTGAAACAAAATTCTTTAGTCTTTTTTCTCTCTCTTTTTTCGAAACCGTAGAATTAACAAATGAAGCTGGAATATTCTTTTTCCTTAGAGTATCAACTTGGTCTTGCATAAGTGCGATAAGTGGACTAATAACCAATGTTCCACCATCAAAGATTAATGCTGGAATTTGATAGCACAAAGACTTTCCACTTCCGGTGGGCATTAGTACCAGTGAGTGTGCTTTTTCATGAATAGTACGAGTTATGATCTTTTCCTGCAATCCTCTCAAGGAATTGTATCCAAAATATTTCTGTAATACACTTTGGGGTACTGTCATTTCACTCTTTCAATTACAATTGTCATGGTTTAAGTTGTAATATACGAAAATTCAATTTGCACCTTATATTGTTCCATATTGAACTTTTTTGTGATGAATTTTCATAATGAAACATATTGGTCTATTAATAGATTATATTTAGTCTATAAATCAATGATTTGTTGGTATTATAATTGATTTTCCAACTAGTATTGGGAAATTAACAGGTGTTAAATGCTTTTTCTTCAGAAAGAAAACTCAGTTTTAAGAATTATTACAATAATTACTTTCCTCTTTACTATTAATATTTTCAGTCAAACCACCCAAGATGACAAAACACAATTATGTGTCGGAATTTTAGGTGATTATATCTGGCACGACAGCAATGTTGATGGGATGCAAGACCAAGATGAATTGGGTATTGCAAATGTGATAATTGAACTGCTCGACTCTACAATGTCTGCAATCGACACGACAATCTCAGATGAAAATGGAATTTATCAGTTTTCTCAGCTTGCACCTGGAACATATACAGTAAAGATATCTGATGATAATTTTGCTATTGGTGGTGTGTTAGAAGATTCAGAGAATAAAAACTGGTATCTTTCCCCGAACCCAGATGGTAGTGAATCTAATCTTTCAGTAACAATAGATTTGAATGACGAAAAAAACTTGAGCATTGATTTTGGTTTTTTCTATTCATGTATGATCTTCCACAAGACTGGGCCTGATTCAGTTACGGCTGGAGACATAATTAACTACAATTTTATTGTAGAAAATTGCGGAGATGTAGTTCTTCACGGTGGAGTATCAGTTTATGACTCCCTTATAAACCCCGAAGGTGACCATCTTCTCAGAAATGCTGTAGTACAACCAAGAACTGTTTGGGAGTTTTCAGCTTCCTATGTTTCCAGCAAAGGCGATTGTGGTGAATTAGTCAATAATGCCTGGGCCGTTGGACATCCAGTGATGCCTGATGATACTAAGCTTTCAAAAATATATGATTACGACAATTGGGCGGTAGAAATAATTTGCGATGATAATTCAACATTAGGTGATCGAGTTTGGAATGATGTAAACAAAAATGGTATTCAAGATTTGGGGGAGACTGGAATTGCCGATGTTGGGGTTATGCTCTACACGATGGAAGATCTTCTACTTGATTCAACAATAACAGATAAGGATGGATTTTATCTGTTCGAGCAGCTACAGACCGGTGCGTATTACATTCAATTCTCACAGCCTGATGGATATACATTTACTAAGAAGAATGTAGGTGAAGATAGAGAAACAGATTCCGATGCTGATGAAAACACAGGAAAAACCGATCTGATAGAAATCTATGTTGAAGTTGAGGACCTCGGCTGGGATGCGGGTTTATACTCAATCGAGATCGCAGAATTTGATCTAAAACTTGAAATGACTGTTAACAATCAATATCCTCAGGATGAGGAAGAGATATTTTATTCACTTAAAGTCACTAACATAAATCCAGTCGATGGAAAAAATGTTGAAGTGACAGATCTACTCCCTTTAGGCTTAGATTATCTCTACAGCGAACCTGCCGACTATGATACTTCAAATAGTATTTGGTATGTAGGAGATCTTGCTTCTGGAGATTCTAAGGATCTTAATATCCACACGAAAGTTAATAAGCAGAATTTAATTTTAGGTCCTTCAATTGACCTAGGAATTGCATCAGATTTTAATCTATTTGTATTGAAGGATATTGTGCAGCCTTCATCAGATACTGAAGGGAAAGCAGCAATAGGTAGAGATGCAACTTTTTCAAACTACAGCGTTGGCGATAAACTTCCTCCTTCCGGTGGGACTGAAGATGTTTTAATAGTTGGGAGAAAACTTACATTTACAAGCGGAATAGTATTTGGCGGCAATGTTGTTTATGGAAAGTATATTGATGTTCCTCAGTACGTTTTTAGCGTGGTTGATGGTTCAATTCGTCAAGAAGATCCTGTGCCGGTAGATTTTAATAGAGCCGAAACTGAGTTGTTAACAGCTTCTTCCAAGTTGGCAAACTTTGATTTCAACGGAGATATCACCACTCAGTGGGGTGGATTGATACTAACAGGGACCGACCCTATGTTAAACACTTTTGAGATTGATGGGATCGCTTTATCAAATGCTAATGATATGAATATTTCTGTGCCAACAGGGGCTGTTGTTGTCGTGAACATTACCGGAAATAATATTTCGTGGAGTGGTGGATTATCTGTTTTAGGAACTGAGATCAGCAACGTACTTTACAATTTTGTTGATGCAACTGAAATTACAATAAGCGGAATTGATGTAAGGGGAACTGTACTTGCTCCAAAGGCACATATTAATTTTATTGCTGGTGTGATCAATGGGCAGATGATCTGTGAGTACTTTGAAGGGCAAGGGCAGATGAATAATGTCAAATTTAGGGGATTCATTCCAGGAAATCCTGAGATTACAAATTGTGCTGAGATCACTTATTCAGAACCTACTGACACCAACAAATCCAACAACAGTGCATGTGTTACTATATATGTAAACTCGAAACCAAATCCCAACAATGAAAATTATGAAGATATAAAATGGGAACTTGCTGAAGGTTATCAGATAAATGAAATGATATGGACAATGTACCAAAGCAATCAGGGATTGTTGCTCGGAACTGTTGGCGGAAATATTTATTTGAATTCATCTTCTTCTTCAGAACTCATTAATAGTTCGATGGAAGTTGGTTTTATTTGGTCGTTGTTTGAAGAAAATGAAATTATATATGCTGGGACTGATAAAGGATTGTTCAGATATGTCAATTCAGAGTGGAAATCCACAACGCTTGATAGTGATGTAAGGTCAATTACAAGTTTAGGCGAGAAGATTTATGCCGCTATCTGGGGTAAAGGAGTTTTCTGTTCTGAGGACAATGGTGAATCATGGTATCCTATGAACAACGGATTGTTATTCCTTTCAACACAGACATTACTTTCTTCAAGTGGTAAACTCTATCTTGGAACATTCGGCGGCGGTATATTAGAATATGATTTCACAAACTCAATCTGGAAAGAACTATCAATTGAGTATAAGCATATTTGGGTTCTCGCTTCAGACGAGCAAGGAAATATTTATTCTGGAACAGCTGGTGGTGGTGTTTATCAAAGCAGTGATAATGGTCAAAACTGGGTTTCAACCAATGTTGGTCTACCCAGTCCTCATATATATTTAATTGCATCATATAATAATGAAGTATATGCAGCAACTTGGTTTGGAGGTATCTACAAACTTTCTAGTTCAAATCCATCCTCAACAACGTGGCAGAATATTGGAATGTCTGGTATTCAGATAAGCTCATTGTCTATTGATCCCATAAATGGAACCCTTTACGCTGCAACAAATAGTGGTGATATATACAAATCTGTCAAATCAATTGTTGGGATAAATCATCAGGAAAAAACACCAACACAATTTGAATTGACACAAAATTATCCCAATCCATTTAACCCAAGTACAAGGATCAAATATCAGATTCCCGCTCAGAGTAATAACAATTCTTTGCATATAAGACTTATTGTCTACGATGTCCTTGGCAGAGAGGTGTCAACTTTAGTAAACAAATCCCAATCTCCAGGATTTTACGAAGTTCAATGGCATGCATCAAATATTCCTAGTGGCATCTATTTCTATCGACTTACTGCATGTAATTTTAATCAATCGAATAAAATGATTTTGATGAAATAACTTTGGAGTTTCATTAATCACATATCAATTGCTCAGTTGAACGAGTAAAATGATTCCTTTTTCTCCGTAACCTTACCTCTTTTTTTTGTAGTTTTCTTTTCCAAAATGTATTTCCAATAGTGGTGTGACTTTATACATGAGTTTGCTTTTAATCGGTTGGACAATTATAATTACCGCTTGTTTCACACTTGCCATTCAACATTTGGTTCTTTGGTTTAATTATAGGAAAGATCTATCTAATCTTTTGTTTTCATTTACAGCAATTGGGGCCGGTTTATCTGCAATTATTGAGATTCTTCAACTTCAAACTTCGACAATAGTGGCATATCAACATCTCGTCAGAATCGGTCATATTCCTATCTATATTTTATTAGTCTCTTTGGTTTGGTTTGTTGACATCTACTTTGGAACTGCCAAGCGATGGCTAACGACTATAATTACAACTTTATGGAGTATTGCACTAGTAATAAACTTTACAAGCGAGTATAATCTAACATTTGAATCGATTACAGAGATCATTAGAATTCCTCTCTTGTGGGGAGAGGAATTTTCTATTCCTGTTGGAATTGCTAATTCATGGAAATATGTTGCAGATTTAGCATCTATTTTGATCCTTCTCTTTATTTCAGATGCTTCAATTAGGTTATGGAAAAATGGGAATAAGAGAAGAGCGTTCATAGTTGGTGGAAGTATAATTTTGTTCATTCTCATGGCTGGTATACACACACCTCTGGTTGATGAAGGAATTGTAAAAACTCCCTATCTTGTTTCTTTTGCATTTCTTGGAATTATTGTTGCCATGAGCATAGAACTAATAAATGATATTCTTAGAATCCCTCTTCTGTCAAAAAAAGTTTTATCGCAGGATATACGCTGGAAAAGCCTACTAAATAATATGAAAGTTGCCGTTATCGAAGTTAATTCCAAAGGTGAAATTATTTTTGTAAATCCATTTCACCAGCAATTTTTCGGACACAACGAAGATGAAATTATAGGCAAGCATTATTCCGAATTATTGAGTAATGAGGAAAATGATGATCTGTCAAATTTTTCAGAATCAATTCAAGAGAATAATGATATTCCACCATTCAAAATGCAGATGCATGGAACTGGTTCCGAATTAAAAGTAATAAATTGGAACGTTGTAAGAATCTATGATGCTGAGAAAAATTGGATAAGCACACTATCAGTTGGCATTGATATCACGGATCAACAAAATGCTTTCGACGAAATCAGAGAGTTAAAGGAGAGACTTGAACATGAAAATATTGTATTGCGTGAAGAAATACAATATACGCTAGATTCAAATAAAATCTTGGGGAGTAGTAATGTACTTAGATACTCGCTTTCAAGAGTTCAGCAAGTTGCCTCAACAGATACAACGGTTTTATTAGAAGGTGAAACCGGGGTTGGCAAAGAGTTATTTGCGAGGTTGATACATAGCGAAAGCAGTAGAAATCAAAAACCTTTCATTAAAATAAATTGTGCCGCTATTCCTTCAAATCTTCTGGAAAGCGAATTATTTGGGCATGAAAAAGGTGCTTTTACAGGAGCTTCATCCGCCAGAAAAGGAAGGTTTGAAAATGCTGATAATGCCACATTATTCCTAGATGAAATTGGAGAACTTCCCCTAGAACTTCAACCAAAATTACTAAGAGTATTAGAGGAAGGAGAATTTGAAAAGCTTGGAAGCAATGAAACAATAAAGGTTAATGTTAGAATAATTACAGCTACAAATAGAATATTAGATAATGAGGTTGCAAATGGTTCTTTTAGAGAAGATTTGTTTTACAGAATAAATAATTTTCCAATATCAATTCCCTCTCTTAGAAAGCGAAAAGAAGACATTCCTTTATTGGTGGAAAGTTTTGTAAATACCTTTTCGCGTAAATTAGGCAAAACCATTTCTGAAATACCAAATGAAACAATGGAAACATTAAAAAATTATGATTGGCCGGGCAATGTAAGGGAGTTGAGGAATGTAATTGAACGAGCTGTTATAACAACGGATACAAAAGTTCTTACGCTTGCTGATAAACTTAGATCTAGCCAACAAAAAAATGCAGAAAATTTAAAATCACTAGAACAACTTGAGTATGACTATATTAAAAAGGTGCTAGAAGCTTGCAATTGGAAAATTGAAGGAAAGGGAGGAGCAGCTGAAATTTTAGAAATACATCCAAATACGCTAAGATCAAAAATTAAGAAACTGAGGATTAAAAAGAAAACTTAGACATTATTAAAGACCACGATATTTAGTGGTTCCACGATATCTCGTAGATTGGTTTTTACAAATCACATCCCACTTTTTAAAAAATATTGATGTTTCGCCTAAAATAAACACATTTGCTCTGATTTCTATGTGGGTATAGTTATTGCACCCCCAGAAGCGAACATGGTAAAAATCTAAAATGTATTCTCTTAAGATTAAGGTAGTTGTCCATCCTTACAAGAAATTAGAATTCGAAAATGCTTTGACACAATTTATTAACCAGATATCGGTCAATAAAAACATTATTCATCACGGTATTACGAAAGATCTAAATAATATAGATGTCTATTATTATGAGGAGGACTGGAAATCAAAAGAAAATATGGACAAACACTTTAGCTCTGAAAATTTTCAAACTATAATTGGGGCAATGAAAGTGCTGGGTGAAATTACTAATGCAACATTAATCTATGCAGATAAAGAAGAAAATTTTATACAAAGAATAAATTAGGAGATCTAATGAAAATCTTATTAACACTCATTACATTATTAACCATTTGCTCCTCAATATCAACTGCACAGGACCAAAGTCGTGAATCGGCAGCAGTCGATCCGACAGCAGCTCAATGGAGCTTTCAATTAGCCTATGAAGGTAACTATGACTATCGAGAGCAAGACATTAGAGGTGTTGGTCCAAAAGGATTCTTACAATTTCGTTTTGTAGCTCCAATGCCTGCTGATGAATCTTTTCCAATAACATTGTTACCAAGATTAACTGCACGAATGGTTCAAAATTCGGCTGGCGATTATGGTTTTGGGCAATCTGATTTATTTGTGCTTGGAATAGCACAACAATGGTCAAGTGGAAGATGGGGATTTGGACCACAAATAAATTTTCCTTCAGCAGAAGGTTTTGGAAGTACAAATTGGGGATATGGTTTAGCCGCAGCTATAACGCAACGTGCCTTAAGTGATGATCTGTTTTTCGCAATACTTCTTCAGCAGGTCTGGAGAGATAGGGAAGGTGTAAACTATGCTTCCCCACTTGGCATCAACGCAACTTTTGTTTATCAGCTTGGAAAAGGATTTTATGTCGGGAACGGGGATTTTGTAATCAGTTATAACTGGCAGAATAAGGCGTGGTTTGTACCATTCGGCATACGATTTGGTAAGGCGTTTATTAATCCGGAAGGCACATGGAACACATATATAGAGTACAGAACATGGGCTTACGCGGAAGATTGGGTTGGCCCAGTAGCAGATCATAATCTAAGGATTAATGTTCAGTACCAAATACCAGTATCATTCTAGTTCGATTTAAACTTATTTTATTAATAATTATAATAGGAGTAACAATGAAAAAATTATTTTTACTAATACTTATCACATTTACGATAAGTGGACTGTTATTCTCACAGGACAAGCCAAATATTTTGGTAATCTGGGGAGATGATATAGGGCAGTCAAACATTAGTGCATACACAAAAGGTGTGATGGGATATAGAACACCCAATATTGATCGTATCGCAAACGAAGGTATGATCTTTACTGATTATTATGGCGAACAAAGTTGTACAGCAGGTAGATCTTCTTTTATAATGGGGCAAAGTGTTTTTAGAACCGGCTTAAGTAAAGTTGGGTTACCCGGTTCTGATCTTGGAATGAGAGAAGAAGACCCAACAATTGCAGGAATTCTTAAGAATTTCGGTTATGCAACCGGTCAATTTGGTAAGAACCATTTGGGCGATAAAGATGAATTTCTTCCAACCAACCACGGGTTTGATGAATTTTATGGTAATCTTTATCACTTAAACGCTGAAGAGGAACCTGAACTTGAAGATTATCCTGGTGATTGGATCACATCAGATGGGCGTACATTTCAAGAAAGATATGGACCTCGTGGTGTAATTCATTCTTTTGCTGACGGCAAGATTGAAGATACAGGTCCCCTGACAAAGAAAAGAATGGAAATTATTGATGATGTAACAAGCAACGCTGCAATTGAATTCATTAAAAAATCAGTTGCTGACGGAAAACCATTCTTTGTTTGGTGGAGTGGAACAAGAATGCACTTCAGAACTCACGTAAAAAAAGAACTTAGAGGAATATCAGGACAGGATGAGTACAGTGATGGAATGGTTGAACACGATATGCATATTGGAAAATTCTTAGAACTTTTAGATGAGCTGAAAATCGCTGATAACACAATAGTTTTTTATAGCACAGATAATGGACCTCATTATAATACCTGGCCGGATGCAGGCGCAACACCATTTAGAGGCGAAAAAAATACTAACTGGGAAGGTGGCTGGAGAGTTCCTGCTATGGTTAGATGGCCAGCAAATATTAAAGCAGGTTCAGTATCAAATGAGGTGATGCACCATATGGATTGGTTACCAACATTTGTGGCTGCAGCAGGAGATGCTGGTATTAAAGAAAAACTCAAATCAGGTTACAGTTCAATTGGCAGAAACTACAAAGTACATTTAGATGGTTACAATTTCCTTCCATACCTAACCGGCAAAACAGATGAAGCCCCACGTAAGGAAATATTTTATTTTTCAGACGACGGTGATTTAACAGCTTTAAGATATGACGATTGGAAATTAGTTTTTATGGAACAAAGGGAAGTCGGGACGTTCGCTCTCTGGGCAAATCCCTTTACACCTTTGAGAGTGCCACTTATGTTTAACCTACGTAGAGATCCCTACGAACGTGCACAAATAACTTCAAATACATATTATGATTGGGTAATGGATCACGTATTCTTCATGGTTCCCGCACAATCTTATGTAGGTCAATTTCTAGCAACATTTAAGGAGTTTCCACCAAGACAAAAAGCTGCAAGTTTCAGTCTTGATCAAGTTTTGAAAAAATTGGAATCGTCCGGCGGGTCTCATTAAGATAATTGAAATGAATGATCGGATAGTTTTTATTATTCGGTCATTCTTTCTTAAACATACGTAAAAATCTGTTGTTTTTAAATCATTGAGTGTTTCCCGAAATTTCAATGGTAATAATTTTTGAACAATAGTCCTGTTTGGATGATGGGGCAATTTGTAAATCTTATATACTATTAGTGTGTATGGTTTAGTAAGAACACTCTTTAAACTATTTGATATGCTTATTAAAGATTTAGATGATGCTATTAAAAAATCTATTTTGTTTAAAATATGCAATATGTCTGGTGAAAAGTTTTTTTTGAATAAACATTCAAGTTAAAAAATGGAACTAATTATATGAACACATCAGAATTTCCATTTGTTTCTGTAATGTTTGCTGTTATTATGGGTATGGGAGTAGTATACCTTTTGATGGCGATAGCTACAATTGTACGTGGAATTGGCCATGAAATTAAAACCTATTGGCTCCATCCAACTTGGGTACTCTTTTTACTATTACTTCATTTTCACGTATGGTGGAGTTTATGGGAGTTCCAGCAGGTGGAAGTTTGGAATTATTTTACATATTTATTTTTACTTTCCGGTCCGGTACTACTTTTCTGGTCCGCAGCATTAATTATCCCGGAAGATAAAAAACGTGATAAAATTGACTTAAAACAATACTATTTTCAGAATAAGTCTAAGTTTTTCCTTACTCTTTCGCTTGCAGTTGTTTGGGGTATGCTTTTATATCCCGTCTTTTTTGGAATAATGGATCCTGTATTTGAATGGTTATTATTATTCCTTGTGATTATAGTTTCATTGATATTTATAAAGAATCCGAAACTCCATGTTATTTTATCCATTTTGGCCTGGATGTTATTTTTTGCTTGGATTACTTCTTATGGATTTTTAATGGTTACAGCAGAATAAATTAAATATTCACTAGATAAACACATTTTTGAGGAATTATGAAAAAGATGTCACAAAAAGTCATAGCTAAAAAAGAGAAAACAGAATCCCAAAAAGAAAGGGATGCACAGCAGCTTAGAAGGTTACAAACACTACTTGATGTAATTTTTGGTGCACTAATTGTATTGCTGTTTACTCTACTACCAAAACCAATTGATATTTTGCAAGGAGATGCTGATCCACTTTCTATTTTCGGCGATGGCGAATTTATAATGTTTTTGATCGGTATCATATTGGTCACCATTTATTGGTTTCAAAGCAATAAAACGATCGGTAATCTGGTTGCAACAGACGGCAAGCATTCATTTTTATCAATCATGCAAATGATTTTTCTTCTTCTATATTTTTATAGCCTCGGTGTAGATGCAGTTACTAATTCCGATGTACTAGCATTGTTTATGCAGAGTGTAACATTAGCCTTGGCCGGTTTTATGAGTATAATTGGGTGGGTGTATGTATCAAAACATGCTGAACTTTTATCTGAAGCAGTTAGCGAAAAGGAAGTGGTTGAAATTAGACACAGCATTTTAACTGAACCGTTAGCAGCTGTTTTTACAATACCTTTTGCATTTATAAGTCCACTTTGGTGGAATATTGCATGGCTAAGTGTTTTGTTTTTTGGCTGGTTTTTAAAAAGAAGACAAAAATAGTTAGGAGAACTTGGTAATTATGGATGAGCAAAAATCAGACATTAATAACTTGCCTGCTGCAAAAAAAATAATAATTGGAGGAATAGTTTTTGTCCTTGGGCAAATTAGTCCGCTAATCCTCATTCCTGTTGTAGTTTCTTTTAAATCTATCATCTGGATGGACAACAGCACTCTCAGGTTTGCTCATGTTTGGATTTCCTGAATTAGCTATTCTAGCTTCCGTTGCCATTATGGGAAAACAAGGATTTGATTTTATAAAGGGGAAGCTATTTAGATATTTCAAAAAGATTGCTCCACCAGATACAGTCAGTTCAACCCGTTACCGCATTGGTCTTCTCCTATTTTTCTTCCCAATTCTAATTGGATGGCTCCTCCCCTATTTTATAGATCTTGTTCCATTCTTAAATGAATACATATTTTTGATAAATATTCTAGGTGATGTCATTATAATTGTCTCCCTTTTTGTGCTTGGCGGAGATTTCTGGGATAAGTTGCGAGCCCTTTTTATACAAAATATTAGAGTGAGTGAGAATTGAAATAATGCATAAAAGGAATTTCAATATGATTTTTAAATTAGCACCCAAAAATGTTTTGATACTGTTATCCTTTCTCCTTATTCAACTCATCAATTGCAATAATGTAAAAGCACAAGAGTTAGAACCTCGTCAGCTTTCAAACATTCCCGTTGGAATGAATTATCTTTTATTGGGTTATGCTTACGGAACCGGAAATATTCTCCTCGATTCATCTTTGCCTATAGAGGATCTAAATGCCAATCTTCACACCGGAATTGGGGCTTATGTTCGTACAATTGATTTTTTTGGTTTATCCGGCAAGTTTGATGTGATCGTTCCATACGCAAGCGGAGATTGGACCGGTCTTCTTGAAGGAATAGATACCAGTACAGCTCGTACTGGATTGGGCGATCCTCGTTTTCGATTATCATTTAATTTTATTGGTTCACCTGCTCTTACCTTAAGTGAATTTAAGAATTTCAAGCAAACAACGGTCTTTGGAGCTGCTCTGCAAATATTCGCACCACTCGGGCAATATGATCCAACAAAATTTATTAACCTTGGTTCCAATCGCTGGACATTTCGCCCGCAGATCGGCTTTTCCATAACATTCGCTCAATGGATTGTTGAAGCCTACATTAGTGGGTGGTTCTTTACGGTAATAATTCTAATTTTTACATACAATAACGAACTTAGGCAAGATCCTATTATTTGCCGGGAAAGTTCATCTAATTTATACATTTAAAAATACAATGTGGCTTGCATTAGATGCCGGATACGGACTAGGAGGAACAACATTTATCAATGGAGTGAAAAGAGAAACCAGAATTTCCACACTTCGTTTTGGTTTTGATTGTGCCGTTCCTATTGCTGAACAGCATACACTGAAACTCTCTTTTATTTCCGGTGTTAGACTTGAAAGAGGTCCAGATTTTGACGCCCTTACACTAATTTATCAATACAGATGGGGAGGAAAATAGATGAAGTTTCTATTTATCTTGGTTTTACTTACAATTAGTATAACTGCTCAATCATCTGAAAACATTGACTCACATGAAGAAAACTCAAAGCATATAATTCATCATAATCATATAGCCCTATTTATTGGAGGAACCTCTTTTTTTCAGGAGAGTGAAAATCATTTTAGCTTAGGTTTGGATTATGTTTATAGACCGGATGTCGAAAACCCCTGGGCCTTTAGCATTTTTGGTGAAGCAATTTTCGCAGAGCATACCGAATTTTTAGTAGGCATACCCTTCTATTATAAAGTTCTTGGTGATTGGTGGTTTAGAGCAGGGCCCGGAATTGAACTAGCCCAAGAAGAATCTGAAGAGACCCACGAAAGCGAAACTCATATCAAATTTCTTTTTAGAGTGGGAACAGGATATCCTTTTCATATTGGTAATTTTACAATTACACCAAGTCTAGATTATGATTTTATAAGAAATCATGACGCTATTGTTTGGGGAATAAATCTTGGTTACAGCTTCTAAATAATAGTCCAATTTTAACTTTATGTATTGTATATTAGTCAAATAAATAATCTATTACTTTTATACACAGGGCCCTATGAATAAACTCCTAGTACTCATTGTAACTGTTTTTTTGTTTTTGCTTTCTAATAATTTATTTGGGCAAGGACTGGGAGCCGGCAATGGGAGAATTAAGGACATCTTTAAATTTTTACCTATTCCGTACATTAACTATAATCGCTCCATTGGCTTTCAGCTTGGGGCACTTCCAATGGCACAATTTAATCTTTCGCAAAAAGATACTCTATCTCCCTCTTCAATGGCAGGTTTTTTTGGAATGTACTCCAAAAACAAAACATACTTTTTTATGGGTTTTGCTAAACTCTATCTGGATGAAGATAATTGGAGAATTTCTACTGCCGGAGGAACTGGCTCTGTTAATTTTCAATTTTTCTTGATGTTCCCATTGATATGTGGATACCGTACAACACGAAAATGAATATGTTTTTTATCGAAGGTGCACGCAGAATATACGATAGAATCTATATAGGATTAAGTTATGTCTATTTAAATTTTGATACTTCGACAGAAATTACAGAAGAAGTATTTGAAAATAATCTTAATGGGTCTTGGACTTAAAGTCACAATGGATAATCGCACAAATGTATACTATCCACGAAGCGGCTTTTTAAGTAATATACAGTTTTTCACCTATCCAGAATTTATGGGGAATGATTTTGAATCGAAAAAAATTGAAATTAGTCACAATCATTTTTCTCTAATAGAAAGGGACATGATGTTATTGCAGCAAGAGTCTATGTTGGATTGGGACTTGGCGATCTTTCATTCAATCAGCAATTTATTGTTGGACGTGGGGATGACCTTCAGAGGATATACACAAGGAGAATACAGAGGAAACTACATGACCGCCGTTCAAGGAGAATATCGTTGGAATTTGAATGAGATGTAAATTTGGTTTTGTTGGATTTCGTTGGTCTTGCCACTGTATTTGAAGCAATTAATGACGACCATAATGGATCATTACTTCCTGCTGGTGGTGTTGGTATTCGATTGTTGTTTCAGAAGAGACCCATATGAATGTGGGAATGGATGTAGCCGTTGGAACAAATGACTGGGGTCTATACTTCAGAATCGGCGAATCATTTAATAGATAGGTCCCAAACTAGCCTTAATGCAATAAATTATAAAATATTTTCTAAATCTGTGTAATTGTGCTTGCATTTTATCGATTCAATTAATTGATTTATCTTTTGTATTAAGCATAAATAGTCCTGATTTTAAGAAAATCATAATTTTACATAACTTGGAAATTATTGTGTTTTTTTAATTAATTGAGTAAATTTGTTCTCTTTTTTAGAATGAAAACAACGATACAGGTGATTTATGAAAAGGACATTTCAGCCAAGTAATAGGAAACGAAAAAATAAGCACGGTTTCAGAGAACGCATGTCAACTAAAGAAGGCAGAGCAGTACTTGCAAGACGTAGAGCAAAAGGTAGAAAGAAACTTACAGTTAGCGACGAATATTAATTCGTGTTTAAAAGCATGAAACGCTTTGGTCTTTCTAAAATAGAAAGAATCAAAAGAAAAAATGATTTTTCCCAAGTTTATAATTCCGGAAAAATCATTTACTCAAATAGCCGAAATTTAAAGGCTATTTTTTGTTTTGGGGAAGATGATTCTAATAATGTTCAAGTAGCTTTCGGAATATCTAAAAAAGCCGGAAATGCAGCTTGGAGAAATAGATTAAGAAGATTATTGAGAGAATCGTATAGATTAAATAAGAAAAACCTAATCAATTGTGACAAATCACTTTTGATAGTTTTTTCTCCAAATACTCTTAATAAGAAAAAGAATCCAAAAATTCATTTAAGAGAGATTGAACCAGATATGATCAATCTGCTGCAAAAAATTCAAGATAGTATTTGAAATGATCTCTAAAATTACTTTAATAATATTTTTTTCGAATAAAATTTTAAATACCGGTAGAGCTTAATGGATAAACAAACAACATTAGCATTTATTTTAATGGGAATAATTCTGGTCGTATGGCTATATTTTAATTCTCCAGAACCTCAACCTCAATTACCAATTACAGCCGATACTACAGCCCTTAGTCAAAAACAAGAACCACCACGAGACACGATTTCAGAAACTAAAAAGACTGATCAAGACGTTAGAACCAGTGAATCTCAAACTGAAAATACACTCGACCAATCAGAAAATGTTTTTGCAAAAACAAGCAAAGAAGGTCAGATAATTACTATTGAAACTGATCTTTCTAAAATCGAAATGACCAGTAAGGGTGGAAAGATTCGTAAGATCTACCTAAAGAACTATGCTACGTGGTATTATAGAAAAATGGACGAAAGGTGATTTCTATAACACTCATGTTCAGTTAATAAACCAAACTAATGGTGGCGATCTTGACTTAATATTTGTGACAAGTGACGGTCAGTTAGTTAACACATCCCAATTGGATTTTGAATCTTCTGCTCAAACTTATTATTACAAACTTGAGGGAAATGATTCACTTCAAATATCCTATACCTTTGCGGTGGAAGAAGGAAAAGAAATTAGAAAGCATTTTGTTTTTTACGGAGATAATTATCAGTCAAGATTTGATGTTGAGATGGTTAATATGAACAACATTATTTCTGGATTGAGATATGATGTTGAGTGGGCGACCGGACTTAACTTTGTTGAGGAAAATTCGGTTGACGAAGCCACATACGCTAGTGCTAGCGCCTTCTCAGGAGATGAACAATTGGTAATTGATGCTGACACAGAAGGTGAAATACTAGAAAAAGATATAAACGGAAAAGTTGACTGGGTAAGTATTAAAAGTAAGTACTTTGCTATGATACTTACTCCTGAAACTCCATATTCTGATGGCGGCGCAAGTTTCGAAGGAATTTTCAAAGAGATTCCTGGGCTCGGTCAGCGTGAATATTACAAAGCCAGTTTGAAAGTACCATTTAATAATTTGAAACACCAGAGAGATAATTTTCAGCTCTATCTAGGCCCTGTTGATTACCATGTTTTAAAAGCTTACGATAATAATTATGATGCTGTTTTTGATTTTGGCAGTTTTTTTGGACTGAAATTTATTACTCGCCCAATTTCTGAGTATATCCTTTTACCGCTCTTTACTTTCTTGCATAAATTTATCCCCAATTATGGAATAGTAATTATAATCTTTTCGATTATTATTAAAATTGCACTCTATCCTCTTACTAAACAGAGCTATATGAGTATGAGGAAGATGCAAAAACTGCAGCCTAAGATCACCGAATTAAAAGAGAAATACAAAGGAGATCAACAGAAGATACAGAAAGAAACTATGGGCTTGTACAAAACCTACGGTGTAAATCCGGCCGGGGGGTGTTTGCCGATGATTTTGCAGATGCCAATTCTTTTTGCTCTGTTTGCATTTTTTAGAGTTGCAATTGAAATTCGTCATCAACCATTCCTTTGGATTACTGACCTTGCTTCACCAGACTATGTTTTAAATCTTGGGTTCACTATTCCACTTGTTGGAATTGATAAATTGACTATCCTAGCTCCGTTGTTGGGAATTACAATGTTCTTCCAACAGAAGATGACAGTTAAGGATCCAAGCCAGAAGGCAATGGTATATATGATGCCGATAATGATGACTTTTCTTTTCATGAGTTTTTCATCCGGACTTAATTTATACTACTTTATGTTCAACATCCTTTCCATTGGGCAACAGTATTATATAAACCATAAAAAAGGTGATGACGATCTTCAGCCGGTTAAAAACACGGGTAAAAAGAGTGGTGGTGGATTTATGGCAAAAATGATGGAAGCTGCGGAAAAACAAAAACATGCTCAGAACCAAGCATCAAAGAAAAATCGTAAGTTTTAATTTTAAATAGCCATTTATTGTTTTGAAAATTTTAAGAAGATAATTGGCTTTTCCTGTATTTTAGATACCGAAATGGTTATAAAAATTAGAATAGCGGTATTCCTATTTATTACTAGTCCTACCTTTCTGTTCTCACAGTCAGATACACTTATCCTTTCTCCTAAAGTTGAAGCGGTTCAGCTACCATTTGGATTAGAAACTCAAAAGCCAATATGCTATCCAAAAGTCTCGCTAGCTTTAAGCGGGGGGGGTGCTCGTGGAATTTCGATTTTGGGTGTACTTAAAGCTTTGGAAGAACATGAAATTCCTATTGAATATATTGTTGGAACGAGTATGGGCAGTATAATCGGAGGTCTCTATTCTGCAGGTTATACAATATCTGCTATTGATTCAATGATGAAGTCGATTGACTGGGATGAGTTTTATAAATTTTCGGAAACTGACCGAAACGAACTGTTTATTGATCAGAAAGTTACGGAAGACATTGCTCTCTTCTCAGTAAGGATGGATGGTTTGAGGCCAATACTTCCTACGGCATTCAACACTGGACAGCAATTTCTAAATTTTCTCAACTACCTAACTATCAATGCCCCGCTTCATGTTGAGAATAGCGATTTCAACACATTAAAGTATAAGTACGCTGCTGTGAGCACAGACCTTGGAACTGGAGACCTCATAATTCTTAGAGAGGGATCTCTAAGTAAAGCAATGAGAGCTAGTTCGAGTATCAGTTTTTTACTTGAACCTGTGCGAATGGATACAATGCTGCTGGTAGATGGGGGAGTTGTTGCAAATGTTCCAACCCAGCCTGCACGAGAAATTGGCGGCGACTATGTTATTGCAGTTAATGCTACTAGCCCACTAAAAAGCCGTGAACAATTGAATGATCCACTAACTATTGCAGATCAATTAGTTTCAATTCCAATGAGTATGGTTACTAAAGAAAATCTTAAGTACGCTGATATTTCTATTACTCCTAATCTTGGAGAAAAAAGCAATAATGACTTCACTGACTTTGACAGACTAATCGACTTAGGTTATAAAGCAACGATTGACCAAATTGAAAACATCAAAGAGAATTTACTTAGAACAAGTCTTGGTAAGACTAGTCAGGATTCTCTCTTCTTTGAAAACATTGTTCCTTATAGCAATAATTCAAACTTAGAATTAAAATTAACTTCAAAGTTTGCTGATTATGATTCGGTAGACAGTAGAGAATTATTAATCGAATTAGGAAAGTATATTTATTCTGGTGATTATGAGTTCATAACTGCTACTCTTTTAATTGAGGGTAGATCTGCAATAGTTAAACTTGACTATATGCTAAAGCCAACTATTAAATCAATTGATGTAAAAGGTGTCGAGAGTGTTGATCTGAATAAGGTATATTCAATATTAGAGCCACTTTATCAATCACCTTACAATGCAAAGAAAATATCAAATTATTTGATTGAACTACTCCGTTACTACAGAAGTAAGGGACTATCTTTGGCCGATATTAAATCTATTGAGTTTGATGAATTTTCTGGAGTTCTTTACATTAAAATTAATGAGGGAATTATTAACAGTATTGGAGTGAAGGGAAATATAAAAACTCGCTCCGAAGTTATTCTTAGAGAGTTTCC
The DNA here is from genome assembly GCA_963751695.1 of uncultured Ignavibacteria bacterium. GTDB lineage: Bacteria > Bacteroidota > Ignavibacteria > Ignavibacteriales > Melioribacteraceae > SZUA-22. The sequence continues at coordinate 606,851 of CAVVVP010000003.1, read as the reverse complement.
ACTAAAAGAAAATGAATACTTAAAAGCTGATAATTTATTCAAAGGTTTGAAAAATCTAAGAACAACAGGAATGTTCAAATCTATAGATGTTGTAATTACAGATTCCGAAAAAGGAAAAGACGTTACTATTGTAGTTGAAGAAAAGATTTCAAGCCTTGCTCGTTTTGGTTTGAAAGTAGATAATGAAAGATATGTTCAATTTTCTGTTGATGTGCGAGACGAAAACTTATGGGGAACGGGAACAGAATTGGGAGCTCTATTTTTCGGAGGGTTGAGGAATCAGCTCATTATAGCTGAACATCAAGCTCATAGAATATTTAATACATATCTGACTTATAATTTAAGAGGTTATTTCAATTTAGAAGATATTTACACATATGAAGATGACATAGAAGATGATCCGAAGAGGTTCTCTCGATCTCAAGTTGGTGAGTATCGGCAAAAAAAATATGGTGTTCAGGTAGGAATTGGGATGCAGGCTGAAAAAATAGGAAATATTATGGCCGACTTTAGATACGAAACCAATTCAACGCGTAATCTTTCTGGTAATACCATAACACCATCACAATTTGATTTAGCATCACTCAGATTTAGAATGAAAATTGATACGCAAGACAAATACCCATATCCAAATTCTGGAACTTTTTTCGACACATACTACGAAACGTCCCAAAAGATTTTCGGTGCTGATATAAGCTACTCTCTATTTTCTGCAGATTATGTCGGATACTTCCAATTATCCAAAGTTAGTAACCTTAATCCGAGAATACAGATCGGCGTAGGGGATGAATCTCTTCCGCTTACACAACAATTCGGATTTGGAGGGCAGTATTCCTTCTTGGGTTATCGACAATACGAATATAGAGGAAGACAAATCTTTATAGCTTCTCTACAATACCGTTATAAACTACCATTTAAAATTTGGTTTGATGCGTTTGTTTCTGTCCGATATGATCTTGGAAATATATGGGAACGGAAAGAAGAAATGAAGTTCAAAGAATTTAAACAAGGATTTGGTGCTATACTTTCTTTTGATACTCTAATTGGCCCAGCAGATTTTGCAATAGGAAGAAGTATCTTAATCGATCAAGGTGTTACAACCGGAAATATTATTAGGGGACCAACAGAGCTCTACTTTACGATTGGATATTTTTTCTAATTCCTTATATCAAATAAGTTTTAATAGGTTCGCTTTGGTAAAGTCTGGCAAATCTTTTTGAAACTCAACAGTTTTATTTTTATCCCATTGTTTTGCTGAAGAAACCTTATGAGAATGCTTATTAAGAACGGCAAATTTCCTTTTCATAATCTTTTCGTCTTTGTCGATAACAAAGAACACGACTATCAAAGGTAATCCAATTTCAGCGCTCCATTTTTCGTAAGACCTTAATGCACGCTCATTTACTAACCAAGTCGAGCCATGCTTCCCTTTCCAATCTAGTAGCGCTGTCTTATCGTTATAGGAGATGACAGAGTCAGGCTTATCCTCTCCTTTCTCCCAGACTTTCCTGTATCGATTATCTTCCCCAAACTCCGTGCACTTAAAACCCCATTGCACCAACAAGTTCTTTCCATTGTATTCAGCAATGTCGTGGAGTTCATAATTTTTTCGGAAATCTTTAGTTGACTTGGATGGTCTGAAATCTAAATTTTTCATCTCAAATATTTTGAATGTTTATACGATAAAAATACTAAACCAATTCAAGAATTACATAATTGTTAATAAGCATTTGAAAGAGCACTATAATAAACTTAAATTAAGTAATAATAATTCCAATAAAATTGTGGATTAAAATTATGAAAACATTGATTTTGCTCCTTTTAGTTACTAGTGTTTTTTGTTCTCTTTCATTCGCTCAAGAAGAATCTAATAAAATTCAGACTTCCATTAAAGAACTTCAAAAATATAATGAGGATCTAGAACACAGGCTTGATGTGCTTCAGAAAAAGATTGATGATGTGCTTTGGTATGAGAGAGTTAGCGCTGTTGCGTTTATTGATAAGATCTATATTACCGGCCCACCCTCTGAAAAGAATTTCAAAAATAAAAATGCAATGGGTGTAAAGAATCCTATTAAGTTTTGGAATTATGTTTTCATACCAAAAGGAATCGACTTTTCTCAGAAGTATCCACTTATTGTTTTTCCCCACGGGGGTGTTCATGGAGACTTTGGCACCTACTATACACACATAATAAAGGAATTGATATATCAGCAATATATTGTTATTGCGCCTGAATACCGGGGCAGCACTGGTTACGGTAAAAGTCAATATGAAAGAATCGACTATGGTGGATTAGAAATTGAGGATGTTTATAGTGCAAGAAATCACATGATTGAGAATTATAATTTTGTTGACGAAAGCCGAATTGGTATAATTGGATGGAGTCATGGAGGTTTGATTAGTCTCATGAACATTTTTAATCACCCCGATGATTATAAAGTTGCTTTTGCTGGTGTTCCGGTCAGTGATTTAATTTCGCGTATGGGGTATTATGAAGATGATTATAGAGACTTATATTCTGCTGAGTACCATATTGGTCAGACAGCCCACGAAAATGTCGAAGAGTATAGAAGACGCTCTCCTGCATGGAATACTAGCAAGTTCCAAAACATACCGTTATTAATTCATACAAACACAAATGATGACGATGTAAATGTTCTCGAAGTAGAGCATCTTATAAAATCGTTAAAAGCTGATGGTAAAAAATTCGAGTATGAAATTTTTGATGATGTTGAGGGAGGACATTCATTTGATAGAATCGACACAAAAATTGGAAAAGAAATTCGTTTAAAGATTTGGAAATTTCTTTCAGAACACCTTAATCCAAATAAACCAATAAAAAGCGTTGAACATATGTTCGAGGCTGCATACATAAAATAAGGGAGGTTAGAATTGCAGTTTATTGTTATAGCACATGATCATAAAGATGAACAAGCACTTGAAAGAAGACTAGCCGTAAGAAAAGAGCACTTGGAATTTGCGGCCAAAATGTTTGAAGAAGAAAGGTGGGTGTTTGCCCCAGCATTAATTGACGAAAAGGGAAATATGAATGGAACTGTAATTGGTTGTGAATATGACTCTGAAGAAGAGTTAAGAGATAAGTGGCTTGAAAAAGAGGCTTATGTAAAAGGAGATGTTTGGAAAGAAATAATAATTCGTAAAGCTAAATTTGCCAAGCACTAAAAAGCTGTTATCAGACACTTGGTCGAAAAATCTTTTTTTGTATATTGGCATTCAAGAATTATAAAATTAATACTCAAAGGAGATGACAGAATGGGACAACATTTTGCAAAAGCTAAGTGGGAAGGAACACTAAAGGATGGTAATGGTAAATTTAACTTTACTGGGTATGAAGGACCCTTTAATTTTAGGTCTAGATTTGAAGATGGACCTGAAACAAATCCAGAGGAATTAATTGGAGCTGCACAAGCTGGGTGTTTTTCAATGTTTTTAGCTGCGCTAATTTCTAAAAAGGATATTACCCCAACTAGCATTGAAACAAAAGCTACTGTTGAGTTAGGTCAAGATGAAGGGCCAAAAATCACTTCAATTACTCTAGATTGTGAAGCTGTAGTGCCGGGTCTTAGCGAAGAAGACTTTAACGCACTTGCTGCTGAAGCAAAGGAGAAATGTCCGATCTCTCGCCTCACAACAGGAACGGATGTCTTCTTAAATGCAAAATTAGTTTTATAATAGTAACCCCTATACTATTATTATGACCAAGGATATTTTTATCCTTGGTCATTTTGATTATCTATTTTCTCATAGTTTTATCAAAAATTGCTTTTAGTTATTGTTTTGAATATATATTTTTGATTGATGACTCAAACAAACACGAATTCCAAAAACAATTTTCAGAGGAAATACTACCTTGACTGGTTGCGAGTAATTGCATTCTATATTCTCATTTTATATCATGTTGGAATGATTTTCGTCCCTTGGAATTTCCATATTAAGAATAGTGTTACACTAGAATGGTTTGAAACATGGATGGCATTTCTTAGTCAGTGGAGACTCCCACTTTTATTCATTATATCTGGAATGGTAATTTATTATTCAATGGGGAAAAGGTCTGCTAAAGGAATAATTGCTGAAAGATCTAGGCGATTACTTATTCCTCTTATATTTGGTATGCTTGTTATAATACCACCTCAAATATACTATGAGAGAATCTCTGACGATGTAATCTATTTAAGCTATTGGGATTTTTGGAAAACCGTTTTTGAATTTGTTCCATTTCCTGAGGGAGGAAGTCTGAGTTGGCATCACTTATGGTATGTTCTTTATATTTTTATTTATTCATTTGTTGCACTTCCGTTATTCTTATTCCTAAAAAGTGATAAATCTAATAAGATTAGAGAAAAAGTTAATTGGTTTTTTACAAAAAAACCCAATTCCATTTACTTATTCTTTTTTCCGTTATTGTTTTTTTATTATACTTTAGCCTCAATTTTCCCGACAACCCACGCACTGATCGATGATTGGTATAATCACAGCATTTCATTCTTTATTTTCATTTTAGGATTTTGTATCTCCGATTTTTCTGGATTATGGAATGCAATTGCTGAAAAAAGAAAACAATCTCTATTGATTGCGATAATCCCTGCTCTAATTTTAATCTTATTTGTTTGGGGACCAACATTTTATATTGTTCGAGAGGATACTTTATTCTTTATGATCGTTTATGGAATACTTAAATGGGTATTCATTGTTAGTTGGCTCTTTACAATTTTGGGTTATAGTAAATTTATATTTGATAAACCCAGTAAGGTTTTAACTTACGCAAACGAATCTGTCTATCCACTCTATATTCTTCATCAAACTATAATGATAATTTTTGGATACTACATAATTCAATTCAATTGGGGAGTTTACACTAAATTTCTTGTAATTCTTGTTATAACTTTTGGAGGAAGCTTTCTTTTCTATGAGTTGTTTATCAAAAGGTTTAACTTAATGAGATTACTCTTTGGAATGAAACCGAAATAGCATCTATCCTTTTCCTGTTTTTCTTATATCAACACATTCTAATGCTTTTTTATCATATCCATTAAGTGTAACGTTTATCATTGAGTTGCCAAGATCTTCTAATGTGCCAACATATTTGGGGAATAGTATTTCACATATTGGATAAAACGGTGAAAGGAACTTGTAAGCTTTATAAGTGTTTTTTAATCCCTTGATTGGTTGAATATAACCAGGTCGGTAAGCATAAGCATACTTAAAAGGTAATTTTAAAATGTCATTTTCTGTTTTGCCTTTAATTCTAGCCCACATACTTTTTCCTTTTTCACTGCTGTCCGTTCCAACTCCTGAGACATAGGTAAAAACACTCCCGGGATTTAGCTTCAAAAAAGTATTCGCAAGGTTAAGAGTAAGATCATAGGTTATTCTTCTGTACTCATCTTCTTTTTTACCGACCGAAGAAACTCCTGCACAGTAGTAACATGCATTATAACCTTTCAGCTGCGCTTCAATTGCAGTTAAATTCATAAAATCTTTGTGAATAATTTCTTTTAGTTTTGGATGATCAACTTCGCACGATCGTCTATTTACGACCAACACAGATTCAACTTCTGGAGAATTCAGACACACATGAAGAACACCTTCACCGACCATTCCGGTTGCACCTGTTATTATAGCCTTAATACTCATTTTGATATCTCCAATTCTTTACGCTTTTCGCAAGGTTATCAATCCAACTTCCGGTGGCATTCCTACCCTTCCAGGAAATCCTATAAATCCAATCCCAGTATTTACATTCAATCTCTGATTGCCTTCTTTATAAAAACCTCCCCAGCGCTTGTACCTGAGATCAACCGGAGACCAGCGCCAGCCGGGAACTTCAATTCCAAACTGAGCTCCATGTGTATGTCCAGACAGAGTCAAATCAATATCTGTATAGCCCAAGATCTGTTCGTCCCAGTGAGTTGGGTCGTGCGACATAAGAATTTTAAAAGACTCTTTGTCTACACCCTCGGTTGCTTTTTTAATATCGCCGTATTGAGGAAACGGCGGCAACCCCCAATTCTCAACTCCAATAAGCGAGATGTATTCATCACCGATATAAATCTTGTCATTTGAATTCATAAGCATTTTAAAGCCCATCTCTTGTTGAAGAGAAATTAATCGTTGTAAATTTTCCTCTTTCTTGTCCTGAGAAGGCCAAGGAACATATTCACCATAATCGTGATTTCCTAAAATCGAATAATTCCCATACTTGGACTTCAGCTTTGAAATGACAGATATAAATTTTTCGGCTTCTTGAGAGACATTGTTTACAAAATCGCCAGTGAAAAGAATTAAGTCTGGATTTTGAGCATTTACTAGTTCAACAACTTCTGTAACTTTGTCAGGGTGTGTTAAAAAACTACCTAAGTGAAAATCGGAGATCTGTGCTATTTTGAATCCATCAAATACATCTGGTAAATTCTTGAATTCTACATTTGATCTTCTGACAATAAAATTGAACCTGCCCCAGGCTATTCCATAAAGAATTGATAAAAATGGAAGTCCGGCAGTGATCAATCCTGCTCTGGTTAAAAATTGATGTCTTGTAATTATTTTTCCATCATTTTTAACTGTCTTCTTTCTCTTAATTTTGAAAGCAGCAAGCCTGGCACTATGCCAGATATCGTCAAAGATATTGAATAGAATGAAAACTAATTTAGGAATGTACATTGCAAGAAAAAATCCAGAAAAGGAATGGACATAGACCATAGCATAAGCAGGATCGGAAGATTCTCTAAACAAAAATAGAAATAATATTCCAAATATTATTATTACTGGCACTATCCAGAATAGTGTGTTTAAGATTCGTTTGGTTTGGTAACTTAAGTTTACTTCGATCTTCTTAAGCCCTTTAAAGGTATAAAAATCGATGAGTAGAATTACTGCAGTGAAAATAAGTAATGCTAATACTGGGTTGCTTCTCATAAATATATCTTTTTCTTAATCTCTAATTTAAAATAGTGAAAACCTAATTGACAATCAGATTAGCTTTCAAAGCTGCATGATCTGAAATGCTTATACCCTGATTGTCTTTGACATCTTCAACACCTATTGTCCTTACAGAAACTTCCTTCAACTTGATATTATTAATCTGGTCATAAGCAAAGATATAGTCAAAGCGTCTCGAAGGTTTTCGAGACCTGAATCTAAACGTATATTCCTTTTTATTCCCATTATGCTCCATATGCAGATCTCGCGGACCACCTAACAATTTTTGTAATCTTAAAAACCTATCATAACTATAAGCATTGCTGTTAAAATCCCCAGCAAGAATAACTAACAGGTTTTTTGATTCTACTAGCTCGGATGTTACTACTGAATCAACAGCCGAATATATAAATTCTCCTATCTGACCAAGCTGATACTCTTTATGCTCTGTTGTGCCGATAGCTTGAACATGTGTAGTAAAAAGAAAAAGCTGAGTACTATCACTGATCTGGAACAGTGTGCCGAGTATAGATTTATTAGCAAGAAAGTCATTCGTTTTTGAAATTTCTTTATCTAAAATCATTTGGATCATTCCATTCGATGTATTTGTATCATCATTAAATTCAACATTAGAAAGATCTATTCTTGGATATCTACTCATCACAAACAAACCTGCATCTTGAAAGATGAGTTCTGGAAATGAATTATAATCAACTCGAGAAATTATTGTTCTGAAATGACTGGTATCCGACTTTTCGATTATCTCATCACGCATACTTTCATCAAACAATTCTTGAAACAACACAAAATCAAACTTCTCCTTGTTTACAAACATCATTAAGTTGTTTATCTGATCTTCCTCTTTGTCGTATATTGCTTTTATATTATAAGTCACAATACTAATCACGTTCGTATTAAATCCAGATTCACTTGCTGAAACTTCTTCATCACCTATATAATCAATTGATGAACATGACTGCATAAAGACTAGTGGAATTAGTAATACACCTATATGTTTTAGAAAAATCTTATTCAAAAATATTACTTTTCAATTTTAAGTTTGTAATCATAACAAGACAATATGACTTAATCAACATGCAGTACTGCTTTTAGCGCCAAGTGATCAGAGATACTTTTTCCTTGGTAATCACTAACGTCAGTTATATTTATTGATTTAACCTTAACTTTTCTTAATGGAATTTCGCCGATTTCGTCAAATGCAAAAATAAAATCGAAACGTCTATAAAAACCAAAAAGCTTAAAAACCATTGAATACTCTTTATTATCAAGATTAAATTCTCGATGAAGGTCTCTCGGTTTACCTAAAAACTTCTGCAGAGTTTCAACATAATTTTCTTCATATGCATCATAGTTAAAGTCTCCGGTTAGTAGAACGACCAAGTTTCCTGGCTTTTCTATGACTTTGTTTTTCAAAATTGTTAAGACTGCATTTTCTATAAATGCTTGAATCTGCTTTAGTTGTGTCGTTCTGTGCCTCCGAGAACTTATCGCTTGCAGATGCGTAGTAAACATAAAAAGTTTCGTTGAATCATTAATTTGATGTAGACTACCAAGTACAGATTTATTAGCAAATAGATCAAATGTGGGTGAAAATTCTTTTATGAGCATTTGATGGATTGCACCATCTGAGTGCTCAGTATTTTCTCCAAAGTTATATTGTGAAAGATCAATTATTGGATACCGAGAGAAAGCGAATAATCCAGCATCTTGACAAATATTAGAGGGAAAAGAACTATAATCTACTCGCGGAAATTCTTACTATTATAGAATGTGCTGTCTAGGTTATCAACAAAATAGTGTCTAGCACTCTCATCAAAGACTTCCTGCATTAAAATGAAATCATATTTTTCTGAATCTAAATACTCTGTTAGTGCCGAAACCTTATCATCCCCTTTTCCAAAAACAGTTTGGATATTGTAAGTAATAATACTTACTTCATTGTTATCTGCACCCTTACTATTTGAATCATTAACTTTAGGGATAAAATCTGTTGAGGATGAACAAGAACTTATAACAGTCATAAAGACTAAAGCTACAATCGCATTTATTTTCATATAGAATTATCTTTCAAGGATAGAATGTCCAGATGACTATTTAAAAGCGCCACCGAATCATTCACTAACTAATTCAAATTAAAGTTCACTTTTGTTAATTCTTCAGAAACATCCCAAAGTCTTTTTGCTATTGATTCATCTTGGGCCAATTTATTTGCATCAACTTTTATTGGATAACCTTTCCACTCTTGCCAGCCATCTGGGCCGAAATAATCCCCGCTTTTTGCATCTTCATCAAAAGCAGCCCTTAATGTGGGTAGCGCTCCTTGATCTTGAGACATCGCAAAAAACTGGTTCAGAAATCCAAACAATCCTGAATGTCTTTGTAATTCTGTTGCTGTCCAGCCTGGGTGAGCCGAAGTAACTCTAATGTGGTTGCCATTACTATTTAGTCTCTTTGCTAATTCATTAGTGAAGTATAAATTAGCAATTTTACTATCTCCATAGGCTTTCCATGCTTTGTATTTTCTTTTCTCCCAAGTTAAGTCATCAAAGTTTATATTGCCCATCTTATGAGCGGAGCTTGCAACGTTTACAATTCTTGCGTTTGGTGTTTTCTTAATAAGCTCTATTAATTGAAGAGTTAAAGCAAAATGGCCAAGATGATTCGTTCCCATTTGTAATTCAAAACCATCTTTCGTTTTTGAATATGGCGGGATCATAACTCCGGCATTGTTAATAAGAAGGTCAAGTTTGTCATAGTGGTTTTTAAATTTTTCAGAAAATTTTGTAACAGAATTTATATCTGATAGATCCAATAACATAACTTCTACTTTTGCGGTCTGATTTTGTGCTATAATTTTTGCCTTTGCGTTTTTACCTTTATCCATATTTCTCACTGCGATTATAACTTCAGCATTTTTATTAGCAAGAACTTTTGCTGCTTCAAAACCAATTCCACTGCTTGATCCGGTTACTATTACTATTTTTCCTGTTTGATCTGGAATCTTTTTAGCAGTCCAATTTTTAATCTCTTTCATTATTTATTCCTTTATTATTTTTTATTTATCGCTAATTCATTATTATTTAAAACTGTTTCCCACCATCTTGTTGTTTTAAATTTTCATCTATTGTTATTGTTTCTCCAACTATTGGGGTGGAAAGCTGTATGCCTAAACTATCTGCAGCTTTGGCTACTCTTTTCATTGGATCATACCAAGAATGTAGTGCTAAATCGAATGTTCCCCAGTGTATTGGCTGCATTATTTTGCCTTTTAAGTCTAGGTGTGCTTGAGCGGTTTCCTCTGGAAACATATGAACAGAATACCATTTGTCATTATATGCACCACATTCCATAAAAGTATAGTCAAAAGGACCGTACTTGTCGCCAATCTTTTTGAATCCATCAAAATATCCTGAATCACCGCTGAAGTAGATTTTATGATGAGGGCCATTAACAACATAAGAACCCCAAAGTGTTTCATCTCTATCGAATAAACTACGTCCTGAAAAATGCTGGGTCGGGGTAAAAACAATTAGAAAATTGTCGAACAATGTTATTTCCTCCCACCAATCGAGTTCGATGATTTTTCCTCTTGGAACCCCAATCTTTTCTAATTCTGCCCCTACTAGCAATGGTACGACGAACTGCTTTACTTTCGGATGTATTTTTTCAATTGTGTAGGAATTAAGATGATCGTAGTGATTATGCGAAATTAATACTAAATCTATTTCTGGAAGTTCATCAATATTTAAAGGAACATCTCCATTGTATCTTGAAGGACCCATAAAGGCTGTTTGGTTTTCAAATATTGGATCAGTTAAAACTATTTTTCCATCAATATTTATAACCTGAGATGAATGCCCAATCCATGTTATTTTTAGCTCATCAGGCTTTACGTTTTCAATTTGGCTGAAGTCTACACTTTGGGTAGGCAATGGAACATCCGGCTTTCTGTCATTATTCGTCACTAGAAAATCCCACATAATTGGAAACATCTTAAAAAAGCCCCAATTTGGACTCGGTTTGTAGTTTACAAACTTCTTGTCATTATATTGTTTTGATTTATTTATCTTATCCATCTTTACGTCCTCTGTACTATAAGTTGCTGAAGAACATGACTGTCCAAATAGGATTCCAATCAGAATTACCCCTACAAGAAATACAGTGCTTAGCTTCATAACTTTCTTTGTTTTATTTTTCATAGTTCATTTATTAAATGAATATTCGTTCAGTTATTGTATAAAAATTTTTACAGTTTTATGGCATCCCAAGCAACGGAAAATGCAATTAGAATAGTTACATCATTTATTTCGATGTTCCTACAAGTTGTGGGATTCGACATTACCATGATTGGATAGAAAATAAATGCAGCAAGAATATCAAAGGGAATATCCTTTATGACTTTCTGTTCTATGCCTCGTTGTAATACTTGGACAAAAGGTTCGAAATGCCTTTCCAATTTGGTGTGATCTACAAGATCAGAATAGGGAGAATGTGAAAACTGTTCGGAATACCTAAATAATTCTCTGTTTTGAAGTATAAAATCAAATCCATTGTTCCAGAATCTCTCCAAAATATCTCTAAACGGAAGTGAATTATCAAAGTTTTCTAATAGGGCTTTGCTTAATTTTTTCTTAATCTCTACATAGGTTGAAACCAACAGATCTTCTTTATTCTTATAATATATATATAGCGTTGCTGGTGATACGTTTGCTTTCTTTGCAATCTTTGAAACAGAGCTTGAAACAAATCCAATCTCATTTACCAATTTTACAGTTGCATCTATTATTGCGTCTTGTTTTAATTGATCTTTAATTCTCATGCTTCTAAGATAAATGATCATTCATTTATTGTCAAGTTATGATTTGCTTGAACGAATAATTTTTAATCTTAACCTGCCCTATTGTTGTATCATTAATTAAATCCTTTAGAAAGTGAACCACGAGAATATCCTTTCACTAATTTGGGCCATGGAATAATCAAGCTCATCAATAATTATAAAACTATTTCACGTTCTACCTTAATAGCTTTGCCAATGTTTTTATTGTTGTAATGGATATTATGTCTTATTATATTCTAAGATCAATCATTCAATAATAAAGATGGAGTGACTAATGAAACAATTTTATAAATCCCTTTTTTTTTCTCATTTTAATTTTTTCCATTTCCCTCTCTGCTAAAAACATGTCAAATACTGATGAAGATACAAAAGTTGATCCTTTCATTGATTTGATACTAAATCAAATTGCATTTATGGAAGGCAGAATAAGTAGCCTAGCAGAGGCAATTCCTGAAGATAAGTATAGCTGGAGACCTGGAGAAGGAGTGCGTTCAACTAGCGAGCAGTTAGTTCACACCATTGCGGCAAGCTATTTTATTCCAAGCATGATGGGTGGAGACAAACCAGAACACATTACACAAGAATTAGAGAAAACCTTAACAGATAAAGATGCCATTTTAAATGAGTTGAAAAGATCTTTTGCTGCTGCTACAAAATTTCTCAAAGAATATGATGTATCAAAATATGATGAAATGGTAAAAGCGCCATTTGGAGAATATACTCAAAGAAATATGATCTTGATACTTAACAATCACTATCATGAGCATCTTGGTCAGCTGATTGCTTATGCCGGAGTCAATGGTGTTGTTCCACCATGGTCTCAGAAAGAAAACTAATATATAAAACAATCAGAGAACGAATTCTCTGATTGTTTTTCCTATTCTCTTAGGGCTATCTTAATTAATTTCATCCTCGTTAGAACTTTTTTATTGTACATTTGTCTAAACACAAAATGCTAAATGTAGACATATTGATCGATTTTTTATATAGTATCTTTTTATATTTTTCATAAAGACAGATTATACATTTGGCACACATCCTGATTACGATGTTCACAAACAATTGGGGAGGATGAAATGAAAACAATAATTTACACATTAGCAATAACATTACTTATAGTATCAATTGGATTTGCCCAAGTAAGAACAGAAGATAAAAAAACTACTGTTGATGAAGAAACCAAGGACACAACAATTACCCAATCCGTTACAATAAGCGTGACTGAGGATATAACTCCAAGAAATAATCTAATTGTGATAAATCCGTTAAAATTCTTCATTTTTTATAATATTTCATATTTCCATAAATTCACAAATACCCTTATCATTGGGGCTGGGGCTCAGATGCCAACCCCACATGGGGTAAACGGATATGGAATCAATGCAGAAGTAAGACTTTATCCAACTGGTAAAAATATGAGAGGATTTTATGTTGCGCCGAATATTTCTTATAATGAGTTGCGAGATGAAAGTGGTGCAAATGCAGAAATCTTTTCTGCTGGAGTTCTTGTAGGATGGCAGTGGTTTCCTGGCGATGAATTTGCAATTGGACTTGGTATTGGTTTAGACCATTATTCTGCTTCTGGCAATGATGAAAATGATGAATTCGGAAGCTATGATGGATTTGTTCCAGCCTTGAGGTTTGATATTGGGTATGTTTGGTAACATATAAAAAATGGAGTAAGAAAAATGAATTATAGATATATGCTTGTTCTATTTATTCTTTTATTATTTGGACTTCTTGGTTGCGATTCAGTTATCGATAACGAATCCATTGAAGGTTCTGGAAATCTGATCACGATCGAAGAGCCCTATAGTGATTTTGCAATTATCGAAGCTGGTTCTGCTTTCGATGTAAATATATCAAAAGGAACTGAGTTCTCTGTTACAATCAGACTTGATGATAATCTTAAAAAGTATTTGGATCTTTCCCAAGAGGGAAAATCGTTAAAGATCTTTTTGCAAGAGGGAAAAGACTATGAGGATGTAACTCTCGAGGCGGAAATTACATTGCCAGATATCGAAGGTGTAAACTTTAGTGGTGCTACAAGTTCGCTTATCTCTGGATTTGAGTTAGATCATGGAATTAGCATTGTTCTTTCAGGTGCAAGCAAACTTTCTACAACCTTAACTGTAACTAATATTAACATAAATATTTCTGGAGCAAGCAACCTGATTATTAATGGCGAAAGCACTTCAATTAATTCTGTTATTAGCGGAGCTAGTAATCTCACATTTATCAATACAATTAACATTACTGAAAATTCTACATTTGTTGTGTCAGGGGCTAGTTCTGTTAACCTTCATGGAATGGGAACTAATATGAATGCAAACGTTAGTGGAGCAAGTAGTCTTCAGTCTGGAGGTTTTCCAGTTGTTAATGCAGATATGAATGTCAGCGGTGCATCATCTTCAACCATAGTTGTCACTGGTCTATTAAATGCAACTGTAAGCGGTGCATCTAAGTTATACTATTACGGTACACCAGAACTGGGAACCATAAATATTACTGGGGCTTCTATATTTCAAGCGCTTAATTAGTTTGCTTAATTAAAGCATATTTTGGTTTTCCTCAAAATATTCTCCAAATATAATTTACATGACAAAATCTGACAAGCTATCTTTTAATGTTGTTTTGATTGTTTTTAAGCCTTTCTTGGAAATTTAACCTTTCACAATCATAAATTTTAAATATTTTTTCTTGACAAATGGAACTTAACTGTATATATTGCGTCTATACAGTTAGAACAGCTAAAGAATTTAACAATGTTACTAAATTTAACAAATTTTTCTTCGGAACCGATCCACCAACAAATTGTTGATCAAGTTTTGGAAAGAATCATTGAAAACGAAATGCATCCTGGTGATGAACTCGTGAGTATCAGAAAATTATCTCGTCAGCAGCACGTTGATAAAACCACGGTTGCAAGGGCATATAGAGAATTGGAAAAAACGAGAATTATTCGATCAGCTTCAGAAGAAAGATTTGTGATAAATAATATAACACTTGATGAGTTGACAACTTTTAAGAATAAAAAGGGGAAGGGTCGAATTTCAGAAATTCAAAGGGAGAGAATAAAGTCCGAGTTAGAGGCTGCAAGGCAAATCCAAAAAGATCTTCTCCCTAAAAAACTTCCTGACAATGAAAAAATATTTGTCGCTGCATATTCTACAATTTCAAATGATGTCGGTGGTGACTTTTATGATTTTTACCAGATTGAAGAAGGTATTTATGGAATCCTTATTGGGGATGCAAGTGGAAGGGGTTTGCCAGCTGCTTTGCTGATTTCACAAATTCAAGCAATAATTAAAAGCGACCTATCTCATACGAGAAGCATAACGCAAACCTTTGATTTGCTTAACACGTACTTGAAAATGAATTCTAGTGCTAAAAATTTTGCCACTCTATTTTATGGAGTTCTAGATATACAAACTGGACAATTAAGATATGCAAATGCCGGTCACAACTTTCCAATAATTATAAAGCAGCATGGCGGAACAGAACCTCTAAAAACTACTGGACCTGCCTTAGGAATAATGATCGACGCTGCTTACTCTGAAAAGAAAACTAAATTACTACCGGATGACGTTGTAATACTTTTTACTGACGGGGTACCGGAAACAATGAGTTCACAAAATGAACAATTTCGAGAGGAAAGAATTCTAAGATTATTCCAAGAAATCAAAACAACTGAACCAAAGAGAATGATCAATAGAATAACAGGTGAACTGAACTCCTTTCGTGGATTAAAACAAGAAACTGATGACACAACCATAATGATAATCAAGAAAAACAGAATAAAATCTAAAGCTGAAATATAATGATCTTAAATCTATCGGATCTCTCTGACGAACCTTTACAAAGTCAGATATACAGACAACTAAGAGCAATGATACTCGCTGGAGATTTAAAGGCTGGCGATATGCTTCCCTCAATTAGGGCTCTGGCAAGAGAGGAGAGAGTAAGTGTAATAACTGTACAAAGAGGATACGAAATGCTTGAAAGAGAAAATTTGATTATATCCAGAAGAGGTAAGGGGTTTTTTGTTTCAGAAATACTGGACGTAGATAAGAAGATAATTGCTGAGGACAGATTAAAAGAAAAAATTAGCCCAATAATTGAGTTAGCAAAAAGTGAAGGACTCTCAGTAGAAGAGATAAATTTAATATTAAGTCAAATAATGAAAAGCAGAAACAATTAAAAATATCCTAATAGGTAAAACAATGACACAAGCATTTAAGTTAAATGGATTAACAAAATCATTTCAAGAATTCAAACTTGGACCTCTTGATCTTGAACTTGAGCCTGGCGTGGTAATGGGTTATATCGGTCCAAATGGTTCTGGTAAGACAACAACCATGCACTGTATGGTCGGTCTTGTGAAGGCTGATGGCGGATCGGTAGACATATTCGGAAAAGAGAATGACCCCAACAAACCGGAATGGAAACTTGATATTGGATATGTTGGTGATAAGCATGTGTTCTATGAAAACTGGTCTGGTGCAAAAAACTTATCCTTTCTGAAACAATTCTATCCAAATTGGGACCAACAGCTGGAACAAGAACTTATAAAGCGTTTCGAAGTTCCAATCACAAAAAGAGCAAAAGAATTGTCATCAGGGAATAGGGTAAAGCTATCCTTGATAGGGGCCTTATCACATCGACCTCGGTTATTGATCCTAGATGAACCAACTGCAGGTCTTGATCCTGTTGTACGCACAGAATTTTTAGATGTCCTATTCGAAGTTATTGAAAGTGGTGAGCGTGCAATCTTTTATTCCACACATATACTCTCCGATATTAGCAGAATTGCAGATGAATTGACTTTCCTAAATAATGGACAGATTTCACTTAAAACAGCAAAAGATGATCTAACTGAAAATTGGAGGAGAATTTCATTCAAACTTTCAGATTTTAATGAAAATTTTGAGAATGTGGTTGAAGTTGAAAAGGAAAATTCAAATTATAGAATCGTAAGCAGTAATTACGAAGAGGCCTTGATTCAACTAAGACAACTCGGTGCAGAAAACATCCAAGAAACAAGAATGAGTGTAGATGAAATTGCTGTGCATATAATTAGAAACAATAGATAAATATTTGCTTAATAGGTAAATCAATGTATAACATCCTTAAATCAGAAATAAAATATTTTCTAATTCCATTACTGGCTATAGCTTCACTATCTATAGCTTTTACGGGTTTTTCATTTCTTAATATATATCCATTTGATGGAAAATATTTCTTTACTAAGTACTTCTGGTCACTAATAATTGGAATGGGAACCTATATATTTGTATTTATTATGTGGAGTCTACGAAAAAAGGAGTCCCGAGATTTTCTACACTCCAAACTACCCCTTAAAATTAGAGAAATCTCACTGGCAAGGTGGGTATTTGGAATCGCACCTTTCTTATTCACATATCTTTATCTAGAGCTCTTAAGGTTTATCATCCCCGAAGAACAAGTCCCTTACATCAGACGAATAAACGGCCAACTGGGAATGATGTTTTTTGCCTTAGCTGCGGTTGACTTGGTTATGAATGCATGGTACGCATTAGAATCAGCAAGGTATGATATTAAATTGTTATACTGTTTTATTATATCGGTTTTACTTATTAGTTGCAGTGCCGGAGTTGTTTATGCAGTTTCAACATCTCTAATTGCTCCATTCTATTTTGGAGGAGAGGAGTTTTACTTTTTTTTATGGGGAATGTTTTTGTCAATAATTAGTGCTTTCGTCTTTATTCAAACAAAAAACTATACGAGTAAATAAATGTGGTTACTAGTTAAATATGAATTTAAATATAATTGGTATACTTATATGCTCCTCGCTGCACTAATGCTGACATATACCACATTCGCTATTATGGATATTCAATTAATTGAAGGCAAGAGATTCGAAATAGATTATTGGGGCGGATTGTATTCGTTCTTTCTGGTTGTATTTACTCTTTCGGTATGGGGAACAAGATTTAAAGAAAATCGAAATCGGTTTTTCCAAACACTCCCAGTTTCTGTCAAAGATCTTGCAATGGGTCGATTTCTCTTCTCGTCAATTCCTTTCACTACAATTGTTCTCTACATTGTCATCGTTCATCTCTTAGTCATGAATTTATGGCATGCCGAGTCAAGCAGCATGCTAGCACAAATTGGATTGATGTTTGTACTATTTACTGGATTTATAAGAGGAAGAGATGACTGGTTTTCCCATTGGGAGTTTGGCAGAAGGCTGCAAAATGCCTTTGTAGCTGTTTTTATCATTCAAATCTTTGTGGTAGCAATATTTCTTAGTTTGCCAACTTTCTATGAAGACTTTACTCCAATCTTTGGTGAGATGTTCTATCACTATATAAAGGTGGTTTTTTATTTACTTGGCTTAGTTATAGCCACTACAGCAATCTTTTCTTTTCTTAAAAGAAAAAGTTATTTGGGGTAAAATGATGCTTCTATTACTAAAAGCGGAATTGAGTTATATGAGGTTCTATTTTTACAATGCCTTCTTCATGGTATTGGGCTTACTGCTTTTTGCTTTTTTAAAAGGATTTAATCCGATTAATTTGGTTTGTTTTATTCTTGTTTTTCAGTATTTCTCATTTACTTATTTGTTACAACTGAAAGAGCGCCGAAACTATTTGTACACTTTGCTGAATTTATCAGCAAAAAAAATAGCACTCTATAGAATCTTATTGTCGCTAATAGGTTTTATTTCAATCTACTCTATTGGAGTTTCACTATATCTGATATTTGATTTTCCTCACGAGGATTTTCATGATACAATACTTGAGCTGTTATTGTTCGGTGGAATGGCTTTAATGGCCTACTATACATATCTATTTATTTCAGATTTTTATTCAATTTTTAAAAGTAAATCTGGATTTCAAATATTCAATAGAATTGTTGGCGGTATCATTCTGATAGCCATTATCCTTACAGCGCTTAGTGTTAAAGCTAACTATGGAGTTTCTCTAGAAGGTGGAATTATATCTGTAATTTTCATTTACTTTGGAGTAGTGACCTTTGCACTGATATCATATCAAACTTTTCAACATCGCGAATCACACTTGGGGTATTAATGAAAAATATTTGGACAATATTCAGAATCCTTACTTTTTACATTGTTGGAATGTTCAATACAGTACTAATAAAACAAGAAGATGTAGGAACATGGAAAAACTATTTAGGCTTTCTGCTATTACTTATTGCCTTAATTGATACAATAGTATTTATTAAAAAGAATAAATCTAAAAGGACTATCACGAAATGAAAACAATTCCCTTTGTTCTATTGATTATTGCGCTTATTGTCGGTTGTGGAAAGCAAAGCGGCCAGGAATACGAGAAAGTAATTCTCGAATTCAGATTTGTGGAAACTGATTCTACATATGGCCTGCAAAAGTTTTTAATAAGAAAAGGAGATCAAATATTCTTTGTACACAAAGAAGTTTTAGCTGATAACTCGGATATTGCTGATGCTTCAGTTCAGAAGGTGAACGATGACTATGGAATTTTTGTTGAGTTTACAGAAAAGGGAAAGTATAAATGGGCTCAAATTACGCAGAATAACATAGGAAAAAGAATTGGTATTTTACTCAATAACGAATTGATTACTGCCCCAATAATTAGAGCTAAAATTGAACAGGGACTCGCTATTATAACCGGTGGTTTCAATGAAGAAGGGGCTGTGAAAATAGCAGAGGGCATCAAAATTAAATAGGTGAAATTATGTGGAAGATAGTTAAATCAGAAATAAAATATTTTAGATGGCTCTATATAGTCAGCATCGTAATAGTTATTATCATCAATTTTGGTTTAACCGCAGATGGAAGGTGGATCGAAGCGCAAGATGATTTTCCAGGTTTGCGAATTATATGGTTTGGTGTTGGAATTGTTGTTCTGATCTTTGCTATTCTATTTAATAGAAAAAGTGGCCGCCTTCAGACAAAAATGTTATTACCTGTTTCCACATTGCAAATTGGCCTTGCGCGGATATTAGCATTCATTCTCTTCTGGTTAACTCTCTGCATAGTATTGGTCTTCTTTTATCTTCTAAATTTTGGGCATCTGCCTGATTCAAATTGGATCATCAACTTCCTAAGTATCACGGGAATAATACTATTAATAAATTCAATTCCAATTCTCTATTCAGATTTTTATAGCACATATTTTGGGAAGAAAGATAAATTTCTAATGAGATTGTTTTGGTCATTATTGTGGCTCATTTATATTTTCCTGAATATAATTTTCGCAGATTACTTTGACTCAATAAATCCAACCTTTTTCGCGGAGACAAGAAAAACATTATCTGATATTTATTTCTCGCCTGAGATAACAATTCTTAACATAACTGCTGGTACAATAATCTTCACCTCTAGTCTAATTACATTTAAAAACAGAAAGCTCTATTTGGAATAGATAACATAACAAACAAAACAATTGAGGTAGAAAATGAATGATCAAATAACTAATGAAATCAATGAGGAAGTAGAGCTCTCGATTTCGGACAAAATTGTTGGGCTATTCGTCGAACCATCAAAACTCTTCTCTGATTTATCAAAGCATAAACTAGCTACACTAGATTGGGCAATACCCCTTGTTTTACTTATTCTTTTGGCCATCAGTGTTCAATTCTTATTTATGAATAATCCCGCACTGAAGCAGCAATTAGTGGATGAACAGATGGCTGTGGTCCAAAAAATGCTTGATGACGCAGTAGCAGAAGGAGCAATAACCCAAGAACAAGCTGATCAACGGTATGATGGTGCTGCTGAACAGATGGAACAACAAATGGGTGCTGGACTTATTTTTAGTATTGTTTCTATTATAATTGTTTCATTGATTTTTTTCTTTGTTACAACCGGTATTTACGTTCTTGTTGTAAAATTTGGACTAAAAGGAAATGGATCTTATAAAGATGGATTAACCGCTTATGGACTTCCAGGCTATATTATGGTTCTTCAACTAATTGTTACAATAATCCTAATGTTATTAATGACAGATACAAAAATTGGAACAGACGCTGCAAAAATTCTAGGATATGATGTTAAAGAACTACCAGGCTACTTATTAAGCTACGTAGACCCCATTAAAATTTGGTTCTATATTGTTATTGGTATTGCTTTTGCAAAAATGTTTAAATCTGAAAAAACTGGCTTGTACATCTCCACAACACTCGGAATCTGGTTTATCTTTGGGATTAGTTTCTTTGCATTAGCACAAGTAGTACCATTTTTACAATTTATGATAAGATAATATTAATTTTTGCTTAAACTCGCGGGATTCATTGTTATATAGAAAAGATAAATCATTATATGGCTGAAAACATGAAGAATATCCATGTGCTCTTATTTACGTTTGCTATAGTTTCATTTGGAATTTATCAGATCCTTTACAGCGATGCATTATCTGCAAGACTGAGTTTATTATATGTCCTAGTGTTCCTTATTGGTGCTTTAAGTAATTCCAAACAATTCGAATGGAAGTAAATAACGAAGCAAACTTTTAAATCAACTTGAGAAAAAGTGTTAGCGATTGTTTAAGTTTAAAATTTAAAATCTATTTTTTGAACTGAAGATCAACAATTTCTTTTATGCCTTCCAGATACGGAGTTGGGGTAAAGTTAAATCTATTTTCAAATTTTGAACTATCAAAAATATAATCTCGATCGTATTGGTACATCATCTCAACTATCTCTTTCATTACAGGGACAAACAGTCCCATAATTCTCACTAGCAATTTGGGAGCAACCTGATATTTTGGTTCGACTCCTAATTCTTTGGCAATGTTATTTATCCATTCCTCACCAGTAAACGGATCAGTGGCTGTGGGTAGATGCCATACTTCTCCATAAGCTGAATCAGTATTCCCTAACAGTGCTGTTGCTTTACCCGCATCTGGCGTATATGTAAAAGAATGTTTAAATCTTGCTGAGCCCAACCAATTTGCTTTTTTGCCACTATATAGATTCATAAATACCATTTCAGTTAAAACACTATTCTGTTTTATATTTGGACCATAAAAATCAGCACATCTGGCAATGAGACCTACCAACTCTCCTCTTTCAACTTCCCTTAAAAACATCTCCGCAATCTCTTTACGAACTTTTCCTTTTTCACTTATCGGGTCAACAGGTGAATTTTCAGTGGTAGGATTAATATAGTTAGGATCGTACATATAAATATTATCAAAAAATACTAACTTAGAATTGTGCTCTTTACACGCAGCAATTGTGTTTTTCATAACAATTGGCCACTGCTCTTGCCATATCTTTAAATTGTATTGGAGGCCAACAGATAAGTAAACAACATCAGATCCTTCTACGGCTTTGAGAACGTTTCCAGCTTTCGTTAAGTCACCACTAAATAAGTCATCTGAGTCATTGACTTTTTCTGGACGTCTGCTTACTAACCTAATTTTATCTGTATGTTTTGGCAGAGCCTTTGCTAGCTCTACCCCGATTGCACCTCCAGAACCTAGTATTGTTTGCATCTATTTTTCTCTCTCCTTGTTATCTTCTAGAGCTTGTTGGTCTAGAAAATTGTTTTCTTCATTAGATTTAATGTGTATATCTCGCTGTGGAAATGGAATTGTAATGTCATTTTCTTTAAATGCTTTGTTCACTGCATAATGCATTTCACTGCTGATTGCAAACCATTGATCGAAATTGCCTGTCCAACAACGGAGTTCGAAATTCAAACTGCTATCTCCAAATTCTTTAAATATCACTGCGGGTTCAGGGTCCAATAATATACGATCATCAGATGTTGCACAGTCTAACAATAGTTTGGTAACAAGTTCTACATTGCTTCCATATTGAACTCCCACTGCAAGTTCAATTCTTCTTCTTTTATCAGACAGAGTCCAATTGATAACATCATTTGATACTAGATGTCCATTGGGAACAATTATTTCAGAACCTTGCCAAGTTTTAATTGTACTTGATCTAATGCCTATGTTTGTTACCCTTCCCTCTATCTGATTGAAGTGAACAACATCTCCCACTTGGATTGGTCTTTCAAAAATCAAAATTAATCCAGAAATAAAATTGTTTACGAGATCTTGAAGACCAAAACCAATTCCAACACCAAGGGCACCAATTAGAATTGTGAATTTATTTAAATCAAGGCCTACAGAAGAAATTGCAATTATAAAGCCAAAACCTAGTATAAAATACTTTGTTAATATTGAAATTGTACCGGGTACCCCTCTAGGTAAACTTAGTCTTGGTAAGATGTCACCGTCTAAGATAAAACGGATAAAACGTGATAGTAAAATAGAGACCCAGACGGTCGCGATGAATAATAAAATATCACCTAGTGTAATTGAAAAGCTTCCATAACCAATATCGGCCCCAAGAAATTCAACAAGCCAATCCTTAGTCGGTTCGTAAAGACTGAAAGCGCTTAGTGCAATTATCACCCAAATAATTTTTATTGTTATCTGAATGATCTTTTCCAGAGTGATTTTAATTGTGTTTGCTTGATACTTTACTACCCGAAAATTCTTGCCAAAATTTGTCTGCAAGAAAACCATCAGAATTGCACGAAGGATGTAAACCCCTGAGACTAAAATAAATGTGAAAAACAAAACATCATAAACTCCGTTTAAGAGTACAATACCCAATTTAACATATCCAAAAATATTGGCAATTAATGAAAGTGAGAAAAGTGCTAATACAATTTTTCTCACTAATTGCACATAGTCTTTCCGTTTTAGACTGTAAAGATGCTCTGAAATTTGTTTTGTCTGTATTAACCAAAACACCCCACCCATTGAGAAAATAGTCAAAGCAAGCAGAAGTAGCCTCTCCAATGATGTTGCACTGGATGCAGCAATTTTTATCTGATTGATAAAGAAAAGGACTGAAAAGATAATGACTAATTTTACCATTATCGGATTAACGAGCTTTGTAAAAATTCTAACCAGGGGAATAAGCAATAATATTCTGACCATGCTTTGCATTGCAGCAGGAGCGTCTTTAAATGTCAGTGTTAGAACTATACCAAATATTAAAATTGTCGCCGATAGGGGATAATTTAAGAGGGTCAGAGCTCTCTGCATCACCTCTTCCTCAGCATTTATATCCTTACTATTCGTTTTTAAGTATATTACAAATATGAAAAATATAATAAACAACAATGTGTAAAGCGGTATTTCGTCAGCATATAGCTCAACTGATTCGTTGTATCCGTTAATGTATGAAAGTATTATATCTTCAAATTCCTGAGTTAGTGGTTTTGCTTGAGTTGTGTCGGATCCCATTTGCCATATTGGAGGAGCATTGCGACTAAGGATATTCCTTCTGTTTGCATTGTCCCTCTCTTTAATCTTCAAAAATACATTTTCAACTTCAATAGCCATTTTTGACAGATTAGTCTGAATAAGTAGAAGAGAATTAAGTTCATTGGAAAGTAAATTATCGACTCTCTTTATATTTGTCTGTAGTTTTTCAATCGCATTAATTAGGTCAGTAGGAATTTTTGCTTTGGAAGCATTTGATTTTGTCACCTCCCACAAATTAAAAAGCTTTTTGTTTTTTCCGTTTTGAACCTGCAACGCAGCAGTTTGGTCTGTAATGTCGTTCAACAGAATGGAAATATTATTTTGAAACACCTCCCATTTTCTCATTAATTCTTTAATTTTGGTCGAAGCCTGCTGTTCGAGTTCGAGTTCCTCAATAACGGATCTTAATTCTTGGTATTTCTGGCTTAGCTGATCATACTTGATATTTGCTTCCTCAATTCTTTTTGAATCTTTGAGGTTGTTCTCTTCCAATGATAACAAAGATGAAGCTTTTTCCAATTCAATTGGAATGTTTGTTACTGAAATTACTGTAATTTCCTCTTTGGTATCTATACTATCTGACTTTTGAGAATAAACATTTATTGATAGAATAATTAGTAGGAAATGAAATAGCAAAATCGATTTAATTGATCTCATTTTAATAAACTTGATTGTTGAAGAATGATTTTAATTAAATGTAAGCATACAAATTTTTAATAATAAATACTTGCTAAAATAAAAGTCAGATAGGAAATATCTTAAGTTTATTGGATTTACTCTGAGGAGATTCTTTTGAGACTGTCTAAATGTCTTCTGAGTGAATCTACTTTGTTTTCAAGTTCTTCTGCCTGGATAGTTTTTTCATTCTTTTGCATAGTTAAGCTGTCAGCTGCTGAGGTATGGACAGAGTTTTGCGAGCTTTTATCATCTTCTGTGCAGCATGATTCTTCTTCATGCATAATCCCTTTTTCGTGAGGTGCTAGCATTTTCTGCGACGGACTTATGTAGGGTATTCCTAAATTCAGTCCCCTCAGAATAAATATGATTGCTAGCACAATTGCAAAAACTGGAATAAGCTTGTTCATCCACCGTTTTAATGAAGCTGACAAAAACTTGCCTACCATTGATGTTGCAAACATTATTGGAGCAGTACCTAGCCCAAATAACGCCATATACACTGCCCCTGAAACAGCGTCGCCTGTTGTTATTGCACCAGCGAGAGCAACATATACAAAACCACATGGAAGAAAACCATTAACAATTCCAAGAACAAAAAGAGCTTGAGGCGAGCCGGTTTTTGTAAGTTTGTTAAATCCCCGATTTACAAAAGCACTTACCACTTGATATGGTTTTGTGAGAGCTAGCTTACCTTTAAGTTTTGAAGGAGTAAAATAGTAGAGCAGAATCGAAATACCCAGTGCAACAGAGGCATACATCTGCAAACCAGCAAGCTCGATTCCTTTTCCAAACAATCCAAAGACGGCGCCGAACAAAGCATAAGTAAGAGTTCTGCCCAGATTGTATAAAATTCTACCAAGGATTAATTGAAATGAAGATGCATTGCCTATGGGTAGAGCAAGTGCAATAGGTCCGCACATTCCAACACAATGGAAGCTTCCTAAAAAGCCAATGAGAAAACCAGTCCAAACTTCCATTAAGGCACCATCATAGATTCTTCGCTGTAATACTGAACTTCATTAACTGACCAATCGATTTTTATTTTCCAATACCCGGTTGATAATTCCTTAGTATCTATGAACATTCTATTCTCATCATTTAAAATTATTTTCTGGATTTTATCTTGAAGATCATCAGATGGTTTGTAATACTGAACCATTCCTGAAATTCTTTCCCCATCAATACCAGACGGAAATGTTAATTCCAAAGCTTGTCCTCTTAGCTTCACCACTACTTGTTCAGGCAGACTTTTAGTTCGATTAAATTTTATTAATCTGATCTTGATAGTTGATCTCAGCCTCATAATACTCTTCTTCAACCAGATCGTAATCTATAAAATAATGGATAGCTAAAACCTGTCCAATCGTTATAATTAGAAATAGAATAATCACGATCGTGATTCCTTTTCCCCAGTCTATCTTTTTCATTTTTTCTTTCTAAATTTTTCTATTTTTCCTAAAAAGGATGTCTTTATAGTTTCAATCTCTATATCACCAGTCTTTACTACAATATTGATCGGAGTGTTTAGCTGTTTAATATCTTCGTCGGCAATTACTACCATAAATTTTGCTTCAATTACACCTTGTGGTTTAGCTACAAGATCACTTCCTATAATTTTAATTTTTCCATCTGTTCCCTTCAAGTCAATCGTTGCTGGAATTTCATCAAAGGTTTTATTTGTTAAAACAAAATCGTAGAGATTACTGACATGCAGACTATCATATTCTTGATAAGTCATTCCGGGAGTTCTAAGAATGGATAATTCAAATTCACTTCTTGAGTTCATCATAAATCCCAACACAGTGAACAGGAGCAGAAGCACAAAGGTATATCCAATTGATCTTGGTGTTAGGAGAGAACGAATCCCTTTTTCAATCTCGTTTTTAGATGCATAACGAATTAATCCTCGAGGTTTATTTACTTTGTCCATTATGGCATCGCATGCATCGATACATGCTGTACAGTTAACACACTCAAGCTGTGTTCCATTTCTAATATCAATTCCAGTGGGGCAAACATGGACACATTGCTTACAGTCAATACAGTCCCCATATTTATTTTCCTCTCCCTTTTTTGAAACTCCCCTGGGTTCTCCTCTTACATTATCATACGAAATTACAACCGAGTTCTCATCGAGCATAACCCCCTGAAGTCTTCCATACGGGCAGACCATTATACAAACCTGTTCTCTAAAAAAACCAAACACAAAATAAAATGCTCCGGAAAATAGAATCATTGCAAACAAGCCAGCAATATGTTCTGATGGAGGAGCAGTTATTATCTTGTAAAGTTCATCGACACCAATTATGTATGCTAAAAATATATTTCCTGTTGTAAATGCGATAATCCCAAAAATAATATGCTTTGACGTCTTCTTGACTATTTTTTCACTTGTCCATGGCATCTTGTTAAGCTGGCGTTGTTTATGTGCATCACCTTCGATCCAGTATTCTATTCTTCTGTAGACCATCTCCATAAACACCGTTTGCGGACATATCCAGCCGCAAAAAATTCGACCATAAACCACAGTAAACAGAAAGATGGCGATTATTACAATGATCATTCCAATAACAAAAATGTGGAAATCATGAGGGCCAAATGGAATGCCAAATAGAATTAGTTTTCTTTCTAAAACATTAAGTAGAATAAGAGGATTGCCATTTACTTTTATAAAAGGAAGTCCGTAAAGAAGCACTAATAATATAATAGATAAAATTGTTCTGGCATTATAGAATTTACCGCTTGGCTTTTTGGGAAAGATCCAAATTCGATCACCCTTTTGGGTTACAGTAGCGATAGAGTCACGAAAAGATTCATCCATTTTGGGTTTATCTTTTTCTTCCATAATACCTCATTTTTCGATTCTAAATCAAAATACTTTAGAAACTAAAATAAAAAAAACCCTCAAGAATTAAAACTCTTGAGGGTTAATAACAAATTAATTATGCCTTAGACACCTTGGTCAACAGATTCTTCTGGCACCCATTTTTCACCTTCTGGTGCTTTTTGATTAGGTGGATTTGTTCCTTGAAGACTTAAGATGTAACTTGCTACTTCCTGCATCTGGTTTGGGCTTAATTGAGATTTCCAGCTGATCATTCCTTTTGCAGGAACACCAACTTCAATTATATGAAATAGATCTTTTATGTCGCCTCCGTGAACCCAATATTCATCCGCAAAGTTTGGTCCAACAAGCCCTTCACCATTTTGACCATGACAAGCAGCACAATTTTTGACAAAAATATTTTTCCCTGCTGCTAGAGAAGGAGCATCTGTAAGTATGTTTACCGTCTCTGCTGTTATCATTGCGCCACTCTTGGTCAGAAGTTCTAATTCGAGCGAAGCGGTTTTAACTTCTGCCTGATACTCATTGTCTTGTACATTTCCATCCCCAATTACATGGTAATGGATCATATATACAATTCCAAAAAGAATCATACCATAGAACAATGCATTCCACCAAGGGGGAATTTTATTGTCGAGTTCCCGAATTCCATCAAAATCATGATCCAACATTATATCATCTTCTTCTTGCACGGAAACAGATTGTGTAAGAGAATGGATGAAGTTTTTAAATGGTGTAATTACTTTTTCTCCATGCACATCGTTGCTTTCAGCATACACTAAAACCAACCAAAAAACAATAGCAACAAGAAAAGCGGTTATAGCTATTCCAACTTTCAACACAGTTCCAGAACCCTCATCACCTCCGGAACTTGCAAGTGCGGTTGAGCTGAAAATAAGTAACAGCGATAAAACCGAGATAAAATTAAATCTAAAATTATTTTTCATTTTTATTCTCATCGTTTATTATTACTTGATTTTTTTCTTGAAAAGGAATATTTGCCAGTTTTTCCATATACGGTTTATCTTTCTTGATTACCCAAAACAATATTCCCATGAATACTGCAAAGAACAGAATCAATCCAATAATTGGAAAAACTGATACGTCCTCAATAGAGGTTAAATAATTTGATAACATATATACCCCTACTTATTTTCAGCTTGTTCAACTTTTATGTCTGTCCCAAGTCTTTGCAGATAAGCAATCAATGCAACTATCTCTTTATCTGGTTCGACAAGGATTCCACTATCTAATAAATCGTCAGTAATTTCTTGAGCTTGAAGTTGAAGATCACTCAAAGCCGCATCTTCATACCCGTCCTCATATGGAACACCCAGCGTTCTCATTGCTCCAATTTTAGCAGGCAGAAGGTCAGTATCCAACTGTTGTTCAATCAGCCAAGGATATTTAGGCATAAGTGACCCTGGAGACATTTGTCTTGGATCCTGCATGTGAAGATAATGCCACATGTTGGAATACTTGCCACCTACTCGGTGTAAGTCGGGTCCCGTGCGCTTTGATCCCCATAAGAAAGGATGATCATAAACAAACTCACCAGCCTTGGAATACTCACCGTATCTTTCAGTTTCAGATCTGAATGGTCTCACCAATTGAGAATGGCACGAATTACAAGACTCTCTGATGTATATATCCCTTCCCTCTAACTCGAGCGGGGTATATGGTTGAACACTTTCAATCGTTGGAATATTGGATTTAACCAACCAAGTTGGTATAAATTCGATAACTCCACCAATGAGAACTGCAACTGTAGCTAAAATAGTAAACTGTATTGGTCGTTTCTCCAGCCATCGATGAGATATTTTTTTGTCCTTGCCAAAAGCTTCTAGGGCAGGTGCCTCAGCTTCTTCATTTGAAATAAAGTTTCCTTGCTTAGCTGTTTTAATTAAGTTGTAAACCATAATAATAGAACCAGCTAAGTAGAGTGTCCCTCCTATCGATCGAATGATATACATCGGAACAATTTGAAGAACTGTCTCTAAGAAGTTTGGATACTGAAGAACACCAAGTGAAGTAAACTGTTTCCACATCAATGACTGCGTAAGACCGGCCCAATACATTGGCACTACCCAGACCACCATCCCAAGTGTAGCTATCCAAAAATGAGATGTCGCAAGTTTATTTGAGTAAAGTTTTGTATTCCACATTTTTGGAACTAACCAATAGAGCATTCCAAAAGTAAGCAATCCGTTCCAGCCAAGAGTGCCAATGTGAACATGTGCTGGAATCCAGTCAGTGAAATGAGCAAGTGCATTAACATTTTTTAGCGACAGCATTGGCCCTTCGAAAGTTGACATACCGTATGCGGTAACTGCTACAACAAAAAATTTAAGCACAGGATTATCTCTCACCCTATCCCAAGCACCTCTGAGCGTTAAGAGACCGTTCAGCATACCGCCCCAGGAAGGAGCAATTAACATCAAAGAAAAGACCACACCAAGTGATTGAGCCCAATCTGGTAATGCCGAATAAAGCAAGTGATGAGGGCCAGCCCAGATATAGATAAAGATTAAAGACCAAAAATGTAAAATCGATAGTCTGTAAGAATAAACTGGTCTGTTTGCTGCCTTGGGAAGATAATAATACATCAATCCCAAGTATGGGGTGGTTAAGAAAAATGCTACGGCGTTGTGCCCATACCACCACTGCACAAGTGCATCTTGCACACCAGCAAACACGGAATAACTTTTAAATAATGAAACTGGAATTTCAAAGGAGTTTACAATATGAAGAACCGCTACAGTAACAAAAGTGGCGATATAAAACCAAATAGCGACGTACATATGTTTTTCTCGCCGCTTCATTATGGTGCCTATCATATTAACACCAAAAGCAACCCAAATAAGAGCGATCAAAATATCAACTGGCCACTCTGCTTCAGCATACTCTTTTGAAGTTGTTATGCCTAGTACATAAGTTACAGCAACAACGACTATTACCAATTGCCATCCCCAAAAATTTATCTTACTCAGAAGATCGCTGAACATTCTTGCTTTTGTCAGTCTTTGAAGTGAGTAATAGACTCCGGCAAAAATCGCATTTCCAACAAACGCAAATATTACGGCATTTGTATGCAATGGACGCAACCTACCGAAAGTAGTGTATTGCAAGTCAAAGTTAAGTGCTGGAAGATACATTTGAATTGCAATGAGCACGCCTACAGTAAAGCCAACAATCCCCCAAAGAACCGTAGCAATTATAAATAACCGGACTATCTGATTATCATAACTGAATTTTTCAACATTCATACAAGGAACTCCTGTATTGTTTATTATTTAGATCTATTAATTTTGTCGTGATTATTTTTGTTGGAGCTGCTTGGTTTTCTGTCATCAAAAAGCATTCGTATTGAAGGAGTATGTCTGTCCTTATATTGACCACTCTTTACAGCCCATAAAAATGCGATTAGAAAAATTATAGCAACAGTCAAAGAAAATCCTATCAGAATTAACATTGCTGACATTATAGGAAACCCTTATTTTTTGCAATTAAGTTTGTTGTCACTGTTGTAAATACTACAATTGATATTGAACTAATCGGCATTAATATGGCAGAGATTACTGGAGAAAGAGTTCCCTGAACTGCGAAACTAATACCGACTAAATTATATAAAAACGAAATGATGAAACTTATAATAATAATTCTCTTACTTGTGATTGAGAATCTAATAAAATCTTTTAAATATTTAAAGGATTTTGCATCTAGAATACCGTCGCAAGCAGGAGAGAAATTATTAATGTCTTCAGAAATGGAAATACCCACATCGCTTTTTATCAACGCTCCAGCATCGTTGAGCCCATCTCCTATCATTAAAGTATGTTCTTTCTCATTTTGCAATTTTTCAATAAAGTTTAGTTTATCGTGCGGCGATTGATTAAAGAATAAATGACCTTGTTCTGAAAAAAACTCCATCAGTTTTTCTTTTTCTCCATCATTATCTCCAGAGAGAATATACATCCTATATTTATTCTTCAGCGAATCAATTACAGTTTTAAATCCTTTCCTATAAACATTAGAAATTTTATAGTATCCTAGTTGTTTATTATCTATAGAAACATAAACGCTCGTGGAATTATCACTAACCACTTTGTTTAATTGAGTTAATTCATTAGATGTAAATGCATTGGATCCTATCTTAACGGATCGACCGTTCACTGATCCACAAATTCCCTCTCCTTCGATTTCTTGGTAATTCTCCACTTTGGATTGCGGTTTTACGTTAAGCAACTGAGCGATCTTGAAACTAAGAGGATGAGGAGAATTTCGAACCAAAGCTTTTATTATGAGCATTTCTTCATTAGATAACTCATTTCCAACAAAATTAATTTCTGCTTGAGTAGTTTCTGTAATAGTGCCCGTTTTATCGAATACAATAGACGTAATCTCTGATAGTTTCTCTATTATAGATGTATTCTTAACATAGAATTTGTTTCTTCCAAAAATCCTCTGAGTATTGCCAAGTGTGAAGGGGGTAGAAAGAGCAAGCGCACAGGGACATGCAATAATAAGAACTGCTGTAAAAGCATTGAAAGCCAACTCTAAATCGGTTGTCCACCAATAAAGAAATGACGAGACTGCAATGGTTAGAATGATCGCTGTAAAATATTTGCTAACAAAATTTACTGTACTGTCGATCTTACTTTCGTAGGATTCTGAAAATGCTTTGCTATTCCATAATTGTGTTAAATAACTTTGCGAAACCTCTTTCACTGTTTCTACCTCAATAGCTTCTCCAATTTCTTTTCCACCGGCGTAAATCAAATCGCCATTTATTGCTTCAATTGGATTCGATTCACCGGTAACAAAACTATAATCGATATGTGCTCTCTCACTTATAAGAACAGAGTCTGCTGGGATTAATTCATTGTTCTTTACGACTATCCGTTGACCAACTTCCAGCTTCTCCACAGGAATGGTTGTCTCTCTACCATCCTTTCTAATTGTTACGGCAATTGGAAAGTAAGACTTATAGTTTCTTTCAAAATTCATTGCATCGTAAGTTTTATTCTGAAATATTTTCCCTGTAAGAAGTAAAAAGACTAAAGCTGTCATTGAGTCAAGATAACCTACTCCGTCCCCGATAAAAATTTCATATAAACTTCTAAAGAATAGAACAAAAATTCCAAGTGTAATTGGAGCATCAATATTTACGATCCTATTTTTTAACCCTTTGTATGCAGAAATATAATATTCGCTAGCACTGTATAAAAAGACTGGAAGTGAAAGGGCAATCATTATCCAATTGAAAATTACTTGCATATCCTGAGTTACTTTATCTGTAATCGATAAATACTCTGGAAAACTAAGAAGCATTACATTGCCAAAACTAAAACCTGCTATACCGATCTTATAATAGAGCCGTTTATATTCGTCCTTTACTTTATCTTCTTTTTTTTCTTCCAAACTTAAGTTTGGCAGGTATCCAAGTGAATCAAGGAGTTCAACAACTTTTCGAAGAGAGGTTTTTTCTTCAACATATTTGACGGCTAAGGTTTTTTGTAGAAAATCCACCTCCGAAAAAACAATTCCTTCATCGAATTTATATAGATTTTCTAATATCCAGACACAGGAACTACAGTGCATTTGTGGAATATCAAATGTAATGGTTGTGAGTTTTGCATCTGTAAAATCAATAAGTTTTTGTTTAAGATCCGTATCATCAAGAAAATCAAAATTTCGCTTTGTTTCATTTTTTTTGCTGATACCTGGAGTCTTTTCAATTGCATAGTAATCACAAAGGTCATTTGTGTAAAGCATCTCATAAACTGTCTTGCAACCATTACAACAAAAATATTTTTCATTAATCTTTATATCATCTGATGGGCAATCTAATCCACAATGGTAACAAATTATTTTTTCGACTGTATTTGCTTCTGCTGGCATAACTAAATTTCAAAATGTAACATATTTCACTCGTAAACTTAACGAATTTTGTGGAGAATTCTCTGGAAGGATAAGTGCTGAAACTTAAGCCCCAGCATGATACTGGGGCTTATTTGCTTCAATTTTCTGTTTGTTTCAATCCGGAATAGTTCTTTACATAAAGTCTAAATAATTGGCTTACTTGATTTGAAATATTCTCAAGATCCGCAATTAGATCAAGGAACAAAATACTTCTTCTAACAGATCCCTCGGATGTTTTAATTCTCAGAATTTGGTTCTGATCAACTACCGATAGGCTTTGTTCAAATTTCTCAATTGATTTGTTGAGCTGTTCTTCATTATAGTTATCTATATTCTTAAGAGCCTCTTCTGTTAACTCAACTTGCTTTAAAAGCTTTGAAGTAATCTCTTTAAGGTCAGCTCTCTGAGAATCTCCCGGGGGACGATGATGGTTGTTAATATGAGTATAACAAGATTGCCAAATATCAAAAGTATTGGATTGGATCTCTTGCAAAGCACCAATAATTTTGCCGTATCTTTTTTCTTTCTTTGTAGATTCTTCACTTTGTAGTTTTACTACTTCAAATATACTATTAATGACTTGGTTTACTCTCTTTTTATGTTTTTTGACATCGTTTTTCAAGTCTGCTAATTTATCTAAATCTTCATTAATCAATGCTGAAACTGAATTTTCAATTATGCTGCTAGTGATTTTAAAAAGTTTCGAATTGTTATTAATGGTGGAATTCAAACCTTCTAATTCCGAGCTGTCATCTCCAGGTAAATCAAAATCTTCTAATTCTTTATCCGCTTCTTCTCTTTTCTTATGAAGAACATGTGATTTTATAAGGATGTATCCGGCAAAAAGAACAAAAATTACCAAAGCATATATTTCCCCATAATAAAGAACAGTAGCCACTACGGCTGCAGCTGTGAAAGCACTAAGGGCAGTAAAGAACCATCCTCCTATTACAGTAATTACACCAGTAACTCTGTAAACAGCGCTTTCTCTACCCCATGCTCGATCTGCGAGTGAAGTTCCCATGGCGACCATGAACGTTACATATGTGGTTGAGAGAGGTAGTTTTAGATTCGTAGCAAATGATATCAAAATACTTGCGACCATTAAGTTTACAGAGGCACGAATAAGATCAAACGAGGGAGCTTCCAAAGAATTTTTCGATCCATTTATTACATTAGCATTTTCGAATCTTTTATCTAATGCAGTAAGAATTGGGAATGGTACAATTTTTTTTATGTTATTACTAAGGAGCATGCTTGTTTTTACTAGCTTTCTTGCTAGTAAGGATGACTCAAATCTTTCAAAACCCTCAGACTGTCTTCCCAAGTTTATTTCTGTCTTTGTAACTGTTTGAGCTTTCTTTGAAAACCATAGAGTTACTGCCATTATCAATCCAGCAAGCAAAAGTAAAAATGTGCTTGTTTGAACAGGTTCAGATAGTGCTGTCATCAGCAATTTGGATGGATCTCCCACAACCTCTAATGCTGCTTCATATGATGCCAGGCCGGCTAGTGGCACTCCAATAAAGTTGACCAAATCGTTCGCAGCAAATGCTAGTGCTAGAGCAAAAGTACCGACAAGGATGATAATCTTTAATATGTTCACTCTAGTAAACCATATCACAAATTGTAGTACTATCGTCCAAAAAACCACACTGGTTAAAATAATATTTAATGTGTTAATTTTTATCCAATCTTTAATCTCGGAAGACATAAAGGAGGAATGTTTTGCTCCCTTAATTAAAATAAAAAATAAAATCGCAGTCAATGCTACTGAGCCCCAGATCGCTCCATATCGCTTCAGTTTTTTCTCGTAATCAAATGTAAAAATCAATCTACTGATGTATTGAACGATCGCTCCAACAGTAAATGCAATTGCCACGGACAACAGTATTCCCGAAATTATTGCAAAGGCTTTTTCTGAATTGATGTATGTTTGCAGATCAAGAATTGTTTGATCTGAACTCAATATTTTTATAAAGGAAACTGCCACTGCAGCACCTAGGAGTTCAAATACGATGGATACTGTTGTTGAAGTGGGAAGACCAAAAGTATTAAAAAGATCAAGCAGTAGTACATCTGTTAACATTACTGCAAGAAATATCGTCATAATCTCTGGTAGCATGAACATCTCGGGATGAAATATCCCTTTTCGTGCTACTTCCATTAACCCAGTAGAAAAAGTGGTCCCAAAAAGAATACCAGCTGAAGCTATCGTTAATATAATCCAACGGGGTGCGGCCTTTGATCCTATAGCAGAATTCAAGAAATTAACTGCGTCATTACTTACTCCAACTATAAGGTCAGTAACGGCAAAGATTGCTAAAATAACAACTGCAATAATTATTAATTCCAATTCATTTCCTCAAATAATTAATTGATAACAATTTATCAAAAAGTATTGTTGAAAGATCAACAAAATTTAACATTAAATCATAATTTTAATGTTAAGTTATTGTTAAATTTATAGTCAATTTAATTACTGTATAACCACACAATTACTCCTTGTGATTTATGATAGGTTTTAAAGATCTTACACAAAAGTACCCCAATGTAATTGCAGCTCTCAAATTATTGCTTTTTCTATATCTGTTTTTTCTAAGCCTGCAATTGATGGGAGATTCATTAAAACTTTTTGGAAAGGAGCTATCTACAAAACTTATTGAAACAACAACCAATCCATTTGTTGGATTATTTATTGGTATTCTGGCTACTTCAATTATCCAAAGTTCTTCGTCCACAACATCAATAGTTGTTGGAATGGTTGCTGGAGGTGCTTTAACCATTGATACGGCTATACCAATAATAATGGGGGCAAATATTGGTACTTCCATCACCAACACAATTGCTTCTCTTCCTCAGATTAATAGAAGTAATGAGTTCAAGAGGGCGTTTGCTGCAGCTACCGTTCATGATTTTTTCAACTTTCTGTCGGTTATAGTAATATTCCCAATACAACTGACTACTAATTTTCTTGGATTTTTTGCAACCAAATTAGAAAATGTTTTTCAGAACGCTGTAGGACTTGAATTATTAAGTCCAGTTAAATTAGTAACGAAACCTGTTTCTAAACTAATTATAAGCGAATTTAGATTTTATTTAGGGGATACTTCTCTTTATAAATGGATTGCACTGTTGTTGGCAGTTTTATTGCTCTTTCTTGCACTAAAGTACATAACAGATTCATTAAAAACTTTAGTGGTTTCCAAGGCAAAAGCTTGGTTCGATAAATTCCTTTTTAGTACCGCATTCAGGGCCTTTATTATTGGATTATTATTAACAATTTTGGTCCAGAGCAGTTCAATAACAACGTCACTTGTCGTGCCGATGGCTGGTGCCGGTCTATTAACTTTAATTCAAATATTTCCTTATACACTTGGTGCTAATATCGGAACAACTATTACAGCAATGTTGGCTGCTCTAATTACTAGCAATCCCGCAGCAATTACTGTAGCATTTGCTCATTTATTATTTAACATTAGTGGAATAGTTGTTTGGTGGCCTCTAAAGAGAGTTCCAATACACATTGCACAGAAGTTTGCTGACTACTCCACCAAAAATAAACTGATTCCTGTTGCATATGTAATTATTTTGTTTTTTATTATTCCAATATCAATTATTATAATTTTTAGCTGAGGTTTTTTGTGATAAAAGAAATTTTGTCTGTTTTTACATCCGATTCTTTAATGGATAGAGCATTTAAGAGATCATATGATATGCTTGATCTTACAAAGATAATGTTTTCAGAATCACGTCAAACATTGCGAGAGACTGATACAAACCTATCTAAATATGATATAAACGATCAAGATTCTGAAATTAATAAATATCAACGTGAAGTTAGAAAAGATGTTCTAAATCACTTAATTATGGCTGGAACGGATGAGTTAACATCCGGAATGGTTTTAGTTAGCATAGTAATTGATATTGAAAGAATTGGCGATTTTACAAAAAACATTGTGGAAATAGCACAAAATCATCCTCAAAGGCTACATGCAGGGGAATTTGAGGAAGAGTTAATTCGGATTGAAAATGCTTTGTCAGATAGCCTTGATAGAACCATAAATTGTTTCAAAAACTCAGATGAATCTGCAGCACTTCAGTTATTAAAAGAGTATAAGTGGATTCCAAGAGTGTGCGATGAGAAAATAGCTTCACTTATCAGAGGAGAGGATCCATCACTACCAAGTGGAAGTGCAGTAGCGCTTGCGATTTATATTAGGGCATTGAAAAGAATTTTTGCTCATTCTAGAAACATAGTAACAAGTGTAGTAAATCCTTTTCATCGAATTGGGTTTAAGCCAAAAAAAAAGAAATAAATTTTGATTTTACTATTAGTTAAGCCAAATAAAGGATAATGGTTTTAGTTTATTTATTTTCCTCAAAAATAATCTTAATTTTAAAACATGGTGTCTTTTGCAACAGATTTTTGTTTATATATTTTTATTGATCTTTACTCAAATTATTTCTGGAAATTCCTTTTCTAAAACAATAATTATACCTGAGCCTCAAAAAATTAGCTATAAAACTGGGGTATTTGAACTTTCGACCAACAACCTCTCAATCGGCTATACAGATGATGCACTGGAGTTTTGTTCTGAGTTAATTGAAAATAGTTTGCTTGAGTACCATAATATTGAACCGGAAATCAAACAGGGAAATGGAAATATCTTTTTACAAATAGCTGATGTTTTACCATTTGAAGCAGAACTGGACAGTGCTATAGAACTTCAAGCCTACCAATTGACAATCGATGAGAGTAGAATTACAATTACTGGGCTTTCTCCCAAAGCTGTGTTTTATGGAGCAATCAGTTTAATTCAGCTGATCGAAAACACCCCTTCAAATCAACTTCAAAGCGTGGATATCCAAGATTGGCCAGATCTTAATATAAGAGGAGTTTCTGATGATATAAGTAGAGGACAAGTGTCAACCCTCAATAATTTTTACAGAGTCCTCGATTTTATGGCTAGATACAAAATGAATACTTACATGCCTTACATCGAAGATATGTTAGAGTTTGATTCCTATCCTTCCATTGGGAAAAATCGAGGAGCTTTGACCAAAGGTGAAGTAAGGGATATAGTTCAATATGCTGAAGAAAGGTTTATTGATGTTATTCCTATATTCCAAACACTCGGTCATTTTGAAAACATCTTAACTCAAGATGAATTTTTAGAGTATGCAGAATTTCCCGGGGCTGCTTCACTAAATATTTCGGATGAAGGAATATACCTTTTTCTTGAAAATTTGTTAGGTGAGGTTTTTGAGTTATTCCCTTCCGAATATATTCATATCGGAGCGGATGAAAGCTATGATGCAGGTAAAGGCAAAAGTAAAGATCTTGTTTCAAATTCAAGTTTATCTGAGGTTCTAGGTAATCATTATAAGCGTGTATACGAAATCTGCAAAAAGAATAATAAAAAAGTTATGATGTACGGCGATATTCTTATTGATAACCAGAGTATTTTGGAAATGATTCCTAAAGACATAGTTATTGTCGATTGGGATTATAATGCGGAAACAAATTATAAGTCTACGAACGTTTTTAAAAAGGCTGGTTTTAATTATCTCGTTAGCCCATCTGTATGGAATTTCAAAACGACTTTTCCAAATTACCAGACTGGGCTTCCAAATATTAGCAGCTATATTAAAAATGGAATTGATAAAACTTCTGCTGGAATGATTAACTCCAACTGGGGTGACTATGGGGCTGAAACATTTAAAGAATTTGCTCTGTTCGGTTATGCTTGGTCTGCTCAATGTTCATGGAGCTATGATAAAAGTAAAATATCAGATTTTAACAATAAATTTTGGGCTGATTTTTTCGGTATTAGAGATGACCGTCTGAATGAGTTATATAAAATCTTCAGTAACCAATTCAATCAACTGAATTGGAATGAAGTCTGGAGACATCCAGCATTGAATTTAAGAAATAGCGCATGGTGGCAATCAAGAACCAACCGAGAAGAAACTATAAATTGGATGGAATGGACGCTCCCGCATGCCTATGAAATTATGGATGAGTTCGAACCAATAATATCAAGAAATCCCGATCACTTTGAGCTACTGCGATATTTAATTTATCTTGATTATTGGTATATAAACAAGCTTAAAACAAGTTACTTCTTGCAGCAGCGTTTGAGTTTAACGGAATTAAGAGAAAAGTTAAAATCTAAAAAAGTAGACAAAGAAAAAATTAAGCAAGATATCGCCTGGATTGAAGAGGAGCTTGGATCTATTGATCTTGCAGGAATGATTAGTCAAAACATTGTCGAGCTAAACACACTTAAAGACCAATATGAACAAATCTGGTTGAACTATTATAAACCGGAAAATCTCGGTATGGTACTAGATAAGTTTAATAGACTTATCTCATACTTCCAAGAGAGTGAACAACAAATCAGTAATGATACTATCATTAGTCCAGAAATAGAAAGCAGTTGGATCTATTGTGCAAAGAATCGGCGAAAAGCATACGACAAAGCAAATTTTAAGAAGGAGTTTATAGTTAAAGGAGATGTAGAAAGTGCTCTCCTCCAGCTCATGGGACAAGGTCATGCAAAACTTTATGTAAATGGAGAATTTGTTGGAGAGGTTTTTGCTCGTTCCTCTGGTTCTCTATTAGTTGAGATAAAGAAATATTTATTTGTTGATATTTCTAGCTATTTAAAATCGGGAAGGAATAACATCGAGGTGAGGGCCGAAAGCTACAGAGGCAATTCTGGTGCAGGAATTAATGTGATTTCGGAAATAAAAACTGACGAAGAAACAAGGCTTATTTTATCTGACAAGACATGGAGAACCAGGCCTGCAGAAAAAAGTAGTGCAAAGTGGAAGAAGCCGATAATCAAAAAATATAAGTATCCAGTCATTGCTCCAAACTTTCAGACTAAGCGAACAAGCTGGATTGAAAAATAACAGTGATCAATAGAACAAGCTCAAGTCACCGGATCCTTCCCTTATAATCTCAGGTTCATTACCACTTAAATCAACAATGCTCGAAGATTCATTTGCAAGCGATCCAGTACTTAGCATCAAGTCAACATTAAATTCAAAAATTGCTCTAATCTCCTCAGGATTGCTTAGAGTTTTTCCCAATCTCGTTGTTGTACTTGTGCTAATAATTGGATTACCTAACTCCTTAGCTAGCATCAGCGCAATTGGATTATCAGGAACTCTAATACCAACAGTCTTTCTTTTCGTCCACAGTTTTTTAGGAACTTCCTTTGCAGCAGGAAGAACGAATGTATAGGGCCCAGGAACGAGTCGTTTAATAGTTTTGTAGGCATAGTCTGAAACCTTGGCATACTTTGCAATATCCTTTAGGTCTGGGCAGATAAAGCTGAACAGTTTTGTTTCCGATTCATTTTTGATATCATAAATCCTCTTAACAGCTTCATGATTGTAAATATCACATCCAAGACCGTAG
Organism: uncultured Ignavibacteria bacterium; assembly: GCA_963751695.1. Classification (GTDB taxonomy): domain Bacteria; phylum Bacteroidota; class Ignavibacteria; order Ignavibacteriales; family Melioribacteraceae; genus SZUA-22. The sequence continues at coordinate 565,896 of CAVVVP010000003.1, read as the reverse complement.
ACAGTATCGGTTGGATAAATAATTACTCCTCCATTTCTTATAATATCAACGGCTTTATTAATATATCTTAACTGCGGATTATCCGGATGAAGTTCATAATATTCCATTCTGTAAGTCCTTCCCTTGATTATGACAATTTTAGAGTGCCAAATATAATAAACGGAATATTATTTAACTAGAAAAAGAAGCAGAATAACGATCTGGTATAAATTAAAGTAGATTGAATCTTTCTAGAAGAAACTTTTCCTGTTTTACACCAATAAATATATCTGCAACTTTATTTCCTTTCATCAACGCTGTTGATGGTGTTCCCATAATTCCAAATTCTTTTGCTGCTCCAATACTCTTAGAAAGATCGATTTTTCCCACAAATTCTGTTTCTGACTCAATTTTATCAATTATTGGTGCTTGTGATCTGCACGCGCCGCATGTTGGTGTATAGAAATATAGAATTGATTTTTCTTTAGCTAATAAACTTTTTATTCTATCATCAAAGATTGATGAGTCAATTATCTTTCCTTTTGCTCGAGCAGCTCGTTTCTGAATTAGGTGTCTGAACCCAAAAAAAACTGAAATGATAATTAAAACTGTAATTAATATGTCCAACTTTTACTCCATATTTTAATAATTAAAGATAGTTAGAATGCTAAAATAAATTTGTAACTCATGTGACAAAGATTTAATTTAAAAATAATCTTTCAAATCCTTAGATGATAAAATATGAAGAAATTATACATTGTTAGACATGCCAAATCAAGTTGGGATGAAAGCGGCGTTTCCGATCATGATAGAAAACTGAATGAAAGAGGAAATCATGATGCCCCAAAGATGGGTGATCTTTTTAAAGAGTTAGGATACATCCCAGACATTATATACTCAAGCTCTGCGAAGCGAGCTCTTACCACAGCAAGAACAATTTCAAGAAAAATTGGATATCCAATTGAGGATATTGTTGTTACCCATGAAATATACGACGCTATAACAAGTGATTTAATGAAGTTAATAAACAAGGTTGATGACGATAACGAAAGTTTAATGCTGTTTGGGCACAATCCGAGTTTTACTGTTTTAAGCAATCTCCTTTCTGATAAGTACATAGATAACATTCCAACTTGCGGTGCTTCACTTATAGAGCTTGATGTGGCTTCTTGGAAAGAGGTAGAGTCTGACTGTGGCAAACTTATAGCCTTTGAGTACCCGAAAAAGTATAAATAACATTATCTCAAGTAAACCATTATTCCAAACAATACATCAATATTAGATAATTGTACTTCTAGATTATCTGATTTTTCGTCGTTGACCTCATACTCCCCAGTCAACTTACCCCCTTGATAGCGAACTGTCGCTTCGAATGCAACGTTGTTAGACACAAAAATTGTTCCCCCAAAACCCACATTATAAACTAACCCGTCTGCTTTACCAGAAGTTTTATAATAAAACATGGAGCTGTAACTTGGAGTTACACCTGGTTCTTCTGAGTTTCTGTAATTTCCATAACCTACTGACAATTCTGGGTATATTGCCCATCCAGTACCAATAAAAGGAATATAGTATCTTACCCACAAGCCAATAAAACCAAGTCTATCCTTATCTGTTATTTCATATCCATCTAAATCATTTCTTGTAGTTATTACTTGCTGTTCTTCCCATTGAAAATCAAATCCAAAAGCTACATTATCCTCAACAAACCGTCCGTTACGAGAGCTTATTACAAACCCGAATCCTTTTGTATCCGAATCCACATTCCAAACTTCGTTATTTGCTTTTGCGGTATAGTTATCCCAACCAATGAATCCGCTCAAACCTCCAACCCAACCTTCCTGCATGAGAGGTATGATGGTACCTTGCGCATAAGTTGAAACTGATACTACCACAAAAAGTGTCAAAATCGAAAAAAACCTCTTTGGTCCTGTCAAATACATATCCGACTTCCTCATGAACAAATTTGATTTCATTAATTGATACAATATATTTATAATTATTTCAAAAAAAATAGTTTACAACTAAATATAAAAATTAGATGCTCGAAAGTTTTATAACTGTTGTTGTGATTGGATTTGTTGCCGGCTTTATTTTCTCAATGCCGATCGCTGGACCTATCAGTATAATTATTACCTCAAATGCACTTCGAGGAAATGATACTTTCTGTGTTCGTACAGCTTTGGGCGCTTCAATAATTGAATTTTTTTATGTTCTTGTGGCTGTTTTTGGACTTTCAGTTCTGTTCTCTCTCTATAGCTCGCTTGTTCCTTATGTGATGATTGTGGGTTCAATTTTTCTCTTTGTAATTGGAATAAAAATTGCTCGCACTAAAATTAAACTTGAAGACTTCGAAGAAAGCGGAAATGGGGAAAATAAAACAGACAAAGGTGGTGGTTTAAGAACTGGTTTAATTATAAATCTTACCAATCCATCTCTTTTTTTTGGAGTACTAACTTCATCTTTTCTTGTGCTTTCATTTGCATCTTCTGTTGGACTAAATACAGGTGGGCTTGATATTTTGGTTCACGAAAATGTTTCTTCATTGCAAGAGATAGCAGGAGACAAGCTGACAAAAATCGATTCGACCTATATTCAAAACAACTATAACGGTGAAAAGGCTGAATATTCTTCCTATACTCTTCTTTTAAGTACGATTTATGCATTAGCGCTATCCTTTGGTGGATTCATGTGGTTGGTAATTCTTGCAAAGTTATTGGCAAAGTACAGAAACAAAATAAAAATTGGAATTCTAAATTGGACTATCCGAGCTTTAGGAGCAGTATTATGTGGAATTGGTGTCTATTTAGTTTGGAAAGCCCTCTCTATTTTGCTTAGTTGAGTCCTAATTATCGCCCCTTTTTGTGCAGTATCTTTTTATTTATTATTCACTTTTTTTTGTATTTTTACCCCTTAGATAAATTTAAGGATTTTATACTGTGACAAATATTTATCTCGATCGAAACGAGAATAATTATGGCCCTGCGCCAGCATGTTACGATGTAGTAAAAACAGCTTCTAATGATTTGTTTTTTCAATATTCTACCGACTATAAGCTGGGAATGAAGAGTATTCTTTCAGGGAGATTATCAAAGATATTTAACATTCCCGAAAACAGAGTTTTACTCGGGTATGGTGCTGAAGATCTTCTCAAGCAAGTTGTTCAATGTCATCTAAGTGAAACTAAAAAGCTTATGATTCCATCTCACTCATGGTGGTACTACAAAGAAATAGCGAATGAAGTAAATGGAATTAATGTTGAATATCCGCTTATAGAAGGTGACGACACATATACATACGATATTGAAAAATTATTGGATCTTTATAATTCAGAAAAACCAGATATTGTTTTTATCAGTTCTCCAAATAACCCAACTGGCAATTCTATATCTGACGAAAACCTTATTAAAGTTCTGGATAGTTTATTAGATACTGTAGTGGTTCTTGACGAAGCTTACTGGTTAAGCGACAATAATCAGCGTGCAGCAGAACTAGTAAACAAATATCAAAACCTTATTATTATTCGCACCTTTTCCAAGCTATACGCTCTCGCTGGTATTAGAATTGGTTATGCTCTTGTTGGAGAAAACTTTAAGTTATTATCTAAAATGTCGAATCGATACTTAGGGTATAATAGAATTTCACAAAGAATTGCAATTGCTGCATTAGATTCTGCAGACTACTACGAAGACCTCGCTAATAAAATGGCTGAGGACAGAGAGAAATTTTATACTGAATTAAGTCCTCTACCTGGTTTTAAGGTGTATAAATCAGATGCAAATTTTGTTTTAGTTAAAATTCCTCTTAGCATGATGACTCCATTGAACTCATACCTCAAACAAAAAGGAATCATAATTAAATTTATGAACGAAGAAAGGCTTAATTCTCATATGCGAATTTCACTAGGAACACAAGAACAGAATAGTCTTGCAATAGAAGCTATTAAGGAATTTGTGAGAGATAATAATAGCTGATGGGTTGGTTTCAAGAGTATAAGCAATCTCTCAATTTAATAGAGGTTGAAGAGTTATTTGATTTGATCTTTTATAGACCACTTGCTGCCATTTTTATAAAAATTATCTATCCAACAAACTTAACACCTAACCAAATTACAACAATAGCTTTGATTATTGGAGTAATAGGCGGAACACTATACGTTTTTGATACTCATTTCTATTTAATAATTGCTGCAACACTACTAATAATTTATGATATCTTAGATTGCAGCGATGGACAGCTTGCACGACTTAAAAAAAATGGTACTTTTTTCGGACGAATTCTTGATGGTGTTTCAGACTATTTTGTTTCTACTGCAATTTATTTGGGAATTGGATTTGGGTTTGCTACGAACTCTGATAATCCTTTGTTTTATTGGGGATTGGTAATCCTCGCTGGAGTTACAAACGCAGTACATTCCATAACGCTAGATTATTATCGTAGCAGATTTCTTGATTATGCTTTAGACAGAGAAAGTACACTTGGAGATAACCTTCGAGAATTCGAGGAAGAGCTCCATAGGAATAAAGAAGCGGGTAGTAATATTTTTAAAAGTCTAATCACATGGCTTTACCTAAAGTATTCTAAACTTCAACTAAAACTTTCACAAAGCTCTATTGAAACTGAAACAAAGAAATATGACAGAGATGATTTTGTTAAAAAACACAAAAGAATTATTCATCTTTGGACCTATATAGGACCGACTTCAGAGCTCACATTTTTAATTGTTTCATCATACTTCAATCGTTTGGATATATATTTGTTTGGGATGGTCACAGTTTTAAATCTTTATGCAATACTGCTTTACTTATTTCAGCGTAGAATTAATCACTCAACAAAACTTGCAAATACTATATGAAAGCTGTTATTCTTGCGGCTGGTGTGGCTTCTCGATTAAGGCCTCTCACTGATAACACTCCTAAATGTCTTTTAAAAGTTGGAGATCAATCTATATTGGAGCGAACTGTTAATAATCTTTCAGCAAATGGAATAAAAGATATTATTATTGTTATCGGATATCTTAAAGAAATGATAGAAGAATTTCTGCTGTCGAAATATCCCGAATTGAATTTCACATTTATTTTTAATGAAAAATATGACTCCACAAATAATATTTATTCGCTTTGGATGACAAAGGAAGAAATTCTTGGACATGAGATGTTACTTCTCGATAGCGATATCGTGTTCGATAGCAGAATAATTGGACAGCTTATTAATTCCGTGCATGAAAATTGCTTAGCTGTTCGTTCAGATCATGAATTAAGTGAAGAAGAAATTAAGCTCCTTTTAAATGATGACGGCAGCATACAAGAAATAAGTAAACTTGTAAATCCTAAACTAGCTATAGGAGAATCGATCGGGATTGAGAAATTCGAAAAGAAATTTGTTTGGAGATTGTTCACAATCCTTGACAGAAGAATACTTGATGATAGGGATGTTAACATTTTCTATGAAGCTGCTTTCCAAGATGCGTTAGATGGCGGTTGCAAAATCTTTCCAGTTGATGTTGAAAATTTCAAATGTATGGAAATTGACACCGTAGAAGATTTCGAAACGGTCGGTAAGCTTACTAAAGACCTTGCCTAATCGATGTTTTAAATTACTTACTGAAAGAAAACATTAATTCCAGCAAAAACTGATATAAAGCTTATAGTTGAGTAAGATGTTCCGTAACCAGCATCTCCAAAATTATAGACATCTTGAGCAAGAAGAAGATGGTACTTTGCGCTAACATCCAATGCTATTACTTCATTTATCGGATACTCAAATCCAGCTCCAAAATTAAACGCACCGTCAGTAGAAGATTCTGTTTTGCTAGTAGCAGGAAGTGGCACGCCATTTTCGTCTATGTATCTACCGTAGAATTCTCTGGTAATATTATAGACTCCCCCTTCGAGTACAACATAAGGTTGGAAATTTTCATTATCTCTCCAAAAGAATTTCACTGCTAACAATATCGGAACTGTGTTAATCGGAGCCTCGGCATCATAGCTTCCGGGATTTCCACTATTATTTAAAGCTTCATTCAAAGCATCGAGATCTAAAGCCCAGTTGTTATAACCAACGTTAAAAGCTAATCTTGTTGTCTTGTTGAGATCATAGAAGAGTCCACCATATACTCCGAACCCAGTATTATAATAAGTTGCAAAATCACCCATTGGCAAATTAAGTCCACCCTTTAAAGTAAATCCATAATTAGATTGTCCAAATGTGACTCCAGAAAATACAATCAAACAAACAACTACTATGAGTTTTTTCATTTTGTGCCTTAACCTATTCAGAGAAATAATAGTTTATACCTGCCATAAACGACAAGTAATACAGTGTTGAAGAAGAACCTGAGATCTGGCCGCTGTTATTTGTCCCATTTATTGCCTGAGCATTGTAGAGAGCATTAAACTTAGCCTGCAGATCAAAATCAATGATCTTTGATATCGGCATCGTCATACCAGCTCCAAGACCAAGCATTGTTCTTATACCAGATTCATTTTGGTTTGAGAGCGTATAAAGAGATTCTTGTCCATTTGCTGGATTTTTCCAATAATAAGATCCCGTCGCGTTTTGCCAGTAATAGAAAAACCCGAAATCTGCAGTTAAGTATGGACGAACTTTTGTATTTGATGCATAATACTTTATGCCTAATGTAAGAGGAATTAGACTTATTGGGGCTTCAAGATCGAAGCTGGTATAATACTGATTGGTATATCTTCGATTGAACGCTTCATTGTCAAACCCCCAGCTTAAATAACCAGTATATAGTGTAAATTGAAGATCATCTTTAAATGGAAATAAGCCTCCAAAGTAAAAACCAAATCCAGTATTATAAAGGTCATTAAAATTAAATACAGGCGGTTGAATGCCTATTTTTATATCAAGTCCTTTTGTTGTTCTCTGTGCTGCTGAGTAACTAGAGATTATCAATGACAAAAGGAATATAGCGAAAATGATTCTCTTCATATTTTTCTCGAACAATTTGAGTTTTAGATTTGCTACAAAGTTAGGACATTAATTGATAAAATGATCAAATCTTATAATAAAACACTTTAGAGACTATTTATTACACTTCTTTAAATATATCCAGATTTTTTCTATATTAGTAGGCTCAAATTTAATACGTGAGGAAATTATGGCTAAGAAACAAACATTTGCAGATAAAGCAAAGGGAAAAGCTAAGGCTGCCCAGATAACAGTTAAATATGTAAAAACAGTTAAAACTGAATCAGGAAGTTATAAGTTTAATGAAAGGTATGTAAAGCTAGACGACGTAAGTCAAGTTAATACTTTAAAATAAAAGCGGAAATTTCCGCTTTTATTCTTTATCCTGAAATCACCTCTATATTTGGATCAACTTCTCGTTTCAACAAATTTTCAATTGCTACTAAGGTTCCTCTAACTGCACTTGGACAAGTTCCACATGCTCCTTGATAGCGAATTGTAAGTGTGTTTTTATCCAAACCGAGAATCTCCAATCCGCCTCCATCCCCAGCTAATGCTGGTTTTACTCTAATATCTATTATATCATTAATCTGCTTTAATTTTGCAGTAGGCTCTTCTTGAGATACTCTATACTCTGATTCTTTTGGAATTAAGGATACATCAAAGTTCTTAATCAATTGCGCGAATGGTTTTTGAATTTTTCCCCAGTTTGCTTTAGAATCTTTTTCAATCGTTACAAATCTATCCATATAAAAAACAGAGACGACACCTTCTATTTCAAAAATCGCTTTAGCAAGCGGGTCATTTTCAGCCTCTTTTGAGTTATTAAAGCTTCGCGTTTCTCGCTGAAGAAGTTTTTCATTTAATATAAATTTTAATGCCTGTGGATTTGGAGTCAAATCAACATCTAATACTTTTAACATATCTACCTCAATGTATAATCAATTTCTTCGATTGCTTAATGTAATGAAATTTTGTAGGCTTTATCAAGTGATTCTTTTTTTTCTATCTATTTTGCTCATCTGATTATCAATTAATAAAACAAACTCTCCTTTAAGCTTGGGTTCTAATACTTGTGATAAAACATCCGAAACTTTACCTCTGAAATATTTTTCATCTGATTGTGTAAGCTTATAAGCTACCACTATTTTTTGGTTTTTTCCAAATACTAACTCTACGTCTCTAAGTAGAACTGCTAGTCTATAAGGCGTTTCCAAAAGAATAAGGATCTCTCTAGTTGACCTCAATTTTTTTAGCTGAAATTGACGAACCTCCCTTTTGGGTGAGAGCCATCCAAAATAATAAAACTTTTCAAATTTCAATCCTGAACCAACTAGAGCAGAAAGCAGAGAATTTGCACCAGGAACAGGAATAATTTTAATTTTTCTTAAAATACATTGGTCTATTAAAAATGACCCTGGATCTGAAAAAAGTGGAGTTCCAGCATCTGATATCAAGGCAGTGGATTGTCCTTTAAGTATTTTGGTTATGATCTCAGAAGTTGATTCCTTTTCATTGTGTTCGTTTAGAGAGATTAATTCTTTTTGAATATCATACTGCGATAGGAGTCTCCTTGCAGGTTTAAATTCTTCGCAAACAATAAAATCAACTTGTCGAAGTATATTTAGTGCTCGAAGTGTTATGTCTTCATAATTTCCGATAGGTGTAGAAACTATGTAAAGCTTTGACTTCATATAGACACTAACTTAATTTGCATCTATCAGTTCTTTTATTTTTTCGGAAAGACTCTCTTTATCAAGTAGAATCTTCTCGTCAGAACCTCTCATTTTAACTTCTACTAATCCATCTTTAATATTCTTCTCACCAATTACAACTTGTATTGGAATTCCTATAAGTTCAGCATCATTGAATTTGAATCCAGCTTGGGCATCTTTCCTATCGTCGAAAAGAACATCATAGCCTTCTTTTAAAAGCTTTTCATAGATTGCGTTGCTTTCGCTTTCTACGATTTCTTTTTTCATGTTCAAACCAATTAGTTGAATATCAAATGGTTTCAGCGGTCCCTTCCAGAGAATGCCTTTGTCATCGTGATTCTGTTCAATATAACATGCGAGAACCCGCTCAACTCCAATTCCATAACTCCCCATAATTATTGGATTTGCTTGGCCATGCTCGTTTAGAAAGTTTGCCCCCAGAGCTTCAGAATATTTTGTACCCAACTTGAAAATATGTCCAAGTTCAATTGCTTTGAATACTTTCAAGTTCTCTCCGCACTTTACACACTCTTCACCAGTTTCAACTTGACGAAGATCATAGTATTCAAGATTTGGGACATCCCGATCTAAATCAATTCCTCCGATATGGAAATCAGTTTTATTAGCACCACTATAAAGATTGTTTCCGTGCTTTAATCTGTTATCAACAATTATTCTTTGGTTAAATCCAACTGGACCAATTGAACCAGCTTCCGCTCCAGTAATCTCAATTAATTCTTCAGGATGTGCTGGCCGAACTTCTCCTCCAAGCGCCGCTTCAAGCTTGGTTTCATTTACCTCGTCATTTCCAGACATGAGGATCAGCACAGGCTCTTCATTATAAATGTATACTCTTGATTTAGCGGTTTCTCTTTCATCTATTTTAAGAAATTCACAAAGTTCATCAATGCTTCGTATTTCTGGTGTAGAAATTTCGTAGATATCTTTGCTCTCATCATGTCGCTTGATTGATGAAAGTACTGATTGAGCAACCTCAGCATTTGCGGCATATTCACAGCTCTTACAATATGCGACAGTATCTTCTCCAGCATCAGACTTAACCATAAACTCTTCAGACTTACTGCCTCCCATCGCACCACTTGAAGCACCGACAACAAAGTAGTCGATTCCACATCTATCAAAAATGTTACGGTATGCTTGGTCATGTTTTTCATAAGACTTATCAAGGTTCTCCCAACTAGAGTCAAACGAGTAAGCATCTTTCATTAAAAATTGACGACCTCGAATAACTCCGCTTCTTGGTCTTGGTTCGTTTCTGAACTTTGTCTGAATCTGATACCAAATCTGTGGTAGGTCTTTGTAAGATTTCAAAACACCTTTTGCATGGAAAGTCATTATTTCTTCGTGTGTTGGAGCAAGCACATAATCACGGTTTTTAAGATGAAACATAGTATCGCCAAAAGCTTCAACACGGTTTGTCTCCTCCCAAATTTCACGAGGATTAAGCGCAGGGAGGTGGAATTCTTGTCCCCCGATTGCGTTCATTTCTTCAGTTATTATTTCTGATATCTTTTTAATTATCTTATAACCCAATGGAAGAAAAGAGTAAATTCCTGCGGATAGCATTCTGATCATACCTGTTCTTAGCATCAGAATATGGCTTGGAATTACAGCATCCGCTGGGATCTCTTTCATTGTTGGAATAAAAGTTTTACTTATTCTCATTCTGATTTGTCAATTTGATTTAAAAGAAGGTGCAAAATAACTAAAGAGAGAATGAATTCAAATAGAACTTATAGCGAATGAATTACTTGAGATGTAAATGTGATAATATTTCTACCACCAAGTTTCGGCTTGAATTCCGACTGTTAATCCCTCATTTTTATCTCCATATGAAAAAGGAGATACCTGCCCCACAAATGCATCTGACCAAAACGCATAAGTAATAAAAAGTCTCAAAGCGGGTCGACTCATCGCTGTGTTCGTTTGGGTTATTTGGGGTGCAATGGTTAGCTTCAATAAAGAGCCGCTATCTCCTCCATCTTGTTTGGTATAGTCCCAACCAAATTCGGTAGCTAGAGAAAAGTAATTACTAAAATGCCAGATAGGGCGAACTCCAACAGAAACCCAAGAAAATTTACTTTGAGCTTTTAGACCATTATCCAACCATTGATAGACAATGGAGTTCTGGAATGAGAATTTATCTGTAAAGTTTATCATTAGATCATTTATAATTCTCAACCTTCTTATTTTGTCGGGATTATAAATATTTCCAGGTTGTAAATCCCAGCCAAGCGGTCGCGTCATCACGCTTCTGTAATTCTCTGCTGCACCATTTCCATAAAAGATGTTGAATTTATTTCTGCTCTCTTCTCTAAATAAAATTGGAATGATATAAAAGATACCTGCTGACCAGCCCTCACTATCAGTAAGTGTTACATTTCCTTCTTCAGTAATAATTGAGTCACCATTTAGAAAAGAAAATGTTCCTGTTAAGCCAAAATCTCCTATAGAAGTATGAATATCATAGATCCTTAAATCGAAAGATGATTTATTTATTATAAAATCTTCTTGAGCATATGCACTTCCAGAAGGTGAAAGTTGGTCAATTGAGCCTCCCAAATATGCGAGTGCAGTTTTAAAACCTCCGATCTTAAAATCTTCTATTCCACCTCCAAATCCGCTCATGTCTCTGTAAAAGAAATCACTAATGTGAATATCATGCCTGTCATAGTATCTCTGTCCAGCCCAAAATCCCGCTTTAGGGAATGCGTTCCAAACTCCTCGAGCTATTACATATGCTTCTCGCAAAGAGATGCTGGTAGAGTATTCGTTTGTTTGATTCATGGGTGTAACCATCGCTAAAAGTATTCTTGTATCGAATGTAGCACCAGATTCAGTTTTAGTGAAGTACGCAAAAATAGATTCGAGATAGGTTTCTGCCTCGTTTCCTAATCGATATTTTGATTCTGCGTTTGGAGCTTTGAAGGGAGACATAGCCTTCCCTTTTGAATCTAATCCAAAACCAGATCTGAAGTATCCATAAAATCCAAAATTTTCTGAATTCTGTGAGTTAATTTTTCCGAATGGTAGGATAAACAGAAAGATTAGGGCAAAAGTCAGGAATGAGTTCTGGTATTCATTCAATTTGGCAAGATTCATTTTGATGTTCCCTTATTTCAGTGTTGAAAATAATGAAGATTAAGGAAATAATAAACCATCAACTACAACTCTTACTAACTTTGATTAGATTTACAGCATCAATTTTTTGAGTTTTAGCCTAGTTTTTAAATGCAGATAAAATTTATCCTTATTGTCTTGTTGCTATTGTATTCCGGCATTGTTGCTCAGCAAGAAGATACTATAAAAACCTACGATCTTTCAGAAATCACCATTCAGGCGGGAATAACAATAGAGCCAAAACCAATTACAAAATTTGATCAAGAATTTTTAGCTACTTTTGATGGAGGGTCAGTATTCGGAATCGGCTATTTTATGCCTTCCTTAAAACCTCAGACAAATTCCAGGGGTGAAAGCTTGTTTTACATCCGCGGTTCTAATGAGCGGCAACTGGGACTTTTCTTTGATGGTGCCTTTGTCAATATTCCATGGGATAATAGAATTGATTTAAGCTTACTACCAACTAGCTCAATCTCTGAACTTCAGATAATAAAAGGAATTCCCTCTGTTACTTATGGGGCCAATCAAATTGCAGGTGTAATTATTGGAACGTCTCAAAACAAACTAAGTTCAAATTTATCAGGTAATGTTTCTGGTCAATTTGGTGATTTTAATCAAAGAAAACTTTCTCTTTCCGTTGGTAAAAGGATTAACAAACTCTCTTTCTATTTTTCTGCGTCTCACTACAATAGGGATGCTTATATTCTGCCTAATAGCCTCAGCAGCAACGAGAACCCGATCCAACAAAGAATTAATAGCTACCAGGAAACAAATGGGCTGTTTGCCAAGGTTGGATACAACTATGAAATGTCATCATCTATTCAAGCATCATTTCAATATCTTAGTTCAAATAAAGGGGTCCCTCCAGAGATTCATGTTAAGAATGCAAGGTACTGGCAATATCCAGTTTGGGAAAAAGTTGGTGTAAATGTTTTTGGGAATCATGCTTTTGATTCATTTAAAAACACATATATCGATTATGTGCTCAACGTATATAATTTTAAAATGCAGATTGATGATTTTGCAGATCAGACATATTCTGTTGTTTCTGATATTGAAAAGAATAATGATGCGGTTTTATACGGACGATTTAATTTTACAACTTTACTTGGAAATAACTCTATAATTAGGGTATCATTCAGTGGCTACAATACAAACCATAAAGAACAGTTTCTTTCAACAAATTTTGAAGAAACGCTCTACACACAATATGTCTACAGCACAGGAATTGAATACGAATTTCTATCGAATCGTTTTACGGCTATTCTTGGAATAGGATATGATGGAAGCCGTTTCCCCGAAACTGGGAATTTTGATGACGGTAAAAACATGAGTTCCCTCGGATTGAACTTAACAACAAAATACCAGTTAGATGAAACCCTTTCGCTCCAGCTGAATTTGGGTAAAAAGTCTAGGTTTCCTTCGCTTCGCGAATTATATTCAGATGGACTTGGAAGATTTGTTATTAATCCAGATCTTAAAGAAGAAACTGCTTACGATGGTGAACTAGGTCTTCAGTTTCTTTTTCCCGAAGGGTCTATTTATACCAATATATTCTTAAATTATTTGACTGATGGAATTGTAAGAGATCTTGTGTTTGTAAATAATGAAACCAAATTCACGAGAGTTAATAAAGAAAGCATTCGTACATTTGGCTTTGAGTTACAATCAAACTATTTCATTACAAATAAATTAAGCGCCGGATTTCAATTTTCATATTTAAATTCATTTGCAAAAAATGCTCAAACAGAGGATTATACTGATACCCTAGAATATAAACCGGAATTTATTAGTAGCCTATATTTAAATTACTCCCCATGGAAACGCATATCTGGATTATTGGAACTAACAACAATTCAGGATGAATATGGTTACCAACAAGGATATGAATATTTTCGAGAATTACCTTCATATTTTCTCTTCAATTTTAGATTGACATACTCAATTCCATTCGACAGTTCAAAGCAATTGCAAATTTTTGGCCGCATAAACAACATTTTTGATAAACTTTATTATACCCAATGGGGCTTGCCAGAGCCCGGCAGACAGTTCTATGCAGGTTTAAATTTTAGTTTTTAGTTTTTATAATTTACCTTCTTTTTTATAGCTTAAGTATTTAAAATTAAATTTAAAATGAGGATGTAATGAATCAGAGAATTACGATATTTATTCCATATAACGGATTTGAGCATACTTCAAAAACTATTGCAAATTTAAAATCATGTGATCTTGTAAAAAAAGTAGTTTTAATTTCGACCAATAAAGATCAAAAACCAGTTTACAATTGTGATATTATTTATTCAAATTCTTTTTTCTCATCTGAGACTGTGGCATTAATATCAAAGAATTCTGATACTGATTACACAGCAATATTAACTCAGGACGATCTTCTTGAACTTGGTCAATTTGCACTCGAAAGATTTGTTGAGGTTGCTAACAGCACCGGTGCTGGTTTAGTTTATTCAAACTATTACGAAATAAAAAGCGATTCAAGAACATTACACCCTGTAATTGATTATCAAGAGGGAAGTTTAAGGGACGATTTTAATTTTGGTTATCTTCTGTTTTATAGAACAGATTCAATCCAAGCCGCATTACAACGATCGCCAGAATATAGTAGTGCTGGATTCTATAACCTTAGATTGAAAGTTTCACAAGAAAATCCAATTGTTAGGATTCCAGAATATCTATATACTTCTATTGAATCAGACTTAAGGAAGTCCGGTACTAAATTGTTCGACTACGTCGATCCTAAAAACCGTGAAGTACAAATCGAAATGGAAAAAGCAGCAACTGAACACCTGAAAGATATTGGTGCTTTTCTCTCACCAAGCTTTATAGAAATTGACCTGGATAAAGATCCATTCGAATATGAGGCTTCAGTTGTAATTCCAGTAAAAAATAGAGTGAATACAATTGGGGATGCTGTCGAGTCTGTCTTCAAGCAAAAATGTGATTTTGCTTTTAACCTTATTGTGGTTGATAATTATTCTGATGATGGTACCTCGGAGAAACTTGCTGAACTTGCAAAGCAAAATGAATTGTTAATCCACTTGATCCCTGAACGAAGAGATCTTGGAATTGGTGGTTGTTGGAATGAGGCAGTGCATGATAAGCTTTGTGGTCGATTTGCTGTACAATTAGATAGTGACGATATTTATGCTGACGAAAATACATTACAGCAAATTGTTGATAAGTTTAGGAAGGAGAAATGTGCGATGGTGATAGGTTCTTATAAAATTACTGATTTTGAGTTAAACGAGATTCCTCCGGGATTAATTGATCATAAAGAATGGACGGATGAAAATGGAAAGAACAATGCTTTAAGAATAAATGGTCTCGGTGCTCCAAGAGCATTTTTCACACCACTTTTAAGAAAGTTGAAAATTCCGAATGTAAGTTATGGAGAGGATTACGCTGTGGGTTTAGCACTGTCAAGAAATTATCAAATTGGTAGAATTTATAATTCGATCTATTTATGCAGGAGATGGGAGGGTAATTCCGATGCTGCACTAGATATTAATAAGGCAAATAATCACAATCTCTACAAAGACAGAATTAGAACATTTGAGCTTTTGGCAAGAAAACAAATGAACAAAAACAATGGATAGCAACAAGGTTATTGATGCATCCGAACTTTCTGGTAGTATTTTTCCAGAAAAAGTAAAATCATTATTCGAACAACAAAAATGTGAGTGGCCGTTTGCTCAAAAAAACTATGCCGAATTAAAGAAAATCCAAAGAAGAACTATAGAATTTGACGGCTTTAACATTGATATTCAGTTTAACCCGGGACGAATAATATCATCATCTGCCAAAGTTGATTCAAAATCAATTGAGGCTCGTCCGTGTTTTTTATGTATTGAAAATTTACCTGCAGAGCAGAAAGGTCTTGCCTACAAAAACAAATACCTCGTGCTTGTTAATCCATTTCCAATATTTTCAGAGCACTTTACAATTCCAACATTTGATCATCAACCCCAAGAAATAAGTAGTAGCTTTTCCGACATGGTAGATCTAGCAAAAGAACTGAGCCCACACTATACTATTTTTTATAATGGACCAAGATGTGGGGCCTCTGCCCCAGATCATATGCATTTTCAAGCTTGTCCAAGTGGAATAATCCCTATAGAGAATGAACTATCTAGCATTGTTAACTTAAAAGACTGCGTAATGTATGAGAATTCGGATTCAAAAATTGCTTCAGCTACCGATTATTTGAGAAATTTCTATATAATTGAAAGTCAATCCAAAAACTCAATACTCTACATGTTTGATAAAATGCTCAAATCAATCAGTATTGCAGCGGCCTCCGACGAGGAGCCTATGGTCAATATATTAGCTCTCTATAAAAATGGTTGGAAGATTTGGATTTTCCCCAGAGAAAGACATCGACCTTCTCAATATTTTCTTGAGGGTGATGAAAGAATTTTGATAAGCCCTGCTGCTGTTGACTTTGGAGGTTTAGTAATAACTCCCAGAGAAGAAGATTTTAACAAAATTACACGAGAACACATTGTTGATGTCTTTGAACAAACATCTTTTTCAGCAGATGCAATAAGAAGCACAAATGAAGCTTTTAACTCCGAAGTTTAGGCCGTCTATTCAACACAAATACAAATAACGCTAATATCATCTTCGAAATGTTTATCAGTAATCTTCGAAACATTCGCTTTAATGTTATCAAGAATGTTGCCCTTGCTTTTCTTCTTTAGTATATCGATAAAACCATGCGTTTCAATAGGAATTCCATCGCTATCTCGTGATTCCAGGATTCCATCAGTCAGCATATATATCTGGTCTCCACTAGACAGCTCAACTTCCTGATCTTCGTATTTTGTTTCTGCGGCAAAACCGAGCAGTAATCCACTAGATTTCACTATTTTCACTTTTCCATTTGATAAAAGAAGAATTGGTAAATCCCCTGCACCACAATAGTTTATTCTTTTTTCTTTTTTATTAATAATCAGAATGGAAAGTGTTATAAATACCTCTGCTATTCTCTCATCAAAGAAAACTGACTCATTAACGCGTCCAACTATTTTGCTTGCAGTAAGTTTTTGGGAGTCTTGCAGTACAAAACGAATTGCGCTTCTAACATAGCCTGCATATGCCACAGCAAAATACCATGCCCCCCATTTTTTGCCCATCACGTCTCCTAATACCACAGCTAGATTATCTTCGTCTATTCGAACATAATCTATAAAGTCTCCCCCCGGAACATTTTTAAAGGGTAGATGCCAATGCTCGATTTTATAACCATCAAATTCAGGAAATTTTTCGGGAACAACTGTTGCTGCTAATGTTGTAGCAGCTTCCTTTACTTCTTTTTCGCCTCTGTTTTTTTGATCTTCACTGCTTTTTAGAACAGCACTTAGCTTGGCAAGAATAATTTTGGGGCTAGATGTTTTTACGATGTACTCTTGAATATCATAATTATATCCATGGAGTATTTCCTCCTCAGAGCCTTTTGCGGTTAGAAAAATAAAAGGGATTGACTTTAGCTTTTCTTCTGACATAAGAAGTTCACGAAAAGCAAATCCATCTACTTTAGGCATCATAATATCGCTTATTATAAGGTCGGGACTGTATGCCTTGGCCATTTTAAACCCTTCTTCTCCATCAAGGGCATGCATAACTTCATATCCAGCTTTTGAAAGGTTAAATTTAAAAAGACGTGCTATGTTTTGTTCGTCTTCAACAAGAAGAATTTGAGGTTTCGAAGATTTGGTCATAGATTTTACAATAATAATCTAGAAATATTTTTCAACAGAAAATTAATACTTCTGTTTGGATGAATCTATCTCATACTTTTCCATTAATCTATAAAGTGTCGCTCTTCCAATTTTTAATTTTTTTGCAGCTTCTACTACATTGCCGCTTGTTCTATCGAGTGCGTGTTTTATCGCTTCTTTCTTTAATGTTTCAAACGGAATTACTGATGAATTTTCTGTAAACATTGCCTGATTTTTATCAAGCACTAAATTCTCTTCAGGTGAAAGTAATTGTTCTGGAAGAACATCAATGTCAATTTCATGTTCATCTGTGAGAATAATACAGCGTTCTATTGTGTTTTCTAATTCTCGAATATTACCTGGCCAATTATAATCATACAGTATTTTCATCGCTTTTTTAGAGATGCCTTTGATATTAGTATCCAATTTCTTATTAAATTTCTGGAGAAAATGTTCAATAAGGATAACAATATCTCCTCGTCTGCTACGAAGAGGGGGAACAACTATTGGAAAAGAATTTAATCTATAAAAAAGATCTTCCCTAAATTCACCATCCCCAACCATTTTTTTTAGGTCTCTATTGGTTGCTGATAGAATTCTTACATCAGTTTTAATTGTCTGGTTGCCGCCAATTCGCTCAAATTCTTTTTGTTGTATAACTCTTAGTATTTTAGCTTGAAGAGACATTTCCATCTCGCCAATTTCATCTAAGAAAAGTGTCCCACCATTTGCCGCTTCAAACTTTCCAATTTTTCTTTGGTGTGCGCCGGTGAAAGAACCTTTTTCATGGCCAAACAATTCACTTTCTAGTAGTTCTCTTGGAATTGAAGCACAGTTTACAACAACAAAGGGATTTTTCTGTCTTTTTCCATTATAATGTATTGCCCGAGCAACTAGCTCTTTACCAGTTCCACTTTCGCCATGGATGAGGACTGTGATATCATTGTCGAGAATTTTTGAAATAAGTTTAAAAACGCTTTGCATTTGAATATCTGCAGAGATAATATTGTCAAAACTGTACTCTTGCTGAATTTGGTTTTCCAGTTCTTCAACTCTTTTGTGTAGCTCAAAATTACTTAAGGCATTTTTAATTGCAGGTTCAAGTTTATTGTTATCAATTGGTTTTGTGAAATAATCAAAAGCACCCATTCTGATCGCATCCATCGCAACTTCAATACTGCCTTGTGCTGATAGCATTATTACAGGAAGGTTTGGATCGTGTTCTTTTATTTTTGGTAGTAACTCAACTCCGTTCGAGTCGGGAAGCATAATGTCAAGAAGTATGAGATCAGGTTTCTGAGAAAGATTTTCAAGCATATCATGACCCTTATCAAAGATCTCAACTTTATATTTCCATTGATTTTTTACCCAGTGCGTCAGTAGTTTCTGAATCGAGGGCTCATCATCCACAATAAAGACAAGCTTTTCCAATTAAACCTCACTAATTAATTATTTTCGGTAGATGCACTATCATCGTTGTTCCTTCACCGACAATGCTTTTTACTTGAAGCACGCCGTCATGGAATTCAATTATCTGTTTAGCTAAAGATAACGAAGCTCCAGTGATAGGTGCTTTGGTGATACTGGAGCCTTTTGAATGGAACTTTTCAAAAAACAATTTAAGTTCCTTTTCGGGAATTCCAATTCCAGTATCAGTAACAAATATTTCAACTTCTTTTAGAAAATCTTGAACAAATACAGTTATTTGTCCGCTGCTTTCTGTATAATGAACTGCATTTTCGAATATTGTTAAAAATGCTTTCGATAACTTTTCCTTGTCTGCAAAGATAGTAATTTCTGCTTCAGGAATTTCGCTTATTAAAGAGACATTCTTCTCTTCGATAATGGGTGTAATTTCACTTACTGCTTGATTGATCAATTCAATAAGACTGCACTTCTCTTTATTCATGTTTTTAGAATCATCAAGTCTTGAAAAATCAAGAATATCCTCAATAAATCTTGCAAGTCTTTTTCCTTCCGCAAAGATAATGTCGCTAAACTCCTTAACGTTCTCCTGTGTTAGATTTTCATCAGAGGAGAGGGTTTCTGCAAATCCAACGATTGATGCAAGAGGAGTTCTCAGTTCGTGTGATACATTTGAAATAAATTCATTCTTCAGAAGGTTTAGTTCTTCAAGAACGGTTATCTGCTTTTTGGCTCTGTCCCGTTCCAGAGAAACCAGTTTATTAGCATTATTAAGTTTGTTATTTAATTCTTTGATTTCCTTTTCGTTTTTTTTTCTTCTCGAAATATCTCGCCCAATACCCATCATGCCTTCGATCTTTCCGCTTTCCAAAATGGGTGTCGCTAAAAATTCATATGTAACTGGTCGTTTGAGTTTATGCAAGAAGTCAATTTCAAAACGAGTTGTTGTTTTACACATCAACATTTTTTGAAATACTTCAGAAATCTCAACTCGATTTGTTTCATCAATAAAATCTAAAAAATGGTTCCCCTGCATTTCCTCTACTTCATAACCAAGTGCATTGGCCCCATTTTCATTAACTTCAATTATGTAACCAAACCCATTTAGTGAAAAGACAAAATCTATTGCAGCATCAATTAGGGTTCTGGATCTCACTTCAGAGTGTTGAGAAATTATTTCTAAATCTAGCTCAATCAGTTTTGCAAGGATGTTGATTAACTTTTCACTATGATCATCGATTATTTCTGTTCTACTCTCCGGAGTTAAAAACAGCACAAGAAAATATCCAGTACTATGTGCCTTATACAATTTCAAGACTTTAATGCTTTTAAGGTTATGAGATTTAACCACCTCTTGTGTAGATTCCCAGCTAGCTATTTCAATATTTGATGCTTCTTGATTATTTTTTAAAAATTCGTTAAACCTGAGCATGTTTTTTTCTGAAAGCGCAATATCTCCTTCGTAATCTAAAATATTAGCAGAGTTATTGAGCATGAGAATATAACAAGCCCTGCATTTGAGTTTTTGTTGAATAAGGTGTAGTATGTCAGAATATTTTGTTTCGCGCATAATTGAATTGAATTATTTCGTATCATTCAAGTTAAAAAATAATTTATAAAATCATTTAGTAATTTTAACTGTTATACAAAAAGGAAAGTAATTAATGCAGATTAAGAGACCTGAACTTTTGGCAGGGGCTGGTGATTGGAAAATGTTAACAACTGCTGTTAATGCAGGAGCTGATGCTGTTTATTTTGGAGTCGAAGAATTAAATATGCGGGCTAAAGCTAATAATTTTGAGATGGATAAATTAGATGAGCTTGTTGCGTTCTGCCATGAAAATAAAGTTGATGCTCATCTAACAGTAAATGCAATTGTTTTTGATGATCAAACAGATAAGCTGGACAATCTTCTGCTAGCTGCTAAGAAGGCAAGGGTAGATATGATCATTGCTTGGGATATGGCTGTGATAGATAAAGCACTTGAATATAACCTACCTCTATGCATTAGTACTCAAGCATCTATTAGCAACGTTAGTGCGGCAAAAGCCTATCAGCGGATGGGGGCAAATAGAATCGTCCTTGCTCGCGAAGTAACCCTTGAAAATATAAAAAAGATCAAAGAAGATCTAGATATTGAAGTTGAGGCTTTTGTCCACGGGGCAATGTGCGTTGCTCTAAGCGGAAGGTGCTTTATGAGTCATCACGCCTTCGGGCAGAGCGCTAATACCGGTGAGTGTTTACGGCCCTGTCGTAGAGAGTATGAAATATATGATAAATCTGAAGATATCAGTTATATTATTGGAGAGGATTATGTAATGTCGCCCAAAGATCTCTGTGCAATTGAGTTTGTTGATCAATTGATCGAAGCTAAAATAGACTCATTTAAGATAGAAGGAAGGAAGAGGAGTCCAGAGTATATTCACACAACCATATCAACATACAAAAAAGCTATTGACCTTTATTTTGAAGGTAATTTGACTGATGAAATAAAAAATAAAATGTATAGGGATTTGCAAAAAGTTTACAATCGAGGATTTTCATCAGGCTTTTACTTCGGAACACCAAGTGGATATGATTATACTGAAAGATATGGCAATCAAGCAACTACTAAAAAGGTCTATATTGGAAAAGTTGTTAACTATTATAAAAAATCAAAAATTGCTCATATTAAACTAGAGGCTGGCGAAGTTAGCATAAGTGATTCTATTTATATAACAGGAAATACTACCGGTTTGGTGGAAACAACTTTACAGTCCATAGTAAAGGACGAAAAGCATATTGATTCTGCAAGCAAAGGAGAAGAAATAACTTTTTATTTAGACGATATGGTTCGTCCAAGAGATCAGGTGTATAAAATAGTAGAAGTTGCTTAATATGAATAAGAGAAGTGTTTATCTTGAGGTTGCAATGAATGCAGCACTTGAGGCCGGCAAATTTCTTCTCGCTCGGTTTAATGAAAACCATGATCCAATCTACAAATCGAAGTCTGATATTGGGCTCAGTATAGACAAAGAAAGTGAAAACATTATTCTCAAACACATTCTGAATTCTTTCCCAGAGCATAGTATTTACTCTGAAGAAGTTGGCTCTATCGAAAACTCCTGTGATTATAAATGGTTCATAGATCCTCTTGACGGAACAAATAATTACTATGTAGGAATTCCATATTTTTCTGTCTCACTTGCACTAACGAACGATGGCAAAACTATTGTTGGCGTTGTTTATGATCCAATCACAGACAGGTTGTTTGTGGCTGAGAAGGGCAACGGTGCCTACTTAAACGGAAATAAAATTCTACCCAAGAGTTTAAATTCTTCAAATTATAACGTTATTTCATTCATTAAGGGGCATTCTAAGTTGGAGATTTCAGATGAAACTACATCTGAACTTCAAACAATAATAACAAATCATTTTTCTAGAACCCTGACAATGTGGGCACCTTCCTTGGATTGGTGCAATCTTGCTTTGGGAAAAATATATGCCTTAGTTAGTTTCGAGAGCGAGTTTGAAGATATGGTTGCCGGTGTGCTAATAGCCGAAGAAGCTGGAATAGAGGTTTATGGTTTTGATGGAATGGAATATAATCTGCGCCATAATAAAATTGCGGCATCACAACATAATTTAAAGAAAAATCTGGTGAATCTTTTAACCCCCTTTTCAAAATAAATTCGAAAGGATTGATAATGACACTAAAAGAAGTAATGAATAAACTTAAATCACGTGGAAACGAAAATACCAAGAAAGTTCTGATGCGCCATGGAGCCAAAGAGCCTTTCTATGGAGTAAAAGTAGGGGAATTGAAAAAGATACAGAAAAAGATCAAGATTGATAATAATCTTGCAAAAGAGCTTTATGAAACTGGAAATTCAGATGCTATGTATCTTGCTGGATTAATTGCAGATCCAAATGCAATGACAAAATCCGATCTTAATAACTGGGTAAAAAAAGCATACTGGTATATGATAAGTGAATATACCGTCCCTGGTGTGGCCTCGAGAAACAAGCACGGAAAAGAACTTGCATTAAAATGGATTGATTCTCCAAAGGAAATGGTTGCCTCCGCTGGTTGGGCAACATTGGCAGCTATTTTGTCTCCCAAATGTGACGAGGAATTAGAGCCCGAAATTGCAAAAAAATTGGTTGAGCGAGTAAAATTGAACTTGCAAAAATCCCCAAATAGAGTGAAGTATACAATGAACGGATTTATAATTTCAGTTGGCTCATATGTACCATCATTAATAAAAACTGCAATAGCAGCAGCTAAAGAGATTGGAAAAGTAAATGTAAATATGGGAGAAACTGCTTGTAAAGTTCCAGAAGCTATAGAATATATAAAAAAGACTATCGTAAGAAATAAGAAAGCATAAACAATTGTTGTTAAATCCCTTAAAATATTGCATTTTACGTGTGTTAACTTTACTTTTAAATTCAAAGTAAAACTTTATCTAAGTTGAAAAGCTACAAAGATCTCACAGATATTGAACTATTTATTAAGATTGAAAAGTATGATCCCCATGCTCTTGAAGAGGTATATTCTAGATATTCCACGATTCTTTTTCCACTCATCTCAAGAATAATTAGCGATCGTCAGATTGCTGAAGAAATATTGATTGATGTATTTATTTCCCTTTGGCGTAAAATTGATCTTTTTAATTTTCAAAGCGGTAATACTTATAGTTGGCTCATCACTCTTGCAAGAAATAAAGCAGTAAATGTTATTCGAGAAAAACACTCTGCTCAAAAAGATGAGTCAATGGATGAAGACGAATATGATGACTTCTATATTCTGCCTGATCTAGATGATAGTATTGATGCCCTCGATCTTGCATCCGCAACTAAAAAGAGATTTTCTGTTGAAGAAGCTTCTAGAAAACTCACTGAGGCACAAAAGTATGTTCTTTATCTTTCTTATTATGATGCTTTTACTGTTAATGAAATTGCTGATAAACTGAATATTCCTATAACAACAATTCGGTCAAAGATTATGATCTCTCTTCATAGCCTAAAAGACCACTTGTTAGGAACTTCTACAAACTTAGCGGAACAAAATGATCTAAAAGAAATGATCGCTTCATATGCCGTTGGATGCATGGATAATGAGAATTATTCATACTTGAAGAAACATAAAAAAGATGGAGGTTATCTTCCAGAAAATGAGCTTGGAAAACTTCAATACATCATTTCTTTGCTACCTCTTTCACTTAAAGAAAAAGAAGTTCCAGAATACTTATCAGACCATCTAGGAAATAAGCTCCTCGAAACTCACAAAAAAATTCTTGATGGTTCTTTGCCAGATAGAAGAATTACAAAGGATATCAAAGAATCAAAACTTGATGAGGACAAGCCCCATGTAACCCTTGTTGATCACCAGATTCAAGAAGCGGAGCCTGAGTCTCTAAAAGTAATTGAAGAAACCATTCATCCCAAATATGATCAACAAGTCGAAGAAGAAGATGCACAATATTCAAAATCAAAGCTATTCTGGATATTCAACTTTATACTTTTGGCTGGATTGCTGATCTTTTCTTTTCTCCTTTCAAATGAAACATCTGAACTGAGTGAGAAAATTGAGTCTATGAAAAAGCAGCTAACTGAAATTAATTCTGAGACTTCTGCTGCAAAAGATTTTATAACAGAGCATATGAATTTTGTAGATTTCTTCAATAATCCAGACATCCTTATTGCCCCTTTATCTGGCGGTAAAGATAATCCAAAAAGTTTTGGCCGTTTTTTTCTATCACTTGATGCGGGTGAAGGATTGCTTGAACTCAAAAAAATGCCAAAACCTGGAGAACATGAATTCTATACATTTTGGATGTTAGGAAAAAACTCCCAGCAAAATCTAAATTCATTTAACTCAATTCCTGATGACAAGTACATCAAGATCACTCAAATTCCAAATGGGCCACGTGAAAGGGTTTATCAATTTGTTCTTACTTTGGAATCTAATTCAGCAGCGACTAAACCTTCAGCTAGAATCTATCTGAGCGGAATATTGGTAGACCCCTAAATTAATAATTACTTCTTCTGTCCGTAAGCACGCCAATCCCCACGATGATAAAAATGTAAGGCCACAAATTAAAAACTGTTCTACTTATTGATGCTGAAAATCGTATCCACTCAACCTCACCATAAAAAATAAGCGAACCGATTCCACTTATGAGTAAAAACAAAGAAATGTGTAAAAATATCTTTTGGCTGCCGTCGTCTATGAATAGAAACAGAAATGGAATTGAAACAATGAATAATAACACTGGTAAGATTATCTTATTCGTTGTCATAATATCATAATGGTTAAAAACGAACATTGTTGTTCCAACCATAAATGCCAACACTCCTGTGAATAAACCCCCTTTGTTTCTTCTATTCATGGAAACAAAAACTGACACAATTCCCAAAAACATTAACATGTTGCTGTAAATCTTTTCTAGAGAAATGTCAATCTCTCCAATTAGCTGAAGTATAAGAAGTGCTCCAAGACTAAAAGAAGTTAGACCAATTGGGGAAATTCTATTTTTCAACTTCCCCCCCAAGCTCTGTTTCTGACAACATTGCAATTAATAGATATAGAACTATACCAAGTCCAAGCGTCATAAATGAAAAAACTATTAAGACCAACCTAATCAAGATCGAATAAGTCCCAAGATATTCAGAAATGCCAATGCAGACACCAAGAAAAAGTCTTCCTCTTCTTGGTCGAACATATTTAACCTCTATCTGTTCTCCAGAAGTATTCTTATTGTTTTTATAAGCCCAGAAACCAAACCCAAGAAATAGAAGTGCCAAAATAGGTTGTGTTGGGATTTCAATGAACAACAGAAATGGGAAATAATTCGTGGGCATTATTGAATAATAAGTTCCAATAAACAGAAGAATAATGCCAAACAATGATTTCTTATTTTTTACAGACACTAAGTTTTTGTTTTCTAATTCTACTTCATGCTTGTTTTTAGGTATTACCAATGTTAGACATGCATATAGAATCACCCCAAAACCACCAAGCAAAATACCTGCAGTAAAAACAAGTCTTACCAAAACAGATGCAATGCCGATGCGTTCAGCTATTCCTCCGCAAACACCGAAAAATATTTTGTCATTTGTGGATCTTCTTAATTTCTTTTTTTGATAAGGTATGTCGTCCTTAAAAAGGTCGTACCGATTTTCCGGTTTAGGTTTTTCGTAAAATAGGTTTTCCATTTAGTTAGAGAATCCTTAAGCCCATGCTGGAAGCAACAAGTTCCGCCGCAAATTCTGCGCTCTTATTCTTGTCATCCAAGATTGGATTGACCTCGGCAACCTCAAGCGATGACATGCAGCCACATTCAGCAACGGTCTCCATTATTAAATGTGTTTCACGATAACTCAATCCGCCTGGAACAGGAGTTCCAACGCCTGGTGCAATACTTGGATCAACTGAGTCGAGATCAAAGCTGATATGAATATGGTCAACATTCTGCTTAAGTTCTTTTAATATTTTGCTAATTAGAAAATTTACTCCTTTTCTATCAATATCTGTCATGGTATAAACTGGTAGGCAGAGTTCTTTTATCAATCCACGCTCAAGCGTGTCTATGCTCCGAATTCCTATAAGGTGAAAATTTTCTGCCTTAAGCTTTGGGGATATTCCCCCAATGCTTGTTAATTCATTATTTCCAACACCAAGCGAAGCTGCAACAGGCATTCCGTGAATATTTCCTGAAGGAGTGGTTTCATCTGTATTCATATCAGAATGCGCATCTATCCAAATTACTCCAAGACGTTTTTTCTCTTTTTTGCAGTGAGACGCTATTCCGGCAATCGTACCAATTCCCATTGAATGGTCCCCTCCAAGGCAGAGTGGAAAATGTCCAGAATCAAGAGATCGCTCTACCTTTTTTGCCAAGACCTCAGAAGTTTTAACAATCTCTGTTAAATACTTTAATTTCGTGAATTTTACTTTTTGTCGTTCTTGGTTTCTAATAACAATATCACCCAGGTCTGTAACATTATATCCAAGTGTTTTCAATTTTTCCTCAATTCCAGCAATTCTAAGTGCTGAAGGGCCCATATCAACACCCCTCCTATCAGCCCCAAGGTCCATTGGAAAACCAATTACGTCAACATACTTGCTTTGAGATTTTTCTGAATGTTTCATTCTACAAAACCATTTAAATTATAATCATTGGGTTAAGTTAAAAAATCTGAACTACTTTTGTGGAGTTTTTGCTATCTCGAACTTTAGCTTACAAAGTTAATTACCTATAATTCAGTATCTTTGTAATTCAAAAAGAAAGTTTAAACATGAAAGAAAAAGTAAGTGTAATAACAATGGGTTGTGCAAAAAACACTGTTGATTCAGAGCGATTGATGGCCCAGCTTAAAATTAATGACTTCGAGCTAGTTGATGATCCGAACAATGCTGATTCAATAATAATCAACACATGCGGATTTATTAACGATGCAAAGGAAGAATCGATAAATGCCATACTTGAAGCAGCAGAGCTTAAAAAGACCCACAAAGTGAAAAAAGTTATCGTTGCGGGCTGCTTATCACAGAGATATGAATTTGAACTTAAAAACGACATTCCAGAAGTTGATAAGTATTTCGGCACAGAAGACTATAGAGGCATTATTGAAGAACTTGGTGGCGATTTAAAAACAGAACTTCTAGGAGAACGCGAACTTACTTCTCCGAAACATTATGCCTATCTTAAAATTTCCGAAGGTTGTGATAATCCCTGCTCATTTTGTGCCATTCCCATTATGCGTGGAATACATAAATCAAAACCAATGGAAGAATTGTTAGAAGAGACAAATGCCTTGGCAAGAAAAGGGGTGAAAGAACTTATTATCATTGCTCAAGATACTTGCGACTATGGAATTGATCTATACGATAAGAGAAATCTCGCCGAGCTACTAAACAAATTAAGCAAGATCGGAGGCATTCAGTGGATTAGAATACTTTATACTTATCCATCCCACTTTCCAGAAGATCTTATTGACGAGATTGCCAATAATCCCAAAATATTGAATTATATAGATATGCCTCTTCAACACATCTCAGACAATGTTTTAAAATCTATGAGGAGAGGTATTTCTTCAAGAAGAACTAAGGAATTACTGCAGACTCTAGAAGCAAGAATCCCAAATCTTACACTGAGAACAACTTTTATTTTAGGATATCCAAATGAAACAGAACAGGATTTTGACGAACTCTGTCAGTTTTTAGAAGAAATAGAATTTGATCGAGTTGGTGCATTTAAATATTCACAAGAAGAAAACACTACAGGCTACGAACTGAGTGATCCAGTTTTAGAGGAGGAAAAAGAAAGACGACGGGCTAAATTAATGGAAATTCAGCAGAATATCTCTTTAAAAAAGAATGAAGCAATGGTTGGAAAAAACATTAAAGTCATCATAGACTCTTTAGATGATGAGTATTACATTGGCCGTTCTGAAAAAGATGCCCCAGAGGTTGATGGCGAGGTTTTTATAGAAAGTAAGAATAACAAACTAGAGATCGGTAAAATTTATGATACCGAAATAATAGATTGCGGAGAGTATGATTTATTTGCTAAATTAATAATACA
Organism: uncultured Ignavibacteria bacterium; assembly: GCA_963751695.1. Classification (GTDB taxonomy): domain Bacteria; phylum Bacteroidota; class Ignavibacteria; order Ignavibacteriales; family Melioribacteraceae; genus SZUA-22. The sequence goes on along the minus strand of CAVVVP010000003.1, from coordinate 537,396 downwards.
ATAAGCAGATGAAGTACGTAGTAATCATATCGCTTTTATTTTCAACCATCCTTATCGGGCAGGTTGAATATTCACATGGAATTGTTTCCATCGGCGACTATCCAGGGTTTTATCTTGATGCGGGGAGCTATAAATCTGAGACACCGAACAAATCCAGATTGGATGTGTTTATTCAAATTCCATACAAAAACCTACAGTTTGTGAAAAGACGGGGTGAGCTTGTCGCCAGATATTCGGTTACTCTGTCATTTTATGATGAGGACAAAGACGATCTTCTCCTGGAAAAAGTCTGGAATTCCAAAATTACTGCTTCTGACTTTGACGCGGCATCTTCTGAAAAAAACTTTAAGTTCGATTACAGGTCTTTTGATCTTGAACCTGAAACATATCTTCTTCAATGCAATGTTTTTGATAAAGACTCTAAGAAAGACTATACTGTAGAAGCAATTTTAAACCTTCAAGAATTTGATAAGCCGATTCAATTTAGTGATATAATGTTTATAAAATCCGAAATTGATAGTCAGATTATCCCAAACATCGCTAGATCATATACAACTCAAGATTCTGTCATTTATTTTTTCTATGAACTTTATTCTGATAACGATCAAACACTTAAACTGAATTATGAAATTGAAAACACTGAAGAGGAAATTGTCTTCTCTAAATCTGTATCTCAAGAGGTTTCGCAAGGTATTAATTTTATTAAGTATGGCCTTGATGATTCAAATTATTCATTAGGAAAATATAATCTTATTGTAAAAGCAGTGGATGAGGATGGCGATCCAATAAGCGGAAGTGCAAAAAGTTTTCTATCCAGGATTTATGGTTTCCCTGCAACAATTACAAATCTTGAAGACGCTATTGACCAAATGGTTCACATAGCAGAGAGTGATACTAGAGATGAGATTCTTGATGCTGAAAATTCGGAAAAGCGTTTAGAAAAGTTTAAAGAATTTTGGAAATCAAAAGATCCTAATCCAGAAACGATTTATAATGAAGTGTTGAACGAATACTACCGCAGAGTTGCCTATGCAAATAAACATTTCGAACATTATTATGCTGGGTGGAGAACTGACATGGGAATGATCTACATTGTGCTTGGACCGCCAAATAATGTTGACAGACATCCATTTGAGTACGATAGCAAACCATATGAGATCTGGTATTATTATAATATAAATCAGCGTTTTGTTTTCATTGATGAAACAGGATTTGGCGATTATAAGCTGGCGAACTTTAACTACGGTGATTGGTACAGATACAGACAATAATTCATTTTTTATTTTTCTCAACATCGATGATCTTAACTGTAACATTAAATCCACTAATAGAAAGCAGACTCTGCTATGAATCTCTGAGCTTAGGGAAATCAAATAGGGGTTCTAAGAAATTATACCACGCAGGAGGTAAAGGAATAAACGTCAGTCGCCAGCTAAACGCTTTGGGGGTTGATAATATTGCCCTGACATTCCTTGGTGGGAATAATGGAAAGATCTTTCGCAAACTTCTATCTGATGAAGGAATAAATTATTTCGCTGTTCCTACAAAAGCTGAGACGCGATCAGCAACTTTGGCCGTTGAGACAAAACGGAAAAGACTCACAACTCTTTTTGAACCAAATTCAATTATTGCGAGAAGTGAGGCAAGTGCGTTCAAAGAAAAATTAAAGAAGATGATGCAAAATTGTTCAATCGTAGTCTTTTCGGGCAGTTCTCCCTCCCCAGAAACAGATGATATATATAGTTTTGGGATTGGGTTGGCGAACAAACTTGATAAACTTTCAGTACTTGATACTTACGGAAAACATTTGCCGTCTTCTATTGAAGCCTCTCCAACGATAGTTCATAATAATTTACAAGAACTTGAAAGCTCATTTTCATTGAATCTTTCTACAGAGCAGAAGAAGATCAATTTTCTGAGCAAACTTTATGAGAAAGGAGTTAAACTCTGTTTTTTAACTGATGGACCAAATGATTTTTATTCATCAAAATTTGATTTCGTCTATAAAATTGAACAACCACAAGTAAATGAAATCGATCCAACTGGAAGCGGTGATGCTTTTATTTCTGGAATAATTTATGGAATTGAGGAGGGACTGGTATTCGATGAGTTTGTTAAAATCGGTGCCGCTCTTGGAGCAGAAAATGCATGCAAATGGGAGGTTTGTAATACCAAGCTCGTAGAAATCAAAAAGCTTATCAAAAATGTTTCCATAAATCCCATTGGAAAAAAACTAAAATTGATAGATGACTCCCCTACTCACTAAATTTATCCTTTTTGCTGTTCTTTTAGCAAGCAGTGCTGTAAATACTCTTGGTCAAGCTATAAATAGAATTACGATTGACGGTAACGTAGACTTCGCAGAATCCAAATACCTTTCATGGATTGAGACCAGTACTCTGAAGTATAATGACACAACTGAAGATACTATCAAGAAAAAGATTTCAAAACAACTTGCAAGAAATGGATATTATAATTTTGAATTTAATAACATATTGTCTGAGGTTTCAGAAGATTCGCAATATGTAAATTTTTCAATTTCTTTAGATGAGGGGTCTCAAACTTACATTAATGATATATGTATTTCTAATATAGATTCCCTTGACCAAGAGATTATTGATGATGAGTTGGAAAATCTGAGAAGTTCTCCTTTCATTATGGATGAACTTGAACTCTCATTCTCGGAGTTACTCGATTACTTTGAGAACAACGGTTTTCCCTTTGCCTCAATTCATGCTGAATCGACATACTTTTTTTATGATTCTGAAACCGAAGAATACTTTGTCGATCTTTATCTTAAACTTGCAAAAAACCAAATCAGTTCGATTGATACAGTTATAATAGTTGGAAACACAAAGACCAAAGATAATGTAATTAAGCGAAGCCTAAGGTTTCAAAAGGGCGAATCATATTCTCAGGAAAAGATTGAGGATATTCCTGCCAAATTGAACCGACTTCATTTTTTTAATCCAGTAGAAATTCCATCATACTATTTTGACTCTAAAGACAAAGGGGTTTTAGAAGTAACCGTTATTGAGAAAGAAACTAACAGTTTTGATGGTGTTATTGGATACATTCCCTCTTCAGACGATAACGAGAGCGGATATATTACTGGTTTAGCAAATATCAGTCTAAGAAATTTATTTGGAACAGGCCGGGCTTTTTCTTTTAAGTGGAATAAAGTTGATAGATTTTCTCAAGAGCTTGAGTTAAAATATTTAGAGCCATGGATCTTGGGGCTTCCCCTTAATGTTGATCTGCTTTTATTCCAGAGACAACAAGATTCATCCTATGTTCAAAGACTTCTGAATGGAAATATAGAGTTTCTTGCAACTGAGTCAATGTCAGCAGCATTGATCTTTTCTCAGGAATACACTATTCCAACGAATCCAGATTCACGAGGATTTACTGTTTATAATTCAAGGTCATTCATCAGTGGGGTAAATCTGAAAATTGATACGCGGGATGATATTCTTGTTCCCTCTACTGGACTATACTTTTTAAATTCCTATAAATATCGATCAAAAAACATTAACGGGCCTGCGGAGTATGTGCCAGATACAATGAATGTTTCGCCAAAGCAGTACAGCATTGAACTTGACTTTGTTCTTCACTATAAATTGTTCAATCGCAATATCCCTACTGTTGGAATCCACCTTCGAGAGATTAGAGGTGATAATGTTGAGATCAGTGATATGTATCGAATGGGGGGAACAAATACGTTACGTGGTTATCGTGAAAATCAATTTGAAGGAAATAGATTAATGTGGACAAATATTGAATATCGATATTTGCTGGGTCGTCGCTCTTATGCATTTATGTTTGCAGATATTGGATATTATCTTAGAGATCAACTACCTACGTTAAATTTGCCTGAAGTCTCTGATCTAAAAATTGGATATGGGTTAGGAATAACTTTTGAAACTGGACTAGGGCTTCTAGGGGTTAGTTATGCGCTGGGCGAGGGTGATTCGTTCAGCACTGGGAAAATTCACTTTGGATTGATAGGGGAATTTTAGATGGTTTTGTTTCTTGCAATGCTAAAAATAAGTAGACCATTAAATTGTATAATTACTTTTATAACTATAGAGGTTGCCTGTTTCATTTGTGGTGACATTGATCAAGTTTTTTGGAAAGCTCTATTTGGGGGAATTGTTGGTGCTATGGTAGCTGCTTCGGGAAATATTATAAATGATTATTTCGATTTTGAGTCAGACAAAATAAATCACCCCAATAGGGTTTTGCCTGCTGGTATTCTAGACCCAAGGACTGCTTTACACACATATTATATTTTAATTGCAGTTTCTATCTTTCTTACTCTCTTTTTGAGCGTTTATGCTTTCCTTGTTGTGTCTTTCACCGTGGTATTGCTTTATTTTTACTCTTTAAAATTAAAAAGTATTCCGCTTGTTGGAAATATAACCATAGCAATCCTTACTGGTTTAGCATTTATATTCGGGAGTATAATTGCTGGTAATTCTCTTTGCGGAATTTTTCCTGCGCTCTTCGCATTCTTAATAAATTTAATAAGAGAATTAATAAAAGATATTGAAGATATTGAGGGCGATCAAATTAGTGGTTTTATAACATTCCCTGGGAAACATGGAATTTATAAAACAATAAATGTGATAACGATAATCGGGCTGCTTTTTATTTTGACAACAGCTATTCCATTTCTGGTAAATATCTACAATATTATATATTTCATTCTGGTCATTACCTTTGTAAACAGCATAATCGTATTTATAATTCTTAAACTTCGAAGGTCGGCATCTGCTTACAACCTCTCATTAGCAAGTATGTTGTTTAAAACTAGTATGGTTGTTGGAATTATAGCAATTTTATTGGGGAGCAAAATCTGAACAAATTAAAGGTATTTGATAATTCGTTTATTAATTCAAACATCAAATTAATCGCTGGTGTTGATGAGGCTGGTAGAGGCCCATTAGCTGGTCCTGTTGTAGCTGCTGCGGTAATGTTTGATAATGGTACTATTATTGTTGGAGTAAACGATTCTAAAAAATTATCGGAAAAGTCTCGTTATAGATTGTTTGATGAGATTATATCAAAATCTCTTTCTTATGGTATTGGAATAGTTGATCAAAAAAAGATTGATAAAATAAACATTTTGCAAGCGACAATGGAGGCCATGTCGCAGGCCGTGGGTAATTTATCAATAATGGCTGACTTGATATTGATAGATGGAAATCGCTCTTTTGAAACTAACAAAAAAACTCTATCTGTTATTAAGGGTGACAGCGCCTCGTTTTCAATTGCTGCCGCTTCAATAATTGCAAAGGTTACTAGGGATCGAATAATGTGTCAGGCGTCACAACAGTTTCCAGAATATCACTGGGAGAAGAATAAGGGATATGGAACAAGGCAACACGTTGAGGCTATAAAAACTCACGGCATTACCTTCTTACATCGGAAAAGTTTTTTAGGAAAAATATTAGATCAAAGATCATTGTTTGTGGAATTATAGTTGGCAACTTTTAGGCAACATACAGGAAACAAGGGAGAAGATTACGCTTGTGATTTTCTTGTAGAAAAGAATTTCAAAATTGTCGAGAGAAACTATAGATATGGGCATGGTGAGATAGACATAATTTCTTTTGATAACGATGTGCTCGTATTTGTAGAAGTAAAAACTAGAAAAAATCTAGAGTTTGGTCCTCCCATTTCAGCAATCTCAAAAAGTAAACAAAGACAAATTCGAAAAATTGCTGAGGGATACCTTGTTGATAAAAATATTACAGACACAGATTGTAGGTTTGATGTTGTCGGGGTTCTGCTAAGGGGTAACGAACAAGCAGAGATAGAGCACATATTGAACGCATTTTAGATCTCTTATCATCTTCTGAAAGTTTATATTAATGATGTAACTAATACACATCTTTGTTATTTTTAGTAATTCTTATATTTCTAATAATTGCATGAATTTACCTCAAATTAAATACAAACAAAATCCATCAAGAAGTGAAAGACTTTATGCTTTCTTTGCAAATATTTCCGGATTGACATTATTTAATGTTGAGTTTTTAAAGCAATCTGTCATCCCACCTTATGAAATTGCTCAAATAAAAAAGCATATGATTGAGCTTGGTGTTAAAACTTTTCCAATTGTAAGTATAATGGGTTTCATTCTGGGGTTTGTTCTTGCGCTTCAGTCATATCCTGTAATGGAACGATTTGGAGCTACTGATTTTCTACCATCAACGGTTGCTCTTTCAGTGGTAAGAGAATTGGGGCCTGTGCTAACTGCAATAATTTTTGCGGGTAGAGTAAGTTCCGGTATTGGGGCTGAGCTTTCATCAATGAGGGTTACCGAACAAATTGATGCAATGGACGTATCCGCCGTAAATCCTTTCAAATATTTGGTTGTAACACGCGTTATAGCAACAACTATGATTCTACCAATACTTTCGATATATGTAATATTTATTGCTCTTATTGGTGGATTCATCGCCATAACACTATCAGAACCGATGAATGTGATTTATTATACTAGCTCAATAATTGACTCTCTTACATTTGGTGATCTTATTCCAGGATTGTCTAAAACTTTCTTCTTCGGGTATATTGTTGGCATTGTCGGTTCATATAAAGGATATACTGCTGACGGAGGTACTGAGGGAGTTGGAAGAGCCTCAACAACAGCAGTAGTAATGTCTTCATTACTGATTCTTATTTCTGATATGGTATTAGTAAAAATAACAGTTTGGATTTGGCCATCAGTAGGATGATAGAAATAGCCAACCTTTCGAAGAGCTTTGGAGATCTTCATGTTTTGAGGGATATCTCTATGCATGTTAATGAAGGTGAAAACCTGGTGGTTTTCGGGAAAAGTGGTACAGGTAAAAGCGTTTTGCTTAAGTGTATCGTGGGTTTACTTAAACCAGATTATGGAAATATCTTCGTGAACGGAGAAAATGTAATTGAATTTTCAAGAAAAGAGTTGAATCATTTTAGAAAAAATTTAGGTTTTCTCTTTCAGGGTGCCGCTCTATATGACTCTATGAGTGTCAGAGAAAATCTTGAGTTTCCATTAAAAAGAAATTTTAACTTTTCTCAAGACGAAGTTGATTATAAAGTTACTCACACATTAGAACTTGTGGGTCTAGAAGAAGCTGTTGGTAAAATGCCTTCAGAGCTTTCGGGTGGAATGAGAAAAAGAATTGGACTTGCTAGATCAATTATCACAGAGCCTGCTCTAATGTTTTATGACGAGCCAACAACAGGATTAGATCCAATAACTTCAAAAGAAATTAGTGTACTAATATTGAGTTTACAAAAAAAATTGAAGATGACATCAATTATAGTTACACATGATTTGTTATGCGCAGAAATAATTGCAGATAGAGCAATTATGCTTAATGATGCGAAGATAGTGTTTGAAGGTAAAATTGACGAAATGACAAATTCAGAAGATAAGTTTCTAAATAATTTTTTCAGTAACAAAGTCTTAACTGACTAGAGTTTCAGTTTAGGAGAATAATATGTTCAAGCATCTAGAGGGAGCTCGTTTAGGCCTGTTTATTTTTGTTGGAACCGTGTTAATTGTTCTATCAATTTTTATGATTGGGAATAAAGAATCTCTTTTTGTTACCAGCATCAATATACAATCAAAATTTTTAAACATAGAGGGTTTAAAATCTGGTGCGCCGGTTCGATTAAGCGGGTATACAATTGGAAGTGTCAGTAGTATTGTGCTTGCCGATGATTCAGTGGGCTCAGTAATCGTAACTATGCGGATTGAGGAAGAATTAAGACACTTTATTAGAATTGATAGCGAGGCCTCAATTCAGACTGAGGGGCTTGTTGGTAAAAAAATAATTGCAATTACTCCCGGCTCACCGGATCAACCTGTAGCAGATGAGGGAAGTTTTATTAAATCCAAAACCCCAATGAACATAACCCAATTAATGGAAGATTCTCAAGCAATAATCACCTATATGCGAGATATTACAAAAGATTTCTCTGAAATTGTCAATAAAGTAAATAAAGGCAATGGTTCTGTTGGAAAATTGATTAATGATGCAGAGCTGTATGAATCAACGGTGGAACTGGTTCAAACAGCCAACAAGGATCTTGAAAAAGTATCTCTTACTTTAGATGATATCGCTGGATTAATAGAAGAAACAACAAAGGCTGCAAAAGTTGCATTTAATGATATTGATACTGCTATTGTTTCAGTAAAAAATATCTTAACAAAAGTTGATCGGGGAGAAGGTTTTGTTGGAGAACTAATTAATGATAAAGACTCTTACGATTCTGTTAGAGTTATGATAGCCAACTTAGTTTCAACAAGCGAGTCTGCGCGTCAAGGCTTAAGTTCGTTTGCAGAAAATATGGAGGCGTTAAAACATAACTGGCTGTTCAAAGGTTACTTTGAAGAACGAGGATATTGGAACCAGATTGATTATCAAAAAGCTATTGATGAACAGATTGAAGAGCTTAAAAAACAAAACGACTTGCTCGAGAATAAAATCGAAGAACTCAGAGAACTTGGTGTGGATGTTGAAGAATTGAGGGAATAGTTCTTTTTCGCCATCTTCATTATTGCAGATTCTTTTCTAAATTTGGTGTCTCTTTGCCTGAACATTACTGCTTTCAGTTCGTCCAAATTATTGGCACATAAACAACTTATAGGAAAGTAGATGAGAAGATTATTTTTTATTCTTTCCATTATTTTCATCGTCGGCTGCAGTTCGCAAACCACAACAAACACAAACCAACAACCGCAAATTATTTATAGTATCGACGTTACTGAACTAGGTGATGATCTTTTTCATGTTACGGTTTCAGCTAGCAATCTGACTGAAGAGAACAATGTTTATAATTTTCCAGCCACTGTTCCGGGCACATATCAAGTAATGGATTTTGGTAGATTTGTTGAATCCTTCGATGCATTTGATGATGATGGGAATAAATTAGGAATCGAACAAATTTCAACAAATCAATGGAAAATTAACAACATCTCCAAACTTTCTGAAATCAGATACAAAATTAACGATACATTTGATGCTGATTTAGATAAAAATTATCCGATGCCTATGAGCGGTTCTGGAATTGATAGTCACTATGTGGCTATTAATACTTTTGCCGTACTGGGCTATTTTAAGGATTTGCAGTCATATCCATCGAAACTTAAATTAGAGTACGATTCTGATTGGATTTTGGGTACTTCATTGAAAAAAGATGAGAATGGTTTCTATGTGTCTGAAACTTATGATCGCCTAGCAGATTCACCTATACTAATGGGAGAACTATCTACTGCGTTTACAAAAGTCGGTGAGATTGACGTTGGGGTATATGTGTTTGCATCAGATAGTGCAATTACCGCGAATAAAATATTATCCCTTGCTAACGAAGTGCTTCAGTCATCAAAAGAGTTCATTACCTATGCTCCTGTAGATAGATATACCTTTTTAATGCTTTTATTCGATTGGCAGTACTATCAAATAAATGGATTGATGGGTGGTGGTGCTCTTGAACATTCTTATAGCTCTTTTTACGTGCAACCCATGTCTATTCGAGGATTACCAGGTATAAGAAGCGCAATGGCTCATGAGTTTATGCATATTTTAACTCCGCTTAATTTATGCAGCGAAATAATTCATACCTATAATTTTGAAGTTCCTACTGCCTCTCAGCACATCTGGCTTTATGAAGGAGTTACGGAATGGGTTTCCGATATAATGCAATTGAGAAGTGGCATTACAACTCCAGAAGAATATCTCGAGCAATTTTCTAGAAAACTCAGAATCAATGATATGTATGATCCAAATATCAGCCTAACGGAAATGAGTAAAGGTGTTTATCAAGATAGCATTAATGATCAGTTCATAAATTTCTACAATCGTGGAGCTATTACAGCTGCGATGTTGGATCTTAGACTCCTTGAGCTTTCTGGAGGAACGAGAGGGTGGCGAGAGGTCTATATTGATCTTCTTGTGAGATACGGAAAGGACAAACCGTTTCCCGAAAATGGCTTTTTTGATATCATTGTTGAGATGACTTACCCAGAGATTGAGCAGTTTATTGATTACTATATCCGTGGATCAAAATCACTTCCCTATGTGGAGTATATGAATAAACTCGGATATAGCTACATCCATGAGGTAGAATCAGAAGATTCTCGTCCGACAATTGGTGCTAGTATTTCCATGAATGAAGACAAACAAGTTATTCTTATTGGTATTAGTGATGAAGCTAAAAAATTTGGTTTGAAAGAGAATGACGTTCTAATCGAAGCTCTTGGTGAAAAAGTAACCATGCAATCTGCTCGTGGAATTGCTGAGAAAATTTTTAAAATGAGTGTTGGTGATCCTTTTGATTTAGTAGTTAATCGTAATAATAAAGAAATTATAATTAGTGGAGTATTGCTACAAAGGAAAACTAAGCATATTTTTGAGGAAATGGAAAATCCTACCGACGAGCAGCTTCAATACAGAGTTGCTTGGATGAAAAATCTAGAAAGGTAATAGAATTTTCGTTGAAAATTCTTCATTCTGGGTTTTGTGTACATTTGAATTAAAATGAAGATAAAGAGCGTTTTAATTCGTTTCTAAAGCTCTCGTCTTTAAACCTTTTATCGATCAATTTTTTACATTTTTCGATTATTTTTTGATCAATTCTTAAATTTTTTAACGAATTTCCACTAAATCCCATTTCTCTTATAACTTCCTTCAGTAGAATATTCGCAATAATTGAACTATCATAATGAACTAACACTTTCTCCTCCAATGAATTGGTTGAGTTTAAATTGTTCATTCAGTTTTACAATTATGATGCCATTCAATACCCTGCTAAATATCAATGTTTTCTAAATTTTAACCAAAACGACAGTTACTAAAATGAGATTTTGTGTCACGTTTTAGAAAAAGGGAATATTTATACTAAGAACAAATTTTGTTAAATTCCCTTAACTATTGATCTAAAATGATATCCATATACTGCACATGTCATCGCAATAACAAATTTTTGCGGACACTTAAAAACACTGTAGAATAATAGCTTCCAGAAATAGAGTTTGCTATTATCAACAAATCCTAGCTTCCAAATTAATTTAAAAAAGGTTCGCACCTCATTCATTGAAATAGTCTTAATTCCCCACTCTGGTATCTTATAGTTTTTGAGAAACTTCTTAATCCTCATATAGTATTCTTGATCAGCATAAATTGTCTTCAATATTTTTGTATAACCACTTAAAAGTTGACTATAGTTCATTTTAGGAGTAAAATTTATGGAACCATCCATATTGTTACCACTCCAATTTTCTAAAAGTCGATTTTCAGACTCCATTCTTTTAAACAATTTTGTTCCCACTGGGGCGTTTAATAATCCTACCATCGCAGAAACAATTCCGCTGTCTCTAATAAAGTCTATTTGTTCATCAAAAATTGCAGGTGTATCGTTATCGAATCCAACAATAAATCCACCTGCGACTATTAATCCCTTTTTTTGAAGTTTTTGAACAGATTCAACCATGTTTCTTTTCATGTTCTGGTTTTTACCGCATTCTAATAAGCTCGAATTATTGGGTGTTTCAATTCCAACAAAAATGCTGTTAAATCCTGCATCCACCAATTGATCGGTTAGTTTTTCATCATCCGCTAGATTGATTGATACTTCTGTAATAAAGTTATATGGATGTTTTCTATCCTTGGACCAACTAATTAGTTCAGGCAGTATCTCTTTTTTTAGTTTTACTTTGTTGCCAATAAAATTATCATCGACTATAGAGATTGGTCCTCTGTAGCCCATATTATATAAAATATTCAATTCATTTATGAATTGATCTTTAAGTTTTGTTCTTGGTCTTCTTCCATTGAGCATCGTAATGCTACAGAATTCGCAATCGTAAGGACAACCTCTTGAATATTGCATACTCATTGAGGCATACTTTTTAACGTCTAGTAATTCCCAACGTGGAACGGGGGAATTAGCCAATTCTGGATACTCAGATGTAGAATAGACAAATTTGGGATTTCCATTTTTAAGATCATTTAAAAACAAAGGAAGAGTAATTTCTGCTTCATTGAGTACAAAATGATCAACTCCAAGAAATTCTTTATGTTGTAGAGTTACTAGCGGACCACCAGCCACAACTTTTGTCCCTAATATATTACTTCTTCTAATAACATCTCTGAATGAATTTATTTGAACATTCATAGCGCCTATGAAAATATAATCCGCCCAACATATGTTGTTATCATCTAGCTCCTCAACGTTCATATCGACCAATTTTACATCCCAGTTTTCTGGAAGCATTGCTGCAATTGTAATTAATCCTAGTGGTGGTTCAGCAGACTTTTTTGAGATGAATTGTAGTGCACCTTCAAAGCTCCAAAAAGTAGGAGGAATTTTGGGGTATACTAATAATATTTTCATATTAACCTCTTTATATTTATTAACCTCTCAAAATTAATATGGTTAATTATTTGCATTTTGTTTGTAAAAGGAATGTAAATTCTACTATAAGCTTGTTGGACTTATCCGATTAAAATCAGATATTTATTAAGTATGATTTGAAATAGAATGAAAAAGAAAGATTCGATTGTTTATTATGTAATAATCTTTGCTCTTGCTCAGCTTGCCTGGATGGGTTTACTAGGGCTCTGGATCTACATCTATGTTTCTAATTATATTATATTTGAGAAGGTTGGTGATCAACTCTCTCCCCAAATAACAATTGACACACCAAATGCTCTTGTGTTTTCAGGTGGTATAGTCCTAATTGTGGGAATTGCAACTGGTATGTCTATTCTAATAAGAAATTTGGGTGCGCAAATAAATCTCACCAAAATGTATGACAATTTCATTGCAAACATTACACACGAACTTAAGTCACCTCTTGCATCTATTCAGCTTTATCTGCAAACATTAAAAAGCAGAGCTGTTCCAGAAGAAAAGCAGAAAGAGTTTTTGAAAAGTATGCTGCTAGACGCGAAAAGACTTCAGAAATTAATCGATTCAATCCTCGAGATATCAGCGCTCGAGCAAAAAAGGGTCGCGCATAATTTTGAAGTTTATGTGTTTGGAAATATATTTACCAAACTATTGCTTGGATCAAAAAAGCAATATAAGCTTGATGATAAAAGTTTTTCAATTGAAGGAAATCCCAATGTAAAATGTGTAATAGATTCCAATGCAATGAAAATTGTTATTGATAATTTGGTCGATAATGCCATCAAATATTCCATCAATGGTATTAAAATTAAGGTCAAGTTATCTTACTCTGGAAATAAAGCACAGATGATTTTTATTGACAACGGAATTGGTATTCCCGTTGATGAGCAGAAACATATTTTTAATAAATTTTACAGAATTTACCGCAAGGATATTCCAAACCTAAAGGGAACAGGGCTTGGATTATATTGGATAAAAAGTATTATCAAAGTACATCAAGGAAAAATACACGTAATAAGCGAGGGGATTGGAAGGGGTAGTATGTTTGTTTTAGAAATTCCAATTTTCGAAGAATCAGGCCAAAGATCATTAAAGAAATTACTAAGTTCCAATAAATAATTTGCTATAGCATGGAAAACAAGTCAAGAATATTGCTTATTGAAGATGAGGAATCACTTGCCAAGGGATTGGAGTATAATCTCTTAGAAGATGGTTATTTAGTGCAGTGGGCCAAAGATGGCAAAGAAGGGCTTTTAAAATTTAAAGAATCAAAATTCGATTTAATTATTCTGGATATTATGCTTCCTTATATAGATGGATTTGAGATAGCTAAAATAGTAAGGCAAAAAAATCCGCAAATACCAATACTAATGCTGACTGCAAGGTCAAGCATTAATGATAAAATTTTAGGATTAGAGCTTGGGGCTGATGATTACATAACAAAACCATTTAATCTTGAAGAACTTCTTCTTAGGATTAAAGGAATGCTGAAAAGGAAAGAGTGGTACACTTCTATTAACAGATTGAATCCGATAATCATTTATAAAGGAAATAAAATAAATTTTGAAAAGCTAACCATAACCCGAAACGACACCGAAATCTCTCTTTCTCAAAGAGAAGCAATGTTGTTGCGCTATTTAATCGAACATAAAAATCAAGTTGTTACCAGAGATGAGTTGCTCGAAAATGTCTGGCAAATAAATCCCGAAATTGAAACAAGAACTATTGATAATTTTATAGTTAGATTAAGAAAGTACTTTGATGATGCTTCTTCCAACCCAACTTACATAAAGAGCATAAGGGGTGCTGGATATATGTTTGTCGATTCAGAATGAGAACGTGCTATATAATCTGTGTTTTATATCTCGGAATAAAAACAAGCGGATTTTCTTTTTTTTCCAACCAAGCTAACCTCTTATTATTTTAAATCTTCTTCAGAGTGTTCGCCTTCATGAATGTTTTTATTCGATTTTTTTTCCTTATGTATATCGCTTTGGCTTTTTTCACCACTGTGAACGTCTTCTGTTGATCGTTCGCCGCTATTTATATTCTCAGTTGAATTTTCTCCCGAATGTATGTTTTCATAGTTCCTCTCTTCGACGTGGATGTCCTCTGCTGAGCGTTCTCCGCTAGTCGCATTTGCATCAGAAGAGCTTTCATTTGTTTTTCCTCCAATGCTTATATGTGCGATCCACCAATTAAACATTTGGTGCTCATCTGATAAATTTATTGTTCTCGTATCCCCACTCATAACCTCAGTTAAGAATATTGGGCCAAGACTGGATCCACTTGAGAGAATAATCCTTACGCTTACCGATTGAAGTATTTGTTCAGTAATATTTTCTGCAGTGCCGACAAATGAAGATGACCCATGGTTGTATGATAATATTAATCTTATTCCGTTTCTAACATCGTTATAAGTTTCATTAATGCCTAGTTGCTGAATCTCGCTTTTCTTATTTTCTGGAATTTCTTGAGCCGAATATGGCTCAATTAGAACGCTACTTAAAATTAGCAAAAGCATTGTGAATAGTTTTACTGTTCGCATAATATTCTCTCAAATAATTTATTTTAGCTATTTACATAAGCTTATTAAAAGTATAAATAAAATTAGGTGAATTTACAACTATAACTGTTCCAATCTTCTTTGTCTGAATATTTAATAACTATCATGCCTTTGAACATTTTCATTGATTAATCGTCAAAAAGAATATAACTATTGTTGGGAGAAAAAATGACAAAATTCCTATTATGGTTAATCGTGCTTTTTCTTTGTTGGCCGTTAGCAATTCTTGCAATATTAGCCTACCCTATTGTTTGGGTTTTAATGTTACCATTTAAACTAATTGGCATTACTGTCGACGCAGTTTTTGAGCTTTTAAAATCAATTATTACTTTGCCAACCAGAATCTTAAGTGGCCCTTCTGGTTCAAGATAATTTGCCTCTTGATCTAAAAATTTTGTGTAAATTTATTTGTGATCCCAAAACAATTTATCTGAAAAATGTTTAACGATAAAATTTCACTCCGACAAAGTAAGATATCGCTAATAATGCTGTTTGTTTCTTTATTCTACATCAGCTGTTCCGAAAGTTCAACCCTCAAAAATTACCCTCATCCTGTGAATAATCTCGAGTCTAACCTTATGCTAGTTGGGGAGTGGGTTCCGAATGATGTGCATAAAATTAATTTTGCTCAACTGCCCCTAATACCATCAGAGCACGCAATTGTTCATGATGCTTCGATTACTAACGGCGTTAATCAACATAATTATCTTGCTTATTATAAAAACAAATATTGGCTAATGTGGAGTGATGGCCCGGGTGTTGAGGATCGAGTGGGGCAAAGGGTGGCATTCTCAACCAGTCTTGATGGGTTAAGTTGGTCACCACCAGATTACATCACATCTTATCCACCAAACTCTGATCCTTCTTCCCCACATTTCAACACCCGATCACCATTAGGATACCGATATATTTCTAGAGGCTTTTGGATAAGAGATACCGAGCTGTTTGCGTTGGTTGCTTTAGACGAGGCGGATAAGTTTTTTGGACCCAGTCTTAAACTGCTTGCATATAAGTTGGATTCGGAGAGTGGTGCCTGCTGGGAAGAAATCGGAATTGTTTTTGACAATACAATTAATAATTTTCCTCCAAAAAAAATACCCTCTGGTGAATGGATGATGACGCGCAGAACACACGATAGAAATGTTCACGTTTTAACTGGGGGAGTAAAGGATTTTAATATATGGAATTCACATCCCATTATAAATTATACCGATAAAAATGTCAAAGCCGAGGAACCATATTGGTGGGTACTTCCAGACAATAATATTTTGGCTTTATTCAGAGATAATTCTGGTAGCGGGTATTTATATCGATCCTTTTCTAATGATCTGGGAAGAACTTGGAGCAGATTGGTTCGCACCAATTTTCCAGATGCTAGATCAAAATTTAATGGTTTACAACTAAGTGATGGTAAATACATTTTAGTCTCAAATCCAAATCCTCAAAAGCGTGATCCCCTTGTGCTGTCAATAAGTAGTGATGGAATTGTGTTTGAAAAAATGGGTTATTTGTTTGGTGGAAGACGAATTGATTACCCTCATGTAATAGAGCAAGATGATCATCTGTTCATCGCTTTTTCTGGCAACAAGCAGTCGGTTGAAGTCTTAAAAATACAAATCAGTGATTTAGACAAACTAAAGATGAGCATGCAAGAATAATCAAACGATTATAATACCTATTTGATCAAGACCATCTTCTTTGATTCATAATAACTGCTAGCATGAATTGAGTAAAAATAAATTCCGCTTGGCATAGTTTCAGCATTCCAAATGACGTCATACAACCCCATAGATTGTTTCTGGTCGACTAATACATCAACCTCACTTCCAAGCAAGTTATATATTATTAACTTAACAGAAATTGCTTCCGTTATGTAAATCTTTTCCTATCAAATAGCTGATTTCATAATACTTAATTCAACACTCAATATCTGTAAACTGTTTGACGAT
Organism: uncultured Ignavibacteria bacterium; assembly: GCA_963751695.1. GTDB lineage: Bacteria > Bacteroidota > Ignavibacteria > Ignavibacteriales > Melioribacteraceae > SZUA-22. The sequence goes on along the minus strand of CAVVVP010000003.1, from coordinate 520,467 downwards.
TTTCTAATAAGTTTATTACCTTATATCACTAATAATTCACTTAATATAAATGAAATAATTACTTAAATTTCAATATTGGAGTCTTGGTATGATTTATATCGACAAGTTGATTCAAGCAACCTCATATAAAAAGAAAGATTAGGATATATATTGCTTAGAATATTAGATAATCCCAAATGGTTTGTTGCTAATTTGCTCATTATTAAGATTTTCTTTATTGGAATTCACTTAAATGCTCAAGATGTATCAAACAGTTCTGAGATTTTATTAAGATTACAAAAATTGAGGGTTCTGGGAAGCGTTCTTTATCTAGCTGCACATCCTGACGATGAAAATACTGCCGTTCTTACTTATATGTCTAAGTCACAATTAGTTAATACGGCATATCTTTCTTTGACCCGAGGTGATGGTGGTCAGAATTTAATTGGATCTGAAAAGGGAGATTTACTGGGTGTCTTGAGGACACAAGAGCTACTTTCTGCAAGAAGAATAGACGGTGCCGATCAATTTTTTACAAGGGCAATTGATTTCGGATACTCAAAAACCTCTGAAGAAACTCTCAGTAAGTGGGATAGAAATGTTATTCTTGGTGATATTGTCAAGATTGTTCGGCAGTTTAAGCCTGACATAATAATTACACGTTTCAGCAGCACAAATGGTGGACATGGACATCATTTATCATCAGCAATATTGGCGATGGAAGCTTTTTATGCGTCTGCTGATCCAACAAAATTTCCTGAGCAATTAGATGAACTTGATATTTGGCAACCCAAACGAATTTATTGGAACACTTGGAGTCCTTCTGATAAGGCTTTGTCAATTGATGTTGGTGAATATACTGCTCTATTAGGTAAGTCATATAATGAAATCTCTGCGAAAAGTCGATCAATGCACAAAAGTCAAGGATTTGGGGCAACTCCAAATCGAGGTTCTAAGAAAGCATATTTTGATCTGATTGCAGGAGAGCCTACAAAAATGACTCTATTTGATGACATTGATCTTTCTTGGCGGAGAGTGGAAGGAAGTCAAAAAGTTGAACGATTAGTCAGCAAGGTTATTATTGATTTCGATCCCATCCATCCAGAAAATTCTGTTAAGCTGCTCTTAAATATTTATAGAGAGCTAGATAATATAGGAAATGACTTTTGGCGCGAGAGAAAGAAAAATGAAGTTAAGAATCTACTTAAACTTTGCTCTGCATTATGGTTGGAATCAACCTCTAATGTTACAAGTATTGCCCCAGGTGGAGAAGTTGAGATAGAATCAGAAATAATTGCCCGCTCAAATATTCCAATAAAAATTCAAAGTATTGAATATCCGCCATATTTAAAAAAAGTTCTTATAGATACGTTTTTGGTGCAAAACGAGCCATTTGTCCACAGGCAGAACATTATCGCGCATGAGAGCGTTCGTTACTCTCAACCCTTTTGGCTCATGAACGAGCATGGTCCAAATATGTTCACAATGCCGTCTCTAGAGTTCATTGGCAAAGCAGAAAACAGATCTGATCTTGTGGTTCATTACGAATTGGTTTTTGGGGAACAGTTGCTCTTGTTTGAAATACCAGCCAAATATCGCTGGAATGATGCCGTAAATGGAGAACAAACAAAACCATTTTTTATCAGACCAAGAATAAGTCTTTCAATTGATAAAGATACTTATCTTTTTGCAAATGATTCCTCACAGGTTGTTCGAGTTCATGTTGAGACGAGGGATGCTAACCAGGAAGGAATGTTGTATTTAGATTTACCTGATGGCTGGCAATCTTACCCCAAAACCATTGAATTTAATCTTAAAGACTCTGGAGATAAAAAATCTTTTGATTTTAACTTATCTCCTACTTCTTCTGCAGAAAATGGAACTCTGCTCTTAGCCGCAAACATTGATGGAAAACGTTTTGAGAATGAGATTATTGAAATTGATTACCCACATATTTCTCCACAAATTGTTCTTAAGAAGACAGAAACGAGGCTGGTTAAACTAGACATTAAGATCGAACCACGTAGAATAGGTTATATTATGGGGTCAGGTGATGAAATTCCAGATGCTTTAACGCAGTTAGGATATACTGTAGAGTTGATGAATGATGTTGGTCTTGAGAATACTGATCTTTCATTATTTGATGTTATCATTTGCGGAATAAGGGCATTTAACACAAGAGAAAATCTTATAAGACAGCAAAAGAGATTGAATGAGTTTGTTAAAAACGGTGGAACTTGGATTGTTCAGCATAATACAAGATTTGGAACTCAAGTTGATCAGATAGGGCCTTATCAATTTTCTACTACTGGGCGTGACCGAATATCTCAAGAGAGTGCTCCTCTGAAGATTCTCTATCCAGATCATCAAATTTTTAATTATCCAAACAAAATTGATGAAAGTGATTTTGACAACTGGGTTCAAGAAAGAGGGCTATATTTTGCTTCCAGCTGGGACAATAACTTTACGCCACTACTGGAGGGAAATGATGATGGAGAATCTCCAAAACAAGGAAGTTTGTTGTACTCAGAATATGGAAAAGGCGTTTTTATATTTACCGCTCTTTCTTGGTTCAGGCAACTACCTGCTGGAGTTCCTGGATCATATAGACTATTTGTAAACCTAGTTTCAACAAGGGGGAAAAATGGAGAATAATAATAAAAATCTAGAAAACGAATCTCCTCCTATTCTAAAAAAATGGTCTAATCTATATTGGACTGTTATGATAAATCTTGTAGGGTGGTTGTTGCTTTTTTATTTGTTCCGAAAGGTTTTTGAATGAGCACAATAGATTGGATAGTAATGTGTGGGTTTCTCCTCTTTATTGTGGGGTATGGAACATGGAAGAGTAGAGGAAGTAAGAACGTAAAAGAGTTCCTGTTAGCCAATAAAGCGACACCATGGTACACTGTGGCACTTTCCATTATGGCCACTCAAGCAAGCGCAATTACATTTCTCTCTACACCAGGACAAGCATATGTTGACGGAATGCGATTCGTTCAGTTTTACATTGGTCTTCCTATTGCAATGATAGTTCTATCAATTACTGCTGTTCCTCTTTATCACAAGTTGAACGTTTTTACTGCTTATGAATACTTAGAAACTAGATTCGATCTTAAAAACAGAGTGCTTGGAAGTGTTCTTTTTTTAATTCAGCGCGGACTTGCAGCAGGGTTCACTATTTTCGCTCCAGCTTTGATAATATCTGCGATACTTGGCTGGTCAATAAACTGGACAATCCTAGTAATCGGAGTTTTAGTAATAATATACACAGCCTCTGGGGGTACAAAAGCCGTCAACAAAACACACATTCTGCAAATGACAATAATTTTCTTCGGAATGATCTCTGCGTTTTTTATGATATTCAAATTGTTGCCAGAAAATGTTGGCGTTTTTGATGCGCTTAATGTAGCTGGGAAAATGGGAAAACTTAACACAATTGACTTTTCATTCAACCTAAATGATCGTTACACTTTTTGGTCCGGGCTTATTGGGGGAACGTTTTTAGCTCTATCCTATTTTGGTACTGACCAATCACAGGTTCAGCGGTATCTTTCGGGTAGTTCTGTTACACAAAGCAGAATGGGGCTCCTCTTAAATGGAATGATAAAAGTACCAATGCAGTTCTTTATATTATTAATTGGCGCAATGGTTTTTGTATTTTATCAATTTGTCACTCCGCCACTTTACTTCAATCCTGTAGAAGAAAGGGCTGTACTTAACAGCACTTATTCTTCCGAATATCAACAGCTAGAAAATGAGTATAGCTCCATTCATACAGAAAAACAGGCAACAATAAACAGAATGATTTCCGCGATTGATAATAATGATAACTCCGTTGTAGAAATTGAAAAATCCACTCTTTCAGAGACAAACCAAAAGGCGGATGAAGTTCGACAAGAAGCAATTGGCCTAATAAAAAAGAACAACCCCAAAAGCGATGGGAACGACACAAACTATATCTTTCTCAGTTTTGTTTTGGGATTCTTGCCAATCGGACTTGTGGGTCTTGTTCTTGCAGCAATTCTATCAGCGTCTATGTCTTCAACTTCTGCAGAACTCAATGCTCTAGCTTCTACTTCTGTTATTGATATTTACAAAAGAATGATTAACTCTGACGGCAGTGAAAAACATTATCTCATTGTATCCAAATTAGCAACTGTGCTTTGGGGTCTAATGGCTATATTCTTTGCACTTTTCGCAAATAGTTTGGGTTCTTTGATCGAAGCTGTAAATATTCTGGGCTCAATTTTCTATGGAACAATCTTGGGAATATTTCTTGTAGCATTTTACATTAAAAGCGTAAAAGGACATGCTGTGTTTGCCGCTGCTATAATAGCGGAACTGATAGTTCTTGCTCTATTCTTTTTTGCCGAAATTCCTTACTTATGGTTTAACTTTATTGGATGTGTTTTAGTTATTCTTATCGGAGTGTTGTTTCAACAGATTTTTAATAATCAAGAAAAATAATCAGCGCAGAAAAATTCCGCGCTGATCTAATTATTATTTTACTACTTCGATTTTGAAAGGAACTTTAAGTTTTTCCCAATGAAGAAAGGCAGTTGCTGAGTATCCATCGTAATCATCAAATCCATAAATAAGCCATTCTTGATGCGGAGCTTCAACTGCTTTTACAGTAAAGCTTGCAACGTCTTTAGACGGGTCATATTTATAGCTACCCCATGTGTCGTTTACGCTATTTACCATAATTACCCATTCCTCTTGCCCAGGTTTAAAATGTAAACTGTATTTTCCTGCAGGCACTTTGTTTCCTTCAATAAGTAGGTCAGAAGAAGACTCAATAGTTGTGCTTTGGTTTGCACCTCCTCGCCATGGATATGGCTTGTTGTCTGAATACTTATTACCTTCTGCAAATCCCCAAGGTACAAGCTCGCCCCATATTGTTCTTCCTTTAACGCCTGGTCTACTGAAGTCAAATGTAACTTCCGTATCTATGCCAAGAGTTTGAGAGACCTTTGCTTTTGGACTCTTTGCGGGCTCTATATCTTGACTAACTACGGCACTTGTGACAAAAAACATGCCTAATAGAATGATTAGGGACAATACATTTATTTTTTTCATGATTCCTCCATGTCTGTTTATTATTTGATGTGGTTTTGATTATTAAGTATAATATATAAAATAACTTTTTCTATATAAAGCTCTATTATAGTTGCAATTTCAAAATTGGTCTTATGTTATATCTGCTTTTTAATCTATAGCTAACAAATGCAACATTTTTACTGTCTGGTGACCACGACGGAACATTGATTGTTCCTTGCCCACCGAATAATTTTGTAAGTGTTATTATTTCCCCACCTTCTATAGGAATAATTCTAAGCATAACATCTTTATTAGCGGGATGTCCCTCTATGTCTTTTTCATATGAAACAAAAACTAACCATTTGCCGTCAGGGGAGGGGTGAGGAAACCAATTGTTATGATCATCATATGTAAGTTGTGTTTGTTCACTTCCATCCGTTTTCATACTCCAAATGTGCATATTCCCTGTGCGAACAGAATTAAAGTAAATATATTTTCCATCTGAGAATAATCCGGGCCATCATCAAGTCCTGGGGTGTTCGTCAATTGCTTTTCTTTGCCGCCATAAACCGAAATAGAATAGATGTCGTATTGTCCATTTCGCTCAGCACAATATACTAGCGTTTTCCCGTCTGGCGACCAGCCGTGCCAATAGCTTGGGGCATTTTTGGCAACCAATTTTGGAGTTCCTCCTTCAAATGGCAAAGTATAAATTCTTGATTTACCGTCTTCTGCTGATTGATCGCTAATCACAATTTGTTTGTTGTCTGGAGAAAGGCCATGATCGTTATTACATTTTATAGCAAAGTCAGTGTCGATTTTCTTAGGAATGCCTCCACTTATTGGAATCTTGTAGAGAAGTCCATTGCTGTTATAGATTAAAGTAGTTCCATCATCAGTCCAATTTGGTGCCTCGATATGAGAATCAGTATTGTATACTACTCGTCTATCTGTCGATTCAATATTAATTGTTTCAAGAGTGCTTTGCAACATTTTTTCTCCATCCTTTTTAAGCTCTAACTGCTTGAATTCAATATCTGTGAATACAGCTGTCTCCAGAATCGTACTGTCATGAGAGCAGACACCAATTCCAATATAGTATGGTTCTTCAAGCTCAAAACGAAAACATCCGCCTGCAGGTATTAGATCTTCTCGCTCCATTGCAGTTGACATATAAACATATTTGCCAACCTTCTCTAGTTTTAACTGATTTGGACCACTTACGTTTGCTTTAATCTCATGCGTTAACCCATTTTCTTTCTCTCTGTACTGAAGAGATGTTAAGCCATCACCATGAATTACTGCATCTGCGTAAGACGAGTCTGCATTTAAATTTTGTCTTATTATTACGCCAGCTTTTCTATGGGATTTATTCCTTTACCATTCCATGCAATTCTTGTAGAAAGCGAAACATCTCCAGAGACTTTTTTCCAGACATAGTGGAATGCATCTTTATTAAACCACATATTCTCACCACTGCCGCTAATCGTATAGCTATCAGTTTCTGTGTCATACGTCGCTGAGCCAGCAATACCAACTTTTCCAATATCTAGGTTGGTTTCAAAAATTCCCATAGATGATTGGTTACCACAACTGACTAATAATAAAAACATAAAGAGATAATTGGCAGTTTTTGAGATTAATTTTAATGAACAAAATAAAATCATTATGAGCTCATTTAATAGTAGCTGAAATTACATCATTTATAATTTAACTAAATTATAAATAAGAGCCTTAGTTTGAAGGGATAAATTTACAATATTGTCGCAATGGCTGCAGTAAAATGAAATCTATCCAACGAATTATAGGTTATATCAAAGCGCAGAAACGCAAATATTCTTGAAATTCCAATATATGCTTCCCAGTAGGGCTTATTCATTTTATAGTCTGTTAAGTAATTTGAATTGTTCCACATTTTTAATCCGCTAAAACCTGTTATAAGGTCAATATGCATATCAGTTATAAAATCCAAACCAACTGATTGAAAAGGTACGGTTCTCCAATTATGCTCTAGTTGGATTGCAATCATCTCTGTTCCAATAAACTGGTATGGTTTCAACCCCTTGAATGATCCAAGAGGAGAATAAAATGCTAAAACTGACGTTGGGGTTAGAACTTGCTGAGGTCCAAAGTCCCCATTCACAATTCCTCCATCAAAAAGTATTTGCAAATATGGTGCAACAAATAATTCTTTATAAAATGTTTTTGTTTTCAACATTCCAATCAAGCGCAAGAATCTGTATGAAAAATCACTCCTAAAAGAAGGATCAGATAAATCAAATTGTGCTATCAGCCCGCTTTCTGGAATTGGCTGAATTGTCATTGGATTTTTACCGATTTCAAAAAAGAGTGATAATCTATTATCGTAACCCTCCAATATTTCTGGGTTATCTCTTACTGGTCTGTTGGAATTGAATATGCTTTGATATTTTGTTTCTTCAAGGGAGGATTGTTTTTCGGTGATAAATGAAAGCTTTGAAAAGAATGAATCACCAAAGTCTCTTACTATTCCAAAATTAAATCCCTTTGCTTGATAGTAATTAAACTGATCCTCGAAACCAATTGTAATGCTAATACCGTTAACAATATCTGGATATGGAGTAAACTTCTGCCACATTTTTGCATATTCAAATGCCCCAATCTCAATTTCGCTTATTACAAATTCTTCCAACCGGTAGTTAAGCCCTATATCCCACTCGAAATTTTCAGTAAGTGGTGTGTATCCTGCCGAAGTTTTTAGGTTAAGATCATCAATAATGAATCTATCATTATATCTAACTCCAAATAAAAGTCCCTTAACTCTGTTATTTCTAAAATGCCCATAAGTTCCAATTGCATCAAACAGCCCTCCAATAAAACTATCTTTTGTATCTTCTTCATCATCAGGGTCTGGAACAAGAGCTGATAGCGCTCCCCCTACTTTGATCATTTTTTCAATTGTTTTAGTACTATCTAGAGTAACATATGCTTCGCTTTCTATTTTTGTTAGTGGGATTTCTCTTACTGAATCAATCTCTTCTCTTGTAAGTTCCAGTGGTTTTGGCTCATTTTCTGTGGTATCTGCAGTAAAGTAACCGTACTTCGACTTCACAGCACTTTCTATCGAATCGGGAATTTCTCCATTAATATCATATTCAGTAATATTGCTGAATTGATTAAACGACATTGGTTCAATGCTAATGAGCCCTCCTACATTTATTGAAAGCCTTGCTTTAAGTTCCACATAATTCGGTAGCCAGTAGCCTGCGTATTTTCCTTGTTGCTGTATGAATTTAACTTTAAAATCATTTACATAAGGAAACCGCACACCATCATTTGTTTGGAGATTTATGTTTTTTAGTGAGTAGGATTTGCTCTCTATAACAATTTCTCCCTCAAGCAATGGCTGAATTTGTGATAGTGGAATTACCTCAATATAGTAATCTACACCATCATCGCTTTCCATAATTTTAAGAAGTTTATAATCATAATAATCAAAGGCATCAAAATAGAGGGGAAGATAAACTAGGTTGTTCAGTAATCTTAATGTATCGGCAGAAAAATTAAGATAGTAATCTTCTGTTATTGAGAAATCCATAGTTTGGATCTCTTTTTTTCGGTTTTCCGTTTTGTGCGTCGACAAAATAAATTCTTTACTCCAGCTGTCAGTTTTATGATAACCCTTAACTAAGGTTTCTTCGATTACTGCCAATTCATCTGCAGAAAGTATAATTCTTTTAGAATAAGCATTGTATGAATAATTTACAAGCCCCATTTTGTTTCCCTTTTTGCGTTTAATGGCTTCTCTAATGATCCTGTATGCAGGGTCTTCATCTGAGTCTACCACTACTTCCTCAAGCCAAAGTGATTGTGGAACAAGTCCTATTTCAATTTTATAATTAGTGGGAATTATAATTGAAAGTGTGTCTGTTTTGTATCCAATAAACGAGAATATTAATTTATAATTTCCCTTTTTGAGCTTTAAATAAAACAGTCCATCAATGTTTGCAGCAGTTCCACTGGTAGTTCCATCTATTCTAATACTCGCAAAACTAAGTGGGTCTCCCGTTGATTTATCAAATACGTAGCCCTCTAATTTGCTTGTCTGTGCTGAAACAGATGTAGAGAAAAATAGTATTAAGAAAAAATATCTGAGCATAGTCAATGATGATAAAATTATACTTCATAAAGACGAAGCAGAAGTCAGAATGTTCATAGAAAGCCTATTTGTCTTAATTAAATGTTATATTAATTAAAACCGGAAGGTGGTCAGAAGGATATCTAACACTGTCAATATTTGCAATCGAGGCATATTTATTTACCATAATCTTGTTCTTGCTAGTAAATATATAGTCTATTCTATTTTTTGTTGGTTTACAAACATCGAATCCATTGAATGTTCCTTCTGGTCCAAACGGCTCTGATATAGAAACTGCCTTGGCATCGTTAAGATGTGTGGAGATCATTTTTATTGGCTTTTCCTCCGGTTTTAAATTGAAATCTCCAAGCAATATTATCGGTAAATTTTCTGTGTTCAACGAATCAATTTTTTTTAGTATTAGATCCGCTGATTGCTCTCTTGCTTTTATTCCCATGTGGTCAAAGTGCGTGTTAAATATCCAAAACTTCTTTTGAGTATTCTTTGTTTCAAACAATCCATAAGTACAAATTCGATTTAGGCTTGCATCCCATCCTTTTGAAGGGATATCCGGAGTTTCAGATAACCAAAATGTTTCAGAATTAATCAGTTTAACTTTGTCTTTGTTATAGAACAGTGCGCAATATTCACCAGAAGAGTTTTCGTCTCGCCCAACTCCAACATAGGAATAATTTTCTAGTTCATTATCAATGTATTCTACCTGATGTCTTAATCCTTCCTGAGTTCCAATTATATCAGCAGTAAAATATTTCATCTGACCTAGTAGAAACTCTTTTCTTTCAGACCAACTGTTCTTTCCATCACCTGGATTGTCATATCTGATGTTGTACGTCATAACATCAATGGTTTGACAAAACATTGTTCCCGTTGTAAGGATGGCGCAGCAAATTAGAAATAATTTTTTCATGAGATTAATTTAATATAATTGAGAATAGATTCAATAAAGATAGTGTTTTTGAAAACTAATTTTTATCAGCTTTTTTGTCTGAATAATACCTGAATATTTTTTGCTGTTTCTCTTGGGGTAAATATTTGGATCAGCTCCCACTCTTTACTGTAGTTTTCAAGTTCTTTTCTAAGGTTTTTAATTTTAGAGCTTACTACATCCTGGTCCAACTTCAGTTCAATATTTTCTTCCCAAGGAAAAGATTCAACTCTAAAATTGTATTTGCGCTTCTTTCCATTTATCTTAACTTCTACTTCTGCTATTTGCTCTTCTAAAAAATTCGGCATTGGTATTGTAAGATCTTTCATACATTCCTCCTGGTTGAACAATTAAATTTTTGAAATCTCTTATTCGTCTCTCAATGAGTTGACTGGATTTACATATGCTGCCTTGAGAGTCTGATAATTTACAGTAAACAGGGTAATTGTGCTGACTAAAATTATGGGCAGAATGAAGATCGATATGTTTATCGGAATTCGAACAGAAAAATCTGCCAACCAAATGTTGAGAGCATAGATTAGAACAGGGACAGAAACTAAAAATGATATTAATAGAATAAGAGCAAAATCCTTTATTAGTAAATAAACTACATCTAGTACGCTCGCCCCAAGTACTTTTCTAATCCCAACCTCTTTAGTTCTTTGTTCGGCACTGAAAGAGGAGAGTCCAAATATACCTAGCGCTGTTATGAATATTGCTAATACAGAAAAGACCCCGAAGACTTTTCCAAAAAGTTCATCAGAATTATATTGCTGGTTAAAATATTCGTCTAGGAAAAAGAATTCATATGGATTTCCAGGAAAGAACTTATTCCAGTTATTTTGTATCTCCGTAACTGTACTTCTAGCTTCATTAATATTTAATTTTATTGCATATGCTGATCTAACGTCTCTTCCTGTTGGCAGAAATCTATAAATATGCGGTTCAAAATCTTCTTTAAGAGACTGTTGATGAAAATCCTTGAGAATTCCAACAATAGTAAATATTTCTCCCCAGTAGCTTACCTCGGCTCCTACGGCATTTTTTGAATCCTCAAAACCCATCCACTCAACGGCAGTTTCATTTAGTATCAAGGATTTTTCTTCGTTTGTAAAATCTCTCGAAAAATTTCTTCCATGAAGCACCTCAAGATCAAAAAGCTCGACATAATCGTAGTCTATTCCAACAATTTGATAATTCTTTCCAGCGCTTGGGTCTTCACCTTTTCTAAAAATCGCTCCAGCATCCCAATATATTTGTCTACCCGGCATTTCTGTGGCTACACATATCTTATTCACATTAGAATTTTGAAGAATTTCTTGTTTATAAGATTCGTTTATACTTGCATGTCTTTCATCACGTACCCTTGGGCCTTTTACTACAAGCACTTGATCCATTTCAAATCCTGTATCCTGATTCCGCATAAATGAAATCTGTTTTGAAATTGTTACTGTAGCAGTAATTAGAGCAAATGCTAATACAAATTGAAAACCAACTAATCCTTTCCTTATTATAGTCCCATGAGTAGAACTGGAAAATTTTCCTCTTAGAATTTTAATGGGTTTGAAGGAAGTAATTATCAAAACCGGATATAGTCCCGCTAAAAATATTCCAACAATTAGAAAGGTTGGAATTGCTATCCAAACCCATTGTTGATCCCAAATTACAAACTCTGTCGGAATATTCGTCATCAAGGAAAATAGCGAATTAAATAGCTCTACCATTCCAATGGTGAAAAGCATGGCTAAAATATTAAGAATAAATGTTTCAATGAAAAACTGGGTTATCAGTTGTCTTCTAGAAGCCCCTACTACTTTGCGTAATCCAACTTCTTTTGCTCTTGTAAGCGATCTAGCTGTAGAGAGGTTTATATAATTAACCCAGGCCATAACAATTATAAAGAGTGCAATTATAACAAGAAGATTAATCGAACTTTCATCTCCATTGGCTTCATATTCTTGCATAAAGTGTGAATTTAAGTGGATTTCTTGAAGGGACTGTAACGGTAGGAGAAGCTCCATTTTATACTCTTTTAATGCCTCCCCAAGTTCATCATCAACAAGCTTATCAATTTTAGCTTGTAGAGATGATTGTACTACCCCTGGTCTCACTTTTAGATAAGTAAATGACCCAGAATGACCCCAAGCCTCATCATAATCTCTTCCAACAATAGTTAATAAGTTTTCCCACGGTAAAAGAAAATCAAATTTTAGGTGCGAGTTTTGGGGAACGTCCACAAACACCCCAACAATCTGGAATTCATGTTTTTTATCTATGCTGAAAGTTTTTCCGACAACATTTTCGCTTCCGTAGTATTTTAATGCAATTGATCTTGAGACAAAACCATTTCCAGGCTCGTTGAGTCCATTGTTTGGGTTACCCTCAAGAAATTTAAATTGCAGAATATCTAAGAAGTTCTTCTCGGTAAAGAATATTCTTTCCTCGAAGAACTTCTTTTCATCATGAGAAACGCTGGCTTTATATCTAAAGATCCTCGCAATGTTTTCAACTTCATCCAGATTCTCTCTAATTCGTAGAGCTGCGGGGGGACAGCTTGATGCAAATCGTACTGCCTCACCATTTTCACTTATTCTCTCATACCTAAGTCTATAAACTCTTTCGCTATCAGGCTGAAATTTATCATAACTCTTTTCGAAGTAAACATAGTGAAGTATCAACAGGCTCGCAGCTGTTCCAACAGCAAGGCCAAGAATGTTTATAATTGAATAGGTTTTATTCTTAACAATGTTTCTAAGAGCTATTTTGAAATAATTCTTTAACACTATTCACTCCTTAAACTATCAACTGGATTAGCCAACGCTGCCCGCACGGAAATAAAAGCAGTAGCTACCAGTGATAAAATACCTATAGAAATAATTGGAATTGCATAGTCAAATATCTGCATTTCATATTTATAAGCACCTGGTGTAATTTCAATCACCGCAATTCCGAGTGGAATGGCAAGTACTAAAGCAACAATATAAATCACGAAGAATTCTTTATTGATTAGTATATACAATCCTTGAATAGATGCCCCTAACACTTTTCTAATTCCTATCTCTTTTATTTTGCGTTCAACTGAAAATGAAAGTAGGCCAATGATTCCTATCATGGCAATAAATATTGTTATAAATGTAAAATATCCAAATGTTGCCTGAACACCTTCCCAAATGGCATATGTGCCGTAATCAAGTTCATTGCTGTAATGTACTATTTGAAACAACGAAGATGGGAAGTATTCTTTTAAGATTTCGTTGATCTCATCCACTGTTTTAGCTTTGTTATATTCGTTGATTCTTATAACGATATTATGTGGGTCGCTTAGTTTGCCGCTATGTAGCCGCATAAAATATGGTTGAATCAGATTATGAACTGAGTTGTTATGAAAATCATTAACAACTCCGATCACTGTATATTCCTTATCTATAATAGATTTTCCAACTGGATTGGTCCATCCAACTTTACGTACAAAAGTTTCGTTAACTAATACGCTTTTTTCATCAGCAGAGTGATCTTTAGAAAAATTTCTACCTTCCACAATTTTCATATTGTAAGCACTAATAAAATTATGTCCAACTCTGTTTGTCCGGCAATTCATTTTCTCTTCAGGTTTTCCTCCTTCCCAATTAATATCCCATCCGCTACTGCCAAAAAAAGGAGGATGCCTATTTATGCATGCATCAACAACCTTACTGTTTGTTAATAGTCTTGTGCGTAAGTCTTCAAACATTTTTGGGTTTTCGTTAGAAGGCACAGCAATTCTTAATAGGTTCTTTTCTTCAAATCCAAGATCCTTTGATTTCATATAATCTACGTGATTATATACGTAGTAGGTTAATGTTATAAGGGATAACGAAATCGTAAACTGAAATCCTACTAATATTTTTCTAGTTAATCCTTTGCTGCCCGAACTCTTGCTAAACGAGGTGAAGCCTTTAATAACTTTTACCGGATCAAAAGATGAAAGATAAAGTGCTGGATAAATTCCAGATAGAATTCCAACTACAAACATAACTCCGATTATAAATGCCATAAATTCAATGTCGCCAAAATAGTCGATGGTTAGATTTCTCTGCATAAATGAATTGAAAGTTGGAAGGAGCAATTCGGTTATAAAAAACGAGAGCACCAGAGCAAGAAATGTTATGACTAATGATTCACCAATAAATTGTTTAAAAAGTATATATCTGCTGCTTCCAACAACTTTTCTAATTCCAATTTCTTTTTCTCTTTGTGTAGATTTGGCTGTTGTTAGGTTTATATAGTTAATGCATGCAAGTATTAAGACAAACCAAGCCACTACACCATAAAACGGAAGTGGCGAGTTATACTCGTCTTCCACCCTTGCAGCAAGGTGTAATTTATTAAGGGGTCTTAAATATAAACGTTTATAGTTTTCTTCTAACCTATCATCAAGTAAATTGCGAATCTTATTATTTACTATTGCTTGATCTGTGTTGGGTTTCAGCTTGGCATAAGTTCTGCAGCTCCAGCTATCCCAGTTTTCTCTAAATTTCCAGTCTGGATATCTTCTTTTTAATCCCGAAAAACCTATTAAATATGAGGGTCGAAAATGTGATTGTTCGGGCCATTTTTCAACAACTGCAGATACAATCAGATTTCCGCTTACACCGCCAATAATTGTTTTGCCCATCGGATCTTCATTGGGAAAATGCCGTTCTGCAAATTCATTTGTTATAACAACTGAATTTTCATTTGCCAGAGCTGTCGCTGGATTGCCTTGCAAAAAATTGAGGCTGAATATATCAAAAAATTGAGGCTCAATGTAAAAACCATCTTGCTCATGAATAACTTTTTCTCTATCACGTGAGATAAGTTCTCCCCAAATTTCTCTGGCTACTGTAACCTGTTTCAAATTCAGGATATTTTGTTCGGAGTTCTTCGGCAATTGGGAAAGTGGTTTGAGTCCACTCTTGCGTACCATTATCATATTCAACCAGAGCTTGAACACGATATATTCTGTTACCGTCATTATGCTGAGCATCCCAGTTGTTTTCATAATCTAAGAGAAGAGCAATTAAGATAAATGCTGACATTCCTATTGCCAATCCGGCAATATTTACAGTTGAATAAACTTTGTGTCTTTTTATGTTTCTAAATGCAACTAAAAGATAATTTTTTAACATTTATTCACTCCTCAGGCTATCAACTGGATTTACTGTTGCAGACTTCATAGCTTGAAATCCAACTGTTCCAATGGCAATGACAAATGCAATAATTCCGCCCAATAGAAAAAGCCAATAATTCATTTCAATATGATATGCAAAATTTTCCAGCCATTTATTAATTACATAAAAAGTGATTGGCCATGCAATTATGTTTGCTATAATGACCCAATTTGTGAAATCCTTTACTAACATTATTAAGATACTTGGAATAGAGGCACCAAGAACTTTACGAACTCCAATTTCTTTTGTACGACTTTTCATTATAAATAATGCCAATCCGAAAAGACCCATACATGAAATTAGAATAGCAAGTGTTGTAAAGTAACCCATTAACTGAAAAGTGTTTTTGTCAGCCTGGTAAAGGTGTTCCAGCTTATCGTCCAAAAAGTGAAATTCAAAAACTTCATCAGGGTAAAAACTACTACAGATGATTTTAAGTTTATTAGTTGTGTTTTCAGCATTTGAAGGATTTACTTTTACTATTAATCGAGAACATTCGCTATAATCAATTACAAAAGCTGTTGGACGAACGTGCCCATATAGAGATTCAAAATTTATATCGTTAGTAACTCCAACTATCACTCTGTTTGATTCAGGCCAGCTACATTTAAGGGATTGTCCAATAGGATTTCCCTTAAGCATTAATTCCTTTACGGCAGATTCGTTTAGAATTATTGCTTCATCTATATCTGTTGTAAGCTGTTTAGAAAAAAGTCGTCCCTCCTTAGCTTTAATTCCTAGTGTCTCAAAATAATCTTGATGTACATGAATAAATGCTATTGAAGTTGGTTTATCTACTCCTTCTGGTAATAGAGTTCCGAAGTTAGTGGTTGTATTTGAAGGAATTCGCGATCCTGAAGAAACATTTGTAATAATGGACTCTTTAAGAAGTGCCTCTTTTAGAGAGTTGTATTTTTCAACATTCTCAAAAGAACTGTTTATTTCAGAGGTGAGAACAGATTTTTTGTCAAATCCTAATTCCTTATTCTGAAGATAATCGATTTGACTAAACATGAAAAGGGCAGCACAAATTAAAACAATTACTATTGTGAACTGAGCTCCAACAAGTAATGTTCTAAAATTAAATTTCGACTTACTAGTGAAAGAATTTGCTTTAAGTGTTTGTATTGGTTCAAGCTTAGATAGAAAAAATGCTGGATAAAATCCTGCAATCAAGCTTGTTCCAATAAGAAACGCCAAAACGCCCATAGTATTCTTTAGTGTAATTAATGCCGTGAAAGTGAGAACTTTGCCTGATAGAGCTTCAAAAATTGGTAAGCTCAATTGCACAAAAATAAGTGATATAAAAAAAGCAATAAATAATACCAAAAATGATTCTCCTACAAATTGTAAAGCAAGTTGATTACGTGTAGCACCAATTACTTTTTTAATTCCAATTTCTTTTATTCGAGTTGTAGCATTAGCTGTTAGAAGATTTATATAATTGACGCAAGCAATTAGTAAAATAAGAATTCCAATTGCTGAAAATATCAACACAAATGTAATGCTGTTTTGTGGTTGAATATCATTTTTAATATGTGCAGAATAGAGGTGAATATCTTTCAAATTTTGTAATGAATATTTAAGGAAAGGATTATCCGGGTTAGAGTTATAGGATTTGTAGAAAGGTTGAATTAAATTTTCGCATTTTTCCTCAAGATTGGATTTAGAGAATCCTTCTTGGAGTTCAAAATAAACTAGAAAATTTTGCCATCCTAAATTTTCCATTAATGAACCAAAAACTTTTTCAGCTTCAGTAAGTGTAAGAACTATATCATAGCGAAAGTGGGAGTTTTGAGGCATATCTTTCATTACCCCTGTAATTGTATAGTCGTACTCGTCAAATAATCTAAATACTTTTCCAATAGGATTTTCATTAGCAAAATATTTGCGAGCTAATTTTTCAGAAACTACTGTAGTAAAAGGTTTATCTAATGCTGTTTCATTCTCTCCAGATACAAACTGAAATGAAAACATTCGGAATAATGCCGGGTCAGCAAAAGGTATGTTGTTTTCTTTGAATCGTTTATTATTATATTCAATAATTTCACTGTCCATAGGTAAAATTCGCACAAAATCTTTTATTTCAGGTAGATTGTTCGCCAATTCTCTTGCAACAGTCGGCGCATGATAAGCGTGTTCAGGTTGAGTTAATCTGTAAATATTATCAGCATTTTTGTTATACTGATCGTAACTAAACTCGTTCTGCACATACAAAAAAAGGAGTATACAAACAGCTAAACCTATGGCAAGTCCGGAAATGCTGATAAAAGCATAAGATTTGTTTTTTTTTAGATTCCTAAAAGCGGTTATAAAATAATTTTTTAACATAATTTCCTCGCAAGGATATCTTTAATCGAATGAAATATTTAGTTACTTTACTCATCCTTCAAACTCTCTACAGGATTAACAGTTGCTGCTCGATATGCTTGGTAACTAACAGTTAAAATTGCAATAAGAAGCCCGGCTAATCCTGCCAACAAAAATGGACTGATTATTATATCAATTCGATAAGCAAAGTTGTCGAGCCATTTATCAAGGTACAAATATGCTATGGGCCAAGCCGCAACATTTGCAAGTAATATCCATTTTACATACTGCTTTGACAATAGAAAAACAATGCTGCTTACATTAGCGCCGAGAACTTTTCTAACTCCAATTTCATTTTTTCTCTGTTCAGCTGAATGTGCAGCTAGACCCAACAGACCGAGGCATGAAATAAATATTGCTAGAAAACTGAAATATCCAAATAGTTTATTTATCTTCTCTTCAGAAGCATAACGATCGGCATATGACTTATCCAAGAAAAAATAGTCAAATGGATAGGATGGATTAAATTGGTTCCACTTTTCTTCGATATACCCTAACAGGGTCCTAGTGTTTTCGGTTTTAAACTTAATCGAAATGTTTCGCAAATTTTCTGGCTCTAGATAAAAACATAGTGGTCTTATCTCGTTTTTAAATGACGAAAAATGAAAATCTTTCATTATTCCTATCACGTCGAAATACCAGCGCTGATCGCCATACACTTGAATTATTTTTTTACCAATAGGGCTTTCCCATCCAAAACGCCTAACAGCTTCTTCATTAATAATTAGGCCTCCAGCGTTCTCGCTTTGATAATTAGCATAATCGGATGTCATTTCCTTTGAAAAGTTTCGTCCTTCAATTATCGAAATCTCATAAGTATCAATAAAATCACAATCAATTTTATTCTGAATGATCGCAATCGACTCATCATCTGACGCTCCCTCCCAAGTCACATTATTGTAGTTTCCAATACTAGTCGGCAGTAGCCATGATCCAGCCACGGCTATAATCTCAGAATTTTTTAATAACTCATTCTTAAAGGCGTCAACCTTTGAGACAGTTTCAGAGTCTCTAATTGGAAGAACCAATATTTGTTCTTTTTTAAAACCAAGTTCTTTATTCTGCATATATTCGACCTGATCATTTATTGTAAGCATGCATATAATTAAGCCAATTGCTATACTGAACTGAATAACAACAAGGGATTTTCTAAATACTTCACTTTGCGAGCTGCTTGTAGATTTTCCTCTAAGAATTGTTAATATTTTGAACCTTGAGAGAAGCATCGCCGGATAACTTCCTGACAGCAATCCCAAAACGACTGTAATAATTAAAAGCATTCCATAGAAGCCCAAGTCTGATGGGGGTGGTAAAATCAACTCTTGATTTGTAATATTCTCGAAATACGGTAATGTAAAATTAACAACTAATATTGCTAGTATCACTGAGAAAAATGAAAACAATAGACTTTCGCCCAGAAACTGTTGTATAAGACCCCAACGAGAAGCGCCAACAACTTTTCGTAATCCGATCTCATTCGATCTTTGAGCAGAGCGAGCAGTAGAGAGGTTCATAAAGTTTGTTGCCGCAATTAGTAGTATAAATCCTCCAATAACCAAGAATATATAAACGTACTGTATGTCTCCACCACCAGCCACATCAGAGTAAAGATGAATTTTGCTGAATTGTTCTAGAAAAATTTCTTTTTCTACTTCTTGTACTGTATGTCTTTTGTAAAGCGAATTAATTTGGATTTCAATTTCTGACAAGTTAGCATCTTCGCTGAGCAATATATAGGAAATGAGCCGAGTACTAATCCAATTACTCATAAAGCTTTCAGCTCTTTCATAATTCCAAACAGTTTCGAACGATATCATAAAATCGAAATTTATATATGTGTTATTTGGAAAGTCTTCAACAACAGCAGTTATGGTAAGTTCATCCTCATTGTCAATCAGAATTGATTCTCCAACCGGATTTTTCGCACCAAAGTATTTTTCAGCCATCTCTTTTGTAATTACAACTGAATTTTTAGTAGACAACGCTGATTGCGGATCACCATAAAGCAGAGGGATCGAAAATAAGTCGAATAATCCTGGATCTGTATAAACTACGTTCTTTTCATAAAAAACTTTTTCTTCGGCTTTTATTAAGTTCTCTCCTGAGCTGAGTATCCGTGTAAAATTTTTGACTTCCGTAATTTCATCTGCTATTGCTGGGGCAATGGGAACCATTGAATAGCTGGTCTTAAAATCCCCCTTAGGTTGTTTTTGGATAATATTAACTCTATAAATATTATCCGAGTTTTTATGAATAGATTCATAGCTGAATTCATATTGAATATAGAGGGATATCAGAATGAAGCAAGCAAGGCCAACTGTTAGTCCGGCCAAATTAATAAATGAATAAAATTTCTGTCTTAGAAAATTTCTAAATACAATTTTAAACATCATATCACCTAATTCGGTTTGTTTTCTTACTCATACTTAAGCGAGTTGATTGGATTTGCTGACGCCGCTCTGAGAGCATGATAGCTAACGGTAATGATTGCAATTATCAGCGAAATAAGTCCAGCAGAAACAAACACCCAAATACTTAAATCTGTCCTATATTCAAAATCCGCTAGCCATTTATCCATAAAATAAAATGCAATTGGAGAGGCAATTATAAATGCGATGAGAACCAATTTTACAAACTCTTTTGAAAGCATCAAAACAATCGACGTTAGAGACGATCCCAATACTTTGCGAATACCTATTTCTTTGGTTTTCTGTTCCGCAGTAAAAGCAGACAGACTAAACAGCCCTAAACAACCAATGAAAATGGCAAGTGCGGCGAAAGTTCCAAATATTTCACTTATTCTTTGCTCTCCCTTATACATGCTATTAAACCGTTCGTCGAGAAAAGAGTAGTTAAATGGTTGTCCTGGGGCGAGCTCATTCCATGTTTCTTTAAGTTTATCAATAACCATACTTACATCTGCAGTATTTACTCTAAAGGATATCGTTCCATTGCTTTCGCCAATAAAAATCGCCAACGGAGAAATATTGTTACGTAAAGATTCAAAATGAAAATCTTCCACAACTCCAATCACATTATAATTATCAAAATCCCCCTGAGGATTATAGTATCTACAAAAAACCTCACCCACAGGATTTTCTAATCCGAATACTTTAACCGCAGCTTGGTTGAGAATAACAGCAGCGCTATCTGTTGAAAACTCTTTGGAAAAGTCTCTCCCCTCAATTATTTTCATCTTCATTGTAGAGAGATAATCGTGGTCAACATCCCAGAGTTGAATCGAGACACCTTCCTCAACCTTTCCTGCAGGAAAGATCATGCTGCTATTATAACCAGATGGAACAGGCAGAAAATTTGAGACGGTTGCATTAATAATCTCGGGATGGTTCATCATTTTTTCTTTGAATATTTGTGTTTTGTCCCCAAGCAAGTGTGCATAATCTAGAGTTATAACATTCTCTTTGTTGAATCCCAATTTTTTATTTTGAATGTATCTTAACTGATTTAACACAACAATCGTACTAATTATAAGTACAATTGATGCTGTAAATTGAAAAATTACCAATCCACTTCTTAAAGAACCTGTAGTTTTATTTGAATTTGTTCTTCCTCTCAATGCTTCAATAGGATTAAATCCTGATAAAACAAAGGCGGGATAACTTCCAGCGAGGAATCCAATCACAATTAAAATCATAACCATCATTATCAGAACAAAAGGATTGTGCATATATTGAATTGACAATTGCTTCCCTGTAAGGGTATTAAAATAGGGTATTATCAACTCAATCAAACCAATTGATATTATCATAGAAATTACTGTTGTAACAAAAGACTCAACTAAAAATTGCCTTCTCAGACCCTTTCGGTGGGACCCCAAAACCTTTCTTATTCCAACTTCCTTTGATCTTGTGGCTGACCGAGCCGTAGAGATATTCATAAAATTTACACAAGCTATGATCAGGATGAATATAGCAATCACAGAAAAGATATAGACATATTTAATGTCACTGTTAACACCCAGCTCAGACATTAAGTCTGATTTAAGGTGGATTTGTCTTACAGATTGGAGATAAAATCCACCGCCGCCACCTTGCTCTGCAAGCTGTTCAAGAGAAATGCCCATTACTTTTTCTATTTCAGGGCCTAGATATGTTTCCGTTAGTTTATCCAATTTTTTATTTACAACTAAAGGATCTGTGTTTTCTTCGAGCAAAAGATATGTTTGGAAATTATTTGATAACCAGGTTTCCTGCTTTGCTTCCTCAAGCGAAGGCATTGATTGTAAAAAGTCAAACCGGAAATGGGTGTTATCTGGAATACCTTTAAATACTCCAGTAACTTTGTAATCACGCTGATTATTAATTGTTAATATTTTTCCGATCCCATTCTCACTACCAAAATACTTCTTTGCGGCTTTTTCGCTTATTATTATGAAGTTGGGTTCAATTAAAGCAGTTTCTGGATTGCCGCTGCTTAAATTTATTCCAAACATATCAATTACAGAATTATCTGCGAAAGCGATGTGTTCTTCACTAAAGCTGACATTATTATGTCTCACAATTTTAGAGCCCTGTGTACGGAATCTTGCTGTTTTTACTACCTCAGGTAACTCATCCAAAACAGTTTTTGCTAAAATTGGAGGACAAACTGCAAAATTGTATTCCTGATCACCTAGCTTGAATTTTCCAGCAACTCGATAAATTGAGTTGGCTTCAGGATAGTAATTATCATAGCTAAGTTCATGCTGAACAAACAATGAAAGTAGTATTGTGCATGTAATTCCCAGCGCTAAACCTACGATATTTACAATTGAATAAATCTTGTATCTCAACAGATTTCTTAGCGCTACTTTTATATAGTTTTTTAGCATTTTATTCACTCCTTAAGCTTTCTACTGGATTTGCCAGTGCTGCTTTTATTGCTTGATACCCGACTGTAAGTAAAGCAATTACTAATGTCAATATTCCTGAGGACATAAATACCCAGATCGCCAAATCAGTTCTGTATGCAAAGTTTTTCAGCCAGCCCCTCAGGACAAAATAAGATATCGGCCAGGCAATAACGCTCGATGCCAGTATTAGAAGCATGAATTCGCTGCACAGCAAATAAGTAAGTTTAAGTTCCGATGCTCCAAGAATCTTTCGAACTCCAATTTCCTTTTTTCTTTTTTCAGCCATAAAGGAGGCGAGTCCAAAAAGCCCAAGACATGCAATAATTATTGCCATCACTGAAAAATACTTCAACAAGTCTACCATTCGCTCTTCGGTTTTGTACAATCGCTCAAAATCTTCATCAACAAATCGATATTCAAATGGATATTGTGGGACAATAGATTCCCAAACGTTTTTCATTCTATTAATGGTATTGGATATCTCGCCAGATTCTATTCTTACTATTAAATAGCTAATGTATTCAGGTGCCAAAGCCATGGCCAGAGGTTCAATTTTCGTTCTCATACTATTAAAATGAAAATTTTTCATAACCCCAACTATTGAACCATCAATTCCCATAAAATCAAATCTAGCTCCAACAGCATCGTTATTCTCAATTCCCATTAACTTAACAACTTCCTCATTTACCAGAAATTTACCTGTTGAATCGCTGGGCAGATCGGATTGAAACTCCTCGCTGAATCCACGCCCAGCAACCATATCAATTTTCAATGTTTTGGTATAGGCAAAATCAATAGCAGCAGTCCCAATAAGCACAGATTGTTCTGGGTCTTTTCCTTCCCAATCGACACCTCCGGAATTGCTTCCTATTTGGCTAGGTGAGTGGTTTGAGCCAGAAACACTTACAACCCCATTTGTTTTCATGAACTCTTTTTTAATTGTCTGATAGCTTTTGGATAGTTCCCCGCGTGAAGAAAAATAGAGGACATGTTCTTTGTCATAACCAAGACTTTTATTCTGCATGTAAATCAATTGATTATAAACGACAATGGTGCCGATGATTAGAAATATTGATAATGAGAATTGAAATACAACGAGCGCTTTTCTGAAGAAAGAATTTTTAGTCCCTATCTTTATTGAACCCTTTAGCACTTTTACAGGCTTAAATGAGGACAAGAGTAATGCTGGATATCCCCCTGCAACAAGACCTGTGAGAAAAGTAATTACGAAAATTCCAATTAAAAATGTTGAATTGTAGAAAACGCTGGTTAAAATTTCTTTGCCCGTTAATTCATTAAACTGGCCAAGAAGAGACGAAACTATCAAGATTGAAATACACATGCTTATAAATGCCAACACCATCGATTCGCCAAAGAACTGATAAATAAGGTTGGCTCGATTTGCCCCAACTACTTTTCTCATACCAATTTCTTTGGCTCGGTTTGCGGAACGAGCTGTTGATAAGTTCATAAAATTTATACACGCAATCAACAGAACGAAAATTGCAATCGCTGAGAAAATATAGATATATTGAATAGCCCCATCCGGTTTTCCATATCCAAAGTACGAGAAGAGGTGTAGTCCAACTAGTGGCGCTACCATGTAGTCTGTTTTTGAATCAGGTTCGTTTTGCCTCAGCATATTGGTCATTTTCTCATTTACTGCTGCTAGATCTGCATCGGGTGTAAGTTGAACGAAGGTAAAGATTGAATTATTCCCCCAGCTGTCACTCCATCTCCCAAACTCTTCGAGTAGTTTAAAAGGAAATGCTGCCTTGAATTTGTAAGATGCATTGGGTGGAATTTCCTCCATAACTCCTGTAACCTTAAAGTCATACTTATTATTAATTGTAACTATCTTTCCTAATGGGTCTACTTCGTTGCCAAAGTATTTTTGACACATTTCCTTCGTCATAACAATCGAGTAAGGTTCACTTAATGCTGTGCTTTTATCTCCGGAGATGAATTTAAGTCCAAACATATCTAGGTATGATTGATCAGCGGCAACAATTTCTGATTCGTAAAACAAGTTTTCTTCATTCTTAATCAACACCGAATGATATGTAATTCGTGCAGCGTTAACTATCTCAGGAATATCTGACTTAAATGCAAGGGCCGCCGGAAAAGGTGTTACATTTACATGATAGGTTTCGCCTGAATAGTATTGATCTTCTTCAACTCTATAAATGTTTTCGGCATCGTCATAGAATCTGTCAAAACTAAGTTCATCATGAACCCACAGCAAAATAAATATGCAACATGCTAGTCCAAGAGCAAGTCCAGAAATATTAAGGAATGAATAAGCCTTGTTTCGGAATAAATTTCTTAATGCAATAATAATGTAGCTTTTTAACATTTTGTGCTCATCTAAAAATTATTTATAAGATCAGTTTTGTTATTCTTCTATCCAACCATCATTTAGATTTATTATTTTGTCCCCATATCCAGCATTGGTATCTGAATGAGTTACTTGAACTATTGTGGTTCCCTCTTTATTAAGGGTTTTTAACAATTCCATAATCTCTTTTCCTTGTTCACTGTGGAGATTTCCAGTTGGTTCATCGGCGAGAATTATTTTGGGATTAGCAATCACTGCCCTTGCTACTGCTGCTAATTGCTGCTGTCCGCCCGATAATTGATTTGGGAATAGATCCTTTTTCGCTACAATATTGAACTTGTCAAGCATCTCTGCGACCCTTCCTTTTCTTTCCGAGCTTTTAACCTTTTGATAGAGCAGCGGTGTTTCTAAATTCTCAAAAACTGTTAGTTCATCAATTAAGTGGTATTGCTGAAATACAAATCCAATATGAGATTTATGGAGATCAGATAATTTTTTTTGTGTCATTTTATGAACTTCTTCTTCATAAAAATAGTATTCGCCTCCTGATGCGACATCCAGCATTCCAAGAATATAGAGCAGAGTAGATTTGCCAGCACCAGAAGGACCCATAATGCTTAGGAACTGGCCCTCGTCTATTTTAAGATTGATGTTTCTTAAAACATAAGTTTTTACAAATTTGTTCTGATAATATTTCTCAATCCCTTTTAGTTCTATCATAATAGGCTCCGCCAACTATACGTGAAATACTTCTTTAAAGTTTTCTGTAACTATGTGTCCATCAAATAGATGGATTATTCTGTTTCCATATTCTGCATAGGTCGGTGAGTGAGTAACCATAACAATAGTTGTTCCGTTTTCATTGAGATCAGAAAGCATCTTCATTACCTCGTCGCCATGGGAGGAATCAAGATTACCCGTGGGTTCGTCTGCTAATATTATTTTGGGATCACCTACTATTGCACGAGCAACGGCAACTCTTTGCTGTTGACCTCCTGAGAGCTGTTGTGGGAAGTGATTAACACGATGCATAATCTCCATTTTCTCTAACACTGAGTTTACTTTTTCTTTTCTTTCCCATGTAGAAACACCAAGATAAAGGAGAGGTAGCTCAACATTTTCAAAAACAGTTAACTCGTCAATGAGGTTGAAGCTTTGGAATACAAAGCCAATATTTTGTTTTCTCAGCATTGCCCGCTGTCTTTCTGAATGTTTTGATACCTCAGTATCAAGAAAATAATACTTCCCATCAGAGGGATTGTCTAAAAGACCTAGGATATTAAGAAGAGTGGATTTCCCACATCCAGAAGGACCCATAATGGAGACAAATTCCCTTTCTTTAATTTCAATTTCAACATTGTTTAATGCTGTGGTTTCAACGTCTTCTGTTGTAAAGATCTTTTTCATTGATTCTGTTCTAATCATTTTGCTCTCCAATTTATCATTTCAAGTTTTTGTTTCTTATTCAATTGTTAATTCAAAACAAGTTTGTCGATATCACCATAGTTATCATAAGAAGAGGTTATTACTTTATCTCCCACCTTTAGGCCCTCAAGCACTTCATAAACTTGGGTGTTTTTTCGACCAAGGCTTATATTTCTTTTCTCAGCTACTTCACCAGATTCAGACACAACAAATACCCACTGTCCTCCAGTAGTCTGGAAGAACCCCCCCCTCGCTACAGTAAGTGCGTCTGAAAGATCTCCGAGCTCAAGCTTTATTCTTACTGTTTGGCCTCGCCTAATTCCTTCAGGTAATTCATCCACAAAATGCATATCAACTTCAAACCTTCCATTGTTTACTTGAACATAGACCTTTTCTATCACAAGCTTATACACTTTGTCCGCAAACGTAAATTCACCAAACTGACCTTTGGAAATTCTTGCTAAATAATGTTCATCTACTTGAACTCTAATTTTATAATTATCTATATCATCTATTCTTCCTAGGTTCTGTCCTCGACTTATAGATTGACCAATCTCAGACATCAATGCAGTAAGCTGGCCTTTGATTGGGGCTTTTACTGTAAGATTTTCCATCTGAGCTTTTGTCATTTCAAGTTGCTTCTGCATGCTGGCAACATTGATTTCAAGATTTTTAATCTGTTCCATTCTAAAAAGAGAATCTTTTCTGTTTGTCTCGACTGTTAAATCTCGCAAATGAAGAAGGTATTCATAGTCGTCCTTGCTATCTTCGTATTCAATTTGAGAGATCAATTGCTTATCATATAACTTTTGATTGTTTCTAAAGACTCTTTTCTGTTTTATAATATCATATTCCAGGTTGAGTAACTGTCCTTTTAAATATAGACTGTTTTGCTCCATGCTCAGTCTAACTCCGCGTAAAGAATTCATGGTTTGAAATACTTGTGCTTCATTGTACATAATGCTCAATGCGAGACTAGGGTTTTCTAATCTAATGATCGGATCTCCAACATCTAATAGGGCTCCTTCCTCTACAAATTTTTCAACAACACGCCCCCCTTCCGCAACGTCTAAAAAATATGTTTCAATCGGCTGAACTTCTCCCGTAACTGGAATAAATTCTTGGAATGGTTCAAATTTCACTGTTGAAATAGTTAGTCTCTCTATTTCTACATTTAGCTTTCTACTGTAATCTCCAAAAACAAAAAAGTAGAGTATTAGAATGGCAAAGGCCGCAATACCCGAATACGCAGCTAATCGCTTAGGGGGCCACTTTTTCTTTTCAATTTTTCTATCCATCTGAATTCCATTTTTAGTTTGTTAGACAACTTCTATGCCCTTTTGATTTTAGCTTAAAAACCAATCTTTTGGATAAAATACTTGGCTAAATCGTTCGCATGCGTACATTGGTGTACGAATTCGTACAATTTAATTTAAGAATTGTTACATTTGGATGTTATTTTGAATGGAATGGATATTGCTCAACGGTTTGCAATTATTTTGAGAGTGATTTGAAAAATTCAAAAATATTGATAGTTGATGACAATGAAGATGTTCTGCTTGCTGCAAAGCTTCTTCTAAAATCTAATGTTGGTTTGATCCACACAGAAAAAAATCCTCAGTTAATTCCACAGTTGCTAAAAAACGAATCTTACGATGTTGTTTTTTTAGATATGAATTTCACAGAAGACAAAACCAGCGGCAAGGAGGGTTTTTATTGGTTAAGTGAAATATTAAAGCTTGATCCTTCAGCAGTAGTGATTCTAATTACTGCTTATGGTGATGTTGAAACTGCAGTAAAAGCCGTTAAGGAGGGGGCAACCGACTTTGTTTTAAAACCTTGGCAGAATGAAAAATTTCTTGCGACCCTTGCTGCTGCACTTCAATTACGTCAATCAAGAATTCAATTAGAGAGCCTAAGGTCACTGCAAAAAGTTTTAAGCAAAGATATGGATTTCAACTTCAATGACCTCGTGGGTACATCAACCGCCATCCAAAAAGTTTTTAGAACCGTTTCTAAAGTTGCCGGTACTGATGCAAATGTTTTGATCCTTGGTGAAAATGGGACTGGAAAAGAGCTTGTAGCAAGAGCTCTTCACCGACAATCCAACCGTAGGAACGACGTTTTTATTATTGTAGATATGGGCTCAATCTCCAAATCACTTTTTGAAAGTGAATTGTTTGGACACGCAAAGGGTGCTTTTACAGATGCAAAAGAAGATAGAGCCGGCCGCTTTGAGATTGCTTCCGGAGGAACTTTGTTCTTGGATGAGATTGGAAATATTCCCTTTGAGCTCCAGGCAAAATTATTAACTGTGATTCAAAATCGCGAAGTTGCAAGAGTCGGATCAAATAAATCTATTCCAATAAATATCAGAATTATTTGTGCAACAAATATGAATGTGGCACAAATGGTTTCCGAGGGAAACTTTAGACGAGATTTATTATATAGAATAAATACTGTCGAGATTCAAATTCCTCCATTGCGGGAAAGGAAAGAAGACATTGAACTTTTATCCGAACACTTCCTGGCAATTTATAAGCGCAAATACAATAAGCCTGAACTTCGCCTAGATATTCAAACAATTAAGAAATTCGAAAACTATCGCTGGCCAGGAAACGTGAGAGAACTCCAGCATACGATTGAGCGCTGTGTTATTCTTAGCGAGGGAAATGTAATTCAACCAGCAGAATTTCTTTTTTCAGAGAGAGAAAAAAAAAACAATGACACCTCAATGATTTTTGATACTTTTAACCTTGAGGAGGTTGAAAAAATGATTATTAGAAAGGTTCTAAGTACAAATAGCGGCAATATTACAAAAGCCGCAGAAGAGTTAGGATTAACAAGAACGTCACTCTATAGAAGAATGGAAAAATATGGTTTATAAAACTCTTCAAAGATTCTTTAATCAATGAAGTCTTTTCGCTTAAATGTTCTATTAAGAATAATAGTATTATCCGCTACTATTTTTCTTTTTTTTTCTTGGTTCAACATGCCGAGCTTACAACGACCATTATTATCGTTGGCCTTCTTGTTGTTTTGCAAATCTATTATTTATTTAATTTCGTTGAAAGGACAAACAGAGAAATATCAAAGTTTCTACTTTCAATAAAGTACTCTGACTTTTCTCAGTCATTTAGCGACCAAGGACTTGGAAAATCGTTTAAAGAGCTTTCCAGTTCTTTTGGTGAGGTCATAAAGAAATTCCAGAAAACCCGGGCAGAAAAAGAAGAGCAGTACAGATATTTAAACACGGTTACTCAACATGTCGGTGTGGGTCTTCTTGCTTTTGATGAAAAGGGTGAGGTTGAATTTATTAATCATTCTGCCAAACAATTACTAAAAATTAAATTTTTAAAGGGCATTAGTTCTTTAGAAAAAGTACAAGCAGGCCTAAGCAAGGTAGTCCTTTCGCTTGAGCCGGGAAAAAGAAAAATAATAAAACTTGTAGATGAGTCAGATATTCTTCAATTAATATTCCACTCTACTGAATTTAAAATGAGAGGACATAAATACAAATTGGTGTCAATCCAAAACATTCATGGTGAGCTTGAGGACAAGGAGATAGAGGCTTGGCAAAAACTGATCCGCGTTCTCACACATGAAATAATGAACTCCATAACCCCCATATCTTCCCTTGCGTCTACGGTAAATGACATGTTAACAAATCAAGTGGTCAATTCACTAAGTGATGAAAACATTTCAGATATTAAAAGCGCTACAAGTACAATTCAGAAAAGAAGCGAGGGTTTGATTCGTTTTGTAAATGATTATAGAAGTCTAACAAAAATTCCGAAACCAAATTTTCAAGTGATCCAAGTTTTGGAGATTTTTGAGAGAATTAATGATCTCATGGAGTCAAACTTTAACAACAACAACATTCGATTCTCGTCTAAGGTAAGCCCAACACATCTGCGTCTGACTTGCGACCCTGATTTGATAGAACAAGTTCTGATAAACTTGGTTGTAAACTCAACTCATGCTCTAAGCGGTACCGAGAGGCCAGAAATAATATTATATGCTGGGATTGATACCAGGGGGCGACCAATGATTAAAGTCGTCGACAACGGACCGGGATTGTCTGAGGATGTAATGGACAAAATTTTTATTCCATTTTTCAGCACAAAACCCGAGGGTTCTGGAATTGGATTAAGTCTTTCAAAACAAATCATAAAGTCTCACGGCGGGACTATTGGTGTTCAATCAAAACCTCACGAAGAAACTATTTTTACAATAAAGTTTTGACAAGTGACTATTATTCTGAAGCCAATATTTTATTGCTTATCTCAGCACATATTTCAATGAAGTCAAGCACTTTTTGGTCTGGTGTTTCAATCTCAATGTCAGCTGCTACAATATCGCATGGACCAAATTTATCGGCAATATTTTCAAGATCTACCATGATTTCTTCCAGGGGCTTATTTGCAACATCCATTGGTGTGTACATTATAGAGCGGCGTTCTCTAGAAAATATTTTCTGTGCGTTTAATAGGTCAGAATCTTGACCCATATCAATATATCTGTTGTTTTGAATTTTGGAATATGATTCAAAATATGGAGTCGCATTCCAGGAACAGTTGTGAATACCGACAATTTCAAAAGCTTCTGAAATTCTCTGATCGTGGGGCAATAGAAGCTGCGAATAATCCTCTGAGGAAACCATATTAACAAGACAGTTGCTCATCGTAAAAAAGTTGTTGGAAACTCCTGATTTCAACTGTCTTTTATGGAGTCTTTTAGCTGCGTCAATCATTGTAGTGGCAACACATTCAAAGAGATGATTTGCTAGATCAGGATTAATCATCATATCCATAAAGAGTTCTTGGCCTCGTAAACGTTGGGCATTATTTAAAACCCCTTGCCAGTTTATAAATCCCTCAATCCGACCCTCTGTATCTGCAATCAATTCGACCTGATCCATTAAGTTTTGAAAATGTTCGTTTGTATCTAAATTTGGTGGTTCGAGATTTGCTATTTGTGCTTCACTTAAAAAATCGTGAGCCGAATTGGGCCAATTGTCCTTGGTGTAAATTATAGGGATTCCATAAATAGCGGCTATACTGTTGGCGCCGTATGTTCCAGTCAATATATCCAATGGCTTATCTGGTTGATCAATCCCTCCAATTTTTGTGTTGGGAAAACGACGACGCAATTCTCCACGCATTTGAAGAATTGTTTCTTTTCTATAAATTGGCTCCGTATGCCAGCCTTCGCCAAACTCAATCTTCAAATGATGGTGATACCATTTGGGAGTAAACCCAATTTCAGGCCTAAGATAAGGTTCGTTTCCTTCTGCCGGTCTCCGAGTAGCTGGTGCAGCAGGGGCTATATAGCTGATTAGTTGATCTGAATTATGTTCCATTTTAAGTGCCCAAATATTTGCTAATTATATTAATATTTACAATGGTAAATAGAAAACATAAAAACGAACCCTCGTACAAAAAGTCTGCTGATAGGCAAAGCGAATTTTGCTGGGTCTTCTCGTTTTTTTCTTTTAAACCTTTTTGTTTATTAATGCTTTCTTAAATGTTTCTTCGCAGTAATTCTTGAAGAATCGAATTCCTCTTTTGCTTCCCAATATTATTAGTTTAAGAAATAAGTATTCTTTAAGTCTATTTAATCCTCCATCAGAACTGTTATGTAAATGCTTCGCCTTAAAAATATAAACAGATAGTTCAGTCCGCCCATTCTTTTCCTGAAGTCGATAATCCGTAATAAATTTAAATCCTTTTTTAAGCTGTGCCTCTTCAGAATATGCAATCTGTTTATCATCTATGCTGTTATTTTTAGTAACAAAATGAATTTCTTGATTGTCAAAAACGCATGTATGGGAAGAGTTGATTCGGTTTATTTTATCTTCTGTTACTATCTTTTTAATTTTAGGTGCGTACTCGTACTTGCTTTCTATATCTGTAAGGATTTTATGAACAAGCAGCATTGGTGCGTTTATTGTGACAAGCATCTCTGGTTTACGCTTAAAACTTTTTGGTTTGTTTTTCTTTACGAGCTCGGGAATTTTATTTAACAAGGGTGAATAGTCTATATATTTCAGTTGTATCTTTCCAAACTCAGTCACTTCTTCCATGCTTGATTGTACTTCAATCCAGTCTGCCAATAATTCACGCTCTATTGGATATTCTTCAAGGTAAGTCTGAGAAAGCAACAAATACTCATCGCCATCAATATTGTTCTTCAGAAGTCGGTGGGCAAGGATTAGATCACTTCCAATTAATTTATTGAACTGCTTTACGCTTACCTCTTCAATTTTCCCGAGATGGACCACAAATTTTAATGATAAATTAGAAGCGGTTCTGCATGCTCCACACTGACATACGTTTGCTTGCTCAATCTCATTTAAATGTGTGTGAAATCTTAAGAACATTTCTTGGGATTGGTCTAGAATTACCTCAAAATCTGGGATGCTATCATTTTTAAAGAACAAAACCGCATCACCCTCTATTTCGGAAATAGAAAGATTAGTTTTGTTTGCATCAATAATTATTTCTAGAAGCTCAGATATAATATGCTGACTGTGCTCTATCGCCGTGTTGTTTACAAACGAAGTAAAACCAGAAATATCTGGAATAAAAACAAGTGTTCTGTTTTGCATCGCAAGTAAGTTAAAAAAAATATTAGTCTATTAAAAACTGTTGTAATAAAAAGACTGGATTCGATTACTCAAATAGTTGATGTTGCCTCTATCTATGTTTATTTTTCAAATAGAAACATTGTCCTGTGAATTGGTATTTGGAATACCCAATGCCATGCCTTATTCAACGAAGTAGGACTTATATGAAACAAATCTTGATTATCGAGGACGATCCTGCAATCAGTTTTGGATTAAAACAACTTTTTGAAATAGAAAGCTATTCTGTTTTAACAAGTGACGATGGTGAGTCAGGGCTAAAACTTGCCATGGATTCTGTGCCAGATCTAATAATTCTAGATTTAAATCTTCCAAAGCTTGGCGGAATTGATGTCTGTAAAACACTTCGAGAGAGGGGGTATAATGGCTCCATAATAATTTTAACTAGTAAGGCTGAACAGGTTGATAAAATAATCGGCCTAGAGATAGGAGGAGACGACTATGTTACAAAGCCGTTCAACAATCGTGAACTGCTAGCTAGAGTACGTGCCAATATTCGTAAAAATGAGATGCTTAAAAAGTCAACAGAAACTTTATGCGGGGAAAGAATAAATGAGAGCTTTGAGCGTAAACTTCTTACTATAATGTTTACTGATATGGAGAGTTATTCAAAAAAAATGCACGAAGATGAGCAACTCGCAATTGAGCTGCTTTCTGTACACAATAAAATAATTTCAAACAAAATTAAATTATTCAATGGTCGAGTAATTGAAATTATTGGAGATGCTTTTCTAGCTTCTTTCAAAAGTGCAGTAGATGCAGTAGAGTGCGCTGTTTCGATTCAAACAGAATTTAAACATCGTAATTTAAAAGTATCCAGCTCCGAATCTATTTGTGTTCGAATTGGAGTTCATCTTGGAGAGGTGCTTGAGTTTGAAGATCACATAAAAGGTGACACGATTAATATTGCATCGCGTATTCAGGAGAAGGCTGTTGCCGGAAGTATCTTATTCTCTCAGAGTGTTTATGATGTTATAAAAAACAGAGTAAAGTTTAAAATTGACTTGAAAGAAAGAGTGTTTTAAAAAACATTAATGATGCGATTCAATTATACAAAATTGATCTTAGCTCCACGGTGTCAATTAAAAACAACTTAGAAATCAATGAGCAATAGCCGAATCAAAAAAATGAAGATAACTCCTCCCCCTCTTCTAGCAAGACAAATCAAACATCTGCTAATAGTGTGTTTCGTTTCAATTCTTGCTGGAATCGCCTATCAGATAATGGTTACAGACTATTTTGATCACAATGCCATTATTCTTGGTCTTTGGATGGGCGTTGGGTTTTATTTATTCAAGTCTTTTGCGGTACCCTTAATTAAAAAAAGAGCCGATCGCTTCCCTTTGCTCGTTAAAATTTTAATTAGTACAATGGCTTATTCGTGCTTGATATATATTTTGGTCAACATATCAAGTTTTACAATTGGTCTAATTGCCGGAAGAACTTTATCAGAGTTTTTTAGTTCTCTCTTTTTTATTAGTCAGCTATACCTAATTGGGTATTCTCTAATTGTCTTTTCAATTCTCATTTTTATCTCACACGTCAGTAGCCTTTTAGGCAAAAGTGTTCTAACAAATCTTCTGCTGGGTCGTTATCACAAGCCTGTTCAAGAGGAGAGAATTTTCATGTTTCTCGACCTATGTTCCTCAACGGAAATTGCAGAAAAGCTGGATCCGTTTGAATATAGTTCTTTTCTAAAAGATTTCTTTCTAGATATTGACAGCGCTGTGATTGAATCCAAGGGATCGATTATTCAGTTTGTCGGTGATGAAACAGTAATCGTCTGGAAGGTTAAAGACGGAATCGAGAGAAATAACTGTGTCCGTTTCTTTGCACTAGCCAAGACTCGCATCTTCAGGAAGAAAGAATATTACACTAATAGGTATGGGACAATTCCCAAATTTAAGGCTGGTGCACATTTTGGTAAAACCGTTATAACAGCGGTTGGCGTTACGAAGCAAGAAATAGCATATCATGGTGATACCATTAATACTGCTGCTCGAATTCGATCTGAATGCAACGCGTTTAAAGCAGACTTGCTGATTTCAGCAGAATTATTGAGTATGCTCGAAAACATTGATTTTAAGTATAATGTTAAATCTGTTGGAATTACAACCCTTAAGGGAAAGAAAAACATAATTGGCCTCTTTGCTGTTAAAAAAAAATGAGTTATGTATGGACGGTTTGTTTATAAAAACATCTAAGCTTGCAGTTTGTTTATTGCTTTTTTGCATGACGTCAAGTTGTTTAGCACAAACATCCAATGGCAATCAAGATACAGTTATTGCAGCGGGAACAGAATATGAAGCCTCCTCTTTCCATAATTTCTTTTTTGGATCTCATTGGCGAGATGTTTGGACAACGCCCGTGCACGTTCCAATTCTTGATCTTAATACTTTTGCGGGTGGGTTAACTCCGACAAAGAAGGGGGGGGGATTTCAAACAAAGTCCCTTAGGTTTAAAGGTGGTGATCAACACTATTGGAAATTTCGCTCCATTGCAAAAGATCCCTCAAAAACACTCGCTGAAGATTTAAGAGAAAGTATTGCAGATGATATTCTTCAAGACCAGATCAGTTCTTCTCATCCCTACGCTGCATTTGTTGTGGCTCCAATTTTGGATACCTTAAATATTCTTCAAGCTAAACCTAGTCTTTATTATTTGCCTGATGTCCCAGAACTTGGTGAATTTCAAGAAGAGTTTGGCGGAATGTACGGCATTATAGAGATACACCCTGACGTAGAGGAAGAAGACGATATAGTATTTGAGGGGGCAGACAATGTTAAGGGAACATTAAAACTATTTGTGCGCCTTGAGGAAAAAACGACCGAGAGAGTGAATTCAGAAGAATACTTAAAGGCAAGATTGGTTGACATTTTCCTAGGTGATTGGGACCGCCATGCCGACCAATGGAAATGGGCAAGATTTAAAGAGGGTGATCAAAAATTATGGTATCCCATACCTCGAGATAGGGATCAAGCTTTTGCAAAGTTCGATGGTTTGTTGGTCCGGCTTGCAGAGTATCTGCTTATGCAGTTTAATAGTTTTGAGAAGACCTATAACAATATTGAAAAATTAACTTGGAATGGAAGGTTTGTTGACAGACATTTTCTGATCCAGCTTTCCAAAGAGCAGTGGGATTCTATAACCACTTATGTCCAGACATCTCTTACAGACCATCTAATTGCTTCAGCGGTTTTAAAGCTTCCACCCGAAATCTATCTGATTTCAGCCGAAGAGCTGGAAACAAAGCTGAAATCTCGGCGAGATAAACTACATGAAATTTCAGAAGAGTATTATAACTTCATTAATACAGTCGTTGATGTTTATGCAAGTCAAAAAGATGACTATGTTGAAATAGAAAGAATTAATGATAACGAAACTCGTCTTCTGTTAATTAAAAACATTAAAAAGGGAAATGGCAAAAACCACCCACCATATTTTCAGAAAATCTTTGACAATAGAATAACCGACGAGATTAGAATATATTTAGATAAGGGAGATGATAAGGCTCTTCTTCGCGGAGTTGTTAACGATGGAATATTGATAAGAATAATTGGCGGAAAAGGAAAAGATTCAATTGTTGATAGCTCAAAAGTCAATGGGCATTTCTTATCAATCACCCCATTTGAGACAGCTGAAAACAAAACGAGGATCTACGATTCTGGAAAGAAAACAAAAATCGTTTATGGCCCTGGAACCTCTTATGATAATACGAAAGTAATTGTCCCAGACGATTTGGAAGAGTTATATAGACCTCTTCAAAGAGATCGATCTAGCGAGTCATTCTTTTACCCAATCATTAATTACACTAGCGATAACGGATTTATCTTTGGCGGAGCAGGAATTTTTACAAGCTTTGGATTTAGAGCCGTTCCATATGGTTCTCGTTATTCAATATCCGCTCAATACGCAACATTGCCAAGTAATGGGGCAATACACTTTAGTTCGACTCATAATTCTTTAATCAAAGGCGCTTCTGTGAATTTTGATATCAATCTTGATGGGCTCCTATTCACAACATATTATGGATATGGAAACGAAACAGAGCTTAGCGAAGAACTTGAAAAAGACAACTTCTATCGTTTAGAGCAGCGCTTGGTCTCTATTATGCCCTCAATAGATTTTCCATTTTCAGAAAAAACAAAAATACTTTTTGGCGTTTCATATCTATATTCAGATTCTGAGTTGATGAATAGATCACTGTTAGATGTATTTCCACGCGGAGAATATGGGCTGGGAAAATTTTCAACTTTTAGAACACATTTAAACTTAAGTTATGACTCAAGAGACCGTGAGCTTTTTGCAGACAAAGGAATTTATGCACTTGGCTCAGTGTACTACTTCCCGAAAGCTTTAGACAATAGGGATCATTTCGGTGGTGCCTTTTTGGATATGAATACATATTTTACAACTTATTTTATTACAAAGACTACTTTTAATTTTAATGCTTACGGAAGAAGGGTTTGGGGAAATTTTCCATTTCTAACCTCTGCTTTTCTTGGTGGACAAGAGAATTTGCTTGGATATCGAAGAGAGCGCTTTTCTGGTTATGCGTCTGTTTACGGAAGAGCGTTGTTGCGGATTCAACTGGCTCAAATTAAACTAATAATAAATGGAAAAATCGGCATGCATGGGTTTGCTGAAACTGGCAGGGTTTTTACCGAGACAGAAAATTCCAAAATTTGGCACCCCGGTTATGGTGGGGGTGTATGGTTGTCCTATTTAGACCATGCATTTAATCTTGTTCTTACTTTTGCTCAATCTGAGGAGTCATTTCGATTCTATTTTACAACAGATTTTGCTTTTTAATCAATTATGCTGCCAATATTTGTTGCTTCTGGAGTAAGTAAAACTGCGACGCCAAACACAATAACCGAAATTATCATTCCAACTAAAAATATTGTGTAGCAAATATTTAAATACTTATACTTTCTTCCTAATACTTGTCCCAAATAATAAAAATCCATAGTCATGCTTCCGTAAAGGTATTCCTTATCATTCATCATCTCTTTCATTCCCCATGTAAATTTATCTAATTTCATTTTATAGAAATTTCCAAAAAATAAAAGGTTTGCCTTTTTCTTTTTGATATCATCCTCGGTAAATGTTCCGGCGGTAATTTTGGGTCGCGTAACTATAATTGCAAAAATCAAGGTACTTAAACTGGCAAACGTTAATACTGCGGTTGGTATTATTAAATGAGGATTCGAATCAAGTTTGCTAGAAAGTATTGCTGCAACTGCGGTGAGTATTAACGTATTTACGCTTATCATAATGTTTGCTTTACTATCTGCCATGCCGCTGAACTCAACGTGGGTGCGGATTACGTTTCTGAACATCGTTTCTATGCCTCGATCGGCTTTGTTAGAGTTTTTCTTTTTATCCTTGAGTTTTTCTTTTTCAAAAAGCAATTTTTCTTCTTTTAGTTTATTGGATTTGCTTTCGATATCAGTTTTTTTCATTTTTTTTTGAAGTTTTACAATGTTTTCTCTTTTCTTCTCTGAATATTTTTCTCTAGCATATTGAGTATAATATTTGTGCTCTGTGATAACCTTTGTGGTTAATTCATACCATTCTTTTGGACCTATGGTTCTTTTCTCACTCATCTCAATTTCTGTTTTTAACAATTCACTTCTTTCGGCAAAATCTTTCTTGGCCAGATGTAGAAAATCAGCATCACAGACCACCTCTTCTAATTTGTTTTCAGGTAATTGAGATGGTATTGTAGTCATAATACATGATTTAACTTTGGCTGTTTTTTCCGAGGGATAGTTGTTCTCCGACAAAAACGCTTCAGCTATTTCACAACTTGCTTTTTCGTGGTCTTGTCTTGACTTTGTATATCCCAGATCATGAAACCATGCTGCCAGCAATACGATCTCCGTTTCGTCATCTGTTAATTCAGTTCCAGCAGCAATCTCTTGGGTTGAGCTTACTACATCAACCGTATGAACTAGGTCATGATAAAGTAATTTTTCAGTATTGCTATCTTGATAAAACCGATATACAAACTTTTCTGCTTTATTTAGAATCTCCGAGTTCATGTTCTCCTCTCTGTTCTTTCCCTGTTTACAAAAAATTGATACGAAGTAAAATTACAAAAATTTCTTTTATAAGAGTGTTTTGATTTTGGGTTGTTGAGGATAAAAATGGGGAGCGCATAAGCGCTCCCCGAGGTAAAGCTAGAAAGGTAGAGGGCAAACCTTTCTAACTTGGTTGGTTGCCAAATAAATTGGCAAGACTAAATTATTAAATCAATCAACGATATCCAAGAATTAGATTTCTTTTGTCTGTTAGCTAAATATATAGATACCCTAATTAAGTTCATTTATGAAAGAATTTAGAGTCTTTATTGGTTTGTTTGTTAGTGTTCTTGAGTGTGACCATTGTCACATAAAAGAGCCAATATTAATATTATCTTGAGAATGTATGGGAAGAATATACCATACAATTGCTAAGGGTGAGAAGTTCAAATCTGAGCTTCCCGCCTTTTTCATTGTTTTTGTCTATCAAAAAATACTGTTTGATTGAATGAGAGATTAATTATTTATATTTTCAGTTTAATTAATTCATAAAAATCATTTTTCTGAAAAATGAAACATTACTATTCGGTTTTATTTGTAATTTTTTTTCTTATTAACGCCTCTATAAAAGCTTGGGTTTATCCTGAACACAGAGAAATAGCATTAAGGGCAGTTGAATCTTTGCCCTCTGAATACCGTTCACATCTTGAAAAGCTTTGGCAGGAAGCCCGGATTGGGAATGAGTCAAGATTAAGTGAAACAATAATAGATCCTTTGCAAACGGTTGAACTTGATTGTATTGACTTTGCTGCTTGGTCAGCAATTTCCGGAGACCATTCGTGTTCTGCCGAAAGCATGCTCGATGTAGTTCTTAACTCAGACTGGATTTTGGAAGTAGCCAGAATTAATGCTGAGCTAAAAGTTGACCTGGCCGTTGCAGAAAGAAGAGACCAGGTTATAAATGCGCTTAGAAAATCGGATCTTAGATTACAAAAAGCTGATCCCGAATATGCAACTCGAGCAGGGTCGAATAATGTGCATTTTCTTCTTTCGCTTCACGATGTTCATATGACTATGGGTGCATACATTGATTCTTGTCTAGCTGAAGGTGTTGAAATAAATTCTATCGGGGCATATTACATTTATCACATAAGTGCTTTAAAAAAAGCATCGAAATTGGTTTATGCTGATCTATCTGTAGATGAGCGATCAAAGCTTATCTTGTCTGCACTTGCTGACGAGGCATTTGCACAGCACTTTCTAGAGGATATGTATGCTGCAGGACATGCTGCGGGAACGTGGGGCGATGTTTCGCAGAGGAAGGGAACTCACGATTATTACAACGAACATGGATTAAAGGCAGTAACATGGCAGGGAGAGAAAACTGTGCTCATGGGTGATGCTTGGATGAAAAATAACAATGCCAACAGAGCTGCCAAGGCTGTATCAAAAAGTATAAGACAGGTGTTGGATGCTGCTGAAGGAAAATTAAATTTGGAATTTATCAATAAATCTGTCAATTCTTCGCCTTTAGCGTTGAGCACCTGTAAAACGAACAACATGCCCGACTTGGAAATCAGTGTGCCCGTTAGAGAGCAGATTGAACTGATTATAATTGACACACCTGTTCCCGCATTAACAAAAGGATTGGGAGATCTTCCAAGATTTAGGGCTGAGGTTGGACCCTTTGTAGGTTTTTCTCCTTC
This sequence comes from uncultured Ignavibacteria bacterium, assembly GCA_963751695.1. GTDB lineage: Bacteria > Bacteroidota > Ignavibacteria > Ignavibacteriales > Melioribacteraceae > SZUA-22. The sequence continues at coordinate 479,830 of CAVVVP010000003.1, read as the reverse complement.
GCTAAGAGGCTCAATGGTGTTTGGAGGATTTTCGGAAACCGAAAACACATCAGGTTTTATTGGAGGTTTAGCAGCAGATTTGCGTTTTGGTGTTGGCTTAGATGGGGTGTTGAACGAATCTGGAGATGGCCTAATTTATCTAGCCATTGGTTTCAGACAAGACGGAGCATCTTCAACTCGGTTTTTTGAAGCAGACGAACTTGATGATGTTGGGAATATCGGAGCTGCAATCCCTGGTCGTTCGTCCTATAGCGCAAGACTAAGATTACCATTTTATATTCTTCCTCTAGACCTTCTGATTGCCGGACCATTTTTACTGCTGTTTGACTCAGAAGCATTGACGAACATGGCTGTTACTGCTGTGAACGGTGGTTTGATACCTTGGCAGTCTGGCTTAGCTACCTCGTTTGGCCGCTTTCAATTTGTGCTTGGAAGAGAAATTGCTGTATATTTTTTTGGTGCGGGCCGTCAGAAAGATGCCCTATACGTTGCCAACCTTACAAATTTGGACGATCCATTATTGCTAATAATTTCTTATCAATCTACCCAAATTGAATTGCCAATTTTAGAATATCAGCCCTTCAGATCTTTCTCCGAGGACCAGAGCTCGTCTATGCTTATTCAGCTTTATGGTGGTGTTGATATCCCTCACAATGTTAAAACTCCAGGAGTAGATCTCGACCGTGAAATTAAGTTCCAGAATGTCTGGTTTTTAGGCGCAAGAATAGTTTTTGACTGGAGACATTATTTCTAAAATCATATCTCTAAAGTCAGTTTTCTATATATCCGAATAATCAGTCGGATATAACAAATACTTATCAATATGAGATACTGTGTTCTTATATTTTGCCACCTCCTTGAGCTTTTGCCATTCTGGGGCGTCTCCAAATGCTTTCCAATGTTGCGTCTGTGAGTCCGCATTGGAAAACGTTGACATGTACATTAAGTTTGGCATTGCGCTCCCAGATATAACCTCGCCAAAGAAAAGCGGCTGGAATCCAAGATCTTTAAATATTTGCGATTCTCCGCCCTCATTAAACATTTCAATTTTAAGATCTAATAGTTTATCTGTTGCTGCCTCATAACTTCGAAGCTCATAGATTCTTTCTTCTTTTGGTGAAGCATGGTTGATGTTTCCAAAAACAGGCGAATCTTTGAATGAATGCAAAAGAATGCTTTCAATTCTAGCAAAGGGGGGATTGTCGTGTTGTGCATTATTATATTTTTCAGCAGATTTATTAAATGTAGAGTCTTCATTTAGTTTTTGTGCTAGCTCACCATATTGTGCCAGTGATAGGTAAGGAATCCAAACGAAGATCTTAGAGGCGCCGCTTGTATCTCTTTCAACTGGTTTGAAAACCCCAATTTTTGTAATTCCCGTTTTATGAAGTGCTGGAATGTATGCTTCTTTTAAAAACTTATCAACTCGAGATTCTTGTTCAACATTCGCAACGCTATAAATCTTAATTTGATAATAATCTCTTGGCGCCTGAGTATCAGTACAACCGTAAGATATGGTAAACAACAAAATAAGAATAATTACGTGCTTTAGTTTTTTACATAGTGATTGTATTCGCATTTTATCTCCGTTAACTAAATTTGGTCTAGTTATTATTTGATAAGTTCTCAAGTACTTTTCTTAGATATTTCTCTGCCAAACTTTGGTCTTTGCAGTTTGTTATTCCAATCAGGGTGTTCTCAGTCCAGAGAAAATAAATTATACCCAGATACGGATCTGATGCTACGATAGTCCCTTCTTTTATTTGAATTGTATCTGTTTTTATAGCATCAAAGTAACCATCAAGCATTTTTTTACATGCAGTTTTATTGTCCAGCTCAATTAGAAACATCTCAAAATTTGTGTCATTCGTTTCATAATCTACAGTGTACGCCTTCTCAAATGATTCATATCCCAGAAAGTTTTTGTGAATATATTTCTCAGAATTATCGACTTTTGCTTCTGATGGAAACAATTTATATGTCTCGGGAGTCTCATTCGAGCCCGACAGGTTTTCCGCTATCTTACTTGCTATTAAGATTATTTCTTCATCACTTTTTTCAACCTTATACATCATCATTTTAATATAAAACTGACCTTTATAAAAATTGAGTATTCCCTTCTCATAATATCCTTGTGCACCAACATTTACCCAATTTCCACGAAATGGCCTTTCTGAGCTATATATGCCAAAGGAAGTTGTTTTATTAGAGTGTTTGTAAATCTCAATTTTGATTGATTGCTCATCTTTTCCTTTATATCTCTGTAGATATAGCTTTTCAAAATCATAATTCAGATAAGAATCGGCCGCTCCGTTTATGTAATCGTAAAGATTGTCTGGGTTGTATGACTCAATCTTTTCATTCTTTTGAAATCCATCAATTACAGGAAAAACATCAAAAGCTGTCTCTCCAAATAATGCAAAGAATAAAAAGAACTGAACGAGGAAAAATGTTTTTAACTTCATAATTCGATAGTTATACTAAAAATTGATCTGGAATATTTTTTATTTCATATATACTGCTTAGTTTTTCCTTAACATTAAAACCAGCTTCACAAACCACAACACAATCGCCACACTTATCACATGGAAGGGTTTTGAGGTTAGTGCTGTTTATTGTTTCTTTTGCTTGGGCAAAATTCTTATATCCGAACGCATACATATAGCTCCTCATCATTGTGGGGATATCAATAGCCTCCTTACACTGAGCTATGCAGCTTTCACACTGATTGCAATACATGCCCAGTAATCCTACTTCGTCACCTAGTTTGAGGTCTTTGATCTCTTGAGAAGAAAGATTAATGTCTTCCATTATTTCCCAGTCTTCTTCTAGTTGATCAAATGTCTGAAATCCAGGAATGGTTGTATGTACATGAGGGTTTTGGAGGGTCCACTTCAGTGCTGCTTTCATATTTATCTTATGTTCATCCTCTTCATCCCAATAGACCCCCGCCTGAGTTTTCATTGCCACTACTCCAAGACCTGCTTTAGCTGCTTGTTCAATTGCTTTTCCAACTTCAGCGGAGTGCTTTTGCTTAAAGTTATATGCAGTTAATACGACATCATAAATTTTTGCGTCAATCGCGGCTTGAATTACTTCTGGTTCATTTCTGTGTGTTGATACTCCCAAAAACTTTACTTTTCCCTGTTCTTTGAGTTTTATCATCGCTTGTAATAGCTCAGGCTCTGTCGTTTCCTCTTTGTTCTTTCTTGCATGAAGATAGAGTATATCTACATAATCCATCTGCAGGCGTTCTAGGCTGGTTTCAAAATCTTCAATGAATTCTTCAGCATCAGTATCAGAATCCCAATCATCATCTTCTGGGTCGTAACTATTCCCTTTAATTTTTGTAGAGATCACAAAACTATCTCGATTCATGTTTTTAAAAACCTTCCCACACATCTCTTCGTTTCTTCCACGTTGATATCCATGAGCAGTATCAAAATGCACAATCCCTTTGTCATATGCTGCTCGTAAAAGATTGGGATTGTCGGCTCTCATTACACCCATGCTAACAACTGGAAGTTCAAGCCCCGTGTTGCCAAATTTTCTAGTAACAATCTTGGTCTTTTCGTCTTGTACTGTCTTGTTGGCGCCGCTTAAAATTGTCGGTGCAACTGCAGTTGCAGCTAAACCAGTAATTCCTCTCTTAATGAAGTTTCTTCTACCATATTTGTTTGTCTTTTGTCCCATCATTTACCTCGAATAATTTGTGCTTGCAACAAAATGAATATATTTATAACTTGCATAAAATTCAAGACAAGTTTATCCACTTATTAATACAGCAGGTCTTTTATGAATCGTCGAAATTTTTTAAAAAGGAGTTCCATCACTAGTGCTTTTATGCTTTCTACTTTGGGACTAGGCAAAGTCCCAAATATTCTGGCTAGTTCAAAAACTTCTCCCCCCACAAACTATGACCTAGTTGCAATTAAGGGCGGAGAGCCAGATAAGATGTTCGATTCAGCAATTCAATCTCTTGGTGGAATGAAGAAATTCGTCAAAAAGAATCAATCGGTTGTCATTAAACCAAACATCGGCTGGGATACCTCTCCAGAAAGAGCTGCAAATACTAATCCAGTTTTAATAAAACAAATTGTAAAACATTGTTTTGATGCAGGCGCAAAAGAAGTTTATGTGTTTGACCATACTTGTGATAATTGGAAGAACTGTTATAGTTCGAGCGAAATAGAGAAATATGCAAAAGATGCAGGTGCCAAAGTTGTGCCCGGTAATAACGAGAGCTATTACCAAGACGTTGATGTTCCGGGTGGAAAAAAACTTAAGCAAACATCAGTACATGAGCTGATTTTAGAATCTGATGTTTTTATAAATGTTCCGGTGCTTAAAAGCCATGGAGGTGCTGGTGTTACCATATCTATGAAAAACCTGATGGGAATTGTTTGGGATAGAAAATTCTGGCATAGAAACGACTTACATCAATGCATTGCTGACTTTGCAACATTTAGAAAACCAGATTTAAATATTGTTGACGCATACAATGTGATGAAAAGAAATGGTCCCCGCGGAGTCTCGGAATCTGATGTAGTTAATATGAAATCTCAGATAATCTCTGCTGATATTGTCGCAGCAGATTCTGCAGCTGCAAAACTTTTCGGAAAGGAACCATCAAGCTTGAAATATATATCCTATGCCGCCGAAATGAAAATTGGAACGATGGACTTAAAAAACTTGAACATTAACAGGATTATTCTCTAGTCAAATGGATTTACGTTTCCTCAAGAAAGTGCGTGTGGTTTTATCCATTGTTTTCGTATTGTCAATTACTACTCTCTATTTAGATTTAAGTTTCACTATTCAAGCTTGGTTTTCGGAATATCCATTGTACCTACAGTTTATTCCATCGTTACTAACCTTTGTTTCTCTCGGAACTATCGCAGGGCTTGGTTTTTTATTTGTTTTGATCTTAACGCTTTTGTTCGGTAGGGTTTACTGTTCAACGATATGTCCTCTGGGTGTTTTTCAAGATGTAATTAATTATCTTCGAAATAAACTCAAACCAAAATACTTTTCAATAACAAAAGCATTTACAAAAACTAGATACATACTTCTATCCGCTGTTTCACTACTGCTTATTTTGGGATTCTCGTTTGGAATTAATTTGCTGGATCCTTATAGCAATTACGGAAGAATAATATCCAACGTTTTCCGACCACTTGCAATTGGATTAAACAACCTTTTTTCTTCGTTTCTAGAACTATTTGGATCGTATGCGTTAAGTCCTTTGGAATTTAAAGGTGTTGAATTGTTTTCCGTTATCTTTTCCCTTTTTGTCTTAGTTTCTGTTGTTTGGTTAAGTTATAACTATGGAAGACTCTTTTGTAATTCTATTTGTCCAGTTGGAACCATGCTGGGTTTACTATCTAAAATTTCAATATTTAAAGTTGGTATAATTGAGTCTAATTGTATTGAGTGTGGGGAATGCGAAACTGTCTGTAAGGCCAGCTGTATTGAATCTGATGAAAAGTTTATCGATTTTTCAAGGTGTGTTGGTTGCTTTAACTGCTTTGATACATGTCCTTCTATTGGAATCAGCTACGTCCCTAGATATTCTGATATAAACGAAACAGGTTATAGTCCTGAAAAAAGAAATTTTTTCAAAAATATTGGTGTTTTTCTTTTAAGCACAAGTGTAATCTCAAAAGCTCAGAAGACAATTGAGGTTTATGTAGAAAATACCATCCCGGTTTTAAGAAAATCTCCAGTTTCCCCTCCTGGATCAATATCAATTGAAAATTTCACCAGCAACTGCACTGCATGTCATTTATGTGTGTCAAGCTGTCCAACCCAAGTTTTGCAACCCTCTTTTCTCGAATACGGTCTTCTCGGTATTATGCAACCACGAATGGATTACAAAACCAGTTACTGTAATTATGACTGTACAATCTGTACTGAGGTCTGCCCAAGTGGTGCAATAATAAAGCAGCCTCATGAAGAAAAGAAACAAATACAGATGGGAAAGGCAAAGTTTGAAAAAGAGAATTGTGTTGTCTATACACAAAAAACTGACTGTGGGGCTTGTGCCGAACACTGCCCAACAAAGGCTGTTAAAATGGTTTTAGATATTGAAGTTAACAAGAATGCACCTTTAGTGACTGACGAAATCTGTGTTGGCTGCGGGGCATGCGAGTTTGCATGCCCGACTAAGCCCTATAAGGCGATATACATTGAAGGAAATCCCATCCATAAGATTGCAGAAAAACCAAAAGAAGAAGAACTAGATGAGGTTATTGATCACAAAGAAGATTTTCCTTTCTAATTATTTTTTCTACAAAATCTTGTTGTTATTTCAATTGTCTTTTAGTGGGTTCCGTCATTAACCTTTAGCTAAATGGAAAGACATTATAAGGGAATCCCCAAAGTCCGCTTCTTGGCAGCCAATCGATCTCGATAAACGGAATTGAAAGAAGGATGACTATCGCCAAGTAAATGAAAAAAACACAAATTATGTCCTTGGTTGAATCTGGATAATTTTTTCTAAGCAGAATCTTCATTGGGAATAAAATTATCCCATTCACGAACTTGGGAAGAGGAAGCATAAATGGTGTTTTAGCAAAATACGATTCATAATAAGACTTGAATTGATTTCGCATTTTAATTTCTTCCATCAGCGCTATACAAATAATTACCATTGTAGATATAACCCACGGCAAACTACTTGGCACGGTATAGGTCAATTTGAAATGCGTCAATGTCGACCCCCGAATCATATAAATCATCACACCATATGACCAAATAATCCAGCCAAGATATTGTGGGTGTCTAGAATATTGATATATCCAAAAATCAACAATGTGTTTTTTGTTATATCTCGAATAGAACCAAGCATGCGTTCCAAGGAAGAAAATAAATATTCCCAAGCCCATTACAATAAATGAGATCGTTTCAACAATATCAACCCCAAACAGCATAGGTATATAAACAAAGAGCATATAGGGGATATAAGCGATACTTCCAAGATTAAGAATTGAATAAGATATATCTAGAAACGGCATCCAAACAATTCGCAAAGCCCCCAATCCAGCAAGGAAAAACATGCTCATTGCGAAATGTCCAAAGACAGGAAGAAACAGTGCTAGTGCTCCGATAGAAGCAAGTTTTGAGCTTCCTTTTACTAAGCCCACAAAGATCAGGGCTATCACAATAAGAAGAGATGTATAGCCAACTAGACGAATATTATGTGATTCCAGAAACGATTCTGTTTCTTCAATGTTTTGCCCAGAATCATATCCAGGAAAATCAGCTATTTCGTGCAGCGATGTGTTAATAACCCTGGGTAATTCTATAGAGGCATAAGTTAGGGCTATTGAAAAGACCAGTGCCAATATTGTCAAGAATGAATTTGAAGCAAATTTTGACATGATTCAAAACTGCCTTTGTTTACTAGAAATTTAAGCGCCGTTCAGCAAGCGAAAAACCACCGCTCTATATTCGGCTATATCTCTCTAATCTGAATTCTTCCCCCTGAGGTTCTTAGCAATAATTTTGGGCCGCCCGAATTAATTTCGCCTTTTAATTCGTTTCGCTTCATGGTTCCTTTAACCCTAACCGGAAAATCTGTGGAGACGGATCCTCCACTCGTTTTGGCATCGATATAAGCATTGATCTTTTTTGATAGTTCAATGGTAATCCCTCCTCCAGAAGTTGATAAAGAACAATCCTCTTTTGGATCAGCGACTAGTTGCGCAAAGATTGAGCCCCCGCTTGTTTTGGCATTTACTGTCCCATGTGCTTCTTCAATTTTTATGCTGCCTCCTGATGTATAGGCCTCAGCACTACCGTTACATTTTGAGATTGTTATACCGCCTCCAGAGGTTTTTGCTACTACATCTCCATTGCTGTCGCTAACCTCGATGCTTCCTCCGCTAGTTTTTCCAATAACATTCCCTGAAATTCTTCCAAATTTTATACTGCCCCCAGAAGTCTTTGCCTCTGCAGTTCCATTAAGATCATCTAAATAGATACTTCCGCCACTAGTTTTTATATCAACATTATAGTTCTCAGGAATTGTTACTTCCAATTTGATCTTAATTTTGTTTGAGTTGCCAATATAGTCTGCTTCAATTTCTAAATTTGTACCATCATCATTGAATTTTACTTTATAATTTTCAATTAACTCACTAGCAAGTTCTTCGTCTCCATCCACATCATAGATAAACTTAGATTCTATAGATTCATTGTTGTGGGTCTTAACATAGACGGCTGCTTTCTCTATTTCAACGCTGAGCGTTCCACCATTTTTTGCTTTGAATTTGCTCTCAACGGTTTTGGTTATTCCTGCATTAACACAAGAAAACAAAAAAAAGAAACTGGTCAACAATGATATTGTAAATTTAATAGTGCGCATCATAATACTCCTATTTTAATTAACGTTGATTTAGACTAATCGCAAACCAAATGGTTCCACATTGTGTTGTTGTCTAAAATAATTACATGAAATATGTGATAAGTCAATAAGATATAAAGCTAAGCAGCAGTCCCTTTTGTTTAAGCTGGCCTGCTTTTAACAGGCCTTGCTTTGTGATTTAATTCGCAAATGATCAGTGCTTATTGACGCTTATTTCGTCTTCAAGTTCTTTTCCAAAGTGGTTCTTATAAATATTCAAATACTTGGCATGATTCCATGCATCAATTGTTTTGCCATTAACTTTCATCGTTTCTTTGCTGAGTTCTAATTCAAAGTTTTCATCTACATCTTCAATAAATCCATCTCTGACCATTTCCTCTTTTGCCTCTTTGAAGAAACCCCCTAAGGTTTTCATTTCTTTTTTGACCCCTTTCGTGGTCAACTTCAAATTAGCCATTTCTTTTTTATGCTTTTTCATCTCTTCTTTAAGTTCTTTCATAGTTTCTTTGAATTCATCTTTATCCCAACCTATTTCTATTTTCATTTCTTTGAGACTAGCTAATTCTTCCTTCATTTTCTTCATTTCTTCATGAAATTCGATTGAGTCTTCCGGACTTAAAGGCACGCTTTTAGCGAGCTCATCAAAGTTAAAGTCAAAATTGAAGTCAAATTTCATGTTCTCCAGTTTGCTTAGTTCCTCGCCTAGGTTGGCCATGTTTTTTTCAAATTCTTCACTATCAAACTCATAGTGAAAATCATCTAAACCTCTAAGATCCACTTCAACGGAAACATTTTGATCGTGCTCAGCTTTAGATTTATGCCTATGGGTTTTTGCGGTATCGTGAATTTCCTTTTCATAGTCCTTCTCAACTGCCGACATGTTAGACTCCCTCGGCATGAATGTTTCAAATAAAGAAGCTTGATTTACTGCTTGAGGTTTGCTGCCCTCAATAGTTGTTGAATAGTTTTTAAGTGGCTGCAATGCTAGTAATGCAATGGAAATTACTGTCAGTAGAACAATTATTCCGGATATCTTTCTTTGCTGATCCAAGTATGTTTTCTTTTGATGTTTCATTCTCTTAATTCTCCCCATTAATGATTTCTTATTTTTTAAAATTCCTAAACTTAGCAACGGAAGTGCTTCCTTTGATTCCTCGATACTTAATAGTGCCGATGCTAGTGCGTTATTGTTTCCAAAATATTTCAGCGCAACATCATCACACGCAAACTCCCTTTCCTGTCTTACAATTATTGAGAGTGCCCAAATTGCAGGATTGAAAAAGAATATTATTTCTATTACAGACTGGAATAAATTCAGCAAGTAATCTGCTCTCTTTATGTGGGCTATTTCGTGTGCAAGTATCGCTTCGATCTGGTTGTAAGGCATGCTGAATATCATCGCTGCTGGAAGCAGAATGGCTGGCTTAATATAGCCAATAACTATTGGCTGTGAAATATTGGGTGAGATGAATGCCTTTAATTTTTTTTCTATTTTCATTTTTTCTGCGATTAAAGAAATTCTCTGCATCCAATATTCTGAAACTGGTTTAATGTTTTTCTTTTTAATTTTTTGGGTAAACAAGTATCCCCCCATTGTTTTAAGAGAGAGAAGAATTACTCCCAAAACATAAACGAAAAATATAAACGATGAGTGGTCTGTGCAAAAAGCTATTATTTCTTTATAAATTAAATTAACTGATTCAATAGTCGTTTGACCATTGTCTGTTGGAGCAAGAATACCAAGACTGTTTTCTGTTGATAAAACCCCAAGACTGTTTATCTGTTCGTGTTCGTTAACCTGTATTGAGCTCCCAGAGTATGAAAGATGGAATGTAATTACAAACGCGGCCAACACAACCACCATTGATAGATATGCTATGGCTGACCGAAGTTTTGCGCTTTTGCTATCAACAATGAACAAGAATAAAAGTGAGACAACCAACAAGACAGCTCCCTGCCACAAAGAGTGGATCATTGAGTTGGAGAATGCCTCCAAAAACTTTTCACTAAAAATATTACTCAGATTCATTTTCTTTCTCTTCTAATTCTTCCAAATATTTTTTGATTTCTTCAATTTCTTCCTTTGAAGTTTTACTGCGACCAAGAGCCTGCATTACAAGCTTGCTTGCCGAACCTGCAAACGCACTTTCTAAAATTTTTTCGAGTAACGCCTTTTGTGTCTCGCTCTTTTGATATAATGTTGTATATATGTGGCTCTTTCCTGACCGCACTCTTTTTAAAAGCCCTTTTTCGTACATGATCTGCATTAATTTAAGTGTCGTTGTGTATCCTACTTTTCTGATCTTATTTAGTTCTTCGTTTATAGCCCTGACCGTTGCATTATCTTTTTTCCAAAGAATTTGTAGAATATCAAGTTCTGCTGGAGTTGGCTTAATGTTTTTATTTTTACTCATTTTCTTATCATTTTTAATTTCTGACAATTTAGACTCTCTATGCTACGAAAAGTTTCGTACATGGGCTGTGCTAATTTAATCTGATGCTCGTGAGCGGAAAAGAAGTTTTGCCCTGTCGGGGTAATATTTCTAAGAATTATTGATTATTTTGAGTTTTTGTTTCGCAATTGTCATCGTTAGCGATGGGAATTACCGGGCGCAAGCAGTATAATTATTTAGTCTCGCTCGTTTTCAAATTTTTATTTTTTCGAGATTTTATGACCATTAAGTTATATTTTAAGAAAATTTTGGGCCATAAATTTTACAAGTCACTAGTCCTCCTTTTGCGAGGAACTGCTGCTGGTTATTTAATTGTCATTATTTCATCCCCCCTTTTAACTAGACTTTATTCTCCTCAAGAGTTTGGTGTTTTGGCTTTATATATTTCAATATTAAGTATCTTAACACCCATTGTAACTTTAAAATATGAATTAGCCATTCCAATTGTAAAGGAAGAGAAAAATTCCGTTGGTCTTGTATTATTATCTTCATTTTTCGCTATTTCAGTTAGCTTTCTGCTTCTTATCCTTTTTTATCTTGAGCGCGATTTAATTGTCAAGTTTTTCAAATTAAGCTCTCCAAATGGATTTATGGTGCTGTTGTTTTTCGGGCTGTTATTTTCTGGACTTTATCAAATTTTTAATCTTTTTTCAATCCGCAAGAAGGCGTACAAATTGATGTCAAGGGGATTGGTTGCTCAAAATATTGGTCTAGCTTCCACCCAAATTGGAGTCGCTTTCTCTGAATGGGCCATATTTGGGTTGATTTTTGGCCATTTGATATCAAAAATTTGTTATAGTGGAAATCTATTCGGTCTTTTTAGGGCTGACCTAGCGAGGAATATTAAAATAATCTCCGTAAAAGATTGTTGGTTTTTAATTACAAGATACAGAAAGTTTGGTTTCTACAGCAGTGTTTCTGGTAGTGTCAATGCTGTTGGTTTACAAATCTTACCTGTTTTATTAACTTTATTTTATACTCAAGAATTGGTCGGTCAATTCTCACTTAGTATTAGAATAGTGTCTTTACCAATGGTGTTTTTTGGCCGAGCTTTAGCAAACATATATCTCTCAGAAGGAGCTGATCTTGTAAGGAGAACACCGAAATCGTTTATGAAGTATTTTCAAAGTATTTCTAAAAAATTGTTTTTTTTTGGTTTTGTATTATTAGGTCTTGTTGCATTTCCTGCTCCACTGTATTTTCCTATTGTTTTTGGTGAGGAGTGGTATGATGCCGGTATTTACACTCTTATACTTTTCCCTGCTTTTTGGGGTCAACTAATAATTTCGCCGCTTTCTAATAGTTTGAATCTTGTAGAAAAACAAGGTCTTCAGTTAGCTGGAGATTTAATTAGAATTTTAGTTGTAGTCGGAGGAATTTTTATTGCATATAAATTTAATTTACCCGACATTATTGTAATTTCTATATATTCGACCAGCGTGACAATTTCATATTTAATTTACTATATCATTTTCAAAAAAAATCTTATAGCTCAAACATGAACATAAAAAGACTAAGTTATCTCGTTTTGCGTTTTTTCTTTTCCCCTTTTTTTGATAGAGTTTTTTTAGCAGGACGTTTTTTTGAAGATTCATTCGGTGGATGGAAATGGGCTTTTAGATCACTATTTACTCAAAAATTGTTGGGTTTTAATCGCAAAACACCTTTTCCCGTTAGCCCATTCATTCATATTTCCAATCCGAAAAATATTGAATTTCATCCAGATGATATTAATAATTTCCAATCTTTTGGTATTTATTATCAGAATCCTGATGCACAAATAATAATTGGACATTCGACTTATATCGCGCCCAATGTTGGTCTTATCACAACCAACCACGATTTTGCTGACCTAAAAAACCACTTGCATGGAAAAGATATTATTATTGGAGAGGGTTGCTGGATTGGTATGAATTCTATAATTCTTCCTGGAGTTACGTTGGGGGAAAAGATCATGGTTGGTGCTGGTTCTGTGGTTACTAAGAATTTTTACGAAGCTGGTTCTATAGTGGCTGGCAATCCAGCAAAAATTATTGGTAATTTTTTATCCCTTGATGAACCATGAAAAACATACTAATTATTTCGTATGCTTATCCCCCGGCTAACCTGCCCTCAGCACAGAGACCGTACTACTTTGCAAAATATTTGGGATTATCTGGAGCAAACGTAACTGTATTATGTGCAAAAAATCCGGACAGTGTCTATGGAATAAACCCAGGTTCGTTCAAGCTTAGCAATGTTGCCATTCGTACGTCATTTAATTTAGATCTATCCTCTATTCGCCGCATAAAGAGCACGGTGAGGACAGGAAATATTACACATTCGTCCGTTTTTAATCTGAAATTCAAAGTCCTAAATTTACTCGAGTCCTTTGTGTTTCCGGATAAGGGTATGTTTTGGGTTCCTTCTGCAACTATCTCGGCATTTCGATTTATAAGAAAGAATGAAGATATTTCTGTTTATTCTACTTCTCCCTTGATAACCAATCATCTTGTTGCTTACATACAAAATAAGCTTTTTGGTGTTGACTGGGTAGCGGATTTTCGAGACTTCTACTTTATTCACAATCCTAAATTTAAGGGACATAGTATAAAGTCGGTCTTACATAAAATATTAGAAAAGAAATTTATTAAATCAGCAAAGAACATTGTTTTTATTTCAAGTTCTATGCAAAATTTATATAGCAAGCACTATCCCATGTATAGACATAAGTTCGCATGCATTACCAATGGGATAGACTTAGAGTTATATTTAAGTCAGAAAAAAAAACAACCCGAAATGAAAGATTAAAAATTGCTTACTCCGGATCTTTTTATAACGGTGAACGCGATCCTTTTGTTCTCTTAAATGCTCTTGAGAAAATGGTCCGCGAAAAATTAATTGACCAAAGCGAATTTATAATAGATATATATGGGGTGGTGGAAAAGAGTCTTGAAATGAAGATTAAGTCCTTGATTATTTCGGGAAATATAAATATCAATGGGATAATTTCAAAACCAGAACTATTAAAATCATTACAAGCGGCTGATGTTCTATGGTTGATTGTTGGTGAGTCGCCACACCATAAAGCCGGAATTCCTTTTAAACTATTTGACTATTTATCACTAAAAAAAATTATCTGGGCTTTTCTTCCTTTAGATTCCCATGTGAACTATTTTTTGAACGAGTTGAGATTTGGTGAAATATTTACTCCGGATGATGAGAATATATATACTAAAAAAATATTAAAGTACTTTAAGTTGTTTCGTGATGAAGGGCTTTTGTTTCCAGAAGAACTCTCTTTAATTAAGTTAGAGCCCTATTCCCATAAATACAGAGCTGAACTGCTAAAAACACTAATAGATAGTAAATAGCTAATGAATTCATCGTTGGGCTCAAGCCCTTATTCTTTTTCTGACTTAAAGCTTCTTATGTTGTTTACATATTTAGTTGTGGCGCCATTTTATTTATTTCCTAGTGGTCAGCCTCAATTATCCGATTATTTAATGACAACTCTTGTTGCTCTGCTTTTTTTTGACAACAAGTCAAAATTTAATTTTCATATCGAGGCAATGCTCGCGTCTCTTATTGCCTTCGTATACTATATCAGCATGCTAAATGCCGTCTGGGTTGGGATCACCGGAGAGGTTGAATTTATTAAAACCTCTCTGTTTTATATCTATAATGGTTTTGTTTTTGTTGTAGTTCTCAAAATGTTTGTAATATACAAGGAAAAGCTTTATTCAATAATTCTATATGGCCTTGTTGTTTCTGCTTCAATTGAAGTCATTATTTTGCTATTTGAGTATAGCTCTGTTTACAGAAGCGTTGGGAGTTTTAATAATCCAAATCAACTTGGGTATTTTGCTGTTGTCGCAGTTTCAATTTATTCTGTGATTACAACAGACCAAAAGTCTAATTTATGGTTTGACATATTGATGGTTTTAATCTTTCTTTTTATTGTTGTTCTTTCTCTCTCAAAAGCCGCTTTGGTTGCAGTATTGTTTAATATTATGTTTGTGCTTTTTAAAGATTTTCGATATGCCATAGCGCTTTTCGGCGTGTTTCTAGCAATATACCTTTTAACTGACATTAATCACCCTATCGCCCATAGGTTAGATTCAAGAATTGGGACATTTGGAACCCAAAACGATGATAATCTTATTGGCCGGGCATATGACAGAATTTGGGAGAATCCCGAGTATTTAATTCTAGGCGCTGGGGAAGGTTTATCAAAAAGATTTACCGAGGGGGGGGTAGAAAAAGAAATTCACTCTAGCTTGGGATCAATATTGTTTTCTTATGGTCTTATCGGATTTATTCTGTTTTTATTTTTTATTTACCTCATTTATAAATATTCAACAATTAAATATTTTATTTTCTTACTACCAAGCTTTGTATATGGAACGACACATCAGGGTCTTAGATTTACTTTTTTTTGGATATTGCTTGCGCTATTGGTAACTAAAGGAAGCGAACAGGCAAAGAGAAAGAATATTAAATCTAGTAGATGACACCTATGCTAGAGTACAGGCGTTTGAGCAACTACACCAAACAAGCTATTAAATTTGATTAATATTCGAAAAACATAATATGTCTAAAATTCTCCTTATCGCAAATACTTCTTGGTATCTCTATAATTTTAGAAAATCTTTGATTAAGTCTATTCTTAACAATGGATATCATGTGATGTGTTTGGCTCCAGCAGATCGCTTCACAGAGAAATTGATAAGTTTGGGGGCTGAATATATTAACATTGAGTATGATAATTCAAGCAAGAACCCAGTTGGTGACTTTCTTTTCCTAATAAAACTAATTGTCGCTTTCAAAAAACACCGCCCTAATTCCGTTCTTTCCTTTACAATTAAGGCTAATATATATGGTGGTATTGCTGCACGTTTTTGTAAAACTCCTATAATTGCCAATGTCTCTGGTCTGGGATCTCTTTTTATTTCTGACGGAATTATGTCAAGGCTTCCGCTTATTATGTATAGAATTGGACTTAGCAGAGAGGACAAAATCTTTTTTCAAAACATTGATGACAGGAATCTGTTTATTGAAAACAATGTTGTCTCATGCCAAGAAACCGACATACTTCCTGGGTCTGGTGTAAACCTTGAGTGGTTTTCAAATGGACACGTCAAAAAGCATGATGGCAGGATAGTGTTTTTGTTGGCAGCAAGACTGCTTAAGGATAAAGGCGTTATGGAGTCGGTTGAAGCAATTGAGTCCTTAAGAAAATCTGGACAAAGGGTTGAGCTTCAGCTGCTTGGTCAAATATGGATTAAAAACCCAAGCGCTGTTAGCCAAATAGAGCTTGAAAAATGGGTTGAATCGGGTTTAGTAACTTATTTGGGGTTTACAGAGGATGTTCGCCATCATATTAAAAATGCCGACGTTGTTATGCTCCCCTCATATAGAGAGGGTATGGCAAAAATTCTGATAGAGGCTGCAAGTATGGGCAAGCCACTAATCACAACGGACGTACCTGGTTGTAAAGAATTAATAGAAGATGGTGTAACCGGGTTTCTTTGCCGAGCTCGAGACTCAAAAGATTTAATGCAAAAAATGCAAAGAATGATCGATCTTTCTCAGGAAGAACGCATAGCTATGGGTAAGCGAGGTCGATTAAAAATGGAAAGAGAGTTCGATGAAAAAATTGTTATTGATAAGTATTTAGAAAGTATTTCTGCTCTAACCAAGCACAATAAGTAATTAGAGTTATTTAAGAGCTTTGTTTAAATTATAAACAAGATTGATAAGACTATTGTAGAAAACAAAAACATTGAAATTGGTTTTACACGACTTACCGCTCCCTTTCTTCCAAATGATGGGGGTGCATGAAAAACACATTCATCCCACAAAGGACAAGATATACAGTCGTCACGTGTAACTTTTTCTGAAAATTCAATACATGTATGGGTCATAATATTATTCCCTTAAATGTTATCCCCTCTCTTTCAATTTTTATGCCTCCCACAAAAACATCCAAATCTTTTGAATAAACGACGAATAAACGCACTATTTTTGCCTATATTCTTGTATTAGTAGAAAATTTTACCGGCAAAATTTACTTGAATTAATGACGAGGGTGGTTTTTAATGCTTTGTTTGAAGCTGATTAAACAACTAAACTTATACTTTGTTTCGTGGAGGAGGTTTTTAGCACACTGTTTTTGTTCTATTTTCAAATAGTATGAAAAATATTTTAAGTTTATTGTTTTTTTTGTTGAGTTTGAGTACTTTTGATCAACTAAACAAATCCTCTGGCGTGATTTTTGCATTTTATATTTCGCGCCGTTAAACTTTCAACAAAGCGGGGCACTTTGAGGAACTTTTTTAGGACAAAAAAATTGCAAAAAACTCATTTCTTTTCAGCTTTTGTGGGCGGTCTATTTGGATTTGTGCTTTTCTTCTTAATTATTCTACTTGTCAAAACAACATCCTTCTTGCTAGGCACTATCAATCAATTTAAAATTGAATCTGAGGATATCCTGCTCTCTAGCATTGGTTTAATCTTAATGGCGCTGATAAAAATACTTGAGGAACTTAGACTAAAAGAGCCTCTTTCGTAATTTTTAATAAAAACGTTGCTTAACCATGTTCTGAGTATTCACTCAACGGCGGGTCTATCTCTTTTAACATAAATCTATAATTTCCGTATATTTCTATACAAAAACTCGGACAATTTTATGAAATTCAAAAAGAATATTTTATGTATAGGCGCAGGTTATGTTGGTGGTCCAACAATGGCCGTTATCGCTGCCAAAAATCCAAATTACAAGATAACCGTTGTTGATATTAATGAGGAGAAAATAAAAGCATGGCAAACGGATCAACTTCCAATTTATGAGCCTGGGCTTTTAGACGTTGTTCAAAAAGCAAGAGGAATAAACCTGTTTTTTTCTACTGAGGTCGAAAAAAGTATTGACGAGGCCGACATAATTTTTGTATCAGTAAATACACCGACAAAAACATTTGGAGAGGGTGCCGGAAAAGCTTCTGATCTCCAATATATCGAATCCACTGCAAGAAGCATTATCGCTGCATCAAACTCTAACAAGATTGTGGTTGAAAAAAGCACTCTTCCTGTTAAGACAGCATCTGCGCTAGAAAAAATTCTAAACAACAACGACAAGGGATTAAAATTTGAAGTCTTATCAAACCCAGAGTTCCTTGCTGAGGGGTCTGCCATAAAAAACCTTGAGTTTCCTGATAGAGTCTTAGTTGGGTCGCGAGAAACTGAAAGTGGAATAGGTGCCAGAAAAGAGCTGGTCGATATCTATCTTAGCTGGGTTCCTAAAGAGAAAATTATTGAAAGTAATGTTTGGAGCTCTGAACTGTCTAAGTTAACTGCAAATGCGTTTCTTGCTCAGAAAATTTCCTCAATAAACTCAATTTCCGCCCTCTGTGAAAAAACTGGGGCTGATGTTTCAGAAATAAGCCGAGCAATTGGGGCTGATTCGAGAATTGGAAACAAGTTTTTAAATGCCAGTATTGGATTTGGTGGTTCCTGCTTTAAGAAAGACATACTTAATTTAGTATATATTTGTGAGTCATTAGGGCTTAACGAGGTTGCATCTTATTGGGAAGGGGTTGTTAAAATTAACGACTACCAAGAAAGTCGGTTTGTAAAAAAAATGCTTTCAAAAATGTTCAATACTCTCGCCGGAAAAAAGGTCGCTTTGTTTGGATTTGCATTTAAGGCAAACACAGGCGACACAAGGGAAACCCCAGCCTATTACGTAGCAAACCAGCTTATTGAGGAGCGAGCTTTACTTTCAATAACTGATCCGAAGGCTATTCCAAATGCAAAGATAGATCTGAAAGAAAATGCTGATCAAATAAAGTTTACCGAGGATCCATACGAGGCAGCAAAAGACACTGATGCTGTTGCTATTATGACTGAGTGGGATCTATATAAAACCCTTGACTATAAGAAGATTTATGATTCAATGAGAAAGCCTGCTTTCGTTTTTGATGGAAGAAATATTTTGGATCACTCTGAGTTAATAAAAATTGGATTTGAGGTACATGCTGTTGGCAAAAGCTTCAATTAGATGTGTTTTGTATGCAAGGTTTTTAAAAATAAGAGGGATCGCATAACACGATCCCTTTTTCTATTTATATAACAACTCTACTCAACTACTCTAAATTCTATTCTACGATTAATGGCTCTTCCCTCTTCAGTATTATTATCTGCTATCGGCTGGGTTGACCCATAACCTACTGCCGTTATTTGATTTTCTTTTACTCCTCTTTCAACAAGATAGTTTTTAACTACATCGGCTCTTTCTTGAGATATTCGTTGATTCACATTGTCTGTTCCTATGCTGTCACAATGTCCTTCAATTTCCACTCTTGCACTTGGGTTTTCCTTAAGAAGTTCTGAAGCGTGATAAAGAACTGGATATGATTCTGATGTTAAGGTACTGCTGTTAAACTCAAATCCTACTCCCAACAAAAGCATTCTGTCGTTTTTCTTTGGAACAGTTTTAATGATAGTTTTTTCGGTGACGATTTCTGCTGGTATATTTTGGTCTAGCATTCTCTCAAATTCATCATAGTTAAATTTATCTTCTTGTTCTAACCCGTCGTAAAGTTGGCATATTTTTGATGGTTCCCCTCTGGAAAAATACCACTGCACTCCTAAATCTAGTTTTGCAAACGAGTCTGTGTTTGTTCCAAAGACACCCCCACCTTCTGGTCCATATTTCCCATCAAATTCATCTGTCATCAGGGAATAGAAGCCTAGCTCACCTTTAATCTTCCAGTCTTGCCAAAAGCTTAGCTCTGAGCCTAGCCCAACTCCAACCTGGATACTATTCGTCTGTTCACTGCCTATATCGATGTCTTCTGGATTGTCAACTGTATATAAATTAAGTCCAAGTCCTCCATAAAAATATGGCGAAAACCATTCACACGGAAAAAAGTAATAGAGCAAATCTAAATTACCCTGAAAGGACGATGTTGATGTAATTTGAGCACTGCCATTTGTCCCACTCCACTCTTCTTTATAGTCCCCGAAAATTGTTGAAAATCGAAAACCTGTGTGCTCTGAGAAATTCCTCTGGATTGACAAATAGCCACCAAATCCAGAAGGAGTTGCTGAAATTTTAGGAGCATGGAAGCCAAAACCAAATACCCATGCATTTTTCGATAACTGTGCATAGCTTGGAAGAGTGAAAAGGATTGAGAACAAAAAGACACTTATGAAATGACTAAATTTTGTTTTATTCATTTTTCCTTCTAATAAAATAATTTAACTAATTGCCATAACTCATTATATAGATTAAAAGTACCCCTTATTTAACTATTTATTTTGTTTATGTCAAGACACGAAGGTCATTTTTGTTGAAGAAGAAAACTAAATGTGATAAACTTCTAAATATTATCAAGTGCTTGGTTGAGATCCTTAACTATATCGGCTGGGGCTTCTATTCCAACCGAGAGTCTAATAAGTCCATCTGTTATACCAGCCTCTTCTCTTGCCTCTTTCCCCATTGATGCGTGGGTCATGCTTGCTGGATGTTGTACAAGCGTTTCCACCCCTCCAAGACTTACTGCAAGCTGACAAAGTTCAACTGAGTTCATGAAGGCTTCTCCAGAGCTGATTCCTCCCTTTACACTAAATGAGATCATTCCTCCTGTGGAATCATGTTGTCTCTTAGCAAGCTCGAACTGAGGATGACTGTTCAGTCCAGGATATTTTACCCACTCAATTTTCGGATGGTTATTTAACCACTCTGCTACTTCTTGTCCACTTTTGCTGTGTTTATCCATTCTGAGAGATAAGGTTTTCAAACCTCGGTGAACAAGAAATGCATTAAATGGGTCTATTACCCCGCCAAGTTGGTTTAATGTTTTTCTAAAATGAGTATATGTTTCCTCATCGTTAACGATAATCACCCCTCCAACAACATCTGCATGTCCGTTAAGAAATTTCGTCATACTGTGGACAACAATATCCGCACCAAATTCAATCGGTCTTTGAAGAGCCGGGCTCATAAATGTATTATCAACAACGAGTTTAGCGCCCACTTTATTTGCAAGCTTTGCTGTCTCAGATAAATCTGTTATTACAAGGGTCGGATTTCCAGGGGTTTCAACATATATTATTTTCGTGTTGGGCTTTAAGGCACTTCTGGTTTCCTCAAAGTTATCGGAATTAATAAACGTAGCCTCAATTCCAAATTTATTCAGTACGGTTTTAAGGAGGGTTGAGGTTGGGCCATATACTGCCTCAGAACAAACCACATGATCGCCTGATTTTAACAAAGATGTAAACACAGTATGAATGGCTGCCATTCCGCTTCCGCAGCCCAGAGCTTTATATCCACCCTCAAGTTCAGCAATTGCGTTTTCCATTGCTTCGACGGTGGGATTACCCATTCTTGTATAAATGTATCCATCTCCCTCTCCTTTGAAAAGTGAGCCACCATGTTCAGTTGACTTAAATTTAAAGGTCGATGTTTGGTAGATCGGTGGAACTACTGGCCCAAACTCATATTCGCCTATTCCTGCATGAACACATTTAGAGCTAAAGTCTAAATTTTTGTTTTTGGACATTTCTGTTTTCCTCTACTCTATTGTGGCTGCACTAATAACTATAATTCTGGATCTTCGTTTTTATCATTTCCATTTTCATCATCACTATCTACAACAACTTTTGCAATATCCGCAATTGAGTCGTTTTCCTTTAGGTTTATTACTCTCACTCCTTGAGTGTTTCTGCCCATTACCCGGATTGCGCGAAGACCCTGCCTAATAACCATACCTTGGTTTGTAATTATAACCAATTCGTCTCTGTCATTGACTTCCATCATCGCTATTAATTTTCCGGTTTTTTCCCCTGTTTTAACAGTGATAACTCCTTTACCGCCACGATTTGTTATTCTATAATCAGCAATACTACTTCTTTTACCATAGCCTTTATCTGTTATAACTAAAAGCGTAGAAACACTTTTTACAACAATAAAGCCGACTACCTCGTCTCCTGGATTTAGCTTTATTCCTCTAACCCCTGTTGAGGTTCTGCCCATTTCTCTGACTTTTTTCTCCTCAAACCGAATGGCCATCCCGTTTTTTGTGCCGATTATAATGTCATTATTTCCATCGGTCATTTTAACTTCATTTAACTCATCCCCCTTAACAAGATTGATTGCATTGATTCCACCTCTTCTCACATTTGCATATGCAGAGAGGGCTGTTTTCTTAATTGTTCCATTTTTAGTGGCCATGACCAAAAACTGATTGTCAGAAAACTCTTTTACTGCAATAAAAGCTGTTATTTTATCGTTTCGATCTTTTTCTAATAGATTTAGAATTGATCTTCCTCGTGAAGCTCTACCCGCCTCCGGGACTTCATGAACCTTTAACCAGTAACACCTACCCTGTTGAGTAAAAAACATGATGTATTGATGAGTTGAGGCTATAAACATATGCTCAATAAAATCTTCATCTTTTGTTCCCGCGCCCGTAACTCCGCGTCCACCTCGCGCTTGTCTGCGATATCCGCTTACTGGAAATCTCTTAATGAATCCTTTGTGTGATATGGTTACAACAACTTCCTCTTCTGCAATAATATCTTCAAGAGAAAATTCTTTCGGATCATGAATAATTTCAGTGCGCCTCTCGTCACCAAATTTTTCTCTAATCTCCAAAAGCTCATCCTTTAGAATTTTATTTCGTTTTGTTTCGCTCTCTAGTATACCTTGAAGTTTTTCTATTAGTTTTATTATCTCTTTGTATTCGTTTTCAATTTTTTGTCTTTCAAGTCCAGTCAGGCGCTGCAGCCTCATATCAAGAATTGCTTTTGCTTGTATTTCCGAAAGCTTGAACTTTTTCATTAAGTTGTGTTTTGCCGTCTCAGTGTCCTTTGATTTCTTAATTGTCTCTATCACTTCATCAATATTATCTAGAGCTATTATGTAGCCCTCTAAAATATGTGCTCTTCTTTCTGCGGCATCTAGCTCATATTTTGTTCTTCTAATTAGCACTTCCATTCTGTGATCAAGGAAATGGTTCATTACTTCAGCAAGCGTTAAGACTTTGGGGACTCCATTTACAAGAGCTAGGTTAATTACACCAAATGTAACTTGCATTTGAGTGTGTTTATAGAGTTGATTAATTATAACAGCAGGTTGAGCATCTCGTTTAAGTTCAATAACAACCCTCATACCATCTCTGTCAGACTCGTCTCGTAGGTTTGAAATGTCTGTAAGTTTTGCTGATCTAACCAGTTCTGCTATTTTTTCAATTAAGTTGGCTTTGTTAACTTGAAATGGCAGCTCAGTAATAACAATAGACTCTCTATCGTTCTTGTGAGTTTCAACATTTGCTCTTGCTCTAATTATTACGCGACCCCTACCAGTAGTGAATGCCTCTCGAACTCCTTCGTAGCCATAAATCATTCCCCCTGTGGGAAAATCTGGTGCTGTTACATACTGCATTAATTCTGCGGATGTTAAGCTTGGTTTTTCAATCAAGGCAACCAGGCCATTAATAACTTCTGTTAAATTGTGGGGTGGAATATTTGTGGCCATACCAACAGCTATTCCACTTGCGCCATTAATTAGCAGATTTGGGAGGTATGACGGCATAACGCTTGGTTCTTGTAAAGACTCATCGAAGTTTGTCGTAAATTCAACAGTGTTTTTATCAAGATCTTTTAACATTAAATCTGTAATCTTTGCCATTCTTGCTTCAGTATACCTCATTGCTGCAGCAGAGTCACCATCCACTGAGCCAAAATTACCTTGTCCATCAACCAATGGATATCTAAGTGAAAACTCTTGTACCATTCTAACCATTGAGTCATAAACAGCTGTATCGCCATGAGGGTGATACTTTCCTAAAACTTCACCTACTATTCTTGCAGATTTTTTGTATGCTTTGTTGTTGGCTAATCCTAACTCATGCATACCAAAAAGAATTCTTCTATGAACAGGCTTAAGGCCGTCTCTTACGTCTGGAAGAGCGCGTGATACTATAACTGACATTGCATAATCAATATATGATGATCTCATTTCGTCTTCTAGCGAGATCGGTAAGACTTTTTCAAAAAATGTAGACATGTTTTATTCTTCTTTAATAATTAATATTTAATTAAACATCTATATTGGCATATTTAGCATGCTTTTCTATAAAATTTCTTCTAGGCTCAACATCATCTCCCATAAGGGTTTCAAATATTTTATCAGCTGAAGCTGCACTACCAAGACCAACTTGTAAAATAGTTCTTGTTTCAGGATTCATCGTTGTTTCCCAAAGCTGTTCAGGATTCATTTCTCCAAGCCCTTTATATCTTGAGAGAGTTACTCCTTTAGGTAAGTCTTCATCACCTATTTCCGCTTTATTGCTGCCATTGCCTTTAAATCTTAACAATATCTTATCGCGCTCATCGTCATTATAGGCATAAAGCTCTTCTTTGCCTTTTTTAATTTTATATAAAGGTGGTTGAGCTATAAAAACCTTTCCCAGTTCAATAAGTTCTCTCATGTATCTGTAGAGAAAAGTTAAGATTAGTGTCCGAATGTGACTACCATCAACATCTGCATCGGTCATAATGATTATTTTACCATAGCGAGCTTTTTCAACGGAAAAATCTATTCCTATACCTGCTCCTATGGCTGTAGTAATTACTTTGATTTCATTATTCTCTAGAATTTTATTGATTTTGGCTTTTTCAACATTCAGAATTTTTCCCTTTAACGGGAGAATCGCTTGAAATCTTCTGTCTCTACCTTGTTTTGCTGAGCCTCCAGCTGAGTCACCTTCAACTATATAAATTTCAGTATGTTCTGGATCAGTTATTGAGCAGTCTGCAAGTTTGCCTGGTAAATGCATTGAGTCGAGAACGTTTTTTCTTCTTACAAGGTCTCTTGCCTTTCTTGCCGCCTCTCTTGCTTCGGCGGCTCTCAGACACTTATCAATGATTTTTTTTCCTATTGAAGGATTTTCTTCTAAATATTCAGAAAGTTTTTCAAATACAAGTGTCTCAACCACTGATTTAACTTCGCTATTTCCTAACTTAGTTTTTGTTTGACCTTCAAATTGAGGTTCAATTACTTTTACGGAAATAACCGCAGTAAGCCCCTCTCTAAAATCATCTCCAGTAAGATTGATTTTGCTATTCTTTATAAGGTTATTTTTTGCAGCATAACTGTTGAAAGTTCTGGTTAAGGCTGTCTTAAAGCCAGAAAGGTGTGTGCCCCCTTCATGAGTGTTAATATTGTTTACATAAGAAAATATATTGTCAGAGTATGCACCGGTATATTCAAAAGCAATTTCAACCGGAGTGTTGTCTTTTTCCCCTTCAACATAGATCGGTTTGTGCATTGCTGTTCTGTTTTCATCAAGATACTTAACGAACTCTATCAATCCGCCTTTAAAGTGAAATTTTTCTTTTTCATCTTCAATTTTATCTTCAATGGTAATTGTAACATTTTTATTTAGGTAAGCTAATTCTCGCATACGCTCTGCGAGAATATCAAACTTGAATTTTGTTGTTGTGAATATTTCTCCGTCTGGCATAAACGTAACTTTAGTACCAGATTCATTTTTCTTAGCTTTTCCTATTTCTTTAACTTTTGCTTTTGGAATGCCTTGTTTATATTCTTGAAAATATTTTTTTCCTGCTCTTGTAACCTCTACTTTCATCCACTCTGAAAGTGCATTCACAACAGACACACCCACTCCGTGAAGTCCTCCTGATACCTTATAAGAGTCTTTATCAAACTTTCCTCCGGCATGAAGAACAGTCATAACTACTTCTAGGGCTGATCTATTTTCCTCGGGGTGTATATCAATTGGAATTCCTCGGCCTCTATCTTCAACCGTTACGCTGCCGTCTTCATTTATTGTAACCATAATTATATCATTATAGCCGCCTAATGCTTCATCTATACTATTATCAACAACTTCATTAACTAAATGATGAAGGCCTCGTTGGCTAATATCTCCAATATACATCGCCGGTCTTTTTCGTACCGCCTCAAGTCCTTTTAAAACGTTAATATTACTCGCGGTATAATTTTTTTGCGCTGTTTCTTTTGTCACTTTCTTTACCACCTTAAAATTTTATGAAATAAATTTTATTTTTTCTATTTCGGATTTTACCAAATTTAGTTTGATCTTTTTAATTATAGCATCCTGTTTTAAATTCAGTTCACTTCTCCAAACTGAATTTTCTACTCTTAGATACAATGTTTTTTTTTCTACCTTTACTGCCTCAACTACCTTTGTTAATTCTGGGAAAATTTTATAGAACCTATCAATGACCTCTTGTTCATTTGCTCTTGCTACTATTTTGCTAAAAGCTTTTTCCTTATGAATTATTTCGGAAAGGCTTTTAAAGCTGCTATGCATATACTACCTTTCCTTTATTTACATTAATCACCCTGTCTTCGTTTCCTTTGGAGAGATAATCAAAGTTAGAAAAATCAGTAAGAGTTATAAACGCTTGTCCGATCTGTTTCATATATTCACTAATTTTATTGGCTCTATTAGCATCTAGTTCACCAAACACATCATCCATGAGGAAGATTGGGGTCTTTCTAATGGTATCTTTCAAATAATAAAATTCACCAAAACGAAGCGAAATTTGAAATGTTTTGTGCTGACCTTGAGAGCCATATTTCCGAAGATCTAAATCATTTATCTTAAATAAAAATTCATCTCTATGTGGGCCCACCAAATTCTTCGCTCTGCTGATTTCAAGTCTACTAACTTTTTTAAGTTCATCTATAAAATCGTTTTTTGTATTTGACCTATTTTTTCCATTAAGATATTGATATTCAATCGTGGGGGTCTCTGTTCCTTCCATGATCATTCTATAAGATTCTACAATATATTCTGAAAATGTTTCTATAAATATTTTACGATGGTTTATTATTTCTAGTCCTTGTTCAACCAAGGAGTCTGTCCATGTTTCTAATTGATCTAACAAATCTTGAGCTCCGTTCTCGCGCATCTGATAAAGCAATGCAGATCTTTGTCTCAGTGTTTTGTTATAATCAATTAGAATCTTTAAATATGTATTACTTGCTTGCGATATTACGGAGTCAACAAACTTCCTTCTATCTGCTGGTGCCCCCATTGTTATTGAGTGGTCAACTGGGGTAAGTGTAACAACAGGAAATTTTCCTATCAATCCTGATCCCCTTTTTATATTCTTATCATCTATACTCAAACTTTTTTTATTATCCTCACCAGAATAAGTAACTTCAACTCGGTTGTCTACAATATCAGAAAACTTGCCTTTGATGTTAAAATAGGATTCACCAAATGAAATAACCTCTTGATCCTTAGATTGATTTAAATTCTTAGATGTGCAGAGGTAATATATAGCTTCTAGAAGAGATGTTTTTCCTTGACCATTTCCTCCAACTATGTAGTTAAGCTGGTTTGAAAAATCTATTTTTGTATGCCCATGTAGTCTAAAATTATTTAACTCTAAATAATTCAGGGTCATCTTAGTTATTTAACCGAACAGGCATTACTAACATCATCAATTCTTGATTCTCTTTGCCAACACTAGGAACAATAATTACAGCCTTTGTTGCTGAATGCAGTTTGAAAATAATTTCATCTTCGCTAGTCAGATGGCTAAGAATATCGTTTATATATTGCGAGTTAAAACCTATTTCTATTGGAGTTCCATCATACTCGCACATTACACTTTCTTTTCCAGAATTACCCATATCTAAATCTTCTGCAGATATTTCTAGGTTATTTTCAGCTACAGAAAACTTAACCCTTTTCGTACTTGAAGTAGATGAAAAGAGCATCATCCTTTTAATAGCGTTGTGTATTTCTTTAGATTTAAGTTTTAACTCAAATTCATTTTCTAATGGAATAACACTTTTATAGTCAGGATATTTATGACCGATCAATCTAGTAATAAGTTCAATGTCGTTAAGTTTAAATGACATATGTGTCTTACTCAAAAAAATCTTTATGTCTTTCTCGTCAAGAATTTTTTGTAAAACAGATACAGCTTTTTCAGGAATTATATATTTGTCATCAATATCTGCCTTAACGTTTTTCTTGAATAAGTTTACAAGTCGATGTCCATCCGTTGTTACAAAGCGAAGACCATCCCCTTCAAAATCCATAAAAGTTCCCATCATTGCTGGGCGCATTTCTTCTTTGCTCATTGCAAATGATGAAAGGTCTAGAGCATTTTTGAGTTCCATCCCATTCATATCTACTTCATAAATGTCGTCTGAGTCTGTGGGAAAAACAGGAATTTCTGGAAAATCTTGAGCGTCAAGATAGCTCAATGAATATACACCATTATCAGTTTTTAAATTGATTTTTCCATTTTGTGATATTTCAAAATAGACTGTTGTATCACCTAACGATTTTAATATATCGTGAATCAGTTTAGCAGGGACGACTAGACTTATGTTTTCTTCCGAAACAATATTAATGGAAGACTTCATTGATATTTCCAAATCCGTGGCATTAATAGTTAAAGAACCGTCTTTTATTTCAAATAAAAAGTTCTCTAAAATTGACATTGGGGTTCTTGTAGGCACTGCTGGAATTATCTTTATTAAAAGCTTTTCTAACTCTTTGCTGTTTACCTTAAATTCCATTAAATTGCTCCAAAATTAAAGTTTTTTAACGAAGAAATATATTAAAATTCTATAGAAGTTACAATATCAAACAATCGTTTTATTTTGCTCAGTATGTAGTTAAACTTTAGTGCTAAAAACAGTTTTTATATAAAATTATAAACACTCTATTGTTGTTTTTATATAAAATTTTATATCTAATTAATAATAATTAACATGTGTATATGTGTATAACATTATATTACTAAGAATTTACTATAAAAAGAGGACTTATTTGACAGTTAAAGTGTGTATAACTTTTTGATAAATTAAAGCTAATAACAAATACTAACTGTTTATTATGTTGTCAACATAATTTTAGGAACTATACACAACTTATTAACCAAAAATTGTTTTTAATTAATTGATCTTGAGGATAAAATGATACAAAAAATACTAGTCCTGTTTTTTTTAGTTTTTATTTATAATTCGTTTGCTTGTACTACAGCGATTGTTTCAGGAAAATTCACCACAAATGGAAGGCCATTGCTCTTAAAACATAGGGACTCCGGATTTTATCAAAATAAGTTAATGTACTTTGAGGATGGAAAATTCAATTACATTGGTCTCGTTAATTCTGTTGATGAGAGTGGTGATGAAGTGTGGGGAGGTGTAAATAGTGAAGGATTCGCAATTATTAACTCAGCTTCGTACAATTTGAAAGAAGACGACGACACTACTTCTTTCAAAGATATGGAAGGTATCGTAATGAAAAAAGCTCTCCAGAGTTGTAGCACAATTGAAGATTTTGAGAGATTACTTAATGATTATATTAAACCAATGGGAGTAGAAGCTAATTTTGGAGTAATAGATGCCAAAGGTGGGGTGGCTTACTTCGAAACAAATAACTTTTCTTTTATTAAAATTGATGCAAATGATCTTAGTATTGCTCCGCATGGATATATTATCAGAACTAATTTTTCTTTTAATGGAGATGTCAATGAAGGATATGGTTATATTCGGTTCTCAACGGCAGAACAGCTTTTCTATCAAGCATCATCAGAGAATAATTTAAATCACAAGTTTATTCTGCAAGATGTTAGTCGGAGCCTTAAGCATTCGTTATTAGAAGTCGATTATGGTGTCGATGTAAAAGTTAGTGAAGAGAAAGACTTTTATATTGCTCTACAGGACTTTATTCCAAGATATAGTTCTGTTTCAACAATACTTATTGAAGGAGTAAGAAAAAATGAGTCACCGAATCTTGCAACTTTGTGGACGATCTTAGGTTTTCAACTAACCTCTGTAGCAATTCCCACATGGGTTGAAGCAGGAAATAGTATTCCGGAGATTTTGTTATCAAATGGTTCTGGTAATGCTCCTCTTTGTAAATTTTCACTAGAACTAAAAAAAGAATGTTTTCCAGTTGAAAGAGGATCCGGATATAAGTATATGAATTTATCTAAAGTTTATAACAAAGAAGGAAGTGGTATTAGGCAAACTCTAAAACCTGTTGAAGACGAAATTTTAATAAGAACAGAAAAAAACATAAATATTTGGAGAGATAAAAACACGCTACCAATAGAGGAAGTTCATAATTTCTATTATTGGATAAATGATACCGTAAGAAAAAAATATAAGGAAGAGTTTGAATTATATTAAAAATATTAGATTTGATTCCTCCTTATTGTTTATGTAAATTTATAAACAAGTAATTATGGAGTCCTAATGGGAGATAATATAAAACTGTCAGTTACCCTGCCAACTAGCCCTAGCATTGTTTATAAAGCTTGGTTAAATAGTGAAGAGCACACTGCTTTTACAAATAGCAAAGCGAATATAGAAAGAAAGGTAGGAAGTAAATTCTCAGCGGGAGACGGATATATTGAAGGCGAAATAACACAAATGGTATTATCCAAGAAGATAGTTATGAGTTGGAGAACAACAGACTTCCCAGATGGCAGCGAGGATTCAAAGCTAGAGGTAAATCTAGAAAACAGCGGTGATTCAACAAAAATGATACTCGTTCATGAAAACCTTCCAGAAGGCGATGGTAAAAAATATAGAAAAGGGTGGAAAGACCATTATTTTTCTCCAATGAAAGAATATTTCAGTCAAAGTTAGTCCAAAACCGCATACCGTATTTTACAAATGAAGGAAAACAGAAGAAAGTTTACTAAAAGCCTTGTTATTCCAAGCCTCTTTATTCTAATAGTTATATTTATAAAATTAATAGAGGTCACTTTTGATTTAAACTTCATCACCTATGGACTTTATCCGAGAGATCCACATGGTATATTCGGAATATTTACAGCCCCACTAATCCATTCAGACTTCAACCACATTATATCAAATATTTTTCCCCTGTTTGTCTTAGGGACAAGTATAGAATATTTTTATAGAGAAAGCTCAAAACCAACTCTGATAGCTTCATATTTTTTGACTGGAGCATTGGTTTGGATTTTTGCTCGACCGAGTTTTCATATTGGTGCAAGCGGTATAGTATATACCCTGGCCTCTTTTTTGTTTTTCAGTGGTATTATAAAGCGAGATAAACGCTCAATTACCTTATCACTTCTTGTTATTTTTCTTTACAGCGGATTGGTTATAGGACTTTTTCCTATTAAAGAGGGAGTTTCGTGGGAATCTCATTTAATAGGAGGAATAGTAGGATTAATATTAGCGGTTGTATTTAGAAAAAAGGATATTTTCAAAAAATATGATTGGGAAACCGAGATGACAATCGAAGATATAAGAAAACTAGAAGTTTCTTATACTGAGGGTTATCAAGGAGAGAAAGAGTAGGGCCAATTAATTTCAATATTTTTAAACCAAATAATTTTTTAGATTTTATTGATGAATAAATACTTCAAAATATTATTCTCTTTCTTAATCTTTAGCTCCACGGTTATTTCACAAAATAAGACAGGGGTTCAAATTGCAAGATTAAAATACGGAGGTGGTGGAGATTGGTATAACGATCCTTCTGCGGAGGTAAACTTATTGAATTTTATAAGTGAAAACACAACAATAAGCGTTAATCCAGAGTATCTTTTTGTGGATGTTTCCAGCGATGAAATTTTTCAACACCCTATTCTTTTTATTACTGGTCATGGTAATATTGTTTTTTCTGAGGAAGAAAGAAATAGGCTAAGAAAATATCTAGAAAAGGGTGGATTCATTTATATTGATGATGATTATGGTCTCGACAAGGCCATTCGAAGAGAGATTAATAAAATATTTCCAAATAAGAAGTTTGTTGAATTACCATTCGACCATGAAATTTATCATATAGTTTATGACTTTGAATATGGTCCACCTAAAATACATGAGCATGATAACAAACCCCCAAAAGGATTTGGGTTGTTCCTTGATAAAAGATTGTCAGTTTACTACACTTTTGAAAGTAATCCAAGTGATGGTTGGACCGATAAGAAGGCTCATAATAACTCAGAAGCTGTTAGAAACGAAGCACTAAGATTTGGTGTCAACATTATTGTATTTGCATTAACCCAGTAAGAGCGTTTTGTGAGCCAGACAAAAACCCAAATAAACGAAATCAAATCCAAGTTAAGATCCTTATATATCAAGAATCGAACAGTAGAAATTGTAATTGGGCTCAATGTTATTGTTGTTATAGTGCTAGCATTGAACATTGCTCTAAGCATAGTTGAGTTAAGTGGATTTAATAGCATACTTGAAAGAACTATTTTATTCTATACCGGGATAGGGCTGTCTTTAGCAGGCTTTTTATGGTTTATATTATATCCAGCACTCAAATCAATAAAAGTTATTTCAAAAGAAGAATATAAAGCCTTAGCAGCGGATGTTGGAAAACATTATGCTGGTCTGGGCGATAAAATAGTTAATGCGTTAGATTTAGACAATGAGAAAAGCGATAGGTATAGTGGATCATTAATATCTGCTGCAGTAGAAAGCGTTTATAATAAATCGAAAAATTTTGATTTTAGCAAAACCTCTTCGTTTTATAAAACAAAATCTTTTTTTATACTTTCCGCAAGCACAATTTTAATTACGGTTCTTTTGTTTTTTATTAGTCCAGGACTAAGGATAGCCTCATATAGAATATTAAACCATACACATGAGTTTTATCAACCCCCAAGCGTTGCATTCTTTATTTCGCCTGGAAATATTTCGCTTGAAAAAAACTCAAACATTGAAATAAAAGTAGAAGTTGTTGGAGACAAGCAAGAAACAATAAACCTACTAACCAAAACAAGTGATGAGCATGTATTTATAGAGCAGACTCTTTTCCCTGACACGTCTGGAATGTTTGTTTTTCAGGCAAGATCAGTCAAGAAATCTTTCAAATATTATGCTGAATCTATTAAAACAAAGAGCGAAGTATATCGTGTTGAAGTAACTGATAAGCCAATTATTAGCAATCTTCATTTAGACATTATACCCCCAAGATATTCGGGAGAAAAAAAATATTCACAAAAAGATAATGGGAATATTATAGCCTTAGTTGGGACTAAAGTTAAATTGCAAGCTATCTCTAACAAAACGTTAAGCAACGGGTTTATTCAATTTAGCGATAATCCAAAGAAGAAACTTATCATAGACCAACACAAAGCAACAACAACTCTAAGTATAGTAGAAAGCAAAAATTATTATATATCGATATATGATTCAGCAAACACTAAAAACAAGAACCCAATAACTTATTCAATTGCTGCCATTAATGATGAATATCCGGTAATAACAATAACAAAACCAGAGACCAAAACTAGATTAACTAAACTAGAACAAGTACCAGCAGAAATTAAGATAAGTGACGATTATGGTTTTGATAAGCTGGTATTATACCACAGGCTTTCACAATCAAACTTTGAAGAGCCACCGAAAAAATTATCCACAACAATAATTAAAGTTGACAACACCCAGCGAGAACAAGAAGTTTATTATGTTTGGGATGCTTCCGAACTAGTATTGGCTGCAGGAGAGGTTGTTTCGTTTTATTTTGAAGTTTTTGACAACGACAATGTTGGCGGGCCTAAATCTACAAAATCAAAAATGTTTACGCTTTATGTCCCTACTTTAGAAGAACTGTATGAAGAGTCAGAAGTAGCTCAAGAAGAGACAATCACAGAAATGCAAGAAGCTTTGGTTGAAGCCGAAGAGTTAAGCGAAGAATTAGAAAAACTTAGCGATGAATTGAAGACAGATGAGAATAAAATAAAATGGGAAGAAGAGAAGAAGATAGAAAAGGCAGCACAAAAATTTGAGGAGTTAAAAAACAAAATTGATAAAGCACAAGAGAAACTGGCAGAGAGTAAAAATGAGCTTCAGAAAAACGACCTTCTTTCGCAGGAAACGTTAGAAAAATATATGGAACTGCAAAAGCTTATGGATGAAATGAATAGCGAGGAAATGAGTCTTGCAATGAAAAAACTCCAAGAACAATTATCCTCTATGAACCGAGAGCAAGCACAAAATAATCTTGAAGAGATGAGGTTCGATGAAAAATCATTTCAAAAAAGCTTAGAAAGAACTATGAATCTTTTAAAGAGAATCCAAATAGAACAAAAAATGGATGAAATTATAAAGAGATCAGAAGAGATAAAAGAGCAGTTAGAGAAATTAGAGAAAGAGACGAACAGTGAGGATCTTTCTGACAAAGAAAAATCTGAAGAACTTTCTAAGAAACAAAACAATATAACACAAAAACTAGAAAACATACAAAAGGAGATGGATAAGCTTCAGAAAAAGATGAGTGACTTTAAAGACATGCCTAATGAAGAGATGAAAGATCTTCAAAAACAATTTGAGGAACAGAAAAACGAAGAGCTATCCCAAGGAGCCAAAGATCAATTGTTGAAGCAGATGAAAACAGAAGCAATGCAGCAGATGCAGGCTCTGTCACAAAATATGGAATCAACTTCTGAGCAAATGAAAAACATGCAGCAACAGATGCAAATGCAAAACCAGCTTCAAACAATGTATGACATTATGAAAGCTGTAAATAATCTAGTTGAGTTGAGCAAACACCAAGAAGGCCTAAAAGAACAATCAGAGAACAGTAGATCAAGTCAGCTTTTAAAAGACGCACCCCAACAAGGGGAAATTATGTATGGGCTAGAAAAAACCATAAGTCAGCTACAAGAACTTTCACAAAAGACATTTGCAATTACACCTGAAATGGGAAAGGCGCTTGGACAAGCTCGAGCAGAAATGAAGAACTCTATGAACGCTATGCAGAACCAAAACAGCAGTATGGCGGCATTAAGCCAGTCTGGGGCAATGAAACATTTGAATGAAGCCGCAACAATGATGAAAGGCAAAATGGACCAGATGATGAATGGAGGTCAGGGTGGTGGAATGATGTCCATGATGCAGCAAATGCAACAGTTATCTCAGCAACAAATGAATCTGAATAAGTTAACTCAACAGCTAAATAAAGGAAACTTATCTCAGCAACAACAGCTTCAGAGGCTCTCGCAAGAGCAAGAAATGATAAGAAAATCCTTAGAACAACTAAACAAAGAGAATCAGGAACAAGGGCAATCAAAGAAACTAACCGGTAATCTTGAAAATATTCTTAATGAAATGAAAGAGGTGATAAAAAGAATGGAAACCGAAAACCTGAATGACGACCTTGTTCAGTCACAACAAAAAATATTATCAAAACTTCTTGACGCTCAAAGATCAATAAACCAAAGAGATTTTGAGGAAAACCGAGAATCGAATGAAGGCAGCATCTACAGCAGAAAATCACCAGAAGAAATAAAGTTTCTCGAGGAAAAGAAAGATAGAATTCGAGAAGAGCTAATTAAATCAATTAATGAGGGTTATTCTCATGATTATGAAGAAATTATTAGGAAGTATTACGAAGCCCTTGAGAACGAAAAAAATGAGACCCCGATCAAAAACTAATCGAGGCTTATAAAATAAAATTATAATGTCACCCTACCTGACCTCTGGTTAAGAGGCGTTTTTTCGTCTTTCTTAGCAGCCCCTAAGGCCCTCAACAATTCTTCAGCATTGCCATCGTTTACCTTAATCCATTGGATAATTACGTCACAGTCTACAATGAATGAAGCGCGATAGGCAGATGCTTCAAACCGCAAGAACCCAAACTCGGCGTTCAAAAACTTTTGATATTTCAGTAAATAATGGAAACCAAAGACCAACAAGATCTTTATGGTCATCACGCCACGCGAACAAACTTTAGTTCAGCAAATTTTTCATGATTTTTTTTTAGGCTCTACAATTTCTGTAGGGCAAACAAAGGCAAAGCCCAAAACACCACCCAACGCTAAGGATAAATCAAATCAATTATTATTTTATGAGTAAATTTACGTATAGCTAATTTTAATATTTGTTGGGAAAAAATTAATGAGAAACATCAAAATTAAAAACACTAGTGAAGAAATTGCATTAGGAAAAATTGTCTGTGTTGGGAGAAACTATGCCGCTCACGCAAAAGAAATGAGGAATGAAATACCGAAACTTCCAATTCTTTTCTTGAAAACATCGACATGTTTAATTTTTAGTGGAGAAGAGGTTGTTCATCCTGATTACTCCAATAATTTGCATCACGAAATAGAATTGGTTCTGCTTATTGGAGAAACTATCAAAAATGCAACCAAAGAGGGAGCGGAAAAAGCAATAACTGGTTATGCCGTTGGGCTGGACATGACATTGCGAGATATTCAGAATGAGAATAGGGAGAAAGGTGAACCGTGGACTCTTGCAAAAGTATTCGATACCTCCGGGGTTCTTTCAGACTTTGTTCTAAAATCTAACTATGAGGTAAAAGGTAACGAAAAAATTTTTCTATTAGTAAATAACGAAACAAAACAGAGCTCAACATTAGACAAAATGCTCTTTAGTCCGGCAGATCTTGTACAGCATATTTCACAAAAAATGACCCTTGAAAAAGGAGATATAATTTTTACAGGAACACCTGAAGGAGTTAGCATGGTAAAAAAGGGCGATAAACTATTCGGTGGAATAGAAGGAATAGGGGAAATAGAAACAACTATTAAATAATTGTTTCTAAGAAATCTGTTTAGTGGGGAAGGTTGGATTTTACAGAATAGTACAACCCCGCTCCAACAATAGCGCCGGCCAAAGAAAACATTGCAGCATATTCACCAGTACCAATTTGAGCAAATATTGGCCCCGGACATGCGCCAGTTATGGCCCAACCGATTCCAAAAACAACTCCTCCAATTATTGTACCCTTATTTTCCTCTTTTCCCTCAAAATTCAACTCTTTTTTTATAATAGATCCGGATGTGAGTTTCTTCAAAATAAGTACTGAAAAAGCTCCAACAAAAATAGCGGAACCAATTATTAGGTACATATGCGGCTCATTAAACAAAAACATATCGTT
Source organism: uncultured Ignavibacteria bacterium (assembly GCA_963751695.1). GTDB lineage: Bacteria > Bacteroidota > Ignavibacteria > Ignavibacteriales > Melioribacteraceae > SZUA-22. Next base: position 443,108 of record CAVVVP010000003.1, on the reverse strand, counting down.
AATTCTGAACCAACTAATTACTTCAGATTTTGTGAGAACCACTCCAAACAATATTCCAATAACCATGTAGATAAAATTCATCCTAGACCTTTTAAAAAAGAAAATAGTTGATGTATGTATAAAGCAATCCACCTACAAAAAAAGCAATGGTTGCTTTTATGCTTGCTGCATTTAGGAGAGAGATTCCTGTAATTGAGTGACCAGACGTACAGCCCCCAGCATACCTTGTTCCAAAACCAACAAGAACACCACCAAAGAATAGCTTCAGAAAACCAAAAGAATAATAATAATCTGAAGGAAGGAACTGAATATCAGCAGAGGAAAGCAAGCTAATCGAAATAAAAGCTCCAATTGCGATGCCGACAGAAAAATAAAGTTTCCAACCATCTTTTTTTGCGTTGAACTTTATTATTGAGCGCAGCCTGTTAGAGGGCAGCATATTACAAATACCATCAAAAGAAGAAGAAACTCCGAACAATTTATTTCCTATTAAAAGGAATAATGGCACAAAGAGTCCGATTATTGGGCCAGAAACGTACCATGGCCAAGACTCAAAAATAACACCCATAATAATCCTAACTTATTGGTTGATTAATTCGTATGTATAGTTTATTTCTACAGCATTGTGTAGCATTGCCGAAACAGAACAATATTTATCTTTTGAGAGAGAGATAGCTTTTTGTAGCTTTGTTTCGTCTACATTTCCTGTCACTCTGAAACAAAGAGATATGGATTTAAAAACAGCAGGAATTTCTTCAACTCGGTCTGCATCTATTGAAATCTGAAAATTGGTAATAACTTGCTTTTGTTTTTCCAATATTTGAATTACATCAATTGCACTACAAGAACCAAGCCCCATAAGAATTAGCTCCATTGGCCTTGCTCCAGCGTCGACACCACCGATTTTTGGAGAAGCATCTATGTTTATTGGAAAGTTTGAATTTCCTTCAGCCTCCATGTGGAAAGCGTCGTTTTTTCTTGTTATCTCTACATGCATATTATTCCTTGCTCGATCTTTCAAGTGCTTGATTAATGTCTCCGAAAATATCGTTAACATCCTCTAAACCAACAGAAATTCTAACCAGCCCATCACCAATACCAACCAGGGCTTTTTCCTCATCAGATAATTTTGAGTGTGTTGTTGACGAAGGATGGGTTATAATTGTTCGAGTATCTCCAAGGTTTGCTGTGATTGAGCACATCTCAATTGCATCGATAAACCTTTTTGCTCTTTGATAACCTCCTTTGAGGGAAACTGTTACAATTCCCCCACCCAGCGTCATTTGCTTTTTTGCCAGTGGATATTGGGGATGTGATTTTAGGTGCGGATATCTTACGGACTCTATTTCTTTGTTCTCTTCAAAACGATTAGCAAGTTCTTGTGCATTTGAGCAATGTTTTTCAACTCGTATTGAGAATGTTTCCAGGCTTTTTGATAAAACCCAAGAATTGAAAGGAGAAGGTGAAGGGCCCGTTTGTCTTGCAAAAAATCGAATCTTCTTCATTTGTTCTGCGTTACCGACAATCACTCCGCCAATAGTTCTACCCTGTCCATCAATATACTTGGTTGTTGAGTGTGAAATAAGATGTGCACCAAACGTTGCAGGCTTTTGCAATAGAGGTGTTGCAAAAGTATTGTCCACATGAAGAATTAAATCATTTCTTTTTGAAACGGCAGCAACCTTCTCAAGATCAACAAGTCTCAAACCAGGATTGGAGGGGCTTTCAACAAAGAGCATTTTTGTATTATTTTGAATTGCTTTTTCCCAAGCATCTGCATTATCTCCATCAACATAGGTTGAAGTGATTCCCCACCTAGGTAAAATTTGAGTCAATATTTGATGACTTGAACCGAACAATGCTCTTGAAGCAACGATGTGATCTCCAGACTGAAGCAAGGAAGCAAAACCAGCGAATACTGCAGCCATACCAGAGGAAAAAGCAAATCCGTCTTCTGCTCTTTCAAGCTGAACCATTTTGGAGACAAACTCTGCGTTATTTGGATTAGAAAAGCGAGAATAAATATTTCCCTCTTCTTCTTCGGCAAACAATGCCCGGCCCTGCTCTGCGTTGTCAAAAGTGAAGCTAGAAGTTAGGTATATGGGTGTCGAATGCTCTCGATTCTTGGAGCGCGCTGTTTCCGTTCTTATAGATTTGCTTTCATCCGATTTCATACAAAGACACTATTTAAAGCTTTTTATAATCATAAATTAAGTTAGCAAATATACTTGAGATTAGCGCAAACTGCAATCCCGGACAGGCAGTCTCCTATTCCAAGTGAAATAATTGTTATTTTAACGTATGAGTATTTGGACGAATATAAATCGAACACTTATTTTCTTCTTTCTAATATCAATTACATCAACCTTAGCTCAGAATAGAGTAACAAAGAATAGTATATTAGAAAAAACAACAATTCAGTTTAAGTGGTCGAATGATTTTATCTATAGCACAGATTATTATTTCACAAATGGTTTTGAGTTCGAAGCATTGGGCCCATGGGCAAAAAGCAATCCAATAAATAAATTTTTAATACCCTCGTTAGATGACAGCTTAAATAGATATGGGTTTACATTAGCCCAGGACATGTTCACCCCAAAAGAAAAGCTTGATGTTAAAAAACAGCTAGATGGTGATAGACCATTTGCGGCCTACCTATTAGTTGGATTCAAAAAAAAATCTCTAAATCCAGAAAAACAGATCGCGGTGATTTCGGAAATTCAAATTGGAGTTTTGGGCCCCGCAGCACTGGGAGAAGAAACACAAGACGCAATCCATAATGCGACTGGAAACTCAGCAAATTTAAACGGATGGGAAAACCAAATAAGCAACAGCATTGCTCTAAATTATATGGCAAGCATATACAAAACTCTATACTCCAACTGTTGGTTTGATTTCTATACTGTTGGAAAAGGTGGCTTGGGAATTCCTTACACTTATCTTCAGGTCGAAGGAGGATTGAGATTCGGGCTGTTTGAAAAAAAGCCACAGGGCTTTGAAATGTTTTCCCAAAGCAAAGTTATGTTATTTGTTTTTGCGGAAATTTTTGAAAGACTAGTTGGTTATAATGCAACCCTCCAAGGAGGCCTATTTAGTAAAAGCACATACACTATTGAAAGCATTAATCATCTGGTTGGGGGATACAGACTTGGGATTATTTTTGCTTATAGCTTGCTTAAGCTAGAACTGGCAACTACATATAACAGTCCTGAATTTCCCGGGGCCTTGTCTCATAAATGGGGACATGCAGCGATAAAGGTTGGTTTTTAAGTTATCCAAACATCATTGAATAGAGTCGATCAAGCTCTTGACTTAGAGTTGCCATATTGATATTACGAGATTTGCGAATAAACTCCTTGCCATCAAAGTAAAACAAAATTGTTGGAACCGTAAAAACCTGATTTGTTGCAGAAACATCTTTTGTTTCGTTAATGTTAACATAAGCAAAGGCCATCTCCGAATAGTCATTCTCAAGAAAGCTCTTCAATTTAGGTTTTAATACTTTACAAACACTGCACTCATTTGTGCTGAAATAGATTACGGCGCCTGGATTATCGACAACAAACCTATTGTACTTATCGATACTGTTTAAGAGATGTTCTTGCAATGGCTTTCCAAAATGTAAAAATCAATACTTTTAAGATGATAAAAAATTGATTAGGTTTCAAGAATTCAAAAAATGATCAATATTGTATAGAAATAATGTTCAAGAATTTTATCCAGATTGCCGGAGTTATAGACAACAAAGAAGCACAAATGCTTCAAAACTGTGACGTTGAATATTTGGGTTTCCCGCTTCGACTTCCAGTAAACAAGGAAGACCTTTCTGAAGAAGATGCAGGAGAGATTGTAAGAAATTTTTCTCCCAAGACTAAAAGCATTTTAATCACTTATCTTGATAAGGCGGAAGAAATTTTGGAATTAGCGAAAAAGATAGGTTCAAATATTGTTCAGCTGCATGGGCATATTTCTGACTCTGAGTTAATCAAACTAAGAGACATGAAGCCAGAACTCAAGATTATTAAAAGTCTTATAATCGGAAAACACTCTGAAGAAGAACTAATGAACCAGATCAACATGCTTTCAAAAAGAGTAAACGCTTTCATTACAGACTCATATAATCCCCAAACAGGGTCAACCGGAGCTACTGGGATAGTTCATAACTGGCAAATCAGCAAAGCTTTAGTAGAAGCATCGATTAGACCGGTTATTCTTGCGGGGGGATTAACCCCAGAGAATGTATATGATGCAATTTTAACAGTTAGGCCTGCGGGCGTTGATTCTCACACCGGTATTGAAGACCAGAATGGAAGAAAAACCAAACAAAAAGTTACTAAATTTGTAAAAGAAGCAATGAAAGCATTTCATGAAATTGAAGGTTAAGATGATAATTGAATATAAAAAAAGAGACTTTTCAATTTCGAACGACAAAAGGAAACTTCAGTTAAAAGTAATTTATAATTTTCTAACCAACTGCTATTGGGATAAAGGAATTGGCTTAGAAGAGGTCAGAGAAAAAATAAGAAACTCCTATTGTTTTGGTCTTTATCACAACAACACACAAATCGGGTTTTGCCGTGTTATCACCGATTTTGTAACACTCTCTTATTTAGCTGACGTATTCATTGTTGAAAAACACAGAGGCAAAGGGCTTTCAAAATGGCTTATGAAATGCGTGATTAATCATTCAGACCTTAGACAAGTGAAAACATGGATGCTAAAAACCTCTGACGCGCATGGACTTTACGCAAAGTATGGTTTTAGAAGAACAACTAAACCAAACGAGATAATGGAGATGAAAAAGAAAAGAAACAAATAATTTAATTTTTCGTCTAACCCAAAGACAATTGAAATAAGCAATTATTGTAATAAAAAATATATGACCTTATTGAAAAGAAAAACCTACCAGATCATTTCGCGTATAGACCTAGAAGCGCTTGCATGGCTGTCTGCATTACTTTATTTATCGATTATTAATCCATATGAACCGAAGCATATAAATCTTTGTCTGTTCAGCATTGCCGGTATAGAAAACTGCCCGGGTTGTGGAATCGGTCGGTCCATTGCGATGATTTTTAGAGGAGACCTTCTGGGATCATTTGAGTTACACCCTCTTGGCATACCTGCATTGATTCTTATTCTTAAAAGAATTTATGATATTACAAAAAATATAATTAGAAAAACAACTACAAATAAAATGGAGACACTTAATGGCTAATGTTTTAGAAGTACTACCCGAATTAATGGGAGAAGAGCAAGCATATATTTCCACACTCATTAAAGAGATGGAAGATGACAAAGCAAGACAATTTGCTAATGCTTATCGTGCAAGACGACGAGATCCACAAACAATACTTTTGGTGGCACTAGTTGGTTTCCTTGGTATTGCAGGGGTGCAGCGGTTTCTTATAGACCAAATAGGAATGGGAATTTTATACTTTTTGACAGGGGGTCTTTGCCTGATAGGAACAATTATAGATATGGTTAATTATAAGAAACTAGCGTTTGAATATAATATGATTCAAGCACAGCAAATTTCGCAGGTTATAAGATAACCTCAGTGAAAGCACAAATTGTTGTTGGCTCTCTTAACCCGGTTAAGCTTGAAGCAACAAGAGAGGCTTTTTCGAATTACTATAGCCAAATAGATGTGCTTGGCCTTGAAGTTCATTCTGGAATTAGTGATCAGCCGATTAACGAAGAAGCAATTGAAGGCGCTGAAAACAGAGCAAAAGGGCTATTGGCTATAAACAATAAAAGAAATCTAGCTGCAGATTTTTTTGTTGGAATTGAAGGGGGCATTTCAAAGGTCTATGATCGTTGGTTTGCATTTGGATGCATTTGTATTATTAATAAGCATTTGCAAAAAAGTTTTGGCACCTCAGCACATTTTGAACTCCCACAATTCGTTACAGAACGCCTGCTTAGGCGGGAAGAATTGGGCATAGTCATGGATGAAATTATGAGTGCGGAGAATACAAAGCAGAAAGGTGGTGCAATCTCATTTTTTACAAAAGGAGTTATGAACAGAAAGGAGCTATACGTTCCGGGGATAATTTCGGCGCTTGTCCCCTTTAATCACGAAGGAATGTATTTTTAAAGCGATTAATTTTTAGTGTTGACCTCGATATAGTATCTGGCGCCAACACCAAAGCTTAAATCAATGGCAGTATTTGGAAGTAATCTGAACGAGGGAGCAAGTTCTGCAAAAAGATCTATTGGTAGGTTTTCGGGGTAATATAGGATGCCAACAACTCCTCTTGCACCAAATCCATTTGGCTCGCGCGAAGGAAATCTAAACCTTAATCCAAACCCATAATATATAGGAAACCGAGTCTCTGAATTTATTAGATCATCTAAATGGTATAGATAATCCAGGTGGATAGAAACACCCGATCCCGGACCCATAAAAGAATATCCAATTCCTAAATCAATTGCATTTTCGTCATTAGTCCAATATTTGGCGCTTAAGCCAGAGGGATCCCCAAGAATCACTCCAATCCCCAAATCCTTTTCCTGAGAAAAAATAGTGTTGCAAGCAAAGGATAGGAAAATTAATAATAGTACAAAAAACTTCTTCATGAACAGATGCCGCAAATAATTATCACCAAAAATAAAAAATTAAATTGTATTTAATACTAAAATATTTCTATAACAACAGCATTCAAAGACTTCTTCATTCTTGATTTAGTAAACTCAATTAGCTAGTTTCACACAATACTAACTAGTATTTAAAATTAGATTTTAAACTTCAATGCTGGAGGAAGAATGGCGAAGAAAATGAAACCAAAACCACAACAGAGCTTTTTTCAGAATGTAGAATATTTTTTTGACAAAGCGGCTCAGCATACAAAATACCCAAAAGGATTGCTCTCTCAGATAAAGGCATGTAATAGTATTTATCAGATGAACTTTCCTGTTCGTCTAGGAGACAATAAGTATGAGGTGATTGAAGCATATCGAGTTGAACACTCTCATCATAAAAATCCAACCAAGGGAGGAATAAGATACAGCCTCCATGTTGATCAAGATGAGGTTATGGCCCTAGCTTCCCTAATGACGTATAAGTGCGCTGTAGTAAACGTCCCATTTGGTGGCGCTAAAGGAGGAATAAAGATCGACCCCAAAAAATACACTCTTCCGCAATTAGAAAGAATTACAAGGAGATATACCTCAGAGTTAGTAAAGAAAAACTTCATAGGTCCGGCCATAGACGTTCCAGCACCAGACTATGGCACAGGCGCAAGAGAGATGGCTTGGATTGCCGACACATACTATCAACTTAAACCTGATGTTATGGATGCTGAAGGTTGTGTAACAGGAAAACCGGTTTCTCTTGGAGGTATCAGAGGAAGAACAGAAGCAACCGGCCGCGGAGTTTTCTTTGCAACTAGAGAAGCAGTAAGTGTGAAAGAAGATATGAAAAAACTTGGGCTTACGGTAGGTCTGGAAGGAAAAACAGTTATTGTTCAGGGGCTTGGAAACGTTGGTTACTATGCTGCAAAATTTCTTCAGGAAGCAGGGGCAATTATTGTTGGCATAGCTGAATATGAAGGTGGTGTCTATTCTAAGACAGGAATTGATGTAAACAAACTGTTCAAACACCGCAAGAAAACTGGATCAATACTGAATTTCGAAGGCACCAAGAAAATTATGAAAAGCTCCAAAACACTGGAAATGGATTGTGATATTCTTGTGCCAGCAGCACTTGAAAATCAAATTACTGCTGTTAACGCTCCAAACATTAGGGCAAAGATAATATCAGAAGGTGCAAACGGCCCACTTACTCCTCTTGCTGAAGAGATACTCTTAGAGAAGGGTGCGTTAATTATTCCAGATCTCTACGCGAATGCCGGGGGTGTAACAGTTTCTTATTTCGAATGGTTGAAAAACCTTTCTCACGTAAGATTTGGAAGAATGAATAAAAGGTTTGAAGAAGGGACAATCAGAAACCTGCTTCAATCAACAGAAAAACTTGTTGGGAAAACCTTGACGAAAAGAGAAAAAGATGTGTTGATAAAAGGTGCAGATGAAATTGATCTGGTAAACTCTGGACTAGAAGAAACTATGATATCCTCTTATCATGACATTAGAGAAATATATAAGAAATCAAAAACAATATCAGATCTTAGAACAGCGGGATTTGTTAATGCAATCAATAAAGTTGCCGAAGGATATAAATCATTAGGTATTTTTCCATAACAAAAAACCCGAGTATTATGCTCGGGTTTTCTTACTTATACTCAACATTGCTAATATTAAATCGTCCGACCGTAACTTTTCCGTCGGATAGTAGCCATTCATATTCTAGATAAGTAGGAATTTTTATACCATCAAAAATTCGATAGTTGGCCACTTGGATGGTGAAAGTTGTTTTCTCATCTTCAATTGTGTTTGGTACAAACATGTCCTCGGCCACAACTTTGTCAACAATACCAGAGTCATTAAAATGAAATATTACTTTCCCACTAACACTTTTATGCCAGCGCATTACCTCTACTTCTCGATTTCTCAACGCCTTCCATTGTGTGTCTTGGGTTGGCAAAAGAACGGTTGGGTTAAAAACAGAGTGAAGAAGATAGAATAAAAAAGAAGAGTGATCTAGTTTAACTCCATCTATCTCATCGGTAATTATACTGGATAAAAACCTTGTCTGTGATTCAGCCTTGTTTTCAAACAATGAATGAATTCTTCTAGACCATAAAAACTTAAACTCTTCAGTTGTTCCATCCCAAACAAAGGCAGGCTGGGCAAGGGAATAATTAAAATTCACCGTAGTGGATTTCCATTCTGAATAACGATCTTCACGTGTCTGACCAACTAGCGTTATAGTGCCAACCTGCACGGGTCTTTTTTTCGTGGCAATAGCGCTTTTTAGATAATTGCTAACAATTGGGGGAAGGGCTAAAAACTCAGGTGTCTTAAAGTTAATTTCTTGGCCACTATTAGACTTAACAAAGTATAGCTGATCAATTTTGTCTTTTACTTCAGAATTGGTAAAGATTGGACCAGCAACAAAATAGCCCGCCATTATCAGAAACACAGTTAAAAGGACAATTCTGACAATCATTTTGCTCATCGGAAATCCCAGTTCAATTAACTCAAGAATATTCATTTTAACAAATATACTATTATAACATTTGTTTATAAATATTTTTTTGCAACTATGTTTTAAACATAAAGCAATAAAAATATAAACAGCATGTTTTAAATAACATAAGCCCTTGTATTATAATAAGTTACAAAAATGCTTGGTTGTTATTCTAGACAAAAAATATTATATTTAAAGTTTTATTTATTTCTATTGAATATGATAAAATCAGAGCAAGACACAATTACGGCACTAGCAACCCCAATGGGGGATGGCGCTATCTCGATAATCAGAGTGAGTGGTGAGAACAGCATTAAAATAGCTGATTCAATATTCTCGGGGAGTTTGAAGTTACAAAATGCTGCATCACATACAATTCATTACGGTAGAATAATCTCAGAAAGCAATGATGTTGTTGATGATGTATTGGTTTCTTTGTTTATTGGACCAAACTCTTATACATGTGAAAATTCTGTTGAAATTAGCTCACATGCTAGTCCAATAATAATAAAAAAAATATTAAAGCTGATTGTTGAGAAGGGCGCCCGTTTGGCGGAGCCAGGGGAGTTTACTAAAAGAGCATTTCTTAATGGCAAGATCGATCTTGTTCAAGCAGAGGCGGTTGCTGACCTTATAAACTCTAGAACCGAAGCATCGTTACGTGGGGCGCGTAAGCAATTTGATGGTATCTTATCAAAAAAAATTGAGGAGCTGAGATCGAAGCTTGTTTCAGCATCATCTCTAATTGAGCTTGAACTTGACTTTGCGGAGGAAGATCTTGAATTTGTATCCAGGCCTGAAGCTATTGGAGGGATTGAACAGATAATCCAGCAGATTGATGAGCTGTTGGACACATTTTCATTTGGAAGAATAATTCGCGATGGAATAAACGTAGCTTTGGTTGGCAAACCAAATGTTGGAAAATCATCTTTGCTTAATTACATTTTGAAGGAGTCGAGAGCAATAGTTAGTGAAATTCCAGGAACAACTCGCGATATTATCCGAGAAGAAGTTTCAATCGATGGAATTCTGTTTCGACTTTTTGATACTGCTGGTATAAGGCTGACCGAAGACATCATAGAAAAAGAGGGTGTAGAAAGAAGCAGACAGGCGGTTCATGATGCTGACATTGTTCTGATAATTAACGATGTGCTTTCTAATAGTCCAGAGGAATTATACAATGAGTTGATTAATCTCACCGATGATTCCAAAATTATCACAGTACTTAATAAGATAGACCTTGATCAAGGTTGTATAATTAGTAGCGACGTTAGGATATCAGCCTTAAGCGGAGAAGGTATTGATGAGCTCTTTAAAATTCTCAAGAAGAAAACAATTGGTAATAAAAAATATTCAGAGAAAAGCGCTGTCGTTTCCAATGTACGGCACTATAATTCGCTTAAACAGGCTAAAGAAGGCCTAGGGAAGTCACTTAGTTCGTTAAAACAAAACATGTCAGGAGAATTCATTTCTGTTGACTTAAGACTTGCTGAAGAGAGTTTGGGTGAAATCATTGGAAAAGTAACAACTGACGATATTTTGAATAACATCTTTTCAAAGTTTTGCATTGGAAAGTGATAATATGAGGAAAGGGTTTCACGTGAAACAAAAAAACAGCAATAAAATCATTAGATGGTTAATTACTAAATGTTTCACGTGGAACATGAACAATATATGAGAGAATTTGATATAGTTGTTGTTGGTGGAGGACATGCTGGAATTGAAGCCGCGATTGCTGCTTCAAAAATGGGAGTTAAAACTGCAATAATAACGATGGACAAGAATGCATTTGGACGCCTTTCTTGTAATCCTGCAATTGGCGGAAGCGCAAAGGGGCATTTAGTACACGAAATTGATGTCATAGGTGGAATGATGGGACTTATTGCAGACAGAACGGGAATTCAATTTCGAGTTTTAAACAAATCAAAAGGACCCGCTGTTTGGGCTGGTCGATGTCAATCTGATAGAGATCTATATGAACACGAAGCTAGCCGAGTAGTTTCTACATTTGATATTCTAACAATTATAGAAGATTCAGTTATTGAAGCCATTGAGGAAGGTAAAAACATTGTAGGTATTAAAACATTATCGGGAGATGAAATAAAGTGCAAAGCCATTATTGTTTCTTCAGGTACTTTTTTGAACGGATTGATGTATACCGGACCGTCTCCTAAAGTAGGAGGTCGGTTTAATGAAGAAGCGGTAAAAGGATTAACATCTTCTATCGCAGAAATGGGATTTGAATATGGTCGATTAAAGACCGGAACCCCTCCAAGATTAAGAGCAAGCACAATAGATTTTTCTGTTCTTCAAGAACAACCAGGAGATATTGTTCCTGAACCATTTTCCCGAAGAACTGATAGAAGTAATTTTCCATTGCTTGAACAAATTAGTTGTCATCTTACTTACACCGACGAAAAGGTTCACAAGGTGTTAGAAAAGGGATTTGATAGATCACCACTTTTTACAGGCCTGATAAACAGTGCCGGCCCAAGATATTGTCCTTCCATCGAAGATAAAATTGTAAGGTTCAGCGGCAAGCCATCACACCAGCTATTTTTAGAACCAGAAGGTTTAACTACAGATCAAATTTATTTAAATGGGTTTTCTACATCGCTACCGGCAGACATTCAACTCGAAGCCGTTAATTCTATAAAGGGATTAGAAAATGCTGAAATGATTCGACCTGGTTATGCAGTTGAATATGATTATTTTCCTCCTTACCAAGTTGATTTAACACTCGAAACAAAACTTATAGGAGGTCTCTATTTTGCTGGGCAGATCAATGGCACTTCTGGTTATGAAGAAGCCGCAGCACAAGGACTGGTTGCTGGAATAAATGCAGCACTAAAAATACAAAAAAGGGGTGAGTTTACTCTTGGAAGAAATGAATCATACATAGGGGTGCTGATTGACGACCTTGTAGGTAAGTCAACGAATGAGCCTTATCGTATGTTTACAAGTCGTGCAGAACATCGTCTTTTGCTCAGGCAAGACAATGCGGACAGACGCTTGATGAAGTACGGACATGAATTTGGATTAATTTCCAAAGATATGTATATGGATCTTGTGCAAAGAGAGATTCAAATTTCGACAGGAATAAAGCTCTTAAATAAAAAAATCCTCAAACCAAAAGATATATCAGAATATTTGGAATCGGTTGGTTCTGCAAAACCCCAAGGCTCTGAAAGTATCGCAAAACTCACAAAAAGACCTGAGGTCAGATTAAGGGATATGCTGCAAATGGTCAATCAAAATGACAATGCTGAATTTGATGATCTCAAAAACGATAAAGTAGTTGAACAAATTGAAATAGAATTAAAATATGAAGGATATATTAAGCGTCAGCAAGAAATGATTGAAAAGATGATGAAGTTGGAGAAGATAAACATTCCTTTAAGTTTTAACTATTGGGAAATTAATCAAATTTCTGCTGAAGGTAGAGAAAAACTAACCAAAACTAAACCAAGAACGATTGGACAAGCATCGCGAATTTCAGGAGTCACGCCTTCTGATATTTCAATTTTATTAGTATATTTGAAGTCGTAAATCTAATTTTTGAGGAATTTTGTGGATAAACAAGAACAATACCTTCTTGAGCTAAAGAAGCTATTCTGGGAAAATGAATTAAGCCCTGAAACATATCAGCTAGAAAGATTAGCCAAATTTACTGACCTTTTAACTAGCAAAAACGAAGACATTAACCTAATTTCTAGAAAGAGCACTAATCACGTAGTAGAGAACCACATCTTTATATCTTGTTTGATAAAAGAGTATTTCCCTGAAAAAGCAAATCGGTTCTTAGATATTGGAACAGGCGGAGGACTTCCGGGCATTCCTATTGCAATATTAAATCCAATGATGCGAGGTGTTCTTGTTGATTCCACATCCAAAAAAATTGATGCTGTGAATGAATTTATTAAGAACCTTAAGCTTAGCAATATAAAGGGTGAGAATAGTAGAGTAGAAAGTGAAGAATTCAAAAAGAAGTATAAAAATAAGTTTAATCTAGTTGTAAGTAGGGGAACAGTGCCTCTAATTATTCTGCTTAGATATTCGCTACCTTTGGTTAAGGATAAAGCATATATTCTCGCCATTAAAGGTGGAGACCTTCAAAAAGAATTCAAGACAGCAGAAACCAAGTATAAGGCCTACATAAAAAAGCACACAACATTTGAGCTCTCATATAAACCCAACAACACGAGAAACGAAAAAGAAAAAAAGGTTATTTTGCTGGAGCTAAGTAAGTGAGCTCAGCAGAAAAAAAACTCTTTGAAGAAATAAGCAAACTTTCAACGGAGCAAAAAAATCCCAACTCAATAAATATTGATAAGCTTCCAACAAGAGAAATACTAAAGATAATAAATAACGAGGATAAGGGTGTCCCTATTGCTGTTGAAGAGGAAATCCCATATATAGCTGAAGCTGTTGACATTATTGTTAATTCAATTAAAAACGGAGGAAAGCTTTTCTACTTTGGTGCGGGTACAAGCGGAAGACTCGGAGTGGTTGATGCGTCAGAGTGTCCCCCGACTTTTGGTGCCCCATATGATCTGATCAATGGCTACATTGCTGGTGGTAGAGATGCAATGTTTCGTGCACAAGAAGGTGCAGAAGATTTTGAAGAAAACGGTGCCGCAGATGTTATCGAAGCTAAAATTACAGCAAAAGACGTGGTTTGCGGGATTGCCGCAAGCAGAAGAACTCCATATGTTATTGGTGCGATAAAAAAAGCTAAGGCGCTTGGGGCCAAAACACTATACATTACAGCAACCCCTAGAGAAACGTTTAACATTGATGAAGTAGATGTAGCAATGTGTCCGCACGTTGGGGCAGAAGTCGTGATGGGCTCTACTCGAATGAAGAGCGGAACTGCTCAAAAACTGGTTCTGAATATGTTGACCACTACTGCGTTCGTACGCCTTGGTAAAACTTATGAAAATATGATGATCGATCTTCAGCAAACCAACAAAAAGCTTGTTGAAAGATCTAAAAGAATAGTTATGATGATTACTGGCGTCAGTTATGACGAAGCCACAAAATATTTAGAAACCGCAAAGGGGCACGTAAAAACAGCACTAGTTATGATTTTGGCAGAAGCAAATTTGGATGAAGCCATTGAAAGGCTTAATAAAGCCGATGGCTTTGTAAGAAAAGCAATTGAGCTTTAAGCAGACTCTTCGGAAACATTCTTTTATAGGCTCACACAAAAAGTAGAATTGTAAAATTATGAGCATTGAACACACACAAAAACTTTCAGCTCGCCAAAGAAAAATTCATGAAGTAATTTTTGAAGCAGACACAAAAGCAGGAAAACTTTTTGATATAATCCTACTTGTAAGCATTATACTAAGCGTTCTAATTGTCATTCTCGATAGTGTTTCTGAACTAAACCAAAAATATGGTGAGCTCTTTTTTTATCTGGAGTGGTTTTTCACAATTCTTTTTTCAGTCGAGTATTTATTAAGACTCTACTGCGTTGGCCGGCCCTTAATGTATGCAAGGAGCTTTTATGGAATAGTTGACCTTGTTTCTATTCTTCCAACATATTTGAGCGTGGTTCTTCCAGGGGGTCAGATATTTCTAACCATTAGGCTTCTAAGGATGCTGCGAATTTTTAGGATTTTGAAGTTCGTTCAATACATTGGGGCTGCAAATAATTTAGCAGAGTCATTAAAAGCAAGCAGAAAAAGAATAGCTGTTTTTGTTTTTACAATTCTGATAATTGTGGTTATTGTTGGTTCATTAATGTATGCAATTGAAGGAGAAGAAAACGGATTTACAAGTATTCCAAAGTCAATCTATTGGGCAATTGTAACTTTAACAACAGTTGGATATGGTGACATATCTCCCCAGACAGAAGTCGGGCAATTCCTTGCTTCAATTATAATGATTTTGGGGTATGGAATAATTGCTGTTCCAACAGGAATTGTTACCTCAGAGATGACTAGAAGAATTCAAAGGTTAAACACACAATCATGCCCAAGTTGCAGTGTTGAGGGTCACGATGCTGATGCAAAACATTGTAAAAGCTGTGGAGGACTTCTTTAGCGAGCACTTCTAGAATTAATAATTGTTAAATTTAGAATTCATGAATCTGTTATAATGAAGAAACCTTGATAAAAACAAATCGAAATCGTTGATAGAATAATGAAAAAATTCTTGCCACTATTCTTATCCTTTCTATTTTTATCGGCAACACCGGTTTCTTCAATTAAGAAACCTTCCGAAAAAACTGTAATTGCATATTACATTAAAGAAAAGATG
Source organism: uncultured Ignavibacteria bacterium (assembly GCA_963751695.1). Lineage (GTDB taxonomy): Bacteria > Bacteroidota > Ignavibacteria > Ignavibacteriales > Melioribacteraceae > SZUA-22. The sequence continues at coordinate 427,750 of CAVVVP010000003.1, read as the reverse complement.
ACGATTGATGGAATTCTAAATGAACCACTATACTTCAATATTCCTGCAAGCGATTTTACACAGCTTGAACCAAACGAAGGTGAGCCAGCCACTCAAAGAACAGAAGCGTGGGTCGGTTATGACGAAAGCTATCTCTATTTTGGCGCTAAGATGTACGATTCTGAGCCTGCAGCCATTGACAAGATGCTGGCTCGAAAAGATACTTTTACAGAAACCGATCGTTTATGGATAAACATTGATACGTTTTTAGATCGTCGAACCGGGATGTTCTTTGGTATAACTGCTGGTGGCTCAAAGGCTGATGGAACAATTTATAATGATGAATACTTTGATGAATCATGGGACGGTGTCTGGGATTCTGAGGTCAATATAAGCGAAGATGGCTGGACAATGGAAATGAAAATCCCTTTTTCACAATTAAGATTTAATGAATCTAAAGAAATGAAATGGGGTATAAATTTTACCAGAATTACAAAACGCACAAATGAGCAAGCATCTTTCGTAATGGTGCCAAAAGTTGAGAGCGGATTTGTCTCATGGTTTGCCACTCTTGAAGGACTCAATCAAGTAAAGTCTAAACAAAGAGCAGAAGTGCTGCCATATCTAGTGCAAAAGGTTCAAGTGCTTGAGCATGATATTGAAGATCCTTTTTACAAATCGAACCAGTTCGAAACGTCAGTAGGCGCTGACTTTAAACTTGGGATCGGTAGTAATCTAACTTTAGATGCAACAGTAAATCCAGATTTTGGTCAAGTCGAAGTTGACCCAGCTGTTGTTAACCTTTCTGCATTTGAAACATTTTATCAAGAAAAGAGACCTTTCTTTATAGAAGGAGCCAATATATTTCGCTTCGGCACTGGAGGATCAAATAGCAACTTTGGATTCAACTTTGGAAATCCCAAGCTTTATTATTCAAGAAGAATTGGCCGAACACCTCAGGGGGAAATAGAGTCAGAATCAGATTATGATTATATAAACTATCCTAACGAAACAAGGATTTTGGGTGCAGCAAAACTAACGGGAAAGATTGATGAATCATGGTCTGTCGGGGCCCTTAGCTCGGTAACGGAAAGAACCTATGGTGAATTCCAAAAAGACGGAACTAAATTCACAGAGGAAATTGAACCATTAACACACTATGGGGCAGCTCGTTTTAAAAAGCAATTTAACGGAAACAAACAAGCCATTGGAGGGATATTTACATCAGTAAATAGAGACCTTGGTGATCCAAAACTTAACAATCAAATTGTTAAAGAAGCTTATACATATGGCCTTGATGGGTGGACCTTTCTTGACAATGATGAAACATATATTGTTACTGGCTCAGCAATAGGATCTTATGTGCGAGGATCAAAAAATGCGATAGAAGTTAAACAAAGAGAACCATACCGCTATGCTCAAAGACCAGACGCAACGTATGCTCCCCTTGATACAAACAAGACAACTCTCACCGGGTGGTATTCTAGAGTTACTCTAAATAAACAAAAAGGAAACTTCATTTTTAATACAGCTTTTGGTGCAGCATCACCTGGAATAGAATATAATGATTTGGGATTTCAACGCACGGCAGACAAGGTAAATGGTCATTTGGCCCTAGGGTATAGTTGGTATTTGCCCGACGGCTTTTTTCGGAGAAAAAGAGTTTTTGCAGCACACTTTCAAACATACGATTTTGAGTGGGATAGAATTAGTAATGGAATAATGATCTTCACTCATTTTGAGTTTGAAAACTTTTTTAATATTGGCTTCGACGGGGGATATTTTGCTCGAACAATATCAAATAAACTAACCCGCGGCGGGCCAAAGGCAGAGAAACCATCGGAGTATTTTTTTGTAGTTGATGGTTTTACAGACAGTAGAAAAGACTACATGATTAGATATAAGGCAGAAATCGAAAGAGACGAACTCAGAGGGCTAGAACGTTCACTTGCTCTAGATTTTCAGTGGCGACCTATGACACAAATGGAGTTCACAATTGGACCCGAATATTCTCACAATGCTAAAATGCTTCAGTGGGTGACAGACGTTGAAGACGAAAGAGCAGTTGAAACCTATGGAGGAAGGTATGTGTTTGGTGAAATGGAACAACAAACTATTTCAGCCAATATTAGACTAAGCTGGACTTTTACACCAAAGCTAAGCCTACAACTTTTTTTACAACCCTTACTCTCGGTTGGTGATTATAGTAACTTTAAAGAGCTAGCACAACCAAGATCTCTTGATTACAACTATTACGGTGAAAACGGATCAACAATTGATTTGGATTCAGATGCGGACGAGTATATTGTTGATCCTGATGGAACCGGCCTCTCAGTTTTCAATTTCGAAAATCCCAATTTTAACTATAGATCGCTTCGTGCAAATTTTGTTTTGAGATATGAATATCTTCCTGGCTCAATTTTCTATTTTGTTTGGACAAATTCCAGATCAAATTCCGACACATCGGGACAGCTTAATTTTGAAGACGATATGGTCGACCTATGGAATCAAAACACAGACAACGTTTTTATGTTAAAGCTTTCTTATTGGATTGACATTTAATCTGGAAGAGTTCCGTGATAAATTACTCTCCCCACTCAATGATTTCAAGCTTAACCTCTTGAACACCGGAATCCAGCATATCTAACTGTTTTGCGGCTCCCAATGAAAGATCAATAATTCTTCCCTCAACGAAGGGGCCACGATCATTAATTCTAACGATTGTTGTTTTGTTGTTTAAAAGGTTTGTTACTCTAATAAGTGTATTGAAAGGATATTCTTTGTGTGCCGCAGTAAGTTCATACATATTAAAGATTTCGCCATTGGCGGTTTGCTTACCATCAAAGTCATCGGCATAATAAGACGCATAACCACTTACTGTTTCAATACTCGTTGAAAGATTGTAGTAAACATCGGGATTTTTAGTATTAGTTTCTTCCGGGCTTGCTTTTTTTTGTTTTTCATATCGAGACTTAGATTTATCTTTAGCTTTTAGGGGGGTATTGGTTTCTTTGCTAGTAAATTTTGGTGATGAAGCACACGAAACAAACAATCCAATGAAAACAACAAGCGCTATGTGTTTTAGTCGATTCATTCCAGCAAAAATAATAATTCAAAAAATAATATAACCACTTTTACATAAGATTTTAAAAATTATTGCTAAAGAAAGTTTTTGTATTTTTATACAAATTACATGTAGAATTAATAGAGGCAGTCATGAAATTATTAGTTATTGCTTTAATAATTCCATTTATTCTTAATGCTCAGTCAAAAATTAGTGAAGATCTTGATATTGCCTATACTAATGCATTAAAGGGAGTTCACTTTGCGCTTGCAAACATGCCTGATAGAAAAAACTCGATTTCAACGGAGCTTATAGACTCAAATCAAATGATAGCAAAAATTAAATTGAGTAAAGAAATAGGTGGAGTAAGCGTAGAATCTATTGGCTTCTATAAAACATATGAGGTTAAAATAACGGTTCAGAAGGATTATGAAAGCATGAAAAAGGAAGGACTAATAGACAGAATTCCCCCAGATGATTTATAGATTTATTAATTTTGCCGGATGATTTTAGAGTCTAACAAAGAAAATATTAAAAGAGCCGCACAAGCAATTCGAGATGGAGACATAGTTGCATTTCCTACTGAAACGGTTTATGGGCTTGGCGCTGATGGTCTTAATCCAAGAGCAGTTTCAAAAATATTTGAAGCAAAGAATAGACCATCCTTTAATCCATTGATTTTGCACATCGCATCGATTGAACAACTGGATGAAATTGTTGAAACAACAAGTGAAAGGGTACAAAAGATTTCTCAAGCATTTTGGCCAGGGCCGCTAACCATTGTGCTGCCTAAAAAAGAGATCGTTCCTGAGATTGTTACAGCAGGCAATTCTACGGTTGCAGTAAGAATGCCAGATCACCCAGTTGCACTTGAATTAATTAAAGCCGTGGGTGGGACAATTGCTGCACCAAGCGCGAACACCTTTGGATTCTTAAGCCCCACAACCGCAAAGCATGTTGAAAAGCAGCTAGGGAGTAAGGTTGAAATAATATTAGATGGTGGAAAATGTAACATCGGAGTTGAGTCTACGATAGTTTTAGTAAATAACGATATAATCCAAATCCTTCGGCCTGGAGGCATTTCAATAGAAATGCTAAACAGCGTATGTGATCGAGTCGAGGTAAAAGAAACAGATCCAAACAACCCGAGCGCTCCAGGCCAATTATTGCATCATTATGCACCAGACATTCCAGTCAAGTTTATTGAGGAAGTTCAAGCTGAAGAAATCAAAAACAAAAAACTAGCAGGCCTTTTTTTTATTGAGAATAAAACAGATTATATGTTTGAAAAGATAGAAATCCTTTCAAAAACTGGAGAAATCCATGAAGCCGCTGCAAACTTGTTTCACCACCTCCACTCTTTAGAATCCTCGGAGGTAGATTTAATTCTAGTCGAGTCGATTGGAGAGGATGGTCTTGGGGCTGCGATAATGGATCGTCTTCGAAAGGCAACAAATCGATACAGAAGCAATTAAAAGCTATTTGATCTTAACTATGTGAGAGGTTCCATGTGTCCCAATCTTTTCTTGAATGATATCCATGTTTGCCTCTTTTATTAAAGCCGGCAAACCACCGCGTCTTACAAATGAACGATAGTTGTTAAAATGATCAAATCCAGCAAGCACTTCAGCGATTTTGTTTGAAATCCCCCTCTGATTATTTGGTTGGGGAACATAGTAGTCACCTATGATTATTTCATTAGATACTTCTTTCATGTTTTTAATAACATTCAAGCGAATTTCCTCTGGCATTTCGTGAATTACATGCGAGATTGTTGAATAATCGAACTTATTTTCAACATGTTCTGTTAAAGTCTCTGCGTTTCCGTGAATAAATGAAAGATTAGTTGCACGAGAATTACTTAGGTTTTTATTTGCAATTTTTATATTCTTTGATGAAAGATCAATGCCAGCAGCTAGATGAAACCTTATTCCAGCTTGAAATACAAATCGACCAGTACCGCAACCAACATCCAATATGGTTGATTCCTTTTTCATCATTGCCATCATTATCCTGAATGTTTCATCTAAATTTGGAGCAATAAATCTATCATAAAACCAACCGTCATACCAATGAAATTTATCCTTCATAGAGCCCATTGTCTTTGATTGTTAAAAGCAAGTTTTGCTTAATTTTTAATTAGCAAAAAACTAATTTAGTATCTTTTCAATAAAAACAAATAAAAAGAAGAGGCGACTATGAAGAAAAACTTCATAATTTCATTGCTGGTAGCACTGCTATTGTGTGGCTGTAACGAAAAGAAAACAGAGTCTGATGGATCAGAAACACCTCACAAAAGTGAAACTAGAGAATTGAAAGGAATGTTTACGTATTTTGCTGATGCTGCCATATTTGTAGACTGTAAATCTCAAAAAAAGTTTTCAGTTGCAATGGAACAAGATTATATTGTTTTGGAACGGGAATATTTGTCTTTAGCAGAGGCTGGAAATCCAATTATGGTAGTAGTAAAAGGTCGGATTATTTCACGCCCCAAAGTTGATGGCGAAGGAGAAGAAGCAACACTATTGATAGAAAAACTCAAAAATATTTGGCCAGACAAAAACTGTAATAATAACATTGAGAAAATTTCACTCACAAATCGTCCATGGAAATTAGCAGAGCTGGAAGGGATCAAAATTGATGTTGAACAAGGAAGCGAGATGGCATACTTTATTCTTAAAGAAAACGATAATACCTTAAGTGGATTTGGCGGATGTAATAATTTTATGGGATCGTATAAACTTGAAGAAAACCGGATAAAGATTGGTCCACTAGCAGGAACAAGAAGGTTTTGTTCTGATAAAAAGGAAGTAGAAAATAAATTTCTCAATATTCTTGAGATGGCTGACAGGGTTGAAATAATAAAAGAAATCTTGACCCTATACCAAGAGGAGAAACCGCTGGCAAGATTTTTTTGACAAACAATAGAAATTAGAATATATATTTAACAACTCCAGCTTTTAGGCGAGCAGCTGTCTTGTTTAATAATGCAGCTGCCCTGAATATATTGTTCTTTGTGGCAAATTATAACTTATTTTTTATAAAATAATTTAGAAAAGTCTTAAGTTTGTTTAATCAAAATTATTCAATACAAATACGGAAATGAGGAGAAATTATGGCTGTAATTAGGGCGTTTAAAGGATTGAGGCCTGAGCCAAAAGTTGCACATCTTGTTGCAAGCGTACCTTACGATGTTGTTAACAGAGAAGAGGCGGCAGAACTATGTAAAGACAATCCAATTAATTTTTTAAGAACAACAAGATCAGAAATTGAAATGGAGGAAGAGACTAATCCATATTCATGTGAAGTTTATCAACAAGCTGCCTCGAACCTAGAAAGATTAATTAATGAAGCCCCAATGGTTTTAGACGAAGAGCCCCACTACTATGTCTATAGATTGAAATGGAAGGACGTAACTCAAGTTGGCATTGCAGGAACATTCTCCGTGGAAGACTATGATAATGATGTTATAATGAAACACGAGAAGACTAGAAAAGCAAAAGAAGATGATAGGACAAATCATATAGTGGCTACAAATGCACAGACTGGGGCTGTGTTTTTAACATACAAAGGAATTGTAGAAGTTAATAGTATTATTGATGAGACAATTGAAAACAACGATCCAATCTATGACTTTAAAACACCGGACGGAGTTGAACATACTGTTTGGATCCTTCCCCTAGAAGCACATGACATAGTGGAGTTTGAGATTGGTAAAAGCCCGAATCTCTATATTGCTGATGGTCATCACCGTGCCGCCAGCGCAAGCAGAGCACAAAAAGTTAAGATAGAAAACAATCCGAACCACAAGGGTGACGAAGAATACAATTATTTTCTAGCTGTCCTTTTTCCAGCAGAGCAATTAAAAATACTTTCATATAATAGGGTCGTTTTTGAATTTGGGGATCTTACTGATGAACAATTCACAAATAAGGTTAAGAAGAGTTTTTCGGTTATTGAATCACCATCTTCGACGCCTGACGAAAAAGGAACAATCGGAATGTATATAAACAAAAAATGGTATATCCTTAAACCTAGCTTTACAGAATCTCCAGGAGAAAGATTGGGCGAAAAACTGGATGTTTCGTTGTTGCAAAACTTTTTGCTTAAGCCCATACTGGGAATTTCTGATCCTAGAACTGACAATAATATAGATTTCATAGGCGGCATTAGAGGAACAAAAGAGCTGGAAAAACTTGTTGATTCTGGAGCAGCAAAAGTTGCGTTTTCTATGTATCCTGTTAGTATAAATGACTTAATTGAAATTTCTAATGCTGGTGAAACTATGCCTCCAAAATCAACGTGGTTTGAGCCAAAGCTAAGAGATGGGCTAGTGGTGCATACGATTTAAAAGTTTTATAAAACATTATAAGGTGTCAAAATGGAGAAGCGTATTTATAATTTTAGTGCTGGTCCTTGTACATTACCTGAACCAGTTATGTTAGAAGCTCAAGAGGATTTTTATTCATACAAAGGACATGGTTTATCTGTTATGGAGATGAGCCACCGCTCCAAAAGCTATGATGAAATAATCACTTCAGCAGAAGCCGACTTAAGAAAACTATTAAACGTAAGCGATGACTATGCTGTCTTGTTTTTACAAGGTGGAGCAACACTTCAATTTTCGATGCTTGCACTAAATTTAATGCCACCAACAAACAATGCTGACTATATAGTTACTGGCTCTTGGTCAAAGAAGGCGGTTACAGAAGCAAAACGAGTTGGAGAAGTTAATATAGCCGCCACTTCTGCCGAATCAAATTTTAATTTTATTCCGAAACAGGATGCATTAAATCTTACTCCAGATGCTTCCTATGTTCATTTTACCTCAAACAATACGATTTTTGGAACTGAGTTTAAGGTCGAGCCAGAAGTTGGAAACGTTCCCTTAGTCTGCGATGCATCATCAAATATCCTAAGTAAACCAATAGATGTTAATAAATATGGATTGATTTATGCAGGTGCTCAAAAAAACATGGGGCCAGCAGGTGCAGCGCTAGTTGTGGTAAAAAAAACATTACTAGATAGAGCCCCAGAAGATCTGCATACATATCTAAACTACAATACTCATGCTGAAAAAGGATCCATGTATAATACTCCACCGACATATACTATATATATGATGGGACTTGTTTATAAGTGGTTGCTTAATCTTGGGGGGTTGAAGGAGATGCAAAAGATCAACGAAGCTAAAGCAAAGATGCTTTATGACTCAATTGACAATTCTGATGAATATTATATAGGCAGTGCCGCTCTTGAAGACCGCTCATTTATGAATGTTACATTTAATATACAAAACGAAGAGCTTGAAAAGAAATTCATTGCGGAAGCAGCTGAAAAAGAGTTCTCTGGTCTTAAAGGACATCGTTCCGTCGGTGGTATTCGCGCATCAATTTATAATGCATTTCCAACAAAGGGCGTAGAAGATCTCGTTCAATTTATGCAAGACTTTAAAGCTGCAAACTAGAAACAGATAAAGGGGTGTTAACAGCACCCCGTTTTTTATAACAACAAGATTGTAAAATGAAAAAAGCTATTCTAATTCTATCTTTAACTACAATACTGATTACCTCTTGTGCTGACAACCCTAAAGTAAAGCTAACAAATCCAGAAGCCTTTGCTTTTATCTTAGATGAAGGATGGGAGATTAATGCAACAGCACAATCATCAGGATTCGCACAATACAAGAAAGAAAATAGTGATCTCTATTTCACACATATAGACTATTCTATAAATTTATACACCCCGCAAGACACTATTTTAATGGCAGACCATGGTTCTGTGATTGACTCAACCTCAGAGGAAAAAGCAGAGGTTCAGTTAGAAACACAAATTGAACTTGATTCAGGTTTCAGCAAAGGAAACTATATAGTGGAATTTATAGTTGAGGACAAGTATTCTTCCACCCTAGACACAGTTTCAGTACAATGTGTTTTAGAATAGTCTCAATTGTATTTAAGTTCCTGGCCAAATGGTTCCTAAAATAAAAATTTGCTGCATTAGCAGCATAGAAGAAGCTAGAACTGCAATTGAATTCGGAGTATCTGCTCTTGGATTAGTTGGAAATATGCCAAGTGGCCCTGGAGTAATTGATATCAAACTAATTAACAAGATTGCCAGTGCCATTCCTCCGGCCATTGCCTCGTTTCTTTTAACTAGCGAAGTAACGTCTGAAAAAATTATAGCTCATCACAAAGCCACCAATACCAACACAATTCAAATTGTTGACAAGGTTGACCCCAAAACATACAAAACATTAAGGGAATCCTTGCCAGCAATAAAGGTTGTACAAGTTGTTCACGTGCTGGATGATGATTCAATAGATGAAGCGATCAGAGTTTCTGAAAACACTGATGCTCTGTTGCTTGATAGCGGGAATCCAAATCTAAAAACAAAAGAACTTGGGGGCACAGGTAGAACGCATAACTGGAAGTTAAGCAGAAAGATTAGAGAGAGTGTTAGTGTCCCGATTTTTCTGGCCGGGGGATTAAACCCGGAAAATGTTAGAAGAGCGATTGAGGAAGTGGAACCATTTGGTGTTGACCTATGTGGTGGTGTTAGAACTAATGGAAAGCTAGACAAAACGAAGCTTGAAAATTTTGTTAAGGCTGTTTTCTCCGCTTCTTAAAAACGTATTGGATAAAGATTAATATCTACTGATTTTCAATCAGTAATTAACTTTGTAGACCCGGAGAGGGGATCAATTCTAAAATTGACAAAAGAATCTGTCTCTAAAACCTTTTCCTCAGTTAAATTGCCAAACAAATCAAATTTTTGGATTATAGGATTTTGGTAATACCATTCACCGTATTTAAGTTTTGGGGCTTTTGCTGATACAGCAACGAGGAGGCTGTTTTCCTTATTTACATCTATAAATTGATAGTTGCTTTTCACCTGCTTCTTGAAGACGACTGAATAGCTTTCGGAATCAATGGAAATTATTTCTTTCTTTGAAAAGGCAACAAATCGATTATCTCCCAAGAAAAATCCTTTTTCGAAATTTGAATTATATTCTTTTACTATTTGCCCCTTATCGTTAACAAGCGAAATGAACTTTAAAGGAATTCCATTATTTGTCCATTCTACTCTTGAAAGGTAAACCTGATCAGTGTTGATTGAGTAAGCAATTCCATTTATGTTTGTTATATCAAGCTGTAGATCTCTTTCTAAAATACCCGAAGAAGAATATTTTTGAAGCGTAGTATAGAGTTCATTCTGCTCTTGGAATAATATTATCATACTATTATCAGAAACAACAGACCTTATTCCGCGTTCATAATCAACAGAAATATCACTTTTAATATTCAAAGATTTAATCTTTGCACCAATATTATTATAGAACTCTAATGTTCCATGAAAAGCACTTATTAAAACACTTTGGCCGTCATTAAAGGTTTTTAATTCTGAGTATGGAATATCATATTCCGTTTCATTTGTGATAGTATATATTTTGTTCTTCTTAGAGAAGACTGAATACTTAATGACATTCTTTTGGTCACTGATTTTATCGGTTGTTTCTAAATGAGTCTTAACATAAAATTTTGGAGTTAAAGATTGTCCAGAAAGAACAGACGTTATTATAATAACTAGAAATATAATCTTCATTATAGAACCTTATTTTATCAGCATCATACTGATGGTTTTACTAATATTATTTACGGTCAATCTAGCGAAATAGGGACCGCTCGATAACACAGAGGCATTAAACACAGCTTGATATGATCCACGTTTTTGTTCTCTATCTATTAGGACCGCAACTTCCTGCCCTAGAACATTATATATTACAAGTCTTACGTTGTGATCGGTTGCTTTGTCTGTATTAGGAACAGAATAACTTATCGTTGTTGCGAGATTAAAAGGATTGGGATAGTTCTGTTCCAGTTTAAACTGAATTGGTATAAATTTGGTTTCGCTGTCTAAATCTGTAGTTAATCCAAAATAATTGAATAATGAGCCCAAAAACTCGGTTCTTTCCTCAAACGATTCTACTGTTTCAAATGGAAATGAAAGATAGACAAGCCCCCCATCAATTTCACTTTCTCTAAATTTGCCTTTGAATCCAATTCCAGCATTTCTAAAGGTAGAATCGGGTCGTTTTTGGCTATAGTTAAAGAGCACTTCGCTTCCATTAACTGGCTCAATATCATCGGGGTATTTTTCTTCGGCAACACCACCATAGTGAAGAATGATGTCGCCAAAAACAGAATTAGCCAAACCTAAAGCTGGTTTCATAAATTCATCACCAACATAATAGAAGTTTGATTTTAAGTACTGGTAATAAAAAAGAGTATCTGTAAAATCAGATTTCCGTTCATCTAGATCGTATCCTATCTTTGAACCAGAGACAAAAAGATTTCCTCCTCCATCTAAATATTGAGCTAAGCGATACATTTCTTTTACTTGAAATGTGGTCTCATGATTTGTATTATCGCCAGTGAACCAGATGATCAGATCGTAATCTTCCAAAGAAAACCCATCAATATCATCAAGGAAGTGTTGTTTGCTTGCTGATGATATTACTACTGAATCGGATATGGAAAGAGGAGCAAAATATGATTCAATAAAATTGTGTGAAATGGGTTTGCCATCATCATCCTTTTTAGGGAATCCATTTATAATCATTGCAGTTTGATAATTGTGATCATCTGTCAGATCAGATTTTGCAAACAGGTCACTTTTTTGACTTTCCTGACCCGATTCATCAACCGAAGTCATTTTATAATAATGAACTTGACGGTTTGTTGGAATTAGATAATCGGCTGGAGAAGCAACTGAAAACTCCTCAACATCTTTGGTGAGAGTGCTCTCGTCAGCGACTAAACGCCATTCCATCAGAGAATCATCTGCCGCATAGTAAAGTCGATAGCCAGCCAAATCTGATTCGGCCCCTTTCTTCCACCGAATATATAGCGCGCGCTTCATATCGGGAATTAGAGCACAATAAACTGTTGGGGTATTTGGAGCAGGATCAATAATGCTGATAGGGAAAAACATATTCGTTTTATTATCTCTGGTATCTTCGGAAAAGATCTCTAGCTGATAATTACCCTCAGGCAAGAGCGAAGCGTCAAAATAGTTATCTCTTATTGTTTTTGAACTGTTTATTTCATCAGCTCCGCCACCATTAGTTAACCAATAAACGGGATCACTAAGTGTTGCAGAACCCTTAACAAAAGCCATGTGTACATCTGAATTAAGGGGTTTATAATCATATCGATACTTTATTCCTTTGTCTGCGGGCTCGTAAACGATTTCAGATTTTTCAGAATTCCACACTCTATAGCCAGCTAGATAAGTTCCATTGTTCCTGCCTATTGAAGAGCTTCCATTAACTTCTTCAATCTTAATTTTGATATCCACTTTTCCATAAAGTTGATTTGCTGAAAGTAATTCAAAACCACCATTAGTATAAAACCTTAAGGTGCTCGAGGTTATTATTGGCGCCCAAGAATCAACATAGGGAGTTAATCCGCCGTTCTTACGGAGGTTGTTTATCTCGCAACCATAATCATCGATGTTGGCTACTAGCTCCCGCTCTATTAAGTGTACGTGTCCCATTCCGAGTACAACGGTTCCGACTACTGTTTCAGCTTTTTTAACAGAATCCCCAATTGAAAGAGCCGGATTTGGACGAATGTGAAGATAAGTTAAATGTTTCCAACCACCTGAGATCTTGCTTGCAATGCGGATATAAGCGTTTGTTCCTTCGGCATAAGTTGAGTATACGATTCCATCCATAGAGGGATAACACGGATTACCATCCGGTTCTCCAATATCCACAGCATTGTGAAAATGTCCGTCAGGCGATGTGTCTCTATATTCAGAAAACGTTGCATTTATTGTCTGAGAAGAATAAAATGGAGGATACGGCCAGCTTCCCTTAATTGTGTCGAGCTGTGCAAAGGCCGAAGATGTAAGAAGCAATAATAAAATAATTAGCAGATTTTTTTTCAATGTTACCTTGTCTAAGCGAAATGTGTAAAGATAAAATTTTTAGAAGTTAATTTACTAAAACTCATCGTCGTAGTATAAGAAAAATTTTCTGAGATTAAACGGTAAAAATTAATTCCTCCTACTAAGTTAGAAGTATCGAGTTCGATTGGGCAATAAATATCCTTAAGAAGATGTTTGTAATCGCCCCAGCATTTTATCCATGACCCAAGCGGTTCTAATTGCTGTATCTCCAGTGCTTGGACACTCTACATTCCCAAGAAGACTGCCGACAATCGTCTCAATAAGAGGTTGTTGAATGTGTTTGGGATTATCAATGTTAAACTCTTGTATGCCGCCACTGGAATTTAATATTATAGGATTTTTTTGAAATGTCGAATAGACTATTTTCCCTTTTGACCCAACGATTTCGACTTCGTCCCGATCTTCTGATGCATTAAATGCCCAGACACCTACTCCGTGTATACCTGATTCAAATAAAAATTCTCCAGTTACAATATCTTCTGTCGGATAAATTTTGTTTTGGTTGGATTGATGCCCAGAAACCTCAATGATGTCTCCAAAGTAAAATTGGATCAAATCAAGAATATGTGAACCAAGATCACAAAAATAACCACATCCAGCAATTGCTGGATCTGTATGCCAGTGAAGATTTCCTTCAACATCCTCTTTCCTTGGCCGTTCGTAATAGCGTACGTTAACAAATCTAACATCTCCAATTTTTCCTGCATCAATTAAAGATTTTACTTTTATGAATCTTGGCAAAGCCCTTCTGTAGTATGCAACAAACAGAGGGGCTTTCTTTTCTTTGCATCTTTCAACTATTTCGGCACACTCAGAAAAGCTCATAGCCATCGGTTTTTCAACATAGACCGGCTTTCCGGCATTTGAAGCGGCTAGCGTATATTTCATGTGGGAAGATGGCGGGGTGGCGACATAGACAGCATTAACATTTGAATCATCAATTAGTTTCTGAGCATCATCATACCATGTTGACACATTATGGCGTTTTGCATAGTCCTCTGCAAGACGAGCATTACGACGCATTACTGCCACTAATTCTGAACCAACAACAAGACTAAAAGCTGGGCCACTTTTAACCTCTGTGACATCTCCACAACCAATTATTCCCCATTTAATCGAGTTCATTCGTTCTCCACAAAACTTATTATACCCAAAACTAATAAAAATATATTGCGAATTTATTATATAGAGGCTTTAAATATTTGACACAATATTTTAGTAATTTTTGATCTATTAATTAATAGCGATTATGAAAGATGAAAAAATAGCAGTTGTTGCTGTCAGCGGAGGTCTGGATAGTTGTGTAACAGCAGCAATAGCAAACAGAAAATACGATCTTGCTTTTGCACATATAAATTATGGACAGCGAACCGAAAGCAGAGAGTTAAAAGCTTTTAATGATTTGGCAGATTACTATAGAGTGTCAAAAAAAATTATTATAGACTTTAACCATCTTTCAAAAATTGGAGGATCTTCGCTCACTGATGAGTCATTAGAGCTGACAAACGCCGATTTGGAATCTGAAGAGATTCCCACATCGTATGTTCCCTTTAGAAACGCAAACATACTTACTGCTTGTGTAAGTTGGGCTGAAGTAATTGGCGCTGAAGCAATATTTGTCGGAGCAGTCTCTGAGGATTCTTCAGGATACCCAGACTGCAGACCTGCTTTTTTTAGTGCGTTTAATAAAGTGATCGAAACCGGCACCAAACCCGAAACCAACATCAGGATAGAAACACCAATAATTAATTTACAGAAACATGAAATAGTCAAAAAAGGAATTGAGCTGAATGCCCCCCTAGGTTTAACTTGGTCTTGCTACCAAAGCGAAGATGAAGCGTGTGGAGTTTGTGATAGCTGTGCTTTAAGATTGCGCGGATTTCAGAAAGCCGAGATTGATGACACAATTCCTTACAAATTAAAACCAGAATATTTATAGTGAGATTAAAATGGACGATAAACTAAAGTTATTAGAGACATTTGATAATCCTTATCCAGACAGAGATTATTATATTGAACACACAGCGCCTGAGTTTACCTCGGTCTGTCCAATAACGGGACAACCTGATTTTGCCACGATATTATTGGAATATGTCCCAGACAAATTGTGCATAGAATTAAAGTCTTATAAGATTTACCTTAATTCTTTTCGTAACGATGGAATTTATTTCGAGGCAGTGACCAACAAAATATTAGATGACCTTGTTTCTGTTTGCAACCCGAGATATATGTATTTAACCGCGGAGTTTAATGTCCGGGGAGGCATAAGCTCTGTTATAGAAGTTGAGTATTCGCAAGAGGAAGACTTAGTAAACTGAATCACGTAAAGAAAATATTGAGTATGTTAAATAAGCATATTGTCAAAATTCTATCTGAGATTAAACAAAAAACTTGGGATGTTTTTACTCCATCTACCCCAATTATTTATTTATCCTTTGAAAAAGCACATAAAGTCCTTTTATACAAATACATGGCCATGCTTTAGCTCCTCATGAAACAATCGAACTATTATTTTACAATATTAATTGAGGATATAAAATGATTAAGAGAAACATAGAAAAAAGAAGCTGGGCAGAACCATTTAAAATAAAAGTAGTTGAACCTCTCAAAATGACTACTCGTGCGGAGCGCGAGAAGGCAGCCAAAAAAGCGGGTTACAACACATTTTTATTGAAGTCGGAAGATGTTTATATCGATCTGCTTACTGATAGCGGAACGAATGCTATGAGTGATAACCAATGGGCGGGAATGATGATAGGTGATGAAGCCTATGCTGGCAGCAAGAATTTTTACAACTTGTGGGACAATATTAAGAAGTATTATGGACACCCATATTTTGTGCCTACTCATCAAGGAAGGGCAGCTGAACACATGATTTCGAAAATTTTGATCAAACCAGGGGATTATGTGCCAGGCAACATGTATTTTACGACTACAAAACTTCATCAAGAACTAGCAGGGGCAACTTTTGTAGACGTTATTATTGATGAGGCTCACGACCCAGAAAACGAACATCCATTTAAAGGCAATATTGATATTCAAAAATTTAAGAATTTAATAAAGAAGGTCGGGGCAAAGAAAATTCCTTACGTTAGTATGGCTGGCCCAGTTAACATGGCTGGAGGCCAACCGTTCTCAATGAAAAATCTAAGAGGGGTTAAGAAGATTTGTGATGATCATGGAATCCAGCTCTGGTTTGATGCCACACGAGCAGCAGAGAACGCATATTTTATAAAAGAGCGTGAAAGGGGATTTAAATCCAAATCAATCGAGTCGATCTTTTTTGAAATGTGCTCATATTTTGATGGAATTTGGGTCAGCGCAAAAAAAGATTTAATGGTTAACATCGGTGGAATAATTGCCACAAAAAACAAAAAGGTCTTTGATCAAGCTAGAAATATGGTTGTGATCTATGAAGGACTTCATACATATGGTGGATTAGCTGGAAGAGATATGGAGGCGATGGCAAGAGGAATTGAGGAAATGTTGGACTACAACAATCTTCATGCAAGAGTTGGGCAAGTAAGATATTTCGGAGAAGAGTTAGAGCAATATGGAGTCCCTTTTGTAAAGCCCATTGGCGGCCACGCAGTCTTTCTTGATGCAAAAAAGATTTTACCACACTTAAAACAAAATGAGTTTCCAGCCCAAACGTTAGCCTCTGAGATTTATCTGGATTCAAGGAGTAAGAACTATGGAGCGGGGAATTGTATCGGCTGGACGAAACAAAAAAACGGGTGAACATAATTATCCCAAGCTGGAGCTTGTTCGATGTACTTTCCCACGTCGAGTTTATACTCAAGCACACATTGACGTGTCGGTTGAATCTATTGCGTCAGTATATCAAAGAAGAAAGTCAATAAAGGGCTTGAAAATGGTTTATGAACCAGAGTATTTAAGGTTCTTTCAAAGTCGTTTTAAAAAAATGAGTTAATCTAATTAAATTGCCGTGCATGAATGATATCCAAAATATAAAAACACAATTTGTTGAAGAAAAAGAGCTTCTCTTTAACAATGAAGAAATGCAAAAAAACTCGTTTAAGTTCTGTATAAATTACAGCCTTCTCGTTGAGGAGTTTATTTATAGAGCACTTGCAAGCAAAAAGCTCAACTGTGTTCTTGTCGCATCTGGAAGTTTTAGCAGAAGAGAACTTTCCCCTTACTCCGATATTGATATGATGATTATATTTAGAGAGGTAGAGGGAAACGAAGATCAAATTAGAGAACTTGTTTCCTCCCTTTGGGATATGGGAATTGAGGCTTCTCACACTATTCGTGAATTCTCAGATATTAAAAGATTTCTTGAGGAGGACCTTACTTCGTTCACACAATTTTTTGAAACCCGTTTCCTCATTGGAGACAAAGAGCTTTACAAAGAGTGGAACAAACAGATATTTAATGTTCTTACAGAAAAAGACAAGAAACGGCTCATTTATCAATACTTTGGCGATATTCAAATGCGACATAAAAAATATGGCGAATCACCAAAAGTACTGGAGCCAAATGTGAAATCTTCTGCTGGGGGACTT
This sequence comes from uncultured Ignavibacteria bacterium, assembly GCA_963751695.1. Classification (GTDB taxonomy): domain Bacteria; phylum Bacteroidota; class Ignavibacteria; order Ignavibacteriales; family Melioribacteraceae; genus SZUA-22. Next base: position 410,203 of record CAVVVP010000003.1, on the reverse strand, counting down.
AGAGATTTTCATACGGTCGAATGGATCTATCTTATAAAGAACAATACGATCCTTAATACTCAAGAGGAAATTACTCAAACAGAAATGTTTCTTGACGTTTTGAAGAAAGAAAACGTTATTGATAATCGTGCAGTCGGAAGACTGCTTTCAAGCTATCAAGAGCTTCTAAGAGCAAGAAACATGCTTCATCTTCTTCATAAGAGAAAACAGGATCGATTTGAGTTTGTTGATCAGGAGAAAATTGCAAAAATTCTTGGATATCAGGATCATGACTGGAAGCAGTATATGTATAATTATTTTTCTGCCACCAATATTGTTTATCGATTCTCAAGAACTTTAGTTAAACTTTATGAAGATGAAATCACTAGGCCAATATCGGAATTTTTAACAATAGACCTTGATGATGATTTTTCCATAAAGGATAATGTACTGTTTGCAAAGGGCGATAAAAGTTACACTGTTTCAGAAATGATGAGAGTTTTTTATTATCGAGGACTTCATAGTGCTAGATTTAATCAAAAGCTGAGGGCAATGATAATAGAGAGTGCTCTTGATGTTGAAGAGCATGAGGAGTATGAGATTTCGTCATCTGTGTTTTTTCGAGAAATTCTAAAGCTACCTCAGAATGTTGGCGAAACCTTGAGCGTAATGAATGGTTTGGGTGTGCTTGGTGCATTTCTTCCAGAATTTAGAGACCTTGTTGGGTTTTTCCAACCAGGCGTGTATCATTGCTATACTGCAGATGAGCACACTCTAATTGCATTAAAAAATCTTGAAAAACTGAATAACGAAAACTCAACATTAGGCACTTTGTATAACAGTTTTAAATACAAAGACATTTTGTTTATGGCTGTGTTGCTACATGACATTGCAAAACCAATGAGTATTTCGGGGCACGAAATTATCGGGGCAGAAGTATCTGAGACGATCATGAGGAATCTAGGTTTTAGTGTTGAAAATACTGAGATGGTTGGATTTCTTGTTAGAAACCATCTATTGATGGAACAGGTGGCATTTAGAAGAAACTTAAATGATGCCGAAACCCTCGACAACTTTACGTCTTTGTTTCAGTCTAAGGAGGCACTTGACTTGCTCTATCTCCTTACCTATGCGGACCTTTCTGCGGTTAGCCCCGTAGTGTGGACTAACTGGAAAGGCGATTTGTTGGAAGAATTGTATCAAAAATCGATCTCAATGCTTAGCGAAAAACTTTCAGGAGAGGAACTTCTTTACGAAAATACATTAGCAACGATAAACGATCCGAAAATTGCGAACAACGAAGCAGTTCAATCTCATCTTGAATCCATTGACGATGTGGGATATTTACACCTATACACAAAGGAAGAAATTAATGAGCATGTGAAGGAAATAGAAAGCACATCTGACGTTTCTATTTTCTTCAAGGAAGACAATGAATTTACGAACATTACTGTAATAACAGGAGATTCCGAATCTCTACTCTCGCGACTATGTGGTATTCTTTCAATCAACGATCTAAACATTCATGATGCAAAAATATTTACTCGCAAAGATCGGATTGTAATAGATAATTTTAACGTTTCTCATTTCAGAACCCATGAGCCAATAGGTGAATCACAATATGCGGATATTGAAAAAAGTATTAAGGCAGCAGTTAGAAACGAAGTTCAGCTGAAAAGAGAATTCGAGAGACTTAAGTCGAAATGGTGGAGGATTGAAAACAAGTTTTTTAAAAGAAAGAGCAAGATTAAGATTGAGTTTGAAACTTACGATAAGTACAGTATTATTGATGTTTATTCACCGGACCGGTTAGGGTTGCTATACCAAATAACAAGCAAAATGTATGACCTTGGTCTGATTATATATTTTGCAAAAATAGCAACACAGTCAGATGACGTTGTAGATGCCTTTTATGTCCTAGATAGAAATGGAAAAAAAATTACTGAGTCAGATTATGATTTGATTACCCTCGAGCTAAATAGTGCTATTGAGGAATTATTATAGGAGAAATTAAACATTGCAATTTTTTGATAAATATTCGCCAATTGGAGTTTTTGATTCAGGTATCGGAGGACTGACAGTTGTTAAGCAACTACTGTCAAGGCTGCCGAACGAGAATATAATATATTTTGGAGATACGGCTAGAGTTCCATATGGATCAAAGTCAAACGATACAGTTATTGAATATGCTAATCAGGATGCGAGGTTTCTATACAACAAAAATGTTAAGTTGATTATTACCGCATGTAATACTGCATCCTCAGTTGCCCTTGATAGTCTTAGGGAAAACTTTGAAATACCCATAATTGGAATGATAGAACCGGGGGCCAAGTATGCTTCGAGCAAAACCAAGAATGGTAAAATTGGAGTTATTGGAACCCATGCAACAATCAATAATGGTGCATACTCTAAGGAACTTCGTGTTTTAGATGATAAACTTGAAATATTTGAAAAAGCTTGTCCGCTTTTTGTGCCTCTTGCAGAAGAAGGATGGATAGATCATAAAGCGACAAAGTTAATTGCACAAGAATATTTGGCAGAGTTTAAAGAAAAGATGGTTGACACGTTAATACTTGGGTGTACTCATTATCCAATATTATCTAGGCTAATACAAGAAGTAATGGGCGAGAATGTTACACTGATAGATTCTGGTACTGCTTCATATTTTGAAGTAGAAAACTATTTAAATGGCAGAGGATTACGAAACGATTCAAATCAAAATGGCAGCCATAAATATTTTGTAAGTGATCTTCCAGAAAAGTTCAAAACGATTGCTGAAAGATTTCTAGGAACTGAAATTGAGAGCCTTGAAAAAATCGATATAGATCAAATTATCAATTCTTAGTTAGACGACTTTTATAGTGATATAAAATGGCAATTGTTTTTGCATCAACAATTTCACCAAGCTCAATCATTTTATCAACATCTGATAGTGAATACTCAAAAGTTTCCATTCCGAACTCACCCTCTTCTCTACTATGTTGGCCGGGCTTTAAATCGTTAGCTAAGTATAAATGCAATATTTCATCACAGAATCCTGGAGTCGTATAGATTTCTCCAAGTTTAATAATCATGTTTGAAGAAAAACCAGTCTCCTCAATTAGTTCTCTCTCGGCACACACAAAAGGATCTTCTCCCTTTTCCAATTTTCCAGCAGGGGCTTCTACAAGAAATTTTTGGAATGGATATCTAAATTGTTTAACCAAAATTATTTTGCCTTCATCTGTGACTGGAAGCACAACAGCTCCGCCATAATGAACAACGACCTCCCTTACACTCTCATTCCCACTATTGTATAGTATTTGATCTACTTGAACATCGAAGACCATTCCTTCAAAAATCTTTTCTTTTTTTGTTACTTTGTAATTCATCAAACCCTGCATTAAAAATGGTGTCGGAAATTATTGGCTTGGTTTAAAGTTAAAATGAATATGGCAGTAGCCTTAACTAATTGTAATAAGGAATTAACTCGCTTCCAAGAAACTTTAGAGTTGCCATTATAACACCAAGATCATCCATATAACCAAAAAGAGGAGCTAAGTCTGGAATAGAGTCAATCGGAACAATAAAATAAACCAATGCTGCAGCTACGATAGCTTTTCGATGCCAACTAACCTGACCATCAACCAAATACTTATAAAGGGCTAAAAGGTCTTTAGCAAAGGAGATTTTACTGCCTAATTTTTCTAGCTTAATCCAAAGCTTTTCTTCTACAACTTCAGTGACCTCTTCAATTTTTTCTTTGGAATCGTAATCGCTTATTGCTATATCTTCAAAAGAATCATTCATTTTAATTACCTCAAATTGTTCATACGAACAAAAACTTGTTTAATCTATTATAATCAAATATACTAAATTTTAATTTCCAAGTCGGAACACTATTGGGGAATAATTTTTTCATCATACACCAAATGATCAAAAGTCTCCCTGCTGCGAATTACATTGTAATGATCTCCATCAACCAAAATTTCAGGGGGTCTTCGACGAGCATTATAGTTTGATGACATTACCATTGAATATGCTCCTGCTGACATTATTGCAAGTAGATCTTTCCTTTTAACTTTTGGCAGAGATCTATTTTTAGCAATGTAATCACCACTTTCGCAAACAGGACCAACAACATCCATTAAAATATCCTCTTCGGTAGTTTTATTAAGTGGTTGGATGTGATGATATGCCTTATAGATGCTTGGCCTTAAAAGCTCAGTCATTGCAGCATCGACTACTGCAAAATTTTTACCGAGCGAATTTGTCTTTGTAAAAAGAACTTCTGTAAGTAAAACGCCCCCATTTGCAGTAAGATATCTGCCAGGTTCAAAAATTATCTGAGCATCCATCTGCATAAATATCGGAACAAGCTTATCTGCAAAATCTTTTGGGGAAAAAGTGGTTTCGTCATTGTAAACCACTCCAATCCCCCCTCCAATATCAAAATGCTTAAGTGGGATTCCTGCAGATTGAATTTTTTTGTAAAGCTCGGCCATTTTTAGTGTTGCTTCAACAAATGGTTCAAGGGAGGTTATTTGAGAACCGATATGCATGTCAATTCCAGTTAGCTGAACATTCTTAAGCCGCGAACACTTGAGAAATAGATCATATGCTAGCTCTGTATCAACACCAAACTTGTTCTCAGCTAGACCAGTCGAAATGTATGGGTGAGTCTGAGGATCCACATCGGGATTAACTCGTATTGCAACAGGTGCCACTTTTCCCATTTCAGATGCGATCTGGTTGATTACGCCAACCTCCTGTTCAGACTCTGCTTTAATCAGATGTACATTTTGTTCTAGTCCCAATCTAATTTCTGCGTCTGTTTTTCCAACCCCAGTCAAAAGCATTTCTTTCGGATCAATTCCAGCCATAAATGCGCGGTGAAATTCGCCTGCAGAATTTACATCGACTCCCCCTCCTAAGTCAGCAAAAACCTTGATTACGTTGATGTTAAAGTTAGACTTAGCAGCAAAGAATATTTTGTGATCCACCTCTTTAAATGCATTTGTTAATTCACTAAAACGATCTTCAAAAAATCTTCTACTATAAACAAATAATGGAGTACCATACTCACATACGAGGTCATCTAAATTTACATTCTCACAAAAGAACTGATTATTCTCATAAGTGAAGTATTCAGAGTTAAAATATTTCATCGCTATCTCAAAAATTAAATTAGAATACAAAAATAGAAAATATTAAGCTAAATAGATTCATTTTGTCTAACATAAATGGAAACTATTATTGAAAAAAAAGTTTCTTCTTCATAAATTAGGAAACTAATATAACAAAAAACGTTTCCAGTGATTACAGAAAAATATAAGTTATTACTAAATATCTCTGACCTATTCCTAAAAAATGGGTTTAACAAAGTTTCAATGGATAGCCTTGCAAAGGAATTGAGGGTAAGCAAAAAGACCATCTACAAGCATTTTTCATCTAAAGTTGAAATTGTTGAAGAAATAAACGAAGGTGTTAAGCTAAACTTAAATCGCAAGCTAAAAAAAGTCGTTGGTCAAAACGTTAACTCAGTTGACAAGCTGTTTTTGGTTGGAAAAGTAATATTAGATTTTGTTGAAAAAGTTTCTAAAAAATGGCATGATGATTTAAGACAGAATAACCAGAAACTTTGGAATGAGTTTGAAAATTTCAGAATTGAAAAAACGAATAACACATTTACTGAAATATTAAAACAGGGATCAGAAGAAGATCTAGTTATGAATATATCATCAAATGTTTTTTCGGGCATAACATATGGTGGACTTAAAGAGCTAAGAGACAGAAGGTATGTTTCTGAGAACGACTTTTCATTTAAAGAGGCATCTAAAGAGTTTTTAAAAATAATAATTAGAGGAATACTAACCGCAAAAGGAAAAGAAGAGTTTGGCAAAATACGATTTTAAAATTGCTGTTTTTCAGAAAACTAACAACAAAGCTAATTTGTTTTTCTATAACTTATAACTGCCCATCCATTAAATAGAATTGCGAAACCCGAAAGGGCAATGAATTGAGGGATTAGCTCAAATATACCGCTTCCCTTTAGGTAGACCATTCGAAGGACTTGGATAATGTATTTCAAAGGGCTTATATTGCTCATTAATTGAGCCCAGGCTGGCATGTTCTCAACAGGTGTGTACAGACCACTCATAAATATAAAAGTCAGCACAAAAAAGAACATCATGAACATAGCTTGCTGAACTGTAGCGGCATAGTTTGAAATAACTAATCCAAATCCTGAAAATGCGAGAATAAAGATTGTTACGAAAAAATAGATTGTTACGAAACTCCCAACTGGAAGCAGATTCCAAACAAATCTAGCTATTAACATACAGATGGTTAAAACAACATAACCAATGATCCAATACGGGATTAGTTTTGAGAGAATAAACTTTAACCTGGTTACTGGTGTTACATTCATCTGCTCAATGGTGCCGTTTTCTTTTTCGCTAACAATGTTTAGTGCAGGGAGAAATCCGCTGACCATAGCAAGAACCATCACCATTATTGCTGGAACCATATAAACTTCATATAGTAGACTTGTATTATACTTGTATAAGGGAACTATCTCAAAACTTGGTGTGATCAGCCTTTCGTTTGTCTGTAAAAGTTTAGATCTTATTTGGCTGTTATAGTCATTGATAATCGTAGCCAAGTAAGCACTACCTAACCCTCCTTTTGTTCCTGTAACAGCATTTGCAGAGATCATTAGATCAGCATGTTGTTCCTGAAGAAGATTTATTTCAAAATTAATTGGAATTTCCAAGATGACATCAGATTCATCCGACTCAATGCTTTCAAGAGCATAATTATAATTTTCGGCGATATTGGTAATTCTAAAATATTTTGAAGACTGAATTTTTTGTACCAATTCTTTTGAAAAACTACTTTTATCATAATCAATAATGCTGAGGTTGATATTTTCTACATCGAAATTGGCAACAATAGGAAAAACAGAAAGAGTAACAAGTGGAAAAACAATTACCAATCGAGGCAAAAAATTATTTCTAAAAAATTGCTTAAACTCTTTCTCTAGCAAGTACTTTAGCATTTTATTCCAATCTAATTTTAAATTTTTTCAAACTTGCAGTTACAAGAACAACTGCCATAAGAGTTAAAACACCTAATTGTTCAAGAACACCCGAAAAACCCAATCCCTTAATCATTACATTTCTAACAGCTTCAATATACCACTTCGCAGGAATAATTTGAGCAACAGCTCTCAAAATGAAGGGCATATTTTCTATTGGAAACATTAAACCTGAGAGCATTACCACGGGCATCATTAATCCCATTGCTGAAATCAATAGTGCAATCAATTGTTTATCCACAGCAGAAGAGATAAGAAGACCAAGAGAAAGCGCAACAAAGATAAATATTATTGAAATAAAATAAAGCAAGAGAAGACTTCCAGCAATTGGAAGTTTTAGTAGAAACACAGCAATTATTAATACATTAGTAAAATTAACTAATGATATAACAAAATATGGAACGACTTTGGAAAGAACAATTAAAATTGGAGGCATGGGAGAAACTAATATTACCTCCATTGTGCCTAGTTCCTTTTCCCTTGCGATAGATACAGATGTCATTAATGCGCAAACAAGCATAAGGACCATACCCATCACTCCGGGGACAATGCTGTAAGCCCCCTTCATTGTTGGATTATAGAGAAGCTTAACTTCGGTTCGAATTTGATATGGCATCTGGTTGAAATCAAATTTTTCAGCTTGATACTCAGCAATAAGTCTTGAGGCGTAGGACGTAAGCGTAGAAGCAGTATTTGGGTCTGAGCCATCCGTAATTAATTGTACTTGTGCATCACCAATTCTTAACATATTTTCGTAGAAATTTTCGCTAAAAACTACCAGCAATCCTACCTCACCCTTTTTGAAGATTGATTCAATTTGATTTGGATTAGTGAGATAACCGTGAAGTGTAAAATATTCACTATTCTCTATTTTGTTTACAATGCCATGCGTTGCAATGTCTCTAGAAGGATCATAGACCGCAAATTTGGTGTTTTTTATTTCAGTTGTAATTCCAAAGCCAAATAAAATTACCATTATAATTGGAAGGGCCAACAACATCATCGTGGTCCATCGATCGCGGAAAATATGATAAAACTCTTTGCGTGTGAAAACTAAGAATTGTTTCATTTCAGCCTCCCCCTCTGCTTGCACTTCGGGCAAGTTTACGGAAGACTTCATCCATGTTGCGGGCATTAAATTGGCCTTTAAGATTTTTCGGAGAATCTAAAGCATCTATTCTCCCATCCACCATTATAGATACACGATCACAGTATTCTGCCTCGTCCATATAGTGAGTTGTAACAAAAACCGTAATTCCTCGATCAGATGCATCATAAATTAATTCCCAAAATTGTCTTCGAGTAGCAGGATCAACCCCGCCTGTTGGCTCATCGAGAAAAACAATTTTAGGCTCATGAAAAATAGCAGTTGAAAAGGCCAGCTTCTGTTTCCATCCGAGTGGAAGAGCGCTTACAATTGTATTTTTTTCAGACTCGAATCCTAGTTGAGCAAGAAGGCTATCAATTTTACCATTAATTTCCTTCTCAGGCACGCCATATATCCCCGCATAAAGACGCAGATTCTCCCAAACCTTTAGGTCTTCGTAGAGAGCAAACTTCTGACTCATATAACCGATGCTTTCTTTTACTTGTTCAGCATTCTTTTCAATATCATAACCAGCAACATGGCCCGTCCCAGCCGTGGGTTTACTTAAACCACAGAGCATTCTCATAGCAGTGGTTTTCCCTGCACCATTTGCACCCAGAAATCCAAAGATCTCCCCCCTTCCAACCTCAAAGGAGATGTTGTCAACAGCAACAAATTTCCCAAATTTTTTAGTGAGGTTTTCCGCAACGATTACACTCATTATACTATCCTGCCAACTCTAGAAAACAATCTTCAACAGTTGCTTTAATTGGAGTAATTATAAGTTCTGTGTGACCCTTTTTATCGAGTTCTTCAGCTAGGGCATCAGCAGTATATGTGCCCCCATTGAATCTTATGTCATTGTTTATAGTAACATGGTGAGTGTCACCGAATGCAAAACTAGTCTTAATAAATCTATTTTTTCGTAGATCAGATAAGAGCTTAGACATGTTATTGCTGTGAACAGACCAAAGAACATTTTCGTAGCCTTCAACGATTTTTTGAGGAGTGTTTATTTTCAAAAATTCACCTTCTTGAATAAGGGCAATTCTATCACACAGGCTGGCCTCATCCATATAAGGAGTTGAAACTAAAATCGTAATTCCTTGCTCTTTCAAATTTTTAAGCATGTCCCAAAATTCTTTACGAGAAACAGGATCAACCCCCGTTGTTGGTTCATCTAAAAACAACACCGTGGGTTTGTGAATAAGAGCACAACTCAATGCCAGTTTCTGTTTCATGCCGCCTGAAAGCGCACCTGCTCGACGAGTTTTAAATGGCTCAATTTGCTGATAGATATCTTTTATTAAATGATAATTCTCTTCTATCGTTGTATTAAAAATCGTGGCGAAAACAGTTAGATTCTCTTCAACGGAAAGATCTTGATAGAGAGAGAATTTACCCGGCATGTATCCGACTTTTTTTCTGATCTGTTTATAATCCTTAACAATATCACTTCCATCAACAATTCCTTTACCAGAATCTGCAAGAAGAAGTGTGGTTAGAATTCTGAATAGAGTTGTTTTTCCAGCGCCATCGGGCCCGATAATTCCAAAGATTTCACCTGGATTTACTGTGAAACTAACACCCTTTAACGCCACAGCTTTTGAATAGCTCCGCTTTATATTTTCAACAATTACACTACTCATTAGTCAATTATTTTAAATCCTCCATACATGCCAATTTTAAGATAGCCGTCGTTTTCTATTTCTATCTTGACAGCATAAACTAAATTTGCGCGCTCATCTTGTGTTTGAATTGTTTTGGGAGTGAATTCGGCTTTGCTCGATATCCAAGCGATCTTACCTTGATATTCTTTGACATCTGAGCTTCCAAACTCTGCAAGCACGTCTACTGATTGGCCGACAGTTATCTTTGCGAGCTGATCAGAAGTTATATAAGCTCTTAGGATCATATTTTTCATATCGGCAACTTTAAAAATTGCTTTTCCAGGTGCTGTAAGTTCTCCCTGTTCGGCGTATTTAACCAATACGGTTCCGTCGATGGAGCTTTTTATAACACACCGCTCAAGTTGATCATTTAGCTGTTCAATCTGGACATCAATGCTTTTGCTCTGTGCATCTATAGAGGTAACGCTAATATTCAAGCTGCTTTTTTGAGATTCTAATCTAGCACTTAGAATTTCTAACTGTGCAGTCACATCATCAAGTTGTTTCTGAGTCGCAACATCTCCAGCAAAAAGTTTTTCTATACGTTTTTTGTCATTTTCATATTTTGTGATCTCACTTTCAGTAGCTCGAATCTGTGAGTGTACATCAGGTTTGCTTGCTTGAAGTGCTTTCCTGCTGCTAATCAAATGCATTTTTGAAAGATATAGTTGTGTGCTGTCGATAAGCCCAATTTTGGTATCCCTATTAACCGGCTGACCTTCCTGAATATTTAGCTCAAGTATTTTGCCACTAACCTCTGCCGAAACAATAATTTCAGTTGACTCAAATACACCAGAAGCATCGGATTTATTTAGATCATTACCACATGAATAAATAATTATTAAAGGGATTATTGATAACAGCCTTATGGTTTTCATAGTTAATTCTTTTTAGTTTTAAATTTAATTGCCTGATATGTTCTTATATTGATAAACTGCCATTATGTATTGTATTTCATGCATGATAAGGTTTTGGTTTGCCACATTTTCATCATTTATTCGATCTAGCAATTCAGACATGGTTGAAATTCCGTTTTCATACTTAACCTCAAAAGCGGTTTTTATTCTGCTTTTTAATTCCAAAATGTTTTTGTCTTTCTCAATTAGAGATCTATATTTTTCGATCTCTGTATTGATTTTGCTAAGCTCAAGATTAGTGTTAAATAAAAATGTCTCTTGCAGAGTGTTGATTTTGCTCATCCCGATTTTCGTTAGTTGGTTTTGGTTTGAGTTGGTATACAAACCACTAATTTCCCACGACAAACTCAATCCCCCAACAAGTAATCGCGTAATATCAGATGTACCAAAACTGATTCCAGGATAAACAAAAACACCAATTCCCATCAAACCAATTTTGGGAAAAAGAGTTGATCCTTTTAAATCATTCTGGGCATCAAGCATTATTCTTTGGTTCTCAAACATAGAAAGCTCTGGTCTACTAACCGATTGAGCTAGGTATGAATCATATGCCAATGGTCTAGAGAACTCCTCAGTTTCATTTATATCACGTCCAATCATTGCAGAAAGCATTTTTATATAAGCCTTCTTGTTATATTTAAGTTCATCAATTTTCTGCTCAGCATTTAGTATTTCAACTTTTATTTCATCAAGATCAGATTTATAAGCGATTCCATTTTTAACAGCAATTTGAATAACTTCAAGATTTCTCTTTAGATTATCTTTTAGTAATTGAAGCTGTTGTCCCTGCTCATTGATTAATAAAGTTCCGAAAAAGAGATTGTTCACCCTTTCTTCTATTGAATACAGTGAAACTTCAAGATCAGCCTTTTCAATCTCTGATTCAGCCTCAATTATAGATTTATTTGCACTGGTAATTCCACCATCCCAAATGTTTTGGTTCAGCTGTACAAGAGAAATTAAATTATATTTATTAGATGAACTTTCCTGCCCAGGGAGAGAAAATTCTGGAAATCCATCAATTATCCCCCCAATAGCAGTGATGCTAAGTTGTGGAAAGTAGGCTTTGTTTGCATTTGATAAAGAGAATTCTTTTGATTTTTCTACTAAGTCATATTGCTTTATAAGCGGATAATTGTTTTTTGCCTTTTGCTGACACTCCGCCAATGTTAGTTGAGCATTTATTTTAGTAATACTAATTGAAATTATCAGGAGTAAAGACATCTTAATTGTTTTCATAATACTTTTCTTTTTGCTTATGGTTTAAGGCTTTCAAGAATAATACGAACATGTTCTTTCTTTCGTTTTGTAATTAGCTTCTCAAACTCAGTATCTGTGATATTGTTAATTATTTTGAATATTGGCCCGATTAAATAGAGGGCGACATTTAAGGAAACTATTGTTAATAATAAATCTAAAACATTTGTCTTACGTATTGAGCCCCTTTTTACTTCAGCATCTAATTCTTTTTGAAATTCTAAAATTGCAGCTTGTGGAAAATCACTAAATGTTTTTTTCAATCCCTCCAATCTATTTGGATTAGTTCCTAATTCACTAATTAAAAAGAGGGGAATTTTTGAATTTTCTCTAATAAGATCGAAGTGTGTTTCTATCTTCTTTGTAAGCTTTTCTTCAAAGGGGATATTCTCATTACTGATTTCAAGGAATTTCGTTACAAAGTATTTGAATTTATTTTCTAAAATTGATTCAAAAAGTCGGTCCTTTGTTCTGTAGTAGTAGTGGACCGCAGCTTGATTGCACCCCACTTCTTTTGCGATCGCGGTTGTTGATGTAGCTGAAAAGCCCTTTTCAACAAAAAGTTTTGTTGCAACCTCGAGAATTGCCTCTTCTGTAGTTTGTTCTTTTTCCAAAGCCAATTGATAATCCTATTTAATAGGTCTATTAAATAACTCTATTAACACATGAAATTTAATTCAAACTATTCGAAGAATCAAGAACTTTTCAAAATAATATCTTTATTGAAATATTCAGCTAAATAGGATAGTTTTAATGTTCAAATAAAAGTTTTATTAAGCATCTAAAACCAAGGACATTATGAAAATTCATGAATATCAAGCAAAAGAGATTTTAAGAAAATATAACGTACCTGTTCCAAAAGGCTTTGTTGCATTTACAGTTGATCAAGCCGTTCAAGCTGCAAAAGAAATCGAAGGAAAAATAAAAGTCGTTAAAGCTCAAATACATGCAGGCGGAAGAGGAAAAGGTGGTGGCGTTAAGGTCGCAAAGGGCATTCCAGAAGTTCGTAAATATGCAAAGCAAATTTTAGGAATGAACTTGGTAACACATCAAACTGGCCCAGAAGGAAGAATTGTAAAGCGTCTTCTTGTAGAACAAGGGATGAATATAGATAAAGAACTTTATGTTGGAATTACTTTAGATAGAGCAGCAATCGAAAAATGTTGTAATGGTCTCAACTGAAGGTGGAATGGAAATAGAAAAAGTTGCCGCTGAAACTCCAGAAAAAATTCTTAAGGAAACTGTGGATCCAGCTGTTGGATTGCAAGCGTATCAAGCTCGAGCACTTGCTTTTGGATTAGGACTTACGAGGGCTGCAATTTAAAAATGCTGTAAAGTTCTTACTTAGTCTTTATAAAGCTGTTTGACGAAACTGATGCAACTATAGCCGAAATCAATCCACTTGTTGTTACAAAAGAAGGTGATGTGATTGCCCTGGATGCAAAAATGAATTTTGATGATAATGCCCTCTATCGCCACAAGGATATAATGGCTTATAGAGATCTTGATGAAGAGGATCCACTGGAAATTGAAGCATCAAAATATGAGCTGAATTATATAAAACTTGATGGAAATGTTGGTTGTATGGTAAACGGAGCAGGTCTAGCCATGGCCACAATGGATATCATTAAACTTGCTGGTGGTGAGCCTGCAAACTTTCTTGATGTAGGTGGTACAGCTAACAAAGAAACAGTCGCCAACGGATTTAAAATTATACTTTCCGATCCAAAAGTTAAAGCGATACTGATTAATATTTTTGGTGGAATCGTTAGATGCGATCGAGTAGCACAAGGCGTTATAGATGCTGTTGGTGAAGTGAAAGTTGAAGTTCCCATTATAGTGAGGTTGGATGGAACAAACGCAGAAGAAGCTGCAGTTCTACTAGAAAAATCCAAAATGAATTTTGAAGTTGCCGCAAATCTAAAAGAAGCTGCAGAGAAAGTAACTTCTGTTTTGTCAAATTAATAAATAGAGGCTGTTTCACAGCCTCTTATATCTCAACTTTGTTATCACCCTTTTTGATTGTTGACATTTTGAATGGTACATATGCAGGACACCAGTTCGTTAAACCAGTCATAAGTGGAACAAGCCCAACAAGCCCCCACCAGCTTTCAGCATAAACTCCCCATACAATAATTACCGCACCAACAATTAATCTTAACAATCTATCAACAGAGCCGACATTTTTTTTCATAATTCCTCCTAATTGTTATTTCGTTATTCTATACTATAATTTTAAAGTAAAATTAACAAAAAATTGTAATACAAACGACAAATTAGAATTAAAAAAAATTAAGCAAAATAATCTTCTAAATAGAAAATAATATATACAGTCGACCCAAATTAAATTTGCAATTATTAAAGCAATGCCTTATATTTTGAGTCATTATTTTAAAATAACCTAAATAATTAAGACATGTTAGATAATATTGATATAAAAGTTCTGAATATGCTTCAAGAAAAGGGAAGGACAAAACGTAATGTTCTTGCCGAGGCTGTAGGCCTATCACTTCCCTCTTTAAGTGAAAGATTAAAAAAACTTGAAGAAAAGGGAATAATATCTCAATACTATGCAAAGTTAAACAAAAAGCACTTTGGGTATGACATAACAGTTCTAATTACAGTCGTCATCGATTCCTCAAAACATTTTGAAAAGTTTGCAGAACAAGTACGTGAAACAGATGAGATAATAGAATGTTACGCTATTCTAGGAGAAGGCTCACATGTAATGAAGGCAATTATTAAAGATACTGAGGCACTTGAAAAACTGCTTAGTAAAATTCAATCGTGGAAAGGTGTAAGCAGAACACACACGCGATTTGTACTATCAACTATAAAAGAAACTACAAAAATAAACCTAAAACTTAAGGAGTAATTTATGGCTAAATCTAAATTAGAATATATTTGGCTAGATGGACATTTACCAACCCAACAAATGAGAAGTAAAACAAATATAGTAGAAAATTTTAGTGGAAAAGTAGAAGATGCACCATTATGGTCGTTCGATGGTTCCTCAACTATGCAAGCTGAAGGTGGATCATCTGACTTACTATTAAAACCCGTAAGAGTATTTGTTGATCCAGCTAGAGATAATGCATATTTGGTTATTGCTGAAGTGCTGAATCCAGACAAAACACCGCATGAAACAAACGGAAGATCAACGATCCATGATGATGATAATGATTTTTGGTTTGGCTTTGAGCAAGAATATGTTCTTTGGGATCTTGACCACCATACTCCATATGGGTTTCCAGCACCCGGTTACTACCCTCCTCCACAAGGCCCATTCTACTGTTCAGTAGGTGCTGAGTACAATATAGGAAGAGAAATTGTTGAAGAACACTTAGATATTTGTCTTAAAGCAGGGATTAATGTTGAGGGTATAAATGCAGAAGTAATGAAAGGCCAGTGGGAATATCAGATTTTTGCAAAAGGAGCAAAAGAAGCTGGTGATCAACTTTGGGCAGCAAGATATCTGTTGGAAAGAATAGGTGAGGAACATAATATCAGAATAAATCTTGATCCTAAACCTGTTTCCGGTGATTGGAATGGTTCAGGGCTGCATGCTAACTTCTCAGATACAACTCTAAGAACTTGCGGTGATAAAGCAATTTACGAAAAAATATGTGATGCTTTTGGAACCGAAGAAGCAATTCAAAGGCATATTGAAGTATACGGTGAGGATAATCATAAACGACTTACAGGAAAACATGAAACTCAATCAATCGATACATTTAGTTATGGAGTTTCTGATAGAGGGGCTTCAATAAGAATTCCAATTGGAACTGTTGAGTCAGGTTATAAAGGTTGGTTGGAAGATAGAAGACCTGCATCTAATGCGGATCCTTATAAAGTTGCTGCTGCTATAATAGATACAGTTAAAAGTGCAGAAAAATAGTTTTTTTGAATATTAAGTTTAATTAGTATTATGCTAATTATTACATACTCTGACTAAAAGGACATCCATTAGATGTCCTTTTTTTTCTTGTTTTGTTAAAGTATTCCAGTTAAATAAACCTCAAAGATTTATGAGTCATAATTCTTCTCTTGCGAGTAAAATCTAGAGGGGTACATATTCCTTCTCCAGTTGGAGTGGCGATTGTATGAGAAAAGTATCCCTCTCCTAAATCTCCTCCATCACCCCTTATTGTGCCTCCATTAATTGTATGAACATCACAATCAAGCGTACGAGTATAAATTGTTGCTCTTTCAATATCTTGTGTAAATATGCTGGCAGTATGCTTGAAGCCATGCTCAGCTTTGAGTGCTGCCCTAACACCATGATCGAAATCTCTAACGCGAATAACTGGAATGCATGTAGTCATCTGCTCAGCAACAACCCATGGATGATTCTCATCTGTTTCGCCAAACAACAATGGCACATTCTCTGATATGTTTATGTTTAGAGCTTTCGCCAAAATACTCGCTCTTTTTCCAACATAGTCTCTGCCTATAAGCCAGTGTTTGCCTTTCAGTTCAAGAGCCTTCTCTGCAAGAGCATTCATCTGGACTTTCGATAACCTCACATTATCGGCTTTTTCCATTTCGTTCATAAAGTTCTCAAAAACCGAATCAACAACAAAGATCTCTTTCTCAGCGATACATAGAATGTTGTTATCATAACTTGCGCTGGTGGTGATCTCGTTAGCTGCCAAACAGAGATCAGCAGTTTCATCAATAAGAACAGGAGGATTTCCAGGGCCAGCGGCAACAACTTTCTTAGGATACTTCATTGCCATATCAACCATAACTGGTCCGCCAGTGACCGATAAAAGTTCAATCCTATTATGAGAGAATAATTCTTCAGCAGTTTGCAAAGTAGGTTCTGAAACACAAGTAACCAGATTTGGCGGTGCTCCTGCCTTGACCATATATTGATTAGCCAGTTGGATCACAAGGGCATTTAATTTTTTCGCAGAAGGATGTGGATTAAAGGCAATTGTGTTCCCTGCAGCTAATTGAATAATTATATTGTTAATCATTGTTGGGCCAGGATGTGTGCTAGGGGTAATATTTCCGATTACCCCAAATGGTGCGTATTCATCAACAGCTAATCCATTTTTACCAGACCAGGCCTGGGGTTGAAGATACTCAACTCCAGGACTATTTTCAGCAGCATTGATAAACTTTTGAATTTTATGATCAACGCGACCCATGTTTGTTTCTTCTACTGTCATTTTGGCAAATACTTCTTTATTGTCTAAAGCCATTTGCCTTACAGCACCTATAATCTTTTTTCTGCACTGAATGCTTCTCTCTTTGTATAAAACAAATGCTTCATGGGCGGCTTCCACGGCATCATTCATTTTTGAAAAAACGCCCCAATTATCTTCATTTGAAACTTTGGATGTATTGGTTGCGGTGGAATTCAAGTTCTGCACTATTCTTTTAATTATCTCTTGAATTTGGGTTTCAGATATGTTCACTAATCACCTCAAAATAATTTTCTGAACTAATCAAAATTTTACATCTTTCCTATAAACTCTACAAATTGTTCATCTGTGACATTTGCTGCGTTTGCATCGTCAGCATCCAAGTGTATCTGTAGTTTCCAATTATCATTTGTTCTTATCAGAACATTTTAAAAGTCTGTTCCCCTTGCACCACCAATTCTCACTTTGCAATAGTCAGTTGGCTTAACACCAAGTCTTGCAGCATCAGAATTAGTCATGTGTATATGTCTGCTCGCAATAATAGCAGATTTCTCAAGGAACAGCGATCCCTTTGGACCAACTAGTGTTAGAGGTGCCGCGTTTGAAAGATCACCAGAATTTGCTACAGGTGCATTTACTCCTAGATATATTGAATCTGTATAAGATATCTCGACCTGGTCATATTTTCTTAACGGACCGAGTATTCTTACTCCAGGAATTGATCGTAGTTTCGCACCAACAATAATAACTGTATGTTTAGATGCAAATTCACCGGGCTGAAAAAGAGGTCGCTCAGATTCAAACTCAGTCTCATCACCAAATAGCTTGTGAAATGTTTCTTTGGTTAAATGAAGATGTCTGTTGGAAACCCCAAGAGGAATTAGTGTGTTTCTACTAGAAGAACAAGGCTCGCACGCACTTGAGCTGCAAAGTCTTTGATTAACTCTTGCAACAATTAATTCAACCAATTCTTCTTTTGAAATGTTATAGTTTGCCAAATAAACACCGCTGAGATTTGTTTTACAATAATAGTGTTTATTTCACTTTTTTGCATTCCCACAGGCAAAGACTGAAAACTAATTAAAGATTAAAGTCTTCAGCATCGATCAAAGCCTGATAAACTTTGTAAGCTAGCGCCAATATTGCAGCACCGACAAATAATCCCATTATACCCATTAACATCATTCCTCCAATTGCCCCAAGAAGAATTACCAGCATTGGAACGTCCACTCCTTTTCCCAAAAGCAAGGGCTTTAAGAATGAATCAGCAACACTAATTATGATACTCAAAATCAGAAATATTACTGCCGGAGTTCCATCCATTACACTGAAGCCATAAATGGATATTGGAAGTAAAACCAATAGCGGAGGCAGCTGAATAATTGCCATGAATAGAACCAACAGTGCCCATAAGCCGGCAGCAGGAATATCAAATATCAGCATTAGTATACCAGCTGCAAGGGACTGAATTATAGCTACACCCAAAACCCCTTGTACAACACTTCGTATAGTCTGTGTTGCGAGCTCATTAAATCCATCGCCATCTTTACCTATTAGGTATCTAAACACTTTTTGTGCAGCTTGACCACCGGATTCCGATTTAAGCAGAAGAACTCCAGCAATTATTATTGAGATTAAAGAAAGCAATATAGTTCCTCCCAACCCCAAGATAGAATCAATGACTTTGGGGGCATATTCTTTTATTTGAGGCTCAAATTTTTTAATTGCATCTCCTAGATTAATTGAACTCAGCTTCCAAACTTCATAAATGGGTTTTCCGACTAATGGCCATTCCGACACATTTTCTGGCGGTGGCGGAATAGTTAATGTTCCTTGCTCATATTCCGCGGCAATATTCTCTACACTTGCTATTGTCGAATCAAGCAGTAAAATTGAGGGAATAATTAGCATCGTGAGAGCAAGTAAAGAAAGTACAGTGGATGCAAGTTTGTCTTTGTTGCCTAATAATTTTGAAAGTTTATTAAAAATTGGATGGACTCCAACTGCAATGATTATTCCCCACATTAGCATAACAATAAAGGGTTTCAAAATTAAAAAAGACAGAATAAATATAAGAGCCACAAATGCAATTCTTAACGAAGTTGATACTGCTCTACTATAGTAAGCTTCGTTCGAAATTTGTCCGTTGTTGTTTTCCATGATGTCTCCTTATATTAAAACTTACGAAAATTTAATATTCACGTTATTTGCCTTAAAAGCAAGTATGAACAAGGTTATTGCTGGCATAAGTGTAAATATTGCTGCAGTTGAATACACCCCAAAGAAATCATTTATCATACTAAATAAGAATGGTCCCACAGCACTTCCGGCAACTACCCAGCTCATATTATAACCTGAGATTTCTCCTAAATGCTTAAGGCCAAAGTATCTCGGCCATGTAACACTTGAAAGAACCCCAAACATACCGCTGCTGATACCAAACCCTGTAATTAATAGCAATAATGGAATACCTTCTTGCAAATAGAAGAGCCCCAATGTTGACAACATTATTCCGAACAATTTAACAAGCAGCAGATATTTCAACTGGATAAAATCAGAAAGGTAACCGCTTGTTATTTGAAAGAGAACAGCAACCAATGATACTGGCAAGAAAATATCTATCGCCGCTTCTCGATCAAGGCCAGCAGTTGAAAAAATATCAACTACGTGAAACGAAAAGGCTGTAACATATAGAGCCTGCAAAGATAAGGTAAGGTTGAATATCCAAAAACTGTAAGTTCTTCTCGCCTCTTTTAATGTATAATCTTTTGCTGGATGGAAGATAGGACCACTCTTCTTCTCAGATATTTTTACTTTTCCATCCGGCTCTAAGCCATAATCATAAGGATTGTCTCGAAAGAAGATTATTGCAAAAATCACAAAAAGAGCACCTACAACAATTGCAATTGTCTGCCATGCCCCTTGCCAGCCATAAAGCGAGATTACCCAATCAAAAACTCTAGGTGAGTATGAAAATCCGAACGAGATTGCAACTCCCATAAAGGCGCTTGCTAATCCTCGACGTGTGTCAAACCATTTCATCACCATATTTCGAGAGGACATTGTTAAAACACCCTGACCAAAAAATCTAACTATGAAAAACCCAAAAACAAGAAGGAGAAATATAACAACACCCCAATTATCAATAGAAAAATCAACATTGAAAAAATGTGCTGCATTTGCGATTCTAGACATGAAAAGAAGGGACAATCCTAGAAAAAAACCAGAAAGAACACTGGTTACTCGAGCTCCAAACTTGTCAAAGAATCTTCCTGCATAAGTTAATATAAAAGAACTGAGGAGTGTTCCAATTAGGTAGGCTAAACTCAGATTTTCTCGAGATATTTTTAAATCTTCAATCAAAAAATCAGTAAAAACAGAAATTCCTACCGTTTGCCCAGGCGCACTCATAATAACACCTATAGTTCCAGCAAAAATAATTACGTAACCATAGTAAAATGGAAATTTTGTAATGAGTCTATTTGGTTTTTCTTCTTTTATCAAACCCTGATTTAAATAATCCAAGTGAAGATGCGAATATACTAAATAGAACGGATCATAAATATAATTCTTTCATTTTAGTCCGAAACAAGGAATTTTTTTAAAAGAGCTTTTCCAAGCATCTGTGATTGTGCTTCAAATCACAACTTGGCAAAGTATTTGTACACCGAGGAATAAAACAAACATGAAATATTTCATAAAATGGAGGAAATATGTTAAAAAAACTAACTTTTGTAGGAATCTTAATGCTTTTATCCTTTAACCTTCTTTTTGCTCAGTATGGAAAAGATGTAGATAGAACAGGTGGATATGCTAGGGTACTAAGCATGGGAAATAGTCCATATATAACTGATCCGTATTTTATCTCTAATAATACAGCTTGGTCTGCTAAATTCAGCAATTTTGTTTATGGGGATATTGGATCATCTAATGGAGATGATTTCGGTAGCGGAGGTGAGGGTCAGTTTCTTGCTGCTAATTTCAAAGTAAACAACAACTTAACTCTTGGTGGATATTTTGTAAGAAATGACTACAATGGAATGGGAATTGCTCGTTTGGATCCCTTTGATATAGTTGATCAGATAAATTCACTTGGTGGAGCGCTACCAGTGATTAATCTTGATAATAACTTAGTTTTTATGGGTGTATTTACCGCGGGAAACCACAATTTTGGGCTGGGTCTTTCGTATGCCTCCACAAATAGCGAAAATAATTTAGCTAATGGAAATCAATATTCTTCAGCAGCGAGTCAAATCGGGGTACAAGCTGGTTATGTTGGTCTAATTGGCCGCAATCTGAGTTTAGATGCCTCACTTAATATGATTTTTCCTAGCTCTACAAAGGAAGCTCCGAATGTCAATGATACAGAATTCAGCCAGACAGTAATTGATTTAAATGCTAGAATGTTTATAAACTTTTCTCCCAAAGTTGCATTAGTTCCGATTTTTGGTCTATTAAGTAGTTCTGGCACAGCACAAATAGGTGATGTTGGTGGAGTCACTACAACAGACCTAACATCCTATACCGTACTTCGTTTCGGAGTTGGTTTCGTATATACCCTTGAAGAATTTTTATTCTCCGGAGGTTTATTGTTTGATAATGTTTCTTCCACTGATCCCGAAATTCCGGGAGTATCACCCAACCTTGAATCTTCAGCATTTTCCTTTCCAGTGTGGAATCTTGGAGCTGAATGGTATTTAATAGAATGGTTCGTTGCTAGAATTGGATATCAAGTTAGAACAAGTCAAATTAGCACAGAATCTCAAGCCAGTATTACTGAGAAAAATGAAAGTATTCGAACCTCGTTTTCACCATCTGAAGGTGGATTTACAATGGGACTCGGTTTTAGGTTTGGTGGATTTTCACTTGATGCAAGTGTAAATGAAGATGTTCTCAGACAAGGATTAAATAATATTGGAGGAGGAGGCGCAACCTTTAGTTATATATCAGCAAGTTATGCATTCTAATCACAATTTTTATTGAAATTTCTCCCCACCATTATTTGGTGGGGAACTTTTTTCTTTTAAAAGATTTCATATTAAAACTGTATCTTTCTAAAAGCACCCTTGTTATCCTTAATTCGGACAATGTGTAATATTTACGTGTAATTATTCGAATATGATAATCAGAATTACGATCGATATCTTAATAATTTCTAAAATAAAACATTACTAACACACCTATCTCGTGGCATTAAAATTGTGATTTTCATCACAGGTTTTGAATAAAACTCGAACGAATAAAAATTAATTTATGATATCAACCACACAATTGAGTAGTGGACTGCAAAAAGTAGCCGCATGGGATGAAAGATCAGCAGCGCATCTTCTTTCGAGGGCTTTGTTTGGCTATACAAAAGATGATCTCGATTTTGCACTCTCGATGACAATTGATGATTTTGTAGATAATTATCTGCTAAGTAATACGGAAACTCCTCAAAGCCCAGGCTTTTGGGTTTCGGATACCTCTAATACCAACAGCAATGTCCGAGGTTACGAACTCACATTCTGGTGGTTTAACTTAATGTTAACACAGGGGCATTCATTTAAGGAAAAAATGGTTCTTTTCTGGCACAACCATTTTGTCAGCGAGATGTCAGTGGTCGATCTTCCTCAAAGAATGTATTGGCAGAATAAACTATTTAGAGATAATTGTTTCGGAAATTTCAAAGAATTTACAAAAGCAGTTACATCTGACCCGGCAATGCTTATCTATTTAGATGGAACAAAAAATAGATCATCTGATCCGAATGAAAATTATGCGAGAGAACTTTTAGAGCTTTTTACTATTGGAATTGGAAACTACAGCGAAACGGATATTTCAGAAGCAGCTCGTGCGCTTACTGGTTGGCAAGTAGAAGGTCTGTCATCCTATTTCAACTCCGAAAGATTTGATGATACGAACAAAACATTTATGGGTCAATCAGGAAATTTTAACCATGAAGATATAGTCGAAATAATTTTTACTCAGCAAGAAACTGCAAATTTTATCTGTCGAAAGCTTTTCAAAGAGTTTGTTCATTTTGAAGTGAACGAGACATACGTTGCCGATCTTGCTCAGATATTTCGTGAAAACAATTATGAGCTGAAGCCGGTTTTATCAACACTTTTGAAATCTACAATGTTCTACAGTGATGAAATAATAGGAGCAAAAATTAAAAGTCCGGTTGAACTTATAATTGGACTTCATAAACAGTTAAAGCTTGAAAATCCAGATTATGAATATATAAGAGTTTTAGCTAATCAACTCAACCAAACTGTTTTTTCACCACCAAATGTTGCAGGCTGGCCTGGAGATAAGATTTGGATAAGCACAAACACTCTTCCTGCAAGAAACACATTTACCGATAGAATAATTGATGGATCTAGATCAGATCTGAATATTATTGAGTATGCCAGAAGTTATGAAAGCGCAGAGAATGCTCAGCAATTTGTAGAGGACGCAACCAAAGTGTTTCTTCAATATACGATAACAGAAAACAGAAAAGAGTATCTGTTGGAAATCTTGTTAGATGGTGCCGAAGTCTATGATTGGTCTACATACAACGAGAATGCCGAAGCAAGACTTGTGGAGTTATTCAAAGCTCTGTTGAGACTTTCAGAATACCAGCTTTCGTAAAAGGTTAATAATGGAAAGAAGAGAATTTCTAAAAAATATTGGAATAATTTCCGGACTTGGTTCAGTCTCTTTAACACTAGGGAACACACCAATTAGAGCTTTTGCTGATTCAGTTTTAAAGAATGCCGCACTTGACGGAAAAGTGCTTGTGCTTCTTCAACTTAGTGGTGGTAATGATGGACTGAATACAGTAGTTCCAATTGAAGATGATATTTACTATCAGAAGAGACCACAAATAGCAATTAGAAAAAGAGACGCGCTTCGGTTGGATGGACTAACAGGGCTACATCCATCAATGAATGAGTTTCATGATTTATATCAAGATGGTAAACTCGCTATCGTTCAAAATGTAGGATATCCCTCTCAGAATCGATCTCACTTTAGGTCTACTGATATCTGGCTTTCCGCATCCGAATCTGATCAATATATTACGGATGGTTGGATAGGCAGATATCTAGGGCACTCTGTTGTTGGCGATTCTACTTACAATATGGATCATCCAATGGCAATTCAGCTTGGATCAACACAATCATCTCTGCTAAAATGTACTTGTCAAGGTGGTTCAATGGGAGTTTCATTTGAAGACCCCAACCAATTCTATCAGTTAATAGAAGGGAGTTCTGCCGATACAGATCCGCCGCCTGATACAATTGCCGGAAACCAATTAAGATATATAAAAGAAATTGCTGCAAGGTCAATAAAGTATGCTGAGATAATTAAAGAAAAAGCGGACACTGTTCAAAATAAAGTTAACTATCCAAACTCTAATCTAGCTGATCAACTAGCGATAGTGGCAGAACTTGTAGGTGGAGGAATGGAAACACCTGTATATTTAACATCAATGGGTGGGTTTGATACTCATTCAAATCAGCTTGGCCGACATTCAAATTTGCTTAACACTCTTTCTGAGGCAGTTGGCGCGTTTCAACTTGACCTTGAGAGACTTGGTGTAGCAGATAGAGTAGTGCTGATGACATTTTCTGAATTCGGAAGAACGGTTGAACAAAATGGAAGTGCCGGCACTGACCATGGTTCAGCAGCACCATTATTTGTAATTGGTCAAGGTGTTAATGGTGGAGTTTTTGGCGGTAATCCAGATCTGAGTGACCTTGATAGAAGCGGGGATAATAAATACAAAAT
Source organism: uncultured Ignavibacteria bacterium (assembly GCA_963751695.1). Taxonomy (GTDB): domain Bacteria; phylum Bacteroidota; class Ignavibacteria; order Ignavibacteriales; family Melioribacteraceae; genus SZUA-22. Next base: position 385,304 of record CAVVVP010000003.1, on the reverse strand, counting down.
TGATTTTAGACAAGTCTACTCATCACTTCTACGTGATCAGCTTGGTGTCCAACCAGGAGCAATGGATGATATTATGTTTAAAAGCTTTGAATCCCTCCCGCTAATTTCAGTAAAGAATATTAGTTCTGGTGGTCCTAGCTCATTCGACCTTATGCAGAATTATCCTAACCCGTTTAATCCAGGAACACAAATTAACTACACACTTAGACTGCCACAATCATTTGCCCTGAAAGTATATGATGCAAATGGAGTTTTAGTAAAAATCCTTGATCAAGGGTATAAAGAAGCTGGGGAATACTCTGCTTTCTTTGATGGAAGTAAATATGCAAGCGGTGTGTACTATGCAAATCTTGAGTCAGGAACTTACAGACGAACTATAAAAATGATGTTGCTGAAATAGTTCTATCCCAATCTGAATATTCCCTATTAATTTCTTGTTTTTCATTGGTTTCAGCAACAAGCCTTCTATATGTAATACTTTTAGGTGTTATTTAAAAATCTATTTCAATATTTTTCAATAGATGGTTTTCAATTACAATTGAAGCAGGAAATAAAATGAAATTAAAAATTTTTGTTTTTGTACTAATATCACCACTCTTATTTGCTCAATCTGGAGATGATGAGTTGGTGAATCCAAAAGACCTTATTCCAGACATAGCAATTGATCTAAGATATTCTACACCAAATCACAGTTTTCTTAATATTCCGGACGAAGGGGATCTCCCTCTTCCCAAATTTTATTCATGTAATGAAAGTCTGGTGTTGTTAAAAATGGCAAATGCTCTCAAGCTGGCTCAAGACCATTTGAGATCGGTTACGACACATAATGGAAAAGACTACCCTAATGGAATTGGTATAAAGATCTGGGATGGATATCGTCCTAGAGCAATTCAGTATCTTTTCTTTGCTTTGTATTCAAACCCAATATACATAGCTGATCCAGCCAGCGGCTCAATGCATAATAGGGGAGGAGCAATAGATGTAACACTAGTTGACCTTTCAACTGGAGAAGAGCTGGAAATGCCTACGGAGTTCGATGATTTCAGCATTGCAGCTTCTCATAGTAACAATGATCTTCCTCCGGAGGTTTTGAATAATAGAGAATTGCTTTACAACGCCATGGTAAATGTGGCTGGATTGCGTAGTTATGGTGCAGAATGGTGGCACTATAATTTAAGTGATGCTAGCTCATATCCGCTACAAGACTTTCAAATGAGATAGGGGGAGATATGAAAAAGTTAAGCATAATATGGTTTCTTTTAGCATCAACAATATTTTCGCAAACAGAATTTTTAGTAAATACAGAAATCGATACCACACAGCGCGATCCTCAAATTGCAAGAGATAGTGATGGCAACTATGTTATTGTTTGGGATTCTGAAAATCAAGTCAGCACAAATTCAAAAAGTGATATTTATTTTCAACAATTTAATTCCAACAATAACAAAGTTGGCGAAGAAACTTTAGTTAATGAGATTACTACGAACGAGCAAGAACGCCCAGCCCTTGCGATGAATGGTAATGGAAGTTTTGTTGTTGTTTGGGCATCACATACAGAAGATTTTGAATCTATATTTGATGTAAAGGGTCGGTTATATAAAGGGAACTTACCTGTTGGAGGGGAATTTTTAATTAATACAACTACAGTAAATTCTCAAACCAAACCCGAGGTCTCAATGCATACTGATGGCAGCTATGTTGTTGTTTGGGAATCTTGGAATCAAGTTGATCTAAAAGATATTTTTATGCAAAGATATGATGCCGATGGGAATAAACTTGGCGAAGAGATATTAGTTAACGGAACAACCACAAATGGACAGGGCAGACCAACAATAGAACATTTTTATAATGGAAGCTTTATTGTGGCTTGGGAGTCTTGGAAAACAGTTAATGACGGATCAGCAAGTCCAGGTTACGATATATATGCTAAGATCTTTAACGGAGATGGAAGTGTTTCTAAAGAAGAGTTTCTTGTTAACACATACACAAAAAACTATCAATGGTTCGCTGATGTTGAAACAAATGATGATCTCTCCTTTACCTTTACTTGGTGCAGTTGGGATCAAGATGGTCATTGGGGGGGCATTTATGCTCAGAAATTTGGCGCCCTTGGAGAAAAAGTTGGCGGAGAAGTTTTAATTAATAGCACCACGGTAAATTACCAGTGGTTATCAAAAATTGAGAAAATGAATGATGGAAACCTTGCGGTATTCTGGTCTAGTTGGCAACAAGATGGCAGCAGGGAAGGTATTTATTATAAAATTTTAGACAAAAACCTTACTGCACTCTCTTTTGAAACCAAAATAAACGAATACACTGATAGTTATCAATGGGAACCCGATGTTGTTGTAACCAACGACAACGAACTGATTGTAACTTGGTCAAGCTGGGGTGAGTTTGATGACTATGATATAATGGCAAAAACCGTTTCCCCAATCTTTCCGCAAGGAGTTATTCAATCTAAAACAGTTGAACATACTGATGGAGCCTCAACAAGCAGATTCTATGTTCATGTAATCGACTCAACAATGATGACAGGAGATAATTACGAAATTTCTTTCAATATCGTTGATGAGTTTAATTCTAGTGCTTTAATAAAAAACAAAACAAAAGAGACAACTGTAATCGAGAACTTCCCTATTGACAAAGGGGAGGGTGTGTTTTACTTAACAGAAGAGTTCGAAGGTGTCGCTGTTGAGTTAAATCCAAAATTTAAGTTTATACTTGATTTAGAACGCTCTTATATGGTTAATAATAGCGGAACTAATATTGATTTTTCTGTTGGAACAGGTTTTGGATTAAAGGAATTAGCTCCGATTGATGTTGCTATCATTTGGGGAAATACTGATACTTTAGCAGATGGTAAGTATACAGAAGTTTTAGACTCGGCCTATAACGTAACAGGCCAAAAGGTAGTCAAGTGTCCATTCTACGCGTGGAATTTGACTGATGGAGAAAAAATCGATCTAGTTATTCTTGAGTCCGGATCATTGGACAATTTAAGATGGGATCCAAATGAAGAGGTAGGACTGCTTACTCCGCAAAAATATGCGACCACCTTTCCTCAGTATCATGCTAGTTTAAGAAATGAGTATGAGGGGTCGGCCCTAGCAATGCCAGCAGCTGGGGACACAAATTACATATTTACGCAAAGACCTATAACATCAGAAGACAAATTTGTTTTCCGAACATTGAAATCACTAATTACAACTGATGTTGAAGGTGAAGGCAATTTGCCAGCGAAGTTTGAGCTGCAACAAAATTATCCAAATCCGTTTAATCCAACAACGACGATTTTATATTCCCTTCCCAAAAGCGGAAATGTTAGAATTAGGATATCAAATGTGCTTGGTGAAACAGTCTCTGATTTGCTAAATGATTATCAGAAAGAAGGAAATCACAGAATATTATTTAACGGGGCAAGTTTGGCAAGTGGTGTTTATTTTTACTCGATCCATTTTCAAAACAAGGTTATCTCAAAAAAAATGCTATTGCTTAAATAGGAAATGACATGAAGAATTTTCTGGTTGCTAGTATATTCATACTCTTGTTAATTATATCCGCTTGTTCAACCAGCAGCGTTGTTACGAAGGATATTTCTGCTACTCAATTAAGCACTTCAATTTCAACAGACTCTCTTCTGGTTGTTCTAGATGTTAGAAAACCATCTGAGTTATCTGGAGAGTGGGGACAAATTAAAAGCGCAATAAATATTCCAGTTGATGATTTGGAAGATAGATTAGACGAACTAACCAAATACAAACAAAATCACCATATCGCAGTAGTTTGCCGTTCCGGAAATCGCTCTAAAAGGGCTACAGTAATTCTAACTGAGAACGGTTTTAATGCAACTAATGTTCTGGGTGGAATGAAAGCTTACTCAAAAATTGAGTAATCTTTTGATTTGCAAGTAAAGATATCCTTCCTTAATTTTGGGTAATTATATTCAAACTTAAGCTTGAGCATCAATATGCCATCAATCACACATACCTGGCTTCCCTTTCTCTACCTATATGGAGTCGGTGGTTTTTTCTTTCTAATTGGCATGATCATTATAAGGAAAAGCAATGCTATTGATCTGAGTAAAAAGCGCCACCGTTTTTGGTATAAAGTGCTAATTTTTGGTTATTTCTATTTTGTTGCATTTCATGCAATCACAACACTTGCTGCGCTCTACTGGTAATCTATGGAAACAACAACTAGCAATCTTCAAACGACATTTCATAACATAGGTTCTTCTACCGACTGGATAGTCATGGTTTTTTACTTCTTGATCATCATGTTGTTTGGAAGTTATTTTGGAAAATATAATAGAAGCACAAAAGATTTCTTCTTCGGCGGAAGAAGATTTAAGTGGTGGCTAATTGCATTTTCTATTGTTGCAACGGGAGTTGGAAGTCACAGTTTTGTAAAGTACTCCGCAAAGGGCTTTGAATACGGGCTCTCCTCCACTATGACATACATTAACGATTGGTTTTTTCTCCCATTCTTTCTTTTTGGCTGGCTTCCAATTATTGTTTATACAAGGATTAGATCAATACCGGAATACTTCGAAAAACGCTTCTCCCCTTCTGCCAGATTTTTAGCGACAGTTCTCTTACTGTTTTATATGATTGGTTACATCGGTATTGGGTTTTTAACACTAGGCAAAGCTGTTCTACCAATGCTTCCCGAAAGCTTTATCTTGTTTGGATCAGAATTCCAAATAACTTTAATGGGCGCCATTATAGTAATTGCTATAATTACCGGGATATATATCACATTTGGTGGGCAAACCGCAGTTATTTTCACAGATCTATTACAAGGATTTATTTTACTTTTTGCTGGATTTTTCCTTTTCTTCCTAGGCATATCATTTCTAGGTGGCTTTGACGTATTCTGGGAAGTGCTGCCGACTTCATGGAAATTACCACTTGCTGATCTGAATAAACCACCTGATTTTAATTTTATTGGGATATTTTGGCAGGACGGTGTAGCGGGCTCAATTGGATTTTTATTTATGAACATGGGTCTTATAATGAGGTTCATGGCGACCAAGAGTGTCGATGAGGGAAGAAAAGCAGCATCATTCAATATTCTTTTTATGCTTCCCCTTTCTGCTGTGGTTGTCGGCAATGCCGGCTGGATAGGTAAAGCATTATCAATCACCAATCCAGATTTGGTCCCAGCGAATACTTCACCTGATCAAATATTTGTTGTCGTTGCAAATATTGTGGCAATCCCTGGAGTTTTTGGATTTATTATGGCAGCATTAACTGCAGCGCTTATGTCAACAGTAGATACCTTGATCAATGCAACCGCAGCAATATTTATAAATGATATTTATAGACCAATTGAAAAATACATTAAGAGAGCCAAGGAAGAACGAAGAGCTAAGGACAAGAGAGAACTTGCCGCCGCAAGATATGCTTCAGTTGTTATTACCTCGCTCGGCGTTGTTTCTGTTCTTGCTTTCAAGAGTTTTCCAACAGTTTATGAAGCTCATGGATACTTTCACTCAACACTAACTCCCCCGCTAGTTATCGCAATATTTCTTGGAATCTTCTGGAAACGTTTTACTCCTGCAGCAGTAATCTCTAGTTTTGTAGGCGGTGTTGCATTAATGATCCTTGCTCTGCACGATCCAAATTTGATAACTCCTTTCTCACATGGTATTGAGATGAATCCAGATCATCCGTATTCATACATTCGTGCTCTTTATAATTTGGTGGTCTGCGCTAGTGTAGCCTTACTCATTACTTATACAACAGGGCTCCAAAAGCAGGTTGTGCAAAAAATGAGACAAAGCTTGAATGCGGATCAAATAAATTATAGTCTTGTTGTATTATCAGTAGTTATTTTTGCAATGATCCTGTTTAATATTGGAATTATCGAACTTCAATTTATTGGTGCAGTTGTAATATCATTTTTAGTTGCTGTAATCACCACCTATTCAGTTAATTATGATGCGGTGGCTCAAACAACGGGTTTAACAGTTTGGTCGCTTTCTAAAGCCAAAGAGATGTTTAAGGGTAGAAAAGTAAATGATGCAGAGGGTCAACTTATTAAAGTTGATTGGAAAATAAAAGAATATGAAGAAGATACCGCAAGTTTCTCTAATAATGATATGAAAAAAATGGCTGCGGAAGTCGGCGACTTTGTTTATTTATGTGATGCACGCTCTTACCTTGGAGGATTAAAATCTATCCATACAGTTTTCGGAGAACCACACCAAGAAGATGGCGTTGTCTATATCAATAACGAACATTTACTGAATGGAGTCTTTGTTGAAGGTAAAGGTTTAACCGCAGAAAAAGAGATGTAGACGATATAAAATCTTTGTTAACCCTAACTCGTTTTACAAGTTCATTTATAAACATGTACTCCAAAAAGAAGACTTAATCTTATGGCTAATTTGTCATCGAGAGAAAGAATTTTAACAGCACTCAATCACCAACGGACAGATAGAATTCCTATAGCAATGGTTTGTGGCAACATCAATCCCCCCGCAATGAGAGATTTAGATATATACTTAAAGCAATCCAAGGGAATAGATGCTCGTTCTTATATAGATTCATTCTTAGACGTAACTGAAATATGGGCATGTGGTGAATTTAATGATAAATCAGATATCTGGGGTGTACAACGTAAGGATGTCTGCTATGGAGAGGGTAGCTACAGTGAAATATCATATTACCCGCTAAAGGAAATGACTACTTTAGAGGAAATTAAAAACTATTCATTTCCTAAAGTAGGTGAAATGCCTTTACAAGAAAAGGTCGATGAAATAAGAGAAATTCGGAAAAGAAAAGATACGGCAATCGTTCTTACAAATGCAAACATTTTTGAAACCTCATGGTACATGAGGGGATTTGAGCAGGCTATGATGGATATGATGCTGCAGCCTGATGTTATTCACCACATTCTTGAAAAAGTAAGTACCTTTTTTACTGAATACTTCTATAGTATACTTAAAGAATGTAAAGATGATGTTGATATGGTTTTTACAGCAGATGATATTGGTCAGCAGGAGGGCCTGCTTCTGCCTTTAGATATGTGGGAAGAATTTATAAAACCTTATCATGTTAGAATAAATGAAATGGTACACAGCATGGGGGTAAAAGTTATCTATCATACTGATGGCGCAGTGTCTGAAGCTGTTTCCGGACTAATCGATATGGGGATAGATGTTTTGCAAGCATTACAATTCAGTGCGAGCAATATGGATCCAAAACATTTAAAAGATAACTATGGCGATAGACTTTGTTTTGAAGGAGGAATGTGTGTACAAAATATTTTGCCCTTTGGAAGCGTTGACGAAGTTAGAGAAGAAACACGAAAACTTATTTCTGTTTTAGGTAAAAACGGGGGATACCTATGTGGTCCATCACATTATATTCAAGCGGGCACTCCACCAGAAAATGTTGTGGCGTTTTTTGATGAAGCACTCTCGTATTATCCATTTTAACTTGGAGAAATGGATAGTAATAAGTCAAAAATCTTCCCTTAATTCTTGCTTCTTTTTAATGCCATTTTGAAAATTGATTTTGTTCTTTTCCGTTAGCATTTTTACAACAATCGGTGGAACGAAATCACTTATATCTCCATCAAATTGAGATAGATTTCTGATTATTGTTGAATTAAGATAAGTATATTTTTCGTGAGGCATCAAGAAGATAGTTCTAAGTTCATCACTTAGTTTCCTGTTCATCAAGGCCATCTGAAACTCATACTCAAAATCCGAAATTGCTCTTAGGCCCCTAATTATTCCAACCGCCCTAACCTCTTTAGCATGATCAACTATAAGTCCGTCGAAAGAATCAACGAACACATTTTTATATTCTTTTAAGCATTCATTGAGCATAGTGAGTCTTTCATCGACACTGAAGAGAGCATGCTTGGAAGGATTTTTTGCTACAGTTACTACAACTTCATCAAATAGGTCTATGGCTCTTTTTATAACATCAATGTGACCATTAGTTACAGGATCAAAAGTTCCAGGATATATTACACGCTTCATTACTGCTCATATAGTTGTTATTATATACTGCTAAATATATAAAATAACGAGCATTAGAAAAAGGTAAGAAAATAATTTGATCTACAATTGTTCCACACAGATTCCAGAAGCGGCCTCCTCCACTTCAATTACTTTCTCTACTGTTTCACTGAAAGTGTTTATAATTCCAACGGTAGAGATTTCACCTTCTTCTTTAACTTTATAGGCGGGCACAAAATCGCCATCAAGATTTTGATTTGTAACGTACACATAGCTATCATCAGCAGTAATATCAATATCAAAGCACATGCTAAATGCAGTATGTTCAATAGTGTTAGTTTTATTCCAATTATCAGCAACCTTAGTTACTACTTCAACAGCGTTTCCTTCATAAGAAGCGACATAAATCTTCTGTCCCGTACTTGAAACTGTTACTCCCATTGGAGCTGAGAGCATGTTTATATACCATATAAGCTGTCTGCTTCCAGTATTAATTATAAGAAGTTGATTTGTATTGGGAGCAGTTATATATAGATAATTACCATCTGGAGAAACCTCTAAAAAGAGGGGGGAGTAATTTTGAGTTAATGTATATCTTATGTCAATTATAGTATCATTTAATGTATTAACCACGAGCACAATATTATTATAGGAATCTGTGATATATAAGTATCCCCTAGTGATATCTAAAGCCATACCATGAAGCAATCCGTTCAAACCAAATGCAATTTGCTTAATAACTCGCATTGAGATGAGGTCAATTACATAAATACTGTTGTATAGATTTTCTGTGAATGCAGTTCTAGACACATATGCTTTGGTTCCGTCTCGATTGATTTGTATTCTGCCCGCATCACTTATTCCTCCAATTGAACTCACGACGGTATTATCAGATTTTCTGTATTTAAAAGATTCTCCAGCAGAGCTTAATGTTACATAATAGTAGGCACCAAATTCAGCGACATCGTATGGCGTGTCGTCTTCATTCGTGGGATCATAGACATCCGTTAGATATGAGACAACTTTCTCTGTCCCATCAATAATAGAAACATTCTCTGTTAGTTGATTACAAACATAAACCCTATAACTTTGAGGATTTGCGTATGCCGGTTGTTCTAAATGGTTTTGGCATCCATCAGCAACCCAGTTCGCCAATGTTGAAATTTGACTTTCACTTAAAATCGCGTGATTGTAAGACATCTTATTTACAATATTTCCAGTTATTATTTGTATCATCAAGCTTTTATCAACATCATAAGGAATAACGTTATCACCACCATATTTTTGGCTTGAAACTCCATCAAGAGGTCGATCTGAAGCACCCAGTATTAATTTAGTCTGTATTTCAGTTGAAAATCCATTTACCGGGTCGGTTCCTCCATGACAGCCAGATGTTGCACAAGTGCCATTTAGAATATCAGAAACTTCTTTGGTTTGATAGTAGTTATTATCTTTTGCAAGCTGGTCGTCTGGATTTTCTACTAGAGTGCAATGACTTAGTCCAAAAACAATTAAAATTATCAATAATTTGAAGATTAGCTGCTGTAATGAATTAATAGACATAAAATTTAACCGTTCAATTTTAGTAAATATAGTCAAAAAAGATACCAAATTTCGCCATCGAAATGGATTAAAAAGTCCAATAATTTAATTTTCATTAAGAAAAAGCGGTAAAATTTTCAGAACAGCAAAACATATAAATAACTTTGGGCTAAAATATATAAATTAAACTATCGCCTAATCTTTTAAAAGGCTCTCTTTTAAAGCTATTTACGTCTTTATCTTTTGTTTGAATAGATCTTTCTACTAGTAAAATTCCTTCATCCTTTAAGAAATTTCTGTTCATTAAATTTTTTACAACCTGGTGAACGTCATCTTGAAAGAATGGAGGATCTAAAATTATAAGGTCATAGTTATGATGCACATCCATAGAAGAAAACTTAATAGCTGACATTTTAAATATTCTACTTTTCGTCAGCGCATCTAAACTATTGATATTTTCTCTTAGCATTTTTTGAACATGAAAGTTTTTCTCCACAAAATGACTTTCACCTGCACCACGACTTAATGCTTCTAAGCCAAGGGATCCTGATCCAGCGTAAATATCGCATGCTTTTATGTTAGTAAAGTCGATTTGATTACTTAATATGTTAAAGATAGACTCTTTGTTTCTGTCAGTAGTTGGACGTACAAGATCAGACTTGGGAAACTTTATGGTCCGACCCTTATATATTCCAGCAATTATTCGCATAATTTAAAAAAGTGCATGATAAAATTATGAAAGCCTGAATCCAATTCCAGCTGCTGCAGAAAAAATACTTGACTTGAGAGAATAGAAATCATTTTTTACAAAAGTTTCAGAAGGTTGAATGCGCTGAAAAGGAGCAAGGTACTCAAAATTGTTTTTTAAAGATCTTTCAAGCTCTGCTTTTGTTTCATCAATATCTGAATCGCTTGCGATGTAGAATTTATTTAGATCGCTTTCATGGTGAGACATAATATTTCCCAAATAATCAACCAAGGTATCTTTATCAGATGAATTAAACTTCCTGAATCCGATCATACCTCCATTTGAATATACCGAACATGATAATGAATTGTTTGAAACAAAAATCGAAACAGAATTTTGTTTATTCACAAAAAGATCAGACGCAAAATGAGAGCAATCAACAAACTGTAAAGTTAAGTTGTTCTCAGATAGAACGTTATGCAAGGGTTCAATTATTTTTTTGTCGGCAGCCACTACAAGAATTTCTTGATGCGAGTAAAAGCTTTTGAAAACAATTTTTGGTCTTATTATATAATCTTCAATAGAAAGTGTCGGAAAAAGAATTGAAAACTCCCATTCAATTTGCTCCTTAAGCCTATCATCTGACAAACTCTTTTCAAGTGGAAAGTTAAAAATTCTAAATTTATCTATTGGTAGGACGAGGGAAATTCTTGTACTTTTTAATGGATGTCTAATCCAAAGATTTTCTATAGCATTTTGTATAGTGGTTGAAAAATTTGTGTCGCAGGATTTAAAATCCAATTCCTCTGAGAAGCCCTCTTCATCAACATTTTCCAGGAAATATCCTTTGGAATTCTTAACTACTTCAACAATCTGAAGCTTGTTTTCCGTTATATTGCAACCAACATGATTCATTAAATAAACATGTTAGGAAATTATTCCCAAGAAGAAGTATTTCTCAAAGCGTCTGAGTATAAATCTCCAATCTTATCGTCACTATCTGGATTTTCAAGGACATATCGAGTACCAATAGTGGTATTTGAATCGACCTTGACTATTTTTCCTCGTCTGTTAATCACAGTATCAATTTCTAATAAAGTATCGATTTTAACTATAAAGAAATTTCCTGATCTCGGTGAAGTGTAGAGGGACTCTGGAGTAAAGGAGCCATCTGTTAAATTAACAAATGGATTAGTGGATTTCTTGGTCAAAGAATCTACACCAACCACTAGAGCCTGAACTGTAGAATCCATTTTGATGAAATTGATAAGGGTATCAAGATTATCAGAGAATTTTTCGTATTTCTCTTCATACAAGATTTGCGCTTGTTTAATATTAGTCATTCTTAAACGAGACTCGTTTTTTAAGTATGTCTCAGTCTCAATTACTTCAGTAGGTTCAATAATTGCAACTTGAATAAGTAAGAAAACAAGAATAACAATGACAGCCCATAAACCGGCATGAATATACCACGGTTCAGATTTCTTTTTCATTTTTCCTCCAGAATCTAAAATTCTCTATTCTATAATTATATAACTCTTTATCTTTTCTAACTTTTTACTTCCTATACCAGGGACTTTCACAAGATCATCAATGTTATGAAACCGACCATTCTGTTCTCTAAATGAAACAATTCTTTCAGCAGTTTTTTCTCCAACTCCAGGTAGCAGTATCAACTCCTCAATTGTGGCATTATTGATACTTATTTTAAGACCGGAGTATTGATCGGCATCATTAGCTCTTTCAGAATAATTATCATTACTAAAATCTAAAAGTTCCTGTTCATAATCAACTGTTTTCTTACCATTTGAACCGGCCTCGGATTTATTTCCGCTTGCCCAAAACATGCTATCCTGCTTCGAATAATCATATTTTTTCTGTTCCACAAGCTGCGACTCATATTTGACATAGTAAGCAATAGAGCCAATTAAAAAGGATACAGAAGCAAACAAAATTACTTTTACCTCTATTTCAGTAAAACCGATTTTATTTCCTATTTCCTTCAGAATTTTTATTTTAATCCACCTTGATTTTTTAGGAAAGGACTAATTAAATCATTTATTTACCACCCGGACATGCGGCATTTTTTCTAACTCTTTAAGAAGCTCTTTCTCTTTTGAATTAATCTTTTTTGGAACATGAATGCTGATCTTAACTAGCTGGTCTCCTGCTCCATGTCTATTCAAATGCTGGATTCCCTTTTCTCTCATTTTTAAGTATTTTCCTGACTCAGTACCTGAATCGATCTTCAGTTTTGCGCGCCCGGTCAAAGTTGGTATTTCAACCTCTGTACCAAGCACAGCTTCTGGATAACTTATTGAAAGTTCATATATTAGATTGTCTCCATCCCTTACAAAGTGATCATGAAGTTGTTCTTGGAAGATTGCAATAATATCTCCCGCAGGACCTCCGTTCTTTCCAACACTTCCTTCTCCTCTTAGAGTCATGTAACTATTATCCATTACTCCTGCTGGAATATTGATTTTTATTGTTGATTCTTCGTACAATCTCCCATCACCATGACAAGATGAGCATGGAGAAGTAATTACTTTTCCACGACCGTTACAGTTAGTACAAGGTGCAATGTTAACAAATTGTCCAAAAAGTGAACGTGATACTTGCTTAACTTCACCGGTTCCTGAACACACCGAACAAGTTTGGTAAGATGCAGAATCTTTTGCTCCTGTACCAGAACATGTTTTACATTTGTTATGCTTCTTCATTTTTATCTTTTTGGTAGTTCCACCAGCAATTTCCTCCAATGTAAGCTTTAGTGTTACTTTTAGATCTTGCCCTGGTGTACCTGTGGATCTTTGTCCACCCCTCTGTGATGAGCCACCTCCGAAGAAATCATCAAAAATCGATGAACCGCCACCAAAACCACCACCAAAAATGTCTGAGAAATGACTAAAAATATCTTGAGCATTTGAAAAACCATGAAAGTCCTGTCCACCGCGCATCGCATCGTGTCCAAAACGATCATACTTAGATCTTTTTTCATCATCACTTAAAACTTCGTATGCTTCAGCAGCTTCTTTAAATTTTTCTTCTGCTGTTTTATCATCAGGGTTTCTATCCGGATGATACTGCATAGCCAATTTTCTGTAAGCTTTTTTCATTTCGTCTGCTGAAGCATTCTTATCAATCCCTAACACTTCATAATAATCTCGTTTGGCCATATTTACTATTCCTCTACACTTTCTTCATTATCAATTTCTGTTTCCAGTTGATCACCCGCTCCTTGACTAACAATAACTTTTGCATGCTTTAGAACTTTATCTTTGTATGTATAACCTGATTCAACCTCTTCAAGTATAACGTTCTCTGGAACATCAGCCGAAGGCTGTTGAAGCAATGCCTCATGGTACTCATAGTCAAAATTATTTCCTATGGTCTCTATTTTTTTCACCCCTTGATCAGTAAGGATTTGATTGAATTTATCAGCGATCATTTTAAATCCTTCTCTAACCGATTCAAGATTATCATCTTCAATATGAGATAATGATCTTTGAATGTCATCAAAAATTGGAAGAACTTTTAAAATAAATGGTTCGGCAGCATACTTGAACATAATCTCCTTTTCGTTCTCTGTCCTTCTCTTGTAGTTTTCAAATTCTGCGGCTCTTCTTAATAATCTATCGTTAAGTTCTTGATTCTTTTCTTCCAACTCTTTTATTCTTTCGCTGATCTCGTCAGATTCTGATTCTGTAGGCTCTTCCTCGATTTCTAAAGGTTCCTCAACTGTTTCTTTTTCAATCTCAATTTTTTCGTCTTTCATTTTATCCTTTTTCTTGCTCTTTTTCATATTTATCGATACTCCTCTCTTTATTAAACTATTTTTTTAATTCTTTGGATAAAAGTTTTGCAACATATTCTACAGCAGCAACAACTTTTGAATACTCCATTCGCTTTGGACCAATAATTCCAATAGTTCCGGATCCTTCGCCAACTGTATATTCTTTTGTTACTAAACTGTAGCTTTCAAATTTTTTGTCTTTGCTTTCGGCTCCAATGGTTATTGATACATTGTCATTTTCTCCACCTAGACTCTTATCCATTACATGTACTATTACATCCTTGTCTTCAACCATTTCGATGATACTCTGAAAATGTTCTATATCTTCAAACTCAGGCTTCGACAAAATGTTTTTTGTGCCTGCAATAACAGACTGACTATTTTTTTGCTCATTAAATATTTTTTCAGCTGAATCTAAGAAAACGCGAATTATTGGTTTAAGTTCATGAGTTTGGAAATTCCTAACTCGATCTACAATAGACGCCCTTATTTCTGAAAATCTTAATCCAGATAATCTTTGATTCAATACACGCTGAACAGAGTTAAGCTGACTTTGCTGGACTGAAATTTCAAGTTCAAGAGTAATTGTTTTTACTATACCAGGAACAACGGTAACCACAATAAGAATTCTTGAATTAGACAATCGAACAATCTGAATTTTTTCTAACATCGAATTACTTAATTTAGGATAAGTGATTAGCGCAAGCTGATTTGTAATATCACTCAAGATAGATGAGGTTGCCTTTACAAGGTCATTGGCTTTCTTAGAATTAATAGTGCTCTGAGCAGTTCTCTTTTCAGCTCTGCCAAGTTTAGGTGGATCCATCAAAGAGTCTACATAAAATCGATAACCTTGGTCAGTTGGAACCCTTCCAGCAGAAGTATGCGGATGACCAAGCAATCCAGTATCTTCAAGATCAGCCATTATATTTCTAATTGTAGCTGGAGAAAGACCAATGTCATACTTTTTAGAAATGTTTCTCGATCCAACAGGATTAGCTGTCAGAATGAACTGATGGATCACATATCTAAGTATCGATTTTTCCCTTTCGCTTAATTCAGCAGATTCCATTTTTTATTACTTTATCCTCAAATTTCCGAACATTAAATTTAATAATTTGTAACGTGATAATCATCAATGGATTAGATGCTCAATATTTTGTTTCGATTTCAGAATTTCGACGAATATTTCTCAAATTCTATAACTGATTTCATATCTTTACAGTTCAAATATCTAAAGTTAGAGAGGAAAAATTGAGTAATTCGTATAAATCTGCTGGTGTTGATATAGAAGCTGGAGAGCAAACCATTGATAAAATAAAAGACATTGTTAAATCAACTTTTAATAGCAATGTTTTGTCAGGAATCGGCCATTTTGGCGCATTCTACAAAATTGATTTTACTCAATATAAGGAGCCGGTTATGGTTTCAAGTGTTGATGGTGTTGGAACAAAACTTAAAGTGGCTTTCTTGATGGATGTTCATAACACAGTTGGGCAGGATCTTGTGAATCACTGCGTTAATGATATTGCGGTTTGCGGAGCAACCCCCCTCTATTTTATGGATTATATGGCATTCGGAAAACTAATTCCATCAAAGGCAGAGCAGATAATTGAAGGATTTGGAAAAGCGTGTAGAGAAAACAATGTCGCCCTCATTGGTGGAGAAACAGCAGAAATGCCAGGACTATATGCAGTGGATGAATACGATATGTCGGGCACCATCGTTGGAATCGTAGATAAGGACAAAATCATTGACGGAAAAAATGTGAAGAGTGGTGACATCCTTGTTGGGTTTGAATCTAACGGACTTCATACTAATGGATACTCTTTAGCTCGCAAGGTATTGCTAGAAAAATATTCCGTAAATGACACTCCTGCAAATTTTAATATTACTCTTGGAGAGGAACTACTAAAAGTTCACAAAACATATTTCAAACTAATCCAAACGATTTCCAGAAAAATTAATGTAAAGGCATTTTCACACATTACTGGAGGTGGTATTCTCGGTAACACAATGCGAGTAATTCCTAAAGGACTAGAGCTAAAAATTAATTGGGAATCCTGGGAAATCCCAGAAGTTTTTAAACTAATTCAAAGTACCGGAGAAATATCGGATAAAGAAATGAGCAAAGCTTTCAATCTTGGAATTGGTTTAATTGCGATAATTGATAAGAGCGATCTTGAGGCGCTAAATTCAATTACCAACAGCATGGACGAAAACACTTATGTGATAGGTGAAGTATTCTAATAGCCTTAAAATACTATTTACTCATTGACACCATCACTCCTGTGACAAATGCAACTATCCACCAAGTGTAAGCAACTCTTGAATAAATGTTGATTCCTTTGCTGATTAAAGCCTCAGCATCGTTCTGTATTCGATGTTTCACAATCAGAAAAGCATCAACGACCATTGCAAAAAGACCTATATAGCCCAATGTACCATGAAGAGTAAAATAAGTTTCTGAAGTGCTTCCAATCATCATGCATGATGTGGCAATAATATCAAATAGTACAGCAGTTAAAAGAAAAAAGATTATTGAGTTGGATGCTTTCTGAGTTTTAAACTCTTTTATAATAAAAATTGTATAAAATATTAATGCTAAGTGAACAAAAATTACACCAAGGAGAATAATAGTATCCATAATTTCCTTTCAAGATATTTAGAAAAGCAAAAAGTAAGTGTAGAACTTAAGAAAAAAACATTTATTTTAGAAACTAAAAATAACACCTATCATCTGATATGTCGGAGATAATCCAAAATTCGAACTAAGTTTAATCAGGAACAGAAAATGAAAACACTAAAACTTTTACTACCTGCTTTTCTAATGTTTAATTCCATATTTTTTTCTCAAGAAACCGATGAATTTAGTTGGCCAAGAGAATTTGTAATAGGAAATTATGAAGTAACAATTTATCAACCTCAAATCGAGTCCTTTGATAAAAATGTACTTGAAGGGCGCATGGCTATTTCCATAAAACCGAAAGATAAAGAAATGCTGTTTTGTGCAGCATGGTTCAAAGCAACCATGAGCACTGACAAAGAGGCACGTATTGCTAGTTTGGAGAATATGGACATTACAAAAGTTCATTTTCCAGAACTGGAGGATGAAGAAAAAAAAGAACGATTCTCCGAACTTCTTGAAAACGAGATCGAATCATGGGATGTTGAGATGTCTCTTGATCGTTTAGCTGCGTCTCTTGGCGATGTTGAATATTTAAAAACACAATCTGCCACACTAAAAAATGAACCACCAGACATATATTTTAGAACCATTCCAAGTTCCTTGATTTCTATCGATGGTGAACCCAGTGTTAAAGAGATAGAAAATTCTGGGCTGGAGTATGTTGTTAATACTGCATTTTTCATTGTGAGAGAGAAAGGAAAATCGACTTATTATATTAAAGGCGGAAAATTTTGGTATCAATCTGATGATTTAACAGGGGATTGGAAAGAAACATCAAACGTCCCTTCTGATATAAATAAACTAGCCGAAGACAATCTTGAAGAAGCTAAACCAGATTCTATATCAGCATCAATAACTGAAGCTCCAGGATTAATAGTGGTTACAAAACCCTCTGAATTAATACAAACTGATGGCGAACCAGACTACCAATCTATTGAAGGCACCTCACTGCTTTATGTAAAAAATACGGAATCAGACATCATCATGAATATTAATTCGCAAGAACATTTTGTTTTGCTTGCTGGAAGATGGTTCCGCTCAAAAACATTATCAGATGGTGATTGGAATTTTGCAGAACCAAATGAATTGCCAGAAGACTTTTCTAAAATCCCAGATTCATCCGATATGGGAAACGTGAGAGCAAGTATTCCAGGAACACCTGAAGCTCAAGATGCATTACTTGAGCAAAGTATCCCTCAGACTGCAGCAGTTAATAGAGATAGTGCGAAGGTTGAAGTTAAATATGATGGAGACCCGGAATTCAAAATTGTTGATGGAACTGATGTCTACTATGCAGTTAATACAGACAAACAAGTTTTAAGAATCAATAACCGATACTATTGTGTTGATGATGGTATTTGGTTTGTCTCTGACAACGCACAAGGACCTTGGGTGGTTAGTGATGCTCGCCCTGATGAGGTTGACGATCTTCCACCAAGTTCTGAAGTATACAATGTTAAATACGTTTATGTTTATGACGCAACCCCTGAAGTTGTTTATGTGGGATACTATCCTGGATATACATATTCATATGTTTATGGCGGGGTTATAGTCTACGGAACTGGTTACTGGTACAGACCATGGTACGGCTACTATTATTATCCACGCCCTGTAACTTATGGGTTTGGAGTACACTGGAATCCATGGACTGGCTGGGGATTTTCAGTAGGATTTAGCTATGGCTGGGTTAGGTGGGGATTTCACCCATATCACAGAGGTTTTTGGGGGGCGCGCGGTTATCATCATGGATATAGACATGGCGCCCAGGCTGGATATAGAGCAGGATATAACGCAGGACAGCGTAATGCTAATCGAAATGTATATAATAATAGAGCATCTGGGGTTAAATCTTCGACAAGACAGCATACTCAAAATAGGGCCTCTACAAATAATCGTGTAAGAGCTTCTACAAAACCAAACAATATGTATTCCGATAGAAGTGGAAATGTCTATCAAAGAAACAATGATGGTAATTGGTCGCAACAGTCAAATAGATCAGCGGCTCAGCCTTCTACGAGAGAAAGCATTACAAATCGTAATTCTAGAAACACCAGTGCGAACAGAAGCAGTAGTCAGCAGCAGTTGAATAAATCTGCCCAAAACAGAAGCAGAGGGAACCAGAACTACAATAGATCTCGTTCTTCTGGAGCTAGTCGTGGCGGAGCAGCAAGGTCTGGTGGCGGAAGAAGGAGATAGTGTCAGGTAAAAGAAATATTTCAATAAAACGAAGAATATATCCAGTGGGACAATTAGAGTTTTGAATAAATCTGAATACCTCGTCTTAACAAAAGGATATAGTATTACACTTTATTTTATAGAAAATAATTACTAGATTAAATTTGAATTATTAAAGTAAACTAATAAAACTAGGGAGTATAAAATGAAAATATTAATCAAACTGGCAGTACTTTTACTAGTAGTGTCATTTGTGGGATGTTCTTCTATTTCTTATGACAGTGACTACGATCCTGCAGCTGATTTTACATCAATGAAAACCTATAGCATATATAAAGGAGACCCGGTAGAAGGGGACGAATTGTATAAGTATCCTCTTGTACAAAAGCGTTTAGAAATCTCTTTAGATAAAGCTCTTTCTGCCAAAGGTTTGACCAAAGTAGAAAGCGGCGACGCAGATATTGTTGTTATTTTACACGCTGGGCTTAAGGAAAAAACCCAACTAAATACCTACAGCTACGGTGGATACGGTTATGGTAGATACGGCTATGGTTGGGGTGGTGCTGGCGGAATGTCTACAACAGATGTAGTAAATTATGATGAAGCAACACTAGTTTTAGATATGGTACATGGTGCCAAGAAAGAACTAGTATGGAGGGGAACAGCAACTGGTGTTGTAGGATCAGGCCCTTCTGATCAAGAGGAAGCTCAAGCAAATGCAGATGAAATTATAAATGGTATTTTGGAAGGTTTTCCCCCAAAGGCAAAGTAACATGTTTAATACTTGAGAGATCAATTTTGATCTCTCAAGTATGGTTACATTTACTCACCAATTTTCAATAAATCTGGACTCCAATCAAACATACTTTAATAGTTAGTATCCTTTTATAATTCGTAAACTCTTCGTTTATAATCACTTATAAAGCAATTCGTTTATTAATTTCATTTTATATGATTTAATTGTTAAATTGGCGCAAACATAAATACTCCGAAAAGGCATGATAGAAATAAAAATTCCGACAAGCGCAGCTGTTCTTTTACTAAAAGAGAAAATGATAATAGAGTTAGAATCCCTCCAACATGCTAATTTGATTCCCTCACATTATAGTTTGCAAGATTTAAACGAGAAAGAATTTGCTAATTTAATCGAAACAGCAGCTTTTGACCTTATTTTCTCACTTCCTGCCGAAATTTATGTTGATGACAGCAACATAGCTGAAATTATTCAAAAATCTATTCATTCTTTTGCCATAACTTATGAGATAGATGAACTAAAGTCTTATAGTCTTAAAGATGCAGAAAAATTGGTTGTTCCAATTCGTAATCTTTTCAAGCAATTTGGCGAAAAAAATATGTACTCTAATAATTAAAATCCCCATTTTTCAAAATGAAAGCTCATTTTTAAGTATCTTATTCAAATGAAATCAGAACATTTGAGTAGACTTATCTCTAATATTCCAGAAAACCCAGGGATTCTTGGAAAAAATGAATATTTCAATTCAGCTGTTTTAATCCCACTTTTTTATCACAAAGGTGAATATCACCTCCTATTTGAAAAAAGAGCTGCAAATATTAGACAAGGGGGAGAAATTTGTTTTCCAGGAGGACAAATTGAGGATTCTGATAAAACAACTATAGAAACTGCAATTCGTGAAACAGAAGAAGAAATTGGAATTCATAGGCAGAAAATATCTATTATTGGAAGATTGGATACTTTAATTGGTCCGAGAGGAATTACTGTTGAACCTGTCTTAGCGGAAATTGGTATTGATGATCTTAATGAATGTATAGTTGACAAAACAGAAGTTGAAAGAGTTTTTTCCGTACCGGTCAGCTATTTTGAGCAGAACAATCCGATGATATATAAGGTCCTCTCAAAAATAAATTATAAAATGTTCAATGAAGCTGGAGAAGAAGAATCGCTGATTCCTACAAATAGTCAAGAAAAATCATATTCTGAAAACTCAAGAGATGTTTTGGTTTATAAAACAAATGGGGAAGTAATTTGGGGAATTACAGCAAGATTGGTTTATGAGATTATAAAATTGATAAAGCTCTAAATATATTTCTTGATTATCGAAACAGCTTGAGAATAAGACCCGGTACCAAAAAGATTAAGATGGTTCATCACATGGTATAACATATAAATATCAATTCGATATTTCCAATCCTCAATTAAAGGGTACTCTTCGTTGTAAGATCTGTAAAACTCAGAATCAAATCCCCCAAACATTCTGGTCATCGCAAGATCAGCTTCTCGGTGACCATAATATACAGCGGGATCAATTAAAACAGCAGAGCCGGTATTATCGACCATGTAATTTCCTCCCCATAGGTCACCATGCAATAACGCTGGCTCCTCTTCTGTTCCTTCAATAATAGAGGGAAATGTACTTTCCAATTTTATAAAAAATCCTCTAAATGAATTATCGATGTAATGATTTTGTTCAGCTAAATTAAATTGGTAGAGAAGACGGTTCTGCCAGAAAAATTCAACCCAATTATCACTCTGAGGTAAATTTATTTGGGGAGTTGAGCCAATAAAGTTGTTTTCGAAGTAACCAAATTTGTCACTTTTGTACTTGTGCATTTGAGCATATTGGCGCCCAAAATCAGAAGAAAAATTACTTGTTTTTCTTCCTTGCTCAATGTATTCAAGAATTAAAAATTCATCATCGAGAACAATCACTTTGGGAATTCGGATTGCATTTGGTTTTGCAAGTTCCTTTAATCCATTAGCCTCATTTCGTAGAATGTGGGAGTTGTTGCCATAAGATTTAGTAAAATACTTGTTGCCCTCTTCGGTTTTTATTAAAGATGCATTTGCAATACAACCTCCGCCTAACGACGAAGAAGAAATTATCTTTTCTGAAATACTCTCTTCTATTTTATGAGCCAGATTCACTTTAATTGTTGGTGCTCATTTAAAATGTGATCGAGGAAGCCATTACAAGCATCTTCAAGAAGGTCAAGAACATATTCAAATCCCTTCGGACCGCCGTAGTATGGATCGGGAACCTCAGCAGTATTATAATTCGTGCAGAACTTGGTTATTTTAAAAATTTTATGCGTGTATTTTTCTTCTGTATCTAAGGAAACGACATTCTCATAATTTTCGTCATCCATTGTTAGGATATAGTCGAAGTATTCAAGATCAAAACGCTGGAGATGACGTGCGATGCTGTTAAGATCATATCCACGCTTCGAAGCATGCTGTATCATTCTAGTATCTGACGACTCACCAACGTGATATGAAATTGTACCGGCAGAGTCGCAATGTATTTTATCAGAAAGTCCGTTCTGCTCAATCAGTGATTTCATAACAGCTTCCGCAGATGGGGAGCGGCATATGTTACCCATGCAAACAAATAGAAGATTAATCATTTTCGCTCCTAAAAATTCTTTAATATATATTTTCAATTTAAATATTTTTTCAAATAGATGTTTTTAGAACATCAAAAAGCCAAATATGTTTAGGTTTCATGAGCACATAGATGAATCTGCAGCTATAGTTGAAAAAGTTCAGCTACCCGGGGTTAATGCCAGCGTAAATGTTTTTATTAAAAGGATCGATTTAGTTCACCATACCATCTCTGGCAATAAGTGGTTTAAGATGAAGCACAATATTGCAGAAATGAAAAGACAAAATATTGATACATTGCTAACCTTTGGCGGGGCGTATTCAAATCATATCCATGCAACTGCTGAAGCTGGAAAAATGTTCGATTTTAAAACTATTGGTTTAATTAGAGGTGAAGAGCATTTGCCTCTTAACCCTACACTTCAATCAGCCATCAACTGCGGAATGAAACTTCATTATATCGATCGCTCAAGCTTTAGGGAAAGAGATTCCAATGACTTCTTGGATTTAATCAAACAGAAATTTGGTGGTGTTTATATCCTTCCTGTTGGTGGAACAAACGAACTAGCCGTAAAAGGATGTTCAGAGACTATAAATCAAATAGATATTGATTACGATTATATCTGCTCGTCTTCTGGTAGCGGTGGTACATTTGCTGGAATCGTCTGTGGCTTAAAGGGAAATAAACAGGCAATAGCATTCCCAGCACTAAAGGGAGGAGAATTCCTTGAAAATGTAATTTCAGATCTTGTATTTGCATATAGTGGAAAACATTATTCAAATTGGGAGTTAAATACTGAATATCACTTTGAGGGTTTTGCAAAATTATCTAAAGAATTGATTGAATTCACAATTGATTTTGAAAAGCTTAATGGTTTTAGTCTAGATTATATTTACACAAATAAAATGATGTTTGGAATTGCGGATCTAATAAAAAAGGAATATTTCAATGATGAAGCAAACATTGTTGCTATTCACTCAGGAGGTATTCAGGGCAACAAGGGAATGAAAGAAAAAATTATCAAAATACTTTCAAAAAATTAATGAAACCACAAATTATCTTGAACATCTAAATAGAAGCGATTCTTTTAAAAATTAGGAGGAAATATCCATGAAAAAAACACTTATTTTGCTGTTTTTAGTTTCCATATCTCTAATGGCATCACCAATTCCTGAAGGATTTACAGAAGTTAAGTCTAAGGGCGGAATTACAGAATACAAACTTGATAGTAATGGGCTATCTATTTTGCTAATGGAAGAGCACTCAGCACCCGTACTTACTTTTATGGTTACATACAGAGTAGGTTCAAGAAACGAAGTTACAGGAACTACTGGAGCCACTCACATCTTAGAACATTTAATGTTCAAAGGAACAGATAAATTTAACAAGGAGAATGGTGGACATATTGACGCAGCACTTGGAAACATTGGCGCGCGAATGAATGCTACAACTTGGCTCGACAGAACTAATTATTACGAATCAATACCTAGCGATTATCTTGAATTAACTATTGAACTTGAATCAGATCGAATGAGAAATCTTTGGCTTAAAGCTGAAGATAGGGATGCAGAAATGACTGTAGTAAGAAATGAATTTGAAAGAGGAGAAAATTCCCCATTCCAGGCATTGAATCTAGCAATTTGGGCCGCAGCTTTTCAAGCTCATCCTTACCATCATTCAACAATTGGATGGAAATCTGATATTGAAGGGGTACCAATTGAAAAATTACGAGAATTCTATGATACATTCTATTGGCCAAATAATGCGACAGTAACAGTAATTGGCGATTTTGATACGAATAATGCACTTGAATTGATAAAAAAATATTATGGACAAATTTCATCATCCCCTAAAGAAATTCCCAATCTTTATACAACCGAACCTGAACAGCAGGGAATCAGAAGAGTAGAAGTACATCGTTCAGGTCAATTAGGGGTTGTCGGTATAGCACAAAAAGTTCCTGAAGGTCTTAATGAGGACACATATCCTCTTGTGCTTTTGGACTACATTTTAGCAAATGGAAAATCAAGCAGATTCTATAAAGCATTAGTTGACCAAAACAAAGCGGTGGACATATTTAATTTCTATGTTCCTTTCCATGATGCATCATTATTTACGCCTTATGTTTTCTTAGCGCCAGGAGCAACCCACAAAGAAGTTGAAGAGATAGTACTTCAGGAGATAGAGAAGATTAAATCCGATGGAGTGACAGAAGATGAATTGAAAAGAGTAATCAACCAAATTACTGCTGAAACAGCCTACGAAAGAGACGGTTCTTTCTCGATAGCAAGTCAGTTGAATGAAGCCATAGCTAAAGGAGACTGGACTTTCTATGTTGATTACTTAGATAACCTGAAAAAAGTTACTACTGCTGATATAAAGAGAGTTGTAGAAAAATATTTTGATGAATCGCAAAGAACTGTTGGTTATTTCATACCCAAAACTGAAGGAGGAGATCAAGATGAACTGAAACCATCCTCTTGGTATGAAGGTCAAACAAAAGCGTTCTATAAGGAAATCGAAAATAATATTGAAATTTTAAATACTTCAATGATTGATCCAAAACCAATACAACCAACAAATATTTCCGAGAATATTGAATCTAACAAGATAAATGGTATAATGGTTCTTACAGCCAAAACTGGCGTGAAAGATGTAGTTACATTCAGAGGAAGTTTTGCTGCGGGTGACTTTCTCTCACCTGAAGAAAATTCAATGATTGCTGATCTAACAGGCAACATGCTAGATAAAGGCACAGAAAAGAATGATAAATTTATGCTTGCAGAAAAACTTGAAAATCTTGGAGCAGAACTTTCTTTTTCAGTTGACACCCACAACTTAACATTTATCGGTAAATGTTTATCCAAAGATGTTAATGTGGTTGTTGGTTTGTTGGCAGAACAACTTAGGTTTCCTGCATTTGATAGTGAAGAATTTGAGAAACTTAAAGTACAAAGAATGGGTGGCTTGAAAAGATTATTAGAAGACACAAACATTAGGTCTTCAGAAACAGCTGATAGTATGCTGTTTCCAAAAGGTCATCCAAACCATGGAACTTCTGTTCAAAAATTAGTCGCAGATGTTGAAAAAGCCACCATAGATGAAGTGAAAAAATTCTATGCTAAATATTACGGCCCAAAATCAATGATTTTTGTTGTTGTTGGTGATCTTGACCATAGCTCAGTAAATAAATATGTGGAGAATGCTTTTAGTGGTTGGAGCGGTGGAGTTGAGTATGTTAATGTTGAGAAAGCAGAACAAGTTACAGTTGGAGAAACTGTTATAGTTGATATGGAAGAGAAAACCAGTGCAACTCTGCAGATCGCTTTAACAACTGGTCTGAGGAGAACAGATGAGGACTACTTAGCATTAAGTATTGGCAACAGTATATTCGGAATGGGAGGGTTTTCAGCACGCCTCATGTCTATTATTAGAGACGATGAAGGATTAACTTACGCAATTAACTCTTTCCTACAGGGAGATATCTTTGCAGATGGACAATTTGCTATAAGAGGCACATTCTCCCCGGATCTGTTGGCAAAAGGATTGAATTCTACTCAACGTGAATTTAAAAGATGGGTTAATGAAGGTGTTACCGAAGAAGAGTTAAAAGCTGCTAAAACAAGAGCTATTGGAGGATACAAAGTAAGTCTTTCAACAACAAGTGGAATGGCCTCAAGAATACATGGCATTACCCAAAGAGGATACGAGCCAAGCTATATGGATGAGTACCCAGAAATGATAAATGCTATTACACTTGAAGATGTAAATAGTGCTATCAAAAAACACATTGATCCTGGTAGAGCTATTATTATTGTTGCAGGAACTGTTACTGAGGATGATCTTAAAATGAAAGATTAATCTTGATATAAACTCCTTGAGAGCATTCTCTCTCAAGGAGTTTCATTTATGGAATTTTAATTGTTGCCGGATGACTCTCATTATGTAGTCTATCTACAGAAGTCACAATATATATATACGAACTATCATTCTCCAGAGTAATAAGGTCAAAGAAGCTGGTATTTTTATTTAAAACCTTTGTAATAATTTTGGAGGGATCAGTAAGATCGATGTCCGATTCATCCTTAAATTTGTAAACTAAATAATAATGAGGAAATTCACCATCCTCTGCTTCATTCGGCAAGTTCCAATATAGCAACACGCCAGAATCTGTCTCAATTCTATGTAAGTTTTCGACTGGTAATGGTGAAATGTTATCAAGCCAAGGCATCTGTGGGGGTAAAGATATGTTGCGGTAATAATCTGTTCGCATTGAATCTGCTAATCCACTCCAATTGCGGGAGATAGATTTAGCGCTAAAAAACACAGAACCTAAAACGTTCTTAGTCAATCTATTCAACCTTATTTGATCACCGATCTCCGAGCTTTTTCCCTTATAATTGTTTGCTGCCATTCTGCTTGAAAAATGACCAACATAAAGATGTCTTTCTGTTGTAACATTTGCCCACCAAGGGAGAAGTTTAGCATAGTCTGCTTTGCGATGGCCTATCTCCCAGTAAATTTGTGGAGTAATGTAGTCAACAATTCTGTTAACTAACCAATTGAGTGGATCGCAGTAAATGATATTAAAAGAGTTAAAACCGGTTGTTCCAGCGTATTTATTGAGAACAATACCGAATGGAGAAATTCCAAATTTAACTTTTGGTTTATTTATCTGAATTATTTCGTATATCTCTGCCATTAAGAGATTGATATTATCACGTCTCCAATCATCAACATTTTCAATCCCACGGTTGTGTTCAGCATAAGTAAGAGAGTCCTCATTAGAAATTTTAGGTCCGTATGGATAGAAATAATCATCGAAGTGTATTCCATCAATATCGTATCTAACCAACACGTCTTTCATGACAGCCTTAAGATGATCTCGGACTCCAGGTAATCCAGGATCAAGCATTAAATATTTGCCTGATTTAATCAACCAATCTGGATGTTTTACAGAAATATGATTTTCACTCTGTTGATATGAAGCAGTGTCCTTAACTGCTCGATATGGGTTAAACCATGCATGAAGCTCCATTCCTCTCTTGTGAGATTCTGCAACAGCAAATTTTAGTGGATCGTAAAAAGGAGAAGGAGACTTTCCTTGTTCTCCCGTCAGCCAATACGACCATGGCTCGATAGAAGAATCATATAATGCGTCGCACTCAGTTCTGATCTGAAAAAACAAAGCGTTCATTCCAGCTTCTTTTAAGGAATCGAGCATCATAATTAATTCTTCTTTTTGTTCGTCCGATGTCAGAAAATTGCCGCTTGGCCAATCAATATTAGCTACTGTGGCAATCCATGCAGCCCTAAATTCATACTTAGGTGAAACATTTTGAGCAAAAAATTGTTGAAAAACCAGTATGGAAATGAAACAAATCCAGTTTTTTTTCATCATATTAAATAATTTAAAGTTTTTAAGAATTAGTTTGATTATAGTGATTAGAAAGTTACTAAGAAAAAATTTGAAGTGAAGGAGATAAATTATTATGGCATTAGATTTAAACAAGTTTACTGTAAAAGCACAGGAAACAATACAAAATTCAATAGAAATAGCTCAGAATTATAATAATCAAATAGTTGAACCTGAGCATTTATTAGCAGCTATGCTGCAGGATGAAGACAACATTGCTGTTTCAATTATTCAAAAAATAGGGTCAAGTGTTGATCAGCTAAAAATTAAAGTTGGAGGTATCTTAGAGAAATTCCCAAAAGTGACAGGAACAGGAATTGGTAATCAGCAGTTATCCACAAACACTGGTAAAATTCTTGATCAATCTGCTAAAGAAGCAAAGGGATTAAAAGATGAATATATTTCAACCGAACACATGTTAATCGCACTTTCAGAAGCTGGTGGAGATATTGAAAAACTTTTTAATGCAGCAGGAGTGAATAGAAATATTATTCTTTCTGCACTTAAAGATATAAGAGGAAATCAAAGAGTTACTTCACAAAATCCAGAAGAGACTTATCAGTCTTTAAAAAAATATGGACGAGACTTAAATGAACTTGCTAAAACAAACAAACTTGATCCGGTAATTGGAAGAGATGAGGAGATTAGAAGAGTTTTACAGGTATTGTCAAGAAGGACAAAGAACAATCCGGTTCTGATCGGCGAACCAGGTGTTGGTAAAACAGCAATTGCGGAGGGTTTGGCTCATAGAATTGTCTCAGGTGACGTACCTGAGAATTTACAGACTAAAAAAATAGTAGCACTTGATATGGGCGCACTTGTGGCCGGCGCACAGTATAGAGGTCAGTTTGAAGAGAGACTAAAGGCTGTTATAAAGGAAGTTCAAGACGCACAAGGGGAGATTATTCTTTTTATTGATGAAATTCATCAACTAGTTGGTGCAGGCAAAACAGAAGGAGCGATGGATGCTGCAAATATTTTAAAACCAGCATTAGCTCGAGGAGAACTTCACGCAATTGGTGCGACAACCCTTAATGAGTACAAAAAATATATTGAGAAAGATGCTGCTTTGGAACGAAGATTTCAACCTGTTTTAGTCGTTGAACCGACAGAAGAGGACTCGATTTCAATTTTACGCGGATTAAAGGA
The DNA here is from genome assembly GCA_963751695.1 of uncultured Ignavibacteria bacterium. GTDB lineage: Bacteria > Bacteroidota > Ignavibacteria > Ignavibacteriales > Melioribacteraceae > SZUA-22. The sequence continues at coordinate 356,509 of CAVVVP010000003.1, read as the reverse complement.
GAGATACGAAATTCACCACGGTGTTAGAATTACTGATGGTGCAATCGTGGCTGCTGCTCAACTATCAAATCGGTATATAACTGATCGGTTCTTGCCGGACAAAGCAATTGACCTGATTGATGAATCAGCATCAAAGCTCCGGATAGAAATCAATTCCATGCCAGAAGAGTTAGATCAGTTGGAGAGAAAAATCAAACAACTTGAAATTGAGCGCGAGGCGCTTAATAGAGAGAATGATGAAGCTTCTGCAAAAAGGCTAAAAGATCTAAAGAAAGAACTTGCAGACCTTGAAGAAAAGAGAAATAAACTTAAAAGTCATTGGATTTTGGAAAAAGAAAAAATTCAGAAAATTCGTGATTTGAAAGGTGAGATTGAAAACAAGAAATCAGAAGCAGATAAATATGAACGAGAAGGAGATTTGGCTAAAGTTGCTGAAATAAGATATGGATTGATAACTAATCTCGAGAAGGAGTTGAAGTTGGAAACAGAAGATTTAACAAGAATTCAGAAAAACACAAGGCTATTAAAAGAAGAAGTAGATGCTGAAGATGTTGCAGAAGTGGTGGCAAAATGGACGGGAATACCTGTAAGCAGAATGCTGGAAAGTGAAAAAAGCAAATTAGTTAGAATGGAAGAGGAACTGCATAAAAGAGTAGTTGGTCAGGAAGAAGCTGTTATTGCTGTTTCTAATGCAATCCGACGATCTCGTGCGGGGTTACAAGATTCCAGTAAACCTATTGGATCATTCATTTTTATTGGTACTACAGGTGTAGGTAAAACAGAACTTGCAAGATCACTAGCCGATTTTCTATTTAACGATGAACATGCAATGATCAGAATTGATATGTCAGAGTATATGGAGAAGCATTCGGTTTCAAGGCTTATTGGCGCTCCTCCCGGTTACGTAGGATATGAAGAAGGAGGGCAACTTACAGAAGCTGTAAGAAGGAGACCATATTCGGTTGTTCTGCTGGATGAGATAGAAAAAGCTCATCACGATGTATATAATATTATGCTTCAGGTTCTTGATGACGGAAGACTGACTGATAATCAAGGCAGGACTGTTGATTTCAAGAACACGATAATTATTATGACATCAAATATTGGTGCTGGAATGATCCAAGAGAAAATGGAGATAATTAATGAAGAAAATTTTAATTCCATCATGGGAGAATTAAGAATTGAATTATCAGATCTATTGAGAAAAACTATTCGTCCAGAATTTTTGAATAGGATTGATGAAATTGTTCTTTTTAAACCATTACTTCATAAAGAAATCAGAAATATAATTGATATCCAGCTGAAGAACGTTGAAAAACTCCTTGGAGAAAAAGAAATCAACTTAGAAGTAGCAGAGTCTGCAAAAGATTTTATTATGAGAGCTGGTTATGATGTTTCTTATGGAGCAAGACCATTGAAGAGAATGATTCAGAAGTATATAATTAATCCGCTTTCTACGGAAATCCTCATGGGAGCTTTCTCTGCTGGAGATACAGTTATGGTTGAAGAAGATGAACACAAACTGGTATTTGCGAAAAAATAATTAATAGTAAAATAGAAGCCCAGCGCTTTTTGAAAAGCTGGGCTTCAAATAAATTAGTCACTTATTTTGTGCTGCAATTAAATTTAAAGCACTTCCTGCCTTAAACCATTCAATTTGATTTTTATTCATTGTATGATTTAGCATTATTTCTTCTTTCGTCCCATCAGAATGGTTTATAATTAATTTTACTTGATTTCCAGGAGCAAGATTTTTTAAATCAACTAAATCAAGTCTGTCATCTTCAAGTAATTTATCATAATCTGCTGGATTTGCAAAGGTTAAGGGAAGAAGTCCTTGTTTTTTCAAATTTGTTTCATGAATTCGAGCAAAGCTTTTAACTACAATTGCTTTTGCACCTAGGAATCTCGGTTCCATTGCTGCATGTTCTCGGCTTGATCCCTCACCATAGTTTTCATCCCCAACCACAATCCAATTTAAACCTTTGGACTTGTAATCTCTTGCTACTTGATGGACAGTCTGATAATCCCCGGTTAACTGATTTTTTACTTCACCAGTATTCTCGGTAAATGCATTTACAGCCCCAAGGAGGAAATTGTCAGAAATATTATCTAAATGACCTCGAAATTTGAGCCATGGACCAGCCATTGAAATATGATCTGTTGTGCATTTGCCTTTTGCTTTAAGCAACAGCGGCATATTTATAAAATCATTTCCATCCCAAGGATCGAATCTATCTAAAAATTGCAGACGGCTACTTTCTGGAGTTATTTTCACTTCGACGGAAGAACCATCTTCAGCAGGCTCCAGATAACCAGTTAAGTCAGGTTCAAAACCATTTTGAGGAAGTTCATCACCAAAGGGAGAATTAAGTTTAAACTCATTTCCTTCTGAATCAACCAAGGAATCGGTTTCGGGATTAAAAGTTATAGTACCAGCAAGAGTTAAAACAGTAGTAATTTCAGGAGAAGCTACAAATGCAAGTGTGTTTGGATTTCCATCCTGGCGTTTTGCAAAATTTCGATTAAAAGAAGTGACAATGCTGTTTCGTTTTTGATCAGGATTATCCATTCGCTCCCACATTCCAATACATGGACCGCATGCATTTGCAAGAACCACTCCACCGAAATCCGTCAGAGTTTGTAGTTGTCCATCTCGTTCAATTGTAGCACGGACTTGTTCTGAACCTGGTGTGATCGTGAATTTGGATTTAGCTTTGAGACCTTTATCAAGTGCTTGCCTTGCAATACTTGCTGCTCTATCAATATCTTCATAACTTGAGTTTGTACAGCTTCCAATAAGTCCTACACTTAATTCTTCAGGAAAATCATTTTCCTTAACCGCTTCTTTCATTTGAGAAAGATTCCATGCACGGTCTGGAGAAAACGGACCATTTAGATGTGGTTCTAACTCACTTAGGTTTATTTCCAATATTTCATCAAAATATTTATCTGGATTTTCTTCGACCTCACTATCAGCAACAAGTAGTTCTTTGTGCTTTAGTGCTAAGTCGGCCACATCTCCTCTGCGGGTTATTTTTAGATAGTCTGCCATCTTTTCATCAAAAGGGAAAAGAGAAGTTGTTGCTCCAATTTCTGCACCCATATTGCAAATAGTTCCTTTGCCAGTGGCAGATATTGATCTCGTTCCTTCACCAAAATATTCAACGATGGCACCAGTTCCACCTTTAACAGTAAGCCTTCCAGCGACTTCAAGAATAACATCTTTTGGAGAGGTCCAGCCAGAGAGTTTTCCTACAAGTTTGACACCAATTAACTTTGGCCATTTCAGTTCCCAAGACATACCAGCCATTACATCAACAGCGTCAGCGCCACCAACTCCAATTGCAATCATTCCAAGGCCACCAGCGTTGGGTGTATGTGAATCAGTTCCTATCATCATTCCACCAGGGAAAGCATAATTTTCAAGGACTACTTGATGAATTATTCCAGCACCAGGTTTCCAGAACCCAACACCATACTTGCTGCAAACACTTTCAAGAAAATCATATACTTCTGAGTTTTCATATTTCGCTCTATCGAGATCAACTTCTGCAGAAATTTTAGCTTGAATTAAGTGATCGGCGTGTGCAGTGGAGGGTGCAGCAACTTTTGCTCTACCAGCATGCATGAATTGCAGCATCGCCATTTGAGCAGTAGCATCCTGCATTGCAACTCTGTCTGGGGATAGATCAACATAATCGACTCCCCTTTCAAAAGCCTTTTTGGGTGCATCCCATAAATGTGAATACAAAATCTTTTCGGCAAGTGTTAATGGTCTACCCACAATATCTTTTGCTTGTTTCTGCTTCTCAGCAAGGGTATTGTAGACTTTTTCTATCATATCAAAATTGGGTGTCATTATTCTCTCCTATCAATATTTTCTAATTAACAAAAATACGGAATTTTGAGAAATACTGCAGAGGTTGGTTGGTGGAATTTAAATCAAATGAGTCCAGAATTTCATCTAAACTCATTTTCTTAATACTAAAACTGTAATATAAGGGGGAGACTATGCAAACGTAAGAGTAAAATGGTGTAGTTCAGTCTCAAGATTTTGTAGATCTTTTTTTGCATTTTCGTAAACATCATTTAGTCTATTCGTATGCTTCTCAAAAAGATCTTTGTAATATTCTATTCCTTCATTTAGATTATTTATAAATGTATCGAAATACTTAATGTCTTTATCAGAAACAGGGTATGTTATTTCTGAAAACTTATCTTTTAGAAAATCGATATACATTTTTAATTCTTTTATGAAAAGATTTGGTCTAGAATCAGTATTTAAAATGTTAATTCTACCATAGATATGATCAACCATTTCATTTAGAGATAATTTCCCAGAAAAGTAGGCAATATTAGGTCCTGGGCAAACTGATACTGCTGCCCCCTCCATTTTTACATCAAGGTCGTTAACCAAAAGAGATGAGTTTGAAAGTCCATTACAGAGGCATTCTTTCTCGGTTAATGTTTCATATTTCAAATTAAAATCTTCATCTGAAAGGCTTTCTTTTTGAATGTCTTTTAGCTTTAATCCAATAAATTGAGTTGAAGCAGTGCATATCGGTTTTTCTGTATACTCTTGATTAAAAGTGAGGAATTTTTTTGGACAAGCACTTCCGGGATTATCAGTCTTTGCTTTTTCTTTTCTTTGAATATCTTTTGTGCTTCCCCTCACATTATTAAAAGGTACACCAAGGGGAGAAGCTTTGCTTAAGTATAAATCGTCTTCACCAGCATCACTTAATACTTGAAGTGTATTTTCTTCAACACTTGTTGCTTCAGGTACGAGAAGAAATGGAGATCCCCAGCCAACAGAATCAAGGTTATATTCATCTAGCAAAAAGTTGTGTTCGTCTGATGTGCCAACCCCACCTTGAGCTGTTAATTTAGTTTGTGGAACTTGCACGGGTATTGTGCGGTTCTTTTTTGCCAAAGCATCTTTAAATATTTCGTAAGTGGTGGTTAGAAGTTCATTTCTCTTTTGTTTGAATTCTTCTAGGATAGGGCCAAGTAAGTAACCATCAGTAGCAAAAGCATGACCGCCGCAATTTAATCCAGATTCAACTCTGTATTCAGAAATCCATAAACCTTTTTTTGCGAAAAACTTCCCTTGTATAATTGCTGATCTATAATCACTAACTTTAATAATGATCTTTTTCTTGAAATCCCCATTTTCATCTGGATAAAAATCATCAAACTGTTCCATATATCCAAACAACCTTGGGTTCATTCCAGCAGAGAGAACAAGAGAAGAGCTAAGTTTACTATTTGCAAAACCTCTTACAGCTGTATGCGCGTGGTTATGCTCCTGAGAAAGTTTCTCATTTCCGTTGTAATTAGCACCATCAAGTTTGGTCATTATGTTAACATCAATATCTCCGAAAGTTAAGTTTTCAGACAACCAGTTTTGAATGTCATTCAGACTAGTGTTATTCTCTAACAATTTTTGAAATCTCTTCTTCAGATCAGAAAAGGATGGAAGGAGATCGAAGTATTTCTCTAGCTCTTCCCCTTTTTCTGTAAAAGATTTTTTAAGTGACTCCATGTTCTCTTTTACAATTTTATCAACAAGATCTAGGTAAGATGTTATTCTTTTAGCTCTAAAATCTTCAACTTTGTTAGTTATTGGTTCGAAGGGGAAATTAAATTTCTTAGAGTAGAACTCTCTCATTTTCTCGATAAAATTATGCTCAAAAATTGACATAACAGAAGATATTCCAAGATGAGAAACCTTAATTGGGGTATCTATTGTATAACTCAATCCCATAACAGGGATGTGAAATGTATGTTGTTCTTTCTTTATACTCATTTTTTCCTTTCGGTTTTATAACTGCAAATATAACGATTTTTGACCAGATTTTAAGCGAGTAGGCTGTGGAGGATAAATTTTTACAGTAATTTTACAATTTATTCAAGATTTTGTCTGAATAATTCAAATGATAACCACCAATCAAGGGCATGTTGATAATTTTGATTTCCGGCATAGTAATTTTCAACAACTGCTTTAACTTTGCCGAAGTCATAATAACTCGACTGGGCTACATTCTTTGAATTAACTGTTTCAAATATAAATGGTTTTAAGGTTTCAAATAATTGTTTTTTTGAATCGTTTTGATATCCTCCTATCCTTAACCTTTTTCTAAATTCACTTAGGGCTCTTGATTGCAATGAATTAAAAAAGTAGGGATATTTGGAATCACCTTTTGCGAGTGGTAATTTTTTCAGAGTGGGATAATTTTTATTTATTATTTCTTTGAACATGCGTCCATTTTTACGTTTTTGAATTGGTAAACGTAATAATTCATTGAGCAAAGATAACTGCGCGAATGGCATTAAGCTTACAACTTGCTCATCAATCCTTGCTTGCTCATGTGAATAATAGTTTGGTAACCGTGTTTTTATTGCGAATAGATCAATCCAATTTTCAACACCTATTGTTTCATGAGAAGGTAAGATCTCAAACCATTTGTCAAGTTGGACAGATAACGTTGATTCCATTATTTGAGTAACATCATTGTTGAAAATATCGGCTCTAGGAATTCTAAGATAAGGCAATATATTAGCTGTGTTTCTGTTTTTTATCGAATCCCTCTCTTTAAAATATAGCCTATAGAAAAATTCTCGTCTCCAAATTTCACCAAATCCCCCATCGACCAAGTTCTTTTGATCTAGCGATAAATAGTTCATTGTTTGGAATATTTCAGATGCAGCATTATTAACAATTGTCTGTGTTGAATAACAAAGCATTTTGGAAATTATTTTATCAATTATTGGAGGTTTTGCATTAATAAATTGATGGTCAAGATTATATTTTTTCACAATATGTTTTGCAACAACACTGTCAGGGTGATTAGGTTCTCCGAATGTAAAAGCATCAAAGCTTTTAGAGCTCTGCAAAAGATACGATAATATTACTCTTGAATCTAAACCACCGGATAGTCCCAATGTTAAATTATTACGATAAAAAATTAGTGATTTCAATTTCTTGCTAAATTGCTCAAATGACATTAGCTCATCCGTATTTATCGGCAACCAATTGGATTCCGATATTTGAATGTCAAAAGTTCTCAATGATATTACCGCATGTTTTCCGGAAACAATCCTAGTCATTCCTTTGAATACGCTTTCAGTTGTGATTTGGTTAAATAAAAGCCATCTGCTGCCAAAACTGGCAAAATCAAGACTGGGTTTATGAACCTTGAGAAGAAAATCAATTCGAGTCGAGAAAACAATTTCTGATTCATTTTTTGAAATATAAAGATCTCTCATGCCTAATTGATCAGACTGGATGGAGATTGTGTTTATATCCCATTTTACAACTACAAAATGACCATCAATGTTTGCCAGATTATCAAGACTGTTACCCCAATCATCTTGATTGAGAGGAGATGAATAATTATCATATGTCTTAATACCAACCCCAGAAACAATCCATCCTAAAAGTGAGTTTTGTTTTTCCACAATATCATGGAATAAATTAATTCCTCCGGCAAAGAGATGAAAGTTTTTCTTAGAATACTTAAATGTGGCCTGTGAGTTAAATATTGAGGCCAGTCTGGAGGAATGCTTTTCTTCTTTTACTATATATCCGAAAATCCAACTAATATTACTACCAAATGATATTATTCAAGCTTATTTTTTCTTCCCTTTTCTTGTACTCCGCCCCTGTTTTCGCCCTTGTTTCATTCTTGGCTTACTAGTTCTGTTACCTGATCTTTTGCTTCTCGGGCTTCCAAGATTCTCTTTTCGCTCTCTTGTGGCAACTTCGATATTAATCTCACGCTTCTTGAATTTTTTGTTTTTGAATGCAGCCAATATTTCTTTTGTATAAGAAGAATCGATTTCTAGAAACGAAAAAGTTTTTTTAATATCAATCTCACCAATTTCGATATTTCTTATTCCTGTATAATCGTTTAATATTCCAATAAAATCAACAGGTTTAAGTTTATCAATACTTCCTAAATTAATAAAGAAGCGTGTATATTGGCCAGAACCTTTCCCTTTCTTAGAGAATTTTTCTTTTTCTTTGGTTGCTTTATTTAGGTCTGGAGCATTTCGGTAATAATCTAAAAAGCGATTGAACTCAACGGACACGAATTTTTTAATCAATTCGTCTCGATCGAGCCATTCGAGTTTTGCATTGATTTCTGGCAAGAAAGAATCAATTTGAGAATAATCGACCTCAACTTTTTCCATTCGATCAATTAAATGAAACAACTGTTTCTCGCAAATTTGTTTTCCAGAAGGGACATCTTTATTCACAAACTTTTTACTAATTTGTTTTTCGATTGTTCGAAGTTTTCCTTTTTCTTTGAGGTTTGCTATTATTATGGAAGTTCCAATTTTTCCCGCTCTACCTGTACGCCCACTTCTGTGAGTATAGACTTCTAATTCATCTGGAAGATTATAATTTATTATATGTGTTAAATCATGCACATCCAATCCACGCGCAGCAACATCTGTAGCAACTAGCAGACGAAGATGTTTAATTCTAAACTTATTCATTACTGCGTCACGCTGAGCTTGCGAAAGATCGCCATGAATAGAATCCGCATTATAACCATCTTCCATAAGTTTGTCAGCAACCTCTTGTGTTTCCTTTCGAGTTCGACAAAAAACAATACCGTAAACCTCTGGATAGTAATCAACAATTCTTTTTAACGCTAAGTATCTGTCCCTTGCATGAACGATGTAACAATCATGACTAACGTTTTCAGCGCCAACATTTTTCTTGCCAATTGTAATTTCTATCGGTTTGTTCATATAGTTATCTGCAATTTTTCTAACTTCCTTTGGCATAGTTGCAGAAAAGAGAAGTGTTTTTTTCTCTTTTGGTGTTTCCCTTAAAATGTCTTCAAGATCATCCCTAAAACCCATATTGAGCATTTCATCAGCTTCGTCAAGAATTACCGTGTCAATATGACGGATATCTACAACTCGTCTATTTATTAGATCAAGCAATCTTCCTGGAGTTGCAGAAATAATATGAGCTCCCTTTTTAATCGACTTTATTTGTCTTTCAATACTTGCTCCACCAAACACGGCCTCAACTTTAATTTTGCTTTTATATTTTGAATAACTTTTGAGATCATCAGCTATCTGCAAGCAAAGCTCTCGTGTAGGGCTAATAACTAAAAACTGTGTCTTTTTGTTTGATGCATCTATTTTTTGTATGAGGGGTAAACCAAATGCAGCAGTTTTACCAGTACCTGTTTGGGCTAAGGCAATTATATCATCATGGTTTTCTTTAATTAGATGGGGTATAACCTCCATTTGAACTGGCATTGGTTTAACAAAATGCAAATCTTCAATCGCTGCAATAATATCTTTTTCTAACCCTAACTCTTCAAACGTATTCATAAAGTCTCTTTCCAAGTAACATAATTTATAATATAAATAAAGATACGAAAGAAAAATTAGAGAACTGTGGGATATTCAATGAGGTACGAACTTTACAAGTTTAAATATAGGGGCAAACTTATTTGATCAGTCTAGTAATCTTTTGATCACCACCAAAGTTACATCATCATCCCATTTTTTATTTCCACCGAAAAAATGTGCATCAGAAAAAATTGAATCTCGAATTTCTGTGGCTGAATGATTTTGATTCTTTATAATTATTTTAGTTAGTCTTTCAAGTCCATAATCCTGGCCATCTTTGTTTTCTCGCTCAAATATTCCATCAGTAAAGAGGACTAACACTGATCCTTTTTCCAATCTTACGAAAGAGCGATGTAATTCAATTTCAGGTAAAGCTCCAAATATCACACCTGTCGAATTTAACTCAGCTACGTGATCTCCATTGACCAAAATTGGTGCCGGATGGCCAGCATTGACATAGAATAAGTTGCCATCATCTTCAAGCTCTCCATAAAACATCGAAATGAACTTTGTTGAAAAAACACTCTGATAAATAACATGATTTAATTTTTTTAGGGTGTGAACCATTTTCATGTGTTTTTCCAAACCCATACGTAAACCTGTTACTGCATCCCGAGCAAGTAATGCTGCCGGTAATCCATGACCACTAGCATCTCCAATACAAAATCCAAAACTATCATCATCAAACTCTACATAATCGTAAATGTCACCCCCGACGAGTTCAGCAGGATTTGATTGACCAGCTATATCATACCCATTAACTTTAGGGTCTTTTTGAGGGAGTAAACTTTTTTGAATATGAACAGCCTGCTGCATCTCATTGTTTAATGATTCTGAAATAAGACGGTATTTTAATGCGCTTCTAACTGCATTAAGGCAGAACTCAATTTCTTCTCTTTGCCAGTTGCTTTTTAATTCAAAAACAAATATCCAGCTGTTTTCAAGACTGCTTACACGAAGTGCTACTGGAATTTTATAATCAGATTGATCTCTACGCCAACCAGGAAAAACCAAGAAAGGACTGTCATATATATAGATTTTGTTTTCTTCAAGCACTTCAATAGCTGGATCAGTTGCTTTTATATTACTTACAATACTTATTTGAGACTGATCAGGTTTAGAAATTAAAATGAATTCGTCATCATTTTTTTCATAGATGATTCCTTTACCAATTCGAAGATCATCTCCAAAAACTTTTTCGAGCTCGTCAGCTAAATCGAACAAATATTCTTGGCGAGATTTATCTTTACCAATTTTATTTTGAATACTATCTAGTTTTCGATAGAATATTTTTGGCTCAATCATAACTTTCCTTAACCCACTAGCATTGTATTGCTCTATACAATTTGAGGATTTTTTTGGTGAATTGCTTCTGCAAAATTTTTAATTAAGTTCCACTTAGTTTCATCTTCAAAGTAATTTCCAGTAATAATCACTTTGGCGCCATGCTCAACCTTTTCACGCGCTGATTGGCTTTCTCTTATTCCTCCTCCGACAATAACGGGTATTGAAACTGTGTCAGCAACCATTTTCACCATTTCATTCGGAACTGATTGATCTGCCCCAGAACCTCCCTCAAGGTAGATAAAACTCATTCCAAGATATTCTCCGGCAAGGGCAGTAGCTGAAGCTATTTCGGGTTTATTCCTAGGTATTGGAGAGCTTCCGCTCATATATTGTGCGGTGGTTTGTTTGCCCGACTCAATAAGCATATACCCAGTAGATATCGGCTCAATTTTTATTTCTTTTATCAGTGGTGCAGCGAGAACATGTTTCCCAATAAGATGATCTGCGTTTCTACCACTAATTAGCGAGATGAACAATATTGCATCTGCTGCTGGAATTATCTGGCTCTCGCTTCCAGGAAAAAGAATTACAGGTAAAGAACTGTTGTTCTTGATTGTTGATATTGTTTCTCCCAAACGGTGGGTCGTCATCAAGCTTCCACCAGCCAGAAAGCCATCAACCCCAGAGAGCTCACAATGACGAACAAATTTTGCTAGCTTTTCTCCACTTGATTTATCGGGATCAATAAGAACAAGATAAGCAGCCCCTTTTTCCGAGATGGTGTTATGTAAATATTCAGAAATTTTCATTTAGATAATAATATGATAAATGAGTTGTTAAAATAGTAAAGTTGTTAAAAAATCACTTGAATTTTTATTGAAGATCATTTTTTCATTGAAATTGAAATTCTGCCTTTTGATATTTCGATTCCTATAACAGTTACTTCGATAACATCTCCAACGTTAATAACCTCTATAGGATTCTTAATAAATTTATAAACCATTTGAGAAATATGAAGGAGGGCATCTTGCTTCACCCCAATATCAACGAATGCACCAAAATCAACAACATTGCGAACAGTTCCATTTAAAATCATTCCCTCAGACAAGTCTTCCATTTTTAATACATCACTTCTCAAAATTGGTTTTGGCATTTCTTCTCTCGGATCTCTTCCTGGCTTAAGCAAGTTTTCTACAATATCCAAGAGTGTTGGCTCACCAATTCCTAACTCCTCAGCAGTTTTAATGGAGCCATTTTTATCAACATATTTTTTAATTTCTGATCCAGCTGTTGTTATATTTTCATTTAAAACAGATGCTATTTCTAAGAGCCGTTCAGTTGCAGAATATGATTCCGGATGAATGGAAGTATTGTCAAAAGGATTGATACCATCGGAAATCTTTAAAAATCCAGCAGCCTGTTCAAATGATTTTTCTCCAATACCACTCACATTTAGAATTTCTTTTCGGGAATTAAATTTGCCATTTTCTTCTCTATGTTTTACGATATTTGAGGCCAACCTTGAATTAAGTCCGGAGACATATGTAAGAAGCGGAGCTGAGGCAGTATTTAGGTCTACTCCAACAAAGTTTACACAGCTATCTACAACATCATCGAGGTTTTTTCTTAACATCTTCTGGTTAACATCATGTTGATATAAACCAACACCAATTGATTTAGCATCTATCTTAACCAGTTCGGCAAGTGGATCAAGAACCCGCCGCGCTATTGAAATGTTTCCCCGCATTGATGCTTCAAGATCTGGGAACTCCCTCTTTGCCAACGGTGATGCTGAATAAACTGATGCACCAGCTTCATTAATAATTATGTAATGACATTGTAAATTATTTTCTTTTATCAGATCAGCAATCATTACTTCTGTTTCTCTACTTGCAGTACCATTACCAATTGCAATAAGCTCTATGTTATAGTTTTGAACTAGTTTTGATATCGTTGCTTTAGCCGAATCTATTTTTCTTTGAGGAGAATGGGGATATATTGTGTGTCCTTCCAAATATTTTCCAGTTGCATCTATCACAGCAACCTTTGAGCCCGAAACAAAACCTGGATCGATGCCCATTATTGTTTTATTCATAATTGGTGGTTGTAGCAAAAGCTGACGAAGGTTAGCACCAAATATTTCGATAGCATGCTGATCTGCGGTTTCAGTAAGTTGATTCCTAACCTCTCTTTCAATTGAGGGAAATATTAATCTCGTAAACGCATCTTCAACAACTACTTCTAGAATATCCATAAAGGCACTATCATCATAGTCAAAATATGTCTCAAGTATTTTTGAAAGCACTACTTCTTTCTCAAATCCCAAACTAGCCTTTAGAAATCCCTCTTTTTCTCCCCGATTAATAGCTAAGGTTTGATAAGGCTTTATCTTGTTGATCTCGATTTTAAAATCATGATATACTTCGTATACATCCTTTTTGTTTTTATTCTCAACCTTTGCTTTAGATTTTAGTGATTGAACAGTTGAATTATAAAGCAATGAATTTCTTACAGCTTCCCGCACATCAGCATCATCACTAATCATTTCTGCAATTATATCTTTCGCACCCTGCAGTGCCTCTTCGGAGGATGAAACACCATTTTCTTCATCAAGATATTTTTCTAATTCTGCATCAAAATCTTCATCATAATTTGGTCTATTAAGCATTAAATTTGCTAAAGGTTCCAATCCTTTGGATTTTGCAACAGTTCCTCTTGTTTTACGTTTCGGCTTGTAAGGAAGATAAAGATCTTCAATTTCTCTCAACTTATTTGAATTTACGATTTTCTCCCTAAGTTCATCTGTCAGCTTGCCTTGTTCTTCAATACTGCTTAGAATCGTTTCCTTCCGACTTTCTAATATTTCATAATAATTTAACTTATCTTCGATTTCGCGTATTACTTCTTCATCTAAACCACCAGTATTTTCTTTTCGATAACGAGCAATGAATGGGACTGTTGCATCTTCAGCAAACAATTTTGCAGTGCTAATAACTTGTTCTTCTTTTAATTGCAATTCTTCTGAAATCTGTTTTGGAATGTTCACTACTACCTCATAATTTGAAAACACAAATCAATAAAGAAATTACTAATTTTTCTACTTGAAAATTAGACTTAATGTTTGAGAAACAAATTGGAGAATAGTCATGGCAGAAATAACCATATATCATAAACCAACATGCACTAAGAGCAGACAAGGACTTAAATACTTGGAGGAAAAAGGTTTAGAGTATGATATTGTAAAATATCATGAAACACCACTTTCAAAAACCAGATTAAAAAATTTACTAAAAAAGATGGGAATGAAACCAGAAGAGCTTTTAAGAAAAAAGGAAAAGGCTTATAAAGAACTGGATTTTAATAACAACAACTACACAAATGATCAAATTATTGAGCTTATGATCAAAGAGCCAAACCTAATGGAACGCCCAATTATTGAAAAAGGAGAGAAAGCTGTTGTTGCTCGCCCGACAGAAAGAATTGATGAAGTAATTTAACAGGTAACAGCATTAAATACCTTTTTAGAGGATCGTTTCATTTTCTATTGTCATTTTCGTAATTATCAATGTTGCCAGAAATGCTTCGAATAAACTCAAAGGAACAGCAATAAATAATATTCCTGTTGGTAAAACACCCAGATTTCCAACAACAACCCACATTAATATAAAACCAACAAACCAAGAAAGAAAAGTTGTTTGGAGCATAGTAAACTATCTTGAAATTATGAAGATAGAAATTGCGAAAAGCAAAGACCAAATACTCCAAACTGCTCCATTAATTGGCTCAGATGGAAAAACAAGTCCCAAAGATTTGTAATGCTCGACCCAATAATTTTTTACTATGAATTCATTTCTAACAAATTCAGAGACACTTATCCAAACCGTCGATAAAAAATAGGCAAGATTGTTTTTCTCAATGTTCTCATATTATATTCAAATAAATTTTAACAATAAAGGTCATAAACTATTTCAGTCGTGTCTTTTATTCTGAGCGTTAATCCATTAATAGGTCCTTGAGAATATCGTGATTAAAGTTTCCCTAATTGTAGGTAAAGTTAAAAACAATCAGTACTTAAGCTCACTTCCACCAATAAACTCTCGCAAAACAGAATCCTTGGGAACATCCGAATCCTTTTCCATTGGTCGAACAGCTTCAAGAACTTTTAGTGTTCTGGAGGCTCTTTTGTAAGCGTCTGCTTTTAAAGGATTATCCTTGAAATCTTTTACCCAATCTCTAAAATTATCGATTAATCTTGCTCGGTAAAGGGAGATTTCATAAGGCATACCGCTGCTAATTATGTAATCTGCTGTGTTGCTGTATGGAATAATGTGCCGCAACTCACTTGAACGAACATAGTGCCAATGTTCCAATGTCTGCTTTGGATTGTAGGCACGATGAACAGAGTCTCTCAGCATTCTGCGCATTAATCTGATATCAGTCCATTGAACGAATTTATCATCTGCCCCTTTGACTTGAAGAAGAGGTTCAAGATAAAGTTTAAATTTAAGATCATTATCAATTCCTTCACTGAACTGAGGATAAAGGCCATGCAGACTGTCAATTAGGATAATCTCATTTTCCTTAACTTGCATCGGAGTTGCATTAAGAGTTCGTTGTCCCTCCTTAAAATCGTAGCTTGGAATTCTCACTTCATTTCCAACGACAAGTTTTTGCAGATGCTCATTTATAAGAGGAAGATCTAGCGCTTGAGGAGTTTCAAAATCATAGTCTCCAAACTCATCTTTTGGATGGAGTTCAAGATCAAAGAAATAATGATCAACATTCAAGGTAGCAAAACTTAATCCATGCTTTTTTAATCGCTGTTCAATTTTAATAGTTGTAGTTGTTTTACCCGAAGATGATGGTCCACTGATAAAAACTAACTTAAGCTTATCACTTCTACTTAAGATAAACTTTGCTGCGCGGTCAACATCCTTTTCGTATAATGCCTCGGAAGCACTAACAACATCGGCAAAACCTCCTTCATCGATTTTTGTGTTAATTTTCTCGATCGTGTTCAATTCATTTTTTACGCTCCAATTAAGAATATGCCAGATTTTCTCCCATGGAATTTTATCTGCAGAACGGGTACCTTGTTCAGCATTTGATTCGCGCTTCTGTTTCCTCTCCTCTCTATATAGAATATATTCCTTAGAAACTTGCGCATGCCCATTTTCGATAAGCACTTTTTCAATTACATCCTGTATTTCTTCAATATTAGGAATGAATCCAGCCTGCATGCCTGCTTCAAGTTCAGCAACAACCATGTCAGCCAACTCTTTTGCTGTTTCTTTATCTCGCCCACCTACAGAAACAGCAGCTCGATAAATAGCGTTCATAATTCTTTCTGGATTGAAAGGAACAATTGTTCCATTTCTCTTAATAACTTCTTTAATCTTGCCCATTTTCACTCCTTAATGAAGGTGAGGTCTTTTTGGATTTGCACTAAAATATAAGAAATAATTTAAAGTTGAAAGAAAAACTATACTCTCATATTGAGAATAACTTTTTCATAGTCTTTCATGACCAATGGGAGAATTAAAGCCAAAATAATTAGAATAATTGCAGTGATATAGAATAGGTTTCCAACAGTCTGGTCATATTCCAGCAATCCAACTTTTCTAAGGAGGTATGTCCAATCGTGGTAGACTTTGTTTCCCCCAAGCAAAGGAAGCCGCTGTACTCTTGCATCAGCAGCGTATACTCCAATATTCATTAGATTCTGCGCGAGATAAATTAGTGAAATTTGGACTCCAATTCTTTGTTCATGCGAGTAAAAATAGAAAATGAAAAGACCAGGAATAATGATCTGCATTAAAGAACCGCCAAGAGTGTATATGAACTTTCCGAACAGACTGAAAACTCCATGTCCCCCTTCATGAAAAAGTAAATTGACATGATCAATAATAAAGATAAAATTACCCTTATTAATTATTAAAAATACAGCTAGTGGAAGTAGGATAACAGTAGAGACCCATGGTTTTAGTTTCTCAATCATATTCATTCAAATAATTTGTGAAGCATAATTTTATCTCTTGTAATTGCCAGAGCTAGCATAAGCTTTATTCTCGCTTTTTGACCATTTAAATAGTCAGTAAAAATCACACCCAACTCTTTTATCCATTTTCCAGCTCCTGGGTAACTATAAATATCTAAAGTCTCCCCAGCAGGACACCTTGAAACTAAGACAACTGGCACATTATGTTCAACTGCATATTTAATTCCATCAAAAGCTTTTGGTGGGACATTTCCTACCCCAAGAGCTTCAACGACGATTCCAGCAATTCCGCCATCAACTGAAAATCTAAAGAATTTGTCAGTTATTCCTGCATAAATTTTAATTATATCAACATTCGGCTCAATATTTTCTGATTTCAATGTTTCTAACTTTTTCGGCATTCTGTTAAAAATTACTGTTCCTCTATCTACAAAACCAAGAGCGCCAAAATCAAGGCTGTGGAACGTTTCAATATCCTCGGTATGTGTTTTAGTGACTTCGCTCGCTGCATTTATTTCTCCATTCAAGCAAACGAGGACTCCCATATTTTGACTATTAGGACTATTAACAATATGAATTGCATCAAGTAAGTTTTTCGGCCCATCCCAATCAGGTTCCGAACTTGTACGCATTGCACCAATTACAACAATTGGTTTAGGAGTTTTAATGGTAAGATCCAGCAGATAAGCCGTTTCTTCAAGTGTGTCTGTTCCATGCGTGACAATTATTCCATCAATATCATCAGATTGAATGTATTTCTTTACTTGTTTTGAAAGATCAAGCATAAGCTTCGGAGTCATATGCGGACCTGGGTACATACCAAATTCGTACATAGAAATATTTGCATATTGGGAAGCGTCTGGAATCATTTCCAAGAGCTGATTTCCATGAAAATGGGGGACCGCTCCACCGGTTATTTTATCTATTTTCATGGAAAAAGTTCCGCCAGTAAAGATGATTAGAATATTCTTCATTTTTTGACCCAAATTTTGTAAAGATTTTCGACTTTTACTTGAATATCAGCAATATTGTTATAGTTAAACATAAAAAATATAAGTCAGAATTATAACGTTTTAATAAAAGTTTTAGCTAAAAATTTTATTTTGTTTCTTTGAAAGAAGTTAGATAAAACGAGCAAAAATAATTTGCACAACTTTCAAATTAATCCTATTTTCACATCCACTTAGAAGGGAGAAGACCCTGTTGACAACTTGTTGATAACATGATTTCGTGAAACGTTTCACGATTTAATTTATTTAGGCCATAAGCGACTCTGTTTGCGCAGTTTGTGCAGACTGGTTTAAAAATCTCGCGTAAGTTATTTCTTCTTAGCAAGTTATATCGCGCGACTAATGTTAACAAGATGTTGATAAAAAAAAGAGATGCTAAAAACATATATTGAATTTTTACTAAAAACAGATTTTTTAAATTTTGCTAATTGTGGATAATTAAAATTGAAAGACTCGTCTGATGACAATCTTAAACCAAGTGAATTGAACGAAGTTTGGAAAACATGTCTATCTTTAATTAAAAAAGATGTTCCTGCACTTACATACAATACATGGTTTATTCCAATTAAACCAGTTTCCTTTAAAAGCAACGTACTCAAAATTCAAGTTCCTAACAGTTTCTTTATTGAATGGATAGATGAGCATTACAATACAATTATCAACAAGGTAATTATGCAAGTTCTTGGGGAAGATGGAAAATTAGTCTATTTGGTTTCTAATGAGATAGAATTAGACGAAGAACCTGTTATTATAAATAAACTCCAGCCAGTTGTTGAAAAAGTAGAAGTACAAATAAGACCAGAATTTAAAAGCTATCTTATTCCCAAGTATAAATTTGACAACTTTATCAAGGGAGAGGGAAATCAATTAGCAAAGGCCGCAGCAGTTGCAATTGCAGAAAACCCAGGTGATACATCCTTCAATCCATTTTTTACTTATGGTGGAGTGGGCCTTGGAAAGACTCACCTAATCCAGGCAATAGGAAATACAATAATTGAAAAGTTCCCATCCAAAAGAGTCATTTATTTATCAACAGAGCAGTTTACTGTCGAATTTATTGATGCAATTCAAGGTGGTAGAATTAGCGAATTTTCAAGCTTCTACAAGAGCATGGATGTTTTAATAATTGATGATATCCAATTCTTGATAGGAAAAGAAAAAACTCAAGATCACTTCTTCCACCTCTTCAATACATTGCATCAAGCAGGAAAGCAACTAATCCTTTCTTCTGATAAACCCCCAAAAGACCTAAAAGGATTGAGCGAGAGACTGATCTCACGATTCCAGTGGGGATTGACTGCCGATATTCAAGCCCCAGATTTTGAAACTAGAATAGCAATACTGAAAAACAAAGCAGAAACCTATGGGATTTATATTTCACCAGAGATTCTTGAGTTTATTGCCTTCAACATAACATCAAATATCCGTGAATTAGAAGGATGTCTTATTAAACTACTTGCTGGCGCATCACTTAATTCTCAAGAGATAAATCTTGAACTGACAAGAAAGACAGTTAAAGAAATTGCAACAGGTAGACAGACCAATATTTCCATCGACTATATAACTCATGTAGTTTGTGAATATTTTGAAGTTGATGAGAATAAACTCCGGGAAAAGAATAGAAAAAAAGAAATTGTGCTTGCTAGACAAATAGCAATGTTCTTATCAAAGAAACTGACGAAATCATCACTAAAAACAATCGGACTTCATTTTGGAGGTAGAGATCATTCAACTGTAATTCATGCCTATAACAATGTTGATCAGATGCTAGCTGACGATATCTCAACAAAAGATATTGTTGATACTATAAGAAACAAAATAGAGCTTGGGGTATTCTAAAGTTTCCCACCTTATTTTTTTATTAAAAGCGATTTTAAGAAAAAGGTAAAGTGAATGTCAATTCCCGCGAAAGCGGGAATTTTTTTATCAAAGATTATTACTTTTATAGAATAGATCAAGATTAGCGAGTTGTTGGCCGAATAGTTAAATTGGGTTATTCTTTCAATAAAAATTGGATGGTGATCTTTGTTTGCTTCAATAACATGGAGTGTTTCTCCCGAAATATTTGCTCTTGGACCTCTTCATATCAGATGGTATGGACTTCTTTTTGCAACTTCGTTTATTATCGGTTTCAAAATAATGGAATGGATTTATAAAAAAGAAAAAAGAAATTTGGATGACCTTAATGATCTGATCTGGTACATGATTCTTGGAACAGTGATCGGAGCGAGGTTAGGGCACTGTCTTTTCTATAATCCAGAATACTACTTGTCAAATCCAATTGAAATATTAAAAGTATGGACTGGGGGACTAGCTAGTCACGGTGCAGCAATTGGAATTCTCATCGCAATCTACCTTTACAGTAAGAAAAAAAAAGATCAATCCTTTTTGTATGTTCTGGATAGAGTTGTAATAACAGTGGCGCTGGCGGCATTCTTTATCCGAATGGGTAATCTATTCAATTCGGAAATTATTGGAATACCAACTGATCTACCATGGGCATTTATTTTTACTTCTGTAGATGAAATTCCCCGCCATCCTACCCAGCTATATGAAGCGTTATCCTACCTGGCTTGCTTTTTTACACTTATCAATGTTTACAAAAGATCGGATGGAAAGTTTAAACAAGGACTGATATTTGGAATATTTCTCATTTGGATTTTTGGATTTAGAATTTTTGTCGAGCTATTTAAAGAGAACCAATCAGGTTTTGAAGAGGGAATGTTCTTAAACATGGGTCAAATTCTCAGTATTCCCCTTGTTCTTTTTGGGCTCTATCTTCTATTTAGAAAGCAGAATATCTCTAAACCTAAATCTTTAAAAGTCTAGTAACTGTGATATGAAAGATTACAAAAAAATGTGGGATGAAAGATACTCACAAAACGATCTGGTATATGGAGAAAAACCCAACACCTACTTTCAAAAGATAATTGATAAGTTAAATCCTGGAAAAATACTTATGCCTGGTGATGGCGAAGCTCGGAACTCACTTTATGCTGCAAAGACTGGATGGGAAGTAACCTCTGTAGATTTTAGTTCCGTTGCGATTAAAAAAGCTAAGCACTATGCTGAACACGAAAAAGTGAGTATTGAATTTCTTAATGAAGACCTCTCAAAATATAATTATCCAGAAGAGTATTATGATGCGGCGGGAGTAATATTTTTTCACCTTCAATCACCGGAAAAAGAAATAATCCATGAGAACATTGCAAAGTCAATTAAAAAAGGCGGAATGATTATAGCAGAAGTTTTCAGCAATAACCAACTGCAACACGGATCCGGCGGTCCTCGTAATAAAAATGCTCTTTATACCATAGAAGAAATAGCAGAGTATTACAAAGACTTTGATCATATCGAACTACTCGAAGCACAAATTGAACTGAAAGAAAGCAAATTCCATTGTGGCCCCGCATCGGTGATACGCTTATTTGGAAAAAAGAAATAGCATCTCACTTTGATCGAAGTAAGTGAACATATTGCCTCTTACATAAAATCAGTTTTCGGAGATCAGTTTTTTAAAAGCTATAAAGAGTTCATTGAATCAGAGTATGTTCCCTACATTCGAATTAACTCTCTAGAAAATGAAGAAGCCAAGCTTATTGAAGCACTAAAGAAATACAATATTGAACTTAAACCAGTTACTAATGTTCCGCGAGCCTATTCAGTTCTCTCTGGCAGTACGGTTATCGGAAAGACTTTGGAATTTGCGATGGGTAAATATTATATTCAGTCCCTGTCTTCGATGATACCACCACTGATATTGAACCCTATAAATTCTGATATTACTCTTGATATGTGCGCAGCACCAGGCTCCAAGGCAACTCAACTTGCATTAATGATGAAAAATAATGGAACGTTTTATGTAAACGAGCCGAACTTAAATCGTATAAAGTCACTTGCACATAATCTTGATAAAATGAATATCGTGAATGCTGGAATGATGGTAAGCAAAGGTGAATGGCTCAGCAAACACTTTGATGAGTATTTCGATAAAATTCTTGTCGACGCCCCATGTACAGGACTTGGTATTGTACAGAGAAAACAAGAAGTAAGTAACTGGTGGAATACAAATCATGCTCTGAGACTAAGTGAAACTCAGATGAAGCTACTTGTGAGCGCTATCAAATCGGCGAAAGTTGGTGGTGAGATAGTTTATTCAACATGCACAATGACTTTGGAAGAAAATGAGTTTTTAATAAATCGAGTATTAAATAAATATCCGATAGAAATAATGGAAATCGAACTTCCAGTTAAATCTCATCCCGGGCTTACAGAGTATGGTGATGAAAAACTTGATCCCGAACTGAAAAAGACGAGACGTATTATTCCGTGGGAGATAAACTCAGAAGGCTTTTTTATTGCAAAACTAAAAAAAGCAGGTAAAACCCAGGGACCATTAAAAGCGGAGATTAAAAGAACTCAAATCTTGCTTCTGGATTGGGATCATAAATTGATTAGAAATCAAATTGAAGAAGCAAGTAGTTGGTATGGAATTTCTCTTGATATGTTCAGTCAGTTTCGATATCTGGTTAAGAAAAATGAAATTCAATTCATAAACAAGGAATGGAATGCTGAAAACCTAAATTTCTTTAACAGAGTTGGATTGAAGCTAGGAAAGGTTGACAAAAATGGTCTTTTAGTTTTGCACACTCTTGCCATACAATTTTTTCAAAAAAAAATAACAAAAAATATTATAGAGCTTTCTGAGGAGAAAGACCTAAATACTTATCTTTCGGGCGGAACGATTAAAAGCATGACCTTTATTGAGCCAAAGGGAAGAAAAGCTATAGAATATAAAGAAAACTTAATTGGAACTGCCATAGCCACAAAAGATGGACTTAAAAGTCAATTCCCGCGCGCACTTCGCACAGCTGAGATCATATTCTAGCCCATTCTTATTCTAACAAAGTCCTTGCTCATTTAAGAAGACTACTTCGATTTTAATTGCGCCTAACTCCCGATTTTATTAATTTAATAATTATTAAGTCGATTTTCCGATTTCTAAATAGATTCTAGATTGCTTTAAGCAGTAAGGGATAAGAACAAACATTAGAGAGGGAGAAAATGACTTCAATAAAATATGTATCACATCAAATAGTAATAATTGTTTTCTTTATTATATCACTCCTATTTCTCAACACATGTAGAGAAGATAGCCCAACAGAACCAGAAAAATCTCAAATACTGTCTGACAATATTACTGTTGATCCTGAAACTCACGTTTTAACTCAAGAAATAAGTTCATCCGGTGGATCAATTATTATCTCCAAATCAGATTCTGAATTAAATGGTATGGAAATAATTGTTCCTGAAAAGGGATATAATGAAAGCAGAACTTACATAATTTCATCTTCGCCTATTAAGGAACACACACTTGGTGAATATGTTAATCCAGTATCTCCACTTATCACAATTAAAAATGGTGGGGGGTATTCAGAAATGCCGATTAGAATTAAAGTACCTATTCAAAAAGAACCAGATGAATTTCTTATCGGCTTTATGTTTAATGAGGTTACTGGTGAACTAGAAGCTTTGCCCATTGTTGAACTTGAGGACTCTTATATTATAGTGGAAACAAGACACTTTGCATTATCAAGTATAATGTCAGAATTATCTCTCGGAAAAACATCTAATGACGAAGCTGTTGGTAATCTAATAATTTCGTCCATCAAAGAAAGTATTCTGTCGGGCCAAACAGTGATTAGCTCTGGTTTTACACCTGGAATTGATGATTGGGAGTTTCCCAACTGGGGATCGTATATTGCTTCTGGCGGACACTGTGCAGGACAGAGTGTAACTGCCATGTGGTATTTTTATGAAAAGAAACTTATGGGAGCACCATCGTTATATCATCAGTTTGATTCGTTTTGTAATAGTGAAAAACCTAATTTTATTTGGCAAGATAATCCCTTTGGGTATCGACTTGCATCTACTGTTCAAGAAGATGCTGTATGGGGTCGGTTATTTGAATATCAAAGTAAAATTCCTGACTATTTGGTTTGGAAATGTTTTATCTACGAGATGCTACGAACAGGTAATCCACAATTTGTAGGCATCATAAACACTGTTCCGGGAGTAGGAGGCGGTCATGCATTAATAGCATATAAAGTAAATGTTACTGAAGGAAAGATTTATGTTGCTGATCCAAACTATCCAAATAATCGATCAATAAATGGAATCAATTCTGAAAGAATGATCAATTACTCAAATAATATGTTTCAACCGTACCCCTCATACGCTAATGTTGGAGATCCAGGTAAAGAATATGACCAAATAAGATATTATTCAACTAGTACAATTTTTGACTGGTCAAAAATTGGAGATCGATTTAAAGAGTTTGAAGAGAAGACAATTGGTAATGACAGATTTCCACAATATGATCTATATTATAAGAAAGGAGTAGATGACCACCTATTTTCGGATGGGTTAACTGTTGATGAAGATACATTGAAATTATTTTGTAAAAATGAAAATATTCCTGGATTTATACCAGGAACAGACAGACTACAGCATTTTTGGATATTTGATTCAAACGGAAATTTCATTACTAGTGAAAATTCAGATGGAATAGGAAAAGTTCTATTAAGTCCTGGAGCAAATAGATTTGGCATTTCTATACTTGGTTACATAAATGCACAGAAACCCAAGAAATTTGTTGATTTTAAGTGGGTAAATGTAAATCTAAATAAAGAACCTACCCCCAATTACAATCATGTAGGTCTAGTAGTTTATTGTGGTACCCGCTATGTATATACTACGCCAGATACCTCATACGAAAGAGTAAACGAGAAAGTGAGCAACGGTACCTGGCAAAGTTACCCTGGAAGTTTTTCAGGAAATACTTTCAATGCAAATTATTACAAATCATGGGATTCGCAAACGAATCCATTAACAATTACGGGAACAATTACAGCTACATTTAATAATGATTATACTACGATCACCACAATTACTTGGAATGAAACTCATACAACAAATGAAGCATCAAGCTCTGAAGATCTTACTGCCACCAATATACCCCTGGACGAATTAGAGTGGGGTACGGTATATCAGGTAAAAGGAGAAGAAACATGTAATCACATTACAACTTTAACAGATGTTCAAAATGCTCCGGACGGTTTAAGTTGGGCTTTGCCAGAATATTGGTGCAATGGAGACAGTAAGATATATATAAGTTTTTCAAAAGAATAAGGATATCGAAGTAAAAAAATTTTGAAAACATCTTTCTGGTTAAACGAGCATAAGTAAAACATTTATCAAAAAAGTGTTTTTAATTGCGGCTAACCTCTGATATTATTAGTTTAATAATTATTCAAGTCAATTTTCTGATTTCTAAATAGATTCTAGATTGCTTTAGGCAGTATGGGATAAGAACAAACATTAGAGAGGAATAAATGACTTCAATAAAATACGTATCACATCAAATAGTTGTATTGCTTTTTGTTTTTATGTCACTCGTATTTCTCAACACATGTAAAGAAGAGAAACTAAGCGAGCCTGAACCAACTTCCGCTGCTACTGAATTTTATGAAACAGTTGTTAAAACACAAGAACAAAAGGCAGAGCTGTTTGAGGAATTAGTTTCTTCAATCGATACTTTGGCTGCAATGGACTCTGTTCTTAAAATATTTTTACAGGATACATTAGTTGATTGGGGAGAAACGAGTAGGCAAGGAATAGCAATACAATATAAAAACGGAATTAGAGGTGGAATTTTTATTGACCCGCTTGATTATCCGAACAGCGACGATTTATTATTTGATCCTAATTTGAATAAAATCGTTACATCATTTAGTTTTGATAACATTCAAAACACAATACCAACCTCAAAACAAACAATATTCTTAAATCCTAGTTATTGGGAAAGAAAAAAATATGCTGATCAGCTTATTGATAATTATCAAACAAGACTAAAAAATGTTGGATTCTCAAATCCAATAGTCTATAAAAATGAGGAAGTTACCGTTGATAAGTTTAATAGCTTAAACAATTATGGTATAATTCACGTATACTCACATGGTTGGGCATGGCCAAAAATGAACAACATTAAAAAAGTATTTTTACTTCTTGGGGAAAGATATTCGCATGAAACGGCTAATAAGTATTTTGCTGAATTATTAACAGGTGATTTGATAGCTGTATATTATAAGAAAATAAATGCAACAGTTTTCTTGATTAGTCCAGAATTTATTAATAATCTTAATAATGACTTTACGAGTACTTCACCTTTATTCTATGGAGGATTTTGTTTCAGTAATTTAGGTAACTGGCCTAATGTAATTGTAAATTGGTTAGGCGCAGGCGGGTATTTTGGATTTAGTTGGTTTGTGCGTACATCTGCAAATGCTAAGTGGAACGAAAAAATAATTGAAACTTTATCTGATACTAGCAATGGTCAAGTTCGTACAACAAATGATTGGATAACAAATCAATTTCCTAAGCAGTATTGGTGTAATAAAGCTGAGAAATATATAAAGATTCAATATACTGGTGAATCTGATCTTGCACTAAAAGAAAAGGAGGAAGAAGAGCCATTCGAAATAGTTAATGGTAATTATAGTTGTTATGTAAGTAAAAGGTTGACTTTTGATCTTCGGGAAGAAATAAGCGGGACAGATGGCTCTTTAGAAACGCGTGAATATTCAGAAACATTTTCTTCTACTAACACTGTGAGTGGTGTGGTAAGTGGTGGTATTTTTACTGGAGTTCACGATGATGATACTACAATTGTGACGTTTAGTAATGATTTTAGAAATATTAATTATTCACTTTTCTCGCACTATTGGAGTGGTTTGAATAATGAGAATACAACTTATAGAATTGATGCAATAAATATCCCCCTATATTCAAATACTCCAAGTTATCAAATTAAAGGCCCAGATCTTGCCAATTATATATCTTATGCAGATTATACCAGTACTGAGTTTTGGATGGATGGAGAGATAAGATATACAAAAGCAGTTACAACAACTAATATCAAATATGACAATTCAAGTAAGATTTTTATTGTTGTCGGCAAAATACCATAATTGGAGAAAATAATTTACATTTAATTAACTGTTTCATTTTGAAAACATAGAACCCCTGATAGCTTTTTGTCGCTACCAAACAAGTTGAAGATTTCTGCAGGCGTATACCATAATAATGGTGCAATCGCGATAGTAAAATATATATAAGTTTATAGAAGGAATAATTTAGAAGATTCAACCAAATTCGCATTAAAAATACTCACCAATTTATAATTAATGATTTTGAAATATTGCTTTCGAAATCGTTAATTTGCTTCATCGAACTAACAGAAAATTATTCATACTAGGCGGCTATGAAATTATTCATCACATTATTTATACTTTTTGTCACGATGCAAATATCCCCTCAATCATTGTTTAAATCTGAACCAGATATTAGAGTTCGTATTATTAACGCAATGGATAGAATAGAGGTACTATTCGAAGGAGTTTGGACGATTAACGACTCTATGGAAATCTCAAAGACTTTTGATAATACATCAATCCTTTTGGAAGATGATAAAGTTGTTTTAAAAAACTCAGAAGATATTATTTTTAGCACTGATGATCAGCTTACGTTAAATAGCAAATTAGAAAATGGAAGCATGAAAATTAAAGATGTTCCATATGGTGTTGGTTGGTGGTGGGAAGGCAAGGAAGACAGAATCTATGAAGGAGAGATAAGTATTTGCCAGAGCAAGGATATGAATCTCGAAGTAATAGTTAAACTTCCTCTTGAAGAATATTTGAAAGGAGTAATCCCATACGAGATGGGTGGAGACTCACCATTGGAATCATTAAAAGCTCAAGCAGTTGCAGCAAGATCAGAAGCAGTAGTAGCACTTCGTTCTGATTTGTATAGTGGTCCTCATCATGATCTTACCTCTGATGTGGAATGTCAAGTTTTTAGCGGAAACCATAAACGTACTCAAGAATCTGACAGAGCTGTTGCGGAAACTAGAGGAATTATTCTAAGCGAAGATGGGATCCCAATCCATGCTTATTACGCATCTAACTGTGGTGGTCATTCAGAATTAATAAAAAACGTATGGCCCCATAGATCCAATCCACAAACATATCAAGTCGCATTATCAGACAATAGCGAACATCAAACAATTGATTTAAGCAGCGAAAAGGCAATACGTGATTGGATAAACTCAAGCCCAGAAGTTTATTGTAATCCAAACCAAGGAACAGCTTTGCCAGGATGGAGTCAGAAGAATTTTAGGTGGCAAAGAGAAATCTCGATGGAAGATATCTCACAAATGGTATCTAAGGGGAATAATTTTGGAAATTTACAGCAGATCAACCCATTAAAAAGAGGACTTTCTGGAAGAATATGCGAAGCCGAATTTGTGTTTGAAAATGAGAAGATAATGGTAACAGGTGAAATTAAGATAAGGCAATTATTTAGTCCATCATTGAGGAGCGCAGCTTTTATAACCGAGAAAACGGACAGCAGTTTTATTCTAAAAGGTGCAGGATGGGGACACGGAGTGGGCATGTGTCAATCTGGTGCTGTATCACAAGCAAAACAAGTATTAGGATTTAAATCAATATTACTGCATTATTATCCCAAAGCAGAAATCATAAATTTATATTCAGAAGAAGGGCAATTATGAGAACAATTTCTAAAGCCTTACTGGAGAAAGTTGAAAAAGGGTCAGATTTATTTAAGCAATTCAATGAGCAAGACTGGGACTATAGATATGGGCCGGGAAAATGGTCAAGGAAAGAAATTCTTGAGCACTCAGTTGATTCTGCGGCGAATAATCATCAAAGATTTGTTCGTATTCAATTCGAAGAAACTCCGAACATTGTTTATTCTCAAGATGATTGGGTTTCTGTTCAGAAATATGATTCGTGTGCAGCCAATAGTTTAATAGATTTATGGGTAAATTATAATAATCATCTGGTCCACGTTATTGAAAATATTCCAAAAGAAAAAATGAGTCGATTTTGTAATATCAATAAAGAAACTCCGGTAACGTTAGGTTGGCTAATTAACGACTATGTTGAAAAGCATATGGAACACCATTTAAATCAAATGTTTAAATAATTACATTTTATGAAAGACACGCTTGAAAATATTTTAATAGCTCGTCTCTATAAAAAGGAATTGGTTTCTTTTCTTGAGCGAAACCCTGATCAGTTTGTTGATGTGATTGAAATGTCACTCACTGACAGAGAACCAGAAGCTTGGAGAGCAGCGTGGCTATTATTCCATACAATGGATGATGATGACAGCAGGGTAAAACCATATGTTAAAACTATTGTAAAGAAGCTCAAGTATAAGAAAGATGGACACCAAAGAGAATTACTCAAAATTCTTAGTAGAATGAAAATTAAGGAAAAGCATGAGGGAAAACTTTTTGATGCATGTATGAGTATCTGGGAATCTATTGATAAAAGTCCATCGGCAAGAGGGACTGCTTTTAAAATGATGCTCGATCTAACCAAAAAATATCCGGAGCTGAAAAGCGAAATTGAATCTTTAACTCAAAGTTACTATACAGATTCATTATCACCAGGTATAAGACATTCTTTGTTTTTAATGCTAAATGAAAAAATGTAAGTTATTTAATAATAATTTTGGGTAACCAAACGAAAAACTCATATTGAAATATTTAGATTTGATCATTTCAGTAAAAAACCTTTGATAATAGAAAGGGCAAGCAATGGCATATGATGAAAAATTAGCAGAACGGATTGATGAGATTCTTGTGGGAGTTCCGAACGTTGTGCAAAAGAAAATGTTTGGCGGCATAGCATTTTTGGTAAGAAGCCATATGTGTGTTGGGGTTATAGGGGATACATTAATGGCACGTGTTGGACCAGATCAGTATGAGGACTCTCTAAAAGAGAACCATGCAAATGAGATGTTATTCACCGGAAGACCAATGAAAGGAATGATCTATATTGAACCCAGAGGAATTAATTCTGAAGCGAAGCTGATAAAGTGGGTAGAAAAATGCTTATACTTTGTATCAACTTTACCAGACAAAGAAGAGAAAGCGAAAAAGAAAAAATAGGAACGAATGTAGTGTCATACTACTTTATGGCCAATATTAGAATCAATGATGCAAAAGAATATCAAAAGTATTTAAATAAGGTTGATGAAATCTTTTCGAAGTTTAACGGCAAATATTTGGCAGTTGATCAACATCCTCAAGTTGTTGAGGGCAAATGGAATTATACTAGAGCCGTCCTGATTAAATTTGCAAGTAAGCCTGATTTTGAGGAATGGTACAATTCAATTGAGTATCAACAAATACTAGGGTATAGACTAAATGGGGCCATCTGCGATTCGATATTAATTAAAGAGAATGAAGAAAATTAAAAATATAGCCCACTAAAATAATTGGAAAAATTATGGCAAAGGTTTATTACATAGGTGACTGGGCAGTTCAGTTAGGTCCAGTATATGCAGAAACATCATTTAATCATGCTCCCAAAGGGCTGGATTTTATAAACTATGGTAAATGGTTAGTCTCAGCAGTTGAGTCTAGTGGATGGCATGAAATAGTTAGTGTTCCAACATGGGAGTTTTACAATATGCCTCCTGGTGAGTATGAAAAAGTTTTGAAAGAATATGATATCATTATTTTTTCAGATGTAGAAGCAAAAAACTTTCAACTTCACCCTCAATTTTTTAATCGACATTTGTTTGGGACTAAAGTATTAACTTTTCCAGATCGTATTAGATTGACAAATGAAGCTGTTCAATCTGGAACCAATGTCGTCTTCTTGGGAGGATGGTTAAGTTTTAGCGGCGAAATTGGAAAAGGAGGGTGGGGAAGAACAGACCTAAAAAATATTCTTCCTTGTGAATGCTTGGAGATAGAAGACCTTAGAGAAAACACAGAAGGATTCAGAGCAATACAAGCAGTTGAAAACCATCCGATTTTAAAGGATATTGATCTTTCCACATTGCCGCCTATTTTAGGTTACAATATCGTTAAACCAAGAGAGGGATTTGATGTGATTGCTGTCTGGGATGATGATCAATCTCCTGCGATCACGTTAGGACAAATTGGGAAAGGAAAAGTGTTAGCTTATACATCTGACCCAGCCCCACATTGGGGATGCAACTTTGTCTTTTGGGAAGATTACAATAAATTCTGGACGAATGTCTGCGATTGGCTTAGTGCAACAGAGTAAATTGTAAAATAAAGAACCTATAAACAATTAGGTAAGAAGTTGCAATATCGTGATTGATGAAGAAGCTGCACAAAAACAATTTTTCAGTTTTGTAAGCGGCTGTAGAAAAGCATTGGAAAGTTAAAAACTAGAATTTAGTTAAATAGTATTTCGCAGTATCAAATTCTTTAGTTATCTTCTCATGTAAAATTGAAAGGTTGTTTACATTAAATGGGAATCCGGTGATTTCTCAAATGAAAAAATCCGGAGCTGTACCCGCAACTGTAAGCTTCAAAAAAGTCTTTAACATTTTGCCACTGTTCGTAAAATAAATGGATGGGAAGGCGCTAAAGATGGAGTAAGCCAGGAGACCTGCCTAACAATTTTAAAATGAGGCTTTCGGGAGTAAAAGCTGAATTCATTTACCGATCCCTCATTTTTAATTCACTTTAAATTTTCATAGCGGGTTACTATGGTTGAATCGGGTCTTGCCAATTCACGTGGTTATTTTTCCTGTCTGAAAAGATTATCTAATCACATGCACATATTGTAAATATGGTCAAATGTGCAATCACATATTATTTTGTCATCTTACTTCTTATCGGTGTAGTTGTACATGCACAGGATTCGACTTTTAATGATTGGAATTATTCACTAGATGAGATAAGTATATCAGCAAATAAATTGAATCTGAGTAAAAAGGAAATTTCAACAAAAGTTGAGATTTTGGATTCAAAAAGAATTAGTGCAGCAAATGGCACACGACTTCCAGATCTTTTTAAAAGCACTCCATCAACGTTCATCAAGGCCTATGGTCCAACTCCAACTTTACAGACAATCTCTATTAATGGACTAGGTGCAGAACATACACTTATCCTTATGGATGGTGTAAGATTAAACTCTTTCCAAAATTCTCATATCGATCTTTCCATTATACCAAAAGAGGATATTGAAAGAATTGAAATTGTTAATAATGGAATTAGTTCGATATATGGTAGTGATGCAATGGGCGGTGTTGTTAATATTATTTCTAAAAACAGACGAAGCCTAAACGATAAGCAACTTACTTCGATTAATGCATCAATAACTGAGGGTTCATTTGACACTAGAAAATATTCAGTCGGATTGTACCAGCAATTCAACGATTTTAATGCAAGAGTTTATTTCAACTCAGATAGATCTCAGGGAAATTATGAATATTATTATGATACTGGAATCAGTAAAGAAATTAAAACAAGGCAAAATTCGGCTTATTCTCTCTATGATGTTGGAATAAACACTCAATATTTACTTGATGAAAATAATGTAATAAGAGTAATATCAAGTTATACTGATCAGAACAAAGAAGTACCAGGGATTGAAACAGGAACCCCACCTCCACATACAAAACAATATGATAAGAATTGGAACAATATAATCATCGTAGAAAACAATTTCTCACTCCAATCAAATCTAAAAACAAGTTTTAATTATCAAAACAATTACATGAACTATACTGTTGATCCATACCTTAATAGTTATTATAAGAATATTGTATACTCCGCCGCATCAGAGATAAATTTTGGAGAGGAAGATTTCGGATTTACCACTGGAATAAATTATTCTCATGCTACCCTTCAGAGTAATGAAGTTGAACCAGGCACAATGAGAAACCAGCCTGCTGTGTTTATTTCTTCATTTGTACAACTATCAGAAAATATTAAAGTATTCCCTTCTCTACGATATGATTATATATCTGACATTCAAAGTGGAGCATTGACTTACCGTCTTGGTTTAAATTATCAACCTTTTAAGAAAATAGACTTAAGTCTGAAAGGTAATGTAGGCAAGAATTTTAGAGCGCCGTCTTTTAACGATCTTTATTGGAAAACGTCGGGAAATACGGAACTACTGCCAGAGGAATCGTTTAATGCTGAAGCTGGATTTTTATATTCAGTTTTTTATTTCTTCAATATAAGTTTTGAGGCTACTTTTAACTACATCGATGCTAATAATAAGATTCTATGGACTCCACAAACAAGCGGATATTGGATGCCCAATAATATAGCTGAGTCAATTTCTAAAAATTATGCTCTAGATTTTTCTTTGAGTAAAAATATAAATCCGGATTTTTCTTATAGATTTGGCGGAGGTGTGCAGTTTATTGACTCAAGAAAAACAAGCGAATCATTTTCTGGCGATCCATCCACAGACAAATATTTTCCATACATTCCACTTCAATCGACACGAATTAATTTTGGATTCAATTATCAAATCGTAGAATTAAACCTATTCTATTCTCGAACAGGTGAGCGTTATTCCGACTTTGCAAATAATGTCAGTATGCCTTCTTACACAACATTGGATGGAAATATTGCGGTAGGGATTAACGTATTTAAAATAACCTCAAAGCTAAGGCTTGATGTTAACAACATCTTTAATGTGGATTATCAGGTAATATCAGGATATCCAATGCCATTGCGCAATTATCAATTAACATTTTCAATACAATATTAATGGAGGAATTATGAAACTACTCTTTATCGTCCTTCTCTTCCTCACACTCTCGATTCATGGTCAGAGCACTAGCAGTGTTTTTGTACTATCAGAAGGAGGATTTACAGCTGAGAGTGCTACTCTATCAAATCTTAAACCTGGCACAGGGGAATTCACTAAAAATATTTTTAATCCAGGAAGTATTGGCTCATATCCAGATGGATTGATATTTCACCAAGATAAACTTTATCTGTTAGAGCAAGGCAGCTTTGGGGGAAGCGGAAGAATATATGAGATAGATACCTTGGGTACTGTATTAAAATTAAAAGTTGTTGGAACAAACCCGTATTCGCTAGCTATTTCTAACGGGAAAGTCTATATAACCAACGGACCAGCGAGCAATGTCTCCGTCTTAAATGTTTTAGATTTTAGCTTTGTAAAGAATATTGAGGTTGGGGTTTATCCTCAAGAAATTTTAGCAGTTAATAATAGAGTCTATGTTGCCAACAACAGTGTATGGGGAGGTGCTTCGGATTCAACAGTGTCTGTCATAAATTCTGAAACTGATGAAATAGTTAGCACCATTACAGCAAGAAGGGACCCATCAGCTTTAGCAGTAACAAATAATAATCATCTCCTTATAGGTTGTCCAGGAGATGTTTCAAGTGGAATGATTTATAGAGTAGAGCTTAATACTTTTGTAAAAGTAGATTCATTTAGTATCCCTGACTATGGATTTGGAAAAGATATTTCAGTGGATAAAAAATCAAATAAGATCTTTTTCAAGGGTCGAACTAATAATATAATTGAATATGATATTGTGTCATATGAGTCGAAAGTAGCCGTTACTGATCCAACGCTATTATATGTTTATGGTTATGGATATGATCCTGGAAATAAAGCTCATTATGTGCTGGACGCTAAAGATTTTTCGACAAATGGATCAATGAGAGTCTATAACAGCAGTGGAAATCAGACCGGTTCATATGAGACAGGTATAGCACCAAGAAGAGTTGTTTTTAGTTATTCAGATTATGCAACTACGGTTGATGAAGTTAAGCCAGTCGGTAATTTTTCTTTAGAACAAAATTTCCCTAATCCTTTTAATCCCACAACAATTATAAAATTCTCACTACCAAATCAAACGGAAGCAAAACTAAGTATCATTAACTCAATTGGACAGGAAATTGAAGTCATGATTGATAAAACTATGGGTGTGGGTTTTTATGAAGTAGAATTTAATGGATCTGGACTTTCTTCTGGAATGTATTTCTATAGATTTGAGTCTGGCAATTTTAATTCGACTAAAAAAATGATTCTCTTAAAATAATATCGAGTTGCTTTGAATTATAAAAATGAAGCGGATTCATGATCAAGAAGCCAAATTAGTTTTCCATAACTTGGGCTGACCAAAGAGACAGGATATTGGTTAGCCCCTTTAAATACTTCGGTCACTTTCTCGGCTTTCGATCTGCCAACAGCAGCTATAACAATAGTATTTGCATTGTTTATGATACTTCCAGTTATTGTTATTCTCTTCTGGTTAGAAATTGGATGCTGAGCAACTTCACAATACCTCTTAGAATAGAAAAATTGTATTTGATGTGGAAAAATTGATGCCGTATGTCCATCTTCACCCATACCAAGAAGTACAAAATCAAATTTAGGCAAATCGTGAGTAGTCGAAAGTTCTTTGTTCAAAATCTTGGAGTATCTTATTGCCTCTTTCTTGGGATCAGATTCACCATGTATTCTAAATATATTTTCATTTCTTAAATTAAGTTTGCTAAACAAGCTCTCTTTGGCAAGTCTGTAGTTGCTGTCTACATCTTCTGGTGGAACACATCTTTCATCACCCCAAAAAAACTTTAGTCTAGTCCAAACAATTTTAGAACGGAAGTTTTCAGCAAGGTATTGGAATATTTTTATGGGCGTACTACCACCAGACAAAGCGATTGTGTAAAAAGTATTTAATGCTAGTGTGTTGGTTCCATGCTTCCAAATGTTTCCAACAAATTCAGCAAGCTGTTCTGTGGTATCGAAAACATTTATTTCTTTTTTTGGATCAGAGTTCACAGTATATCCCGTCATCAGCAAGGTTTTTACATGGATATCGCCATGTGATACCTTCTCCTTCTATTAAGTTATCAGCAACATCAGGGCCCCAAGTACCACTTGGATATCCATATATTGGAATTAGACTATCCGTTTTCCATGCATCTAAAATTGGGTCTAAAAATTCCCACGCACTCATTACCGCATCCCCACGAGCGTAAAGAGTCGAATCTCCCACCATTGCATCTAAAAGAAGTCTTTCATATGCTGATGGAATACGTTGATGGGCTATATCAGAATAGTGAAAATCCATATTAACTGTCTGTACTTCAAAACCAGCCCCAGGAACTTTCATGCCAAATTTAATTAATACTCCCTCATCTGGCTGTATTCTTATTATCAATTGATTATCGCAAAAAAAACTGTCTTGTTTTTTAAAAAGAAAATGTGGGGTTGACTTAAAATGAATAACGGCTTCCGTAACTCTGGTTGGAAGTCTTTTACCCGACCTAATATAGAAAGGAATTCCACCCCATCGCCAATTGTCTATATAAAACTTTATTGCTGTAAAAGTTTCAGTCTTAGAATCTGGATCAACTCCATGTTCTTCTCTATACCCCTTTAGTTTTTCTCCCTTAACCGTTGATTCTAAGTATTGACCTCGAATTACA
The DNA here is from genome assembly GCA_963751695.1 of uncultured Ignavibacteria bacterium. GTDB lineage: Bacteria > Bacteroidota > Ignavibacteria > Ignavibacteriales > Melioribacteraceae > SZUA-22. The sequence goes on along the minus strand of CAVVVP010000003.1, from coordinate 320,481 downwards.
TTTTTTATCACTTCATCTTCGCTTATCTTTTTTATTGACTGGAGTACCTTAACAGTTTCATTCCTAATCGATTCTGAATCCATTGATGAAGGAGGTTCCATTGCGATTAATCCAACAAGCTGTAATAAATGATTTTGAATCATATCTCTTAACGCACCAGAGCCATCATAGTAGCCTCCACGTTTTTCAACCCCTAGAGATTCTGCAGAAGTTATCTCAATGTGATGAATAAAATTTCTATTCCACAAAGGTTCAAATATTCCATTGGAGAAACGAGTTACTAAAACATTTTGTACTGTCTCCTTGCCAAGATAATGATCAATCCTATATATCTGATTCTCATTCCAGCTTTTTTTTAAGAGGGAGTTCAATTCTTTAGCACTACTAAGATCGTAACCAAATGGTTTTTCAACAATTAATCGTTTCCAGCCAATTTTTTCATTGTTAAGCCCTACTTTGGCTAAATTCTTTGGGATAGTGCTGTAAAGACTGGGTGGAGTTGATAAGTAAAAGATGTAATTATGTTCAATTCCCAATTCCTCTGAAATTAAGAAAAGCCGTTCTTTTAAATTTGTAAATGAAGCTGATGACTCAGCATCAACGCTTTGGTAATAAATTGAATGTAAAAATGTATCCGCTTTGTTTTTGTTTTCAGAGGAAGCATATTTATTGATCCCCTCTTTCATTGAGTTTCTAAAATCGGTATCACTTAGATTGGATCTGCTGGCTCCGATTACTGCAAATTTTTCAGGTAATAAATCTTGATCAAAAAGATCATAAAGTGAAGGTATTAACTTCCTTTTAGTTAGATCTCCCGAGGCACCAAATATTACAACTATTTGATTTTCTGGTTTCATGAATTTCTCTTTTAAAATTATTTTGAAAATTAATACAATCTTTCCATTTATGAAACTTATCATATAGATTATTATTTTAACTACTCTATTTTTGAAAAATTTATTAAATAAAATGAAAGAATAAAATATGGGTGAGTTTTGCACAGCAATCAGCTGTATGGATGGAAGAATTCAATTACCGGTTAACGAATATTTGCGAGTTAGATTTGATGCTGAATTCGTAGATACAATTACAGAGAAAGGACCTAATCTAATCCTTACATTGGGGCAGGATCAAGTTATGATAGAGTCTATACTAGATAGAACTTCAATTTCAATGCATCATCACAATTCAAAAGGCATTGCGGTGGTTGGGCATTACGATTGTGCCGGAAATCCTTCTACAAATGATGAACAAATAGAGCACATAAAACAATCGGTTCTGTATCTAAAAGAAAAGACTAAGGATATTGAAGTTATAGGCTTGTGGGTTGATGAAAAATGGAAAGTAAATGAGATTGTATAATTGGGAGGTTTATGAAACAGTGGTATGAATCTGTATTCGAAAACTATGGAGAAAGCTACGACAAAGAAAATTTTACTAAAGGAACTACCGGGGAGTGCGACTTTATTGAGAAAGAGGTAAAGTTTAATAAATCGATTAAGATTTTGGATATTGGTTGCGGAACGGGTAGACACACAATCGAGCTAGTTAAGAGAGGCTACAAGGTTGTGGGAGTTGACCTTTCAGAATCTCAGTTAAAGAGAGGAAAGGAAAAAGCAAGCGAACAAAATTTGGAAATTGATTTTCAAAAGCGCGATGCTCGCGATCTTCCATTTTGTAATGAATTTGATCTAATCATAATGATATGTGAAGGAGCTTTTCCATTGATGGAAACTGATGAAATGAATTTTTTGATTCTTCAAAATGCTGCTAAAGCACTAAAGAAAAATGGCAAACTTATATTCACAACACTAAATGGATTATTTCCTCTGTTCCACTCTGTAAAAGACTTTCTTGCAGTTAATTCAGAAGAGGGGAATGCAACTTACGACAAGAACTCATTTGATTTGATGACTTTTCGTGATCATAGTGTTACTAGTACAAAGGATGACGCAGGGAACGAAAAAGTTCTAGAAAGTAATGAAAGATACTATGTGCCTTCTGAAATAACCTGGCTGTTAAGATCTATAAATTTCAAAAGCATTGATATCTTTGGGGCAAAACTAGGAGTCTTTAGCAGAAATGATAAATTAACGACAGAGGATTTTGAAATGCTTGTAATTGCTGAAAAATGATAAGAGTGGATGAATTATTCCATAGTACTGGTCTGGTTATCCTTTTAAGCTAGAAAACTAGTGTATTTAATTGCAGAAAAAATTTGGTTTGGAATGTTTCTAACAATATCGTAGTGTAATGTTTACACTACAAAAAGTTATGTGTGATGAATTTGGGCACGAATTCCCGATTGAATTTTCAACTTCCGACGAGTTAAATTTTATTTTTCTTGGATTACTTATCAACGCTGCATTTATCATTTATTCACTTTGATTGATTAAGAAAGCTCATAACAATTATGCTTGAAATCACAGAATTAAATATCTATCCAGTAAAATCGTTACAGGGAATATCTCTTCAGAAAGCAGAACTTTGTGTTAGGGGATTGAAATATGATCGCAACTGGATGGTTGTTGATTCTAATTATAAATTTTTGACACAAAGAAATTTGCCACAAATGGCGACAATAAAAACGTCAATTACTCAAAACAGTTTAGTCCTTGAACACGAATCCATCACTCCTTTAGAACTCTCGATTAATCAAAAAAGCAGTAATCAAGTTTTGACCAAAGTATGGAATGATCAATGCAGTGCTATTGATGAAGGTTATAAAGCAAGTAAGTGGCTAACTGAAGTGCTCCGCAACAAGAATGGAAAAGATCTTAAACTATTAAAAATTGATGATAGCTTTAAGAGAATAGTTGACAACAAATATTTGCATGGAGAAATTTCTCATACAGCATTTGCTGATGGATTTCCATTTCTTATTACCCTTGAAGAATCGCTGAATAAATTGAATGATATGCTTATTCAAAAAGGCTCTCAACCAGTTGGGATGGAAAGATTTCGTTCAAATATTGTTATAATGGGAACTGAGCCATTAGAAGAAAATAATTTTGAAACTTTATCAGATATTGCCAGTAAATATTCATTCGGAATTAGAAAACCTTGTCAAAGATGTGTAATAACTACACTTGATCAAAAAAACTCAAAGATAATTGAACCAAAAGAACCTCTTAGGACTCTAATACAAATGAATCCATTCCATGATAAGCATGAGGCATATTTTGGTCAAAATGCAACTTTGCTGGCAGGGGATAGAGAGGTTATGTCTGTTGGAGATAAACTAATTTTTAACCTAAAAAGGTAATTTATTAGTTTCCGTTGGGAAACGTGATTCAGAATTTTCAGCTTTGCAAATTTACTATAATCACTTTTTAAAGTAATGGTCGCCCACACTATTGGTTATATTATTTGTTTCTCATCAGCGCTTATCGGACAGTTTAAGACTTGAAAATAAGAGGTGGTATTGATGAAGTAGAGCAAGGGACTAAAATACGTTCCTCTTATATAATAATCTTACCGCTTGCCGAAGAAATAAATAAAAGTAAATTGATTTATGCAATTTTTATGTTGCAAGTTGAATAGGATTTAGCATGAAGAAATTAATTCTTTATTTGCTGTTGTATTCCTTCTCATCGTGTATACAACAAAAACATTCACAAGAACCGCAGTCCCCATTCCCATACACTAGTGAAGAGGTTAGATTCGAAAATCAGATTGATGGAGCTAGCTTCGCAGGCACATTAACAATTCCTAACGATGAAAAAATAATGGCTTCAGTTATTTTGGATTCTGGATCTGGACTACAAGATAGAGACGAAAGTGTATATGTACACAAACCATTTTTAGTCCTTTCAGATTATTTAACTCGCCAAGGAATAGCGGTTCTCAGATATGATGAAAGAAGTATTGGTGAATCAAGAGGGAAAATTATTGGTTCAACTACGGAAACTTTCGCTGGAGATACCTTTGCTGGAATCGAGTTCCTTCAATCTCGAGAGGACCTACCTAATAACATCGGAATTATTGGCCATAGTGAGGGTGGATTGATAACTATGCTTCTTGCCAGCCATTACAAAGAAATAGCATTTATAATATTGTTGGGCACACCAGGATTACCATTTGATGAGGTTCTTTTTAATTCCAATGAAAAGAAGCTTAGAACGCAAGGTAAGAATCATGAAATAGTCGAGGCTGGAACATATTTATTGGAGAGTCTCTTCGAGGAAATTAAAAAAGATGAAACCCACAAGAAGAAAAAGAAGAAACTATCTTCTATTATAAACCGATGGAGATCTTCGTTAAGAGGAGAGGCAAAAGAGGATATAGATAAATTTATAGAAGAGAATCCGAACTGGTTAAAATATGTGTCTGATGAATGGGCAACTCCTTGGTTCCAATATGCGGCCAATTTTAATCCAAGGCAATATTTAGAAAAGGTTCAATGTCCAGTATTGGCACTTATTGGAGATAAGGATTGTCAAGTGCTCGCTGATGGTAATTTGGAAGCAATTAATGAAGCTCTTGTTGAGGGGAAAAATAAAAATTTCAAAGTAGAATCCTTAAAAGGCCTTAACCATCTATTTCAAAAATGTGATACTGGTTTCAGAGATGAATATAAGTTGATAAATGAAACTTTTAATGAAGATGCAATGAAAATGATAGTTAAGTGGATCATTGCTCTATGAAAATTTTTTAATCTAATAATTATAGAAAGAGAATATGACTACAGCACTAGTAATTATTGCGATTCTTTCACTTATGGTTTATATCTAGACAACTATAAAGATTCATATTTATCTGAAAGCTAAGAAAGAAAACATGGGAAGTTTCATTTTCGTAAACTTATTTATTTTTGAATACATAAGCGAATAGAAAGAAATAACAAAAAGTGAAACTAGTAAGGTTGGCAATCATTTTTATATTTGGAAAGTGTCTATCAATATAGCTTTGGTCTATTTTATAATTTTTATGTTGAGTAAGTAATTTGTTACTTCTTAGTATCCATGTTTAATTTGAACATTGACCAAAATAAAAAAGGCGAGAAGTCCCAGCCAAGTTCTTCTCACCTTTATAGAAAGATTGTTCGTATTGTCAATCAAAATATATGTTAATCTATCAAATCAAGTTGTGAGGTGAATCACAACCCGATGAAGTAATATTTTAGTGAGAGATCAAATTAGGCACTCTAAAAATAGAGCCTTCAAGTTTGTAATTTTGCTTTTTGTAATATTCATCAACATCGGACATCACATAAACAGTTTGATTTGGAAAATCATTTAATAGACATTCTATCAATTTTCTTCCAATATTTTTACCACGGCATTTAGGTGTAACCAATAAATCACAAACGTATATATAGAAACCCGAATCATCTATAGATCGAGAATATCCGCATAGAACGTCACCTTCATAAGCCACATAGGTAATAGAATCTTCAAGTGCCTTCATATATTTAGATGAAACATTGTCAGCTGAATAACAGGCCCATTCTTTGCCTTCAGCTTTGATAATACTCATTATTTTCTCTTCATCAGAGATTGGATTGTATCTCTTTGTTTTCATAATTCTCTCTTTATAATTTCAATACCGAAGAAGCATTTATTTAGATGAAAATGAATATACTTTAAATTCTAAATAAATTAAAATTACCAATGAAATGTGGTTCAGATTAGGGACTATAATCATTAAACCTTAATAACCAGGGAATTTATATCAAAACGTAAGCGGTCGTTCTATAAGGGATTAGGGGGAACTCGAGCTTTAGTAAAAACGAAGCCCTTCTCGTGTGGATTTGTGGGTGATAACAAAGTAAAACTACACCTATTAAATTGTATAATTATTCTTCGGGATAAATATTATTTCTAGAGTTTGTAACCATTTGAGACTTTAATGCGTCTATAGGTTTGAAGCTTCGATAAAATAAACAGAAATTATGGATTAGTATTCATGGAGGATAAAATGGATTCTCGAAAAATTAATACTTTATCGATGTTAGCTGGAGTTGTTGTTTTATCAATGTTGTTAGCATCAAGTTTTGTTTACTCACAAAGTAATCGTGATGTTGAAGCAAATAAACAAGAAAAGTTTTTGAACAACCTTCTTTTGGGAATGGACTCAGATAATCCCGGATTAAGAAACAGTTCTATCTTTATGGTCGGTAAATACAAACTAGAAGAAGCCGGTCACAAACTTGTTGAGAGAGCAAAAATATCAAATGATGATAGAGTTCTTCAACTTATAGCATGGAGTTTATTTGAAATCGGTGATGAAGAACATTATGAAGAACTCCAAGATGTTGCAAAGAATTATAAGTCTGATAAAGTCAAAGAAATTATTTCATACTTAAAAGAAATAAAGAGACTAGAAAAATCTGTAACACTTACAGACTGATAATTCTTATGATAGTCCCAATTTTATTTAAGCCTTTAAGAGATTCCCCCTTCTTAAAGGCTTTATTGTTAAGTTAGACGGACACACTATTAGAAATTCATGCCAGTTGATTTTAAGCTGTTTTAAGCTTTATGAAAACTTTCATATAATTTGACTATTATTAAATTTAACTCTCTCAGTCAGACCCAAATCTAACCAAAACCAATTTATATTATCTAGATTTTAGAAGATATATGGATTATCATAATAAATTGAGGGATAGATGGAGTCGGGGCTTTGCCCTTTAAAATTAATGTCTTATACTGTATTAACTCACAAGGAATTGAGGGATTTATACTAAAACCTAAGGTGTAGTTTTATAAGGGATGAGGGGAAATTAGAGCTTTAGTAAAAATGAAGTTCTTGTTGTGTTTGCTTGAGCGAAAATTTAGCGTAAGGTTTTGAAAATCTTTAATCAACCTAAACTGTTACAAAGTTGCCACTTAGAAATATTTACGATATATTTGTCCATATTTAATAATAAATGAGCGCGATATGAAGTTCAGAGAAAAGGAAATAGACAAAGTTAAAATTTTTGAAATCTATGATAATTTTTTTCAAGACACAGGTATTGCTGAATTTCAAAAATCCATTATGGCTGCTCTAAAAAATGGCAATAAAGTATTTATTATAGACCTGGGTGGAGTAGAACATATAAATTCCATTGGTCTTGCTGCACTTATAAGAGCTTATACATCAACTAAGAAGGCTGGAGCTGATATGATATTAACCTCACTTACTCTGAAGGTTAAAGAAATGTTATCTATCACTCAAATTGATACGCTTTTTAACATATATAATACCACTGAAGAAGCGGTTCTTGACTGCACTGATTAAACAGCAGAAAACTTGAAGAATAGTCAGCAGTTTAATTAGTTTTTATCTACTTTAAAAAAGATAAAAATTAAGAATTATTGCACAAAATGTTTCTTATTTGTTTCTCAATCTATTTTCAAGCCAATCAAAATTCATATAACCATATATATTATAATAAGTTAGGGATTATAAAATGAAAGAAAAAAGTATTGAGTTGTTGAACAAAGCAGTATCTGATGAATTGTTTGCCGTACATCAGTACATGTATTTCCACTTTCACTGTGACGATCAAGGGTATGAACTTTTAGCTGGATTGTTCAAAAGGACGGCAATTGAAGAGATGATCCATGTGGAAAAGTGTGCTGAAAGGATCCTCTTTCTAAAAGGTGAAGTAGAAATGAAACCAGCTCAAGAAGTCGAAAAAATTCATGATGTTAGTGAAATGTTAAAAATGGCTGCAAAAATGGAAGAAGAGAGTGCACGAGATTATAACATCTGGGCGAATGAATGTTCTGCAAATGCTGATTCAATGACAAAACAAGTTTTTGAGTCATTGGTCGCAGATGAAGAGAGACATTTTGGAAATTATGATGGTGAATTAGAAAACATGTCGAAATTTGGAAAAGACTATCTAGCCCTTCAATCCATTGAACGAAGTAAAAATATGTCTGCTGGAGGTGCATAGCAGAAATGACAATAAAGCCTTAATGAAAGGATTAAGCTTTGTGAAATTATTTTATTTTCTTCTGCTTTCAACTTTTTTAATAAATTGTAATAATAGCAAAGAAAATGATACATCTATTATGTATCAAAAACAGTTCGATGAAGCTCGTCTAGTATTTCACCGAGCGTACTTTGAAAAATCATCAATACTCTTCGATGCCCTGCTTAAAGAAAAAATCGAACATTCTTTACCATATGCTTATGCTGGAGTGATCGATTTAATGCTTTTTAGAGACCCCTCTACAAATCAAAAAATTGCTGACTCACTCTTACAATATGATGACTCTAATCGCCTATTTACAAAAGCTCTCTTAAGATTTATTGATGGTGATTTTGATGAATGTGAAGTAATCCTTAAGAGGTATCTATCAGAGAATCCAAATGATGCTTTTGCAAAGCATGTCCTTGGATTTACTCAGATAGATGCTGATCGTCCAAGCGATGGTGTAAAAACTTTAAATAGATTATTAAAAGATGCTCCAGAATATTTCCCAGCATATAATCATGTCGGCTATGGTTATCTAAAATTGAACAATATCGAAAAAGCTCTCAAAGCATTTGAATATTTTGTTACAATAGACAGTCTAAATCCAAGTGCTCATGATTCATTTTCAGAAGGATTATATGAGGCTGGCAGACATGAAGAAGCAATTAGGCATTTGAAAAAAGCAATTTATCTTGATCCTAATTTTGCTTATGGATGGAAGCATCTTGGCGACATTTATCTTGAGATTGATAAAAAGGAAATGGCTTTAAATGCATATAAAAGCGCTCTCAGCTCTTCAAAACTTTATGGATCCGATTTTACTGACTCTATCAACGAAACTATAAAAGGAGTAAACTAATAAATGGAAAAGCCAGGTATTATTGATGTGAGAAATCTATTTCCTGAGCTCTACTCAGAATTTATAAAACTTCTAGAAAGCTTATTGGATTCAGAATGGTACCTTCCAACATCAAGCTCAAAATGGAATGTTAAAGATATTGTTGCTCACCTGGTCGAATTAGATCTTCGGCGATTATCATTTCATAGAGATAATTTAACACCATCCTCACCTGCAACACCGATAGAGAACTACACCCAGCTTGTAGATTATCTCAATTATCTTAACAATTCTTGGATCGAAGTAACGCAAAGATTCAGCCCAGTTGTATTAACTGATCTACTTAAATACAGCGGTCAGGAAATACCAAAATTATTTAATTCTCTTGATTTATATGGGAAAGCATTATTTGGAGTTAGCTGGGCAGGAGAAAATGAATCAGTAAATTGGTTTGATATTGCTAGAGAATATACGGAAAGGTGGTATCATCAACAACAGATAAGAGAAGCGGTTGGTAAACCAGTTTTATCAGAGGAAAAATGGTTAACGCCACTAATCGATACTTTTGTAAGAGGTCTGCCCAACACTTTTCAAAACATGGCTTCTGATAAAACAAATGCTATTGTATTCATTGAAATTGAAGACATTCCTAATGCAAGATGGATTTTACAAAAAAAAGAAAATTGGAAATTATTGATTGGAGAACCACCCAGCTTCACCTCAAAAGTAGTATTAAATTCTGATACAGCTTGGAGGCTCTTTTCAAAGAATATTACGAAAGAGGAAGCCCAAAGGAGAATTATAATTGAGGGAGATGAAAAACTAGGGTTAGTAATGCTAGAATTAACAGCATATATGAAGTAAGGATTCTACAACTATGTACTTTAAAAATGCAATCGTCAAAATACCTTCAAAAAGTTTAGTTAAAGGATTAACACAAGCCAATTTAGGTTTACCTGATTATGAAAAAGCAATCATTCAACATGAGGCTTATGTTACAGCATTGAAAGGTTGTGATTTAAATGTTCATATTCTTGAAGCTGATGAGAACTTTCCAGATTCTACATTTGTTGAGGATACAGCATTATTGTCACCCCGTTGTGCAATAATTACAAATCCTGGAGCTCCGTCTCGTCGAGATGAAGTTATCAACATGAAAGGAATATTAAAAGAATACTATCATGAAATTGAAGAAATTCAATCACCTGGAACAATTGAAGCAGGTGATATAATGATGGTAACAGATCATTTTTATATCGGATTATCAGAGCGAACGAATCTTGAAGGAGCAGAACAAATTATCAAAGTTTTAAACAAATATGATTTGACAGGCTCTATAATCGAGGTTAAAGAAGGATTGCATCTGAAAAGCAGCATGGCATATTTGGAAAATAATAACCTTCTGGCTACAAGTGAATTTTCTCATCATGAGGAACTCAGGAAATTCAATATTTTGGAAATTCCCCAAGAAGAAAACTACGCTGCAAACTGTATCTGGATAAATGACAGAGTTATAATTCCTAAAGGATTTCCTAAAACCAAGCAAATAGTAGTTGAAAGAGGATATTCAATTTTAGAGATTGATGTTTCAGAATTCCGAAAAGTAGATGGCGGATTGAGTTGTCTATCACTCAGATTTTAATTCTAATTTGCTTCAGTTATTACTTCTAAAAAAAAGACATTGTATATTAAATAAATTTCATTATTTTTTAGGGTCAATAATTTAATGCGAGGATATAATGAAGATTTTTAAAAATATTATTGTTGCTATAATTGCCGTTATTCTATTGGTTTTAATAATCGCGGCACTAGCTCCTAGCAATATATATGTCAAGCGAGATGTTACTATTAAAAAATCTAAATCTGAAGTTTTTGACTATGTGAAGTATTTGAAGAACCAAGATGAATTTGCTACATGGTCGCAGATTGATCCAAATATGAAAAAAGAGTTTGCCGGTATAGATGGAACGATTGGTTTTGTTTCTGCTTGGGATAGCAATCATCCAGATGTTGGGAAAGGGGAACAGGAGATTATTAAAATCGACCCGGAAAATCAAATAGATTATGAACTCAGATTTTTGGAACCATGGGAATCCACTTCGACAGCCACAATGTTGTTTAGTAGTATTGACTCTGCAACTACAAATGTTTCATGGGATTTAAAAGGAGACATGCCCTATCCAATGAACTTAATGCTTCTTTTTATTGATATGGATGAAACAGTGGGCGGTGATCTTGAGAAGGGATTGAATAACCTTAAAGGGATTTTAGAAAACTAGTAATTCTTTTTCGCTTGACCGTATTATTCGGTGAGGTCAAGCTTTATCTCAAACTCTAAATCCACCGAGATTATTTTGAATATCCAAATTGAGTATATTTATATTCTTAATCTGGATTATTATGAACGAAAAATTAAAAATTTTCTTACCTGGACTTGATAATCAATATCGGTTTGTTAGAAGAAATGTCGACCTCAAAGATCTTTCAACACTGGTTATTGGTTCATCAAGTGAAGACATTGCAAATTCTTTTGCTAGTGAGTCTGGACAAAAAGTTGAAATCATTGTTGAAGATTATAATTCTTTAATGAATTCAAAACTTCTTACCCAAGAAAATCCAAATGTAAATGTGCGTCTCATGGATTTTGAATTCACAGACTTTAATGATAAATCTTTTGATCTGGTTTATACGCAAGGGGCTATCTCCAATCCAAGAAGAAATAAAATTGTTAAAGAGATCAAGAGAATATTAAAAACCAAAGGAATATTTTGTGTTGGCGAAGTTGTTAGTCTAAAAGAGGAAATTCCTCAGTTTATTATAGATATTTATGATTCATCTGAGCTTAGTCCGCTGCAAATAAGAGAGATTGAAAGGTACTATGAAGAAAGAAAATTTGAAATCCTTTATCAAAAAGACCTATCATTTACGTTGGAAGAATACTACTCAAAAACTTTGGCAGAATTGAAAAACTCCACTCAAGATATGACAAGTAGTGAAAAATCTTATTACAAAAAATTGATAAATATGATCAGTCACGAATCAAGAGCTTTTCTAACTCAAGGTGCTGATGAGTACATTGGATTTTATTCGCTGATATTAAAGAAGGAAAACTAGCATAGATGAAAAAAGGAGAAGTTTTAGAATTAGATATTGAAAGCTACGCATTTGAAGGAAAAGGGATTGCTAAAGTTTTAATGGAAGATGGTAAGAGATTTATTGTTTTTGTAAATGGATCATATCCAGGTGATAGGGTAAGAGCGCAGATCAGAAGAAAAAAGAGATCGTATGCAGAGGCAATTATTGAAGAAGTGGTCAAACCATCAGAGTACAGAACTAGTGCTAACTGCGCATACTTTGGGACATGCGGAGGGTGTAAACAACAGAACCTTCAGTATGAAATACAGCTCAAATACAAGGAAGAGCAAGTAAAAGATATATTTGAACGTATCGCAGGAATTGAAGATTTCGAAATGGAAAAAATTGTTCCATCTGAAAAAATCTTTTTCTACCGCAATAAAATGGAATACTCTTTCTCTAACAAACGTTGGTTAACTAAAGAGGAAATCGGACATGCCGATGAAATTGAAAACCGCAATTTTGCACTTGGACTTCACATTCCGAGAATATTTGATAAAGTTCTAGATATCGAAGAATGTTTCCTACAGTCAGAAGAGAGCAACAAAGTTGTAAATTTTACAAGGGAATTTTTTAAATTAAAAAGTGCTTCAATTTATTCAACTAAAACTCATGAAGGATACCTTCGACATCTCGTAATAAAGCAAGCGTCAAACAATGATAATCTGATGGTTAATCTTGTGACTTCTTCTTCAAATGAAGAATGGATGAAAGAATATTCAGCAGAACTTTTGAAAAGCGTGCCCTCTATTACAACAATTATCAATAATATTAACGAGAAAAAATCTCAAACTGCATATGGGGATTATGAAAAAGTCTACCATGGTGATGGGTTTATATATGATTACATTGGTGATTTTAAATTCAGAATAAGTGCTAACTCATTCTTCCAAACAAATACCACTCAAGCAGCAAACTTATACAAAATTGCTCTTGATTATGTTGAGCTGAAAGGGAACGAGATAGTATATGATCTTTATTCTGGCGCTGGAACTATCTCGATTTTTATATCGAAACAGGCTAATAAAGTTTTCGCATTTGAATCTGTCGAAAGTGCAATTAAAGATGCAAACTTCAACAATAAATTGAACGACATTGAGAATGTTGTTCACATTCAAACAGATTTGAATAAATCTTTCCTTCCGACAATAAAAGAAAAAACCATTCCAAAGGCTGATGTTGTTTTTCTTGATCCACCCAGATCAGGAATGAATCCCAAAACAGTTAATGATCTTATAAAGCTATCTCCCTCAAAGATAATCTATGTTAGCTGCAATCCAAGTACACAAGCAAGAGATATCAAATTGTTGAGAGAAGCTGGGTATAAATTAATCAAGGTTCGCCCAGTTGATATGTTTCCACATACATATCATATTGAGATCGTTGCATTACTAATTGAGAGCAATTAAAATCTAGAATAGTAACCCAAAACAATTCTATTTTCTCATTTTTAACTAAGCAGCAAATATTGCATTATATTCTAATGCCTATTTGTTACTCCTGGTTCCTGTTTGGGCATATTGGGCATTTAGGATTGGAAATAAGCTATGGTTTTGATAAAGTAAAATGATTTTACTGGCAGTAATAGGGACTAAAATAAACGATTAAAGAATCAATTTAAAAACAAAGCAAGCATATGTGAAACAAAGAAATGGATTCAGTTAATCTAGTGCTTTTAAGATATAATCCGTTAAAAATTGGCTTGTGGGCATGCTAGGACCGACGGTATAATATTGACCAAGAAATATTACAATCATATTCTCAGAAGGAAATATATACATCATCTGTTCGCCCCATCCAGCCGCAAAATAGCAATGATATAATTTCCCGCTCACATTATAATCATCCAACCACCATTGGTATCCATATCCATTAGCAAAACCTTCCCACTGCGGATTTATTCTATTTTCGACCGAGCTGTTTACCCATGCTTCTGATACTATCTGATTACCATTCCATTTTCCCTTGTTCAGCATTAATTGTCCAATTTTTGCAAGGTCCCTTGGTTTTAGGAATAAACCTCCAGAAGCGAAAAGGTAAACTCCGCTTATTGCTTCCCATCTGTATTGCTTAATCCCTAAGGGTTCAAACAACTTCAATCGTGCAAATGTTCTTACTGTAGAACCAAAGGTTAGTCTTATCATATCAGCAGCTACATTTGTTCCACCACTATTGTATTTGAAAAACGTACCAGGTTCAGCTTCCAAAGATTTTGATAGAACGAAATAGATTGGATCACTTGCGTTAAATAGTTTGCGAACATCATTTTGACTAGAGTTATATGGTGAAGATTCATCCCAAGGTAAACCAGAAGACATAGATAGTAAATGTTGTAGCTTAATGTTTTCTTTTCCCTCTATGAAAATATTCGGATAAACTGGCTGGAAATAATCTGATATATAATCATCCGTTGAATTAATTAATCCTTCGTCGAGAGCTATTCCTACTAATAAGGATGTCACACTTTTAGAAACAGAGGCAAGATAGTGTTCAGTATTTTGTGTGTAAAGAATACTATCACCTTCAGCATATACATCATCAAAATTAAATCTTGTTCCCCCAAAGTATTCTTCAAAGACCAGCTTGCTATTTTTTAAAATTAAAATTCCATTTAGCTGATGGTAAGGCAGTTCATCAATATCATCCATCATTTGTGAAATGTTATCCATTTTCAATCCAACATCTGACAAGGATGTGGTTATCCAGCCATCATAAGCATTTGGAGGTACTCGGTAAGAATAATTGAATACCTTAGGGGGATATTCTGTTGGGCTGTCTGTAGTATTACAAGAATAAAAGAAAAGTAGCGTAAGCGAGATTGCTAAAACAAGAGATTTATTTAACTTCAAAATAACACCTCGCATTGAATTGAGATTATATTAATATCCATGAGGAACAATACATCTTCAAATTAGCCAGTATATATTTCTTAACTTAATGATTCCCAATGATTATATCCAGGAAGATATAAAATAAAAAAGGCGAGAAGTCCCAGCCAAGTTCTTCTCACCTTAATAAAAGATTGTTCGTATTGTCATTCTAAATATAAGTCAACATATCAAATCTAGTTGTGAGATGCATCACAAGTAGCTTAGTATAAAAATTCAATCCCATAGTTAATACAAATATGTGGGTACTATGTTTGATAATTAAAAAGATAAATGGTTTTGTGCCGATACTGAATATCTGCGGAATTGACTTTTTAATTATTACTATGGTGTCTAAAAAGAAGAATATGCTTATTTTTAACCCTACTATAAGACTTTAAGTCGTTTGACGTAAGGTGAATTTTTAATTTAATATTCTGAAGGGAAAGACAATATTGAAAATTGGAATTGAACACGAATTTGTATTTAAAGATTCTTCTAATAATTATATTGACTTTACAAACTCCTCGTATAATTCTTTCAAACAAATTGTTGATGAGTTTCCTGCTTTCAAAGAAGATGAAAAAATATTTGAGTGCAAATCATTAGAAACTAAACCTAAAAGATGTTACATCGAAGGGTTTGAAAAATATGATTTAGATAATAATATTTTAGAAACTATTCCAAAGGGATTAGAAATAAGAACTCCTCCTTTTGAAGAAGTAAATGAAATTCTGGATAATTTTACTGCTTCATTTAAAACTATGTCAGAGCTAACTTCTTCTGTTGGCCTAAGCCCTCTTCTTGTGAGCTATAATCCTTTTCAAGACAAGGAAAGTGCGCAGAAATATTTCGAAGATGAACCACATGGAAAAAGAAGCAAGAAAGAATTAAGCATAGCAAAAAAATCTATGGTAACGCATGGTATGCATTTAAATATTTCTTTTGAGAACAAAATGGATCTAAAAGATATCCTTGAAAAATTATACTTTTATTCACCATATATCATTCCCTTTAGCTTTTCTTCGCCATTTTGCAATAATAATCTCTTTGGTGGGCTGTGCTATAGGAACTACATAAACAAACAGCTCGTATCTCTTCGCAAAAGAAATAATGTTGATACAATTCAGTTCAGAGGATTTGATGCAATTGGAGATTTGGACTTATTAAAATCTTTGCTCCTACTTATTAAGGCAATAATACTTGAAAATGAATTAAAGGGTAGATCAAAAAAACAAGATCTAACGCTTGTAGAATTATCATGCATAGAAGGGTTTTCTAGCAAGATAATAAAAAACGGTATCATGGAGATTATAGAGGAAATAAAAAATTACCCAAAAGATAATTTAGTGTATTTGGACTCACTACGCATGATGATTGATTCAAATGATTCCTACGCGGTTAAAATGAAACAAGACTTTAGAAGAACAAATAATATAGTTGATTCAATTTCAAACAGGTACATTTACATCTAAATTAATTTCTAAAAGCTAAATGTAATCCGACCTCTTATTCAGTATATAATTGGGTGCCATATTTGAAGAAATAAACTTAGAAATTGGAGAATCAATCTTGTAATGTCTTTAATCATAGTACAAAACAAGACATTTTGTTGTTTGAAATCTACTAATAAATTAGCTAAGTTTAATCTATGCTGCAGTCTATTCGTTACTTGAGAATTAGATATATTAAATAGACAAACAACAACCAGAGGGTGTTATGAGAATTTTTATTCTTGTCACCATAATGTTTGTAAATTTTGTTTTTGCAAACTCAGATTTAACTACATCTAGTCTAATCCCTTCAAATAATTACTTTATAGAAAACCAAGGTCAATGGCCTGATGAAGTAAAGTATCTTGCTCGAATTGGAGGAATGGATGCGTGGATCACCAACGAAGGAATTGTGTATGACTACTATCTCTCAAAGATTGATGATGAAGAATTAATAAAAACGGAAGGTCATGTTGTTAAGACTGTAATAAGTGATTCTGGATCAACACAGAAGTTTTTTCCTCAAAGAAAGATCAACTCTCATCACAATTATATAATCGGTAATGAGGGATTCTGGATTGAGAATGTTTCTCTTTACTCTGAGATATTGGTTGAGGATCTCTATGACGGAATCAACATAAGATATTATTTCGATGAAGGATTTCTTAGGTATGATTTTATTTTGGAGCCTGGAAGTGATGTTTTCGATATTGGACTATTTTTTGAGGGCAATACTGAATTAGCGGTATTAAGTTCTGGTGAAATGGAAATTGATATTTCAATTGGAAAAGTAATCCATAAAGATATCCTAGCATATCAAGAAGATGGTGAAGTAGCATGTCGATTTGTTCAGAAAAGCAAAAACATAATTGGATTTGAAATAATAGATTATGATAAATCTAAAGAACTCATTATTGATCCAATAATCTACTCAACATTCATTGGAGGATCTGGAGCTGACTACTCAAATGCACTCGCAATAGATTCAGATGGAAATTCATACATCACTGGAAGAACTTTTTCAGCTGATTACCCCACCACGACTGGTGCTTACAGCGAATCTATAAACGGAGGCAGTTACGACGCTTTTATTTCAAAACTCAATGCTGATGGTAGTGGATTAATTTACTCAACATACATTGGGGGAAGTGGAGATGAAATTGGCTATGACATTCAAGTTGATGAAAATGGCAATGCTTATATGTCTGGATATACATCATCAACGGATTACCCCACAACAATTGGGGCATATGACAGAATTTACAATGGCGGTGCATATGATATAGTTATTACTAAGCTTAATCCAACTGGCTCAGCATTAGTTTATTCGACATTCATTGGAGGCGCCAATGATGATTACGCATTTGGGATTGATTTAGATTTAAGTGGTAATATGTTTGTCAGCGGACATACTAGCTCTACTGACTTTCCTACAACCAGTGGAGCATATGATCAGACTTATAGTGGTGGAACAAATGATGTAATCGCTGTAAAATTAAACTCAAGCGGGACTGCTCTTATTTATTCAACCTTTATTGGAGGTACTGCAGATGATGTTGCAAATAAAATTGTTGCTGATGACATTGGGGAAGCATACTTAACCGGAAGTACTGAATCAAGCAACTACCCGGTTACAAGTGGCGCATATGATGAAAGCTATAACGGCAACAGAGATATTTTACTCACAAAATTAACTTCAGACGGCAGTAGTTTAATTTACTCAACTTATATCGGAGGAAGCGAATATGACCATACACAGTGTGTCGATGTTGATAGAGACGGGAATGCCTATTTAACTGGGTTAACTGCCTCACAAGATTTTCCAACCACGGAAGATGTTTTCGACAATAGTTATACTGGCGGATCTTTTGACATTTTTGCAACAAAAGTTTTTACTGACGGAGATAGCCTTGTTTACTCAACCTATATTGGGGGTGGGGCGTATGAAAAAGCTAATAATATTAAAGTTGATGAACTTGGATTTGCTTATATAGTTGGCTTTACTTCATCAACAAGTTTTCCTATTACAAGCAATGCCGATGATGCAACATATAATGGCGGTGCGTATGATGCTGTTGGAATAAGATTAGGCAAATATGGTGAGGATTTGCTTTATTCTTCCTATTTAGGTGGGAGCGGAGCAGATAGAGCCTACGGTTTAGCTGTAGATACAAATAATACAAGCTATGTAAGCGGATATACCGAATCATCAGATTTCCCAGTTACATCTGGTGCCTATAATGAAACTTACAATGGAGGCAGTTTTGATGCTTTTATTACAAAAATGAATTTCTTTACTCCAACTATTATTGCTGTACCGGATGATGGATTAAGAGAAATATTTGTAACAGAGCATGCTTATGGAATATCTGATAATGGAGATGGGACAATTACAGTCCCCGACCTTACGCTAGTAGATAGTATAACAATTACTGCTGGACTAGCATTTGGCGGTCCTACTATAACAGATTTATCTGGTCTGGAAAAGTTCAAATATTTAGTTTATTTAAACCTGTATGGTGATGGTTACGATTCTACTTCATTGTATATAGACAATCTTGCCTACTTTAGTTCCGTTATATTTTTAATGGGACGTTTTGAAAACATAGAAATAGATAATTGTCAAATTTTGGAAAGAATAGAATTTAATCATCATTCGTGTTCGATCCAAATTTTGGACATTTCAAATTGTAATAATTTAAGCATTTCAAGTGTAGGTGAAATCAGCGTTGATTCAGTTCTTATTGAGAATTGTGAAAAAATTAATCAATTCGGACAAGCTGATGATGGGTGGGTTGGTCATCTAAAGTTTGTGAACTGTCCGAATTTAGAAAATATAGATTCTAAGTCTTATAATATGAAATCATTGATACTGGAAAATTGTCCATCTATTAGTGAAATTAATATAAATTTTGCAAGTGAATTTGAGGAGTTTTACGTTTCAAATCCTTTAAACCTAAAAACTTTAGTTCTCGGATGGATTGGAAGAGCTACCCTTTTAAATTCATTAGATTTAGCGAACTATATTTCTTTGGAGTATTTGAGCATTGCGTCACAGGAAGCCAAGGAGGGTGCAACTTCATTTAAAGAATTGTGGCTAGGCTCTAACCAGGACGGTTTAACAAATAATACTCAGCTCACTAGATTCTTAGAGGAATCTATTATCAATGGAATTACAGGATTAGACATATCAAATAGTACCTTATTAGGAAATCTTGATTGCAGTGGTAATCCTCTCCCTATTGTTTATATTCCAGAAGTTTTTAGTGCATCTGTAGTAAAGGAAAACTATACTCAATTAGCTGTTTTGAGAGATACAATAGTAAACCCCGTCATAGAAACGTCTCAAACCGGTGCGTATGAACTTGGGAATACCGGTGCTATTGTTAATTTTATTGCATACAATGGTAATCAAGGCAGATTGCTGGCAAGTACTCCCAGCAATCCTTCAGTAGTCGGCTCATTACCAACCGGTATCGAGCACATTAGAGGTGACAAGTATTGGTCATTAGAAAAATCGGGCTTAAGTAATTTTACATATCATCTTATGCTTGACCTATCTTCAATGGAAGGTTTAAATATTGACAGCTGCGAAGTTCTTTACCGACCCGACAATACAGCACCGTGGGAAAAGGTTACAGAAATGGGTAAGACAGTTGAAACTGTTGAATATTTTAAAATTATTAAGGAATTGAATGATTTCGGTGAATTTGCTATAAGCGGGTATTACCCTTATGACGGGTCATGGACTGCAGATTTGCTTCTTACAGATAATGGTGGAATCAATAGAACTATATCATTTGGGTTAAACTCAAATGCGACAGACAGCATTGATAGTTCGCTTGGAGAAGAATCTCTTCCGCCACCACCGCCAACCGGAGCTGTGGATGCAAGGTTCATACTGCCAGTTGAACCTTCAGATGCATCGACAATAGATTATAGAAACTCAACCAATAGCACAGTGTTTGGAGATGCAGCTTTCAACCAAGTTCGAGTGGATACCCAATAACCTTCAATTGGTCTCAAGCAGCCTTACCGGAAGGTTCATTCAGATTAACAGATGCAGTAATGGAACTGTTGTTAATGTTGATATGAATGCTCAGAATAGTTATGAACTTTCCAATATTGGTATAAATACTCTTCTAGTTGAATATGCTGTTGCTCTCTGCGACTCTGTAGAAGTAGTCGATGATTGGAATATTGTTTCAGTTCCTGTATTAGCTGAAGATATGAATAAAGACATACTCTTCTCTTCTTCTATTTCAAGTGCTTACAATTTTGACGGAGTTTATTTTAAAGAAACGGAATTGTTAAATGGGAAAGGATATTGGCTGAAGTTTGATGGCGAGGAACAATTTGAAATTTGTGGAAAAGCTCTTTCAAGCACAATACCCGTAAATGCTGGCTGGAATATGATTGGTGTTTATCATAATGACATTGACGTTAATAACATAATCTATTCACCAAGCGGAATTAATTCTTCAAGTTATTTCGGATATGATAACGGTTATATTTCCTCAACAATTCTTGAGGCAGGAAAAGGCTACTGGATAAAGGTAAGTGAAGATGGAGAGTTGGATATAGCTGAGCAGCTTGGCCAAAGAAACAGTGAAGCCTTTAGCGGTAATAGATGAAGAGTGGGGTAAAATAATAGTAACTGACAGTAATGAGAGAGCAAGTCATCCTGTATGCCTCTGAATTTATTGATAGTCTTAATTACTTTGTGCTTCCACCAATACCTCCTCCGGGAGCCTTTGATGTAAGATATGAAACTGGTAGAATGTTGGAAGACATATCAGTAAATGGTAAGGATATTCAAATATCATCTGCCACTTATCCAATTAGAATTAGAGTTGAAGGAATAGAGGCAACGATAAGGGATAAGGTCGGAGGTTCTTTAATCAATGAAGTAGTGTTAGATGGAGATGAGATAATAATTGTGAATGAAGGGATTAAAACAATTGAAATCTTAGGTAAAGTTGTGAGTGAAGCAGAAGTTCCCACTGAGTATACATTGTTCCAGAACTATCCGAATCCTTTTAATCCTACAACAAAGATAAAATTTGCACTGCCAACAGCTTCCAATGTAAAATTGGATATTTACAATATACTAGGTGAAAATGTGAGAGAGTTGGTTAACCAAACATATGGAAGCTGGTTACCATGAAGTTGAGTTTAATGCTGAAAATCTCTCTTCTGGAGTTTATCTATACAGACTTGATACAGGCAGTTTTACTGATGTTAAGAAAATGATAATAATGAAGTAGGGGTGATAAAATGAAAAAAATAATAATATTTTGGCTTTTATCCCTGACTTATCTGATAGGTCAACAAATTGAAGTAAGATTTATTGTTTCAGATGGAATAAATCCGCAGGTTGAACTAAGTGCTGGAGTTGACCCTCTAGCTACCGATAGCCTTGACGCAGGCTTTGGAGAAGAAGAACTACCCCCTCTTCCTCCAGCAGGAGCATTTGATGCTCGGTTAATTCTTCCATATCCTTCTGATGGTACTATTTCATCATTAAGAGATTATAGGTATGGAAATGTTACCCCATCAAACGAAGGTTTCTCAACAATTCATTTATTAAGTTATCAATTGGGTGAAGGTTCCTCCAGTTTATCATTTTGCTGGGATACCGAAGGGGTTAGTTTCAGAATCCAAGATAATATAACCGGTTCAATATTAGATACATTAATAACTGCTAATGGAGTGGGTTGTTTTTCAACCGATCTAGAATTAACTGAAGTAAAGATTACAATAACCTACTTAGTAAGTCCAATTTCTCCTTTGCTTGATGTAGCCCCAGATACTTTGTTGCTAGGGGAAAGTGTCGGTAGCAGTGGAATTTTTCAATTAACTCAAATATTATATTGGGCTGTATCTGCAGATCAAAGCTGGATAGGTATTTCACCAATTAATGGCTCAGATTCAGCCAGTATAACGGTTACTGCAAATCAAACGAATCCAACTACTAGTAATCGAAGTGGGTTAGTTACAGTAAATGGAAACGATTTAAGCCAACAAGTCGAAATTGTACAACTTGCCTCTCCAGCATATCTTGAAGTATCTCCAGACACAATAACGGTTGGTCAGGATTCAACAAGCCCAGGCTTTATTTCAGTTAGTTCCAACATCTCATGGGAGGCATCGACACAGAGTGAATGGCTAGAATTGATCCCCACCACTGGATCGAATGATGAAACGGTCACAGTTGCAGCTCTTTCAGAAAATCCATCAACAACAGAGAGTAGATTTGATTCTGCAATGGTTTCAGGTGCTGATATATCCCATATTATTATTATAGAGCAATCTGCGGCGGATGAAAGACTTGAAGTGATACCTGATAGTGTTGCATTAGCATCTGCTTCTGGAGAGTATTGTAGAGGTTACAGTCGAATCAAATATTGCTTGGACGGTAGCTGAAGATGCTGATTGGCTAAGTGTTTCCCAAACGGATGGATTTGGCGATACTCTTTTAGTCTTCACAACTTTATCGGAGAATCCTTCTGGTATTGAAACCAGGGAAACAATTGTAACCATTTCTGGAGGAATATTCAATGAACTAGTAAAAGTAACTCAATTTCCAGCTGGGGGATATTTGAGTGTTACACCACAGAATTTAATAATAGATTATAGTGAAGGGAGTAGTGGGGAGATATATGTTACCTCTAATACTGAGTGGAGTGTTCTCAATAGTTCATTATGGCTGGATGTAATCCCGAGAACCGGAATAAATAATGACACAATCCGTGTTGAAGCTAAATCAACAAATACTTCTTATGATCCAAGAGGGGCAATCATAAATATATCTGGAGGTGGCTTAATAATAAGAGTAGATGTTGTTCAAAAGGGATTTGTAGATACAATTCCTCCGGCCACGCCGACAAATTTCACTGGGGTACCATTGGACGCAATTAGTGGTATTTACCTAAGCTGGAATATGAATACAGAAGAGGACTTAGATCATTATAATATTTACCGAGGAATGACAGAAGATTTTGAACCAAACGAATCTAATCTTCTGGCTGCAACAGATGATACTACTTATGTTGATACTTATGAAATAACCGTAGTTAATTATTATAAATTATCAGCAGTAGATTTGAGTGGAAATGAAAGTGGATATGCTGATGCTATCTGTTATTGTTGGTGTTCAGAACAATGAAACACTCCCTTCAGATTATTCACTTGAACAAAATTATCCAAACCCATTTAACCCAACGACAACAATTATATATTCAATACCAAAACAAAAACATGTTACACTTAAGGTATTCGATATACTAGGAAGACTAGTTGCCACATTGGTTAATGAACAACAAGAAGCTGGATATCATAAAGCCGAATTTTCAAGCACTGATCTAAATTTAGGAAGTGGTATATATTTATACAAACTGAGTTCTGGACGATATAGCAAAACCAAGAAAATGATATTGATGAAATAATTCTATCATTTTCAGAACCAAGACTTGCAAGAGGGTAATATTTCAAAATATGAAAACATTTTGCATTTTATTGTGATCTGCATCACTGAGGTGTATTGATAAAGCAGTACATTTTAATCTAGTAGAACATTCATAAAGTTTTTAATTACAAAGAGGGTTGTAATGCATTGGTATAGTAGAGTTAGACATATTAAAAGACATTTCGCAGAAGTCCTACCATATCTTACTCTCAGAAAAGTTTATAATCTGCAATTAAGTCTTTTAGAAAAACATCTAAGAAAAGCAAAATTAAGAAGTTCCCCTAGTAGTGCTAAAGATAGAGCCCACACCATTCTGCCAACTACATTGTCCTCACTGCCATCATAGTAATCCAAACTTAAATAAAAAATTTACATTGAAAGATAATCTTACTCTCAATAAGCTAAAGCAAATTATTGAACCACTTAAAAAGAAATTAATTTGGGTGTCCTTAAGTCATAGAGGAGAGCCTTTTCTAAACTCTGAAATTTTAGACTGTATAGAATATCTTCATGAGAATAGGATTTCGGTAAGTTTTCCGACAAATTTCTCTATTAAACTAAATGATGAGAAAATAGAAAGATTAGTTAAAAGCGGGTTAGACAAACTATTCGTATCATTAGATGGAGCTACAGAAGAAACCTATTCAAAATATAGGATCGGCGGCAATTTCAATTTAATCTTAGATAATGTAAAGCGTTTATCGGAAACAAAAAAGAGATTGGGTGTAAAGAAGCCAAAGATAGTATGGAAGTTTATCGTATTTGATCACAATAGAAAAGAAAAAGAATATGTCAGAGAAAATTATATGAACTTTGGATTTGATTCATATGAGTTCCCTAATGATGATGGTGGTAAAATCATGGCAAAAGAAAGAATAGAGGGGAGTAGAAAAAGACTTAATGCGAGTGTTAATTGTTATTGGCTGGCATTCAATGGTAATCCGCTCGGATGGTCAATTGAATGTATGTTGTAATGAGAAGAATTTTCAAATTGGCAATGTATTTGATTTCGTAAATGTGAAAGGACTCTGGAATTCTGAAGCATATCAAAATTTAAGAAGTGGATTCAGTAAAGATAACTTTCCAGATCATTTACACATCTATTGCAAAGAGTGTTATTCTAAAGGAGTAACATAGAGACTTTTGTGAAGCATTTGTTTTTACAGCATTATGATTCTCTTGATTGTTTAATAAGCTGTTTGTTGTTTTTAGAGGGAATAATAAAAAT
Organism: uncultured Ignavibacteria bacterium; assembly: GCA_963751695.1. Lineage (GTDB taxonomy): Bacteria > Bacteroidota > Ignavibacteria > Ignavibacteriales > Melioribacteraceae > SZUA-22. The sequence continues at coordinate 295,537 of CAVVVP010000003.1, read as the reverse complement.
AAAATAAATTGAGAAATACGATTTATTTTAAGCAAATTGAAGCTATATCAAACAAAAATGATTTTCTAATTAAACTTATACTTATCTGAAATTGTTTGAATAATGTTACCGCAAGTATTGAATTCTTCTTTTAACATTGAAGATGTTGATTTATTTGTAATTACAATATTACGCAAGTAATCTAATTGGTCTGATGATGTAGGATGTGAAACTCTGAAAGAATCTAAAAGTGATAGAATTCCAGCTCCTATTTGGGCGTTTTCAAAGCCCTCTAAACATGATTTCTCTGTCAGGTTCATGTCAATGCTTTCGGCTCTCTGAGTTAGATTATTATCTTCTACTAGAAATTTAAAAAGAAATAGAATCGATCTTAGCAAATTAGTATCACCAATAACATCAAAACCCCTAAATTCTATAACTTCTGTGTCAATCCTCTTTCGAATACTTATTAGCGGTCTATACTTCATCAGTTCATAGATTCTGTAGCATAACCCCTCAAAAAGGTTTCCATCACGAAATGGTGAAGAAAAACTAAACGGAATTATATAGGGAAGATAATAGTTAAGTTTTTTTAGGGTGTCATTTAGGTCTGAGTTTCCATTTTGAGAGATATTAATGTGAAACGCATACAAAAGCATTGAATTTTTAGCAATCTCCAATTCCTTTTCGTTTCGACCGTTACTGTTTTGACTCTTAAGGGCATCATAAACATCTTGAAAATTTTTAATTGGATTAAAACTGATCAGCAAAGGTGACAATCCAAGTGAGGACGTGATGTTGATCATATTTTCATATGAAATGACGAAATTCTCAATTAACTTATTTATATCTTCAAAGGGTGGGGTGCGAATTTCCAAACCCTTTGGAATTGTTTCCAATAACTTTCCACTATTATCAAATTTCTCAAAACCTTCGACATAACAAAGCTTGGGTTCAGTTTCTAGCGATTTGCATTCAAGAATGCCTTTGTCTTTAGGATTTATTGGAAATTCTTCAACTACCTTCTGAAAGTCAGTGTACGTTGAATTTGAAAAATCAAGAAAATTATCTGAGCTATCTTTAAATACAAATTCGTGTTCAATTCCTATTTTCAGCATTTTAATTTTGCCCTATTTGGAAAATTCATATACATCAAATTCTTTTTCTTCAATCATATTGAGGCTATTCATATTATGCAGACTTACTCCTCCTTTATATGCCCAAGAAGTTACTTTTTCTACCAAAGGATTATCAAGACATTTTTTTAGACGCATCGTTAATCCAGACTTATGATAGTTATGATTTCTGAACTCAGGTAAGATTGCTCCACCGGCAAGCAAGTAATTATTTCCCTCTTTGTATAAAACATTTACACCGATATTGGTTTCACCATTATTTGCTAAGTAGAATTCCACTCCTTCTCTCTCTAAAAGGCTTTCAAAATTTCTTGCAACTTTATAAATATCTCTACCAACAGCTTCGAAGCTAGCTAAATATACTTCTGTAAACTCTATTATGCTTCCTTTATCAATTGGAATAAAAATCACATCAGAATTGATCTCAAAATCAATTTTCTTTTTTATGGGATATCGAGTTTGTACTATAGTTTCTGAAAGCTGGAAATTCTTTTTACTTTCAAGAAGTTTTTTAAGTTCAACATGATGAGGGGGAACAATTATTTTATATTTCTCAAGACCAAAGCTAAAATAGAAATCATTTATATATTCGATATCAAACCTTTCCATTGGAATCCCATTGGTAGGAAATGCATAGTTAAAGTAACCCACATCAGGAAATGAAAATGCCATAAATTTATATTCTTCAAGAATTTTTATTCTATTATTAATCTCTTTAACAGAACTATAGGCCTGTAATCTGTTAAAATCGTATTTAAAGAATAATTCCATATACCTCTTCCTATTTTGTGTCAATTAGCAGTTTTACAAACATTGTGCCGATTGAATTCAACTGTATCAATCTTCGAAAACAAGTTAATAATGCATATAACGAAAGGAAGTCTGTATGTATTGCTGTTTGATTTATGGATTAAATCTTAATTTAATACAATATTATAATCACAATTAATAGACTGGGTATGTTTGAGAAGTGAATAGTATAAGTAGATTCTATATCCAGAATTGGTTAAATTTTGATCATCTCGGTTATAAGAAAAAGGTTGTTAAAATGTTAAAGAGTGATAAAAAACATAAAATTTTAATAATTATTGGCATACTTTTTATCCCGGCATTAATATGCTGTAGTGATCAAAAAAATGCAAAAGGTGAGGCAACTTACAAAGAATACTGCGCTACCTGTCATGGAAGTGAACACCAAGGAGGTCTAGGTGAAAGCTTAACAGACTCAGAATGGGAGTTTGGATCGGATGATAAATCAATTAAGGGGCACATAAAAAATGGAATTGATGAGTTGGGGATGCCTTCGTTCAATGATGTGTTAAGTGATGAAGAAATTGCCAACCTAATTGAATACATCCGTCAAGAAGAGAATAAGAATAAACCAAAACAGCATGAAACTGTAGACATAATTGAAACATTCGATTACAATGTTAAAGTTCAATTATTTGCAGATGATCTTGAAGAGCCATGGGCGATTGATTTTATCTCTGAGAGCATAGCTCTTGTAACAGAAAAACCGGGGAGATTAAGAATAATCAAAAATGGAAAACTAAGTAATACACCGGTCTCAGATATCCCAAAAGTATATTTTTCGGGACAGGGTGGATTATTGGATGTAGCAGTAGATCCAAAATACTCAGAGAACCAGTGGATTTATTTAGCCTATAGCCATGCAATTGGTGAATCTGCTATGACAAAATTAGTTCGAGGGAAAATTGTTGATAACAAATGGGAAGATGAAGAAACATTGTTTGCTGCAGATCCTAAGCACTATATAAATACTGGGCGTCATTACGGATGTCGTATAGTTTTTGATGATAAAGGACATCTCTTGTTCTCAATTGGTGATAGAGGAAAAAGAAGTCATGCGCAAGATATCACTCGACCAAATGGAAAGATCCACAGAATAAATATAGATGGAACTATTCCAGAAGATAATCCGTTTATCGATGTTGATGACGCCTATAAATCAATTTATGCTTATGGTAACAGAAATGCCCAAGGATTGGCAATACATCCCCAGACGGGAGAGCTGTGGGAAACAGAACATGCTCAGAAAGGTGGAGATGAACTAAATATTATCCGATCTGGTTTAAATTATGGATGGGATAAAATAACATATGGTAGAAATTATGATGGTTCTGTAAGTACAGAAGAAGTAAAACTCCCCGGAATGGAGGGCCCAATACTTTTCTGGAGACCGTCTATTGCTGTGTGTGGTTTAGATTTTTACTCAGGCCAATCCTTTTCTAAATGGAAAGGTCATCTAATTGTTGGTGCACTTAAATATGAAGAAGTTCGTCTTCTGGATATTGAAGATGGTAGAGTAATTCATCAAGAGATTTTATTAAAAGATTATGGAAGAGTAAGAGACGTTTGCACAGGGCCAGATGGCGCCATATATGTTGTGATAAATAAACCTGGAGAAATTTTAAGGCTTACTCCCTCTGAATAAATCAATGTTTAAGACAATGAGAATATGCTGTATTGCATTATCTTTTTTATTTGTATGCAGGGCATATTCTCAAACGGCCGATTCGACAATAAAATCAACCACCGATCCTGTTGTGATAACTGCTTCCAGAATGTCGCTTCCACTAAATAACTCAGTGTTTACTGCTGACCTAGTCGATTCACAAGTCCTTGGAAAAATCAATAATGTTTTAACTATTAAAGAAGCACTTAGTGAAATACCAAGTGTGCTAACAAATAACCGTTTTAATATGGCACAAGGAGATAGAATTACTATCAGGGGTACAGGTACAAGAGCGCAATTTGGCGTTCGCGGCATAAAAATTCTCCTTGATGGAATTCCTTTAACATTTGTTGATGGACAGTCTCAACTAAACAATTTGAATATTTCTTCACTTGAAAGGCTTGAAGTCATAAGGGGAGCTAGCTCTTCGCTATATGGAAATTCTTCTGGTGGAATTATTAATGCGAAAAGCAGTATGGGAAATAGTAATAGGCTATCAATTCGACCCAACCTTACTTTTGGAAGTTATGGATTGAGTAAGTATGGCATAGGAGTATCAGCGCCACTCTTATCGGGGGGTGTAAGTTTTAATGGTTACATTACAAACTCAAAGGGATATAGAGACCACTCAGATGCAAAATTTGGTGGCATCAATTTTCTTGCTGATCATACCCTAGCGCCTGGCCTCTCACTAAACACTATTGTGAACTATTACAATGCTCCACATTTATTGAATCCCAGTTCACTCAATAAAGACGATGCAGTCAACAATCCAACAAAATCGAGAGATTACATTGTTAATCAGGGTTCAGGAAAAAGGTTGCTCAGCTTCAAGTTGGTGTTAACTTAAAATATCTTCTCTCAGAAAAGACTGAAATCAAATCAATAATTTATGGAATGAACAGAGAACTGTTAAACTCAATACCAAGTGATATTATTGATCTTAGCAGATTTGCTGGGGGAGTGAGATTGGAGTTTGTTACAAGTCAAAAACTAGCAGAAATAAACTATAGATTGGTTTTGGGTGCAGATTATGAGGTTCAAAATGATGAGCGAAAGGAATATGAGAATCTTGGATTAGGTGAAAACGCTGATGTAAATCCAGAAGATTTGTTTGGTAATTTGAATTATGGCAAATTAAACCTTAATCAAAATGAAAGTGTAAGTGGTTTAGGAATATTTGCTCAAATAGAGATCAAACCGTCAGACCACATTACTCTTTTTCTTAGTGCAAGATATGACAATTATTCATTCTGGATAGAGAATTATCTAGCATCGGATAGTGTAAATAAGTCTGACAAAATAAAAATGGATAATTTAAGTCCAACACTTGGAGTTGCATTTTCCTATATCGATAATCAATGGATATATGCTAATTATTCGACAGCTTTTCAAACCCCAACAACAAACGAACTAAGTAACAATCCAGTAAATATTGGTGGATTCAATAAAAATTTGAATCCAGAATTACAAAAGGGTTTTGAAATTGGGCTCAGAGGAGAGGTGATATTAAGTCGATTGTATTACAACCTTACTCTTTTCAGCTATGATATTTCAAACATGTTGATTCCTTTTCAAAACTCTGATGAGGTGACATTCTATAGGAATGCGGGAGAGGCTAAAAACCGTGGTGCCGAAATTTTACTAAAATGGCGTCCATCAGCGGTATTAAATTTATCAGCATCATATTCAGTGATTAATTTTAAATACACCGATTTAATGATTCAAAACGATGATCAAATGGTTAACATTGCGGGAAATTATGTGCCAGGAATACCAAAAAATAATTTAAATTTTTCGATATCGTCAGCTATTGCGTATGGCATTAGTGCAAATATAAATTTCAGTTGGACTGATCAATATTTTGCAAATGATTTCAACGGCCCAAAACCAAACGTAGTTGAAGAAGAAGAAAACTACGTAAATGACGAATATTTTCTCACTAATATTGGTTTGCTTTATAGAGTAAATGTGGATTGGTCAAAATTATCATTAAAGCTGGGAATAGAAAATGTATTTAATGTTAGATACAATGATTCAATTGTGCCTAATGCATTTGGCAATAATTTTTTCGAACCCGCTTCAGGAAGAGCGTGGTACTTTAGTAGCACGCTTGAATTCTGAAAGTAATTTATTTTTCTTCACCAGGAACGGGAATATCTTTTAAAACATTTACATTACCAAAAGCATACTTATTTGGCCCTAACTTAAGGTCTGAATTCATTACTTCATCCCAAGTGACCTCTTTTCCTGTATAAGCAGAAATTCTACCCATAATTGCTGTCATGGTTGAAATTGCAGTTTGTTCTGCCTCAACATAAGGTTTGTTTTCTCTAATGGCTTTAACGAGATCAATATGTTCTTGTACATAAGGTGATACTTTTACTCCATCACCTTTTGATCCATCCTCCTTTGCAGGATATTTATATTCCCAAATCACTTTGCCATTATTATCAAAAATCTGATTTCTACAGTTGCTTGATCCTTTAGTGCCCATCACAAATTCAGACACGTTTGTCGCACACCCATTAATTTGCCGACACATGCTATGAACATGTATTCCATCATCATAAACAAAGTCTATGCTGAAGTTATCATACTGATCTCCAGTAACTCTTCTTTGTCTTGATCCAAAACCAACGGCTTTTACTGGATGGGCGCCTTTGAACCAATTGACAACGTCAATATTGTGTACGTGTTGCTCAACAATATGATCGCCTGATAACCATTGCCAGTTAACCCAATCTCGAATCATGTATTCCATTTCACTCCAACCTTTCTTGTGTGTTCTATACCACAATTGACTTTGGTTCCAATAACAATTGGCTGAAACAATGTCTCCAATTGCTCCTTCATAGATTTCTTTGTATGCTGCAACATAATCTCTCTGGTGTCTGCGCTGTGTTCCAGTTCCTACAACAAGACCAAGTGCTTCTGCTTTCTTTGAAGAGGCTATAATTGAACGAGCACCAACTGGATCAACAGCTACAGGTTTTTCCATGAAGACATGTTTTCTGGCCTCTATCGCAGCGGCAAAATGCTCTGGACGAAAATGAGGAGGTGTTGCTAGGATAATAACATCAACACCAGATTCAATAACTTTTTCGAATGCATCAAAACCCACATAGCAATTTTCTTTTGGCACACTAACATTCATATTGTTTTGGAGTTTCCTATTACAATCATCAATTCTATCTTGAAATACATCGCCAAGAGAATGAATTTTAAGATTTGGGCCAGCTTCTAAGAAATTCACTGCAGCTCCGGAACCTCTCCCTCCGCAGCCGATAACTCCAGCTTTTAGCTCTTTTCCATCTGGGGCTTGATCAAGAAATTTCACTGCTTCCATTCTTCTTGTTTTACCACCTTCAGTACTACATCCAACCATAATTCCAGCTGCAGCAACAGCAGAAACTCCAATAAATTTACGACGATCAAGATTGTTTGACATAATAATCTCCTTTAGATATTAATTAATAATTAATTTGCTTCACATACTACTCTAAAACCTACATCATTACAATCGGAATACCACCAGATACTTTTTGGAATTTGAGGATCGGTTAGCAACCATGCATCATTTCTTGTATGATCTCTTGCCGAGATTCTGACATCTGATGCATCACTTTTAAATGATCCACCTCGCACAACAAATTCATCACCGTCTACAGGCCCAATTGGATCTAAAATATTTCCTCTATCAACATAGGTTTGGTAAATATCCTCTTTGTAGTAATCCGAGCACATTTCCTTTACATTACCGAGCATATTCTTTAAGCCAAATGGATTCTCACCTACTTGACTAGCTAGTCCCGTCTTATCAGAACTGTTTTGATTATAAATAATGTATGTGGAAATATTAGTTGTATCTACACCAAAGATGCTGTTCCAGAATCCTTTTTCGGAATAGTCAGAAGGGTCTCCTTCAAAGAAATATGGACCCTCCGTATTTGCTCGACAGGCATATTCCCATTCGGCTTCTGTCGGTAATCGATATTTTTTACCGGTTTTCAATGAGAGCCACTCACAATATTTCGTTGCTCCATAGTGAGTCATTGTAATTGCCGGACGTTTACCTCGACCCCATCCTTGATCAGGGTTACCGTAAAAAGGAGTGGGGCCAGAAATAGCATCTACGTCGTCGGTTTTTTGAAGTGACTTTATTTGATCTTCTGTTCTACCTTCTTTTCCAGTTTCTTTAAGATAAACGAAATACTCATTCCAAGTTACTTCAGTTTTTGCCATCCAGAATTTAGAAACTTGTATTTCAACCTGGGGTCCTTCATCGACAGTTCTGTAGGCGTCATCTTCTGGGCTCCCTATTGTAAAGAGACCACCTGGAATTGCTACCATTTCAAAATCCACAACTGACCCAGGGATTGTTTCTTTGTAATTTTCAAACAAGATTACTTCTGCTGCAGACTTATAGATTATCTTATTTGAGATATCTTCTTCAATGCCTTCTTTTGTGTTTTCATGGTAATGTCCTGTTATTAGATGACAACTTATACACCTAAGCTCTTCCGGCTTTTGGTCGTAGTAAATATGTGCATCTTCTCCCTTTTTTGATAGCTCCGTCGGAAAGAGGTTTTTATGGCAACTTAAACAACCAGATTTATAAACATGATGAAAGGCATATTCTCGGCTAGACTTTTGCTCCCAGTTGAAATCTGCTGAATCTTTAAAAACATATCCATAAACATCTCTTAAGCCAGTTGTTACTTTTGCTGAAAATTTTTCGAATCCACTTGGAGGAAGATGACAATCAACACAGTTTACCATTACGCCGCTTTTATTGTAAACATGCGACCCGATCTTCCATGATTGAGTTACATGAGGATGAACATGACAAGATTCGCAAAATTCATTAGTTGATGTGGCTTCATAGCCGTAGTTCATGATTAAAATAAAAATCATACCAAGAGCAAATGCTAAAAATTTTACAAAAAGGGATTTCCCAATGTTAAATTTTATCATACTACTCAACGGGTTCTATAATTATATTGCGAAATTGGATTGGTCTTCCCTCGCTCTGGAAACAGATTTTACCAAAATACTCTGAAGCTTTGGTCGCTTTATTTTGAAGAACCCCATTGACATACATTGTAATATTATCATCCTTGCAAAATATTTCATATTTATTCCATTCACCCGCAGGGTTTTCGCTAACTTCATTTTGCTTAGCAACTAATTTGGATTCCTTGTTAACATGTTCAGCAACTTCTGAATCTTCAAAAAGCCAAATGTCTCCTGCGTTTTGAGTTTTAAGTTGTGCCTCAATTGATCTTGGCCATACTTTATCAGGTAGACTCATATGGAGTAGAACACCACTGTTACCAGGTTCACTGGTCCAGCGCCACTCAACAGTAAGCTTATAGTTTGCATAATCATTTTTTGTTCTGATATACCCATTTGGAACACCGGTGCAATTAATCACTCCATCTTCAATACTCCATACGCTATCTACAGCTACATGATTGTCTGGTATAAATAGAATCCATTCAGAAAAATCAGTACCATTCCATAAAGCAATTTTTTTATCAGGAATAATGACATTTTCTGGAATTGGTTTTTCTGGGAACTGCTTTCCACAAGATAAAAGCAACACAGTTGCTATGATGCCAATCAAAAAGGTTTTGATTTTTTTCATTGTTTTCTTTTTTTGTTTATAATTCTTTTTTAGGCTCTAAAAACTATCACTTTTTCTATATGCTTCTATTACAGCCTTTTCACCTTCCTTGCCAGGTTTGCTGTTGCCATGCTCCATACCCATAATTCCCTTGAAGCCTTTCTCATGAATATGTTTAAAGACATTAAGATAGTTTATTTCACCGGTTGTAGGCTCTTTTCTGCCTGGATTGTCTCCCATTTGGAAATAACCGATCTCATCCCATGCCAGATCTATATTAGGAATAAGATTACCTTCAGTTATCTGCTGATGATAGAGGTCATCTAATATTTTACAAGCGGGGCTGTTTACTGCTTTACAAACTTGATATGCTTGTGGAATTTTTGTTAAAAACAAACCAGGGTGATTGTAGAAGTTTAATGGCTCAAGAACCATAACTAATCCATGCGGCTCTAGTATAGCACTAGCTTGTTTTAATGTTTCAACTACATTCGAAGTTTGATAATCTATATTTAGTTTTAGATCAACATGTCCTGGTACAACCGTCATCCAAGTAGCATTTACACGTTTAGCAACTTCAACAGAGTCTTGGATATCTTTCAGAAACTCATCTCGAAGATCTTGCTTTCCACTAGTAAGGTTGGGTTCTTTCCAATAAATATTATGAGCAACAAAAACACCCATCTCCATACCAAGATCTGTCATTGTTTTTTCTATTTTCTCTTGTAGTTCTACCGGTTTACCCTTCATCCCGTTATCTTCCAAGGCTGTGAAACCTTGATCAGCAATAAATTTAAGCTGATCGATCGGATAGTCACCCGCGGAGTTTTTAAACATTCCAAAGTGAGGTGCATATTTGAGTTTAAACTTATGATCAGAATTTGGATTTTGTGTAAATGATTTTCCCATAATGCTCCTGGTTCCAGTTGATAGTGAAGCTGCAGTTAATGCAGATGTTTTGATGAAATTTCGTCTTAACATTAGTTCTCCTACTTTAAAAAATTTAATTAGATTCTTAGTTATTGTCTTTATGTTTTCTAAAAAACGAGAGTCCACCAAATCCGCTTATTATTGCCATATAAAAACCAAAGTCATACCACCAACCTGTATTGTGAATTTCGTATATAGAAATTGAAGCATTAAAAAACCCATAGACTAAGGATATTGGTGCGATCCATCCATGCCATATACCAGAGAAGAAGCCAGCTGGATCATCAGGCATACTTGATCCACCACCCGGAAAGCAGCTGATTAATAGAAATCCAATTATTGTAACAGACAGAAAATTTCTTACGTTTTTCTTATTCATATTTACCTCATTTTTATACGTATAAATAGCGCTTAATTTTTTGTGTAGGTGTTTTCTCAAATGGTTCTACCTGTTCAATAATTTTACTCAACTTTGAAAAGTTATTCAATCTCTCGTTTGAATTTACTTGAATATCGTTTAGCAATTTCTCTACGACCTTTCTTGCTTTTGGTTCATTCATTTTTTGTATTTCAAAAGTCTCATCTATTTGTTCATAATTAAGATAAACTTTTGCTTGAAGTTTTCTACCGTTATCAACAACGAGTGATTCAGCGACAAAATCTTGCTCATTTATTATCGATTCAACTTCTTCTGGATAAATATTTTTTCCATTTGACCCGATAATTACATTTTTAAGTCGACCTTTTAAGAATAAGTATCCATCTTTATCAATAGAACCAAGATCTCCCGACCTGAACCAACCATCTTCCAATAAAACTTTTGTAGTTTCCTCAGGGTCTTTGTAGTATCCGCTCATTACACTAGGTCCTGATATGAGAACTTCTCCGTCGCCGGAATCCTTATCGGGATTTTCAATTTTTATCTGAATACCTTCCAATGGCGGACCTGCGGATCGAAAACGAACATCAATATTATCTGTTCCAGTAACCAATGGAGAAGTCTCAGTAAGTCCGTATCCAATTGAGTATGGAAAGTGACCTTCTTTTAAAATATCTCAACATCTTCTGCAAGAGAAGATCCTCCGATACAGAACAATCTCAACTTCCCTCCAAATGTTTCCATAAGTTTTTTTCCGGCAACAGCATTCATCTTTTTTCTAAGAGGTGCTAATTTGTACAAGAGTTTTGTAAAACTTTTTTTGTTGATTTGAGCAAGTATTTTGTTTCTATAAATCTTCTCAATTACAAGTGGCACCGAAAGCATTATAGAAGGCTGTACTACTTTAAGGGCCGGTAAAAGAGCAGCGGCAGTTGGTGGTTTTTTCATGTAATATATTGAAGAACCACTTAAAATTGGAGTTACTAAGCCTAATGTTGCCTCGTAAGTATGATATAAAGGAAGAATTGAAAGCAACTTGTCATTTTGAGACATACTAACAAGTTTATATGTAGCAATAGCATTTGCTACAATGTTTTTATGGGTAAGCATTACTCCTTTTGAGTGACCAGTAGTTCCAGAAGTATAAAGAATTAGTGCTAGATCATCCTCGTTTACATTATCGTGTGCTAACCCCATAAACTTTAAGGCTGCAGATTTTATTTTCTGGAATTCAATTATACCTTCAGTGAGTGCTGCTTTGAGCTTGTCGTTCTTAGTCTGATCAGGAATAATTGAAAAATCGTCTAGTAGAATTCTTGATGTTAAAACCTCAGAGTCAAACTCTTCAACTTTGTCGTATTGTTTTGATGACACAAACAAAAGCTTGCTCTCAGAATGGCGCAACACATGATGTATTTCCTGGAAATTAAACTCAGTCATTATGGGAACTCCAATTGCTCCCATAGTTGTAACTGCAAAGTATGCTATTCCCCAGTTCGGACTATTCTCACCAAGTATTGCAACTTTATCACCTGGAAGTATCCCATTTTCTTTCATAAACTCAGCCACAGACTCAACTTTCTCTCTTAGCTGTTTGTATGATAGAGACTCTCCATCAACCCAGGAAAGTGAAGTGTTGTTTTCATACTCAGTACTACTATTTTTTAGTAGGTGTTCTAATGTGAGTTTATTTAACATAATAAGCGATTCCGAAAAAAATGTTAATTTTAAAATCGCAATTTTAAGAACCAAAAGAAACTACTTTTTACAAATAAAACACATTTCAGCCAGTGTTTATAAGGAATTCAGACCCCTTGTATTTTTAGAAGCTTAGATTTCTAAACGATATACGTTTGTGTTTCTTTTAATAAAGCCCAATCTTTGGTAGAGTCGGTTTGCAGCTTCCCTTGAAGGATTTGATGTAAGGTCTATCTTTTTTATACCGAGTGCTTTAGCTCGATCAATTGCAGAAAGTGTTAAAGCTTCTCCAATACCTTTTCCTCGAGATTCTTTATCAACAACAACATCTTCTATCCGCGCAAGTTTTCCAGTTGGTATTTCAACTATAGCGAGTGTCAAAATTCCAACAAGATTATTTTTTACAGATTCATTAATTGCAGCAAACAATATGGAATTATCTGAATCAACAAGGTATTGAAAATAGTCCATCGAAAAACTAACTGAGGATGAAGTGAGTTGGCAAAGAAGTTTCAAAATTTGTTTGTGAGTCTCATCTGAAACATTTTTAATCTCTCTAACATTATAATCAGAATTTTTCATTTTAACCTTTGGAGATTAAATAGTAACAAGATGTTGTTAGAAAATTTCGTAATCCAAACAGTGATGAGATAAGTTGGATTTGTTTTCTTGGTTTAAGGCCAAACTTAATTTCATAATTTGGATTGATGAAATAGAAACTTCTTTTTTCAATTTTATAATTATTCTGAGATAATATTTTTTGAAAACGTTCAATAGTAATACCCGTCTCCTTTATTTCTAACAAACTTTCGATCGTTCCCGAGCTTTCGCCAAACATCTTTAAAATTCCTGTGTAAAACGAACGAGGCAAAATGTGATAGTAAGGTAGAGCAGAGAGGATTTTGTTCTTACAAATCTGCTGATGGCCACCAAATGGATTGTACCAAGGAGGAAATGCAAGAAAGAACTTTCCGTCTGGTTTCAAAAACTTTGTTACATAGCTCATGAATTTTTCTTGGTCATGAATATGTTCAATCACATCTCGCATAATAATTAGGTCGAATTGCCCAAGGGATTGAGTGGTATAGATATCTTCAGCAATTAGGGTTAGATTTTCTTTTTGTGGATGGTTCTTGAAAAATTGTTTTGCGTTTTCAATCTTGCCCTCAGATAGATCGATTCCAGTAACTTTAGAGCCAAGATCAAGGAAGGGTTTTAGGTTGCCACCTTCACCACAACCAATTTCAAGAATGGATTTACTTTCGTTAAACAGAAAGATTTCATGTATAAACGGGATTACATATTTCTCTGTAGTATGAACCTGTTCTTCAAAATATTTTTCTCTATTTGTGTGCCTCTCTTGCAAGATTTGCTAAAATCTAAAGATCAATTTTGAGATTCTTCTTGAGCAGCTTGTGATTCAGCTTCTTCGAATTCATCTTTGGATAACCAACCACCACCGAGGGCTTTATAAAGCTTGACATAGGCACTAAGATATTGACTTTTTGTGGCGGACAATTCCAATCCAGCATTAAAAGCTGACCGCTCAGTCTCTTGAACTTCTAAATAGCTAGTCACTCCTTGATCATAGCGAGATTTAGATAAGCCTGCTGCATTATCTGCTGCTTTAAATTGCCGCTGTTTGGCTGCAACTTCTTCTCTATAGGTACGAATTTCAATTAGAGCATCTTCAACTTCTCTAAAAGCATTCTGAACAGTAAGTTCATATTCGTTTAGAGCTTGCTTAGTTCTGGCTTCCTCAACTTCAACTCTTGCGATGTTCTTGTTAAAGTTAAAAATTGGCCCCAAAAGACCAGCACTAATTGACCAAGCAGCTCCGTTATCTGAAAAAGAAGAGAGATCATTGCTAGCTAAGCCTAAAACACCTGTAAGACTAATTGCTGGAAATCTTTGCGCAACCGCGATCCCGATCTTTGCGTTCTGAGACATCAAAAGAAATTCAGCCTCCGCAACATCTGGTCGCCTTGATAGGAGTTGAGAGGGAAGTCCTACAGGAATTTCCGGTGGAATTGTTTGTGCATGTAGCGGAAGACCTTTCTCAATTATTCCAGGATTTTTACCAATTAATATACTTAAGCTGTTTTCAGTTTTAGCTAAGAGTCTTTCATAGTAAGGTACAGCAGCTTTGGCAATTTCTCTTTGTATTTGAGCTTGATTAAGATCAATTTCTGGCACAATACCTTGATCAAGACGTTGCTGGATAATATCAAGACTTATTTCTCGAGATTCTAAAGTTCGTTTTGAAATTTCTAATCTTTGTGCATAGTCCAAGAGTAAAAAGTAAGTTCCAATAACTTCGGATATCAAGCTTACCTGAACTTTTCTTAGTGAATATTCAGAAGCAAAAAGTTGAGCTTCAGCAGATTCTGTCGCTCTCCTGTATTTGCCCCAAAAATCAATTTCCCAGTTCAGCACAGGAGTAATGAAAAAATTATTCCCGGTGCTTTGTAGTTGAATTCCATTTGTATAATTACCTCGAATAGCACCAGCTTGAATATCAAGCTTAGGATATTGATCAGCTCCAGTGAATCCTAAATTTGCTCTTGCTTCCTCTATTCTAGCAGCCGCTAACCTGAGATCTCTATTCTGATCCAATGCTTGTCGTATCAGAGTATCTAAAATAGGATCGCTGAATAGTTCCCACCATTTTAACACAGCAAGTGTATCAATTACCTCTAAGGAGTCATATCGATAGACATCTAAAGTATCAACTTGTGTTTGCTGAAAATCCGGGCCAACGGAACAATTGGATAAGAAGAAAAAAGGAATTACAGAGAGAAATACTAAAAACTTTTTCATAAGTATTTATTGTTGATTATCTGTTTCAATTTTTTGTAATGCGTCGCGTTTTTGTTCATACTTTGCAACTTTGCCTACTAAAACAAACAGCATCGGGTAGAAAAACACACCTAATACTGTGGCTAAAGTCATTCCACCTAATAATGCAACGCCCATAACTTTTCTTGCCTCAGATCCTGCACCAGAAGCAAGAACAAGCGGCAATACACCTAAAATAAAAGAGAATGCTGTCATGAGTATAGGTCTAAACCTAAGTTTAGCTGATCTAATTGCAGCGTCAAATAATGATAATCCTTTATCAAATTCCAATTTAGCAAACTCCACGATGAGAATTGCATTTTTCGCCGCCATTGCAATTAACATAACGAAAGAAATTTGTGCAAAAATATTATTTTCAAACGACGGACTAAATAGCCTCGAAAACCAAACTGCAAATAAAGCACCAAATATTGCAAATGGTGTTCCTAATAAGATACTTAAAGGTAACGACCAACTTTCGTACTGAGCAGCAAGAATGAGAAAAACAAATATTAAAGCAAACACGAATACAATATTTCCAGAGCCTGATGCTGCCTTTTCTTGGAACGACATCGCACTCCATTGATAGGTCATATCAGCGGGTAAAACATCAGCTGCAACCTCCTCAAGCGCATTAAGTGCTTCATCAGAAGAATAACCAGGCGCTGGTCCTCCAGTTAATTCAACTGCCCGCAATAAATTATACCTAGTAGTAAACTCTGGACCAACAATTTCTTTGATGTCAACAAATGCGGAAAGAGGTACTGATTCGCCACTCTTATTTTTAATGAAAAATAGATTAACCTGCTCTTCATTAATTCTATATTGGGGCTCAGCTTGAATATAAGCTCTGTATAACCTACCAAATCTGTTAAAGTCATTTACATAAACACCACCTAAAAATGCTCCAACAGCATTATATAGATCATTAAGTTCAATGCCTGCTTTTAAAACTTTATCAATATTTATATCCATAAACCTTTGAGGGACCGAAGCCTGAAAGGTAGTAAATATGGCACCAATTTCAGGACGGTTTCTTGCGGCTTGTATAAATTTCATCGAGTTTTCAGCTAAGTAGGCGGGTGTATTCCCTGCTCTATCTTGAAGCATCATCGTAAAACCAGAACCTTGTCCTAACCCTGGAATAGCCGGTGGACCGAAAGCAAACACCTGAGCTTCTTTAATATTAACGGCAAACTTCCTATTTAATTCTACAATAATATCATTAACCGTTTTATCTCTATCCCCCCAATCTTTAAGAGATGCAAAAATAAATGCGGCATTAGAAGAATAACTTGCTGTAATCATACTAAAGCCAACTGCAGTAGTCACGTATTCCACTTCAGGTAGTTCAGCAATGATTGCTTTAACTTTTTCAGAAACTATATTACTCCTTTGAAGGGAAGCTGCATCAGGCAACTGAATATTTACATATAAATATCCCATATCCTCTGCAGGTATAAATCCACCTGGAACAAGCTTACCAAACAATCCGGTACCAAACACGATCACAACAATAAATACTACCCCTCTTTTTATTTTTCCAGTTACAATATTTGTAAAAGTCATGTAGGAATCGGTAGATCTATCAAAGACTTTATTGAAGCCTCCAAAGAACTTACCCAAAATTCCCTTATATGGTGTTTGTTTTCTTAAAAGTAAGGCGCACAATGCGGGACTAAGAGTAAGTGCATTTAGAGACGAGAAAACAACAGATACTGCAATCGTAATTGCGAACTGCTGATATAAACTGCCAGTTATTCCCCCCATAGCTGCCACTGGAATAAAAACGGCAACTAATACTAAAGTAGTAGCAATTACAGGGGCTGTTACTTCTTTCATTGCTTCCATCGTTGCATCTTTTGCATTTAATCCTTCTTCAATCTTAACTTGCACGGCTTCCACTACAACAATAGCGTCATCAACAACTATTCCTATAGCTAAAACAAGTCCAAGAAGCGATAACACATTTACTGTAAAACCAAGTGCTGGGAATAATATAAATGCACCGATCAACGAAACAGGAATGGCGATTACCGGGATTAAAGTTGCTCGCCAATCCTGGATAAAAATAAATACGACTAAAATTACTAGAAATAGAGCAATAAAAAGAGTTTCAATAATTTCATCAATTCCAGCTGTAATTGGTTTTGTTGTATCTAATGAAATATCATACTTCATACCTTCAGGAAATCGCTTTGCAAGCTCTGCCATTGTGGTTTTAATTTTCTCTGCTAATTCCACAGCGTTGGAACCAGGAGCTTGATAAAGTGCTATAATTGAGCAGTCACTATCGTTGAGTCTTGTAAACGCATTATAAGTTTCTACACCTAATTCGATTTTAGCAATATGTTTTAGTTTAACCTGTGAACCATGTTCTTTCGTTCTAATAACAATTTCGCCAAATTCTTCTTCTGTTTGTAATCTTTCAGGCAGCCTAATAGTATATGTAAATTCAGTTCCAGGAGGTGCAGGTTCTGCTCCAAATTTTCCGCCGGGAACAATTACACTTTGGCTTTTAATAGCATTTACGATTTCCGGAACAGTTATATTTAATTGTGCTAACCTATCAGGCTTAATCCAAATTCTCATAGAATAATCACTGGCACCTAGAACTGAAACCTTACCAATACCTTTGATTCTAGCCAATACATCCCTAATATTAATTAAGGAATAATTACCTAAAAAGTTTTGAGAAAATTTTCTATTTTCATCTGTTAGGGTAACAAGCATTAAGATATTAGGCAATGTTTTTTCAGTTGTTACGCCTAATCTCTTTACTTCTTCGGGTAGCTTAGCTGTAGCAGCCGCGACTCTGTTCTGTGTAAAAACAGTATTCATATCTGGATTCGTTCCAACTTCAAACGATACCTGAATAGTCATAGTACCATCATTAGAATTGGTCGATTTCATATAAATCATGTTTTCAACACCATTGATTTGTTGTTCAAGAGGAGTTGCAACAGATTGCTCAACACTAATTGCATTTGCACCAGTATATGTTGCGGTTACTTGAACAATTGGAGGTGTAATATTTGGATATTGCTCAGTCGGTAAACTTAATAATGATATTACACCTACAATAACAATTACAATGGCCATTACCATTGCAACAATCGGTCGTCTTACAAAAAAGCTTCCCATATCTATTCTTTAATCTCGTTAGTTTTTGAATTGGGTTCAGCGGAAACCGCATTTACAGTAACACCAGGTTTTACTTTCTGAAGTCCTTCAAACACAACTTTTTCGCCTGGCTTTAATCCTTCTGAGATTAACCATTTACTACCAATTTTTTTGCTAGCCTTGATGTCGCGTGACTCAATCAGATTTTCATTATTTACAATATATACACTAAAATTACCCTGCAATTCCATCACGCACCTCTGTGGAATTAATATTCCATCATCAACCTTGCTTAATTCACCACGAATTTTAGCAAATAATCCAGGTCTTAATAATTTATCTGGGTTAGGAAAAGAAGCTTGTGCTAATATTGAACCCGTTGTTGGATCAATGTCGCGGTCAATAAATTTTAAAAGTCCTTTGTGCTGATATATAGATCCATCAGCTAAAATTAATTCTAAATTAGGTTCAATTCTACCCGAACGAAGAACACCGGTTTTTTTAAATTCTGGATATTTTTCACTGATTGTTCTAAATAGGAGAAGATACTTCGACTCGGTGATAAAAAATTCAACAAGCATTGTATCAATCAAAGAAACTGTATTTAATATTACAGGATTTGGAGATTTCCCAACAAAATCACCCACTTTTGCTTTTGTTTTTCCAATAATACCTGTTAATGGAGATTTTACATTGGTATAGCTGAGATATATATTTGATGCCCGCAAATTAGCCTCAGCGGCTTTCACCGTTTCCTCTGCCGCATCATGATTGGCAACAGCTGCATCAAGGTCACTCTGACTTACAGCATTATTTTCTGCAAGAGGCCTAATTCTATTTAAGTCGCTTAAAGCTTTTGCTAACATTGTTTTAGCTTCAGCAACTTTACTCATCTTTGCTGCTACATCAGCTTCATAGGGCTGACTTTCAATTTTATATAACAATTTTCCCTTTTTAACAAGACTTCCTTCGTCAAAATAAATTCCCTCTAAAAAGCCTTCTACTCTTGCTCTAATTGCTATATCTTTCTGACCGTAGACTTGCCCTACAAATTCCTCAATTATTGTAACACTCTCTGTCTTAGTTTCAAAAACCTGAATGGAAGGAACCGCAGCATTTTGTGGATCTGAATCACTGCAAGAGATAAATAAGATTGTAAAAGCCAAAAACAACAGAATAATTCTTTTCATATCTAACCCAGCTTATAATGATCGCTCATTTTGAAATAACTAAAATTCTATTTTATTTTGAAAGATAGTACATAAATTCTTGAATAAAAAGGTGATCAGAATATAATAATTTTAAGTATCATTGCAAATTAGAAATACAAACAATAAGCAAGTGGAAAAATGAATAATTATATTCTTGATGAGACAAATTGGAAATTTATTAAAGACAATAATTATGAAATTGCCATACTCCCTTGGGGAGCAACAGAGCCACATAATTACCATTTGCCTTATGGAACGGATGTTTATCAATCTAAAAAGATATCTGAACTAGCTGCAGAAAAAGCTTGGAATAATGGAATAAAGGTTATGGTTTTGCCGACTATTCCGTGGGGTGTTCAAAATCCTGGTCAAATTGAGTTACCATTTTGCCTTCATACCCGGCCCTCTACTCAGAAATTGATTTTAGAAGATATTATAATCTCACTTGATAGACAAGGGATTAAAAAGCTTTTGATCATTAAATGGTCATGGAGGAAATGATTTCAAATCTATGATTCGAGAACTTGTACTGGATTTTCCCTCAATGTTTATTGGCCTATCGGATTGGTTTAGATTGCTGGACAATACAAAATATTTTGATGAAGTGGGTGATCATGCTGGGGAAATGGAGACGAGTATAATGCAGTATCTTTTTCCAGATCTTGTTCTGAATCTAAAAGAGGCTGGCCTGGGTATAGAAAAACAGTCAAGTATTGCTGCATTGAATAATAAAGAAGTTTGGACACCACGCAGGTGGGATAAGATATCTGAAGATACTGGAATTGGAAATCCTATGAGAGCTACCCCGGAAAAGGGAAAATCATTTATTGAAGATGTAACGGATAATATATCTGAAGCAATTAGTAAATTAGCAAGTACTAAATTGGAAGATTTTTATAAAGAATAAGTTAAACCAAATATTACATCTATTTGATGGTATTCAACATCAGTTTCTTTATTATCAAATACTCCAAACCAATTAAAGTTTTCAAATAAATTCCCGCTGTATCCATATCCAATTCCTAAAGTAAAGCTAAGATTGTAAAACTTAAATTCAGCACCAGACCTAATATGAATAATATCCCATGAAGATAGAACAAACTGATTGTTGCTGTTTGGATCAAATGCTGTCTGGTCAGTGGTGATACTTCCATAATAAATGAAGTTTCTATTAAATTGTATGTTTAACTCCAACTCCAAAATTGAATACGCTTGCCAAAACATAGTTCGCATTGTACTCATAAACTTGCCCATCAGATTGACCAGTAAACGGATCTGGCTCCATTACCGGATAACTATTTACCCCGTTATACCCCTCTGCAGAAAAATAGAGAACAGTTCTTGGCCAATAGTATGCACCACCAAAGCCAATCGAGAGTGGTGATTTATAAATTGCCGAAAGGTCTTCTTGGTAATCGCTCACTAATTCTGGGAACTTGAGTCTCCAGTGAATCTACTCCTGCGTGTGACAAAGTAGTGCCAGCACTACCACTTCCCATTATACTTATGCTTGGTGTGGTTAGCGATATACCCAACATTACTTTTCCAATGCGAGCTGATATGCCAGCTTTCCAGAGAAGTCTAATATTGTAATAGTCGTAGTCAAGCATGGTTATTAAGTTTTGGGTTCCATTAATATCATCATACACCTGAGCAATTCCCTGTTTTAGAACTCTTTGTGATCTGTAGGGAACATACATAGTTACTCCAAATCCGATCTCTTCATTAAATGGTTTGGACCATGTAAGACCAAACCAGTTATCCACGAGACTTTGATCTAGAAACAAGTAATTTGATTTATACATTTCGCTAGGTACTGGAGTTATCGCTTGACCATTAGATCGAAATTTAAAGTCTTGTCTTGATATATATGATATTACAATTTGATCATCATGTGCTAAGGAAAAAGGTAATCTAAGAGCAAAGATTCCACGTGAAGCATTTGTATACCAATAATCGAGACTTATATCAGATTCAGCCAGTATATCGAAATTAAGGTATATAAATTGAAGCGAATTCGTTGTGAGAATTAGGGAAGAATCTTGTAAAAATGCGACTGCCCCAGGATTGTAAAACGTAGAACTTAAGTCAGAAACAGCCCCTACAACTGTACCGCCTAAAAGCTCTCCATAGGTTCCGTATTGTTTTGACCAATATTGAGTATCCTGTCCACTATTTATAGTAGTTACAGCGAAAATAAAAAAAACGACATATTTTATTTTATTTTTCAAAATTTTCCGGGAATTACTGATTTGAGTCAAAAAGATATTCGTAATCTAGAGAGATCAAACTGAAAGATGCACTATTTATATAAGTACTATTTTCAACTGTAAATTCATTTCCAACAATTGGAAAGCTATAACGTAAATTGAAAGTGCCATTTTTCGTAATCATGTATGCCAATTCCTAGATTCAAATTAATATAAAAACTCTGGGAATTAGTTTCCCCAACAGCATTTGGGAAGAGATTTTCCAAATAATTTGATGCCGATCCATCAGTTGTAACTCGGTATGTGAAAGTAGGGCCCAAAAATAACTTTATTGGAAATAATTCTACCCCAATCAATGCAGCTAATTCAAATACTTGATCCTTTTGTGTAACAATTGTTTTTTTACCCTCAGATGAATTTGTGCTGAAATTGTTAAACTCAATTTTACCACCACCATTGATGTAATTTAACTCTGGTGAAAAATAAAATGGATGAGTTTTCAATTTTCAAATTTCCGCATGCTCCAAGTATAATCGAAGTAACTCCACTGGTTCCTTCGAATGTATATGAATTGCCCTTTGGATCGTTAAAATCAGTTTTGGAGATACCATAAAAAGAATATCCAATACCTCCTTTCAATCCCCACTTAAAATCTTGTGAAAGATGATTAGAGTAATTGAAAATTAGAAAAGTAACAATCAATACAAATCGCATCATGAATCTGTCCTTTATTTCAATTGCAAAAATAATAAAACTATAGATGCAATTTTCTGATAAAGTTTTTTAACAGATCAATATAAAGTTCTATAAAGCCTTACTCTTTATATCATTTGCAATATCTTCTGAGAGTTCTTTGATTAGACGGCTCATTGCAGAAGAGATTTGACTATAATTTATTTCTGTTATTCTTTCTTGATAATTACCCTTTTGTGACATCCAATAGCTTTTAATATTATTTGATGATACCGACCATCTTGCATTTAGAATAACTGAATCGTCTGACGCTAATCCAAATTGATTAACTTTTACATTAACTTGAAAAACATCCTTATGATCTTCAGGCCACATAAAAAGATAAATACTGTTTGTTGGTATCATTTGGGAAAGATTCTCGATCATGACACGAGCAAAATTCTCATCAAGGGGCTCTGCCCAACGGTTAAATTCGTCATAAATTATTTTATTATCACTTGTGTACTTTGCAATTTGGGGTTTCAAGAGGTAGTCGGGTAATTCAATATTTCCGATACCAATTCCTATTTGGTCATTACTACTTGAATTCTCAACTTGATAGTCATTAGCTGCAGAAAGCAAGTAAAAGTTCGAGGGTGCGGTACCACAACTATACTAGAATTAACAATAAAAATATAAAAGATTGAATTTTGAAATTTAATTTCATTTTAATCTCCGATTTTACTTTCCATATAGTGCACTACTTGGATCTCTTTGCAAGTGGTCAAGTAGGTTTCGTAAAGATTCTGAAGTTTTTTTGATTTCCTCTAATACTTGGTGAATCTCATATCTGTTATTTGCAGCAACATTTTCAAGACGTAATATTAATGCTTGGGTTTGTTCAAGAGTACTATTAATTGATTCAGTTACGTTAACAAATCCTTGAGTTACTGGAACAACAGAACTATCAAGTTTTATAATTAGACTCTGTGTAAGTGCCAGATTTTCTGCCATTTCTTCCATATTTTGATATAAAACAGGAGCCCTAACCAGGCTATCAATGCCTACAAGAAGATTATTAAGATTATTGGAAATTTTTTCAAATTCTATCTTCCCTAATCTATCAAAGATCTTCTTTACATCTTGTTCTAGCAATTCAAATGTATTAGGAATTGATGGGATTTCAAGAAGCTCTTCATTATAGCCCTCGAGTACAATTTTTTCATTTGGGAAAAAATCTAGCTTAATAAAAAGTTTACCTGTAACCATACTCTCTGATTCAAGTTGTGCTTTAAATCCCTTCTGTATTAAATTATTTACATATTCTCGCAAAGGCATTTCGTCATCTTCTTCACCTACCGTTTGTATTATTCCCTGTACAGTTTCTATAAGCACTTCAACTGTAAAACGTTCCTGAGTGTCAAAAATAGGAGTTATTTTTGTTACTTCGCCAATTTTAACACCACCGACTTTCACTGCGGCTCCAACACTTAAACCTTGTGGAGCGCTCCTAAAATAAATTACATATTCATTTGTTGTGACGAACAACTTTCCAGTTCCAAATACCATAAAAACAATAAATATTAAAAGGACGGCTCCAACTATAAATGAACCAATTACGGTAGAATTTGCATTCTTAATCATGTTTCGCCTCTACTTAAAAAATTTCTAACTTTTTCATTTGGAGAATCACTCAGCAGCATCTTAGGATTACCCATTGCTATCATTGTCTTGTCTTCAGGATCAAGAAACACAGAATTATCTGCTATTGAAAAGATAGACGCCAACTCATGTGTAACAACCACTACTGTTGCACCAAGGCTATCTCTTAACTCTAAAATTAGATTATCTAAATTTCTTGAACTAATTGGGTCTAACCCGGCAGAGGGTTCATCAAAGAAGAGTATTTCAGGATCTAAAGCAATTGCTCTCGCAAGGCCAGCCCTCTTGGCCATTCCTCCACTTATCTCTGAAGGATAAAATGATTCATACCCTGCCAAACCCACCAATGACAATTTGAGAGAGACTAGTTCTTTTATTTCTTTTGATGTTAGGTCCGTATATTTTTCTATTGGAAGGGAAACATTTTCCTCCAAAGTCATAGAGCTCCATAGTGCACCGCTCTGATAAAGAACACCAAACTTTTTTTGAATCTCCACCCTGTCATCATAATCAGATTTCCAAAAATCTACTTCTCCAAATTTAACACTCCCAGCAGCTGGTTCTTTTAGACCTATTAAGTGTCTTAATAAAGTGCTTTTTCCACAACCACTTCCGCCCATAATTACAAATACCTCCCCCTTCATGATTTCAAAGTCTAGATTTCTTTGAATAAGAAGAGAACCGTATCGCATCTCAAGATTTTCAACTTTAATTATGGATTCCTTTAGCATCTTTAAAATTCGATCTTCTTAAATTTATTAATAGCCAAATATATTATATATAATGGTCGTAACTGCGCTTGCAATTATAACAAACAATATTCCTGTAACAACAGCAGAGGTTGTTGCCGCCCCAACTGCTGAGGCACTTCTTCCAGATTGAATTCCTCTTAGACAACCAGCAACTGCCACTAGTACACCATAAATCTCACCTTTTATAAGCCCTAATAAGAAATGTGTGGGATTTAAAAGCAGAAATAGTTTCTTGATAATATTGAGCAAAGGTTAAGTTGAGAGAAGTTAAAGCCACAAATAGTCCGCCTAAAAGACCCATGAAATCTGCATACAGTACCAATAAGGGCATCATGAGTGAAAGGGCTAAAAGACGGGGGAGAACAAGAAACTCATAAGGATTAAATCCAAATGTATTAAGTGCATCTATCTCTTCATTTACCATCATTGTTCCAAGTTGCGCAGCATAAGAAGCTCCGCTTCTTCCAGCTAAAATAATTGCTGTCATCATGGGAGCCATCTCTCGTACCATAGCAATTCCAACAAGGTCAGCAACGTAAATTTGAGCGTCGAACATTTCAAGTTGAACAGCGCCTACGAATGCAATAATTATCCCAACTAAAAAACTGATGAGCGTTACAATTGGTAAAGCTTGTGCACCAGCTTCTTGTGTTAAAATCAAAAGATCTTGCTTGCGGAATTTTGCCTTTCCCTTTAGCAGTTGCACAAAGGCTTTAAAGGAATCTCCAAGAAAAGATATTATTTCGATTGTTGAACGAGTTGCTTTTATTGAACGTTCACCAATTCTGCTTAGCATTGGGCTATCGACAGCTTCTTCGTCAATATGATCCTTAGCAGGAACCGCAAGGGAGAGTTGTATTAATTTTTTAATACCACTATCAAGATTACTCTCATCATAGAGTAATTCATTCTCATAAATAAAGAGGTAAACTTTTTTAATAAGAGTAATTAATATGCTGTCCCATTCTTCAATTTTCTGAGAGTTTAACTCGATTTTTTGGGGATTAAAGTTTTTGATTGTAGAGAGTAATTTTTCAGACGAAGTTATATTATGATTGTAAGTCCAAGTTCCAACAAATTCTAGTTTTACAGAGCCATCCATTAACTGACTTACAATTATGGAATTGGTATTATCAGAATTTCCTATTTCTAATTGCTCTTGCAAACTTTATTAAATGATATGATTATATTCAGCGCTAAAATCCGACACTAACACCTACGCTTATCCATGGATCACCTGCACTATAAGGTGAATTTTCATCTTGAATTACATCCCACAAAGCTTGTGCATATATCCATGTATTTTTACCAACTTGTTGCGAGTAGCCCCCGCCAAGTAACAGGAATGGCACCCAGTTTCTATCACCCTCAATTAGTTCAGTTCTGTACTTATAGCTATAATAAGCAAATTCAGCATGTAAATAGAATTGGGGAATTACTCTATACCGCGAAAAGATTGAGCCACCATAATTATTAGAAGTAACGTCTGTATTATATCTTGAATCATTAACATACTCATACATCAATTTTAAACCAGCAGAAAGTTTTGGGGTTAGCTTATAACCAACCATCGGCTCAACACTTATTCTGAAATAATCTCCCCAAAAACTTAAACCAATACCGCCACCATAATAAACTTTAGATTCTTGCTGGCTTTGATACATTGAGGGTGGGGTAGTTTGTTGGGCTTTTGTGGAATCAGTTTGCTGTGCAATATTAATTGTGAATGCTAGTAAAAGAAAAAGTATAGTTTTTTTCATTTCGGTAGTCCCATCTGAAAAATTGATAGTTGAATTGAATAATTATTGTAAACTAGTAATAGAGAGGACTAAAATCAATCAGAATGAAAAATTTATTGGCTAACTTACAATTTTGGAATTATGATTTTTTGTTCACCAATTCCTAAAATTAAGATTTCGTCATCAGAAAGATTGTTTTTGCTTTTTTCATACTGCATTAAGCTGCTAGCTTCTCCAAGTGTATCGTATGCTTCAGCAAAAGTATCGTAGTGCATCGGAAATAATCTTTTTGCCTTAACTTCTTTCATGATATTAATTGCATCTACGGGATCGGTATGCCTTCCACCGCTATATTCTCTGGGATGAATAGGGGCTATTGGTAGAATTGCAAGCTCAATGTCAGAAAATTTTGAGCCAGTTTCTTTAAAAAAAGTTGATTCAGATTGGTATCCAGTATCGCCACCGAAGTAAACGGTTATTCCGTTATATTCAATTATATATCCAGCATAACTCTTATCCATCCATGTGTTGTCAATCCCATATCGCATTCCGTTGTGCAGAACTGGTACAGAAGTTATTTTTAGTCCATTCTTTTCCCATGTTTGCCATAGCTTTATATCCGATGAGTTAAAAGAATAATTGGGAATGTATACTAATCCTTCTTCCGGAACGAGTAAACTTTTAACTTTCGGTTCAATCATATCTAGTGAACCAAGAGAAAGATGGTCCGCATGCAGATGTGAAATTAGCACCACATCAAGATTTGGTAGATTTTCAGGATCGATACCTGGTTCTATTAATCTCTTGGAAATAAAGGCTGTAGTAGTTGTAAAAACAGGATCAGTCAAGATGAATTTATCATCTATTTGAATTAGAACAGTAGCATGACCAATCCAAAGGACTGCTAGTCTGGCATCTTCCCTGACAGGATCTTCGATTTTATTCTCTATCTTAGTGGGGGAACCTAATAATGCTGAAACACTGCTCCCAACTGAGTTTGAGGTAGATAAAAGTGCTGTGCAAGAATTAAATAACAGAGCAAAAATAAGCAGCAGAGAAAATTTTATAAGAAATTTGTGTTTCACTAAAAGTACCTTAATCTAATTGTAAAGATCCATTCAGAGTTTATGAATGAAGGGGAATATGTGGTTTGAATTCCAAGTATTCCGGCAAAGAAATAGATACCCGCTTCATAACTTACTCCATTGTTGCCATTAAAATTATAATAGGATGCTGCCATTGAGGCAGACATATATTCGCCTCTCTGCCAAAGTGGAAGGTAAACTCTAGCACCACCTCTGATAAGCCATTTATCTTTAAATTCAGACGAAAGATTTAAATATTCGGGTGTAACGAATAATTCAACTGAACCGCTTTGCCTAACTAGTGGTTCAGAGATTAAGTATCTCCATGGAGAAAGTTTCTTGTTAATTCCAAAAGAATAGAGCAATGGAGTAACTTGCCACCTCATTCCAAATCTTAAACCATCTGAAGAAGTTATCCACTGTGGACTGGGAATCAATTGAATTGCTCCCCAGATAGCAGTTGGATATATTCCTGGTTCAGATGAAATATCTTCCACGTCATTTTTCTGTGCAAAATTAGAACTTGTCAAAAACAGAAAAAATGAAACAAAATTGACGACTAATATTTGTGTATTAATTCTTAAATTTATCATAGATTTAAAGTTAAATAATTGCAATTGAAATAAATATCCATTAAAAAGCCCCCATTTTGATCATTATTATAAGGAATAGATTGAATGAAATCTAAACTATTGCCAATTATTGGAATTACTTTATTTCATATTATCTTACCAAGTTGTTCATCCTCCTCTGCCATCAACGATTTCTTCGGGATTGAAATGCCGCCTAGGGAAGTTGATTATTTTAAAATTGTGGGATACACAGAATCTTCTGGAGTTTCTTATCAAAGTACAAAAAATATGAATCCGGACTTATATGCTTGGGCTGGATTGGAAATAAAATCCATCAGAATAAAAATTACGAATAATTCAAACGAACCTATTGAATTAAATTATAATGAAGATCAATATCTTCTTGTTGAAAAAGAGGGTAATGAATTTATTCTTGATAAGGGAAGCATGTTGGAGTATGACAATAATAATCCAATTGCTCCTAAAACTAGCATTGAGCTGATATTTGAACTACCAAAAGATTATGTGAACTCCCTATATATAAATCGTAATGCAGATTTTGTAAATGATATGGCAAGAGAGCAAAACACAGCGTTTTATGATAAAGATAGGATTGATAGGCTGCAGATAAAACTTGGTTACACAACAACTATTGTTTTAAAGCCAGTTAATGAGTATACAAAATAGCTATTTAGATCTAACAGAAAAAAATAAAATTACAGTTACTGCCACGGCTGTTATTGCAATTACCGGTTCAATAATACTAGGCATAAATGGTTCTGATGGTGGAATCGCTTTTGTGAAAGGAAGAGAATTGTTTTCAACCGAGGCGAGATTATCGTAATTTATTGTGTCGGTTAGAGTCAACTCAAAAGTATCTGATTTTATATTTCTGCCTAATTTAGTTATGACAAAATTTCCATTTAAATCAAATCTTCTTTCAAG
This sequence comes from uncultured Ignavibacteria bacterium, assembly GCA_963751695.1. Taxonomy (GTDB): domain Bacteria; phylum Bacteroidota; class Ignavibacteria; order Ignavibacteriales; family Melioribacteraceae; genus SZUA-22. The sequence continues at coordinate 266,501 of CAVVVP010000003.1, read as the reverse complement.
TAAATAATCTCCAAATAAACCGTCTCTGAAAAGATCAGTATATTCAACACCAGCGTTTGAAATTGTATAAGTTAATATATTCGAACCGGTTTCACTAATTTTCAATCCAGATTTACTTAGTCCAGATATAACTCTGTTATCTAGGATGGAGTATTCAGAAGGAGTATTGTTGGACAGGTTATAAATTGATGAAGTGTCTTGAACTGCAAGAACAATTTTAGATGATGAACTATCAACCAAAGAGGTTAGTCTTTCTAAATTTGTCATTGTCTGCGCAAACATAGTATTGCTTATAAGTGCAAATAGAAGAACTAATATACCGGAAAATATTTGTTTTGATTTCAATCTAAAGTCAAAAAGTTGTTATTTTGATGAATTAACTTAATCAATCACGTGGTAAAAAATCAATGAATTATTTTATTCTTTGTTTCAGCAAAGTCTTTAAATTGTTGCAAATATTTCATTGATTCCTTTTTGAAGGCACTCGGCATAAGCAGTCCTATAAGTTTCATAAATCCTGAAAATTGGAATACATTCTCAGTTACCCACTTCGTTCGATTGGGTGCAAGTTCCACGAATTTATTCTTAACAATATTAAATACTCCTTTTGCTTCGTAGGTACAGGAAAATTCATCAGGGAAATTGCGTGTAGTAATGGTTTCTATCATTTCGATATCTCGTTTACCCATTTTGTATTGTAGCTTTGATTTTGCTCCAACCTGTCCAGGTTCTCCGCTAAGATGTTCGAAATTAACCAATCCAGACTGCCATTTATATAAATTCTCTGTACTATCGAACAGTTCGATTAAATTATTCAATGGAAGGTCAATTTCGATTTCACAATCATATTTCATGGTTTTTCTCCTTGATATGTTATAATGTGGAAATACAACTACATTTTAAGATATGAAGTATTATATGATTAATCAACAAATAAGAATTTGTAAAAAATAATTAAAGCAGAAAGAAATTGGCAATATTGTATGTGATGAAAGCCATTATCCATGCAACTGTCATTGTATAAGTCGTGTAAAGTGCAGTCCATTTCCATTTACCCGCCTCGCGGTGAAAAACGATGCTTGCCGCAAAACATGGAATATAAAGAAGAACGAATACCATTAAAGAGAGTGCAACAGCTTTATCGTAATTTTTATTATGCAATAATTTGTCGCGGAGATCTTTGGAGTTCTCATCAACATCACCCAGTGAGTAAAGAGTTCCCATTGTTGAGACAACAATCTCTTTAGCAGCAATTCCCGAAACAAGAGCTATACCCAATTTCCAGTCGTATCCTAGTGGTGCTACAACAGGTTCAATTAGTTTTCCCAATCTGCCAGCGAAAGAATACTCTAATTGTGCTGCAGATTCTTCAAGTTTGGTTGTGAGCAATAAGTTGTCTTTTTCTTCTTCACTGTATTGCGTAGAAGATGATATTTCAGCTTGAATCAGATTGTATTCGTTCTGAATTTCCGAACTAAAAGGATAATTGCTTGCTATCCAAATTAGAATTGAAGCTGCCAAAATAATTGTTCCTGCCTTTCTTAAATAGAGTGATGCTTTATACCACATTTGAAGCACTAAAATTCTGAAAGAAGGCATTCTGTATGGTGGAAGTTCCATTACAAAAGGTTCTGACTCTCCATCAAAAACCACACTCTTTAATAATCGGGCTGTTAGTAAGGCTATAAGTACACCAAGCAAGTAAATTCCAAATAAAACATTTCCAGCTTCTGACGCTGTAAAGAAAGTTCCGGCAATTAATACGTAGACTGGAAATTTTGCACTGCAACTCATAAATGGAATAATTAAAAGAGTTGTAATTCTATCACTTCTGTTTTTTAAAGTTCTTGTTGCCATAAACGCGGGTACTGAGCATCCGAAACCTGTTATCATGGGAATGAATGACTTACCATGTAATCCAACCTTATGCATAACTTTATCAATCACAAATGCAGCTCGGGCCATGTAACCTGTGCCTTCTAGAAAAGCTAGAGCAAAGAAGAGGATCATAATATTTGGAAGAAAGATCACAACTCCACCAACACCTGCAATAATACCATCAACAATAATTGAGCGCGCTGTGGGCTCAGTCACAATTTCGCTAACTACTCCTCCTAGCCAAGAAAAGAAATATTCAATCCACTCCATTGGTGTTTCACCAAGCGTAAAAGTAATCTGAAAAATTAACCACATGAAAAATACGAAAAGCGGCAAACCAGTAATTCTGTTAATTAAAATACTGTCGATGATATCAGTACGTGTTTTTTTCTTTCTTGGAGCATATTTTACAGTTTCTTGGATTGCACCTCTAATAAGTGCGTATCGCTCTTCGTTAAGTATCAATTCAGGATCGCTATCATTTCCCTTTTTTGTTTCATTAAGTGCTTCGAGCAGAATATTATTAACTTTTATCGAGATGGGATTATCTTTTACAAGTTTATATATATCTTTATCATTGACAAGTAATTTTATAGCTAACCAGCGTGGGTAATACTTTGCCGTCAATTCTTTGTCTGCTGAAAGAATTTTTGAAAGTCTATCAATATAATCCTCTAATGATGCAGAGAAATAGAGTTTATTCTTTTTAATTGAAATCTTTCCAATTGTAAGATCCACAATATGGTCAAGTATATCTACAATCCCTTTTCCTTTTGTTGCCGAGGTTGGGATAAAATGAGTACCAATTAGTTTTTCCAATTGATCTATATCTATCTCGGTTTTTTGGTCTTCTACCTCATCATACATATTTAATGCAACAATAAGGTTTGCTTGGATATCTATCAACTGAGTAGTTAAGTATAAGTTTCGCTCAAGATTTGTTGTATCCACAACATTAACAACCACATCAGGCTGTTCATTTAAAATATATTCACGGGTGATAACTTCTTCAGGTGAGTAAGTGGTTAGACTATAAATTCCAGGCAGGTCAATTATTTTGATCTGATAACCTCGGAATTCAATAGTTCCCTCATACTTTTCTAACGTTACGCCAGGAAAATTACCAACCTTTTGATTTGCTCCAACAAGTTTATTAAAAAGGGAAGTCTTTCCTGCATTCGGATTACCGGCGAGCGCTACTAAAATCCTTTTATCGTTCATAAGTTACTTTCAGATGATTAAAACAATCCCCATCTCTTTTTACCATTTCCTCTGTTGATCTCGACAAGCTCAACATCAATGCATTTTGCTTCTTCAAGTCTTAGGGAAAGATGAAATCCGCTCAATTGAACTTCTAGAGGATCTCCAAGGGGTGCTATTCGGATTACCTTAATCGTAACTCCTTTTAACAAACCCATATCAACAAGTCGAAATCTTATATCACCTTGAGCCCCCATTTTAAGAACCTTAACAGTATCGCCAACTTTTACATTATTCAAAGTTATGTGAGATCGTTCATCACATTCTATCAACATTTTTGATGCTAGTTCATAACCAATACTGACCTCTCGATCTTCATTCTTTAAAAGGATTTTCCCTTTTCCATTTTGTCGGCTTATTATACTTAGATCATCTCCGATATTTATACCAAGCGACTTAATATTATCAATCGCCCCGGCACCACCGCAAATTTCTACTAATTTACCTTGATGTTCAGGTTGGCAATATGAAATTCTGGTTATCATTGTCTTAATAAGATGTATTTACTATTTAAACTTAATCTTAATAAGAGGCAAATGCAATGGAATTAAATTGAATTCAATTGACATTTAGAGTTTAATAAACTCAGACAATAATCCATTTCGTCTATTCTTTTAGAGACTTCTGCTTTAACTAAAGACTAAATTTTATCTAAGGTTGAAGAATTATTTAATCCCTTTTCGAAACTAAGTGTGGGTCAATAAATCAATGATATCTTATTTATCATGTCAAGCTGAGTATTATTCTTAGTAGGAACTCTTTAAGACATTTATGAATTTATATTTTTTAGAAAAATATGATAAATGTTTTTATCTTGAAATCCATTATCTTCTAAATGTTATTACTAAAGGAAATTTTAAATGCCAAGCATTAAAAAATCATTTTTATTTTCTATTGCCACGTTCATTGTCATTGTTACTTCGAGTAATTATGGACAAAAATATGAATTTACTCCATATGCTGGTTACCAATTGGCAGGTGTGCTTAACACCATCGACGGTAAACTAAGTATGAAAAATGGTCTCAACTATGGCTTAATATTCGATGTTACTGTTGAAAAAGATATGCAGGCTGAATTCTGGTACAGTCGATTGGAATCAGAACTTTCTTACAAACCGACTGATGAAACAACTTATACCTATTTTGACGATATAAGTATTGAATATTTCCATGCTGGAGCGCTCATTGTTCCAGAGTGGAAAAAGATTCGCCCAATTGGAATTATCACTCTTGGATTTACAAGATTTCATTTAATGAATAAAGATGCCTCTGATGACTGGCAATTCTCTGTAGCCGTTGGTGGGGGAGCAAAGTTCTTTTTCACCGAAAATATTGCAATTCGATTGCAAGCTCGCGTTTTGGTTCCCATCTATAGTTCGAACACAACAATTTACTGTACAAATGGAACATGTATCTTCAGCATTGAAGCCGGAACGGTAGTTTGGCAAGCTGACTTAAACGCCGGATTAACAATAGCATTTTAATGCACCATCCAGTATTAAGATATTACTACTAACCCTCACCCTAAATGTTGCTATTAGCTTTACTTAAGATTAAATTTAAATCTTATTTTCATTTGAAAGCAAAGAAAATATTCAAAAAAATGAATAAAATTTAATTTGGACAATTCATGTGAATTTATCTTGTCCAAAGAGTAAAATATTAAAAGGGATTATAAATGGATAAAAGAAAGATTATCATTGTTGTCTCGGGAATTGCAATTATAGCTTTTTCATTTTTCTCAATGCAATGGCTGAGCGGGATGAAAAAACTACCACCAAAACAACCCCAGAGAGAAGTTGTAAGATATGTTAAAGCAGATGAAATTAAATATTCAAATCATAATGTTTCTGTTTTCGCTACCGGAAGGGTTATCTCTAATGCAGATGTCACACTTATTGCTGAAGTACGGGGAGAACTAATGACAGGCGATGTTTCGTTCATGGTTGGTCAATCATTCAAGAAGGGTGATCTTCTGGTCAAAATTGATGACTCGATTGAAATAAATAATATGAAATCACGAAAAAGTTCTTTCTTAAACGCTGTTGCAGGGATACTGCCTGATCTAAGAATTAGTTTTCCAGAACAATATAATGAGTGGGCTCAGTTTTTGAATGATGTTGATATTAATAAAGATCTTCCACCATTACCAGATATTAATTCCACACAAGAAAGAATATATATGGCCAGCAGAAACATTCTTACGAATTATTACAGCATAAAATCTGCAGAAGCAAATTTTGAGTCATATCACATTTACGCTCCATTCGATGGAACTATAATTGAAGTTAATCTTCAGGAGGGAGCAGTCGCAAATCCAGGTTCTAGATTAGGAAGAATTATTAACACAAAAAATCTTGAGTTAGAAGTTCCAATCGAGGTTGATGATGCACAGTGGCTTAAAGTTGGTCAAAAAGTTTCAATCACTAACGAAAGCAGAACTTCAAACTGGACAGGAAGGATAATCAGAAAACCTGAAAGTGTAAATCCAGGAACTCAGTCCATTAACATCTTCGTTGCAATTCATGCATCAAGAGGAAATCCGGTTTATCAAGGAGAATATTTGCAAGCAGAATTTGCCGGAGTAAAACTAAATAATGTTATGGAAGTGCCAAGAAATGCAGTTTTTAACGGAAATGAAGTCTTTGTAATTCATGATAGTCTCTTAATTAAGGAAACTGTTAAAATCCATAAGATCAATAGAGATAAACTGTACTTCAATGGATTACAAGAGGGAATTTATGTTGTGTCAGAACCACTTATAAATGCTGTTGAAAACACTCGAGTAAAAATTTTAGGAGAGGACAACGGAACCGAGAATACATCAAAAGAATCTCAAAGAAAAAATATTTAATTGAACGGGAGATAAATTAAATGAAAAAAGTACTTGAGCCGTTCATAAAATACCCTTTTTACGCAAACATTATAATTGCTTTTATAATTCTCCTTGGCGGTTTCAGTTTAATGTCAATGAAGAAGTCTTTTTTCCCGGAAAGAAAGTCCAGGTTTATAAACGTTTCTGTTGCTTACCCAGGTGCTTCACCCAAAGAGATGGAAGAGGGAATAACTACCAGAATTGAAGAAGCAATCAGAGGTATTGTAGGGATCAAAGAAATAAATTCAACCTCATCCGAAAATTTTGCACGTATTAATATTGAGACTACTGGCGAGTATGATATCGATGAATCACTTATGGAAATTAAGAATGCAGTTGATGGGATAAGCTCATTTCCAAGCGCAGCAGAAAGACCGATTGTATTTAAGCAGAGAAGCAGAACACAGGCTGCATATATGAGTCTTTCAGGAGATGTAGATCTTAAAACATTGAAAAAATATGCTCAAGAGGTTGAAGAAGATTTTCTTGCATCTGGGGTGTTATCGAAAATAACTATTAATGGTTATCCCGATCTTGAAATTTCTGTGGAAGTGTCAGAAGAAGATCTTCTAAGATACAATCTGAAATTCGATATGATCACCATGGCTATTGCGATGAATAATACTGATGTTTCTGCTGGCCAACTAAAATCTGATGAAGAAGAAATTCTGATTAGATCTAGAAACCGTAGTGTTAATCCTAGTGAGATAGGCGATATAATTTTAAGAGCAAATGAAGATGGAAGTTTTCTGCGTATCAGAGATATTGCTACGGTCAAAACTAAATTTGCCGATGTTTCTAGCAGTGCTATGGTTAATGGAAAACCGGGAGTTTTCTTTTCCATCGAAAAATTAGGTAATGAAGATCTTCAGGAAATCTCAGATTACCTGCATGGCTATGTTGAAAATTTTAACGAGAAGCACAGCTCTGTTAGGTTGGATATTACTTTTGATTTCAATTCGATGCTAGACAGCCGACTAAATTTACTCCTTAAGAATGGAGGAATGGGACTACTTCTTGTAATTATATCACTCGCATTCTTTTTAAGTTTTAGGCTTTCACTATGGGTTGCTTGGGGAATTCCAGCATCATTTTTAGGCATGTTCATAGTTGCAAATCTTTCCGGAATTACGATCAATATGATCTCGCTTTTTGGTATGATATTGGTCGTAGGTATTCTGGTCGATGATGGAATTGTGATCGGAGAAAATATATTTACCCACTTCGAGAGAGGTAAAAGTCCGAAGAAAGCAGCACTGGATGGGGTTTTAGAGGTTTACCCCGCAGTAGCAACTTCCGTTACAACAACGATAATTGCTTTTGCACCGTTGATGTTTCTTGAAGGAAGAATGGAGATGCTTTATGAAATGGCATTTATTGTGATTTTCAGTCTTGGTTTTTCCCTTGTAGAAGCGTTTATAGTTCTTCCTGCACATCTCGGAAGTGAGCATATACTCAGAAGAAAAGAGGAAAAAAAATCTGGTGGGGTAAGGGAAAAACTGGACAAAGTGATTTATGTTATGCGAGATGTTGTATACAGCAGAGTTCTTGCTGCAGTAATAAGATGGAGGTGGATTACTGTTACAATTCCAATAGCATTGATATTACTTACAATGGGTATGATCAATGGAACTCTCATAAAAACGACATTCTTTCCTGCAGTTGCATTTGATATGTTTGCGGTAAATATAGCATTTACACCAGGTTCGGGCGAAAAGCAAACAGCAGAATTTTTAGAGCGTTTCGACGAAGCGATTTGGGAAGTAAATGATGAATTAATGGAAGAGTTTTCAGATACCAATAATTTTATCACATTCACATTTAGATCAATCGGTAACGCTTTTGACGGCCAAGAGATTGGGGCGCATGCCGGTAATGTAAACGTCTTAATGAGAGATATGGAGGGGGCTCCAGTTTCAACTTTTCAAATTGCTGACAGAGTTAGACAAAAAATTGGTCAGGTACCAGAAGCAAATAAGTTTACCGTAGGAGGAAGAAATAGGTGGGGTAGTCCAGTATCCATAAGCTTGCTTGGAAAGGACTTACGTGAACTTGAACATGCTAAAGAAATGCTCCTTATGGGTTTGAACAACATGCCTGAGCTGAAAAATATTACAGACAACAATTCTTTAGGTAAGCAGGAAATACAAATAAAACTAAAACCAAAAGCATATTTTCTTGGACTAACTCAAGCAGAAATTGCAAAACAACTTCGCCAAGGATTTTATGGAGGGCAAGCTCAAAGACTACAGCAGGGAAAAGATGAACTCAGAGTTTGGGTGCGTTATCCAAAGCAAGGAAGAGTGAATGTTGGTCAATTTGAATCAATGAAAATTAAAACTGCACAGGGGGATTATCCACTAACCGAACTTGTATCATTTGAAGTCGAGCGTGGCCCTGTTAACATACAGAGATATAACGGTTCTCGTGATGCTAGAATTGATGCAGATACCGAAGATCCTTACGAACCAGTTCCACCGATATTAGATTTTATTGAGTCACAGATAATGCCTGAGCTGAAGGCGAATTATCCTGGTATTAGAGTAGTTTATAAAGGTCAAGCGCAGGACAGTGCAGAATCAGTTCAGCAGATAGTTAACTTGTTCTCAATTGCATTTGCACTTATAATTTTGATTCTGATGATTCATTTCAAATCATTCAGTCATATGGCAATAATAATAATGATGATACCAATGTCTTTACTCGGGGCTGCCTGGGGTCATGGAATTCACATGCAGCCAATTTCGATACTTAGTGCGTGGGGTATGGTGGCTCTTTCGGGTGTGATTATAAATGATGCAGTAGTTTTCCTCTCAAAATACAATGGATTTCTACTGGAGGGTCAAAGTGTGGAAAATGCAGCTTATAATGCTGGCATTGCAAGGTTCAGAGCAATTTTACTTACAACAATTACTACAACTGTGGGACTCTTCCCAATAATTTTGGAGACAAGTTTCCAAGCACAATTCTTAATACCTATGGCAATTTCGCTTGCTTACGGAGTACTTTTTGGAACTGGATTTATTCTGGTGTTTTTCCCAGTATTGCTCTTAACATTGAGTGATATTAAGGTATGGTTCTATAAATTATGGAATGGAAAACCAATAGCGGCAGAAGAGCTAGAGCCTGCAGTTGTTGAAGATAGAGTTAAAATTGAGTAAAAAAATAAAGTCCAATCCTTGTTTAAGGATTGGACTTTAAAAATCTTAAACTGTTAAAAATATTAATTTCTTTCTTTCAACAGATCCCTAATTTCTTTCAATAAGGTAATGTCTTCTGGTGGTGCAGGTGGTTCTGCCGGAGGAGCTTCTTCTTCCTTCTTTTTCATGTTATTAATACTTCTAATCATCATGAATATTACGAATGCAATAACGATGAAATCTAGAAGAACACCAAGGAAGATACCATAGTTAATTGTGACTGCCGCAGTTTCTTCAGTTGCTTCTTTCAGAACAATAACTAGATCTGTAAAATCAACGCCACCAAGCAGCAATCCTATTGGAGGCATTACAATGTCTTTAACAAATGAAGCTACAATTTTGCCGAATGCACCACCGATTATTACAGCAACTGCTAGATCGACAACGTTCCCCTTCATTGCGAAATCTCTAAACTCTTTAAGCATATCTTTCTCCCAATTGTTACGTGATGAGCAAATATAAGAAAGAGAGGTTATTATTCAAAGCTTGAACTATTTAAGCATTAATAGATTTGAGAGGTGAGATCTTTTTAATATTGAAACAATTTTGTAGTTAATCCTTACCCGACGTGTCATCATAGTTTTTTGAATTGTATTTTTCAAGGTATTCATCAACTCTATCTGAAATTTTGTCATCCAGTTTGTTTCCTCTGTTAAAGAAGGTTTTAACAGCTAAAGAAATTACCTGAAATTTGAAAATTAAGTAAACAACAACTACCGCAATTGCAATTATCTTAACTATCGCATATGGACTATCAAACATTAGATCATTCCTATTTTAATAGAATCATCTTCTTGCTTTCAATAAAACTTCCCGCTTGAATTCTATAAAAGTAGATTCCGCTTGTAAGATTTGAAGCATCAAATTCTATTGAGTAATTTCCAGTGGGTTGTGCTTCATTGACGAGTGTTATTATTTCTCTACCCAAGACATCAAATACTATTAATGACACATGAGATTGAGAAGGTATTGAGTAACTGATCTTTGTTGTAGGGTTGAATGGGTTGAGATAGTTTTGAGACAAGGAATAATCCAAAATGTATAGATCTGCAACTTCAATATCTGTTAGTGTACTATAGTAGATATTAACCTCCGAAGCATCGTTGTAACTATAGTATCTACCAAAAGAATCATAAAACTCAAGATTATCATTTAGTCCTATCCATTGAGTGGCATCCCATTGTTCAGAAAGATAATTAACAATATATCCATCTGGATCATAAGTGCAAGTATATTCTCCTTCTTTTACCCATTGATTTTCTTCCCAATGTTCGCCTATCCATTGTATTATTTTACTATCTGAATTATAGGTATATGTTCCTTTGTAAGAGGTTTCCCCATCTCTAATGTCAGATAGTTTTGTTACCATTTTGCCAGATGAATCGTAGATAAAAATATTTTCGTAATTTTTAATCCATATACTACCGCTAGTATAATAATATTCAGATAGTTCAAGAATCATATTTCCATCATTATCATAAGAGTAGATTATTCGCCCTATATCATGCCATTGATTATCATCCCACCATTCTTCACTAAAAAACAAAGACAAATTTCCGATAGAATCATAAGAGTAACTATAGCGTCTTTCATACACCCACTGGTTACCGTTCCATTCTTCTTTAGAATATGATAACAACTTTCCAGTAGAATGATATGAGCTACTAAAACGCCACTCATTCTGCCATTTGTCAGTACTCCAATATTCAGAAATTTTTAGAGTTTCCATTCCATTGGAATTATAAGTGTATGTCCATTGTAAAACTTTCTGCCATTGATTATTAATCCATAATTCACTTAATTCATGTACCAAGTTTCCATAATCATTATATGTTATTGTATCTTGCCGATCCTTAATCCACTGGCTTCCATTCCATTTTTCCCGTAAACCATAAACTTTACTGCCATCAGTATAATTATATAACCAACGTAGATCGTTAACTAATTGGGAGCCATCCCATATTTTAATAGTATATAGATAAGATGTTATTCTTCCCCTACCATCATATATGTAATAATACTTTTCTTCATCACCATTCTTTTTTAATACTACTACACTATCAACAACTGAGGTAGAATCAAACACTTCGGGAATAACGTTGGACTTTTCTACCTTTTCATGCTGGGGGTAACTAGGAATAGACAGTAATAAACTAAGTAATATCAGTACTGTGGATTCCTTCATTTTAGTGCCTCTATTTTAGTAGTATCATTTTCTTGCTCTCAACAAACTGACCAGCTTGAAGTCTGTAGAAGTAGATTCCACTAGTTAGGCTTGAGGCATCAAATTCTATTGAGTAATTTCCAGTTGGTTGTTCTTTATTGACTAGGGTTGTTATTTCTCTTCCCAAGACATCAAATACTTTGAGTGACACATCGGATTGATTTGATATCGAATAGCTAATAGTAGTGCTGGGGTTGAATGGGTTTGGATAGTTTTGTTCTAAATTGAATGCCGAAATAATAATATTATTATCTGCTTCTACAGAAACAATGGTATTAAAAAATTGGATAGCACTAGAAATTATTTCATTAAATGAAGTATCGTTCGCAGCTGTCTCTAAGGGAAAACCAAGATAGATTAATTTTCCAATTTCTGAGGAAGCTCCAAAAGCGCCAGCATATTCAATACCAGCACCGATCTTATTAACATTTTCGTATCGCATGCATAAGGCACTTCCGTTTATTGGTTCAACCTCGTCTGCGTAGTCTTCATCGTAAGTTTGGCTGAATAATATACTGCATCCATCTAACGAACTGCTAGCTACACCTGTTGCTTTATTTGTTCCAGCATCATCTGCGACATAGTTCGCTTTTAAATATTGATGATAGAAATCTTTGTCTTGCTGATCACCTTTGTAATCAAGGTCCCATCCGATCTCACTTCCAGTTACAAAAAGGTTCCCACCATTCTCAAGATAATCTTTTACCAAAACCTGTTCCTCACGACTAAAGGTCTCATCAGAGGTGCTTTCATCACCAAGTATCCATAGAACGTAATCATAATCTTGAAGATCGAATGAAGAATCGACCAATTTAGAATTTTTAACACTAAGAAAATTAACCTCTTCTTGTAGGTTTTCAATTGAGTTTCCATATTTATATACAAATGTATGCCCGGCTCCGCGCCAGCTTCCACTTTCTCGTGTAAAGCCGTCAACAATAAGGCAAGTTTTTTCGGAATTATACAGACCAATTCCCAAAACATTCGACCAATTGCTCTCGGTCAAATCGCCATTTACACTGGCAACTCGAAAATAAAGCGCACCGCCAGTAAATGGAATTTGAATACTTGTGTCTTGACATTCGTTTTCATCAATTCCCATATTCCAAGTTTTACCATTTGCTGAGCCATAAATTCTATAACCTAGAATGACAGTTGTATCACACTCCCAATTCAGTTCGATCGTGCTTTCATCAATTTGCTGAACATCAGTCAGAATCGGATTTTGTGTATTGTAGTTATCTGCCATATTGTTGTAATAGCGGGGGGTGTAAGCACCTAGATCTGATGTAGTATAGCTCCAGTAAGAAACTCCCCATCCTCTGGATGTCGACTCAACAATTTTTAGGCTTCCGTTAATGTTTTTCTCGACAAATAATCTAACATGACCAACTTTATGAAGAGCGTCTCCAGGCTTAAGATCATCCCAGCTTGCATATTGATTGGTAATGTTAGGCATGTAAGATGTTGAAGCATGATAAGTTAATTTCCAGCAGCGGCTTACAAATCCTGAGCAATCAACCCCCATGGCATAAGATGATACACCATCTGTGTGAATATCACCAGCATATCTATTAGCTGCAAGTCCGGCATCAAATTGTGATAGTGTATTGAATCCACCCCACTTGTAAGGGATGCGAGCATTTATTCCAATCTCTAGCCATTCGGGAGTTTGCACGATATCCCCATCGGGAGCGGTAGAGTTGTTCGGAGCTAGATTACTCGAAGTGCAATTATATCTGTGTAGGACATATGACTCACCGATTCTTAGAGCTTCAGTTCTGTCTGATTGAGCTTGTACATCTTCGACTCCATTTGGGTAATTCATTGGAGCTTCCTTTGTTGGCACATAATCATTAAAATGAATATCTTTTTGATATTGAGAAGGATACTCAATTGTTGTTGCTAATGGTTTTGTCAATCCAGACCATTTTACAATTTCAATTCCTTGTTGATTGGAAAGAAGGTGATAAAGATTTCCTTCTGCATCGATTTGAAGGTCTTTTATGGTGTAGAGATACTTAAGATTTGGAAGAGACAATATTGATAGGATATTTCCAGAATTTGAGATTGTATAAACTTCTCGTGAAATTTCTAGTGGAATCTCATTTAAGTACTTTTCAATGACCAAAAATAGATTGCCTTTTGTGTCAATTCCAATTAGATCGGCACATGCTAGATCTCCAGCAAATCTAAGTGAAATAGACTGAATATCAGATAAGCTTGATTTTATCTCCAACTCATTTCTGTTTAAAACTTGGACTAACATTTTTTCGTCTGATTCTCCACTTATATCGCCATTAACATCACAAAGTAAAGTGTTACTGAAATAGTTTTTTCTAAGTCGAGTATCATCAAATGGAATTTCGACTTCACTGGATTTGTTGAGGCTCCGATCTGTTTTAAGTTCAGAATTTGAAACAAAATCTCTACCTCGCAATTGTTGTGTCGACTTTTTAAAATATTTATTTGCAGAAAAACGAAAAATTCCAGGTTCGTTGAAAGAGGAAAATTCAACAAATTCTTCACTAACATCAAAAGAAGCAACCGAATAAATTCTTGAGTTATCCATTTCAATCCCAAAGGGAAAGTTTTTATAGTCACTTTTAAAAATCACATTGTGCGATACCTGACTGAGTAAAACATTTGCGGATAGAACTATAAGTATTAAGATTTGTTTCATTTCAAATTTGCCATTTTTAGAATAGAATTGATAAATTTCTTTCAATAATCATACCTACGGAATGTAAATTTCTTCAATAGATATAGCTTGATCTCCAATGGTTGTTATTTTGAAAGGAATATGTTTGTACCTTTCAAATTCAGGATTTGCAAAAATAGATTGGAATTTTTCCAGACTGATTTGTTCATTGAATTTGTGATTTCCAAATTCATCATAATTCAATGTCTGCATTACAATTTTTGCAGAATCAGAAATTTGCTTTTCGATCAATTCAATTTTTTCATTTTGAATCGATATCTCAATTTTTTTTGACTTTTCGAATTTGACCTCATCATAAACAATCAAAAAATGTTCGTTCTTTTTAATAACTTGATTAGCAAAGCAAGTTAATTCAACGGGGGTTGATTTAATTTGGGGAACTTGTTCTTCCTCAATTTTCTTTTCTGAGCAGGAGAATCCAATTATAATAGAAAGAAATAAAAATGTAGTTTTTAGTAGGTTTTTCATATTTCCCCAATCTTGTATAATAAAACCTAAGAAAAATTGTGAATGCGAACAATCCAATTATGGAGTTAATTATATAATTGTGATATTGAGCACTATTTTATTTAAATTATCATATAATTATCCACTTAGTTAAAATTCAAAGTGTATTTGAATAATTGCAGACTTTACATATTTGGACTGTTTTGTGTATTCTCAAGTTTAGCTGCTCAGACAGTTACAGATACTGTTACGGGTAATAATCAGTCTACAAAAATTGATTCATCTCGATCACTGAAGGGTTATCCAATCATTAATGGTTTAGACACTCTTTTTTATATTTATACAGGAGTTCTAAACCTGACAGCTGAGCAAAGAGCAGTTATCATATCTGAAAAAATAAACTATTTAGAACGAGAATATGATCTTAGAAAAGATTCATTAAAAATTGCGAAAGCAGATAATTTTTTTGATATCTTTTTTAGAGATCAAGTAGTTCTTAGAATAACGGATAAAGAAGCTTACTATCATGGGCAGACTAAAGAAGAATTAGCGGAAAAATTTGTAGAATTATTTGAAAGTACAGTATTAAAATATAAAGAGAAAAGAACCCTCTTCGAAATTCTCAAACAAACTGGAATTTCAATTGGTGTACTTCTTATTCTATTAGTACTAATCAGATCAAATAACCGGCTTTTTAGAAAATTTATTAATAAAAAGTTACTCCTTTTTACAGATAAGATACTACCGAAAATTAAAATCAAAAATTATGAAATTTTAGACCCTAAAATACTTAAAAGGATTATGCTGTTTGGAAGTACTGCTACCCAATATTTTATAAATTTGATTTTAGTTTATATCGCTCTTCCAATAATCTTTAGTATTTTCCCAGATACCGAAAATCTGTCAGCAAAACTTATACAATTAATTCTTAAGCCCCTTAAAACTATCTTAAGATCATTTTTAGAATTTATACCGAATCTTATCACAATTGTAGTCATAGTTGTATTAGTTCACTTTAGCATAAAGTTTATTCGCTATTTACTAGAGGAAATTAAAGAAGAGAAGATTAGAATTCCTGGATTTTATCCTGACTGGGCAAGTACGACATTTAACCTTATCAGAATCTTCGCATGGCTTTTCGCATTTATAATCATTTTTCCATATCTGCCGGGGTCAAATTCTGATGCGTTTCAAGGAGTCACGGTCTTTATCGGTTTAATCGTATCCCTGGGATCAACTTCGATAATTGGAAATTTAATAGCAGGTGTGGTAATAACTTATATGCGCCCTTTTTTAATAGGTGATATGATTAGGGTTGGTGATAAGTTAGGGAGTGTTGTTCAGAAAACAACGTTTGCAATAAAAATTAGAACTGCTAAGAAAGAGCTCATTACCATCCCTAATTCGACCATTCTTACATCCGAAATTATAAACTTAAGCGCTTCGAACACGAAGAGCGGAATTATCTTATATTCTACTGTAACGATTGGATATGATGTGCCATGGAGGCAAGTTCATGAATTATTAATTAATGCAGCAAAAAAGACAAATAATACAATGGAACAGCCTGAACCATTTGTTCTTCAGACCAGTTTGGATGATTCCTATATTTCATATCAAATAAATATCTATACCGACAAACCAGTTATTCAAGCAAAAATTTATTCGGAACTTCATCAGAATATTCAGGATGAATTCAATGAAGCAGGTGTCGAAATAATGTCGCCGCATTATTCAGCAGCAAGAGATGGAAATCAATCTACAATTCCAGTTGAAAACCTACCAAAAGATTACGAACCTCCCTTTTTCCGGTTCTTATTTAAAAACTCAGATAAACCATAATCTAATTTTATTGTTTTTGTTACATTGGCGAAACTTTTATTGAGTCAAATACATCTAAGTATTAAACTAATTGGAGGAAAAAATGGAATTTAAGGTAAAAGGACAAGAGCTTTTAAATAAAATAGAAGAGTTAATCAAAGAGGGGAATATCAGGAGGATAATAATTAAAGATGCCGATGGTAAAACGTTTATAGAAATTCCCCTAACATTCGGAGTTATCGGAGTACTTGCTGCCCCTGTTGTTGCCGCTATTGGTGCGCTTGCCGGGATTGTTGCAAACTTTACTGTTGAGATAATCAGAACCGAAGACGAGGAGGAAGACGCTGAATTTACCGAGATAGTTGATGAGGAAGAAAAGTCAGAATAGAAATTAAAAAAGCCCAACAAAATGTTGGGCTTTTTGTATATTATTGAAACGGTTTTAACTCAATTTTGCCAAAGCGTCCTTAATTCTCTTATTTCCTTCCTCAAGATTTTCCATTGAAGCTGCATATGCAATTCGCATAAATCCTTCACCTCCAAAAACAGAGCCAGGTACAGTTGCAACTTGCGCTTCAGCTATGAAATACATTGCCAAATCGAATGATCCTTCAATTTTAGTATCACCATTGCTTTTTCCAAAATATGAAGAGAAGTCTGGGAATAAATAAAATGCTCCTTGTGCATCTTCACAACTAACCCCTTCGATATCATTTAATGCTTTGAGCAAATATTCTCTTCTTTCAGAGAATGTTTTCCGCATTTCTTCAACATCATCTTGTGAGCCAGAAATAGCTTCTAAAGCTGCATATTGAGAAATTGAACTTGGGTTTGAGGTCATTTGACTCTGTAGTTTACCCATTCCGCTTATAAGCTCTTTTTCTGCAGCTGTAAAACCAATTCTCCAACCAGTCATGGAATAGGCTTTTGATACTCCATCAACTAGAATTGTTTTCTTTTTCAATTCAGGACTTAATGATGGAAAACTAACATATTCGAAATCGTTATATACCAATCTTGAATAAATTTCATCGCTAACAACATAAAGATCTTTTTCTAGCACAACTTCACCGATAGCTTCAAGTTCTTCTTTTGTATAAACAGAACCTGTTGGATTAGATGGATTACATAAAACCAAAGCACGAGTTTTTTCTGTGATGGCTTTTTTCAATTGATCAGCAGTGATTTTGAAGTTGCTTTCACTTCCAGTTTCAATGTAAACTGGAACACCATCACAAATTTTTACTAAAGCTGGATAAGTTACCCAATAAGGTGCAGGTATTATTACTTCTTCACCTGGTTCAATAATAGTCTGAAATGTATTATAAAGAGAGTGTTTAGCTCCATTTGAAACTATAATCTCATTAGCTGCATACTCTAAACCGGAAAAATCTTTTATCCATTTACCTACTGCTTCCCGCAATGGAATAATTCCAGGAGCCATCGTATATCCTGTATGGCCGTCATTCATTGCTTGAAGTGCGGCATCTTTAATTCGCTGTGGAGTAGGAAAATCTGGTTCTCCAACAGATAGATCGATTACATTTATTCCTTGTGCTTTCAATTCTTTTGCTTTGCCGGAAATAGCCATTGTTCCCGAAAAAGCCATACTACTTACTTTAGATGATATGTGCATCTTTATCCTCGATTTTTAGTTTTCGAAAAATAATACTTTCGTCGAAATAAAACTCAATAATTACAAAGAATTTCTATCGTTTTTGAAAATTTATACAGGAATTAGTAATAACTAATTACTATATTTAAACGTTAAACCACCCAAATCAAATTATTTATTGGAGGAAAAATGAAAAAAGCGATAATTGGACTGATTATTTTTATGTCCTCTGCACTTTTTTCACAATCTGCAGATACATATCTTGAATTATTAAGAAGTGATATTAAAACACAAAAAAAAGCTGTAGTCGCTCAATCAATGGAGTTGAATGATCTTGAGGCAGAAAAATTTTGGCCGATATATCGAGATTTTGAATATGAAGGAACAAAACTGGGCGATGTTTGGGTTGATATAATCAAGGAATATGCTGCAAACTACGAAAATATGACTGATGAAAAAGCAGATGAATTAATGTTAAAATCTTTTGATTTTAATGAAGGTAAGGTTGATCGTAATCGAAAGTACTATAAAAAAGTTAAAGAAGCATTAGGAGCTAAAAAAGCTGGTAAATTCATTCAAATTATAAATAGAGTGAACATGTTGATTGATTTGCAAACTGCTACTGAAATTCCTCTTCTTCCAGTTGATTCTGATTCAACAGGAAGTATGTAATTTTGAATTTCCTACTTTGTTCATTTTTTTACAGAGCAGGGAATCTTATTTCAATTTAAATGAAAATTCAAAAACTAAATAGCTTTCCCTCTTTTTTCAAATTAGTCCTTCTTCTAATCTGTATTAATGTAAATTTGTTTGCACAAGATAGTACCTCAATTGTTGATACAAAACAACCAGAAATGTTTAACTGGTTTGCATATCCATTTGCTTTCTATACACCTGAAACTAATTTTGCATTTGGAGCTGGAGGTATAGCTTATTTCAGAACTTCTAGAATAAAAAATACCAGACCCTCAAAAGTAACAGCATCTGCATATTACTCAATAAATAATCAATATTTAATTTCTCTAGCACCTAGTGTCTATTTTAATCAAAACAAGAACGAAATTACTGCCGAAATATATTTTGAGAACTCTATTGATGAATATTATGGAACTGGGAGCAATTCTCCTGATATTGAAGAACCCCAATACAGGTATAATAACTTTTCCATCGATTTTAAAATAAAACACAAATTTTTTGAAGGCCTTAGTTTCACATTTGTCTATAATTTTATGAACTTTAATATTGCTGATACAAAGAACAATCCATTTTTAAATGGCGAGGATGTATATGGAATCTTTGGAGGAATAACTTCAGGATTAGGGTTTGGCGTTTCTCTTGATACGAGAGACAACGTCTTTTACCCACTGAAAGGCTATTTTACGGAGTTTGATGGAGTATACTTTGCAGATGAATTTGGAAGCGACTATGACTTTAATAGATATTTACTCGATCTGCGTTACTATTATTCGTTTACAGATGATGATAATGTACTAGCTTTACAAGGTTATGCCGCTTCAGCAGGCGGCACACCACCGTTTTACTCACTCCCCAAACTTGGCGGTCAGTATAGAATGCGAGGATATTTCGAAGGGAGATATAGAGATAAAAACTATTTGATGGCACAGGTTGAATATCGAAAAGAATTGTTCTGGAGAATTAGCGGTATTCTGTTTATGGGTGCCGGTGATGTAGGAGAAAATTTTTCAGACTTTAAATTCAAAAACATAAAATATTCTATAGGTGGTGGGGTAAGATTTGTTATAGATAAATCTGAAAAAATTAATGTTCGTGCAGATATAGGTTTTGGTAAAAACGCTTTTGGATTCTATTTTGGAATAGAAGAAGCTTTTTAGCAAAGCATTTGTGTAATCTAGATCCACTCAAGAGTAATATTCTCTTTGAAGATTCATCCCTATAAAGATCTTTACATTTAGATTCTACTCTATTTTAGAAGTGCTGTTGAAACTTTTATCTCCAGCAATTACAAGAAAGCCTTTATCCCGATTTTAAATGCTCAAACTAAAAACGATAACAAAGTATGAAAAATTTGCATCTCTTAAACTGAGGGAGGGAATGGTGACATAAATCACTTTTCACCCTGTTAGTAAGGATTAAAACAATATAATTGATCCTTTAAAAACAACCATCGAGACTAGGAAATCAAGGCAAAAACAGATTTTTTTAAAAATCTTATTGTATATTTGTATTCTAATCATAAATAAAAAGAGACAAGATGAATTTTAAACGAGCAATACTATTTATAACAATATTTTTAGTCAGTTTTTCTTTATTCTCATGCAGTGGGGGTATTAAAGTTCTCGGCACATGGAAAAATGATAAAGTTGCAATGAATAAAATAGAAAAAATATTACTTATTGGGGTTGCTAAAGATCCTTGGGTTAGAAAAATGTTTGAAGCAGAATTAAAAGAGGAATTTACAGATTATGGAGTTGAGGCAGTTTCATCTCTTGAGATAATTTCCCCAGATGAGAAAATAACAAAGGAAAATTTTGATCTATATTTTGGAAAGGAAAATTTTGATGCAGCGCTAGTAACGCACGTTGTAGCAGAAAATATAGACAGAACTAGGGTTTACAATTATACTCCTTCCTATGGTTATTACGGATTTTATGGATATTATGGCTCTGTTTATAGTTATGCTTATACACCCAGCCCAGGATATGTTGTCGAGGAGAGGAATGTAAACCTAGAAACGAATGTATTTGATATAAATAGTAAAGAGTTGGCATGGAGTGCAATGTCAGAATCTTTCAATGTAAAAAAAGCTTCTGATGTTATCGACCCACTAGTACAAGTAATTGTTGAGGAGATGCAAGCTGATGGGTTGATAAATTAGATACAGAATCATGCATTGAATTTGCAGATAGTTTTTTATATATATGACACAATGTCTTTTGAGTTTAGATTAAATTGAATTATTTATAATTAATAATAGGAGTAATTAAATGAACTTAAAATTGAGTAATAAAAACAATAAATGGCGTAAGTATTCGTCAGTATTGGTTTTTCTCGTTTTACTAATTGGGGTTTCATCATGTTATACTGATTATGGTTTAACCACGGCAGATTACGATGTTGTTGTAACTAAATATGATAAAGAAACAGACTTTAGTGCATTGAGAACATTTTCAATGATCGATTCTGTTTATCATATCACCGGCGATACTACAAAGTCTGATTCAGAGTTGTTATCTAGGGATAGTGATGCTTTGATAGTTTCTACCATTCGACAGAATATGCTTGATTATGGTTACACTGAAATTAAAGATCCTAGTGAACAAAACAAGCCTGCAGTAGTTGTCGTAATTCAAGCTTTAGGTACTCAAGTTGATCAGTATTATTCTGGGGGTTGGTATCCTTGGTATGGCTATGGCTGGGGAGGTTGGTGGGGGTATCCTGGTTATTACCCACCATACGTAGGAAAATCCACCTATTATTTAGGAACACTCTACATTGATTACTTTGATGTTGCCGCTTCAGAAGGCTCAGATAATTTTGTTGTTCCATGGTATGCTACAATAAATGGACTTTTACAATCTAGTAATGGTGAAGAAAGATTAGTTAATACAATTGATCAGGCATTCAGTCAGTCTCCATACTTGAAGCTTAACTAGTAAATTTGAAAAGTGAAAATAATAGGTATAAAAATGAAAATTAAATATTTAGCAGTAATTCTAATGTTATCAAGTGCAAACTTATTTGCACAAGATTTTCTTGGAGCTCTGATGTATAATACGGCAATGCCGATGGGTAACACAAAAGATTTTATAATTGATTATAGTTGGCAAGGATTCTCATTCGAAGGAAGATCATTCACAAATAAGAACTGGTCTTTCGGTGGTATGTTTGGATGGAACATTTTTGATAAAAAGTTGAACGAAACAGTTGACATTGAAGAAGAAACAACTGGCACAACAGTAACAGGAACTCAAGTTCGTTATACCAACTCTTTTCCGATTATGGTCAATGGTCATTACCACTTTGGTAAACGAAGAGATTCTTTTAGACCATTTTTAGGAGTTGGGTTGGGAACATATTATATAGTACAAAGATTTGAATTGGGTGTCTTTCAATTGGAAACAAGCAACTGGCATTTTGGTTTAGCACCAGAAGCTGGAGTATTACTCGCACTTTCAAGAACAACATCATTAATGTTCAGTGTAAAGTATAATTATGCTTTTAGTGCTGGCAAAACTGTCTTTGGATCAACGGACAATACTCAATCCTACTTAGGTTTTAATATTGGATTAGCTTTCTTTGGATATTAGAAATTAACGTCTTTTGAATTTCAAAAAGCGCTTTGTTGTGAGGTTTGTGTTCTAACTCACCATAGCGCTTTTTTATTTGAATTAAGCCAAAATGGTATTATTTTCACATGAAAAGATAATATTACATGTTTCGAATGTACAGATCAATAAAAATATTATTATTGGCATTTTTCTTTTGCTTATCATCTACACTTGTTGCTCAAGATTACGACGATAATTCATCTAAAAACAGTAGAATTGGTGGATTTATAGGTTATAATCATTATCCTGGCGGAGCTTTTAACAACTACAGATCATTTTTCATTGCCTCAATTGGCATAGAATATGATTATAAATTCTCTAATAGATGGGGATTTGGATTAAAATTGGACTTTGTTTATCCAAATTATTCCATTCCAAACGGTTTGGGATTACCCGATGTAGTTATCAAATATCCCTCAGCTATGGTTAAGTATTATTTTTCTGAATATTTTAACGTTTTACTTGGAGCAGGAATACAACTGGTTGAAGATTCATCATTTAGCACAATAAAAGTCGGAGCTGAATACAAGTTTATACTTGCAGATGGATGGGATATTAAGCCAGTTTTCAGTTACAGCCTTGTAAATGAATTTGAGGATACTTACGAGATAATTTTTTCAATTGGAAAATCATTTTAATATATGAAAGTAAAATTCTACGGTACTCGAGGTTCAATTCCGGTTACTGAGCCAGAATTTCAGATTTACGGTGGCAATACTTCTTGTGTTGCTGTTTGTTTTGAAAAAGGTATCGGTATATTTGATGCTGGTACTGGAATTAGAAATTTAGGCAAAGACCTATTTGAAAGAGATATTGAAAGTTATAATAACGTATTCTTAGCATTTTCGCATTTTCATTGGGATCACATACAAGGATTTCCATTTTTTCTGCCTGCATACGATTCAAAAAAAAATCTTGAAATAACTGCAATTGGAATAACAAGAAATTTCTTTGATCTGAAGTCAATTCTTGAAAACCAAATGCGCGAAGAGTTTTTTCCAGTACCGCTTGAAACCATGGGTGCAAATTTTAAGTATGTTCAAGATGAAAGTGAACTTAGATTGGACGAGGGAGTTAAGATAACTTCTACTAACCACTACCATCCAGGCGGTGCCAGCAGCTATAGAGTAGAAACAGAAGGCAAAGCTGTTGTTTATACTACTGATGTTGAACACGGAGAAAGTATTGATCATCGAGTTGTTGAGATTGCTCAAAACGCAGATCTACTTATTCACGAAGCTCAATATACTCCAGAGGAATTAAAGAATAAAAAAGGATGGGGTCACAGCAGCTGGGAACAAGCGATTAAGGTTGCTGAGATGGCCAATGTAAAGCAGCTTGTGCTGACGCATCACGATCCAGATCATGACGATAGCTTTCTTCACAAAGTAGAAGAAGAATGCGAAAAGCATTTTCCAAATGTTTCCTTAGCAAAAGAAGGAATGCAAATCGAATTATAATCTAAAATTAAAACCGCATTGATGTAAAGTAAGCTCACATCCCTGTTGCCAGAATTATCTTTAAACTTTTTTGTATTTTTAATTATTATCCTACATTGTTTGAGTAAATGAAACCAATTAGACATAAAATACATGAGTTAGCTGAAGATAAAAGTTTTTTAAACGACAAGACCCTTAAGCGGGATAATGTGGTACTATTAATTAGTATAATTCTTTTCGGTTTTATCCTTCCTTTAGTTCGTTATGATGGTATAAAAGACTGGGTTTTTAATATCTTAATATCACTAATAATAGTGTCTTGTGTCACGTCATTAAAGTTTCCAAAACAGAAGTTCATTAACCTTTCATATTTTGGATTGGTCACAGTTGCTTTAATTTGGCTAAATCAATTTATACATGGTGACCTCATTCAGTTAATTGTTTTCTTGGTTTTAATAATATTTATAATATATATAACATCTTCAATGATAATGCATGTTTCTAAAAGTGAAAATGTAAACAGCATTATGATTTTAAATGCTATAAATAGTTATTTACTTATCGGTATTATAAGTGCTTTTCTTTTTGCATCCATTGAAATAATACATGTTTACTATGCTAAAATGAACGATATCCCATTATTTAATAGCATAGCTGATCCAGGCTTTCATGATTATATTTATTTTAGTTATGTTACACTGACCACTTTGGGATATGGAGATATTACCCCCGTACTTCCGGCAGCAAGATCTCTGGCAATGATTGTAAGTATAACTGGTCAACTATATTTAACAATTTTAGTTGCAATGCTTGTAGGAAAATATTTATCACAACCTAAAACTGAAAAGGATTCTTTATGAAGACCAAAATTCTACTATTTACATTGTTAAGTCTAGTTACTTATAATTTAAGTATTGCTCAATTTGGAGCCAACGCAACTGGTGGAGTATATTTTACCGTTGGTGAGTTAGCAAAATCTTATAATACTGGTTATGGTGGTGATATTGCATTCATTTATAAGTTTAATCAAAATTTTGAACTCTCTTTAGTTGGGGGTGTCTCGGCTTATGAAGCAGATCAGGATGAACTTGAAAAAAGACTTTTGGAAGATCTCGGAGATATCGGTGAAGGAATTAATATTGAAGCTGAATTTAATGTAGAAGCACCTTTAAAATTATATCCGCTCGTTTTAAATTTTACCTATATGTACGGTAAGAAGAAATTTAAACCATATTTTTTCTTCGAAGGTGGGATTTTCTTTTACGACCTTACTTATACTGGATACATAAAAATAATCAATGGTCCTACAATTGACCTTCCTGAGTCAATCGAGAAAAGAAGCAGCACTACACTCGGTTTAGGTGGTGGGTTTCTATCCTCTTTATCGAAACAGTTATTTTTAAATGTTCGAGGCAAATGGAGCATTATGAACAATATCAATTTGGTAGAAGCTGATGAGAATGAGGAACTTAGAGGAGTGGAAAAAACCGTTCAGACCATTTCACTCTCTGCTGGATTGAGTTATTATTTTTAGCTATGTAATTGTAAGCAAATTATTTTTCTTTGTTGAATCTAACGTTGATGTAATTATTGATCTCAGTTAGCGAGTTAATTTCCTGTGAGGAGTTACCGCTGCGGACAAAAAACTTTTCAATCTGTTTTCCATTTTTATCCGATGTTTTTAAAAATAGCGGATAATTTCCTTTAGCAATCTTGATAACACAGATCTCTTTTCCGTCGATTACCAAAAAACTGATACTGATCTTTCGGGACGTATATCTAACGGTAAATGTTGAGCCAATTAAATTTCGTAAGTGAAGTTCAAAATAATCAGAATTGTTTTTTTTGAGCGTAGCATAATCTTTATCTAGGCCAAGTATCTTGGTTTCGTCATCTATTCCAATAACTAAATAACCACCATCGGTGTTATTAAAAGCAGAGATCGATTTGACGATTACTTCTTCAAGCTTTTTATTTACTTTTTCTTCTCTATAATCCCATCTCAGTGAGGATTTTAATTCGAATGTTTTTGACTCACCCTCTAAAAGCATTTGGTGCAATTTAGATTCATTTATTCGATTACCAATTTGGAGTTTTTTATTTCTTCTTCTAAAGTAAACTATAGTTGCTATAATTAGTAGCAGTAAAGAAAAAATAATGATTATATAAGTATCAAAAATGTATGCAGTTAATAATGCATTTTCAGAGATAGAGACAGCAAGCTTCATATTGCTTTTTTTAATCTCAAATGGGTCAACTTGTCCCCACCAGATATCGTCATCAAAATCCAATGTAAATGTTGATTTTGAATCACCTCCTAAATCATTCCAATTAGAAAGAAATGATATTACTAAGGAGTCAGATAGATTATCAAAAGAGAACACCCCCTCAGGTTCAATCTCCGAAAGTTTGTAATCCATAACAATTGGAATTATATGGTCTATACTGTTTATAAGAAACAGTTTTGGATTGGAATACAAATTTAACTCGGATAAGGATGAGGTTAAGTCATCAACTTTAATCCCAAGTCCGCAAGCAAAAAGCGTATCTTTTTGATGAATTCTTCCGAATGTAATCGCTGTAATCTCACCCACAGATACATCTCCAAATCCCTTCAGTCGTAACCAATAAATACTATCATGTTCAGTATGAGTATTAAAATATTTTTTCCAATTCTGTCTAGTCGGGTCTCTTTCAATGTTTTGCTTCCATTCGCTGATCGGTTTTCCAACATCCTCCCATCTTTTCCAGAGCACCTCGTTGTTAAATGATTTTTCAACTCGATATGTTGAAACGAAAGTGTTGTTGTCTTTGTAGATAAGATATTGTCTTCCCGATACATCGAAATACTTTACGGATGAAATTCTTTTAGAATTTTTTAAAAGTGGAATGAAGTAATCATTCAATGATTTTTCTCCATCAGAATTATAAGTGCCATCATTACCATTCTTTCTTACATTTTGAAGAGTTTCAGAAACCGGATTAAGAAAATCGTGCATCTGTTTTCTTGTTTTTTCAGCTGATGCATAAATTAATTGTTCGGTAAAAACAGTTTGAGAATCGTAGAAAACAACACTTGCGGTTACAATAAGAATAATTGAAACAACGGATATGTATATTAAAGATGATCTTGTAAGTCCGAATATTTTCTGGGGCATAAAATTTGTTAAATGATTTCGAATTATGAAATCAAATTTATTGAAATTAAAGCAGAGATGTTTTAATAGCGGGGATATAATGGTCATACCATTTATCATTGCCATTTTTGGGTATAATGTTTAAACTCGTGATGCAACTTGAGGAATTTATGAAGAGAACATCAGTTTTTGTGTTGCTTTTTTTTCTAGCAGCATCACAGCTTCTTGCTCAAAACACGTATGATTTTTTAAGAATTGATATGAGCGCTAGATCTGCTTCCTTAGGAGGGACTTACGTTTCTAATGCCAATGATCCAGATGTGATTTTCTTTAATCCAGCTGGTTTTAGGACCATTGAAAACACTCCAGCTTCTTTTTCCTTTGTTAAACACCTGATGGACATTAATTCGGCAAGTTTAGCTTCAACATTTGAAATTAGTGGCGTAGGTAAATTTGGTGCAGCAGTTCAATATATTAATTATGGAAGTTTTGATAAAACTGACGAGTTCGGAAACAAGACAGGAACTTTTGGTGCCGGTGATCTATCTCTAATGGTTGGTTATGCAAATTCACTTGCAGAAAATTTCCACTATGGAGTGAATCTTAAATTTATTTATTCTAGCATCGATGAGTATTCCTCGACTGGATTGGCTGGAGATATTGGACTTCAATACTTAATTCCGGAATCCGGATGGAACTTTGGTTTTTCTGTCCTGAATTTGGGAAGCCAGATGTACTACTATTCATATACTAAAGAGAATTTGCCGACCTCTGTGCAATTAGGTCTATCTAAAAAGCTTGCACACACACCACTTGAGTTATTTTTTGCATTTAGCCGATTGAATGATGATGATAGATTCGACCACTTTAATGCCGGTGTCGAATTCACATTAAGTAAAGTTATTCAACTTAGGTTCGGTTTTAACAACAATGAAAGAAAAGAACTAAAAATTGGATCTTCATCTGGTTTAGCTGGCTTCAACTTTGGATTAGGTGTAAATCTTAATACTTACAAATTCAATTATGCATTCAGTTCTATGGGAGCTATTGGTGCCTTGCACAGAATCGGTGTTTCCGCTGTATTTAATTAACAATCTGTACATTCGTGGCAGAATATGAGTAAATTTTTTTTTGTATCAGATCTCCACGGAAGTCTCTCTCGATATAAAAAGTTATTTAAGAAGATTGAATCTGAAAAGCCTGAGATGGTCTTTCTTGGTGGTGATTTATTCCCACATCACTTTTCAACCTCAGATGAGTATCATTGTTTTTATGAAGATATTTTCAGAAAAGGTTTTCAAAAACTAAAAGATAAGCTTGACGACGCATATCCTATTGTTTGTATAATTTTGGGAAATGATGATGGTTCAGTATACGAAATTGATTTATTAGAAGCGGAGAAGTTGGGATTATGGAAATACGTTCATAATAAATCTATAGTCCATGACACTTATAAATTCTGTGGTTATAATTATGTGCCACCAACTCCATTTCAGCTCAAAGATTGGGAAAAATATGACGTCTCTAGACACGTTGATCCAGGATGTATTCCTATTGAAGAAGGGAATCACAGAATAAAACCTACATTACATGAAATGAAATATTCGACCATTCAAAAAGATATACAAAAACTAATTGGTGATGACAATCTTAGTAAGGCAATATTTTTATTTCATTCCCCACCATATAAAACTAAATTGGATAGAGCTGCGCTAGATGGTAAGATGATTGATTATGTCCCACTTGATGTTCATGTTGGAAGTATTGCTATCAAGCGGTTCATAAAAAAGCATCAACCGCTGCTAACACTTCATGGACATGTGCACGAGTCCACAAGTATTACGGGTTATTGGAAAGAAAAAATTGGAAACACTTTCTGCTTTTCGGCAGCTCACGATGGACCAGAATTGGCTTTAATTAAGTTCGATCTAACAAATCTTGAAAAGAGCAAAAGAGAACTTATTTAATATCTGTACCAAACGGCAATGGTCTTGCAGCATCTGTTACGGCACCAATTTTAACAGCATAGCTCGTTTTATTCTTAATGTCCTCATCAGTTATAATGTTTATATCAAGCAAACCATCAGATTTATATCCCGTTCTAAGGAAGTTCATCTGAGCAAGACTTTTACTCCATCCATCTAACCAAGTTAATAAACACTCTTTCTGCACATCTGTCCCAACGAAGTGAATAATTATATCAATATCACTCTGCGGGCCAGACGTTGCATTTTTAGTGCTACCGAAGAGATAAAATCCTTTAACTCCGAATCGTTCATGATCAAGTTTCGATGCAAGCCCTTCAATATTTCGCATTCGCCATCGCCAATGAGTTTCAGATTTGCTGCGTGCGTAGGGCAAATCCTGTCCATCAGTGTGAACCTCGAGAGTCTCTTTTGGATTAGCTAATAACGCGACCGCATAATTTGATTCAGCATTCATTAAGATTTGTAAAATTTTACCACCGGTTGTAGTTGGAACGTCGATGATTTTGATCACCTCTGATTGATTGGCTTTGTCTGGGAATAATTGATGCAAGATATTTTCAGAATTGTTAAAAAATGATTCATTAAAAACAATCCCATTATCATCTGGGTAAAGTGGTAGATAGTGTATTTGAGCTTCAATGAGGTCTTGAAAAAAATGAGTACCAAATGATACATCGGGAACGTAATCCTTTTGTTTTCTAGCAATCTCAATGAGCATAGAAGTACTATTAATTTGGGAGTAAGTAACATTCACACCTAGTTTTATATCACCCCTGCTTCCCCAACGTCCTGGCCCCATAAGAATAAATTGTCTTTTGGGTAGTACCTTGTTTAGTTTCCCTATTGTTTTACCTACTTCCAACAACTCTTCATAACTACTAATTTCACTATACTTTTGTGGATTAACATAGACCACATGAGTAATACCGTCTACAATTCCGTTTGTGATATATTTTTTTGCACTAAATATCATATCCTCTTGGGAAATATTATCTGGAATAATGGCCGGTTTACTATCTTGAGAGAAACTCTGACTTCTGCATTGTAGTAAAAATAAATTATCTCCATCATGAGCAAACTCAACATCAACTGGATGGTCATACTTTTCTTGAAGAATTTTCAGAATTTTGTTCATCTGTTTTATGAAAGGTGTCTTACTCATTAGCCCATCAAACGTAACAACAAGATTTTCTTTAGAGAAATCTGTTCCAAATGCTCTTGGCTGTTCTAAATGATTTTCTTTCAGTACAGAGACAATACTATTAATTGTTGGATAGTTTTGACCGTTTTCCCTAAGAAGAGTTTGGATGCCGATGGTTTCGAATCTTCTCTCCTTTAGGTTTATTACATCAATATTCTTTGGAGAATATCTAATCATTTCGTCTAAAGTTACATTGACCTTCAAGTTCGGTTGCCCAGGTGATATAAGAATTGGATAATCATCACTCAATCTATCTACTGCCCGAGTTCCCAAACCAGGGACCATTCGCACTAAACCATCGTCTCTTTTAATTCTACTCGACCATCGGTATTCATTGTGGCTAAAGGAGACACCTGCAAAAGCTGGAAGATAGTAATCTCCAACTCTTTTACCTACAACTTCTTGAATTAGGATACCCATTTCTTCGTGAACATCAAGAAGCTTATGTTCAGCCCTATATTGAATTGGATCAGGACCGAAAGTAGAAGCATAAACTTCAGCAATAGCATCCATCAGCTCGGAGAGGCGCTCTTCCTTTGTCCCTTGATTTGCAATGAACAAACTTTTGTATTTCCCCGCGAATGCTGCACCTAGTCTATCTTCTAACAAACTTGAGCTCCTAACAATTAGGGGTTTATCTTCAAAATCTTCCAAAGCCAAGGATAGACCTTGCACTACCTCAGGAGCAAATCTTGAATTCTTAAATACATCAATTACGTATGAATACTCTTGTCTGACTTGCCCGATGTCTTTATATTTTTGTTCGACAATGTCTTCAAGATTATTATATGTCATGTATTTAAGGAGACCATCTGAAGTTAAATACCAAGTTTTAGGAGTCCTAATATTCTCGAATAACTCGTCATTTGATTGAGATTTTTTGATTATCTGCGTGGCTAAAAATAGTCCAGAACTTTTTCCTCCAATTTTACCGTGACTGCCTACAGGGAAAATCATCTTATTGACTAACTCCGAGAAATCATCTACACTAATAAAATTTTTAGCAATGTTAATAAACTTAGGCTGATCACTTAATAATCTTCGAATGAGTGAAACTCGAAAGCTTGTTTTTCTGGTATCTGAAAGTTTTAGTCCTTGTGACGAGAGATAGTGAAAACGTTCAATCGCATTGCTTATCTCAACTAAAGATGAACCGGTGTTTTCAAGTATTTCCACGAAGAACCTTGTTTTGTCTTCCCTAATCCATTTTTGGATATTGTTTAGAATAGTGTCTTCCCCCAAGAATTTTCCAGCTACTTTAAATATTTGATATGTTGCTTGAAGAGAATTTTTATTCGCCTCGCTTTTATAAGGTCTGTTTTCGTTACCCAATAACTCTTTCTTTTCATTATATAGAGGAGTAAACAATTCTTCCGCCTCTTTTATTCCACTCCAGGAAAGGAAGTTGATCATTTTTCTTGAGATCCTGATCAATAGTTTTGGATCAGTCCGTTCAAGCATATCTATGACTACTTCCCATTCTCGTTTCTTGAGAGTATTCTGTTCGTCTTGATCTTCAAAGACCTTTCTCAACTTTTGATGTAATAAAAAGAGACCAATCTGCTGAACAATGTTTTCTATCAGTTTTCGTTCTTCTTTTAAAAATGGTCCTTCATCTAACATTGGTCTCTCTTCTGTATAAAGCACGCAAAGTTTTCCGACAATAGATTCGCTGATTTTAATAGTTGCACACTGCGTCCATTCAGTTTCAATAAAATCTTTACTTTCATATATATCGTCGTCAAGAGAAATTCGAGCCTTACAGATTTCAGGGTACTGCCAACCAGCTGGAATTGCCCCAATTATTGCATTACAGATCTGATCAATTGGTTTGTCAATCTGGTTTAAGATCTCTCTAACTTCATAGATACAGTTCAGTTCTTTTGCGCGTTCTTTCAGATCGTCAATCAGTCTGTGTAGTGAATCACTATCAAACATTTTGGTTCTCACATTTACTGATAATTCCATTTCCTTTCTTTCCATCCACTTTTATTAAAAGCGGTGAAGAAAGCTTTATGTGTCTAACAAATTCAGTTTCCATAATAATGGATTGGCTTATTAGCCATTCCCAATTAATTTTCGATTTACTATTAAATGGGATCGAAAAATAATTTACATTAAAACTAGTCAAATTGTGGAAAAAATGTGAGCCTTGGCTTAACTCAACATTCATATTAGGGAGCATTGACTCTACAATTACTTTGGCACCTGAAATATTGCTCCAGTCCACAGGAATACCTAACCACGGATCAGAACTTCCCCATCTCCCAAATCCCACTAAAAGATATTTTGAATTCTTACTTACTAGATTTTGGTTAATTGTTTGTATTTCTTCAGCAATCTTTGTGGAGTATTTCGGATCAAACGATTCTGGTTTTACATAGACAATATCAATAAGATCATTAACAACACCGTTTCCTAAAACATTTTTTGAT
Source organism: uncultured Ignavibacteria bacterium (assembly GCA_963751695.1). Classification (GTDB taxonomy): domain Bacteria; phylum Bacteroidota; class Ignavibacteria; order Ignavibacteriales; family Melioribacteraceae; genus SZUA-22. The sequence continues at coordinate 233,949 of CAVVVP010000003.1, read as the reverse complement.
GAAATAATAATATTTTCAGACATAAATTCAGTATCATCAATTTTCACGTTTTCATCTGATATAACCATTGGTCTAACTTGTAAAAATCCAAAACGATGCTTTTTATCATTCCTTTTTGAATCCGAGAGTGAAACTGCAAATTCGATTTCCACAGGAGCTTTAACAGCTGCTTCACAAATTTTTAATAATCTCACTATTAGATCATTTAACGGAATGTCATTTAGAGATAGAATTGGCGAAAAATTAAGAATTCTAGGACCAAAACTGCCAGTTCCCATTCTTATTTTTCCGGATTCTTGCTCAAATGTAGAAACTAATTTTGAAAGGGTTTGATCATTTTCAGCAGACATTATACTATTTTTAATTAGATATTCAGTTTCCCTTATTGGATCGTAAACCGGGAGTTTTCCCATATTCACTGACCAAAAATCCAATTGTGTTTTCTTCATCATATCAGATGTTGATGCAAAAGGTGGCCCGATCCTAGGATATGACGGAGAGTAGTTCCAAGATATACCACCATCAACTATCGTTTTCCCAAGCCCAAATGCTAGATTGACAACTCCATCTTCTGGTTTCGCTCTACCTAGTGAGTAAAAGTTATAAGACCGCGCCACACCAGATATTTCCGGATAGAATTTATCGTTAAACCTGTTTCCAACAATCTCCTGAATTATCACAGCCATTTTTTCATCTTCGATATTATGATTTGTTGCAGACATATAGTCTTTTGCTGTCTTAAAGAAGGTTGATGCGTAGATAAATTTAATAGCTTCCAGTAATTTTTTAAATCTTTGATCAGGATCGGGCTGGTTATTGGAAGTCATTTTGGTAGCATAAATACCAGCAAAAGGCTCATAAAGTGCGTCTTCCAATCTGCTCGAAGATCTAATCGCAAGAGGCGTGTGAGTCTTATTACAGAGCCTTTTTAAATCTCCAATAATCTCAAAAGGTAATTCAGCTTTTTGAAATTGAAGTGCAATTCTTTCATCAGTTCTATCAGAATACGCTATTTCATACAGCTTATTCTGCATCATAAAAGCGTCAAAGATATCCGTTCTAATTGCTGTCATTTGAGGAATTGAAACATCAAACGCTTGAAACTCAGTATCTTTTTTATGCTCTTCTAGTATATCATTTATGAAGAGGAGCCCCTGGGCCTTTCCACCCAATGACCCTTCTCCAAGAAATGTGATCTTGGAATTTGTATTATACATACTATTCATTTTATTAAAACTCAAAATAGTAGTAGAGAATAATTTTTATACCCACCCTCTGTTTTTACAAGCTTGAGCAACTCTATCAACAGATATTACATATGCAGCATCTCGCATATTCATATTATTTGATTTGGCGAAATCACTGACAGCAATGTAGGCTGATGTCATTTTAACATCTAATTTTCCCAATACTTCATCTTTTTCCCAAAAGTAATTCATATTGCTTTGGACTTGTTCAAAATAACTTGTTGTAACTCCGCCGGCATTTGCAAGGAAATCAGGAATTAGAAATACTTTCTTCTCATTTATTAAGTTATCTGCATCAAGTGAAGTCGGACCATTTGCCCCCTCTGCTATTATTTTAACAGAATTGCTGATTTTGTCGACATTGTCAGTAGTAATCTGATTTTCTAAAGCCGCAGGAACTAGTATATCAACACTTTGCTCTAACCATTCCTCACCAGATAAAACTTCATAACCAAGTTCTTTAGCCTTAGCCTTGTCAATTCCTCCAAAGGAATCTGAAATCGATTGTAACTCACTTAAATTGATACCATCTTTTCTTCGGAAAGAATAGCTAGTTTGATCATTCTGATCCCACGAAGAAACACATGTAACAGTTCCGCCGAGTTGGTTGTATAACTCAATCGCATATTGCGAAACATTTCCAAATCCTTGGAAACTCGCAGTAGTAGATTTTGGATTTATGTTCATCTCTTTTAGCGCCTCTCTTACTGTTATAATTACACCATAACCAGTAGCTTCTTTTCGTCCAAGGGAACCGCCCATTCCAACAGGTTTACCAGTAATGAATCCTGGATTTTTACTACCAAGAATTGCTTCATATTCATCAAGCATCCAGAGCATGTGTTGTGCATTGGTCATTACATCTGGTGCGGGAATGTCTGATTGTGGGCCAACGTTTTTTACAATTTGACGCACCCAACCGCGGCAAAGTCTTTCTTGCTCTGACTGACTAAGATTATGAGGATCGCAAATAACACCACCTTTTCCACCTCCAAGTGGAATGTCCGCAACTGCGGTTTTCCATGTCATCCACATTGAAAGAGCTTTTACTGTATCGATAGTTTCTTGGGGGTGAAATCTTATTCCACCCTTTGCAGGGCCTCTAGCATCGTTATGCTGAACTCTGAATCCGCGAAAGACTTTTTTTGTCCCATCATCCATTGTTACAGGAATTCCAAAGTGATATTCTCTTACTGGATTTCTCAATAATTCACGTGTAGCTTCGTCCAATTCAAGTAAATCAGCAGCACGATCAAATTGTTTCTGTGCAGTTTCAAAGGGGTTATAGTTTTTACTGGCCATCTTTTCACCTAAATTTTTTCTATAAGAAGAGTTATTTATATTTTTTATATATGAAATCTAAATAGATTTTTATGTTTTTCATATTGAATTCGATAGTGAAAAAATGGCTCTATTCATTTTATAAAAAGTTTACAACAATAAGTATATTTGATCATTGATTATATTATAATTGGACAATAATTCATTGAGCTATAATTATGAGTAAAAACACAATTCCATTAACTCGTAGTCATGCCGACACAATTCTTGATAGTGTAGCAGACGGTGTATTTACTGTGAATAAAGATATGGTAATTACATATTTCAATAAAGCCGCAGCGCGAATTACTGGTATGTCACAAAAAAAAGCAGTGGGTCAATTCTGTTTCGAGGTTCTAAGATCGAATATTTGTGAAACAAATTGTCCGATAAGATTTTCATTTCGAACAGGGAAAGAAATAATAGACCAACATAAGAATATTCTGAGAGTTGATGGAAAAAAAATACCAATTACGATCAGTTCCTCAATTCTAAAGGATGAAAAAGGTAATATGATCGGGGGTGTTGAAACCTTCAGAGATCTTTCAAAAATTAAAGCATTAGAGAAGGAGATACAGAAGAAATATACTTTTGAAGATATTGTTTCAAAAAATCATGACATTCTTCAAATATTCAGTATTTTGCCAAATATTTCGGAGAGTGATAGTGCTGTTCTAATTCAAGGTCCAAGTGGAACAGGGAAAGAATTGTTTGCGAGAGCTATTCATAATTTGAGCTATCGTAACAAAGGTCCTTTCATCGCCATTAATTGCGGGGCACTCCCGGACAATCTATTAGAATCAGAATTATTTGGGTATGTGGAAGGTGCTTTTACAGATGCCAAGAAAAAGAAGCCTGGCCGGTTTGAACTTGCAAAGCATGGCACAATATTTCTCGATGAGGTTGATAGTCTTCCATTTCAAACGCAGGTAAAATTACTCCGTGTACTCCAGGAAAAAGAATTCGAACCTTTAGGAGGAGTCTCATCAATAAAAACGGATGTGAGGATTATAGCTGCAACAAAAAGAAGCCTCCACAAACTTGTGCAAAAGGGAAAATTTAGAGACGATCTATTCTATAGATTGGATGTTTTGAAGATCAAACTCCCTTCACTTAATGAGAGAAGAGACGATATTCCATTGCTGATTCAGCACTTTATCGAGAAATTTAATAATCATATGCACAAATCGATTAAAAGCGTTTCTGCTGATGTGCTCAAAATTCTTCTAAATCATTCTTATGAAGGAAATATTAGAGAGCTTGAGAATATAATTGAACATGCATTTGTTATGTGTCAATTAGAAGAATTGCAAATAGAACACTTACCACCAAGTTTAAAGTCAAGTTCTGAAGAGAACAAAATAGCTAGGAATGAAGAAATCCCTCTTGAAGAATCGGAGCGAGGGACAATAGTAAATATTTTAAACAAACATCGCTGGAATACAGCAACAGCTGCAAATGAACTCAAGATTCATAGATCAACGCTGTGGCGCAAAATGAAGAAGTACGGACTGCTAAATAGATAGTTGCAGTGACGCACAGATTGTTGCGTTTGTTTGCAAAAATGCAAAGCCCCCTAATCCCAAAATATTTCAAATATATGGAAAAGAAGCCTTTTAAGAACTTTTTGCCTTCTTGAAAATTTGGCTTAGAAGTTGGTTTACTCCCAAAAAGTTTCTTTAAAAATGAAAAAGATATTAGTCCCAGTTTTCAATAATAGAATTTCATCTAGATTAGATTGTGCTGAATCCTTTCAGATTATTATAGTTAACAAAGTCAAAGTACAACAATCAGATCTTGTAAAAGTTTATACTAAAAATCAATTAGAGAAACTGAGGCAACTGATTTCTATACAACCAGATATTATTATTTGTAATGGGGTGACAGATTTTTTTAAGAAGGAGCTAATAAAAAATAAAATTGAACTAATACCATGGGTATATGGACAGGTCAACGAGGTGATTGACAATTATATGAACGGAACCCTTGCAATTCATGAAAAACAAGAAGTTAATATGTTGAGGACACAATGAAAGATTTAGCGAAAGTGAAAAAAAGAAAATTCACTAAAAACAGCAACTTTTTTATCCAATATCAAGTAGAGAGCAAATATATGTTTCCGTGGTCAAGTTATGATGATACCCCAACTCTACGAGAAGAGGAAGTAGAATCATCTAATCACAACAGTATAAACTTAAAACAAAAAGAAAAGCACCATTTAATTCTAAATGCATCAAATGGATAACCATGAAAATGTATAAAATCGAATGATGAATTATCAATTATTAGGAAATGATCAGATGAGACAGCAAATATTTGATTGGAAGCAAACTCTCTCTGAACTGAATGATTATAGCTGTAAGATTGAATTTCTACAATGTGAAATGAGAAATCTTATTGTATGTACAAGATGTATAAATGTTGACAAATACTTAAAATCATTAAGGAATATACTAAGCGATCATGAAGAAAATCTAAACCAAAGAGCACATCTAGAGCAACCAAAAACTATTAGACTCGATAAGGATAAAGGAAAATCTCAAACCTTTAAATCATTTCAGTTGCAAGAGGGATTGCTTGAATAATTATTGATATAACCCAAAATTTTACTGAATATTTTTTTGATTAAATCGGAAAGGAATATGTATGCAAATTAAAAAAATCGAAGCTTTGAACTATCACTCAACGGGTAGAAAAGGCAAAATTGAAGTAGTGGCAACAAAACCGTGTTTCACCTCTAGGGATCTTTCTCTTGCCTACACTCCAGGGGTCGCAGAGCCATGTAGGGAAATTGAGAAAAATGATGAAGATGTTTATAAATATACAGCCAAAGGCAATTTAGTTGCTGTTGTAAGTAATGGTACAGCCGTGTTGGGGCTGGGTGATATTGGTCCTCATGCGAGCAAACCAGTAATGGAAGGAAAAGCAGTACTTTTTAAAAGGTTTGCAGATATTGATGTATTTGATATTGAATTGAATTCAAAGGATCCAAAAGAAATTATTAGAACTTGCCAATTGTTGGAGCCAACATTTGGTGGCATTAACCTCGAAGATATTAAAGCTCCTGAATGCTTTGAGATAGAAGAGGAATTGAAAAGAACAATGACAATTCCAGTATTTCACGACGACCAACATGGGACTGCAATTATATCTTGTGCAGCACTTCTTAATGCTTGTGAAATTGCTAATAAAAAGCTTCAAGAGATTAGAGTCGTAGTTTCTGGGGCGGGATCTGCAGCTATTGCATGCTGCAATCTATATATACATGCTGGAGTAAAAAGAGAAAACATTTCTATGTTCGATACGAAAGGGCTGCTCCATAATGATCGAAACGATTTGAATCATTACAAAATGAAATTTTCAATTGAAAATAAATATCAAAATTTAGGGGAGGCCCTAAAAGATGCGGATGTACTAATTGGTCTTTCAAAAGGAAATATAATATCACCAACTATGCTAAAAACAATGGCGCCCAATCCAATTGTTTTTGCAATGGCCAATCCTGATCCTGAGATTACCTATGAAGATGCAGTGAAAACAAGAGAAGATGTTATCATGGCAACAGGAAGAAGTGATTATCCAAATCAAGTAAATAATGTTCTTGGCTTCCCCTTTATTTTTAGAGGTGCTCTCGATGCTAGAGCTAAAGCAATTAATGAAGAAATGAAAATGGCAGCAGTTCGTGCTCTTTCAGAACTCGCAAAAGAAAAAGTTCCCGAATTAGTTCTCCGTGCTTACGGTGGAAAGGAATTTTCTTTTGGAAAGGATTATATAATTCCAAAACCCTTCGACCCTCGAGTACTTTGGAAGGTTGCCCCTGCCGTTGCTAAGGCCGCTATGGAAACTGGAGTTGCCAGACATTTAATTGATGATTGGGTTGAGTATGAAGATGAACTAAGAGAAAGACTTGGTTATTCAGAAGAAATCATTAGAATGATGGTTCATAAAGCTCAGAAAAGCCCAAGAAAAATAGCCTATATAGAAGGAGAAGAAGAAAAAATAATCCGAGCAGCGCATGTTGTTAAGAATGAAAACATTGGAATTCCTATTCTTATTGGTAATAAAGAGGTAATAGGAAACAAGATAAGAGAATTAGATTATATAGCAGATGACTTTGAGATAATTGATCCTAGGGAAAGCGAAAAATATGATGAGTATGCGGAGGGATTCTATATGTTAAGACAACGAAAGGGAATAACCAGAAGTCGATCAAAAAACCTTTTGCTTCAACCAAGATATTATGGTTCCATGATGCTTAGGATGGGAGATGCCCAAGCCCTTATAGGAGGACTTGGTCATAGCTATCCAACTACCATCCAACCAGCATTGCAAACCATTGGAATAAAGGAAGGCATTAAAATAGTCTCAGGATTATATATAGTAATAATAAAAAGAAAAGTTTTCTTCTTTGCTGACACAACAGTTAATGTGAATCCAACTTCAGATCAATTAGCAGAAATTGCAATTAGTGCAGCTGATACTGTTAAGGAATTTGAGATTCACCCCAAAATCGCTCTGCTTTCATTTAGTAACTTTGGTAGCGTAAGGCATCCAGAAACAGTAAAAGTAAAAGAGGCTGTCGAGATTATCAATAATCTTAGACCAGAACTGGAAGTTGATGGGGAGATGCAAGCAGATACGGCGGTCATGAATGAAATATTAGAAAATGAATTTCCTTTTTCAAAATTGAAAAGTTGTGCAAATGTACTAATATTTCCTAACCTCAGCGCTGGAAACATTGCATATAAATTATTCGAAAGATTAACGGACGCCACTGTAATTGGTCCGATCTTAATGGGAATGAAAAAACCAATACATGTTCTTCAAAGAAATTCTACAGTCGAAGATATAATCAATATGTCTGCAATTGCAGTTGTAGAGGCTAAGCATAACGGAGACTAATTTTGTTATAATAAATTATCTAATCAAACTATGGTGAGTAAAATGACACACACATGTTATCACATTTTTGCAGATGGAAAAAACGTTTTTAAAACAACTATTAATGATGTTAAAGAAACTATTACAGATTGGAAGAAAGAAGGGGAATCTCATATAAGAGTATTTAAAATCGTTACAGAAGATCTAAACTCAGATGCCATACTTCTAAATGAGGAAGCTGTGCCACTAAGTGAAATTGAAGCCAACTAATAATCATAATTTAAATGAGGTAAGAATGAAAATTGCAGTAGCAACAGATGACTTTATAAATGTAAGTGGCCACGTAGGAAGATGTGCTGGATTTTTAGTCTACGATATAGAAAAAGGAGAGGTTGTAAGTATTGAAGAAAGAAAGAATTTTTTTACGAATCATTCTAGGGGCGGAAATGGACATCACTCGCATCATCAGCATGGAAGTGGACATGGAAGCAATGATGGACATAAAAGATTAGCAGAGGGTTTACAAGGTTGTGAATATCTAATTTCACATGGAATGGGGAGAAGGTTAATTGATGAAATTAAATTATTTCGTATTACTCCGATTGTAACTTCTGAATCTATTGCTGAAGTTGCAGCTGTTAAATTAGAAGCAGGCAATTTAGAAATGGAAGAAAAATTTATCTGTAGATAAACAACAAGCCAGAGAAAAGTCATGGGAATTATAAGAAAAATATTAGGTGCGAAATCGAAATATGATTTTAGCTTACCCTATACTTATTTAGCAAAGGTCCCTATAATTGAGGGATTTGATGAGCTGTTCTCATATTATTATTCTGATACTCTTTGCGGTTTAATTGAACATTTGAATGATGAAAATGTTCTTCCAAAAGAAGTAAAGCTATTTGGAATCTATAACAAAGGTGAAATTGAACTTGATAAAACTGTATGCACAGATAAAAATGAAAAATGGCTTTTAAGACCCGATCTTTGTAATGCTCTTGAAGAGTATTTTAAATTAACAAAGAATGAATTATATAAAGGTCACAAAGAATTGGAAGAATGCTCATTTGAAGACAGAGATAGAGCGGGTGAGGGCCCGTTCTAACTTTTTATTTATATGGAGTTTCGAGATAATCCTCAGCTCTTTCATGAGAATCGTTATATTCTCTAAAGTCTAGTACCTCCTCGTACATTTTAATCGCTTCTTCTCGGTTTCCTTGAAGGTCATAAATCTCACCCATATAAAGAACTGTGTTGATAAGAAATCCTGACTCCTCATCCTCATCAATTTGACGAGAGATGTTTTCAGATATCTTAAAATGTTTCAGAGCTAGATATAGGCTATCTGATCTCCTGTAATTTACACCATGGTAGTAATGCGCCTCGCGAACTAATTTGTCGTTGTATCCATAGAAACCACTGTCAGCCTTTGCTAGAATATCATTAAAAATCTCAAGAGCAGTTGGATAATCATTCATTCTAATATTCAATCTCCCAAGAAAACTTTGAAAACGAGGATTATTAGGAAATTCGTTCCACAAACCCAAAGCGTAATTATAACTTTCTTCGTAATCTTTTTCATATGAATAATTCAGAGTCATCAAAAAATATTGAGCTTCATACTTTGCGTATTTTCCTTCTTCGGCTACTAGCTCTAAAGCTTTAATTCCATTTTCTTTATCCCCCTCAGGGAAAAAGATCATTAGCGGCTGTACCATCGGATACTTTTCTGGTATTACAGCCGCATAGTAATCGTAAATTCCGAAACCAAGTTTTACATCAACATTTGTTGAATCGAGTTCATATGCAGTAAAAACAAGTGGAAGTGCATCTTTCCCGTCGGCTGCAGCATCAAACCAATCACCTCGAATCGTGTTCAACCTTCCACGAAATCCAAGAGAGCCTCCCTTGAAAAAATATGCATCTATGTGTGTAGGGTCTTCATCAAGAATTTCATCACATTGGTCAATTACAAGTTCGAGTTTATCTGTAAATAAGTCATCAAGATTCTCATTATCAATATTCAATAGTATTTTCCACCAGATTGTCATTGCATCGAAAAAATTTGCTGCTGGATGCTGTGGATATTTCTTTCTAAGAACTTCAAATGTAGATTCTGCCTCATCAAACTGAATACTGTAAAGCTGATGAATTCCTGTATTCACAAGTGAATCATAAAGTATATCTTGTGCTGAAGAATTATGAACTTCAACAAAGATGAGCAGAAATATTGTTAATAATAATTTCATGGACTATACAATTGTAAAATCTATTTGTAATTTTTGTTTCCAATAACACTATTAAATTAGAATACTAACTTCAATCTATTGTTCATTAAATAAAATAACAATTCAAATTTGATTGGATTAAATTTTATTCTATTTTTGAATTCAAATTATCAATTCAGTTTTGTAAAGGAAAACTCCACCTTTGGAAAAGGTCATTAAAAACAGCTATTCTTTTATATCTGGTATTGCCAGCAATCTTTTAAACAAAGCACGATTCACCGAGCATATATTTATGATCATAATCGCAATTGTTATTGGGGTAATTGCTGGTTACGCAGCTGTGGGAATTCGTTTTCTGATCGATGAAATAAGTCTTCTTTCCTTTTCTGGAGATGGAAACGTGCTTGAAAACATTATCAGCAATCCATGGTATATAGTAATACTGGCTCCAACAATAGGAGGACTTATAGTTGGACCCCTGATCTATTTCTTTGCCCCTGAAGCCAAAGGTCATGGTGTGCCGGAGGTTATGCAGGCAATTTTACTAAAGGGTGGAAAAATTCGTCCAAGAGTTGCAATAGTCAAAGCAATTGCTTCTGCAATAACTATCGGCACCGGTGGATCAGTCGGTAGGGAAGGCCCGATCATCCAAATTGGATCGAGCATTGGTTCAACGGTTGGACAGTTTATTAAAATTCCAAGTAATAAGTTAAAAACACTAGTTGGATGCGGTGCAGCAGCTGGAATTGCCGCAGCATTTAATGCTCCAATAGCAGGAGCTCTATTTGCTGTTGAAATAATTCTAATGGATTTTGCAGTTGCGCAATTCTCACCAATTGTTATTTCCTCAGTTATGGCAACTGTGATCTCTCACAGTTTTGAAGGTAAATTATCGGCGTTCAATGTACCTGCATATGAGTATGCCTCTCCTTATGAATTAGGATTCTACTTTATACTTGGAGCACTCAGCGGGTTGATTTCATATCTATTTATTAAGGTACTCTATTATTCAGAAGATTTTTTCGATAACAAGTTCAACATTCCTGACTATATAAAACCCATAATTGGCGGTTTAGGAATTGGTGCACTAGCATTAATATTTCCCCAAGTTATGGGTGTTGGATATGACACAATAAACAATGCTTTGCATGGTAACATGATATGGTATGTAGCCCTTGCACTTGTTTTCCTGAAAGTCTTTGCAACCTCACTAACACTCGGATCAGGAGGGTCTGGGGGTATATTTGCACCCTCACTCTTTATGGGAGCAATGCTGGGATTCTTTTTTGGTAATCTCGTAAACGAGTTTTTCCCAGACATTACTGCTGGGCCTGGAGCCTATGCGCTTGTTGCGATGGGAGGATTAGTTGCCGGAACAACGCGCGCTCCAATTACTGCAATAATTATTGTCTTCGAGTTGACATACGACTATGAGATCATTTTACCATTAATGATCACAGCAATTGTTAGTACAATTCTATCATCATATCTCTCTCGCGAATCAATATATACACTCAAATTGTTATTAAGAGGTATAAATCTAAAAGAAGGTGCTGAGACTAACGTAATGGAGTCTATTCCGGTTGAGGACGTCTATAAAAGCGAGATCGAAAGTATAATTGTATCTGAAAATTTTACAAAGGTTGTTGATTTTGTTTTGAGTAGAAAAGATTCTGAATACCCAGTAGTCGACCACAACGGTAATGCGATTGGATTAATTGCGATAAATGATCTGAAAGATTTTCTTTTCGAAAGAGATTCATTAAACACATTACTAATCGCAGGAGATCTTGTCAATAGAAGATATGAGCCTTTAACACTTGAAGACAACTGTTACACCGCGATTCAGAAAATAAATAAGTATCAGCTAGAAGGTCTTCCTGTAATTGAAAATTTGAACAATAAAAAATTGATTGGCATGATCTGGAGAAAAGATATTCAAGATGCTTATCAAAAAGAGATAAACAGAATTGAAATAACATCCAGCTTAGCCAGCAGCATTTCTATGAAAGAAGATGAGAAAAATGTTCAGTTCATTGAAGGTTATTCTGTTGCAGAAATAAAAGTACCAAAATCTTTTATTGGAAAATCTATAAGTGAGATTAACATACGAGCAAAGTATAATGTTAATGTGCTTTCGATTAAGACATCAAGAAAAAGAAGATTCAAAATAAATGCCGTACCTAAACCAGAATATGTTTTCAAAGAAAATGATATTATAGTTGTGGCAGGAGAGATAAAAAGTATAAATCAGCTAAAATCTATCGATTAAAATTTTTATTAACTTCTTCTATATTGATTTCTTCATTGGATAGATTAAATTTTTCTGTAAACTTTGCTAAAAGAGATTTTCTAACAACAACAATTAAGTTGAGTTTTCTTCCGGTCCGATTATTTTTCAAAATGGTACTGAACAGTGGTTCGAATCCTTCTTCTCTAAATTCCAAAGGTCCGTACTCATCTAGGATAATTGTCTGAATGTTTGAATTCCTAATTGCATTCAATAACTTCTCGTTTGCCCAATTAAAGGCTGAGCGTTTGAAAATAAATTTCCCAAGTATAAAAGAATCTTTATTCTGGATTTCAGAAGTTAATTCAATTTCGTCATTGGAATTAATATCACAAAAAAATCTTCTATTTCCTCGAGATACTTGTAGAATTCCGCCGACATCGGACTTATTCTCAATGTTTTTCAGAAGATATGTAGTTTTTCCAGATCCTATTTGACCCGTAATAATTGTAATTCTCTTCTTAATATTCTATTTCCTTTAATATTGATGCTATAAATATGTGATTTTCTAAATTAATAAAATAGTGATTCAAATTTTAATCAAACCTGAATAACTATACGGAAAATTTAATGATTCTTAAATGAGACTGTTAATAATTCTTTGAATAGGATTCAATATTCGTTATTTTTACGCCTTATTTTTTAACAAAGATGCATAAATTATGAAATTTGAGAGAAGAACACACACATGTGGTGAGTTAAGAGAAGAGAACATTGATGAGAAAATAGTCCTCAATGGATGGGTGGATACGAGAAGAGATCTTGGTGGCGTAATATTCATCGATCTTAGAGATAGATACGGTATAACTCAAATAGTTTTTGAACCAACTTATAATAACGAAGCTCATGAAATAGCCAAAGAACTTAGAAGTGAATTTGTAATTGCTGTAGAAGGAACAGTTAGAAAGCGCCCTGCTGATACAGAGAATTCAAAGATTCCAACTGGATTTATTGATATAATGGCTGATAAACTAATTATTTTGAATAAAGCCGAAACACCTCCATTCCAAATACAAGATAATGCAGATGTAAGCGAAGATATTCGATTAAAATATAGATACCTTGATCTTAGAAGAGGAAAGATGCAAGAAAATATGCTTCTAAGACATAAAATGTATCAATCTGTTCGAAAATATTTTGACAATAATGATTTTGTTGAAATTGAAACGCCGGTTTTAATGAAATCCACTCCAGAAGGTGCACGCGATTTTCTTGTTCCAAGTAGACTTCATAAAGGGAGATTTTATGCATTACCACAATCACCTCAAACTTACAAGCAATTATTAATGGTCTCTGGTTATGATAAATATTTCCAAATAGTTAAGTGTTTTAGAGATGAAGATTTACGAGCCGACCGCCAACCAGAATTTACTCAGATCGACGTTGAAATGTCCTTTGTCGATCAGGAAGATATTTACGAAATGGTTGAGGGCCTCATGAAGAACTTGTTCAAGGAAATTAGAGGAATTGATATTCCACTCCCACTTCCTAGGCTTGATTTTGCAGATGCAATGGAAAAATATGGGAGCGACAAACCGGATCTTAGATTTGAACTTCAAATGGTCACATTAAACCATGTTTTCGAAAATTCCGAATTTAGAGTTTTCAAGGATACCTTGGAAAAAGGTGGAATCGTTACATCATTACTTGCAAAAGATTGTGGTGATTATACAAGAAATCAGCTTGATGTATTGACAAATTATGTAAAACAGCTTGGTGCTGGTGGTTTGATCTGGATGAGGGTTAAAGAAGATGGTTTGGATGCTCCTGTTGCTAAATTTATGTCCGATGAGGAAAAACAAGGTATAATTAATAGCCTAAGTGCTAAACCTGGCGATCTGGTATTCATTATCTCTGGCCCGAAACTTCAATCCTTATCTTTTATGGGCTCACTGAGATTAGAAATGGCCAGAAGATTAGAATTAATTAAAGGTGATGAAGCGCCATCTCTTCTTTGGGTAACCAACTTTCCTTTACTTGAGTGGGATGAAGAAACTAAGCGTTTTTACGCTATGCATCATCCTTTTACCTCTCCAGATCTCGATCAAGTAGATAAATTGGAAACAAATCCTGGTGAAGTTACAGCCCGCGCATATGATCTGGTTCTAGATGGTAACGAAATAGCTGGTGGAAGTATCAGAATTCACGATTCTGAGCTTCAATCTAAAATGTTTGATGCGCTTGGAATTTCAAAAGAGGAAGCTGACGTTAAATTTGGCTTTTTAATGAACGCATTTAAATATGGTGCCCCACCTCATGGTGGTATTGCATTTGGATTTGACAGACTTGCAATGCTTTTTGCTGGTGATCATTCGATAAGAGACGTTATTGCATTCCCAAAAACTTCGAGTGGTATGTCATTAATGGATGAATCACCTTCATTTGTTGATGATGGTCAGCTTACCGAGCTACATATAAAAGTTAGATAACCACTTTTTAATATGCTATTCCCGCAAAAGCGGGAATCTATTTTTTCATATAAGTTCTTAAATCAGAACAAAAACAAAGAAAACACAGAGCGACTTGTACTTTTCATAAATCTAAGCCTATTCCACTTAAAGTTCCCAGTAATTACTACCAATTCAGTAACAATTGCTCGTACTTATTACCGACTTTAAAATTAGCCATGTAATAGTTACATGTCATTTCTATTGATTACTGAAAACATCAATTTTTAGATAGTCTATACGATTTTAATGCCTATGATCTTAATTCAAGAAATAGTTCAAATTTAATCATTTTAATAAGTTTTTAATCAACTAATAAAAATTGGCACACTACTTGTCATTTGGTTAGGACAGAAATTATTGATCTCAGCCACTAACAAATAAAATTATGATAGAGGAAAATTTTGGGACAGCAACAACTTCTTTTGATAATATTAGGAATAATAATCATTGGAATAGCTATAACAGTTGGGATCAGTTTATTCAATGCAAATGCAACAGAGTCTAAAAGGAACAACATCATTAACGACCTAGTACATCTTGCAAGCGAAGCTCAAAAGTATTATAGAACTCCCAAAGCGATGGGAGGAGGACAGTTGAGTTTTGAAGGTTGGCAAATTCCTAAAAGACTTCAAGTTCAATGCGGATGGAGAGTTTACTGTCTCAGCAACTGCAACCCGAGATCAAGTGGTGTTAACGGGAAAAGGAAACGGGGATGTAACTTCAAATAATTTTGTACAAGTTCAAATGACTGTAACACAGAGTGATTATTTAACACAAATAATAAGGTAATTAACTTCTTTTTATTCGTATACACTAACTAATATCTAATAACAAACTTAAGGAGTAACAAAATGGGACAACAACAACTTTTACTTATCGTACTTGGTGTTATCATAGTCGGTATCGCAGTAGTTGTAGGTATTAACGTATTCACAGCTAGCTCACTTCAAGCTAATAATGATGCTTTAATCGCAGATTTAACTACTATCGGATCTATGGCGCAGCAACATTACAGAAAACCAGCAGCAATGGGTGGTGGTGGAAATTCATTTGATGGTACCGCACAAGCTAACGGTGTTGCATTTGCAGTACCATTATCATTGACACAAACAGCGAACATGAGTGCACCTGTTGCATTAACAAATGGTGCTCAAAGTATAACACTTACTGGAACTGGTACTGAAACAAATGATGGTGGTGCACAGTTAGTAGTAGTTATAACTGTAACACCAGATGATATTTCTGTAACATCTACAAATGTTAATGGCTAATTTAGTTTAGCAATAATTTATTAAAAAGGCCGATAAACATTGTTTATTGGCCTTTTTTAATTTTAAATAAATGATTTCTCCTTTTGCAATATATTAACAAAGCCTGATCATTAAAATTAAATCATTTAATTGATTAACCCATAAATAAGTAATAATTACATCAATTATAAATCTCTACCTTGCTTAAAGTTTTAATTTCCAATCAAATTTAGCCAACCCAACTACTAAATATAGATTATCAAAAAAATGTTGGAATTGTAAAATTGGATAAAATGAATGCTTTCTTCTCTAAATTCAGTATTGAATTATTGTAATTCAACTTAATAAAGTAAATGGATTGGTGAAATATATTTTCGTATGGCCCAATATTTGCATTTAACTACCGAGTAACCAAATAAGTTTGCTTTTTCATATAAAAATGAATTATTCGACAGGGATTTACAAATTATGATTGAACTAAGATTTAATGCATTAAGGTCAAACGGACAGATAGTAACCGGCGGCATGACCGCTCCTACTTATAAGGATGGAAAAACTCAAATTCACCAGCTTATTGAAAAGCATAAGTTAAAGCTAAAATCAATCGAAAAGAAAGTTACTTTTATTTATAAAATTAAACGGGGAAACGAACCTGTACAAAAGGGCGAGCAGAAAGCTTTCACAAAAGATGAAGTTACAACTGCTCTTACTAAAATGGGCTACCAAGTGCTTTCTGTAAATAAGTATTTGTTCGAATGGAACCCTAAACCTCCGGCGCAAGAAGTTTTGTCTTACGTAAAGATAAGTGCGGAACTTCTGGAGCAAAAGCTCCCTTACAGTGAAATTATGACACTGTTGACAAATGATCTAGAGAATAAAACAATGCGAGAAACTTTAAAGCAAATCAACAATGATCTAAAAAGGGGTGCGGATAGCCAAACTACATTTCTAAGATATGAGCACATATTCGGAAAATTTACAGCTTATATGCTAGGCCTTGCGGCTAAAAGTGGTAACATGACCGAGATATATAAAGCTACAGCTAAGTTCCTTGAGCGAAATATGCAATTTCGAAAAGATCTGAGAAGTGCATTAATAACTCCAATGATAACCCTTTTTGTTTTATTCCTAGCAGTTCTTTTCTATGTAGGGTACATATTCCCAGAAACCGCAAAATTATTTTTAAAATTTGATATTCCGCTGCCACCAATGACGGCTGCAACCCTTGCTTTTAGTGATTTTCTTATTGCAAATTGGGTATTAGTTCTTATTGTTTCATGTGCTCCACTTGTAGCACTCTGGCAAATGAATCGAACAAAAAAAGGGAAGCTGCTTATTGATAAATATATGATGAGAATACCAGTAGTTGGCTCACTAATTCATAAAACGAATATTGAAGTATTTTGCCGTGTATTCTACACTTTATATAGTGGGTCAGCTGAAAGTATTGAACCAATTAGAATTGCAGCTGAAGCAACTGATAATAAATATTTTGAGGGTCAGATAAAAAATATAGCGATTCCTATGATGATTAAAAAAGGAGCCGGAATTTCTGAATCTTTTGCTGCAGCAGGAGTTTTTACAGATACTGCACTTTCACGTTTTCACTCCGGTGAGGAGACTGGAACTATTAAAAATACAACTTTACAGCTAGCTAACTATTATGAAAGTGAAACAGTTTTCAGACTTAAAAATTTCATAGAGTTAGTGCAGGTTTTTATTGCAATGGTAATTATGGTTGTAATGATCGGACTAACATTAGTTTCTGCTGAAACTGCAACAATTAATCCATCAAATCCGATAGCTAAATAATGTTAGGAAAGAGAGATGCTTGATTCCCAGCTCGAAGTAACTGATAAAATAGGATACCTTCTTCTAAAAAAGGGCATTATAGATGACGAAATTCTTGAAAAAGCTTTAGTACTAAAACAAGAAGATCAGACTAAAAAGAAAAGAAATCTTGCGCAGATTTTAGTTCAAGAATTAAAATTTGATCATGACACTATTTTCAGTGAAGTTGCAGTACTTTATGCTTTCAAAGAACTGAACATTCAAGTTAGCGAATTACCAGATGAAAGAATAGATGAAATAAAAAGACTTCTGAATTCTAAAGGGGATGAATTAAGAGACCAAATGGTTTATCATCAAATACTTCCCTTATAGTTATGATAAATTACGCGATCGAGTTGTCCTTGGAGCAGTGGATCCTACTGATAAAGCTATCTCAAAGATTGCATATACACTCAATTTCAAAAAATTTGAGATCAACTATCTTAAGAAAAAAGATTATGATTATTTAATTGAGATGATTGCTCCTCCCACTAATGAATTCCTAAAGATGATTGAAGAGTCGGACGAAGAAATTGTAGTAGATCATGATGAGGCTCAGGTTGATGAAGAAGAATTAGATGCTGAAATTAACAAAAGTGCACTTAGTTAATATTATCGAAGCAGCTCTTGTTGAAGGAGTGCGAAAAGGAGCGAGTGATATTCATGTTGTACCTAAAAGCGGGAAGAGAACAGAAATTCATTTTAGAACTGATGGAAAACTTGCTCTGTGGCATGCTCAGGATAATGTACAACCTGAAGCTGTTATGGCAGTTGTAAAAGACAGAGCAAGAGGGATGGATAGATTCGAAAGAGAAAGGGCTCAAGATGGTTTTATTCAAAGACCGATTGATGGTACAATTATTCGATACCGAGTCTCAGTACTTCCAATGGTTGGTACAGAGCTTAAAAATAAATTTGAAACAATCGTAATCAGAATTCTTGATGATAGAAAGGTCATTAAAGATTTAGGTAAACTAGGTCTTGTCGGATATGCGAATGCTGCTTTTCAAAAAGCTATAACACAACCTCAGGGAATGGTGATCTTAACCGGTCCTACAGGAAGTGGAAAGAGTACTACACTAGTTGCTGCACTTTATCAGGTTATTGACCCAACGTAAAAACATTTTGACAGTTGAAGACCCTGTTGAGTACGTAATCGAAGGTGCTCGTCAGCTTAAAATTGGTCATAAAATGAATTTTGAACAAGCTATTCGAGCTATATTGCGTCATGATCCAGATATTGTTCTAGTAGGTGAGATGCGCGATAAGGAAACAGCAGAAACTGCTATTAAACTTGCTAATACTGGTCACTTAACATTTTCCACTCTTCATACTAACGATGCGCCAAGTGCTGTTGCTCGTTTATATAAAATGGGAGTTGAACCATTCTTACTTGCTTATGCAATAAATATTATTGTTGCTCAGCGTCTGGTTAGAAAACTTTGCGATAATTGCAAAAAGAAGGTAGAATACTATAAATGAATGATAGTGATAGAAAGAGCTGGAATAGATATTGATGAGTGGTCGAAATATGAAATTTATGAAGCCAGTTGGTTGTGAAAAATGCAATAAATCAGGATACAAAGGACGAATGGCAATACACGAAGCGCTTTATTTTACAAAAGAGATTCAGAGAAATGATTGTTCGAGCCGGTGACGAAATTGATGAAGATGCAGTTAGAAATCAATCCAAAGCTGATGGAACATTAACATTAAGAGATTCTGGTTTAGAAAAGGTTAAACAAGGATTAACTTCAATACAAGAAGTATTAGCAGGAACGATGGATGAGTAAAATATTTTAACTTTTTGATTTTTTTTTACTAAATTAAGTTTAGCAATTGTATAATTTCTTTCCATATTTCAGGAATTTTAAGTGACAGAAGCAAAGATCATTTTAGCTCAATACGTTCAAAAAATTCCAAAATCAATTCTCGGCCCAGAGAAAATTAGTTTTGTGGCCGATCTTGTTCAGGAAATGCCAGCTGAACACAAAGTTACGCTTCATAAACTCATTAATTACATTTTATCTTTAATGATTGAAAAAGAAGCGTCCGACGTTGAAATCGGAGGTTACGCCACTGCAGAATACGTTTGGTTCAGAATTCATGGCGATAAGGCTCGTGTTGAAGAACTTCCAAAATTTAATCATATGGAATCGGCGATACTGATGCTCAGTTTGCTGACTTCAAACCAAATTAAACATTTACTAATAGCTCGAAATTTAGATTTTAGTTATTCATTTCATTATGATGTTATTAATGAAGATGTTCGCTTTAGAGCGGATGCATATTTTGATTTGGATACACTTGCTTTGAATATGAGATCTATTTCAGCTCAAGTATTCCCACTGAATTCACTAGGATTTCATACTAATGCTATAAAAATGATGAGTCATAAATATATCAAGTTTGGATTATCATTAGTAACTGGTATAACTGGTTCTGGTAAATCAACAACTCTTGATACTTTTATTGATAATCATAATAAAACTGAACCGGTACATATTATTGTTATCTCTTCCCCTGTTGAATACGTTCATAAATCTAATAAAGCAATAGTTCGTCATAGAGAAGTTGGAAAGGATGTGTTATCATTCCAAGAAGGCGTTGTACAAGCTTTAAGACAGGACCCGGATATAATAGTAATTGGTGAAATGAGGGATCCAGAGACGATTATGGCAGCTTTGGAGGTAACTGATACCGGTCACAAGGTATTTTCTACGCTTCATACATCCTCTGCTACTGAGTCAATTGATAGAATTATTGCTGAAGTTAATCCTGTTGAACAAGAAAGAGTTAGAAATCGTCTTGCTGACGTGCTTGTTACAGTTGTATCCCAGAAATTAGTTCCAACTGTGGACGGACGAAGAGCTTTGGCAAAAGAAGTATTGATTGTTACTCCAAGTGTAAAAGCTGCGATAAAAAACAACAATACCAGTGAAATTTATATGATGATTGTACAAGGCGGTCCTCAAGGTATGATTACTATGGAACAAGATTTGTTAAGACTAATGAAAGAAGGAAAAATAACCAGGGATACGGCACTGAGTTACGCAAATAATAAAACTAGAATGTTACAGTTACTCAAGGGATCATAAAATATGAAACCTCTTGTTTGTATATATTGTGAAGGAAATGAACTAAAGCTATCAGTAGTTGCAAGAGAAAAAGAAAACATTCGTGTTTTTAATACATTTACAGTTAAGCAGACTGAACACGAAGCAGACAGTAATCCAGAACAACTTGCAGATCTAAGTAAAGAAGATTTTTCTGCAGACGGCTTATCATTTGAATCACTCGATACCGGGGTTGACACAACCCAACCAAGAGAAAATGTAAATGCTACTGATGTTGAATTAATAGCAGCATCTCTAGCAGAGTATAATTTAAATCAAGCGCAATTTATTCCTATCGTTACTGATCCGAGCGTAAATTTCCATATCTACGAAAGTTCAGAAGAAAAAAACAAAAGCAAACTTTTAGAAAATGTTGTTAAAGATATTTTTGAGACAAAAGGGATTACCGTCGCAAAAGACAAAGTAGATTGTATTAATCTTGATAATAATACTTATCTATGTGTCTTTGTTGATAAAGAAATTCTCATGTGTTAATCTAATTAATTCTGTTGCTGGTTATAATGGAAAACGTTATTACAAAATCAATTCGATTAAGAATGCTGAAATTGCGCTGGCCAACTATGTTTCAAGAACAACAAAGTTTTTGCTGAAGATTATACTCTGATAATCTATATAGGAAAAGAGCATAGTAAGCTCATTTTTCTTGAAGGTCAAAACCTAAATCATATCGGAGCAACGCTAGATATAGGTACTTCAAATCTCAATACCTATGACGTCTATTTTTCTAAGATTCTCCTAGAAATGGAAAACGGTGGAGTACCTAGACTAGATAATGTTGTACTTTGTGGTGATGACCGTTCTGAGAATTTAGTACTCTCGTTCTATGGCACTTTTCCAGAAGCAAATGTAACTGAATTAAAATTCGATATTTTTGATGTTGTTGATCTGAATGAGAATAGATCAAGGGGAAATTTCTTCTTTCTCAGTACCTCTATCAGCAGCGTATGAATATTATGCGGAAAAGGATAAAGAACTCACTGGCATAAATATACTACCAAAGTATATTGTCGAGAATCAAAAAATATTTCAATTTGGATGGCATAGTTTTGCTGTTCTTCCATTTTTATTTGCAGCAGCATTTTTCTTTACATTCTCTGTACTTTCAAACGACAAGAAAATGAATGAACTTGATAAAGAAATTAAGCGCCTAAAAGATTTAGAAATTCAGAATCAAGAAATAATTACTCAGATAGAACCACTAGAAACAAGAATAGCTAATTTCGATAACACTCAAGCAATTCTTGATTCTGCAATGAGTGGAACTGAGATCTGGGGACAATCATTAGAGAAAGTTTCAAACTTTGTTGAAAGAAGAAGGAATTTCTGGGTTGCCAACCTTGATGCAAGAAATATTGAAGAGTTAAATATTTCGGGATATTCCTTGTCAAGAAGTGTTCTTACTGAGTTTGCTGAGACTAATAACTCCTCAATTCTTAAGAATGTGCTGTATGAACCATTGCGTGAGAAAAATGCTTTTGCGTACATAATCAATTTTAAATTGCAGAAGAATGAACAATGAATCGAAAACTTAAAAACACGTTAGCTTTAGTTGCTCTCCTTCTGTTAATTGTAATAGCAGGAAGTATTTATAGTTTTGTTATTCAAAAGGGTAAAATTGATAATAAGATGAAAGAACTTAATACCCTTAATGCTAATACTACCAATACAGAAGACCTAATTACAAAATTAGAAAATTTAAAGAGTAGAGCTGCTGAACTTGATTCAATCCTATCGTTGCGAAAGTTCAATATTCCAAAAGAGCTATTGCAATCAGACTTTTACGACTTTGTGAATAAGGTTAGTTTTAATTTTGCACCTGATTCACATGTAAACATTGAGTATCTTGAGCTTATAAATCAGCAACATTATAACTTCTACACTTATAAACTCTCAGGCACAGCCTACTATAATGATGTTTATAAACTTATCTATGCTATTGAGCAAAGTAAGTCTCTTAAAAAGATACTAAACTGTAATTTATCAAATTTTGTAAGTGTTGATGATGAGGAAATACCACACTACTATGTGAATTACAATTTTACTGTAGCGGTATATTTTTCTGAAAATGATGAATATGCATCAGCTGTTACAAAAGAGAATCGTTTAGTACCAAATCCTGTATATGATATTTTCTATCCATTGATAAGAAATGAAATTCCGCCTAATACAGATAACCTTTTAGATGTGCAAGCAGCGCAATTATTAGCATTAATTCCTGAAGGTGCATTTATTGCTGACCCGAATGGTGTAACTTATTTACTTTGGGAAGGTGATCAGGTTTATCTTGGATACTTAACTGAGATCAACTATGATAACAATCAAGTTAATTTTGTCCTTAACAAGGGTGGAATTATTGAGAAAGTAACATTAACATTAGATAAACAAGAAAGTGATAAAAAAGAATAATTGAGTGAATAAAATGAAAACAACATTAGCATTATTACTATCGTTTCTAATAGCAATTCCAATCGCTGGTCAAAAAGAAGTTGAAAAGCGAATGCAGCAATATGTCAATCCAAATGAGATCGTTACATTGGGAGAGCACATCGCATTCGATCAGGCGATCGACGTCCTTAGCAAGGTAAGTTTGAAGACTACTGGTAAGGAAATTGTATTAACTTCTAGTATGACAGATCCTATAGGGATCGCCATTGATAAATTACCCTTTCAAACGAGCATTGAACATTATCTGCCAATACCATGACATGGTCTATGAAGAAACTGCCGAAAATATAATTGTAAGGCCAGAGACTCAATCCGCGGAAAAACTGGGTCAAGATATATACGCTAATGTTGATTCTAGAGAAATAAAGATATCAGCATTATTCTTTGAAGCCAATATAACTGATATGAGAGAGCGAGGTATTAACTGGGAATTATTATTAGAAAAGACCGGACTTAGCATTTGGTGCTAAACCTACAGTCGTTTACGACTGAAAATGAAGAGAATCAAAATCAATCTCAGCAACAACAGGCTGAACCGTTTGAGTTTACTATACCAGGAGCAGCTGACTTTACAACGGGAGAATTTCAAGGAAATTTGGCTGGTGCTTTTAAGTTTTTTGAATCTAATGGTCTGGGAGAGCTTCTTGCACGTCCTTCAATCACTGTAAGAGATAAAGCACTAGGACGAATTCAAATAGGTGAAGATATTTCCATTAAAGAACGTGACTTCTCAGGTAATCTAATCGACAGATTCTATTCAACCGGTACTATCGTAGAAGTAACACCTTATATGTATAAAGAAGACGGTGTGGACTATGTACTGCTTCAACTCCAAGCTGAAAGAAGTTCAGCAGAACCAGGTGAAATTTCAACAACAATTAGAAAAACTGTAGCAAATACTGAAGTATTGATGTTGACGGTGAAGAGACAATAATTGGTGGATTATTCCAGAATAGTGAAATTAATACAAGAACTGGTATACCGTTCCTCAAAGATCTCCCTTGGTGGGTTTTTGGGATTAGATATTTAACAGGATCCGATAAGACTCAAATTATTAGAAGAGAAATTATCATCTTGATAAATCTTGAGATTGTTCCGCCATTGAAAGATAGAATAGCAGCTAAGAAAGACAGATCTTATGAAAGAATCAATAATTGAAAACAGAGGATATATCGATGATATGAATAAGCAAAAGAAAGAAGGCATTAAAGAAGCTGAATCAAATCATATTAAAATATTTCCAGATATGAAGATTAGGAAAAATAAAAGTGGACTCTATTCTAATCGTTGATGATGACATAAAGTTATGCGCAACGCTATCAGAAGATCTAAGAGAAATAGGTTACTATACTCATTTTGTAACTTCTGCAGACGATGCGATTGGTTATCTAAACAACTCTACGGTTGATCTTGTACTACTGGACTTAAAAATGCCGGAGAAGAATGGATTCTTTGTATTGAAAAAAATAAAGAGCAATAATTACAATTCGAGAGTAATTGTTCTTACAGCAAATGTGGATGTAGATAGTGCTATAGAATCAGCAAAATTAGGAGTCGATGATTTTCTTCGTAAACCTTATGATTTTGACGAATTATTAATAACTGTAAGAAGGGTGTTGCAAAAAGAAGCATATGAAAATTAATGTAAGACTATTACTGATAACATTCTCGGTAATAGTTATAATATCATTGTCTTCGACATTTATTTATTATTCCACAACAACATCTTTATTAAAAAAGCAATATTCTAAAAGTCTTATAAACGCTGCACATGACTTTAATTTTGAATTTCAATCTGGAATAAAAATATTTGAAGAAGAATTTTCACGAGTTTTTGAATATTCAAAAAACCATAATTTAATATCTTTAGATACTACCAACTTAGATTTTGTTTTCACACTCGATAAAAATAATGCAATTGATCCAAACTTTTTTTTTCACAGCCAAAAGTTACAGCCACCTGCAATAATTAATTCCATCGAAGAATTTATTAGGCTCTATCCTAACATTATTTTTCTCTATACCAGAGGGAAAGAGACACAAAACATATTCTATGGAAAGCTTCTTACCGAGGAATACCTTAATGATTTATCAAATAAAATCAGAGCCGAAATAACTTTTGTTGCTGAAGATTTACCTACGCAGATTACTCACTCAGAAGCCAACGAAAAATACTTGGTAAATTTTATAAATGCGATTAATAGTTCCAAGGAACAAAGTAAACCAGGTGTTTTTTATGAGGAATTGAAATCATCAGATTTTTTTAGTGTATTCAGAAAACCGGAATACTTAAGTGCTGCAAACATTTCATCTTCCTTTATTATTTTCAATACTCCAGCAGAACTTTCTGAGTTTCGTGATACGATTCAGTTGATAATATTTACATTTGCACTAGCGGGTGTTTTTCTATCATTAATCTTTGTTCTTCTTTTTACCACAAAACTAAGAAAGCAGATCTCATTACTTAGTAAAACAACTAATCTAATAGCAGAGGGGAATCTCAGTGAGAGAGTCCCGATTGTTACAAAAGATGAACTTGGTCAACTTGGATCAGCATTTAATGAAATGCTGGATCGGATTGAAACAAAAGAAAAGAATGAAAGACGATATCTTGATATAGTGACAATTATCAATGAACATCCATCCATTGATGATCTATCTAATAAAGTATTAGAAAAAATAATTAGCGCTACTGAAACATCTTTTGGAGCATTTTATCTAGTTGACGAAGATGAGCTGGAGTTAGTCTGTGCAAAGGGAATTGGGGAAAATTCCATAAATACTGTAGTTGATCGTTCAATGTATTCTAATGTCATTCAGACCCAGGAAATAATAGAAATGACTTTCCAGCAGGATTTTCCTTCTATTAAGATGGGGCTTCTAGAGATTAATATTAAATACTTATTAGTTATTCCTATTATATTCGATAAAAAGGTAATTGCTGTGATCGAAATTGCGAGTGAAAATATTCCGTCGATTCAACCAAAGGATTATTTAGAAAGTATTAAAAAGCAGCTTGCAATCGGCATTAATAATTCAGCTTCGCTTGAACAACTTAAAAGCATAGTTGAAGAATTAAAAATTCTGAATGATCAATATCAAGAACAAAATGTAGAGTTAACAAAACTTCATGCTGACCTTAAAGAAAAAGCAGAGGAACTTGAAGAGCAGCGTAGGAAAGCAGTTGAACTTACACATGTAAAATCACAATTTCTCGCAAATATGTCACATGAATTGAGAACTCCTTTAAACTCGATAATTGGATTAACAGAATTAATTTCGGATGACTCAACAACATTTCCGAAAACCAAAGACAGACTCAAGATTGTTTTGAGAAATGGCAAGAAACTTCTTGCATTGATTAATAATATACTTGAGTTTTCTAAAATTGAGTCTGGTAAATTTGAAGTAACGAAAAGTGATTTTATCATAAGTGAATTTATGAATGATGTGTTCCAAGCAATGGAACCACTTGTTACTGAAAAAGACTTACAGCTATCTATCGTTTTTGAAAATAATAGAGATCTACTCGTTAATTCAGATAGACACAAGTTAGAGCAGATTATTCTTAACCTTATTAGTAATGCTATAAAGTTCACCGAGATTGGTGGGATAAAAATTAATGTTAGCGATACGCTGAATGACACTCTTAGAATTGATGTTATTGATACAGGTATTGGTATCACTGACGAAAATAAAAAATTGATTTTTGAAGAATTCAAACAAGTTGAACATACTAATACCAAAAAATTCCAAGGAGCGGGACTTGGTTTAGCAATCTGTAAAAAATATGTAAGCCTCCTGGGAGGAGAGATATCAGTTCAAAGCAACGACTTTAAGGGATCAACTTTTACAATACTTCTAACAAACTCTATACAAGAAAACTTACCTCTTCTTGAGGAGTATAGATATCCTCAGAGCAGTGTTGCTCAACAAAAAAATAGAAAAAAAATATTGCTGATTCATGATGACGATAGAAACAAGATTTCCGTTGAGAATTATTTTGAAACGAGCGAGTACGATGTTGTTCAAAGCAAACCAAATGCAGAACTGATCGAACAACTAGGGGACGTACCCTTGGACGGAATTATTCTGAATACAAATAACATAACAAATAGCTACTGGGATATCCTATATAGTTTGAAAATAAATCATTTCACTGGCAGCATTCCAATTAGCTTGATTGGTTTGCAACAAGATGGAGAAAGGGCATACATTTTAGATGTTTTTGAATTTATAGTTGGATCTGATAATTTTGAAAAACTAAGGTATGTGCTTGACCTGATTAAACTTAAAAACAATAGGGGAAAAAGAATACTTTGGCTTGGTGATGAAACGGGAGAAAAAGGAAGCACAATTGAAAAATTTAGTGAGAGTGCAGAGATTATAACTGTTTCAGAAATTCAAAACATAGTGGAAAACATTGAGGAACTCAAACCAGATGTTCTGATCATTGACCTCATTGCACAAAATAAACCTACTATAAAACTGATGTCTTATTTGAAAGAGACCAGCGATATCCCGATCATTGTATCTATTCCAAAGGTTCTTGATGATCTGACAAAACAAAAACTAATTACTGATTTCGATGACATGCTAAATGATAATAGCAAAGAACTGGAAGAAACTCTTAGAATAATTGACAGAAAATTTTCAATAATGAATAAACTGAAAAAAAGTATTAGTTTCCCAATTGAAAATAAACTAATTACAGGAGATGAAGAGGGTGCCGAAGCGTTAAGTTCCATTACCAATGAAAATATGTTTCATGTTCTGGTGGTTGATGACGATAAAGATACACTTTTTACGGTTGGAGAAATTCTCAAGAATATTGGTTGTTCAATTTCGTTTGCTCACAATGGAGCAGAGTGTTTAACACTTTTAAAATCCTCCAAACCAGATTTAATATTATTGGATATAAGAATGCCCATCATGGATGGTTTTGAAACAATGAAAAAAATTAGAGCAGATCAAGACTTGAAAGACTTAAAAGTGTATGCTATGACTGCGCAGGCAATGCTAGATGATTTTGAAATTATCAAACAAAATGGCTTCGATGATTTAATAACAAAACCCATTGATAATTCAACATTGTCATTTAAAATTCAACAGCGAATCCAGCAAATAAAAGTAGTATAATATGAAAAAAATATTAGTTGTAGACGATCAAAAAGACAACGTTTTTGTCCTTGAAGAAAGATTAAGTAGAGAAGGCTTTGAAGTTCTTTCAGCATTTGACGGACCAACATGTTTGAAGATTGCAAGCGAAGATTTGCCAGATCTAATACTACTTGATGTTATGATGCCTGGAATGTCAGGCTTTGAAGTTTGCAAAAAACTGACAACAAGTGAAGAAACAAAATTAATTCCCGTTCTTTTAGTTACTGCTTTAACTGAAGCCGAAGACCTAAAAGAAGGATTCCAAGCTGGAGCGTTTGATTATATTAAGAAACCATTTAATCGAGTTGAATTAATTGCGAGAATAAAATCTGCTCTAAGTTTTAGAGAATCTCAAAAAGTTATGTTGGAAATAGAAAAAGTTCAAACGTATGCTGCCACTGTTGTTACTGCAAATCATGAAATAAAGCAGCCGCTAACACTTATAAATTTATCGACAGCTGCAATTAACAGAGAGCTAAGAAAAGATGAAATGACCAAGGATGTAATTCTTAAGAGAGTTGGATTTATCGAGGAAGCTACAAAAGATATTATTTCGGTTTTGCAGAAACTAAGTTCAATAAAAGTACCAGTGTTAACAAACTGGGTGAATGATTTAAAGGTTGTTGACTTATCTGAAGCTCAAACAGAAGATAGTTTAGAAGATACCACCTCTAATTAATTCTATCATCTGGTCAAAGTCGTAAGGTTTTTTTACCACAATATTCACTCCAATATCTTCTAATTTCAATTGATCTGCATTCTGAATTCCTGTAGTTAAAATTATTGGAATAGATTTATTATGCTCACGAATTTTGGCCACAACATCAATTCCGTCAATATCCGGCATTAGCTTGTCGATTAAAATTAGATCAATATCCTTATTTTCCATAAACTTCTCTATTGCAATTTTGCCGCTAGAAGCTCCAATGGTTTTATAATTATATGATTCCAATAAATATGTTAGTGATTCCAGTATGGGGGGTTCATCTTCTGCCACAAGAATATTCTTTATTCTATTTTTCTTTTTTGGTTTTTTAATAGTCTCAATTGCTGGTAATAAAATTGCAAACTCAGTCCCTTTTCCTACATTACTTTTTACTTCAATTGTACCTTTATGAATTTCAATTATCTCTTTAACGATTGATAAACCTAGACCAGATGTTACATTTTTATTTTTTGTGCTAAATCCATTTTTAAAAATTGATTTCAAAGTGTTTTTATCAATTCCGCAACCCGTGTCTTTAATCAGCACCTCTACAACACTTCCACTCAACTTTGAGTTTTTATTTTTAGCGGACAATGTGATTTTTCCTTTATCTTCAATAGCCTCGAAAGCATTGATAGATAAATTGAGAATTGCCCTATACAAATCCGAATAAAATCCCTCAATTTTTAGAAGGTTCTTCCTTACTTTTATATCTAAACTAACTTTTTCACTAAGAGTTCCTTTTAATGTTCTGACAACATCATTAATAAGATCATTTAGATTAATTCGGCGTTTAGTTCGCTTACCAATTCCTTCAGAAGCTAAAAACTCCTCAAGCATTTCGGTGGCTCTTATACAGTTGGTTTCAATATTTGTTAGATACTTTTGAATTTCGGCATTTGGCTTCGCAGAGTTTTTAATTGCAACTACCGAGTTTTGACTGCTCGTAATAATATTATTAAGATCGTGAGCAGTTTGCTGGATTTTAGAACTAAGAGATCGAATCTCATCTTCTTTTGATTTGAGGCTGGAACTATCTTTAACAGGTCCTGCCATTTTTATTTAAGATCGAATTTCTTAATCTTGGTGTAAAGTGTTTTCTGACTGATACCTAGTGCCCTGGCAGATGATTCTCTATTCCATTCGTTTGAATCAAGAACTTTTTTGATGTGGATTCTCTCCATTTCGTCTAAACTCAGTAGTTCAAGATTTTCAGCTAAATTTATTGGCAAACTTTCTGAAGAAACATTAGGCAGATTCAAATCATGAATTTGAATTTCATCATTTTCAGAAAATATGAGAGCACGCTCGATTATATGTTCTAATTCTCTTACATTTCCTGGGAAAGTATATTTCATCAAAGCCCGCTCAGCATCCTTAGATAAAAGTTTGTTCGTCTTAATCGGAGACTTTTTATCCAAGAAATATTTAGATAGAAGAATTATATCATCACCTCTTTCTCTAAGTGGTGGAATTGTGAGAGTGATTACATTCAATCTGAAAAGAAGATCTCTTCGAAAATTTTTCTTATCTGATTCTTCCATAAGATCTTTGTTTGTGGCTCCAATTACTCTAACGTCAGAAGAAAGATTATTGATACCACCAACTCGTCTGTACTCTCCATTCTCGAGAAAACGCAATAGCTTTGGCTGCAGAGTTAAGCTTAGTTCACCGATTTCATCCAGAAATAGACTTCCACCGTCTGCTATTTCTACTAGTCCTTGCTTCGAGGTTTTTGCATCAGTAAAAGCACCTTTTTCGTATCCAAAAAGCTCACTCTCAATCAATTGATCCGGAAGTGAAGCACAGTTAATTGCAACCAAAGGTTTAGCATTTCGAAGAGAACTATTATGAATAAATTCTGCAAAAAGCTCTTTCCCAGTCCCGGTTTCACCCTCAAGTAAAATATTAGAATCAGATTTTGCAGCTCTTTCTGCAAGAGATTTTACTTCTTGAATTGAATTGCTCTCGCCAATGATCGTATTTGGGAAAGTTTGTCCAACTTTTTTCTTTAATATTTCCCCTGTGATTACAAGATTTTTGTGCTCAAGAGCTCTTTCTATTATTATTAATAATTGACCGAACTCGTAGGGTTTAGTAATAAAATCGTAAGCTCCATTTTTTATGCATTCAATTGCAGTGCGGATTTCCACTTTCGCGGTTAGAACAATGACTTGTAAAGCAGGGTGATGTTCGCTCGTATACTTTAAAACTTCTTCCCCCTGAACATCTGTCATTTCAAGATCGAGAAGTAAAACATCATAAGTTTTCTTTTTAAATTTTCAATTGCGTATTTACCATCAAAAGTAATATCAACGATGTAACCCTCGTTAATTAATTCTTCTTTAAGTAAATAACATAAAGTCTGATCATCATCTGCGATTAAAATATTTCCAGAGCTCATATTTTGATTATCTCTTTGTTGATATGCGAATGTTTATCTTTTAATAGTTTGGACAACATATATTAAAATCTAGCCTGAAAGATATTAAATAATAACTACTATTTCATGTTTACAAACTTTTTAAAGTCAATGTTTCCCCCAGAAAGAATTAACGCAGTTTTTGCATTTCTAAACTCTACTTTGTTCTCCATTACGGCAGCAAGCACTGTTGCGGAAGAAGGTTCTATTATGATTTTCATTCTTTCCCAGATCAAATACATTGCTGAGAGTATTGATTCTTCTTCAACGGTAATAATTTCTGAAACATTATCTTTAATAATTTTATACGTTTTCTCACTTAAAGATGTAAGCAGTCCATCAGCAATTGTCTTAGGATTTATGGATGGGTAGATTCTCCCATCCCTGATTGAACGAAAAGCATCATCCGCTCCTTTGGGTTCGACACCAATAACTTTAGTTGAATCCGAAAAGAATTTTGAAGATAGACAAGAACCACTTAATAGCCCTCCCCCACCAAGCGGAGCTAGAAGGTAATCAACATCTTTTAATTCTTCAAAAATTTCTTTTGCACAAGTTGCTTGCCCTGCAATAATTCGATAATCATCATAAGGATGGATAAAGGCAGCTTCTGTTTCCTCAACAATTTTGTTTAGTGTTTTTTCTCTGTCATCAAGTGTTGGTTCGCAAAATGAAATTCTGCCACCATAACCTTCGACAGCTTTTTGTTTAATCTCTGGAGCGGTTCTTGGCATCGCGATGTAGCAGTTTGTTTTAAGCGATCGTGCTGCAAGTGCAAGTGCTCCGGCATGGTTACCCGATGAATGCGTCGCTACACCTTTTTTCAATTCCTCAGGTTTTAGAGAAAGAATTGCATTTGTAGCACCACGCATTTTAAAAGCACCGGCACGCTGCAAATTTTCGCACTTAAAAAACAAATTAGCATTGAAAATTTTGTTGATGGATCTAGAAGTTAGAATTGGAGTTTTATTTATCTGATCTTTAATTCTAGAATGTGCTAATTCAATGTCGGATTTTGTTAGAGGTGTTTCAGACATAAATTGAATTACCTCTTAACCGACTTCCAGAAATAATCGATATGCGAATTACACTTTTCAAGTACTAAGTTTATATCTGTGTCACTTGCTGTCAGGTGTTGGAGGCGAATCATAAAGAATGGATATACAAATTCTTCTGCAAGTATCTTCGAGTCTGCTTTCTTTATGTACTTGAAATTCTTCATTTGTTCAAAGATCAGACTCCAAATATTTATTGCTTCATCAATAAGAACACTAAGAGATATCCGTATACCCTTAATTTCTCTAAACTGTTCAATAAGCACAAGTCGCAAATATTTCTTCTGAATATCAGTATTCCAATGAAGAACTAACACCTTAACAAACTCCCTCATAAAAAGGGGAGGATCCGATAGTTTATCTAACATTTCATCAGAAATTATTTCAACTCCCACTGTCGATTTTTTAACATCTTCCAACAATACCTTCAGAATATCTTCTTTGGATGCAAAGTGGTTATAGATCCCACTTTCTCTTATTCCAACTGTACCACTAATATCTCTCACTGAAGTTCCAGAAAAACCCTCTGTTGAAAATAGGTCTAACGCAACAGATTTGATATTATTGCGAGTATTTGTTCTTCTAGGCATATTTATAAGTCGTTGATTACAGAAATAAATATAGCGATTTTTTACTTTCGCTTCTGATTGAAATTTAACAGAAATATTGAAGTATCAAAATTCTCATTTCTTTTTATTAACTTTCAAAGTTAATAAATGAAACCAAAGGTGTTTTTATGAAAATCAAACCATTTTATATATACGGTATTATAGTTATAGTCATTGTTGTTATTCTTATAATTGTAAATAGTAGTGAAGGAGAGTCGAACGATAATTCTGCTAACATGCAAAATTCAATACCACAAGATGATATACACAAGGGATTATCGAATGAGCAAAGCTCATCACCCTCGAAGGGAAATGTTAAAGAAGAATTTTGGGGAATGCTTGATAAGCTAGAGAAGGAAGTTGAAGCAAATCCTAATGACACTTTAAAGATTAGAGAATACGCACAGTTCTTAAGTATGGCACATCAGAATGAAAAGGCGCTTGCTCAATACGAAAAAATATTGAATATTGATCCGACTCGAGTCGATGTCTTACTTTCTGAAGGGCTCATTTATTATAATAGTGGTAATTTTGATAAAGCCGAAGAAGTAACATCTAAGATTCTTAAGATCAATAAAAACCAATTAGATGCTAAGTTTAATCTTGGAACAATTGCTGCTGCCAAAGGAGAATCTGAAAGAGCTAGAAAAATCTGGACAGAAATAGTTGAGGATCATCCAAATAGTGATGCTGCAAAATTTGCCCAGGATGCATTAGGAAGATTATAATTTAGCATTATCTGACCTAAAAAATAGTAGTTACGAAACACAACGTCGATTAAATAAGATTGTTACTCATACCAATACTGATTTACTAAAATTACACCTCTAGTAGATTATAAGATTATGAATCGAATGGATATAAAGTTATGTTGCGTCTAGTATTTGCTTTTCAAGTCGCGAAAATAGATATTCACTATAATGCACTTCCCTCATCAATAAAGAAAAAATTGTTGTAATTTACTTCTGGATTTATTATTTCCAGAATATTATTTTGAGTTTGAACTATTTGGAGAAAAAATGCCCAAGAAGCAAAAAGAATCACACAAACTTTCCAAGCATGATTACGAAAAAGCTTTAGATGAACTTCAGATTGAACTGGTCAAACTTCAAGAGTGGATTAAACACGAAGGATTGAAGGTTATTGTATTGTTCGAGGGAAGAGATGCCGCTGGAAAAGGTGGAACAATAAAACGGATTATGGATAAGCTTAATCCCAGAGTCTGCCGAGTGGTTGCTTTAGGTACACCGACCGAAAAAGAAAAAACTCAATGGTATTTTCAGAGATACGTACCTCATCTACCTGCAGCGGGAGAAATGGTTTTGTTTGACAGAAGTTGGTATAATAGAGCCGGTGTAGAAAGAGTGATGGGATTCTGCAAAGAAGATGAGTATGAAGAGTTTATGCGGAGTTGTCCAGAATTTGAACGTATGCTTGTACGCTCAGGAATCACTTTAATTAAGTATTGGTTTTCTGTCAGTGATGAAGAGCAAGAAAAAAGATTCCAGCAAAGATTTAATGATCCATTAAAACGATGGAAACTGAGTCCTATGGATTTAGAATCAAGAGCTCGCTGGGTCCAATATTCACTGGCTAAAGATGAAATGTTTAAGTACACCGATATCAAACAGGCGCCATGGTATGTTGTTGAAGCTGATGACAAGAAACGTGCAAGACTAAATACAATTCATCATCTATTAAGTTTGGTATCCTATAAAGAATTGAAACAGAGATCGATAAAACTACCACCAAGAAAAAAAGGAAGAAGTTATATCCGACCTCCATTTGAAGAGCAAAATTTTATTCCAGAAGTTTATTAATCAGATTTTTGAAAATCAAAGATCATTCGCTATTTTTACATTCAGAAGACTGAGGGTCTTAATAACGAATTCATAATACTAAAAAAAAGGTAATTTATATGAAGAAGGTAAAGTATTTAATTGTGGCAGTTGTATTCAGTTTTATTTTTATAAACCAAACTGTTTATGCGCATTGTGAAGTTCCATGTGGAATTTATGGTGATAGTGTAAGAGTTGCTCTTATTAAAGAGCACATTACAACAGTTGAAAAATCGATGAAGATGATTGAGGAACTTTCTGGTGAAGATAAACCAAACTACAATCAAATAGTTCGCTGGGTTGTTAATAAAGAAGAGCATGCAAAAAAGATCCAGGAAATTGTAAGCCAATATTTTTTGCATCAGAGAGTTAAAATTACTGATCCTAATGATAAAGAAAATTACGAAAAATATATCCAGCAATTAGCAGCACTGCATGAAATTTCTGTTTATTCTATGAAGGCAAAACAAAGCACTGATCCTGCTAATATTGAAAATTTAAGAAAAAGTTTAGAGAAGTTTGAAGGATTATATTTTCATTCACATTAAAAATTTCAAATTAGGTAGTTAAAATCCATCCTCGTCTGGGTGGATTTTAATATTGCTAATATCATCTTTACTGCTGATTCTGCTATGCGAGTAACATGCGATGAAATGATTCCAAATATCGTTTGTTATTAAGCTTCAACTCAATTCCATCTTTATACCATTTAAGTTTAGTCCAAGTAATATTAAAATAGAAACATTTTGATTACAGTTCAAAATTGACAATTATTTGTGTAATATTGAATTATTACAATAGATTAATGTGCTTTAATTAGTGAAAGGAAATACAGTGAAAATAAGCCAAGAATTGTGGATTATAATAATAGTAATGAGTAATGTGATCCATATTTCAGCCCAATCCAAAATACAGACGAAAGAGTACTCTGACATAGTACCAAATCACACCGAGTTAAGAGTACTGAAATCCAAAATAATTGATGAAGAATATTTTCTTTATCTTAAATTGCCAAGAGATTATAGTCAAACGAATAAATCATATCCCGTGATTTACTTACTTGACGGTGACATTTCTTTTACTATGGCATGGAGTAATGTTCGATATTTACAATACGGTAGACATGTGCCAGATGTTATAATTGTTGGTGTCGGTTATGGGTCTCTGTTGTCAAGCGATGAAAAAAATATGCGTGAGAGGGATTACACAATATCAGAATTAGAGCGATGGGAAGGAAGCGGTGGAGGAAAGAAATTTGTAGAATTTATAAAGTCTGAATTAATTCCATATATTGATTCAGAATTTAGAACTAACCCAGAACAAAGAGTTTTAAACGGGTATTCTCTAGGTGGACTTATTACTCTCTATACATTTCTCACAGACAGTAATCTTTTCAGCGGATACATTGCTGGAAGTCCTTATATTTCCACAGATGTTGACCTATTGAGCGGATTAGCTAAGAAGAAATCTTCGACACCTAATAACTCAAAAATAAAATTATTTATCTCTTATGGTGAACTTGAAGAGAGAGAAAAATATGGAATTCCAATTGAGAATATATTTGATGAATTGTCCTTAAAGAAAATTGGTGGAATTAAGAAGCGTGTATTTGAAAATGGAACTCACTTTACTTGTCCATCTGAAGCCATGGTATATGGCCTTAAATATATTTTTGAATAAAATATTATTTCACGTGTATTATTAATGAGATGATTAAGAGAATAATTAATCCGGGACTATCGAGATCGGAAAAAATGGCATTTGAAGAGTATGTTAAAAATAATATGAAGCGGGCATATTATAGTGCATTTGGAATTCTTGGTTCCCACGATGCAGCAATGGAAATCTCTCAAAGTGCCTTCATTAAGGCGTATAGAAACTTTAAATCATTTGATTCAAAAAAAAATTTCTATACATGGTATTACACTATTTTAAGAAACCTATGCTTAAACTTCATTAGAGATAATAAAAATAGAAACACAACAAGTTATTCTGATCAGATAGAGTTGAAAGATATTAATGAAACAAATCAATCAGTTGAAAATCAGGAAATAAAAGAAATTATCTGGAACGCACTTTGTCAACTAGATTTTGAAGATAGAGAAATAATTATTCTTAAAGAGTTTGAAAATATGAGTTATAACGAAATTTCAGAATCGCTAAATATTCCCAAAGGAACTGTAATGTCTCGATTATATTATGCCCGCAAAAAGCTGGCTAAGAAGCTAGAGGTTTTAAGATCATGAAAGAACGATTTATTTTATTAATAGAAAAATATTTTGATGGCGAACTTACTTCTGAAGAAAAATATGAATTCGATTCGTTGTTGCTAAATAATGAATATGAAACGGAATTTGATGAACAAAAAAGAGTAAAGGAGGTGTTAAACAAAATGAAACTTAAAAATCCATCAGCAGAAGTTTGGGACAAATATTGGTTAGGGATTTACAACAAGGTTGAGAGAAGTCTAGGCTGGTTAGCTGTAATTGTAGGATCTACAATTTTAATTATTTATGGAAGCATTGAAGCAGTCGGACAATTCTTTGCTGATAGTCAAACTCCGAGCATAGTTAAATTCGCTATTTCTGCGTTAGTAATTGGAGGATTAGTTTTGCTATCCTCAGTCTTTAGAGAAAAGTTTTTTACTCATTCTTGTGATAAATATAAGGAGGTTCAAAGATGATAATTGTCAACACTTCGGAAATTGCAGGAAAAGAGATAAAGCAGACATTTGGAGTTGTTCGGGGCAATACCATTAGAGCCAGACATATCGGTAAAGATATTGTTGCAGGATTAAAAAATATCTTTGGTGGAGAAATAGAAGAATATACCAAACTGATGGGTGAATCGAGAGAACAAGCTTTAGATAGAATGACTAATGAAGCAAAAGCACTTGGTGCAAATGCAATTGTTAATGTGAGATTTGCAACGAGTTATATTATGCAGAATGCCGCTGAAATATTAGTTTATGGAACTGCTGTCCGAGTAGAATAGCCTTTAAGTATCTAATTCTTGTAATATTTCATCGCTTCGGGAATCCATTTGTTCAGATTAGCGATACGAGTTTCGTCAGAAGGATGAGTGCTAAATAATTCTGGTGGTGCTTCACCTTTTTTATTTGCAGACATTCTCTTCCAAAAATCTGGTGCTTCATGAGGATCATAACCGGCCATTGCCATGAAGATCAGTCCCATATGATCGGCTTCGCTTTCATGAGTTCTGCTGTACGGAAGCATTACTCCCACTTGACTTCCAACACCATAAACAGATAACCAAAGAGCCTGAGTTTGAGCAGGTTCATCTTTCATGGCTACCATTAAACCTACTGCTCCGACCTGCTGCATTAACTGCTGACTCATTCTTTCATTTCCATGCTCAGCAATTGCATGCGCAATCTCATGACCAAGGACAACCGCAAGTCCCTTTTCATCCTTTGTTACGGGCAGTATACCGGTATAGACGACTACTTTTCCGCCGGGCATACACCATGCATTTACTTGTTTATTGTCAACCAAATTGAACTCCCAATTGTAACCATTAAGATGATCAGACTGATTATTGTCAGCCATATATTTTTCTACTGCATGCTGAATTCTGGTTCCAACTTTTTTCACCATTTTTGTGTTGTTATTATCTTTACTAATGGGATTTTCAATTAGAAACTGATCGTATTGCTGATAACTCATTGCTTGCATTTCGGTATCTGGTATCATGTTCAATTGTGATCTGCCTGTTAGGGGAACAGTACTGCAAGTAATGAAAAGTGCAAGTGAAATTAAAATAAGTAAGAAAGAAAATATTAACTTTCTTGAACCAAAATTTTCGAATTTTAAACTCATAAAATGATTCCTAAATTAGATCAATTTTGTTAGCAAGGATATGATCCTTTTCCGTGATTTTGTTTTCAGAATGAGTATAAAGCATAATCTTAACTTTATTATAAGAATGAATTAAAATGTTCGGGTGATGACCTATTTCTTCTGCTATATCATGAACTTTATTTACAAAATTAATAGCTTCAGTAAAATTGGTAAATGAAAACTCTTTTGTAAGTGATTTATTCTCAATAATCCAACTCATTTTTATCCTTTCGTGAAATTATAAATGAATAATAATTTGTTTTACTAATTTTCTTCTTCGTAGCGAATCCATTCTTGTGTTCTATGGAAGAACGCTATATATCCTCTAACTTGCAGTTTTCCATCTTCTATCCATAGTTTACAGTCATAGACCTTGCCATTTTTGGGATCAAGGATTTCCCCATCTTCCCACTCGTTATCATCCGCATCTAATTCCATATCTGTTATGATTGTCATACCGAGGACTTTTTGATTCCTTCTAGGATCATCTTCATCACATTCGTCACATATCGGATCTTGATCTTCATCAGGTAATCTGAATAGCTTTACAATATCACCATATAATTTGCCATCTTTGGTATAGATCTTTACTACAGACTTGACTCTACCAGTTTGATCATCTATAGTCTTCCATAATCCAGTTACTTCATCATTTTGTGCGAATAAATTTAAGCTAACCATTAACAACGATACGAAAAGTAAAGAAATGATCTTTTTCATTATTGCTCCAACTATTAATTGTTAAGAAGAACTTCAAATTTAAATATTACATTTTGACTTTCAAGCTTATTTAGACTAGGCTTAAATAAGAAAAATACATATTTATCTTAAAGAAGATATTAAAATAATTTTTGAATTGTTATTCTAATTCATTAAATATGTATTATTCTTTGGTATGGTGATTACTTATAACCTTGCAAAATTAAACTGATTTAGCTATTTATAAAATATTATTTTATAAAAATAAAACGGAGATATTCTATGAAAAATAGTTTTACAATTTCAATTATCTTAGCGCTAATTGTTCTGTCATCTTCAATATATAGTCAAGTTCTCTTTTCGGACGATTTTGAATCTGGTGTTCCAAGCGAACAGTGGGGATTGTTCTGGGATGGTGAAGAAGCGATTGAAGCCAAAGCGATGAATGATGCTCCTGCACCTTTAGAAAATGGTGGAAGCTATGTTGGATTTATTCAAGATTCAGATAATTCTTTTACTGGAGCTGCACAAGCTATTGCTGGTGATGAAAGTATGCAAGATTATTCAATCGAGGGAGATGTTTATTGTTATACAAATCATCCAAGTGGATCAGCATATACGGGATTAGTTATCTATGCTGATAGTTCCGTAAACACGTATATAAAACTAGTTGCTGATTTTGACGGTAATCAAAGGTTGAGATTATATAATAACAAACTCAATACAACTACATTCCAATATACATTCGCTCATACATTTGAAGCAGGGGATGTTCAAGGAGGAATTCCTACAGAAGATGGCTGGCACAATATGAAAGTTGAAGTTAAAACAATCAGTGAAGACACAACAGCGTTTTGGTGCTACTTCGATGGAGAGCTTTTAGCAGGTTGTCCGATATATGATACCAGTGAAGATGTGATGAACTCTGGGAAATATGGTGTTTTCAGTTTTTCACAAGGTAGTGGTGAAGGACTTCCAGGTTATTTTGATAATGTAGTTGTAAAAGCGTTGCCTGAAGAAGGAGCTTTTGCTGATGATTTTGAGTCAGGAGCGCCCAAAGAAGATTGGGGATTGTTCTGGGGTGGAGAAGAGAGTTTAACTGCTGTTGAAATGTCAAACGCACCCGTAGCACTACCATCTGGTGGAAGCTATATTGGATTTGTTCAAGATTTAGATAATTCCTATACTGGAGCTGCACAAGCTATTGCTGGTGATGAAAGTATGCAAGATTATTCAATCGAGGGAGATGTTTATTGTTATACAAATCATCCAAGTGGATCAGCATATACGGGATTAGTTATCTATGCTGATAGTTCCGTAAACACGTATATAAAACTAGTTGCTGATTTTGATGGTAATCAAAGGTTGAGATTATATAATAACAAACTCAATACAACTACATTCCAATATACATTCGCTCATACATTTGAAGCAGGGGATGTTCAAGGAGGAATTCCTACAGAAGATGGCTGGCACAATATGAAAGTTGAAGTTAAAACAATCAGTGAAGACACAACAGCGTTTTGGTGCTACTTCGATGGAGAGCTTTTAGCAGGTTGTCCGATATATGATACCAGTGAAGATGTGATGAACTCTGGGAAATATGGTGTTTTCAGTTTTTCACAAGGTAGTGGTGAAGGACTTCCAGGTTATTTTGATAACATTTTGGTGAAACCCCTGGAGACTGTCGTATCCGTTGAAGAAGAGAAATTATTAGAATTACAGCCACAAGAGTTTGCCTTAAATCAAAATTACCCGAATCCATTTAATCCAACTACTAATATTTCTTATCAGTTGCAGAACAGTAGTTCAGTTTCTCTTGTGATATATGATGTATTAGGAAGGAAGATCAAAACACTTGTGTCGGAACAACAATCTCCTGGTTATTATAGCGTAATGTGGAATGGCAGAAATGAGATAGGTACTAAAGTTAACTCAGGTGTTTATGTCTATACTCTAAAAGCTGGTCAATTATTAGAAAGTAGAAAGATGTTGTTAATGAAATAGTTAGGAGTGTGATATTTTATCATTTTAAATTTAAAATCTAAAAACGAGGTGTTGATGATTCAATCATTAACACCTTGCTGGTTTAAACAATTATTATAATTATCTTAAAAACTGTTGTTTGTATATTGCTAAGTCGAAATCATAAGGTTTTTGGTTAATGGTGTTCTTAATCGCAAATTCAAAAATTAACATATTTGGTAATATTGTACGAGCATTTATTGTCTTAATATTTTTGTTGCAAACGGCAATTTTTGCTGGAACTACAGGTAAACTATCAGGTATCGTCAGAGATGCAACGACCGGTGATCCAATTCCTGGTTGTAATATATTAATAGTTGGAAGTAATATTGGTGCTGCGACAGATATCAATGGGGAATACTTTATCCTAAACATAACTCCAGGAACCTATTCAGTTAGAGCAACAATGATGGGCTATAAAAATTATGTTGTAGACCAAGTCGTTGTTATCTCGGATCTAACTACAAAAATTGATTTTACAATGGAAGAAACATCGCTGGAAATGGATGAAGATGTTGTAGTAGTTGCAGAACGCCCTCTTGTTCGTAAGGATGAGACATCTAAACAAGCGGTTGTGTCTTCAGATGATATAATGAACATGCCAGTAAATAGCATTGAACAAATACTTACTACAAAAGCTGGATTTACACTGGATGCAAACGGTGACATCCATGTTCGCGGCGGTAGAACTGATGAAATATCGTATATGGTGGATGGAGTAAAAATGGAAGATCCATTATACCGTGATACAAATACAGATTTTAATAAAGATGCTATCAACGAAATGGTAGTAATCAGTGGAACGTTCAATGCAGAGTATGGCGATGCCATGTCTGGAATTGTTAATATTACTACTCAGGATGGCGGGAAGCAGTTTCATGGAAGGGTCGAGTATACAACACCAACTTTAGAAGAATCTCCATATAGATCGACAAATGCATTTCCTGGAGTTGAAGATGAATTGGAGTATCAAGAAACGAGTGTTATGGATAATGCAATCGTTCCAATTCCCGGTCAACTTAGAGCATCATTAAGCGGTCCGATTCTCTCAAAACTTTCTTTCTTCTTGTCTGGATATTCAGTAAATCGAGACAGTTATTTACCTCATGGAT
The DNA here is from genome assembly GCA_963751695.1 of uncultured Ignavibacteria bacterium. Lineage (GTDB taxonomy): Bacteria > Bacteroidota > Ignavibacteria > Ignavibacteriales > Melioribacteraceae > SZUA-22. The sequence continues at coordinate 191,386 of CAVVVP010000003.1, read as the reverse complement.
ATAATACAGCTGTTGATGGCTTTGGAAAACTTACGTTTTTTGCTACACCGACATTGAAGTTTGCACTTTCTGGTCAACTAACTAATTCAGATAGACAAGGTTACAGCCACCCATGGAAATATCGTAGTGATCATCAAACCCATACTAAGACTGAAATGAATAGGCAAATATTTATGATCACTCATACGGTAAATAAAAACTTATTCTACACTGCAAATATTTCGCGTTTTGATAATAGTACTCTAGTTCAAGTTGGAGATAAACTCCCATCTGAATATAAAGCAGGTAAAACAGGAGAATCAGTTTACTTTTATGTTGATGGTGATGATTCACAGTATTCCGATAATAGGACTGTAACTTATCGTGGAAAAGTTGATGCAACATGGCAAGCGAATAATTATCATCAGTTTAAGGGTGGTTTTGAACTGATTCAGCATGAGATCAATGTTCATGAAGAAAATGCGCCATGGCCTTCAGGAGCTAACTTCCAAGATATTTATATTAAAAAACCATTTGAGTTCTCAACATATATTCAAGATAAGATTGAATATGATTATTTAATTGTTAATGCTGGAATACGATTAGATTACATGGACCCAGAAGCGACAATGTGGCCCGATATTATGAGGTTTGGCGAGTTTGATGAAGATAATAATTTTATCCCAGCTGAAGAACTTCCTGTTGATCCACAGTATCAGTTTAGCCCAAGATTAGGATTAGCTTATCCAATTACGGATCAGTCAGTTTTGCATTTTGCTTATGGACATTTTTTCCAGTTCCCGAATTATAATGCTCTCTACTATAACAATCAAAAAGACCTATCTACTTCATTGCCTCTAGTTGGAAATCCATCGACTAAAGCGCAGAAAACAATTTCATTTGAAGCAGGTATAAAACAGCAAATTGGTGAAAACTGGGCATTGGATTTAACTGCATGGTATAAAGACATTACTGATTTGCTATCAACTTTGCAGCTAAGCTACCTTTCGAAAGATTATGTTGTATACTATAATTCAGATTATGCAAGTGTAAAAGGTATTGATCTAACCTTAAAGAAAAGATACAGCAGTTATTTCTCTGGTTCTATTGATTACAGCTACATGATTTCTACTGGAAACAACTCTCAACCGCTTGGAGGATATTTCAGTGCATTTACGCAAGAAGAGATTCCTCATCAGGAGTATTTTTTAGATTTTGATCAGCGGCATAGTTTTTCTGTTAACCTTAGCTTTTTCATTCCTCAAGATCATGGATTACTTTCCGATCTGAATTTTAATTTCATCTTCAGAGCTAGCAGTGGGTTGCCTTACACACCTTATGTTGATCCGACAGTTAGGATAGATATAAACTCAGCAAGAAAACCTTGGACCTCTACTTTTGATTTTAGATTACAGAAACGTTTCCCAGTTTCATTTTTATCACTTGCTTGGTTCTTTGAGATTAATAATTTATTTAATAATGAAAATGTCTTGTTTGTTTATTCAAGAACGGGAAAACCATTTGATAATGGTCAACCAGGTTTAGTTGGGTCATCCCCGGATGCAAATCATAATCCAGCAAATGTTGGCCCACCAAGAACAATTACAACGGGATTGCAAATTATATGGTAAAAATATAGGAAATATGAATACAGGTTTGATTAAGCATATAGTAATGATTTTTATTCTTTCAATGTTCTCAACGATAATTCAAGCTCAAGTTAGTTTGGATTGCAGCAGCTGTCATAAAGAAGGAGACAAACTTGGAAAGCTAACTCCACTTTCTCTCTTAAAGCCTGTGTCAAGTGTTGAAAGAGGTATTGGCATAATGGACAAAGGACAGATCGCAAACTATCTTGGTAATTATGGTGTCCTGTCTAATTTTCATGAGTATTTTAATGAATCCATAAGGTGGCCATCTGATGCTTCTGAAGTCATACACTACAGCTTTGGTTTAGGTTTAGTTGTGGCTTCAAAAGGAAACGTAGTTACATCTGTGCTTGGCGGCCCAGCAGATAAATATGATTGGGCACCTGTTGATGGTTCTAGAGGACAAGTATTTTCTGGAGATATTACAGCACCTCCACCAGATGAAACTCCATTCCTTGCTTTGAGTGATAATCCTGATACTTGGCCCGAAGGCTATTTTGACAGTGACGGAGCTTGGATAGAGACTCCAGGAGATAGACACTGGCCAGGATTTTATAGGCTTGATATTGATCCGGAATCATCTTCGTTTGGTGAAGAGGTTATAGGCGAATTTGTATCGGATAGAGATATTTATGCTGTCTTCGATGACCAAGAAAATTACCATCCAGACGGGCCCCTAAGTATCGAAGTTGAACAAACAGCATATACCTACGGTAGACCGTATGCAGAAGATTTTCTTATCTGGGATTACAGAATTCACAACACAAGTGGAAATGTTATAGACAGCGTTTACATTGGCTACTATGGAATTTTCAGACCGGATTTTGATAACGAAGATTATTTGAATATAGTTGATACTGATCCCAATGATGAACATCAAAATGGTGATTTTGTTTATGTTTATGATATTAATAATATTAAAGATGGCGCATGGACCGATGATCCAGTAGATTTGGGAATAGTGGGAATCAATATTCTTGACACACCCAAAGATATGGGAGTAACCGATTTTCATTTTTTCAGTAGAGAATTTGCACCAAAGTTGGATGAGGAAATGTGGCCAATTATTAGCAGTAATCCTGATGATCCAAATTTATTGGTTCCTGATGCCTACTTCCATGGAGAAAACAGAAGAATAGATACAACTGATCCAGATAGCCTAGAGAAATACTTCCCAACTGGAGCACCAATAAACTTTTTTGTTTTGACGGGTCCTATTAATCTCAATCCCGGAGAAGTAGTCAATTCCTCAATTGGATTAGTTATGGGAAGCTCAGGTAATGTTCCTGACGAACCGGATACATCCAACCTTATGAGCAACATGCGAATTCTTCAACAAATGCATGACAGAGCATATCAAGGATCTGGGCCACCGATAACTCCTACTGTTAAAGTTTCTGCAAGTGACAAGCAGATAAGATTGGTTTGGGATTCAGCTGCTGAAGATTCTAAAGACGCACTTACAGGTAAAAAGGATTTTGAAGGTTACAAAGTTTATCGAAGTGATAATCTTGGAAAAACTTGGGGAGACCCAATTACTGATCAATATGGAAAAGTTGTCGGTTATAAGCCTATAAAAATTTTTGATTTGATTGATGGAATCAAAGGTCTCGACCCGGCTTTTAATCAGTCACTCGGAGATGATACTGGACTTGAACATAGTTACATTGATAAAAACTTATTAAATGGCATTGAGTATTGGTATTGCGTTACATCATATGATATGGGAAATCAAAACCTGGATAGTCTCGAGCAATCATACCAATCTCCGCTTGGAAGTTCTCTGATTGAGAGTCATACTGTTTCTGTTACACCGGGGGTTTATCCTCAAAATTACATTCCTCCAGATTACAGCCCAGACTTAACTCCGGAAGGTTCGTTTCCACCGATTGGAGGAATATGCCAAGGTATAGTAAACATTGATATAGTTGAACCAGATTCTATAACCGGTGATGATTACCTTGTCACTTTTGTTGATTCAACTTTGGAAATTGTTGGCAGCGACACTAATTATGTCCTTGGTTTCAATCTATACCGTATTGATGCCGAAACAAGTGATACTACTATTATACTTGATCATCATCTTTTCTCAAATGAATCGAAGGATAATCTTCCAATTACAGATGGTTTTAGAATTACAGTATTTAATACTCCTTCTGGTGTTGAATTAATTGGTTGGACATATGTCAGTGGTGATACTTCAACATTTCATTGGGATACCAAACCAGCAGATAAATATATCGGAGATCCCCAAACTGTGCAAGAAGACATTTATACTGTTGATGATTTCCTCATAACAATCGATGAAATAAATGGTGTTGATGTAAATTTATATGATTACTTCACAAGCATACTCTGGGATAGTCTTTCCTATCATTTGCCCATTAAAGTAGAAGTGATAACTGATCCAGCAAACCCAATTGATATTACAGAAAACACATTGCTAGTTGAATTTGCAGTAACAGCACCGTGGGAAGAATATAGGATAAATTACTATAGCCAACTTGGATGGGATCTTGAACCTGGGGGTAATGCATATTCACCAGGCAGTCCTGGATTCTATGAAAGATATCCAGACATGTTAAATTTTGAGAAAATAGATATAGATCCTGTTTCAGGAGATACTGTAATAACGGGTTTACTTTTGCATACTAATCATCAACCAAACACTTACATTAATTCTAATGCAGATACTGTAAACCAAATTGCTGTTCCACCTTCGAATGGTGATCAATTTACTATAAAAACTTATAAACCATTCAGAAAAGAAGTTCGATATGAATTTTCGACAAAAGAAGTTGAGTATACGGATAATTTAAATACAGATTTATCCAAAATCCGCGCGGTACCTGATCCTTATATTGTTTCAAACGAATTTGAAACTTCTCAATTCGGAAAAAGATTAATGTTCAATAACCTGCCAAATGAATGTAAAATATCTATTTACAACATTGCGGGTGATTTTATTGATGAAATATATCATAACGACAGTCGTGGGTTTGATTTCTGGGACATGAGAACTTACAATGACCAATATATTGCTTACGGGCTATATGTATTTGTTGTTAAGCTTCCAGATGGGGAGCAAAGTGTTGGAAAATTCTTAGTGATAAAATAGTTGAAGGTAATCTTAACCGTAAAAACATGATGAAGAAAATATCACATATAGTTGTCGTTTTGCTTATTCCAAGTTTAATATTTGCTGGCGGCTTTTCTAAGGTTGGAACCACTTCAGCACAATTTCTAAAAATTGGTGTTGGCGCCAGAGCAATGGGTATGGGCGGAACTTTTACATCTATTGCAAATGATGTGAGTACGATCTACTGGAACCCTGCTGGTATAGCGAATATGAAAGGTGTATCAATTGGTTTTACACACTCACAATGGTTTGCTGATATCAAACACGATTTTGCTGGAGTTGTCGTTCCTGTATCTGATGCTGACTATATAGCAATACAAGCAACAACACTGAATACGGGTGAGCAGGAAGTAACAACTGTAGCAAATCCAGATGGAACAGGAATATTTTACGATGTTAGAGATCTTGCATTAGGCTTATCCTATGCGCGAAAAATAAGCGATCGATTTTTAGTGGGTATTTCTGCTAAATATATTATGCAGAGCCTTTACAATGAACAAGCATCCTCACTAACACTTGATCTTGGATCTTACTTAAGAACAGGTTTTCACAACCTCATTATTGGTATGGCAATTTCTAATTTTGGAGGATCAATGAAGTTGGATGGCCGTGACCTAATCACAATTGCGGATATTAATACTTCTGTGAGTGGAAACTATAATACTGATGCGAGACTTGCTACTCAAGAATATCCACTTCCCCTAATTTTTAGAGTTGGACTCTCATTGGATTTTATTGGGGGAGATGACCCTATCATAGCTTCTGATAAAAGTCGCTTTACATTTGCCGCAGAAGGAACACATCTTAACGATAATAATGAAAGATATAATTTCGGGGCCGAATATTCTTGGACTGAGACAGTATTTGTAAGAGCTGGATACAAATTAAATTACGACACCGAAAAATGGGCTTTTGGTGCAGGAGTTAACATTCCTATTGGTAATCAAGACTTTGTTTTTGATTATGCATTCATTGAATTTAAAAGACCTCGGGAATGTTTCACAATTTTCTATCGAATTAAGATTAAAATAACATAAATTGAATTATACATTAAGGGAGTATTAAATTAATGAAAGTTAATATTAAAATAGTAATGCAAGTAATAATAATTCTTCTACTGATTTTTATACTGGGTTGCTCGAAAACAGAGCCTGCCAAAGAAGTTAATGGAGAAGAAAAGGAATTGAAATCTTGGAAGATTCCAAATGTAATAAATGGAGCTGAGTTTTATTTTTCTCCTGATGGCAAATCCTTAATTGGTAATGCTCAATTCGGAGACGATACCGTTCATTACGTCTATACGCTTAAAATTGATGGAACAGATATTAAGAAGATCAATGATATTGGTGAAGATGCGTGCTCGTTTTACTTTCCAGATGGAAAGAAAATAATATGGACATCAACACGAGATAATTTAGATATGCCTCGTGGAGAGTGGTCTAAACCGGAAAATTATCCTCAGGGTGCAGAACTTTATGTTAGTGATCTTGATGGCGATAATATCCAACGTATAACAAACAATGAGTATTACGATGCAGAAGTTTCTGTGTCACCTGATGGCAATAAGATTTTATATACGCGTCAAATTGATGGTAAACTTGATCTCTGGGTTATGAATACTGATGGTTCCAATGATCACCAAATCACATTTACCAATCAGTGGCAAGAGGGTGGTTCCTTCTTCATTGATAATGAAACAATTCTTTATCGTGCATGGAAAATAACCGATCAAGGTCAGAGGGGAATGCCAATGACCATTTTTACGATTAAGTCTGATGGTTCAAATACCAAACAAATAACAGAGGAAGATGGAACAAATTGGGCACCTCACCCTGCTCCAGATGGAGAGCATTTTGTCTTCGTTAAAGTTTTACCTCCTCATAATTTTGAAGTATATCTTATGAGCACAAAAACTGGAGAACAAACAAGATTGACATATAATGATGCATTTGATGGATTCCCAGTTTTATCGCCTGATGGTAAATTATTAACCTTTTCCTCAAACAGAGATGAAGAAAAAGGTGTGCGAAGATTATCACCATACTTAATGGATGTTTCTTCTCTGAACTTAGGTCCAAATAACTAAGAATTAAATTTGAAAATTTTAGAGGTAAAAAAATAATGAAGAAGTTTCTAATTCTGTTTTTTTGTGCATTGTCTATTATTGCTCAGGGCACAGCATATCATCATGAATTAAATGTCAAAATAATACCAAATTCTTCTTTTATTGAAGTTACAGATATTGTAACAATTAGTGAATCCCAACTAAAAGAAGAACTGAAATTTAAACTTCATTATGCATTGGAAGTTGGGCAAAACGAAGCTATCACAAGATTAGCTGAAGATGCTGAGGCTGAAGATATTGGAATGGATAAGGATGATGCTGGATCAAAAAGTCGATTGAAACTAAATGTTTATAAGGTTTTGGTTCCTAACGATAATAAGGGAGATCTAAAACTGACTTTGTCTTATAAAGGGAAAATCGACTCACCTGTTGAACAGAGTGAGGAAAACTATGCTAGAGGTTTTAGTGAATCTCCAGGAATTATTTTTGAAAAGGGGGTTTACCTTGCTGGATCTACTTATTGGGTCCCTTACTTTAATGATGAGATGGTATCATTTAATCTTACTACAGAATTACCAAAAGAATGGAAAACCGTTTCTGTTGGGAAAAGAACTCTTGATGAGAATAAAGAAGAATCACATATAGACAAGTGGGAGTCACCTACTCCTCAGGAAGAGATTTTTTTAATTGCAGCACCATTCCATGAATACTCATATCCAATGGGTGCTGTAACAGCATATGCTTTTTTACGAACACCAGATGAAGGAATGGCAAACAAATATCTTGAAACCACTGCACAGTATATGGAGATGTATAGAAAACTTGTTGGACCGTTCCCTTATACAAAATTTGCACTGGTAGAAAATTTTTGGGAAACCGGTTATGGTATGCCTTCCTTTACTTTATTGGGAGAGAAGATAATTAGATTCCCATTCATACTACATTCCTCTTATCCTCATGAGCTACTTCATAACTGGTGGGGAAATTCAGTTTATGTTGATTTTGAAACTGGCAACTGGTGTGAAGGAATCACAGCCTATATGGCAGACCATCTCATTAAAGAACAGCGTGGACAAGCAGCAGAATATCGAAGATCGACTCTTCAGAAATATACAAATTATGTAACACCGGAGAATGATTTTCCTCTTAACAAATTTTTGTCTCGCCATGATTCACCTAGCGAAGCAATTGGATATGGTAAAACTTCAATGGTCTTCCACATGCTAAGACGAAAAGTTGGGGATGAAAACTTTGCAAAGGCTTTTCAGGTTTTTAATAGAGAGAATAAATTCAAGCGAGCTTCTTTTAATGATATTCGAGAATCTTTTGAAGAAGTAACCGGAGAAGATCTAAAATGGTTCTTTGAGCAGTGGGTTGACAGAACTGGCGCACCTCAGTTGGTCTTGGAAGATGTAACTGTTAAGCAGGTAAGAGATTTCAATGTTGTTGAATTTACAATAAATCAAATTCAAGAAGAAGATGTGTTTTATTTAGATGTACCTGTAACTTTAGTTACTGATAAGGGAATGCAAACAGAAGTATTTCAGATAAATGATAAATTAGCTAAATTCAACTTCTCAATTGATGAGAAACCACTTAAACTTCTAATTGATCCTGAGTTTGATATAATGAGAAAATTAGATCCCAGAGAAACACCTCCTACATTTACTAAATCTTATGGCGCAGATAAAACTTTAGTTCTACTTCCAAGTCAAAAAATTGAATTATATAAAAAGTTTACTGATTCTTGGATTAAAGGAAAAGAGGAAAATTTTGAGATTAAAATAGATGATGATATTGATGAATTACCATCAGAAAAAGCTGTTTTGGTGCTCGGACATGAAAATAAATTTGCAGGGATCATTAACACTTCGATACGGCGATATGGCTCAGAAATTTTAAATAATGGAATACGATATGGAAAGAGAGAAATAAACTTTGAAGGTAACAGCTTTTTCGTCTCTATTGTTAATCCTAATAATATGAATGAAGTCGTTACATTTTTGACAATTGGAAATGAGGAAGCAGTGCCTGGATTGAATAGAAAACTACCTCATTATGGAAAATACAGCTACCTAGCTTTTTCAGGAAGTGAGCCGACAAATATCGATAAGGGGCAATGGCCTGCAAGTAATTCACCACTGGCATTTGACATAGATCCTACAGGAAAAGATACGGAAATTAAATTTGAAGCAAGAAAGGCACTTGCAACTCTTGCACCTGTATTTTCAGCCGATAGAATGATGGAATCGATTAACTTTTTAGCGTCTGATGATTTAAAGGGCAGAGAAATTGGAACACCAGAAATTGAAGAAGCTGCCAATTACATTGCGGAAAAATTTGAAGAATACGGTTTAATGCCAGGGAGTGATGATAGCACATATTTTCAAATTTGGACTCAAGATGTACTAGATAAGAAATCTACAAAACTCAAAAATGTAGTTGGAGTTATTCCTGGAACAAATCCAAACCTTGCAGAAGCTGTCATAATCTCAGCACATTATGACCATCTAGGATTAGGTTGGCCTGATGCAAAAAAAGGTAATAAAGGAAAAATACACAATGGTGCAGACGACAATGCTAGTGGAGTAGCGGTGATGCTAGAATTAGCTAAAACACTTGGAAAATCTCATAAACCTGCTAGAACCATCATCTTCGTTGCTTTTACAGCTGAAGAATCTGGATTAGTTGGGTCAAGATACTTTGCAAGCAATTATAAAAAGTATCCATCAAACACAATTCTAGCAATTATAAATCTCGATACTGTTGGAAGACTCTTTGGAAGAAAAATAATGGTTCTAAATAGTAATACAGCGCGTGAGTGGAAATTTATTTTTATGGGCACTGACTTCACTACTGGAATTGCTTCAGAGTTAATTACTCAAGATCTTGATGCAAGTGATCAGATGGCATATATCGAGAAAGGTGTGCCTGGAATTCAATTATTCTACACTGGTGCTGATTCTGATTATCACGTTCCCGATGATGACGCGGATAAGATTGATGCGGATGGTCTAGTAAAAGTAGCAACGGTCAGTCGGGAAGTTCTCGAGTATCTGGCTGATAGAGAAGAACCTATAGCATTTACTGGTGCGGTTAAATCAGGAGAAATCAAAAAACCAGTGCACTCTAATGGTAATAGTACTCGCAAAGCTAGTACAGGAACAATGCCTGATTTTGCTTACTCTGGTGAAGGAGTAAAAATTGGCGGGGTATCAGATGACTCACCAGCGGCGAAAGCTGGTTTACTTAAAGGTGATGTTATTACCTCTTTCAATGGTAAACCTGTTAAGAATTTGAAGGATTATTCTAACTTACTTAAAGAACACAAACCTGGTGACAAAGTAAAAGTAACCATTGATCGTAATGATGAAAAGAAGGAAGTTGATCTAGTTCTCACTGAAAGATAGTTCATTTCCAAAAGGAAATTTATGAACCCAATTTCATTGAATTGAGATTGGGTTTTTATTTACTTATTAATTAAATAAAATTTGAATAATAATATTTCTTCTCTTACTTTTGATTAAATGTTAAAATTAGGAAGTAGAATATGAACAAAAATGAAATTGCTCAAAAAGTTGAAAATCTGAGAATAGAAAAAGAACTCACGCAAGAAGAACTTGCTCTGCGATGTGGTATCAAAGAGGATGTAATCCGAAAAATAGAAAATGGCAAAAAAATTCCAAGTCCTAAAATACTAAGACTGATATCTCAGGAATTAGATTATCAATTTGAGCTAGATGATGATGAAAATATTGACTTTTGGCTTGTAACCCTTCATCTGAGTAATTTTTTCTGTTCGGCAATAATTCCACTTGTAATATGGTTGTGGAAAAAAGAAAATGATCCTGATATAGATACACAAGGAAAGGATGTAATAAATTTTCAGCTTAGCATGATCATTTATTTTATTGCATCTTCAGTTTTGATCTTTGTATGGATTGGTTTAATCTTCCTTTTAGTTCTTGGATGGTATCTCACTATAATAACGATCGTAAACACGATAAAAGTGGTAAACGGGAACGATTATAACTATCCGTTGAGTATAAAGTTTTTGAAATAAAAAACTACCTAACAGATTTCCACCAATAAAAGTATTTATCCTCAAGTTCAGCTACTGAAGGCATTGGAAAAAATTTAAGATTATCTTTATCGGCAAACCAGAAACCGTGTCTTAAAAACTTGTATGAGATATCTTTCAGCAAACTACCTAAGCCAACTGTTTTGGTTGTCTTCTCTGGAATCTCTTCTAATTCTGCAACACAGTCGTACATTCTGTATGGATTGACGAATGGAAGATCAATATGAAAAATCTCTCGATTTTTGTTCTTTGCCTTAAAGTTCTCTATGTTAAACTCAATTTGAGTAAAGCAGATTTTGGGGGCACCTTTTGATGCGGTTTGAGTAGTAATAAATCTTCCAAACTCTCTTTGATCAAGTGTTGAAACCACAAGAGTTTCTAATGGAGTAATTTCTTGATAAGTTCTTATCATATTTGGTGCATTTACAGCTGTGTACTCTGCTGGCTGAATCGATAGAACTTGTCCGTTTGACGTACATAAATGAAGTTCTTGTATGGCATTCAGATCAATATGCTCAAGTACTCCGTAAGATCTAATGAATTTTGTTTTTTTAGGAGAACCATCTTCATGTGGAACAGTAGCTTCTAAATATTTATCAATCTCAAACACTTCATTTCTAAAATTAATATCCAATTCTGCAAAAATCATTTTCCCGCTAAAATGCTTCGCCCCACCAGTAATGTAATGAACACCAAAATCTTTTGGTTTAAGCTGAGAGGCTACAAGGGCATTAATGGGAAACACGATCATATATAAGTGTTTTTGATATTCTGGCATGAATTTCTCCTAAAATCTAAGTTTTATAAGCAAACACAAATGTATTAAATAGTAATTGTAACAGCAAGAGCCTTGAAACTTTTATACATTTACTTCATCAAACTAAAATAATTAGTAAAAAATGAGAAGATTGAATGAATATTATATATAAAAGAGTTTTGCCTGTAGTTGTTGGAGCCAGCCTCGGGTTTGCGTACTATTATTTTATCGGATGCAACTCTGGTTCATGCGCAATTACGAGTAGTCCATATATCTCAACTGCGTATGGCGGATTAATAGGATTCCTATTTACATTTCCTTCTAAGAAGAAGACAGAAGAAACAGATGGAAATAACTAAAGATATAGAAATTGAAGATCTGGTAAATATTTTGCCTAAAGCAGTTGGTTATCTTAGGGAGGAAGGGATAAGGTGCCTAAGATGCGGAGAGCCTATCTGGGGAACTCTTGAAGAAGCCTCAAAAGAAAAAGGACACACCGATAAAGATATTTCACGCTTTGTGAATGATCTAAACAAACTATCCAAGAAAATTTAATATTTAGTATTATTAACATTACTTTTTAGATTTTTGGAGGAAACATGAGTAGCAACCCAGATAATGAGAACAACACAGTTCATGATGATGATATCAAGATGGGATTAACAAAAAAGCAGCGAAGCTGGGTTTATACGGGAATCTTTTTCATAGTTGTTATAATCTTGTTCATAGTAAATAATACCAATGGGGTTGCTGAGCAAGGTCCATATCCACCACATTATCAAGAATCGCAAGCACAAACACTTAGTTTATCCGATTTAAAGGGTAAAGTTGTTATTTTGGATTTTTGGGCGACATGGTGTGCTCCTTGTCGTAAAGGAATTCCTGATCTTGTTGAGTTAAAAGAAAAGTATAAAGATAAAGATTTTGAAGTTGTTGGAATTTCACTTGATGCAATAACAAGGGGAGGTTCAACAACCAATGATGTCGCACCATTTATGGAGGCGTATAAAATAAATTATCCGATAGTAAAAGGGAATGAAAAAGCAGTTTACGAGTTTGGCAATATAACTACCATCCCCACAACATTTATTTTAGACAGAAATGGAAGAATTGTTGAAAAATATGAACAATTGGTTCCTAAAGAAACATATATTAAAGTTATTAATGAAGTTTTAACCGATTCTTACAATTCAGAGATAAATTCCATAGCTCCAGATTTTAGTCTAACTATAATTGGAAAATCTGGTTAAGAGCTTGGTTAGATTATATTTTGCGGATCCATATCAATTGTCAATCTAATCTCACTGAATTTTGACTTTTGATTGAACTCGATCCATGATTCAAGAATCGCTTCTCTCAGCAGTTTCCCAGACGTATCTGAAGACTTAGGGCTTTTAACTAACAAGTGAAATCTATATTGGCCTTTAATTCTAGCTATCAATGCTGGAGTAGGAGAAGCTACAATAAGGCCGGCCTTCTTCTTTATTAGAAAATTATAAAAATCAGTAATCGCCCCCCTAGCACTGTGTTCGCTCTCATTTTTGCTTTCTATTAAACACAGCCTAGTAAAAGGTGGATAGCCATTTTTCTCTCTCAAAGCAATTTCATTTGAATAAAATCCATCATAGTCATTAAGTAAAACTTTCTGAAGCACAAAATGATGCTTATTCTGTGTTTGTATTATCACTTCTCCTTCAATTTTGCTCCGCCCGGCTCTTCCTGAGACTTGTGTTAATAATTGGAAAGTCCGTTCATCGGCCCTAAAATCTGGAAGCCATAGAGTAGTTTCGGCAGAGATTACTCCAACTAAAGTTACGTTTGAAAAGTCCAATCCTTTTGAAACAATTTGAGTACCCACAAGTATATTGGTTTCACCTTTTCGAAATCTATTCAAAATTTCTCCAAGTTTTCCCTTTCGATTTATTGAATCAGAATCAATTCTTTCGATTTTTACATCTGGGAAATGATATTGCAATTCATCTTCGACACGTTGTGTGCCAGTTCCAAAAAATTTAAGAGAAAGTGAGCCACAATGATGACAAGCCCTTGGAACTGGTTTTGTAGTTCCGCAATAATGACACTGCAAAATGTTTCTATTAATATGATGAACCATAGAAACCGAACATTCATCACACATAACTATTTCACCACAATCTTCACAATAGATTTGTGTTGCAAATCCTCGCCGATTCTGAAGAATAATTACACTCTCGTTTTTCTTTAATCGGTCATTTATTTTTTCCAATAAAATTTTAGATAGTGAACCGTCCATCCTTTTTTGTTTTTGCTCATGTGTTACATCGACTAATTGAACTCTTGGAAGCTGTGCATCATCAATTCTTTCTTTTATTTCACTTAGTTGATACTTGTTAGAGAGGGCATTGTACATGCTTTCGATTGAAGGTGTAGCTGAGCCTAAAACAATAGGACAACAACTCATTTGGGCCTTTACAATAGCAGCATCACGAGCATTATATTTCGGCACCATCTCATATTGTTTATAACTTGAATCATGTTCTTCGTCAACAACTATTAGTCCAATGTTAGTCAGTGGAGAAAACAGTGCGGATCTTGGTCCGATTACAACCCTATATTTCCCCCTAATTATTCCCCTCCATGCATCGTATCTTTCTCCCAGAGACATTCTACTATGCATAACAGTTATATGATCGCCAAGCTCGTTATAAAACCTTGAGGTAATTTGTGGGGTAAGAGATATTTCCGGAACAAGTACAATTGCATTTTTTCCTACCTCAAGAGCTTTATTAACTATATCAATATATATCTGAGTTTTACCACTTCCTGTTATTCCGTGTAATAAATGAGTGGTAAAATGCTTTTTTCCTACCCTCTCAGAAACCTTACGAATAATTTCTTCCTGAAGTTTGGTTAGTGTTAAGTCTACTTTCTTCTCTTCGTAGGTTTCTACGTACCTTCTTTCGACTTCTTGTTCAAAAATATCCACAAGATCTTTTTTGAAAAGTGACTTTAAGGAGGAAGCATTAGTGTTTGTTTTCTTCAGTAATTGATTCATCTGAATCGGTTCATTATCTGCTGCTAATAATTCTAGAAGAAGCACAACTTGCTTTGGTGACTTTGATTCAATTTCGGGCATGTATTCATAAATGTCGTCAATTTTCTTTGAGAGCTTTACGAACTTCAGTTTTTTTACACTAACTTTTGCATCCTCAATCTCTGTTAAAATGGATATTGCCCCAATTTTTTCAAGTGATTTCAGAATAGAATAGATCGACTTTTTCTTTAACAACTTCTGAAGTTGTGAAATCTTGATAACTTCTTTTTGACTTAAAATATCTAATATCTTTGCTCGAATAGATTTTTTGTTTTTTTCTTTTCCATATAACTCAAAACAAAAATCAAGATCAGCAATTATTTTACGTTTTGATTCTACATCCAATCCATAAGGAACTGAGTTTCGCAAAGCTTCACCAAGCGAGCATATGTAATATTCTGAAAGCCATTCATAAAATCTAAGAGAAAATTTATCGAATATTGGTTCATCATCGAGTACATCGCGGACTGGTTTTATCTTTTCTTTGATCTCTGTAGATTCAGAAGTGCTAATTACAAACCCGGTTAGTGTTCTCTTTCCAAACGGGACAACTACTCTAACTCCTATTTGTACTAATTCTGATAACTCAGATGAAACTGAGTATGTAAAACTATTCCGAAATGGAAGTGGGAACACGACTTGTGCAAACATATTAAAATAATTTGAGATAAATGAATGTCATATTACTGCTTCTTCTTTCAATGTAATGGTCTGATTCATCACATCAAGCTTAGCTTTAATTCCAAAAGGCAGAGTATATTTATTTTCAATATGACCGAATGATAATCCATAAATCACTGGAATTCCAAGTTCATATAGTCTATCAAACAATACTTCTTTTAGTGAGAATGATTTTTCACCACTTTTAGAGCCAACTTTCTTGTCACATTTTCTGAAAACACCAAGCGCAATACCAGCAACTTGCTGCAGTTTGCCAGCTAATATTAATTCAGTTAACATTCTATCTATTCTGTATGGCTTTTCATCAACTTCTTCTAAATATAATATCTTATCTTTGAAATTTACATCGTAAGGAGTTCCAGGTAGCGTTACTACAATCCTTAGATTTCCGCCGACTAGTTCACCCTCTGCTTTTCCTTCCCGAATAGTGTATATCTCAAAATCCCCACCCTTTCTGTAATCATCTGATGGAGTAAAAGCAAATTCACTTTTAGGTTCCATAACAGTATAAATAAAATTATTAATTGAAAATTCATTGAAAGTTGAAGTTGCAACTGGGCCATGAAAAGTGACTAGACCAGTTTTTTTGAAAATTGCATTATGCAATGCTGTTATATCACTGTATCCAACCAATACTTTTGGATTTGACTTAATGACCTCATAATCGATCATTGGAAGTATTCTGTTACACCCATATCCTCCACGCGCGCACATAATTCCATCAACTTTGTCATTCAAGAACATGTGATTAATTTCTGCACTACGATGTTCGTCGCTTCCTCCAAGATATCCATTTCTCTCAAGTATGCTTTCTGTGTAATATGCTTTTAGTCCAAGTTTATCCAAATTATCGATTGATTCATCCAGGTTTTTCTGAGTTATATATCCTGCTGGGGCAATCAGTCCGACAGTAGCCCCTCTACTGAGTCGACTTGGTTTAATCTTTGGCAAATGATCATCTTTTTGACCTGTTTTTCCAAGTATTCTTTGAGATCCTGTGATCGCCACAGCTGAAACCAATGCAGAACCTTTTAGAAAGCTTCTTCTCTTCATAGAAATTGTATTAGTTTAGAATTGCAAAAATATTTTTCTAAGTGTAACTTAGCGTTTAAAAATAAGAAATTACAAAATAGTAAAGGGAGAATTAGAATGCAGAAGTTTATTTTAAGCACGATATTATTTGTTTTTTTAATTATCAATTTGGTAGCAGAAGATGTTAAAAAATATGGCGAAGATATCACATTAAATGAAAAAACAAAAATTTCAGAGATAGTTGAAAGTCCAGAAGAATTTGTAGGAAAAAAAGTTCTGGTAGAAGGTACGGTTGTAAATGTTTGCAAAAAAAGAGGATGCTGGATTGAGTTAGCAAGCGACAAAGAATTTGAAACAATTCGTGTAAAGGTGCAGGATGGCGTAATTGTTTTTCCAATGGAAGCAAAAGGGAAGAAAGCACTTGTGGAAGGAGAAGTATATTCGTTCGATTTCGAATCTGAAGTAGAATGTTCTGGAGAAAATTGTGGCCATTCAAAAGAGAACCATGAAGATTGTGAACATTCAAAAAAAGAAGTAAAAACAATCTATCAAATAAAAGGTATCGGCGCGGAGATATAGATTCTTATTTGTTCATTAATTTTGGAAACTACGATAAAATATGAAATGGCGCAGAATAGTTAGAGTAATCCATCGTGATACTGGTTTTGTTGTTGCTGCATTGACCATAATTTATGCTCTTTCAGGTATTGCAGTAAATCATATCAATGATTGGAATCCGAATTATATAGTTGAAAAGGATACCTTGTTAATAGAACCTTTGGGGGATTCTTCATTTACTAAAGAGAAATCAGTCTCTTATGTAATATCAGCTTTAAAAATCAAAGATACTATCAAGAACAGTTTCAGAAATTCACCAATTCTTATTGACATATTTTTAAAAAATAAAACAGTATCTGCTAACCTTGAAAGCGGTGTTGTTATAATTGAAAAGATCAGTGATAGGTATGTATTTAAAGAATCAAATTTTCTTCATCTGAACACTCCTAAAAAATTATGGACTTGGATCGCTGATATTTTTGCTATCGCACTTATATTGCTTGCTGTTACAGGATTGATGATGAACAAAGGCAAAAATGGTTTTAAAGGAAGAGGTAAATGGTTCTTTTTATTAGGGGTAGCAATTCCTCTTTTCTTTTTAGTTTTATATTATTAGTAATTATTGTTATACAAGTATGAAAAATTTTAATATTCCGGACCTATATAAGAGTTCAATAATTGCTCAGATCAAAGAGCAGAGAAAATTGGATGATCCAAGAAAGCAGGATTTTACTCCAACTGAAATTGATCTAGGTAGAGTTAAGTTTTTAATAGCTAGGCATTTTGGGTTTTGCTATGGAGTAGAAAATGCAATAGAGATAGCATACAAAGCTATTGATGAAAATAAGGGCAAAAGAATTTTTCTGTTAAGCGAAATGATCCATAATCCTGCTGTAAATGAAGATCTAATTTCACAGGGAGTTCAATTCCTACAAGACACTACTGGCAAAATGTTAGTTGACTGGGAAACACTTACATCTGATGATATTGTTATAATTCCAGCTTTCGGAACAACAATTGAGATTGAAGAAAAATTAAAGGATCTTGGAATTGATCCTTATCATTACAATACTACATGCCCATTTGTTGAGAAAGTTTGGAAGAAATCAAGCGAACTTGGTGTAGACGATTTTACTGTTATAATTCATGGTAAGGCTGAACACGAAGAAACACGTGCCACATTTTCACACAGCAAAGACAAATCACCCTCTGTTATTGTAAGAGATATGGAGGAGGCAAGTCTGCTTACAAAAATAATTTTAGGTGAAATTGAACAGAACGAGTTTTATTCTATTTTTAAGAATAAGTTTTCACAGAACTTTGATGTTGAAAAGGACCTTCAAAGAATTGGAGTAGTAAATCAAACTACAATGCTCGCCAGTGAAACAGAAGAGATAGCAAACTTTATGCAAGAAACAATGGTTCTTAGATTTGGAGCGGAGAACATTGAAGATCATTTTGCTGATACGAGAGATACACTATGTTATGCAACAAATGACAACCAAAGAGCCACCTATGGATTGATGGAGGAAGAATCTGATTTAGCCATTGTTGTTGGTGGTTATAATAGTTCCAATACTTCTCATATTGTAGAACTATTGGAAAGAAAATTCCCCACATATTTTATTATGGATGAATCGAGAATTAAACATATAAATGAAATTGTCCATTTCAATTTGCATCACAAAAAGGAAACCACTACTGAAAGGTTTCTTCCTGAAAAAGAAGTTGTGACTATTGCAGTTACTAGCGGAGCGTCTTGTCCTGATGCTACAGTAGATAAAGTAATAAGAAAAATTGCCTCACTGGTTGAACTTGAGTTATAATCAATATCTAACTATTGTACTAAAAACATTTTAGCTTTCATTCCCTCAATTTTGATCAATTGATGATCCTGGATATCAATAGTTTTATGTTCAACCAAATCTTTTAATATTTTTTTGGATTCAAGAAAATGACTGAACTCTTTCGTATTGATTTCGACATCAATTTTATTCGAATTAATTACATTTAGAATTAATTCGTTTCTATTTGACTTAAAATAAATGTAAACATTATTATTTGCTGGAAAGTGAGTCATTTTTCCAGTAGAAAGTGATATATGTTTTTGTCTTAAGAGCAGCATTTGCTTTAGAAAATCAAAAATTTCGTTTTCATATTCACTTCTCCCTTCTCTGGTAAAAGCGTTTCGTTCATCTTCAGGAAATCCACCCGGAAAATTCTTTCTAAGTGTTCCATGGTCATTATTCTCGACCATACCTATCTCAGTTCCATAAAATATTTGTGGAATCCCACGCGTAGTCAATAAAAGATGAAAAGCAATTTTAAATTTTTCTAAATTTGAATTGGCTTGAAACATTGCCCGCCCCACATCGTGATTGTCTATAAATGTAACTAGTTCGTTACTATTCCAATAGAGAAAATCTTTTGCAAGAAGATCATGGAAAGGACCCAATCCACTTTTACCAGTTAAGAAATCTACAAGAACATCCCGCATACCGAAATCAGTAACAGTTGGCAGATTGGTTTCAGTTGGAATAAGTATATTTTTTGACTGATACGCTGATAAGAAAGCAGGTTCACCCGTCCATACTTCTCCAAGAATATTAATAGTTGGATATTCTTCTAGAATTGTTTCCGCCCACTCAGACATAAATTTCTGATTACAATATGGATATGTGTCTTCCCGAATTCCATCAAGACCAATAGTTTCAAGCCACCAGATGGTATTCTGTTTAATATAATTCCCCAAATATTCATTTTCTTGATTGAGGTCGGGCATGTAAGGTACAAACCAACCTCTGTAAACCTGCTCTATTGTAGTAGAGTCTGCGTAAGGATCAGTATAAACCATTTTATTGTGATTAGCATTTAGATGATCGTCAATTGTTCCATTGATCCAATCCGGTGTTGGAAGATTTTGAATCCAGGGATGATCTAAGCTAATATGATTTGAAACATGATCCAAAATTACTTTCAAACCTTTATGATGTGCTTTGTTGACTAAATCTTTATAAAGCTGAAGGTCACCAAGTCGCGGATCAATCTTGTAAAAATCAGTTGCTGCATAACCATGATAACTTCTGAATGTATTGTTTTCAACAAACGGAGTTATCCATATTGTAGTAATTCCAAGATCTTTTATATAATCCAGTCGATCTATAATTCCTTGAATATCACCTCCATGTCTAGCCTGAGTATACTGATTTTGAAAAGTGTCAATATACCCATCGATAAAATCATTTGATGGATCACCATTTGAAAATCTATCGGGCATTAACAGGTAAATTGCATCTCTATTACTAAATCCTTGATGTCTAAGCACTGAAGTATCTCTCCCAAGTACTGGAAATGGGACGGTTATTTCTTTCTCAGAATTTGAAAAAGTCAGTTGGTAATTTCCTGCTTCTGACTCGCTAAGATCAAGATTAACAAATAAATAAGAGGGATTTTCTACATGCTCAACAGATTGAATACTTAAATTCGAACTTTCCACTTTTACATTTTCAAGATTTTTACCATAAACCATTAGTTGAATCTGATTAGTTTTCATTCCTTTCCACCAGTTTGATGGTTCGATTTTAGAAACTGTAAATGACTGAGAAAAAAACAAATTTGTTGTGCAAAGCAAAATTAAAGATAAATGTAAAATTCTTTTCATAGTATTTTTATTTATTGTATGGAAAAATTGTCTCCAAAATAAAATCTGTTGTAGCTCGCCACTGTCCCCAACTATGTCCTTCTGGCAATTCAAGATAGTCTATTATGTACCCTTTCTTGCTTATAGCATGTGCAAAACTTCTCATATTCTCATAAAGGCTTTCATAAGTTCCCCATGTTGCAACAAATCTAATTGATTTTATCTTGCCGTTTACAAAAAGATTGTATACTTCATTATCATTTACCCAAAATGCAGCTGAATGCAGACCACAATTTCCAAAAACTTCAGGATAGTTGTAACTAATGTAAGCGCTTATATTGGCTCCAAGAGAAGTTCCAAGAATAAGTCTTTGAGATTTATTTTTGACTGTATTAAAAAGTGAATCGATATGGGGAACTAACTCAATCGAAAAAAAGTTAGAGTATTCGGTACGTTTGTTTCCACCAAATTCTTCCATTCGATTCGTTGGAGTCACAAAAACAGAAATAATTTTTTGAATTCTATTTTCATTTATAAGGTTATCAATAATATTAATTGAGGAACCAAGCGAAATGTAGTCACTACCATCTTGGAAGTAAATCGTAGGATAACCTTTGGGTGCCAAAGAATCATATCCTGGTGGCAAATAAATATCTAGTTTATATATTCTCCCCAGCAATCTGCTATAAAACTTAAGATCTATTATTTTACCATGACTAATCGAGGAATCGTATACTATTTCGCTTGGTTGAATGTATTCTGACATCGAAAGTTCAGAATTCGGTCCAAATCCACCCGGAGCGAGATTCGGATTTTCTGGATCGAGAATCCAGTGAGAATTGTTGATTACTATTTTATAATCAAGGCGTGCACTTTTTTCAAATTTTTCTGATCTGTAAAAAAGTTTTGTATTATCAATTCTCGTAAAAAGTGAATTGCTAGGATTCCATCCATTACAATCTCCAGCAATAGACACCGTATCGGCCACACCATAAAACAAGAAGTGTGCTGTGTTTTTGTCAATGATTGGAATTCCAATTTTACTTTGAGTTTCCAAATAATTTTCAATAAATATTTGTTTTTCTTTATTTAGAGAAATCTTACTCATTTTTGAAATAAATTTATTAAACTCTGATTGGGTAGAAGGAAATATAATGAACAAGAATATGATGTGAGTTATAAGAGATATAAGAATGGAAAAAATTATGTAGTTACTTTTAAATGTCATTTAATCAGTTATAAAATGAATTAATAAGTTTAATTTTGACCAGAAGAATTTTGTGTCTGAATTTACAAAAATCCATCGCGATTTTGAATTAGTATAATTGTTTAAACAACATTAATTTTAGACTGATCATAATTTGAGAGTATTATGAAAATAATTATTGCCGGTGTTGGAGATGTTGGTTATCATCTGGCGAAACAGTTATCAAGCAAAGAACACGACATTTCTATAATTGATATTGATGAAAATCATGTTGAGGCAACAAGCTCCAGTACGGATGTTTTGTCATTTCAAGGATCGTCTACATCTATTAGAATTCTAAAAGATGCTAAAGTAGATAAAACTGATTTAGTAGTAGCTGTAACATCTATTGAATCGATCAATATAAACACAGCAATTTTGGCTAAAAAACTTGGAGCGAAAAAAACAATAGCCAGAGTTAGCAGCGCAGAATATGTCTCAGATGAAAACCTTGATATGATTAAATCCTTAGGAATTGATTATTTGATATATCCGGAAGAACTTGCTGCAATAGAGATTGTAAAGCTGATTGAAAGATCGGCCGCTACAGATATTGTTGAGATTGAACAAGGAAAACTTCTAATTATTGGTATTAAAATGGAAAGTGGTAATCCGATAATAAACTTGTCAATGCGCGATGTTGCTGAAAAGTATCCTTCTACGTCATTTAGAGTATCGGCAATTCAACGCGGACCACAAACTATAATTCCAACAGGTAACGATATCTTTATAAAAAACGATCAGGTTTTTGTAATAACAACACAAGATGGTGTTGAAGAAATTATGAAGATTATCGGGAAAGATGATGTGCATATAGAAAATGTTATGATACTTGGTGGTGGAAAAATTGGTAGGAAGGCTGCACGTCTTCTTGAGGACAAAATTAATGTTAAACTGATTGAATCTAATACAGAAAAAACTATGGAGCTTGCCGATTATCTCAGAAAAACACTTGTTATTCAAGGTGATGGAAGAGATATTGATTTACTTGCTCAAGAAGCAATTATTGATATGGATGCTTTCGTTTCTGTTACTGCTAATGCTGAAACAAATATTATAACTTGCTTAATGGCAAAGCATTTGGGAGTTTCTAAAACAATTGCTCAAGTGGATAATGTTGATTATGTCCCTTTAACACAGACAATTGGTTTAGATTCATTGATCAATAAAAAATTAATTGCAGCGAATATAATATCTAGATTTATTAGAAGGGCAAATGTTATATCTGCTGTTAATATTTCTGGTATCGATGCAGACGTCCTTGAATATGTAGTTAAAGATGGAAGCTCAATAACCCAAAAACCAGTTAGAGATTTAAAGTTTCCTAAAGGTGCGATAATAGGTGGATATATTAGAAACGATATTGGATACATAACAATTGGCGATACAGTATTCCAAAGTGACGATAAAGTTGTAGTTTTTACATTACCAGAAGTTGTGGATAAAGTAGAGGACTTTTTCGATTGATGATTAATCTAAGGGTCATTTCAAATATTATAGGTTTCCTTTTAATTCTGGATGGAATTGCAATGATGTTTGGAATTCCATTTTCCATCTACTATGGTGATGATGATATACTGGTTCTGCTAATATCTGGTATAGGTACTGCTATTTTCGGTTTTGTACTTTATTATTTTACAAAAGGCAGTGATAAGGAGATTAGGAAGCGGGAAGGGTACATTGTAGTGAGTCTTGGGTGGATCGCAATGACGATCTTCGGTGCAATTCCATTTGTTGTTCATGGATCAATTCCAAGTATTACTGATGCCTTTTTCGAAACAATGTCTGGATTTACCACAACTGGTGCCTCAATCCTAAATGACATTGAATCTTTACCTCACGGATTATTGTTTTGGCGTAGTTTAACTCAGTGGCTTGGTGGAATGGGATTTATAGTGCTCTCTTTAGCGATTCTACCTATTTTGGGAATTGGAGGAATGCAGTTGTTTGTAGCCGAAGTTCCTGGACCAACAAAAGATAAAATTCATCCAAGAATTAGAGAAACAGCCAAAAGACTCTGGGGAATTTATGTGTTATTCACATTAGTTGAAGCAATACTTTTATTTATCGGGGGTATGGATGTGTTTGACTCGATCTGTCATTCATTTACAACTATGGCAACTGGAGGTTTCTCTACCAAACAGAGCAGTATCGCTTACTTTGATTCCCCCTTTATTCAATACGTAATTATTCTTTTCATGTTCATGGCTGGAATGAATTTTTCTCTTCACTACTACTGGTTACATAGAAAGTTTAAACCTCTCACCAATAACGAAGAATTCAGATTCTACTCACTTTTAGTTTTAGTTTTTACAATTATTGTAACACTGGGAGTGGTTTTTAAACCAAATGTGGATATTGAATTAACATTTCGAGACTCATTATTTCAAGTTGTATCAATGATAACAACAACTGGATTTGTAACAGCCGACTATTTGTCGTGGGGTATTTTCTTTCATGTAATATTTTTCTTATTACTTTTCATTGGAGGCTCTGCTGGTTCAACTGGTGGTGGCATAAAGATTGTCCGCCATTTAATTCTGATTAAAAACAGTGCATTGGAGTTAAGAAGATTGATCCATCCGCGTGCTGTTCTTCCTGTAAGATTTAACAAGTCAACTGTCAATCAAGAAATTGTTCTAAATATAATGGCCTTTCTTTTACTATATATTGGAGTATTTATTTTTGGAACATTAGTATTATCTCTAATTGGATTAGATTTTTTAACATCTATGGGAGCTGTTGCAACGTCTTTAGGTAATGTGGGTCCAGCAATTGAAACGGTTGGACCGATTGAGAATTTTGCACACTTACCTGCTTTCGGTAAATGGTTCTTATCATTTTTAATGTTAATGGGAAGATTAGAATTGTTTACTGTTTTAATTATATTTTCACCATCCTTTTGGAAAAATTAGATTCTATTTAATATGAAAAGATTTAGAATATTTCTCATCGTATTTTTATTTTCCCTTAGCGGAAGCTTTGCACAGTCCATTTATGTTTCTGAATCAGTTACTGAAGATGGCGAGGCTATTGGGACAAATAATACTTGGAACATAGATGCTTGGGGTAAATCTCTATTTATTGTTTATGATAATGGAAAACCAATAACAAACAACATTCTATACCTTTTTATAGATAAGTTCGTGAGTGGTTCATTCCAACCATTTGAGAGCAAAGTAGTTGAGATAGAAGAAAAAGTGAATTTTATAAAGTATGATCATAAATTTACGGAGACAGGAAAGTTTAAAGTTTATGTTGTTAACGAAGATCAAGAAACATTATCCTCAATGTTATTGACACTTAAAACAGATACAAGAAGTGATACTAAAGCTGCAGAATCTGAAAATTATTATGATGGCATCGGATTGATCTTCAGCGAGTACATTTTAGTTGGTGGCACTCCTCTCGGTATTGTAAAAAGTGTTTCCTTAAGTAAAAACAATGGGTGGGTATATATGAAGATATCCCATTATGCTCCTCTTAATTCAAGTATTCTAAAAGTTGATTTTTGGGGCAAAGAGGGAAATGCGTTTGATTTTGATCAATACATAGAGACTAAAAAGTATAAAATAGATCCAACATGGCACGATACATTTTTTCGATATCAATTTACCAGACCTGGTAGATTCAAAATAGTTTTCTACAATGAATTCGAAGCAATAATAAAGACTGGTTATATCACAGTTACAAGATAGGTGAGCAATGAAAGGAATAGTCTTGGCTGGAGGAGCAGGTTCCAGGCTCTATCCAATTACAAAAGTTTATAGTAAACAATTAGCAGTAATATATGATAAACCGCTAATTTACTATCCTCTTTCTTTATTTAATGCTTGGTGGAATTCGTGAAGTATTAATAATATCAAATGAAGAGACAATTCCGCTGTATAAACAGCTCTTTGGCGATGGTTCTCAGCTAGGAATGAAGATTGAATATGCTTTGCAAAAAGCTCCAAATGGAATAGCTGAAGCATTTATTATCGGAGAAAAATTTATTGATAATGATTCTGTTTCGTTAATTCTAGGAGATAATATTTTTTATGGTAAGCTAAATTTTCTTTATGAAGCTTATCAAAATTTTGATATTGGAGGAACGGTCTTTGCATATAGAGTTACTGATCCTGAAAGATACGGGATCGTTGAGTTTGATCAAAATGGCAAGGTCTTGTCCCTGGAAGAAAAACCTCAGTTTCCAAAGTCGAAGTTTGCGGTTCCCGGAATTTATATTTATGACAATAATGTAGTTGAGATTGCAAAAAACTTAGAACCCTCTGCAAGAGGCGAATTAGAAATTACAGATGTCAACAATGTTTATCTTAAAAAAGAACAATTAAACGTCCAGCTAATTGGACGTGGTGTGGCATGGCTGGATACTGGAACTCCAAGTTCGTTACTGCAGGCATCAAACTTTTTCGGAGTGATCGAAGAAAGACAAGGATTAAAAGTTGCTTGCATAGAAGAGATTGCATTCAAAAAAAAATTTATTGATGAAGACCAATTACAAAAGATCATTACCGATATGCCAAATAGTCTATATCGTGATTATCTCTCACAGGTTTTATCAGACGACTTATAAATTAGATTGATAATTCACATCTTGAGGGTGAATAAATATTATTGAATAGTGAAAGAATAAAAATTATTCACTATTTTCTCATTGTTGCTTCTTTTTAATAATTTACCTTTTCTCATTTTAAAAAATATGATTGGAGAGTTATTTCATGAAGATTTTTAATCCAAATGAAAATAATAAAATAAATAAGCTACGCAAGGAAAATGAAGAGCTTAGAAACACACTGCATAGTGTATTGACGAAGTATGAAAATTATGAAGGACTTGAAGCTAAAGTCAATCAAATGAAGGATAAAATTTCTGAACTAGCAAAAGAGGAGTTAAGAATTGAGGAATACTTAAAAAGCACAGCTTCAGAAAGGGCAGAAAAATCCAAAATAATTTTTGAACTTAATAGAGAAGTAGGAGAGTTAAAGAAGAAGAAAAGTGATCTTCAAACTGGAAATGATGTGTTCCAGAAAAAGAAAGAAGATAAAGAAAAAGAAATAGCCAATTTTGAAAAAAGGATTAAAGACCTTCTTACTAAGATAGATGATGAAGAAAAGGTTTTAAAGAAATTTAAAAACTCAAATAATCAATTAGGAACTGATCACGATCAACTTAGTAGTGAAATCAGCAACCGAAGTGAAGAGATTGAAAAATTAAAAAATACAGAAGCCGAACTGCAAGAAAAGGTTAAAGAGTTTAAAGATGATCTTACAGAATTGGAAAAGGAACTTGATGAAAAAGGCGACTTGAAAGCTAAGATGATGGAGGAAAGAAAGGTTCAGAAAAAAGTTGATAAGCTAAATGCTAGCCTCGAAAAACTCACAAAAGAATCTGAAAAAAGAAAAGAAGAAATAGAAAAACATAAAAACGAACAGAATTCATTAAAAGAGCAGATAAAAATATTTGAAAAAGAAATAGGCAATCTTCAAAAAGAAAAACAAAGAACCAGTGAAGAAAATCAATTAATTCTTAGTAAAGAAAAAAGTGAAATTACCAAAAGCGAGGATTCACTACTCAAATTAAAAACTGAACTGGAATCAACAAAATCTGACATTCTGAGTATTCAATCTGAAAAATCTTCGCTTGAAAAATCAGTTGAAGAACTTGAGAAAAGTCTTAACGGATTGAAAGATAAACATCATTCAACGGATAAAGAATTAAATGAGCAAAAGCAATCCAGCGAAGAGACGATAAAAAACTATAACGAAAAAATTAAAGTGCTTGAAGATTCAATAATTGAAAAAGAATCCTTACTGCAGAATAAGACAGAAACTATTAAGACTAAGGAAGAACTTCTTATATCTTTTCAAGATACCTTAAGAGAAATTGAAGATAATATAATTACCTCTGAAGAGAAACTGAGCATTATCAAGAAAGAAACGGAAAAAACAGAAACCGATTTTCAATCAAAAAGTGAGGATTATAATTCTGAGATCTCCAAGTTAGAAGCTTCATTAAAAGTACTTAACGCCACGTCCCTAGAAATTGAGGATGAAGTAAAGATTAAGAAATCAGAGCTTAATGATTTGAACGACTCAATACGAAAACTGAATGAGAAACATGTTAAAGCAGAAGAAGATTATCAAGTATTAGTCAATAAGATTTCTGATAAAGAGTTAATAACCCAAACTAGTATTGAAGAATCTGAGAAAAAGCTCGTAACCCTAAATTCACAAATTGAAGAATTGAATTCAAGTTTATCAAGAATTCAAATTGAGGTTGAAACGAAAGAAAAGAAAAAAAATGAATTGGATAAATCAATTTCTGATTTATCAGAATTCAAAAATACCCATAAAGTGGAATTAAAGAATATTGAGATAGAGTCTCAGAAAAACATCAATAAATTAAAGGATGTCGCAGAAAAACTCGATGAAAAAAATTCTAGAATTCAATCAGCTCTCAAAGATAAACTTGTTGAATTGGAAACACTAGAAAAGTCTGTAAGCTTTACGAAGGAAGTATTGAAAAATTTCGAAGACCAAAAATTTGAATTTGAAAATACAATTGAGATAAAGAATAAAGAAAAATCCGAAGTTGAAAAAAGTTTGATAGAGATTCAAAATAAGTTTAGTGATTTGAGTGAACAATTAGAATCAAAAGCAAGTATGCTTGAAGAGACAGACCGTATTGTAATAGAAAAGAAAGCTTTGCTTGATGCTGGTGAAGAACGAATAAAAAAACTTGAAGAGAAAGCCAGTATCATTGAAGAAGAAATGAATGTAAAAGTAGCTTCGAAACAGGAAATTGAAGAAATAGTAAACAAACTTAAACAAGAGACCGTCGAACTTGAAAAGGAAGCTGCTGAAAAATCAAATGTAATAAAGAATGCCGAAAAACTTGCCTTCGAGAAGAAAGAGTTGATTAACTCTGAAAACATTAAGGTTCAGGAGTTAGAAGTCAGAAAAAATGATCTTCAAAAGGAAATTGATAAAATGTCATCAAATCTTCTTAAAGAAAAAAATCTAATAGAAGAATACGAAGGGAGTACTGGACAATTATCAGAAGAAATTTCAATTCAGAAGAAAGAATTAGAGAAAGTTAAAAATGCCACAGGTGAAAAGAGCAAAGAAGTTGAAGCACTAAATTCAGAAATCAATATAAATATAAAACAACGAGATGAAATTGTTCAGCAGATTGAAGAGATGAAAGCAACCGCTGAAAAAATGAATAACGAAATCTTGTCAAACAGGAGTAAAGAAAATGAGGTTAGTTCTCAAATTGATGAATTAAATAGAACAGTAAGCGAATTACAAAAGAAGAAAGAGTCATTACAAACTGAAGTTGTCAAAATTGAAGACACAATTCTGGAGTATGATAAGAAGATAAAAGTGGAAGTTGAAAGCTCAAAATCTAAATTAAGATCGATCGAAGAGCAGATCATAGAAAGAGAAAATATTATTAATGAAAAAGAAAAAAAGCTTATCGAAATAAGAAGAAAAGAGTCGGATCAATCTGATACTATTTCGATATTAAAAAGTGAACAAGAAACAATTGAAGAAAATATTAAAGCTCTTAAGGATAGTGAGAAGGCAATAATGAAAGCAGTAGAATCTTTAAAAGCGAACGAATCTTCCAACATTAGCAAATATAAAAACCTTGAGAAAAGACTAAAAGAATTGGAAGAGAATAAAACCAGTTTGGAAGGAGAGTTTGAAGAGCTTCTAAAGAAAACAAGTGACAGCTATTATCAATATAAAATAAAGAACGATGAATTTGAGAAGAAACTTTCTGAAAAAGAAGAAACTATTTCTGAACTTACAGGAAAGGTTAATGGACTTCATGAGTTAATAATTCAGTTGAAGAAAGATATAAAATCATCAGAAGCTGAAAAAGAAGAACATACTAATCATATTTCTCAGCTTATTAAAATGAAAAAAACGTATCAAGAGAAAGTTGATAAGCTCAAATCTGAGCTTAGTAAAATTGAAGAAGTTAAGATACTTGATTTGTCAACACCTAAGTTGTATAACAAAAAGCAAGGTAAGTAAGATTAGTTTCATTCTCAATCTAGGCAAATAAAACCTATGCTAACTCAAAATGAATTAAAGTACTACTCCAGTTTACACCAAAAGAAGATTCGAAGAAAAGAAAAGAAATTCATTGTAGAGGGACAAAGATTAATTGATGAAGCTCTTAATAGCGAGCTAAAATTTGAAGTACTTATTATCAATGAAGGATATCAAAAAAAAACCTTTCCAGATTTATCCAAGCATAAAAAGAATATCCGGATTGAGCAGATTAGTGACAAAAAATTTTTAAAACTTTGTGATACAGAGTCTCCTCAAGGTATAGTTGCAGTTCTCAATATTCCAGTCACTTATTTAAACATTAGCGACAACGAAAACTTGATTGTTGCATTAGATAATATCTCTGATCCTGGTAATGTCGGGACAATTATCCGCACTTGCGATTGGTTTGGAATAAAAAATATAATTGTTAGCAATGGATCTGTAGATGTTTATAATCCAAAAGTGATTCGGTCAACAATGGGATCTATATTCAACATTAACGTTCATGGCTCTAGCAGTTTAATAAATGATCTTATGGATTTGAAAAGCAATGGTTGGACAATACTTTGCTCAGACATGGATGGGGAGAATATTTTTAAACAAAAAGAAAAGAAAAGATCTGTTCTTGTACTCAACAATGAAGCTCATGGTCCCAGCGATGAGGTAACTAAAATAGCAGATAAAATTATAACAATCCCAAAATTTGGTAATGCAGAATCACTAAATGTAGCTAGTGCTGCAGCAATTATGGTTGCTGAGCTGTCTAAATGACACTCCTTCCCGCAATCCTACTTTAGTAAACTCAATTTCTTTACTTTAGAATATTCACCAGATGTTAATCTATAAAAGTAAATTCCACTCGCCAGATTACTTGCATTGAATTGATAGCTATATTGACCAGCCGATAAGTGTTCATCAACCAAGGTTTCAACTATTCTTCCTAATACATCATAAACTTTTAAATTAACCTTGGTTCCCTCAGGGATTGAAAAGTTTATTGTTGTAGATGGATTGAAGGGATTCGGATAGTTCTGGAATAGAGTGAATTCACTTGGTATTACATTATCCTTTTTCCTCACACTGACAATTGAAGGAATATCGGGAAGATCAACCATTTCTTTTTCAACTGAAATTGTATATATAGCAGATTTATAACTATCAAGCGATACTTGGAAATCTGCAAGATCACTTCCAAGAACTTGAGTGCTTATTCCGTTGTAATGATCATTAATCCAATAGGTATTGCCTTGAGTAAAATCAGTTGAGAATTCAAGGTTCGAGCTTGCCAGATCAATTGTTACGTTTTGCGAAGAACTGCTAAAGTTAACAACTATAAATCCATTTGAATCAGTACAAGGTCTTAAGAAAGAATATACAATTCCGTTGCCTGTGTCCAATCTATCAAAATCAGATTTATCCTCAGCGTTTACATTACCATCACCGTTCGTGTCCTTTCGGTGTTGTGAGAAAGCTTTAAACTGTCTCCTAATTTGTCCTAACTTCTGATAGTGGGGAGTAAGCAAGTCTTTGCCGCCAAAGTTCCAGTCAATTATTCCTCTTCTTCTATCATTTAAGTCTGGTTCACCTGGATTCCCCATCCCTTTTCCAAATCCAACTTCCTGACCGTTAAGGATCATGGGCATGCCCGGTGCCATAAAAACAGCTGTTGCCATTGGAGATGTTTTTTCAAATGAATTGTAGATATAGCTAATTCTATCTTCATCTTGAGATTCCATAAAACGAAGGTAGTATGAATTTTCTCCTGGGAAAAATCCAGCATTGTTTAGTTTTGAATGAAGAGTATTAACGGAAGCACTGCTGAATCCAAATCCTCTGATTCCATCAAAATAAAGACGAAAATCGTAACTTGCATCCAATCCACCATTTTTATCGGCATAAAGTACTTCAGTACCTACACCGACACCATCGTCTTCTCCAAGCAAAAGAATATCAGGCTTAATGTGTTTTAGTTCTGATCTAACCGGAATGCCCATTGCTTTTTCACCATATTTTCTATGCGGTCCCCAGTAAACATCAAAACGATAACCATCTATTCCAAATTCATTAACCCAATACTTGTAAACATCTATCATATATTTCTGTGCATCTAGATCTGACCAATCATAGTTTAAGAGGACATCACTAAAAGCACAGTAATAGTATATACCATCTGAAGTTACACACTCACCAAGTCCATTAGTGTTATGAGGAATCGGCTCTGTTTGATAATAATTCCAATACTGAGAATAACTCCCAGCTAATGATGCCTCCACTGCAAATGGATGCACATTGCCCGTATGGTTTGGAGTAATATCTTGGATTACTTTTATCCCTAGTTCGTGTGCAGCATCCACAAAGTTCTTATAATCCTCTTCGGTTCCTAAAGACGGTTCGACTTTCAGAAAATCTTTTGTGTAATAGCCAATATTGATTTGGTTATCAATATTGCCAGGCACTTCGGTAATTGGTAAAACCCATATAATATTGAAGCCCATTGCTTTTATGTACTCAAGATTTGGGATCGCTGCTTTAATTGTACCTTCTGGTGTAAATGCTTTAAAGAAAAGTAAGTAAATATTCCCGTTCTTTACCCACTCTGGATTGTCATTATACTTAGCAGGCTGTATGTTGAAATTATCAACTTCAACAACGAAAAAACTTCTAGTGGAATCAACAAGCATACTTGAATCTTTGACAGTAAGTGATATAAAGTACTCACCAGACGTAGAAGGTTTTGCGATCTGAATTTCTTCCTCTGTTTGTCCTATAATACCAAGAGCTTCTGGATTGTTCTGATCTTCACTCCACAAATATGTTAACTGCTGATTTGTAGGAGAATTACTTTCTGATGCACTTAAAATAATATTTTCACCCATCTGTGTAATTTTAATATTTGCTCTAGGTGATAGTTCAACGAGTCGATTAAATATTAATCGGTTCTGATGGTTCCATGACACCATTTATTCCAACTTCCAAAATAAATTCATTGGCACCCTGTAATAAATATAAAGTTGTATCTACAAACCCCTCATTCACTGAGACCATCCAAGTAGAGTCTCCACGACCAAAGTAAGCTGTATCAATCGTTGTGTTTATCTCACCATTCTCTTTGTATACGGCACCCTGTATTCTCCAACTAGATTTCCATGTTTCCGCCGGAAATGATAAAATTTGAACCAACCCGCCTTGTATAACAAATGTTGTAGAATCAATAACGGTTGATCCTTGTGAACTCATTGCAGTCAGTTTTAATTTATGTTCTCCATCACTCAATGGTTGTGGTGGAATAAAAGTGAGCAAATTTGTTTGAGGATAATATAAATCACCGATTCCAGTATAGTCATCATCATCAATTGTTATCTTCAGAGAAGAAGTATCGACCGCTGAATTTTTAGCCGGAAAAATATATGCAGTTATCTCTGGAAACCTAGTTCTTATTATTCCTGATTCTGGAGTCGAATTAGGTAAAAGGTAATGAATTGTTGGATTTTTTGTATATAAGTATGAATTGTTATTATCATTTGGATTTTGTCTGGGGTTCAAGGGATCAGACATCCAATTGCTGTCTGCATATATTTTATACTGATAAGCACCGGGAATACTATTAGGTGATGGAAGAGAAGATGGACCGGAGACTCTCAATCTCACGGTCTTTGACCAAACTCCGGTCGTTAGATCATTAGTCATAAGACTATTCAAATTCCATCCATTAAATTCGCCACGCAAATATACTGTATCAGGATTATCTGCTGGTTTGTAGAAAAAAGTTACATCAACTGAATCCGATTGAGCAAAAACATTTTGACTTAAAAACACGAATAAAACTAGTATCGAATAAATGTATCTCATGACATTTCCTATAATAAACAATATAGTAATATTCAGATTTATGGGGATAATTTCAATCTAATAAGAAGGAACCAAATTAATCAAATAAGATCCACGAAACACCTAGACGAAGCATCTGGGGTTGTTTATAGTAATAGGGAACAATGTAATATTCATTATCGATCACATTTTCCAACACAATAAAAATTGTTGCCAATTCTTGGATAGTTCCTGCAAAATAAAGATCTAGCTGGAAAGTTTGTGGCACAGTTTTATCGTTTAATAAATCTGAACTTACTCCATCAACTGTAACAAACCGCGCCTGCATACTCTTTTCAATGTCATAAATAAAATATGGTTGCTCGCCCGTGAATCGATAATTTATACCAGCTTTCAATTTCAAATTGTTCTCAAACAGCATATCAACATAGTATAGTTTCCCGGCAACCGAAAAATTTGGATGAGAAATTAAATTATCATCACCAGAATCGAAATAGTAATTGATATTATTACTGAAAATCAAGTTCCAGAATTTGAAATTGAAGTTAACATTGAATCCAGAAATTGATTGAGAATAATTTTCAAGAATTTCTACTTCATTTATAATTAATGTATCCGCATAGTTATTTATAATTGGTTTAAAAGCATTGCTGTTCTTATATGTGAAATAAGATAGATTTCCATCAAGAAAATCTAGATTAAATTTTAGCGCTATCTCAAGTGTGCTAACCTTGGATTTATCTGAATTACTCTGGGGAATATACCCAGTTGGAAGATTATTGGGATCTGTATAGTATCTTTCCATAATTGAATGAGGTTTTGCATAGAGGGAAATTCCACCAAAAAGAATCAACCGATTGTTAAGTGAGATATTGACATCAGCGCCAAATCCGAGAAAATTATTTCCATAATAATTACTATACTTTACATAACCTGTAGGCACTATTGTTGAGCCAAGGGGAGTTAATTGAAGCTGCCCAGCTAATGTGAAAATATTCTCAGTTTGGGATGTATTCATCAACTGAATTGAATAATCAGTTATACTATAATCAGCTGCAGCCAATAAATTGAAATAGTCATTTTTGTAGTCGTTACGAAAGGAAGCACCAATAGTTTGAAAAGAATTATCATGATTAATAAAGGGAATATATGCCTCACTGCTATCAATATTTTGTCGAAACTTTTGTTTATCGTATTGATAGAAAACAGTTATATCAGTTTTGGAATTCGGAAAAATGTTTGCTAATAATTTAACATCAGCAAAATGATTTGTTGAGAGTTGATACCTATTCCTATACAGCACATCAGAATATAAACCATTCTCAATCGTGGCTGCAGGGAGTCCTCCATTCAGAGCAAGGGAGTCATAAGTAAAGTAGTAATTGGCTCTCAAAAATATATCTTTGCTAAACATATATCCAAATTTTCCATTTAGCTTCCATGATTCATAATCACTATTATAAAATCTAGAATCGATACCTGATACAGTTAAACCAACACCAAAATCAAATCGCTTAGTTACATATGTGTGAAATAGAAGATCTACAAAGCCCTCGTCATAACTTGCTTGATAAAATTTCAATCGTGTGACAGGTCTTGGAGTGAAATAGTCTCTGGTATAAAAGTTAACGCTGACAGGATTATTATACTTGTCGAATAAAAATCCTCTGGTAAGAGGTTGGATATCCATTGAGTCCGTTCTCTCGAAAGAGAGCTTGTTAAGATCGTATGAGTTTTGCCAAGGATTATTCAGAAGAACACCATCTCTATTATAACCAATATTGCCAAAACCCAATCCATATAGCATTTGTTCGTTTGGCTGTCCCAGTTGACCAAGGTCTTGTAAAAATCCGAATGGCAAGTAAGTAATTAAATCTGAGCTTGTTCTATAGTCTTCGGTAAAAAAATCTTTATCATCAAGTTGCGTTCCATATTCATATGTTCTTAGAAAAGCTATTTGCTCAATAGGAGCAAGGGATTCTCCTTCGGGAGTCATTAGTGAATCATAGATCATTAACGAATCATGTTCAGCTATAAAAGTCGAATCTAAGATAATTACATCAGTATCAATTGAATCAGACGGTGAAAATAAACTGCTCGCAGAGAGTGAATTTACTATAAAAAGATAGATAATTATATTTAATCTGATACAAATTTTCATGTGTTTTTTAAAGAACTACAGTTCAAATTAATTTTACATATAAAATACACAAGAAATAGGAATCTCACATTTAAATAATACAATATTCTCTTACTATAACTGAGGGAAACAAGTTTTTAACATTAAAAATATTTTTTTATTTAAATATTTTATTTATCTTATAGGTGACATTCACTAAAACCTTTAACAATAATAGGGCTTAATATGGCAAAAGCAAAAAAAGCAGCTCCTAAAAAAGCTGTAGCAAACCTCCAAAGAAAGCAGCTCCAAAGAAAGCTGTAGCAAAAAAAGCAGCTCTTAAAAAAGTTGTAGCAAAAAAGAAAGCAGCTCCAAAGAAAGCTGTAGCAAAAAAAGCAGCTCCTAAAAAAGTTGTAGCAAAAAAGAAAGCAGCTCCAAAGAAAGCTGTAGCAAAAAAAGCAGCTCCTAAAAAAGCTGTAGCAAAGAAAGTTGATCCAAAAAAACCTTTGACAAAAGCTCAAATAGTTGATCACTTGGCTGCTAAAGTTAGTATAACTAAAAAGCAATCAAATATATTACTAGATGAATTAGCAAGCTTAGCTGCAAAAAATGCTAAGAAAGGTTTTACAATTCCAGGTATTGGAAAAGTATCAACTGCTGTTAGAAAAGCAAGAAAAGGACGCAATCCTCAAACAGGAGCTGAAATAAAAATTGCTAGAAAATCAGTTGTTAAATTAAAACCAGGTAAAGCACTTCAAGACGCTGTATTCGGTAAATAGAAATAACAATATGATGTAGAAGTATTAAAGCCCGCTAATTTGCGGGCTTTTTTTTGCCCTTACCAAATGTTAGTTCGCCTAATTCTTTCATTCGAAGAAGCACACTATCGTAAAGTTCTTTTTTAACATTACTTAGTATGATAGTGATTAGTTTTCCATTCTCCTTGAGGTGCGGACTAATTCCAACAACCACGTCATTTTTACCATCATGAATGTAAATTGGTTTTGCTGGTGTGCCAGAAATAATTCCCCCATCGATCTCATCAATATCTATCAAATTAATTTCAATCTGTTTAGCACTACTTAAATAATCAGAGCAAATCATCTTATCATTATTAATATCGATTCTGAATGGAAAGAACTTATACGTTTTAAAGTAGTGTCGATTTAATACAATAACAATTATTAAGTTTAGTAAAAAGGGAAATATGTAATACCATTTTTCAAATATAAAAGCAAAGGATGAGAACATGTAGAGTAGAAGAAATAAGGTTAGAGGAATGTTTGCGTATCGATGAATGATTTTTCCAATTCTGGAATATTTAAATGTAACCATAAAAAACTTGTTTAATCTTTCCAAATGAAATCAAAAAGCAGATATGATGCAGTAAGCATTATTACATCATAACATATTAATACTGCAAGTTCAACATATGCTTCGCTTAACAACTTTCCATCAATTGAAAATTTTGTTAGCTCCAGTAAAATTAGAATTAAAGGCAGCAGAATCGGGAATGCCAGCACTGGGTATAGTGTGCCTTTTGCACTTGCTTTTGAAATTATTGCCGCAATTATTGTTGATGATACGGCAATACCAAAACTTCCGAACACTGCGGCCCAAAGGAATATTGTAAAATTCTGCAGTATAAAAGAATCAAACAGAATTGAATACAAAATGGTTATTGCGATGTTCATTAAATAGACGAGAACAACATTGAATATAAGTTTTCCATTAAAAACTGCAGATGGTGATGCAATGAGGTGAAGTGTTAATGTCGTTCCGCGGTCCTCCTCAGAAACGAAAGCGCGTGATAGACCAGACATAGCAGAGAAGAATATAACAACCCAAAGCAACCCTCCTGTCAAATGCTCAGAAATATTTTCTTGACCGATAGAAAAAAGAATTACACTAATAGTAACAAGAATAAACATTGCTAATGCATTGATTGCGTATCTTGTTCTAAGCTCTGACTGCCAGTCCTTTTTAAATAATGAATATGATTTCATAATTTAAAATCTTCTACTTGAATTATTCTACTGCAAAGCTCGAGATCACTCTCCTCATTGGAGGCAACTATAACTAATTTGTTCTCTGCTTCTTTTTTAATCATTTTATAAACTGTGTTCTTACCACTTATATCAAGGTTGGAAGTTGGTTCATCAAAAATTAACAACTCCGGATTGTGAACTAATGAAAATATAAACTTCATCCTTTGCTTCATTCCAGAAGAATAACCCTTTAGAAGATCATTTTTCCTTTCATATAATGAAAACTTGTTAAAAAGACTATCCGTTATTTCTATGTCATACTCCAAACCTCGAATACTCAAAAAGTGCTTAAGGTTTTCTTCAGCAGTAAATTCGTCATATAAAACTAAGTATGGAGAGACGAATCCCAAATGATTATGCAGTTTTTCATTAGTTATTTCAACTCCCTCTAACTTGTGTTTAACCTTTCCTGAAGTAGGGGATAATAAATATGACATGATCTTTGCAAGTGTAGATTTTCCCGAACCATTGCTTCCTGCTAAACCATAAACATTACCAGACGAAAATTGATGATTTATATTTTTAAATATCAATCGGCGTCCAAATGATTTCGTAAGGTCTTCTAATGTTAGAGTATAGTTAATCATTGATTATCGCTAATTTACCTTTTTGTATCTGTCCATCTGTTTCGGTGACATATATATATACCCCGCTCGAAAGTTTTTGACTATTATTATCTAATCCATCCCACAGAACTAATCTTCTTCCTCCGTTGTTAATTTCATGCTCTCCGGTATAAAGCAAGTTCATGCTTATGGTATAAATATTAAGATTTGCAGTGCTTATAGAACTTTGTTTTACAGGAATTGCAAGAGATATATCGGAGTGTTTATAATAGCTGTAAGGTTGTGGATATACATATTCAAGCTCTCCACGCTCGATAGTTGAACCCTCAACAATTTGATCATTAAAGATACTGACTTCCGTTAAATACTCATTACCAACATTTTCTATTTTTGAGTAATACTCATTTACAATTTGCACAGCTCCGTCCTCTGGATTTGTCATCAAGCTGTAGGTATATTCGATTGAAGGATAGGGATCTTCTGTAGCGCTTATAATTTCACCATTTGTAATAATACTTACTAGTGTATCATTCACTCCCGAATAGCTAAGATCGAAGATCATATAATTATTTGCAACTGGTTGAATACTCATAGAATATGTTTTTTTAGGAGGTTGATATTCATAATATGAAATCGGTTTAACCAGAGGATAATTTTCAGCTTCTTCAAAGAAGTATCCAGATTGAGAACGATAACTTGTGAAATAACACCAAGCTCCAAAATCACCATAACTGCTTTTCATGTCCAGTCCATTCTCAGCTAAGGCTAAGCTAATTGCTTCGATTGCTGAACGCTGATGATTTCTCATTATCTCCCAGCTTTTCTTAATAATATCAAATCCTTTTGTAAGATCGTTATCTTCTCTCTCAAATTTTTCTTTTAAATAAATATTCCAGATAACTCTATCATAACCGGTATTGCCAACACTATATGTGAACCTACGTTCTGGATTTCTAAAATATGTTGGAAGATAAAAATAGTAATCATTTATCGTATCATAAACAAATTCTTCCATTGCTGTTGAAGTCGCTTCAAAATAATAACTATCACCTTCTAGAGGTGGACGATATGAACCAACTTGAATTGCATGGTGAAATTCGTGAGCTGCAGTTACTCTAGCTCCATTTATTCCTGGTGTGGGAACATCCATTTTGTTGTCCATAACAATATAACTTTTGTATCTGTTATCAGTCTCACGTTTTTCATATTCTGTATAGCCATAATACCCAGAACCAAGATTTGAGATGTAAATGTCATATAGATTATCACCACCTTCTCCTTCATCATCAGGTGGCGGTTCATAACCAAGGATATTTATTTCGTAGTAATATGATGAATCTAGAGCTATTGCTAGTGAATCAACACTCAATTGGATGTTGTTTTGCACGGATGGATAATAATTTGGAGCATGAACACCAGTTGTATCATAATGGATTTTAAAAATACCAGAGAGTGAGACCTTACTTTTGTGCCTGTCAGGTCTACTCAATATCTCAACAACAATTTTCCGCTGATTTGTATTAAACTGATCAAACTGGTATTTAACTTCTGAAATAATTCTAAAACCGCATTTGCGAGGCTCATCAATTTCGCTTATTAATTCAATTGAACTTGTTTCATTGGTTTGCTGGTCGTGCAAATTTAGAACTGAATTATAAATATCTTGAATTTGTTGTGAGAATAGAT
Source organism: uncultured Ignavibacteria bacterium (assembly GCA_963751695.1). Lineage (GTDB taxonomy): Bacteria > Bacteroidota > Ignavibacteria > Ignavibacteriales > Melioribacteraceae > SZUA-22. Next base: position 151,170 of record CAVVVP010000003.1, on the reverse strand, counting down.
TTACCGAGAGGAGGAACAAGAAAAAAAGTATCTTCATTTTATCCATCTCGTAATTGAAGTCTTTTTTCTCTTCTTACCAATGCTTCTTCATATCGTCTTAATTCATCTGGTGATTCTGGATTAACTTCTTGAGATTTAACTGGTTTTCCATTTTCATCAACGCCCACAAAAGTTAAATATGCCGAGTTAGTGTGTTCCAAATTGCCTTTCGAATGATTCTCAGAGGTAACCTTAACTCCAACCTCCATTGAAGTGTTGAAAACTCTATTTACAGAAGCTTTAAGGGTAACAACATCACCTAATTTGATTGGATGATGAAAATCAATTTTGTCCACAGAGGCAGTAACACAGATTCGTTTTGCGTGTTTGGATGAAGCAAGTGCAGCGCAGATATCAATCCAATGCATCAATTGACCACCAAGAAGGTTTCCTAACTGATTTGTATGGTTTGGAAGCACCAGTTCTGTCATCGTTATTATGGAGTCTTTAACTTTATTCATTGGGAGTCAACTAATCAAACTTCATCTTTTCATGGATTTGACGGATTTCATCTATATCTTCGGCTTCAGGATATCTATCAATATATAAATTGATGTTTTCAAAAGCAGTGGCAAACAATTCTTTATCAAGCAGAATATTAATCTTTCTATAAAGAGCTTTTGGTGCAAACTCTGTATCGTGATATGTTTCATACACTTTTGTATAATAATCCATAGAAGCGTTGTAATATTCCATCTTTTCGTATATACGCCCAGCATTAAATTTTTTTTCAGCTAGTTTCAGATTCATTGCATGAATTTTTCGCTCAGCTTCTTCAACCTTAGCATCTAATGGAAAGAAATCAATAAAGGATTGGAATTCTGTAATAGCTTTAGATGTATAGGTCTGATCTAAAGGATAGGGTGGAGAGAGCTGGTAGTATGAATCAGCCAACATAAATTGAGACATCGGAACAAATTCGCTTCCTCTTATATCTCTAAGTAATTTGCTAAACTCATATGCAGCAAGAAGATATTGTTCATCATAATAATAAGACATACCTAAATAATATTGTGCATCATCATTTATTGTACTTCCTGGATATTGCAGTACCAGCGACTGAAACTCTTTCTGACTCTCAATAAAGTCTTCGTCGTTGTAAAGTTCCATTGCATAGGAAAGTCCCTCATCAGGATCCATAATCATACTGTCTCTTCCGCCAGAGCATCCAATAATAAATAGTATTGTTGCTACGAATGCAAAAATGTATTTCATTAAAGTCTATCCAAAGAATTTTAATTTAAACCTAAATTTAACTAAAATTGATTACCCATCAAACAAAGGTTATAGTCCAAAAAAATAGGATAATTATAAATTTAAATGAGTGAAAATTTACTCAATTTCTAAAGATTGGTTAAATAGATAATATTTTTGCAAATCTATAGAAACCTTAATTTTAAGTTGAATATATTTGTCAGTAAAATATTACTTATAGAGTTTTGAGGAGTTAGGAATATGAAGGTAAATCTGAAAAATAGAAGTTTTTAAAATTACTTGATTTCACTAAAGAAGAATTGCAATATTTATTGGATCTTTCGAGAGATCTAAAATCTGCAAAGTACCTTAGCAGCGAGGAACAGAAATTATTAGGAAAAAATATTGCTTTGATCTTCGAAAAATCATCTACGAGAACAAGATGCGCGTTTGAAGTTGCTGCTTATGATCAAGGAGCTCATGTAACGTACTTGGGTCCAAGCGGATCACAAATCGGCTACAAAGAATCGATGAAAGACACTGCTAGAGTACTTGGTAAAATGTATGATGGAATTGAATACAGAGGTTTCGGTCAGAAAATTGTTGAAGAATTAGGTAAATACGCAGGAGTACCAGTATGGAATGGACTTACTGATGAATTCCACCCAACTCAAGTACTTGCTGATTTTCTTACTATGGTAGAACATGGTGGAAAACCGCTAAATCAATCCGCCTACTGTTATCTTGGTGACGCGAGATTTAATATGGGGAATTCACTACTAGTAGGTGGAGCAATTATGGGAATGGATGTAAGAATTTGTGCTCCAAAAGATTTTTTGCCAAACAAGGAATTAGTCGAAATATGTAATCAAATAGCCTCGGATTCCGGAGCAAAAATTACAATTACAAGTGATGTTACAGAGGGAGTAAAAGGGGTTGATTTTCTTTACACCGATGTCTGGGTTTCAATGGGAGAGCCGGAAGATGCGTGGTCAGAGAGAATAAAACTGATGAAACCATATCAAATTAATCAAGATGTGATCAAACTTACTGAGAATCCAAATGTCAAATTCATGCATTGCTTGCCAGCTTTTCATAATAGAGAAACTACTCTTGGAGAAGAGATTTTTCAAAAGTATGGAATGGATGGATTAGAAGTTACTGAGGAAGTATTTGAATCTAACCATTCAATTGTCTTTGATGAAGCTGAAAATAGGATGCATACTATTAAAGCAATCATGTTAGCTACGTTGGGAGATTAGAGACAGAAGTAAAATGAAAAATATTATAGACTGCCTTATTATGGCAGTCTATAATATAAATGTTCTATTTCAAACCTTTTCGTTTAAGTAGAGGATCAATGCTAGGTTCCTGTCCTCTGAATTTTTTATATAGTTCCATTGAGTCTTCGGTTCCACCTGCTGAAAGGACAAATTTTCTATATTTTGAGGCAAGTTGAGGATTAAATATATCTCCACTTTCAACAAATGCATTGAATGCATCTGCATCAAGAACTTCTGCCCAAAGATAACTGTAATATCCTGAAGAATAACCCCCTGAAAATATATGGTTAAAGTAAGTACTTCTATATCGTGGTTTTATTTCCGAAATGAGTCCAATTTTTGACATAGACTTATTCTCAAATTCATTAACATTGTATTCCTTAGCTTCTGTTATTGTATGCCAGTCCATGTCTAGATACGAAGCAGCCATCTGCTCAACAACCTTAAATCCTTGATTAAATTTACTTGAACTCTCCATTTTCTTAACTAACTCGATTGGAATTGATTCACCTGTTTTATAGTGTTTAGCATAAGATTTTAAAAATTCTGGATGGAAAGCCCAATTCTCCATAACTTGAGATGGAAATTCAACAAAGTCCCTTGGTGTTTCTGTCGCTGCAACTGATGGATAATTGCAGTTTGATAATAAGCCATGGAGAGCATGACCAAATTCATGGAATAGAGTTTCAACTTCATCAAGACTAAGTAGAGCTGGTTTATCTCCAGTTGGTTTAGAAAAATTTCCAACATTGTAGATTATTGGAGTAACCATTTCTCCATTTTTTCTGTGCTGACGTCGGAATTCATCCATCCAGGCCCCGGCTCTTTTACTTGCGCGAGGAAAGTAGTCTGTGTATAAAATTCCGATATGTTTTCCATCTGATTCTTTAACTTCAAATACCTTAACTTCCGGATGATAAATTTGAATATCATCTCTTTCCATAAATTGAATTCCAAAGAGTTTTGTTGCTAATTCGAAAACAGCACTTATTACGTTGTTAACTTCAAAGTAAGGTCGAATTTCATTTTCATCAAGATCATATTTTTCTTTCTTAAGTTTTTCAGCATAGTACCACCAATCCCATGAATCTAACTCAAATTTATTACCTTCAGCATTAATTATCTTTTGCATTTCATCTCGCTCTTCTTTGGCTTTATTTAATGCAGGTTCCCAAACCTTTTCGAGAAGACTATAAACGTTTTCTGGATTCTTTGCCATTTGAACTTCTAGCACATAATGAGCATGAGTCTTATACCCAAGTAATTGAGCTCGCTCGAATCTTAAGGCAGCCATTTTTGAGAGGATTTTTTTATTGTCCAATTCATCATTATGATCACTCTTCATAAAATATGCAGTATAAATTTTCTCTCTTAGTTCTCTTTTTGCAGAATATTGTATAAAAGGGATCATACTCGGTTTATGAATTGTGAACACCCATTTATTCCCATATCCTTTTTCTTTTGCGGTTTCTGCGGCATTAGTAATCATGCTTTCAGAAAGCCCATCCAGATCTGGTTCATTATCAATTACTAACTCAAACTTGTTAGTTTCGCCTAAAACATTTTCTCCAAATTGAAGTGATAAGAGAGAAAGTTCATCATTTATTTTTCTTAATTTTGACTTTTCTTCCTCGTCAAGATCAGCCCCACCTCGTACAAAATCTTTATAATACTTTTCAAGAAGGGTGTTTTGTTCAACATTTAGGCTTAATCCATCTTTTTTAAGATAAACGTGCTTTACTTTTTTAAATAGCTCAACATTTAGGTTAATATCATCATTATGTTTTGAAAGTAGTGGAACAACTTGTTTTGAAATTTCCTGTAGCTCATCACTATTCATTGCACCGGTCATTGCATTAAATACAGTTCTTACTTGGGTTAGTTTTTCCCCGCTGTATTCAAGTGCTTCGAGTGTGTTCTTAAAATCTGGTTCTACAGCTGATAAAACAATTTTTTCAATTTCAGCATTATGTAAGTCTATTGCTTGGTTAAATGCTGGAATGTAATGTTCGTTTTTTATCTTATCAAATGGAGGAGTTCCAAACGGTGTATCCCAATTATCCAGCAGTGGATTTTTTTTATCGTTACCACATGCAGATACAAGAATAGAAATCAACAATAAGCTCATAATCTTTACCTTCATTATTTTTCCCTTATTTTTTTTAAAATTTTAGCTTTGGAATTTAAGAAAAAATGCATGGAAATATTAGGCAAGAAAAGAGAACATCTAATAATTAGCAATTGAGAAACAATTAATACGAATACGTCCTTGAACCGCTTTTAATCCATCGGCTCAAGTTCCAGCCTACATCTTACCCAGTCATCGTCTTCATATTCATGAATATCATTCCCTTTTATGCTTAACCTTTCTTTAGGAACTTTCTGCTCAACTACTAAAAAGTTGTAAACGGTTTGAGCCCTATTAGAAGTAAGAGATAAAAACTCTTCTCTGTGGACATACTGCTTTGTAATTAGGTTTTCGGTAAGATCATTAAAATAATCTCGAATATTTAATATGTCCTTATTTTCAATATTATCGGCGGATATTTTGACCGATTCGTCTTCAGAACTCTCAATATGATTAGAGATTAAAATATTCAATAAACTATCGCTATATAGTTCAACGTACATAGTTTCAAGAATTTCTCTCCTTAATTCTTGATCAACTGCAGCAGTTGTGATATTCTGATCACCGGATTCTTTTCTTAATCTGGCGGTAAACAAACTGTCGAACTTAACTTTCTGCATAGCATATTTATCGGCAATTGTGTCAACAGCTCCATAAATACCTAGTTTAAGTCCGGGGCGTTCATTGAGAGCTTTAGTAATGTTAACCAATTTTTCAATTTGTGGGGGAGAAAGAGAAGAATCAGCAACTTCAAATTCTATAAATTCAAGTTCCTCAGAATTACTTATTCCAAGAAGATTGCCAAGAAAACGAAAAGGTGCGGTAACAATAGTTGTTAGTGATCTTTTTACAGCCCACCATACAAGTTTTCCAGTATTAATTTCCGGAATCGTTTAAATCTCCTTCAACTTCAACATCAAGATCAATATTACCCTCACTATCTTTAAGCAAGGCAATCGCTAATTTGACTATTGGTCCAAGGCTCTCCTCACTTTCAACTTCATCACCAAGAGTTAGTTGTGTCATGAAAATTTGGTTGTTGGAGGTAAGCATTCCCTTTTTAATTTGGTATTCTAAATCAAGATTAATGGCCCCCTTATCAATTTCGTATCCAACAAATTTTCCTGAGTATCCATCCATATCAGTTAGATCAATATTTTGAAAGTTCATTTCCATAGTTGTATAATTCATTGGGTCAAATGGGTCTAAATTCCCTTCGATTTTTGCAAATCCGAATTCGTCAACTTTTCCAGACAATGCTACAATAGCTCCTAATGGATTACCAGTGGCTATCCCGAGAATTTTCCCATTCAGATCAGTTATATAGGCGGAAAAATTTATTGGTAAGCTAAAGTCAGAAAAATGCATTCCACTATTCGCAATAGAGATTTCCCCAACTTCGATTTTATATTCAATATTAGTTTGTTCAACTTTTATGTCATCCAAATTCAATTTCGTGGTGTCAATTTCACCTAGTACTGGTTTGAATATGTCTAAGACATTAATGCTTTGATCCGCTTCAATTGCAGCTCGGGTATAGAATCCATCAATTAAAACACTATCGATTGCTAGAGCAATTGGTTCATAGCTTATTTCAACTCCAAAATTGTCGACACTATTCCACGAAAGAAATCTTTCTTCCCTTAAATTATCATGGAGATCTAGGTTTTTCATTCCCATTCTCCCGCTAAAAATTGCTGATGGCATTTGATCATCCAACATTTCAACTTTTAAATCGCCAGAAACACTCCCTTTCCCTCCATCAATTCTTAAGTGTGCAAACTGAGACAAGTAAGTTTGCGCTGGCAAAATTGAAACTGAGTCAACTTCGATGGATAATTCTGTCAACAGAGGTATCTGTGTGAACATTCCTTGAACAGTTCCCATACCACCTTCACGAATTTTAAACGAAACTTGGTAATTTGCTGTATCTGGACTAACCATTCTTAGATTAGTAACAAAAACATTAATACTGTCAATGTGTAATTGAGCTGCTGGATCTAAGGATCTATCTTCAAAAATAATATTACATGATTTAACATTAAGTTTGTTAAGTATAATCATCCAGTCAGCTTCTTCTATTAGTGAATCAACTGCTTCCTCTTCTTCTTCAAGCGGTTTAATTAAATCTGAAAAATTGAAATCAGTTCTTCTTTTAATAAGTGTAATTTTGGGATTACTAAGTTCTATTTCATCTATACTGATTTCTTTGCTGAGTAAGGGCAATATACTTAAGTTGATATAAAACTCTTCCCACTCGAAGAAAATACGTTCATCTTGTTCATTTAATACAAATCCATTAATCGTAGCAGAGAATGTGAAAGGATTTACAGTGACAGATTCTATACTGGATTTGCGATTATACTCTTGCTCAATGAAATTGATTATTTGACTTCGCACAATAAATGGTGCTATTATAAATCCAATAAACATATAAAGGAATAATATAATAATAACCCAGAAGAGCGGCTTTCTCATCTGCTTCTTCAATAATGATTTGTCATTTGTAGTTTCAATATTACTATCCATAAATCTGCTCTGCTTAATTAAATAAGGAATGATTTCTTAAAATTTAAAGTAATGGAATTTATGATAATATTAAAGTACCTCTCTAATTTATTATTAAGAATGTTTGTTTTATGTGTCCCATTTTAATCTCCATTTCAAGTTTATCGAAAAGTGTAACTATTTAAAAACATTGATTTTAACAGAAAGCCTATCTACATTTAAAATCTTAATTTTTTAAAAATTAGTTTTATTGGAGGTCTAGTAAATTATGGGTATGATGGCCAAGATGAGGAGTTTAGCTCCGTGGTTCATAATAACTGTAGGTGGATTGTTCGTACTCTTTATGGTGCTTTCTGATTCTCAGATTACATCAATTATAGGTAACCGTGCTTACAATGTTGGCAGTATTAATGGAAAAGATATTTCTTATCAGGATTATGCAAACTTAGTTGACAGATACAAACAATTTCAGGTTGAACAAACTGGGGCTGAAATCCCTGAATCACAAATTGAAGCTTTTAGAGATCAAGTTTGGGATAATTTGGTTAATCAGACATTGATGGAAGAAAAAATCCGAGAATATGGATTAACAGTTACACCAGAAGAGATTAAAGATATACTCTTAGGTCCAAATCCACCAAGTTCTGTTACACAGTACTTTATTGATTCAACAGGTCAGTTTAATAGACAAGCTTACGATGCTGCAATCTATAATCCGCAGAACAGAGATGCGGTATTACAATTGGAAGATCAAGTGAGACAGCAGTTACTTCAAGAAAAACTATCCAGTTTTGTCACAGGTTCCGTACTTGTTTCTGATGATGAGATTAAAAGAAAATTTGAAGATGACAATATCAAGCTCAGCTCTGATTATGTGCTTATCGAAACCAATAGCATCAATGATTCCGCAATAACTGTAACTGATGCAGATGTTGAAGATTTCTACACCAGAAACAAGGAAGATTACAAAGTCGAAGAAAAGAGAAAATTGAAATATGTTCTTTTTAAGACACTTCCATCAAAAGGTGATACAGTTGGAATTCAAAGAAACTTAGAAGCAATTGTAGAAAAGATTCAGAATGACACCAGCTCATTCAAAACGTATGTAGAGATTTATTCAGAAAAACCTTACTCAAAAGACACACTCCAGTTGTCTCAAATTCCTGCACCGGCGCAGGATTTAGTAGTTAACGCTGATTTAGGAAGCATTGTCGGACCAGTTTTAGCAAATGATGAGTTTGTTGTTTATCTAGTTTCTAAAAGCATTAAGAGTAAAGATGCTTTATTAAAAGCTTCTCATATACTCGTTAGTGATGAGCAAGAATCTAAAGATATTTACAATCAATTGAAAAGCGGTGCAGATTTTGAACAGTTAGCCAAAGAAAAATCGACCGATCCTGGAAGCGGAGCAAAAGGCGGAGATCTTGGATGGTTTGGGAAAGGGCAGATGGTTAAAGAGTTTGAAAATGCAGCCTTTAAAGGAAAAATTGGAGTTGTACAAAGACCAGTTAAGTCTCAATTTGGATGGCATATAATAAAAGTTACTGATAAGTCTAACAAGAAATTTATTGTTGAGAGTATCTCTAATAAAGTTGTACCTTCAGCTACAACCTTAGATGCTATCTATAATGATGCGAGCGATTTCCAATTTCTTGCTGACGAAAATGGATTTGAGAAAGAAGCTACTGCTTTGGGTTACAATATTGTTGAGACAAATTCTTTTCAACAAAATTCTGGTTTTGTACCTGGTCTAGGAAGCAACAAATCACTAATCCAATATTCGTTTGAAATGGAGCAGAATGAGGTCACTCCCGTCTTTAAATTTGAAACTGGTTATGTGGCTGCAATGGTCTCTGGGATTGAAAAGGCTGGTTATCAACCAATGGATGAGGTAAAACAGATAATTACGAATAAAACCCGAAGAGAAAAGAAAGCTGATATGGCTCAATCAATTGCAGTTGAGGCAAGGGAAAAAATTGGTGGCGTTGACGATCTGAATATTGCAAAGGAAGTTTATCCAAAAGCTAAAGTTGCTTCTGTAAATAATTATCCCCCAAGTGGTGTTATTCCAGGACTGGGTCGAGAATTTAAATTTGCCCAGAAATCTTTAGAGCTGCCAGTTTTTGAAATCTCTGATCCTTTCAAAGGAAACAGAGGAAGTTTTATACTAAAGGTTACAAGCAAGACTCCTTTTGATTCAACATCATACTCAATACAGAAGAATACGATCAGGAATATTTTGCTTAACCAAAAGAGATCTTCGATATTTTCACAATGGATCGAAGGAATTAAAGAAGAAGCAGATGTTGTCGATAACAGGCATCAGTTTTATAGATAGAAATTGAAATTAATTAGTATCAAAAAGCCGTGATTTCTTCACGGCTTTTTTTATATCACATCCAAATATTTATAAAGTTCTTAATATTGCTTATCATTGAAAGTGAATTTAAAAAATTAACTTTACGATACATCTGATGATTGAACGACTTTATATAACAGGTTTTATGACGAGTGGAAAGAGCACAATTGGCCCAATTCTGGCAAATGTTATCGGATGGACTTTCAAAGATCTAGATAAAGAAATTGAGAAAGAAGAAGGAATATCGATTGTTGAGATCTTTAGTCAAAAAGGCGAGGAATATTTTAGGAAGATAGAACATGAATTCTTGTTAGAGCTTTCTGAAGAAAATTCACTTGTCTTATCCCTTGGAGGAGGCACAATAATAAACAAGAATAATTTGGAATTGATGAAAAGTACTGGCAAGATCGTCTACCTCAAATCTTCACCAGAAATGATATACCAAAGAGTAAAAAATAAAATTGATAGACCTATCTTTCGCGACTTAGTACTTTCAGATAAATCCACACCCGAGGATTTTATTCATAGAATTAAAGAATTGCAAAAAGAAAGGGAACCCTATTATTCTGCAGCAGATTTTTCAATTGATACAGATAAAACTCGCATCGGTATAACAGTAGACAATTTAGTGAAAATATTAAAAAAGTATATATGAAAAAGATTAATATCCCCATTGCCCAGAGACCTTATGATGTTTATCTCGGGTTGAATAACTTTGATAAACTCAATGTCATTTCCGATAAATTGAAACTAAATAAAAATGTTCTGATAGTCTGTGATAAGAATGTTTACAACTTTTGGAAAGAAGAAATTGATAGGCTTCTAAAAACGAGCCTTACAAAAGGGAAAGCAAACCTAATAATTATTAATTCGACTGAAAAATTAAAAACATTTAATACGACTCAGAAGATATTAAGAGAACTTCTAAAGTATGAGTATGGACGTGACAGTATGCTTGTCGCAATAGGTGGTGGCATCGTTGGTGATATTGTTGGGTTTGCTGCTGCTATATTCTCAAGGGGTGTTCAGTATGTTCAAGTACCAACGACCTTATTGGCAGCTGTGGATAGTTCAGTCGGTGGGAAGACAGGAATAAACTTTGAACACACAAAAAATATTATCGGAGCATTTAAACAACCTAAGTTTGTTCTCATCAACACAAATCTATTTAAAACTTTGCCAAGTCAGGAAATGATATCCGGACTGGGAGAGGTAATAAAGTATGCTTACTTAACGAACGATGTTTTTTATGAGTATGTCAGCGAGAATATCAATGGAATCATCGACAGAGAACGAAAGGTGATAGAAAAAATAATTACAGAATCTGTCCGCTTCAAAGGTGATGTGGTTGTAAGCGATGAAAAAGAAATTGGCACAAGGAAAATGCTTAATCTTGGTCATACTTTCGCACACGCATTTGAGGTTGAACAAAATCACAAGATAAAGCATGGACATGCAGTAATTATTGGAATTGCATGTGCCCTTTATTTGTCCTTACGATTGAACGTAATCTCTCAGAAGAAATTTGATAAGCTAATTTCTTTGATTTACCAAATAAAACGTTTAGTACGAATAGAGGCTGTCGATTATAAAGAGTGCATTACAATTATGAAGCGTGATAAAAAAAATAGAGATGGGAAGATTAAATTTGTGCTGATAAAGGATATAGGCAATATATTATTTGATGTTGAAGCAAATAATAGAGATATAATCTTTGCGGTAAAGAGTGGAAACTCCATTTTCAAGTAACTTACTATGAATGTTTTCCATCAATTCTTAATCTTAATCACAATCATATTTCTGATCCCAAAGAATAGTTATACCCAGTTGCAAAGAGAAACCAGAGCGGTCTGGCTTTCAACCAACTACCGTCTAGATTGGCCACCACCAACTTTCAACGAAGAAGAACAAAAGAGATCCCTTCTTGAAATTCTTGATGATATTGAGCGCAAGAACCTCAACACAGTTTATTTCCAAGTTCGAAGCAATGGCAGCACTTTGTATAGGAGTTCATTTGAGCCATTTTCTCCATATATAACCGGCCAGGTTGATGTAATGGGAGACTATGATCCATTAGAGTTTGCTATAACCGAAGCACATAAAAGGGGATTAGAGATACATGCATGGATAAACACAATGCGTTGTTTTAATACAAGCGATATCTCGATTCTTGAACACTCTAAACATGTTGCGAGCAAGCATTCTTATTGGGTATACAGAAAAGAAGAAGCAGAGGGATACTCGCTTTGGGTGAATCCCGGTTTGCCCGAGGTTAGAAAATATCTAGTTGAAGTTATAGATGAACTTGTTGAAAATTATGATATTGATGGAGTACAACTGGATTTCATTCGCTATCCTCAAGTACCAATAGATGATGAAGATTCGTATAACATTTATGGACATGGGAAAGATATAGACGAATGGCGAAGAGAGAATATCAACTCATTTATTGCTGCATTAAGTGAAAAAATAAAAAAGACAAAGCCCATGATAAAGCTTGGTGTTACACCAATAGGGATTTATCAAAACTTGGCAGAAGCCCGAGGTTTGCAAGGATTCAGTGAGGTATTTCAAGACTCCCGACATTGGCTTGAGGAGGGATACATAGATTACGCTGTGCCTCAAATATACTGGAATATAAAGGACAATCCACAATTTCCCATTCTTGTCAAAGACTGGACCAATCAATCATTTGGAAAAAGTGTTGTGATCGGATTAGCTGCATATCGAGAAGGAGTAGGCAATGAAATAGATCAGCAAATCGAAATTACTCGCTCTAGCACTTCTGATGGTATAGCTTTTTACAGATACAAACACTTGAAAGATTTGCAAATAGCATCATTCCCCCAAAAAGCTTTACCCAAGAGAATGCCATGGATAAACACCGACTACCAGCTACCAACTCTCACAACAAGTTTATCTCTTAGTAGCACTTTTGATAAGTTGATATTAAGTTGGAGATACGAAGAAGTTATATGCAACCATTCAGGTTATATATCAATTTATGAAAAATCAATAATTGGTTACGTAGAAAATTGGAAATTAATTAAAGTAGTAGATAGTGATATATCTTCAACAACCATCCCGATTTCAGAAATTGATAGAGTAGTTTATTCTTATACTGTTAAAAGCATTGATAGATTATGGAATGAAAGGGAAAGTTCAGAAGTAACTAATTGGAAAGTTCCTGAACTTGAAATACAATGCAGAGGGCTAGCTAAATTTGATGATCCAATAATTGCAAAATTGAAAGGTAAATATCATTTAATTCTAGATTCTCAAAATGAAGATCTGATTAATATTATTGCATTCGAAAATAACAGAAATATTGATTTAGGTTCACATAAGTTAAACCCTGGATTAAATTCCATTGAAATATCTGGTGAGTTTTTGGATTATAATGACGTGAGTATTGAATACTCAAACTCAGGAAGAATTGTGCAACTCAAGAAGTAATTGGTTAATTCAGATATTCTTTCAGATATCTTCCAGTGTGAGAATTTTTATTCTTTGCAATTTCTTCTGGAGTACCTACTCCAACAATTTCACCTCCACCATCACCAGCCTCAGGCCCAAGATCAATAACATGGTCAGCACATTTTATAATATCTAGGTTGTGCTCAATAATTACAACGGAGTTGTTTTTCTCAAGCAAGAGATAAAAACTGTCAAGTAGTTTTGCAATATCATGAAAATGCAATCCTGTTGTTGGTTCATCGAATATAAATAATGTGTGATGTTTCTCTTTCTGAACTGATAAGTGCTTTGCAAGTTTTATTCTTTGGGCTTCACCGCCAGAGAGTGTATTAGAAGGTTGGCCAAGTTTTATATATCCTAATCCAACTTGTGATAATACTTCCAAAAAACTTAAAATTTTACTTTGGTTCTCAAAATATTCAACTGCTTCATCTACTGTCAGATTTAAAACTTCAACAATATTCTTCCCACGGAAGGTAATTTCCCTCGCATCTTTTTTAAATCGAGTTCCGCTGCAAGTTTCGCATTCGAGATAAAGATCAGCCAAGAATTGCATTTCAATTTTTACAAAACCATCACCCTGGCATGTTTCGCAGCGACCACCTTGAACATTAAATGAAAAATATCCTGGTTTATAACCTCTTGATCTTGCTTGAGGAGTTGACGCAAAAAGTGTACGAATATGTTCATATCCTTTAACATAACTAATAGGATTTGATCGTGGAGATTTGCCAATCGGGGTTTGATCGACAATTTCAATATCATGCAGATGCTTTTTACCTATGATTTCTAAATGCTTTCCAATGTTTTTAACATTACCACCAAAGGATTTATAAATTCCTCCGAAAAGGACATCATGGATTAGTGTGCTTTTCCCCGAACCACTGACTCCAGTTATAACAACAAATTTATTTAGAGGTATCTCAACATTAAGATGTTTTAAATTATTCTCAGATGCTCCAAAAATTTGAATAGAATTCCCTTCTTTGATATTTCGTTCTCGTGGAATTGGGATATTTAGTTTTTTAGATAGATACTTTCCTGTCAATGACTTTCTATCTTTTTGAATCGAGTTATAATCGCCTTTAAAAATAATCTCACCACCATGAATTCCAGCAGCAGGGCCGATATCAACGATTATATCAGACTCTTTCATCATTTCTGAATCATGCTCAACAACAATTACTGTATTTCCAATATCACGGAGTGATTTTAATATCTTAATCAATCTCGAATTGTCTCTAGGATGAAGACCAATACTTGGTTCATCAAGCACATAGAGTGTCCCCATCAATGCTGACCCTAACGATGTTGCTAAATTGATCCTTTGAGATTCACCACCAGAGAGAGTACTGCTCAACCGATCCAGAGTTAAGTACCCTAATCCCACTTCGTTAAGAAATGATAATCGTTTAATAATTTCCTCTAATACTTTTCCAGCAACGTTGTTTTCATACTCGCTTAATTGAACTGACTTGAAAAAGTCACTCGCTTTGGCAATCGACATCATTACTATATCGTGAATTGAATGGTCAGCAATTAAAACTTGAAGTGCTTCACGTCTAAGTCTTGATCCTTTACAGGCTGTGCATGTTGTATAACCTCTATATTTGCTTAGCAAAATACGGATATGCATTTTATATGTTTTTTTTTCAAGCTTTGAAAAGTACTTTTCGATTCCTGCAAATCCCTTATTTCCTTTGTAAACTAATTCAACTTGATCGGAAGTAAGTTTCTCAAATGGTACATTTAATGGAATTTTATAATCTGGGGCAACTCTTACCAAGTCACGAAGATATTTACTGTATTTTACTGTTCTCCAAGGAGCAATGGCTCCTTCTAATAAAGTTAGTTTTGGATTTGGAATAATTAGATCCTGATCAAAGCCCATTGTTTTTCCAAAACCTTCACAGACTGGGCATGCTCCAAATGGATTATTGAAGGAAAAGAATCTAGGTTCAGGTTCCTCATACCGAATACCACAGCATTCATAGAATTGAGTGAAATTGAAAACAGAATTCTCTTCTGAATTTATAATAGCAAGTCTTCCTTCACCTTCTTTGAAAGTAATTTCGATAGTATCAGCAAGCAATTCACGCATTTTCCCGTACTTGATCTTGAATCTTTCAACTACAACAATCAAGTTTTTTTTAGATCTTGGAATGGATTTTAACTCATTCAGATCAAGTAATTTGCCTTTGTTGAAAACTCTGAAAAATCCTCGTTTTTTAAGTAGATCAAGTTCGTCTTTTACAGTCCTTCCTTCGTGGGAGTGGATTGGAAACCCAATATAAAATTTCGAATTATTTTTCTGCTCATTTAGCCAATCAGTTACTGTTTTCACAGTATCTTTTTTAACGACTTTGCCGCAATCAAAGCAGATCGTTTTTCCAACTTTAGCGTAGAGAAGACGCATATAATCATAATTTTCTGTGTTTGTCCCGACAGTTGAACGTGGATTTCTTGCTCCTCGCTTCTGTTCGATTGCCACTGCCGGGCTTATTCCATATATGTAATCGACATCAGGTTTGCTCATACGCTCCAGAAATTGACGAGCATATGAAGAAAGGGATTCAACATATCTTCTCTGTCCTTCTGCATATATCGTATCGAAGACCAGAGATGATTTTCCGCTTCCGCTGACACCAGTAACCACAATCAATTGATTTCGATTAAGTTCGAGGTCAATATTCTTTAGGTTGTGTTGCCTAGCACCTTTTACGATTAGAGTTTTATTTGATGCTTTCTTCTTCGATTTAACCATTTTATATTTTTAGATTTTGAACTTATGAAGTTAATAAAAAATGTTGAATGTTTAGATTTTTGAATTGTAAAAAGGGATAGGATGGATTGGAATACAAAATGTCTCTCCTTCAAATCCAATTTCATGTTTCGGAATTGGAGAAGAGACATCAATATAATTTAGAATATATTATATACAATTCCAACTTGGAGAGCTTCTTGCATCTGAGTCCTTAATGACTCACTTTGCTTATAAACCAAAATATATCTTAGATTTACATTTAACCACGTGTTCACTTCAGCTGTAAATGTGTTATCCCAAGCCACATCCCATACTGTCATGCGATTAAAACCAGAAAAAAGTCTTAGTTTACTGTTAAATACCACATTATCGTCAATCTGTAGCTTTAAATCTGTCATGCTTTCAAGACCAGTTTCGAACTTAAACTTTTCAAGTTCGGATGTTTCAGAATCATCTGTATATTGGGCAGCAAATTTATTGGCAAAGCTTTCTTC
The DNA here is from genome assembly GCA_963751695.1 of uncultured Ignavibacteria bacterium. GTDB lineage: Bacteria > Bacteroidota > Ignavibacteria > Ignavibacteriales > Melioribacteraceae > SZUA-22. The sequence goes on along the minus strand of CAVVVP010000003.1, from coordinate 134,924 downwards.
AAAAGCAACACCTAATCTGGTTTTGATTACATCGGACTCGTCATAAGCAAAACCAATACTTTGTGTTACATATCCGGGATCAAAAAAAGCGACAATTTGCTCTTTATCTTCTTCACTGTAATTAAAACCTTCAGATATCGGAGTTCGTATCAAATTACTCGCGTACGGTTTAAATAACCAGCCGGGATCGTACATGTAAACTGTTTCGTTAAAAGCATTGTTAGCGGTTATTTTTTTAATATCAGTACCTGTTTTTGATTGACCCCATTCTCCCTTTAATTGATTTTTAAATGACCAATTTTCAGATTTATAGTTCATAAGCCAGTCAGCACCGAGTACAAATGAGAAAGAACTTTCACCACCCTTTGACCAATCTTGAAAGGCAATCTGACTTAGATTTGCAGATGCCAACAAGGAAGGAACCCACATATTTAAAGTACTGTCAGCTTCATCTTGTGCAGAAACTAAATTGACAAAGCTAAATAGAAATATGAGTATTACTATTTTTTTCATTATATCCTCTAAATGTTAGAAATTAAATATTTAATGCTCTAAATTTATTGAATTCTTGAATAATTATCTTGCAAAATGGAGAACTAGTCCAAATTAAATAATACTAATTTGGTTCCCAATCTTTTCCTTCGCATGGGATGAAATCTTCAGTTGGATGTTTATCATATTTGATGCAAAGAACAGCTGTCTCGCTAAAGTGCTTGCACTTAGAGCAGAGTGAGTCAACCATTACGTTTTTATTTTCTTCTGTAAATGACTGGTATTGTGAAACGATTGGATGAATCACAAAAATATATACAGCTATTGATGCTATAATCCACCAATACTGATTATAGAAATATTCATAACTTATCCATAGCAGAACTATGGTAATTAGTGTTCTAATCAATCCCCAATAAACAATTCTACCCATAAAAATACTTTTTTTTACATTCAAAGCGGTGAATAATTACACGGCTTTAAATTGATTTTAGCCATATATTAGATTAATTTTAACTTTTAATATAAATAATAAAGATGAATTTGTGACGAACGAAAACCAAGTTAAAACAGAATCAGTAAGTACTGATAAACCTAAGAAAAAATTTTATAAACGTCCTGGGAAAAAATATTACAACAACAAAACTAATCTAAAACGCTTTTCATTTAAAAAAGTGTCAATCTTAGTTCCACTATATAATGAAGAAGAATCTCTTAGACCATTAATTGCTGAAATAAGAAATGCAGTCAAAAAGATTGATATCCAGTATGAGATAATGTTTGTGGATGATGGCAGCAGTGATGATTCCCTAAAAATAATAAAAGAGTATGCAAAAACTGATAATAAAATTAAATTCATAAGTTTTCGGAAAAATTACGGCAAATCTGCTGCTTTGCAGCTTGGTTTTAAAAATGTTTCTGGGGATGCAGTTATAACAATGGATGCTGACCTACAGGACGATCCAGCTGAAATAGTTAACTTATTAGTAAAACTCGATGAAGGTTACGATCTTGTTTCTGGTTGGAAAAAAGTTAGACATGACCCATTTATAAAGAAGCATTCTTCCAAGTTTTTCAATTATATAACCCGCCTAATGAGTGGAATTAAAATTCATGATTTTAATTGTGGATTAAAGGGTTATAGAAAAGATGTGGTCAAGAGTGTGGAAATTTATGGAGAGCTTCATAGATATGTTCCTGTTCTTGCTGGCTGGCAAGGATTTAGAATTACAGAAATTGTTGTGAAGCATCATCCAAGAAAATATGGTAGCACAAAGTTTGGAATTTCTAGATTCTTCAAAGGCTTTGTTGACCTTCTAACTGTAATTTTTACAACAAGATATATTCAAAGACCAATGCATTTATTTGGTTTCATGGGTGCAACTGCATTTTTAGTCGGTTTTCTGATCAGTGCATATTTATCTTATGACTGGTGGATAAATGGAACACCATTATATAATAGACCTCTTCTTGCACTTGGTGGATTGCTTATAGTAGTTGGTGTTCAGTTCTTCTCAGTTGGATTGCTTGGTGAGTTTATGGTCCACAGCACACATGATGACCGAGAGTATTCGATAAAAGAGCAAAAATAATTTGTATTCAAATATTAAATTGTTTCTCCTCAATTATTCTAAATCAGTTCAATGAAAAAGATAATAATACTATCTGCGGCATATCCGTTAAGAGGAGGTATTGCTCATTTTGCCGGGTTGCTCTATAAAGAACTCTTGAAACAATTTAAAGTAGATGTAATCACTTTCAAAAGACAGTATCCGTCAATTCTTTTTCCCGGCAAAACACAGTTAGAGAGTGAGGATTCTGCAGATAAAATTCCTACAAGTATAATACTCGATTCTATCAATCCAACAAACTGGTTTAGAGTAGGAAAGAAAATTAGAGATGCTCAACCCGATTTATTGATCCTAAAATATTGGATGCCATTTTTTGCTCCTTGTTATGGGGTTATCTCTCGAGTAGTAAAAAGAAACGGAAAGACAAAAATTGTTGTCATATGTCATAATGTAATTCCCCATGAAAAAAAGCCAGGTGATATATCTTTGACAAAATTCTTTTTTTCATCAGTCGATAAATTCATTTTACTTTCTAACAGCGTTGAAAAAGAACTTCTCAGTATAATTCCAAACGCCGATTACGCAACACTATATCACCCAATATATTCGAATTTTGGAGAGGCAGTTTCTAAAAAAGCTGCCAGAGAATATCTAAAGCTAAAAAGTAAAAATACATTACTCTTTTTCGGATTTATAAGAGAATATAAAGGGCTAGGAGTGCTATTGGAAGCTGTAGCAGAATTAAAATCAAAAATGGATTTTCAACTTCTTGTGGCTGGGGAATTTTATTCGAATGAAGAAAAGTACAAACAAAGAATCATAGACCTAGGTCTTGAGAATTATATAATTTTATTCAGTGATTTTATTCCTCAAGATGAAGTGAAGTATTATTTCTCTGCGTGTGATGTTGTGGTGCTTCCATATAAATCAGCAACCCAAAGCGGAATTGTGCAGATTGCAAATAATTTTGTAAAACCGATGATTTCAACGAACGTTGGTGGTTTAAGCGAAGTAATAATTGATGGAAAGACTGGTTATTTAGTGGAAAAAGAAAATCCAACTGAACTCGCTAAATCAATATTAAAATATTTTGAAGAGAATAGGGAAACTGATTTTTCCGAAAATATTCGAGTTGACAAAGAAAAATACTCATGGAAAAATTTTGCTAATGAATTAGTCACCTTTGCAGAAGAATAGATAATGAAGAAGGTTTTAATTATTACATATTATTGGCCCCCCGCTGGAGGAGCAGGCGTTCAGAGAGCATTAAAATTCGTTAAGTATCTTCCTCAATTTGGTTGGGAACCTGTGGTGCTGACTGTTAAAAATTCTGATAGTCCTGTAGAGGATATGTCTTTGCTTAATGACATCCCAAATGGCTGTAAAATATATAAAACCAATTCACTTGAACCATTCAATTTGTATAAGAAAATTACTGGTAAAAAAAATGATGAAAAAATTCCAGGCGATATACTATTGAATGACAATGATTCATCAATAAAAAACAAAATTGCTAAGTGGATCAGACTGAATCTCTTCATCCCAGATGCCAAAGTAGGTTGGAAAAGTTATGCGGTCAAGAAAGGAATAGAAATAATCCGACAAGAAAATATTGAGCTGATCTTTTCAACCTCACCACCCCAGACGTCCGCATTGATAGGAAGAAAACTTGCAAAACAAACTGGAGTTAAATGGATTGCAGATTTTAGAGACCCTTGGTTGGATATTGTATACTATCAAAATGTTAAAAGAAGTATAATTACAAAAAAAATTGATGCTTTTTGGGAGAACAAAGTAATTAAAGATGCTGATGCAATTGTCACAATTAGCAAGAACATGTCAGAGCTATTTAGAACTAAGTCAAAAAATGCAAGGATTGAAATAATTCCAAATGGATATGATGAATCTGATTTTGACCAATTGGATAGAAAGAAAAACGAAAGCTTTACAATTGCTTATACTGGTGCCATGTCAAAGGATCGTGTGCCTTATCCGCTTCTCCATGCATTAAATAGATTAGTATTTGAAGATGATATTAAAAACATTAAGTTAAACTTTGCTGGGAAATTCTGTAAAGAGTTTAATGATGAGATTAGCAATAATAATCTTTCTGAATTTGTATCAATCAAAAACTTCGTTCCTCATAAAGAATCAACGAAAATACTTCAAACCTCTGATCTACTTCTTCTTGTAATTGACAACGTACCCAATAATAAAGGATTTTTAACAGGGAAAATATTTGAGTACATGGGCTGCCGTAAACCGATTTTTGCAATTGGGCCAACGGATGGGGATGCGGCAAATATTATTCAAGAAACAAATTGTGGTACCATGGTAGATTACGATGACATAGATAGGGCTTACGAAGTTTTAAAGAAAATGTATAAAGAATGGGGAGAAGGAAAATCCAACTATAAATTTAATTCATATGTTTATTCACGTGTAAATCTTGCAAAAAATCTAAAAAAACTATTTGACGAAATCACTTTATGAAAATTGTATCCATAATTGGGGCCAGACCTCAGTTCATCAAAGCTGCAGTCGTAAGCAAAGAGTTTATGAATAAAACAGAGATAGAAGATGTGCTTGTACATACTGGTCAGCACTATGATGAAAATATGTCTAAAATTTTTTTTGATGAACTTGAAATTCCAAAGCCTAGCTACAATTTGGAGGTTGGTTCAGGAACACACGCAAAACAAACCGGCGAAATGTTAATCAAAATTGAAGATGTATTGCTTTCCGAAAAACCGGATTGGATCCTCGTCTATGGCGACACAAATTCCACAATTGCGGGAGCGCTAGCGGCAGCAAAACTTCATATAAAAATTGCACATGTAGAAGCCGGATTAAGAAGTTTCAACAGATTTATGCCCGAAGAGATAAATCGGATAACTACTGATCGTATTTCCGATTTGCTTCTTGTTCCTTCTCAAAATGCGATGCATTTACTCGAGAATGAAGGACTTGCGGAAAGTTCAAAATTTGTTGGCGATGTCATGTTCGATTCAATTCTATTTTATCAGCAAATGGCAGAAGATAAATGTTCACTTTCTGAATTAGTTGATGAGAAAGAATTTCATTTGGCTACAGTTCATCGTGCCGAAAATACAGACGATAAAAATCGATTGCAAAATATTTTCAGTGCTTTTTCAGAATTAGATATTCCAGTTGTTTTGCCTCTTCATCCTCGAACAAAAACTAAGTTAAACGAGATTAAATACAACGATAATGTCAAGATTATAGATCCTGTCAGTTATCTTGAAATTATTCTTTTATTAAAGAATTCTAAAAAAGCATTTACAGATAGTGGCGGATTACAAAAAGAAGCGTACTTTCTAAAGAAACCATGCATTACTCTAAGGGATGAAACAGAATGGATAGAAACACTTAATGGGAACTGGAATTTTATAGTCGGTACCAATAAAGATTTAATCATTGAGAAATCATTGGTTGATACATTCGGAGAGCAAGGAAGTTATTACGGTGATGGTAGAGCTGGAGAGAAAATTGTTAATGCTTTGATGAATTACTAAATTCAAAATTAAAATATTTAATATATATACTATGAGCAAGTCAAAAAAGCAAAAGTTAAAACCAACAAAGATTTCTGAAACACCAAGCAAGTTGGAGTCAGTTACTAAAAAACAATCTATAATCATTTCAGTTATTTTAATTCTAATTCCACTTCTTTATTATTTTCTGCCATGGATGCTTGATGAAGTAAGACCTATGGGTGTTGACTCAGTTGGTTCAATCGGTCAGACACATCGTTGGGTGGAATGGTCTAAAGAAAGTGGCGAGACTGTTTTGTGGAATCCTTCAATATTTGGTGGGGAGCCAATATACTCGAGGCTGACCCCAAAGCTTATTCACATTGATTCTCTTCTCCAATATTTGGATCAAGTATCTTACTGGGTATTTTGGTATTTGCTTTTAGGTGGAATTGGGATATTCTTTTTCCTTAGATACAAAAATATTCCTTGGTATATTGCGGTCATTGTGGGCATAGCTTTTGTCTTGCTTCCAGATTGGCAAGCCCAGATTAGTGATGGACACAACTCTAAGCTACGAGCGATTATGACGCTCCCCTGGGTGTTTCTCAGTTTTAGTTATCTTTTTGACAAAAAGAACTGGCTTGCTGTTGGTCTATTTGCATTTAATTTTGCATGGCTTGTAAGAACTCACCATTTTCAGATAGTATTTTACGGAATACTTGTGCTCTTTGCACTTTATATCTATCCAACAATAATGATGTTGGTTGAAAAGAAATTTAAAGAAACAGGGGCACTTCTGTTAAAATTTGTCATTGCGCTAATTCTTACATTTATGACTACTGCCCAGCCTTTGTTTACAACAAATGAATATGCAAAATATTCTACTCGTGGTGGAAATCCAGTTCAAATAGGAACCGAGGCTAATTCAGCAGTTGAAGGAGGTGGCGTGAGTTTTGAATATGCCACACAATGGTCTTTTTCACCAAGAGAATTAATGAGCTTTTTTATCCCACGATATAATGGGGGTCTGCAGGGGGAAAATTATGATGGTGATAAATATCCTCACCTTAAAAATCAACGAGTTCCTGGTTATTGGGGTGATAAACCATTTAATGGAAATTATGCAACAATGGGCATGGTTTTATTTCTTTTTGCAATAATAGGTTTTGTCTATTACAGAAAGGATAAATTTGTTATTTCTCTAGCAATCTTTATTGTATTTTCAGTTTTCCTAAGTTTCGGAAGACATTTACCCGAACTGTATAAACTGTTCTTCTACTATCTACCATATTTCTCAAAGTTTCGCGCACCTGCGATGCTTATCAATATCACATTTATTATGATTCTAATTTTATCAGCATATGGTTTGAGAGGAATCATTCAAGAATATTCACTTAAAGACATTAAATGGATATCCTCGATTTTTGGTGCGGCTTTTGTCGTTACGGTTAGTATTCTCCTATTCAGCGATTCTTTCTCTTATACAATTCCCTCTGAGGCTGGTAGATATGATGCAAATACGATGAATATGATAAAATATATTCGACAAGAATTTCTTATTGCTGATACTCAGAAACTTTTACTGTTTCTTGTGCTTGCTTCGGTTGTGACTGGAGCTTTTATTATGAAGAAAATCAAACTTGAGGCATTTATAATTCTGATATTAATAATCTCAGTTTCAGAGATTTTTACTATTTCAAACAAAGCTCATAAATTAATAGAATTGGATAATCCTCAAAGACTAGAGGAATCGGTTTTTAAGCAAACTCCGATAAATGAAGTTCTTTCAAATGGAGATCCATCAGAAAGAGCAATTGCTTTAGGGCAAGGATTTACTAGTAATCATTATGCTTACTTCTATCCCCTAATTAGTGGATACAGTGCTATCAAGTTACAACTGATTCAGGATATGATATCACACAATCTGTATAGTGGCAATTCTCCTGATGGGATAAATTATAAAGTGATAGACATGCTTGGGGGGAGATATATTATTTCCCCTACGCAATTAAAACATGATAGATTACAGATGGTTACTGGTGACCAATCTAGAAAGGAAGTTTTGTATTCTAATCCAGACGCACTTCAAAAAGCTTGGTTCGTTAGAGAACTAAAAACATTTAAGACTAGAGAGGATGTTATTCTTTATATGAATGATCAACAATTTGATCCTTCCTCAGAAGCATTAGTCGTCAGTGATGAAAAGACCAAAAAGTATGGTGGTAATGGAACTATTGAGTTACTTGATCAGACTCCAAACTCACTAGAATTTTCTGTCTCAACTGATTCAACTCAATTTTTAGTATTATCAGAGATATATTATCCTAAGGGATGGGAAGCATATCTTGATGACAAAGAGTTAGATATTCTTCAAGTAAATCATGTGTTACGTGGAGTAGAAGTTGATAAGGGTAATCATAAACTTACATTTGAATTTCATCCAAGCACCTATTATGCAAGTCTAACTTCTCTTTGGATAGGAAATATTATAATTCTCCTTCTAATCTTTGGTGGGTATTACTTCGTTTTTATAAAAAAGAGAAACGATATTGATACAGAATAACTCATTATCTGGAGTACTATAGATGCGAATAGGAATGATCTTAGATAATGAGTTTTCTGGAGATCTCAGAGTTGAGAATGAAGTAATAGCTTTACAAAGTGCTGGACACCAAGTTTTTGTTCTTTGTTTGAATTTTGGTGCAAGAAACAGTTTCGAACATTTTTACGGTGCTGAAATTATTAGGATCAGCATCAGTAAATTCGTTAAAAAGAAACTCGTCGGATTAAATAATACGATCTTCAATCTTTATCCCATCTTCTGGTCAATCCAAATTAAAAAATTCATAGTTGAAAAAAAGATAGAAGTGCTACATGTTCATGATCTGTGGATGCTAAATAGTGTTTATCGTTCAAATAAGAAATTTAATTTGCCCGTTGTGGCTGATTTGCATGAAAACTTTGTTCATGCATTAAATCATTATCGATTTGCAAATACTTTTCCGGGCAATATTTTAATCTCTAAAAAGAAATGGAAACAGAGCGAATTGGAGTGGACTCAGAAAGCTAATCAAGTAATAACAGTAATCGAAGAAGCGGTCGATCGCTATATAAGCATTGGTGTTCAAGAAGAGCGAATTACAGTAGTTCCAAATTATTTAAATATGGAAAAATTTCTTTCACTTCCATTAGATGAAAATACTGTTCATAAATTCAAAGAAAGTTTTACAGTAACATATGTTGGAGGATTTGATACTCACCGAGGATTAGAATCAGTTATCAAATCAATTCCATTGCTTATTAAAAGAATTGAAAATTTAAAGATTGTTATGGTTGGTTCAGGAAGTAACTTCGATTCACTACTCCTACTAGCCCAAAAATTGCATGCTGAAAATTATATTTCATTTGAGGGATGGCGGCCTCATGAACTTCTTCCATCTTACATTAAAGGAAGTGATATATGTCTAATTCCTCACTTAAAAACTGAACATACGGATAATACAATCCCACATAAGCTTTTTCAATATATGTTTTTTGAAAAACCAGTTATAGTGTCCAATTGTAATCCATTAGTTCGAATAATTAATGAAACAAATGCTGGATTAATTTATGACTCCGACAACGAAATTGATCTCTCTGAAAAAATTATTTCACTTTATAATGCATCTTACCTGATGAAAGAGATGGGGAAAAAAGGTAAGGAAGCTGTGATTTCTAAATATAATTGGGAAATTGCTGCTAAAGAATTAAATAAGGTTTATAGCAATAAAATAGGACTCTTAAATACTGATGGATAGCAGAGAGTACTACGAAAAATTTGATTGGGATGAGGCACAACTTGATCAAAAAATAATGGATAAGATCGAACTTATTGTGAAATCAATTCCATCAAATGTAAACTCAGTTGCAGATGTTGGTTGTGGTGATGGGACAATATCTAATGAAATAAATAAAGTTTTTAGAACCACTGCATTTGATAGAAGCTTCAACGCGTTAAAATATGTAAAAACTAATAAAGCTCAAGCTTCTGCAGATTATTTGCCAATTAAATCTAACTCCATAGATCTTGTATTCAGTAGCGAAATGATAGAACACCTACCAGAGGCGATATTTACCAAAGCTATCGAAGAAATGAAAAGAGTAAGCAAAAAATATATATATCTGACGTTTCCAAACAATGAGAATATTGAGAAGCAACTTGTTCAATGTCCAAAGTGCAAATTCAAATTTAATAAGTCATACCACTTAAGAACTTTAAATTCAAAAAACATAAACAGATTATTTGAAAATTATAAGATTGTAACAAAATTTGAATACGGGTTAGAAATACGCGATTATAGCAGGGCACTTAGCAAAATTAAACATAAGTTTACACCTGCCACTGCTTGGATTCCTAGTTTCTGGACACCTAATCAAAAAAGAGAAACGATGTGTCCAAATTGTGATAACAATTTTAAGATCCCTTATAAGTTTAACATAGTTGCCTATGGTTTAGATATGATTAATATTGTCATTTCGAAGAAGAGACCATATCAGCTTTGTATACTCCTGGAGAAAGCATAGTGTTTGCCGACATTAAAAAAACGGTTAAGCATACAGCTGTTTACAGCCTAGGTAATATTTCTACAAAACTTGTAGGCTTTATACTTCTACCGCTCTACACTACTCATTTGTCTACCGAAGAATATGGAGTCCTGGCAATTCTCCAAGCGATTGCTCAAATTTTAATTGGGGTATTTGGACTTAGCCTTCCAACAGCAATGATGCGATGGGCAGCACCAGAAAAAGATCTTTTAAACAAAAATCCATTGTATTTACTACTCTCATTGCTACCATTATTATTGCTGTGACTCTCAGCATAATTTTACTCCCCATGAGTGAATTATTCTCCATTGAACTTTTCTACACAGTTGATTATACAAGCTACTTTACATTTTTATTCCTTGCAGTTTCTGCAGGAATTATAAACAACGTACCACTGAGTTTAATTAGACTTAAGGAACAATCTGGTTTTTATGTCATAGTAACAACATTAAAATTTACCTTGATTGTTCTATGTAACGTTTATTTTGTAGCTCATCAAGAAATTGGTGTGGAGGGAATAATTATAAGTGAGCTTATTGGCCACTTATTTGTGATTCTTGTCACAATTCCGGTTACTGTAAAAAACTCAATTGCCAAATTTAATTGGCCAGCATTTTCTGGGATGATAAAGTATGGAGCACCTCTTGTGTTTTCAATAGTCTTTACGTTCATCCTTACTCTTGGTGATAGATTTATCATAAAATTCTTTTTGGGCGATTCCAGCGTTGGAATTTATTCGCTTGGACATCGAATTGGCAGTGTGATAAATATGCTGATACTTCAGTCATTCCAATTAGGGTTTGTTCCACTTGCATATAAGAAATTGAATGATCCAAATGCAAAAAGGTATTACTCAAAAGTTTTGACTTATTATACATTGGTTCTGGTCAGTGCTGGTATGGCTTTGTCAATTTTTAGTAAGGAGCTAATAACACTTCTTGCAAATAACAAGGAATACTGGATTGCATACTCAGTGGTCCCAATAATTGCCTTTGCTTTTGTACTAAAAGGAATTCAGTATACATTTGCATTAAGTTTCCACTATACTAAAAAGACTGGATACAGTGCTGTTATATTTGTCATAGGAGCAATTCTAAATTTGACTCTAAACATGGCTTTAGTACCAAAGTATGATTTTCTTGGCGCTGCTGTTAGTTTACTCATAGCAGTGATATTAATGATGATTCTTTCATATTATTTTGGACAGCGGGTTTATAAAATTCCATATGAAATTCTAAGGATATATAAAATGCTTTTTGTGGGCCTATTTTTATATGTTGTTTCTCTATTTACGAGTGGAATGGATTTTTGGAATGCGGTTTTTGTAAAGAGTACACTTATACTCCTTTTCCCAATTTTACTCTATATCCTAAAAGTTTTTGACAATATTGAAATTGAAAGCTTCAAACATGGTACAAGAGATTTTTTGAATTTATTTAAAAAATAAATTACTCTTCTGCTATTGGACTATAATCAGTAGGGAGAAGGTCTGAAGCTTTTTGCCATCCCCAGTAGCCATATACTTTTATTGTTTTGTAGTTATCGACAATATTCCCATTTATATCAAACATAGCGACTCCGTAAGGAAGTTTAATCCAAGATGTTTGATAGTCAAGCTCCTTAAAAATTTTACTTCCGAAGTAATTACGATGAAGCATAAATTCGGTCTCCTCCCATTCTTCCATGTATGTAACCATAATATAGTTATCAAACTGTAGTACCCTCTCTATGCTGGTAACGCGGCTCACAATTTCTGATAAATTCGGAGTTTTGTAATCTTGTCTTCTAATATCGTTCCAATCTGGATATTTTACTTCGTAAGCAAAAAATCCATTTTCCTCAAGTTCGTTTTGACAAAGCGAAATAAGAAAGTGTCTGAATGATCCAAAGTATGTTTTATCTCTATTTTCAATCCATGTCTCTTTTTTATCATCATCCTCTGTTGATAACTCCTTAAAAAGAATATTCCCCCAGAATGCAACTTCTTCATCTCTTGAGAGTTCAAATTCTTTGAGATCAAAAAACACTCGGTAGCCCAATGCATTATTCAATATGTTGAGTGCTTTTGGAGCGGTTGCAATTAACTTTGATTCTTTAGTAGAATGGAATTCAAGTATTTCTTTGTTCTCAATCGTGCATAGATCTGAGTTCTCTGATGTACCAAGAAAATTCTTTTTAAAAAGAGCATAGTTGTCATCCCAGTCGTAATCTCTTTCTGTAGTAATGTTAACTTGATCAAGTTTATAAGAAAGTATTGGAAGAACAAAATTGACCTTTGTTACTTGGGATTCGAGGAGAATAATGCTCTTATCCATTCTCTCGAAACCAATCATTGATGCGATAACTCTGTATGAACCCGGAGGCAAATGTTTTATTTTGAACCTTCCTTCATTGTCTGTTGTCGTTCCATAGGTTGTGCCATCCAGATAAACATTTACCATTGGAATTGGTTCGTTGTCTGTCTCATCGAGCACTAAACCGATAATAGAAAACCTTTTCTGAGTTTGAGAATCACTCAAGTTGTAAAACGCAAGAGCAATAAGGAATGAAAATTTTAGAATTGTAAAATTCACCTAGCAAACAAGTTTTGTTAAAATTAAAATAATTATAATTAATCAACAAAGTAAAGGAGGGATTAGAGTTTTTGTTTTTGTTTTGATCTTCACTATTTTTCGAAACCTAAAACCAATCGAACAATCTTATGAGTAAAATTAATCTATCATCAGTTTGGAAGAAGCAATTTGCAAATGCCAAATTCAGAAACCTTTTTATTATTACGATAACTGCAATAGCAGTAACGTTGACATTATTGACTAACTTTCTCTCCTACAACGAAACAAGAGAAGGTTTTGCTTATGCAGATCCATTTCTGTCTCTGTTCCAACCGATTAACCTCACATGGTCTACATTTATCTTAATTTATTGTGGACTACTTACTGGAATTTACATATTTATACAAAGGCCGATTGTTCTTGTTCACGCGTTCTTAACTTATACAATTCTAGCGTTGTTTAGGATGGTCTTAATGTACTCTTTACCGCTTGATCCTCCAACAGATATGATCTCTTTAACTGATCCGTTTGTTGAACTTTTTGGAACAGGTAAAACTTTAGACAAAGATCTTTTCTTTTCTGGACACACCTCTACAATGTTCATCCTTTTCTTGCTTTCTTACAAACCAGTAGTTAAAAAAGTTTTTTTAGTCGGTACTATATTAGTAGGGATGTCTGTAATTCTTCAGCACGCACATTACACAGTTGATGTTTTTGTTGCACCTTTTGTTGCCTACGCGAGTTATAGAATTTCAAAACATATTGTTTGCTTTGCTTTAAATAAAGGTGGGGACAAATGAAATATTTTAAGTTTACTATTCTATGTTTAATTATTCTCCAAGTTATATTTTTTCATGGATGTAGTGGAAAAAAAATAAATTCTTTAGAAGATATCATCCCAAATGTTACAATAAGTGCTGGTGAAGAAAAATCAATCGTATTTTCTGATCTATTCTATTCTGAAATTTATAATCCTATCTTTTTAAAAAATGATCATGTGCAAATTTCCTATGAAAGTGATACAAAGCTACTATTGCTTAGACCAGATAATGAATTTGAGGGAATGACTTTAATTGAATTTGAAATCGATGATGTGTTTAGGTGTTTTCCATTATCGGTTAATAAAAACAAATACTACAAATTTGAATATAAACCAGAAAAGAAATATGATAGACTTACTCTGTTTGGGAGTTTTAATGGTTGGAACCGTACAGATATTGATTTGACTGATGAAAATAAAGATGGAGTGTTTGAAGCTGAAATTGCCCTAGTTCCGGGAAATTACCAGTATAAATTTTTTGGAGATGGAATTGAACTTATTGATCCAAACAATCCAAACAAAGTACCAAATGGATTTGGTGATTATAATTCACTCCTTACTATTTCAGAAGATCCAGACAGTAAGGTATTCCTACATCAAAAAAATTATGAAGCACGAAGTAATGCCGTTATTTATTTCTTTTATTATGAATCGAATGATCCGCGAGTTATTCTCCATTCAGAAAATGTTATAGCACTTCTGAATAATAAAAAAGTATCTGTTGATGCCATATCAGTAAAAGAAAATAATATTTCAATTCAAATTCCAATATCTGAATTGGGGGACAATAAACTTCTTAGAGTCACTGTTTCTAAAAATGGCAAAAAAACGAATTTGCAGCATTTATATCTAAATGATGGTCATCCTGTAAACAACTCTGCGGAATTTGATTGGCATGATGCAATAATATATTCTTTGATGATCGACAGATTCAAAGATGGAGATGAATCACTTAATGAAAAAATAGTTCATGATTCACTTTCTGATAAGGCTAACTACATGGGAGGGGATTTACGTGGGGTCATTGACAAATTAAATGATGGATATTTTGATTCTCTTGGAATAAATACAATTTGGATCTCCCCAGTTTATGATAATCCAAATATTGCTTTTCGTGAATATCCAGAACCTCACAGATGGTTCTCCGGATATCATGGTTATTGGCCAATAAGTAGCACAAGAGTTGAAGAGAAATTTGGAAATATTGAAGATGTTAAAGAACTTGTCTCTATTGCCCATAATCATAAAATACAAGTTCTCCTCGACTTTGTTTCTAATCATGTTCACATCGATCATCCTTACTTTGAAAATCATCGCGATTGGTTCGGTACTTTGGAGCTTCCCGATGGAAGAAAAAATATTCGCTTCTGGGATGAGTTTAGATTAACGACTTGGTTCGAACCATATCTACCATCTTTTGACTTCCTTGGATCTCAAGCGGTTTTGGATACTATAGTAGCAAATGCTGTTTGGTGGATAAAAGAAACAAATGCTGATGGATTTCGTCATGATGCGGTTAAACATGTTCCAAATGAATTTTGGCGACTATTGCTCAGAAGATTAAAAGAAAAAGTAGAGATCCCAAGGGGAAGAAAACTTTATCAAGTTGGAGAAACTTTTGGTAGCTACGATCTGATCAGTTCTTACGTAAATAATGGACAGCTGTCAGCACAATTTAATTTTAACTTATACGATACTGCACTTCCAACATTTGTAAATGAAGGCGCCTCATTTGATGATCTTGATAAAGAGATGCATAAAACTTTCTCTGTTTATGGAGAAAATCACTTGATGAGTAACATCATGGATAGCCATGACAAAAACAGATTTATGGCATATGCCGACGGTGACTTAGATGCGAGCGAGTGGTCAGCAATTGAAGTCGGATGGAATAATCCTCCTCAAGTTAATGATCCCATTAATTATAAGAAGCTAATTCTCTATATGGCTTATATGAATTCAATTCCAGGGATCCCAGTAGTTTATTATGGGAGTGAATTTGGTATGACAGGGGCTTCTGATCCAGATAACAGAAGAATGATGCGTTTTGACAACGAGCTTTCTCAGCATGAAAGGAAGACGAAGAGAACCGTTTCAGAAATTCTTAAGTTAAGAAATGCACACACTGCTCTGAGATATGGAGATTTCTATACTCTAACTGCTGATGAAAATCTATACTCCTATGTTCGTTCTGACTCGAATGAAAGGGTTCTTGTTATTCTAAATAAAAGCGAAGAAGAACAAACATTTAAACCAGAATTACCTAAGATTTATAATGCCTCTACCCTAATTGAATTAACAACTGGGGATAATATTTTGCTGTCAGAAACAAGCAAGATCAAGGTGGATTCCTGGGACTGGAAGATGTTTGTGATCAAATAAGATTTATAGAATTTTCATCAATGACAGTATTATCTCACTTTGAATATTAGCTCAATCACCCACTTAACTGGCTTAAATTTCCTATATTTAAATTTATATTTTTCGAAAAACTTTCATAAAATTCGGATAATTAATGACCTCAAACAAGATCAGAAATCAATTTTTAGATTTCTTTAAAGATAAAGGACACAGAATTCTTCCAAGTGCTCCTGTTGTTCCATATGACGATCCAACACTACTTTTTACTAATGCTGGCATGAATCAGTTTAAAGATGTTTTTCTAGGTAAGGGGCAAAGAGATTTTGTGCGGGCAGTTGATACGCAAAAATGTATTAGGGTTAGTGGAAAACATAATGACTTGGAAGAAGTTGGAAGAGATACTTACCATCATACATTTTTTGAAATGCTCGGCAACTGGTCGCTTGGCGACCCAGAGCATCCAGAAAAGGGGTACTATAAGGAAGAAGCAATTGTCTGGGCGTGGGAATTATTGACTGAAGTCTGGAAATTACCTAAAGAAAGACTCTGGGCAACAGTCTATCGAACAGATAATGAGTCGTTTGAGATTTGGAAAAACATGACTGATATCAATCCTGATCATGTTTTAAAATTTGATGAAAAAGATAATTTTTGGGAAATGGGCGAAACTGGTCCATGCGGTCCTTGTTCGGAAATTCATATTAATGTTGGGGATGATTTTAACAATCCCAAATGGGTAAATGCCGGTGTTGAAGAGTGTATCGAAATTTGGAATTTAGTTTTTATTCAATTTAATCGGGATACAGAGGGAACACTCCATGATCTTCCTGCTAAGCATGTTGATACAGGTATGGGATTTGAGAGAATTGTTGCGGTTCTTCAAAACAAACCATCAAATTATGACACAGACATTTTTACTCCACTTATCAAAGCAATCTCCGATCTTGCTAAATTAAAAACTAGAGATGAAAAACAAACTGTTGCAGTACAAGTAATTGCAGATCATATCCGAACTCTAACTTTTGCTATAGCAGATGGAGCAACTCCAGGAAATGAAGGAAGGGGTTATGTTCTAAGAAGAATACTTAGGCGTGCAGCCCGTTTTGGACGAAATATAAATTTGAATGAACCGTTTTTGTATAGTTTGGTTGAAACTTTAGTAGATACAATGGGTGAAGTTTTTCCAGAAATTAAAGTCAATAAGGATAACGTAAAAAAGATAATCAAAGCAGAAGAGGTGAGCTTTAACAAAACTCTCGGTAGGGGTATCGACTTATTTGAAGCAATATCACAAAAAACTCTTGAACAATCAGAGGGATCTCAAACCGTAATAAGTGGTGATGATGTATTTAAGCTTTACGATACTTTTGGATTTCCTGCTGACTTAACAAATGTAATGGCTGAAGAGAAGGGAATAACGATCGATGAAGAGAGATTTAATATTTTAATGCAAGAGCAGAAAGAGAGAGCCAGAGGAGCAACAAAGGATAAGATTGCAAAATTAGACATGCTTGAATCTATGTCCGATAGTTCAAACGTCCCGGATTCTGAATTTATAGGATATGATTATAATAATTTAGAAGGAGCTCGAGCTCAAATACTCAGACTAGTTGAAGGATTTTTAGTTCTGGATAAAACACCTTTCTATCCTGAATCGGGAGGTCAGATTGGAGATACTGGCAAAATAGTAACTGATGATGGAACAGTAATTGAAATTAAGTATACAATTAAAAACGGAAATTTAATTGCGCATAAATACGAGGGAACTCTTGGAAGTATTGGAATGAATGCAACAGCATTTGTTGATAAAGACAGGCGATGGGAGGTTATGAGGAACCATTCCGCTACCCATCTTATGCATTCAGCATTACGAGAAGTTCTTGGTCAACATGTTCAGCAATCAGGTTCTTATGTTGGTCCAGATAGGTTAAGATTCGATTTCACACATTTTCAAAAATTAACTGATGAAGAAATCCAGACCATTGAAAATCTTGTTAATCAAAAAATCAAAGAAAGATTATTAATGAGAAGGCATCCCGATATTCTAATTGATGAGGCTAAGAAAATGGGGGCACTGATGTTCTTCGGTGACAAATATGGCGACAAAGTGAACGTAATACAATTTGGAGAGTTCTCAAAAGAATTCTGTGGAGGAACTCATGTAAATAACAGTTCTGATATTAAATATTTTAAAATTATAAGTGAGTCATCCATCTCAAGCGGGATAAGAAGAATTGAAGCAGTTTCTGGTTCTGGTGTTATTCAATATATCGAAGAAATGGTGAGCGGCATCTCTGATTTACATCTTAAA
Source organism: uncultured Ignavibacteria bacterium (assembly GCA_963751695.1). Taxonomy (GTDB): domain Bacteria; phylum Bacteroidota; class Ignavibacteria; order Ignavibacteriales; family Melioribacteraceae; genus SZUA-22. The sequence continues at coordinate 116,736 of CAVVVP010000003.1, read as the reverse complement.
ACAATCGAAGCAGTAAAGGATATTCATACTTTACATGCTAATTTGTCAAGATCAGATAAGCAAAATTTAAATGATGAAACAGTGATTGATAATTCTGCAAACGATATTGAGGAATTGACAAAACTCAAAGAAGAATTTAGTGTTGATTCACAAATTAATGTTGATGAGGTCAAACATTTTATTTCAGTTCAGCAAAACCTTAAGAAAAAGTTAAGTAAAGAATTGGAGAAATTGAATGATGGCAAACGAAAATTAGAAAAGGAATTATCGAAGCTTGAATTAGAATCAAAACTGGGAGGTATTGATTCTATTGTTCAAACTCCTACTGTTGTCAGCGGAATACAACTTTTCAGAGGCAAGGTAGATGCAGTAAATATGGATGAACTTAAATCAATGGGTGATGAACTACGAAATAAAATAAAGAGCGGTGTTGGAGTTTTGATATCAGCATTTGATGAGAAAGTGGGTATTGTATGCGTTGTATCAGATGATCTCATTAAAGAAAAGAAAATTATGGCTGGAAAAATTGTTGGATTAGTTGCAAAAATTGTTGGTGGAGGTGGAGGTGGAAGACCACATCTTGCAACTGCTGGTGGAAAAGATATAAGTAAGATTAATGAAGCTCTTGAAAAAGTAGTCGAGATTCTCGATTCAAACTAAATATGAGTCAAACCGTCTAACTTATGCTAATTTATTTTTAAATAATTATGGGATAATTTTATGAAAAAGCTAATCATTTTAATAGCATTTCTTGGCCTATTTGTATTTCTAATATCAATGACTAGTTGTGTAGAGAACAAAGCAGAAGGAACTATAGGTTTTGATAAAGCCATGATGGATACTACCGTGAGAGCGCAAGATGATTTTTATCAATTTGCAGTAGGTAATTGGATTAAAAACAATCCTATACCAGATGATCAAACGCGATGGGGTGCTTTTAATATTTTGATTGAAGAGGCAAATGATCAAGTAAAGACGTTAATTGATGAAACACTTGAAAAAGCTAGTGAGGGGAACAACAGTTTAGCTGGGAAAATTGGAACCTTCTATAAAGTTGGTATGGACTCTGCAAGAATAGAGGAATTGGGTGTAACTCCATTAGAGGAGGAAATCAGTAGAATAAATTCAATATCAAGCAAGAATGATCTAATCAAAGAAATTGCTTATATGCATAAGTTTAATAAAGAAATATCTACTTCGCACCGGCCAACACCCAGTCCACTATTTATGTTTTTTGCTACTATAGATGCAAAGAATAGTGACTCAGTTATTGCTGGAATTTACCAAAGTGGATTAGGATTGCCAGACAGAGACTACTATGTAAAAAACGATGATCGCTCAAAGGAAGTAAGATTAAAATATATTGAGTATGTTGATAAAATGTTTTCACTGATTGGGAATGAAGATAGTAAATTTTCCGCTAGCTCAATCATGACAATGGAAACTAGACTTGCCAAAGCCTCGAATACTAACCTAGAAAATAGAAATCCGAATCTGACATACAATAAATTAACGACCGAAGAAATATTATCAAGATATAAAAACTTTGATTGGAAACTTTACTTTAAAGAAATTGAAATTGAAGATCCAATTGTAGTTGATATTTGTCAACCAAAATTTATTGATGAAATTGATAAAATGATAAACGATGTTTCTCTTGAGGATTGGAAAACATATTTAACGTGGCATTTAGTTAGATCAATGTCTCCCTATTTGAGTTCTGATTTTGTAAATGCAAGATTTGAGTTTGTTGATAAATTTTTGAATGGACAAAAAGTTGATCAACCAAGATGGAAGCGAGTTCAAGCAACCACTAGCAAAGTGTTGGGTGAAGCGATTGGTCAACTGTATGTTCGAAAATATTTCCCTCCAGAAGCAAAAGCGAAAGCAATGAAAATTGTTGATGCTTTGAAAATTTCTATGGCTGAGAGCATTAATTCTCTCGAATGGATGACTGATGAGACCAAAAAAGAAGCTTTAAAAAAACTAAATGGTTTTGGAGTTAAAATTGGATATCCAGATAAATGGAGAGACTATAGGGAATACCAAGTAACATCAGATTCATATGTTAAAAATGTGATGGCATCAAATTATTTTGAGCATAAAGATGCAATATCTCAAATAAATAAACCTGTTCGTGAATGGGAATGGGGTATGACTCCTCAAACAGTTAATGCATATTATAGCCCAACTAGGAATGAAATAGTTTTCCCCGCAGCAATCTTGCAATCACCTTTCTTTAATATGAATGTCGATGACGCGATCAATTATGGTGGAATGGGTTATGTAATTGGTCATGAAATTACTCACGGTTTTGATGATCAGGGTAGACAGTATGATGCTGATGGTAATATTAGAGATTGGTGGACTCAAGAAGATAACGATAAATTCAAAGCACGCGCCCAGAGGATTATTGATCAATATAATGCTTATGAACCTTTAGAGGGTCTGTTTATAAATGGTGAACTGACTCAAGGCGAAAACATTGCTGACCTAGGTGGATTGATTGTCTCTTATAATGCCTTTAAGAAAACTGAGCAATATAAGAAAGGGGAGTTGATAGATGGGCTTACACCAACAGAGAGGTATTATCTAAATTCGGCTCAAGTTTGGAAGGGTAGTATTAGAGACGAGGCATTAGAAGTAAGAATAAAAACAGATCCTCATTCACCTGCTAAGTATAGAGTGGTTGGTCCACTCAGCAACATACCAGAGTTTTACGAAGCATTTGGAGTTAAAGAGGGAGATGGTATGTTTAGAAATCCTGATGAAAGAGTTAAGATCTGGTAGTCTCAGTTTAAAGCTGCAGGGTAAAGATTTGTAGCAACCAAAACCTGCAGTTTTTAAAAAATTCAGTGGGGAAAACATGAAAAGAATCATGGTGGTCTTCGTTGTTAAAATTCTGCTGTTTTTATCGGTTCAAATCAAATCGCAAACAGATGCAGAAAAAATTGATGATCTGATCAATCGTTATTATGAATATGGATTATTTAATGGAAGTGCACTCGTGGTTAAGAGTGGAGAGGTTATTTTTAAAAAAGGTTATGGCTTTGCAAATCTTGAATGGCAAGTTCCAAATTCATCTGATACAAAATTTAGAATTGGATCAGTATCAAAACAATTCACTGCCGCATTGATATTGCAGTTAGTTGAAGAAGGTAGAATTGATCTTAATGGAAACATATCTGACTATCTGCCGAATTATAGAAAGGACACAGGTGATAAAGTTACCATACATGAGTTGTTAAATCACACATCAGGAATTACATCATATACAAATCTTCCGAATGTATGGCTCGACTCATTAAGAAATCATTATTCAAAAGAATATTTTATCAAACATTTTCATAGTAGCGACTTAGATTTTGAACCTGATTCTTCTTACTCCTACAACAATACAGGGTATTATTTATTAGCTGCGATTATTGAGGAAGTGACTGACAGACCGTTTGGTGAATATCTGAAAGAGAAAATACTAGTGCCTGTTGGAATGGTTAATTCTGGTTCTGAAGATGATGAGAAAGTTATTGATCAGTTAGCTTCGGGTTATATGAAACAGGGATTTGAGTATGTACATGATAGATATATATTCATGCCGAATGTTATGGGAGCAGGACATATGCATTCAACCGTTGAGGATATGGTTAAATGGGATAGAGCACTTTACGGAACTGTAATCCTAACCGAGGAAAGTAAAAAGAAAATGTTTACACCCTATCTTTCTAATTATGGGTACGGATGGGGAATTAACTACAGAAAGCTAGGTGAAACTGGTGATAGTATTAAGGTTATTTCGCATAGCGGTGGAATAAATGGTTTCACAACTTTGTTTGTTCGACTTGTAGAGGATAAGCACATGATCGTTCTTTTTAATAATACAGGAGGATCGCCTCGTGGAAGAATAGCTGAACAGATTGGAAATATACTCTATGGACTCGATTATGAATACCCTAAGCGGCCGATTGGCAAGTATCTGCTTACTGTAATTGAAGAAGAGGGAGTTGAATCTGCAGTTCAAACCTATTATAGTTTAAAAGATGAAGAAGGTACACTTTTCGATTTTTCCGAAAATGAATTGAATACACTTGGTTATGCAATTTTACGTAATGGAAAAATTAAGGAAGCAATCGAGATATTTAAACTTAATATTGAAGCGTATCCAAAATCTTCAAATGTTTATGATAGTATGGGTGAAGCTTATATGAAGGATGGGAAGGATGATAAAGCAATTGAAAACTATCAGAAATCGATAGAGTTGAATCCTGGTAATACCCGTGGAATTGAGATGCTTAAAAAGTTGGGAGTTGATTTTAGGTCTGAAGAAGTAAAAGTACCAATAGAACAGCTTCAGAAGTATATTGGTGAATACGAGTTGATGCCAAATTTTATAGTTACAATCCGATTGGATGGTGAGAAGCTTATGTCGCAAGCAACTGGACAACCTGAGTTTCAAATATTTCCACTTTCTCTCACAAAGTTCTATTACAAATTTGTAAATGCACAGATTGAGTTTGTTGAAAATGATACGGGAACTGTGGAGCAGTTAAAACTTTTTCAGGGCGGTAGAGAAATGCCTGCAAAGAGAATTAAATAAATATTTTTAAGAGATATTGAAAATGAAAAAAATAGTAATCTTTTTAATGCTGATTCTTAATCCCTTATTAAATTTATCATTGATTATTGCTAATGAATTGGATAAAGCTGTGCAACTCTTTGAATCAAAGAACTATGAAGAAGCTAAAACAATTTTGAAAATAATAATTGATGTTGACGATCAAAATGCTGAAGCATACTACTATCTCGGTAGAACATATATCGCTCTTCATGATTACGAAGAAGCGGCGGACAATTTTGAGGAAGCAATTGAATTAGAAAATAATAATGCAGATTATAACTTTTGGCTAGGGCAAGCTTATAGTTATGAAATTGTAGAATCCAGTATATTCACTCAAGCTTTTTTGGCACCAAAAATTTTAGATCAATTTGAAAAGACAATAGAACTTGATTCCAATCATATATATGGACGAGTGGGTCTGGCAAATTTCTATTTACAGGCTCCAGGAATAGCGGGCGGAGATATTGATAAAGCCTTAATACAGGGTCATAAATTATTAGAACTTGATGAACAAGAGGGTCGGATAATAATTGCAAACGTTTATCTTGAAAAAGGACTACTAGATTCTGCAGATGCACAGATGAATATATTAGAACAAAAGTTTGGAAATGATAAAACACAAGCAAATTTATATAATACTTTTGGCTATTATCTGCTTGGACAAAATAGAATTGATGAAGCTATTGAAAAATTTAACAAACAAATTGAGTTAATTCCTGATCAAGCGAATTCTTATGATAGTTTGGGTGATGCTTACCGTGCTGCAGGAAGATTGGAAGATGCTAAAACTCAATATGAAAAAGCATTAAGCATAGACCCAAATTATGAACCTTCAATAAATAATTTAGAAGAAATAAAAGAAGAGTTAGAAGACTTCAACAATTGACAAATTTCAATTTACAATAATTTAGGAGAAGAGAGGAATTAATGATAGCACTCGAAGTTAATAATCTGTCAAAATCATTTGGTGACTTGAAAGCTGTTGATAACGCATCATTTTCTGTCCCCGAGGGATCTATATTTGGTCTTCTTGGTCGCAACGGTGCTGGAAAAACAACCACTATCAGAATGATGATGAATATAATTATGCCTGATAGCGGTGAGATCCATTTTCAAGGGATCAAAGCTGGGCCAGAGTTTAACAGCAAGGTTGGCTACCTACCGGAGGAACGGGGACTTTATAAAAAAATGAAGGTTCTAGAAACACTTCAGTTTTTTGCAGAAATAAAAGGCAAAAAGGGTAAAAAAGTTACCAATCTTGCAAAAGAGTATTTAGAAAGATTTGAACTTACAGACAGAATAAATTCTAAAATTGAAGATCTATCAAAAGGTAATCAGCAGAAGGTTCAATTCATATCGACCTTATTGCACGATCCAGAGATATTAATTCTCGATGAACTCTTCTCCGGACTTGACCCGATCAACACAAACCTAATGAAAGACCTAATTCTGGAATTAAAAGCTAAAGGGAAGGTAATTTTATTCTCAACTCACGTAATGTCTTTTGCAGAGAAAATGTGCGATCACATCGCGATCATCGATCATGGCAAGATCAAATTGAACGGCTCAATGGGCAATATTAAGGCTGAGAGATCACGAAGAAACGTAAGTCTTAATTATGATGGAGATATTTCATTTCTCCAAAATCACCCAATTATTGATAGCATCTCAGACTATGGCAAAAGTGTTGGAATTAAACTGAATGAAGAACGAGATATCCAGAAATTGTTAAAACTTCTAGTTGATAATAATGTAGTAGTCAAAAAATTTGATGCCAATGATATTTCCCTTGAAGAGATATTTATTGATCTTGTTGGAAAAGATGCTGTTGAGGAGGTAGCCAATGTTTAATTATAGAGTAAAAGCACTTATAAAAAGAGAGCTACGTGAAAAACTAATGTCGAAAGCATTTGTACTTATGACCATTCTTCTTCCAGTTTTTATGGTTGGTATTATAGGTGTTCAAACTTTTTTGATGAGCTTTGAGTCTGAAGGAAATAAAATTGAAATCGTCTCTTTCTCAGATTCTATTACTGCCAAACTAGGTGAGTTTATTATGAATGAATCTTTTGTTAAAGATGGTTCAATCATTCCAACAGTAAAAACAGTACCCGAAGATGAACATGCTAAATACTTATCAAATCATGAAGCTGATCTCATAAGTGAAAAACTACATGGAATAATTATAATACCTGAAAAAGCCTTAGAAGATAAGAGAATTAATTATTATTCAAAAAACCCCAAGAATTTTAGACTTTTAGAAAAACTCGATGATCCTATTAATCAAGTTTTGATAGAGCAATACTTTGCTTCAAAGAATATTCCAGTTGAAGAACTGGAATATGCACGCAAGTGGGTTGATATATCAAGTTTTAAAATATCCGAAGGAGAAGATGTAAAAGAAGAGGGTTATGGTGGTTTAATACTGTCATATTTATTTTCATTCCTACTTTACTTAAGTCTTATAATGATGGGTTCTATGGTAATGCAAGCCGTTATTCAAGAGAAATCGAATAGAATTGTTGAAGTACTTTTATCATCCGTAACAAGTAAAGAGTTAATGACTGGAAAAATATTCGGCGCCTCAATCACCGGGGTTCTGCAGATGGCAATATGGTTATCGCCAGTGATGCTGGTCGCTTCAACAACATGGTTTATGATTCCTCAGGAAGCTATGATCGATGTAACCTTTTTACAAATGGGTTATCTACTTTTCAATTTTTTTCTTGGACTAATAATTTTTGTTGGATTATTCACAATGGTGGGCTCGATTTTTGAAAATCCGCAAGATGCTCAATCAGGAATGTGGCCAATACTTATGCTTGTTATGATTCCCTTCTTCATCTCAATGTCAATGATCGGTAATCCCGACAATCCAATAGCTGACATTGCTTCCATGGCACCATTCGCTGCAATTATTGTAATGCCCGCCAAAATGGCGATCGTTGATGTCCCCCTATGGCAAGTTATTGTATCTACAGTTGTAAATATTCTAACGGCAATAGCTATTTTCCCAATTGCAGGAAAGATTTTTAGAGTTGGGATTATGATGACAGGCAGAAAACCAAAATGGAGTGAAGTTGTTAAATGGTTGAAATATAAATATTAGAAACAAATTTAATCTAATAAGAATAATTCTGGCCATCAAAAATCCTGATGGCTTTTTTTATTGTCTAAAATAATTTTGTAATTAAAAAGGATATTCTATACTTTTAATTACTTGCAAATATGAAATATTTGAAATTTAATTATTATAATCTCAAAGGAGTAACAAAATGAACAGAACACTTTTATACTTTCTTGCAATACTTATAACTTTTAGTATTGTATTAATGGGGCAGAGTAAACCCAATATTCTAGTAATTTGGGGAGATGATATAGGTTATTCCAATATCAGTATTAATAGTCAAGGAATGATGGGATATCAAACACCAAATATTGATCGTATCGGTCACGAAGGTGCTGTATTTACTGATTGGTATGCACAACAATCATGCACAGCGGGACGTGCAGCATTTATGCTTGGTCAACATCCATTTAGAACTGGATTGTTAACAATAGGAATGCCTGGTGCTAAGCAAGGTATTCAAGATGATCAACCAACAATTGCAGAATTGTTAAAACCACAAGGATATACTTCGGGTCAGTTTGGTAAAAATCACTTGGGCGATAGAGACGAACACTTACCAACAAACCATGGATTTGACGAATTTTATGGTAACCTTTATCATTTGAATGCAGAAGAAGAGCCGGAAACTTATTATTATCCTAAAGATCCAGCTTTCCACAAAGAGTTTGGTCCTAGAGGTGTAATTCATTCTTTTTCAGATGGTAAAATTGAAGATACTGGTCCATTAACAAGAAAAAGAATGGAAACGGCAGATGACGAATTTACAGATGCGGCTCTTCAATTTATTGAAAAAGCACACAAAGATGGAAAACCCTTCTTTGTATGGTTAAGTGCAACAAGAATGCATGTTTGGACTCACTTAAAGAAAGAGAGTGAGGGAGTAACTGGAATAGGACTTTATCCAGATGGAATGGTAGAACATGATAAAAATGTTGGTAAAGTATTAGCAAAGTTAGAAGAACTAGGTGTATATGATAATACAATAATTATGTATTCGACTGATAACGGGGCAGAAAAATTCACATGGCCAGATGGTGGAACAACTCCATTTGCTGGAGAGAAGGGAACAACATGGGAAGGTGGATTCCGTGTACCAAGTGTTATCAAGTGGAATGGAGTAATTAAACCCGGAACAATTGATAACAACATATATTCTCATGAAGACATGTTGCCTACATTATTGGCGGCAGCCGGTGTCCCAAATATTAAGGAAAAATTATTAGAAGGTTATCAAGCTGGGGATAAAACTTTTAAAGTTCATTTGGATGGATATAATATGATGGACTTTTGGAAAGGTGAAGTAAAAGAAGCACCAAGAAATGAAATCTTTTACTTTGATGCTGGTGGAAACTTAAACGCTTTAAGATATAAAAATTGGAAACTCCACTTCACAATAATGGAAGGTGCAATAAATGAAGCATATAGAAAAACTCCATCATGGCCAATCTTAATTAACTTAAGAGCTGACCCTTACGAGGTATCATATAAATCAGCTATGTATATTAGGTGGTTTGCTGATAATATGTGGACATTTGTCCCAGCACAAGCTTATGTTGGTGATTTTTTAGCAACCTTTAAGGAATTTCCACCAGTGGCTGGTGGTTCATTAGGTGTTGATAAAGTATTGCAATCGTTACAAACAAAGCCACAAAACTAGTTTAATTTTTAAGTTTTGAAAAAGGTCATAGTCTATGTTTTAGACTATGACCTTTTCTTTTTTATACTTTGATAGCATATGTTTTAAAATCCCACATGATGGAAAGAAAACAATTTATAATAAAAAATTTTTGATAAAAACTGCGGAATCGAAATGAAAAACTGAAAAATTATTATCTTGCACAAACTTAATAATTTAGTTTATATAGCTTCATGAAAAGGGACTAAAAACTACGACTACAAATATATTGAATTCAAAAAAAGGCAAAAGATGAATACTTTAGAGAAAATTAATTTGTTAAAAACAGAAATATCCAAATCCATTATTGGACAGGATGAAATTGTAAATAAGCTTATTATAGTTTTATTAGCAAATGGAAATTTACTTTTGGAAGGTCTTCCAGGACTTGCAAAAACGAGGGCAATTAAAAGTATGGCTAAAAATCTGAATGCAGATTTTAGTAGAATTCAATTTACACCAGATCTTTTACCATCTGATATTACAGGCTCTGAAATATATTATTCTGAAGGTGGAACTGGAAAATTCAAATTTGTTGAGGGCCCTTTGTTTGGTAATTTAATTCTAGCCGATGAAATAAACCGTGCTCCTGCAAAGGTTCAAGCAGCACTTTTGGAAGCAATGGAAGAGAGGCAAATAACTGTTGCTGGAACAGTTCACAAATTACCTGAACTATTTATGGTACTGGCAACACAAAATCCTATTGAGCAGGAAGGAACATATCCGTTACCTGAAGCACAGATGGATAGATTTTTAATGAAAGTAATTATTAATTATCCAAATATTGAATCGGAAGAAGCGATATTAAAATTGGTTCGTAATGAATCGAAAGGTAAAGTTGACCAAAATTCTGAGCAAAGTGAATTAATAAAAGAAGAAAGTATATTCGCTGCACGTAAAGAGATTGAAGAAGTTTATACATCCTCGAATATTGAAAAATATATTGTTCAACTTGTAAATGCTACTCGTTTCCCTAAAGAGTACAGTAAGCAATTAGCAGAGTGGATTAAAATTGCTTCAAGTCCACGTGGAACCATCGCTTTAGATAAATGTTCTCGGGTTAATGCTTGGCTTGATGGAAGAGACCATGTTATACCTGAAGATGTTCAGTCAATAATATACGATGTGTTACGCCATAGAATTGCTTTAACTTATGAAGCAACAGCAAAGGGTTTAACTCCAGACATGGTAATTGATGAAATTGTAAAAGTAGTGGCCGTAGCATAAAGTAATGGATAGTACAGAACCAAATAGTGGAGTTTACGTAACACTCGAAGAATTGATTAAACTGCAATTAAAAGCTGAGGGATTTAGTTTTTTACCACGTCAACCAATTCAATCAGTCCTAAGTGGTCGCCATGCTTCTCGGCTTAGAGGACGTGGTTTAAATTTTGAAGAACTTCGAAATTACTTACCTGGTGATGATATTCGTAATATTGATTGGAAAGTAACTGCACGCACACAAAAACCACATGTTCGCGTATACACAGAAGAGAAAGATCGTCCTGCAATAATTGTTTGCGATCAGAGAATATCAATGTTCTTCGGCACAAAGAAGGATATGAAATCCGTAACTGCTGCAAACCTATCAGCACTTGTAACTTGGAGAATACTTAATTCTGATGATAAAGTTGGAAGTATTGTTTTCGACGATTCTGAAATTAGAGAGATAAAGCCAAAAAGAAGCAAAACCAATGCCAGCTTGATATTTAGAGATATTGAAGGGTTTAATAATAAATTAAATGTTGAATCTGGAATATCACCAAATCCTCAAATGCTAAATAAAGTTTTAGAGCACGTTTCAAGAACTGCCACGCACGATTATCTTGTTGTGGTTATTAGTGATTTCCATGGATTGGATGATACTTCAAAAAAGCATTTAATGAATATAGCAGAGCATAATGATGTAGTTTCTTTCTTAGTTTATGACACTACGGCAATAGATATGCCGAGTGATGGTAAGTTTGTTTTTAGTGAAAACGAATTACAAATAGAAGTTAATTTAGAAAATAAAAAAAAACATTCTCCTATTTCACGGTTTGCTAATGAGCGATTAAGAAATGTTGATGCAGTGTTAAAAGAGATTGGAGTTCCAATTTTTAGAATCAATAATGTTGACGATATTGGTGAACAATTGCGCATGCACTTCGGGAATCTATAAAAAATGGAAGTAAAAGAATTAGCAAAATTAAAAGAGATAGCTTTGCCAGAAACTATAAGCTATTTCCCCCAAACTCCGGCATGGTATATTTTGTTTGCGGTAATTGTATTGCTTATTCTTTTCTATTCATGGAAACAATACAAACATTATAAAAGGAATAAATATAGAAAAGTAGCCTTAACTGAGTTGTCCAAAATTAAACGTGAAAAAACCTACCAAGAAATTCCTGAACTTGTTAAGCGAGTTACTTTAGTTTTTTCAAATAGAAATGAGATTGCCTCATTAAGTGGTAAACCTTGGTTGGAATATCTTAATAAATCATACAACGGTAACGGATTTAGTTCTAGGGTTGGAAAGCTATTTATTGACTTATCATATTCTTCACCGGATAATATTAGCCAATACCATCAAGGTGAAATTGAAACATTAATCGATCTTATTTCAGAATGGATAATGAAACATAATGCTTGAATTTGAATACATATGGATGTTTCTATTAATTCCCTTGCCAATATTAATTTTGCTGATACTTCCTCCATATAAAGAGAAGCAGGAGTCAATTAGAATACCATTCTTCGAAGAGATATCATCTGCTGCTGGTATTAAACCTTCACAAGGTGCTGTTATAAATAAATTAAATCTATTTCAAAAATTATTGGCTCCAATTATTTGGATATTGTTAGTGGTTGCAACAGCAAAACCACAATGGGTCGATGATCCTATTGTAAAAATTGAATCTGCAAGAGATCTATTATTAGCAGTTGATATTTCACAGTCGATGGATGCAAAAGATTTCAGAGATACTCTTGGAAATAGAATTGACAGACTAAACGCTGTTAAGGTAGTCTTAGATGATTTTATTACCAAACGAAAAGGGGATAGAATTGGATTAATCCTTTTTGGTGGTGGTGCTTATCCTCAAGTTCCATTTACGTTAGATCATAAGACTTGCCGATTGCTCTTAAACCAAGCTGAGACCGGGATGGCTGGACCGCAAACTGTTATTGGTGATGCAATTGGTCTAGGAATAAAATTGTTTGAAGAAAGTAAAGTTGATGAACGAGTAATGATTTTACTTACAGATGGAAATGACACTGGAAGTAAAATGCCTCCATTAAAAGCGGCTGAAATAGCTGAACAAAATGGAATTACTATTCACACAATTGGCATTGGAGACCCCAATGCAAATGGAGAGAATAAAGTAGACCTAGATGTAATTCAAAAAATTGCTACTACAACTGGTGGAAGTTCTTTTAGAGGTGAGGATACAAAGGGGTTGCAAAGCATTTATAAAACTTTGGATGGAATGAATCCTCAAAATTACGAGTCGCTGAGCTATCGCCCTAAACATCCTTTATTTTTCTATCCAATTGGATTAGCAATTAGCCTTTTAACAGCTTATCATTTTTTAATGTTTGTTCTTGTATCTCTAAAAAGAATTTCCAGCAAGAGCAAAAATGTAACTGGAAAAATTGTTTAACAAACTTATGATTGAACAATTAACATATTTCCATTTTTTAAGACCCTGGTGGTTGTTGTTAATTCCACTTGCATTTCTATTGTTTTGGCAATTTCAAAAGAGTCAAAATGTAATTGAGCGATATCAAAAATTTGTCGCTCCTCATTTACTAAAGCATTTGATTATTGGAACAAAAAAGAAATGGTCTTTCAGACCTATTCATATGATAATTGTAATTCTTGTTGTTGGAGCAATTGCTATTGCTGGTCCAACATGGAAAAGGGAACTTCCTCCGTTTACTGAAGATAAAGCTCCCTTAACAATTGCATTGAGTCTTTCAGAATCGATGGATGCCATTGATATTAGTCCAAGAAGACTTGAACGTGCTAAACAGAAGATTAGAGAATTATTAAAACTAAGACCAGGGGCACGAACGGCACTCTTTGTATATGCTGGCTCAGCTCACATGGTATTGCCGCTAACTACTGATTCAAAAATAATTGAACTGTTTTTATCATCACTTTCGAGTGGTTTAATGCCTAAGGATGGAAGCAATACATTGGAAGTTCTTAGTGCAGTTACAGATTATCTCTCTGATGAAGAAGTACCTGGAACTATTTTATTTATAACTGATGAAATTGAAAGGAAATCATTTAATACTATTTCTGAAATTTCAGATTCAAGCAGAAATCAAGTAATTGTCCTTGCTGTTGGAACTTCTAAAGGTGGACCAATAACAATGGGGAATAATAGATTTAGATTAAATAAAAGTGGAATTAGAAAAATTGCAAAACTGGATGTTGATAATTTAAAACTGCTGCGAGATGATTATAATATCCCAGTAACTACCATAACCATTGATAATAGTGATATTGAGTGGATTCAAAAAAACATTCAAACACATTTGCAAGTTGTTCAGCAAGCAGAAGCAAAAACAAAGTGGATTGAATATGGTTATTATTTATTATTCCCTATTGTGGTTCTTATGCTTTTCTGGTTTAGAAAAGGTTGGTTAGTTAAATGGGTGGCATATGTTTTATTCTATTTGTCGTTCAATGTGAATTTTATTAATGCACAAGATTCGATAAAAAGTTCAATTGATAGCGATAGTATTAAAGTTAATAATTGGGAATGGTTTTGGGATCTTTGGATGACGAACGACCAGCAGGGACGCTACTATTTTGAAGAGGGAAATTACCAAAAGGCATCTGATAAATTCGAAGATATTATGTGGAAGGGAATATCATTTTATAAATCGGAAAAATACGAAGATGCAATTAATCAATTTGCTATGATGAATAGTGCTGAAAGTAATTTCTATCTTGGGAATTCATATGCAATGATTAAAAACTATGAGTTAGCGAAAAATGGTTATAAAGAAGCTATAACTCAGAGAAATATTTTTCCCGAAGCTGAGTTTAATTTAAAACTGATTGAAGAGATAATAAGAAAAATAGAAGAAGCAAAAAAGAAAGAAGATGAAGAGCAAAGTAACGACCCAACATTTAAGCCAGACGAAATAAAATTTGACAAGGAAAAGGGTAAAGGAAAAGAAGGGGAGATTGATGAGTTGAAATTAACTCCAGAAAAAATGGCAGATATTTGGATGAGAAATATTCAAACATCACCTGCAGAATTTTTACAAAGAAAATTCTACCAACAAACTGAGAGTAAGAACAAGAAATGATTTATTCACGCTCAAAAAATATGGCAATTGTTTTCTTTCTATTTCTGCTGATGATTGCAAATTATGCACTTTTTGCACAAGTGCAAAAACCTAAATTATATGTTTCCATTTCACCAAAAACTGTAATTGTTGGTCAAGCAGTTAGTGTTAAAGTTTCTGTGGTTGTACCTACTTGGTTAATGGGTGCTCCAGTATTTCCACATTTAGAAATCCCTGGCGCTATCGCTATCCTCCCAGAAGAACGAGCAGAAAATATTACACAAAGGATTGATGGTGAAACTTGGTCAGGAATATCACGAACATATTTAATTTACCCTCAAGAAGAAAAAGAGTATAAGCTTCCCAATGCGAATGTTGAAATTATTTATTCGCTGGGAGGAATTGAAAAATCCCCTAAGACAAATGTACCGCTCCCACAGTATGAGTTTAGAGCCATTATTCCAGATGAAGCAAAGAACATGGATTCTTTTTTAGCAACAACCCAATTTAAGATAAGACAAAAATTTGACAGAAAACTTTCTAACTTAAAAATGGGCGATTCATTTAGTAGAACAATTACAGTTGAAGTTAAAAACACCATGGCCATGTTTATTCCACCAATTGAATTTGATTCTTTAGATGGGATAACAATTTATCATGAACCTGCAGAGGTTAAGAATAAAAGTGAAAATCGTGCGGGATTTACAGGTGGTTATAGACTGGATAAAGTTTCCTATTTTATTCAAAAGCCTGGTGATTACGAGTTACCCGAGATTGAAATTAAATGGTGGGATTTAAGTAAGAACAGAATTAGCATATCAAAAATTAAAGCTGTGCAATTTCATGCTGATTCAAATAAATTTTATTTATCCGAAATAGCCATTCCTAAAGATACACTATCAACTACTTCAGAGAAGAAAACAGAAAGTAATGTTCCTTTCAAATATTTATTAGGAGTTTTTTTTGTATTTCTAATCTTAACATTTATTGATAGAAAGTATTCGATTTCTAAAATATTACTTAACAGAATTAAAGCGAATATTGAAAAGCGAAAAAAAGATAAAGAAAATTCGGAAGCTACATATTTCAATAAATTTAAATCAGCATGTAACGATAATGATTATAGTCTTGTTAAGATTTCATTTTCGAATTGGTTAAATAGAATTTCTGAAAACGGTGAAAACTATTCAGCGAAAATATTGGCTGAGTCAACCGATAATAGAGAGCTTTTAAGGTTTGTTGTACAACTAGATGAGGTCTTATTTGGTAAGAATAGAAAAGATGGGAATAGAAAAATATGCAATTGTAGAGAATTTCTAAAAGTCGTAACTGAGAGCAGAAATATAGTTTTGAGTATGAAAAAAGAGAGGAAAAAGAAAGCTATTATACCTTCTCTTAATCCAAGTAAATAAATTATAAAATAAAAGGAAATGTACATGCTAAATCTAAAAACATTAATTACATGTCTAATAGTAGCTCTATTTATAGCTGTGGGTTGTAGTAACAAAGTTGACGAAAAAACGGAAAACTATTTAGCCTCATGGAATGAGGGGAGTGTCAAATCTTCAATTATCAATTTTGTAAAAGATGTAACAGATAAAAATTCTCCAAATTTCGTTAGACCCGAAGACCGTATCGCAACATTTGATAATGATGGAACTCTTTGGTCAGAACAGCCGATGTATTTTCAACTTTTTTTTACAATTGACCGTGTAAAAGATTTGGCAGATAAACATCCTGAGTGGAAAGAGACACAACCATTCAAAGCAGTTCTTGAAAATGATATGAAAACTGTGCTCGCTTCGGGTGAACATGGATTGCTTAAACTTGTAATGGCAACTCATACTGGAATGACAACTGACGAGTTTGAGAAAATAATTAAAGAGTGGGTTTCAAGGGCCAAACATCCAAAATTTGATTTACCATTTACAGATTTAGTTTATCAACCCATGCTAGAATTATTGGATTATCTGCGTGCAAATGAATTCAAAACATATATTTTCTCTGCTGGTGGTATAGAGTTTATGCGGCCATTAGCAGAAGAGCTTTATGGTATTTCTTCGGAACAGGTAATTGGAAGTTCAATAAAAGTAAAATATGAAATGTCTGAAAACGGTCCAGTATTAAAGCGATTACCGGAAATCGATTTTATTAATGATAAAGAAGGAAAACCAGTTGGAATTCATAAATTTATCGGGGAAAAACCAATTGCAGCATTTGGAAATTCTGATGGAGATCTTCAAATGTTACAATGGACAGCTTCCAATAAAAATAAAAGCTTTATGCTCTTTGTTCATCATACAGATGATGAACGAGAGTGGGCTTATGATAGGAAATCAAGCATTGGGAGATTTGATAAGGGACTGGATGAAGCAATAGAGAATGGATGGACGATAGTAGATATGAAGAAAGATTGGAAAGTCATATACCCATTTGAGTTAAAATAATTGAACTGTTAATATAAACATAGGCATTGAATACATTTTATTACTTGTTATGACCTTTTGAGATTAAATAAGATATTTTATACTTTAAACTTTACTTATTTATAAAAATAATAAACTTTTTTCGAAAAATTTAATGAGGAACAATCATGAAGAAAAAACTCGTATCTATCATTATTCTGCTGCTTACATCTACAGCAATTCTTTGGGCTCAGAATAAACCAAACATCCTTGTCGTCTGGGGTGATGATATCGGTCAATCCAATATTAGTGCATACACTAGGGGAATGATGGGATACCAGACACCAAATATTGATCGAATAGCTGATGAAGGGATGATTTTTACTGACTATTATGGAGAACAAAGTTGTACAGCAGGTAGATCTTCATTTATTACTGGTCAATCAGTTTTTAGAACTGGGCTTAGCAAAGTAGGTTTACCGGGTGCGGATCTAGGTCTTAGGGAAGAAGATCCAACAATTGCAGCAATTCTTAAAAATTTTGGTTATGCAACTGGGCAATTCGGTAAGAACCATTTAGGCGATAAAGATGAATTCCTTCCTACAAATCATGGGTTTGATGAATTTTTTGGGAATCTATATCACCTCAATGCAGAAGAAGAACCCGAGAATGAAGACTATCCTGCAGATATGGTCACAGCAGATGGCTCAACATTTAAACAAAAATTTGGTCCTCGAGGTGTAATCCACTCTTATGCAGATGGAAGAATTGAAGATACAGGTCCACTTACTAAAAAAAGAATGGAAACAATTGATGATGAATCAAGTGATAAAGCAATTGAGTTTATTAAAAACCAAAATTCTTCAGGAACTCCTTGGTTTGTATGGTGGAATGGAACAAGGATGCATTTTAGAACTCATGTTAAAAAAGAACTTCGCGGTATCTCAGGTCAGGATGAATACTCAGATGGAATGGTAGAACACGACATGCATATAGGCAAATTCCTAGAAACGTTGGATGAACTAGGTATTGCTGAAAATACGATCGTTTTTTACAGCACAGATAATGGTCCTCATTATAATACATGGCCTGATGCTGCCTCTACTCCTTTTCGTGGAGAAAAGAATACCAATTGGGAAGGTGGTTGGCGTGTACCTGCAATGGTTAGATGGCCGGGAAAGATTGAAGCAGGATCAATCTCTAATGAAATAGTTCACCATATGGATTGGTTCCCAACATTTGTTGCGGCCGCTGGAGAAGGAGATATAACAGAGAAACTCAAGTCTGGTTATAGCTCAATAGGAAGAGATTATAAGGTACACTTAGATGGATACAACATTATGCCACATCTTACTGGGGAATCTGAAACAACCCCTCGCCATGAGATTTTTTACTTTTCAGATGATGGAGATCTTACTGCACTGAGATATGATGATTGGAAATTGATTTTTATGGAGCAGAAAGCTGAAGGAACTTTTAGAGTATGGATGGAACCATTTGTACCCCTTAGAGTTCCACTTATGTTAAATCTTCGTAGAGATCCATACGAGCGTGCACCAATAACTTCAAACATTTATTACGATTGGCTTATTGATCATGCTTACTTGCTAGTTCCAGCTCAAACGTATGTAGGAAGATTTCTTTCAACATTCCAGGAATTTCCACCACGCCAAAAAGCTGCAAGTTTTTCTCTAGATCAAGTAATGGAAAAACTCTCGACAGGTGGAACATCTAAATAATAATCTAACATTTTACGAGTGCTGATTAATTTCAGCACTCGTAAATCTAATACCTCCTCAAAGACATTCAAAAACGTATGTTCTAAGTTAATTTTTGACCTTTTAGAAAATATTTTATTACAATTATAATTTTTCCTTGACAAATGCTGATTCATTTCTTAAATTAACTTTGAAAAACAAAGTACTTTGCAAAAGGACTAAAAATGGATAAGACAACAGCTCTAGAAGATCTTTCATACATCAAAAAAATAATATCTGATAGTAAAAAAACTGCTCTAGATAATGGTTTTGGTTTTATAATCTGGGGGATATTAATATCTATCGCGCTTCTTTTCAACTACTATGCAATTGTGACTGAGTTACATGGATGGACATTTTATATTTGGATTGCAGCAGTAGGTATTGGATGGCTCATTACTTTCTATGATAACTCTAAACATAAGAAGAAAAGAGTGCCTAGCACATATGCTGGAAAAATTTTAGGTTCAGTATGGATGTCATTAGGTATTGTTATGACAATAATTGGATTTGGAGCAACAACCTTAGGTGCACTAAAGGGTGTTTATATTACCTCATTTATCTCATTACAAATAGGAATTGGATTTATTGTTACTGGAACTGTTTATAGTAACAAAGTTATGATGCTTTTGGGTTTAGCATGGTGGCTTGGTGCTCTAGTAATGATGGGCTGGCCAGGCGTCCATGTTTTATTAATTATGGCCTTTATGATGATTTTTTTACAAGTTGTTCCTGGAATTATTATTTATAGAAAATATCTAGCAGAAAAAAATAATAATCAATGAAAAACTATAATTATCAGCAAATAGATGATCTAATTCATTCGAGAATCAGATTAGCAATTATGTCAGTTTTAATTAGCCTTGATGATGCTGAATTTAATTTCATTAAGAAACAGGTGAATGCAACCGATGGAAATTTAAGTGTTCATCTACGTAAACTTGAGGAAGCTGGCTATATAAATGTTAAAAAGGAATTTGAAGGAAGGAAACCAATATCTAGGTATAATCTTACAGAGAAGGGAAGAACATCATTTGAGACATATATTAAGAAGCTTGAAGAATTAATTAGAAAATAAATTTTTTTCTACACATGCTTTGAAAAACAAAGTACTTTATAACAAAAAAGGAGAAACAAAATGAAAAAACTAATACTTATCACTTTTACAATACTATTTATGGTATTTACAGCTTTTGGTGAAGTTCTCGAAAATTCTGATCAGAAAATAATTTCTTCTATAAAAGATCTTACAACAGAAGCATTTTACAACTTTGATGAATCACTATATTATCAATCAATGGGATTATGCGAAAGAGTTTTGACCAACGATAGTAAAAATGAGGATGCATTATATTATTCAGCATATACCTGTTATCGTTTAGCGAATATAGCAATGACAAATAATAATGTCAGCCAATTAAACAACTATGCTGAAAAAGGGATTGAGCAAGGAGAATTATTAAAAAACAGTAATGAATTTGGAGCAGAAATTAGAGTGGTTCTGGCAGCTATTTATATGATGAAGCTCACTGTCAATCAAGACGATGCGCCGGTTCTTTCTACAAAAATTCATAGGCTTCTGGGTGAAGCTGAAGGAATGGATAATTCCAATCCAAGGGTTCACCTGATTAGAGGAATTATGCTTTTTCATACTCCTCCTCAATTTGGAGGAAGTGTTTTAAATGCAATGAAGGAGTTTGATAAAACTATTGAACTTTTTGATTACAGAATTGATGATGAAAAAATTATCTGGGGAAAATATGAGGCTTATGCATGGAAAGGTATGGCATTACAAAAGCAAGGAAAGGATGAAGAAGCACGGAAGGTTTATGAGCTAGCTATTAAAGAAGAACCAAATTTTGGATGGATTAAATATAAGCTACTTCCTTCTCTCAATAATACTTCATCAAAATAGAAGAATAAGTTTTGGAAGAGGAAACATGAAAAGATATATCTATTATCTAATTCTGATTTTTGCATTGGTTACTGAACTGTTCAGTCAAGGTGTAACAATATCTGGAAAAATAGTAAATCAAAAAAATGTTTCTCTTCCATTTGTAAATGTTTACATTCTTAATTCACTGATAGGTGCAGTGAGTAATGAGAAAGGCCAATTCAAATTTGTTACAACTTCAAAAGGTGAGCTTACGATTATTGCCAGCATGATTGGCTATGAAAAGAGAAGTGTAAATGTAGAAATCAAAAAAAAGAATATTAGCGGATTGATAATAGTTCTTGAAGAAGATGCCGTGGAATTAGAAGAAGCGGTAGTAATGGGAAGTTCGTTTAGTAGTGCAACAGAAAAAGGAATTGTAATTTCTCAAGTTGATGTTTTAACAACACCCGGTGGAGCAGCGGATCTTTATCAATCGTTAAAAACTATGCCGGGGGTGACTAATGTGTCAGAAAGCGCAGAGCTCTATGTGCGTGGAGGTGACCCAATTGAAACAGTTACAATGATCGATCAAGCATCTGTGTATCATCCATATACTTACGAATCATCCTATGGCGGTCTTTTCTCAAATCTGAATACATCATCGATCAATAGTATGTACTTTTCAAGTGGAGGATTTTCGGTTAAGTACGGAAACGTACTTTCCGGAGTCCTTGATATTGAAACAAAGGATCAGCCTTTTGTTTCACAATATAATATTGGAATATCATTGGCTGCTGCTTCAATCGGAGCTCAAATCCCAATACTTGAAAATAAATTTGGAATTAGTGTATATACTCAAAAAAGCTATACGGAAGCACTTATGTGGATGAATGGGGATATTGATGATTTCACAGCTGCACCAACCTCTCAAGATTTAACGACAATTCTTTCATATAATTATTCAAAAACAGGAAAAGTTAAGGTTCTTGGCACATTAGCTAGTGATGCACAAGGGGTAAAGATAGATCGAGCGGAATTTGATGGCAGCTTTATTGGAAGCACTTCAAATAGTTTTATCAATATTCAACAAAGAGATATTATTGGAAAGTCCTCTATAATAAAAAATAGTCTCTCTCATAATCAGTTCTCAAATTCATGGCAGATGGGTTCACTTGATCTTGATCAAATTGATAAGGTATTTAAATTTAGAAGCGATTTTGAGTCAATACTTTCAGGTGAGTTAAAAATTTCTGCTGGAATAGAGTATGAAAATAGAAAGAAAGAATATATTGGCAGAATTCCAAAATATGATTTTAATATTCGACCAGATGCTGAGAGTAGCATTCTCGATGCAAAAATAATTGGGCAAAGGATTGGAACTTACGCTGAGATAACATTGAATAATCTTCTTAACATTAGCAAACTCCATTTTGTTGGTGGAATCCGGTCCGATTATTTTCTTGAAATCAAACAGCAAAGTTTCGATCCCCGCGCTGGACTAATTTACAGATTAAATCAGAATTCTCTGATCAAGTTTTCATGGGGCTTATTTCACCAACTTCCTGATATGCGTTTATTCGTTACAAGCGATGGAAATCAAAATTTAAAATCGATGAAAGCTCAACATTATTTAGTCTCTTTCGATCTCCAGCTGTCAAACAAGAATATGTTTAGAATTGACCTCTATTATAAGGATTACTCTTCACTTCCTCTAGAAGATGAAAAACTAAATTATTCAAGTAACGGATACGGTTTTGCTTATGGGGCAGACATCGTACTAAAAGGTAAATTACCTTTAGATTTTGAAGGATGGATCTCATATGGATATTTAAATACACAAAGACTTTGGATGGATTATGATGAACTAGCAAGAAGCAACTATGATATTACTCATGGTTTGACATTAATACTGAAATACAACGTAAATGCAATGTGGCAGATAGGATTTAATCTAAAATATTCAACTGGAAGACCATATACGCCGATTATTGGAAGTGAATATCTAGAGGATAAAAATATTTTTAAGCCGATTTTTGGCCTAGTCAACTCTGCATCTTATCCAAACTACAAAAGACTGGATATGCGTTTAACTCATTTCAATCAGTTATTCAGTAAATACTTTACAGTATTCTATATTGAGGCATTAAACATATTAAACATTGATAATCTTTTTGATTATACATACACATTCGACTATTCAAAGAAAAAAAATGTACACAGCTACTTTGGGAGAAGAACAATAGTAGTTGGAATGAGTATTACCATCTAAATTTGTAATTGAATAGAGTTTACAAGCTTGAAAATTTATATATAGGGTGGAGGTAAACACATCTAATAATAAAAACAAAGACCTCTTGTCTTAATAAGGACTTAAGGGTATATTAAAATGAAGAAAATTTTATTAGTTCTTCTGAGAATATTTGCTAATAAAAGTGAGATGAAATATGAAGAAAAAAAAGTTTTTATTATTACTACTTTTTTTCATATATCAAATAGTAATGGCACATGTTAAAATATTGAATCCGGTTGGTGGCGAAACATTTAATGTTGGAGAGCAAATTAATATCGAATGGGATCCATACGTTGATCACGGACCAGCAACTTTTACTATTGAATATTCAACTGATGCAGGAAGCACTTGGATGACAATTCAAAGTAGCATTAATAAAAGTGAAAGATCATATTCTTGGACTATACCTGATATTCAAACAACTCTTGCAAAAGTTAAAGTAATTCAAGTAAATTTGGAGTATGATCATATATCTGACCAAAGCGAGAATTTTACAATAACATCAGTTACGTCTGTTGCTGATGAACCACTGACCAATAATAATTTTGAATTAAATTATGCATACCCAAACCCATTTAATAATAACACATTCATTTCATATCAGCTTAAAGAGAGAAGTTTTACACAATTAATTGTTTATGATATACAGGGGCGTGAGATAAAGAAAATCGTAAGTCAAATAAAATCTGCAAGAAAGCATGAAATTGGTTGGAATGCAACAGGGGTCGCCTCAGGTACATATATCATTGTTTTAAAAGCAGGTAACAATTTAGCAACTAGAAAATTATTATTGCTTAAATAGTAATGTGTATTTTAGTAATAATTCTATATTTCCTATAATTTTTAAACAGTTGCTTCTCTGATAGGTCAGCAGTAAATTTCTCTTTACTGAAAGGAAAGTTTTTATTAATACTATTAAAATAAAGGTTACATATATGTTAAAAAATATAATGTCTATAATACTTATTCTAATCGGTTCCTTCAATATATATGAAGCATGCACAATTATTGCTGTTGGTAAAAAAGCAACATTGGATGGCTCAATAATAATTTCACATACTGACACTGGTCAGGATTCAAGAATCTTTGTTGTGCCAGCTATGACATTCAAATCTGATGAAAAAGCGGCAGTTCATTGGGGAATTCAAGATGCAAATTTGCCAATTGATAATGATGGTGAGATTTTGGGTTACATTCCGCAAGTGGAGAAGACATACAAATATTTTCAGTCAGCATATTCCCATGTAAACGAATTTCAACTTGGAATTGGTGAAAGCACTACAGATCAGAGAAAAGAGTTAGTCTGCAACCGTGAAAATGGAAAGCAGATAATGACTATTGAGCAAGCACAGATCTTCGCACTTCAAAGACATAAAATAGCAAGAGATGCTGTAGTCTTTATTGGTGAATTGATGACTAAGTATGGCTTTCTTCCATCAAGTGGTGACGGTTCCGAAACACTTGTTATAGCTGACACTGATGAAATTTGGGTTTTCGAGGTTTTCGGCGTTGGACCAGGATGGACCCCAGATAGTGGAAAACCAGGAGCTATATGGGCTGCGCAAAGACTACCTGATGATGAAGCAACAATGATTCCTAACTGGAGTATTATTAAAGAAATTGATGAAAATGATGAAGCAAATTTCATTGTTTCTGATAATTATAAACAAGAAGCGATCGATCGCGGTTGGTACGACCCAGCATCTGGCAAACCATTTATTTGGCAGGAAGCTTACACACCCTTGCCTCAAGAATTTGCTACAGGAAGATTTTGGCTTTTTCATGAAACTTTTGCTCCCAATTTAAAAGAAATGGCCAGATCGTTACCTTGATGGAAATCCTTATAAAGGAATTACACCATATTTTCAAACTGTTGAACCTCTCTCCATATATCCGTTCTCCATAAAACCGGAGAGAAAAATATCTTTTAGAGATGTTATAGATTTTCAGCGCTCAACATTTGAAGGAACCATATATGATATGACTGCTGGTCCCGAATGGCTTGTTCCAGATGACGAAGGGAGTATGGTTAAGAGTTCGCTTGCTACACCATTTCCAAGTAGAGATTTACGTAAGCTGATGAAGATCACTTATCGCAGACCTGTTGCTAGACATAGAGGTCATTACGGGATGGTTCTTCAATTAAGAGACTGGCTGCCGAATGAGATAGGTGGAGTTTATTGGGTATACCTCGATAATCCCTACTTCAGTCCTTATGTTCCTATCTATACTGGCAATCTTTCAGTTGCAGAAAGTTATAAAATTTATAATCCTAAAAAATATGATGAGCGTTCTGCCAGGTGGGCAATAGATTTTGTGGATAATTTGGCGAACTTAAAGTTTCAGCTAATTTCAGAAGATGTGAAGAAAGCGAGAGATCCTTTTGAGGAAGAGATATTCTCAAAGCAGAAAGACATTGAAGATATGGCCATGACTATGCACAAAGAGAATCCAAAGAAAGCACAAGAATTTCTTACAGACTATTCAAACAGTTTAATGGAAAAAGTAGCAAAAATGTACATTGATTTAAGAGATCAAATAATTGCAGACTATACAAATAATCACGAATAAAAAAGAGATTACGATGAAATCTAAATTATCTATACTTATTGGTTTATTATTTCTTTATTTAATATTTTCGAACTGTTCTGTATCAACAGAATCTGATCCACTACCATCCTGGAATGAAGGTGAAACAAAGTCTGCTATTATAGAATTTGTTTCAGAAGTAACTAATCAAAATTCATCTAATTATGTTCCTATAGCTGCAAGAGTTGCTGTGTTTGACAATGATGGAACCCTTTGGACAGAACAACCAATATATTTTCAAATCCAATTCGTAATAGACAGAATTAAAGTGATGGCAAAAGATCATCCAGAATGGAAAAATGAACAACCCTATAAAGCTGTTCTAGAAAATGATATCGAGAAACTCTTCAGTTTTGGATCAACTGGTCTAAGTAAATTGTTTATTGCATCTCATACTGGGATGTCAGTAACAGATTTTAAATCTATCACTACTAATTGGTTCGAGAAATCAAAACACCCTAAATTTAATAGGCCCTATACAGAGTTAGTATTTCAACCGATGCTCGAGGTGTTGGAATATTTAAGAAAGAATAAATTTAAAACATATATTGTTTCTGGGGGTGGACAGACCTTTGTAAGAGTATTTTCAGAAGAAGTTTATGGAATTCCCCCAGAACAAGTAATTGGGACACTTTTTAAAACTGAATTTAAGATGGAAAATGGAAAAACTGAGATCCTAAGAATTCCAGAAATATTTCTTTTTGACGACAAAGAAATTAAGCCGGTAGCCATCGAAAAGTTTATAGGAAGAATACCGGTTATGGCATTTGGTAATTCTGATGGTGATCTGCAAATGCTGCAGTATACCCAATCTGGAAAAGGTAAAAGGTTCATGGCAATTGTTCATCACACTGATGGAGAAAGGGAATATGCCTATGATCGAGAATCAAAAATAGGACATCTGGATAGGGCGTGGGATGAGGCTCTTTCAAACAAATGGACTATGATAGACATGAAAAATGATTGGAATGTAATTTATCCTTTTGAATTATTAAAGTAGAGAAAGCAACCATGGAAAAAGCATTATTATTCCTTCTTGTTTTAGTGTCTTTGGGATTTCAGTGTCAAACTGAAAATGAAGATGCTTCCATAATAAGAAAATCTATTCAGCCAACGAATATTATTTTTACAGCTTCTGGAGAAAGTCCTAAGTGGGAAATTACCATTAGTACATCTGGTGTAATTGAATTCATATCTAAAACAGAAATTTCAAAAATCAATTTTCCAAATTCTAAAGAAATACCGATTATGGATGTCGCAGCAAAAAGCTATGTTGCTGAGACAGAGTCTTCAAATATTCGAGTAGAAATATTTAAAGAAGAATGCGTCAGTAAATTATCTAATGACACCTTAAGTTTTAGAACAAAAGTTATGGTTAAAAATTCTGGAAAAGAGAAGTTTACTGAATTCCTTGGTTGTGGAAAATATGTGCCAGATTATCGATTGAATGATATTTGGGTTCTTGAAAGGTTGAATGGAAAAGAAGTTGATAAAACTCTGTTTGAAAATAAGCAGCCCTATCTTGAAATCCATATTAAAGATTCCCGAGTTCTTGGTTATGCTGGTTGTAATAATTTCAATGGAAAATTTACTTTTGAAGGGCCTGATATTCTATTTAGTGAAAATATGGCCATGACGCTTATGGCTTGTCCAAACCTTGAGCTTGAGTCTGAATTTGTACGATCTTTAACTAGAAGTTCATTGAAGCATTCATTTACGAATAACAAACTTGTTATGTCTCGAGGTGATGTAGAATTGGTTTTCAAAAAAGTAGATTAAAAACATTCTCATCGTTGGTTTTAGAAAAGATATATTGTAAATTATCCAGTAAAATTGAAGTGTATAATTACTAATTGAAATTGATGGATTCAAAAAATTATTCTCAATTCGGTATTAAATTCTGGGTTATTGCAGCTTCTATTGTAATTGTTATAGCCGGTATCCGTGAGATGGCAAGCCTTGTTACACCGCTATTTTTAGCTTTATTTATCACTGCAATATGCTACGGACCATTTATTTGGATTCAAAAGAAGGGTATACCTAGCTTTGTAGCTCTAACAATCGTGATACTTGGAATCGCTGGAGTAACCGCTATAATTGTTGCTGTTATAAGTACTTCTGTTTCCGGATTCATTGAAAAAATGCCCTTTTATGAAGAGAAATTCAACCTATACTGGTCGGGATTAAATCAGTGGATTGTTGAAACAGGGTACCTTGATAAAAAAACAGGTCTTGAAGATCAGATAAAACCTAGCAGTATTATGGCAATTGCAGGAAGCGTATTTACAGGATTTGGGAATTTAATGAGTGATTCATTTCTAATTTTACTTGTTGTCGTTTTCATGCTTTTAGAGATAACAGTATTTACAAAAAAAATGATGTTAATAAGTCCTTCATCTTTGCGTAGACTCGATAACATTACTCACAATATGAATACTTATTTTGGTACAAAAACTATAACAAGTTTTATTACTGGAGTTCTTGTTACAATAGCACTCTCAATTATTGGAGTCGACTTTCCAATTTTATGGGGATTTTTAGCTTTCATTTTAAATTACATTCCCAATATCGGATCAATTATAGCAGCAGTGCCTGCAGTTTTATTGGCTCTGGTTCAGTTAGGACCTGGTAGTGCCATACAATCTGCAATAGTCTATGTTGTAGTAAATATGGTTATTGGTAATATTGTGGAACCAAAGTTAATGGGGAAAAGTTTAGGTCTTTCTCCGTTGGTTGTTTTCATATCCTTAATATTTTGGGGTTGGATTTTAGGAACCGTTGGAATGCTTCTAGCAGTTCCGTTAACAATGACAATTAAAATTGTTTTCGACAGTATGGAAGAAACCAAAGGATTGGGTCTGCTACTCGGCGATGAGTCATCCTTAAAACATTTTAAACATAAGGGACACGAATAATTGATAAATATCAAACCAATAATTGTTATTGTTGTTTTTTTTGTAATATTCAGTTGTTCAGATAAATCCGAGGAACAAAATAAAAAAGTAAGTACTCCACAGGTAAACTCTTTACAATCTGCTAAGTACATTGACGAACTTTTCAATGCTGCTCTTGATGGCAAATTAGAAATAGTTGAATCCTACATTGAGAACGGATTTGATGTCAATCAGCCTAATCAAGAGAATAAATCATTATTAATGCTTGCGAGTTTTAATGGTCATACCTCAGTCTGTCAATATTTAATTAAGGCGGGGGCCCATGTTGAAGCTAGAGATCTAGACGGTCGCACGGCTCTATTGTTTGCTTCCACAGGACCATTTGCTGAAACTGTAAAGTTTCTTTTAAGTTCCGATGCCAACCCAAATTCTGTTGATCATGGTGAACATTTTTCATCGCTTATGCACGCAGCAGCTGAAGGCCACATAGATGTAGTTAAGGTTTTATTGGACAATGGTGCAGACAAAACTCTAAAAGATATTGATGGAGATACTGCAGAATCTTTTGCAAAACAAAATGGACACCTTGCGGTTGCAGATTATATTAAGGGGTATAAATAATTAAACTCTTTTCTTTTTAGCAGTTTTATATAATTCAATATATTTTTCAGCAGACTTTTCCCAAGAAAAATCTTTACGCATACCATTTGCCTGAATCTTTTTCCAAACTGGCTTATTATTAAAATCTCTGATTGCTCGCTCGACTGCATTTGTTAATGCATATCCATTTGAATCATTGAAAGAATAGCCTGTTCCATCCTCAAATCCTAGAGCTTGGCGTTCATCCCAGTCGATAACAGTATCAGCAAGACCTCCGGTCTTTCTAACTATTGGAATTGTTCCGTATTTAAGTGAGTACAATTGATTTAGACCGCATGGTTCGTAGTGAGAGGGCATTAAGAACATATCTGAACCAGCCTCAATTTGATGAGATAGTTCATTATTGTAGCCAAGGTAAATTCCAAACTTATGAGAATACTTATTAGCAAGAGCATTAAAGCTAGATTCATATTCATTTTCTCCGCTTCCTAATAGAACAATTTGAAGATCAAGTCCCATAAGATATTCTAATGAACTTAATATAATATCAAATCCTTTCTGTATTGCCAGTCTTGAAATTATACCAATTGTGGGAATGTTTTCATTAAAATTTATTCCGAATCTTTCTAGGAGAGCTTTCTTATTCTTTAACTTACCTCTTAAATCATCAATAGAATAGTTTGAAGGAATATGTTTATCCGTATTCGGATCCCATATTCTATAGTCGATACCATTAAGAATACCGTAGAAATCTTCTGAACGATACTTTAAAACGCTATCCATTCCAAAACTATATTCTGGTAGCAGAAGTTCCTTTGCGTATGTCTCACTCACCGTATTTATAGCATCTGCAAATGAAATTCCTGCTTTCATAAAGTTTACTCTTCCCCCCTGTTCTACCTGGCCGGGACTTTTAAAATACTTAGGATCAATTTCTGCTTTATATAAAGATTCTTTTGAATAGTTTCCTTGATATCCAATATTATGGATTGTATAAAGAGTTGCCGTTTCACTGAACTTTTTATCCCAGCTATAATTATCTTTTATTAAAAGTGGAATTAAACCAGTTTGCCAATCATTAATATGAATTAAATCTGGTTTCCAATTTAATCTCTGAATTAACTCGATTGTAGCTTTTTGGAAGAGAATGAACCTTTCATCTTCGTCAAAATCATTAGTGTATAAAGTATGGCGGTGAAAGTATCTTGGAAAGTCGATAAAATATACTTCGACATTACTATTTGGTAGAAATCCCTGATGAAAATGAACATCCATAGTTCTTCCTGCAACTCTGACAGGAATACTGCCAATCCAACTTAAATAATCAAGATTAAACCGTTTTTCATCGACAGAATAATACTTTGGCATGAATACTTTAATCTCATGACCTAATTTTTTAATCTCTTTTGGAAGTGCTCCGGCTACATCTGCCAATCCACCGGTTTTTGCGAAAGGAACAACCTCACTAGATACGAATGCGATGTTCATTAAATAAAATTTACCACATTTTTAAAATTCGAAGTATAAATGTATTAAAAATTGATTGTATTATGAATTTTATTCCTATCAATTATACCAGAACCCTAGTAATAGCTTAGTATTTGCACCCAATAATCTCAAAATGATAATAAAAAATTTTGTATATTAAGCACAGTTTAGAATAAGTAAATTAATAATAAATAGATAAGGTTGAAAAGATATTGATGATGCAAGTTGGGCAATTGCTACTTCATGATACTGAGTATTATGAGTAGAGGAAAGTCCGAACTCCGAAGAACAGGGTGCCGGATAACGACCGGGAATCAAATAATCAATTGTTTGATTACGGAAAGTGCAACAGAAAAAATACCGTCCCGGAATCATGGGATAAGGGTGAAAAGGCAGGGTAAGAGCCTACCGCTTTGTTAGTAATAACAGAGGTCCAGAAATGGAATCTCGAATTATCGGGATCAGTGTAAACCCCACTCGGAGCAAGGTCATGTAGTAGACTATCTAACAAATACGTTAGATCAGGGTTGTTCGCTTTGAATGTCTTGGGTAGACCGCTTGAGTTTAACAGTAATGTTAAATCTAGATAAATAATTGCCATCCCGACGAGTCGGGAAACAGAATTCGGCTTATAAGCTTGCATCATCAATGTTTTTCCTTCCCATTGAGAAAATGATAGAGAAATTTTGGAAGATAAAAGACCAACCTGATGAAAAATTGGTATTGGCTTTAGCAGATAGTTTGAACCTATCCAACGTACTAGCAACAATTCTTCTACTCAGAAAAATCACCAATTTTCATGAAGCTAAGGATTACTTTCGTCCCGATATAGAGACTTTGCACGATCCATTTCTAATGGATGGAATGCAAGAAGCGACTAACCGTGTTATTGATGCCATAACGAATAATCAGAAAATAGTTGTCTATGGCGATTATGATGTAGATGGTACATGTTCTGCAGCTCTAATGTATCTTTTCCTTAAGGAGTTGGGAGGAAATGTAGAAGTTCACATTCCTAACAGACTTACAGATGGTTATGGTTTATCATGCGAAAGCATAGATTATCTTGCCCAGAGCAATACTGAACTCATGATTGCGGTTGATTGCGGTGTAACTGCGGTTGATGAAGTTGCTCATGCTTCGAAGTTTGGCATTGATACAATTATTTGTGATCACCATAAACCAAAAGATGTTATTCCTGACGCAGTTGCTGTACTGGATCCAATTAAACCTGGATGTGAATACCCATTCAAATATTTATCTGGTGCTGGAGTGGCTTTTAAATTGGCACGTGCAGTAGCAGATAGAGTTGGACGAAAGGATATGGTTATTCAATATCTAGATCTAGTTGCTCTCTCATCCGCTGCCGATATAGTTTCGCTGACTGATGAAAATAGAATACTTGTTAGAAAAGGAATGGAGTTAATTAACTCAAATCCTCGTCCAGGAATTCTTGCCTTAATAAAAAGCGCAAAAATGGAACCCGGATCTTTAACTGCAGGGCAAATTGTATTTACTATTGCTCCCCGAATAAATGCTGTTGGCAGAATGGGTGATGCAATGCGTGCAGTTGATCTTTTTGTCTCAGACAATATTGAAGAAGCAACACAGTTGGCTCAAGTACTGGAATCGGAGAATTTTCAGAGAAGAAAAATTGATGAAATGACATTTTCTCATGCAATGGAACTAATTGATAAAACAGTTGATCTGGATAATGAATTAGGAATAATATTGCATGACGAAAACTGGCATGCGGGTGTAATAGGGATTGTAGCTTCAAGAGTTGTAGAAAAATATTATCGGCCCGCAATTATGCTTTCTACTATTGATGGCATTGCAAAAGGCTCTGCTAGAAGTATTTCTGGATTTAACATTTATCAAGCACTTGAGAGATGTGATGATCTGTTGATACAGTTTGGTGGTCATGAAGCTGCAGCAGGTGTAGCTTTGGAAGTTGAAAATATTCCAGAATTCAGAATCCGATTTAATGAAATTTTAAAAGAGATTACTAAAGAAAAGGAATTTTCTCCAGAAATTCTGATCGACACAAAAATATCTCTCTCAGAAATTTCACCGAAGTTTATAAGAATACTAACTCAATTTTCTCCTTTCGGTCCTGGTAATATGAGGCCAGTATTTACATCTGAAAATGTTCAACTTGCAAACTATCCGCGAATAGTAGGAAAAAATCATTTATTGACTACTCTCAAACAAAATGGTTCTGATAAAGTTTTTGATACTATTGGTTTTAATCTTGGTCACTTCGCAAATATTATTGATAAAGAAAGAGATTTATTAGATATTGTATATACTATTGAGACTATAACTAAGAATGGGGCTACATATCCTCAAATTAGATTGAAAGATATTAAAGTAAAAGAAAATGTAAATTAGGAGCTATCATGTCAGGGCATTCAAAATGGTCAACTATAAAGAGAAAAAAAGCTGCTGTTGACGCAAAGCGTGGCAAAATGTTCACCAAACTGATTAAAGAGATCACTGTTGCAGCGAAAATTGGTGGAAGTGATGTCAGTTCAAATCCTAGATTAAGATTAGCTGTTGACAACGCTAAGGCTGCCAATATGCCCATGGATAATATTGACCGGGCAATTAAGAAAGCAACTGGTGAATTGGAGGGTGTTACTTATTTAGAGTTGACTTACGAAGGCTATGGTCCATCTGGCGTAGCATTTATGGTTGAATGTTTGACCGATAATAAAAATAGGACGGTTGCAGATGTTCGGCATCACTTTACGAAGTATGGAAATGGGCTTGGAGAAAGTGGATCTGTAGCATGGATGTTCGATAGAAGTGGGGTTATTTCACTCCCAACTCAAGGTAAAACTGAGGATGAAATTCTCGAGATTATTCTTGATGCTGGTGCCGATGATCTACATTTTGAGGAAGATTTTTTTGAAATTACGACAACAATTGATTCATTTGAGACAGTTCGAAAATCACTTGTTGATAATGGGTTGAGTGTTGAAAATGCTTCTCTTCAATGGATTGCTAAAAACACAATTGAAGTCAGCGGAGAAGAGTCTGAAAAAGTTATGAAACTTTACGAGATGCTTGAAGATAGTGATGATGTCCAAAACGTTTATTCAAATGCTGATTTTCAGGAATAATTAATAGAATAATTATACTATGATTATTATTGGTGTTGATCCCGGAACAATTGTAACAGGTTTTGGGATCATCAGTTTTAAAAATAATTCCTTGAATTATCTCCACTCCGGGATAATAAAAACACCAAAAATTAAAGAAGTTCCACCTCGCTTAGAATCCATCTACAATGAGTTAGCTAAATTGATAAAGGTTTACCAACCTGAAGAATTTTCAATAGAAACGGCTTTTTATTCCAAAAATGTTCAATCTGTAT
Source organism: uncultured Ignavibacteria bacterium (assembly GCA_963751695.1). Classification (GTDB taxonomy): domain Bacteria; phylum Bacteroidota; class Ignavibacteria; order Ignavibacteriales; family Melioribacteraceae; genus SZUA-22. The sequence continues at coordinate 82,749 of CAVVVP010000003.1, read as the reverse complement.
TGAAGATCGGTTATGCCAGAGGGGTCGCAATGTTGGCGGCAGTACATAACAATCTACAGATAAGTGAATACTCTCCGCGCGAAATAAAGAAATCAGTTGTGGGTAATGGAGGGGCTTCAAAAGAGCAAGTTCAGTTCATGATAGAGAAATTATTGAAAATTGACTGTTCAAGAAAAAAACTCGATGAAAGTGATGCCTTAGCAATTGCAATCTGCCATGCTTTTAAAAGAGTAGTCCATCCCATCAGAGCGGAAGCTGGAAAAAATTTATTGAATCCAATCCAGATAAAGTTATAAAATAGATTCATTATTATTTTATTGCATTGTTATAACAAAATCCATATTTTTAGTGTACTAGTTAAATAGTACACTAAATCAGAGCAAATGATGATTAGCATCTCAAAATTAAATTTTGGTTACAAGAAAAGTCCAGAACTATTTTCGGATTTTGACTTAGAGTTATCTCCTGGAAATATCTACGGTCTTCTTGGAAGAAATGGAGCCGGAAAAACAACTTTACTAAAAATACTAAGTGGTTTATTGTCCCCTCAAAAGGGATTTTGTAGAGTTCTGGATTATAGTCCGATGAAAAGAAAACCGAATTTTTTGAATCAAGTATTCTATCTGCCCGAGGAAATATATTCACCAAACATTAAGATTAAAAAATACGTTGAGCTAACAATTCCATTTTATCCAAAATTTGATAAAATAAAATTTGAGTCCTATTTAAAAGATCTTGAGATAAATTCTGAAAAAAAATTTACTGAACTTTCATATGGGCAAAAGAAAAGAGCATATCTTGCTTTTGGTTTAGCCTCAAACTGTAAACTATTACTACTAGATGAACCTACAAATGGACTTGATATTCCAACAAAAAGTATGTTCCGAAAAATGCTGGCCTCCTCGATATCAGATGAAAAATTAATTCTTGTTTCAAGTCATCAAGTCAGAGATTTACAAAACATTATTGATCCAATAATAATTTTAGATGAGGGAGAAGTAATTCTTAATATGAGTTTGGCCAATATAACTCAAAGAATATCAATCCAATTACAACAAACAAAATCTAATGAAGAAGAAGTGCTTTATAGCGAAAAGAGTATCGGTGGTTATTCAGTTCTGACTGAAAATAATAGCTATACAGAAGACGATTTTAATATTGAATTACTCTTTAATGCAGTTCTATCAAAGAAAAGAAAATTATTTGAATTGATTATGAATGAGGAAGTAGATGAAACTCACAAATAACTATTTGAACTTTCGGAGAGTGAAAACCTCACTCTATATGGATTTGTTATCAAATGCCTGGAAAATAGTAATTTCTACCGAAGTTTTAGGAGGAGTTTTACTTTTGTTTTTCGTATCCATTGGAATCGGCAAAATGGAATCAAACCTATATTCTATAATATACCCTGCTATAATAATAGTGATAGGTTTCATTGTTACCAGTCTTTCATTCAGTGAACTTTATACAGAAAAAAGCTATTTCTATTTGACAATACCATCTTCTTCGCTCGAAAAGTTAGTAAGTAAGTTAATTATAGTATCTATTCTATATTTAGCAAGTATAAACTTCCTTTTAATAATTGTCTCAATAGTTGCAAGCGGTTTAAGTGTTTTCCTATTTGATAGACATTTTCCAATTTTCTATCCACTAAATCCTGAAATTCTCATGGCGGAATTGAATTACTTAATATCACTAAGCATATTTCTTTTTGGTGCAGTCTATTTTAAAAAATACAATTTTCTTAAAACGATTCTGACTATTAGTATACCTATTCTAGCATTAAATATTTTTCACAGCCCTTGTTTATAAAATTATAAATTTTGAATTTCATGAAGCAGATCTTCTAAGTTTAAAACCTGGATATATAATCGCCCCACCGTCTATTGATTATTTGGTAGACTCAATTCAAGAGATAGTTAAAATTATCACATTAATATTCTACATTTTTGTTGCTCCATTCTTTCTAATTCTCACTTTTTTAAGATTAAGGGAAAGTGAGGCCTAATTGAATTTTAAAAACAATAAAGCTATTTATCTACAGATCGCTGATTATATCTGTGAGAATATTCTAATTGAAAAGTGGAAAAGCGATGAAAGAATTGCTTCGGTTAGAGAATTTGCTGTAGACATTGAAGTCAATCCAAATACTGTTATGAGAACTTATTCTTTTCTTCAAGAAAAAGGTATAATATACAACAAGAGAGGTATCGGATATTTTATATCTGATCATGCGTATAAACTTACTCTCCAATTGAAAAAAGAAGAATTTTATAATAATGATTTTCCAGATTTCATGAAAAAGATAAAGTTATTAAAAATTGATCCTAAAGATTTACTTGGTCAAAATGATCTTGACACAAAGAGGCAATCATGAAACTTACAAACAAAATATTATCGGTCTTTGCTTTCTTGGTCTTAATTATCACAACTACAGTAGTAATAGTAATAGTTCTAAATATTGAAATTGCTGTAACTCCTTCAATTGATGGTCAAATTAAGAAAGAATTTCCAAATGATTCATTTTCTGAAATAGAAATTACTAGAGGGATGATAGTTAGGATAACTCAAAGTGATTCTTTTTCAATTAGAATTGAGGGCGGGGATAATTTTATTAACAACTATTTATTTGTTAAGCAAATAGGTGAAAAACTAATTTTAAAAATCAGACCAGGAATAAAACATCATTCGTTAAAAGCAATTGTTGATATTAAAATGCCAACAATTAAAAAGCTTGAAATTCAAGAGTCTGAATTTGATTATTATACATTTTCTACGTCTTATAGTCTCTCAAATTTTGTTTTAGAAAATCTGAATGTAATATTATCTGAGGATGGATCGATAAGTATGAAAAAAAGTTCTATTGACACATTAAGTTTAAAGTGCGCAGAATTCTCTTCAGCAGCTTTTGATTCATGCAAAATTGGATCTGTTAATTATTCTCTCGAAGACTATAGCTATGCAAGACTGAGTGATGTTTATGAATCCATTGATGGAGAGCTCGATCAAAAGGCGATTATCAGCTTCTCTAGACCCAAAAGTGAACCGACAATAATAAATTCAATGAGTTTTGATACTTTATCAAATAGCATAAATGAAAGTATGACTGATTTAAAATGGGGCTCTGCAGTAGATAAATCCATACAGGTTGTAAAAAATGTTTTTGGTTCAAGAATTTCTGAAAGTTTTTTGTTTAAGAAATATAGATATCTAAATCTCTACCCACTGCTCTCTTATGTTAAATTTGAAGAAGGAGAATATCTCGGATGTAAGATCGAAGATGTGAATTTATTTTTTTACCGAAATGCACTTCAAAGCATAACAATATACTTTGATAATACCTCTTTTCTGGAAGGAAAGAATTTTAACATTTTGACTCAAGAAATAAGGAATTATTATCCTCATATACAGATAAGTAAGAAGGGGAGAATGGCGTTGGCAAATCTCAAAAACCTATATGCTGAAAATTCTGTTCAAGATATTTCTATTTTGGATGTTAATAACACACCTCTCTTTTATATTGCATCAAGAGAATTAGTAAATGCAATGCAAAATGAATTTAAGTTAAAAAGCAAGAAGTATGGAACTTTAGAGAATGAAGAAAGACAAACTTTCAATAAATACTATAAATCGCTAGAAAACTTAATATATTATGGTCTAAAAGAATGAGTTTGCTCTTACAAACAATGCGGATATTACTTCAAATTTATTTAATTTGTCCAATGAATTATTCAACGTAATTTACATTTTACAAATGATTGGTTATCTAACTGGAAAAATAATCTCCAAAAAACCTACTCAAGTTTTACTTGATGTAAACGGCGTGGGGTATGAAATAAATATCACAATTTCTACATTTGAGAGTTTATCTAAAAACGAAAGCGAATTAACTTCATTTTATACTTATTTAAATGTGAGGGATGATGCATTAATTTTATTCGGGTTCTCAACACTTTCCGAAAAAGAAATGTTTGAATTGTTAATTTCTGTAAATGGAATTGGCCCAAAATCAGCACAGAGTATTCTTTCAGGGATACAAATTGAAGACTTAAAAGAAGCATTAAATAATGGAGATCTTTCTAGAATTGTGGCAATTCCAGGAATTGGTCGTAAGACAGCCCAACGTCTTTTAATTGATCTGAGAGATAAAGTTGATTCTATCAGTGATTTTAAAAAAGGAATTGATGGAGAGGCATATTCTCTAAAGATGGATGCTGTGGTTGCACTAACGCAACTCGGATATAATCAAAAAAATGCAGAGAAAACAGTAAGGCTAATTTTAGAAGAGAATCCAGACATTATTCTTGAAGATTTAATTAAAGAATCACTATCTAATTTCAATAAATAAACCGTATTTATATGTGTTATAATTCTTTGAATATACTTGAATTTCTTGGCAATTTAAAATATATTGCATATGAAATTAGTATCAGAACAACTAAAGAAGGAATTTTATAGAAAATATCTCTACGTTAAATTAGTATTAATAACTGTAAAAGTAGGGGTATATTTTGAAGAGTTTCATATCACCAAGACAAAAAACATCTAGTTTACAACTCGATTACTTCCTACTCAAAATTTCCATTGTCAATACAGAGTTAATACTTTTTAAAAGTTTTTGTGGTTCTTTTTTACTTAATTGTCATCTAATTGACAATAAATTGATTTGAAAATTTGAATTTTATAATGAAACAATATTCACTAAAAATCATTGGGGGAAAAAATGATTAAAGAAAATAGGGGTTTTGATAACCCGTTGTCTGAACTTATAAGTGATGATGTTTATCAGTTGCTTAAAAGTAAAAACCTGATTAACGAAAAGTCTCTCAGAGATTATCAGATAAAGAAGCGGTTTAAAGATCTAAGAGAAAATAATTTCAGCGCTGCTGAAGCAATTGAAGCAATAAGGACAGACTATCCCTACTTACAGTTTGATTCAATTAGAAAGATAATCTACTTAGGAAATAAAAGAGCAGTTTAATGAAATGCTCATTTAGAATAAATTAAACTTCAGCCTTTGGGAGAGTGAAGAAGAATGTTGTTCCAACTTTTTCTTCACTCTTTACCCAAATTTTTCCTTCATTTTTCTCGATTAACTCTTTACAAAGTATCAATCCCAACCCAGTTCCTATTTCGTTAGAAGTGCCAGAAGTTGTAAAATGCTCATCTATTTTAAAGAGCTTCTCAAGGTTATCTTGACGAATTCCAATTCCAGTATCCATAACCATTATCGTTATCATCTCATTATCTGCATCAGCTGAAATTTTTATCGAGCCGCCTCTGGGTGTGAATTTAATTGAGTTTGATATCAGATTAAGAATAACAGAATTTATCATATTGCGATCACCTTTAAAGAAAAGGCGGGTATCAATTTCATTTTTGAGCGTTATATCTTTTTTTGCAGCACTACCCTCTACCAAAGCCATTGTATTATTTACAAATCCAGAGAGCGCTACATTTTCTATCGACATCTCGAGTCCGCCAGTTCTTATCTGAGACCATTGAAGAAGATTCAAAATATGATTGTAGACATTCTGTGCTGACTTATTTATTTCCCTTGAAAACGATTTTACTTCCTCCATCGAAAGATCAGCAATATCTTCGACTAAGAACTCGGAAAGATTTAAAGGGAATTAAATGGACTTTTTAGATCGTGTGCAATTATTGAAAAGAATTTATCTTTTTCAGCATTTAGTTTTTTCAACTCTACTTCAGAATTTCTTAATTGCATATTAACTTCAGCGAGATCTTCGACATATTTATTCATCAACTCTTCACGCTTTTTGTTTTCAGTAATATCTCGCAATATCCCCTGATAAGCAATTACCTTTCCGGCTTTGTCCTTAATTGTAGTAGAAGTTTCAAGGACAACAATGTGTTCACCCTTTTTATTCTTAACTTTTATTTCGTAATTCTTTATGTACCCTTTTTTTTCTATTTCTGCTTTCAATACTTCACGATCTTTGGGATCTACATAAAGATCGTTTGCAATATCAACATTCATTAACTCTTCTTTGGATTCAAATCCAAATAGCTTTACTCCTGCTGGATTGATATCTAGTAGTCTCCCATGAGGAGAGCTTTCATAGACCACATTCTTCAGCTCATGGAACAGATTTTCGTAGCGATCCTTAGCAGCTTTAAAAGATTTTTCCTTTTCAACCTCTTCTGTCAAATCTTTTGTGATCCCAAAAATAGCACCTTTACCTTCATTAACATCTTTAATTACACTGGCAGTTAACCAAACGGGAAATTCTTCACCATTCTTTTTCTTATGGTAAACCTCCCCCTGCCAACCGGTAGTCATAATATCTTTGAAAATTTCATCAAATTTTTTACGCTCAGTTTTTTCTCCATAAACAACACTGCCATGCTTACCAAGAATACTATCGTTTTCATATCCGTAAATTTTATCAAAACTTTCATTTGTAAACAGGATAGTTCTGTCGGTACCAACTATAAATACACTATCTGTAATTTTGTTTAAGGCTTTTTTAAATAGAGTTATATTAAGAGGAAATGGGCCATTTTCATTAAGCTTCTTCTTAAGACGTTCGTTCTCTTTTTTAAGGTTTTCGAGTTCAGAAATATGATCTGTCATAAAATTCCATTAGAAAATTTGTAATTTAAATTCCAATATACATGTTTTAGTTATAAAATTTGAATATTACTCTATAGATTTCCACTAATATTTTAGGAGTAGTTTGGAAGAATATTTTAGACTTATAATTTTATTTGTTGTTGGATTATTTGCGGGTTTTATAAACGTAAATGCCGGAGGTGGATCTACTTTAAGTTTGCCAGTGTTAATTTTCTTAGGTCTTGACGCTTCAGTTGCGAATGGTACAAACAGAATAGCAATTTTACTTCAAAATCTATCCGCTGTTACTTCATTTAAAAAAGCAGAGTTTTTTCAATTTAAAATCAGTTTGAAGCTGGCCCTATTTACTTTGCCTGGAGCAATTATTGGAGCTTACTTTGCTTCAAAAATAGATAACGATTTATTTGAGATAATTTTAGCCATAATTATAATTTTTATAATTCTTTCAATGTTAATTCCAAATAAGAATATTGAAAGCATTAAATCTCCAAATGAGCACCCATCCATAATTGTCAAGATATCTATGATTGGAATTGGATTCTACGGAGGTTTTATTCAAGTAGGGGTTGGATTTTTATTAATGGCTGCACTTCACCACCTCATGAGACTCAGTTTAATTTATGTAAATATGCATAAAGTTTTTATAGTTTTCATTTATACTATTCCTGCTCTTTTAATATTTATCTTCTCAGGGAATGTGAACTGGTTGTTTGGTCTAATATTGGCAAGCGGAAATATGATCGGAGCCTGGTGGGGGGTAAAGTTTTCAGTTAAGGGTGGTGAGAAATATATTAAAATTGTTTTAATTATTGCGGCGGGAATAATGTCAGCAAGACTATTAGGTTTGTTTTAGTTAAATCAATTTTACTTTTTTCTCAACTTGTTTTAGTATTACTCCAGATTCGACTAATCTGTAAACCTTTTCGATATCCTTATACAAAATTCTATCAGAATCTAATGGTGGAAGGACTTTACGAATTTCCTTATAGGCAATACCAGTTCCAATTCCACACTTTAGTGGTTTTAAAAACTCTATTCCCTGTGCTGCTGTAAGCAATTCAATTGCAACTACATTTTGTACGTTTTTCAATATTTGATAACACTTCCTTGCAGCGATTGACCCCATAGAATTATGGTCTTCTTGGTTTGCAGAAGTTGGGATGGAATCTACGGAAGCTGGATGCGAGAGGACCTTATTCTCTGACACCAAACTTGCTGCTGTGTATTGTGCGATCATTAGACCAGAATTGAGTCCACCTTCGTTTGTTAGGAATCTTGGAAGATCACTTAATGATCCGTTAGTTAATCGTTCGATCCTGCGCTCGGAAACATTTGCTAATTCAGAAAGTGCGATACTCATAAAATCCATGGCTAATGCAATGGGTTGTCCATGAAAATTTCCGCCTTCTATATGATCACTTTCGTTCGGAAAGATTAGTGGATTATCATTTACAGAGTTGATCTCAATTTCAACCTGAGAGGTAATATAGAAAATAGCATCTTTTGAAGCTCCATGAATCTGAGGGATGCATCTAATGGAATATGAATCTTGAACGCGTGTATCGCCTTCTATATGAGAGACCCTAATTTCACTTCCTTTAATTAGATTCAACATATTTTGAGCAGAGCCTAATTGACCTTTAAATGGTCTTAAATTGTGAAGTCGTTTGTCATAGGCTTTGTCTGTACCTCGCAAGGCTTCATGCGATAGTGCGCCTGAAATATCTGCATATTTAGTAATCTGTTTTGCTTTTATTGAAATGTAAGCAGCAAAAGCAGTCATCATTTGAGTTCCGTTTATCAGCGCAAGTCCTTCTTTAGCTGATAGGGTTATCGGCACTAAATTGAACTTCTTTAGGGCTGACTTTCCTTTTACTGGTTTGGGAGAGGAAACTGTTGAATCAGATAATTGATCGAAAAGCTGCACATACCCTTCTCCAATCATAGCAAGTACTAAATGAGCAAGAGGTGCAAGATCACCACTTGATCCAACAGAACCTTGAGAAGGAATTACAGGAATAATGTTATTGTTGATCATATCAATTAGTAATTGGAGAGTCTTGATTCTAATTCCAGAATGTCCTCGAGCAAGTGCATTCACTCTTAATAACATCATGATCTTTACAATAAAGGGAGGAAGTGGTTCACCCACTCCCGCTGCATGGCTGACTATTAAATTTTTTTGCAGTAATTCGATATTCTCGGTAGAAATTTTAACATTTGCAAACTCACCAAACCCAGTTGTTACGCCATATACAACCTCATCGTTATTAATCCACTTTTCGACTTGGGTTCTCGCCTGTTTAATTTTCCTTTTAGATTCTGCTGAAAGTTGAAGTTTTGGTTTTCCGGAAATAAACTTCTCAATTTGCTCTAATGTTAATGATTTCCCATCAACCTTCATTTAAAAGCCTCTCAATTTTATTATGATTGGCAGAGTCCGTTTTAAAAGTTAACATAACTTTGTCATCAATATATTCAGATTTGGTAACTTCAGCAAGCGAATGAATTTGAGAAACTAATTTTGACTGAACAGCATTAAGGGTGATTGATTTCTCCTTATAGTTGCTCTCATAAATTTCTACAAGCTTGTCTTTCACAGCAGAAATATTTATTGCACGAGCTGCCGAGATAATAATAGCATCGTTAAACTTATCCTTTACAAATTCAATTTTTGACCTATCCTCAACCTGATCTATTTTGTTAAAGAGATGGATAATTGGTTTTTTATCACATCCAAGTTCTTTAAGAGTTTCATTAACTACTTCAATATGATCTTCAAAAAAAGGATGTGAAAAATCAATCACATGCAGAATAATATCGGAGTCTCTAACGACATTCAACGTACTCTTAAAAGATTCAATTAGATTGTGCGGAAGCTTTCGAATAAAACCGACCGTATCACTGATCATTATTTGTTTGTTCTTGTCGATTTCAAATGAGCGCGTAGTTGAATCTAATGTTGCAAAAAGTTTATCTTCTGAGAGAACATCTGCATCGGTAAGAAGATTTATCAATGTTGATTTTCCAGCATTTGTGTAGCCTACAAGAGAAGCAGTAAGATATTCCTTTCGCTTCAAACTTTTTGTTCTATTCTGACTTTCAATTTTCCTGAGGTTCTCTTTTAATTTACTAATCCGAGTTCTGATCAATCGACGATCTGTTTCAATCTGCGTTTCGCCTGGGCCTTTAGTCCCGATGCCACCATACTGCTTTGAAAGATGGGTCCAAGCTCTTGTTAAACGAGGGAGCATATACTGGAGCTGCGCTAGCTCTACCTGCGTTTTTGACTGCTTTGTTTTTGCATGAGCAGCGAATATATCCAGAATCAATCCACTTCGATCAAGAATTTTCTTTTCAAGAAGCTTCTCTAAATTTCGGACCTGTGTTGGTGCAAGGTCATCATCAAAAATTATTATATCAATATCGTTAAGTTCAAAAAGTTCTATAAGCTCTTCAGCTTTCCCTTTTCCAAGGTAAAATGCTTTATCTGGTCGATGTCTTTCTTGAATAACTTTAATAATTGTTTCAGCTCCGGCAGTATCTGCAAGCATATCTAACTCAGAAAGGTGTTCTTCAACAATATGACGACGATCATCTTTTAATTTCAGTCCAACTAAAATTGCTCTTTCTATTTTTGTCTCTTTTATTTCATCCATTTTATGCTATAATATTATTGTTTAAGTAATAATATCTGCCAAATCTTTTTTTGCACTTCTTGAAATATACATCTCACATAGTGCAAGTACCAATGCTATGACTAAAAACAGTTTCCATAATTCTGATCCAAATCGGGCTTTATCAATTTCAGCCTTATAGTTCGTATCTTTCATATCAATAAGATTTCCACCAAATCCGAGATCTTCCAGTCTATTTCTAAATTCTTCAGAAGATAGTTGATCAAAGTCAGATTCAATTGAATTCACATTTACTGCTTCAGCTCTAATAAGTCTATTCCCGGAGAAAAATTTATATATTCCTATTTTATCTGTATTTCGATACTTTATAAAGTTTGGCTCTATTGTCTTATCAAAATTTATATATTCTTCCTCATTGCCAGGTCTTACAACTTTTAACTGCTCGGTTTTAATATTTGCAACAGTAATTTCAAGATCTTTTCCAGCAAGATGTGTTGCAGGAAATTCATTATTTGTTACCAGGTAATAGACAATTCTGTTAATAAGTGGGGCAAAAATACTTTTAAGTGGGACATCACTCCAAGATAGAGTTGGCGCGACATTAAAAATTATTATAGTACCATTCTCAATCCGAAATTCAGATAGAAATGAAGAACCATCTAAAAGTTCAATGACATTTTGTCCTATACCGCTTGGTGTATTTTTAATATACGAATAAATTTTTGGCGACTCAATTTCATTAGTTGCATCCTCGAATAAATTTTGAAACAGAGGATGTTCATAGTCTATCTTATCAAATGAGTTGTATTGTCCTGGATCACTAAGAACTTCAGTTGAACTGTAATCAGAAATATCTAACAACTTAGCATAATCTTGAAAGGAATTATTTCTTGATCCTGGCATTAGGACAACTCGGCCACCTTGGTTGATATATTCCGATAATTTCGTGTTGGTATTCACATCATTTGTTCCAACAAGAAAAACACAATCATAGTTGGAAAGATTTATAGAATTAATTTTGGACGTACGGAAAGCAGAAATATCAAAAACTTCAGATGAAGTATTCAATGCAAATTCAAGATATTTAGTGTCACTCTGAATTTCTGATAACATTAAAATTTTTATACTTTCTGGAATAATAAGTATTTCATAATATTGATTATCAAATTCTACTTCATCCTCCTCCAACTCAGCTAAAATTTCGATTGTACCAGTGCTCTTAAGTGTGGTTTCTGCTGTTACTAGTTTAGAACTGTTAGCTGAGACGGAAATATTTTTATTTGAGTTGATCTCTCCATTTAGAAATATTGATAATAATACATCAGAAATATCAAACGATGAATTATTGCTTAATGCGGCTGACAGTTTTATCTCTTTGTTCAATTCCAATATTTGATTTTCTGGTTTTAGCTCACTAATAGCTAGGTTTTTAATTGACTTTGTTTCAAAACTAAAAAGATAGAGTTTTGTGACATCATCAAAAAGAGTATTATTCATTTTATCATTACCATTTGACAGAAATGTAGAAGTTTGTAGGTCTGAAAACAGATATATTTCCTTATTGAAATTCTGCGAATTGCTGATAATTGATGATGCTATTTGAATTGATTCTCCCAACAATTTAGTTACATAAGAAATGTTACTATTCCTGATCTTGTTATTAACAAAATTATTATTTGCTATCTTAGTATAATTCTGCGGATCGGAAGTTCGAATAAGGAACACTTCATCTCCTTCTCTAAAATCATTGAATAAATCAGAAATTATATTTTTTGCCTTATTAAAATGAGAACCAGTTTCGTCAATAACAGACATACTGTAAGAATCATCAAGAATAAAAACTGCAGTTGTCTTTACAACCGATCCAGCACCAGTAATAGTAACGGACTCAAGAGTAGGTCTCGCAAAGGAGCTAACTAAAAATAGAATTATTAAGACCCTAAGAAGAAGTAAAAGCCATTGTTTGAATTTTATCCTTTTAATTTTTGATTTTTGCAGCTCCTTTAAAAGTACAAGGGTACTGAATTCAACTTTTCTAATTTTACGGAGATTTAGGAAATGGATAATTACTGGGATCGACGAAGCCAACAATCCGAATAGAATCGTAGGATTTAGAAAAATCATTTTATAAAAATCTTACTATTGAAAATAATGCTATTTGATTTTTTCTAATCATAGACCCTTTTTATACTTGCTCCTTTAAAATAATGAAGTAAAATCTCATCAAATGAAAACCCCATTTCACCCATAACTGCAGCTCCAATCTGGCATAAACCAACGCCATGCCCCCATCCGGCACCATGAAGAATAAATGTTTGGGGTATTCCTTCCTCAAAATTTAATTTTTTAATTATAATTGCTGAGCTATATAAATGGTTTTTTGAAAGAACTTTTCTGATCTCTAGTTCTTTACCGATAGTTAATGTTTTATTGGCCCCAACTATTTTTAGTTTCTTAAGTCTTCCCGAAAAACCTCTTTCAAGTGGAATAAGATCTGTGATGGCTCCAAAATCAATACCAGATTTATCTTTGATAAGCTGTGATAACTCACCTTGAGAGTATTCCACTTTCCATCTGTAAAAGTCAGTCGTTTCTCTGTCATAATCGACTAAAACTTGAGATAATATACTCGCATCCTTCGTATTGCAGTACGCATGAGGATTTTCCATAATCCATTTTTCAGCCGCCTTCTCTTTGGTTAGGTCTTGGTCAAAGTCATCACTTTCAAATTTGTAGTCAATGACACTTTCTAGATAGGGATGTTTAATTGGTTCCCAAACATTTTCAAATGATTCGGAGATTCCACCGCAAGATTTTGAAAAGCGAGTGTCGCAAATAAGATTATTATAAACCAAAGCAATTCCTCTGGTATTAGTAACTGCATCTTGTGCATTGTGAGCATGCATTCTGGTAATACCTTGGTATCGCTGACAATGGTCATCTGCACAAACATCATATAGTTTGTGATCCTCACGATCGTACCATTTTATCAATTCATCATCCGTTTTGATAACAGATTGATAATCCCCATCAGATGAGCTAATACTGGTTCTTTTTTCCATCTGTGCAAGGAGCCAACTTCGAGAAATAATTGCATGAGCTTTCAACAATTCCATTGAACTTGTAGCACTCATCTCTGATGAGATCACACTTTCTAAATATCGCTCGACAGGAACTATATTTATTGCAGTTATTTTTCCTTCTTCTATAATTAGTTTTAGTGATCCAAGCAAAACCTGTGTTTCTTTTTTCTGCCAGTGGAATTGCTTACCTATCATCACTCCTTTGAGCTTAAATGATTCTGATTCTAAATCACTTGGAGTGAAGATTGTATTATTTTCGACTGCCATTGACTCAGAACCTTTAGAAACTAATATTTTATCGCCCTCAACTTTAGCACTATAATTTCCGTTACATTGTGCTTTTTTGCAAGAGCAAGTGTATTCACCATGTAATTCAAAACTGATGATCTCTTCAGTCATTATAGCTACACTTACATTTGGCTCTTTCATTAAAATTCCTTTAAGCAAATATTTTGGTTCGTAATATAGCAATATGATCAAAATAAAATGTTTCTATTTAATTACCCATATTTTGGTAACAAATCAAAATAATTTAAAAGTTCTTTAAATCTTTCATTTTGATTTTATATTTTAACGTCAATTATTGGGCATCCTTTAGATGAAATCTACTTTAAATACGATTTTCATTTCTCTGCTTCTAATCAACTCAATTTCATATTCTCAAATTGATTCAGTTTTAATTTCAGAGGTAATGTTCTATCCGGCAGTTTCAAATAGTGAATTTATAGAGATTTATAACCTTTCAGAGCAAAATAGTATTGATATTTCTAGATATCAGATCATCTATTCAACATCTAATGCTGATACGATAATTAGTAATGTGGGAAGTACGATTATTCCACCAAAATCATTTGCAGTTGTGTTCGAAGGCGATTATGATGCCACAAATGGAATTTATTCTGAACTTGTTCCGCCAAATGCGGTTGTCCTTTCAATTGATAATAATGCCTTCGGATCTTCTGGTATGGCAAATACAAGTGATAGAGTAATCTATTTAGTAAACCCTTCTGGAGACACAGTAAATGTGTATGAATATTCTGCAAACAATGGATCTGGGATATCAGATGAAAAAATAGATTTAAGTAATGAATCAAATTCTTCAAACTGGGCAAATTCGATTGGAATTAATGGTATCTCCAGGATCAGAAAACTCCGTATCAACAAAAGAATATGACTTAGCTGTATCAGAATTAAGTTTTTCGCCTACTGAAATATTTGAAAATGAGGAAGTTCAATTTACGGTTAAGATAAAAAACATTGGTCTTTCTACAGCTAGTGATTTTTCTGCAGAGATATTTGTTGATTTCAATTCAGATTCGCTTGCACAAAATGAAGAAATAATAATTGAAGAAAACATCCAGAATTTATCTCCGCTAGATTCCCTTGAAGTGGTCGGAATAACATCTAGTTTGCCAAGAGGTGAATATAATGTTTATGCAATTGTTAATTTTCTTCAAGACCAGAAGTTAGAAAACAACTTAATCTCAAATCAACTAGCCGTATTTCCCAAAAAGAATAATTACAATGATATTATCATAAGCGAAATCATGTATGCTCCTACTGAAGATGAGCCAGAATGGTTGGAGATATATAACTTATCAGAATCAGCAATAAACCTAAATGATTGGAGAATCGAAGACCGATCCTCTTCTATTAGAATTGCGGACTCTTCATTTTTCATTCAACCGGGAGAGTTTATTGTTTTGTCAGATGATGAAAGCATAAGCAATTACTATGACATAACATCACCAATAAAAACACTTAATCTTCCATCCTTGAATAACTCCAATGATGACTTAAAAATTCTCGACTCATTAAAAAGAACGATTGATAGTATCAGCTATTCTAAAGACTGGGGTGGAGATGAAGGATATTCTTTAGAAAAAATTGATCTAAGCTTTGTTAGTAACGACAGTACAAACTGGGGATCTAGTGTTAGTCCTTTCGGTGGGACTCCTGGAAAGGAAAATTCATTAACTCCTAAGTTGCATGATCTTGTTCTAACCCAATTCAACTTATCTGAGGAATATGCTGTTATAAGTAACCCTGTGAATCTAAACCTTCAAATCAAGAACATGGGGACAGCGAACTCAAACATTTTCAAAGTTCAAATTTTTTCGGATTCGAATTATGACTCAACTGGGCAGCAAAATGAGATAATATTTGAGTCCAATCAATCCGGACTTGCGATTGGTGACTCAATAACAATTTCATTTGAGTCGACTGAGTTCAAAATTGGAGAGAATTATTACATTGCTGAAGTTAATTATATTGAAGATATGGACTTTAACAACAATATTTCGTTTCTCGAATTCATTGGTGTTGAGTTGAATGAGCAAAGAAATGATATTATAATTAACGAGATCATGTATGCGCCGAACAAACCTGAGCCAGAGTGGGTAGAACTTTATAATCGCAGTGATAAAACTTTGAATCTTAAAAACTATCAAATTGCTGACGAAGTTGATACAGTTCTTGTTATTGAAAATGATCTGCTCTTAAATCCGCTGGATTATTTTGTAATTGCAAAGGATACCGCTTTTATTGATGTGTACAATGATACTCTCAGTTTTATTATCTCAAGCTTTCCAAACTTAAATAATTCTGGAGATTGTATAATTCTTCTCGATTCACTAAATAGGGTAATCGACTCCTTACGCTTTAATCCAGACTGGGGAGGGTCTAACGGTCTATCTCTTGAAAGATTCAATTCAGAGTACTCTTCAATTGATTCTACAAATTGGCGAAATGCTAGTATTGATTCCGGGGGTACTCCTGGAATGTTAAACTCAATAAGTCAGCGTGAGTTTGATCTTGAAATAGTAAATTTAATCTTCACACCTAGGTTTCCAACATATGGAGATCAAGTTAATATCTCAGCAAAAATTAGAAATATTGGTAAAACAAATATAACAGCTGCTTTGTCCCTGTTTGAAGATGAAAATTTGGACACGACAAACTTCTTGTTTATTGAAACAAAAGAGATATCCAGCCTTTCAAGTGGAGATTCAACTGTGGTCGATTTCAGTTATGTAATAGACTCCATCAAAGACGAATATGCATTTTTAATTGAAATTTTATCTGCTGAGGACGAAGTTTCCACAAACAATAAATTGTATGAAACCATTGCTCCAGGATACTCTTACAATGTTGTAGTCATTAATGAAATAATGTACTCACCAATCAATGGAGAGCCTGAATGGGTTGAGTTATATAATTCATCCAATGATAAAATCAATTTGAAAGAATGGTCCATCACTGATATACTTACAACTCCAAAAACCAATATTATCACTGATAATGATCTTTTGCTTGATCCAAATGACCTCGTTGTGATTTCAAAAGATTCAACAATTTGGGATTATCACAACAGCATTTCTTCAAAGTTACTAGTTCAAAACTTCGCTAACATGAATAATGACGTAGATGGGGTTGTTTTAAAAGATCAGTATGGAAATTTTATCGATTCTGTTAAATATCATTCAGATTGGGGAGGAACATCTGGATTTTCACTGGAACGTAGATTTCACTATCTAGAGTCAAATGATTCAACAAATTGGAATAGTTCAATCGATATAGAGCTAAGTACACCTGGCAGAAAGAATAGCATCACTCCAAAAGATTATGATCTAATGATTTCTGAGATTAAAACTATCCCGGAATTTCCATCATTTAATGAAGAGGTTTTGGTTGAAGCTAAGATAAAAAATGTCGGTGTGAATGATATCAATAATTTTTCCGTAAAATTTAATCTGATCAAAGCTGCTAATTTTACAGAACTTAGTTTGATCAATAATTTAAGTTTGCAAGATGGTGATTCAATAATTGTACAAAGCGATAATTCATTTCTGCTCCAAGATTCGGTAATAATTGATGTATCTGTTCTTGCTGAAGTTGATAACGACACGGCAAATAACAACTCTTTTTTGAAATTGTATCCTGGATTTTTAAAAAATTCGGTTCTGATCAATGAGTTTATTGCCAATTCTGATGTTAATGAAGCAGAATGGATTGAGTTATACAATAATTCAAATAGTGATATTAATATTAAGGGTTGGTCGATAAGTGATTATATAGTCTCACCTACTATAAAAAAGATCACTGAAGAAAACATAGAAATTGCTCCAAATGAATTTCTAATAATTACCAGTGACACTTCAAAATTTGGAAAATTAGATAACACGATAATCCTTGAAGTAAAATTTGGAACACTAGGTAACAGAGAGGATGGAATTCTACTCTATGATTTCAATCATAAAGTAATCGATAGTTTGCGATATGATCAAGACTGGAGAATTGAAAAGGGAAGATCGCTTGAAAGAGTTTCAATTGAAGAACCTACTATTGATATTTTTAATTGGCTGCCATCGTTGAGTGTGTCTGGATCAACACCTGGAGCAAGCAATTCTATTGCAGAAACTAAACCTTATACTAAAGGTGATATCAGCATCAATGAAATAATGTTTGATCCAGATGTAGATAATTCTGAATTTATTGAATTATACAACTCATCAGAATCCACAATTGATATCGGGGGCTGGAATTTAATTGATGGATCAGGCAATTACTTTGAGATATCAGAGACGTTTCTAGAACTTCCTTCTAATCAGTTTTTTGTATTTTATTCTGATTCATCGATTTATTATACTTACCCTGAATTGGTTGATCATCCTTATGTTAAAATGTCAAATGATGGAAATCTAAGTCTATCTAATGAAGAAGAAATATTGGTAATAATTGATCATTGGGGAAATACGATTGACTCAGTAAAATACAGTTCAGACTGGCATAATCAGAACATCCTTGTTACTAAGAATAGAACTATTGAGAGAATAAATCCTCACATTAGCGGAAACGATTTCTCAAATTGGAGTACAAGCGTTGACCAGAGTGGGGCGACACCAGGAATGGAGAATTCTATTTTTATCGGTGGAGAACTTTCAGAAGCACAACTCGCGTTTTCTCCAAATCCTTTTTCCCCGGACAATGATGGTTTTGAGGATTTCTCGATTATCTCCTACAATCTATCTGCAAATACAGCACAGATAAGGGTGAAAATATTTGATGACAAAGGCCGATTGGTCAGAACTTTGGTCAATAATAAAGCCTCTTCTGCTCAAGGGTCTGCTATATTCGATGGTCTTGATGATTCTGGAAATCCACTAAAAATTGGGATGTATATTGTCTTTCTAGAAGCGAGTAATTCCTCATTCGGGGTTGTTGATGTTCTAAAGGATGTAATAGTAGTTGCTAGAAAATTGTAGTTTTGAGTAAATAAAATTTAAACACGGAGCTTAAAATGACTGATACGCTTATTCTTGAAAAACAGCAGCAGGCGATAGAGATACTGAATGAAAAAAATATTGATATGTGGTTGACTTTTGTAAGGGAAACCGGGAACATTAAAGATCCTATGATGGATATGATCGTTGGAACTGGGGCCACTTGGCACTCTGCTTTTATTCTAACAAAAGATGGAGACAAAATAGCAATTATCGGTTCGCTGGAAGAAGCGAACATGAAAACTGTTGGAACATTTGACACTATCATTCCATACCTAAAATCAGTTCGAGAAGATTTGGTTAAAACTCTCGAAAAATGCAATCCGCAGACAATTGCAATCAACTATTCACAAAATTCGAGTTTAGCAGATGGTTTAACCCATGGTGTCTATTTAGAATTAATGGATATTTTGAAAGATACTCCATATATGGATAGATTTGTTTCATCGGAAGAAATTGTTTCTGCCTTGCGCGGCAGAAAATCTTCTACTGAAGTTAATTTGATAAAGGAAGCTATAAAGGAAACTCTTATCATTTTTGATCAGGTTACTGAATTCATTAAACCGGGAAAAACTGAAAAAGATGTTGCCACTTATGTTAAAGGAATTGTAAAAGAAAACGGATGGGAAATGGCTTGGGATGAGGAACATTGTCCAGCTGTATTTACAGGTCCTGATTCAGCAGGAGCGCATTCAGGACCTACAGATAGACTGATAGAAAAAGGACATGTTGTTAATATGGATTTTGGAATTAAAAAAAATGGGTATTGTTCTGATCTACAAAGAACTTGGTACATTCTTAAAGATGATGAAACTGAAGCTCCAGAAGAAGTTATGAGAGGTTTTAATGTGATTGTCGATTCTATCAAAATGTCTTCTGATGCGATTAAACCTGGCAAAATGGGTTGGGAAATTGATGATGTTGCAAGAAGTTATATAACTTCAAATGGATATGAAGAATATCCACATGGACTTGGACATCAAGTTGGCAGAGTAGCCCATGATGGTGGTGCTTTACTTGGTCCAAAATGGGAAAGGTACGGTAACATTCCATATCTTGAGCTCGAAGAGAATAATGTATTTACAATTGAACCAAGACTGCCGATAAAAGATCATGGAATTGCAACAATAGAAGAAATTATTCTAGTAATAAAGGATGGATGCGAATATTTATCGAAGCCTCAAAAAGAAATTTATTTGATAAATAGTTAGTACAGCAGCATTACAAAATATCCGAGGTCTCTAAGACCTCGGAAGTAAATTATTTAGGAAAAATCATATTCTTCTTCTAAATCCTTCACCTAGAATTTCGTGAACATTACTAATAACAACAAATGCATCGGGATCGATCTCCCGTATAAGATCTTGCAACTTTCTTAATTCTTTTAGTGTTACAATGGTAGTGATCATTTCTTGCTCAATATTTCTATAAAGCCCTCGAGTTTTAATTGCAGTTGCTCCCCGGCTTAGATCGGTCATAATACGTTCGGCAATTTCTTTATTTTTATCAGAAACGATATATGCCATGCGTGCATAATCGAATCCATCAATAATTACATCTACTATTCTGGCAGAGATAAATAAGAGAAAAAGTGCGTATAGAGTTAGTAGAAAAGCTGGTTTGTCTAATGCAAGGTCTTTAAACTCGATTATTAATCCAGCTAAAAGAATAACCATAAAATCGATACTCATAATAGCTTGACCGGGTTTCATTCCAAATTTTTTCTGCATAATTGCGGCAACAATATCACTTCCAGCAGTTGTTCCTTTAAACTTAAATACAATTCCTAATCCAACACCCAAAAATGCAGCTCCAATCAGAATGAGAAATAAAAAATCGTTATGCAACAGATTCTGAACAGTTTGAGTATCTTGGAGTCTAACAAATCCAAATCCTGGAATATCTCCACGAAAAAAGTCAATAAAAAATGCATTGATGGTAAAGCCGTAAAAGGTTCTCACCCCAAATCGTTTGCCCAACTCTTTTACTCCCCAAATATAAAGAGGAACATTGAAGAGCCAGATCATAATACCAACTGAAACTGCACCGTCAGTTAGATAATAAAAAGCCATAGAGAGTCCGCTGACTCCACCTGGCACAACTCTTGCATCAACAAGAAAAACTCCAATTCCTATCGACATTAGTATTGCACCGATAGTAATGGCAACATAATCGAACCAAGGAGAGCGATGAAAAATTTTGTCCGTCATTTTAAATCCAAATAATTTTGTCTAAAATTTTGGCATGAAACTTAAGAATATTGGATGTTCTAACAAACGAAATTCGTTTATGAAATTCACTTTTCTTAAACTATTTTTGATATAGATAAAATTGACAAGAAATTTGAATATTCGAGTGAAGAAATAGGGCAAAATTCTTCCCCCACTTATATAAACTAGAACCTTTTTCACTTATTCAATGTATACAAAAAACATATTCTTAAAAAGAAGGAGACAGATAATGAATCATCAATATCTTTTTAAAACATTTATTTTCCTAATCACCTTTTCTATAATTCTTTCTGCTCAAGAATCAACTCAAAAATCAATTGCTGTTACAGTTTATAACCAGAACCTTGGGGTTATAAAAGATATTCGAACTTTGGATATTTCTTCTGGAGTTTCAGAAATTAAACTAACAGATGTTGCACAACAAATTGATCCGACAAGTGTTCATATTTCACTTAATGGAGAAGTACTCGAGCAAAATTATCAATATGATCTAGTAAGTATGGATAAAATTCTGAGAAAGTATATTGATAAGAATATTCAACTTGTTGGAGAGAAAGGGGAGTTTATCGAAGGAAAGTTACTTTCTGTAAACGGATTTCAAATCGTTTTGCAAAATAATGATAGCGGTTTGCTGATGCTTCCTAATGCTGGGAAATATCAAATATCTGTTGGATCACTCCCAGAAGGATTGATAACTCGACCAACTTTAATATGGATGGTAAATTCAAATAGCTCTGGAAAGCAAGATGTTGAGGTTTCGTATCAAACGTCCGGAATGAACTGGCATGCAGAATATGTTGTCGTACTGAATGAAGATGATACTGAGTTAGATTTGAACTCTTGGATTAGTGTTGAAAATACATCTGGCTCAACTTACAAAAAAGCAAAACTTAAACTTGTAGCTGGTGATGTTAATCTTGTCACGGATATGAAATATAATCAACCTCAGTATGATAGGATCTACGCCGCTAAATCAATTGAAAGGGAAGAGCAATTCGGTGAAAAAGAATTTTTTGAGTATCACATTTATGATCTTCAAAGACCTACAACATTGGCTAACAATGAGACAAAACAGATCAGTCTCTTCGAAGCATCAGATGTTAAAGCAGTAAAGAAATACTTTTACGGTAACAGAAGTAATTACTATTACAATCCATCCTCACAGAAAAATAAAGTTGCGGTAATAGTTGAGTTTGAAAACACTGAGGAGAATAATCTGGCCAAATCAATGCCGAAAGGGAAAGTACGAGTTTATAAATCTGATGGCGAGGCCCTTGAATTTGTTGGCGAAGATTTGATTGATCATACCCCCAAAAAAGAGAAAGTAAAACTAAAAATTGGCGAAGCGTTTGATATAGTTGTGGACGATATTCAAACAGAGAACAAAAAAATAACCGACAGAGTTTACGAACAAGCATACGAAGTAACAATAACAAACAGAAAAGATGAAGATATAGTGGTTGAGGTTGAAAGAAACCTCGGATTTAATTGGGAAGTTTTGAATTCATCATTGAGCTACATAAAGAAAGATTCTCAAAAAATTGAGTTTCAAGTTCCAGTAAAAGCAGATTCAAAAACTGTTCTCAAATATAAAGTTAGATATGTTCACTAAAATTATTATAATTGTATTATTAAAACAATTTCAGTGATTTTAATTAGTGTTGGAAGAAAAATTACATTTCTTATCATATCCTCCGAATCGGGATATAGTGTTCGTATTAGGGGCAGGAGCTTCACATCCTGATGGAGTTCCTCTCCAAAGACAGATTCTTCCTCTAATACTTGCTGACGAAGAAATTGCCGACTCAGAAGTTGGTAAGCAAGTTATTGATTTTATAAAAGAGAATTATAAATTTGACCCTGAGAGAAATCTTTATCCTGATTTGGAATCGGTTTTTGGATTTTTAGATTATTTTATTCAGCAGAATGAAAGTCTGAATGCCCGATATAACACCCAGGATATCCGTCATATAAAAGAGTCATTAATTAAACTAATTCATCATGTTGTTAATCATAATACTGATAAACAAAGCCATGTTTATAATCAGTTTTGGCAAGCGGTAAAGAAATATAATTCGAACATCTCAATTCTTACATTAAACTACGACACTCTCTTGGAGCAGGCATTCGAACCGTTATTCAAAAACTTTGGATACTTAGATTATTGCACTCATTTTATGAACTACGATGGACGGGAAGAATTAAAAAAATTTAGATATTGGATCGATCCACGAGGACCTGTCAATGTACAATCAGATTCAGATCCAGTGCCGATAAAAATTGTAAAATTACATGGTAGCCTCAATTGGAAGTATTGTGGTTGCTGCAATCAAATTTTGCTGACTCCTTGGAATAGAGATATTGATCTAAACAAAGGAAAGTTCACTGGTTATACATATCCGGAAAAAGAAAAATATGAATTTCTTTGCCCTCTAGATGAAACAGAATTTGAAACATTAATTCTAGCACCATCTTTTTCAAAAAAGCTTATTCAGCCAATAATCTCACAGTTGATGAGTGAAGCAGCTCGTGAGATAAGATCAACAAAAAAAATTGTTTTTGTCGGATATTCACTTTCAAGCGCTGATGTCCATATTCGGGCTCTATTCAAGAAGCAAATTGAAGAAGATGTCAAAGTTATGGTCATTAACTCCAGAAATGCTGAGACACTAAAACTCAAGTATCGCTCACTTACTGATAATATTGAGTTTATTAATGCACCTTTCGAAGAAATGGTAAGCAGTAATGAAATCCTAGAAAAAATTTTCTTTGATTAATTAACAAATCTAAACTTACCCACCTCATTTAAGCTCATGTTAATTCGGAAATTCATTATATTCGCCATATATGAAAAAATTTGACCTGATATCGAATTATAAACCTGCCG
Organism: uncultured Ignavibacteria bacterium; assembly: GCA_963751695.1. Lineage (GTDB taxonomy): Bacteria > Bacteroidota > Ignavibacteria > Ignavibacteriales > Melioribacteraceae > SZUA-22. Next base: position 59,024 of record CAVVVP010000003.1, on the reverse strand, counting down.
GTGATCAACCGCAAGCAATTGAAGAACTTCTGAATGGTTTATCTGATGGAGAAAAACATCAAGTTCTTCTTGGTGTAACCGGAAGTGGGAAAACATTTACAATGTCTAATGTTATCGCTCAAGTGAATAGACCGACATTGATCATTTCACACAATAAAACATTGGCTGCCCAACTCTATTCGGAATTCAAATCATTCTTTCCAAATAATGCAGTAGAGTTTTTTATTAGTTATTACGATTATTATCAACCAGAAGCATATGTTGTTAAGAGTGATCTATACATCGAAAAAGACTTTTCTGTAAATGAAGAGATTGATAGACTTCGACTGAAAGCAACGACATCACTGATTGAAGGAAGAAGCGATGTCATAATAATTGCGAGTGTCAGTTGTATTTATGGAATTGGTGCACCTGATCAATATGCACAGCAGATCACTTTTATTAAGCAGGGTCAACAGCTAGATAGAAAGAAATTCATGCGGTCCCTAATTGATATTTACTATACAAGAAATGATGTCGAGTTTACTAGAGGAACATTTAGAGCAAGGGGAGATGTAGTTGAGATAATTCCAGCTTATCAATATGAAGAGGCGATAAGAGTTGAATTTTGGGATGATGAGGTAGAGAGGATTTCAATTATAGATTCTGTAAGCGGAGAATTTCTAAAAGAGGTTGAATCAACAGCAATATATCCTGCAAAATATTTTGTGACGACTAAAGAACAAGTTGATCGGGGCATACAAACAATTAAAGAGGAATTAAAAGAGCGTCTTGCAGAATTTCACAAGGATGAAAAGTATCTCGAAGCTCAAAGATTAGAGCAGCGGACACATTACGATGTAGAGATGATGAGGGAAATAGGGTACTGCTCTGGAATTGAAAATTACTCAAGACATATGGATGGAAGACCCCCAGGCTCAAGACCAGCTTGTCTATTCGATTATTTTCCAGATGATTACCTGCTGATAATTGATGAATCTCATGTCACAATACCTCAGATTCGAGGTATGTATAATGGAGATCGATCAAGAAAAGAAACCTTAGTTGAATTTGGCTTTAGACTCCCTTCTGCACTTGATAATCGTCCCTTAAAGTTTGAAGAATACGAGAATTTAACAAACCAAGTGATCTATGTAAGTGCGACACCTGGTAATTACGAATTGGAAAAAACAGAAGGAATTTACGTCGAACAGATAATTAGACCAACTGGATTACTTGATCCTGAAATAATCGTTAGGCCTGTTGACAACCAAATTGATGATCTGATTGGAGAAATAAGAGGTAGAGCAGAAAAAAATGAAAGAGTTCTAGTAACAACACTTACAAAAAAAATGGCAGAAGATCTCACTGATTATTTGGAGAAGTTGGGTATTCGCGTTAATTATATCCATAGTGATATTGATTCTTTAGAACGAGTGGAAATTATAAGAAATCTCAGAATTGGTGACTTCGACGTGCTTGTTGGTGTAAACTTACTTCGTGAGGGATTAGATCTTCCTGAAGTTTCACTAGTTGCAATTATTGATGCTGACAAAGAAGGATTTCTTAGAAGTGAACGATCACTCATGCAGACTGCTGGGCGAACTGCTAGAAATGTAGGTGGAAAAGTAATAATGTATGCAAATAGGGTAACTGATTCGATGCGAAAAACTATTGTCGAAACAAACAGAAGAAGAAAAATTCAGGAAGAGTATAACGAGAAGCATGGTATTTCACCAAAAACTATTTATAAAAGTCGGGATGAGATTTTAAGATCAACTTCAATTGCTGATATGCGAAAGAAAGATGACTATGATCAAGCATCTTTTACTAAAGTTGCAGAACCGGTCATCAAGTATATGTCAAAAGAGGAAAAATTTGACCTCATTGAGGAGATGACAGAAGAAATGAAACAAGCTGCAAAAGACCTAGAGTTTGAGAAAGCTGCATTTCTAAGGGATGAGATTGAAAAACTAAAAAGCTTGATCAAGTAGAACAAATCTTCAGAATTATTTAACAATTAAATTTCTTATCTTTTCTGTCATTACTTTTTGAGAAATGAATTATTTAGGGATAATTCCAGCTCGATATGGACAAACTAGATTCGAGAGAAAATAGCATATAGATTAGTGGTAAATCGAGTATACTTTATGGGTATTGATACACCTGAAGATCTTAAAAATAAGACAAATATGCTCAGAATCTGAGGAATAAATGAGTAAAAAAAGAGTAAAAGTTGGAAATGTTGAATGTGGTGCAGATCAACTATTTTTGATTTCTGGTCCATGTGTGATTGAAGATGAGAGTATAATGATGTCGGTAGCAGGGAAGTTAAAAGAGATTTCATTACAATTGGGCCTGCCACTGATATATAAATCTTCATTCCAAAAGGATAATAGAAGTTCTGTTGATTTTTACATGGGGCCAGGAATTGAAGAGGGTTTAAGAATTCTTAATAAAGTGAAAAATGAATTTGAACTTCCTATTCTCACTGACATTCATTATCCAGAACAAGTTACAGCAACAGCAGATGTTGTTGATGTAATCCAAATTCCAGCGTACTTGTGTATGCAGACAACTATTGTTGTTGATTCTGCTAAAACCGGCAAAGTAATCAACCTAAAACATGGGCAATTTTTGGCTCCAGAAAATATGATAAAACCAGTTCAAAAGATCGAAGCGAATGGAAACAACAGAATAATTTTAACTGAGCGTGGATACAGCTTTGGTTATAACGATCTTATTGTTGACCCTCGAAGTTTTTATCATCTCAACGAAATTGGTTATCCCGTGGTATTTGATGTTACTCATTCAATCAGGAAATATGGCATTCCTAGTGCTGACCCATCAGGGGGTGCAAAACAGTACCTAAATGTTTTAGGAAGATCGGGAGTAGCTGCTGGGGTCGATGGACTATTCATTGAGGCTCATCCTTGTCCAAGTGAAGCCCTGTGTGATGCTGCTAGCCAGTTGGACATCAATCAACTTGAAGAATTCTTGAAACCTTTGATTGAATTACATAATTTTGAAGTTAAACACAGAAATTAAAATAATAGATAAGAGATAAAATGGAATTATATTTAGATTCTGCAGATGTTGCTGAAATAAAAGAAGCTTTTAATTTAGGATTTCTTTCTGGACTAACAACAACCCCAACTTTCATGCATAGGCATGGAATCACAAACATTGATGAAACGATAGTCGAACTCTCAAAGATAGTCCCAGTATTACAAATTGAAGCACTTGGTAGTAGCGTGGATGAAATAATATCTGAAGTTCATCGTCAGGACGACCTAGGTTTGGATAAAGAGAAAACAGTTTATAAAATTCCTATCTCTCTTGAAGGTGTTAGAGCCTGTAAAAAATTAATTGATGATGGATTTTTAGTAAATATCCACTTAGTCTATACATTGCAGCAAGCTTATATGGCAATGGCTGCTGGTGCAAGCTACGTTTGTCCATTAGTTGGGAGATTACAAGATCAAGGGCATGATGCACTACAGTTAGTTGATCAATGCGTTCAAGCAGTTAATTACTATGGATATAATTCTAAAATAATGTTCTCCTCTGTTAGAAATATTGAACACGTCAGAAATGCCCTTAATATCGGAGTCCATACAATAACTGCACCTTGGAATGTTATAAAACAAATGTCAAAGAATAACCTTACTGATCTTGGAACTCAGCAATTCGTGGAACACACAAGATTGATGACATACAAAGTAAAAGATATACTTGGTGATGAAAATCCAACAGCAACAGTAAATGATAAAATTTCTGAGTGTCTAGTTAAAATTACTGTTGGGAAGTTTGGAGCAGTTACAATAGTTGATGATGCACATGGACCTATAGGAATTTTTACTGACGGTGACCTTAGAAGATTGATTGCTAACAAAGGATCGGACTCAATAAATAAAAAGGTGTCCGAAGTATTAGAGCTTAAAAAGCCATATTCAATCGATGAAGATGAATTATTGTTTGAAGCTAACAATATCTTTCAGCATAATCCCATAAATAGTCTTGTGGTTACAAGGGATAAAAAAGCAGTAGGTATGCTTCATATTCATGATATTCTTGGATTGGAACGTTAGTTTCTAGCAAGAATATGTATAGTTAAGGATTATCAGCTACCTTGTCCTATTTGATTGTAGTATTACTAATTTGTAAATTCCCCATCCAATTAAATAAAACTTAAATTATTAGAAATCAAACAGAAAAAGAGGAGTATTATGGAAAATGCAATGCAAATTGTTGAAGCGTATGCGATAAATATTCTTATCGCAATCGTCATTCTTGTAGTAGGGATGTGGGTAGCAAGAATTATCACAAAATCTATTGGTAAATTATTGCAGAAAAAGGAGATGGATCCCACACTAGTGAAGTTTCTTACAAGCATTGTTAAAGCACTTCTTTATGCATTTGTTATTATCGCTGCAATTGATAAGGCCGGAATTGAATCAACATCAATAGTTGCAATCTTAGGCGCTGCTGGTTTAGCGGTTGGGTTAGCTCTACAGGGATCACTATCTAACTTTGCCTCTGGTGTAATGCTTATCATTTTTAAACCTATTAAAGTTGGTGATTTTGTAGAAGCTGCTGGAATTATGGGTGTTGTAGAAGAGATAGGAATATTTGTTACTACACTGGCAAGTCCAGATAATAAAACTATTTACGTCCCTAATTCCCAAATGGGTGGAGGAGCAATTACAAATTATTCTACAAAAGAAACCCGAAGAGTAGATATGGAATTTGGAATTGGATACTCAGATGATATCGACAAAGCGAGAAGTGTTATTCTAGATATACTTAATGCCGATTCTAGAGTTCTTAAAGATCCACCGGCGAATGTTTTTGTTGGCACACTTGGAGATAGCAGCGTTAATTTTAAAGTTAGACCTTGGGTTAAAAGTGAAGATTATTGGGGCGTTTATTTTGACGTTACTGAAAACATTAAAAAGAAATTTGATGCTAATAACATATCAATTCCTTTCCCACAAAGAGATGTTCACTTATTCCAAGAATCGAACAATTAGCCTTAATAGGCATTACAAGAATAGAGGGACACAATATTGTGTCCCTTTTTTATTTTCGTTAAATTAAAAACATTGAACAAACAAATCTCAATAATAAGAAAGAAATAATTATGTCAAATAACAGAAAAATAGTTGGAATTGGTGGAATCTTTTTCAAATCAGAAGACATAGAGAAACTTCAGAAATGGTATAAAGATTATCTTGGATTTAGTGATATTGAACCTTGGGGAAAAGTATTCAAGTGGAAAGAAAGTGATTCAAGGAAAGACAATTACACTGTTTGGGGATCTTTCAAAGCTGATACTGATTATTTTGAACCAAGCGATAAACCTTATATGATAAACTACATAGTTCAAGATCTTGAAATATTCTGCCAAGAACTGAAAGAAGATGGAATTGATGTAACTGATATTGAAATACATGAGCAAGGAAAATTTGCTTGGTTGGTCGATCCGGATGGGACTAAGTTAGAATTATGGGAACCAGCCTAGTTTATTAATTATCTTGGATATGCTTTCATTTACTATATTTAGAATAATAATTCAGATTTCTAGGTGATGAATAAGTTTTTAATACATATTTTAGTTTTAATCACTATTTCATGTAATTCTTCCGACGAATCAGCATCGAGCAGTAATGAAAATTCTGGAGACTCAAAGAATGGAATTAATAATGCCGAAGAGTCAATTGCTTCAAATATAATTGAAGAAAGCGAAAAGTTTTCAGATAATAAAATTAAATCAATATCTGAATTATGGAGTACATATAAATCCAGCAAAACTGAAGCGGATAGTGCTTACAAGAATAATGATCTGGAAGGAGTTGTAAAGTATTGTATAGAATCAGCAAATTCTGCAATTGAACTTAATAGAGGTGATCTTGCATCAGGTCAATTAAACAAAATAGGAAGCTTCTCGGTTGAACGTTTTTCAAAAAACACAAACTATTATTACAGAATTCAATCTTTAGCTGTACTTGAAGATCCACTAAGGCGAGAAGAATACCATAAATCTACGAAACAAGTATTCCGACAAAATTATAAATTGCTTCTTGATGCTGAGCCCTACTTATTAAAAGCCCATAAATTGGATAGGGATTATAAATACTCAAGCAGGACTGAAGCCATCAACAAGAATCTTGAGTTTATTAGGTACGTTCGTAAATTTTTAAGAACTAAATCTTCAAATAAATTAGGTGAGAAATGAGCATTCAAAATATTAAGCTAAGCACTTCCCTGATCTTAGTAATTTTGGCAACAGTATTTCTTATCCAGAATACTCAAGTTGTAGATATAAACATACTGTTCTGGCAGATTTCTATGTCTGGTGCAATTATGGTTGTATCACTTCTAATAATTGGAATTTTGATAGGGTGGTTTTTAAATGGTTATCTATCCAACAAAAAGAACAAAGATTCTGAGTAATATTAGATAATCTTTTTATATTTTTGCTATGCATTCTTTTCAAATGTAATTAGTTAAGTTTTCATCTAATGAACCTATCAATTAATTAAAATTCTATTATTGCATGTTTGATTTTTCGCTACACGAATTAAAAATTATTAAAGCTGAGTTTGAAAAATTTGAGGGCGAAAATCCAGACAGCAGCGAACTCCTCCGGACCGAAAAATTTTTCAAAAGAATTCTCAAAAACAATAATGCAATTAAACTTCTTGTTGATAGAAAAACATTTCAGATATATGACAGTAATGAAATGGCACAGAAATTCTATGGATTTACAGAAGAAGAACTTTCGAACAAGCTTATCTACGATTTAAATGTTCTCTCTAAAGAGGAAGTTATTCAAGAGTACGAAAGAGCAGCTGAAGAGAACCGTGATTACTTCGAAAGTAGACAGAAGGATAGCAATAATACAATTCAGAAAGTTATAGTTCGATCAACACCGGTCAAGCTAAGCGGAAAAACCTATTTCTATCTGGTAATCCATGAGCTGGAAAAGGAGTTGGAGGTTTTTGAACCAGAAGAACCTGAATTTGAAAAAACCACAATATTCACACTTCCTGAATCGGCAGAAAAGAAAGAATTCGATGATGATTTGGAACTTATTGAAAAGAATGCGAGAGATTTAGTAGTTCTGTCTAATAAACTAGCCGAATCTGAAAAGCTGTTGCAAAAACTAAATGCAAGTAAGGATAGATTCTTTTCGATAATCTCACATGATCTTAAGAATAGTTTTTTTTCAATTATGAGTCTCAGTAAAAAGCTTGCTGATCCAGAGAATATTGAAAGCGAAGAACAAAAAACTCACGTTGCACAATTGCTTCATGAAAACTCGACAAAGCTATACTCATTTTTGGAAAACTTGCTTACTTGGGCTAGAATTCAGAGAGGAGAAACAACCTATGAGCCAAAAATTATAGACCTCCATAAACTTTGCACGGAAATAGTCCAAATATTTTTATTAAAAGCTGGTGAGAAGAACATTACGCTTGAAAATTGCGTTGACAATAATACCAAGGTTCTTGCCGACGAAAATATGGTCAATACGATTTTGCGAAATTTGGTATCGAATGCATTAAATTTCACTAAATGTAGCGGTACTGTTACGATATATTCTGAAGCTAAAGGCGATAATATAGTTTTGTCTGTAGAAGACAACGGTGTTGGCATTAGCAAAGATAACCAGAAAAAGCTTTTTCAAATTGATCAAAAGTATATCGGGAGAAATACAGAAGGTGAAAAAGGAACCGGTCTTGGTCTAATTCTGTGTAAAGAATTTATAGAAAAACATGGGAAAGAAATTTGGATCGAAAGTGAAGTTGGAACAGGGAGCAAGTTTAAATTTACTCTGGCAAAAATAAATCATACTAAATAGTCAAGAATTATTCATGCTTAATATCAAACAACCTCATTAGTTCTTTAGTGTGAAGAACACCTGTTTTACTCTTATTAGTTAAAACAATTATCGTTTTTTCATCAACCAGAGATCTTATAAAGTAGGATCTGAATCCTTTCCACCAGCCTGTGTGATAAACAATTTTACTGCTATCAGACATCATATTGATTCGCCATCCATATCCGTAATTGTCATGATCATAAAGCTCATCATGTCCGAGTTGATAACTTGTTTCAACTTCTTCCTTACTTACAAGTGTACCCTCAAATAGCGCTCTGCTGAATTTGTTCATATCTTCAACTGTGGAATAAACCCCCTTATCACCAACGACACCATTTAAGTAGGTGTTCTCAGCTCTCCTTCTCCAAGATACATATCCCTTTACGGTACTGGTGTTAAGAGAATCTAAATTTTTATCATAAACGTATGTGTTATTCATTTCTAAAGGAGTGAAGATTTCTTCAAGCAAAAAATCAGTGTATGATTGGCCGGAAACCTCTTCAATTATTGATGCTATAAGTGCATAATTAGTGTTATTATAGTTATACCTTCGTCCTGGTAAATAGTATGGGAGTGGTTTATGTTTGATAAAAAGATCAACCACATCTTTATTATCTATAGTTCTGTTTCTAGAATCTTTCCAATGCTCATCAGCAAAGTACATATAATTTGGCAATCCGGATCGATGAATTAATAGCTGATGAACAGTAATCTTTTGATATGGAAAGTCTGGGAAAAATTTTCGTAGGCTATCAGAGTATGAAAGTTTTCCTTGCTGCTTTAAAAGCATAATAGCATATGAAGTAAAAGTCTTACTTACCGAAGCCAATTGAAATGCAGAATTAATTTTTAATGTATCTTTTTCTCTAATGTTACCCAGACCAAATGAATTTTCATAGACAATGGTATCGTGGGCGCTGAACAAAACATTTCCATTAAATAATCCGCGTTTATATCTGCTGGTAAAAAATGAATCAATTTTTTGTGATTGGGGAGAGTCATCTATCCGCACAATATCGGGTTTGCTTTCCGGTATGCTTTGAGCAGCGATTGTATCCTCACTTGGCTTGCAAGAAAGTCTCCAGATTAGGGACAATGTAAATAGTGAAAAAAGTAAAATACTTAAGAATTTAAAACGCATGCAGTGTTTTGAATAATAAATAAAAAATAATTATCTAATTTATTAAAAATTTAACTTTTTGGTAATGCAACAATTAGGCCACCTATGAATCATAAACTCTTGGGCATTTTTGTTATTTTGAGCATACAATAATCCATTTTGTATGAATAAGCAAAAAAAAATTTCCAGGAAACAATTCTTCAGAAGAATTGCTACTCTCATATCAGTTCCCACTATTTTTTTTATGGTTAAGGGAATTGAGAGAGAAAAAGATAATACACTAAGTGATAGAATAGTAATTCCTTCTAATATTCCTAATGGGATTACATTTTTTGATAAAATTATAGTTCAAAAAATTGAAAAAAGGATTGTTATCTTTTCCTCTTCATGCACGCACCTCGGTTGCAAAATTATAAGAGAAACAGATAATAAATTGATCTGTCCATGTCATGGCTCTAAATTTGACCTTGATGGTTATCCAATCACAGGTCCGGCAGTAAAACCATTAAAGAGATTAGAAGTTGTAAAAGATACTGAAACTGGTGAGATGGTAGTCTATGTCTAAAAGTAACTCAAAATTATATTCTACACTATTTGGATCAACTTTTGGACACATTGCCTTTGCATCATTTCTTATAGCTGTATTTTCTGGAGTTTTGTTGGCAGTCTTTTATGATGTTGGCAAACCATTTGATTCTCTATCGTTGTTGCTTATTACAAATCCTAGTGCAGTATTAATAAGGAGTATTCATTATTGGAGTGCTCAGCTATTCTTAATATTTATTATTCTTCATATCTGGGACCATCTGCGAAAATCGACAGAAGTTAAAGTAAAAAGTGGTATCTGGATTCGCCTTGCAATTTGTATCGTTGTGGTTTTTCTAGTGATGTTAACGGGTTTTATTCTTAAAGCTGACACTGATAGTTTACAGGCCAGAAGAATTTTGGAATCACTAATAAATGATATTCCGCTGCTTGGCAATTATATATCATATTTTCTATTAGGTAAAGAAGATGATTTTCAATTAATCTATGTTCATCACATTGCAACCACAACTATTTTCATTTGGATTGTAATTGTTGAACATGTCAAGCTGATTTGGCCCAACGCAAGAACTCTATTATATTTTTTACTCCCAATTTTACTGCTCAGCATATTTTATCCAGCTGGTCTAATTAGTAATCAAGAAATTGTAATGAAAGGACCTTGGTATTTTCTAGGAGTCCAGGAATTATTTCATTACATGAGTTCACCAAGCATAATTCTCTGTATTTTTTTAGTACTTCTGAGCCTGATCATATATCTTCAAAAGTTTAATGAGATCAATAGAAAGCGAATTAAAACATTTTGGTTTTTGGTTTCATTACTTTATCTTGCTTTAGTATTGCTTGGATTTTTTTTCCGTGGGGAAAACTGGGATTTTGTTCTTCCATGGAATAATGAGTATTTCTCAAATAGTAAAATTAATCCAATTACAAACTCTTCTAATTATTTCACTGAATACAACACCCAAAAGAGAATAGATAACATTCTTGGAGAAAGAGAGGGTTGTCAATACTGCCATACCGAAATGAAGGGTTTCTCTCCGTCTCACGATCCTAAAGCAATTGGATGTGCATCATGCCACCTAGGAAATAAATTTACGTTGAATAAATCTCTAGCTCATTCGGGTATTCTAAAGATCCCAGGTAATCTTGAAACTGCGGATAGATCATGTGGCCAGTCAAGCTGTCATCCTGGAATTAAAGAGCGAGTTGAAAATTCTATAATGAATACTATGAGTGGCGTTGTTAGTGTTGATAAATATGTATTTGGAGAACTTAAGAATTTAAATGAACTTCATAGGATAAGGGATATAGAATTTAGTCCCGCAGAAACTCATCTTCGTAATTTATGTGCATCGTGCCATATTGGGAATGAAAAAGCTGAATATGGCCCAATTAGTGAAAATTCTCGCGGAGGAGGGTGCAATGCCTGCCATTTGAACTATAGTAACAATGCTATTAATGATCTTCAGAAACTAAGGAACTCGCTTAATGATTCGTCGATTGTAAATTTTCATCCTTCACTAGATCTGAATATTAAGAACGATCATTGCTTTGGATGTCATAGTCGGTCAGGAAGAATCTCAACTAATTACGAAGGATGGCACGAAACACAGTTGGTTGAAAATGAAATGCCAAGTGATAGTCTTTACAGACTATTGGAAGATGGTAGGGTATTTCGGTTTGTAAAAGCAGACGTGCATCATGAAAGGGGATTGAATTGTATTGATTGCCATAATTCCTTCGAACTTATGGGTGATGGAAATTTATATCCGCATCAGGAAGATCAGAGTATCATTCAATGCGAAGATTGTCATTTTTCTGAATTTCCAAAATATGTTAACTTTGATGAATTAGATAATGAATCAAAAAAAATCACTGAGTTACGAGGATTTGATTCTGAAGGCAGAAAATATTTGGTAACTGAAAAAAAGAATATTCCGCTGATAAACACCTTTATTGACAGCATTGAAAAACCTAAGATGCTAGGTAAGAACAGCAAAAAAGTTTTTTCGTTAAATGCTCCAAAGTTGGTTTGTTCCGAAGGGAAAGCTCACGATAGATTGACTTGCAACAGCTGTCATTCATCTTGGTCTCCTCAGTGTGTTGGATGTCATACAGAGTTCGATCGAAGTGAGAAAGGAACTGATCATCTGACTAAAAAAGAAACAAGAGGAAGCTGGATAGAATATGCAGGAAAATTTATTGCAGACCGAACAACATTAGGTATTCGATTAAATGATCGTGGAGAAGAAGTTGTTGAAACTTTTATTCCAGGAATGGTGATGACTTTGAATAAATCGAAATTCAACTCATCGGATACGCTGGAAAGTTTTCATAGACTTTTTTCACCTACAATTTCGCATACGACGTCTGCAGAAGGTCGAACTTGTATATCCTGTCATATTGATCCTGTCGCAATTGGGTATGGTAGAGGTGAGTTAATATTTGAGCCAACTGGATACTGGAAATTTCAGAATGAATATTCCCTTAATTCCAATGATAGTCTCCCAGAGGATGCCTGGATTGGATTTCTAACAGAAAAACAAGGATCATCCACTAGAGTTGGAACTAGACCATTTACAATAGCGGAACAAAGAAAAATCTTGAATGTTGGAGCTTGCCTTACATGTCATGATGAACGATCAAATATTATGAGGGAGAGTCTGATCAATTTTGAATCACTTCTCAAGAAAACATCCAACAACTGTATAATTCCTAAGTGGAATAATTGAAACTGAATAGTTAATTTAATTAGCTGATAACTAGGATAAAATTTGAAAAAATATTTCTTTAGTATATTAATATTGTTTTTATTTGTGGAATGTTCAAATGAAGTAGAAACCCCATATGTTAAGTCAGTTAAAGAATTCCACAAAAAAAGAATTGAGAGACTTAAAAACCCAAATGGATGGCTGTCACTCGTGGGATTGTATTGGTTAAAAGAAGGTGAAAATAGCTTTGGTACAGATATATCAAATGATATAATATTCCCGGAGAGTTCCTCTCCTGGCAATATTGGCAAATTTATCTTAACTGATTCAATTGTTGCTGTTGAAATAAGAGAGGGAATAAACGTTCTCAATAATGATTCACTCGTAACAAGGCAAAAGTTGTTAGATGATATGACGGGAAATCCCACTATTCTCCAATTCAATACATTAAGTTGGTATGTTATTAAAAGAGGGGAGAGATATGGTATTCGTCTTAAAGATTCTGAAAGTCAACTCCTCAAAAATTTTGAAGGCATTGAGTTGTTTGACATCGATCCAGATTGGAAAATAGAAGCAGAGTTTATGAAGTATGACGGACCAAAGAAAGTTGAAGTTCCTAATATAATGGGCACCATCGATACTGGACTAGCCTACGGAAAACTGCTCTTTACAAAAGATGGGATGAAGCACACTTTAGAGCCTCTTGGTGAAGAAAATAGTTTGTTTCTTGTTTTTGCTGATATGACAAATGGAGAAGAAACTTATGGAGCGGGGCGCTTTTTATCTTTAGATTCGCCAGACTCAACAGGAAAAGTTGAAATAGATTTTAATCGTGCTTACAATCCTCCATGTGTTTTTACAAAATTTGCAACTTGTCCATTACCAAACAAAAATAATGTTCTTAAAATAAGGGTAACAGCTGGTGAAATGAATTTTCATTCAGCATTTCATTAAAAATTAATTTGTGGAGAAATCATGAAAAAGTTTTCGATTGTACTATTAACACTACTTACATTCTCTTTCCTTCTGAATGGTCAAGATTTTAAGCGATACAAATTTAAGTCTGGCAAGGTAGTTTATAAAATGTCTGGCGCTCAGACAGGAACAGAAACATTATATTTCGATGATTATGGTCGAAAAGAAGTTCATTTTACAGAGTCAGAAATGGATATGATGGGTATTAAGCAGAGTATAAATTCTCAGACGATTCTTGAGGGAAAGTATATTTATAATATTGATAAAGCAACCAATACCGCGACAAAAATGGAGAATCCTATGTATGATATGTTGTCTGATGAGGACGATGTTGAAAAGATTGGTGAGGATATTATGAAAAAGATGGGTGGTAAAAAGGTTGGTAACGAAACAATCAAAGGTAAAGATTGTGATGTTTGGGAAGTACCTAAAATGGGTGGAAAGATTTGGGTTTGGCAATCAATCGGAATTCGTACGGAAGTAAATATGATGGGAGTAAGTATTGTTCAAGAAATGGAGAGTTTAGAAACAGATATAGATGTATCAGCAGATCTTTTCAAAATTCCGGAAGGAATTGAAATTAAAGATATGGGTAAAATCGATATGAAAGGATTAATGGGAAATTAAATTTGATGCAAAGAGGGAAGCGGCTTGCTTCCCTCATACTCATTTGTGCCTTTAAATTAAACTCAAACTTCAATATAATTGTAGCCAATTATTTACCAATTCACTAATTATTCTAGATATATGAAAAAAACGTTACTCCTCATTTTTGTAATTGTCAGTATTAGTTTCTCGAAGAATTTTCTTGAGTATAAAAAGATAGATGAAAAAATCAATACTCTTACTTTTAATGAAAAATACGAAGAAGCATTGGTAGTATGTGATTCACTAATAAAAATTGATGATCTTAATCCTAAGTATTATTTCTACTACTTTGGAGCAGACGCATTATTACTTCACTCAAAAATTAATCACTCACCTCTTGAAGATAGAGACTCTCTTAGAGATGTTTTAGTTGAAAATGCAATCAACAAAATGGAAAAAGCAATAGACAAACTGGAGGATGTTGAAGAAACTCCTAATAATCAATTTTATTTGGCAGGCTTATATGGTTATTATTCCCGATACGCTGGAATGAATGGTTCGTGGTGGAATGCATACAAAAATGGAATTAAATCAGTAGATATTTATGAGGAGATAATTGAAGAATATCCAGAATGTTACGATGCGTATTTATACCCTGGAGTTTTTAAATACTATGCAGATAGATTAAGTGGTATAACTGGATTTTTTGCAGGAATATTGGGAGTTTCTGGAGATAGATCAGAAGGTCTTAAGGAAATAAAACTCGCTTTTGAAAATGGTATAGTCGTTTTTCCACAAGCTAATTTAATGCTGCTAGAAATAAATGCTTTCATGGAAAGTAATGGATATGCTTCACTACCATATTTCGAATCTTTTGTTGATAAATTTCCAGAGAATCAGAGAATTAGGAATTGGTATGTAAATACAATGCTAAATCTAGGATTAGCTAAAAAATCATCTAAACAATTTGAGGGAGAGTATAGTAAATTATTGGATGACTTTGTCAAAGCAAAATATTATTTCCTTACTAATAATATTCCAGCATCATTGGAGTTTTCGAGGTCGGCTTTTGAGGATGATCCGCCAACATGGAGGGGAATAATAGAATATACAAAATATCTCCATGTGTATAATAATTGGTTACTTGGAAACGAGCAAGATGTAAACAAATACAGATTAGAATTAAATGATAATTACACTAAATTATTTAAACTTGACCAAGAATATGAAGATGAATCTAAATATGTTTTTAAACTTCGCTCTGCTGCAGCTCTTGACGATGAAAAATCTTTTTCCCAATTGCTTAAAGTTTTACCAAAGTTTTATTCAAAAGAAATGGAAGATGAGTTCAATGTTATTCATGGAACATATCTTTTTCAGAAAGATAGATTTTTTGAGGCTGAACCTTATTTCCAATTATCCAAAAGAAGTACTAATTGGAGAAGTAAAATTAATTCCCTAAGCTATTTATTAGATATTTATCTAGTTACAGATATCACTGAGGAAAAAGCTGAGGAATTGATAGAAGAAATTGAAGAAGCAGATTATCAACGTTTGATATATAGATCAAACGATCTCGAGATTAAATATCAACTTTAATTATTGAATGAGATTCGAATGAGTAGTGAATACAGCATTAAATTTAGACGACAATATGATTTAGAAATTGATCCAGAAATCATATTTCAAAAATTCGATTATCGTTTTCAAAATGATCCAAAGCTTTTTCATGGAAGAGTGGTAAAACCAAATATTCTCATCAAGGTTGCCGATTCTGCAAGACATTACTGGTCTCCAGAGCTAAATATGTTTGTAGAAAAAGAAAACAATGTAACTCGAATTCGAGAAGTAATTGGTCCAAATCCTGCAGTTTTCACTCTTACAATGTTTCTAATTTTCTTTGCTGGAACTCTCTTTCTCTTTACACTTATGTACTTATTTTCACAATTAACTCTAGATATGGATACTTCACTAACTTGGGGAGTTATCGGATTCTGTTTTGTCCTTTTTATTGTTATTTCACTCTTCATGTTTTATGGAAGAATAAAAGCAAAACCACAGATGGAAATGATGAGAGATTACATTCAAGAAATCATAGGTCAATAGTTCTCACAGTTATATTTACTTTCTTGACATTATACCATTCTTTACTTACTTTTTAATCAGATGTAATTAAATCATCAATTATAAAGTTTAATTAATTTCATCTATTGCTTGACTTAAAACTATTGCCCAGACTATTATATATAAAAAAATATATAGGAGGTTCGAATGGTTTATGAAAGTTTAATTGCGATCCTAGAAACAAACCTTGATAATCTTGTATCAACTTGGGTCAGTGAGGTAAAACGATCTGAGTATTTAGAAACTTACAATAGACTTCCAGAAGAAGAAATTCATAAAAGGGGAAACACCCTTTTTTCAAATTTACAAGATTGGCTGATGAAAGGTGCCTCTAATGATGATGCAGCTGTCTACTTTCAAGAAGTTGGAACTGCGAGAATAAAAGAAGGCTTTCCTCTTTCTGAAATCTATTATGCGCTTTACTTAGAAAAGAAAGTTCTTTGGAGTTTTGTTGCATGGAAAGATGAAGTTACTGGAGTTCTCAAAGCCCGAGATGCAATCGAGTTTATGACTGTAATTAATAATTATTTTGATCTGGGTGACTTCTACATTATCCGCGGTTATATGAACGAACTTTATTCTCATATTGCTGAATCAAAAAAGTTCACAAAAGATGAACTCGAAACTTTATTTACCGGTGGTGCTCTTTATCAAGAGAGTGTTAGGAAAATTCGGGAACAGATGTATGGTGAAGGACTCAGCATTGGACTAATCAGATAGTTTGAAAAATAAAAGGCGAGAAGTCCCAGCCATGTTTCTTCCCGCCTTTTTTATTTGAAAAATCTATACTTAAAATATAGTACTCTTACTTTTTTTAATGAGTGCTTTACATCACAAAAAAAATTTGATTCTAATTAAACCATTTCTTAAGTTCTTTTCATACAATTAAGCATTCCTCCTTGAGAGAAACGTTCTGAATCCTGTACGAACTTTTCTCTGTCAAATCTATTGGGCTTCTCCCAAGGTGTGTTCTATGATTATAACACAACGCGGGGCAAAAATGAGATCTTTTAAATTTTACGTATTTACTATTATTTTGTCTTTATTAGGTACACATTCTTTTGGACAAATTACAATCGACGGCACGGTCACAGATTCTGAATTAAATCCAATTAGCAATGCTTTAGTCGAAATTATTGACGAGACTGACACAAACAACATCTACAGCGATGTTACAGATGATTCAGGTAATTTCTCTATATCAAATATTACTGATATTGAAGGTCGACCGACAATAGTCCCAACCGATCATATTGTTCTAAGAAATTATCCAAATCCATTTAATCCAACTACAATGATCTACTTTGAACTTCCAAAAGCTGAGAACATCGAAATAAAGATCTATGACATTCTCGGAAGAGAAGTAAGAAAACTTTACAACAATTTTAAAAAAGCCGGTGTATACCACATGACATGGGACGGAAGAAATAATTTTGGAAGTGGTGTAGCAACTGGCATTTACTTCTGCCGATTAAAAACCAAAGATCTATTTAAAGTTCATAAAATGGTGTTGCTAGATGGAGGCAGACATTTACAAGCTCCATCAATAAACTTAAATCAAAGTACTAAAAATGCCACTCAAATAAAAAAAGCATATAACAATTTCTCTTTTACTTTTCGAGTAAGTGGTGAAACCATAATTTCAACTGAATTTAGTCATATAGTATGCACTCGTGATACTTCAATTACATTAATCATTTCAAAGATATTAAAAGCACAAATAATAGGACCGATGGGCGGCGTTGTTGAATTAGATAATTTTTCAATGAATATACCTGAAGGAGCATTTGATTCAGATTTCGAACTTAAGCTTTTTGAAAAAGACGCAAATGAGTGGGATAACGATAATGTATCAAAGATTATAGGAGTTGATGGATTACCACTAAAAATTAATTTCCCATTAAATATTGCAATAGTTCCAGTTGAGCAACTGACAGATGAATCCTATATAACTATTGGGCAAGATTATGAGTTACCTTTTACAAATACTTCTGAGATAGTATACAATTTTATGGAAACAAAAGACTCATTAGGAATTTTAAAATGTGAATTACCAATTTCTTCTTCTCCTTCAGAAAACAAAATGACAAAATCAAGTTCTTCAAATTATAAGCAGCATAAAACATATTTTACAGCAAAAACCGGATTTAGTTCTCAATTATCTTACAACAAGCATTTCAAGATCTTTGACAAGAAATACGAATATTGGTTAATAAAACAAATAGGTAATACACTAGAGTGGAATTACAATTTGTTAAGGGATGAAGGATTTGATACAACCAGTGTGAATTGGCCAGTTGAAGTTTATGTAAAAAAACTCAATCCTAATATAGAAAAACGAGGCTGTATCTATTATCCAACATTTGGTTTAAAAAATATGTCACTACTCATCGATCAAGATAGAATTAATAATATAATGTATAGTTCCTTGCGCGAGTGTGCAGTTGGAATTTTGAGGACATATGATCAAGATTTTTTTCTTCCTAATGAATTTACTGGAAAAGTTGATCCTAGCCGGTACTGGTTCCATCACGCTACTGCTAGCTGGTTTGAAGAAAAAAAGCACAAACAGTGGCCTGATGATTTTCCATATTTCCCAATAGATTTTCAGAACTCAACAATCCTTCATGTTTTTAATGAAGGAAGTGGAGATAATCGACTTGCTCCTTTTTCTGGAATGTTAGCTGGGGCTGGAACAACGTCACTCTCTGCTCTAAAGCACGGTGGTGGAATGTCTTCTTTTATTAAATATATTGATGTCAATTATGGTACAGATCTGATTTTGCTAATTTATGATCAAATTAAGGGTAATAGATTAAAACCAATTGAAGCAATAAAGAATTTTATGGCAGATTCATATTTGTGGTGGCCTGATTATCTTGAAAATTACATAGAAAGTAATATTTATGAATCTTTTGATAAGGAGGGGGCATTTAATCCTTATGATGAACCTAAACCTCTTCATGATATAATAGCAGGAGAACATACATTTGAAAATAAAAGCGATACACTAAAATCATTTAAAGATATAAAATATCATCCTCTATCAGCTAAAGTTTACAAAATTGGATGGAGTCCAAATGCATTTGATACATTGAGAGTATTAAGAATTAGCACTACTGATCTCAACAACAATACATTATTTGTATACGGTGATTTTGGGAACAATTACTTTCTACTTGGTAAAGGAGAAAGCTTTTTAATGAGTATTAAAGAATTATTAAGTACACAATTTAGTAATAGTAATATCAGAAATCTACGAGTAGTAGTTACAAATTCGGAGTGTAGCCCCCCATATAATAATCTAACAAACATCAATCTTGAGTTAAAACTTGAAAAGCCCAAGGAAATTAAATTTAACGCATGTAAAATAGAGACTCGTGTTATGGGTATCTGGGAGCGGCATCGTATCCCACCGCCACCAAATACTTCACCAACAATTGATACAATGGGCTATTTAGCAGAGTGGAATACAATAGGCAATTTTACAGGGACTACTTTTGAGGGGGTTTTAGAACCGAACGACTACGGAGCTGATGCAACAGGCACAGTTAAATTGGAGCTTGATGATCAACTAAATATATCTTCTTTTAGTGTTGAAGCTAAGTCTCATTATGACGATGAAAACTCTCAGTGGGAATGCGCTGGTGCAAACATAGCCCTTCAAAATAACACAGATTGGAATATGAATTTTGATGTAGTAGGCGAAAGTACATTTAATAATCTGACAAATCTTTATTACTATCATGAATCACCACCATCAAATACTGGAGTAGTACCGTATAGCAAATTGATTGATTATTTCTGTGATGAAAATAGTTATATAAAAGTTACATTTTACAAAAAATCTATTCCTTGAGAGAAAGGTTCTGATTCTTTATTCTCATGTTATTGAAATTCACAACGAAAAATTGTATTAATTATACACAACAATTTTTTTTAAATAACTCAAATATTATCCTTTCCAATTCTAGTTTTAATAAAGTTTCATAACTAGAGATAATCAGATAGCTTAAAATGAAATAAGTGAGATGTCCCGACCAGTTCTTCACATCTTTCAATCAGTATATGTTCCCAAAGTTCATATTGAAATTTATTCGAAAGCTAGTAATTCAACCCAGTTTAACTAACACAGGACAATGCATCCTCTAAAATAGGACAAGTATATCTTGACAATATAGATTCCATTTATTACCTTCTAATTACAAACATTAATTCATTTTCTGCCTTGAGAGAAACGTTCTGAATATTGTGTTGAACTTTCTCTCCCACATCTACTGGGCTTCTCCCAAGGTAATGTTGTTAATATTGTCGATTATTTTATGAATAGATAAATACTATTGAATCAATATTAATTACAAATGCTATTGGAGGGAAAGATGAAATTAAAGACCACTCTATTTTGTTTGCTGTTTATTATTAGCCTAAATAATAATTATTCTCAGGAGGGTTGGTTCTGGCAAAACCCTTTGCCAAATGGAAATAATCTGAATGATATTAAAGTAGTTACAGGTCTTGGTATTGCGGTAGGGGAGGGTACAATACTAGCGAACAGCGGCAGTGGATGGCAATCCACAGATGCCGGAAATGCAAATAATTTTTTTTCAGTCACTATCAGTGGAAATACAGCTTGGGCTGTTGGTCTTGATGGAATCATAATGCGTTCCAGTGATGGCGCAGGAACATCTTGGGAAGCACAATCAAGTGGAGTAGATAAACAATTACGTTCTGTATTCTTTTTGAACGAAAACCTTGGATGGTGTGTTGGTCTATCTGAGACCGTATTAAAAACAACAAATGGTGGAAATGATTGGGAAATTTTAGATACAGATGGTTCACAACATTACTCTGAAGTTATTTTCCTGGATGAAAACAACGGATGGCTTGCTGGCAGTTCAGGAAATTATGGTGTAATTAAGAATACCACAGATGGAGGAACTTCTTGGACAAGATCTCTTTTACCTACATCTCAAATGAAGTCTATTCATTTTGCTGATGCGAATTTTGGATGTGCGGTTGGAAGTGGAGGGAAAATATTTAGAACTACCGATGGTGGTTCGAGTTGGTCACTAGCTGCTTCTAATACGTCGAAAAATTTAAAAGGTGTTTATTTGGATAATTCCGGAGGTGGTTGGGCGGTAGGTGATGATGGTACTTTAATTACTACAACAGACTCGGCTGCAAATTGGAGTTCTCAAACTTCTGGGACATCAAAACACCTTAATTCAATAGATGGAGAATGGATTGTTGGATGGGCGGGCAGAATATTACATACTACAGATGCCGGGGCTACATGGGAACTTGATTGTTCGGAATTCGCTGATAATCTATCGGATATTGAATTTGTTAACGAAAACAGCGGTTATGCAGTAGGATCAGGTGGTCGAATTTTACACACAACCGATGGAGGTATGACATGGGACTCAATACCAAATGGTGCAACAAAAAGTCTATATACAGTAGAATTCATAAATGCTGATACTGGTTGGGTTGCTGGAAGGGATCATGATGATTCTACCCCATCAGCTAATAGCCTTATTCAAAGGACAACGGATGGTGGTTTAACTTGGGAATTTCAAAACTTACCAGGTGGAAATGATATGATGGTCATGGATGTATATTTTATTGAGAGGGCACCAGGTGAGCCAATGAGGGGATTTTGTACAGGAGGATTGAGTCATACCTGGCGAACAGATGATTATGGTGAAACATGGGAAGCATTGAGAGGTGGTTGTGGTGAAGGAAATTTTAATTCTTGTTGCTTTGTAGATGAAAATACAGGGTGGTTTGTCGGAACACCAAGTGCTGTGGGAACCGGATATTCAATAATGCGTACTACAAATGGCGGCGAATTATTTGAAGAGCAAACAAATCCGGCTGACGTAAAACTGAATAGTGTATGTTTTGTTAATAATCAGAGGGGTATTGCTGTAGGTATTAGAACAATTTTATACACAAGTGATGGAGGAGAGAATTGGGAGGTGAGTCCAGATGGTGAAGGCTCTACATGGCAATCAGTTTTTCTTATGGAAACTGGAAAAGCATGGGCTGTTAGTACAAATGGAGATATAGCTTATTCAAATGATTGGGGTCATACATGGGAATCTCAGGAAAGCGGAACCGGAGTTAATTTAATGGGAACATATTTTATAACCGACTCTAAAGGTTGGATCGTTGGGAATAATGGTGTAATTCTTCGTACAAACAACGGTGGGTTAGTTACAGATGTTAGTGAAGAAAATACAAATATTATTAAAGAGTTTCGTCTAGAACAAAACTACCCAAATCCATTTAACCCAAGTACAACAATAAGTTACTCCATAACAAAGAAAAGCAATGTTGTTTTAAAAGTATTTGATGTGTTAGGCAGACAGGTAACTGTTTTGGTTAATGAAGGACAACTACAAGGAAATTATGAAGTAGAGTTTGATGCTTCAAACTTGACTAGCGGGATTTACTTCTACAGAATACAAACTGGAGATTTTGTAGAATCTAAAAAGATGGTTTTTATTAAATAATATCATATGGTAATAACTAAAAATAGTTTTATAAAAATGTTATTGGAGGACCTATGAAGCTTTTATTACAAATAATTGTCGTTCTCATGCTATTTCTGTGTGTGAGGATCTTTCCACAAGTTAATAGTTTGATTGAATTCAAGCAAGAAGTGAACCATTATGCGAATCCAACTATTGCTACAAATTCAAGTGATGTGATAAAAGCGTTACACAAAAAAATGCTCGTAGATGGTTTTATAATTGTTGAAAGCATTGAGAAATACTGGAATGGTTCAGAATGGGTTAATTACTGGAGAGAAGAATCTACTTACAATAACGATGAAAGCTTAACTGAAGAATTGAAGCAATTATGGAATATTGAGGGTAGTATATGGGAAGATTTTTCCAAAATGACCATTGAATATTCAGAAAACAATTTGCCTAATACGGTTTCATTTCTGGATTGGATTATTGATAGTGAATATGTTGATGATGGATGGTACTATGACTTTAGGTACGTTCAAATCTATGATCCGATCATCCGTTCTCTTGCAATTAATTCAAATGGTGATGTTTTTACCGGAAATTGCGGAGGAGATATATTTCGCTCAGCAGACAATGGGGCAAGCTGGGCACAAATTAATAATGGATATACTGGTACCTATGTTTATTCTTTTGCATTTAATTCTGTCGGTTATGTTTTTGCAGGAACTGAAGTAGGAATATTTCTCTCTACAGACAATGGAACAAACTGGACACAAATTAATAATGGATTGACTGATGTTTCCGATGTCTGGTCCCTTGCAATCAATTCAAGTGACGATGTTTATGCCGGAACTAATAGAGGAGTATTTCTCTCTAAGGACAATGGAGCAAACTGGACACAAATTAATAGTACATTAGATTTTACTAGCACCCAATCTCTTGCAATTAATTCAAGCGGCGATATTTTTGCTGGAACTGAAGGAGCAGTATTTCTCTTTCCAAACAATGGTACAGAATGGGAGTATTTATATAATGGTTTAACAAATAATAATGTTTATTCTTTTGCAATCAATTCAAGCGACGATGTTTTTGCCGGAACTGCGGGAGGAGGAGTATTTCTCTTAACTAATAATGGGACAGAATGGGTGCAAATCAATAATGGTTTAACTGGTACTCATATATATTCTCTTGCAATTAATTCAAGCGACGATGTTTATGCCGGAACTGAAGTAGGGGTATTTCTTTCCACAGACAATGGAATAAACTGGACACAAATCAGTACTGGATCAGATTTTACTAACATCCAATATCTTGCAATCAATTCAAACGACGATGTTTTTGTAGGGACTGCAGGAGAAGGAATATTTCTCTCGAAAAATGATGAGGAGATTTGGACAGAAATCAATAGTGGATTGACTAATACTCAGGGTAATTTAATAACAGGAATACTAACACAAGATTGGAGAGTTGATAATGGCTGGTATGATACGAGACTTCAAACATATTATTACGATTCTAATAATAATTTGATTTTAGGAATAGATGGACTAAAGACACCTAAAAATAGGTATTTACTAAGTTACGATTCTAAAAACAATCTGACAGAAGAATTATGGCAACTTCCATTAACCGGGTCTTGGCAAAATCAAGTGATTTGGACCCATTCATATGATGATGATCAAAATAATTTAGAAACAACTCTCTACCAAGTTTGGGATTCCCAAAGCTCTAGTTGGGTTAACGTTAACAAAACTGATTTCAAATATGATGATCAAAATAATTTAATTTCCAATATTGGACAAGTTTGGAGTGGCTCTGATTGGGAGAATAGCGGTAAGACTACACAAACATTTGAAAATAATAATTTAACCGAGAAGTTAGTGGAACTCTGGCAGGATGGAAGTTGGGTGAATTCTATGCGATATCTCTATAATTATGTCGAAACCCCTTTATATAGGATTTATAAAGTAAATGCTAATTTAATTGAAGAGGTAAAACAACAATGGGATGGATCTGATTGGATTAATGTAGAGCAACAAACTTATGCATACGTTCCTACATCAGTCAGTAAGAAAACTGAAATTCCGAGAGATTTTATACTCCATCAAAACTACCCTAATCCCTTCAATCCAAGTACTATTATTAAATATTCTATTCCCAGTGAAGGATTTATAAATCTAAAAATCTTCGATATTCTGGGCAGAGAGGTGGAAACATTAGTCAACCAAAATCAGAAACCAGGTAGTTATGAGATAAAGTGGAATACCAGTAATCAATCAAGCGGGATATATTTTTATAGAATATGGGCTGGAGAATTTGTTGAGACGAAGAAAATGATATTACTTAGATAATTCTGCTTCACTCTTGTCGAGATAGATACAACTCATGTGGGTAATTGATACAAAGTGCTTGCTCCATGAAAGTTGAAAAGAAAGATTTTTGTGCAAATTAAAATTCTAAATATGTCAATATAATCTCCAGAATAAAGAAAAAAAAAGATTACGTACAAATGAAAGGAACAAGGTATGAGAACATTGTTCAGAAATTTAGTCCCAAAGATTTTTACTCTTAAACTACTTTTCTTACTAAACTTTAACTGTGTGGTGTATGCACAGGAGGGAAGCATTGATTCGACTTTCGGAATAAATGGAATAGTTGTCCAGGAGAAAGGTGCAGGGTGGGATCTTGCTATCTATAATAATCAACGTATTGTTTTAGGTGGTAAAGGGTTTAATTTTACCGTAGTATCTTACAAGCTAGATGGAACTCCGGATTCCTCATTTGGCAACTTTGGAAAGATTGATGTGGATTTATTCGAAAATGATGAGCAACCTTATACGATATCTATTCAACCGGACGGAAAAATTCTATTGGCAGGGTATATTAAAATTGATAGAATAGATTTTGCTTTAGTGCGTTTTAACCTAGATGGCTCGTTGGACAGTGGGTTTGATTACGACGGCATTGTTACTACAGACTTCAACGGTGGTGTGGATGCTATCCGTCGAATAGCCATTCAAAGCGACGGCAAAATTATTGCTGCGGGTATTGCTGAGACAACCCTGCCCTGGAATTTTGCCATGGCTCGTTACTTACCTAACGGCTCCTTGGATTTTAACTTTGGAAATGGTGGTAAAGTAATAACCGAATTTAATAATTATTCGGATGCCTGGGATATATTGATTTACCCGGACAGTAAAATATTATGTTCCGGTTGGGTTTACAATGCCAGCACTAACTGGTCCGACTTTGCTCTAGTTCGTTACCTACCTGACGGTTCGCTAGACAATTCTTTCGGAGTGGGTGGAAAAATAATTACTCAAGCTGTAGGAAATCCGTATTACAATTGTGAAGCTCGCAGTGTGTTGCTACAGCATGACAATAAAATTGTTGTTGGGGGATATGTTGAAGCAGATTTTGCAATGATACGTTACCTCAACAGCGGAGAAATAGATACAACATTTGGTAATAATGGTAATGGAATAGTGTTGACGGATTTTAACGGGGGGGCAGATGAAGGAAATGTACTTCTTCAAGATTCCGTTGGACACCTCCTGCTTGCAGGTCAAACAGAAGACCCTGTAGAAAACAAGAACAATTTTGCCCTTGCGCGCTATACCGCAAATGGTCTTCCAGATTCAGCATTTGGTTTAAATGGGAAAGTTACTATTAATATTTTTAGTGATGGGGATTATACATCGAATGATTTTTGCTACGGAATGGCAATTCAACCAAATGGCAAGATCGTGCTGGGTGGTAGAGCTTTTATTAACGGTGAATACTATTTCGCTGCTGTAAGAATCAACGCAAATTTTTCATCACCTGTTTCAGTGGAGACTCAACCTGTCAATTTTCCAAAATTGTTTAATCTATATCAGAACTACCCTAATCCTTTCAATCCAAGTACAATTATTAAATACTCTATTCCTACCGAAGGATTTATTACTCTAAAAATCTTCGATATGCTTGGACGAGAAGTAGAGACCTTAATCAACCAAAATCAGAAATCAGGTAGTTATGAAATAGAATGGAATGCCAATAATCAATCAAGTGGGATCTATTTCTATCAGTTGAAGACTAGCGCTAATATAAAAACACAAAAAATGCTTTTACTGAAATAAAACAATAAATAACAAAAGGATAATAATTATGACAAAATTAATTTCATCTGTTTTATTTTTCGTTTTCATGCTACTACTTTCAACTTCATGCCATGAAACATGCGATTTGGAAAAATCAAGAGAACTGAGAAGTTCGATTGAAAAATATTCTATGACATTTATTGAAGATCTTACTGCATCAGATTGGGCTGAGAGATGTAAAGCAAAGTATGGGTGGGAAAGTGACTGGATTTCTCAACATCAAATACTCAGGGATGCATTTCCAGATTACAATATTGAAGTTAAAAGAATGTTAATTGATAGTCTTGATGTAACCATTTGGGGAGAAGTATGAGGAACACACTCAAAGGAATTCCCAATGGGCGAATTAAAAGGCCACGCTCCAACGGGCGAAAAGATCACTTGGAACGAAGTCTGGTACTTTGATATTGTCGTTGATTCAACAGGAATGAGGTTTGGTGAAAAGTGGGATATGGTAGTTGATGGTGTTGATAGAATGAAAAAACTCGGTATTAAATGTCTGCCGGAAGAATAAGGCTTTGGAAAATAAACTTTTATTTTCAACAATTAGCGAGGTGAATGGAGAACACTTATTACTTAAATATCTTTTTAATCTAAATATATGGAGGAAAAATTATGAAAGATCTAATTTCATGGAAATTGATTCTGATCATAATCGTTCTTTCTCTTCTGTTTATTCGGTGTGGTGAAGATGATAATCCTACAGAACCTAATTATAATGCTGAATTAGTAGGTAGCTGGAATGTGAATAAAATTAGTTGGGTCGGACAGTCTGAAAGTGGAAGTTATGAACGCGATCAGCTTGATTCTCTTGGGACAGTGTGGATACTAGTCCTAAAATCTGACAAAACAGTTGAACAAACCTCAAATTATTGCTGTGCTCTTTCAACTAGAAACGGTACATGGTGCTGTTCAGATTTTACTCTTTCTTTAGAGTTGAAAATTCCCAACTCAGATCAAGCAGAAACTTTAGAATATAAGTTTGTTCTACAAGAAGGAAAACTGGTTCTAGATTGGAGATCTTCAAGCGGAACTATATACTATGCAGAGTTTATTAAACAGTAATTAAGATCTGAAGCTTATAGTCCTCATAATTGATGATCATATTTTCTGTCAGTTCTAAAATGAGATGAAATTCTATAATATTTGAATTTCGTAAGAAATCTATTTTCTATTTGAAATAGAATTAAGAACAACTAATCTTTATAAAAAACCCTCCAAGTTATTTGCCTTGAAGAAAATTGAAATACTTACTATCTTCAACCGTTCATTAATTAAAAATCACACATTTTGTCTAAAATTTATATAATCCTTTTTATTTCCCTAATTATTAGTGCATGTAGTTCATCTGAAAGCGAGATTGACAAAAACTCTTCCAATTCATTGAAAAATAAAGCTGTTGAAAAATTTGATAATAATTACAAAATCGAGTTGAACTCAAATAAAGAATATGCGCTCTGTACTAGTCAACAGAAATCTAAAATACCCGGCCCACATACTGTGAAATACTTTATATATAATTTAAATGAAGAAGAAATTTCATACGAAAACAGTATCCCAAATGGAAAAATATCATGGAAATCAGAGTACGAATTGATTATCGAAGAGATTCCAGGAATTACTCAAAAGAATGGACCGAATATTTATAAATATATATTAAATGTAAAGAATAATTCTAAAACCAAATTAGATGGAGAAATCAAGTGAAAACAAACCTGTATTTAAGATTCTTTTTAATGTTTGCAATAGCCATTCTGACATTTCAACTATTCTTGAAAGATATTGAAAGTAATAAGAAATTATCTTTATCAAGCAATGATGATTCTCGGAATTATTTAAAGGACCAGAAGAGTAATAAAAATGCTTTTGGTAAAGATGTTTGGTCTCAGAAAAAGCAAAGAGTGAAAGGTGTAATGAAATCAGATTCTCCTGATAAATTTGCTGAAATACATACCCAACTTCGAACTGCAGCTGATGAAACAAAGCCTAGCTATGAAAAAAATTATAGATTTAAAGAATTAGAAAAAGCTAAATCTCGTAATTCATTGACGAAGACAACAGGTAATAGTGCTTTTTTAGAACCTCTAAATTGGATTGAGAGAGGCCCTGCAAATGTTGGAGGAAGAACAAGAGTTGTTTTAGTTGATACTAGTGATCCAACATATCAAACGTGGTTTGCCGGTGCGGTTGGTGGCGGAATTTGGAAAACTATTGATGCTGGAGCTAGTTGGACACCAATGTCAGACGATCTTCCTAATCTAGCCATTACTTGTATGGCTATTTCAGCATCTAATGGAGACGTATTTTATGCTGGAACTGGTGAAGGTTTTTACAATTCCGACGCAATTGAAGGTAATGGTATTATGAAGAGTATTGATGGTGGTACTACATGGTTTCAATTAGCTTCGACTGCAGAAGACGGTAAATTTTCTTTCTGTAACAGATTAGTCATTGATCCGATGGATGAGAACATCGTAGTAGTAGCGACTAATTCAGGTACATTTAAAACAAATGACGGTGGTATAACTTGGATAGAAAAATTTTCTGGTGGTGGAAGAATTCAAGACCTCAGAGCAAATCCAGAAAACTTCAACACACTTTTTGCACCAACTGCCACTGGAGTTATTAGATCCCATGATGCAGGTGAAACATGGGTGTTGCCTGAGTACGCATCATTTGGTGGCGGAAGAATAGAAATAGCCCCTGCAATAACAGATACCAATAGATTATATGCCTCTGTAAATTCCTCTCCCAATAAAATGTATGTAACTTTGGATGGAGGAACTTCTTGGCGAGAAGTTGAAGAGATAGACGGTTCCGACAAAAACTGGCTGGGGGCACAAGGATGGTACGATAATACAATTGGAGTTCATCCATTTGATGAAGATATTGTTTACATGGGAGGAATTAATCTTTGGAAATCAAATGTTTCAACTGATTCAGCTTTGGGCATTGCAAATATAGTTGACACAGATCTTGACACTCTGTTCACATATACTCCTTCCGGTCTTCCAGAGCGAAATGGTGGAATTGGTACTGGCAAAGATTTCTGGAATGAAAATGTCCTTATCAATACCGAATTGACTGATATTGAGATCAGGTTTGGACCTGATAAATCTCAAAAGGCTCACAGATATTTGAACGCAGGTTATACATATCAGGACTACATTGATGTCCCCTTTGAAGTTTGGGATATTACTAATAATAAGCAGTTGATGTGTGGATTTCAGGATGTGGACCGAAATGGAGTTTATAGTATGAGATCTTCTCGTGGAGATGTGATATTTGTAAATAATGTTGATTATGATTCTGCTGCAGCATCACCCGAACTCGCTGTTGATCTTGGCAACAAGTATGAAAATTCTTTCGTTATTGCATTTAGAATGGTAGCCGGAAAAGTTTGGGATCCCGAAAACCTTCCTGACTTTTTATTAAGGATCGAAACTGGAAAGATACCATCTCTTACTCGTCAAACAGTTGCAATTTCTGATGCTTATGGGGGTTATCCAACAGATACTTATGTACACCCTGACCACCATGATATCAATATGTTTGTAACAAATGAAGGTTCTCAAGAATTTATCTTTCTAAACGGAAACGATGGTGGAGTTGCGGTTTCTTACGATGCCGGTGCTTCATTTGATGAAGTTGGTGATAATGGATATAATACTACGCAATTTTATGGAGGAGACAAGAGCCCGAGTGAGAGTCGTTATTTTGGAGGAACACAAGATAACGGAACTTTTGAATCACTTATAGGAGTTGACGCAGATAAGACGACTGAATATTATTATCGTTTAGGCGGTGATGGATTTGAAGTCTCGTGGCATTATGGAGATAGCCAGAAAATGATCGGAAGTCTTTATTTTAATAGAATTTATAAAACAGTTGATGGTTGGAATACTTCTTACGCAGCAAATGTTGGACATAGCGGTTGGAATAATGATGCTGTTTCACCATTTCTTACACGAATAGCAAAGTCATATAATTTTCCGGATCTTCTATTTTCAATTTCTACGCAAGGAGTTTACAGAAGTGAAAATTTTGGTGACAGTTGGAGTTTGATTCCTATCCCTGCTCTCGAGGTTGGTGGAAATAGCGGTAGTGCTCAAGTCTCAATTTCGATTGCACAGCCCCAAATAGTGTGGGCAGGTGCTGTAAACACGGATTTATATCTTTCTAAAGATGGCGGACTTAGTTTCGAACCTGTGAGTGCGTATACTGAAGTTACTATGGGAGGTCTATCGGGATTAGATACACATCCGATTGATGAGGCTACAGCATATGCGACATTCTCATTTTCCGGCAAACCAAAAATATTAAGAACAACTGATTATGGTCAAAGCTGGGAAGACATCACTGGATATGGTACAGGTTCTGTTAGTACAAACGGTTTTCCTAATGTTGCAACATATTGTGTAGCAGTAATGCCTTACAATACAGATATAATCTGGGCTGGCACAGATATAGGATTGATCGAATCAACAGACGGTGGTGCAACTTGGCATCTTGCAGAAAGTGGATTGCCACAAGTATCCGTTTGGGAACTCCGAATTGTCGATGATGAAGTTGTTGCGGTTACTCACGGAAGAGGAATTTGGTCAGTGTCACTTCCTGAACTAGCGGATCATAAACCACCGGTGGTAACTTTGGCGCCAAGTATACTTTCTGCGAAACAAGTAAGTTCTAGTATTGTGGTAAGTGCTGCCCTTAGATCAGCATATGACTCAACTCATGTCTTTGTGAATAATAAACTTGAAGTAACAGTAATGAATAGTAGTGCAGTTGATACCTCAATCAGTATACCTATTGATATTTACAATACTAAATCAATTTCTTTGCGCTCATATAAAGAAGGCAAGACTTATAAATCTGCTAATACAGAGTTGGAGGTTTTCCAATTATTATCACCTCAAACCGGTTACGCAACAGACTTTGAATCTGCTGAGGAAGAATTTATATTTGAGGGATTAAATATTAGCACTAATTCTGGATTTTCCAGTTCTTCAATTAATTCATCACATCCATATCAGGATCAGAGAGATCATATAGCTGTTTTGAAAGTGCCAATTATTATCGCTTCTTCTGATGCAACTCTTAATTATGATGATATTGCCATTGTTGAATCTGGTGAACCGGGAACAGTATTTGGTGATGCACAATTTTGGGATTACGTTATTGTTGAAGGCAACAACGGCAGTGATTGGATTTACCTCGAAGATGGGTATGACGCACGCTCATATACTGATTGGTTAAACGCATATAATGGCGGTCAAAGTGGAACAGAAGCAATGTATAAATCGCATAGTATTAATCTTCTCGATCACTTCAATCCAGGTGATACCGTTCTATTCAGATTTAGATTGTTCGCTGATGATAACACTAATGGATGGGGATGGTCCATTGATAACTTAGTAATTCAAGGCGCTTATGTTGGAGTCGAAGATGAGGTATCTATCCCAAAACAATATGAGCTAAGTCAAAATTATCCCAATCCGTTCAATCCTAGTACAAAGATTAGTTTCTCGCTGCCAACTAATAGCAATGTGAAACTTCAAGTATTCAATACACTTGGAGAATTGGTTACAACCTTGACAGATGGTACTATGAATGCAGGTTTGCACCAAGTTGAATGGAATGCTGGCAACTTAGCTTCTGGTGTTTACCTTTACAGAATTAATGCAGAATCAGTTAGCAGTTCTCAGCAGTTCAATTCAGTTAAGAAGATGATTCTTATAAAATAGGAATCAACTGAGGCTTTAACTTAAAAACCGGATCAATATGTTGATCCGGTTTTTTATTCATCACTAGCTAATTGAATATCTATACATAAACAGGTAATATTTCCTTACAATTAAATAGAATGGTAATTGTTTTTGTAAATTATAGGGGAACTATTTTTTAACTCAACCTACTTATACAACAAGGTAATCTGCTTTCCTTGAGAGAAACGTTCTGGATATTGTATCGGGCTTTCTCTCCCACAAAAATTGGGCTTCTCCCAAGGAATATTCTAAATATCGAAAACTAATTATTTAACATAGATTTTTAAGAATGCAACAAGATTGATATTCTTTAGCACGAGAGTGTTAGAATTATCATTTTTGTTTTCTGATAATGAAGTTAGGTATGATGATAAAATTTTGAATAATTAAATCAATAAATGAGGAGGTAAAAAGAATCGAAAGTTGTAAGTAAGAAAACTTTTTAAAACAAATTTCTTCGGGGGGAGAAAATGAAACATGTGATTTTTTTATTGCTAATTTTGGCATTCTGTTTTGGATGTCACGAATCAAACAGTGTTGAACCAATTTTGGATAGTTCAACTCAATTAAACAGATCAAATGATCTAGACGGAACAATGAGTGTTCCAGAAAAAGATAGTGATGTAGCACGCTCTATTCCTTCAGAAACGAAATATAACTTTAATCCAGAAGCGTTGAATAAGGAATGCGGAGGTTGTTTGAATGGGACTACACTTGAATATATTGTAGAGGGACCAGAAAGACATATTAGTAATGCCCAGATATGGGCACCATCAGAAATGACGATTGACGGTAAAAAAATAAATACACGTCATATTTATACTATAAACCGAGTTGAGAATATTGGAATGGGAGGGAAGACTTTAGAAGGAACTACTTGGGGGACATTTGAGATTAAAGCGGTTCGCAAGGGGAGCCAAGCCAAACTGTTTGAGGGAGAATTTAAGGGAGAAATATTCCTAAATAGGGCCAAAATAAAATTATCTGGAAAGGGATTAGGGCCATATGCTAAATACAACTATTATTCAGAAGAAGAACAAGTTTGTACGAACAAGAATGATAAGCTCCACTGCTGGACCTCAGTATCTAATGGGTTTTTGTATCCTGATCCAGTTAAGGCAAATTAACCAGTTAATTAAGTGAATTTTTAGAGAGGTAACTCAAAAACGAGAGGAGTTAAGCAGATAATTATCAAGGTCCGGGTGTGAAATGAGGGGAGCCGGGAAAATTGGCTCATTTACCTCATTGAAATAGTTCAAGAGTTGGTGTTGAGAATTTAATAAAGTGATGTTTTTATTTTGATTCAATGGATAAGATGAAATTGAAAATTATTTGGTTAACCAATAAAGTAGTGAATTTGAAAACTGAGGCTGGTAGTTTCCTTGGTATTAAAAGTTACCTCTTTTTTCTAAAAGAATTTTGACAAATTGAAATTTTTACCTTATAATTTAGGTGTAAAATTAAGTTTCCTCCTTGGGAGAAACGTTCTGAATCTTGACTGAACTTTCTCTCCGAAAAAAATTGGGCTTCTTTCAAGGAATACTCATCAATAGACAAGTAATTATTTAATAGATCAATAATTGTGGACTTCTATGTCAGCGATGAGTTATAAAAACTTTATCTCTCTTTTTCTGCAAATACTAATTTTTTCACTCATTTCTTCAATTCCTATACACTCCCAGCAAGAATTAAATTTTAAACACCTTACTATGAAGGATGGATTACCTGATGATGGAATTGAATGGGTTATGCAAGACCATCTAGGATTTATGTGGTTTGCTTCGCGGGTTGGTATGATAAAATATGATGGATACAATTATCAGGAGTATAAGAGCAGCGGCGAAGAAATAATGCAAGATAGACTTCGTGTTTTGTACGAAGATTCCAGAGGAGATATTTGGGCTGGTGCGGATGGATATTTGAACCGCTATATACGTGAGAGAGATACCATTATTTCTTATATCAGTGATGACGACGATATTACAGCTTTGAATGGAAAAGGAGTATATGCAATTCTTGAGGATTCTAAGGGGAATATGTGGTTTGGCAATTATGGTGGCTGGATCAATTTTATTGATAAAGCTCAGCTTGAATCTGGAAATGACAAAATAAAATTTAAACTCATAAAAGAGTCAGATCACGATGAAACATATATCGTTTACAATCTTTATGAAGATTCTGATCAAAATATTTGGGCGTGTACTAGGAATGGCTTATTAAAGATAAAAGACTTTAAAATAGAAGTAATTCAAGTAAAACCGGGCAAGAAATATGATAGGAACAATAATTTATTCTCAATTATTGAGAGTGAAAAAAATAAATTCTGGGTCGGTACATACGGAAATGGTTTAGCTTATTATGATGATGTAAAAAAATCATTTACGTTCTATCCAATTACCAAATCTGAATTTATTCGATACAGTTCAGATAATATCCTCTCTTTGCTTATTGATAGGAATGGAAATCTCTGGGGCGGAACTCAAGGGGGCGGATTGATAAAGTTCGACATGAAGACTAAAAATTTTGAAGTCTATAGACATAACAGTATGATCTCAACGAGCATCTTGCCAGGATATTTCCATAATCTATTTGAGGATAATTCAGGCACGATCTGGCTGCCTGTTTTTCAACGACGGAGTTACAAGAATCGATCAATCGCTAAACCAAATTGAACAATATTACTATGGAACGAAAAATTCAAATGGAATTGATGAAGAAAAAATCAGATGCTTTTATGAAGCAAATGATGGCAAGATTTGGGTAGGAACAAATAATGGACTTATGCTATATGATGGACTAAATAGCACATTCCAAAAAGTAAAGGTGAATATTAAATCAGAAAGACTGTAATAAGAAATTCATAATTAATCAGATCACCGAAGATAAGAAAGGAAACTTGTGGTTAAGTGGAGGATGGAGATGATATTCTTTGGGTTTACAATCCCTCAAGTAATAATATTAACTGTTTTACACATAAAGCCAATAGTAGTGAAAGTTTTTCACATCCATACATTAATGGAATTGCCGCGGATAACGAGGGCACAATTTGGATTGGTACATATGGGGGAGGTCTCAATAAATACGATCCGATTAAACAGAAATTTAAACATTACTATGTTTCCGGGTACGCAACCAATAAAGACGATCCAGAAGAGATCAATGTGATGGGTTTGGATCCATCTGGGGGGTATGGGTTGCCTGTTACGATAGGACATTAAACTATTTTAACAAGACGAAAGAAGAATTTACAAGAATTCCATTTAAAAGTATTTCGGGTGGATTTAATGCTACCGGAATACTCATAGATAGTAAAAATCGGCTTTGGATTGCAACTCGACTTGGAGGTGTAACACTATATGACATTGAGAGAGAAATTCATGAAAATTTCACTCAGAAAGATGGATTACCGGCTGAAGACAGAATTGAGGATTTTTTTGAGGATAGAAAAGGAAATATCTATTGCCGCAGCACAAAGCACCTTATTAAATTTTCTCCAGATGGCAAATATGATAGATTTTATGAATTCGATCTTGGAGGAGAAGATCTCGTTGGCGCACATTATTTAAAAACCACTGATGAGATTTTTCTAACAACACCAAGTATTCTGATGAAATTTAAGCCCGATAGAATTTATCAAAATCCTTCCCCTCCAAAAATGGCCATAACCGAAATAAAAATATTTGATGAAACACTCTTATTTGGTAAAGATTCTCCACTTAACAAACCAATTGAGCTCACTAAATCAATTGAGCTGGAACATTGGCAAAATGATATAACAATAGATTATGCCGCTCTTCACTATACAAGACCGGAAGAAAATAGATATAGAATTATGCTTGAAAACTATGATCAAGACTGGCGTGATGCTGGTTTGCGGAGAAGTGCCGGTTATACTAATCTTTCTCACGGCAGATACAGGTTCAAAGTGATTGGGGCAAATTGTGATGGAGTTTGGGCAACAACACCTGCCACACTTGAAATATTTATAAATCCTCCATGGTGGTTAACATGGTGGGCATATACGATATATGTTTTAATATTTCTAGGTATTCTATCGTATACCTGGATTCTTCAGGCAAGAAGATTAAGAATAAAGAACGAACTGAAAATGAAAGAGTTTGAAACGCAAAAACTGAAAGAAGTAGACCGAATGAAATCGAACTTTTTTGCAAATATTTCTCATGAATTCAGAACGCCATTAACACTAATAAAAGGACCGATAGAAGGATTATTGAGTGAAGAAAAGAGTTCAGAAAAACGAGAAGTCTTCAATATGGTGTTGAAAAATTCTGGAAGACTTTTAAACCTGATTAATGAATTACTCGATCTGTCTAAACTGGAAGCAGGCAAGATGAAACTTTGTGTATCTGAAAATGATATTGTCTCTTTCACAAAGGGATTAGTGATGTCGTTCGTCTCTTTTGCAGAAAGAAAAGAAATTCAAATTTCCGTTGAATCTTCATCTAAAAAAATTATGGTTTACTTTGACAAAGAAAAACTTCAAAAAATAATTTCCAATCTGATTTACAATGCTCTAAAATTTACTCATGCCAGAGGTAAAATTAACGTCAGCATAGCAGAGACTGAAGATAAGGTGGAAATAGAAATTATGGATAGTGGAATTGGAATTGCCGAAGAAGAACTCCCAAAACTCTTCAATCGGTTTTACCAAGTGATAAAGGAAGGTGCACCTGCTCATGAAGGAACTGGGATTGGACTTGCTCTTACAAAAGAGCTGGTACAGATGCACAAAGGAACTATTGATGTGGAAAGCGAAAAAGGAAAGGGAAGTACTTTTTCTATTACACTACGAAAGGGTAAAGATCATTTCTCTGAGGAAGATATAATTCTGGATGACAATAAAGAATTTGATTTCCCAGATATTAAAGCTCAAGTTTTACATGATGAAATTGTTGAGGATAGTGGAAATCCGATTGTATTGGTTGTTGAAGATAATGTGGATGTGATGAAATTCGTATCAGACATTTTGAAAGAAAACTATCAGATCATCACCGCGGAAAATGGTAATCAAGGATATGAGAAAGCTATTGATACAATTCCTGACATCATTATCAGCGACATAATGATGCCTGAGATGAATGGTGACGAAATGTGCCGGTTGCTAAAACAAGAAGAAAAAACATCTCACATTCCAATAATTCTCCTTACGGCAAAAGCATCTGACGAAGATAAAATAGAGGGACTTGAAACTGGTGCTGATGATTACATAATAAAACCTTTTAATGAACATGAATTAAAGGTTAGAATTAAAAATTTGATTGCTCAGAGAAGAGCATTGCGTGAAAAATACTTAAGAGAAGCTGAAATTCATCCTGCGGAAGTGGCGGTTTCATCTACCGATAAAGAATTTATTGAGAAAGCAATCAAAATAATTGAGGAAAATCTGTCTGACACACTTTTCAGTGTTGAAGATTTTGCAGAGGGTCTCGCAATGAGCAGATCTCAGTTGTATAGAAAATTTTCAGCACTGTCTAGGTGAACAGCCAAGTGACTTTATTAGAAAGTACAGATTAAAAAGAGGAGCCGAATTAATTAAAAAGGACTTTGGAAATATAAGTGAAGTTGCCTACGAAGTTGGATTCAGTCAACCCTCATATTTTTCAAAATGTTTTAAAAAGTTGTTTGGGGTAACTCCGCATGAATATGAAAATAAAGAACTGAACAAAAAAGAAGTTACAAATAAATGATCGGAGGGATTATGAAATTTATAAATTTAACACTTAGTATTATCCTCATTAGCTCATATTCTATTCGCACAAATAAAATATGTACCGTACAGATTATCGGACAATTCAAAATGCTGTTTCAGCAGCTGATTCTGGTGACATTATTATTGTTGAAGAAGGAAGATATTGTGAACAGATCAACTTTCTTGGAAAGGCAATAACCGTTGCAAGTGTATTTTATTTGGATGGGGATACTTCTCATATTTCAAATACTATTATCGATGGGGCGTTTTTTGACAGCGACAGCAGTTCCATTGTTTACTTTATAAACGGAGAAGATTCGACATCTGTGCTTTCTGGGTTTACCCTTCAAAATGGGAGGGGGACAGTTGCCGTTGGTAACGATATTTATAATTCTGGTGGCGCAATACTTATTGAACGATCGGGAGCAAAAATAACAGATAATATAATTAAGAATAATTCTGCTGTAATTACAGATAATTCAAGTGGTGGTAATAGTGCATGGGGTGGAGGAATAGACTGCTGGTCCTTACCAAAAGATAAAAACATAATAATTAAAAATAATGTTTTCGTAAATAATTGTATTGAAAGTAGTATGGGTATTGCTATGGGAGGAGCAATTGATTTAGGTTACATTTATGGTGATGTAATAATTTCAAATAATAAAATTATTAAAAATAGAGTTTATGCAATGGATTCAGGATATGGCGGAGGAATTTCTGCTGCTGGAGTAAGTATGGGTTCAAAGATAATTATTGAAAACAATTATATTTCTCATAACACAACCTATTCCAAAGTTGGTGCTTCAAAAGGAGCTGGTATAGCGTGTTATTTCTCTGCACCGATTATTAGAAATAATATAATTGTGTATAACGAAACACACTATCCCCAATCTTATGCACCAAATGCTTTCGGAGGTGGTATTGCTGTGCATTGGTATCTTGATTTATGGGAAAGTGATTGGTCAATATGTGAGGATCCATTTAGTTTAGTAGCTATAATTGAAAATAATACTATTGCTTATAACAATGATAAATATGCTGGAGGTGGGGTTGCATTTAGAAGTGTAGGTGTAAGACTCAGAAATAATATCATTGGCTGTAATTTTGCGGAAAATGATACCCAAATAAAAATTGAGTATCTAGATGCTCCAGAAACAAAATACAGAACTGTAAAAGTGGAATACTGCAATATTGAAGGGGGTTACGAGGGTGTCGGAAATATTAACAAATTTCCAGAATTTATGGACGAAGAGAGATGGTATTTGAAAAAAGATCTTTCTCCATGCGTAGATGCGGGTAATCCGCTAAAAATTTATGAAGATATACAAGATCCAACAAAAACAGGAACGGCATATTTCCCAGCGTTAGGCACAACAAGAAATGACATGGGTGCTTTTGGCGGACCTCATTCCAAATGGGCAGATATTTTAGGACCAGTTTCTGATATTGAGGAAAGTGTAGTGTTGCTTCCGGAACATCCAGAGTTATATCAAAACTACCCAAATCCATTTAATCCGAGTACCATAATTAATTATGATATTCCAGATGAGAGCCACGTATCACTCAAAGTTATTGATTTGCTAGGTAGAGAAGTAGCTATACTTGTAAACAAACAACAAAAACCGGGTAATTATAAAGTAAATTTTAATGCATCACATTTAGCTAGTGGAATATATTTTTACAAACTAACATTGAATGATTTTGTAGAGACTAAAAAAATGCTCCTACTTAAATAGAATAGAAGATTATCTGCTCTGGAGTTTAATCCGGGGCAGAAACATTAAATTTCCCTCCTCATGAGACAAAATTACTAGTATTTGACACGAGATTGCAAGAAAAACTTTCCAATTTGCCTTATAATGATGTTAACACTTTAACAATTATTGGAGGTAGTTATGAAAACCAAATTTTCTTACATCTTTATTTTTTTATTCTTTTTATCATCAATGTGTTTTTCTCAATTTATACGGAGTAAGAGAAATTCGCAATTAAATGATGAAAATAAAGTAAAAATTAAAAATGCAGTATCTGAATCTGCAAATAGGATTTTAAGTCTAGACACATTTTTTGTACCTACAGATTACCCACAAATACAAGAGGCAGTTAATGCTGCGGATTCAGGCGATGTTGTAATCATTGAAGAGGGGTCATATTATCAGCAATTTAGTTTTGAGGGAAAAGCAATTACTGTTGGTAGTAGATTTGTGCTTGATCAAGATACTTCTCATATCTCTAAAACAATAATTGACGGATCATTTTTACCAAATCCAGATAGTGCTTCTTTAGTCTATTTTGTTACCGGTGAAAATTCTAACTCGGAACTATGCGGTCTAACACTGCAAAATGGACATGGAACTTTAGAAACATGGGATGGAGGAGGAGGCACTGGTGGAGGCGCAATTTGGCTTAGCTCTTCCGGTGGCACTATTAAAAACAATATTATTAGATATAATAATCTTCTATCTAGCACTGAATCGTTATATCAAGTTTATGGTTTTGGAATTGAATCCACTTATCTTCCAGCAGATAAGTCATTACTAATTAAGGAAAATTTGATTCACTCGAATAAAGGAAGCGGTGATGTAGCAACTGGTGGAGGAGTTGATGTTAGCTGGGCAGATGGAAGTGTTCTGATTAATAAAAATAGATTACTGAATAATTATGTTGCCGCAAAGCGCGGGGGTTATGGTAGTGGAATTTGTATATACGAATGTGCAAGTGAAGATATACGAATTATGAACAACTTTATATCAGGCAATCACGCTGAGGCGGGATGGGGAAGAGGTGCTGGCATTGCTGTTGAAAATGCAAAAGCTGAAATTCTAAATAATTTAATTACAGAAAACAATTGTTCAAAGTTATCTGGAACTGATGGAGATGCTCGTGGGGGTGGTATATCTGTTCGTTACTATCCAGGAGAAGATGCAGTCCCGGTAATGAAGGGAATAATTACTAATAATACCATTGTTTGGAATTATGCTGAAAATCAAGGTGGTGGTATTTATGCCCGCCAAATAGATGTAGAGATTATAAATAATATTATCTACAAAAATGAAGCCCCCGCTCAAATTTACTTTGAACTAGGCGCTGGTTTTACTCAAATTGTTGAATATTCTAATATCGAAGGTGGTTTTAGCGGAACTGGAAACATTGATGTAGATCCTATGTTTTGTGACACAACATACTGCTTGTTAACCGAGGCCAGCTCTGAGTGTATAGATGCTGGTAATCCAGATCTGATGTATAATGATGTGTTGGATGGATTCAATGTACTCTATCCAGCATACGGCTCACAAAGGAATGATATGGGTGCATTTGGTGGCGCTTATTCAAAATGGTGGGAGAAAGATATGCAATTTTGGGACACTACTACAACAGCTGTCGAAAATGAAGTTGTTGTTATTCCAAATAAGTATAAATTATCACAAAACTACCCCAATCCATTTAATCCAAGTACAGTCATAGAATATGATATACCAGAAGAATGCTTTGTGACAATGAAAATCTTTGATATACTAGGTGGGGAAGTTAAAACCTTGGTTAATGAAGAACAGAAATCAGGTGCATATAAATTAACTTTTAATGCAAATGAATTAACAAGTGGAGTATATTTTTATAAAATCTTGGCAGGGGATTTTGTTGATACAAAGAAGATGATGGTTTTAAAGTGAGTCTGTCTACTTATTTAAATATTATTAATAATTTCAGAAAGATCACTATAGTTTTACTTGTATTTCCAATAATGTTATCTTCTCAAGAATCCCATACAAAATCTATTTCAGATTCATCTTCATCAGAATTTGGATATGGGATTTTCGAAGGGATGCATTATAGGATTGCATATCCTCTAGATTATGATTCCACAAAATATTATCCGGTAACCTTTATTTTGCATGGTAGTGGTAAAGGGGGCACAGATAATGAGAAGCAAGTCGGGATGGGGATCTTTTGGAGGAGTACAGCTGAAAAAATGAACTATAATGAGTTCACAATAGTTCCTCAAAATCCAATTAATAATTCATTGTGGAACATTGGACATCTACACAAATTTGTTAGATCGATTTTAGATTCAATTCCAGCAGATACAACACGTATAGTTTGTGCAGGATGGTCTGCTGGAGGATTTGCAACATGTTCTCTCCTACAACGTGATCCTTCACTCTTTATGGCAGGCATACCAATTAGCGGTGGTAGTTACAGATCTAGCATGAAACAAGTTCCTTTGTGGCTGCATCATGGAGCGGTTGACGAAAACGTGGATATAAGTATTTCTGAAAATATTGTTAATGAGTTCGAAAAAACGGGACTAAAATCTATCCGATCATATGAGATCAATGATTCAACTTTAATTCCTCTATTCACTTCACAGCCAAAATTGCTTTTTACTACTTATAAAAATTGGGACCATAACATTTTGTCTATGGTGTATGGAGATACAAACATTTTTAGATGGTTAAGTCTTATTAAAAAACCAGTTGTATTCCCTAAAGTAATGGCTTCGCACAATTCCTTTTATTATAAAACTTTTGAACCAGTTAAGTTCAAATTTGATATACAGAATAGACTTAGTCACAATATACATTGTTCTCTTAAAATAGTAGGAGGAAATCAAAGCGTAACAGAAATTCAACTATTTAATGATGGAATGCATTCTGATTCATTATCTGGTGATAACATTTGGTGTGCTGAATTAGATTCCTTACCATCAGAGGATCGATATTATATAGGAGTTGTAATAAATGATACTGATCATGAATGTAATTTCTATTTTCATGACATTACAAGGATTACTACTATAGGTCCCGTAAAATTGTCTCATTATAATATTATCTCTAGTGACTCAATCATTTATCCAGGAGAAGTAATAAATCTTAAATTATATCTGGAAAATCAA
This sequence comes from uncultured Ignavibacteria bacterium, assembly GCA_963751695.1. Lineage (GTDB taxonomy): Bacteria > Bacteroidota > Ignavibacteria > Ignavibacteriales > Melioribacteraceae > SZUA-22. Next base: position 16,097 of record CAVVVP010000003.1, on the reverse strand, counting down.
AGTACTTTAAAATCAGTTGAGAGTATCCAAGCAACTTTAACTCAAATTGATGAAAACATAATAGCAGGAATAAATCCTTACCAAATAATAGAACTACTAAATCCCGGTGATTGCAAACCTCTAGAAGAATCATATATAATTAAAATTGATGAGAATTTTAATTCCACCATTGGAATGCTACAATTAGATATATACGAAGATGGATTCCTTTTTTGGAAAGATACATTATATCTTGATATAACAACAGAATTGCAAGATGTAGTCAGACCATTACTGATGAATTTTGATTTAAAGGAGAACTACCCAAATCCATTCAACCCAAGCACAATAATAGAATATGATATTCCTACAGAAAGTTTTGTAACATTAAAGATCTATGACATACTAGGCCGAGAGGCAAAAACATTGGTTAAAGAAAACCAAAAACCGGGCACTTATAAAATAGCTTTTAATGCAATTGGATTAACAAGTGGAGTCTATTTCTACAAAATTATGGCTGGTGATTTTGTAGAAACTAAAAAAATGTTACTGCTCCGTTAAATTTGTAGTTAGTTATTGGCTTTGCTGACTACATATCATAAGTGCCTTCAAGCCCGCCAATAGGCGGGCTTTTGTTCTAGCTCACAAATTAAAAGAAGATATTGACAATCACCTATGGCTTTCATAAGTTTCGTTTGAAATTCCAAATTTAACAAATATGGATCTCGGGGGAAGCTATGAAAAATTTCTATTTAGTATTTTTATCCTCACTAATTATTACTTCATTTCTACTTGCTCAAGATGTTTTAGTATCTGTTGATAAACAAGGTTGCTCTAAAATAACAAAATTACAAAGTTTGTCGACTAATGTGATTTACGATTTTGGTGAAAGAGTATTATTGTCAGTTACTGCTGAATACTTAAAACTAATTGAAAAAAATGGAATTGAATTTAAAGTAATAGATATCGCTTCTTCAAATGACGAGTATTTTCTGGTGTATAATAAATCTGATTTTAATATACAAAATAAAAATTTGGAAAAGATTTATTCTGAAGGTAGATATTCAATCATCAAAAATTTAGAATCAACGGATGATCTTTTCTTAAATGAAGCGATCAAGATTAGTAAACTAAATCAAACTTTTCATACTCAAAAACTTTCAAGGATTATATCCCCAAAGGCTTCAAATTCACAAATCGATTCTTTAATAACTTCAGTTATTGATGACATTTCTGTTGATAGTATAAGGGGCTATATTCAGCATTTGGAGGACTATGGAACTAGATTTATGGCAGCACCTAACAGACACGATGTATCGGACTGGATATATAAAAAATTTGAAAATTTTGGATATACTAATGTAGAATATGACACAATCTACACAACTACTTATATTAATTATGAATATGTTTTTCTCGACACAACGCTCCTTCAAAGAAATATTGTTGCCACAATAGAGGGAACAGATGCAACAGAAGAAATTTTTATAGTCTGCGGTCACTACGATTCTTTTAATACCGATGGTGATCCTTTGGTTTATGCTCCTGGTGCAAGCGATAATGCAAGTGGCACTGCTGCGGTGTTAGAAATAGCTAGAGTGTTAATAGAAAACGACTTTAAACCCGAGCGTACCATAAAATTTGTGGCATTTGCTGCTGAAGAATTGATGTATTTCGGGGATGGCGGAAGTGAACTATTTGCTCTAAATGCCGTTAACTCTGGAATGGATATTAAACTGGTTATTAATCATGATATGATCACTCATACATATCAAAGTTTAGAGAACAGTGTTGTTGATGTCAATCGTCATCCTACTTCTAATCATTACGCAAAACTTGCCCTTGATTTTATTGAAAAATTTACGGTCATAACTGGTAAAGAGGTCGATAGTTGGAGCTCAGACCTGGGCTCTTTTACTAATGTGGGATATGATGGGATTTATTTCGAGGAGAATGATTTTAGTCCCTATTACCATTCTTCTAATGATAGGATTGAAAATTATAGTATGGAGTTCTGCACAGAAATTATTAAAGCATCTTGTGCAACATTAATAACGGCTGTTGATATACCGGATCCAGTTGAGAATTTTAAAATTAAAGCTCAAGGAGATGGAACATCTGTTCTACTGAGTTGGGATCATACAGATACTTACGATTTTGATCACTACAATATTTATGTTGGAACAGAGTCTGGAGTATATGATAGAAATTTTTCTACCACTAACAACAGTATTCTCATCAGCGATCTTCAGAATGGAGTATATAATTTCATTGGGATTTCCGTGGCTGATGTTAAAGGGTATGATGGATATATAATTGAAAAAGAGTATTTACCTTTCTCCTTTACTTTTGATAAAGGTATACTGATAGTAGATGAAACTTCGGACGGAAATGGAACAATAATGAAACCGTCTGATGAGCAAGTTGATGAATTCTACAGCTCATTGCTAGAAGATTTTAAAACTCAAGAATTTGATATAATAAGCGAAGAGGGTATTTCACTAACAGACTTTGGGAATTATTCCACGATAATATGGCACGGCAACGACTCTAAGAATTTACAAACCTTATCTTCAGTAAAGACAGATCTAATTAGATACCTGGATGCAGGAGGAAACTTCCTTTACACTGGATATCTACCGTCAAAAGCGTTTGAATCAAATCTAATATATCCAAGGGAGTTTGAACTTGGAGATTTTATTCACGATTACCTAAAGATCAAGAAAGTAAATAAAGAGTTTGGGGCTAGGTTTATTGGAGCGATTTCGAATCTATCTGTATACAACTATCTTGCAATCGATTCTACAAAAACAGATGAAAGCTATGGGTATCACATTCCCTTAATAGAAAGTATAAGTGCATCGGAAGAAGCTTACAACATTTACTTTTTTGATACTCACTATGACACATCTTTAGTGCAAGGAAGTATGTACATGGAACCTGTTGGAGTTGAGTACCTTGGAGAGGATTTTAAAACCGTTACCCTGAGCTTTCCACTCTATTATATGAAAGAAGAAAGCGCAAAAAATTTCTTACATACTCTTCTTACTTACAAGTTCAGTGAAGCTGTTTCTGTCAAAACTGAAACAGCAAGCATCCCTAAGGATTTCAACCTTTATCAAAACTACCCAAATCCTTTTAATCCAAATACGATTATTGGGTATTCAATTTCAAGCGAAGTTAATGTGACCCTCAAGGTCTATGATATTCTTGGAAGAGAAGTAGTGACTCTAGTAAATAAAAGACATCAACCAGGTAAATATAAAGTAAAATGGGATGCTGGTGAACAAACTAGCGGAATGTATTTTTATAAATTAGAAGCAGGTACCTTCAACACAACGAAGAAGATGATCTTACTAAAATAGTTAGTTAGATAAATTATTTGAGAGTTGGAATATCTGGAATTTTTAAACCTCTTACCATATTAATGAAATTCCACTCTGCTTAATGTATTAATTTCTTAGATTTGATAAAGGTCATTCTATCACAGTTACGAATCTAGAACTAATTATGTAAATCAAATCAAGGAATAACATGAGTTTATTCAGACTTATTTTATGTTTCTTCGTTGCTTTCCCTCTATTCTCTCAAGAAAAACTGCCAGTTGATTATGTTGATCCATTGCTTGGTACTTCTAGCTCTCGTTGGATGCTTTTTCCTGGGCCAAGTATGCCTTTTGGAATGGTCAAACTAAGCCCCGACAACACCGACGATTGGGACATGGATGCAGGTTATGAGTATACAATAGAAAGTATTTCTGGATTTAATTTCGTTCACTCTTGGATGATGGGCGGATTTCTTACAATGCCAACAACTGGAAAAATTAAAACAAATCCAGGAAGCATGGATGATCCGGATAGCGGGTACAGGTCTAGATTCAGTCATGAAAATGAACAAGCTTCTCCTGGTTATTATAGTGTCTATCTGGACGATTATAATATTAGAGCTGAGCTAACATCAACAACAAGAACCGGGTTTCAGCGATATACATTTCCAAAATCGGAAAATGCACACGTTGTAATAGATCTAAATATTCCAGAAGAAGGTCGACCAATTATTACTGGGGCCTCAATTAAAAAAGTCAGTGAAAACGAGATTGAGGGATATATTTCGAAAGAAATGAATTGGAATAAATATACGTTGCATTTTGTCATTCGATTCAATGAACCATTCAAATCAATTTCTGGTTGGAAAGATAATGTGGTGGAAGATGACATCAGTGAAATATTAACTTCTGAGAATATAGACATTGGTGCTGTAGTTAATTTTTCTACTAGGAATAATCAAATGATTTTAGTGAAAACTGGAATTTCTTATGTCAGTATTGAACAAGCACGGTTAAATCTAGAAACAGAATTAGATCAGTTCGGTTGGGACTTTGACGTAGTTCACAAAAACGCAAGAAACGTTTGGAATGAGTTATTGAGCAAAATAAAAGTTGAAGGGGGTTCCGAAATAAATAAAATCAAATTTTACACAAATATGTATCGAGCTTATTGCGGACGAACAATTTTCAGTGACATCAATGGAAAATATGTAGACATGTGTGAAAAGGTACAGCAGCTTAACGATCCAAACTCGCCAGTTTTTGGGTGCGATGCATTCTGGAATACATTTTGGAATCTTAATCAGCTCTGGTCTCTTATAACCCCAGACATAGCAAACCAGTGGGTAAACTCTCAATTAGAAATTTACGATCGCGGTGGTTGGTTATCAAAAGGGCCTGGGGGGATTGAATATTCTAGTATTATGGTTGCATCACATGAAATTCCGCTCATTGTTGGAGCATATCAAAAAGGTATAAGAAATTATGATGTTGATAAAGCTTACACAGCAATAAAAGAAATCCAAACTATTCCAGGCAAACCTCATGAATGCGGTGGTTATGTTGGTAATCGAAATTTGAAGTCATACATGAAGATGGGCTATGTGCCCGAAGAGATTGGACATGTTTCGAATACTTTAGAATATGCATATGATGACTGGTGCGCAGCTCAGATGGCAAAATCGCTTGGTAAAACTGATGACTATGAATATTTCATGAAACGAGCTCAAAACTACAAAAATGTTTTTGATCCTTCGACTCGATATGTAAGGCCTAAACACGAGGGCGGTCCATGGTTAAAAGATTTTGAACCAGTCGTAAAAGCTGTGGGGAAGGAAGATAATTTTGGAGGTAAAGACTATGTAGAAGGAAATGCATGGCAGTATTCTTTCTTCGCTCCGCACGATGTAAATGGATTAATTGAATTGATGGGTCAAGATGAATTTAACATTAGGCTTAATGATGGATTTGAATCATCCAAACCTAATTTTGTTAGTCAGTTTGTAAACCATAGTAACCAGCCAAATATGCAGGCACCATGGCTTTTCAATTATTCAGGCAAACCATGGCTCACTCAGAAGTGGGTTAGAGAAATACTCGATAATTACTATGGGACCGGGCCTGTAAATGGTTATCCGGGTGATGAAGATCAAGGGCAGATGGGTGCATGGTTTGTTATGAGCGCCATCGGTTTATTCGAAATGGATGGTGGAGCATCTACTAATCCTGTCTATGAAATTTCCAGCCCTATTTTCGAAAAGGTAACAATCGAATTAGATGAGAATTATTATGCTGGCTCTCAATTTGTCATAAGTGCTAAGAATGCTTCTGAAAAAAACAGATATATTCAATCAGCAGAATTAAATGGTAAACCACTTAATATATTCTGGTTCGATCATTCTGAAATAATTAAAGGTGGAGAAGTAGTTTTAGAGATGGGAAACGAACCAAATGCATCTTGGGCAAACGATTCTCCAGTTCCACAGATTTTTGATGTCCAAGAAATAGTAACTACTCCATACATGAGTTCCGACAATAAAATATTTTTAGACAGCACATTTATTTCATTAGCATGTGATACAGAGGGATCGAAAATATACTACACGATTGATGGTGCTCAACCTACAACTGAGTCAAATTTATTCACAGGACCTTTTTTGGTTGAGCAAACTACAACTCTAAAAATGATTGCTTATGTCAATAGTATACCAAGTTTAACATCAACTGTAACTGCTCAAAAGGTAGATCTTGAAAAGCCAATTGATGTAGAAGATCTCAAAGAAGGGATTTCGTTCAATTACTATAAAGGATTTTTCAGAGGCGTAATTGACTTTGTTGACATGAAGCCCCAAAAATCTGGAGTAGCACCAAAGTTTACTCTCAGTCCAAAAGAAGAAGAGCAATACTTTGGATTTGACTTCGATGGATATATTAAAATTCCAAAAGATGGATTATACACATTCTACTTAATCTCCAACGATGGTTCAAAGCTGCTGTTCAATGACAGAGTACTGATCAATAATGATGGACTTCATCCAACTCTTGAAAGGCAAAAAGAAATTGCTCTTGAAAAAGGAGTACATAAAATTTCGATAAAATATTTTCAAGAAGGTGGATCTAATCACTTAGAACTAATGTGGAAAGGACCCGATTTTCAAAAAGATGAAGTCCCTGCTTCGCAACTTTTTCACAAATAATTTATAGCTAATATGCGAGAGGCTCCATTAATTACTTCTCACTTAAATCTAAATCATTGTGTAATCTTTACATTAACATTTGCCACTAGCAAACGAAATAATTTGACACTAAACTCATTTTCCTTATGTTACCTTATATATTCCTCCTTGAGAGAAACGTTCTGAGCATTGACTGAACTTTCTCTTCTCTAACATATTGGGCTTCTCCCAAGGTTTTGACTCAGTCAATAATTTGATTAAATAGATTGAATGCTGTTTGGCCAAATTTTAAGTAAGTATGATGATTAGGCAAAACTATATCCCATTATAAAATCGTAGAAAAACTCGGCGGAGGTGGGATGGGCATAGTCTATAAAGCTCATGACCTTAACCTTAGATCGTTTTGTAGCCCTCAAGTTTCTACCACCCGCATTTAGTTTAGATGAAGAGACAAAGCAAAGATTCATTCATGAAGCAAAAGCTGCCTCATCCTTACAGCACCAAAATATTTGTACAATCCACGAAATAGATGAAACAGATGATGGGCAATTATTTATCTGCATGGATTGCTATAATGGTGAAACATTAAGGAAAAAGATAAAATCCGGTTTATTAAAAATTGAAGAAGTAGTAGAAATTTCAATCGAGGTTGCAGAAGGGTTATCAGCATCACATCAAAAAGGAATTATCCATAGAGATATTAAACCGGCAAATATTTTTATCACAGATCGTAATGAAGTCAAAATTCTTGATTTTGGCTTAGCTAAAAGCAGTGCTGATACTAAAATAACGAAAAAGATCGCACTACGGGCACAATCGCTTATATTTCTCCAGAACAAGCTCAAGGAAAAGAAGCCACACATCAATCCGATATATGGTCTTTGGGTGTTGTAATGTACGAAATGTTGACCGGAAAATTACCTTTTGAAGGAGATATTGATCAAGTTATAATTTATTCTATTCTTGATAAGGAGCCGGAAAAGATAACATCCTTAAATCCAGAAATTCCCTTGGAATTAGAAAATATCGTGAGTAGAGCTTTAGAAAAAAAACGAGAATCAAGGTATCAGAATATTGAGGAGATACTTGCTGATTTAGTCAGTTTCAAAAATAAATCATTGGGCTTAGAAAGCGGGCAATACATCAATAAACGGAAGGTAAAAAGTAAAAGAATAAAGACAACAATTGTTTCTGCTCTAATTGTCTTAGTTGCTGCTATCATGTTTTATATTGTTAATCCAAATTTCTTTTCAAGTTTGAAAAATGATATTCCAATATCTACTCGCGGTAATAAGTTTTGAAAATCAAACCGGCGATTCAACTTATAATTATCTTCAAAAAGCAATTCCAAATCTTTTAATAACAAATCTTGAGCAAGCCGAGTATCTGCAAGTAACAACCTGGGAAAGAATGCATGATCTTCTCAAGCAAATCGGAAAGGGAGAGGTTGAAGTAATTGATAAAGATTTAGCTTTTGAGTTATGCCGCATGGATGGCATTGATGCCATTGTTCTCGGCAGTTTCATAAAAGCCGGTGATGTTTTTGTAACGGATGTAAAAGTTTTGGATGCTTCAAATAAAAAATTATTAAAAAGTTCTAATATAAAAAGTGAGGGAGTGCAAAGCATATTAGAAAGTCAGATTGATTTTTTAAGCGATGAAATTGTAGAGGGTATAGGGCTTTCTGCCTGGGATATCGAGTCAGTTCAATTACGAATTGCCGATGTTACCACTAATTCAATGGAAGCTTATAACAATTTTCTAAGAGGAAGAGATGAGTTTGAGAAACGTTATTGGGATGATGCACAACTTTTTTTGGAAAAAGCGATTGGATTAGATTCAACTTTTGCCTTAGCACATCTGTACCTTGCTTGGGCCTATGGTAGATTAAGATATGTGGAAAAGGAACTAAATGCTTATGAGAGAGCAAAAGCTTTTTCAGCAAAAGCAACGGAGAAAGAGAGACTATATATTGAAGCAGATTATGCTGGAAGAATAGAGAATTTACCGGAAAAAAGGTTCAGCATTTTTAAACAAATGGCTAAGAAATTTCCCAAAGAGAAACGGGTTTTTACTTCTTTGGGTTCTTATTTTAGGCACAAACAAATGTACGAAGAAGCAATAATTAATTTTAATAAAGCGCTTGCACTGGATCCCGCATTTAGCAATGCATATAATTTTCTTGCTTATACATACTCCGAGATGGGAAATTATGAAAAGGCTATTGAATATTTTAAAAGATATGCTTCTCTATCTCCGGGTGAAGCAAATCCAATTGATTCTATGGGAGAGCTATATCTAAAATTGGGAGAGCTTGATAATGCTCTTGCTAAATATAAAGAAGCTGTTGAAGCAAAACCCGGTTTCGGCTCGGAGGAGTATATTGCTTACATCTATGCGCTTAAAGAAAATTATACGGAAACAATGAAGTGGCTCGATAATTTTATTACATCTAATCAGTCTCCTGGTAAAAAAGCACAGGGCTATACGTGGAAAGGTATCTATCATTTGTTGCTTGGTAATTATAATAAATCCTTGATTGATTTTAACAGGGCAAAAGAACTTATGAAATTAGCAGGGAACGAATACGGAGTTGCTGTTAGCACCATGCTCTCTGGTTGGGTTTATCTTGAAAAGGGTGAATATGAGCTAAGCAGAAGTTGTTATGAAAAATTTAAAGTTGCTGTGAAAGATTTTGACTATACATTTGATTATATAGCAGGCATCCAATTTCTGGCACATGTGGATTTAATGGAGGGAAAAATTGATTCGGCAAAATCTAGGATGACTGCGAGCGAGGTTCTCATGCATGATCTATCATCGATGGGACCATATTGGAGGACACAAATAAAGCGCAGCCACAATTCCCTTCGAATGGGGATAATGTTAGCAGAAGGTGCTTTTGAGGATGCAATCGCCGTTGGTGAAAAAACGAATTCGTCTGACATTATTAGTATGGGCATTAAGGAATTGATTGTCTGCAATATGCCATTTCTTCAAGATGTTCTAGCGAGAGCTTATCACCTGAATGGCGAAATGGACAAAGCTATTGCCGAATACGAACGATTAATAACTTTTGATCCCAACAAGTAACAACAGACAACTAATTCATCCTATATATCATTATCGCTTAGCTAAATTATATGAGGAAAAAGGCTGGAAGGAAAAGGCAATTGGCGAGTTTGAGAAATTTTTAGAACTCTGGAAAGATGCAGATAAGGACTTACCCGAACTAGTTGATGCGAAAAAGTTAGCAAAAGATTAGTTATACAAATTAAATATTAAAAATAGAGCTGGATTAATGGTTGTTCAAAAGAAACATTTATTTGAATCCTTCGAGACTGATATTCATTGCAACTAAGATGACAATCATGGACAACATTGTCGTGAAAAGTATGTCATCCGAATTTAATCTCGGTATAGTAACTCTAAATACGAACATTATGGACGACTCAAAATTAGAATCACTTATTGAACTGGCATCAGTTCTGGCAAAACAGAATGATTACCAGGAAACTTTACGGCTGGTTGCAGAAAATGCATCCGGTTTGATGAAGGCTGATACCACTTTAATCATGATGATAAATCCCAGAACCCGTGAAACTGTTAAAACACTTTATAAAGAAGTTGAACAAGCTGAAGATGAACCCTATAAGTTTGTGCACGCGTATTTAAGCGGCTGGACTATTGCAAATAATACCAGCTTCTTAACTGAAAACATCCAGGAAGATTCACGTTTCAATAAGGAACTATTTAAGGAAATTAATTTGCAATCTGTTATGTGTGTACCCTTTACAGTGGAAGGAGTTATAATTGGTACATTATTACTTTTAAATAAATTTGAAGGATATATTTTTACTGAAAGTGATTTTTCATTTCTTGAGAAATTTACTGCTATAGTCTCACCATATTTAAGGGACGTTCAAAAGATTCAGCAATATTTTACTGCTCCATTACCTCAAGAAACTCTCTTAAAGAAATATGAAGCAAATGGATTATTAGGTAAGAGCGAAAAGTTTATCCAGTTATTACAAACAATCGAATCGGCAGCCCGTTGTGATGTTCGTGTTTTGCTGGATGGACAAAGCGGCACCGGCAAAGAGCTGATTGCGAAAGCTATCCATCAATACAGTTCAAGGAATAGCCAAAAATTTATTGCAATTGACTGCGGTGCAATTCCGGCAAACCTAATTGAGAGTGAACTCTTTGGTCATATCAAAGGAGCATTTACCGGCGCAAATTTTTCCAGGAAAGGTTTATTGGAAGAAGCCAATGGAGGTACTTTTTTTATGGATGAGATTAATAATCTTCCGATGGAACTGCAGGCAAAATTACTTCGGTTTCTTCAGGAAAATGAAATTCGTCCCATTGGCAGTAATGAAACTAAAAAAGTTAATGTGCGGATCATTGCCGCGTCCAGTGTATCTCTAAAACAATTAGTAGAACAGCAGAAATTCCGGGAAGATTTATTTTATAGGCTTTATGTCTATCCTATTTCCGTTCCGTCATTAAATGAACGTTGTGAAGATATTCCATTATTAGCTGACTATTTTCTCAAAAAATACTCGCTGGAACAAAAGAAAAAGATTGAAATGTTTCATGAAGAAATATTGGACTTCTTAAAAAATCATTCATGGTCGGGGAATATACGTGAGCTGGAGAATTTTGTTGAGAGGCTGGTTACTTTAGCACCACCGGAAATGAAAGTAATTGATTCAAGTATTTTGCCTGCAGAGTTCCGGGAAGAGTGGCAAAAAAGCAGAGGCAGTTTCTCCAAAATATGATTTGAGCAATTCACTTGAGAAAAATCTTTTAGATTATGAAATAAAATTGATAATGAAAGTTTTAATAGAATGTAATTGGAATCAATCAAAGGCAGCCCGCCGATTAAATATTTCAGAGACCACAATTAGATATAAAATGAATAAATTAGGTATTACAGGAGAAAAATAATGTTACTCTGATTTCTTGTTTTTCGTTGATAAAAAATGCCCTTTAAAACTGTCATGGAATTATCCGGAATCTAAGAATTCAATTCAATTTAATATTAGATGCTGAAATAAATTCAGATGACATTTGTTTGACGCTCAGATTCATTTCTGTGAAGTCTAATATATTCTCCTTCTCTTAAGACCAAAGAAAACAATCTACTATTACTCGTTAAAAATGGCGAAAATAATTTAATAGCAAATCCGAAATCTCGCTAAAATTAGCGAGCCTTTGCCTCGCAAATCTCAATCCCTTCTTCATTAACTCACAGTATCGCTTATAAACCTAACAAATTGGTGAAAACAGAATTTCTACTCTTCCTTGGCATTCATATTGGGTAATTCTTCACAAACAAAATTATCATAATACAAGGAGGAAGAATTATGTTACTAAAACAAAACTTTTTCAAACTGCTCGCAAGAGTATTTTAGTAATACTCTGCATATTGTGCTTCGCTTCCATAAGTTTAGCACAAGCGGGGTGGGAATCTAAATCCCCAATGCCAACTGCAAGAGGCTGGTTATCTACATGCACAGTGGATAATTACATCTATGCACTTGGGGGCGCATTAGATATAGGATCAAATCTAGATGCAGTGGAGGCTTTTGATCCATTGACAAATACGTGGACAACAAAGACCCCGATGCCAACTCCAAGAGGATGTGCCGCCGCTTGTGCAGTAGATGGAATTATTTATGTGTTTGGAGGAGGGTGGTATACTGTTCATTCAACCGTGGAAGCGTATGATCCTTCAACTGATACGTGGACAACAAAATCACCAATGCCCACGGCAAGATCGGGATTATCTGTATGTGTAGTCGATAGAATCATATATGCAATTTCAGGATTTACTGATATGAACAACCCGTTAAGTACAAATACTGTTGAAGCGTATGATCCAAAAACCGACACATGGACAACGAAGGCACCAATACCAACAGTCAGGGCTTACTTTTCAACTTCAGTCGTAAATGGTATTATTTATACATTTGGAGGATTTAATGGTATTGAGCACGCCAAGTTTAGGAAATGTTGAAGCGTATGATCCCGTCTCAGATGTCTGGACAATAAAAAATGATATGCCAAATCCTAGAGCAGGCATGACTAGTTATACTTTTGGAGGAAATATTTATTGCTTTGGCGGTGTTGGATACGGCGGCGGACCGTGCTATTCAACTATTATTAAATATGATCCTGCATCAGATAACTGGGAAGAATTTTCGAATATGCCGTATGCAGCTTTCAGTATTTCAAGCAGTATTCTAAATGGGAAGTTATACTTAATAGGAGGTTTAAATAATGCCAGAACTCCTTTAGACATTGTATATGAAATTAATCCCTCAGTGGTACTCCCGGTTGATGAAGGTAAATTATTACCATCAACAATTAGCCTAGATCAAAACTACCCTAATCCCTTTAACCCAAGTACAACAATAAAATACTCTATTCCTAATCAGACAAATGTAACAATAAAAGTATTTGATGTATTGGGTAGCGAAATAATAACATTATTGAATGAAGAAAAACCGGCTGGCAATTATGAAGTAACCTGGGATGCTTCCGGGTTTAGCAGCGGAGTATACTTTTATAAATTAAGTGCAGGTAAATATGTTGAGACGAGGAAGATGTTGTTGCTTAAGTAATTACTCATGATAAATAATATGTTATTAATTATTTAGTTAGGAGGAGGCAATGAAGAATTTATCCGGTACTAACTCTATTCTAGTACTTATAGTTTATTTTTTTCTTAATCCAGTATTCACCTTTTCTCAAGTTCAAACTGACAGTTTCATTTTCGAAGGCGTACTAAGGGATTATATCGTTTTCTTGCCACAGAATTATAATGGTGTGGATAAGCTGCCCCTTGTATTCAATTTACATGGTGGTTCTCTTAATGCACAACAACAGTTGGATTACTCTAAAATGGATGAAGTTGCTGATACGGCAGGATTTATAGTTGTTTACCCAAATGCTGTTTTAACAGCATGGAGTTGCGGAATAAATCTTACTGCCGGCCATGTAAATGATGTTGGATTTATAGATGCATTGATAGATACATTAGCAAATAATTATAGTATTGATGAGGAAAGAATTTATTGCTGTGGATTCTCTCTTGGTGGTTTCATGAGTCAAAGATTGGCATGTGAACTTAGTAATAGAATTGTAGCTATTGCAGATGTTGCAGGTTCGATTGGTCAAGACTTTACCACAAGTTTTACTACCGCTCATCCAATGCCGGTTTTGAAATTCCATGGTACTGCTGATCAGATTATACCCTATGGTGGCAGAAATGATTACTGTTCGGTTCAACAAACATTGACCTACTGGACAAATTTTAATCATTGTAATCTACCTGATACGACTTTACTGTTCAATATAGATACTTTAGATGGATGTACAGTTCAAAAGATTAAATATACATTTTATCAAGACAGTGGTGAGGTAGTGCATTATAAAGTATTGAACGGAGGTCATAGCTGGCCGGGAGGTGACACAGCATATTTCACTTATTTATCTGTCGGTCCAATAGGTAATACCACTATGGACATTAACGCAAGCGAATTGATGTGGGATTTCTTTAAGAATTATAACTTAACTGATTTATATCCAGTTCGGGTTACAAATTTATTTCTTGAAAAAAACTATGCAAACGTAAATACTGATTCTGTTTTGTTTAGAATAAGAATTTCAAATCCTGAAAACTTACAATTTACTTTACACCTAATTTATTCCAACTCGGACGGAATTGAAATTGATTCAATTGAGCTTTACGATGATGGATTGCATGCGGATTCATTATCAAATGATGGACTTTATGGAGCATACATTCCGCCGCAATCCAGTGAAGACTTTTACTCTTTGAAGGGGAGTTGGACTGAAAATCTAACACAGAATTATCATCCACTATACTTCTATAAAAACTGCAAATTTACGACGGCAGGTCCAATTATAATTGAGTCATTTACTGTTGTAGAAGTTAATGATTCTTTAATCGGTCTTGCTGATTTTAAATTAAAGAATAATGGAAGTGTAAAAACTATAGAAAATGTAAAAGCTAAACTAAAAACAACTGATACCTGTGTTACTAGTTTTTTTCTTAATAATGCATCATTTGGAAATATTGCACCAGGTGAAATTAAAACAGTAGATTATGCGTTTGTACTTAACATAAATGATGATGCAGATACAATCGCTCTTGAATTAGAAATAAGCAGCGATGGCATAGTTTACTGGACTGATTCATTAACAGTGGATATATTAACTGATATAGAGGATGAATTAACCAACCTACCAAAGAAGTTTGCACTTGAGCAAAACTATCCGAATCCATTTAATCCAATAACGACAATAAAATATTAGATTCCCGAAACAGAGTATTTGTAACAGTTAAAATTTATGATGTATTGGGAAGTGAGGTTACATACACTTGTAAACAAAGAACAATCATACAAGGAAACTTATGAAATTGAGTTTAGGGTATTCTGACGAAGTTCAGAATCTAAAAGCGGAGTATATTTTTATAAGATTAAAGCTGGTAATTATGTTGAGACAAAGAAGATGGTTCTGTTAAAGTGAGAAGTGAAAAATTAGTAGCAAGAATTAGGGGCGAGTCATGACCCGCCCAAATTAAAAAATATCAAGAGTGTCCAATCATTCTGATAACATTCACGACTGAACACATCTGATAATCAATCATTAATTTATTAGGAGGTTCACAATGAAAAAATTTAATCGTTTAATTGCTATAATAGCATTTATCGGTCTCTTACTTGTCGGCTGTTCAGAAAAAAACCAATTGCCGAATGAACCGACAAAAATGAACCAGTAAATTCGCTGGAAAAAATGACAACCACAGATTATACAGCTACTATTACAATTGTTGGCTTAGTTGATCCCGGGTCTGAAAAAATTGTAGGACAAAACCTTATTGTAAAAAATAGAGTTGTGCTAACTAGATTCGAAACCAGCACTCCTTTAGTAACAGGAAATTTATTGGTACCATAAATTTCAGGTTCGACCTCAATACCGGAGAAGGACATTCACATGGGAAATGGTCAAATGTACCGGATGCATATCCTGATGCATTGTGGGAAGGTAACTTTACCGGTTACAGAACAAAGACCGGCGAATCAGAGTGGACAGAAAATCTTCACGTAGTTGGCAAGGGAAAAGGAGGAGTAATAGATGGAATGAAAACTTTTGCTGATGCATTAATGTATTCCGATGATATATATGAGCGAACTGGATTTTATGGCGAAGGTACTGGAGTTATAAAATCAAAATAATTATTCCACAAAATAATTAATATTAAAAAATGGGCATGCCAATTAGTTTTGTAAAGGATGTATACTTAGTTAGAATTAACCAAACTTTTTAAGCTATAGTCTGTAAAGATAAAAATTTATGATGATTAGGAAGAGAAGTTAAAGCATGTTTAAACAGCCAACACACAGTTGGAAATTATGAAATAGAATTTGATGCATCACATTTAACAAGTGGAGTATGTTTCTACACGATGCAGGCTGGGGATTTTGAGGAGACGAAAAAGATGTTGCTGTTCCGTTAAAATAGTAGTTGGTTAGTGGCTGACCGACTATAAATCATAAGTGCCTTCAAGCCCGTCAATA
>CAVVVP010000002.1:0-610151 GCA_963751695.1 uncultured Ignavibacteria bacterium | reverse complement strand
AAATTCATCAATCACTACATCTGCAAGTGTATTTACAAATTTTTAAAATATATATATAGGGAAGGTCACAATCTTCACCTTGGTGCATAAGATCGAAACCCCTATATGAATCCCAAAAGCCCGAGATGTCATCATTACAAACTTCTTGATTCCATCCAAATTCGGTGATGCTTTAAAAAGCTTGCGATATTTGTCTTGGAGTGCATTCCAAAAATTATCATCGCATGGGGAAAGGGTAGCATCATTCTCCTTTCAACAGGGAAAGGGTGATAGGTAAACTCATTAGCGAAGCAGAAATATTTCATTTTTAATGAGTATGCATAATCGATGAGTTCATTTGTTTTGATTCTATTGCTCGCATCGTTCTACTCTCCGGTTCTGAATTCCACGGGACCAAATCCAATATGGGCGCACCCGAAACCCAATTTATACTCTGACGCAAAGCTTGCTGCATGGTTTCTTAGAACCGCCTCCAAATGGTCGACGACCCCATGCTAGACTCATTCGTGTTTTAAGCGCAGGAATTCTTATTACATTTATATCTGGAATAGTTTTGTAAACCCTCATTCGATCCACACCCAGTAAAGGCCATAGACCTTACCAATTGCTTTATTCCCAGCTATTATAATCCTTTTTTTCTCCCCTTGACTATAAGTTAGGATTTAGTAACCTTCGTCATCATCGATTCCTTTAAGAGATACTAATGAATTCTTTTGAAGTAGCATCCAGTGACCTTGTTGTCAGATGGATTACCAACCAATATTGCTAATTTTTTGATAGTTGTATTATCATTAGTATTTCAAGTTTTACATTTATTTCCTCAGCGAAAATTGTTAAGTCACTAACACCACTTTTTATCGCTTCTTCTTGAAGAAATTTATTTGGAACAACTCTGCCAATTTTGAGGTGATTGAGCAAATAAAAATACCAAAAATAATAGCCCTATTGTAACTGAATACCTTATAGATAATAAATTCATTTTAGCAATTCCTTCAATCCTAATTCACTTTTATAATTTCTAATATAACAAAATAATAAATCCAGACCCCAGAAAGAATCTTCGAGGAAGATCTACTATGTTTTCAGTAATTTAAAGTAATTGATTAAAATAAACTTGCTCCTTTTTTCAACACCTTATTTTGGTAGGAATATGCATGAAAGAAAATAAGAACTCAGATAAATCAAAATATTCGCGACGACAGTTTATTCATCTATCTGCGGCATTTGCTGCATTGGTCATGACAACAAGGGGTTTGGCATTTCCATCATTATCAACAATCCAATCCATCCGACAGGACTGGCATATACACATATCGTAATGGTGGAAAGCCAGACGCAATTATTGCGGATATAATCAAGGCAAATGAGAATTATGGTTTAGAATTAATGGGCATTTCTGAACATATAGATCGTATTGATGAGAGGTCTGAGTTTATAGAAATAATAAAAGCGAACAGACAAGAAGCTCAGCTGTTCAGACAACAATGAAGGTGATGGTAGGTACTGAATCGACTATGATCAACCCTGATACTTATGTGCAGTGAACGAGGAAATTGTTGACTTACTCGATTACGTAATTGTTTCATGTAATCACTATCATCTAAAACATGTTGAAAATCCAAATCCCGGTACACCGCAAGCCTATGCAAATCATTATTTGGATATGTTGTATGGCGCTGCTGAGTTGGGGTATGTAGATACAATTGGGCATCCATTCTACCATCAAAAACTTGCAAAGAAACTAGGTAAGGAAAATTTAAATGAAATATCGCTAGCTATAATGAAGAAAAATTGATCGGAGTATTGAAGAAGGCTGCAGAGGTAAATATGGCTTTTGAGATCAATCCAAGACACGCTGATTTAGCATTGGAATGGTTTCGTGATCTTGTTCAGGAATCTCGGTCTCTTGGCACAAAGTTTACACTCGGTACAGATGCCATTCTCTCTCTGCTTTTCAGGATTGCCAGACCGGCCTGGAAGAACATGCCTTGATATATTGAATGATCTCAATATCTCGAACAAAGACCTTAAATGGAAACCTATAAAAGAATTTAGTGTTACTGATTAAGTCTCATTATGCTGAAGCAATAATCTTGAGATTCAATAATTGTTCTCTTTGTGGAAGAAGTCAATGATGTATTATACCCAAATTTTATAATTAAAGATTTAAGCCAATCTAATGAATAGGTTAATTATGCTAGTTAGAAATATTCTATTCTATGTATTACTTTTAGTTTCTCTATCAGCAAGTATATTAATGATTTAAGAGCGCAGGATTTACTTGAGTTGACGTTATCCTGAAGAACTTAAAGTTGTAAAGCGTTCAGATTGGGGATCGGTCCCGATCGACACATCTTTTCAAACTCACGAGATTCAGTTTGTAACAATTCATCATGGAGGGGTTGAATTTTCTGCAGATAAAGATCCAGTCAAAGCGATTCAGAACTTGCAGGAGTGGAGTAGATCTGAGAAAAAGTGGATTGATATACCCTATCATTTTATGATCGATTTAGAGGGAAATATTTATGAGGGTCGCCCTATCAATATTCCCGGTGATACAAATACTGAATATGATCCTACTGGTCATGCCTTAATTGAACTAATGGGCAACTATGAAATTCAAATACCCAACGAAAGTCAATTATCTTCTATTGTTAATCTTTCAAGATTTCTAATGACCCGATTTGATGTGTCGCTGGATAAATTCAAATCCCATAAAGATTATTCAAATATGACTCTTTGCCCGGGCAAAAATCTATATGAGTATTTTACTAATGGATATTTCGAAAAAGCACTCAAGAATTAAGATTGATGGTAATTAGGGGACTAAGGTAAACATTGCAGAAATTTTAATCATAGCTACCGAAACTCACAATTCAATAAGAAAAACAACTTAGAATCATCAGAGAAATTTATTTGCAGTCTGGGTTGCAATAATCCTTGAAGGAGTAGGATTAGAACAACACATAACTTCGCATAATAATAAGATGTGAGCTCTTGTGAATTTAATTTATTATTTGTAGCTTCAAAAACAATCCATTACAAGAACTGAGGTAGAATTGAATAAATATTTAATTCTGTTTATTGTTATAACAAATTATAGTCATGGCTCAACAAAACATGGGAAGCAAAATGAAACAAGAAAATTCAATACGAATTGCCGCAGCACAAATAACTCCATATTTCTTAGATATAGAAAAAACGATAGAAAAGGCATGTAATGCAATAATGGAAGCTGGAGAAAAGGGGGCTAAAATAATTGTTTTCCCAGAGGCATTCGTACCAGGATATCCAGACTGGATTTGGTTAATTCCAAATAGTAAAGGAGCAATATTAAATGAACTTTATACAGAGCTAGTTGAAAATTCGATTTCTGTTCCAGATAAATATACTGATCAACTCTGTCGTGCAGCTAAAGAAGCAAACATATTTGTTTCCATCGGTATTAATGAGCGCAACTCAGAAGCAAGCAATTCTTCCTTATATAATTCCATACTATCAATCGATTCAAATGGAGAGATTGTTGGAACACATAGAAAACTAATGCCAACGGGAGGGGAGCGCTTAATTTGGGGACAAGGAGATGGGAGTACAATGAATGTTTATGATACTGAGTTTGCAAAAGTTGGGGGATTGATTTGTTGGGAGAATTATATGCCCCTTGCAAGGCAAGCAATGTATAATGAAGGCGTGCAAATTCTTACTACTCCAACTTGGGATAGAAGTGACAATTGGTTAGAAAGTATTCGTCACATTGCAAGAGAAGGGGGATTGTTTGTAGTTAGTTGCTGTATGCCGATAAAAATGAAAGATATTCCAGATAAATATGAATTTAAGGAACTCTATCCTGAAGGAAGAGAATGGATAAATGTGGGTAATAGCTGCATTATAAGTCCCAAGGGAGAAATTCTTGCTGGTCCAGTTAGTGAAAAAGAAGAAATACTTTATGCTGATATTGATCTATTTCAAATAATTGAAGCAAAAAGAATGTTTGATGCAGCTGGTCATTATTCTAGGGAAGATGTATTTGATTTTAAGGTAAATAGAGATTCTTTATGACTTTACTTGGAAGTGTAGTCCCGAAATAGATTAGATAAATATTCAATGTGTCTAAAAGTTGAACCGATCTTTAAGAGAATAGAGCATTCACGCTATTAGCAGTCAAATGCTGAGTTATCAAACCCTAGGTAACAAAAAAAATTACTTTTAGCTTATATTTATGTTTTTTTCCTCAGTATATTCCAAATTTAGGGTTTTCAGTGTCATTTATTTGATGAATAATAGGACTAATCCTCCTAAGTAAATATTTTTAATAACTGTTAAATGTTTTAACCAATAATTGGAATCTATTCATCTTCAACTACTTATATTAAACCGATTCTAACTCATTATTAAATAATAAGTTATCAGTGAATTAGCAAAAAATCTTCTGATATGGCATAGTCGTTGCACTTAATTTATTCCAGCCAACTAATTATAATTTTTAGAAACTAGGATCTTTAACAAAAACCCTATATTTTAGTTGGGTTAGCTTGAGGGAGGTAGATAATGAAAATATTAAATTCGATAATTGCACTAGTATTTGTTTTCTTTTTAGGATGTGATGATTCATTAAATGGACCAGTGGGTTCAAATTTGAATTATGAGCCTAAAGTTGTTTCTGTTGGAGAAACCGCCGATTTTGGAACAATTAAAAACGATGTTGTAAAAATTAGAATTGCCGGAGTTGTTGGAAGTGAATATCAAATAGAGCATTCTGATAAGATCTGCGGTTATTGTCCATTATCAGCTGATAATGAAAACCTAAGACTTGTTATGTGTAATGGGAAATATGAAGTCATATTTAAGGCCAATGGTTTAACAAAGGACAAACTATCGTTACAGTTGCAGTATTATAAAAACTTATAGAAAGAGGGCCCAAATGAAAAATAAAGAAGGACTGATTGTCAGGACTTTTTGTGCTCTTTCTGAAAAGATATCTTTTGGGGAATTACTGTTTTTAATTGCATTACTCATTTTTGGTTATTTTGGGTTTATTGTGCTTATTAATATATTCTTCGTGTAGATAGATCGCACATAGATAAAAATGAAGAAGAAAATAAACTCAGAATTGTCAGAGATATTCTGATTTATTGATTATTTACTTTATTGATAAAATAATCTAGAGTAAGTTTTAGTCCTTCTGAACGATTTACCTTTGGTTCCCAACCAAGAATATTCTTGGCACGTGTGATATCAGGCTGTCTTACTTTTGGATCATCAACGGGTAGTTCTTTATAAACAATTTTGCTCTTGCTTCCAATAATTGATTTAACTTCTTCGGCAAATTCTATTATAGTTATCTCTTCTGGATTTCCAATATTTACTGGATCAGCTTCATCCGATTGCAATAAGCGGAAGATACCCTCGGCTAAGTCATCCACATAACAAAAACTTCTGGTTTGAGATCCATCACCGAATACCGTAATATCTTCGTCCTTTCAAAGCTTGGGATACAAAAGCTGGTAGAGCCCTACCATCATTAAGCCTCATGCGCGGACCATAAGTATTAAATATCCTTGCTATTCTTGTTTCAACACCATGAAATCTATGATAAGCCATTGTCATTGCTTCTGCAAATCTTTTAGCCTCATCATATACGCCGCGGGGCCCAACTGGATTTACATTTCCCCAATATTCTTCTTTCTGCGGATGATTTTCGGGATCACCATATACTTCTGAAGTAGAAGCAAGCAGAAACCGTGCTTTCTTTGCAAGCGTTAAACCTAGAGCTTTATGAGTACCCAATGAACCTACTTTCAATGTTTGAATTGGCATTTCAAGATAATCTATTGGACTTGCCGGAGAAGCAAAATGAAGCACGTAATCTACATCACCACTAACGTCAATGAAATTAGTTACATCATGTTTAATAAATTTAAAATTATCATTGCCAATAAAGTGATCAATATTTTCGAGTGATCCAGTTATCAGATTATCGATACAAACAACATTGATATCATTTGATAACATTTTTTCACAAAGGTGTGACCCTAAAAATCCAGCACCACCAGTTATTACAGCTGTTTTCATAGTTGCTTTCATTAAGTTATTGTGTTAGGACAAACATATTAAAAAAAGGGGATAGCACAAAGCGGTGGAAGGATCTTCGAGTGAGATTTTAAATATTTAAACACTTTTGGAGAACCTAGAATCCCCAGTTTAGAGAGAAAACGAAGTCAGAGTTATTGTTTTCAATCACTGTTCCATCTTCTTGTTCTTCTGAAGAAACTAGTGATCGGTTTTGTGCAATTGCAAATATATCATGTAGCCATTCATATCATGCAACTGTGCCAAATCCTTGTTTTTAGCCTATTTCCTAATTATTTCAATCAAAAATTTGGTGCTTTTGGGGGCGTTAACTGAACATTTTACTGAACAATTTTTAGTAATTTTCTTGATTCTCCGTTGGTTAATGAAAATTTACTCAAATTTAATAAGAAATAGGATTACATGCAATTTGTTTCATTTTTTGCTTACTTTCAAACTATTTTGAACTAATAAATTTTAAGTAAAATATATATGAACAAATGTTCATAAAAGTAATAAAATAACTTCAATCTAAATATCATGGAGCGAAATAGACCATGACATTGTTCGTTTTTAGCCTAGTTATAGACATTTTTTATGGTGTGTTTAGTAAAATGTAAGTAATTTCTCTTTTTCTCCAAGTATAACTTAGAAGAATCAACCTCAATAAAAAACTTCTGTGACTCACTATCATTTGATATTATTCAATATCCTATAAGTGAATTCATTCAGAGGAATAAATATAATAGACTGCAGGATGAAACTTTTCTAACAAATATCGATTCAATATTATTACATAAAGGCACTTCTCTATTTCAGAGATATCCGTTTAATATAGAACCAGCTAGGGATGACAAACCATATTTTTCACAATTTATTCAGTTTTCTAATTTGAGCAGTCTTTATAAAAACTATGACTTGAATTCATTGCCATACTTTGAGCTTGGATACATAATTGTTTTTCTAACTTTTATTCAAATTGTATTAATTGCATTGATTCTAATTATTCTTCCACTGTTTCAACTGGGCTGGCAGGGGGAGGATAAGTTATGGACTATATTTTACTTTAGCGGTATTGGTTTGGGATATATGTTCATGGAAATAATGTTTATTCACAAATTCATTTTATACCTTGGTTCTCCAATTTATTCTGCAACTGCGGTAATTAGTTCTATGCTGATCTGTTCCGGTGTAGGAAGTTATTATCACGATCGGATAAAAATGCTAACTCGGTATAAATGGCTTATATTTGCTCTAATCATTATGATCATGGTTACATACTTTTTTTTCATTGACTCATTATTTCAAACTACAATATCATATTCTTCCACTGTGAAATTTTTTATCTCATTTATCATAATTGCACCAGTTTCATTTGTTATGGGGATCCCATTTCCTAAAGGCATTCACTACTTGTCCAAAAGCCAAAACGACATTATAGCTTGGGCCCTAGGTATAAATGGATGTTTTTCAATAATCGGAGCAGTTTCAGCTACAATTATTTCAGTGGAGTTTGGCCATCAAGCGGTTTTACTTACAGCCCTTTTAGCGTATTCAATTCCTCTAATATCTAATATCCTAAGATCGAAAACAAAGATTCATGACCTCATGAATTCATAAGCATCAATGCATGTGTTAGCCAAACTTTTAAAATCTGCAAACGATCTTGAGAATATTTTGAATTCTAACTAGTAATGAATTTTTAAAGGTACTCTTCTATTGGGAGATTTATAAAACTTTATAGTAGCAAAGATAATGACAACCTTTATCCAATATATAATTTGACTTACTCATCCTCTTTCCTTAAGTTTCTTTATAATTTGAGCTTTTGTGAGAAAAGTCTTTGACAATATCTCTCACAAAATAATTCTTCTCTGTTAGAAAACAAATAATATAAATAAATGGGGGAGATATGAACAAATCTATTCTACTCCTAATTGGAAGTGTAATTCTTCTATCTACCTGTAAAGAGAACGAACCAACCGCACCTGGTGAAATAGATGACCCAAATATTCTAGCCGAAGCTACAATTGGTTCAAGTGGAGGAGAACTGAAAACCGATGCCTTGTTGTTAAAAATTCCACCGGGAGCTCTTACGAATACTGAAACTATTAAAGTACTCTCTTTGGAAGATGATGAGATGTTTGTAGACAATAAAATCACTCCATCCTTTAAAATTGAGGGTATACCTATAGATTTTTCTGAAGAACTTACTTTGGAGTTACGCTACAGTAAGGATCCTACAAATGAGTCTTGCATTGCAATTGGCAGGTTTGAGTATATTGAAGAAATTGATGATAATAGAAAAATATTTGATCTAATTGATGCAGCGGATAAGGAAGGATTTTTAGTTGGGACAATTACTCCGTTAACAAATCCAGATCCACTTCTTAAACAGAATGATGAAATTCCTCCAATTAAATATGTGGAATTATTCGGTTATGGGTTATTAAGAGTACCAACCTATACTAATGAGACTGTCAGAATCAAATACGAACCGGGATTAAGTGATTCAAAAATTGTTTTAATTGGAGATTATTTTAATGAGGCCATCAATTATTTGAGCAACCAAAAGATTTTCGACAAGGTTGTATTTGGAGAAAACAAAGATAGAAGAATAAAAATTAATATCGTTGATGATAAAAGTACAAAACAACATTATGATTACTATTCTCCTGAAGGATTTGATGGAGTTGAGAATTTAAATTCTTTTGAGATGTTGGAAGAATTTGAAAATTCTATAAATAAATTCAGTATTACAATGAATGTAGCAATGCTTAACTCTGCTACAGACGATGAATTATCTGCATTTGCTGCCGAAGGGGCTTACAGGTTTGTTAGACTAATCATGCTTGGGTCAAAAATGAACTGGTTTGATTGGGCAACCATTGGTTGGCTCAGAAGACAATTTTCACTAAGTGTCTTGGCTTGGGATGCTAAATATGCAAATAATCCTATCTTACTAGCCTCCTTCGAAGGAATGGAATACGGTGTAAAACTTATAAATGAAATTATTGCTCTATTAGTTGATAGGGATCTGAAAGGAGGCTATGTCACACATGGGATAGGAATGGCACCTTTAATTGATTTTCTTATGAAGAATTATAATCCTGATGGCGAATTATTGTATCAAATCTATAACGAAATCATTAAGTATAATAACCATCTACCTACTGATTTTCTGCTTAGGACAATTCAAACACCCGAAAATATTTGGTGGCCTCAGTTTGTTGAAGAGTATTTATTAAGATATGTTTATAATATTCCACCTCAAAGTTTCATTGAGAAAATCCCACAGGAAGATGAGATCACATTTTTAAATACCTCGGACACACTAAAATATTTTGATAAAAGTTATCCAGATTTATCAGCAAAGTTGTGTAAAATCTCTGTTCCAGATGACTTAAAAGATAATAGTTTATTGAATTTACAGCTAGGACCCTCTTCATTAAATCTTGATTATGTCAAATTATTGGTATTTGGACTTGAAAATGACAATTTAGTTTTGGTCAATAAGGGTATTGAGTTCAGTATATCAGATATTGAAAAATATTCCACGCTGGTTGCTTGTGTAGTTAATAGTGGCAACGAAGAACCTTATTTGGGGAAACTGGATATAGATCTAGAGATTAGACTTAAGGTTTCTAAATATCCGTATCTAAATATAGTATTAAGAAATATTGGAACTATGGTTGAGAGCTATTCTCCATACTACGAAAGGTATGACACTTCATCATGGAATCTTACCTTTTCTTCTCAACCTTACGAGATGACCAAAATAGGAAATGAATATGTTGGTCTAAAGGATAAATTTTATGATTGGGGAGTAAATGGAATAACTCATGAAATTGGCAAAATAATTGTAAGTATGGATGAGAACAGTAAAAGTATCATAAATTTTTGGATAGACCATAAAATGATCGGTAACGATGATATTGATACAAGTATCCACAAAGCGGAAGGTAATAATATTCCGTTTTATTGGCAAAGTGAAACAAGTCTTCAACAATACTTAGATCATGACGTCTATGCAAGATTAAAAACATTCGAATGGTATTCTAGCCAAAAAACTGGATCACAAGAATCAAATTACAGAACGATTAAAATTGTTCCTAATGATGTTGCATCAATTGAGTTTTATTGGTCAAATGAATTACCGTAGTAATAATTAGATATATAAAGTAATAGTAAGAATTATATTATAAGAAGATAGACTCGAAAAAAAGAATTAAGTAGTAATCCCAAATTATAGTCCTTAGAAAAGGGGCCCGTAATAAATAGCAGCAACATCAACTAGTTTTAACTACCTATAATAATTCCAAAAATCATTTCAATTTTGGATTGACAATAGATAAAAATTTAATAATATTTTAGCAACTAAAATTATTCTATTGCAAAAATCCGAATAATGGTATCTGTCGAATATACTCCATTCAAATTTTCCAAGAACATTACAGCCAAAATTCTTAGTAGTTAATATAGATTACATAACTGTTCTATAGATAATTCCGGAGGATCTAATGAAGAAGATTCTGACTGTAATTTTTGGATTCTGTTCTTTAGTGATTTTAGTTCAACTCAACAGCTGTAAAGAGGACGAGGGTATAACTGACCCAGAGACCAATTCTTCAACCTTAACAGGCCAAATTGATCATTCTTTTACTTCAGATGAAATTTCAAAACTTACTGTAGCATTTGGAGAGGAAGAGTATGAACTGGATGAGGAAGGAAAGTTTACACTTTCATACAACGAAGAAGTCCCAGGAATGGTCATACTACTTGATGATGAAGATAACCCACTTTTACTAGGCTTAGTACCAAACCCCTCAAAAAGTCAAGAATGCAAAATCAATTTTCAATCAACTGCCTTATCATTAGTGTTTATGAATCCATTTATTTGTACATCTCTGCCTTCCGATGCTGAACAGGTAGTGGATAGGATCAAGATGCTTCCAGAATTAAACGTTTTGGAAAATGTTCTCCAAAGCAAATTTTCATTGAGCAGAGAAGCAATCACAACCGATGATAACAAGATTAAAAATGCTCTTAAAAATGTGATCGTATCATATTTAAGCTCGACTACTTATGACTCTACTTCAATAATTCCAAAGCAAAAAAACTTAGAAGAAGAGGCGATAGTAATTTCACCGGGGAATATCGTTAGTGGTCATCAAGTAATGCATAAGAGTGAGGATAATTTTTTAATCACAAACTGGTATGGCAGATGGGCAAAATGTATAACTGCAACAGATACAATGTATCTTCCGCCCAACAATGATATGCTGAGTCTTAAACCATGGCAACCATCCGAAAGGGAATTTAAGATGAATATTATTCCCAATGATCCTCCTCAAAAAGTTGATGTCTATGGATTGGGCTGGTCGAATAAGACTGAAGCGACATGGAATGAATTGACAAGTACGGAAAAGGATCACGTTGAATTTGCTGGCAGAATGACGGTCCTTATTGAATTTCTTCCACGTATACTCTCATTAGTGACAAACTGTCCATTTACTACAGTTCGAGGAAATAACGCACCTAATTTTATTATAACTTTCAACAGATACATGATCCAGTACGGAAAGAATTTTGAGAGGGCAAAACTTCTTCTAGCTGACGGACACTATATGGACTATGTTTGGACGATGATGAAAGAAATTACAATGCTCTTAGCAACTGAAGATGAGTTCAGAAATTTTGTGATGCAAGCATTAAAAATAAATTTAAGCAAAGCCGCATTTGAAAAATTTGCTAAAATGGTTCTTCTTCCGCTCAATGTCCTCTCCATCGGAGATGATCTTACCGGACTCTGTAAGTCTGTATTGGCCTTGTATGATGCAGGCTATAAAACTACATTCAAGGTTCACAGTGAAGAATTCAATTTTGGAAATGTTACAGGTAATGTCTACGATAAGGAATCCGGTAAAGGGATTCAAGGTGTAGTTGTTAAATTACTGGGAGACGAGGGGAACCCGATGAATCCAAATTACACTTATACTACTGATGGTGGTGGGGGATTTTGGTTTGAGAATATTATGGAAGGGGAAAAAACCTTGCAAGTAACACATGATGAGTATGGCGGAAAATCAGTTGACATCAATGTAACAGATGGAGAAACAACTCAAGTCACAATTATATTAAGTAAAGAGAAGGGAAAACTTCAAGGAAAAGTACTTAATGAAATATTTGTGAAGAACGGTGTGGATCCCGCTAATTTTAATAAAGAATGTCATTTAACCGTAACGGAAATTGGGGGAAATAATTATTACTCATCTTTCTGGATAAGTCAATATAGCAATGGGGAATACAATCTTGAACTAAGGCCTGGTACATTCGAAATAAAGGTTGATCATGAAGATTACTTAGAAGCAACAACCACAGTAACAATTGCCGGAGATGAAGTTACCCAAGCTGAAGACTTAATCTTAAAGCCTGATGGGAAAATGGAAGGTACTGTTTACTATGACATAGACTTTAATAATTCATATGAAACCAATTACAGCTTTAAAGCTGATTTATTTGGAGGCGCTTATTATTACGATATGGGAGATTGCCCAGAAGATGGTAATCGAGTGGTAATCGGAATAGTTGGAATGAATGATTTTGAGGCTATTGAAATCTTAATTGACACGTCTCAAATAAATGAAAGAAGTGATTTAGGTCTTGGTTTTGATCTTGGTGGTATCTGGTTTTGTGGATGTAACGGAAAAAGCACTGTTCTATCACTAACTAAAAGATATAAGTGTGTTGCTGAGAATGGTAGTTATCAACAAGACTTAATATTTGCTTTTGATGATGATCTTGATGATGCTCCATGTAATTGCGGAATTGATAAGCCAGGAAATATTTATATTTCGAAATTTGGAAACAACCTTGGTGATGTTATTGAGGGTAGTTTTGTTGCAACACTTGCTGGCTGGAAGACTTGTCATTGCGGTTGCTGTGATGATGATGGGAATTACATAGTAGAGTGCTCAAAATCTTATTTGGATATTCATTTCAAGGTTCTTGTGGGTTCGTTATATGACGATATAATTCCAAAGCAAATGCCAACAGATAATCTAAAAAAGATTCAACAAAAAATGTTTAGATAAAAGAATAATCAGCTGGTTGGTATAAAGCAAAATCCGGATAAAATCCTGTAGGGAATATTTGTAATGTTTGGATTTAGTCGGGGATAGCAATAAAAACATTATCAACAATTTCAGGCTCAAATATTATTCTTTGATTAGCCAGATCTCAGAAACTTGTGAACCACGTTCACCTTCACCACAAGTCCATTTAAAATTCACAATACCATCTTTCACGGATTTTGCTGGAACTGGAAATTCATAAATCGGCTGAATTCCGGTCTGGATAAAATCATGTACCAAAATGTCGTCTGCAACCAATTTCATTTTTGACCTAAATCGACCAGTGTAAGCTACACGAATAGTATAGATACGATTCGAGTCTAGATTATCATAGACTATTTCCAGAGGCTCATCATACAAGGTAGTAACCTGGTGCATCCATGATAATGGGGAAGATTTTCCATTGAACCCCTTTGCTGTAACCTGGTGTACCCATTCCTCTCCACGTAATCCAACTCCAAAGCTAACTCGGGGAGAGAGAAGGCTGCCCGGATCTTTATCTAAGCTTTTTTCAGATATTACTTTTTCCCAACTCTTTGGCGAACCGAAATTATCGTAGAAACCATTTGGTCCAGGATTATTTCTTTGAAGTAGATCATCGATTTTTTGCAGCCGTTCATCCTCTCCTGAAAGTTCTTTAATAATTGAGAATTGATCCAACAACCACATAACATCATTTAATGGAATATCTATATAATCAATAAAATTTCCTCGTCCATCCATTGCAGAATGTTTTTCAACAGTTAATTGGGCACCTATGCTTTTGAATAATGAATCGGCCAGCAAGTAACAACGTTCTTTAAGCTCGGGTCTGATGGGACTTGTGTGTGCTTTTGCTAATGTTTCTTCAGCCTCATTTATAGCATTTAGTGAGCCCTTCTTGTCGGCCATCAACAAAATATCACGCGCCTTTTTTTCTAACTCAGTTTCATAAACGAGACGCCGGTACTGGTATGCATCAAAGTAGGCTCTTATTAAGCACATCTGAAATCGAAAATTACTAAGCATTTTTTTTGATGCTTTTTTCTCAATTGTCTGCCATTGTTGAAGTGTTATATCAACACCATCATTTATTAGAAGAGGGCCCTGAAGGTTTCTCTCTAGTTCCATAATTCCATGTGCAATTTCCTCAGAATTATCTGGACTTATAAAATACCTCGCGTAGTCGCGCAATGTTTCAATGACTGGACTTTCAGGACTCCAATCCTGATCACTCCAAATCATTTTGTTGACATCATCGTTGGTCCCCTCTGAATAACTGATACTCCCATGTGCAAATTGATCAAAAGCATTGTGAATCATTTTATGATCGGTCGGTCGAGGATTAATGCACTCGCGCCCTAATGTAATTGCGTAGGCTAAATCCCACTTAGGAATTGGATACTGGCTGCTTAAACTGTGGGTAATATCCGGATATCTACGTATTGGGATATTTGGATTTACCAATTTTCTGATTTCCTCAATGGGTGTTTTTATCCAAGGCCCAAAAACAACACCACCAAACCATGGATATTCATTGTTTACGTGTCCATAAAATGAGTCAAACCATTTTTGTGTTGGACGGAAAACTTGTGGTGAAACCCAAATTTTTGCTTCTGGATGGTACAAATGTAAAATAGCCGCCACTTCATTAAGCCAGTTGAACAATTCATCAGGTTCAAGATCACCAGGATCTCCACCTGGAACAAATAATGCATCTAGGCGAGGGATAGCCTTGAACACTTCATGCCGCTCTTCCATTTCTTTCTTTAGTAAATCTAGGTCGGTATAGTCTTTCCCAAGATTGGGATACCACATCCAAACATCAAGACCATATGAATCACATATTTTTGACTGTTTCGACATCATTTCAATTGCTGGGAGTTTCATATGACTACTTGTAAAATCGTCGTCAGTTCGGGGAGGCATAATCTCAATACTGTTTGCACCAAAAACTGCTAGGTCACGAATGTAACTATCGAATTGCTCAACAGTCCATGCATCGTAAGAATTAGTTTTTGGCCGGTAGCCCAGCTGATGACCTCTAATAGCATATGCTGGAGTAGAAGCGATTTTAAGATCGCTTGGAACCAAGATTTGTCCCTTGCGAATTTCCATTTTTCTTAAGAGTTTCCCTATGCCATATAGCACGCCTCGAGGATCATGTCCTACTATTAGTGCTGCTTTTGAATCTCTAGTAATTAAAATTTTGTATCCTTCTGAACCAATCGATCTCATTGATGAAATAGCATCTTGGTATTCCTTCGGGAAATTATTTAGATTTTTCTCAAGACCCACAGCTATAATGGGATGTGATTTGTTTGGCCAGTTTTCACTAATTGGAAGTTGTATGTCACTTCTTTTTTCAATTTCCTCTTGTAAAACAGCTATCGCTTTAGCTAAAAGTTGATTGCTCATTTCAATGCAGACAATTTCAGAATTGGTAAGATCTAAAGATTGGGAAAATCCAGTGGTTGCTAGTATTGCTAGAAGAATTACAGCTTCTACAAGTTTGTTGATTACAGTCTTCATAATATCTAATCTTTTAAATAAAAATTTATTTTTAATCTCGGTATTTAAAGTAAAATTAACAATTATATCTTTAAAATTAATTACGTAGTAATTTTATTTACATGCCCTCAGATGAAGCACCTAAATGTATCACTTTATGTATTTGATGCTTTGGGTAGGGAAGTAGAGGTACTCCTAGAGAATGAAGTGCAGCAGCAAGGTTCTTACAAAATTAAATTCGACGCAATAAATCTTTACAGTGGTATTTACTTTTTTTGGGGCAGGCCACTTTGACATTAGTAAATCACTAGGGAGCAGATCAATTTGTTCCATTCTTATTGGTAACTAGAATGAATAAACTACTAGTGAGTAGAAAGTAGATAGAAAAATACATTAATGTACCGGATAAAATAGTAAGATATACAAATGATGAATGGATATATCTAACTAACCAAATCGATCCAAAAGTTATCAACAACGACACCAATGGCTCAATCATTATAAATGGAGATACCTTACCATTTTTTAATATATAATAAATTAAACATAAACTTAAGATAATTGGCGCTAATCCTAAAATATGATTGTGAGTGGATACAAGCATTGAACCAATTGGCTTCTCAAATTTATCTGGTATTTCAAATTTTTCTTGAACTTCTGAACCCCTGTAGTTGTCTACTATCCCGTTTGGCGAAATTTGCCGTTGATAAAACAAATAAACTAAACCCACCCCAACTCCAATTGCAACAACCAATAAATAGAAAATAGTTAGCTGTTTTATCGGTTTGGTTATAATTTTATTCATCCAGTATCCTTTGTATTAATAGTGAGAGTTTAAATATCCCTTTGGACAAACTGTTTGTAGAGATCGTAGCCCCGCTGATACCATCAATATCTTTTCCAACAATAAAACTTGATTTACTGTTTTTCCCCTGAAACTGCATTAACCAGTTTTTATCTTGAACTTGACCACCATGATCTTCGCGGTATTTAATTATTTGGCAATACTCAATTCCGCCATCAGCATCAAACATTACCATGAATGATATTGGTTGTGTTTTTCCCAAGACGTTATCCAATAGAACAATGTTTTTTATGGTATCTGAATCAAACACAGTCCACTTATATAGAAATGATCCAAAAAATCTTTGTTTACTTTCTCTTTCAATCCATAATTTGGTTTCTTGGTCTAACTCGTATTTAACAAATTCGATTGTGTTAGACTTTGTAATTGATTTTATAGCTTCTTCTGCATCCTCTTTTACATTCCCGTATACAGAATATGAGATCAATATTAGCAATGCTAGTATTCGCATCAAAACATATACCCTATACCCAGATTGAAATATGTAGTTTTCTCATTATTAAGCTGAATTGTTTCTATTCCATAATCAGCCTTTAATACAACCTGGTTAATTGGTAAAATGTTTATACCCACCATATATTTAGAAATGTTGTTTGCCATCTCAATTTCCCCGCCAGACTTTGATGAAGAAACTGTGTTATAATTTGTATATCTAACAAATGGGATGAGTTGGAATCGTAAATTAAACAATCCTCCAATATCATATCCAAAATCAGTATAGTAGCCGAATGAACTTTGAATATCGCCCTCTGAATAAGAAATATGGCCAATCTCAGCAGTAAAATAAAAAGAGTGAATATTTAACTTAGTATGGAACTCTGATACACCGATCTTATTGTTCAGACTATCCCCAATAGCATTATTGTAGGAGTAGGATCCTCCAACTAATAAACCCCTAATACCCGTATAGTTTAATCTTCCATTTACCAACATACTATGTGCATTTGATTTGAATCCTTTACTCCTTGCACTTCGAATTCCATTTTTCGCAATATTTTCTTGTGTTAATTTATCTGCATCTATCCCTTCCATTATCGTTAGGATATAATCAAATCCCTTATGATACCCGAATATTGCACCTCCATTTCCAAACCATGTAGTTGGTATAATTACTTTCTGATATTCTGGTCTCTCAACTCCAAAGAATGTTGGTGGTTCATGAACCTCATTTAATAATCCAACTGAGTTTAGAACAACCCCAGCCCTAGCTCCGATAAATTGGGACGGTGAATAATTAACATAAGCTTGCTCAAGTTCAAGTTCTCCCGAATTACCATCAACAAGATTATGTTCTAGTTCTAACTCTGATCTAAAAGACCATGTTTCGGTAAAATTGTACCCAAAGAATAGTACAAATCTATGAAAGTCTAAGACCTTACTTACTTCTTTACTATCTTGCTGCTTATAATTGTAGTGTAGCTCACCATATCCTCCTATTGTCGCAGATGAAGTAAAAAATTCGTCATCTGATTGTCCAAAAACAATTGTAGAAAATAGAATGAGTAGTAGTATAAATTTCATTAATGAACTCTACATATATTTATAATTATTTAGACTAAATATAAATTAGTAGGCTCACTTAGTCAAACATTTTCTTATTGTAAATTTTCTATAGACGACAAATTTGATTCATCAATTATTTGAGCCACTTGTTAAGAAAGACAAAAGCAATATACCTTACAACTTTATTGTGGTGATAAAAATTCAAAGAGGAAATAATTACTTTTTTAGTTAAAATTAAACAAATGTGAAAGGGTGAGCCAATTGACTCACCCTTCATGGTAAATAATAATACTTACTTAAGCATGAGCATTTTGCGAACCATGACATTTCCGCCTGCTTGCAATCTGTAAAAGTAAACACCGCTCGATATGCGAACTCCACTATCATTGCTGCCATCCCATTCGATTTGATATGATCCTGATGACTGTCCACTATTAACCAACGTCCGGACTCTTTCACCACGGATGTTGTGGATGGTCAGTTTCACATTTCCAGCTTCCGGCAAATCGTACATTATGCGTGTGGTTGGATTGAATGGGTTAGGGTAGTTTTGATGTAAAGAATAATCACTAATAGGTGCAACCTGAGGTAATTCTTTGACATTTACAACAGAAATGTCTGATAAACCAATGAATTCACCACTCAGATCACCATGAAATCCATTGACCGAGTAATCACGCACATCATCACTGCCATCAGCTATTTGACCATGATTTTCATTCACTCCCAGATCTTCCAGTTCATCAAATCGCCAGTAGCCAATTAATCCACTTTCCTCTGTTGCGTAAACATCAAGTTCCAGCGGGCTACCCATGGTCGACTGAATTTCTTCTTGTGTCCGGGATTTGTTCCATAAACGCGCTTCATCAACCAACCCTTGATAGAAGCTGTTATCGCTGTCATCCGCTGCGTAAAATGGTTTTTTTCTCCCGACAATAAAATTCCCGGAATTCCCGTCACCAAGGATCTCACTAAATCCAGATATATTGAATTCACGAAATAGGTTTCCGTTAATGTACATTTTCACGATATTGAATTCAAACGTCACTGCGACATGATCCCATTTGTTTACTGTTGCTTTATAATGAGTATTATAGACACTCCAACTGTATTCATCAGCTGCTAATGCCAATACAATGGTGCCATCGGTCGCAACCATTAAAAAATAACTTTTATCTTTACCTATAATAATGCCGTACTCATCTCTGCCGTATGGTAAGGTTGTTGGATTAATCCATGCTTCTAATGTGTTCTGATTGCTCAAATAAAATTCATTACTGTTGCCCATATTGGCAAAACTTCCTTCACCTTCATATGGTTCACCCAACTGAATCGATCTTCCGGGATCATCGAATGCAACAGGTACCCCGGTTACTTTTCGTTTGTAATCAAGATTAAATGTAGAGGGTGTTAATCCAACAGAACTGGTTGCATTAACTGTATAGTCATCCAGCTTATTTGTATAAACATTTAAGAGCTGCCGCGATTCATCTATGTGAATTGAACTATAACCTACATTAGAATTCCCATAAACAAAATCTGTCTCTGGCGCTATAGAAAAAGGAGTTCCAGTTAAATCGATATTAGCTTTTGCAGAACCCTGGAATTCTCCATTAATAGGAATGCTGCCAAAGGATAACTGAATATTAGGATCTGACCAATTTTGAGGTTTATCACCCATTGCCCAATCCAGATCCCCCGCTTCAACCCGAAAATTACCTAATTCTAAATCATCAGGATTTAAGAGAATCTTAGAATAATAGGCACGGACAAGACGAGATTGGCTACCAAGCCACCAGTCAACATAATTAACAGAATCACCATTTTGTGGTAGTGGTATATAGTTTTTAGGGATATCCAGCAATACGGTGTCCTGTCCCAGTTCATAGAACTGACAATATAATTTCACCATTTTTTCTGAATCACCATTAGGGAAAACTATATACTCTCCTCCCGGGTTAGGTATAAATGCCGAATTCTCTTTGATATCAGAAGCATTTTTAAATAGTGCTGGTAATGCAATACCGGAAACTGTTTCTCTGTCACTAATATTTGTAACAATCACCTGTCCATTTGGTTTAGCTTCCGATTCAAAAGGGACTTCATTTGAAAAGAACGAATTTTCATCGGCTACTAATGGCACTTCTCTCTCAACACCACCAATTGTAACCTTTGCTACTACTGATTTAATTGGGAAATTGCCGCCAGATGCACTAACGTATACTTTCTTTAAATTGGGTCCATAGATAGCCATATTTACTTCTGGTTCCGGTTGGGAACCTGAACTGAATAAAATCATATAAGTATTTCTAAACATATTAAAATCTAACAGATTATTTGGTCGGCCTAATGAGTCCCATTTATCAATAACATCTTGTGATGTTGTTGAGACCAACCACTCATCAGGATATTTACGACCTTCAATTAATGTCTCACCCGAAGATTTATCAACATTAAACACAAGTGAAAGAACATCCTCGAAGGTTTGGCCTAGATCATTAAAGTTTTCACCAACATATACTTGATAATCGAAGTTTTCCTCCCCTATGTTGCCCTTCAGGTTTACAACAACCGGATCAATTTCACCCACAAAGTCGGCCCAAGGTAGGTTTTTATATTCTTTTAATTCCTGATTCCATTTTGTTACCTTAGCACTAACCTGTGTAACAACCAAAGATAAAGGAGCACCTAATTGAATTGCTCTCAGCTCATCCATAGTTAGAAGGATGTCATTATTACTGTTATCCTTTTCGATGACAATTGTACCTGAATTTGTTGGGTAACGACTCTCATTAAACCCTTTAGCTGCTAACAATTCAGCTTGTTGATTTGGTGTGATTGTAGCAATTGTTTTATTTCCAATTACCAGATTGAAAGTAGGAACTACTTCCCGTGCCGCAGCACTACCAAGATTTTGCATATAAATTCGCAGAGTAAGACTTGCTGCTTCGTTTGGATTGGTAGACCGTGTTGAATTCCAATCACTTCCAAATCCGTTTGTTGAAGATTTAGTGGTTGAATTGGATCGAGAATAGGTTCCTGTAACACTGGCACCAAAAGAAAGACCATCTTTTGCACTCCAACCCCCAGAGACTGATACTTCACCACCTTTTTCTGTTGTTTGACTGGTTTCATTAGTATAAGATCCTGTCAGGCTACCACCAGTAGTATTGGTTATCTCGCCCAAGATGTTTACATCATAATCTTCCATGCCTATTATTATAACAGGCCTGGCAGCGACAAGAGGATGTCGTTCAGGGAAAGGTACTGCGGAAGGCATGTTTATTTCAGTGGCTTCCATATAATCACTATAGGGGTCACCATCG
This sequence comes from uncultured Ignavibacteria bacterium, assembly GCA_963751695.1. Taxonomy (GTDB): domain Bacteria; phylum Bacteroidota; class Ignavibacteria; order Ignavibacteriales; family Melioribacteraceae; genus SZUA-22. Next base: position 588,765 of record CAVVVP010000002.1, on the reverse strand, counting down.
GTACTCCAGCGCAATGGATCTGTTTTAAAATACTTCACACTTACATCACCATTCCAAGCTTGTAAACCATCAAGCGCATTGTAAGTGAATCCATTAACTTCAAGCGCATTGTCTATGCCGTCTCCGTCATCATCGACATCAACTGCAAGCTGAATAACTTCTCCATTTGCTGAGCGCCATAAGACATATTCATCATTATTTTGTTGAATTGCTTGCTGAGCGATTGCCGGTACAGCAGAAATAAATCCCATCAGAATCAAAACAATCAAGTTTATTTTTTCTGCTTGATCTAGATAGGTTTGTTTAAATACTTTATATATTTTTTCCAAAATTAACTCCTTTGTTTAGTATGCTACGTATATAGTAGATTTGTGTATTACTTTTAAGATATGTCTAATATATCAGACCCTATATCTTAATATAGTATCATTTTTCAGAAAAACAAAGGAAATATGACTTATAACTTTTTTATAGTGTATAAAAATTGCAAGAAGGAATAATTGCTTTTTTAGTTAATATTAAAACAAAAGGCATCCAACTGGATGCCTTTTATTTAAACTCTAGCGTACTTTCTAGATTTATTCTTCTTTTTTAGCTCGGAGCGTATCCCAAATGAAGTAGACACTAACAGCCATAAACATAACAAGTGCTAGAACTTCTGCTGGGTGAGATTCCATCCATTCTGTATTCACCCAGTTAAAGCCAGAGTAGCGCAGAACAGCACTTATTACACCCATAAGGGCACCGCCAGCAATAAATCCGGATGCGATAAGTGTTCCTCTTTCTCTTCTAGATCTATTTAATGCTTCATCCTTACTTCTTGTTTGCACAAACCATGCAATAATTCCACCAGCTAAAAGGGGAGTGTTCAGTTCTAGAGGAAGATACATTCCTAAAGCAAATGCAAGAGCAGGTACTTTTATCATTGTTAAAATTAGAGCTATAAAAGCACCGGCGAGATATAGCATCCAAGGTGCTGGTTGATTTGACATCAGAGGTTGAATAACTGCAGCCATCGCGTTTGCTTGTGGAGCGACTAGCGAACCTTCACCGACAAATCCATAAGTTTCATTTAGAACCATAATAATCCAGGCAACGGTTGCAGCAGAAAAGATCGTTCCTAAAAATTTCCATTTCTCTTGTTTATAAGGTGATGAACCTAACCAGTAACCAATTTTTAGATCAGTTATAAATGCCCCAGCTTGTGAAAGAGCAGTACAAACGACACCACCAATAATTAGAGCTGCTATCATTCCAGGAGTACCTGTCAATCCAACTGCAACAAGAACAACTGAGGAAAGGATGAGTGTCATGAGAGTCATACCGGAAACGGGATTGGTTCCTACGATTGCAATCGCTGTTGCAGCGACAGTTGTGAACAGAAATGAGATGATCATTACGATCAACAATCCAACTAATGCAAAAAATAGATTATCAACAACACCTAACCAGAAGAAAATAAAGACTACGATTGCAGTCAAAACAATTCCTCCGGCAATAATACCCATTCCTAAATCTTTATTAGTTCTGGTTTTGTCATTTGAGTCTCCCTTTGCTCCAAATATCTCTTTATACCCCAACACAAAAGATGTTTTAATAATACCAGAAGACTTAATGATTCCGATTAATCCGGCCATTGCTATACCACCAATACCGATGTGACGAACATAATTAAAGAAGATATCTTCTGGAGACATATCCTTAACTAACTGAGTAACATTTGCGCCAATAGGCATAGTGATGTAATCACCCAAATATGCAAAGACTGGGATCAATCCATACCAAGCAACAAAAGAACCAGCTGCTATTATTGCAGTATACTTTAATCCAACAATAAAACCTAAACCAAGGATCGCAGAGCTGATGTTCAATCTAAATTCTAGTTTGTAGGTATCTGCTAAAGTTCTACCGACTTCAACAACTTTGGTTGTAAAGACTTCACTCCACCAGCCGAAAGTTGCCACAACAAAATCGTAAAGACCTCCAATGATTCCACTAATTATCAAAACAAAAGCTTGGTTGCCGCCTTTTTCTCCTGCAACAAGAACTTCTGTAGTAGCTGTTGCTTCTGGAAATGGAAACTTTCCATGCATTTCAGAAACGAAATACTTTCTGAAAGGAATTAAAAATAAAATTCCTAAAAATCCTCCAAGTAGTGATGCACCAAAAACTTGAAAGAATTGTACTTCTAGGTCAAGGATGTATAATGCTGGAATTGTAAAAATTGCTCCGGCAACTATAGTTCCTGAGGTAGCACCAATGGACTGAATAATAACATTTTCACCAAGAGCATTTTTTCTCTTGGTTGCGGCTGAAAGCCCAACAGCAATTATAGCAATAGGAATTGCAGCTTCGAATACTTGTCCAATCTTTAAACCTAGATAAGCCGCGGCACCGGAAAATAGAATTGCCATAAGCAAACCCCAGAGAACCGACCAAACCGTTACCTCTGGATAGCTTTTATTCGGAGACATGATCGATTCGTAATGCTCGCCTGGTTTTAACTCGTTGTAAGCATTATCCGGAAGACCAGCAACCTTCTGTACTTCATGTTGATCGCTCATTAATACTCCTATTTATTTATGTATAATGGTAGTTCAAACTTCGTTTTTTCTCCGCTCGTCGATTTAAAATATATTTTCCCGTAGTAAACTGCATTATCAGGTATAATAAATGTTGGGTAGAGATAATTCAGCGAGAGATCATATTCTACAGATGGATACATAGTCAAACGATTATAATAGTTGGTGAAAATATTTATATCTACTTTGTTTTTCATGCAGACTGTTTCTTTGATATCCACTTCCATCTGATCAACACCTAATGCATAAGCCGGGATCAAGGTTAACTTAAGGGTTACCTCTTCTTGAGGAAATCTATTGGTTATAGAAATTGATCCTTCGTTGTAAGATAGTGCATCGGATGCAAGTATTGTCCCATCTTCATCGTAGATCAATAGCGCAAAATCTGTGAGTTTATTGAAGTCAGTTTTCGAAATGGTAATATCGAATTTTTTCGATTTTTCTTCCTTTGTTAATGTAAAAGGAATATCATAAGATTTTACACTATCCATAAATACTGAAGCATCTCTCTGATATCCTAAGATATCTCCACTAATTAAATAGCTTTCAACCTTGTTAAATGAATTTAAAACAGTCAATTTCTTTTCGTCATAGTCTAGCACTTTATCATTGATCTGGTTTATACTCTTGAAATCGATACTCAAATCATAAATTGAGGATTCTTTAGATGTGAATTGTCCAAGAACAACGTACTCATAAACACCGGGTTTTAGATCATAAAAATAATTTTCATACTCGCCATCATCTTTTCCTGCATTCAATGAACCATATAGAACTCCCTCACCTTGCGGATCGTGAAGGTACATTCTACAAACCGTGTATTCATTAATATCTGAGCTTAGTTTTATTCTCATAGTAGAGGCACCAGCAGGAACTTCAATAAAATATCGTTTGTGCATTCCTTGTTCAACTGTTTCATCTTTCCATGTATGAATGTAATTATTCTCACTGTTAAATTGGTATGGCAGAACAACTGTTGCCATCATTTCAAAAGCAGGTGAGTTTGATGTTTCATCATATGCAGTGATAGTGCCGTTATACATTCCAGGTTCTTGCATTTTTGACTTGTCTAATTGGTAATTAACAGTAGTGGGCATGTCATTTCTAATTCTTGTTTGTTTTGATATTGGAATTAGCCAATCACTATCACTTTTAAGGTTAAACAATTTGTAGAATTTAGTTCTATTGTTAATATTATCACTTCTAACTGAAAATGAAAAACTTTCGTCGCCGGTAATATAGGTCCCATTTCTGACATACATCGCTCCGGAAGTTCCGTCTGGCATATTAGGAGCTAGGGCACTTACCGTATATGTTTCAAAATCAGCATATTTTCCGTTAGAAATGTATTTCTTCAATAATTCAAATGCGTTAACAACATTGATCAGACCCCCGCCTTGATCTATACTTTCATAACCTTCCATTGGTACCGCACTTTCTTTAAGCACTTTATATAAAAGTTTTGAATGAATCTTAACATCTGGAAATTCAACCTTTGCAGCTCCAAGCAATAGTGACATAACACCGGCAGTATATGGAGATGCCATACTAGTACCCCAAAATCTATCTCTTTTTGTAAAGTTAGGAACTGTTGAAACTGCGGCTCCAGGTGAAACTAGATCTGGTTTGGCAACTTCACCACCACGGGAACTGAAATGTAGAATGATATCTTTATCCAATACGGTACCGTACATGTCATTTCCTACATCTTGAGAGAGAACAGCGCCTGAAGAGAAAACAGAAGTACAGGATGCTGGCAATCCAGAAGTAGAAATACCTGGTCCTTCATTTCCGTTCGATGTTGCTATGTACAAATATGGATTTTCTTTCACGAGATCGATTAGAAATTTTCCAAATTCACATTTTGCTTCAATTTCTGATCCAATTCCAAAACTCATATTAATTATACAAGGTTCTTCTCTTTCTTTTGAAATTTTGTCTGCATATAAGTATGCTTTCTTCATACTTTCTGTAACAGTCGCTCCACCAGAGTAGTTATTGTTTCCGAGTTTCAAACCCATCAAATAAGCGCCAGGCGCAACTCCATTAAGTGAAGTCTCTCCAATACTATTGCCAGCAGCAATACCAGCACAGTGTGTTCCGTGGCTACCATCATCAAAGAATAATGATACTCGTTTTTCGTCAGGATAAATGTTTAGTGCAATGGTGAACTCATTTACACCGGAGTCATTCTTGATTTCAACAATATCATGTTTCTCTTTATAGCTCCTAATAGGATTATCATCTGATACGCCTCCATTATGATTAACATCTACAATAGCAACCCAGTATGATTCTCCGTTATCCTCAGTTTCAAATGCGACTATGTAAAACATATCATCTGTTGTCCCATTCCCATTTAAATCCTGAACATGCGAGCCGGAATTTTTCCATCTTTCTTCTGTAATTAGTCCGATGAAATATTTGTCATCCTTAGATTTAATAGAAAGTTTATCGGCCCCACTGACTTTTAAGTTTTCAGAATTATTGAGAAAATATGTGGTGTCATTATCACTTTCAATTGATGCATTAAATAGTTGAACATCACCCTGGCCAGTAAAGTCCTGCACATCTAGAACTTTATCTTCTCCTGTTGATGTTTTAGTAAGTCCATCGACTCCAATATCAATACCAGTATCTAGAACCATTATAATTGTTCCTCTTCCATCATACTCTGGATGTTTTTCTAAAAACTCGTGAACCCCAGTGTTTTTAAGTGAAATAAAAGATTGAATTGACTCTTGCGCGATATGTGAAACTGAGAATAAAATGCTCAGTACGATAATTTTAGCTTTCATTTTATGCCATTTATTTTTTAGAATTGTTCATTACATCTTTTACACTTGCTGTGATCTCAACTGCTCCAGCCTTTTTAAATATTAATTTAACTTTCACATCACTTCCAATTTTCAGATCTTCATTTAAATCGATCAGCATTATGTGAAAACTTCTTGGTTTTAGCAAAACTTCTGAGTGAGCTGGAATTATGAGAAATTCGACATGCCTCATTCCCATCTTTTCTTCCGTGACTTTGTATGTTTCATGAACTTCAACTAGTTCTGCTATGCTTGATTCTGCAGAATAGATTGTGTCTTCATGGTCAGATACATTTTTAATTTTTACAAAGATAGCGCTGTTCATCCCTTTTGCTGCTGGTCTAGCATTTGGATTAACCAATTCAATGCTCCCATCATTGCTTGTGAACTTTGAAAGCAATTCTTTTTCTTCTTTTGTACTATCTTGCTGACAAGATAAAACTAGCACAAATAGTAGCAATATTAAATAATTCTTCATTCTCAATCCTCCATATGTATCGTTTTTATATCAATGATAATTTCATCTACACTGATTTTACTCCCAGAATAGTTTTTTCTTATTCTTCCTTCTGAATCAACAAGTGAAATCCGATCAGTGTGAATGAAGTAGTTAAACTTCTTTCCTTCATCTGTGATAGATGAATCGGAGGGCATAGCAAAAACTTCAACTTTCTTCAACAAAGATTTAATCGTCTCTTTTTCTCCGGTAAGAAAAGTCCAATTTGATGTGTCCAAATTTCGAATTTCCGTATACTTTCGGAGAACAGTTGGTGTGTCCATATCAGGATCAAAACTTAATCCGACAAACTCAACGTTTCTAAGATTTTCTTCTACGAGCTTTTCTTGAATCAACCTCATATTATTCGTTGTAAGAGGACAGATATCGGGACAATTAGTAAAAATATACCCAATTACAAAAGTTGTTCCATTTAAGAATTGTGGGAAATTAACTGCGACACTGTCCTGAGTTACTAATTTATAGTTTGATTGAGATAAATCCTCAATGATAGGTAGTTCTTTAGAACAGCTTGATACAAGAATAGTGAGTAAATATAAAGCAAACTTAATCTTTCGTAACATATAATTGAATAGAAATAATTTAGTAATACAACATACTAAAAGGGGAGTAAAATTAAAATAGATTCGAACGCACGACTAAGAATTTGGTTATATTACATTGAAAAATATTGGATATAATTGGATAACAGGTATAATATGAAACCTTCAAAACTTGCTTTAATTCTGATCGTATTTTTACAGGCTACAGTTTTGCTCTTAGCGCAAGACTACAGTATCTACTTAGACGAAGATTACTCAGATTGGGACTCGTTTGTTCCTCTTTATCAAGATAGCATTGGGGATGGGGCAGATATTGATTTTGGAACATTTAAGTCTACAAGCTACAAAAGTTATCTCTTCCTTTATTTAGAAGTTGGCAGAGAGATTAACTTGCAAGATCTGAATGCTATTTGGATGTATATCGATACTGATAATGATCTAACCACAGGATTGCAAATAAAAGGTATTGGAGCTGATCTTCAATTCTCATTTGGGTCTAGAAGTGGAAATTACTATAGAGGGACAACCAATTATCCTATCTATCATGATGACTTAGGATTTGTTTCATTACCTACTGTTACTTCAGATCGATTTGAGCTGAAGATCGATACCTCCATTGTAATTGGGGGGCATAAGGTTTTCACGAGTTCATCCATCAAATATGTTTTTATCGATGATATATTTGGAGGTGACCAAATGCCGGACGGAGATGGAGGAATAATTTATAATTTTGAATTAACTGAACCACTTCAAGGTGTGAATTATTCAATTGGAAAATTGAATTCTAATTTTCTTCGAATAGTTTCATACAATATTGAGAGGGATAACCTGTTTGACCCATCTCGGAAAGAAGAATTTAGCAGAATAATAAAAGCACTCAATCCAGACATATTTGGATTCCAAGAAATTTATAATCACTCTGCTGAACAAACTGCAGAGTTGATCGAAGAATTTTTACCCTCCAATGGAAATGAGCAATGGTACGCTGCTAAACAAGGTAGTGATATTATTACAGTCAGCAGATTTCCAATTACTCAATCATTTTATGTCGAAGGTAACGGAGCATTTTTGGTCGATCTCAGTGGTAAATATGAAAAAGATCTTTTGTTGGTAAATGCACACACTCCTTGCTGTGATAATAATGATGGAAGGCAAAGAGAGATCGATGCATTTATGGCTTTTGTTAGAGAGGCGAAGAAAGAAGGTGGTGAATTAACATTGGAGTTTGAAACTCCAATCGTAATTTTAGGAGATATGAATTTAGTTGGGTATAAACAACAGCAGACAACTTTAATCACTGGCGATATTGTAAACACTGGTATTTTTGGTGAAAAATTTAATCCAGATTGGGATGGTACAGACTTTATGGATTCAAAGCCGCCAACAACTCATCAACCGTCTACAATATCATGGTATAATGAAGGGAGTTCTTTTGCTCCTGGCAGATTAGATTATATAGTTTTTACGAATTCAGTAATTCAACTTGAAAATAGTTTTGTTCTTTTTACTAATTCGCTTCCACAAGATAGTTTAGATTATTATAATCTTCGCTCTGAGGATGTTACAAATGCATCTGATCATTTGCCTTCTGTTGCTGATTTTAGTTTAGGTAAGACTGTAAATATTGAAGATTTGGGAATCAACATCATCCCAAACAAGTTTTTACTTGCTCAGAATTACCCTAATCCATTTAATCCAAGTACAATAATTAAATATGAAATTCCAGATCAAACTCCTAATGACATCATGCGTGTTCAAATAAAAGTTTTTGATATTCTAGGAAGGCAAGTTGCAGTACTTGAAAATAGTTTGCAGTCTGCTGGAAGTTACGAAGTTCAATTCAATGCTAAAGATCTACACAGCGGTGTTTATTTTTATTGTTTAAGAGTCGGAGGTTCTTCTCAAAAATCTATTAGTTTTGATGAAACTAAAATGATGATGCTACTAAAATAATTCAATAAACTAATGAATATTACTTCTGGGGAGGACAGTTCAGAGTAGCAATACTAGAATCATTATTTCAATTCATGTGTATCTTCATCATATTTACCTTTCAGCTCATCGATTTTAGTTCCTTTCCATAGTGGAACTCCATCAAAGTAAGCTGCTCTTCCAATCATATGTGCTGCAACTGGTGCAGTCAATAACAAGAAGGAAAAGATTATTATTGCACGACTTATAATCCCAATTTCCCAAAAATGAATTGCAGTGCCAAATAATACAAACCCGACTCCTAAAGTGGCAGCTTTAGTTGTCGCTGACATTCGCATGTACAAATCAGGCATTCTAAGTAGACCGATTGCAGAAATAAAAATAAAAATAGAGCCGGTGATTATGCAAACTATACTAATAATTTCTTTCATCTCCTTGTTCTCCTTTCAAGATAATAGGCAAAGGCGACTGTTCCTAAAAAAGCAAGAAGTGCTAAAATAATTCCAATGTCAATTATTGTGGTCTCACTAGTTACTAAAGCATATACAGAAAGGAATGCAATTGCGATGGATGTTAATATATCAAAAGCGACTATTCTATCTTCAATAGTTGGTCCTTTCAACAATCTTAAGAATACTAAAAGTATGGATAATGAAAGAATTGGCATTACTATATATGTTAAAACTATTTCAAACATTACCTTGTTATCTCCAATAATTTTTGTTCAAAACCAGTTTTTATTGAATCAATAAATTCTTTTGGATCTGAAACATACATTGAATGAACATATAGAACTTTCTTATTAGTACTTACATCCAAACTTAAAGTGCCGGGAGTTAGAGTGATTAAATTAGCAAGAATAGTAATTTCAAAATCTTTATCGACCGTAAGAGGTATAGCAATAATAGATGGTTCCATTCTATGCTTGGGTGTAATTATATCATATGCGACTTTTAAATTTGCTACAAAGAGTTCGTAGAAGAAATAAAAAACAAATCCAATTATTCTAGGAATCTTTTTGAAATAATCTTGGCTATCGGAAGCATGTTTACTAATCCATAGAATTATAAAGCCAATTAAAAATCCCTCAATAAAATTTATGAAATTTAGGTCACCCGATAAAAACATCCAGGCAAGTGCAAGTAAAATATTTAGTAGTAATTGATTCATTTTATGTTTCCCAAGACAGCGTTAATATATTCTGATTGATTTAACAACTGTGATGAAGCTTTCTCTGCAATTTCAAAAAACGGTTCAACATTTAGACCAATTGTTATTGTAATAATTGCTAGGATAATTACTGGTAGAAACAAGAATACTTTTTGAAAGCTAGTCTGTTCCTCAATAATACTTTCTTGATTCGGTTCATCTTTCCAAAACACTTCGTTCCAAATTTTTGTCATTGAAAATAATGTTAATAAACCAACGACTAATGAAACTGCAACAATGGAATATTCTCCAAGATCGATACCGGCTTTAACAACAGTAAACTTAGCCCAAAAACCGCTTAATGGTGGAATACCAGCAAGAGAAAGTGCAGGTATTAAAAAGAGCAATCCAAGCAAAGGGTATAATTTATAAAGCCCGCCAAGCTGTTTAAGCTGATAAGTATTCCTCATTTTGTTAACTACACCGCTGACAAAAAATAAATTTGTTTTGACAATAATATGATGAATGATATAAAAAATTCCTCCAGCTATGGCTAACGGTGAATACAGTCCTAAACCCATTATCATATATCCAATCTGACTAATAATGTGAAATGAGAGTATCTTTCTAAAATCCATTTGAGCTGCTGCACCAAGTACGCCGGTTAACATAGTAAAACCAGCGATTATCAAAATAATTGTATGGGTAAAATCAGTGTTATTTATAAAAATTAAAGTGAACACCCTCATTAATGCGTATACTCCAACCTTAGTAAGTAAACCCGCAAAAATTGCAGAGACAGCTGCTGGAGGTGTATGATAGGATGATGGAAGCCAAAAGAAGAGAGGAAATACAGCAGACTTAATTCCGAATGCAATGAGAAATAAAATACTTACAACAGTGGTCATTTCAGGAGTGTTAATTAAAGGTAACTTCCTTGCGAGGTCAGCCATATTTAATGTTCCCGCAAGACCATATAAAATTCCAATACCGGCTAAAAATAGTGCTGATGAGAGTAAATTTAAAGTGACATATTTAATTGCTCCCTCAAGTTGTTCACGCTTTCCACCTAAGGCCAAGAGTACAAAGGAACTTATTAACATTACCTCGAACCAGACATATAGATTGAAAATATCTCCAGTTAGAAATGCACCATTTATCCCCATTAATAAGGTTTGAAGCAATGGATAGTATCCGAACTTCTCTCTATCTGTATCTATTGTTGCTAAAGAATAAATTGCTGTAGTAAATCCAATAATTGAAGTAATTACGACCATTATCGCACTTAATAAATCAGAGACTAATGTAATTCCAAATGGAGCTTCCCAACTACCTACTTGATATGATTGAATCCCATAACTCATCACATCTGATATAAGAAATGAAGCAATAACTAAAGAAGCAACAGAAGAAATTAAATTTAACAAACGATGAGCTTTAAAATTCTTCCAGAAAAACAGCATTACTATTGCAAAGAAAAATGGCGATATAATTGGAAGTGCAAGCAGCATTAGTTTTTCATCTCATCAGTGGATTTAAGTTTATCCAAGTCATCGGTTCCAGCAGTCTGGTATACTCTTTTGAATAAAACAATTGCAAAAGCTTGAACACCAAAACCAATTACAATAGCAGTCAATATTAATGCCTGAGGCAATGGGTCCGCAAAGTTTTCAGCAATTGTACCATCTATTTTAATGAATGAAGGGACACCCTTAGTAATTCTACCAACAGTAAAGATGAGTAAATTAGCAGCATGACCCAAAAATATAAGACCAATTATTACTTTTACAAAACTTCTCCGCATTATCATATATAATCCGGTAGCGTAGAGTACACCAATTACTATGACTAAAATAAGTGTCATTATTCTTCCAATTCGGCTAATGAAAAAATAATTTTTACAGTAATGCCTAAAACTAAGATGTAAACACCAATATCGAAGATCAGTGGTGTCCCAAGTTTCCCAATTACTGGGATAGTATATTCGAGCCAAACGCCAGTCATGAAGCTTTTCCCTAATAATAGTGGATATATTCCACTAAATAATGCAATTAATAATCCTATAGAAATAATTTTTAATGGGTCCATTCTGAGAAGCTTTTCAGCTTCTGAAACACCATTTGCAATAGCATATAGTGCATATGCTGCAGCGGCAACAAGTCCTCCTGAAAAGCCGCCGCCTGGCTCATTGTGACCTCTTAAAAGTAAAAAGAATGAAAAGATTAGCAGCAAAGGAAGGATATATTTTACAATGGTAATAAGAATTAGCGAATTTTTCATTCCGCACCTTCCTGTTTTTTAAATTTCAGCAGAGCAAAAACACCAATAGCGGCAATTGCTAAAACTGCAATTTCTCCCATCGTATCAAGCGCCCTAAAATCAACCAATATTACATTTACAATATTTTTTCCTTTACCAATCGGCAGACTATTTTCTGCAAAATAATTCCTTAATTCTGAAGTCATTGGATCGGATATAACAAAAAGAGTTATTAGACTAAGCAGTAAACCGCTCAGACTTGCAAAAACTAAATCTCTAATCCTTCCGCCTGTACTTGTAAACTTTACATATTTTGGTAATTTGTAAATAATTAGAACAAAAAGAATCACTGTTAATGTTTCAATTGCAAATTGAGTCATTGCTAAATCCGGGGCACTATACATAATAAAAATTAGTGCTACTGAATAACCTACAACACCAACAGAAACTATTGCAGTTAATCTTGATTTTGTGTGAACGGCAAAAATTGATGCAGCAATAATCAAAAATCCAATTACAATTTCAGGAAAAGTTGGATCAAAGCTGATTCTAATATCAGAAATACTTCTCACAGATAAAAGAGTATAGCCGGCAAGCGAAATTGTAGTTAAAACTATTGTGATTACATAATATCGAAGATAGCCATTTTGCAAAATCTTAGTCTGAGATTTTGCAAATCCCAAAGTCCCATTTAAAAGTAGCTCATAATAATATGATGGTTTAAATAATTTTGGAAATGAGAGTGAGAAAATAATATTAATAAATAAATTTCTTTTCCAATAGACGAGTATACCCAGGAGAACGGTCAGAATGCTAAGGCCTAATTCAAGATTAAATCCATGCCAAAGTTTTACTGGAATATTTAATCTCTCGTTAATAATACCGAGCTCAGTATTGTTGATTAGCTTATTTATAATAAAAGAGGAAAAAATACCGAGTACCATCCCAGTCAATGCCAGAATCATGGGACCAAACCACATTTTGAAGGGTGCTTCATGAGGATGTTTTGGAGTTGCCAATTCTCTACCAATAAAAGGTTTGAAGCCAACAGCTATTGTTATATATACAATAAATACATTGGCTAATATTGCAAGTATAATTAAATAAGATCCGAATGTTGTAAATTCAAGCACTGAGGCATAAACAGTCTCTTTACCGACAAAACCAATTAATGGTACTATTCCCATTTTTGAAAGTGAGGCAAGTATTGCAATAGTTGTTGTAATTGGCATTAACTTTCTAAGTCCGCCTAAACTAGTAATTTCTCGCGTCCCAGTTTCATGATCAATTATACCAACCACCAAGAATAAGGTGCCTTTATAAAGCGAGTGGGCAATTAGGTAAATCATAAAGGCTTTAATTGCAAGATCGCTTCCTATTCCAATTAGCATTGTTAATGTACCGAGAACACTTAAAGTTGAATATGCTAATAATTTTTTCAGATCTGTCTGCTTTAATGCTAACATAGCAGTAAATACCATTGTGACAGTTCCAACAATTAAAATGGTATTCTGCCATAAATCAGTACCGCCCATCGATGGATTCATTCTAGCCATTAGGTAAATTCCAGCTTTAACCATTGTGGCCGAGTGAAGATAAGCACTTACAGGTGTTGGTGCTTCCATTGCATTTGGCAGCCAAAAATGAAACGGGAATTGCGCTGATTTGGTAAACGCACCAATTAAAATAAGTACTGTCGCAGCAGGATATAGTGAATGATTTGTAATTAAGTCATTCAAATTTGCTAGACCGGAAATTGACCAGCTCCCGGAAATATTGGCTAAAATTATTACTCCAGCTAAAAGTGATAAACCGCCTCCGCCAGTAATAAGTAATGCTTGTAAAGCAGAAAATCTTGATCGTTCTTTATCGTGATTAAAACCAATAAGTAAGTAAGAGCTTATACTTGTTAATTCCCAAAATACAAACATCGTCAATAAGTTATCGGAGGTTACAAGTCCGATCATTGAAGACATAAATATTGTGATATAAACATAGAAGCGAGTTATAAATTTGTGACCTTCCATATAACTGCCCGCATATAGAAAAACCACAAAACCCACTAAGCTTATAATTAGTGCAAATGTTAAACTTAAGCCATCTAGAAAAAATGAAAGATTTATTCCAAGAGATGGAATCCACTTGTAGGACTCTTTTAATACTTCGCCATCTGTAATAGAATTGTATTTTGTTGCAAAGAAAATGAAAATACCAAGCGGTAATGCAGAAGTTGCAAATCCAACAAATTTTTTAGGTAATTTGGTAAGAAGGGGGATAATAAAAACATATAAAAACCCTGTAAGAGCAGCAATCAGCATCTATATCCCCTTAATAAATTTTATTTGGAAGATAAAATTTCATTTTCTTACTTAATTTGTCTTTTTTGTCTTTTATTATTTAACAATTTGATAGCTAACTAAGTATTTAATTATTTCGATTATATTTATTCTGCTGCTCATAATTACACAATTATAAAAATACAAATAAATGAATTAATTAAATAGATTGTCGCGCAACTACTTTATAGAAAATACTTTCTGATATAGTGATTTGCTAAATGCTTTACTTATAGTATCAGTTTGTGTTTTCCTGATGTGACAATAATTAATAAAATACAGGAAGCAGATTCTGATTTAAAAATTCTTGAAATGCTGATTTTGGTCCATATTTAACTTTCTCTTTTTAGATGCTGAAATGAGATAGATTATTAATTGTTTGGATAGGGTTAAGAGAGCTAATATTGGTTTTAACTAGCTAAAAGATTTTTAATGTGTTCTTCGATAATTGTAATAGATTCTTTAAGTCTCTCATCCTCTGGATTTGCTTTTAAAGCTAATTTTAGATAGTCTACAGATTTGGTCTCTTCACAGTAGAGCCACAACATTCCATGCGATAGATTGAATTCATAATTATCTTCAATAGTGTGGGTCCGATTAAAGTCATCTAATAATTCAGGGCAGGGACAGTCATCTAAAATCTTATCGGCAGATGTAATAAAAGCAACATCTTCTTTAACAAGCGAGTGAAAAATATCGAGTGCTTTTTCAAATTTTCGTGTTTGTGTGTAACAAATTATAAGCTTTCTACGGATTCCTTTATTTGTAGAATCTTTCAAGTATTCAGGCTCTAATTCTTTCTCAGCATTTAGATAGTTGCGGGCCATAAAATATTGATTTCCTAACATCTCACTCATAATTTTTCTTTCGTCTTTCTCTTAATATTAAATTAGATTTTATAGTTGGGTGAGGAATAATCCCCACCCACACTAACTTATAATAACTAATTACTGCACTAATTCGTATTCATGTACTTCTGTATCTGTATTCCATTTTGTTCCTGGCATTTCGTCATAAGACATTCCATTAACACCAAATGTAATTGTTTTAGCATCATATCCTAGCACTCTTAAATATGCTGCTACATGTGCAGAAGTTTGACCTGTGTAGCAATAAACGGCTACAGGTTTATCTGTAGCAAGAGTTTTAAGATCTGCATCTACACTAAGAGATGTTTTGGGAGTATATTGCATTGCACCATCTATATGTCCCCAATTGTAGTCTGCTTCACTCCAGTAGTTTACAATAAAGTGACCTGATAGATCAGCATATACATTATCACTACTTGTAGCAGCAGCCCCAAATCCTTCTGCAAAGATTTCTTCTACTCTAGCTCTTAGAATTTCTGCAGGACTGGTTTTACCTGTACTTAATTTTGGAAGATCACCAGCTGCTGGTTTTGCAGTTGCTGTTGTAACAAATTGAGCTGCTCTCGAATTGTTCACATTGCCACCAGTCCAAGAACCTGAAGTAGCTTCATTCCAGCTGCACATTCCCCATTTAAGGTCAAATGTGTTAGTTTTACCAGCTGTCCATAATAATCCGTTTACCCACGCCGCGGATTGACCAGAAAAACAAGTAATTACAACTTTTTCTTTAGTTTCAAGATTGTTTGTTTCATAATAATCTAACACTTCGCCAGCGGGTACGTTTACTGCACCTGTAATATGACCATCAGCATATGTGTCGGCATCTCGTATATCAATAATTGTCCATGTGCCACCAGCCAATATATTTGCATTTACATCTGAAGCTTTAACCATTTTGGGGAATCCAGCAACTGGATCACCATTTTCTTCTAAGTATTTTACTAATACTTCAGATTCATTAACTGCAGCAGGTGGATCTGTGCTGTCGTCACTACATCCAGTATAAAAGAACATCAACGGGATTATTAGCATTAGATAATACAATTTTCTTAGGTTCATAATATTTCTCCTTTTTTTAGAAATAGATAATTAGTTAGTCTTTTATTTATTAAGAATAAATTCATTTTAATTTATTTTCCACCAGCCTGGTAGATTTCCGTCCATCACCATATCTTTGGTTGCATTCAATTCAAAATCTTCAAGATCAGAATTGAAGAGATAGAATTCTTTGTTTCTGTAAGTCCCATCTGTCTGCTTGACAATATGACAAGCTTGTGCACAATCAGGATGGGAGACGTCATCATTTTCTCCTGCTTTAACTGTTGTGTCTGTTCTTGCTGTCCATCTTAATATATTGTGAGGGGTGGTATATTTATAAGTCGGTACGGCGTCAAAGTTAGCTAGTACAGGCACACCATATTGATCCCAACTATCGGGAGCAGAAAGTGATTGACGAACTGTAGCCAATTCATAGTCTCTTATTTCTGGTATTGGGTTATTAGCAATTTTGAATTTCATATGAGAGTGAATTCTTGCGCCTTCCTCTGTTCCAATATGGCAGCTACCGCAGTTATTATAATCTTGTGAGTGACAAGTTTGGCAGTTAAAATCTTTCATGTGAGTAGAATGATATGAGTTCTGATTCTGCAGACCGCTATGACAATTCTCACATTTTGGCTGTGTTGGAACTTTGAAACGTGTATCATATACTTTTCCATCACCATGAACTTCATCCATTGAATGGCAGTCCATACAAGTGAATCCGCGTTTTGTAAGGTGAACATCTGGTTTTGTTCCGGGAGCAACACCTAGATATGCGTGACCTCCACGACTAACATGACAACCAACACAAACATTAACCATGTCTGGTGTTTTAATAAACTTATGACCACTGGTTAGACCACCGCCCATTGCTTTTGGTCTGATGATGTGACATTCACCACATGTTCCATGGCATTTGAAACAATTCTGATTATATCCTGATTTCATATCTTCAGGGCAATTTTCAAAGTCTTCTGGACCCTCACCATAACCACCACGTTTAATGAGCATCATTTTTTGTCCCCAGCCTTGCTCATGAATACTATTAGTAGTTCTTTGAACAATTTGCGGATGACATGAAGCACATTTTTCATCTGCAATGTGAGATGGTTCTTTCGTGAAATCGCCAGAGTGAGCGATTTCTCTATCAGAAGTACCATCAACACCATTATGACAAGTTACACAACTAAGTTTACCGTGAATATCATTTTTAAATTCGTTATAACCAGAACCTCCCATGTATACTCGGTCATATGGTTCGTAATGTGGAGCTTCACCTCCACATCCACCTCCTGGAGGTGCTGGAGGATCAGGAGTATAGTTAGCTTTTAGATGATCATAGTTGGTGTGACATCCTTCGCAAGAATTGACTTTTAAGGCATTGTCAGGATCAGTGGGCGCGTCCTCAATTTTTTTCTCGGAGCAACCTCCGAAAAAGAAGAGAGAGATCAATATAATTCCGAAAATTGAATAAAATATCTTTTGCATAATTAATCCTTAATTAGATTTTGATTTTATAGTTAGAGGCAAGTTAAGTGCCAATTGGATTTTGAGGTCTTTTTAAGGATTTTATGAATATATGATGAAACGGTATGTTCCATATTATAATTCGTTTCATCAATTAGTTGAATATAGTTGCTAACTAGTGTATTTGCTAACAAGTGAGAATGAGTGAAACAAAAATATATTTGGAAATAAGCTAAATTTTGAAGGTTCTGAAATTTAGGATGATCTATGAAACGTTTTTTAGAATAATTGGAACACACTAAGCGAAGTTGAAACACTTGAAACATTTCTAGGGACTAAAAACTGCACTAAATGTGGAGGATTTTTTATGCGTTTAGTATTTCAATCAGTTACTAAACCGTGTTTTTTTAATTTACGCCATAGGGTAGTTCTTCCAATTCCTAGTTCCTTTGCAACAGAAGTTCTATTCCAGTGGTGTTTTTCAAGGAGACCGAAAAGTTTTGCTGCTTCGCTACCGTTATCAGAAAATGCATGTTTCTCTCTTATTCCAAATGGGGAAGCATTTAAGTTACGGATAGAATCGGGAAGTTTAGAAAATTCAATGGTGTTAGAATCTTTCGTTCTAACAAATGCATATTCCAAGACGTTTTCAAGTTCACGAATATTACCAGGCCACTTATATCCAAGAAGAAGGTCAAGAGCTTTATCACCTATTTCAGTAATCTCCTTTTTATAGAGGAATGAAAATTTCTTAAGAAAATGTGCAGTAAGTGGAATTATATCATCGGTTCTTTCTCTGAGGGGAGGGATTACTATTGGAATAACACTCAGACGATAAAAAAGGTCTTCCCTAAGTGAGCCTTTCTTTAATGCATCATTTATATCAATATTTGTAGCTGCAATTACACGTACATCAACTTTTCTTGTGATGGACTCACCAACTCTTTCAAATGATCCCTCTTGAAGCACACGGAGCAGCTGGAGCTGCATCTGCTGTGGCATTTCAGCAACTTCATCCAGAAAAATCGTCCCTTTATCAGCAATTTCAAATCTTCCAGGGCGGTCTTTTATTGCATCTGTAAAGGCACCTTTTACATGCCCAAATAATTCACTAGCGAGTAAATTGGAGGGAAACACTGCACAATTTACTTTTACAAACTTTTCGTGTTTTCGGTTGCTGGTTTTCTGAATCGCATTGGCGATCATTTCTTTTCCAGTTCCAGACTCACCTTGTATCATAACCGGTGCGCTTGAATCTGAGATCTCTCTTATTAGTTCAAAGATTTCCTGCATTTGTTTACTGTGTCCGATTACACCCTGAAAGCTGGTCTCTTCAGATAAAGTTTTCTTCAATCCAGCCAGCTCTGAAATATCTCTGAATGTAATAATACCACCTGTTGGATCATTCGTTTCATTGTAAAGAACTGCTGAATTCATTTTAATGGGCTTGCTTTTACCCTCTTTAGGTTTAATGAAGGATTCAAAGTCATATATCGTTGAATTTGACTTTAGTGCAAGAGAAATTGGGCAATCTGTAAAGCAGAGTTCAGAGCGAAAGACATGCTTACAAAACTTTCCAATAACTTCATCTCTTTCATAACCAGTTATTTTTTCGGCGGCTTTGTTGAAGAAATTAATTTTGAAATTCTTATCAACTGTGAAAACCCCTTCACCAATCGATTCTAATATGTGATCTTTTAAATTGTCGTTAATTGACATAGTAAATAAGCAAATGAAAAGAATTGTTTCAAAAATATATCTTTTTTTTGAAAAACGATATGAAAATATTTAGCAAGTAAAACAAATCGTTTCTTTTATACTATAAATTATGGAATGAATGTTGTTATAATAATAAATAGTATCTATTGTCATGTTTAGAATTTTAAGAATAGGTTAAATTTGAAGAAAAACGTACATTTTATATATCTCACATTATTCGTTTTAGTTTCTATTATAGCACTTACCGTAATTATTACTATTGGCTTCGATTATTACACTACTCCGATAACCGAAAGGTTTTTTCATCAAGATTACCGTGCATTAAAGCCAAGCGGATCTTTAGGTCATGGTTACGGTATTGTAGGCTCACTATTAATAATTATTGGAGTATTGACCTATGTTATTCGAAAAAGAAGTAAAAGATTTGCCCGCCTCGGATTGTTAAAACATTGGCTTGAATTTCACATTTTTTTGTGCACTCTTGGACCGATGTTAGTTCTCTTTCACACAGCTTTTAAATTCGGTGGAATTGTTTCAATAAGTTTTTGGAGTATGGTTGCAGTAGTATTAAGTGGAGTTGTTGGAAGATATATATATTTACAAATTCCTCGCTCTATTGATGGTACAGAATTAAGTTTTGAGGAAAGCAGCAAGATAAATTTTGATTTAGGATTTCAACTTCGACAAAAGAATCAATTGGATTATACTCTGTTGGACAAACTTGAGAATTTTTCTAGTAACGAAAGTGTAGCCATAAATCCAATATTTTTATTACCAATTATGATAAAGGGTTTTTGGGTAGATAAAAGATCTTTACATGAGATTAAAACAAACTTAAAAAAGAGTAAAGTATCATCAAAGTCTATAACAGAAGTTCTTAGTGTTTGTAGAAGAAAATTGAAATTAAATCGAAGACTTTCTCTATTAAAAACAACCCAAAAGCTATTTAGCTATTGGCATATCGCTCATTTCCCATTTGCTGTATTAATGATAGTTATTATGATAATTCATGTAATTGTAACAATAACATTTGGTTATAAATGGATATTCTAAATTCTTATGGAAGTATTATTCGAAAATATATTTATTTACGGTACAGTTGGAGTTCTATTTGCTTTTATCCTCTACAAATATTTGAGTAAACAAAATAAAGATTCTAAAATTGTAGAAGAAAAGATTCAGAAAGCAAAAGAACTTGGAACTCACGAGCCAGTTTCACTGCACCCAGTCGTAGATGTTAATTCATGCATTAAGAGCGGGGCCTGCATAACTGCTTGTCCTGAAAAAGATGTGCTGGGTATCAGAAATGGAAAAGCAACTACAATAAACGCATCACGATGCATTGGACATAGTGCTTGCTTCATCGCGTGTCCGGTCGGAGCAATTTCACTTCACATTGGAACTGAAAAAAGGGGAGTTCACCTTCCGCATGTAAGTCCAACTTTTGAGACCAATATCCCTGGAATCTTTATCGCTGGTGAAATTGGTGGCATGGGGCTTATTAAAAATGCAGTTGAACAAGGAAAACAAGCTGTTGATAATTTATGTAAGAAACTTAATAAAAGCGATAATGTGGAGTACGATCTAGTTATTATTGGTTCGGGTCCAGCTGGAATTTCAGCATCACTTCAGGCAAAAAAAAATGGACTAAAATGTTTAACACTTGACCAAGACTCTTTGGGAGGAACTGTTTTTTCTTTCCCTCGCTCCAAAATCGTTATGACTTCTCCAATGGATTTGCCTTTATACGGGAAATTAAAACTAGTTGAAACAACAAAAACAGAATTACTAGATATTTGGAAAAAGGTGTTAGAATTAAATGAAATATCAATCAGTGAGAACGAAAAGGTAGATGAAATTCAGAAAGCCGATAATAGTTTCAAAGTTGTTACAAATAAAAATAATTACGATACAAAAAAGGTACTTCTTGCTATCGGTAGGAGAGGAGCTCCAAGAAAATTGGGAGTTAAGGGAGAGAAAAACGAAAAGGTCGCTTATAGGTTATTAGAACCGGAGTTAATTCACGATAAAAATATTTTAGTAGTTGGAGGCGGAGACTCTGCTGTTGAAGCAGCCTTACTTCTTGCTGAAGAAAACAATAATGTTACTCTTTCATACAGGGGAAGTAGTTTTTCTAGGATAAAGCCAAAAAATCTGGAAAAAATTAATGAGAAGATTAATAGTAAGTCAATCCGCATGTTATATAATTCTACTATTGAAAACATATTGGATGATTATGTGGAACTAAGAATCGATAAAAATGAAATCAAAAAAATTGAAAATGAATTAGTATACATTTTTGCCGGTGGGGAGTTGCCAACTCAATTTCTTGAGAAAGTAGGAATTAAAATTACTGTTAAACACGGTGAAGCAATGTTAAAACATTAGTAAAACTCAAAGGTGATTTAATAACCAGATTTTTAAATATATTGTTTGTTATAGTATTGTTTTCTAATTCTCTTTCTGCACAAATTTCCCCTGGAGAACTGACTACTGCTCATAAATCTTTAGAGGGGATTAGCAATTGTACTAAGTGTCACATTTTAGGGGAGAAAGTTGATAATCAAAAATGTTTGGATTGTCATAATGAAATCAATGAATTAATAAACTTAAATAAAGGGTATCATTCATCGACTGAGATCAAGAACGAAGATTGTTTTAAATGTCATGGAGAACATTTCGGAAGAGATTTTACACTCATAAGATTTAATGAAAATAAATTTGATCATTCATTAACTACATTTCCACTCATTGGAAAACATGTAAACATCAAATGCGAAGAATGTCACCAATCAAAATTTATACAGTCTTCAGAATTAAAAAAGAAGAAATCTACGTTTTTGGGTTTAGAGAATAAGTGCCAAAGCTGTCATGATGATTTTCATCAAGGAGAATTTAAAGATCGAGAGTGCAGCAGTTGTCATAATTCTGAAATGTGGAGACCAGCCTTAGGATTTAATCATACAGAAACTAATTTCAAATTGACCGGGGCACATGAAATTGTAAACTGTGAAAAGTGCCATAAAGTAAGTGAAGTAAATGTACAAACATTTCAACCGTTTAGTATAGCAAAATACGATAAATGTGTTGATTGTCACAATGATATTCATTTAGGAAAATTTGGAACCAATTGTGTTGAATGCCACACGGTACAATCTTTCAAAACTTCAAAAAATAAAAGTAAGTTTGATCATTCTAAAACTGGGTATTCTTTACGAGGAGCGCATAAAAAAGTTGACTGTAATCAATGTCATACGAAAAGTGTCTCCGTAAAATTAAAATATCAAAAATGTTATAATTGTCATTCAGATTATCACAAGGGAGAATTCAAAAGAAATGGAATTCAACAAGATTGTTCTACTTGTCATACTGAAGAAAAATTTACTCCATCAAACTTTACTATAGAAAATCATTCGAAAACTAAATTTATTCTACTGGGTTCCCACTTAGCTGTGCCTTGTGCTCAATGTCATCAAAAAGATTCTGGATGGAAATTCAAAATTGACCAAACCAATTGCATTACTTGTCACAAAAACATTCATGGAGAATTAATTCAAAAGTATAGTGATGAACAAGGTTTTTGTGAGAAGTGCCACAATTCAAATAGCTGGAGAGAAATTAGTTTTGATCATAATAAAACTGAATTTAAACTTTTGGGAAAACATAAATCCACAGAGTGTCAAAATTGTCACTTTTTAAAAAACGAGCAAGATTTTGTATTTAATAAGCTTGAAAATACTTGTCAAGCTTGTCATCAAGATAATCACAACGGTCAATTTGAATTTAGCTATTCAAACAATTGTTTAAAATGTCACACAGCTGATAATTGGACAGCTTCAAGTTTTAACCATGATAAGACTAGATTTAAACTTGATGGTTCTCATATTAACGTACCTTGTACTAAATGCCACAAATCTGAATTTGTAGATGGAGTAAAAATTGTCAATTATAAATTTGAAGAGATAACATGCAAAAGCTGTCACTCATAATATTAATATTGGTATTCTCATTCCAGTTATTTGGGCAGGAATCGCCGCATGGTAAAAGTTTTGATCTTGATTGTTTGCTATGTCATTCAACAGAGAGTTGGAAAATAGACACAAAGAAAATAGAGTTCGATCACAGCTCCACAAAATTTACTCTACTCGGTCAACATTGTGATGTAAATTGTAGTTCTTGCCATGCTGATTTAAGTTTTAAAAATGTTTTGAATGATTGTGAGAGTTGTCATAATGATGTTCACGAAAATACGGTTGGCTTTGATTGTGCAAGATGCCACACTCCAACGAGTTGGTTAGTCAGTGATGTTTTGCAACTTCATAGGATGAGCAGATTTCCTCTTTTGGGTGTTCACCAAACTGCGGATTGCAGTGATTGTCATATTTCAAATTCTTTATTGAATTTTGAACCGCTAAGTGTCGAATGTGTTGACTGTCACCAGAATGACTATCAATCTGCAAAAGATCCAGATCATGTTAAGGCTGGGTTTTCGACGAATTGTAGTGAATGTCATACAGAAAGCAAATCTGGTTGGAGTGCTTCTCAAATAACTCATAATTTTTTCCCATTAATTGGAGGACATGCGATTGCCAATTGTTTTGAATGTCATAATCAAAATGATTTCTCCGGTTTAAGTCAAGATTGCTATAGCTGCCATCAAAATGATTATAATTCAACTGCAAATCCTTCACATGCTGATCTTGGATTTTCCAAAGACTGCCAATCATGTCACAGCATTTCTGGATGGACACCAGCAACGTTTGAACATGACAATCAATTTTTCCCAATTTATTCAGGTAAACACAAAAATGAATGGAATCAATGCACCGATTGTCATACAAATGGAAATGATTATACTACATTTTCTTGTATAACTTGTCATGATCATAATCAATTGTCTATGGATGATGAACACAAAGAAGTTAGAGGATATGTATATGAAAGCCCTGCATGTTATTCGTGTCATCCAAATGGAGATTCCGAGGGAAGTCAGGGGCATACGCTATTATTCCCTCTTACAGGATCACATTCAAATCTTCCTTGCGCCGATTGTCATGCAATAGATTATGCAAGTGCATCCTCAGAGTGTTTTTCATGTCATAGTGATAGTTATAATACTTCAGTAAACCCGAATCATCAGAGTTCAGGAATTTCGCAACAGTGTGAAACTTGTCATCAGACAACATCATGGAAACCTTCAACTTTTAATCACTCTGAAACAGGATTTCAACTTATGGGTGGGCATCTGATTTCGGATTGCTCTCAATGCCACATTGGCAACACAAATACAGCAAAATCCGAATGTGCTTCGTGTCATTTGGAAATTTACAACAACGCTATTAATCCGAACCATCAGAGTGCAGGTATATCACTGATTTGTGAAACATGTCATCAAACTTCTGCTTGGATACCCTCTACATTCAATCATTCTGAAACAGGATTCCAGCTACTTGGAGGACACCTAATCTCAGATTGTTCACAATGTCATCTTGGAAACACCAATACAGTAAAACCCGAATGTGCTTCGTGTCATCTTGATAATTATAATAGCGCTAAAGAACCAGACCATATTATAGAAAATTATCCAAAGGAATGTGAGGTTTGTCACAATACAGTTAACTGGAATGAATCCGCATTCGATCATAGTATAACAAGTTTTCCTCTGACCGGTTCTCATATCGAAGTGGAGTGTACCGACTGTCATAAGAATGGATATAGTGAACTAGATACTAAATGCTTAAGCTGTCATGAGTCTGATTTTAATAATACAACTAATCCTTCTCACACAAGTTTAAGTTTATCTTTTGAGTGTGAAGTTTGTCATACAACAATGCCAGGGTGGAAACCAGCAAAGTTCCCAGATCACAATAATTATTATCAATTACTTGGAGCTCATTCTGCGATATCAGAAAATTGTTCAGATTGTCATATGGGTAATTATATAACAACGCCAGATTTATGTTATAGTTGTCATTCAACAGAATATAATAATTCGACAAATCCTTCGCATCAAGGTGCCCAATTCCCAACAGAGTGTGAAGAATGCCATACACAAAATGCTTGGATTCCTTCAACATTTGACCATGACTCTCAGTATTTCCCGATAAATTCAAGAAAACATAGGGAAGCTTGGAACGAATGTATTGACTGCCATACAGTCTCAAGTAACTACGGCGTATTCTCTTGTATTGATTGCCATGAGCACAATCAATCAGAAATGGATAATAAGCACAGAGAGGAATCTGATTATCGTTATGAGAGTGCGGCATGTTTTGATTGTCACCCGAACGGTTCTTCTGACGAAGGAGGCATACCATTATTAAAGATGCAAAAAATTATGAGATAATATGAAGATATTATTAAAAGTCATACTGATTACTTTGCTTTTAGGTAAAATTCCATTTGCTCAAACTTTGACGGAGACATTGGTGGGGGAAGTAACTTTCGTATCGTCTCAAAACATATACGTTAAGTTCGAAAACACAGAACAAATTAATGTTGGAGATACTCTATACTCAAAACAAGCGAACAAATTTATACCTGCCGTAAAAATTGAATATCTTTCTTCCAGCTCAGTTGCGGGTAAAAATTTGCTGAGTACAAAAATTAAAATTGGTAGTGAACTTATTTATTCCTTTGCGACAGAAGTTAAACCTGAATATGAATTAGTTTTAGTTCCCATTTTAAATGATAATATTGTTGAGGAGCAGCTTAATTTTGATATAAAAAAAACGAATTCAAAGTCAAAGAGTAATAATATACAAGGAAGGGTTTCAATTTCCTCTTACGGTAATTTCTCTTCTACAAAGGCTGTTGATTATTTTCGCTGGAGATATACATTTTCAGCAAGATCTCAAAATTTTAATTCCTCAAGATTTTCGTTCGATTCATATATCTCCTTTAATTATAGATCGACAGAGTGGAATTACATCAAGAATAATATTAGTGATGCACTAAAAATTTATTCTCTGGCTGTAAATTACCAAGTCAGCAATTCATGGGATTTGACATTAGGCAGGAAGATAAATAGAAACCTAACTAATATTGGTGCAATTGATGGATTACAAATTCAAGGGAAGTTGAGCGATTTTACAACTGGTTTTGTAATAGGATCACGACCTGATTATATAAATTACACTTATAATTTTAATCTGTTTGAGTATGGGGGATATATTGCCCACATGGGTTTGACAGGTTATGGATTGATGCAAAACTCTCTTGCAATCTTTCAACAAACAAATGACTTTAAAACTGATCGAAGATTTCTTTACTTTCAACACAGTAGTAATTTTATCAGACCAATGAACTTCTTCTTTACAACAGAAGTGGATCTTTTCAAAAAAGAGAATGGGCAACCAACTTCAGATTTCAGTCTTACAGGAATTTACGCATCTCTTAAATATAAACCGATTAAAGAATTAGGGCTTACCGGCTCATATGATTCAAGAAAAAATGTTGTCTATTACGAAACTTATCAAAATTACGCTGATAGTCTTTATGAAGCTGCAACTAGGCAAGGATTTAGTTTTCGTGCAAATATTAGACCTATTAACAATTTATTTTTCTATTTATCATATGGTTCAAGATCCAGAACGGGGGATTATAAATCATCCCAGAACTATTCGGGTAATATTGCATACTCCAAATTACCATTTATAAATGGTACCTTGAGTGCTAGTTACAATAATTGGGCGACGTCTTATTTAAATGGAAAGATACTTGGTTTTAGCTATTCAGGGGATTTATTCTCTGGAGTATTATTCACAACTTTAAGTTTGAGAAAAATAAACTATGAATACTTAAACGGCAGTCCCAATTTGGAACAAACAATTGTTAGTATTGATTTGAACATAAGAATAGTCAGAAAACTATCGACAGCCATAACTTATGAAGGAACCTTCGAGCAAAAGGTTAGTTATGGTAGAGTATATTTCAACCTCACAAAGAGGTTCTAAATTTTCTAATACAATCTTAAGTTAAGGGCCTGTGCCTTCATGGCAGTCTGAACAAAGATTATCTTGCCAATCCTCTTCTTCAACCATATCGCCTGGATGATTGAAAACAAGAGATTCATTCAAAGCACCTTTTTGTAAATTTTCAGTGGGACCCTGAGAATTTATAAGATGACAAAGGTTACAATCCTTTGAAAGTAATCGTCCACTATCAGATACATGATCATCAGAATGACATCGAAAACAGCCGGGTGATTTTATATGCCCGATATTTCTTGGGTATTGATCCCATCTTACTTTCATCTCAGGGAAAATATTATTAGAAAATTGATTTTGTATTGAAGTAATTGCCCGATTCAGAAGTTCATTGTTCTCTTCAATGATTTCTGGATAGTTTTCAGAATAGAATTCTTCAATTTTTATTTCAATTTCTGCAAGAGCAGAATCAGTCGTTGAATATTCCTCTGCACATACTTCAGTAGCAATTGCTTTTATCTCAGGTAATTCTTGAGATATCTCTCCAGCTGTAATGGCTTCATTTATAAATACTTCTGGGGGTTTATAATCATGGGAAGGTCTATTGTGACAGTCAATACAATCCAGTGTGCGGATTTCAAGCGTATCTAACTGTCCATCTTCAAGCGGATTGTGGGCTGATTCAAATATTTCCACTTGCCCAGTTTGTTTATTTGTTAATCTAACCCAAGGAATATTTTGACGTCGATAGTCGGTTGCAGCGTATTCAACCTTAACATTAGGATTTATATGCCAATGAATTCCTTCTTCTAGACCGGTTACATTGAACTTTCCACCAACTTTTATTATAAAATTAATATCCCACTCTGTATTTTCCTCATCACGTAAATAGTATCTCTCAGTTCTTATAGATCTATAGTAGAATTTTTCGGGCCAATGGCATTTTTCACAAATATCTCGAGCTGGTCGTAAATTATGAATAGGGGTTGCGATTGGTTTTGGGACATCTCCAATTAAAGTTTTATAAACTTGCCTCAATCCAGAAAGTTTTGAACGCATGTACCAATCAGCGCCTTCCCCGACATGGCACTCAACACATTTAACTCTTGCGTGGGGAGAATTTTGATAAGCAGTAAACTCTGGAATCATAACATTGTGACAAGTCTCCCCGCAAAATGAGACTGATTCTGTATAGTGAAATGCTTCATAGCTACCAATCGCTGATATAAATAAAAATATTAAAGTTCCAAAAACAAATACAGCAAATGCATTTCTATGTCTTTTATCATTAAGATCAATAAATGGAAGAGGCTTATCCACAAACTGTCTTGCACCCAATTCTTTAAGTTTTTTTCTCCTCCTCAACATACCTATAGGTATTAAGATTAGACCAGAAATTAAAAAAGCTGGCAATATTATATATATTACAAGACCCAGATATGAACCGCCTTGATCAAATACTATAGAAACTGTTAGAAGAAAAATTATCATAAAAAGAGAAACTACGGCGATTGTTGCACCTATTAAAGACAACCAATTCTTTGTGGTGAGGGGCAATTTAAATTTCATTTTTTACCTTGAGAAGTGAAAAGAGTTTTATAAATATAAATAATATGGATTAAATATTAAAAACTAAAAAAAGTACTTTAAAACAAAAAAGCCGCTTTTAAAGCGGCCTTTTTAATAATCTAACTAACATTAAAAATCAATATTAATTTCTTTGTTTATATGTTTTAACTGATCAATTATGTTGCCCTCAGAGTCAACAACTTCTGAATGACAGTTAGCACAATCTTCCTTTTTATAATTCCCTGCATGTCCTTTAGGTAGAGGAGTGATTAGGTTTCCACCAGCATCGATTTCACCATGACAAGTTCCACATTGACCATCTGTCTCTGAGGTGCTATTCCAAGTTGGTGCGAAAATATTCCCTTCGATTGATTCTCCAGTATATGCCCATTGGTTATCGGATGCGCTCTTGTTAAAAATAAATGCCCCATGACAATATGTATTTGAACATGTAAGATCTTCATTCCACGTTGGCGTTAAACCGAGGCTATCAGGATATGTAAAACTATCGAATTCCATTTTTGATGGTGGGGGACCAACATGTTCGTGAACGAAGAGATCATCCCCAGTTGTTTGCTGATGACACTCGAAACAGCCAATATTTGTACTTTTCTGATTTCCGTAGACATGTATATAATGCGCCCCGACACCTCTTGCACTTTTGTCTGAGTTGTCTTCAAGATCATTTGGTGGCGCAATGTAATTTGGATTAGCAAACACACCATGACACGTGTTACATGATTCCGGCCCACCTGTCTGAGTATGACAAGTTAAGCAACTTTGACCTGTTGTTCCTCCGCTATAATCAGCAGCGTGGCACTGTTGACAATTCCGAAGGTTAATACCCCAGTCGTTATTTATAAAAACAAACTTATGAAATTCTGGCGAAGAGGCATCCCCAAATCCTTCTGGATGAACACCAATATATGGCGGTGGAGTTATGTCTTCTTTTACCTCACTACAACCAAGCACAAATAAAATTCCGATAACCGCTAGAATAAATGAAATATATAATTTCATAGAAAACCCATTATTTAATTCTTTCAACATTAGTTGTGGCAATAACCACAGAATCCTTGACCCTTTGTTTGTGATAATGCTCCACCATCTGTATGACAGTTATAACAAACAGCACCAAAATCTCCGTGCCAATCTCCATACTCATTATTCAAATATCCTGGGGCATGAGTTTTTGGATTAGTTCCTTTAATTCCATCATTATCAACATGACACATAATACAATTTGGATCAGCACCTTGTGTATCATGACATCCAGCACAGCTTTCAACATCTCTTCTGGCTATTTCTGCGTGAACTCCACCTCCACTGCCTACTCCCATGGTAGTGAAATTAGGCTCAGTATGTGATGTTGGGACAAATCCGCCAAGAGCAAAATCTCCAGTTCCTGCACTATTATGACACTCAGCACAGAAAGTTTCTGTTTGATGACATGTAGCACAGTCAGTTTCTTTACCACGAGCATCAACACCGTGATTATATCTGTAATTCAAATCATGAACAAGACTTATCTGCTGTTGGTTTGCGTTATCCACTAAACGATGTGGAGAATAGGGAGTATAAAAATTATCAGCTGTATTGGCTTCATCGATCATTATTGTCCCGACATGGCAAGCTTCGCAGAAGTTATTGTCGTGGCACATTGCGCAATCAGCATCAGCTTCTAACACCATAAATTTGTGATCTTTGTTGAAATTAACTTGCTTATGAGTACCTGGAAGAAGATCAGCGGTAGAAACGTGACACGATTCACAAACCATTACACCGCCAGAATTGTTATCATGGCACTGAAAACAGTCACTCATCATAGGAGAACCAGTTTCAGATTCTGCAGCATAATCAACTTGATCTAAGCCTTTATGACATGAAGCACATTCCATTGATTGATCTTCAATGTGCGATTTATGGCTGAAATATAGCTCAGACCTAGTCTCAGGTAGAGGTTCGTTAACGTCTTCGTAGTGACACATTTCGCAATTTTCATCATCTTCAACATCATGGCAGTCAGCACAAGCATCCTTTGACGGAAGCAGTTTTCCACTTAACGATGTGCTTTCGGCAACCTCAGCATGACACATTTCACATTCAACTTCCATTTCAATGTGCAGTTGATGGGAAAATTTTATAATGCTTTTATTTTGTGATTCTTCAGCATCCATTCTATAAGAAAAGGCAGTAATAGATAAATAAATTGCTGAAGCAGTCAAAAGAAATATGTAAAAGTATTTTGGTTTCATTTTCACTCTTTTATAGATTCACATTAAACCAGTAATTAAGTTTGAACAGAAGTCGATAGTCGTTTTCGTATATTTTATTATTAAAAAACTGTCCTTGAACATCAAATGATAAAACACTCCATGGTCTAACATTGCATCCAGCTAATAAAGAAACAATATTATTTGTGGGGGAATCTGCTGATAGTTTATACGTTGTATATCCAAAGCCTATTGATGGAGTTAAGAATCCTTCCAGAAAGCTTCTAGCTGTATAAACTGAAATTGCATCAAGTTCTCCAGCGTATCCAAAAGTTTTTCTGTAGCTGATACTTCCAAAAGTTGAATTAAGGCCAATTGTAAATCGCTGTGAATTGTCATCTTTATAAGTCACGTTTGCGTATTTACCAAGAATAGTCAGATATGGACTGATCTTATAGTCAACCCCTCCTTCAATTTCGTGAGTATTTGCATAATCGAATACAGCAAAGATAGAATTGTAGCGTATTTTTGGAGCACGATAATTATAATATAGAGAAAATCCCCAGTCTTCCACTTGATCGTATCTTCCATTCAATTCAAATCTGGAAGTAGTATTGAAGTTTAGATCATAATCATACCGTGTAAAAATAATTACTGTTTTTGGTAGACGATAGGAAACCTCACCAGTAACAAATTTGTATTGATTTGAGTGATTCTGGATCAAATAATCGATTGGGTTATAATTCTCATCTAATCTAGTTGTCTCATATCCTTGAAAAGTGTAATTCTTATCAACATAACTTAGTGAAAATCTAAAATTAGTGACAGCTGTAACGTCTAATCTTCCATTTAGGATATAGTTGTTTTCCCAATCGTCGGTTATCTCAAATTTCTGATATGCTGGAACGTTTCCACCGTAGAATAGATAAAGATTAAATCCGTTGTATTTGAATTTAATATCACCGCCATCATAAGTTCCACTAGAAACATTGTTGAATAAAGAGATTCTACCAAGTCGCAAGGTTAAATGATCGAATAGATTTCTTCCTTCGAAATACAAGTTATAGAATCTTAATCGCGGATCATTCACCAAATTTTGGGAAACATCGGTTTCATAGTTAAGTCTTGTTTTAATAGAGAATTTCCCATAATTGGCGTTTAACATCAATGATTGAAATGTTCTGAGATATTGATACGATTCTTCAACATCATGACGCTCGAAAGAATACAATGAGGAAGAAAATCGTCCATTAATATTCTGAGCAGAAATGATTGTCTGCAGAAATAAGAGAATTAGAACAATAAACTTTGTTTTCATTTTGAGCCTAATGATTTAAAGTTATTTTTTTGGAATTTCGTGTGCTATTTCTTTCCATCTTGCATCAAAATCAAAAGCTTTGAATGTTGGGCTTTTTTCATTATGACAAGTTTCACACTGTGCTTTAATTGCTGCCTGATCTTTATATTCAAACATTCCTGCTGCCACAGCTTTCGCATGATCTTGCATTATACTTTTCTTTTTATAATCGCCGCCAGCACCATGACAAGTCTCGCACTGAACACCTTCTTCTACTTTGAAATTTTTAGCTTTCAAAGCTGCATCCACATCATAACCGGTTGCATGACAAACCAAACATTCTTTTGTTTCAACTGCTTTTGTGCTGAAACCTTTATCTTTGGCTATTTTATCAGCCTCTTCAGATTGTAATGTTTTATATGCGTTTGCATGTTTGCTTTCTTGCCAAATTTTTAATTGATTACCGTCAGCATCTTTTTTGTGACACATTCCGCAAGTTTTAACACCTACTAATTGTGGAGAATCTCCAGCAATAGTAACTGAAAAATTTGAGAGTGTTAAAAAAGTTGTAATGATTAAAAAGATTGGGGTTGCAATTAGTTTTTTCATAAGATCACCTTTTGAATTATTGTAAATAAATTGATCAGAAAAATTGTTAAAAATAAAATGCCAAATTTTATGATATTTTCCAAAAGAAAATATAATAATATTCTACCTTTTAATCCTATTATTTATTTTTTAATTTCAAACTTTACTAAAATGGACTTTGTGTCTGAAAAATCTAACGCTTGAAAAGCAATTAAAATCAATTTTTGAAATTTGAAAAAGTTCAAAAATGCTTTTATTTGAAGGAAGTTATTGTAATTATTAGCAATTTAATTTAATTTGTCGAGTAGAATTATAGTACATAAAAAGTATCATTTTGAACAAAACGTTTTATTCTAATTCAATTTTTCTTGAAGAAAATTTTGGAGGATTTTGATGAGTTGGCTTTTAAAGAGCTTACGTTCATCCATCGGAAAGAAATTTGTTATGGCTGTTACTGGTCTTTCGCTGATCCTATTTCTTACAGTTCATTTAATTAATAATTTATTTCTTTTCGCTGGCCCTGATGGATTCAACATGCTTGTTAGCAGTCTTGATGCAGTAAAACCATTGGTTCGAGTTGCTGAACTGATCTTATTATTGGTTTTTCTATTTCATATTTATAATGGATTAAAACTTTGGTGGGAAAATAAAAAAGCAAATCCAGAAAACTATGCTATCAATGCATCTAAGGAAAACAGTACTATCTATTCTAGAACAATGATCGTAACAGGTAGTATAATTTTTATTTTTTTGGTAGCTCATCTTTCAACTCTGTGGGTAAGATTTAATTTTGGAATGGGTGGTACTCACGAATATTATGATGTAATTGTTGAACTATTTTCAAGTGTTCCTCCAGTCGTGATATATTTAATAGCGATGATATTACTTGGATTTCACTTAAATCATGGTTTTCAAAGTGCATTTCAGACGTTTGGATGGCATCACAAAAAATACACACCACTCATTGAAAAGATCGGAACATTAGTTGCATTGATATATACTTTAGGTTTTTCTTCAATACCGATTTACTTTTATGTTCAATCTTTAGGAGGTAACTAATGGTAAAATTAGATTCAAAAATTCCTGAAGGAAATATTGCTGAAAAGTGGACAAGTCATAAATTTAATATGAAGCTGGTTAACCCGGCAAACAAAAGAAAATTTGATGTAATTGTTGTTGGAACTGGACTTGCAGGAGCAGGTGCTGCCGCAACACTTGGTGAGTTAGGTTATAATGTTAAAGCATTTACTTATAATGATTCTCCAAGACGAGCGCACTCAATTGCAGCACAAGGAGGTATTAACGCAGCAAAGAATTATCAAAATGATGGTGACTCCGTTTATCGATTATTTTTTGATACAGTCAAAGGTGGAGACTTCCGTTCTCGTGAGGCAAATGTTCATCGACTTGCAGAAGTTAGTAATAATATAATTGATCAATGTGTGGCTCAAGGGGTTCCTTTTGCAAGAGAATATGGTGGAACACTCGCAAATCGTTCTTTTGGCGGAGCGCAGGTATCTAGAACCTTTTATGCAAGAGGTGAAACTGGGCAACAACTTCTACTTGGAGCGTATAGCTCGCTTAATCGACAAATTAAGTTGGGCTCAGTAAAAATGTATAATCGACATGAAATGCTTGATGTAGTTTTAGTTGATGGAAAAGCAAAAGGAATTGTTGTGAGAAACTTGGTTACTGGAGAAATTGAATCTCATGCAGCCCAAGCAGTAGTAATGGCAACGGGTGGGTATTCGAATGTTTTCTTCTTATCAACGAGCGCAATGTTATGTAATGCTACAGCTGTTTGGCGTGCGCACAAAAAAGGTGCACTTTTTGCAAATCCATGTTTTACTCAAATTCACCCAACTGCAATTCCACAGCACGGAGAAGGTCAATCGAAATTAGTTTTAATGAGTGAAAGCCTGAGAAACGATGGTAGGATTTGGGTACCCGATAGACCTGGAGATCACAGAGCTCCTTCTGAAATTCCAGAAGATGAACGAGATTACTACCTGGAAAGAAGGTATCCATCATTTGGAAATCTGGCACCTCGAGATATTTCTTCCAGAAGTGCAAAATATGTTTGTGATGATGGGAAAGGTGTTGGAGGTGGCAGAGCTGTTTATCTTGATTTTGCAGATGCAATAAACCGAATAGGAGAACCTGCAGTTCGAGAAAAATATGGCAATCTATTTGAGATGTACGAAAACATCACAGGTGAGAATCCTTACAATGTTCCCATGAGAATTTATCCAGCGCCTCACTATACTATGGGTGGACTTTGGGTAGATTACAATTTAATGAGTAACGTACCTGGACTTTTTGTTGCAGGTGAGGCTAATTATTCCGATCATGGAGCAAACAGGCTAGGAGCCAGCGCATTAATGCAAGGGCTTGCTGATGGATATTTTGTGATACCATATACTATAGGGAACTATTTTGGAGGTGAAAAACCAGAGAAGGTTAATGTAAATGGGCCAGACTTCAAGGAAGCTGAAACGAAAGTTAAAAATGGAATTAATAAGCTTCTTTCAATCGATGGAAAGCAGACTGTTGATGATATCCATAAAAAACTTGGGGAAATGCTAACTGATAAAGTTGGAATGTCCAGAGATGAAGCTGGTTTAAAGAAAGTCATAAATGACATTAAAGAACTTAGAGAAGAATTCTGGAGTGACGTTAAAGTTGTTGGAAAAGATGAAGAACTAAACCTTACTTTAGAACGCGCAGGTCGTGTAGCAGACTTTCTTGAACTAGGAGAACTAATGGCAGTTGATGCACTTGATAGAGATGAATCTTGCGGAGCCCACTTCCGTGAAGAGCATCAGACCGAGGATGGAGAAGCTGTTAGAAATGATGAAGATTATGCATACGTTGCTGCTTGGGAATATGAAGAAGCGGGAAAATGGAACCTCCATAAGGAAAATCTTCAATTTGAAAATGTGAAATTAGCCACAAGGAGTTATAAATAATGAGCGAGAAGAAGATAAATTTGACTTTGAATATTTGGCGGCAAGATTCATCTGAGGCTAAAGGTAAATTTGAAGTTTTTAAAATGTCAGTCTCACCTCATTCATCAATTCTTGAGGTACTTGATGAATTGAACAATAATCTTGAGAAAGATGGTAAAATTCCTGTAGCTTTTGAGAGTGACTGCAGAGAAGGAATTTGCGGAACCTGTGATCTTGTGATTAATGGTCACCCTCATGGTAAACAAAAACTTACGGCAACATGTCAAGTGCATATGAGAAACTTCAAAGATGGAGAAAATATTTATATAGAACCATTTAAAGCAAAAGCATTCCCAGTTATTAAAGATCTAATTGTTGATCGCTCAGCTCTTGATGTAATTCAACAAGCCGGTGGATATGTTTCTTTTAACACTGGCAGTGCTCCTGATGCTAATGCTATTCCAATCTCCAAAGAAGCTGCATCATTTTCACTTGATGCGGCTGAGTGTATAGGGTGTGGAGCATGCGTTGCCGCATGCAAAAATTCTTCTGCAATGCTTTTTGTAAGTGCAAAAGTCTCTCAGTTTGCACTTCTTCCACAAGGTCAAGCAGAAAGATATGAACGTGTTCAGAATATGGTAATAGCTCATGATGAAGCTGGCTTTGGAAGTTGTACCAATACATACGCTTGTGAGGCTGAATGTCCCAAGGGTATTTCTATAAGCAACATTGCTATGATGAACCGAGATTTCTTTGTCTCAAATCTTAAACTTCAAAATGTGTAGGAATCATTTCATTTAAAACCTGGGGTCATCCCAGGTTTTTCATCCAATTACCACTTTCCTAGAATTCAGATATTATCAACAATAATAGGATTTTTCGAAATAAAATTATTTGAATTTAAAATTTATCACTAAATTTGTGTGATATAAGTCACAAAGAATCAATAAAATATTATTTGCTATGTTTGAAAAAGAAATAGAGTTTATATATCAGTATTATCTTAATAAGATCAAAAGTTTAGATTCTTTCGTTACTTTTGGCCAACTAGCTTCAGCTAACCTTCACCCAGCACTACTACAATATGTTTCAGCAGAAATTGATTATCTGATTTACGAAGACAGACAAAAATTACTAAAGGAATCTTTGTTTGATTATTCTGGTGATGAAATCAATAGTCACTTCAATCAGATCAGTGAAGAAATCAAGCTAACAAAGAAATTTTCAAAAGAATATATCACAAAACTTCTCCTTCATGCCACTTCGTTTAATGTGAATTATGTTGTAAGGCCTAACTGGTCTCTTCTTCAATTTATTTTTGAGAATGAAACTGAAAAACAAGTAGCTGAAGTTAAACAGATACTAAACTATCTTTATTACTATCCTTTTTATAAGAGAATTCTAATTAACTATTTTAACAAAAAACACCTCTATAAAGTTGCTGAATCAGAACTTGCGGGCGTTTTAAATAAAATTGATAAAATAAATCTTGAAAATAGTTTTAATGGAATTGTTGAAGAATCACTAAGCAATATTGTTGGTTTTGTTAATAGTGGAGAAGTTGGAAACGAAAAAATATCGAAGGAAATTGTTGAGTTGTTTCTATCTGATAAGAAGATATCGAATCGATCACAATTTATTGATACAAAGCTTCATGGTTCTTATGAGGAAAAATTCAAGGTTGAAGATATTAAGAAAGCAATTCTTGAACTTAAAGATGACATAAAGAATTCACTACAAGATGAGGATGAAACTAGTATTCACGAATCAATTGAAAAGTTTAGTGATGGTAATGTGGATGAGATCGAAGAAGAAATTACTAATGAACAAATGGTTCCTGAAGTTTCTGATGCTAAATCAATTGAATTAATTGAAGAAGGACCAGAAAATTCTGAAGAGTTTGAATTTCCCGATCTTGATGAAAGTGATCGTGCAGAAAGTGATAGTTTAAAAGAAGTTTATGATCTCATTATTGAAGAGGAAGACCTAGAAGAGTCTGATCTGGATAATTTAGAAGTAGGAGAAAGATTAAGCATTTCTGATGAAGAGATAAAAGATTCGTACCTTTCAAATCTTGACGAGATTGAAAATAAATTAAAAGTTGAAATTGAAGTTTCTGAAGAGGAAGAAACTAAGGTCGATGAGCGATATTTTGAGGAAAGCGAAATAGAATCAATCGAACTTAACGAAATTGATTCTGAGAATGACATTGAGGTTGAATCTGCAGAAGAAGAAACTGAAGAAATCAAAGATGAATATCAATCCGATGCTGATGATGATGAAAAAGATAATGGCGAGACTGAAGAAATTGAAGAATCACAAGAACAAACCGAAGTTCAACTTCTTGAAGAGGAACAATTAGAAGAACCTCATTTTGCAAAACGGTTTATAGATGTCTCTGAACTTCTTAAAAAACGCAAAGTCACAAAGATCATTGAACATGTATTTGATTATGATATGGAAGAATTCACCAAAACGCTTGATAAAATATCAGAGTGCCGGGATGAAGATGAAGCATTTGAGATAATTGATTCAGTTGCTCAAAGCTCATACCTAGATGAATCTTCTAGAGAAATTAGAACTTTCAAAAAAATAATAGCAGATTTATTCTAACCGATTAAATTATAGATTACAATTCAAGAAGAATTTGTAGAACTCATCTAACTAAAAAAATGATTATAGATTACGCAAAAATATTTGTAAAAGCTGGAGATGGTGGAGATGGTGCTGTAGCTTTCAGAAGAGAAAAGTTTGTCCCCAAAGGAGGACCCGCGGGAGGTAACGGAGGAAACGGCGGTAGTATAATATTTATTGCTGATGAAAATCTTTCGACTTTATTAGATTTTAAGTATAAGAGAAAAATTGTTGCAGAAGATGGAGCAAACGGTGGTAATAGTCTGAAAGATGGTAAGACTGGAAAAGACATAATAATTCGAGTTCCACCTGGAACTATTATTAAAAACTCTGATACGGAAGAAATTATTATTGATATTGAGGAAATTGGTAAGGAAGTTGTATTTCTGAAAGGAGGTCATGGGGGAAAAGGGAACAGTAATTTTGCAACTGCCACCAATCAAACCCCCCGATATGCACAACCTGGTAAAGAGGGAAAAGGGATGGAGATCATTCTTGAGTTGAAACTTATAGCCGATGTTGGGCTCGTTGGATTCCCTAACGCTGGTAAATCAACATTTATATCCGTTGTTTCAGCTGCTCGTCCAAAAATTGCTGATTATCCATTCACTACACTAGAACCTAATTTAGGTATTGTTCAATACAAGGAATATAAAAGCTTTGTAATTGCTGATATCCCAGGGATTATTGAGGGTGCACATAAAGGTAAAGGTCTTGGTTATAAATTTCTTAAACATATTGAACGGACTAAAATATTACTCATTTTGATTGATGCTACTGTTGAAGATCCGCAACAAGAGTATGATATCATCTTAAATGAACTTTCTGAATTTAGTGAATTACTAGAAGGTAAAATAAAGCTCGTGGCGTATACTAAATCCGACCTATTGAATGTAGAAGAGAAGCAATCGATGTCAAATTATAAACTCAAAAATTATGACAATAAAATCTTTCTTATATCTGCCGTTGCGCAGAGTGGAATTACTGAACTTATAGATCATTTATGGCATCAACAATAGTCATGAAACCTTCTGCTATAGTTTTAAAGATTGTTATGCTTTTTATTCTTCTTCTAATCACAATTACGATATCACTAGTCAGTGGTTCCACAGATATTGGGCTTTCAGAAATTATAAGTTCGATTATAAATCCTCAAGAAAATCAAACTTATGCTCAAATAATTTTGGACATTCGATTGCCAAGAATTTTGCTAGCAATAGGAGTAGGAGGAGGTCTGTCTGTGGCAGGTGCTGTTTTTCAGTCACTCTTAATGAATCCGCTTGCAGATCCATACATACTTGGCGTTTCTAGTGGTGGAAGTTTCGGAGCAGTACTGGCTTTGTTTTTGGGATTGTCATTTGTTGGAGTGCAGCTATTTTCATTTATTGGAGCCGCTGTTGTAATATTACTTGTCTTGATTATGGGGCACAAATATGGAAGGCTGCAGCAGAGCATTTTGCTTTTGTCAGGTGTAATGATTGGTGCTTTTTTTGGAGCTTCAATTTTGTTGATCATTACATTAATGAATGATACTCTTCGCACAGCTATTTATTGGTTAGTGGGTAACTTATCTATGGCAGATGCTTTTGGAGCTTATTATGTCTTAATTGTATCACTAGTAATTTCATTTGGATTGATACTAAATTCTCATAAGCTTAACCTTTTAGCAATGGGAGATGAAGATGCTTCAAACCTTGGACTAAATGTTAAATATGTAAAAAATATAATCTACTTGTTCAGTAGTCTGCTTGTTGGAGTTATTGTTTCTGTTAGTGGAGTCATTGGTTTTATTGGACTACTAATTCCGCATGTTACTCGACTTTTATACGGAGCTGATAATCGGATAGTAGTGCCAGCATCATTTCTTGTTGGTGCTTCGTTTCTAATACTGGCCGATACAGTTGCTCGCACAATAATTTCACCGGCAGAGCTTCCTGTTGGAGCTTTGACAGCAATAATAGGTGCCCCCATCTTTATCTATCTTTTAAAACGAAAAAATAATTATGCATAGAAAGTAAAATGAATCATCACAAAAAGATTTTAGAATTGATAGAAACGAATGAAACTTTTGTAGTAGCAACTGTTGTGGAATCAAATGGGTCTGCTCCTGGTAAGAGTGGGTTTAAATTGATCCTTGATTCAACAGGTCAATCCTTTGGTACAGTTGGTGGCGGAGCTATTGAGTTTGAGGTCATTGAGCAGTGCAAAAGGTTGTTGGATAATGGTGAAAACGAATTTCAAAAATATTTACTTTCTCAGAAAGGAAATTCAGTCGATAATGATGTTAAAGTTGTTCCCATGATGTGCAATGGAAAAGAATCAATATTTTATGAGGTCTATAGAATGAAACCAGAGGTTTATATATTCGGCGGAGGACATGTTGGGCAAGCTTTATTAAGAATTTTACCAAACATAGGATTTCATATAAAACTGATTGATAACCGTGAGAAATTCAGCAATCCTAATGCAGCTCCAGGAGCGGATGAGTATATATGTGCCGACTATCTGGAATATGCAGATAGCTTCAATCCTCCAGATAATTCGTTTCTCATCTCTCTAACACATGGTCATTCTTTCGATTACGAAATACTAAATAGTATTTACTCTAGAAAGCTAGATGTTAAATATGTTGGAGTAATTGCTTCTAAGTCTAAGGGAAAGCAGCTTAAGGAAAAACTTCTTGCAGAAATAAATTCTGAGCTAGATTTCTCCAAACTTCATACTCCAATTGGTTTAAAGATTGGTGGTGATTCGGCAGATGAAATTGCATTAAGTATAGCAGCGGAGCTTCAAGCAATTCGTTATTCTAAGAATTTAGAAATTATTGCTAAATGAAAATATCTGGGTTAATTATTGCCTCGGGATATTCAAGTCGAATGACAGAATTCAAGCCGTTGCTTAAATTCAAGGAATATTCTTTACTAATAACAATTATCAAGAAAGTCTCATCAGTTACATCAGATATCATAGTTGTTGGTGGATACAACAATAAGCTAATTCTTTCAGAACTTGAAAATCATTTTGCTATTACTGCTGAAGAAATTGGTCAAGGAGAATGGCGCATAAATTCAAACATAAAAGTTGTCTATAACAGAAATTTTCAAGAGGGAATGTTCACGTCGCTTCAAACTGGTGTAAGATTCGTAAATGAAACAGAATGGATTTTATATCATTTTATAGATCAGCCTTCACTCCCAGTTAATTTTTATGAAGAATTTTGTCAAGAAGTCAAACCCAATGATGAATGGATACAACCGCAGTTTGGTGGTCGAAATGGGCATCCAATTCTATTTAATAAAAATATTAGCGCACATATTGAATCAGCTGATTCATCAGCAAACCTAAAAATGATCAGAGATAAGATGGAAATTAAAAAGCGATTTTGGATGTGTAAGTATCCTCAAATACTGCAAGACATTGATACAGATGAGGATTACAAAGAATTGCTAAAAGAAGTTTCTGCAAAAAAAATGAGTTAAAATTCTATTGTATTGAAACACTCTCTGTGATCTTGACATCCCTCAGGTGCAACGAGATTTCCATCCGGTCCAGTTGCTGTCATAGATTTAATACACCAATAACTACCAGTTGTTGACTGATTGGTTCTCCAACTCTCAGGGTCTTTCTGATTCGGAATATAAGCTTTCTTTGTAGTTAAAAACTTACAGTTAGATTTTATTATCTTTTGCATTTATTTCTCCTAAGCATACGGATCTAATCCGACTGTCTCACATATAGTTCTATATACTATTGTTTTGAATAGTTGGATCTTATAATTGTTTTGTTCGAGTGTAAACGCTTCTTTCATAGAGGCATTTGCAGCCTTTCTAGCAATCTCTTTCGAAATTTCACTTCCAACTAAAACTTCACTTGCTTCTTTTGAAATCCAAGGAACTGGAGCAGCGGAGCCGAGAATAACGGTTGCTTCACTACATCTATTGCCATTCATTTTTAGTGCAACGGCTACATCTGCTAGTGGCCAATCAAATGATTCTTTCTCTTTCAATTTTATATAATGGTTTTTAAGAATTTTTGATTCTTTTGGAATTAAAATTTCGGTGATAAGCTCACTATCAGATAGAATAGTTTCTTTTGTAATATCTTTATCAGGAGTGATATAAAAATCAGCAATTGGAACTGTTCTAGAATTTTTTCCGTCTGATATTACTAAGCTAGCATTTAGGGCAGTTAAAGAGACTGCAGTCGCAGATGGATGAACAATCGCACAACCGTTGTCGTTGCCGAGAATAGCATGATATTTATTTTCACCCAATAAAGCAAAACACTCTTCACCCCCCTTTCGAGAACAATTGAAATCAACACTTCTGAAGTACCAGCACCTAGGTCTTTGGCATAGATTACCACCTAATGTAGCACTATTTCTTATTTGAGGTGATGCTACTAATCCCGCAGAAGATGCAAGAGAAGGGAAATATTTTTTTACTACCTCATTTTCGGATAATTCGGTTAATGTTATTACCGGACCAATTGAAAGGGAACCATCACTCTTCTCATTGATAAACTTTAATTCATCAATATTTCGAATATTTACAAGTCGCCGTGGTTCTGATAAGCCTTCTTTCATTAAATCAAGCAGATCAACACCACCGGCTTTAATTTTCGAATCATCTTTTAAATACTGAAAAACTTCAGCAATTGATTTGGGTTGTGCATATTCAAATTTGTTCATTATGCACCTCCTTCATAGAGTGAATTGAGTATTTTATCGGGTGTCATTGGTAATTCTCTCATTCTTACTCCAATAGCATTATATACAGCGTTGGCAATCGCTGCTGATGTAGGGATTGTGGCAGGTTCACCAATTCCAACTGCTCCAGTACTATTCATTCCCTGATTTACATCCATAATGTCAATTTCTATTTCTGGGATTTCTTTTGCACCGGCAATTTTGTACTGTTCAAAATTAGCATTAACCATTACTCCGGTCGTTCGGTCTAAGATTCTATCCTCATAAAGTGCATAGCTAATACCTTGAATAACTCCGCCATTTATTTGACTTTCAATAGTTAATCTATCCATAGGTCTTCCGCAATCATGAACAGCAGCTATTTTGTTCACCTTAATAATTCCAGTTTCTACGTCAACTGAAACATCAGCAAATTGTGCTCCTGAAATCCACCATCTTACTCCATCTGTTCTGCTGTCTTTAACTCTCTCTCCAATCCCTGTAATCTGTGATCCTTGAATTTTAGAGGCAGCTTGTTTAAAAGTTATGTTTTTTGCAGGATTATTTTTAACGACTATTTTTCCATCTTCTGCAAAAAGATTCTCAATCTTTTCATCAAGTAAGGGTGCAGCGATTTCAAAAAGTTTAAGCTTTGCTTGATAGGCAGCGTTTCTGGCAGCTGGTGTTAGACTAGGCGTGGTTTGACTTCCACCTGACGCAGGGCCTTGCCCTAGATCAGTATTACCAATTTGAACTTTTATATCTTTTGGTTTAAGTCCTAATTCTTCTGCCGCAACAGTCGCTAAGACAGTAGTGATGCCTCCACCTATATCCTGAGCACCATTTACAAGTTTAACTGTTCCATCATTAGCAATAGTTACTGTTACAATGTGCCCTAAAGTTCTTATGTAATACCAAACGCTATTTGCAAATCCAAAACCTCTTTTTATTGGTCCTTTATCAGAATTTGGGTTGGAATTACGATTTTTCCAACCAATCATTTCTGCGCCTTTCTTCATCTGATATTGGCGAACTTCATCATTTTTCGTATTCAATAATTTTAATTCTAGAGGATCAATTCCAATTTCATTGGCTAACTCATCAACTGCTTGCTCAAATCCAAATGTACCTTGAGGATGTCCAGGAGCTCTGAAGGCAGCACTGGGTCCGGCATTAGTAAAAACATCAGCATGAGATACATAAACATTTTCTGGTAGATATAAGTTTTTTGCTGGTCCATCTGAACCTGAACCAGTTCCGATACCAGCAGTTCCATATGCTTCCAATTTAACAGCTTTAATTATATTATTAGCATCAGAACCAATTTTATACTTCTGCACTGAACTGGGTCTGTTACCTACACAAAGGTGCTCCTCTTTTCTATCAAGCATTAATCTGACGGGAGTTTTTGTCTTTTTTGCCAGCTTTGCCGCAGATTGGCTATAAATTCCTGCACCAAGTTTAGCACCAAATCCACCACCCATAAATTCAGTAATAACTTGAACATTAGATTCTGGCAAATCAAAATGCTTAGCA
This sequence comes from uncultured Ignavibacteria bacterium, assembly GCA_963751695.1. GTDB lineage: Bacteria > Bacteroidota > Ignavibacteria > Ignavibacteriales > Melioribacteraceae > SZUA-22. The sequence continues at coordinate 544,136 of CAVVVP010000002.1, read as the reverse complement.
AGTTGATTTCTCACAGAAAAAGTACCCTGCGTAGAAGCATAAACTTTTAGCTTATCATCCGCAGTCCACTCGGCAACAACCCCATGTGTCTCCATCGCACTGTGTGTTTGAACCTGGGTTTTGTATGTTGCTTCAATAACATTTGTACATTCCCCAAGAGTTTTTTCAATATCATCTTCAGTAATACTTTCCGGACTTCCGCTAACGTTTGGACCTCGAATATTCCCACTTTGTTTTACTCCTTCATCTGCTTCATCAATGTCTGCATCGGTAACTTCGCGCTTTATTGTTTCTTCATGAACTTGATGAGAAGTTATATTTCTAGCTTCTTCAATATCTACTACAAAATCCAACACTTCATATTCAACTTTAATTAACTTTATTGCTTCATCAACAATCTGTTCGCTAGTAGCAGCAATTGCGAGTATTTCATCCCCCGCAAAGCGAATAGTCATAGGTAATTCACCAACTACTTCTATTGCTTTAACTCCTGGATATTTTTCCGCCTTCGAAGTATCAATGCTTTTTACGATGCAAGATGGATGAGGGGAGCGGAGGTATTTAGCCCAGAGCATACCAGGTAGATTTATATCAGCTGTGTATTTGGCTCTGCCAGAAGTTTTTAAGTGGCCATCAATTCGAGTAACTTTTCCACCAACATATTTTAATTGATCTTTACCGTCCCATGGTTTTGGTTCATTCTCTGGAATTTCGGTTTTTATCATTTTTAGATTATCATTTACACCGACAAATACGGTTACTTCTTTAGGCATAATATTTCCTCAATTATTTAATATTTCCAGAAGCAACTGATTCGACTGCTTCAAATACTTTTGGATAAGTACCACAGCGACAAAGATTTCCACTAACTGCTTCCTTGATCTCATATTCACTTGGATTGGAATTATTATCTAGTAACGCTTTACTGCTCATAACTAAACCAGCAGTACAAAATCCGCACTGCATTGCATCATGTTCGATGAAAGATTTTTGCAATGCATGTAGATTTTTGCCATTGGCAAGTCCCTCAATTGTTTCGATTGTTGATCCTATAGCATCCAAAGCTAAGGTCATGCACGAGTTTACAGGCTTACCATCTAATATCACGGTACATGCTCCACAAGCTCCTCGTTCACATCCAAGTTTGGTTCCTGTAAGATCCAATTTTAACCTTAATGCTTCTGCTAGGGTTGTTCTAGGCTCGACAAAGATTGATTTCTTTTGTCCATTCACTGCGAGAGAAATCTTTTGTCCATCTGCTGGAATAATATATTCTGGAGCGAGTAATCCAACTTTTTCCATTTGTTTAGCTAATAATCCGCTATTTAGAGCGGTAGCACCAGCAGTCGTTATACCCATTCCTTTTAAAAATGAGCGCCTTGTAATCTCCTTCTTGTGATTTTTCTTTTTCATTTTCTTCCCGATCAAATAGGTTAAATAACTGTTAGTAAGAGGAAATTTAATTTAAGAAAATTTTTTTTTGATACAAAACATTTCTCGGATAGATATATTCTAGGCTAATTACCATTTTGAAAAACTTTTAAGTTAGTTTCTTGTAGAAAGTCACTCACAAAATTTAGTGCTTCCTCGCTTGATCTGAATTCATTTTTCATTTCAAGTTTCATAACATCTTTTTTCTGCTGAAATTTAATCTGTTTGGAATATGACTCCATAATCAACTGCATCAAAATTGGAAATTTATTTTGATAAAATTCTTCTCTTCCAGTTTTTGGTAAAATGATAGAGATCTTATCTCTAAGGATAACGATTCGCTCTAAAAGTGTGATTGATGCATAATATCTAATAATAGCAGTCATTATTAGAAGTTCAACAATTTTTGGAATTTTTCCGAAACGATCTTCCATGTCTTCCTTAATTTCATTAATCTCTTCAGTTTTAACTATGGAGAACATTGCGGTGTAGTAGCTAAGTCTATCACTCTGATCCGGCATATAACCTTTTGGAATACCAAGCTCAAAGTAAGTATCAATCGTTGGTTCCGATCGTTCAAGAGTAATGGGTAATTCTTTAAATTCATCCTTAAACTCACTTTGTTTAAGTTCTTCAACAGTTTCATCCAGCATCTTTACGTACATTTCAAATCCAACTGAGTCGATTGCTCCGCTCTGTTCAGTTCCAAGCAGGTTCCCAGCTCCGCGAATTTCAAGATCGCGCATCGATAGATTAAAGCCCTCACCAAGATCGGTGTATTCCTCAATTGCCTGAAGTCGCCTCAACGCTTTTTTAGAGATGCTTTTTAATGATGGAACAATTAGATAAGCAAATGCTTGTCTGCTTGATCTTCCAACTCTTCCTCTTAATTGGTGAAGTTCTGCTAGTCCAAACCGATCTGCTCGGTTAATAATTATAGTATTTACGTTAGGGATATCAAGACCAGACTCGATGATCTTTGTTGCCAGTAGAATATGATATTCTTTATTCATAAAGTCGTGGAGTACATTTTCCAAGTTGCTTGATTTCATCTGTCCATGTGCAATGCCTATCTTTACACTTGGAATATGTTTCCTCAGATATTCAGCGATCTTATCAATCGATTGCACACGATCATGAACGAAATAAATCTGTCCACCTCTATCGACTTCTTTTTTAATCCAATCTTTAATTTTAATAATATCGAACTTGTGGACTTGTGTATAAATCGGCTGCCTATTGGGTGGAGGAGTTGCAATCAAGGAGAGATCGCGCGCACCAAGTAGCGATAAATTTAACGTTCTTGGTATTGGAGTCGCTGTTAAAGTAAGTGTGTCAACATTTGCTTTAAGTGAGCGGAGTTTCTCCTTTGCCATTACACCAAATCTATGCTCTTCATCAATTATTAATAATCCAAGATCTTTGAACTTAATATCCTTCGACAGCAATCTATGCGTTCCAATTACTATGTCAACTTTTCCTTGAGCTAATTGAAGTAAAATTTCTTTTTGAACCGAAGGTTTTATAAATCTTGATAACACTGCAACTTTTACTGGGAATTGAGAAAGTCGATCTTTAAATGTATTGAAATGCTGCTCAGCTAGGATAGTTGTTGGAACAAGTAATCCTACTTGTTTACCATCATTTACAGCCTTAAAAGCGCTTCGGACTGCAATTTCTGTCTTTCCAAATCCAACATCACCGCAAACTAATCTATCCATGGGGTTTTCGTTTTCCATATCACCCTTTACTTGGTCGGTTACTTTCATTTGGTCTGGAGTGTCTTCATAAAGGAACGAGGCTTCCAACTCCTTCTGCCAGATCGTGTCATCACTGAACTTGAATCCAGGTGTAGCTTTTCTTTTCGCATAAAGTTTGATCAACTCTCTTGCGGCATCTTTTATTTTCGATTTAACTTTCTTCTTCGTGTTTTTCCATTCATTGCTACCTAGCGTGGAAAGCTTTGGAGAGACTTGCTCGTTTGATGAGAATTTTTTTATCTGTGAAAGGTAGTTTAGATTAACATAAACAACACCGTCTTCAGCATACAGAATTTTAATACTCTCTTGCTCAATTAGTCCGATCTTAATTGTTTCCAATCCGACATATTTGCCGATACCAAAATTTTCATGAACAACATAGTCTCCCTTTTTAATTGAGGCAAAGTCTTTAACTCTTGATTTTTTGTATTTTGATTTTCTTGGAAGGTTTGTTCGATAAGGTTTATTAAATATCTGATAATCAGTCAGTACTAGTAGTTTATCTTTTTTTGAAACAAAACCTTCTTTTATTGGAGCCTCAATTATCTTGATTTCTCCATCCTCTATTAAATGAGTTATTTCAGATTTGAAATCAGAGAGTAGATCAATTAGTCGATTTGTATGTAAAGCATTTTCAGCAGTAATTATTATTTGGAAGTCGTTTTGAGAATATTCCATCAATGTTTTGAATAAAATCTCAAAGTTGGATTTCACAATAGGAGCGTTTGATATCATGAAGTCATATTTTGATTCTTCGCTTAGTGCTGCTTCTATAATCCAGCGAACATTATGATTTAGGAGTTCTTTATAACTTAGTACTTTTTCGTCACAATTATCTTCATCTTGTTTGTCGCTTTCTGATTCAATTTTGCCTTCAAATAGTTCTTCCTTTAATTCATCATCTATATTATTTTCGGACTGATTTTCATCAAGAATTGGAATCTTTTTTGTACAAAGATTCTGCAATTCAAATTGGTTAGCGAATACAACAGAGTTTTCCAAGTAGTCAAAAATAGTAGAGTTATCCGACACTTCATTTTTACTTATGCTTGAAGCAATTGTTACAGAATCAACTCTATCGGAGGATCGTTGACTTTCAGAATCAAAATGTCTTATCGATTCAAGAAAATCACCATCAAATTCAACACGGCATGGGTGCTTTTCGCTATAGGACCAAAAATCAATGATACTTCCTCTTACAGAATAGTCGCCTGGATTTCCAACATATTTATCTTTCGAATAATGAAGAAGTTCAAGATATTCAATCAACTCATCATACGAAATTTCACCGCCAGCCTCGATAGATGTAGTGTTTTTCTGAAGATTTTTTTTCGCAGGTAAAGGAGTTTTAAAAGTTGATAAGTTGAGACCAGAATAAATCTTTCTTTCTTTGAGAGTGCGGTTATCTTTTCTTGAATCGACTCACTTGAAAATTCGCTAATTATAACAAGATCTTCTTCAAATCCTAATTCACTGAGCTCTACTTTTGTTTCATCGACTTTTATTCTATTAGGTAAAAATATAACTATCTGTTTTTTATGAGGGAGTTTTGTAAGTATCAGTAAGGATAGAACTGAATCAGGTACACTTGAAGTAAAAGTAATCCGATCGCTGTTAAAAAATTTTTCAAAATTTTCAATCGATTTTAATTCAGAAAATTTATCAATTAATTGTTTATCCATAATTACCGTTTAAAATAGAAAGTTGATTCCGCAATAAAAATTGGGAATGATATGTACAAAGATACAGAAGTTGGTTTTAATCCCAAACATTGGACTTTGGCTTTTAATATGTTGATTAAAATAACTGATTTAAATAGATTCTAATTAATGTTATCTTTGAAATGCCCATTCACTGATAAAGGAGAATAGCTAATGCCTTACCTGAGGCCAGCCGTGCACAAAGTACTAACGCCAGATCAATTGAAATACGTGTTTGATCCAAAAACTTTAGAGGAAAAAGAACCGCCATCCAAAACACCAATCGAAACAATCATTGGGCAGGAAAGAGCATTAAAAGCGCTCAGGTTGGGTATCGAATTGAAAAGTCAAGGCTACAATATTTTCGTAACTGGAATATCAGGAACTGGAAAATTCACCTCTATTAAAAGAATTTTAGAGACTCTTGATCCAGAATGTCCATCGATGAATGATTATGCATTTGTGAACAATTTTAAGGATGATGATAGACCAATATTGCTAAAATTTAAATCTGGGCTAGCAGTAAAATTCAAAAAGGAAATGGAGAAATGCATCAAGGTTCTTCAGGAACATATTTCAAAATCATTAGAAGCTGCTCCTTTTCAAAGTAAAAAGAAAAATCTTCTTGATAAATTTAGAGCAAAACAGAATAAACTGATCACTGATTTTGAAAAAAGGTTGCAGAAAGATGGACTTACTCTAGGGCAAGTAAAAGAAGGAGAAATTGCAAGACCAGAAATATTAGCTGTGATTGAGGAACAAGCATACTTTATTCAACAACTCGATGAGCTTGTGCAGCAGAAGAAGCTAACTAAAAGAAAGGCAGAAGGAATTGTAAAAAAATACTTGAACTATCAAGATGACTTACAACAGGTTTTTAAGGAAGGTATCAAATTAACAGCTCAAATTAAAGATGAGATTGGAATTCTTGAACAAGAAACAGCACAAAAAATAGTTGAAACGACTTTTGAGGATCTTATTAAAAAATATAAGGATAAGAATACTCGCAAATATTTAAAAAATGTGATAGAGAATATTATACAAAATGTTGAATATTTTAAAGGACCGCAAGCTGGAACAGCGAAGAGTGATGGAGAAGGTGAGTATGATTACTTTGTGAATTATGAAGTAAATGTAATAATTGATAACACAAACCAGAAAGGATGTCCTGTAATAATTGAGACATCACCAAATTATCAGAACCTTTTTGGAGCAATTGAAAAGTTTCACGATGGTAACGGTAGCTGGTACTCAGATTTTACAAGCATTAAGGCTGGATCACTACTGCGTGCAAACAATGGTTACTTGATTCTGAATGCATCCGATGTTTTCACTGAACCAGGAGTTTGGAGAACTCTTAAACGAACACTTAATTATGGCAAACTAGAGATACAAGAAAATCCGAATCAATATCAGGTTTCTCCAAGCGTTTTGAAACCAGAACCAATTAATATTAATACGAAAGTAATACTGATGGGAAGTGATTATGTTTATTCAATGTATAGCGCTTATGAAGATGATTTTAATAAAATATTTAAAGTAAAAGCTGAATTTGATTATGAAATGACCCGCACTGAAAAAGGTGTTCAGCAGTATGTTGCTGTAATTAAGAACTTAATCACCAAAGAAAAACTTAAAGAATTCGATACTTCTGCAATCGCAAAGATGCTTGAATACTCCGCACGTTACGTTGGTGAACAAAATAAACTAACAACGCGTTTTTCATATATACTTGATCTTGCAAGAGAAGCCGATTTTTGGGCCAAAGATGTTCAAGCAAAGGTAGTAAACTCTTTTCATGTAGTGCAAGCCTATGAATCTTCCAAAGAACGACATGGATTATACGAATCAAAGATGTCCGAAATGATTAGTGACGGATCAATATTGATCGATACATCCGGTTCTCGCACTGGGCAAGTAAATGGATTGGCTGTTTATGGTGATGATAAGTATTCTTATGGAAAACCTACAAGAATTACTGCAACAGTATCAATTGGAAACGGAAGCATTGTAAATGTTGAAAGAGAGGCTGGGTTAAGTGGAAGTACACACAATAAAGGTGTGCTCGTAATCTCCGGATATCTGAAAGAAATGTTTGGAAGAAATTATCCGCTCTCGTTCAATGCCGCTCTGGTTTTTGAGCAAGGTTATGGACCTATTGATGGAGATAGTGCATCCATTACTGAGATTGCTGCATTGCTATCAACAATTTCAGGTATCCCAATTAAACAATGTTATGCAATTACAGGTTCAGTAAATCAGAAAGGGGACATCCAACCAATTGGGGGGGTAAATGAAAAGATCGAAGGTTACTTTGATGTTTGCAAAGTCAATGGATTTACTGGAAAACATGGTGTCATAATTCCAATTCAAAATGTTAAAGATCTCATGTTAAAAGATGAAATAATTGAAGCTGTTAAAGAGAAAAAGTTTAGAATTTATCCAGTTTCTAAGGTTGAAGAAGCATTAGAATTACTGATGGGTGTTCGAGCTGGAAAAATGTTGAGAAATGGTAGATACCAAGCAAATACAATTTTCGGGTGCGTTGACAAATGTTTGCGAGAAATGAGACAAAAGATGAAACCTATACCACCATATAATTCTCCGACCAGAAAATCGATTGCAAAAAGAAAGAAAAAATAGAAGATGAAAAGACAAACAAAAGTAAAAATATTAGCTACAATCGGACCCTCTTGCGACAGCGAAGAAATGCTGTTAAATTTGATTGATGCTGGTGCAAATGCATTTCGATTAAATTTTTCTCACGGCGATAACGAATATTTCATGAAGTTATTTGAAATGATAAATAGAGTTTGTGAACAGAAAAAAATGCCAATTCCAATTATACAAGACTTACAAGGGCCGAAGATAAGATTAGGAAAATTAGAGAGAGAGAAAATCAAGATCAATACTGGCGATACAATTGAAATAACTATCGATAAGGTAAAGGGGAATGAGAAAATACTTTACTCATCCTATAAGGAACTGATTAAGGATGCATCAATCGGTGAAACTATTCTCATTGATGATGGTTTGATCAGATTAGCTGTTGAAGAGATTAAGGAAAGATCACTAATCTGCCGTATAATTAATGGAGGCAAGCTTAAAAGCAAGAAAGGTATGAATCTCCCTGGCATGAAATTAAGCACACCCTCTTTGACAGAGAAAGATAAAGTAAATCTTGAGTTTGCCCTACAGCACAGAGTTGATTATGTAGCTCTCTCTTTTGTTCGCACAGCAGAAGATATTATTGAATTGAGGAAATGGTTAGAAGAAAGAGGTCATAACAAACAAATAATTGCTAAGATAGAAAAACCAGAAGCTGTAGAAAATTTTGAAGCCATTCTTGAAGAAGCTGATGCGATAATGGTAGCCCGAGGTGACCTTGGAGTCGAGATAGATCCTCAGTTAGTTCCTGTAATTCAAAAAAGAATTATTAGAAGGTGTAATGAGGTTGGAAAACTTGTAATTACTGCAACCCAAATGCTTGAGTCTATGATCAATAACCCAATACCAACAAGAGCAGAAGCGTCAGATGTAGCAAACGCAGTACTTGATGGAACAGATGTAGTGATGTTAAGTGGTGAAACAGCAGCTGGAGACTATCCACTCGAAAGCATAAAGATGATGAAGGAGATTTTATTATCAACTCAATCTGAAAGGTTGCTTCTTCCAAAAGTAAACTGGGAATTTCCAAAAGACAGCACAGAAAATATCTTTGATGCTACAGCAAAAGCTTTTGTTCAAATCTCTGATCAAGTAAATGCGGATGCTATGGTTGTATTTACTCATCATGGGAGACAGCCGAAACGAATGTCAAAGTATAATCCAGCAAACCATATTTTCGCTTTTTCTGATGATTTTCAAGTTTTAAATGATCTTAATCTTCACAAAGCAATAACACCGCTATACTTGAGAGATATCAACGATGAAAACTATTATATGAAAAGGTCAATTGAGATATTGAAAGAAAAAGAATTTGTTACAGAAGGAAACTTAATTTTATTCGCTGCAGGAGCTCCCCTAGAAGAAGTTGATAGAAAAAGTTGGGTTAGATTTTTAGTTATTTAGTGAGTCAATAAACATGGAATACAAATTAGCAGAATGGTGGGAAACGCAAGCTAGTGGAAAAATTCTATGCACACTTTGTCCAAGATACTGCACTATTGGAGAGGGACAGAAGGGTTTTTGTTTTATCAGAGAGAATATTGAGGGCAAATTATTTTCAACGGGATATGGAAGACCTACTGGCTTTGCAGTTGACCCAATTGAGAAAAAACCTCTTTCTCATTTTCTCCCTGGAACCGAAGTATTAAGTTTTGGTACTGCTGGATGTAATTTAGGTTGTAAGTTTTGTCAGAATTGGACCACAAGTAAATCTCAGATTGATGAAGTAAACTCACTTCATGCTTCTCCAGAGGAAGTAGTACAACTCGCTAAAAGATACAACACTCCCTCAATCGCATACACTTATAATGACCCAACAATATTTAGTGAATATGTTATCGATATTTCCAAACTTGCTCGGGAAGAAAAGATAAAATCAGTAATGGTAACAGCCGGTTATATTGATAAACATGCAAGGAAGGATGTTTATAAATATATTGATGCTGCAAATGTTGACTTGAAAGCTTTTACAGAAACGTTTTATCATAAGCTCACTTTTTCTCATCTTCATGACATACTGGATACCTTGCTCTGGCTTAAAAAAGAAACAAATGTTTGGATTGAAATTACAACTCTCCTTATTCCTACTGAAAATGATTCGCCTGATGAGATTAAAAAGCTATCAAACTGGATTGCTGAAAACCTTGGACCAAATGTTCCTCTTCATTTTACAGCTTTCCATCCAACATTTAAAATGAGAGAACATTTACATACTTCACCTCAAACATTAACAATGGCAAGAAATATTGCAATAAGAGAAGGAATTAATTTTGTTTATACGGGAAATGTTCATGATACGAAAGGGCAAACAACTTATTGCCCAAATTGCCATGAGCCGATTATAATAAGAGATTGGCATTCTGTAATAGATTTTAAAATGAAGAACGGCAATTGCAAAAATTGTGGTGACAAGATTGCCGGAGTGTTTTAAAAAAGATAAATTCGGGGAAATCAAATCTCTCTTTTATTTCCTCATTAAAAAGATATAACCGCTAAATATAAATGTTGTTACAATTTGTATTAAAATGGGAGTGGAAATGAAACTTCCTTCAATTAACACTGCACTCAATAAAGCAAACTTTAACAAATAGTATGCAATTTTACTAACGCCAATACTTATCAGCATTGAATTAAATTTGTTTGTAATTTTCTCTGAAAGAGAAAAATAAATCCAGGTCATTAATAAAAGTTCCCCAGTAATTAGTATGGTTTTAAGAAATACTGGATGTGCAGAAATTAGAAAAGAAAAGATGGGTAATGTTAATGCAAGAAAGTACGAATTCCTTTTTGTTGTGTGAGCAATTGCCAAAATCAGCATTAATCTCATCGGTTCAATATAATAAACCGGTAGTGCAAATAAGTGTGATAGAACCGGCACTAAATAAATTGCAGAAATAGCAAATATATCTAGCACAGAATTTTTGATAATATTTTTTCTTATCTTACCATTTAAAATTGCTTCCATTTTAGTGTCCTTCAATTATATTTGCAACAAATATAATATTTTTTTTTTAATTTTAAAATTAAAGACAAATATATCTAATTAACTAATATGAAAGAATTATGAAATGTATAAACTTCTTTGATAAAAGAACCTATGCCGGAATTATCGTTTACAGTTATATTTCTTTAGGATATAGAATAAGTGCTTTTACAAACTCTAGATATGAAATCTCAAACGGTCTATTGCCCAAATTGCCATGGGCCGATCATATCAAGAGACTGGTATTCTGTTTTAGGAATTAAAATTACAAATGGAAAGTGTAATAATTGTAATGAAAAAATTGGCGGAGTTTTCGAAAATTGAACCTTCGAGGCTATTGAAACCTCGAAAGTTTGTAAATATTAGTATCTGTAATAATCTGGTTTGAATGGTCCATTAACTTTAACACCAATATATTTTGCTTGTTCTTCAGTCATACTATCAAGTTCAACACCTATTTTCTCTAAATGAAGTTTAGCAACTTTTTCATCAAGATGTTTTGGAAGCATATAAACTTTATTTTCATATTTCTCTTTTGAAGTCCAAAGTTCAATTTGTGCAAGTGTTTGATTAGTAAAAGAATTTGACATAACGAATGATGGATGACCGGTTGCACAACCAAGATTTACTAATCTACCTTCTGCTAAAACGATAATATTTTTACCATCAATATTATACAGATCTACTTGAGGTTTTATTGTATTCTTTGTCTCTCCATAATTTTCATTTAACCAAGCCATATCGATCTCGTTATCAAAATGACCTATATTGCAAACAACTGCATTATTCTTCATACTTCTGAAAGCTTGTTCTGTAACAATATCTTTATTTCCAGTGGCTGTAACGATAATATCAGCTTCTGGGACAGCATTCAAGAATTTTTTAACCTCGAATCCTTCCATTGCTGCTTGAAGAGCACAGATGGGATCTATTTCCGACACTATTACTCGAACACCGGAGCCTGCTAATGATTGGCATGAACCTTTACCAACATCACCATAACCGGCAACAACTGCAACTTTACCAGCCATCATCAAATCAGTTGCTCTTCTCAATGCATCTACAAGTGATTCTCGACAACCGTATTTGTTGTCAAATTTGGACTTGGTTACAGAGTCATTAACATTAATTGCTGGCAGAGGCAATGTTCCGTTTTCCATTCTTTCATATAGGCGATGAACCCCTGTTGTAGTTTCTTCTGAAAGACCATTAATACCTTCAACTAATTCAGGGAATTGATCTAAAACCATGTTCGTAAGATCGCCGCCATCATCAAGGATCATGTTCAATGGTTTTTTTTCTTCTCCAAAAAATAAAGTTTGTTCAATACACCAATCGAATTCTTCTGCTGTCATACCTTTCCATGCGTAAACTGAAATACCTGCTGCTGCAATAGCTGCTGCCGCATGATCTTGTGTTGAAAAAATATTACAAGATGACCAAGTAACTTCAGCACCCAATTCTACAAGAGTCTCAATCAAAACTGCTGTCTGAATTGTCATATGAAGACAACCAGCAATTTTAGCACCTCTTAAAGGTTTTAATTCACCATATTCTTTTCTAAGAGACATCAGTCCTGGCATTTCAGCTTCAGCTAATATTATTTCTTTTCTTCCCCATTCGGCAAGTGAGATATCCTTAACCTTGTATTTTACATAATCCACTTTTTCTTCAATCATTGTTTTACCAATCCTTTCCTTTTATTTCTTTATATATTTCTTAAATTTATTTGCCAAATCCAATTGCTCCCAAGAAAAATCTTTCCTTCCGAAATGACCATAACTAGATGTCACTTGATAGATTGGCTCTCTGAGTTTGAGTCTTTTGATTATTCCTTTTGGAGTTAGATCAACTTCTTTCTTTATCATCTCAGCTATTTGAACATCAGTAATTACTCCGGTTCCTTTCGTATCAACAAATATTGAGACTGGTTCAGCAACTCCGATTGCGTAAGCTAATTGCACCAGACACTCTTTCGAAATTTTTGCGGCAACAATATTTTTTGCTATATGCCTTGCTGCGTATGAAGCACTCCGATCAACTTTTGTCGCATCTTTTCCGGAAAACGCTCCACCACCATGAGATGCCCAGCCTCCATAAGTATCAACAATTATTTTTCTTCCTGTTAATCCACTATCCCCGTGAGGACCACCTATTTCAAATCTTCCTGTGGGATTAACATAATACTTTGTGTTTTTATCCAGAAGTCGTGCGGGTATAACTTTTTTTATCACGTTTTGAACTACATCATTTTTAATTTTCTTCTGACTAACTCCACCATCATGCTGAGTTGAAATAACTACTGCATCAACCCTAAGAGGCTTATGGTTATCATCGTATTCAACTGTAACTTGAGACTTTGCATCTGGTCTTAAGTAAGGCATCAGTTTTTTATTTCTTTTTCTGATATCAGCTAATTTCTTAACCAGCTTGTGGGAAAATACAATTGGCATTGGCATCAACTCCGGTGTTTGATCACATGCGTAGCCAAACATGATCCCTTGGTCCCCAGCACCACCAGTATCAACACCCATTGCAATATCAGGGGATTGGGAATGTATGGCATTTAAAACTCCGCATGATTCCGAATCAAATTTGTAATCAGCTTTCGTATATCCAATCTTTTTTATTGTCTCACGAACAACTTTTTCTATATCAACATAAGCTTTAGTGGTGACTTCACCACCAACTACAACTAAACCTGTTGTTACAAACGTTTCGCATGCGACCCTCCCATTTGGATCTTCTTTCATTATTGCATCAAGAACTCCATCGGAAATTGCATCGCAAACTTTATCTGGATGACCTTCAGACACTGATTCGGATGTGAAAAAATACGCCATAAAAACCTCTATTTTTAATCGTTAATTAATTCTAATTCTAAGGAATCGCCTACATTCATTTTATGGTGACTTCCTTTTACTCTCGCATCAGCCCCTATAATGGAATCTGCAAGTACTATTCTTTCTACTTTGCTACTCTTATTGATAATTGAATTCTTTATCACAGAGTCTGTAATTACACAATTATCACCAATTGTTGCATAAGGACCAATAACAGAATTTGTAATAACCGCACTAGGTGAAATATAAACAGGATCATTTATTACAGCAGATTCAATTTTGAAACTTTTTTTATTCTGTGAGAGAATAAACTTATTAGTGTTGAGTAAAGTTTCTGGTTTACCACAATCATACCATCCTTCAACAGGAAAAGTCGACATCTTTTCACCATTATCAATCATAATTTGCAACGCATCGGTCAATTGATATTCGTCTTTTGTTTTAATATCTCTTTCCATTAATTCTTCAATTGATTTGGTTAAAAGACCAGAATTTTTAATATAGTAAAGTCCTACCAGAGCAAGATTCGAAGTTGGATTTTCTGGTTTCTCAATTAATTTTGACGCAAAACCATCCTCTAACTCTACAACACCAAATCTTCTTGGATCATTGATTTCTTTTACACCAAGCGCAGAAAACTCAGAGTTGGAAATGTGCTTCAAATTTACATCAAATACTGTATCACCGAGAATAATGATTAACTCATCATTATTAAAAGTTGGTGCAGCCTGATAAATTGCGTGACCCAAACCGAGTAATTCTTTTTGTTCAACATATTCAGCTTTTAATTCTGGATAGGTCTCAGAAATATAATGCTCGATCTTTTCTCTAAGATACCCTACAATAAAAGTTGCTTCAGTAATGTTTTCTTCAATAAGTTTTTCGATAATATGTGCAATGATTGGTTTTCCTCCAACATTAAGGAGAACTTTTGGGTGAGTTAAAGTATGTGGTTTTAACCTTGTTCCAAAACCTGCAACCGGAATTATTGCTCTCATATTATCCTAATTCTTTTTAATTTAAACTTTAATTTAAAAAATATCGTTGCCTATTCCAATGATGAAGAAGAGCCAAAACCTAGAACCACAAAAATGACAAATCGAATTACAAAGTTACTAAATGTTAAATATCCCATTATTCAGGGTGGAATGGTCTGGGTATCCGGTTGGAAATTGGCCTCTGCAGTCTCAAATTGTGGTGGACTTGGGCTAATTGGTTCGGGATCAATGAAACCAGAACTCTTAACAGAGCACATAAGAAAATGCAAACTTGCTACGAAAAACCAATTTGGAGTAAATCTTCCTCTCATGAGAAAGGATTCTGATGAACTTATTAATACTATTTTGAATGAAAAAATTGAAATTATTTTTTCTTCCGCTGGAAATCCTCAAAAACATATTGAAATTTTAAAGCAGAATAAATGTATTGTAATACATGTTGTTTCAAATCTTAAACAAGGATTAAAAGCTCAATCGGTTGGTTGCGATGCTGTTGTTGCTGAAGGAGTGGAAGCTGGTGGACATAACGGATTGGATCAATTAACAATGTTCAAACTAACTAAACAATTAGCTGAAAATCTCATGATTCCAGTAATTGCAGCTGGAGGAATTGTTGATAAGAAAGATATAAGAAGTGCTTTAAATTCAGGCGCCGAAGGTGTTCAGATCGGGACACTATTTGCCTCTTCTGAAGAGTCATCAGCTCATCAAAACTATAAGGATTCAATATTGTTGGCGGGAAAAGATGGAACGAGATTAATCCTGAAAAAGATAGGTTTGACTAGAGCAATTAAAAACGATTTTACTGAAATGATTCATGAAAAGGAAAAATCTGGTTCAACCTCAACGCAATTGAAAAAACTTCTTGGAGAAAAAAGAGAAAAACTGGGCATTTTTAATGGCAATAAAACAGAGGGGCTTTTAGAAGCGGGAACTGGGGTGGAGAAAATTTCAAAAATTCGATCTGTTAGAGAAATTTTTGATGAGTTTATTGAAGTGTTCTGATGGAAAGCGGAATTCAATTCTTGCTATATACATTTATTGGAACTGGGTTAATATTTATCAGCATTTCAATTCCACTTATTAGAAGAAAAATAAAGATAAACCATTGGTATGGAATTAGGCTTCCCAAGACAATGAAAGATGAAAAGACTTGGTATGAAGTAAATGAAATATGTGCGAAACATCTGTTTGTTTTTGGTATTATTATTACCATTTTTACTCCAATAATTCTTATTAGTGAACTTTTCTCAAATAATATTTCGATTTTAATTAATATATTTCTCATCATTGTAGGAACCGTCTTAATTGTAATTTTGACGTTCAGAACGACTGATAGGATAAGTAGGAAGAATAATCCTAAATAACTGGATTTTCCGTTTAATTTAATATTTAGGTAATTTAGAATTACACTTTAATAATATTGTCCATTAATGATAAATAAGAAAAAAGTTTTTATTCTCGGTTCCACTGGCTCTATTGGTACAAGTACTCTTGACGTAATCAGACTCCATCCGGACAAATTTGAGGTTGGCGCGTTAACTGCAAACAATAATGTTGCACTTCTGCTCTCACAAATAACTGAGTTTAATCCAGAAATTGTTGTTATTCGTAATCCCAAAGCTGCAGAAAAAGTTAAACATCAAATTCCACCAAATATCAAGCTCCTTCTTGGTGATGATGGATTGATCGAAGCAACGAAAAATTCTGAATATGATGTACTCCTTTCTGCCTTAGTTGGATTTTCTGGCCTCAATCCAACAATTGAAGGAATAAAAAGGGGCAAAAGAGTCGCTCTTGCTAACAAGGAGACCCTAGTAGTAGCTGGTGAAATTTTCACTAATCTTGCTGAGAAGCACAACTCAGAGATAATTCCAGTTGATTCAGAGCATAGTGCGATATTTCAATGCCTTGTTGGTGAGAAAACAAACGAGATTAAAAAACTTCTGCTCACAGCTTCTGGTGGACCATTCTTTAATAAAAGTCTCGAAGATATTGCAAAAGTCTCGGTTGCAGAAGCTTTAAATCATCCTAATTGGGATATGGGGAATAAAGTAACTATTGATTCTGCAACGATGATGAATAAGGGGCTAGAGGTGATTGAGGCACATTGGCTCTTTAAACTCGTAACCGAAAAAATAGAAGTGGTTGTTCATCCCCAATCAATCATACATTCGATGGTTGAGTTTATTGACGGATCAATTAAAGCCCAACTTAGTGTGCCCGATATGCGTCTTCCAATTCAATATGCATTGACCTACCCGGATAGACTTCCAAATGAATTTACTAAAACTGATCTTCCGAACATAACAGATTTAACATTTTTTAATCCAGATTTTCGTAAATTTGAATGCTTGAAATTAGCTTTTAATGTATTGGAAGAAGGTGGAACTGCACCATGTATCTTGAACGCTGCAAATGAAGTTGCCGTTGAAAGATTTTTGAATCACGAAATCTCCTTTTTAGAAATTCCCGGACTAATAAAAAAAGCATTAAATGGAATTGAAAACATATCCCATCCAGACATTGAAACTATTATTGAGTATGACAGTTTAACGAGAGAATATTTGAAGGATTAGAGAGGATTAAATTTTGATAGATTCACTTTTTTATTTTATAGTAACAATAAGTATCCTAGTTTTTGTGCATGAATTAGGGCATTTTTTAGCTGCACGAATGTGCAAAATGCGCACCGATGTTTTTGCAATTGGTTTTGGCAAAAGATTGTTTGGGTGGAACCAGATTAATGGTTTCACAATTGGTGATCTCCCAAAAGATATTGATATGCAAGGTCACACTGATTACCGTATTTCAATGCTCCCACTCGGGGGATATGTAAAGATTGCTGGAATGATAGATGAAAGTTTCGATACAAACTTTGCTAAGGCAGATCCTAAACCTTACGAATTTAGATCAAAGCCGACTTACCAAAAATTATTTGTAATTACAGCTGGTGTTATGATGAATTTGTTTCTCACCATTGCAGTTTTTGCTGGAATTAATTTTTTCCAGGGAACGGAGATTTACAAAACTACAACCGTGGGAAATGTTCAAGAAGAATCAGTTGCTTACAATTTTGGGTTTAGAACCGGGGATAAGATTATTTCAATAAATGATCAAAGAATTTCGGATTGGCAAGCTATTGTTACAAATCTTTTATTGAGTAAAGATGAATCAGCAAAAGTGGTTTCGGTAATGAGAGGAGATGAGCAAGTATCATTTTCAATTCCTCAAGATTCACTGAATAGTGCTTCTCAGAAATCATTTTTCTTGCCTGTCGGTGATATTAGACCAGTCATAACTGAAGTTATTAAGGAATCTCCAGCTGAGGCTGCAGGTATTGAAGCAAATGATTTTATCCTATCAATCGCGGGTATTCCATTAAATTCCAGCACAGAAGTAATTGATATAATTTCATCAAATGAAAGTGTTGAATTGTCAATGGGTCTTCTTAGAGGGTCTGATACGATTAGCACAGCTGTAACTCCTAGTATAGATGGAAAAATTGGAATTGGCCTAGTGACTACTTACGCCGGAAAAACAGAATTTAAAAGTTACGGTTTTCTTGAGTCTTGGTCGCAAGGTGTTAAGGATGTGATCTCCTATACTGAACTAACATTTGTATTTGTTAAAAGAGTTATTACAGGTAATCTAGAAGTTGGAAAAGCATTTGGTGGACCTGTTAAGATAGCAAATATGGCTGCTGAATCAGCTGACATTGGTTTAGTATCATATCTAAGATTTTTAGCACTTCTTAGTTTAAGTTTGGCGATACTCAATATTTTGCCATTCCCAGTTTTGGATGGCGGCCATTTTGTAATAATTCTGATTGAAGGAATTTTTAGAAGAGAAATTCCAATAAAAATTAAGTTAGCTATTCAGAATGCTGGATTCATTTTATTACTGATCTTAATGGCATTCATCGTTTATAACGATATTATAAATTTATAAGTAAACATAGCAGTTCCTTTGGAATTGTATTGATTAAGTTCATTGATCTTTTACAGTCGGCTCAGCAGCAGGAAGGAATTTCTGGTGCTCATGATTGTTTTCCCACAATCGCTTTTTTAAGCAATATAAAACCTTAATTCTAATCACAAATCTTTTTCATTCTATGATAACAAACTTAATCTTAAGTTATCGAATTAGAGAAGTATGGGGAATAGATATTTTGATTAACATCAGAAATGGGAAAAGAACATGAAGATTTTGTGAGATATGAGAAAAATTATAATTACACTAATAATTTCGATGACTAATATTTTTAGTCAGACAACTGATTCACTCCAGTTCAAAATGAAGGATGTGGTAGTTGAATCTATGCATCAGCCAGTCTTGTATTCGGACGCAAATAGAAGTATAAAGATCATTGACAAAAATGAGCTTTCAAACTCATCAGTTAACCAACCTCAAGATTATTTAAATTATATAGGATCAGTTGATTTAAATGTGAGGGGTCCTAATAGTGTGCAAAGTGATCTTGGAATTCGAGGGGGAAACTTTGAACAAACCTTAGTTCTATTGGATGGGATCAAAATTATTGATCCTCAGACTGGACACCATAATTTAAATTTACCTATTTCTCTGAATAATTTGGAGCGAGTAGAAGTTGTTAAAGGAGGTTCTTCCTCAATATACGGAGCTAATGCATTTAATGGCGTCGTAAGTTTTAGGACAAAACGAGATAAAGAAAATAACCTCGCAGTATCATTAGAAGGAGGAGACCATGGATTGTTTTCAGGATCACTCTTTGGAAGCTATAACTTAGGAAATCTAAGCAATAATTTCACTTTTGAAAAAGGTAAATCAAATGGATATAGAGAAAATACAGAGTATGATATCACAAATTTCTCATATGGGGCATCTCTTTCGTGGAATAAAAGTTTGATCGATTTTTATCTGGGTTACTCGGATAAAGATTTCGGAGCTAACAGTTTTTATACTACAAGTTTTCCACTCCAGGCTGAACATACAAAGACTACTTTTGCAAAAGTGGGCGCAGAATTCGGATCCAATAATTTCAATTATTCAATAAAGGGTTACTGGAGAAATAATGATGATGAATTTGTTTTAGATAAAACTGACCCAAGTTTTTATAAGAATAATCATATGACCAATATTTTTGGTGGTGAAATGAACTTTTATGTGACTTCAGTTCTGGGAAGAACAAATTTGGGCGGCGAATATGTTTATGATAAGATCGAAAGCACTAATTTAGGAGATCATAATCGTGACAGAAAAGGATTCTATATTGAGCACCAGTTTCAAGAATTCTCGAAATTGATTGTTTCTATTAGTGGGTTTGTTTATGACTATTCTTCAATTGGTTGGAAAATATGGCCAGCTCTTGAGATTGGGTATAAACTTTCTAATTCATTTAGTCTATTTAGTAATGTTGGAAAGGCTTTTAGAATTCCTACATATACGGAACTTTATTACAACGATCCCATTTCAAGTGGGAATCCCGATTTGAAATACGAAGAAGTAGTTAATTATGAAATTGGAATGAAATATTTCAACACTAGCTTCAACGCGTCCGCATCGATATTCAGACGCGAGGGAAAGAATCTAATCGATTGGGTAAGAGTTTCTGATGATGATCCTTGGCAGGCAATGAATATTACTTCAATTAACACAAATGGTGTTGAATTTAGCATCTCTTCAAATATTAAAGAGATATTCGCAGATCAGCCATTTCGAACAGTGAAGCTTCAATATACATTTCTAAATTCTGAACAAGTAGACTCGGATTTGGATTCCAGATACTTACTCAAATATTTAAAGCACCAAGGTATACTAACTGTTAGTCATACTTTTTATGGTGAAATAAATTTTCATTGGTTCTTTAGATACGAAGACAGACTAAATGTAAGTGACCATTTTATTGCTGATATTAAAATGGATAGATCAATTACTAATTTCAATATTTACATTAAAGCAACAAATCTTTTCGCCTCTCCTTATTGTGATATTGCTGGTATTCCCTTACCGGGCAGATGGATAGTTGGAGGAGTAAAGTTTTCTATCGATTCAATCCAAAATTAAACTGAGTTAATAACTGTTCTAATTCTATTCTAAATACTTCATCGAATAATTGAATATACTTTTTGGGATTTTCAATATATCTTTTCAAATATTTTTGAAATTTTTCTATTCCATAAGTTTCAATAAGGAACTCAATAAAGAAACGATAAAAACTGTAGTTGACTTTTAGCTCATAGTTAGACATATCTAATGGACTCTTTTCACGAAGATCAGTGAACTCTATATTCTCACTTTTACATATTTTTATAAAATTTTCTTTGGAATAGAAACTACGATTGCCTGCATATTCTGCTAGTCCTTCAGTAAACCATCCTTGGTTGTGGATTTCACGAGCATTTTCGAATGTTGTATTTTGATCAATTAGTAGATGTGATAATTCGTGTTTGATGTAGGGCTCAATTCCCATATTTGATTTTCTTGCAATTGGACCAATATAGATCAAATCAACAACACTCAAAGATACTGAGTATTTGCTTCCAGACATCCAAGGTAAATATCTTTTCATATTGCTATCACGATCCAGCACTATAATTTTGAAATCACTTTGAAACTCTAAATGATGTATCCTCTCAAGGTTCTGTATTATTTCATCAATTTTATATACTGCAGAATCTTTTTCACTAATATTTTTGATAAAAATATTAGCATTTGAAGAGGTAACTTCTGTATACCCAATTTTTATTGGATTCCATGGAAAGAGGGGACCCCAAAATAAATATAAAACTAGAATTGCAACCATTATCAGTAGGATGTTATATCGTCTTTTAATTTTCATGCCATTTTTATATTCTGAATTTTTAGTCGGGAGGCGTGAAAAATATTCCCGCATTAAACATGCGGGAAATTCAATTGCAAATTTCTACTGTTTGCTTTCCTTCTTTTTATCATCCAGCTTAAAAGCGATAGGAATAGTTACCTGAGCAGAAATTTTATTCCCATCTTTTTCCCCTGGAATCCATTTAGTGTTTTCAACCGCATAAACTGCTGCAAGATCACACTCTTTACTTACCGATCTAACAATTTCAGTTTCAACAACTTTTCCGGTTTCATCAATGGTTGCTTTTACAAATACCTTTCCCTCAATTCCTTCAACCTTAGCTTTTTCTGGATACTTAATGTTCTTGGCAATTGCTTCGATACCTCCTTCTGGAGAAGGCATTTTGTCAAGTTCCATTTCTTGTGCAAAAAGACATAATGAAGCTAAGATTAAGATTGTTGAAATTTTGATTAATGATTTCATGTTTCCCCCCATGATTGTTAACGAATTATGTTTATTGTAATTTAAATAGAATTGGAACTGTTACTTGTACATTCACATGTTTTCCATTATCTATTCCTGGTGTAAATTTGACTTTTCTCACCGCTTCCAATGCTGCTTCGTCGCAACCGGCACCAATACCTCTAATTATTTCAGCTTTGGCAACACTACCTGTTTTATCAATATAAGCCTTAACAAAGACTCTTCCTTCAATTCCTGCACGCTTTGCATTTTCTGGGTAAACAATATTTTTCTGAATTGCCCCAATCCCCCCGATTGGTGATGGCATTTGTTCGACAGCAACAGAATAAGTTTCTGAAAAATAGTCGTCATATTTGATTTTAAAATCAAATCTAGCTTTCACAATTTTCTCATTCTGCTTTATTGGTTCTAGCTGCCAAGATTTTATTATTTCGATATTCTTTTTATCAACATCAGTAAAACCTTCATGAAGAATTTGAATTCTTACGATTTCACCTTTTTCATTAACATAAATTCTATACGAAGATTCATTACGAGTTGTATCCTCAACTAGAATTTGTTGATGACCAGTATTATCAATATTAAGAATTGGCTGTCCACCATTATAAAAAACTTTCTGAATAGAGACATCTTTAAATTCAGATTCATAATTTTTAATTACTTCAATTTTATCGGACTCTTTGCATCCAGAAAATAATAATAAGAGAATCCCAATAAGAACTAATTTTTTCATTTTTAACCTCAAATTGATGGTTTTACTACTACTTCATTTGCAAATGTTGCTTTCACTTCTGTCTCTGGTAGAGAGTGGAACAACATTTCAATCATTCTGTTTTGCTGATTTATTTGCTGTATACTTAACTCAATATCCTTTTTGTATTCTATTGATTGTGAATACATAAAAATTGAAACAATAAGAAGAACAACTGAGAATGAATATCCAATAATGGATGGAATGTTGAATCGAAATCTTTTTGTTTCTTCAGTGTTAGTAATTATTGAATTAAAAATTCTCTCTTCCAATTGATTTGGAATAGCTTCCATTGTTGATTGAACAGCTTCAGAAACTATATTCAGATTTTTGAAATAATTTCTTGCTTCATCATTTTCAGAAAGCTGACTAAATAGAAATACTTCTTCTGCTTTATTCAGTTCATTGTCAAAGTATTTATTTATCATGGTTTTGATCTCTTCATTACTCATTTTAAATCCTTCGTTAAATCTTCTTTGAAAGTCTTTTTATTAATTTTTGTCTTACTTTATATAATCTTGCTTTAACCAAATTCTCATCTATTTCTGATAGTGTGGCAATTTCTTTGTAGCTTAATCCACCATACTCTTTGAGGAGAAAAACTTCTTTCTGCTCAATTGGAAGGTTTTCGAGTTCTGCAAGCACTATCATGCGAAGTTCCTTCTGTTCAAATATCTGCGCAATATTTTCTGATGAGGTCTCTTCAAACTCTTCAATATCTCCATCAGCAAACTTTTCTCTTTCTAGCTTTTTTCTTCTATAATGACCGTAAATTTCGTTTCTCGCTGTTGTGTAGAGCCAATATTTAATACTATCCTTGTTTTTGATATTATCCATATTTTGAAAAAGCTTCATGAAAATATTCTGCACTAAATCTTCACAAGTAAGATTGTCATTCACCATTTTAAGAGCATAATTATAAATTCCGGTTTTGTTCTGGTTGTATATTAGCGTAAACTGAACAATATTTTTTGAAGAATTTTTCAATAGTTCTCGTTTGCTTTATAATAAAGATGATTTAAACTAAGAAATGTTGCTCGCAGTTAAAAATGAATTTGGATATTTCGCATTATTTCTGCCATCCTTTTGTTATAGTTATGAATAATGGTGACTATATAACTGGCAAAATTAAAAAAATGCAATTTAGCCTAGTTACTTTTAAGACCGATGCTATGGGGACATTAAGTATTAAGTGGACCAAAATTAGACATTTAATATCAAAACACACTTTTGAAGTCTATCTAAATGATGGCAGATTGATTTATGGCTCGCTCGATTCGACTGATGTTGAGGGTGAAACTTTTATTAAGAATATCCAAAATTGCTACAGAATATATCATAATGATGTCGTTGAAATTATCCCAATAAAAAATACATTTTGGGATAGACTTCCTGGATCCATTTCTTTAGGCTTTAATTATACAAAAGGAACTAAGACCGGACAAACGAATTTGGCTGGGAAAATAGCCTTTCGCTTAAAAATTTGGTACTGACCTTAATTTAATCCTTTCATTTTAAAACCAAGAACAAACTTCCAAAAAGCAAGACTTTACAATTAAAATTCAAAGATCACTCCCTCGCAACTGGTTGCTCGGAGCTATTGTTAGTTTTTAGCGAAATACTGAATTAGGTATTGATTTACGTTCTTCAATAATACCTCACGGGGGATATGTATTGTTTAGCGGAATTTCTTCTGCTTTTGGGGAATGGGTGGTTTAAGTATTAATAAAGAATAGTCCATTGATACAGCAACCACCACTAATAATATTGATGGATATGCTCAACTTCAATACCAAATATTTATATAAGATTCTCCTAAAACGATTTTAACTACTTATGCAAATGTTTATCCTGGATTATCGGATTGGGGTAGAATTCGTTTTAACTACTATATAAATCTGGAGTGGGAAACTTTTAAAGATTTTTATTGGGATCTTTCTTTTTATTATAGTGCAGATAACAAACCAACCAATAATGCTGCACCAAATGATTATGGCATAAACACTACCTTTAAGTACAAGTTTCATCAGTAAACATTTTCACAGAATTTATCGGCTTATCATTTTTAAGCATTAACCTAATGCTTGCACAAAGGTTAATCTAAATTGCAATCACAAATCTACAATATCTATTATAATTGGGATATCGTAGATTTAAATTCCATCCTATAATTTAAGTTAGGTAAAACGACTCGAATTAAAATATCCTCCTTATTAAAATCAAAATTGATAAAAAATTATTTTAATCTTATATTATCAAACTTAAAATGAATAAATCAATGACAAATTTTATTCCCAGTGACATACTTTTAGATTCAATGCCCGGTATCGCATATATCTTTAAGAAAGATGGCCGGTTGCTTGCTTGGGGCAGCAATGAATTAAAAGAGAGAATGGGTTATACTTCTGAAGACGTTGAAAACATGCGAATACTAGATTTTGTTCATGAAGATGAAAAAAAAATGGTCAGCGAAGCAATTCAACATGCAATTAGTAATGGAAGAGTACAGTTCGAACATCTTTCATTAAAGAAGACTGGTGAAAAATCCCCAGTTGTTGTTACTCTCAAATTAGTGGAAATTGACGGAGAGGAACTAATTGTTGGCTTATCACTTGACATCACCGAATTAGATCAAGCACGAAAAATAATTGAAGGGCAAATTACTGAAATAAAAAGATTAAATGAACTTCTGAATGCAGAGAATATTTATCTAAAAGATGAAATTACTCAATCCAATATAAATTCTGAGATGATCGGTAATTCAGAAGCGCTCAAATACTTATTTTTCAAAATTGACCAAGTAGCTAGTACTGATGCCCCAGTTTTAATTGAAGGTGAAACTGGATCTGGAAAAGAGCTTATTGCCAAAGCTATACATAAAGAAAGTGAAAGGAAGGAAAAACCACTTATTAAAGTTAATTGCGCTTCCATTCCAGAAAATTTGATAGAGAGTGAATTATTCGGACATGAAAAAGGCGCATTTACAAGTGCAGTAGAGAAACGCATTGGGAGATTTGAATTGGCAGATGGTGGCACATTATTCTTAGATGAAGTAAGTGAATTGCCTTTGAATGCTCAATCAAAACTTCTTCACGTACTTCAAGAGGGTGAATTTGAAAGGGTAGGCAGTTCTAAAACTCAAAAATCGAATGTTAGAATAATTACAGCTACAAATAAGATTCTATACGATGAAATTGAAAAAGGGCGGTTCCGTGAGGATCTATTCTATAGACTAAATGTATTTCCAATCTCCGTTCTTCCTTTGAGAGAAAGAAAGGAAGATATTCAAGTTTTAATTGAACACTTTGTTAATAAATATTCGAAAAAGTTTAACAAAGAAATTAAGGTCATTCCAAAAGATTTTATAAATCGATTAACGAAATACAACTGGCCCGGCAATATTAGAGAACTTGAAAATATTGTCGAAAGAGCTATCATTACTTCTACAAATCATATTTTAAATAATGAGTGTTTATTAAAAACAGCACGAATTCCGAGTGAAAACAAATATTTCACTTGATGAGAATCAAAAAAGATACATTATTAAAATCCTCGAAAAAACTAATTGGAAAATTAGTGGAGAAGGCGGTGCTGCTTCGATACTAAAGCTCAATCCAGAAACACTAAGATCCAAGATGAGAAAACTTGGAATAAAGCGAAACACTAACAGATAAGTCGTTATATTTAACGTCTCCCGTTATATATAACGAATATTTGTGAATTCAAATCTTATAAAAAGCCCTATTTGGTCTCATTTCCAAACAATTCGATTTTGGCAGAATAATTGCAATTGGATATGTCTATCCTTTTATTAAAAATTTAGAGTCCAAAGATTATGCAAACAGCAATAATCAGCGCAAAATTAAGTGACAAAAAGAAAACCGAATTTTATCAAACCATTGAGCCTCTCGAAAATCTTATTAAGCACCATTGCAGTAATTATAAAATAGAATATCAAAATGGAGGTAAGATACGAATTGAGATTGTTTTTGAAGATCTTGATCAACTTGAGTCCAATTTCTATAACAATGTATTTACAATCCTTAAAGGTTCGATTAAAAGTTTGTGTGAAAATGTGGAGATAAAGATAGAAAATGAACTAGTTAGTTAGATGTAAAATAACCAATTACTTGATTTATCTGATTAAAAAACATAGAACAAATTTTTCATAAATAAGAGGACTGTATGGAAAATAAAACAAAAACAAAAGACATCCATTGCGCCTGTGCAATGGGTGATCTCTCAGAATACGCTCCGGTAAAACCTGAAAAAAATGTTACTAAAAAACAAAGGAAACATATAAAAAAAGACGATTTTAAAAATGTAAAATCAATCAATAAAAAATAATCATTAACAAGAAAGGAATTCAGTTATGGCAAAGCAAGTAAAAAGAATTGCATCAGATATGGATAAAATTATAACAGAGGCAAAAAAAGCTGGTAAACTTAAAACAGTTCCATTGGATTGGAACGAAGTTTATTATACAAACTGTCCGCTTATATCAGCCAGTAATGTAGATCAGGAACTTGGCTGGACAAAAGGTGAATACAAGAAAATAGGAGTGAACTACTTATATCTTCGTGCTCGAAAAGAAAATGATTGGTATCCTCATTATATACATAATATGGATAACATTATTCGTTTTGGTGGTTTGTTTCCGCCAATTCATGTTCATGCTGATATTCGTAGAACTGTGCTGTTAGGTGTAACACATGTGCCGACAGAAGGTGGTGTTATGATGGTTCGTTCGCGAGATGATATTTATACTATGAAAGAACTAAAAGGTAAAAAAATTGGTCTTTCTAGAAGCCAGAATAAGATTAAAACCGATTGGTGGGGTATTCAAGAAGAACAGGGTATTGAGTTGATGTTGCGCGTGAACGGAATGACCCGTGATGATGTAGAAATTGTTGAATTCCCATATCCGGACGATTGGTATGATGTTCCTGAAATGATGGGACCGGAAATGGAAAATCCTTCAGAATTATGGCTTAAACGTGACCATAAGCACGACTTGGCTTTTCGTCCATTGGAAACAGCCCTTGAAAAGGGAGTAATTGATGCTATGTATAGCCAAAGCAGAGTACTTAGTGTACTATCGGAAACAACAGGAAAGTTTAAGTCAATTGAAGATCTTGGAAGATATCCAGACTGGACTCTTCAGGTAGCCAATATACCAGCCGCAATTACTTGCTCTGATGAGATGGTAGAAAAACATCCTGAACTGGCAGTAACATTTTTGAAAGGTATGATAAAGGTAGGACGTTGGGCTAACGAGCATAAACAGGCCGCTGCTGCAATATTAGATAAGCAGACTTTCTATCGTGACGTTGAAGATACTTACGATGGAATTAAGCGAGTTGATTTGGTTCCTAATCTTTCTCCTCAAAATCTTGTATCTGTTGATATTGGCAAGGAATTTATGCTAAGCCACGGTTACATTAAAAATGATTTTGACATAAGCAAATGGGCTGCACCTGAGTTCCTTGAAAAAGCTGCAAGAGAACTGCTGGAAGAAGAATGGAAGAAAAGAACTACTTCAAAGCTTCCACAGGCAGCTGATCCGCTTTCGTCTGGTGGACGAATTGGATAATTGACCTCTTTAGAAACAATAAATGTTGAATATGAAACCGGCTCTGATAATTAATGTTGGAGCGGGTTCACAAGTATCAAGTATAATTTTATGAATCAAATGGATAAACTTAAATGAAAAAATCACTTTTAATTATTTTATTACTCAGCACGTCTTCAATCTATGGCCAATTTAGAGCTTGGTCTAATATTTATTCATTAGAGCTCGGTGCAGTACTATGTAAAGGCACAGAGAGTGGATCTAGCTTAAATGGATATAATTTTTCATTTACATATGACTATGTAACATCTCCTAGTAAGTCTTTTTCTATGGGAATGAATATAGCTTATATGCAGACTAATGAAGAGCTAAGTGGAAGAAATATAGAATATTCATCCCTACCAATCATGTTTCAAGCAAAATGGTTTTTGCTACCGGAAAGCAGCTCGGCCTATATACAAGGAGGTGCTGGAATACACACATCCAGAGTAGAAGCATTTGGAAACAATTCTGGAGTCATGGTTAGTGATGCGGGAGTAATGTTCCTGGCTGGATTCGGTACATTCGTTGAAGTGGGTAAAGATATTTTTATTACTGCTGGTTATAATTTTAATTGGATGGATGGAAATTCCTATCAGAACGGAATTGTACATAATCTAAAAATAGGTATCGGATTTCAGTAAAATATCTGGATCAGTCTAAGGTTACTAAAAAGAAATAAATAGGAGTAAAAAATGAAAGCAATTATTATAGGTGGAGTTGCTGGTGGGGCATCCTGTGCAGCACGTCTTCGAAGAATGGATGAAAAGGCTGAAATACTTATGGTTGAACGAGGACCCTATGTTTCATATGCCAACTGCGGGCTCCCTTACCATGTGGGTGGAGTAATAAAGGAAGAATCAAGCCTGGTATTATCCAACGAAAAATTGTTTAAAGCGTTTTTTAACATTGATGTTCTTATCAATTGTGAAGCCATTGAGGTTTTACCTAAAGAGAAGACAGTTAAACTAAAGAATACAACGACTGGAGAGGTTAGTACTCAGACCTATGACAAGTTAGTACTTTCTCCAGGTGCCGTTTCGGTGCATCCGCCACTACCCGGCATTGATCTTCCTGGTATTTTCCATGTGAGAACTGTACCGGATGTGCACCAAATAAATGAATTTATCGAAAAAGGAAATCCTTTTTTGGCTGGGATGCACAAGTACTCAGGATTTCAAACGTTACGACCTAAAACTCGGGCTGTTGTTGTGGGTGGAGGATTTATTGGTTTGGAAACTGCAGAAAACTTAATCCATCGTGGATTTGAAGTTACTTTACTCCAGCGTGGAGATCAAGTACTTGGACCTCTCGATAAGGAAAACGCACGCGTGGTAGAAGGTTATATGAAGAAGCATGGAGTGACAACAATACTTGGTGATGGTGCAGCAGCTTTTAAAGAAGGGGCCAAAGGTGGAATAGATGTGGAAACGGAATCAGGCAAGATCTATCATGCTGATGTAGTGATCCTTGCTATTGGAGTTCGGCCCGATACTACCCTAGCAAAAATGGCTGGATTAGAGATTGGAGAACGTGGAGGAATAAGAGTTGATGACCAAATGCGTACAAGCGATCCGGATATTTTTGCTGTTGGTGATGCTGTGGAAGTTAAGGATTTTATGACTGGAGAATGGAGTCTTATTGCACTTGCAGGGCCAGCAAACCGTCAGGGCCGTATTGCAGCTGATGTAATAACAGGACGCGATTCCCATTTCCGGGGCACGCAAGGTACAGCAGTTATTGGTTTGTTTGGCGCAACAGTTGCCTGGACAGGTGTTAGTGAAAAAACGCTAAAACGTTTAGGTGATACCGACTATGAAAAGATATATCTCTATCCAAATTCGCACGCAGGCTATTATCCGGGTGCAAAACCTATTGCAATGAAAGTTATTTTTAGGAAATCTAATGGGGTAATGCTAGGTGCTCAAGCACTTGGTCTTGATGGTGTTGATAAAAGGATAAGTGTTATTGCCGGAATGCTCCAGATGGGTGCAACTATTTATGATCTGGAAGAATCTGAACTTTGTTATGCACCTCAGTTTGGAAGTGCGAAAGACCCTGTGAACTTTGCCGGTATGGTAGCTGCTGATGTGCTCAGAGATGATCAACCAATCAGCCATTGGGAGGAAGCAAAATCTGGATTTATCTTAGATGTGCGCCAACCATTTGAACTTGCAGTCGAAAATATCCCAGGTGCAACAAATATTCCATTGGGTGTGCTCCGCTCTCGTCTAAGCGAACTTCCCAAGGATCGTGAAATAAATGTTATTTGTCGCTCAGGTCAACGTGCATATTACGCAACCCGTATATTGCTTCAGAATGGATATAAGGCAAAAAATGTATCGGGTGGCATGATTTCTTACGCTCATAATTATTTATTTGAGTCCAATGAGGAAGGAGAATAACCGTGAATGAATTTATGCAGTTTCTTGAGGCCACATTTGGCCCATTAGTTTTAATCTTCACCGTTACTAACCTGGGTGCCATGGGGCTCCAAGTTATGATGCCTGGTGTAGTGCAAGTCCTAAAGGATAAAAAATCACTATCTCTAATCTTTATTTGGGGTTGGGTTCTTGGTCCTGCATTAGGGTATATTATTATCTGGATCATTCCTTTGGCTGAGCCATACATAATAGTAATATTACTGACAAGTCTTGCACCAACCGCACCGTTTTTACAACAGATGGTATCAAAAGCCCGTGGAGACATGGCATTTGCTGGAGCTCTTATACCACTCGTGGCAGTCGGCACAGTTTTGCTAATGCCTGTGATGGCACCCATAATGATTAAAGGAATTGAAATAAATGCTTGGGCACTCGCGAAACCACTTCTTTTAACCATACTTCTCCCTTTAATCATAGGTGCAGCGATAAGATATTACAATGACACTGCAGCAACTAAGATTTTTCCGACAATCAAAATAGTTGCACAACTTTCCACTTTGTTAACTATCGTGTGGTGTCTTGTCCTTTATGGCTCCTCAATGCTAGATACCGCTGGAAGCTTTGCACTCCTTTCAATGACTCTGTTTATGGTTGGAATGGCAATAATAACGTATTACTTCGGATTTGGCCTTAAACAGGCGGAGAAAAGTGTAATGGCATTGGGTATGGGCACACGCAACATCGCAGCGGTGTTAGCGGCAGCACTGGCTATTCCGAACGCAGATCATCGTATCGTGACTATGGTTGTGATGTGGACATTATGGTCGGTTATTCTAGCAGCTATTGGTGCTCGGATATTTGCAAGAGATGTTGAAACTCTTAAGACTACAACATAATAAGAATATGGAATAGTAAAAACATGGAAGAATTAGAAAAAACAAAAAGGCTACCCGATATTAAAGATGAGCTTGCCAAAGAAAGAACACACGAAGCTCATGAAAGAACAATGATGGCGTGGGTGAGAACATCATTGACCTTAATCGGTTTTGGAGTTGGAATATTTGAATTTGCCAGTAAAGCAGAAGGTAGAACTATCTTTAGAAGCTCTGAACTTGTTGGTGTTTCAATGATTGTATTGGGAGTTGTCTCAATGGTTTTAGCAATTAGGGAAAACAGAAATAGTCATAAAAGACTTGTCAACCCTGATTATAGATATCTTCATAAAACTTCTTTAGGAATAAAAATTGGTTACGCTCTAATCGTAATTGGAATAATTGCTCTTATAAACATCATCATTAAAATAGCCAACCCTGGTGGTTGAAATTAGTTTTCAGTTTGGTTTTAGTATATTAAAACAATACGACAAGGAAATTTAAAATTAATGGAATTAATAAACTTAAAATTCATTGTCTGGGCGGTTGCATTGGGTGGAATTAGTGCAATATCACTCCCTCTAGGATCAATTGTTGGTATTCGATTTTCATTTCGTCCCATCACAATATCGGTCATGGCAGCATTTGGTGCTGGCGCCCTTATTGCAGCTTTAAGTGTTGAATTGGTAGCTCCGACAGTATTGGCGTTAGTAGATCCAAATATGGAACATGGCCAAACTACAGGAAACTTTTTTTCGCTGCTCATCGGGCTTATTTTTGGCGGGTTAGTTTATGTTCTTCTTGATCAACTGGTAAATGCAAAAGGAGGATTTTTAAGAAAAACTGTCGGGATAATTAGGTACTTGAGTATTGAAGAAAAGAAACGGAACAAAAAAATAATTGATTCATTTGAAATGTTTGATATACTCCAGAAATTATCTTCTGAACATGTAAATGAATTAATAAAAATTGTCCACCCGTTTCTTTACAATGATGAAGAAATTATTGCAAAGCAAGGTGATAGTTTAAACAAACTCCTATTTATTACAAGTGGCGAAGTTGAAGTAAAACGTAATGGAATTAAAACCGGTGTTTTCGGACAGGGGAGTATATTAGGTATGTTATCACTAATAACCAATGCCCCAAGTCCAGGAACCGTTAAGGCAAAAGGTATTATTAAAGGATTCTATCTAACTCAAGCAGATTTTGAGAAAATGCGTGAGCTATCTAATAAGTTTGATACAGAATGCAGAAGATTAACTTCTGATAGACTTGAGCTTATTGAAAAGACTGATTCAACACAAACTGAAAAATTATTAGAATGGAAATCCAAAGCATTGCAAGCAATAGAGACAGGAACTCAATTACCAAGTTCAAAGGACCTGATAAAATTAAAAGAAGAGCATCAAGGAGCACCTCTTGCAATTTGGTTAGGCATTCTGATTGACGGTATTCCAGAAAGTTTTGTAATAGGTAGTGGGATGTTTTTATTCATGCAATTAAAGCTTTCTGTTACAGACTCAATAGCTTTTATAGATGTTATTCCATTTACACTTATTGTTGGTCTTTTTCTCTCCAATTTTCCCGAAGCCATGTCAAGCTCTGCCACAATGAAAAAACAAGGTTGGGGAAAAATGAAAATTTTTTGGATGTGGTTTGTTTTGATGGTTATTACAGCAATTGGGTCGGGATGCGGTTTTTTGTTAGCTGAATCATTAAACCATACTTGGTTAGTATTTGCAGAAGGTTTAGCTGCCGGGGCTATGCTTACTATGATTGCTGCTGCAATGATTCCTGAAGCGGTTCATACTGGTAATGCCAACGCAGTTGGTTTGAGTACTTTATTTGGTTTTATTGCCGCAATTGCATTCAAATTGTTGGAGTGATATTTTTATAAAGCACCCCATATAATTTTAGTTATTATAAAATTGAAGTTGATATAGAAATTGAATAATCTTGAAGTATCAAAGAATTGAATTTATAGGCTGGTTAAGTTTTAATTACACAATATAAACCTGATAGTAAGTTCAAGGTCTTTATAAATGATCTGCCAAGGAGTTTGTTGTGAAAAACAAAGTGATAATTGGATTTATAATCCTATTCAGTATCTCAATTAAGGGGCAGGACAGGCATTATTGGGATCAAGCATTTGGAGGTAGAACAGCTTTATTAGGTGGAATTGCCGTAGGAGGTGTTAGAGATTACAGTGCGACCTTTTATAATCCTGGAGCATCAAGTTTTGTTAGTAAAAATAGTATGAATTTTAATTTTAACATGTATGGTATTAAGGATTTCACTTTTATTGATGGCGGAGGACAAGATATTGACTCAAGATATACAAGAGTTTCTTTGTACCCGGCTTCTTTAGCTGGTAGTCTTCCATTTTTAGGAGATTCCCTCAGTCGTTTTAGTTATATAATTTACAGTAGTGGATATTCTTATGTTAGAGTATCTGAAAGATATGAAGGTTATAAAGATATAATTCCCACTAGACCACCATCACAACCAGGTTTTGGAAACTCTTTCGAAGGGGATGAATATTTGATTAATCAAGGAAAACTTGATGTGTTGCTTTCAGAAGTATCCGTTGGATTAGGTTATTCAAGAAAGATTGCAGGAAATGTGGGTATCGGTTTTACTCTAATTGGTGCATATCGAGATCAAACAAAAATTAGATACGAATCTTATTCAGCTTTTGATACAACTTATCAACGGACAGCTACTTCAGATCTATACATCGATATCGATTACTGGGCAGTAAGATTCTCTGGCAAATTGGGAATATCGGCAGAGTGGGACAATCTTAAATTAGGAGCAACTATAACAACCCCAAGTATAGCATTTAAATTTGCAAGTGGCGGTACCGATCATTTAAGTGCAACATCAAATAATGTTTTGTTTTTTACGGATAGCACCACTAACCAAACAGCTCCTATCGATGTACTAGCATCAGATAGACAGGAAGGATTGCCAGTAGATTATAAAACACCTTTTTCATTTGCTGCAGGTATAGAATACAATATTTTAGAAAAAACATTAGTGCACTTTGCATTTGAATGGTTTGCACCAATTTCAAAATATGTAGTCATTCAACCGGAAAGTGGTAAATTCATTCATAATACCCCAAGAGCTGTAAGACCTATCGACAGTGCTGAATTATTGAGAGTATATGATGCACTGAAACCAGTATTTAATGTAGGGCTTGCATTAGAGCAGAAGATCAATAATAAATTGAGCGGATATGCATCTTTTAGAACAGATTTTAGTAATGCAAATTTCGAAGAAATTAATGAGATTACAGAAGGAATTGAGCAACTGGTGCTTGGATTTACTGATTTTAATATTTATCATTTTACTCTCGGGGCTTCGGTTAATATGGATAAAACTTCTATTGGAATAGGATTTGAGTATAGTCATGGGGAAAGAACCGATTTTCCTCAGATATTTAATTTCCCTACTGGATCAGTTGAACCCGGGGATTTGTTTATTCAAAGTTATCGTGGTACTAGTAAGGCAATATATAACAACTTTAATTTATTTTTTGGAGTAACACAATTATTATAATTCTAGTTTAAGATGATTGTTATTACTTTGTTGGAGTAAATTAGTAAATATCGAAAATAATAGTTAATTATCTGGGAAACAATCAATATTTTGGGATGCACTTTGGGTCTTAAAATAGGGGATTAAATTTATTTTCAAAGTCATGCAAAATTTTTTATTATTATTCTTGATTGGATCGGCGATTTTAACGGGTCAAGAGAATAAATTGTCAAAAAATTATTTTGCACTTCCAAATCAAATTTCTTTAAATGAATTTAAACATATTATAAGTTTATCATCTGCAAGGTTACCGGAAGATTTTATTGAGGAAGCTTCAGATTATCTTAAGGCTCCACTAATTGGGTATTCCGCTCAATATGGATTACCTCATAACTTTTTACTTAATGGTAATGTAAAAACTAATATTATCACTTGGCAGATCGCTTTTGGAGCAAAGTGGAATTATACAATAGATAAATTTTCATTTGCCCTCGGATATGATTTAGCTTTTGTTTATGGACAGCTTAAACAATTTGGATTTAACAGCAAAATTAATGCATGGATAAATTATCCAAACGTCAATATTGGTTATGAGTTTAATAAATTTGCTATTAGTCTGCTAACCGAAGCAATTGTCATTACTTCAATTAGTGAGTATGCCGACGATTTAGAAATTTCCAATAATTTTAATGAATTTGCCGGAGTTGCTTTTACTGCTGTTATTGAACAACCCCTTTGGAAAGATCATTTTCTTTCTATAGGTCTAAAATTAAATTATGTTAAATTTTATTACCCCACTTGGGCTGCTTATTCAACTTTTGATAGATATTTTTGGATACCTGAATTTAAGGTCGGATTAGTATTATGAGATATTTATTAACTTTTATATTGATCGGTCTACTAATGGGCTGCGACAATAGTGTTGATGTGCCAATACCACGTTTTGAGGATGATCGATTCTTAGAAGGTACGCAGGCACTGCCATCTTCCTCGAAATCGAAAATGGAAGGTATCTACAAAGTTATTGATGGTAATGAAGTTTTTGGTGAAAGGGTAGTACTAAAATGGAGCAGAAACGGCTTATCAATTTTTGGAGAATTGGAATCTATTTATTGTGTTATGCAATCAGGCAGTGCAGACTTGGATATCAGAATTGAAGGATATTGGAGGTATGCGGTTAATACAGAATCCGGATTGCTCAGAATGTCTATCAATGCAGAAAATGGTGGATCAGAATTATTGACGGATACATCAACAGTAAGTAAAATTGTAATTGAAGGAAAATACGGCCATGATAATAATTGTCCCACACATTTTTTGTCACTGGAATATGAAAGGCCTTTCAGCAAAGAAGTATTAGAGACTGAGTTTTTCATTTTAGCTCACAGAGGTGGGGGTCGAACATCAGATAATTTACCCGCTTCCGAAAATACTGTTGAAATACTTGACATAACTGAACTTATTGGCGGGAATGCTATTGAAATTGATGTAAAACTCTCTCAAGATGGAGTACCATTCCTTTATCACGATCAGACTATAAATTTAAGGCTTGTAGAGAAAAGTACTTTTTGGGGAAATATTGAAGATTTTAGTTTTGCTCAACTCCGGTTACTCACTTTAGTGAGAGGGGAAAAGATACCTACTCTCATGGAAGTACTTGAACACACTTTAGAGAATACTAATATCGAATTTGTCTGGCTTGATATGAAATCAAAAAAAAATGATATTGCCCAAGTCATTGCAATTCAGAAAGATATTTTGCAGCGGGCGGAATCAATGGGCA
Organism: uncultured Ignavibacteria bacterium; assembly: GCA_963751695.1. Classification (GTDB taxonomy): domain Bacteria; phylum Bacteroidota; class Ignavibacteria; order Ignavibacteriales; family Melioribacteraceae; genus SZUA-22. The sequence goes on along the minus strand of CAVVVP010000002.1, from coordinate 507,525 downwards.
GAAAATTAGAAATATATTTAGGATTGCCAACTGAAGATAAAATAAATCAATTTTTGGCTGATCCTAACTGGGAAACAACACCTTCTTTGAATGAATTTGAACCAGAAGATGTCCAAAGAACAAAATCGGAGGTATGGGGCCCAAGGTGGACACTTGGATTACAAAACGCTAAGGTTTTACAAATGCAAAGTGAAGGAAAAAAAGTTATAACATGGACCATGGATGATCCATCTTTTATTCAAGAATTCATAAATGATGGTCATTTTGATGGTATGGTTACAAACTATCCCTCACTCGTTGCTTATTATCACTATACCAGATAAAAAATTATGAATAAATTTTTTATACTAATAATTATAATACTTGCATTTGTACCTCAATTATTTGCTCAGAATGATGAATCCAAATATTCTGTGAATGCAATTGCAGGTGCAGGTTACGGTATTTTTTTTACAGATCTGAATTCAAAAGGTTTAAACAATCACGGATTTAATGGATCACTCAGAATTATGTGGCAACCTGAACATTTATTAAGAATAGGACTTCAGTCGGGATTTATTCAATTTTACTCTTCATCACAGTCAAATGTTGATACAGATTTTGGAGTGACAGATATTGAAACTAAGTTAACAGCTATGCCAATTTTAGCAGTATATTCAATGCTAATATTCGATCAATTCGAGGTAAACATCGGAGCGGGACCATATATTTTATACTCCACTGTTAATTCACACGACAATAAAGTAACAAGCACTCAGCTCAGCTCAGGATTTATGCTCTCCGGGACTTATTTTCATAGCATTAATCATTCGATCTCCATCGGGGGAGAATTAAAATGGGATTATGTAAATAAAATTAATGATGGAAGTTTATCACTTCAATTCATTTTAAAATATATACTTTTAGAGTATTAATTATTCCCACCTCATTATATTTAACTTATCAAAAGTAGAATATTTATGATTTTCAGTTTAATATTAATACTGCCAGCTTTACTATTTCAGATTTCTGATTCTACAAGCGTTAAGAAAAATTATTCAAATAGTATGCAGCACGAATCTCAATCAAATGAGATTATTTTTCTTAGTGATACTCAGGATGTATTAGCATTGGAATACCTTTGGAATGAAACTAACAATAACAAAAATGTTAGAGAATTGATTTTCGAAGATATTATTGAACGTGCACCGAAAGCAGTTTTCCATTTGGGGGATTTGGTTTCACTTGGTTATGCACAGCGGGATTGGACAGAAATTGATAATTTTGTAAAACGATTGTCAGGAAAGCATGTGCCTTTTTACCCAATTTTGGGAAATCATGAATTATTTATTTTATCGAAGAAAGGAGAGGTAAATTTTCAAACCAGATTTCCTTTTCATTCTAAAACTGGTTATTCGGTGATAATCGATTCAATAGCAGTCATTTTGCTAAACTCAAATTTTAATATTTTATCTAACAATCAAATTGAGGCACAAAATCTGTGGTATCAAAATGAGTTGAATTCACTCGATATGAATCCCAAAATAAATTTGGTGATTGTTGGTGCTCACCATCCCCCGTATACAAACAGTACTCGAGTTGATCCATCAGAAGAAGTACAAAATTATTTTGTCCCAGCATACTTAAAATCAAAAAAAGCCAAATTATTTTTAAGTGGTCATGTGCATGCATTTGAACATTTTAATTTAGAAGGAAAGGACTTTCTTGTCATTGGTGGAGGAGGAGGTCCTCAGCAAAAATTATTGGTGGCGGATGAAGTAAGGTGGGAAGATGAATTTAGTGATATTGATGAAATTAGAAGATTTCATTTTGCTTCACTCAAAAAAAAAGAAAAAGGATATCTTCTTAAAATTATAATGATTGATTCGTCATACAATTTTCTTCAAGTGGCTTATCAGATAAATTTGAAGAAATAGTTGTTACTTATAGGAGTGTGGAAATTTTATTTTATTGAAGCTAAAACGGAATTCTGGATATCAGAAATAATTGTAAGGTTATTCTCATTTTGCTCTAAAGCCGTTAGTTCGTAATACCTCTTTAGATGATTAAAAATACAGACTCTATAATGGTGATCTTTGTGCGTGAAATTATAGATAGCAATTGCACTATCATTTATCTCAATTGAGTTTTCATCAATAAACTCAACTCCAGAATTTTTAAATTTCATTTTGTTTGATAGTTTGCTGATGACTTCCCATTCATCGAGACTTTGATCTTTGTTTTCGCTATTAAGTGGAATTAAGCTCAATGATGATTTGAAATCTTCACTAACCAACCAGAGATCAATAAAAGTTGAATCATTTGCATTTATTTCTCTCCAACCAATTGGAATCTGCAATGAAATAGGAGATGTTTTTGCCTTTGCATAAGAAAGGGAGAGCAAATTTTCATCTGCTGATGTTTGTGTGTATCTGCTAGTGCATTTTGTGAAATTAATAATTGAAATGATAAATAGAAGTAAAACTATATATCGTTTCAGAGGCATTACATTCCTTCACGCAAGAATTTTGGTTCTTCTAAAGTGAGTATTAAAGATATTCTATGAGTAGCATCTTTAGATAGTACTTCATCTTCTGCTCCCGAAAATTGAGCAAAAGAATAGTCTATTCTTAATTTTGGTAAGTTAACTCCTGCGCCGAGTGTAAATTGTTTTACATCATTGTATCCAGCTCTAACCATTAGGAGGTTTTTAAAACTGTATTCCATTCCTGCCCGAACATCGAAACTTACGGGACCAGCATTGAATGTAGAAGCAAATCTTCTGTTTTCAAATCTTACATCAAGATCTAACGCTGGTAGAAATCTTCCTCCAAGAAATTCAAATGCATAAGCGGCACCAATTTTTGCAGTAGGGGAGATCAGCTCGTTTCTGCCACCATCCCAAGCAATAAGCGTTGTTGTTATGTCCATTAGATTAGCGCCAAGGTAGAGATCGTCAACTGGTTCGTATAGTGCCCCAACATCGAAACCAATTCCAAGTGCAGAATATTCTGCAATGCTTCGACTTATTACTTTGATGTTTGCTCCCCAAAAGAAATTATCACTCTGCTTTTTCGAGAAAGTGCCGTAAAATGCCCAGTCAGTATTACTAAACTCTGTAATTCTTGAAGGATCAATTCTGGCATTAGGATTGTTAATATCGTCAATAACAAGACCAGTTCTACCATCGATAAGAGCATTTCTTGTATCTGGAATTCCATCAACGCTTAAACGGATTACACTCAATCCAAAGCTCATATCTTTACCAAAAGGTATTGCAACAGAGCCGTAATTGTAGTTTACAAGGTTTCCGAATTGTTCATCATGCATTAGGGCAATTTGTGGATAATTCATTCTAGCTAAACCGGCGGGATTCCAATATCCAGCAGTTATATCGTCAACGACTGCAACATGTGCGCTTCCCATTCCTAAAGCTCTTCCGCCCACACCTATAGAAATAAATTCGCCAGCATATTTAGCAATTTCTGTTTGACCAAGAATTGTTTGGAGTGAAAACAGTGAAATGAAAAGAATGAATAGATTCTTCTTGAGCATTATACCCTTTGATGTCTCATTTTTATATCAAAAATCAATAAAACGTTTTAAAGAAACAAGTGCAAAATTTTGGAATACAGTAAACTGGCACTTTCTGTCTTAATATTATAGGCCACTACAAAAGCAATCTATTTTCAATAATTTCACTACTTAACATTAATTAATGATTTGTCGTAGTCTTCAACATTTTGATAACCCAGTAAATTTAATATCGTCCCGGCAATATTTGTTAATCCTGGTTTATCTAATTCCGACATTTCATATTCATTATTGTATTTTGGATCGTATATAACAAATGGAACCGGATTTAAGGTGTGTGAAGTTTTAACTTCTTTCTTCCCATTTTTTATTGTGAACATTTCGTCTGCATTTCCATGGTCGGCCGTAACAATCATTAAACCTTCAAGTTCATCAATAACTGGTATTAGTCTTTTTAAGCCATCTTCAACAGCTTCAACTGAAGCAATCGCTGCTTCAACAACTCCGGTATGCCCTACCATATCACCATTCGGATAATTAATTCTACCGAATTTATATTCTCCTGATTTTAAAAGTTTGATTGCTTCATCAGTAATTTCATCAGCTTTCATTCTTGGGGCTTTGTCAAATTCAATTTTATCTGAAGGAATTTCGACATATTTTTCTAGCTTTTCATTAATATAGCCTGATTTATTGCCATTCCAGAAGTATGTAACATGGCCAAATTTTTGAGTCTCCGAAATTGCCAATGATGTTATACCTTCTGCACATAAATACTGACTAATTGTTCTGTCAATGGCGGGTGGCTCAACTAAATAATTCTTAGGAATATGGAGATCACCGTCATATTCCATCATCCCAGCATAAAACACCTTTGGGACTCTAACCCTATCGAATTCTGTAAATTCTTCATTTTCAAATGCTTTGGATAACTCAATTGCTCTATCTCCTCTAAAGTTGAAACAGATTACTGCATCGCCATCTTTAATTCTACCAATTGGTTTATCATCTTCATTAACAATTGCAAAAGATTCAAGGTACTGGTCTGTAGTTTTGGGGTCTTCATCATACATGGTTTGAACAGCTTCTTCTGCAGATTTAAAATGGCGTGCCTCACCGAGAACATGTGCCTTCCATCCTCTTTCTACTACGGACCAATCGGCATTGTACCGATCCATAGTTGTTATCATTCGTCCACCGCCGGATGCAATTTTATAATCGAAACCTTTTTCACTAGAAATAGATTCTAACAGTTCTTCGGTTGGTTTGATATAAGTTAGTGCAGATTTTTGAGCGACATCACGTCCGTCTAGCAAAATATGAAGACGTAGTTTTCGAACCTTTCTTGTTGCACATTCCTTTATCATCGTAAATAATTGGTTAATATGCGAATGTACATTTCCATCTGAAAGAAGACCGATAAAATGAACAGTGCCACCCCTATGGCTTCGATCCATGATCTTTCCCCAACTTATGGAGTCAAAAATTGAACCTGTCTCTATCGCTTTATTTACTAACTTTGCCCCTTGATCAAATATCCTTCCTGCGCCAATGGCATTATGACCAACTTCACTATTACCCATGTCATCCTCTGAAGGAAGACCAACCGCTGGACCGTGAGCTTTGAGTTTTGTTCTTAGGGGCATTTGTAAAAGTTTATCTAAAGTAGGAGTATTTGCAAGATAAACAGCATCTGAGTCATCTTGCTTGCCATATCCTACACCATCCATAATCACAAGTAGAAGGGGTCCCTTTCGCCCATTAAAATTTTCTAATTTATTAAGCTCTAAACTCATCGTATCCTCAAATTATTTTTTTTAGAAACCAAATATACTAAAAAGTAATTTTGGTATCTGAAACCTGAATTATGTTGATAACTACTGCCCTTTTTTATAGTTTGGATAATACTAAAGAATTATACTAAGAATGCAAGAAAAATTATTATACCACTATTTCGATGATGATGATTTTCTCATGATCTCAAGAAAAATAAAAGAGATGGAGAAAATCACTTCTGGTGAGATACGAGTCGCAATCAAAGATTCAGTTTCAGTATTTAAGAAGAATACGAGCATTGATAAATTGGCGGAAGGAGAATTTTTCAAATTGGAGATGGATAAGACCAGAGATAAAACTGGAATATTGATTTACATTCTAATCTCTAAAAGAGCATTTTACATTATTGCAGATTCTGGAATTGATTCAAAAGTTGAACAGACAACTTGGGATGCAATACGAGATGATATTCAGAATCAATTTAAACTTGGACATTATGTTAAAGGAATTCTTTCCGGACTTGAAGAAATCGGAGCGGTTCTATCTAAATATTTCCCGATAAAGATTGATGATGCAAATGAATTATCAAATAAAGTTATAATTTAAGCTGGTTTTACTCTCTTCAAATTTTGATAAAAAATCCCACCAATGATAAATGCCAATCCAATTACTGAAGAAGGAAGAATTTTTTCTTCAAGAATTAATGCAATGAAGATAAGAGAGATAAATGGTGAAAGATAAGCTAGAGTGGAAGTTCTAACTTTATCTGTACTTAATTCCAATCCCTTATTCCATAAAAAGAAAGTTATACCCATTTCAAATAATCCGATATAAGCTGCTCCAAATAGATAAATATTATTACTTATAAAAAACGAGTCAAAAAAAGTGATGTAGATTGCAGAATATATTGTGCCCCATAAAAATGCACCCGAGAGTTTTATGGAATTATCCCTATTATCAAGGAGATTAAGTATCCAAAATGAAGCCCAAATGATTGAAGATCCCAGCGCTAAAAATATACCAAGAGAATTTTCAAATTGAAGAGAAGAAAGATCCCCTCTAGTTGCAATAATGCTTACACCTATAAATGCTGAGAATAATCCTATGATCGAATTTGCAGTTACCTTTTGCTTTAAGAATAGAATTGATAAAATTGAGATTGTTATTGGCCATGTAAAATTTAATGGCTGAGCTTCTTGTGCTGGAAGTAGAGAATAAGCTTTAAATAAGACCATGTAGTAAAAGAATGGATTGAGTAATCCCAGAAGGAGACTTCTCTTTACTGATTGGGAAGTAAAAATAATTCTAATCTTATTCTTTGAGGAAAAGGACACAAATAAAAACATCACAATTGTACTGGTTAAGGATGCGTAAAAAAGAAGCTGCGAATGATTCATCCCATCTAAGGTGATCTTAAATGCTGTGGCAACAGTAGACCAAAAAAAGACAGCTGATAATGTGTATATTAATGATTGTTGATTGTTGCTATTAATCATAATTTAACAATGAATTTGTTTAGCGAAACTAAAGAATTAAAATCAAATAAATGAGTGATTTAAACCAAAAGCTAAGAAATCGAGAATTATTAGAGCCTAAATTCATGGTGTCCATGTATGCTAGAGGAGCCTTTCCAATGGCAGAGGAAAACGGAGATATTAATTGGTATCTCCCAGATCAGAGAGCTGTAATTTTGGTTAATGAGTTCTCAATTCCAAAGTCACTTAAAACTTTTATGAAAACTTCAGATTTTGAGTATAGATATGATCAGAATACTCTAAAAGTGGTGGAAGAGTGTGCTTCAAGAGAAAAAACATGGATTTCTCAAGATATTATTGAAGCTTACAAAGGTTTAATAGACTATGGATACCTCCATTCGGTTGAGGTATTTCAAAATGATGAATTAGTGGGAGGTTTATATGGAGTTACTTTTAGGGGAGCTTTCTTTGGTGAATCTATGTTCTCTAAAACAACTCAAGCTTCCAAAACCGCATTGGTAAAGTTATTTGAAAGATTAAAAAAGAAAAAATTCAGCATTGTTGATGTTCAATTTATGACAGATCATCTTGCAATGTTTGGAACTCGTGAAATCCAATTCGAAGAATATGAAGAACTCCTAATTGATGCCTATCAAAATGAAGAGAAATTTTAACTATTTTTCCTTCGATCGTAAGAGATAAAAATATAGATTTTTTTTAGTATTCCTTTTGCTCATTGTAACTTTTTTAGTGACTGATACGTCTTAAACATTGTCATCAAACCATGGGGGGAGAGATGAAAAAAATAATGATTATCCTGACGGCTGTGTTATTTATTTCAACCGCTGTCACAGGGCAGGAGAACGAGATAGTTCTCTCAGAAAATAGTGTCAAATCACTTGCAAACGGAATTCATTCAGAAAACATAGGACTCAAAAAATCAGCAATATCTATGGTGGGAAGATATAAGCTGAGGCAAGTCTGTCCTATTCTCATCCAGCAATTTGCCAGCGAATCTGAACTTGGATATAAATTAATGATCGCTGAAATGATCTATGATGTTGGCTGTCCAGAAGCAATTTCAAGTTTTAGAACTGTTTTGAAAGATGAGAAACTTGACGAGTTGCAATACTTCTGTAAAATGCTGCATGAGAATTATGTTTTTGCAAATAATTTGTTATAAGTTGCTTTGTTACCGAGAAGTCAGTTATTCTTTATTAAATTAGTCAGAACTTCTTTTAGATAACTTACTTTGTAATTCAGCCAACTCTATCTTGGTTTTTTTGGTGAGTCCAAGTGCAACAAGATCGTACGAGGCATCTATCCATACTTTAATTAGTTTGGGTTTTAATCCGCTTTCCAGATCGATAGTGTTCCAATGTTTCTTGTTCATGTGGTAACCTGGAAGAACTTCCTCGAATTCTTCTCTTAGCTCAATCGCTATTTCTGGGTCACATTTTAAGTTCATGCTAAAAGGTGGTTCAATACTTAGAAGACAGAAAATTTTGTTCATCACTTTAAATACAAGGGTTTTATCATCAAAAGGAAGACTTTCGGTTGTTCCGGATTTTGATAAACAATATTCGCGTATTTTTTCTATATCCATTTTTATACAAAGTTATTCCAAAGAGAAATCCCAATAGTCTAAAAAAATCTTTAAATTTGAAGTTGAATTTAAACTATTTGTTTTCTTCTATTTAATTGAAACAATTCAAAAGTTTATTTGTATATAATTAAATTATGCCGAACGGAAATATAATGAAAAAAACAATATTCATACTTACTGTCTTATTATTCTCACTGAACTCATTTGCACAAACTGATGTCATCTCAACTGACCAGAATGGTATTGTTGACACATTTAAAGTTCTTTACCCAACAAAAATGCAATCAAAGGTTGATAAAATTGTTACAACACTTCTGTCACGATATCACTATAAAAAAATAGATTTAAGTGATTCACTTTCTTCGGTAATCTTTGATGATTATATCAAAACATTAGATTTCAACAAAATGTATTTTCTAAAATCTGATATAGAAAGATTTGAAAAATATCGATACAGTCTGGATGATTACTTGAAAGATGGAATTCTCTATGCCCCATTCAAAATTTTTGACATTTTCAAGCAACGCATGACAGAGAGGATGTACTACATTAATGATAGATTGGACACTGACTTCAATTATGCAACAGATGAAATTCTCACTCTAAATCGTGAATATACTAAGTGGGCAACAACCTCTGAAGAGTTGGATGATCTTTGGAGAAAACGATTGAAGAATGATGCACTGAATAAACGGCTTGCCAAAGAGGAGTGGGACAAAACATCAGATCTGCTGAGAAAAAGATATCAACGATTCCATAAAGTGATTCTCCAATATGTTGAGGAGGATGTATTCCAGATATATATGAACTCTTTCGCAAATGCTATTGATCCACATACAAGTTATTTCTCACCTATTACATCTGAAAATTTCAATATTTCGATGAGCCTATCTTTTGAAGGAATTGGTGCCTCTTTAATGGTTAAAGATGATTATACTACCATCGCTCGAATTATTCCAGGTGGTCCAGCTGCTAAAAGTGAAAACCTTTTTGAGGATGATAGAATAGTTGCTGTTGGGCAAGACGAAGGTGGAGAGATGATAGATGTTGTTGGATGGAGACTGGACAATGTCGTTAAAATGATTAGAGGGAAAAAAGGGACTATAGTTCGACTCGCAGTTCTGAGAGCAGATGCCACTCTAGATATGCCTACTGAAGAAGTAAAGCTAATGAGGGACAAAATTAAACTTGAGGAGCAAGCAGCAAGTTCAGAGATAATTACTATTGAGGAAGAAGGTGCAGCATTCAAACTCGGTGTAATTGACATTCCAGCATTCTATATAGACTTTGAAGCGCAAAGAAAGGGTGACCCAGAATATCGAAGTACAACAAGAGATGTTAAAAAATTAATTTCTGCTTTGAATCAAGAAAATGTTGATGGTCTGATAATCGACCTTAGAAGCAATGGGGGAGGTTCTTTACAAGAAGCTGTTGAATTAACGGGTTTATTTATCAAGGATGGGCCGGTAGTTCAAGTGAGAAGCTCAGATGGGAAAATTGAAGTTGAAAACGATGAAAGCTCATCAATTTTTTATAGTAAACCTATTGCTGTTTTGATAAATCGATATAGTGCCTCTGCTTCAGAGATCTTTGCTGGAGCAATTCAAGATTATGGAAGAGGAATAGTAGTCGGCGAACAAAGTTTTGGCAAAGGGACTGTTCAGAATCTTATAGATCTCAATAGGTTTATGCCGACAAAGGACGATGATCTTGGAAAACTCAAAATAACGATTGCAAAATTTTACAGAGTTACTGGAAGTAGCACACAAAAGTTAGGTGTAATCCCAGATATTGAATATCCGTCACTTCCACGTGAAGAATTCGGGGAATCTTCACAACCAAGTGCATTAAAATGGGATCAGATTAATTCCACCAATTACAAACCCTATGGAGACCTTTCTCCGTTTTTTGCAGAGTTACTTGAAAAGCATGAGCAAAGAATTATTCAAAACTTGGAGTTTCAATATCTTAAAGAGGATATTGAAGAATACAATATTAGAAAGAATAAAACTGAGTATTCTTTAAATGAAGATATACGCGCAAATGAAAGAGAAGAATACGATGCAAGGAAAAAGAAAAGAGAAAAGGAAAGAGAAAAATTTGAAAACCTCGTCTTGAATGAAAAAGAAGAAGTTAAGACACCAAATATTCGTATTGATGATCCTTTGTTAGAAGAAACTGGTTTTATTCTCGCTGATTTGATAATTCTCAAAAAAGTTGATTAGAATTCCTTGAACAATCTTGCAAATGAATGTCCCGGAGCTTCTAGGTGAAGATCCAGAAAATATCCAAAAGGAGTTTGGTGAACCTCATATCCAGCGTTTTGAAGTCTGACCTCTGCGCTATCAAACAAGGTCTTTGTCTTTTCCGGTGAGCCTTTACTTTCAGAAAGATGGGCGAATGAGTGAAGAATTATTTTTTCGGAATCATTTTTACGTGCAGCCCATTTAAGTTGTTTTATCATTTTTGTTTCAACAGATGATAAATTATCCTCATCTTTCTCTTCAAAGTGAATAAATCCAACTACACAATTTTTATAATTCTTTTCCTCAGATAGAGTGGTAGCACTATCCAATCCCTTTGAACTAGTCTTATATCCAAAACGATCTGAGTAAATAATTAATAATTTCAATAAACTCTCCATTTCCGTTTTGTGTATCGAATAATTAATTCAATATTTCATTATTTTCTAATCAAGATTAAAAAATAAACTTATGAAAAAGAAAGATAATATTTTCAGTGATCCAATAAACAAAATTGTCGATTTTAAGTTTGACGATAAAGTAGCGAATGTTTTTGAAGATATGCTGCATAGGTCAATTCCTGGCTACTCGACTATAATCTCTTTAATTGGAATGTTGACCAAAGTATATTCAAAACCTGGTAGAAATTATTATGACCTTGGTTCTTCATTGGGGGCAGCTGCGCTCTCAATGCATAAAAATATTTTTTATCCAAAATGCAAAGTAATTGCTGTGGATAATTCAGAAACAATGATCAACCGATCAAAAAAAATTATTGGTCAATCAGAATCTTCAGTTCCAATAGAATTTATTTGCAATAATATAGAGAACATCGAAATACAAAATGCGGCGGTTGTAGTAGTAAATTTCACGCTTCAATTTATAGATCCAGAGAAGAGAGATATTATATTAAAAAGTATTTACAATGGACTAAATAAGGGTGGGATCCTAATTCTTTCTGAAAAAATTTATTTTGAAGATAAAGAAATCAACGAAAGGCAAGTTAGCCGATACTACGATTTTAAGAGACTGCATGGATACAGTGAAATGGAAATCAGTCAGAAGAGAACAGCTTTGGAAAATGTCCTCATCCCAGAATCAACAGAGATGTTAACCGGTAGGATTAAGCAAGCAGGATTTAGCAATTATGATCAATGGTTTCAGCTATTCAATTTTGTATCAATTGTTGCAGAAAAATGATAGACTATTCTGATTTCTTAGACCATATCTCATCCTCAAAACTATCTTTCTGGACTGATGAACTCCGAAAATTGTCAGAAAAGAAATTTAATAATGCTGACGTACTTTCTTGGGAAGAAACAATTGAAAGTTTTCCTAAAATCAGTCCTACTGAAATTGATTTGGATCAATCGGAGATAAAGATTGGACGAACAGATGATTGTTCTGATAATGATAGAAAGTTTCTTAAAGAAAAGTTGATGAACCTTCATCCTTGGAGAAAAGGTCCATATCACATTTTTGGAATTCATATAGATACTGAATGGAGAAGCGATTGGAAATGGGATCGACTTAAAAATCACATCAAACCATTAAAAAACAAAAATGTTTTAGATGTTGGATGCGGAAATGGTTATCATTGCTGGCGAATGTTGGGAAACGGGGCCAGAAGTATTATAGGAATTGATCCTTTTGCATTAAACGTTTTTCAGCATAAGGCAATCAAAAGATTTCTTCCCGAAAAACCAGTTTGGTTGTTACCAAATAGAATGGAAGAATTTCCAGAATCGACTCATTATTTCGATACCGTATTTTCAATGGGCGTTCTCTACCATCGTCGATCTCCATTCGATCATCTGATTGAACTTAGAGACTCTCTTCGAACTGATGGGGAGTTAATTCTTGAAACACTGGTCATTGACGGTAAACTTAATGAGGTACTTGTCCCAGAAGATAGGTATGCAAAAATGAGAAACGTTTGGTTTATACCCTCAATTTCAACTCTTGAATTATGGATGAAAAAAATTGGTTTCAAGAATATTCGCCTAGCTGATGTTAGTAAAACTTCAATAAATGAACAAAGAAGTACAGAGTGGATGAAATTTGAATCCCTACAAGATTTTTTTAATGAAAGTGATCACAAGCTAACATTTGAGGGATATCCAGCTCCAAAACGTGCCATTTTTATTGCAAGTGTTTAAAATTTATAATTATCCAGTATAATGTTTAAATTTAAATATTTTCTATTACTAAATCGATTGTATGAAGGAATTTGTATGATTTTAACAATTAATTTATTAAATTTAGGCACCTTTCCAACTCAGGTGGATATTAAATAATTTTATAAAATTTATGGAGAACTATATGAAAAAAATACTACTTGCTCTATTTTTGATGAGCTTTACTTCAATGCTTTACTCACAAACTGTATGGAACAAAGTTTGGACCATGGAACAGGTTCCATTCATGCAAGAAAACTGGGGTTCTGAAATGTCAATCGTAAAAGCTGGTTTTGATACAGATGAGGATGGTTGGGGTGAGTTTATTTGCGGATATTCTGATACTGACAGCAATCATGTATTAATGTACGAAGCAACCGGTGATAATACATACGAATTAGTTTGGTATTGGAATTATCCGACTGCTGCCAATACTTTCCCAGGAATTGCTGTTGGTGATGTAGATAATAATGGAAAAATTGATCTTGTTTTTGGAATCCCGATGCAAGTATCTGCTACAGCTGTAAATCCTCCAAGGGTTTATATTTTTGAATGGAATACTGTTCAAGGTGAAAATAAATATGGAAGAGATCAAGGGGACGGAACATTCAAACCAACGAATGAAACTCATTTTGATATACCGGATGATACTGATTGGAGACCATACAGTCTGACGATAGAAGATATAGATAAAGATAATGTGAATGAACTTATTGTAGGTGTTCGATCAGGAGGGCGGGGAAGAGAAGTTCTGGTAGCTTCTGTAGCTGGTGGTGATCTCTCCGGTTTTGGATATTGGGTCACCGAATTTAGTTTTGCTCAAAATGAAGGTGGTTCAAACTACTGCACTGTTACAGGTGATTTGGACAATGATGGTCAGACAGAAATATTTGAAATGGTATGGAACATGTTTACCTTGCGCATTTTCGAGAATACTGGAGCCGATACTTATGAAAATGTAAATAATTTTGAGCAAATATATTCTGACGAGGGAATTGATTATGGTGCCCTTGATGGAGTCAGAATTGTTGATATAAATGGTGATGGTAAAAATGAATTTTTCATGGCTGGTACAGAATCACAGAACACCTTATTTATTATTCAAAATATTACAGATGTATCAGCAATTACTGAAGAGGATATAGTAGAATTTTATCATATTCCTGTAAAAATAAGAGATAATGGACTTGCTACAGATGGAAGATTTAGAGCAATGTATGTTGCTGATCCAGATCAAGATGGAAATATGAGTTTAATGATTGCTGGCGAACGAAATGGACAAATTTATGACCTTGAATACAGTGGTGAAGGCGATCTTGCTGATTCCACAAGTTGGGAATTAACAATTGCTTACGATATCTATGATGATGCAGCAAATGATATAGGCGCCGATTCAGCAGCTTCAAATGTTTTCCCAAGATTCTTTTACGGTCATCCCGCAGAAGATATGGATGGTGATGGTTTAAGCGAGTACCTATTTGTAAACTATGCAACACAGAAGGATATCTGGTCTCAAGAACCTTATTTAACTATCCTTGAAGCTGACAAAGCAACAGGTATAAAACCAATAAATGAATTAATTCCAACAAAATTGGAACTTAGTCAAAACTTTCCTAATCCATTTAATCCAAGCACAACTATTAATTTTGCAGTTCCAGAAAATAGTGGTCAAGTAAAATTAGCAGTTTATGATATTTTAGGAAGAGTTGTAACAACTCTGGTTGACGAAGAAATGTCATCTGGAAATTACAACATTAAATTTGATGCATCAGATCTTCCAAGCGGAATCTATATGTACAGATTAACTGCTGGTTCGCAAACACAAACAATGAAGATGATTCTACAGAAATAAAAATCTTGATTCGAACTTCAACTCTGGGAGAGCAATCTCCCAGAGATTATTAAATACCTTTCTTTCACATCTCTTCCAAGTTTTTATTATAATTGCACTGTGAGCTTAATATAAAACTACTACAAAATTTTAGAAAAAATATGAGATTTCAGTTACTGCGTCAAGTCATATACGGATTATTCTTACTTACCTTAATAGTTTTTTTAGGTACAATTATGTATATGATCATTGAGGAATATAGATTTATTGATGCTCTTTATATGACAATCATCACAATTTCAACAACAGGTTTTAAAGAAGTAAGAACTCTATCAGATCCTGGAAGGTTATTAACAATTTTCCTAATACTTTCTGGAGTTCTGACAATTGCTTATACTGGTGGGCGTGCTGCACAGCTTATAATTGAAACACAAATTTTTAGGAGACGGCGAATGAGTAAGAAGTTGGATCAATTGAAAGACCATTACATTGTTTGTGGTTATGGAAGAATGGGAAGGGAAGTATGTGAGAGCCTTATAAACAATGAAGTTCCTTTCATGGTAATTGAAAAAGAAGCAGAAAAAATTGAAAGATTGATTGAGAAAAATATTCTGTTTTTACATGGCGACGCTACACACGATACTATATTAGAGCAAGCTGGAATAAAAGAAGCAAAGGGACTCGTTGCTACAGTAAGATCCGATGCAGAAAATGTCTTTATAACGTTATCAGCCAAAGGATTAAATAAAGATATCTATATTGTTTCGAGAGCTATTGAAGATGGAGCTGAATCAAAACTAAGAAGAGCTGGTGCGCAAAGAGTTGTAAAGCCTTATGAACTTGGTGGAAAACGATTAGTACAGCTTTTACTAAGACCTGGAGTTATTGACTTTATTGAGGGAGTCGCCAAAAGAAAGGGTGTGAACATTCATCTAGAGGAAATATTAATTAAGAAAAAATGTGACCTTATCGGAAAATCCCTTGCTGAGTCTCCTTTAAGAAAGGATCTTAATATTATGATAATTGGTATTTCGCGAGTAGATGGAAAATTTATTTATAATCCACGTTCAAGTGAAGTATTAGAAATCGGTGACAAACTTATTGCAATTGGTGAATCAGAAAATCTTCAGAAACTTAATAAAATGGTAATGGGGGATTAGGACTCGCAAATAGCAATTCAAACTCCATTTACTTAATTTGCACGTATGACAGAAAAAGATAATAATTTCACCCCTCCAGATTATCAATTCAAAAATGAACCAGTAGTAAGTCCGACTGTTGCTGCCATACTCTCTCTGATCTTTGTGTTTTTGCTTTATCAATTTGGAGGCGGCCTTCTTCATATTTTGATTTTTGGATTTGATCTAAAAGATGCAAATATGAATGCTTTCCGTCTATTTACAATGGGGGGCCAAATCCTATTTATATTAGCTCCAACTTTAATAATAGCAAACGCAGTTTATAAGAATAATATATCAGAGGTTCTAAGAATAAAAATACCAAATTGGAAAGAAATTCTAATTTTTGTTTTTGGATTAGCTTTGTTTGTTCCCTTTTTACAGAACTTTATAATTTTTCAAAGCTATATAATTCAAGAATTAGCAGAATTATCTTCTTTTTTCAATACACTGAAAATCTTTTTTGATGAGATGGATAAACTTCTTGCCAGCACTTATGGAGACATTTTATCTACAACATCAGTGATTGAGATGATATTGGTCGTTTTTGTTGTGGCGGTTACTCCTGCTTTTTGTGAGGAGTTTTTCTTTCGTGGTTTTGTTCAAAAAAGTTTTGAATACTCAATTAAACCTTTCTGGGCAATTGTTATTTCATCAACGGTTTTTTCTTTATATCATTTTAATCCATATGGATTTTTTGCATTAGTTATTTTGGCGGGCTATTTTGGATTTTCGGCCTATTTATCAAAATCTATTTTTATTCCAATTTTCCTCCATTTTTTAAATAATCTCTTTTCGATAATTGCATATTTTATAGAGGGTGAAGATGAATTACTCATTAATTCCGCAGTTAGTACTGAAGAATTTCAAACAAACTTATTCGGTTTAATAGTATTCACTTTTATTATAATTCTCTTTTTGTTTTTTGTGAAAAAGTATTATTATAAGTTTACTAATAAAATTGAGGAGGCGTTATGATCTGTCCAAAGTGTGAATACGAATATGTTGATGGAATAAGTGCTTGTCCCGATTGCGGTGGTGATTTAGTGTCTAAAGAAGAGTTCGAGGGAAACCTTGTTCACCCGGAAGACTGGGTGATAATTTATAGCTGTTCTGACAATCTTGAAGCAACTATGCTTAAGTCAAATTTAGAAAGTGCTGAAATTGAAACGCTAATACTCAACCAGAGCGATCATAACTTTCCAGCAATGGGAGATCTTTCTGTAGTAAAGGTTTTAGTTAGAAAAAACGCTGCCAATGATGCTCTTAATATCATCAATGATATAAATAAATCTGAAGAATGAATAACAGAGCGACCAGAATTTTAGTAGCTGTTTTAACTATTCCTTTTTTACTTGGGCTTTCATACTGGGGAGGTATTCCATTTCTGATACTAATACTTGGAATTGGATTGTTCTCATTCAATGAATTTGCTGAAATAGTTAAGAACAAAGATCATGATGTCGATAGAATATTTGGAAACATGATTGTTTTAGTCATTATTCTGAACACCTATTACTTTTTTATTGAATATAGAACCCCTAATTTTATCAGGTATTCTTTTACTTCTTATTGCGGAACTTTTTAGAAACAAGGGTTCTGCCATACAAAATTTAGGAAGTACCCTATTAGGAATTCTATACATCGGTGCTTTCTCATCGGCAATTATCAGGATTAGAGAATTTTATTCTGACGCACCCTACTATCAAAACGGAGGGTGGATAATTATCTCAATTTTTATCACTCTATGGTTGACCGATTCAGCTGCATATTTTTTGGGCTCAGCATTTGGAAAGCATAAACTTTTTCCTCGTGTTAGTCCCAATAAAAGCTGGGAAGGCGCAATAGCTGGTTTTCTATTTTCAATGGTTACAATGGTAGTTTTAAAGGCATTTGTGCTTTCATTTTTATCTTGGATAGATGCAGTTGTATTCGGATTGATAATTGGATTATTTGGACAAATTGGTGATTTAATTGAAAGTCTAATTAAAAGAGATGCTGGAGTGAAAGATTCTTCCAATATTATTCCTGGTCATGGAGGAATTTTTGACAGATTTGATTCTTTAATATTTTCTGCACCAATTGTTTACCTTTATATGTATTTCTTTATGTAGGTTGAATTTTATTTGATCGTAAAATGAAAAAAAACGTTTTTTTTATCCTTCTTCTATTTACTACTTCATTTTTATATTCTCAATCAGTACAAAAATTTGTTGAAATCGGCGATCTGTACCTTGTTAGTGGGGATACATTATTCGATTGTAAACTTGGTTATAGAACATTTGGAGAGTTAAATTCTGATTCATCAAACATTGTTTTCTTCCCAACATGGTTTGGAGGAACCTCCGAACACGTTTCAAAATTAATCAGGACCGATACAAAAAACGGGAGTAAAAAGTAATGGCAAGCTACTTGATGATTCTCAGTTTTTCATTATAACCTTCGATGCCATTTCCAATGGAATATCTACTTCACCTTCCAATTCAGTAAAACAGAATGGAGAAGAATTCCCCGAGATTACCATTGAAGATATTATAAATTCGCAATATGTTACTCTTACAGAACATTTTGGGATTCAACACGCTCATGCAATTATTGGTGGATCAATGGGAGGGATGCAGGCACTTCAATGGATCGTATCTTATCCAAATTTCTTCAACAAAGCAGTGCCATACTTAACATCTCCTCGCAGATCGACTTACGACCAATTAGTGATGTACTTCAGAACTGAGTTAATTAATTCTTATCGTGAACTTGGGGCAAGTGACACCTTAATTCAAAAATTGCTGAATATTAACTCTGCAATCTTGGCTAGATCACCAGAATGGATAATTGATAATACTGATATAGATAAGTTAGCAGAATACTTTAAGAAATTTGAAACTTCAATTCCTTCAGAAATATTCACAATTGATAACTACTTATCACAACTAAGAGCAATGAGAACTCACAATATTTATAAGGATTTTAATAACTCTGTTGAATTGACATCCAATCATATTAAAACTGAAGTGTTTATTATATTGAATAAAAGAGATATGTTAGTCAATCCCACTCCAGCATTTGAACTTGCCCAAGAACTTGAATGTAAAATTTTAATGCTTGATAACAACTGTGGCCATTTGGGAATTGGATGTGAAATTGAAAAATGTTCAAATGAAATTCATAAATTTCTATTAAATAGCAACTAATGGAATCTTTCAAGTGGTAAAAGCATCAAATATGTATTGATTTATTGAATATTTAAAAGAGGAAAAATGGGACAGCATAGTGCATTAGTTAAGCAAGTTAAGGGGATAACATTTGCCGGAAAAGCAGACTCTAATAACTGGGTAATGATGGATGGTCCAGAAAATTTTGGAGGAAGCAATGGTGCAACTCGTCCAAAAGAATTGTTACTTCTAGGACTAGGAGGTTGTACATCCGCAGATGTAATTGCAATTCTAGAGAAGAAAAGAATAAAATTAGATGATTTCTATATAAATATTTCTGCTGAATCAACTGATATACATCCTAAAGTATATACTAAAATTCATTTGGAGTATGTTTTTTCTGGAAAAGACCTCAAAGAAAAGGACCTTGAAAGAGCAATCGAACTATCTCAGAAAACATATTGCGGAGTTACAGCAATGCTGCAAAAATCTATTGAGATAACTCATAGCTATAAAATCGTTGATTTTAAAGAATCTAAGTAAATATTTCCATACACCTCTTTATAAAACACATTTTTGACCATAGATTAGTGTGTATTTACGCATTAATTTCCTTTAAATTTTAAAGGACAAATAGTATTTTCATTTTTACTCCACTGCTTTTGTAAATACTATAATCATAATAAGTTATAAGATTCGAGCAGTTGATCAAAATTTTGAAAAAGAAGAGTTGGTATCTATTAAAAGATTTGGCAGTCTGAAAAACTGCGGTGAATTTTTCCACCTTACATGTCAATAGTTCAAATATTGCTTTACCTGTTAAATGTTAGTAGCATTAGAAGGCATTCGTAACTATTAAATACATAAAGAGTTAGCAGCATCCATTTTAAGATAAAAACGGCTAAGATTTACATCTATATTTTTTGGCTTCTGAGTTGTGATTTATATCACACTCTATGGTTAAAATATCTACATATAAATTTTGGAAATTTGCCCTCTACTCACTTTTAATTCCTCTGATATTAAATTCATCTGTTATTGGGCAGAAAATTAGCGGGAATTTTATAGTTGATGAAAATTCTGATTCACTTTTTATAGGAAAAATTCAAGTTAGTCTTGAGGAAGGTTCTTCTGCAATTGGAAATGCTGTAATTAGGTATAAATTCAATCCAAATAGATTGGAATTCCCTGAGAATCCAGAAGAAGGTAAAGACTTTTCAATATTTAATTTCCAGAATGGGGAATATATTGCATCAATCTCACATCCTTCTGAAGATGTAATCTCAATAAATATTGCAAAGCTGTTTGGCAATGACATTATTATTCCAACAGAACCAATCGATGTTGCAGAAGTTATTTTCTATGTAAAAAACACAGAAGCTAGTAGCGAATTTCAATCAGATGTAATTCAGTTTTTCTCTCCTTTGTCATCAGAAATGTGGGAGTTGGGGGATTGGGTTGTATCAGAAGGTGAAAATACTTTCGAGTTTGTAAGTTTATTAATACCCGAAAATGGATCTGATAATATCTCGGCAAATGTAGACCTAGAATGGAATGCAATTGAGGATGCGATATCCTACCACTTGCAGATCTCAAAGAAAAGTGACTTCAGTGAAATTTTTTATGAAAACGATAAACTAGCAAACACGAAAATCAACATTCAACTAGAAGACAATACTGAGTATTTCTGGAGAGTAAGATATACAAACTCTGCTGGAACAAGTTCATTTTCAAGTAATTATAGTTTTGTTACAGCTCAAGAAGTACCTCAAGTGGTTTTAAGAACCCCCGTAAATGATTCTACAGTTATTGGTTCTTCAGTTTGGTTTAAATGGAAAAGTGTTAGTGGAAGAGACTTTTATCAGCTTCAAATAGCTACTGATGAAGAATTCAATAATATTGAGCGATTTTTGGATACCCTTCAAATAAATGAGATAGAGGTTCATAATATTCCAGCTGGTCAAGAATATTTTTGGAGAGCCAGAGCATCTTTCAATAATGTACTTGGGAAATATTCTGGTGTCAATAGATTTAACATTGCTCCTACTGATACTGTAAGACCTATACTTGTTTTTCCATCAAATGGACAGTCGGATGTTAATACAACAATTACATTTAATTGGGATCAAATTGACTCTGCAATCTACTACCAGCTAGAGATTGCTGAAGATCATAATTTTGATGATATGTTTTATGTTAATGAAAATGTTGAAACTAATGAGCAAACTGTTTACTATTTTGATAAGGGAAAACAATACTTCTGGAGGGTAAGATTTGTTAGCCCATCAGGTAAAAGTATGTACTCAGATGTGTCTATTTTTGAAACCTCTGAAGGAACACCAACTACACCAATTGTTTTAACACCTTTAAATAATTCTGTTGATCTAGATACAGAAATCCAATTTAGTTGGAAAAATGAGGGTTATGCTGATGACTTCAATTTACAAATTTATACCGATAGTGGAATTCAAAATCTTTTCTATTCAAATGATTCAATCACCACAAGTAATATCACGCTCGGTATGTTTGAGCAAGGCCAGACTTATTTTTGGAGAGTAAGATCGACAAATAATAATGGAAATAGCAGTTACTCAGATCTATTCAAATTTAGAACTAGAACTGGGGAACCGTCAATTTTAGCGCTTCTTGAGCCATTGAATAATTCAGTAGGTCTTGAAAGTACAGTGAGATTTAAATGGAATCCAATAGATTCCGCACTTTACTACCAGATTGAAATTTCCAAGTACAGTGACTTTAATAATTTAATTAGGGTACAGGATAGTATCTCTAGTACAGAGATAAGTGTATCTGGATTAGAAGAGAACATGCAATATTATTGGAGAATTAAATCACGAAATCAACTTGGTTCTATAACAATTTCTAATATATATAATTTTTCAACTCACATGGGATTACCAGCATTACCTGTTGCAATGTATCCAACCAATAATGATCCTAATGTTGATAATAATGTCAGTTTTAATTGGACGGTTGTAGAGGGTGCAGAAAATTATCATGTTGAGATTGCTAGAGATGGACAATTTAAAAATATAATTTTCACTGAAGATACAATCTCAACAAATGAATTAACTCTTAATAACATTGGAGAAGGAAAAGAATACTATTGGAGAGTTAAGGCTAAGAATACTCATGGGAATAGCACGTTTAGCGAAGCAAATAAATTTACTGTTAAAGTGAATAAACCCTCAGATCTAACGTCAAAAATAATAGATAATGAATATGTTAGGTTGTCTTGGAGAGATAATTCGGAAGTTGAGAAGAGAATTATAATTGAAAGAAAATTAAAGGAAGAATATAAACATACAAGATTTGAGATAATTGATACTGTTGCCTCAGATCTTATCTACTATTACGATCATTCAACTGTGGATGGAGAAAAATATATTTATCGAGTGTTTTCTGAAAATAATGTGTCATCTTCAGACTATAGTAATGATGTAGAACTGCTGTTCTCAATCAAAACATTTGACCCAAATATTCCCGAGGATTATGCATTGTCTCAAAATTATCCAAATCCATTCAATCCAACTACAAAGATTAACTATTCCGTCAAAGAATTAAGTAATATAGGTATAAAGATCTACAACATTATTGGTGAAGAAGTAACAACGCTATTTAACGACGTACAAGATCCCGGTAACTATACGTTAGAATGGGACGCTTCAAATTTTGCATCTGGAGTTTACCTTTATGTAATGACAGCTAAATCATGGGCAACCGCAGAAAAGTTTCATGCAGTTAACAAAATGATACTTGTTAAGTAATTCTAAAATCTCAAAATCAATTGGATAAAACTTCATTTTTTGTTGGAATAAGACTATTTTAGTAAAGTTAAACAATTGATTTTGAAATAATGCTAGAATTCTCAGAAAGCTATATTACCTCAATTAAATTATTTTTTGAAAAAAATTCCAAAATTTTGTTTTCTATTAGCGAATTGAATGGTGATTTGATCTATGCTAATCCAACATTCTTAAAATTTTCAAAAATTGATCTTGATATAACATCAAAATTCAATTTTCTTAAACATGAAAATATTTTTAAGGAACAGTTGCAGTCTACTAAACTAGCCAAAGCCAAAGAATTTCAAAAAGAAATCCATTTTAACTTGCAACTCGAAAATGAACTAATAAGATTTATTCTATCAACTCATTTTGATGAAATGAATTCTCTGCATTTTTTCACTTTA
The DNA here is from genome assembly GCA_963751695.1 of uncultured Ignavibacteria bacterium. GTDB lineage: Bacteria > Bacteroidota > Ignavibacteria > Ignavibacteriales > Melioribacteraceae > SZUA-22. Next base: position 484,364 of record CAVVVP010000002.1, on the reverse strand, counting down.
GTGGGGATAATATGTGAGAATCAAGAAGAATCAAACTTAGAGATGAGATCGACAATTAGTTCTCTGAATAAGCAAAATAGTGATCTCCTCGAATTAATTGAGCAGTTATCACTTAAAAATATTGAATTAACTAAACGTAATGATGAATACAAAGAAGAACTGGAAAATAAAGATAAATTCTTTTCAATTCTCTCTCATGATCTTCGAGGACAAATTGGAAATATGATAAATAGTTCTGACCTTCTTTTAAATTCATTTGATGATCTTGATTTTACTGATATAAGAAGTATTCTCTTAATGTTGAATAGGTCAATCCATAAGAATTATTCTATTTTAGATAACCTTTTACTTTGGGCATCCTTAGAGCGAGAAAAAATTGAATTAAATCCACGAGAGTTTTCAATAAAGAATCTTATAAATAGTGTGATCGAAAATTTGAAATCCGAAATATCTAAGAAAAAGATTGTTTTAAATGTCGAAATTAGATCCGATTTACAAGTTTTAGGCGATCCTAAATATATTGAAATCGTCATGAAAAACATTCTCTCGAACGCTATTAAGTTTTCTCATAAAGAACAAACTATTGAAATATCTTCAAAATTGAAGGAAAATTTGTTGAGTGAGATTATTATTTCCGATTCAGGAATTGGAATGGATTCCGAGACAAAGGAAAATCTTTTCAAAATTGATAAGATTCATTCCAACTATGGTACGGAAAAAGAAACTGGAACCGGGCTAGGATTATTGATCTCCCAAAAAATAGTTAATGCACACAATGGTGAGTTAAATATAATGACTTCTGAAAATGGTGGAACGTCAGTATCTATTCTTCTAAAAACTGTCAAATATGAAACTTAAGCCATTCTTAAGTTAAGTTTTTTCCTCAGCATTTAAATTTCCTTACAAAATGTCAAAAAATTTAACACTATCCTAAATTGATACAGACTCAAGTCTTTCACCTTTGTTTTTAGTTCAAAAATGGATGTTTTTTTTGGCTTGATACTTGGATTAATGAGGATCAAGTATAAAGTTAAAATGAACTGAAAATAATTTCAGAAAAAAAAATGCAAAAAAATAAGTTACTAATTATTGATGATGATGAAGCATTACGCGAAACCTTAAAACTATACCTTAAGAATGATGGATTTGAAATTCATGTTGCAGATGGCGGCAAATCTGGAATCTCAAAGTTGGAAAGAATAAATCCCGACATAGTTTTATGCGATCTTCGAATGCCAGATATGAGCGGACTCGACGTGTTAGATCACATCAAAGAATTCAATTCACGAATTCAAGTTATTATGATAACTGCTTTTAATGATGTTAGTTCAACGATTACAGCTATGCAGAGGAAAGCATTCGACTACGTTACAAAACCATTAGATATTCCAAGTTTAAAAGTAAAACTTAAAAAAGCACTCGAGATTAAAAGTATAAGTGGCGAACTATCTGAATTTGAGATTGAAGATGAATTCGATTTAGATGCCAGCCAAAAGCTTGTTGGTAAATCTCCTGTAATGCAAGAGATTTATAAATATATAGGTCAACTATCATTGAATCAACTAACCGTTCTGCTGCAGGGAGAAAGCGGAACAGGTAAAGAAATGATAGCTAGAGTGGTTCATGAAAGTGGTTTAAGAGAAAAACCTTTTGTTGCTGTAAACTGTTCAGCTCTTATGGAGACTCTTTTAGAAAGCGAATTATTTGGACACGTTCATGGTGCATTCACAGGAGCCATTCGAGATAAAAAAGGCAAATTTGAATTAGCAGGCGATGGAACGATTTTCTTGGATGAAATTTCTGAGATGTCTCTTTCTGTACAAAGTAAGCTGCTCAGGGTTCTTCAAGAAAAAGAATTTGAAAGAATTGGTGGTGAGTCCACCATAAAAATGAAGGCCCGAATTATAACTGCGACTAATAAGAATCTTGAGCAGCTTGTTAAAGAAGGGAAATTTAGAGAAGATCTCTATTACAGATTGAAAGTTTTTACAATCAATGTTCCACCTCTAAGAGAAAGAAAGGAAGACATCCCATTACTTGCCATGCATTTTGTCGATCTAGTGAATAAAGAAGTACATAAGAACGTCAGGAAAATCCCATATGATGTTATGGAAATGATTCAAAACCATAATTGGATTGGAAATGTTCGCGAGCTTGAAAATACTTTAAGACAAGCTGTTGTGCTATGCAAATCAGATGTTCTTGATAAAGATAGTGTCTTACTATCAAAACCAAGACCTGATCATCTTCAAGACTATGATTATCAAATGAGCCTCGAAGAAGTTGAGCGAAAGCATATTAAGTTCGTTCTCGAAAGTATTCATTGGGATAAGAGAAGAGCTTGCGAAATTCTGGGAATATCTAAACCAACTCTTTATAGTAAACTCGATAAGTATAAGTTGAAACAAATTAAGGTATAAAAACAGTACTAAATAAGACTTAAAATTGAAGTATAATTCCTCCTCAAATCGATATACTAAGTTAAATTATTTTATTTAAGTTAAAATTCTTTACGTATTCCCAACTAAATTTACATTTAAACGCTAACCCCAAATCACCTCTAAGTTATTAAATAACATGCAGTTGCAGTTACTCTGAAATATATTTTTCGGTATAAAATTCATTGGCATATCTATTGCACTTAGGGTATGAAATAATTAATCAATAATTTAAAAATAGTTGTCTATATGAGTTCTGGTTATATCGTATTCTGTTATGCAAATTGCAACTTCCTTGTTCCACTAGAACAGTTTCATATTATACTTAACCCTGATGAAGTAGTTAACAAAATTGGCTCTTTGGAAAGTAAAATTGATGATCTCTATTTTGGTAACAAAATAATTAATATCATACATCTTTCAGAATATTTGAATGCTGAACCAAGAAAGATAGGTTCCTCTTCCAGATTATTAGTCGGTGAATTTGATGGACAATTTGTTGGATTTTGGGTTGACAATATTGCAGAGATAATAAATGTCGAGAATGAGAAGTTTAACAATATCATTAATGACAGCAAGGAACAATTTATTAAAAAGGTCACAATTGAAAATCAGGAATATAACGTGATCAATCTAAACCATGTGATCAAAGAGCAGATTGATTAAGATTATTCTAGATCATTTGTTTTATCACCAGCCAAATTTCCAGCCGACATCTTTTAGAAACAAATCTTTTTAAAATAAAATTTTCGAGCTATAAAAAGTAGCCAGAAAGGATTTTTATGGAACTAATAAGAATATTTTTTTCAATATTATTATGGAGTGTGTCAGTTTCAATTTCTGTCTTGATTCTCTACCAAGTAATTCGTTTATTTCTTAGAAGGTCCTCAAATAAAAGAAATACATTTGTAAAAAGAAGGACAGCAAGAATTGGTTAGACAAATTTGAGATATTAAAACAAACAAATTTCTAGTGATTACAAATACAGATAATATTGCTATTCAGAATGAATTGAGAATCCTACCTATAGTTTTGTCACTTTCACCGGATGGCTCTATCCTAACGTCGACCAAGAATTTCAAAGAGACATTTAGATTGCAAGAAATTGATTCTAATCTTTTTGAGTTTATTCATACAGATGATGTGACAAAATGTGAAAGAATAATTGATAATCTAACTGAGGATCTTACTCTAGAAATTGACTATAAAATCAATGATGGAAATGAATTTGCTATTACTGCAAGAGGTATTGTTTTTCAAGTACCACAAAATTTCTCAAAAGTAATGAATGAATTTATTTGGGTATCGATTCCCAAAGCTGGTGAATACACCTTATCCGAAAATGATAAGTATAACTATCTATTAATTCAAGATGAAAATAAATTCCATTTTAATAGTGAACTAGTAAATTTACTAGGAATTGAAAACAGTTTTAATGTGTCAGAAATAGTATTCGACTCAAACAGACGAAAGATTGATTTTTCAAAAACTTTAGAATCCGTTGCGAATGATGAAGTAATTGTTAAAGATATTTTTCTTAGAAGTAGTGAAGAAGAATATTTACTGTTTTCGGCAATCATTGCTTCTCATCAAACAGATGAAGTAGAATCTCTACTATTCATTCTTTCCGAATCAAAGCCCAAGAATAGAAAACTACTTGAAGTCAATGATTCTGATCTGAAGGAACTTAAAGAAAAAATTGATAGTAGAGATAAGTTCTTCTCAGTGATAGCTCACGATTTGAGAAGTCCATTTACTGCTATACTAGGGTATTCAGAATACATGGCAAGTTACTATGAAAATCTTACTAGAGAAGAAATTCATGATTTTTCTAATAATATGTACAAAGCGTCGAAGAGTGTTTTCAAGTTACTTGAGGACCTACTAAAGTGGACCAGAATTCAAAGCGGAAAAATATCACTAGATAAGGAAGTTTTTTCAATCGTACCTACTTTAAACAGAGCGGTTGAGATGTTCAAATCTTCTGCAGAAAAAAAGAACATCAGACTAATTTACAACTCTAATGATTTTGAAATTTTAATAAATGCAGATGAGGAAATGATTTCTTCAGTATTTAGAAATCTCATTTCAAATGCTATAAAATTCACCAATCGCGAAGGTTTCATTAAAATTGGAATGAGAATTGAAAACGGATTTGTAATAGTTTCAGTTATTGATAATGGAATTGGGATTGATCAAGTAACTCAATCGAAGCTCTTTAAAGTTGGTGAAAGAGTTACAAGATACGGTACAAGCGATGAAGAGGGAAGTGGTCTAGGATTGATATTGAGCAAAGAATTTATCACAAAAAATGGTGGTGATATTTGGGTCGAAAGTAAGGTGGGAGAAGGTAGTACTTTCAGTGTAAAGATACCCATCTCCCAGTCAAATCAGTAGAAAACCTGTACACTATTATTGATTATTTTTGAAAAAATCTAAAGTCTTCGAAAGTACTGCATTTCTTATTGAATCCTTCTCGACTAGCAATTCATGATTTGCCCCTTCAACCAGATACCCAGTTGCTTGCACACCCAATTCTGACAAAGAATAAATAAATTCATTTTGTGATGCTGGATCTACAATTTGCTCATTTTGTCCAGAAAATAAAAGAAGTGGTATCGAGATCTTATCTAAATTGTTAAAAATATAGTCAAACTGATCACATGATCTATTTACCCACTGATATGTAGCTCCGCCTAGTCTGGCATCTGGATGTTTATCAAATACATCCAGCATAATTTGATATCTAACCTTGCTATGTGTTAAATCATTTTCTTCAAATTTTACTATACTGTTTTTATAGTTATCATTTCCTATTGCATATTCGGGTTGCTCACCAACAAGTATGCTTACAGCTAGGCATGTGGGGAATGGTAATCCAAGCATTGGTGATGAAAAAGAAGCTACTTTAAAATCGTTTGGATATTGTTCAATATATGTTGCACCGATAGCTCCACCCATTGAATGTGCAAATAGAAAAATATTCTTGTGTTGATTTGGAAAAACGTAATTGTCAAAAAAGAATTTCATATCATCAATGTAGTATTGGAAGTTTTCCACATATCCCATATCTGGATCTGCAAGCATTCGGTCTGAATAACCTTGTCCTCTATGATCATGGATATACACCGAATAACCGTTATTAAAAAAATCAAAGATTACTTCTTTATATTTTAAAACAGCTTCAGTTCTTCCAGATGAAATTACAACAGCTCCTTGTTCATTTTCACTTTGTAAATAGTATTTGTAGTATATTTCTACATCTTCCTTTCCAGTGAAGTATCCGGAAGTTCCCGAATTAAACAATGAATCAATTTTTTGAAGATGGTTTTGTTCCTGAAGAAGATTTTCGTTTGTGAAAACATAACTTCCAGTAGAATAATTAAGTATTGGAAACGGTTCTGGAGTACATGAGTAGAAAAATATCGTTATTCCTAAAAATAATAATCGAATCAATTTATTCATTGTAATATACCTATTGATGAATGTTTAAGTTCAAAGATATCTTTTTTTAGAATAAATTATTCTAGATTTTGAATACAGAAATAAAATTTCAACTAAAAATATCCGCTACAAAGGTATGGTTATTCCACCCATTATTTGAATTCCTAAAGTTGAAAAAGCGTCTGATTCTGAATCTAATTCCATTGGTAGTTCAATATGACCAGATTTGAAATATATTGTTCCACCCTTTTGCATATTTATAAATCCGTAAGAGTATTTTGCTTCAAAGAATAATTTTACAGATTCAATCGGTAGTTCGATTCCTACACCTAGTACTCCACTAATATCAATTGTATTTACTGCCGAACTTAGGTCAGCAGAGAATGGAATTCCACTAATGTCCGATTCTATTTTGGAAGAAAGTTGATACCCAACAGAAAAACCCCCAAGTAAATAGAAAGTTTCATGTTCTCCGAATTCGTACATAAACAGCACAGGTAGTTCAATAAAATCCAACGAAATGTCTAAACGTGGGTCACCTTGTGAAGCTTCCATCACGCCCCCTTTTACAAGGTACATCGGTTCTGTTCTCAAACCCATGCTTTCCGAAAAATTGATATCAACTACTGCACCTGCTCCATAATTCCACTCACTAGATAAATCATTATCTTTCACATCAAGGTTGGATATATTCCAACCACCGATTATGCCAATTTCAACTTGAGCCATACAAAAAGTTGTCAAGCACAGAAAAATTATCATTGAATGAATTATGATTCGTTTTTTCATTTCAATCCCCTCATGAAATTGTAAACATGTTTGTTATTTCAATCGAATATCGACGGTAATATATAAGTATACAAAATTTCTTCTACTGGCTCGTATGTTGTGTAGTTACCACCTGTTAGAACAATAACTAGATCATTATTAGGAAAAACAATTATAGTCTGCCCACCTCATCCTCTGGCAGAAAATGAAAAATACTCTTTTGAATTAATTGAGTATTTTTTAATCCACCACTGATAGCCGTACCTCCAGACACTATTTGCATCAATACTTGGATAACTCGATTTTTCAATCCAATCTGTGCTTATTACTTGGTTATCTTTCCATTTACCATTATTTAGGAATATGTAACCGAGCTTTGCCATATCCCTTGGTCGGACTTTCAGATCACCTGAAACAAACAGAACACCATTATCAAAATGCTCCCATTGGTAAAGTAAAATACCAAGAGGTTGAAAAAGAAATAGTTTTGCAAATGTATCAGTATTAAAACCTGAAGCTCGCTTTACAATTTCACCAAGAATATTTGTGCAACCGCTATTGTAATAGAACTGGTTACCTGGTTCGCTGATCAAAGGTTTAGACATAATATGTCTCAGAGGATCATTTACATTCCACATTATAATCAAATCATTCCTAGAATCGGCATATTGATACTCGCCTTCATTCCACTCGAATCCAGTACTCATGGTTAATAAATGTTCAATTGTCATACTATTCTTGGTATCAGTTCCATAAATGTCATACTCAGGGAAAAAGTCATACACCTTTTGATCAACTGAAGAGATGTATCCTTTATCAATCGCAATTCCGACTAGCGTTGATGCAAAACTTTTTGTTACAGATGCTTGATTGTGGATGATATCTTTTGTGAATTTGACATTAATTCCGTGATGCTCAACCCCGCTATAATTGAATGTTTGACCTCTGAAGTATTCTTCAAAAACGAGTTTTTTGTTCTTAATAATTAATATTGAATGAACTTCTTTATAAATATTATAATTGATTAGGTTTACTAACGCATATAATTGATCGCCTTGAATTCCAACGTTACCTATCTTTTCAGTTTCCCATCCATCATTTGTCTTTTCAGGAACTTGATAAACGTATGTATTTGGAGGTTCTACTCCATTGTCATCTTTGCAACCGAAAAATATGTACAGGGATAGAGGTAGATAAAATAGAATGGATATCATAAATCTCTTTGCCATACCAACTCCCCACAGTTAGTATAAAAAAATTGGGACTAATTCGATCGGATTCCTCAATGTGAAATTAGACGCAATATTCTTTAAAATGTTATACGAAAATTTTTGTTATCGGTTACGCAGAATGATTTAAGTTTTAATTATTTAAAAATAAATTTGACAATTCTAAATAATTTTGTAAATATCATTTTACAATTAATGAGTGTGATTATTTGGTATATTATAATACTAAATGTATTTTTTTATATAAACAGGGAGAAAAGAAATGAAAAGGGGACTTTTATCAATAATAATTTTACTACTTTTACCAATTTTAATGCTTGGTCAGGAAAGCATACGTACCGAGTTATTTGGTGAATCGGATCAAATGTTACAAAAAATTAAAGAACAAAAAGGGGATGTCTATGCGCCCAACACTTTTGAGAAGGGGATGAAAAGTTATAATAAAGCAGAAGAAAAATTTAAAGATGGCGGTAAGATGGAAGATATCAAGGAATATATCGGAGAAGCCAACACAAGCTTTCAAAAAGTCTTTGAGTTTATTGATCTAGCTAAACTTTCTTTCCCAACAGTTATTGAAGCAAGAGAGGATGCAATTACTGCAGGTTCGGATGAGCATGCCCCAGAACTTTGGAAGTCTGCCGAAAATCAGTTTAAAGATGCAATGTCAGAAATGGAAGACAATGACCTTGCAGATGCAAAATCAAAATCTGCTAAAGCTGAAGAAATGTATAGGAAAACTGAATTAGCGGCAATCGAACAAGGTATATTAGTGAACGCTAGAAATCAAATTAAGAAGAACGATGAAAATGATGTAGATGATTATGCACCTGCAACACAAGCACGAGCTAAAAGTCTTGTTGCAGAATCAGAACAGAAATTGGCCGGAGATAGATATACTAGAGATGAAGCAATTGATCTTGCATTGGAAGCTGAGTACGAAGCTCTTCATGCTGAATATATTGCCAGTAAAGTCAAAGAATTACAAGATAAAGATCATGGATATGAAATTATGATTCTTGATAGTGAAAAACCACTATCCGCTCTAAATGAGAAAATCGGAAAAGTTGGTAGATTTGAAAAAGGATATGATGTGGCAACTAAAAATGTTAGTGATCAATTGGGTGCTTATCAAGCAACTATTGCAGAGCAAGAAGCGACAATAGAATCACAAAAAATGCAAATTGCTAAATTTGAATCCAAAATGACTGATTATGCGGCAACAGAGAGTAAACTTCAGATGAAAATGGAACAAGATGAAAGGGTTGTTGCTATATCTAAAACATTTACTCAATCTGAAGCTCAAGTTCTGCGTGATGGTGATAATGTAATCATAAGGTTATATGGACTTACATTCCCTTCAGGTAAATCAACTATTGAACCACAGTACTTTGGGCTTCTTAAAAAAGTTCAAGATGGTATTGCTTCATTCGAAAATTGTAGCGCAGTGGTCGAAGGGCACACAGATTCTAGGGGAAGTAATGACCTAAATATGAGACTTTCAGAAGAACGTTCTGCAGCTGTTACTGAATACTTGGTTGCTAACGAGCAAAGCTTAAAAGGTCGAATCATATCCAAAGGTTACGGAAAAGAAAAACCTATTGCGAGCAATGAAACTGAAGATGGTAGAGCAAAAAACAGAAGAATTGATGTTGTAATTACACCGGAATGGGCTAAATAATATCCAAAATAATTTATTGATTTGAGGTGCTTAAGATTTGTTATTCTTAAGCACCTTTTTTATTAAAAATCAAAATATATAAGATTCATATTAATGGAGATAAGAAAACTAATGGAAGAAATAGAATTTAAAATTGGTGGAATGACTTGTACACATTGTGTATTGGCAGTTGAAAAGGAATTGAAGGATGCTGGTTTTAAAAATGTTCAAGTTGAAGTAGGTAGCGTAAAACTAGATTTCGATGGAAGTGATCAGTCAAAAACTGAAATAGTTGAAGTAATTAAGTCAGCTGGATATGTAGTTATTCCCGAGAAATAATTTTGTGTGCTTCTAATCAAAATATGGAAACTAAAAAAATAACATTACCAGTGAAGGGAATGACATGTGCAAGTTGTGTTTCGCGTGTCGAAAAAGTAATATCTAAAGTTGAAGGTGTAAAAAATGCTGATGTTAATTTAGCCTCAGAAAAAATAACGCTATTGGTTGATGATTCATTCTCAACCTTAATTGCTGCTGATTCTATAAAGAAATATGGATACGAACTTGTTCTTCAAAAAGAGAACGAAATAGACAAAAATTTCAAGGAAGATGAGCATTACAAAAAGTTGAAATTTTCTATGATCATCGGCGTTATATTTGCCCTACCTGTTTTTTTAATCAGTATGCTTAAAGATTTTAGTTTATTTCAATCTGTTTGGCCCTTCAATTCTGAAACCACAAATTTTATTCTACTTTTATTTTCAATTCCGGTTATCGTATTTCCAGGAAGAATCTATTATAAATCATTTTGGAATAATATTTTTGATCTCCACTTTGATATGAATTCATTGGTAGCAATTGGAACTGGGTCAGCCTTCATTTATAGTCTAGTTGGAACTTTGTTCCCAGAATACATAAGCCTCGACTTGAATTCTGTACATGTCTATTTTGAAACAGCAGTAGTAATAATAGTTTTGATTACAATGGGTAAGCTTCTTGAAGCTAGATCTAAAGCGAAAACCAGTGGGGCAATAAAGGGTCTCTTAAATCTAAAACCAAGAGAAGCAACTGTTATTAAAGATGGCATTGAACAAAAGATTCGAGTTGAATCAATTGCAAAGGATGATGAAGTATTGATAAGGCCTGGCGAGAAAATTCCAGCTGATGGTGTTATCGTACATGGAACATCTTATGTTGATGAATCCATGCTGACGGGTGAGTCATTCCCTGTTGAGAAGAAATCCGGATCAAAAATTATTGGCGGAACGATTAACCAAAACGGATCATTTAATTTCAAAGTAGCATCTACTGGAGATGAATCTGTCCTCGGTCAAATAATAAAAATTGTTGAGGAGGCTCAATCTAGTAAAGCGCCTATTCAGAAAATGGCAGATAAAATCTCATCAATATTTGTCCCGACGATTATTATAGTTGCACTAGTTACATTTTGGGGATGGTTTATTTTTGGGGAATCTAATAACCTCAACATAGCAATAATAAATTTTGTAGCAATACTTATCATTGCTTGCCCGTGTGCACTAGGTCTTGCAACACCAACGGCAATTGTTGTGGGTACTGGTCTAGGAGCTCAGAAGGGGATTTTATTTAAAAATGGAGAAAGCCTTGAACTTGCTCATAAAATAGATAGTGTGGTTTTAGATAAAACTGGAACCATCACAGAAGGTTCTCCTGAGATCAGTCAAATAATTTTCACGGGGTCTTTAGATAAAAATCAACTTTTGAGATTTATTACCTCAATCGAAAGAAGAAGCGAACATCCTATTGCAAAAACTATCGTTGAGCATTTTGATAAAAAGAGAATCAAGGGATTAGAAGTATTTGAGTTTGAGAGTCTACCTGGAAATGGAGTAAAAGGAAAAATTGCTGACCACACCATTATTATTGGTACAGATGTATTATTAAGAGAAAATGGAATTGAAATAAATGAATCATCTGAACCCTTTAGTGAACATACTGATCTTACAAAATCTTTGGTTTTTGTAGCAGTTGATAAAAGTATTGAAGCAATAATTGTGATTGATGATCCTATCAAACCAGCTTCCAAGAGCGCAATTGAGGAATTAAAAAAACTCAATCTTGATATATATCTAATAAGTGGTGATAGTGAGGATGCAACTAGATCTGTTTCATCAAAGCTTGGGATTGAAAACTATTACTCTCGAATTCTCCCTAATCAGAAAGCAGAGATAATTAAGAAAATTCAGGGTAAAGGAAAATTAGTGGCAATGGTAGGAGATGGGATTAACGATGCTCCAGCATTGACCGTTGCTGACCTTGGTATAGCAATTGGTACAGGAACTGATATTGCCATAGAATCATCAGATATCACTTTGGTAAGGGGAAATCTGCAAAGTGTTCCAGATGCTATCCGATTATCAAAAAAAACGGTAAGAACAATTAAGCAAAATCTTTTTTGGGCATTTATTTATAATGTAATTGGAATACCCCTTGCAGCATTTGGACTTTTAAACCCCATGATCGCAGCATTAGCAATGTCATTGAGTTCGGTTTCAGTACTAACAAATTCACTTCGACTGCGTAAAACGAAAAGTTAAAGCAATTGTATTAGAATTTAATCAAAATCAGATTATGTCATTTATGCGACAAATGGTATTATTAAATTGAGTATTATTGTATTGTACTAATTATAAATAACTACTTAATAGGAGTTACAATGAAAAAAATAAATCTATTCAATATTCTCTTCTTCTTAATGTTCTCAATTGTTTTATCAACATCTGTCTTAGCACAAGAAAAACCTGTTGAGAAGCATCCAGTGGAATGTACTTGTGAAAACTGCAGTACTAAAGATCACAAATGTTCTGAGGCATGTGCGGATGGATGCAAGCACGCTGGCGCCATGAAGGATGGGGAAGTAAAGCACGTATGTACAGAAGAATGTCATGACAAAGGATGCGATTATGTAAAGGCTAAAGAAGCCCGAGTCGCATTAGATGTTAATGAAGATGGTAAGATTTATGAATGTCCTATGAAATGCGATGCATCGGATGTTGCTGGAGAATGTTCAAAGTGTGGAATGGAACTGAAGGAAGTATCTGTCACAGAGTCTTAATATATTAGTAAAAACCTTCAAAGATTTTTCTTTGAAGGTTTTTATAATTTCAATTATTTTTTAACACTAAATCTGAACTAGAAATAATTCTGCCTAACCGTTCTTTATAGCTTTCATCGCTTGTCATCTCGATAATTTCTAATAGGTAAGATTTAATCTTTGCAGGATCTTTATCAACTAAATTCCAAGCGACTCTATTGATTCCGTCTTCCACAGTTTCAGTTACTGATGGATCTTTATAATAGGTTTTTAACACTTCTAATGATCCATATACATAAACGTGACCTAATCCTTCTAAAGCAAGATTTTTTTCGTTCCCAGTTTGAGAATATTCAAGAGCCTTTGAATATAGTTCGAACTTTTTATTTGGATCAAGAGAATCATCCATTCCTATAAACTTTGTAAATCCTTGAAGGGCGGGTTTCCTCACATTATTGTTCTCAGCTTTCTCTGTGGCTGTTAGTAAGTCATTAAGTGGCTCTGGAGTTGACCAACTAGCCAATCCTTCAATTGCACCAACTTTGACAGTCAGGTTTTCATTCCCAACATTCTGTCTCAATATTTCTAGAGCATTTGGATTTCCAGTTACACCTAGTAATTTTAAAGAAGAGCCTTTGTTATCAACTGATTCTTGTTTGTTAACATTTTCGATTAAAAGATTAACGTATTTATCTTCAGGATAAATTGCAAGAATTCTGGAAATTGTTCGTTCCATTCTTTTCCTGTCATTCTCAAATGGTAGAGAATACAACTGATCTATTAAAACTGGTATTTTGTCTTCAGAAGCTATTTCAGAAATTGATAAGTACGCCGCAGTTCTAATCTGTCTGTCGTTTGATTCAGTATTTTTTAATAGGATATCAAAAGATGATTTGATACCTCTTGCGCCAGCCGATCTAATTAATTCGATCTTAACTTTTTTATCAGCCAAAGATATATTTTCTATGATAAGTTGATCAGCTTTTTTGTCACTTATATTATCTAAACATTCTCGAGCATTTCTTCTTTCAAGTCCAGATTTACCTGCTGCTATCATAGCTATAGTAAGCACATCACTTTTGTCGCCAATAGCGGCTAGAGTTTGAAGTGCTGCATTTCTTACCAAAGACTCACTTGATTTAAGCATACCAAGGACAGATTCTTTTGAAGCAACGTCTGAACGATCTTTAAAAACTCCTGAAAGTTGAATTTGATTCTCTTGAGACAATTTTGGTAACAAAGCATAGAATTTTGACATATCAGTTTTTGCTGGAAGCTCTCTCAAACCATCAATGGCAATAAATTTAAGAACATCTTCATCATTCACTATGGAATTATTAATAATATCTGTTTTGTTATCTGAAGCTTTTATCAATCCAGCAAGTGCGGCTTGTCGTGAAGAAAGTGGTAGTTTGTTGTTATACACTTCTTGGTATATGGTTATAGCTTCTACTGCATTGTCATTGACTAAAGAATCTGCACATCTCAAATACGAATCAATTACAACAATTTGTAGATTGACATCTGGATTCCTAATCTCTTGATTCAATGCCGACATGGCTTCATTGCCTTGTATTACTCCAAGCGCTGTTGCTGCTGAAATAGCAATATCTGGATCTTTATCTTTCAATAATTCTACAATTTTAGAAACGGAAGCTTGGCATTTTCTGACTCCTAAAGCATTAATACACCCGATTTTGACTAGCTTATTTTTTGCATTCAGCTGATTAATAAGTGCTTCTGATGCTTTCTTTCCAGGAATTCTGGTTAATGGAAATAATGCTATGTCTGCAGTTTCAACTTCCTCCATCATTTTACTAAGAATAGGTATAGATTTTTCACTTCCAATAATGCTTAACTTCTGACAAACGAATTGTTTGCTAGAAAGTGTTACATCTGATTGTAAAAATTTAATTATACTATTCTCAACAGCTTTACTGTCACTCTCTGATTTTGCAGCTTGAGAAACAAGATCTGATAATTCAGCAAGTTCCATTAAACCTTCTTCATATTCATAGTTGTCCAATTTAGAAAGCGATTGATCAGCTCTTTCTTCCATGTTGGAACAACCAGTAAATTGTAATCCAGCAAATAGTAGGAATAGAGTAATGATACTTCCAGATTTATCTTTAATATTTTTAATTAACATTTAATAACCTCGAAAAATTATATTCATATTTTATAAATGATACGGACTACGCATTGGTCTTCCAAGTAATCTTGAAGCAACGGGATCACCGATAATCTGCTCTGTTGTTGGGTCAAACTTAATTGTTCTATTTAATAACATTGCAATTTGCCCCAAATGCCCAGGTGTAGCAGAACGATGAGCTGTTTCACAGGGAGTAAGCGTCTCTTCTCTGCTTCTTATACAGTCTAGGAAATTACGAATGTGACCCGGTGATTTGAACAGATGGATTTCGTGAGGTTTAATTGTATCAGTCAAAAGCAATTTATTGCTGGATTTAATCTGACCACCACGACTAACCCAAATCCAGCCTTCATCACCTATCCATTTTGTCCCGCCCCATATTTCATCATACCCGCCAGCTATTACCATTTTAAGCCCATCCGCATACTTTGTATGAACCTTATATTTTGTAGCACTGTTCCAAACATTAGTCCGTGTATATTCTCCAACTCCGGAAATTTCAACAGGTCCAGTATTATCTAATCCTAATCCCCAATGGGCAATATCACCATGATGACCAATCCAATCCATTAATTGACCTCCACCATAGTCTAAATTCCAACGCCAGCTTTTATGTACGCGAGCTGGTGCGTAAGGTGCAAGCGGAGCAGGTCCTAACCAAGTTTCGTAGTCAAGCTCAGGAGGTACCTCCATAAACTGGTCTGATAGGCCATCGAAGTTAGATTGGCCTGAAGGTAAACCTACTTCGACGGTATGGACTTTACCAATTCTTCCATTTCTAACAAGCTCACTTCCGAACCTAAAATTGCTTTGAGATCTTTGCCAACTTCCAGTCTGCCAAATCCTACCATATCTTTTTACTGAATCACAAATTGCTCGACCCTCGTGTAGATTGTGTGAAAGCGGTTTTTCTCCGTAAATATCTTTTCCAGCTCTTGCAGCGTCAACAGCTGCAATGGCATGCCAGTGATCTGGTAGGGCGATTGATACAGCATCAATGTCCTTCCTAGCAAGAAGTTCCTTATAATCATGATATGGTTTACAATCACTATTGCCATAATAAGTATCTACAGTTTTTTTGTTTTCAGCAAGATGGTTTTTATCAATGTCGCAGACTGCAACAATAAGTGCGTCTTGTTCGCTTAAAAAATTGTCCATATTTCCTGGCCCTTGCCATCCCAACCCAATACATCCGACTCTGATCTTATCGCTTGGGGAGATAATACTATTTCTTCCTAGCACTTTTGAAGGAACTAAATATGGGAATGCTGTTAAACCTGCAACAGCGCCGACGCTCCGTTTAATAAACTCTCTTCGATTTTGTTTCTTCTTCATATATCTGGTACTCCAGTTTTTATATAAAATTTTTAATCTCTAATAGCCCAGTTGAATCCGCGCTTTGTAACTTCCATTACTTGTTCAATTTCGTATTCATCTATTGAATGCCCCAAAGCGTTTACAAAAACTTTCCCTTTTCCCCATGTTCTCTTCCAAACTACCGGCATGACTACATCTCTGGACCACTCAGCATACTCTCCGGAAAATGTTGTTGTTGCAAGCACTTTTACCCCTGGATTCATAGCCATATAGTATTGTTCAGATTTTATTGTAAAGTCACCTAGTCCCTCAGTAATTGGATCAGATACATCCGTAAAATTGACCTCGTATTCAATACTGCCACCTGGATGAGATAAGAATTGTCCGCCTACAACATTCAAATATTCAAGATTGCACCTAAATGCATCAGTTATTCCACCGTGGCATCCTGCTAAACCGGTTCCATTTGCAACTGCGGTCAATAAACCCTTAGATTGTTCTTTTGTGAGTTCTCCCATTGTCCATGTTTGAACAATTAGATCAAAGTTTGACATTTTAATTGAATCCGCATATATATCTAGCGAGTTTGAAACGGTCACATCAAATCCTTGATCTTCAAGCCAAGGGAGGAAAAGGTTTTTGAATCCTTCTGGATTATGACCTTCCCAACCCCCATAAACTAATAAGACTGATTTTTGATTATTCGATTGGACATGAAGAGTAAAAGAGAGACTGATAAAAACTGTAAAGAGAACAATTCGACTAAAATTAAAAATTTTCAAGTTTCCTCCTTTTTTCTATTTATTTTGCAAACAGCTTTGATCTAACTTGCAAATATCTATTCTAAGATCGTCTTATCGTAAATATGCAAATATTAAGTTAATAATACTAAACAAACGATTGTTCAAACTAGCAATTATTTTTAAAAAAATCATTATAAAATTAGTACGACTAGAAAGATACAACTAGTTTCGAGAGAAGTTTTCTCTATCAATTCTATTTTTTTCACCTTATCTTTGCAAATATTTTTCTTAGACAAATAGTTGGCTTAATATGACTGACTTGGTACAAAAAGAGAGCTGGAAATTTCCAAAAGATTTTTGGCTTGCTAATTTTATGGAATTATGCGAGCGAGCAGCTTATTATGGTTTTTTTGTAGTTCTTACACTTTATCTTACTGATATTGTCGGCTTTACGGATATAGAAACAGGAATTGTTGCTGGTCTATTTTATGGATTGCTTTATCTGTTTCCTACATTTGTAGGAGCTTATGTAGATAAGATCGGTTTTAGAAAGGGAATGATCCTAGCTTTTGGTCTCATGACCATTGGTTATTTTTTTCTGGGGGTTTTTCATACAAAGATTCCTGTTCTTTCATTTTTATTTATCTTGCTGGTCGGTGCCTCATTTATAAAACCGTTAATAACCGGAACTGTCGCAAAAACCACAACTGAAGCCAATAGAGCAAGAGGTTACTCGCTCTTCTATTGGGTTGTTAATATCGGTGCATTCAGTGGAAAAACATTTGTACCTTACATTCGCCAAGGGCTTGGATTAGAATATGTGAACTTCTTTTCTGCTTTGATGGCTTTTATTGCATTGGTATTTGCAATTTTCTTTTACCAAGAACCTGACCGCTCGCATGAAGGCAAAAATATTAATGATATTTTCAGAGCTTTGTTTGGCATTCTTAAAAAACCTCGATTATGGGTTCTTACAATCATCATTACTGGATTTTGGTTGATACAGGGTCAACTTTATGCAACAATGCCTAAGTATGTAATAAGACTACTTGGTGAAAGTGCAAAACCAGAATGGCTGGCAAATGTAAATCCTGCTGTTGTTGTGATATTTGTTGTTTTTGTTACACAGATGATGAAGAATAAACCAGCAGTAACATCAATGCTGTGGGGAATGCTTCTAATGCCAATCTCTGCCTTAGCGATGGCTCTTAGTCAAGAACTTGAAGCTATTACGGGAACTGCAGTTTCAGTATTCGGTTTATTTGATCTTCATCCGTTAACGGTGATGATGATAATTGGAATTGCGATTCAAGGATTGGCTGAGTGTTTCATCTCCCCTAGATTTTTAGAGTACTTTTCGTTCCAAGCGCCCAAAGGGGAGGAGGGATTGTATCTTGGCTTCAGTCACATTCACTCCTTTTTTTCTGCAATAATTGGATTCAGCATGTCAGGATTTTTATTGGATAGATATTGCCCAAATCCAAATACTTTACCGCAAGGATTAACCGAAATTCAGCGGGCAGCTTATTATACTGATGCACATTTGCTTTGGTATTATTTTGTTGCCATAGGATTAGTTTCTGCTCTATCTCTATTGATATTTAGATTTGTAACAAATAAAATTGATAAGAATAAGAAACAATAGAATCTGTTTAGATTGTATTTAGAGATACCTTTTAATCATTTTATAGCTTAAATCCCAGAATTTCTGTTGAAGTTCTTTATCATAAGTAAATCGAGCTGATAATTTCTCCCTAGAATCAGAGAAGTATTTTCCAGTTACTTTTTCTAAATCACTGGAAGAGGCTAAGTAGACAGATGTTTCTGCTCCAGATTTTAAGCTTGCTCCGTTAATACCAAATCCCTTGGATAAAAGTTTCGTGGTAATCACTCCAGGGTGCAATGCATTCACTGTAAGGTTATCCCCTCTAAGTTTTTCAGCTAACTTGTAAGTAAAAAGAACATTTGCGGCTTTTGATATTGCATATGAGTTGTAAGCATCGAAATTCTTTTCAGCAAATAAATTTTGCAAGTCAAAATCACAATTTTGATGTGCAACAGAACTAACATTAATTATTCTAGATGGAGATGATGATTTAAGACGATCGAGTAATGAAATTGTAAGTAGAAAATGAGCTAAATAATTTATTGCAAAAGTTCTTTCATATCCATCTACGGTGAGAACCTTTTCATTCTCATAAACACCTGCATTATTGATTAGCACATCAATTTTTTTGTAATTTTCATAAATATTTTTAGACATTTTTTTCACTTCGGCAAGAGAAGAAAGATCACAAGAAATATATTCGATCGAATAAGTTTTTGTTTCTTGCTTAATTACATCAATTGCTTTTCCGCAACTATCATTATTTCTTCCATGTAAAATAACACGTGCTCCCATTCTAATTAGTTCGATTGCCGTTTGTTTTCCTATTCCATCTGTTGCTCCCGTTATCAAAATTGTCTTGTTTTTCATGAAATTATATACCAAAGAGTTAATAAAAATTACATTCTTTTGTACACAATTAAGCAAAAAAACTATAATCTAGCAAATACTATTTTATTTGAACCTTTTTAAAATACTAGATATCTGATTTGTAATAGCTAAATTCTAATAATAAAATAACTTAAGCTAGGTTTGCTGATAAAAAAAATAGCAAAAAGTACTTGACATTTCCCATGAAAAAGAGTTATTTTTCGGAGTAGTGGGGAAAAGTGTTTAATTCTCCCTAATAATGTCAAAAATTATGTTTTTAGGAAATTATAAATATTCGATCGACGCAAAAGGAAGAATCTCAATTCCTGCAAGAATGAGGAAGTTTGTTTCTGCAGAATCAAACGACACATTCGTGCTGACAAGAGGCTCTGCCAAATGTATAAATATTTATCCAATGGACTATTGGAAAGAACTCCTTGCAAGTAAGTTGGACAAGTTAAATACATTTGATCCCAAAGATGCAAAATTCATGAGAATGTTTTTACAAGAAGCAGCAGAAGATAGATTCGATTCTCAATCACGACTTATGGTACCTAAACAGCTAATCGAATTTGCAGAGATCGAGAAAGAAGTCTTAATTCTCGGTATGAACAAATATATCGAAGTCTGGAATCCTAATGCTTATGAAGAATATCTAAATGACATCGAGGATTCTTACGAAGAAATTGCCAAAGAAGTAATGGACATGTAATGTAATGCAATATCACACACCCGTTCTTTTAAATGAAACTGTGGACTATTTAGTGACAAACGAATCGGGTGTATATTTTGAAGGAACCGTTGGTTTTGGTGGACACACGAAAACAATTTTATCAAAACTTTCACACAGTGCAAAGTTCATCGGAACTGATAAGGATACAACCGCTTACAACCATTGCAAGTCAAAATTCAAAGACGACAAAAGAGTTAAACTCTATAACACGAGTTTTACAGATATTTTAAATATTTCAAGAATCGAGTTCATTGAAAATTATGATGGCATTTTTGCAGATCTAGGTGTCTCTTCCTTCCAGCTTGACGATAAAGACTCCGGTTTTTCGTTCAGGGAAAATTCTCTACTTGATTTGCGGATGGATAAATCAAAGGGACATCCTGCTTCATTTGTTATAAACAAGTATTCTGAAGAAGAAATTGCAAATATTATTTACAATTATGGAGAGGAAAAGAAATCCAGAATTATTGCAAAAAGAATTGTTGAAGCTAGGAAAGAAAAGAAAATTATGACTACAGAAAAACTACGTGAAATAGTTGAAGGTGTTAGCCATCCCAAATTTGCATTAAAATCATTATCAAGGGTTTTTCAAGCTTTCAGAATTTATGTTAACAATGAGCTAGATGAACTAGAAGATTTGCTCGAAAAATCATTATCGATTTTAAATGTTGGTGGAAGAATAGCAATTATAACCTTCCACTCATTAGAAGATAGAATAGTAAAAGATTTTTTTAAACAGCAAACACTCAGTTGTGTGTGTCCACCGGAAATTCCAGTATGTGTTTGCAACACAACACCTAGTCTTAAAATATTGACTAGAAAACCAGTTATACCTACACAAGTGGAGATAACAGAAAATAGAAGATCTAGAAGTGCCAAACTGAGAGTTGCTGAAAAAATATGAAAAAACGAAAAAATAATAGATCTAGAAAGAAAGGATCGATTGGAAAAATAATAATTTATGTAGTTGTACCGATCGTCGGTTCAATTTTTTTATACCTTATTCTAAATACCGAAAACAGGTATCTATCAAAAGAAATTGTAATGATGGAAGAAGAGCTGGGAGCGCTTCAAAACAAATTGGAATCCAGAATTGCTGAAGTACAAAAACTTGAATCAGAAGATAGAATAGTAAATCTAGCAATGGAAAAATTAGGTATGGTAAGAATTGATGCACCGGTTGAGCAATTATTTATTAGTCAAGAAAAAATAAACAGGATCAAGAGAATAGTAAATAGTAAATATGAATAATTCCCGAGCCTTGATCATAATCGTGTTTGTCTTCCTAATACTCCTAATACTCGTAGGGAGACTATTTACTATTCAGGTGTCTGAGCACAATCATTTCGCAAAAATTGCTGAAAACCAACAGAATTCATCTGTAAAAATTAAAGCTGAAAGAGGTCTAATCACAGATAGAAATAACGAAATACTTGCATACACAAAAGACGATATTTCACTTTTTGTTGACACTAGAATGACGAATAAAAATGAAAAAGAAAAGATAGCTGCTAAATTTTCAGAAGTGTTCGGGAAAAAGAAAAGCCATTATCTAAAATTACTTAATTCAGCAAATAAAAATATTTGTTTAGAAAAGAAAGCTGTGAAAGAAGAAGTTATACAATTGGCAGAATTTGTAATTGATGGATATTTCAAGAGCGAGGACTACTCAAGAATCTACCCTTATGGAAGTCTAGCGTCACACGTTTTAGGTTATGCAAATAAACAGTTAGTTGGTGTTGCAGGAATTGAACATCAATTAAATGATCAACTAACTGGTAATGACGGATACAGATTTATTGAGAAAGATGTGAAAGGGCGTGTTATAAGTGTTAATCAAGAAATTTCTACAAAACCCACACCTGGAAACAATGTAAAGTTAACGATCAATAAAAATTATCAGAAGATTCTTGAATCAGAAATAAGTAAGGGTTTAAAGGAATTTCAAGGTGAGTCCGCCATGGGTATAATTATGGATCCCCACACTGGCGAAATTCTGGCCTTATCTAACCAACCTGACTATGATCCCAAAAACTATAATCTTTCTAAAGATACGAGAAGAAGAAATAGAGTTGTTACTGATACCTATGAACCCGGTTCAACAATAAAACCAATAATTATGTCAATTCTTCTAGATGAAGATCTTACTCGTGAGGATGAGATCATAAATACTGAGAATGGAACTTACAGAGTCAGAGGAGCAACAATCAGAGATACTCATGAATATGATTATTTGACAGCTGCGGGGATTATAAAACACTCCAGCAATATTGGGATGGCAAAACTCAGCGACAGAATTGATGCTGATACATTTTATAGATTCCTTCGTGACTATGGATTCGGAAATCTTACCTCAATAGATCTCCCTGGAGAAACTCCAGGTCTATTGAAAAAGCCAAAAACATACTCTAAGATATCAAAGAAATTTATTTCGCATGGGTATGAGATCTCGGTAACTCCATTACAATTAATAACAGCATACTCAGCATTAATTAATGGTGGAGATCTTTTGCAGCCTTTTATTGTAAAGGAAGTCAAGGATTTTAGTGGCAACATAGTAGAAGAATATGAGAAGAATAAGATTAGATCTGTAATTTCTGAAGTAACTTCTGAAAGGATGAGAAAAATCATGAAAAGTGTTGTTGAAGATGGTAGTGGAGAGTTAGCAAGCGTTCCTGGACTATCTATCGGAGGTAAGACTGGTACATCTCAAAAGTTAATTAATAAACAATATTCGAATAGAGAGTATAATTCTTCTTTTGTCGGATTCTTTCCAGTTGAAAACCCGCAAATGGTAATACTGATAATTGTTGATTCTCCAAAAGTGGGAAGGTATGGTGGAAAAGTTGCAGCCCCAATCTTTCATGAAGTTGCAAGTAAGATTTTTGACGCTGATAGAAACAAGATCATTGAAGAAATTCCTGAGAAGAAAAATGAGAATTCTCCAAAACTAAAACCACAGCAGAATCATGATATATTTGTTTCCTCAGATCTTCCAGAAAAAAATGCAATAACGAAAACGAAATCATTCAAGAAGTATGCTATTGACAGTACAGTTATGCCTAATCTTCACAACTTCACCAAAAGGGAAGCAATAAAAATTCTTACCGATCTGGGAATTAGATACTCAGCGCAGGGTTCAGGTACAGTTATTTCACAAAGCATTGAACCAAATACAAAAATAAAAGATGGACTGGTCTGCTTGATAAAATGTGAATCTGCAGCATCAAAGAATAGGCTAAGAATTAATTGATGAAGCTTGATAAAATTCTAAATAGCGTAAAAGTAATAAGTGTATCTGGTAACTCAGAACATAAAGAGATTACCAACATTACGAATAATTCATTGGAAGTAGATGACAACTCAATTTTCGTTGCAATAAAAGGTTTGAAGGTTGATGGAAGAAAATTTATTCCAGAGGCTATTAGTAAGGGTGCTAAGGCAGTAGTCTTGGAAGAAGACAATGAAAATCTCGATGCGATTTTTAAGACTAATAATATTGTCAAAATCTTGGTACCCAATGCAAGGAGAGCATTAGCAGAGTTTTCATGCGAAGTTTATGGCAACCCATCAAGAGAACTGAAACTTATTGGAATTACAGGATCTAATGGTAAGACCACCACAGCTTTTTATATCAAGAATATGCTAGAAGTTGCCGGATATAAAACTGGTCTTCTAGGAACAATTGCAAATTATATTGGTGAACAAAAAATAGAGTCAGATCTAACAACTCCTGAATCTAACCTTATTAATAAATATATAAGAAATATGGTTGAATCTGGTTTTACTCATTGCGTTATGGAAGTATCTTCTCATGCTCTCTCGTTGGATAGAGTCTACGGTTTGGATTTCGATTATGCTGTATTTACTAATATTACATCTGATCATATGGACTTCCACTCTGATTTTAACAATTATTTTGAGTCTAAGAAAATTTTGTTCAGCAATTTAAAAGCAGATGGAAAAATAGTTTATAACTTGGATGATAAACATTCTGATCAAATTGTTGATCGTGCAATAGCAAATAGTTATTCATATGGCTTGCATGAAGAGTCCAATTATAAAATTTCAAGTATTGAGTACAATTTAGAAGGAACTTCATTTCTCCTCTCTATTGAAAACAAGAGCTTAGATCTTAGTACAAGGTTGGTCGGTTACTTTAATTCTTATAATGCTTCAGCTGCTGCTGTTGTAGGGATATTGGAGGAAATAGGAGAAGAGAAAATCCAGAAAGGAATTAGCTCAACACCACAAGTTCCGGGTAGATTTGAAGTTCTTAGCAATAGAAATAACAATAAAAAAGTGATTGTTGATTACTCACATACTTCCGACAGTTTAATGAAGGCATTGGAATCGCTAAAGCACATCGTTAAAGCAACTCGTCCAATTTATACGGTGTTTGGTTGCGGTGGGGATAGGGACAAATCAAAAAGACCTATAATGGGAAAAATAGCCAGCGATCTTAGCGATAAAGTGTATGTGACTTCAGATAATCCAAGGTCAGAGGATCCTTTACAGATTATTGAAGAGATCATGAGTGGGATTGAGGGAAAAATTGCTGTTATCAATCCTGATAGGGAAGATGCGATAAAAAATGCGATTTGTGAATCTGAGAGCAATGCTGTTATTCTTGTTGCTGGTAAAGGACATGAAGAATATCAATTGATTAATGGAGTTAAAAAACATTTTTCAGACAAAGAAACAGCGCTAAAGTATTTGGGTGAATGTTAATGAGAATCACATTGTCAGACATATTTAATATTAATGGTGCAGTGATTTACAATCCAGATAATTTCAAATCTGTTTCATCTGTCTCTATTGATACTCGAACTCTGAAAAAGAATTCGCTCTATGTTGCTCTAAAAGGGGCAAGATTTGATGGACATAAATTTGTTGATGATGCAATTAGCAAAGGAGCTTCAGCAATTTTAGTTAGTAATAGAAAACTAAAAGATTTCGATCACGTTTCGCTTCCAATAATCACGGCTAGCAATACTACTATAGCATATGGCGAGCTTGCAGCAATTTGGCGTAATAAGCTCAATGCAAAAGTTGTTTCAATTACGGGGAGTAATGGGAAAACTACAACTAAGGAAATCCTTGCTACCATGTTGAGCGAACGCTTTAATGTGCTGAAAAGTTTAGCTAACAATAATAATCACATCGGTGTACCATTAACAATTCTCTCAGCAAAAGCATCCACTGAAGTATTGGTGCTCGAACATGGCACAAACCATTTTAATGAAATAAAATATACTGCTCAGATTGCTAATCCTAATTATGCAATGATCACAAATGTTGGAGATAGTCATCTAGAATACTTAGTTGACCGAGGTGGAGTATTTAAAGAAAAAAGTGCCTTACTCGATTCAGCAAATTTGAATGGGGGAATTACATTCATTAACAACAACGATGAAATTATTAGAAAAAATTCGAAAGGTTTTAGGAATAAAGTAACCTATGGTTTTACTGGGAAATGTGATGTCAAAGCTAAAATATTAGGCTTTACCAGTGATGGAAAGACAAAAATAAGAATAACTTTTAGAAATCGTAATCTTGAATTAGTCCTTCCATTGTATGGAAATGCAAATGCTCGGAATGTACTTGCAGCTGTTGCAATTGCCCAACATTTGGGATTAACCCTAAAAGAATTGAGGAAAGGAATTTCTAATCTTCAACAAATTAAAGGACGATTATTTGTTGAAGATTATAAAAACATAACATTGATTGATGATACATATAATTCAAATCCATCATCTGTAAAATCAGCTATTGATCTGGTTACGAAAATGAAAAACAGAAAAATAAAAACTCTAATTCTTGGAGATATGTTTGAATTGGGGAAGGATTCAATTTCTTACCATAAAAAGATTGCAAATGAAATTGTTGAAGACCAGATTAATAATGTATACACGATTGGAAAAATGATGAACACTTTGGATAAAGAGCTAAAGAAAACCAAAGTGGGATCTATTCACTTTTCAAATCGAAAGTCATTGAAGACTTTTTTAGATAAATCAGAATTTATTGATGAAGTAGTATTACTTAAAGGTTCTCGCGGTATGCGAATGGAAGAATTTGTTAAACATTTGAGGAGTAAGGCTGCATAGTGTTTTACTATCTATTTGATTACATAGATGAAATGTTTTCTATTCCAGGGTTTGGAGTATTTAAGTACTTAACATTTCGCTCTTCAATTGCAGCAATTACTGCTCTCTTTATTGCCTTTTTTATTGGACCCAAAATAATTGAGTTTTTAAAGAAGAAACAAGTCGGAGAAACAATAAGAGAAGAAGGTCCTCAGTCACACTTGCAGAAAGCAGGCACACCTACAATGGGGGGTTTGATTATACTCCTCTCAATTGTAGTTCCGGTGTTGTTGTGGAGTGATATTCAAAGTGGATATATCCTTCTTGCTTTGTTTGGTACAATCTTTCTCGGTTTTGTTGGATTTGTTGATGATTACTTAAAAGTTATTAAAAAATATTCTGAAGGTTTAATAGCTCGGTATAAACTTATGGGTCAAATCTTTGTGGGATTGATAATTGGAGTTTCAATATATTTTATGCCAGAACTCTCAGACTATACAACTGAAACCACTTTACCGTTCTTCAAAAATATGAATTGGGATTTTTCCTATCTCTACATCCCTATGGTGATCTTCATAATTACATCCACATCAAATGCAGTTAATTTAACAGATGGTCTGGATGGTTTAGCGATGGGGACAATTACCTTCGTTATGCTGGCATTGGCATTTATGAGCTATGTCTCCGGTAATGTTATTTGGTCTGACTATCTGAACATTATCTATTTACCTGGATCAGGAGAATTAACAGTTTTTATTGCTGCGATAATTGGAGCCGGTCTGGGTTTTTTGTGGTTTAATTTCTATCCAGCACAAATATTTATGGGTGATACTGGTTCTCTTGCTCTCGGCGGCGCGTTTGGTATAATCGCAATTTTGATTAAGAAAGAATTGCTCATCCCTATACTAGGCGGAGTTTTCTTCATTGAAACGCTTTCGGTGATAATTCAAAGATTATACTTTAAGTATACAAAGAAAAGGTTTGGGGTCGGAAAAAGAGTTTTTAAAATGGCTCCGCTTCATCATCATTATGAAATGATAGGATGGGTAGAACCAAAAATTGTAATGAGATTTTATATAGCTACAATTATACTTGTAATTATTAGTCTAGCTTCATTTAAGGTAAGATGAAAGATATATCCGGTATACATATAACAATCCTAGGTGCCGTAAGAAGTGGTATTGCGGCAGCTAAATTAGCAAAGAGAATGAATGCAATCCCTTTTGTTAGTGATTTATCTTCAGGCATTGAAGAAAGTACACTAAAAGAGCTTTCAACATTGAATATCCAATATGAAATCGGTTCTCATTCAGATCGAGTCTTTGACTGTAGGTTCATTATCACAAGCCCTGGAGTACCTTCTGACTCACAGATTTTATCAGAAGCAAAGAAACGAAAAATTAAAGTTATAAGTGAAATCGAATTCGCTTCATGGTTCAACAAGGGGACCATAATTGCAATTACGGGGACTAATGGAAAAACAACAACAACTTGTCTTTGTCAACATGTGTTAGATAGATGCGGTAAAAAAACATATCTCGCAGGAAATATTGGTATTGCATTCTCTGACATTGCAGATAGTGTAAAAGAAGATGAATTTATTGCTTTAGAAGTTTCAAGCTTTCAACTTGATCACATTGACACTTTCAAACCCAAATTTGCTGTTATTTTGAATATCACTCCAGATCATTTGGATAGGTATGAAGAAACTTTCGAATATTATGTAGGATCAAAATTTCAGATAATAGCTAATCATGATAATTCAGACTTTCTGATTTTTAACAGTGATGATAAAGTTGTGAGTGAATTCCCTAAAAGAAATTCCTCAAAGTATGATATTTCACTTTCAAGTATTGATGGGGATGGCAGCTATATTGAAGGTAGCAAAATCTATTTTGCTAGCAATGGTCTATTAGACGAAGTTGGTGGAATCGAATCACTTAGTCTAAGAGGAGAGCACAATCAATATAACTCCTTGGCAGTCATTACGATTGCTAAGCTCATTGGTATTGATAACGAAAGTATACTTAAAGCAATTATATCATTTACTGGAGTTGAACATAGACTAGAATTAGTAAAAGTTATTCATGGAATTGAGTATGTCAATGATTCAAAAGCTACTAATGTGGAATCTGTTTGGTACGCCCTCAGAAGTTTTGAGAAGCCTATTTTGTTAATTCTGGGTGGCAAAGACAAAGGGAACGATTACACAAGAATTAAAAAACTAGTCAAAAATAATGTTAAGAAGATTTATGCAATTGGTTCATCATCTGATCTAGTCTATAAGGAATTTTCCGATATAGTGACAGTCGAAAAAAAGGAGTCTCTTGAGGATTGTGTTACTCAGTCATATAAGGATGCTGAAAGAGGGGAAGTCGTTCTATTGTCACCAGCGTGTGCAAGTTTCGATATGTTTAATAATTACGAACATAGAGGGGAAATATTTAAAAAAGCAGTTGAGAGTTTGGGCATATGAAAATTCTAATTAGATCACAAATACTTATTGTTATGCTTCTGATGCTATTAGGAGCTGTGTTAGTATTTACGGCTAGCAGTACTTATAGTGAACTTAAGTTTGACAATATCTACTTCCTATTCAGATCCCATATTGGAAAGATCATTGTTGCTCTTGGGGCCGGTGTTATTTTTTCAATTATTCCATATGAAACTTATAAAGAATACAGTAAGCCACTACTTTTTGGTGTGATTGGATTACTAATTTTAACGGTATTATTAGCTCCAAAATTCAAAGGTGCTGCAAGATGGATAGACCTAGGGATAATTAGATTCCAACCATCAGAAATTGCAAAGTTAGTATTGTTCATGCACTTAGCTGGAATGATTGAAAGAAAGGGAAAACTATTACAAGACTTTAAGCACGGATTCCGATACACCCTTGTTTGGATCTTTTTAGTTGCTGGGCTTGTGATGCTTCAACCAAACCTTAGTACAAGTATGATAATTGTTTTTACAAGCTTTACACTCTTATATATAGGTGGAAGTAAATTAAGTCATATTGCAGCAACTCTAGGTTCAACGGTTATTGCTGGTATTGCTGCGATGATGATTTTTCCACATTCAAGACAAAGAATAACAGATTTTATTAATAGTATAAGTGGTGGGGGGAGTTTAAACACACAGGTACTGCAGGCAAAAATTGGTTTAGGAAGCGGCGGAATCCTTGGAGTGGGAATTGGGGAAAGCCGCCAAAGTGATCTATTTCTACCAGAATCATATGGTGATTTTATTTTCTCAGTTCTTGGAGAACAATTTGGATTGGTGGGAACAGTTGCAGTTCTAGTTCTCTTTTTTGCTCTCTTTGCAATCGGAGTAATAATATCTAAAAAAGCAAAAGATGAATACGGCCAATTGTTAGGTTTTGCGATTTCATTCAATATAATATTAAGTGCTTTTATTAATGCAGGTGTTGTTACTGGAATTTTACCAACAACTGGAATTACACTTCCATTTATCAGTTTTGGAGGAACATCAATAATTATATTTTGTGCCTCTGTTGGAATACTAGTTAACATCGCAGTACAAACAAATAGAAGTTTACAGAAGAAGGTAAATTCTATTGAGTGAAAAGAAAGTGACATATAGATTTTTATTTGCTGGAGGAGGAACAGGTGGCCATCTCTATCCAGCAATTGCTGTTGCTCAAAGTTTAAGTGAATTGCAAAAAAGTGATATAACATTTGTTGGAACTAAGAAAAAAATTGAAGGAAGAGTAATTCCTGAGTTGGGATATAAATTCAAATCGATCTGGATAAGTGGACTTACGAGAAAATTGACATTTAGAAATTTACTTTTTCCAATAAAATTGTTTGTCTCGCTGGTACAATCATTAATGATAAGTTTTAGATTCAAACCTCAAGTTGCAATTGGTACGGGAGCATACGTTTCTGGACCAGCACTTTGGGGAGCATCTGTGATGGGAGCACGATTGGTTTTGATGGAACAAAATAGTTATCCCGGTCTTACGAATAGACTTCTTGAGAAAAAAGCTGAGAGAATATTCGTCAGTTTTGAAGAATCTAAGAAGTATTTTCGTGATCCCAATAAAGTTGTAAATAGTGGTAATCCTGTAAGAAATAGCATAAAATTACACGGTCGGGAGCATGCATTAAGTAAATTTGAATTGAGAAATGATAAAAAAACATTAGTAGTTGTTGGTGGTAGTTTAGGAGCGAGATCAATTAATTCCGCAATTGCCAATAATCTTGATGGTCTGAAGCAACTAGGGATCCAAATCATATGGCAGACAGGTGATTATTATTACGATGACTACAAAAACCTAAATAGTAAGCAAGTAAAGGTTAGAAAGTATTTTGAGGATGTCTCGATAGTATATTCCGCCGCAGATCTTTTATTAGTACGTGCAGGTGCAACAACAATTGCTGAGGTTTCGTCAATTGGATTACCAGTAGTTTTTGTCCCATCGCCGAATGTTGCTGATGATCATCAGACAAAAAATGCTAAAGTGATTTCAGACGCAGATGCAGCGGTTTTAATTAAAGATGAGGAATTAGAATCAAAGATAGTTATGACAATCAGAGGATTGATTTTCGATAAAGATAGATTAGAGAAATTTTGTAGCAACATTAAACTCTTTGCTAAACCTAACGCATCGGAAGTTGTAGCAAAAGAAATTTTAAAAATAGCAGCAAGGAATTAAGGGATAGAATAGAAATGTTTCAAAGAATTATAAAGAAAATACATTTTGTGGGAATTGGTGGCATCGGGATGAGTGGTATAGCTGAACTTATGCTAAGCAGGGGATTTGAAATATCAGGCTCTGATATGAGTGAATCAGCAAACACACAGCGTTTAAGAGAATTGGGAATAGAAGTATCTATTGGCCATTCAGCAGATAATCTTTCTGATTGTGACGTCCTTGTCTATTCGTCTGCTGTAAATACTGAGAACCCAGAAGTTAAAGCAGCTATTGAAAAAAATATCCCAGTAATAAAACGTTCTGAAATGCTTGCAGAGACTATGCGAATGAAGTATGGAATTGGTATAGCTGGAACACATGGAAAAACCACGACAACTTCGATGGTTGGACTTGTATTAACAGAAGCCGGAATTGATCCAACTATTATCGTTGGAGGAAAACTCAGCGGGCTTGGTGGAACCAATGCCAGGTTAGGTAATAGTGACTATATTGTAGTAGAAGCTGATGAGTTCGACAGAACTTTCCTAAGCTTAACTCCAAGTATTGCGGCGCTGACTACTCTTGAGTCAGAACATTTAGATACGTATAAAGACTTGGATGATATTAAAGGTGCATTCATTCAATTTTCGAATAAGGTACCATTTTTTGGATTTGTTGTTATTTGTTTGGATGAACCAGCACTTCAGGACATTATCCCATTTATAAATAGGAAGATAATTACCTATGGCGTAACGCATCAAGCGGATGTTCGAGCAGTTGATATCACTCATGATAAATTTCAATCTACATATACCGTTGTATATAAAGGAGATGAACTTGGAAAAATTACATTGAATCTCCCCGGTGTTCATTACGTGAAAAATTCTCTGGTTGCCGTGACTATAGCTACAGAATTAGGTGTTGAATTTAACGTAATTAAAAAAGCATTAGAATCCTTCACTGGTGTTTACAGGAGATTTGAAACCAAATATAAGAACGATATCCTTGTGGTTGATGATTATGCACATCATCCAACAGAAATAACTGCAACTCTTTCAGGCATTAGAAATGGATGGAAAAGACGACTTGTTGCAGTTTTCCAACCTCATCTCTATTCAAGAACAAAAGAATTTTATGCTGAGTTTGGTAGAGCATTTTTAGATTCAGATATTTTTATCTGTACTGACG
Organism: uncultured Ignavibacteria bacterium; assembly: GCA_963751695.1. Lineage (GTDB taxonomy): Bacteria > Bacteroidota > Ignavibacteria > Ignavibacteriales > Melioribacteraceae > SZUA-22. The sequence continues at coordinate 452,400 of CAVVVP010000002.1, read as the reverse complement.
TTTATCCTGCTCGCGAAGAACCGATTAAAGGTGTATCAGGAGAATTAATCGCCAATGCTGCTAAAAGCTATGGTCACAAAAATGTTATTTATGAAGCAAATAAAGATAAGCTACCGGAGTTGGTGTTAGAACTGCAAAAACAAGGAGATATTATTGTGACTCTTGGTGCCGGTGATATTTGGAAATTTGGGGAAGAGTTTGTGAAACTCTATAAAGAACAAAATTAGAGATGCAAATTTATGATAAAATAAAAATATCGAGTATAATTTTTCTTCTTTTCATAGTCGGTGTGCTTGTTGTAACATCGATTTCATTGGATGATAGAGAGCAGAATAATATCAACTTCATCGAACTTGATGGAAACATCCATTTGCCGACTGATGAATATTACAGATATGCTAAGCTTCTTGACGAGTCTGATTATGAAAACCTCACACCTGCACTGGTGAAGGACCGGTTAGAAAAACATCCCTATATCCGACAGGTAGATGCTATAGTTAATGAAAATACTTTGACACTTACGATCAAAGAGAAAAATTTTGAGTCACTATTAATGCTTGCATCGGGAGAGTGGTTAGTGACTGAGAATAACATCAAAATTCCAAAGTTACCATTCTCAGAGATGATTGATTACCCGATAATCACGAATCCTCTTGAGGCAGACAGTTTAAGTGAGTTTCAAAGTGTAATTTCAAATGAAGATATAACAACTGGTTTGAAAATTATCTCTACACTCAAGCTTATCAGCCCAGATTTGTATGATAATCTATCAGAAATTGATATGAGAAATGGAAGAGATATTGTTATTCAGTTTTCTAAATTCAATTTTCCAATCGTTATTGGACGTGATAACGAAATTGACAAGGTCATGTACTTAGAACAACTTATCCAAAGTCTCGATGGGGAATTCTTGGCTGATGGGCTTGAATATATTGATCTTCGATATTCTCAACAAATATATTTGGGAAGGTCAATTGATAATAACGACGAAAGAGGAACAAATTCATGAAACAGAATATAATTGCCGGCTTAGATCTTGGAACAACAAAAGTCTGTGCAGTGATTGCAGAACAAATGGAATCTTCAATCAAAGTACTAGGTTTTGGTGTTGCTCCTTCTGACGGTTTAAATAAAGGTTTAGTAGCTAATATTGCTAAAACAAGTAATGCTATTAGTGAAGCAATGGAAATTGCCACAAACAGAGCTGGAATTCAGATCAAAGAATTAAATGTTGGTGTTGCCGGTGAACATATTACTAGTCTTCGTCATAGAAATTATGTAACAATTAGCAATCCAGATCATGAGATTTCTCAAGCTGATCTTGATAGATTAAAAGCCGATGTACGTACAATTAAGATACCTGTTGACCGCCAAATTCTTCACATAATTCCAGAAGAGTTTTTTGTTGATCATCAAGGTGGAATTGAAAACCCCATTGGAATGTGCGGGTCAAGACTAGAAGCAGTAAATCATGTAGTACTAGCGTCAGTTCCAGCAATACAAAATATTAAACGATCGGTTGAAAAATCCGGATTTGTTGTAAATGATTACATCCTGCAACCAATAGCTTCAAGTGTTTCTGTACTTGAAGAAAATGAAAAAGATCTTGGAGTAGTTCTTATAGATATCGGAGGCGGTACAACTGATGTTGCAATCTTCCACGATAAAAGTATTAAACACACAAAAGTTTTCGGAATCGCCGGTAATCAAGTAACAAATGACATTCGTGAATCTCTTGGAATCGTTAGTTCAGACGCAGAACAAATTAAGAAAGAGTTTGGCTATGCGCTTCAGGAAGCAATAATAAAAGATGAAAACATATATATAAAGGGAGTAGGTGCAAGAGGAAACGTAAAAGTTCCTGTTACGTTACTTACTCAGATTATTAGTGTCAGAATGAAAGAACTATTTGCACTCATTGATAATGAACTTCGCCAATCTGGTTTGAAAGGTAAGATAAAAGCGGGAGTTGTATTGACAGGAGGGGGTTCATTACTGCGAGGATGTACAGATCTTGCGGAAGGAGTACTTGGATTGCCCTGTAGAATAGGAGTTCCTTTAGAATTAGATGAAGGTCTCTCAAACGAAATAGGAAGTCCAGAATTTGCAACAGTATCTGGCCTGATCAAAGGGATACCGGGTACACGATCCAGCGATACATGGAAAGGATTAGATGTTAAGAAAAAGCAAGGTTCGTTCAATATTGCAGGAGTATTTAAAAAGATCGTAGAATTTTTTGATGAATTATAAATTAACCACAACAAGGAGGTATTATGCCTAAATTTGCCACACTCGACCAAGAACCTGAATTGTCAGCCAAACTGAAAGTAATTGGTATCGGAGGCGGCGGCTGCAACGCTCTAGAAAGTATGATAAAAAGAGGTCTTTCGGGAGTTGAGTATGTTGCTATTAATACAGATGCACAAGTATTGGAAACTAGTAGTGCACACCACAATATTCAAATTGGTGCCAATTTAACAAAGGGACTTGGTGCCGGAGCTGATCCAAATGTCGGTAGAAAAGCTATTGAAGAAGATAGAGAAAAGATAACAAAAATTCTTGACTCCAGTGATATGGTATTTGTAACAGCAGGTATGGGGGGAGGAACCGGTACGGGTGGTGCACCAATTGTTGCATCTATTGCAAAGAGTCTTGGGGCATTAGTAATTGGAATTGTTACCAAACCATTCAGATGGGAAGGAAAAAAGAGAATGCTTAACGCCGAAGAAGGTATTAATGAACTTAGGCAGTATGTTGACAGTCTAATTGTTATTCCAAATGAAAGAATTTTAAATATTCTAGATGATTCTGCAGGAGCGTTTAAGGCGTTCGATAAACCAAATGAAGTACTGCACGAAGCAACACGCGGAATTGCTGAAATAATTACTGTTTCCGGAATCATAAACGTTGACTTTGCAGATGTTCGCTCAGTTATGAATCAAAGTGGCGAAGCACTGATGGGATGCGGTATTTCAAGCGGTGAAACCAGAGCAGAAGAAGCTGCGCAAAAAGCAATATCTTCACCTCTTCTTGAAGGTGTGAGTATAAAAGGTGCAAAAAACATTCTTCTAAATGTAACAGCTTCATCCAGTTTAACAATGAAAGAGATCAATGAAGGTAATCAAATTATATATGATGCGGCTGGTGAAGAAGCAAACATAATATTTGGTCTCGTTCAGAAAGAGGAAATGAACGAATACGTATCATATACCGTAATTGCAACAGGATTCAATACTGCGCCAGGAGTTAAAAAATCTACCTTAACAAGTATGGTTGAAGAAACCCAAGAAGAGCAAGTTGAAGAAAAGGTAGCTAGTGGTTTTTCATTTGGCAAATTTGAAGTTGATGAAAGTGCTGATCTTGAAGTTCCAACATTTATGAGAATCCAAAGTGCAAATAAATCAGAAGAGGAGGAGCCGGTAACTCAATCTGGATTCGACTTTAAAGATGATAAACCGGCCAAGAATGATGACTATGAAGATGATGACAGTTCATCTTTCTTAAGAATGATGATGGACTAGTTCTTACAAATAAACTTTTGAATCGAGTCTTTTTTAAGGCTGTATCAAATTTCACCTTGTTGTGGTAACTTGGGTCAATACTTTGAAATTGATACAGCCTTTATCAATTCATAATTACTAAATATTTATTTAAACAAATAATATGAGAAATCTTATTTATTTCTAAATTCTGAGATATTCTTTATATTACGACATAATAATTAACTTAATTCATAAAAACTTATTACGGAGGTAAGTATGAGAAAATTAGTTACAATCATTTTAGTTTTAAGTTCAGTAGCACTCTTTGCACAAGTTGAAGAAATTGCGAACTTCAATACTTCTAGCATTGACCCCGCTGACAGTAACCGCGCGTGGGAACAAAATGTGAATCATGTAAGAACAATACACATTGCCGGTGACCTTGATCAAGATGGTAAGAATGAAATTTTAGCTACAGACTATTCACTTGGTGGAAGAGTTCACGTCCTAGAATATAATGAAGGCATTCTTGAATTAGTGTGGTCATCACCTGTTCGAGAAGGGCAAGAAAGTGGATCAACACCTCGTTGGGTCCGATCAGGCGATTTAGACGGTGATGGAAATAAAGAAATTATTTTTTCTGTAAACACTGATGGAGCAGATGGAGAGATTCAAGTCTGGGAATGGGATGGTGCTGACAATTCATTTGGGACACAACCAATTATTGATTTTCCTGCTGATTTATTTGCAGCACAAGGAGCTGGTAATTTTAGAACAAACAGAGAACAAGGTTGGGTTTACGACTTTGATGGTGACGGTGTAGACGAATTAATTATGGCAAATCGTGATCAAAAAGTTTATATCCTCAGTATTAATGGTAATGCTCCTGGGTTTGCATCTTGGATAATTGAAGCTGGATTAGATTCCGAAGCACAATCTGGTGGCTCTTGGTGGCAATCTCTACCTGTAGATTATGATGGTGACGGAGTAAAGGAAATTGTAAATCATTATTGGAATTTTAATGCATTTTGGTCAATTGAACCTACCGGACCAAATGCATATACCTATCCTTCAGGAACTAATTCGGATGGTGGTGTCTCAGGTCCAATCTATTTTGAATATATGAAAAATATTAATGAAGATGGCGTTTCATTTATGGGTGTTCATGCAGTTGATGTTGATGGTGATGGAAATGAAGAAATATTTGGTTCAAATTGGGTTGGTGGCGGAAGTAGTTATAATTATACAGCTACTCTAGTAGATGTCGGGGGAGCCGAAGCTGCTGGTGTTGAAGTTTGGAATTCGCAAGACCAATTTACAATATTGAAAGATAGTGCTTGGACTGAGATTGGTCTGGAATCTGCAGAATACTGGGGTAATGGTGTAGCAGATTTGAATGAGAATGGTACTCCTGAACTTTTACTTGGAGGTGTTCCCGGAACAATCCTAACAGCTTTAGAATATAATGGTTCAGGTTCCATTATGGACGGTGATAACTATACAGCTGAGAAAATTGATATATTTAGTACACTTCCAGGAGGTTACGATCATTATGATTCTTCAGGTGTTGCTTGGATAGATACTTTGTTCGTTGCAACTCAATATTTCATTGCTAAAACTGCTACAGGAGACCTTACAGGAAACGGTAAAGAAAATGTCGTTCTAGGTTATCAAACAGTGCCAGATTCATTAGAATATACTTTTTATGTTTGGGAAGACAGCGTTTTTGTAATTGATTCTGCTTCTGCTTATATGGAATTTAATACGAATGCAATTAATGTAAGAGTTCTTGAAGCTAATGCGACAGGTGTAAAACAGCTTGATATGAAAGTTATTTCACCAAACGATTATGTGTTGGAGCAAAACTATCCTAATCCATTTAATCCAACTACAAACATTCGTTTCTCACTTCCAGTTAGCAAAGAGATTTCTCTTATTGTGTATGATATGCTCGGTAGAGAAGTTAAAACCTTGCTTGCTGGTCAAGAGTTAGCAAGTGGAAGTTATGAAGCAACTTGGGATGGAACAAATAACTTTGGACATAAAGTTGCGAGCGGAAATTATATCTATACTCTTAAATATGGCAACTTCAAAAAATCTGTTAAGATGACACTTCTAAAATAATTCAGAAGTAGATCTATAAAATTAGAAGCCCAACTTTGAAAAAGGTTGGGTTTTTTTTGGGTAGAATTTAAAATTAAATTCTGGGAATCCTCCCTCTATCTTTAAAATTATAAATGCATAACTCCATTAAAAACAACTATTTACTATCATAATATTCCTTTCTCAATATCCCCATTACAAAGAAGTCAACATACTCATTATTATGATACATAGCTTCTCTTAGTGTCCCCTCAATCTTAAAGCCACATTTTTCGTAAGCTTTTACACCTCCTAAATTATTAGAAGCTACATGAAGTTGAACTCGGTTAAGATTTAGAATATCAAATGAGTACTTAAGAACCAACTTGGTTGCTTCAGTACCAAATCCTTTTGACCAGCAGTCAGGATTATAAATAGCTAAATATAATATTGCTGCTCTGCTAACATGATCTATTCTAAATAATCCGGTCTCTCCAAGGGGCTCAGAGGTTTCGTTTTCGCAAATTGTGAAAAGGATATTTTCTTTGCTTTTTCTCCACAATTCGGCTTCATGTAATGTTTCTTGTCTCGTCATAGGATTGAAAAGAAACAGAGTTTCTCTAACTTCTGGGAGATTTTTACCTTGTTGAAATAATTCAATATCCTTTTGTTCATCAAATGGTCGCAGATATATTCTACTTCCTTCCAAAAATTTAATTTCTATACTCACATTCACTCCAAATGAATAAAAATACAAGTGAATAATACTAAAAAATTGACATTTTGGTGCTAATAGTATTATGTTAACAATCATTAGATTTATTAGTATAATTTATTTTCACCGACTATTACATGTAAATATATGCTGAAAAATTTTACTTCAACATTTCAATTCTTAAATTCAAAAAATTTATTTTCTCGTCTACTGTTTAAACTACAGTATAATGAGGAGGCTGTATGATAAAACGGTTACTCTTTTTAACTGCTCTTACATTTACAATTTCATCTAACCTTTTTGCTGGTACAACTGGCAAGCTAACAGGAAAAATTATTGATGCCGAAAATGGTGAAATATTACCTGGTATAAATATTTTGATTGATGGAACAACAATGGGAGATGCATCAGATATCAATGGTGAATATCTCATCAATAATATTCCTCCCGGTACTTACGCAGTTGTTGTCTCTGGTGTTGGTTTTCAGAAACAGACATTTCTAGAAGTGCAGATATCGGCTGATTTCACTACAAGTCTTGATATAGAAATGTCCACAGAGTCAATAACTACAGAAACTGTAGTTGTTCAAGCACGAAACCCTATGATTAGGAGGGACTTGACATCATCGCACACAACTGTTGATGCAAAAACTATTGAATCATTACCAGTTGAAAGCATTACACAAGTATTAACCCTCCAAGCTGGTATTACTCAAGGTGCTGGCGGAGAACTGCATATTAGAGGTGGCAGAGCGAATGAAACTGCCTACACAGTAAACGGCATGTCGATCTCTAATCCGTACGATAACTCAAGAACAGTTACAATAGCAACAAACGCAATTCAAGAATTATCTGTTGTTAGTGGTACATTTAATGCAGAATATGGGAACGCGCTAAGTGGTATCGTTAATACCATTACTAAGGAGGGAACCGAAAAACTTCATGGAACTGCATCTTTTTACACAGGTGATTACATCAGCAGTAATACAGAAACATTCTATAATATTGATGATTTTGATCCTTTGAATAACATTGTTACAGAGCTAACTTTATCTGGACCAATTGTTTCAAAGAACCTTACCTTCTTTTTGTCAGGTAGATATAACGACAACAAGGGATATCTTTACGGTATACGCCAGCACAATGTAACAGATTCCGTTCTAAAAAATCCGCTTGATCCTAATGATATAACTGTTCTGTCAACAGGGGATAGTGCAATTGTACCAATGAACGCAGGATGGTCCTTTTCAACAACCGGTAAGTTAACTTTTAGGCCGATTTCAACATTTAAAATTAACTTGGATTTAATTTACTCAAAAAATGAGTACACACCCTACGACCATCAGCTTAAATACAATCCAGATGCGAATAACACCAGATATGGTTGGGGATTCTTCGGAATGGTTGAAGTTCGTCATGCAATTAGTAATTCGACGTTTTACACTGTAAGAGCTTCTTACAATGAAGATGATTACAAGCGTTATCTTTATCCACTAATTGATGCAAGTGGAAATCCTGTTGAATACACTGCAGGTCAAAGCCTAGATGATCTTTTTGCTGATCAAAGATATCAGCCTGATTATAAATCAACAGTCAGACCGGCTCCAGTTTCTTTTAGTGCCGGGGGTACTTACCAAAGCGGAGGTCAATCTCATTTCTATCAAAGAACTAAGATCTTTGGGGGTAAGTTTGATATGACAAGCCAGTTGAATAAAAAGCATGAACTGAAATTCGGAGCCCAATTAAGAACTTATGATATTGCGATGAGTAGTTTCTCCATACTAAGAGACTCTTCTCGATATCGTTCAGCGACTATTGCACCGGCTGGCTCAAATTTAAATAACAATTATGTCAAGAATCCCGTGGAGATTTCTGCATACGCACAAGATAAAATGGAATTTGAAAGTATTGTATTAAATGTTGGTTTGAGATACGATTATTTTGCGGCAAACTCTCAGTATTCAACAAATGTATTTTATCCAACACCAAATGATCCTAGTCTTCCAACAACCGTTGATCCTAATTCACTTCTTGCAGATGCTGAACCTAAGCATCAATTCAGTCCGAGACTTGGTGTTTCGTTCCCCATAACGGATAGAGGAATTATTCATTTTTCATATGGCCATTTTTTCCAGCTTCCACCCCTTACATATTTGTTCGCTAATCCAGACTTTAAATATAGCGTTGGATCTCCAACTTATGGAAATGCTAATCTGAACCCTGAAAGAACAATTACTTATGAACTTGGTCTTCAACAACAGTTAGCAGAAAATGTAGCATTTAATTTAACCGGTTATTATAAGGATGTTCGTGACTTGTTGGCAACGCAGCAGATAAGAGTGAGTGGAAGTCAAACATATTTTACTTACGTAAATAAAGATTACGGAAACATACAAGGAATTATTTTCTCGTTTTCGAAAAGAAGAACTGTGGATGATATCTGGGGACTTACTTTGGATTATACGTTCCAAGCATCTGAAGGAAATGATGTAAATGCCGATGCATTTTTCTTGGATCTTTCTTCCGGAAACCAAGCAGAAAAAATCCCGGTTCCATTGGATTGGGATAAGACTCATCAGTTGAACGGGACATTCACTATCGGAGAACTAGGTAATTGGAATGTTGCTTTAATTGGAAGGTTTGCTTCTGGACTTCCCTATACTCCGCTGCTGTACGAAAAGCAAATAATTCTTACACGAAATAGTGACAGAAGACCAGAATATTTGAGATTTGACATGCTTGCAGAAAAAACATTCAAGCTTGGTGATATAGGCCTCGTAGTTTTCCTTAAGGTTTATAATCTATTTGATGCTCTTAATGAAAATCTGGTTTATTCTTCTACCGGAAGAGCAACTTATACTTTGGATGCTGGAAGAGCAGATGCTCTTGAAACTGATAGAATTGCCTCTGTGGTTCCTGGTGTCCACACTTCTGGTGAAGTTTACAATCGACCTGATTTTTATTTAGCACCGCGTGAAGTAAGATTAGGATTGTCAATAGAGTTTTGAAAAGGTTTTTGGAGAATTAATAATGAACGATATGTATAAGCTTATTACACTGATAATTCTGTTTTGTACAATAACCGTTACTCCGCAAGAAGTAACTAATAAGCAGAAGGCTGAACATCAAGCTGTAAGAGATTTTCTTAACAAGTATTATGATAATTCGAGTGCTGGTCTTACTAGCTCGGGTTCAAATTTAGTTGAAAAACCAAAAGATGCAAATCGTCTACAAAAAGTAGATTCTCAGTCTGATAGGAAATCATTTTTCATGAATGGAAACAAGATCAGTACTGACGTATTTAACTACGGTGGTATTGCACCTGGATTTGGATTACTTCGAGGTGTAAATAATTTTGTTTGGAAAGATCTTTCATATGTGTTTCAATTTTGTCCAATTGTAGGTGCAGAGATTGTGGATACTTCTGGAAGAACAATTCATATTATATCAGATGGTTTGAACGATTATTCCAGTCCTATGCTTCAGGAAGTTAATCCAACAGGTGACACCCTTTGGCAATGGCAGCCTCTTCCAGGATATGCAGATCCTGATCAGCCTAATATGGCTTCAAATCCAGCCCCTGATGCTGATGAAGACGGTAAACCTGACAGCTGGCCAAGAAATTGGTACAATCCAGCTTTAGGTAAATATGTCTGGCCTGGTTTCCTTTCACAGAATGCAAGCAATTCTGATTTAGAAGTATTCTGGTCAATGGATGACCGTGATAATGTTGAGTTTGAGTATTATCCTTTCCCTGAAGATAATACAAGAAAGGGGCTTGGACTACAAGTGGATGGAAGAGCATTTCAGTGGAGTAACGCTCTTGCAGAAAATACGATTTTCTTTATCTATACAATTTCTAATGTAAGCGGTAAAGATCTTGATTCTGTTTTCTTCGGTATTTATGGAGATCCTGACCTTGGAGGAGGTAACCCTGAAAACAAAGATGACAATGGTTTTTTCATTCCACCATATTCGCTTGACTCAGTTGATGTATCAAGTATTCCAGTTTATGCAAGAAGTATGGTCTATTTCTTTGATCCTGATATGAAAGGGAATTTTGGTTTACCTTTAGGGTATTTGGGATGTAAGTTTCTAGAAAGTCCAGGAAATTCAATCAACAATTTTGATGATGATGGTGATGGAATGGTCGATGAAAGCCAAGAAGATGGAATTGATAATGATGGAGATTGGGTTGTAGATTTCCACGATCTGGGTGTTGATGGTATTCCTCTAACATTTGATGAAGGGGAAGGGGATGGAGTTCCAACCGCTGGAATTCAACTTCCGGATGGTTCTTTAGATGCTCTATATCCGGGTGAGCCTAATTTTGAATTTACTGATCTTGATGAATCTGATCAGATAGGGTTAACAAGTTTCAATAGCTGGACTTGGAGTCAGGATAAAATTTCAGATGATGAGTCAATGTGGAACAGATCTATTCCTGGAAACTTCGGTGCAATTCAGCAAAACACTGACTTAGTTTTTATTTTTGGATCAGGTTATATTTCACTTAAAGCGGGTGAAACAAAAAGAATCTCGATGGCACTTCTACTTGGTGAAGATCTTGAGGATCTGCTTCTTAGTGCCGAGACAGTGCAAACGATCTACAACCAAAATTATCAATTCTTTTAAACCTCCAAACACTCCAACAGTTAGTGCAGTTCCCGGTGATAAGGAAGTTACACTTTATTGGGATACTGTAGCGGAAGAAAGCGTAGATCCAATAACAGGAAAAGATTTTGAAGGGTATGTGATTTACAGAAGTACTGACCCTGCATTTAATGATATACAAACAATAACTGATGGCAAGGGTTCGGGATTTTTAAATGATCCTCTTAAAAACTTCCGAAGGTTTTAGTGCTAAGTGGGATATAGATTTTAGAGAAGAACCTTATATTGATATGAATTTTAACGGTATCTATGATACTGGTGAACCTTATGAAGACTGGAATCAAGATGGCAAATGGACAAGTCAAGTTGAAGACCCCTGGAAAGGATATCATCCTATACAATATCAAGGTAGAGGATTACACTACTATCTTGGGGACAATTCTGGCCTTGCACACTCATACGTTGATGATAACGATGTTATAAATGGTCAGACATATTATTATGCTGTTGTTGCATACGATCACGGAGATTCAGTTGGAATTCCACCTACTGAAACTACCAAAAAGATTACAGTCGATCCAATTACCAATGAACTTACTTTTGATAAGAATACTGTCCAAGTTATTCCGGGACCAAGATCAAGTGGTTATATTGCTCCAACAGTGAATCAGGATAATGTTGACCATGTTGATGGTATTGGAACCGGTGCAGTTGAGTTTGAAATGATGAATGATCTAGTTATAGAAGATGGTGGAGATTATATTCTTATGTTTTCTGATTCGCTGAGTACGAGTCAGTCAACTATTGCTCAGAAAAATTATTCTGTACTTAATAAGTCAATTCTTACCGAGAATACAACGCTCTATGAAACAAAATTTGCTCAATTATTAAATACAAACCTTGCTGATGATGATGGATTTAAGGTGCAAAGTTTAGATGGCAAAGTTTATCAAAGAGATCTCGATTATGAAATTGATTTTAAAAGAGGATTGATAAAGCGCACGGATCAAAGCTCAATTCAGGACCAAGAAACAGTAAAAGTTTACTATCGATACTATCCAGTTGCCCAAAGTATCTACCTCAGTGGTGAAGATTCAAATCCTGTATTCAATGGAATTAGACTAAAAGTTCAAGATGACTCAGAGTTGGCTTGGAATGATGAGGAAACAAGCTGGATTGCTGGAAATTCAAATTGTGAATACACAGTTAGACTTTCATCTGTCGGGGTCAATCCTCAGCTTTATCCAGCTGATTATGAAATCGAATTTGCTTCTTCAAATATCGATTCTGCTTTGACGTTTTCAAATGTCCTTGAAACAATTCCAGTTAACTATACAGTGCGAGATGTTACAAGTGGTATACCCATAAGAATTTTCTCTTTTCTAGCAGAACAACCTCCAGCTAATCAGCAATGGGATCCTGGAGAAGAAATAGCAATATTTAAACCTGGTTCTACAGGACAAGTAGATGAACTAACTTGGGGAGTTACGGTTACTTTACCTAAAGACACGTTGCTTACTCCTATTCCACCTACAGATGGAGATGTTCTTTATGTCGCAACATACAGACCATTTAGTGGTATTGATAAATTTGAGTTAAAAACTACTGGAGCAAAGTTAAGTGATAGTCTTGCAGCAACAAACATGGATAATATTTACGTGGTTCCAAATCCTTATGTCGGTTTTAACGAGCTGGAACCTACAAATAAATTACCAGGTCAATCAAGAGGAGAGAGAAGAATATATTTTGAAAATCTTCCTTCTCAATGTACTATCAGAATTTATTCCCTAGCTGGTGATCCAGTAGCTACTCTCAATCACGATGTACTTCAAGAAAATGGAAGAGAATTCTGGAATTTACTTAATGAAGATGGTTTCAGTGTTTCTTACGGAGTTTATATTGCTCACATTGAAGCACCGGATGTTGGTAACAAAATTTTGAAATTTGCTCTAATCAAATAATTATTTGGATGCTGAAATATTTATTTCACATTCTTTGCAGGAGTTAAAAATGAGATCAATTTTTAAACTATTTGCTATCGTATTTTTTATGATAACATATATCAGTTCTGGACAAGACATATCTAAATCTGGTACTACGGCAGCACAGTTCTTAAAAATTAATGTTGGACCAAGAGCAATGGGAATGGGAACAGCCTTTGTTGCAACAGCAAGCGATCTATCAGCTCTATATTGGAATCCTGCTGGTATTGCAAGCGAACATAGTAATAATGCAATGTTCAACCACACTAATTGGATAGCAGATGTAAATGTTGAATTTGCAGCACTAACAAGTTATATAGATGGTTTTGGAACCATAGGGGCATTTGTGACCGTTGCAAAAATTATCGATGGAGATATGGTTAGGACTATAGATCAACCTGAGGGAACTGGAGAATTATTTGATGCAGGCGGAATTGCCTTGGGTATTACTTATTCAAAAGAACTTACTGATAATTTCTCTATGGGTTTTAATGCGAAGTACATTCAAGAAGGGGTCTGGCATATGACTGCTTCTGGATTTGCACTGGATGTTGGTGCACTATATAAAATTGATATTCTAAATGAGTTTAGGATCGGCGCCAGTATTTCAAATTTTGGAACTAAGATGAAACTTTCTGGAAGAGATGTACTTTATGTTCAATCAGTTGGGGCCGGCAATCAAGGTAATTTAATAAATACATCAGTAGAATTAGATGAATTTAGTCTGCCTTTACTCTTCAGAGTTGGTGTAGCAGCAGATCTGGTTAAGAGTGACATGTTTAGATTTACACTTGGGCTAGATGCGGTTCATCCGAATGATCATACTGAATATGTTAATGTTGGTGGAGAATTTGGCTGGAGTGAAATATTGTTTGTTCGAGGAGGTTACAAATCAATATTTGAAAAAGATACTGAACAAGGGCTAACATTGGGAGTTGGATTTCATTACAAAATATCAAATTCATTCAAATTACTTTTTGATTATGCTTACCAAGATTTTGGAAGATTAGAGAGTGTTCATTATCTGGCAGTTGGAGTTAGATTTTAATATTTTTTATCCAATTCTGTTAATATATTAGCATACTTAATTACCATTCTATAAATATTCTATTTGAAGAGTAATATGAACAAGATCATAGCCATTTTGATGTTGCTATTAATGTTTGGATGCAGCACAACATCAACCAAGAAAGATATTCCAGAAAAAAACAGTATTGAAGATCTTAAATCTGCTTTTGAGGATTACAAGTTCTCGTTCTACACTCCACCAGGCAGTAAAATCGATTCCACAATTGTTGACAGCTCAATTGATAAATTAATTTTTTATACCAATAAACGATTCGCACTCAGACCATTTAGAGAAAATGAAATTGCAGAAATTTATAGTGAACTTCGAACCTTTTTGGGTCCAGAATATTATAATCACGAAATAGAGATAATATCGCTGGGAAAAAAGCTTCATGAATTAATTCCTAATTTTTATCGTTCTTCGGTAACTGATTATGATTTTTCTAGAATACCTGATAGTAAACTTAAGCGGCCAAAATCTGTTGTAACTGAAGTAACACGAGGTTTCACACCCTCTAGCGGTTTGTTTGGATATAACGTGGCTCTGTGGCATAGTCATGGTTGGTACTACAACCACGAACAGGATAGATGGTTGTGGCAAAGAGCTAGATTATTTGAAACAGTAGAGGATTTAGGTCCTATGGCCTTTACAATTCCTTATCTGATTCCAATGCTGGAAAATGCTGGTGCAAATGTCTACATTCCTCGAGAAAGATCTCTGCAGAAAAACGAAGTTATTGTTGATAATGATAGTACTACTTCAGGAAATTATATCGAATTTGGAGATTGGTATGATGGTAGTGGTTTTGGATTTGCCTATGGAAAGCCACCTTATGCCGATAATCTAAATCCATTTAAACAAGGAACGTATAAATATTCTATTTCATCAAAATCTGATTTAGTAAGTATCGACTACATCCCAGAAATTCCTGAAGAGGGCGAGTATGCAGTATATATAAGTTATCATCATTCAGATGAAAATGTGGATGATGCCCACTATTACGTACATCATACGGGGGGAATATCTGAGTTTTCTATAAATCAACAGATTGGTGGTGAAACTTGGATATATCTTGGGACCTTTAATTTTGCAAAGGGGAAAAACACATCAAGTGGAAAAGTAAAGCTAACTAATGAGAGTAATAGTGAAGGCAAATATATTACAGCCGATGCAGTCCGGTTTGGTGGTGGAATGGGATTGGTGGAGCGCAATGGCACAACCAGCGGCAGACCAAAATTTGTTGAAGGAGCTAGATACTATTTACAATATGCAGGTATGCCCGATTCTATTGTTTACAATATTAATGGTGATACAAATGATTATAAAGATGATTACCAGAGTAGAGGGGAATGGGTAAACTATCTTGTGGGTGAACCATCTGGACCAAATCTGGAAAGAACTGCAGAAGGACTAGGGATACCAATCGATGTTTCGCTTGCCTTCCATACTGATGCTGGCATTACAACAAACGATACAGTTATTGGAACCCTTGGCATTTATAGTATCAACGATGTAAATGAGATTCCCGAATTTCCAAATCGTGTTTCTAGATTTGCAAACCGAGATCTCGCAGATATTATACAAACTCAAATTGTTGAAGATATAAGGACAAAATATGATCCAAGTTGGAGACGCAGATATCTCTGGGATGCTCTGTACAGCGAAGCGGCAAGGCCGAATGTTCCAGCAACCTTACTTGAACTACTCTCTCATCAAAATTTTGTTGATGTCAAATTTATGAATGACCCTCAATATCGTTTTGATGTATCGCGTTCAATTTATAAAGCTATGTTGCGTTTTATTTCAACTCAATATGGATTTGAGTATGTAGTGCAACCGTTGCCTGTTACTCACTTTAGTTCAGAATTATTAAGTGGTGGTTTGGTAAAACTTTCTTGGAAGTCTAAATCTGATCCCCTTGAAGCAACAGCAGTTCCAAAAAAATATAAAGTCTATACTCGAATTGGAGATAAAGGTTTCGATAATGGAATTATTGCAGACTCCAATTCTATAATACTCAATTTATCATCAGATGAAATTTACAGCTTTAAAGTTACTGCAATCAATACAGGTGGTGAAAGTTTTCCATCAGAGATCCTTTCAGTTTGCTGGATGGATAACGATAGACCTCAAGCATTGATTGTAAATGGTTTCGATAGGATTTCTCTCCCAGCTATGATTGAATCAGAAACATTTACTGGATTTGTAGGTGCAATAGATGAAGGAGTGCCATACAATTATGATCTCGGTTATGTAGGTATGCAGCACGATTTTGAATCTAACTCTGACTGGAAAACAGATGATCGCCCCGGACATGGTGCAAGCTACGCTGATATGGAAACTCAAATAATTGCTGGCAACACATTCAATTTTACTTTTAAGCATGGAGAAGCATTAAAGGCGAATGGTTATTCTTTTTCTTCAACTAGTGATGAGTCGATTTATGACAGTAACTATGTAATGAATAAGTTTTCTTTCGTTGATATTATCCTTGGTGAGGAGAAGGAAACTCATTGGCAAAAAGAATATGGTGATTCTTTATGGGGGACTAGATTTACAGCATTTCCAAAAGCATTTCAAAATCGAATAGAAGACTATTTAAATGATGGAGGAAATATATTTGTAAGTGGAGCTTATATTGGATCTGATCTATATAGAAAGAGAGACAGTTTAGATATTGCTTTTGCTGAAAATATTCTGCGATACAAATTTGATTCTGATCATGCTGTGAAAAGCGGTGGGGTTGTGTCGGTTAGAAATAATGTTCACTTTTCTGACGTTTCGCTCTCATTCAATACAGATTTTAATGAACATATTTACAAAGTAGAAGCACCTGACGCAATTGGATCAGCTAATGGAAGCGAAACAATCTTAAGGTATTCAGAAAACTATTACAGTGCTGGCGTAGGCTATAAGAGCGAATATGGGGTCATCGCAATTGGATTTCCTTTTGAATCGATTGTAAGTCTTGATGAAAGAATTTTACTAATGAAAAAGATAACTGAGTATTTACAAATAAATCGACAATAGATTTTATGAAGAAAAAAATATTATTCCTTTTACTATCGATACTTTGCACTATATCTATAGGTCAAGATTTAACTTCATTAAATAATCTAATATCAAAATACCAGAGATCTGAACTTTTCAAAAACTCACTTTGGGCTATGCATGCAAAATATTTGGAATCAGGAAAAGTTATCGTTGACCAGAATTCAAGTATCTCAGTTGCTCCAGCTTCAAATATGAAGCTTTTAACTTCTTCTGCTGCTTTAGATATCCTGGGAGAAGATCACCAGTTTGTTACAAGAATATACTTTGATGGAACTATTGATAATCAAGGAACCTTAAATGGAAATGTTTATCTTGTTGGAGGTGGTGATCCCACATTGGGTTATGATCTAGTTGAAGGTTCTTTGCCTCTAGATGCCTTAATGGAATCTTGGGTTCAGGCTATCAATAAGATTGGCATAAAAAAAATTATGGGCAATATTATTGCTGATGACCTACTATACGATGAAAAATCAATTCCAGACAATTGGTCCTGGATTGATATTGGTAATTATTATGGTGCTGGTGCCAATGCTTTGACCATAAATAACAACTTATATTTTCTCTATTTCAAACCAAGCAAAACAGTTGGAGAAACTGCAGAAGTTCTAAGAACCGAACCAATAGTTGAAGGATTACAATTTACAAACTTGATGAAGACTGGCAAGAAAGGATCTGGGGATAACGGATATATTTATTGTGCCCCGCTGCAGTATAATGCAACACTGAGAGGTACAATTCCGGCTGGAGTAAATGAGTTCTCAATAAAAGGTTCAATCCCTGATCCACCTTTATTTGCAGTACAGAAGTTGAAACAGGCCTTATCTAAAAAGGGAATAAGTGTTGATGGGAATCCCCAAAAACTTATAAACAAAATCACTTATGATAGTAGTAAAATTATTACAGAAACTTACTCCCCTCCTTTAAAGGATATTGTCTATATAGTGAATAAGAGGAGCGATAATCTATATACAGAAATTTTATTTAAGGCGATCGGTTTAGCAATTGAGGGTAGTGGAACAATTGAAAGTGGAGAAAAAGGTGTTAAGAAATTTTTACAGCAGAATGGTATTAATTCTGATGGACTTATAATGTATGATGGCTGCGGTCTTTCGCGATCAGATGCAGTAACAGCAAAGATGATCTCTGATCTTCTTGAGAAAATGACTAAAAAAGAATACTATAATTCTTTCTTTAATTCCCTTGCTGTTGTGGGTGATCCAAACGATATTGGATTCTTTAAGTCAATGGGCAGGGGAACGGAAATTGAGAAGAATGCGCACATAAAATCTGGCGTTATTTCTGGAGTTAGAGCATATTCTGGTTATCTTAAAGATAGAAAGGGCAGAACTATTGTTTTCTCATTGATAGCGAATAATTTCAATGGAGAGGGTAGTGATGTTTCATATGTTCATAAAAAAATAATGATAGAATTAGCAAAATTAAATTGAGACAGAAATGAAAAAATATATTCTAGTAGCATTTATAGTGTTTTTTACAATTAGGACCCAAAGTCAGACCAGAAAAATATATGAAATGAATAAGTGGGAAATTGATTCGATATTAACGGTTAAGTCAAAGGAAAATTTAACAGTAACTGAGCGAATGAAATTCTATTCAGAACTTTTCCTTGGAATGCCATATGGATTGACCTGCGTTGGTGATGGTCCCTATGCTTTATTTGATACTCAACCTCAATTGACATTCGATACGACTAATTGCATGGTCTATTGCGAAGATGTCCTGGCACTTGCAATCTCAGATAATTTTGAAAATTTTTTCAACAACCTCCAGCAGATCCGTTATAAAGATGGAATTGTGGGAATGAAAACCAGAAATCATTATACAATCGCAGATTGGCTTCCAGAAAATAGCTGGCTTCTCCATGATGTTGCTGAAAAAGTAGCAGGAGAAAAAACCAAATCACTTACAAGAACAATCTCTCAGTAAGCAGTTTTTCCAGAAAAAAGGTATTACTGACATGAGATATGTAAAGGAAGATAGAACTTTAACTGTAAATTATATACCATTTAATGCTTTAATGGATGTAAAAGAAAATTTCCTTGATGGTGATATTCTTGCACTATTATTTAAGAATCTTGATAATATATTTTCTGCTCATATGTTAATGTTTTATGAAACTTCTGATTGTAAAGTCATACGGGAATCATCTCTTAGTAAAAGCACGGTTTTAGATACACCCTATGATGAGTGGGTTGAGAATTTCCAGAATTCTAAAAAGTATGTAGGCATTGCCTTGATGAGAGTAAATGATGATATAAATACAAGAGGAAAGATAGTTTTACCTTGGAAAATTTATCCTCTCAGATCTCAGAAATAATAACCAAAATGGAATTAGTAAAACCTAAACGCGAACTAAATCTTACTCAGACTTCTTCGATAATAATTGGACAAGTAATTGGATCTGGAATATTCATTAATATTCCCATTGTTGCAGCAATTACAGGAAATCCGTGGATAGCAGTATTTATTTGGTTTCTAGGCGGATTAGTTTGGCTTCCTCAGATTTTCATTTTAGCAGAGATGGGAACAGCTTATCCAAATCAAGGGGGACCTTATCATTTTATAAATAAAGCCGGGTCACCATTCTTAGCTTTTATGTATACGTGGACTGCATTTCTAACAAGTGATACCCCGACTTTAACGATAATTGGGCTCCTAGCAGCTGACGCACTCAGCTATTTTTTACCAGAATTAAATCTGGGAATTTATGCAAAACTTTTTGCAGCTTCGCTAATAATAGTTTTCACATTTATTCAGTACAGAAGTGTAAGGGTTGGAAGCAATGTTCAAGTTGTATTAACTATTGCTAAACTACTTCCGCTTGTAACTGTTGTAATAATAGGATTCTTTTTTCTTGGAGAAGGTAATCTAAACGTAAGCTCTCTTGTTACAAATATTGAAGGGGAGCCGATAACATTGAGTATAATCACTGCTGGAGTTGCAGCTACAATTTGGGCATATGCTGGATTCTTAAACATTCTATACACTTCTGGGGAAGTTAAAAATCCTACTGTAAATCTTCCAAAAGCTTTAATTGGATCCGTAATATTTGTCATGGTTGCATATGTTTTAATCAGCTTATTCACTAGTGCAATTGTACCATTCGAAGACTTGATAAATGTAGAAGAAGGAAAATTCATTAATCCATTTATGTATATGGATACTTTCTCTAGTATTGCTGGGGGATTGTTTGCTGTTGCGGTTTTTGTATCAATGCTAGGGGTAATGAACTCATCAGTAATTACTCAGCCGAGGCTAGAATATGCAATGGCTCGTGATGGATTATTTTTCAAACAATTTGCTAAACTCCATCCAAAACATTTAACGCCCACCTTTTCATTAGTTTTTCAATCTGGATTTGGAATAATTCTCTTATTTGGCGATCTGGGTGATCTTCTTGGTTACTTTACACTTTCATATGTGCTGCAAAATACTTTGGTCTATGGATCAATCTTCTGGTTGCAAAAAAAGGAAGACTATAAGCCGACTTACAAATCACCTTGGTGGATGTTCATGGGCGGGATCTCTGTTCTAATTCAGCTCTATCTAGCATTTGGAGCTTTTCTTGCCTATCCACTCGGCGGTTTGTTGGCGTGCATATCATTGATAATTACGGGATTACCATTATATCTGTATTTCTATAAGTTGAAATCCAAAGAAAAATTAAATCAATCAGCCTTATAAACGATCTCTCCATCAAAAATCGTCAATTTCACTTTTACATCTTTGATATATTCTGGTGATATCTCGAATAGATTATCTGAAAGAACAATAATATCTGCAAACTTTCCAACCTCAATACTTCCAACCTTTTCATCTTGGAAACTTGCATAAGCACCATTAATCGTGTAACATTCAATAGCTTCTTCAACAGTGATTTTTTCTTCAGGAATTATTCCATCTGGGAAATGATGATTTGCTGTATCTCTAGTGACAGCTACGTATATTCCAAGAATCGGGTCCATTGTAGAAACCGACCAGTCACTTCCAAAGCATAACTTCACTCCAGAATTTAACATGGTTCTGAATGCATAAAAATCCTTAATCCTATTGATTCCTATAAAATTCTCTGCCCAGCAGCCATCATCATAAATGTGATAGGGTTGCGCTGAAATTATTACATCAAGTTTTGCAGCTCGTTTAATGTCATCTTTAGTTATATGCTGAGAATGTTCAATTCTGAATCTTCTATCCCATTCTGGATTAGCAATATTCATCTTTTCAAGTATATCAAGGAGTTCAGAGATAGCTTTATCTCCAATTGCATGAATACAGCATTGGAGTTTATTTTTATCACTCTCGAATATCATTTCTTCAAGTTTTCCAGAAGATAATTCTTCCATCGCAAGTCCGCAATACTCTTCTTCATCCTCATAAGGTTCAAAAAAAAGTGCAGTCTTTGATCCTAGTGAACCATCAGCAAAAGCCTTAGCTGAACCGATCTTTAACTTTTCACTTCCAAAGTTGTATTCAATTTCATTATTGATAATATTTTGATAATTTTTTATTAAAAGCATTGTATATATGCGTGATGTGAGCCTATTTGCTCGATTTGCTTTCAGCAATGCTCTGAAGTGATTATCGTATGAAACATCATGAATAGATGTAACACCTAATCTTCTAGCTTCTGACATTGCAGCTTCTACTGCTTTGGCAAATTCATTTTCGGAAGGTTCCGGAATGATATTGTACACAAGATCCATGGCTTTGTCTTTTAGAATACCGGTTGGCTCTCCTTTTTCATCTCTTACGATTTCACCTCCAGGTGGGTCAACAGTATTTCTATCAATTCCAGCAAGGTCTAAAACATATGAATTTGCCAAAGCAAGGTGGTAATCCATTCTGCTTACAAAAACTGGCCTATCTTGACTGAATACATCTACCCATTCTTTAGTTGGAAGTTCGATGGGATTCCAGTTTTGATGATTCCAATTTCCTCCTATTATCCATCTCTCTTTAGGAGTTTTGTCTAAATAGCCCTTTATTTTTTCGCAAAACTCTTTTTTAGTATTCACTTGAGTTAAATCCACATTCAGCAGAAACTGCCCTCCCATTACAACATGAGCATGAGAGTCAATAAATCCCGGTAGCGTAAGTTTGTTGTTCAGATCAATTACCTCTGTGAACTTGTCTATATGCTCCTCAGCCGCCTTGTTTGTCCCAACACAAACAATTGTATCGTTTGCAACTACAACTGCTTCAGCCCACTTCTGCTTTGGATTTAAGGTGTAAATCTTCCCATTTATAAAGGCTTTTTTATACTTTTTCATTTGATCAGACTTAAAAAAATCTAATTTGATAATTAGAATATGTTATAAACTATACCTATTTGTATTGATTCTTGTATCTGAGTTTTTAAAGATTCTTTTGTATTGTGAACCAATAGGAATAAAAAATTTACGTTGAACCAATCATTGAATTTTGCGGTCACTGTATTCTTCCATATAACATCCCAGACACTTAATCTATCGAAACCACTAAAAAGTCGTAAAGTTCCTCTGTAAATGATGTCCTTATCTAAATACCATTCGACATTCGTTACACTCTCGATACCAGTTTCAAATTTGAAATACTCTGTATACTCAGTTTCAGCATCATCTGTGTATCTGTTTGCAAATTTACTAGCAAACGATTCCTCAAAAGCTAATCCAAGCCTTGTCTTAAATACATTGCTCTTGCTATAATATACACCCAAAGTTTGTGTAACATAACCTGGGTCGAAAAACCCGGAAATTTCTTTTGGCGGATCTTGTTCATAGTCATATCCGGTTGTAATAGGTGTACGAACAAGTAAACTCAAGAATGGTGATTGGTAAGTATCATCAATATCAAATCGAAAAATACTGACGTTGTACATTTCATTTGCAGTTGTTTTCAGAATGTTCGGTTCAATTTTTGATCGACCTGCAGAAGCTAAGAATTCATTCTCGAAACTCCAATTCTCAGTTTTATATTTCATTTTCCAATTAAGAATTCCAACAAAAGAAAATGAACTTTCACCACCTTTCGACCAGTTATGAAAAGCAATCTGGCTTAAATTTAACTCAACTTTTAAGTCGCCAACCCATGTATTCAATGTTGAATCTGGTTCTTCTGCTTTCAAAGTGGAGAAAAAACCAAGAAAAATAATTAAAAGTGAGAGATGCTTCATTAATTTTAAAGAATCCTGCATATTAAGATTACAAAAATAATAATAATAATAATGATTAGTGAATAGAAAAACGTTTGCACTCTTAAATTTCAAGTATTTTTCCCATTTAATGAAATAAATTATTTATTAAGTAAATAACTTTTTAATTTTGTGTATAAAGAAGGAAACTAAATTGAGGTCGATTTGAAATTATTATTAACCACACTGAATGACCAAAAATACATATTATCTGATGGGGGATGGGGAACCTACCTTTATGCAAAAGGATTGAAAATGGGTGAATGCCCTGAATTGTGGAATGAAACACACAAACGGGATGTACTTGAAATTGCAAAAAGCTATATCGAAGCTGGTTCCGATCTAATAGAGACTAACAGTTTTGGAGGTAGTAAGATTAAACTGGAACAATATGGATTAAGTGAAAAAACATATGAGCTTAATAAGCTTGCAGCTGAAATATCTCGAGAAGCAGCTGGCGATAAATTAGTTCTCGGATCAGTAGGCCCAACCGGAAAATTTCTGATGATGGGTGAAGTCACAGAGGAAAACTTATACGATGCTTTCAAAATTCAAGTCGAAGGTTTGAGAGACGGTGGAGCGAATGCGATATGCATAGAAACTTTTTATGATACTCAAGAAGCACTTTTAGCAGTTAAAGCTGTAAAAGAGAATAGCGATCTCGAAGTAATTACAACTTTCACTTTTGACAAGGGAGTTGATGGATCATTCAACACAATGATGGGAATAAGTCCAGCACAAATGACTGAAATACTTACTAATGCTGGAGTTGATATAATTGGAACAAATTGTGGAAATGGATTTGAAGGAATGATCGAAATTGTAAAAGAAATTAACTCGATTAATCCTAGTATTCCAATTTTAGTGCATGCTAATGCAGGCTTACCAATTGAAGAGGATGGAAAACAAGTCTATCCAGATTCACCCGAACGTATGGCTGAATTAACTCCTTTACTGATTGAAGCTGGTGCGAATATTATCGGGGGCTGTTGCGGTACCACACCTGGTCATATTAAAGCAATAAAAAAAGTGATAGATTCATTAAAATAAACCTCTAATGAGGAGTAATACATGAGAAAAATTTTATTAGCAACTTCGATTCTAATTCTTTCGACATTTATGATTGCTCAAACAAATTATTCTGATATTGATGAGCTAATACAATATGGGGAGTTTTCAAGAGCAACAGAATTAATTAATATTCAAATATCCAGCGAAGATATTTCTGATCTTGAAAAGTATGAACTGCAATTTAAAATTGAAATAATGGATAGAATAAGAAAGGATTTTACCAAAACGGAAGATGATATTCTAAGCTATATTCATAAATACTATCCAAAGGCGACCTTAAAAGATCTTGAAAACTGGGAAGAAGATGGTTCATTAGAATTCAAAATTATTGATGATGAAAAACTTTATTTAAATCGCTCTGCTGGAAATCTTTTCAGAATAAATAAAGAAGCAAAGGCTAGAAAGATTGAGGTTGATGGAAATGTAAAAGATGAGGAGGATATTTTTCTAGAATCTTATTTACCGACTGTAATTAAAAAATCTAAACAATTGGATTCACCATTCGTTGATGAAAAACGAATGAGATTGAATTATAAGTTAACAGTCGAAGCTGATGCTGTCCCAGAAGGAGAAATTATTAGATGCTGGCTACCATTTCCGAGAGAGAAAGGGAAGAGGCAAAAGAACGTTAAACTTATTTCAATTAACAATAAGAATTATATAATTTCTCCAAAAGAATATGCCCACAGAACAATTTATTCTGAGCAAATGGCAAAGAACGGTAAACCAACTGAATTCAATTTAATTGTTGAGTTTACTGGCGTAAATGAATGGCATAACCTTACAAGTGATAGAATTAAACAGTATAATAAAGAATCTGCGAATTATAAAAAGTTTACAAAGGAGCGAAAACCCCACATAGTTTTTACAGATCGTGTTAAAAGATTATCTGAAGAGATTGTGGGAAATGAAAAAGATCCTATTCTTGTTACAAAAAAAATATTCAAATGGATAAACGATAATATTCCATGGGCTGGGGCAAGAGAATACTCTACAATAGATAATATCTCAGATTATTGTCTGAGAAGAGGACATGGAGATTGTGGAATTAAAGCTCTTACATTTATAACGCTTGCAAGATACAATGGAATACCGGCTCGCTGGGAAAGCGGTTTAATGCTGCATCCAAAGAGTGAAAACCTCCACGACTGGGGAGAGGTCTATTTTGAAGGTATTGGCTGGGTGCCATTCGATCAATCATTTGGACTAGTAGATTCAGAAGATGAAGATACCCATTGGTTTTTCCTTGGTGGAAATGATGCTTATCACTTTATAGTTAATGACGATTTTGGTCAACCACTCTATCCAGCGAAAACATTCCCTCGAAGCGAAACCAACGATTTCCAAAGGGGTGAGGTAGAATGGAAGGGCGGCAATCTTTATTTCGATAAATGGGATTATAGTTTTGATGTTGAGTATCTAGATTAATAAAAAAAACCTCGCAATTGCGAGGTTTTATCTTCATTTTTTACAGCCTTAATTAAAACTGAATCTTCTTCTTACCTCTAGTTACATATTCGTAAACGAATGGACTTGCAACAAATACCGATGAGTACGTTCCTATAAGGACACCAAAGAAGAGCGCGAAAGCAAATCCTCTAAGAACATCACCACCGAAGAAAAGAAGCACAGTAACAACAAATAATGTTGTTAAACTTGTGACGATAGTTCTTCTCATTGTTGAGTTGATTGCTTTGTTCATGTTGTCTTCTAAAGGTGCTGTTTTATGAATCTTTATATTTTCCCTAACTCTATCGAACACTACCACTGTATCGTTAATTGAATACCCCACTATTGTTAAGAAAGCAGCAACGATACTGATTGAAATTTCGAGATTTAGTCCTGGAAAAACTCCATGAAGTAGAGCAAACATTCCAAGCGTAATAATAACGTCATGGAAGAGTGCAACAACTGCCCCTAGAGCAAAAACAAACTTAAACCTGAATCCTAAATAAATCAGAATTGCTGCAAGTGCAAGAAGTACAGAAATGATAGAGTCTTGTTTTAGTTCACTTCCAATCTTTGGTCCGACATGATCTTCTTTCTGAACAACAAATGAATTGTCAGGCATATTCTCTCTAAAATCTGCTTCGAACCAATCGGCTAATCCCACTCTAACTATTAAATGGTTGTCATCCAATCTACTTGGTTGGTAACCTGCTTTAAGCAATCCAGACGAAATACTTTCAATAACACTTATATCTTCAAAATTGAAAGTGACTGAATTAGAAGATGAGTCAGATATCGACATGACAGCTTCTGAATTTAACTCTTTAATTTTACTCTCGATAGTTGAAACCATTTGATTAAAAATGTTTTTAGGAACTACTTGCAATTCGGTTCGAACAAGTATTCCCGTTTCACCGCCGAAAGTTTTAACTTCAATATTCCCAAGACCAATACTATTTAGCTCGGCCCTAACTTCAGCTATATCAATAGGGTTCTCAAATTTGAGTGCTATATCGGTACCACCCTTAAAATCAATACCTAACTCGAGGCCTCGGAATAAAATTCCAAATAGACCTAAAAGAATAAGGACAGTAGAAATAGTATAAGCTATTTTTCTTTTAGAAATGAAATCGATATTTAGATTATCTAAAATTCGCATTTATTAATTGTCTCCTTTAATTACCCTATATTAATTTTATTACCACTCGAAACCATCATATCAAAAACTAATCTGGTTACAACAAATGCACTAAATAAACTTGCAGCAATTCCTATCATGAGTGTTAAAGCAAATCCTTGAATTGGTCCGCTTCCAAATTGATAAAGAATTATTGCAGTAAAAAATGTGGTAATATTCGAGTCAAGAATTGCTGAGTATGAATTAGAATAGCCACTCTGTACTGCAGCTTTAGCAGTTTTCCCAGTTGTTAGTTCTTCTCTAATTCTCTCGTATATAAGCACGTTTGCGTCAACTGCCATACCAATTGTAAGTATTATTCCAGCAATACCTGGTAATGTTAATGTCGCATGGAAACCAGCTAAGATTCCCATAATAATTACTACAGTAAAGAACAGCGCAAGGTCTGCAACAATACCGGATTTTTTGTAGTAGAAAATCATAAACACTGCAACTAAGAAAAATCCGATCATCATTGAATTGAAACCCTGATCAATTGAATCTTGGCCAAGTGATGGTCCAACCGTTCTTTCTTCGATAATATCAACTGGAGCAGGCAATGCGCCAGCTTTAAGTACAATCTGCAATAGCCTTGCTTCGTTCATATCGGCCATTCCAGTAATCCTGGAGCTTCCATTAGGAATTTTTCCTTGAATTGTTGGAGCTGAATAAATAGCATTATCAAGAACAATAGCACATCGTTTGTTAATGTTTGCTCCTGTGATACGTGCCCATTCTCTTGCGCCTTCTGCATCCATCTGCATTGTTACAATTGGCTCAGTTGTTTGAGGATCGATATTTGCATTTGCGTCAACGATAACTCCACCAGTTAATTCTGCCTCTCTATTAACTAAGAATAACCTGAATATGTTTTCACCTTCCTGAACTGAGAAGGGTTTTGCATCGTAAGAAAACTCTACATTATTAGGAATAATGTTTTGCACTTCTGGTCTTCTTAAAAAAGCATTTACTTTTGCTTTATCGGTTTCTCTTACAAAAGCATCAGCGTATGGACTGTTTGGATTGATCATCGCAATTGCAAAGAAAGGATGTTTAATTGCGAACTCTTCAGCAGAAAGATCGTTAACATCAATAGAATCTGCAATGAGGGCAGAGTCTTCTGCTGTTGCCATTTGCTGTGCTAAAATCTCATCAATTCTGTTAAGGATTGGGACTGTGAAGTTAGCTTCTTTCACTAATTTAAATTCAAGTAGCGCACTTCCTTCTAATAATCTTTTTGCCTCTTCTTCTTTTGAAATACCAGGCAGCTCAATAATTATTCTTCTTGAACCTTGCTGTTGAATGTTCGGCTCAGAAACACCGTATTGGTTTACTCTATTGCTGATAATTTCAATAGCTCGTGTAACAGCATCAGCTTCTTGCTCTTGCAGCCTAGTGATGATCTCATCATCATCTTCACGTATTGAACCAAAATATCTGCTTAGTCTTTTTCCATCAGCTTGAATATTTGTGGCTAGCAGAGTTACAATATCTTCGTCAGAGATCTTTGCAGCTTCTTCTGCAGCACTTAAATAGGCCATGAATTCATCATCAGGTGTTTTAACAAGTTTTTCAAGAAGTTTTGCAGTATTAACTTCCATCACCAAATACATCCCACCTTGAAGATCGAGGCCGAGTTTCATTCTTTTATCTCTATTCTCGCGTATAGTAGGATCAGAGATCATAATACTGTCTTCCTTAACTAGAATAAGATCTGAGATTTCATTTTCAGATATCTGAGGATTTGACTGTTGAAGGGACTCCTGGTAAAGAGTTAACTCTTTTTCGATCTTGTTTGAATTCTGAATATCAGCAAATGTTGGATAGAGTAAATATATACTGAGAGCCAGTACACCAACTATCATGATAATTCTAAATCTAAATTCTTTCATCGTAAGTCTTTTAGTTTAATTATAAATTTAATTTTTATAGAACAATTGAATAAGAAAGACCAGCATTGTCGGTCTCCAAGTAGTTTAAGATTAGTCTCTAACTACCCAAGTTTTAACATTTGCAACAACATCAGCATGAATTTTAATCTTTACACTGTAAATTCCTAAAGATTTAATTGGTTCCTCAATTTCGATCTTTCTATGATCAACGTTAAATCCTTTTTCTACAAGGGCATCAGATATCATTTTTGATGTTACTGAACCAAATATCTTTTCATCTTCACCAACTGTAACAGGAATAGTAACAGATACTTTTTCAAGTTCATTACTAAGCTCCTGAGCTTCAGCAAGATTTTTAGATTCTTTTTTTGCTATTTGTTTTTTCTCTTCTTGTAATGCTCGTAGGTTTCCATCAGTTGCAGCATAAGCAATTTGTCTTGGAATAAGGAAGTTTCTAGCGTAACCATCTTTTACATCAACAATGTCACCAACACTACCTAACTGGTTGAAATTTTTTCTTAATATAATTTTCATCTCTAAACTCCTTATTTAACAGCTTCAGATATAAAAGGTAAAACTGCGATTTGACGTGCACGCTTTATAGCTCTAACTAACTCTCTATGCTGCTTTGCAGTTAATCCAGTAACTCTTCTTGGAATTATTTTACCTTGATCGCTAATAAATTTATACAGTTTTTTTGCGTCTTTGTAATCAATATATTCATTGATCACTCGCTTAACTCTTTTGGTCTTAATATTATTTCTCAAAACTTATTTCTCCTCATTTAAAAGGTTTGACTCTTCATCGGTTAAAAATTTATCGAATGAATTGCTTTCATAGTTCAAGTCTTCATTTGAATCTTCAGAATCAAGATTTGTACTTTCATCAGAAATTTGAACATCCCCGTTTTTAGCAAATTTGTTCAAGAATTGAATTCTTTTTGCTTTGATTTCAACTATTGTTCGATTCTTATTTTCATCTGTTTTGAAAGTTCTACTCTGCAATTCACCGTCTATTAATACTGCACTTCCTTTTACCAGTCTTTCTCTGCAGCTATCTGCAAGTTTATTCCAAGCAACAACACCAACGTAACAGACATCTTCCTGCCATTGATTGTTACTGTCCTTGTATCTTCTATTTACAGCTACATGAAAATTAACAACTGGCGTATTATTTGAAGTTTCTCTAAAAATTGGATCTTTTGTTAAATTACCAGCCACCATCACACTATTCAACTCTGGCATTTTTAAATCAGCCATTATATACTCTCCTTAATAAAGCACAATTATTCTTTGCTATCTTTCTTCTCTTCAACATTATCCCCATCATCAGTTACAACTTCTTCAGCAGATTCTCTTTTTTGCTTCATTTTTTCAATATGCTCAAGATCTTGCTTTTCTAATTTGATTGTTAGATATCTGATGATATTTTCATCTAAGCGGTAGTTTCTTTCAAGCTTTGCGATTAACTCACGTGGTGATTCAAAGTGGTAAACAACATAGTAGCCACTTTTTGATTTCTGTATTGGGTATGCAAGTCTTTTCCGGCCCCATTTATCGATGTCTGTGATCTTTCCACCACTGGTAGAAATTTGATCTTCGATACGATTAAGAGTGGAATTAATTTGGTCATCTTCGAGAGAAGCGTTTAGAATAACAACACTCTCATAATGATTGGTTTTCATTATTACTTTACCTCCCTTTGGTCTTTGGCCTCCTAAGTTATTTTAGGAAGCAGGGTTAAAAAATATTGACTATAAATATAATACTATTTAATGAGTGGTGCAATAACTAAAGAAACCACTGACATTAACTTAATGAGAATGTTTAGTGATGGACCTGAAGTATCTTTGAAAGGATCTCCCACTGTATCTCCTACAACAGATGCTTTATGAGCGTCTGAACCTTTTGAGTATGTAAATCCGTCAATTTCAATACCCCCTTCAATTAATTTTTTAGCGTTATCCCAAGCACCTCCAGAATTTGACTGAAATATTGCCATCAAGACTCCAGAAGCAGTAACTCCAGCTAAAACTCCAGAGAGCATTTCTTTACTTATGAATCCGATTAATACTGGAACAGTAACAGCCATTAAACCAGGTAGTATCATTTCCCTAATTGCTGCTTTGGTTGATATTTCTACACATTTTGAATACTCTGCTTCTGCTTTACCTTCTCTAAGTCCTTTTATTTCTCGAAATTGCCTTCCAACTTCAATGATCATTTCTTTCGCAGCTCTGCCTACAGCGTTCATAGCCATAGCGGAAAAAACAAATGGAAGCATTGCGCCGATCAACAAACCACCCATAATAACTGGCTTAGAAAGATCAATGACTAAAATTTCTGCTTGTACCATAAAAGCAGAGAAAAGTGCTAATGCAGTAAGTGCAGCTGAACCGATAGCAAATCCTTTTCCTATCGCGGCTGTGGTGTTACCAACAGCATCAAGTTTATCTGTTCTTTCACGAACTTCTTTTGGAAGTTCAGCCATTTCTGCAATACCACCGGCATTATCAGATATTGGGCCATATGCATCGACCGCTAACTGAATTCCCGTGGTGGAAAGCATTCCAAATGCCGCAATTGCAATTCCGTAGAGACTAGCAAACTCATATGCTGCAATTATACCAAATGCAATAACTAATATTGGAATAGCTGTTGACATCATTCCTACACCTAAGCCTGAAATAATATTCGTAGCAGCTCCTGTAACTGATTGATTTGCAATTTGTTTAACTGGTTTATAATCTGTTCCAGTATAGTATTCTGTGATCAGTCCAATGATTGTTCCAGCTGCAACACCAATTAAGGTAGCAATAAAAATTCCGTTACTTGTATATTCAAATCCGTTGAAATTCCATGTCTCTGGAAGAAGATATTTAATTAAGAAATAGGATGCTACAATCATAATTCCACTTGAACCAAATTCTCCCATGTTAAGAGCTTTCTGGGGATTTCCACCTTCTTTTACAGTGACGAAAAATGTTCCGATGATAGAAATTACAATTCCCACACCAGCAAGTATTAGAGGTAAAATAACAGCTGCAAGTGAGAATGACTCAAATTCTGGAAGACTTGTAAAAACTGCTCCAAGCACCATTGTCCCTATAATTGCTCCAACATAAGATTCAAAAAGGTCAGCTCCCATCCCAGCGACATCACCAACATTATCGCCAACGTTATCTGCGATTGTAGCCGGGTTCCGAGGATCATCTTCTGGAATACCCTCATAAACTTTTCCTGCAAGATCAGCTCCAACATCTGCAGCTTTCGTATAGATACCTCCGCCAACTCTAGCAAAAAGAGCAATTGACGAAGCACCAAGTGAAAATCCGGAAAGAACATTTATCACTTTTATAACATCCCATGAAAGATCTGAGTAAATGATGAAAAGTACGCTGAGTCCAACAACGGCAAGACCAACTACGTTCATACCCATGATAGATCCGCCCGTGAATGCGATTTTTAATGCTGGAGCTAGTCCAGTAATAGCTGCATGAGTAGTTCTAACATTTGATTTTGTTGCTGCCATCATTCCAAGATAACCAGCAAGTGCTGATGTGAATGCTCCAATCATAAAGGATACAGCTATAAGCCATGATGAATTCTCTCTACCCGAATTCGAAAAGGCTAACAAAATTGCAACTGCGATCACAAATATTGATAATACCTTATATTCAGTTTTGAGAAATGCAATTGCTCCTTCTTGGATGTGGCCAGAGATCTTTGTCATCTTCTCAGAACCAGGACTCTGATTAGTTATCCACCGATTTTTTACGAATGAATATATTAAAGCTAATAAGCCTAAAAACGGAACAACGTAAATTAGTTGTTGCATAAAAAAACTCTCCTAATTTCAATCAAGTTTTAATGGTTATTGTTTTGATTCTTCCTTGCTGAAGTAATTCAGCATTTGTATTTTTCCCCCAGCGATAAACTGTTCGATAAGACAAACAGAATAATCGACCTTTAATCTAATTAATTTCAATTCATTTTCATAGAAATTTTCAAGGACGTAGTTGGGCATTTCTCCTTTTTCAAATTCGCCTCCAACACCAAATCGCAGTCTCGTAAATTTGTCGCTATTTAAGTGATAAATTATTGAAGAAAGTCCATTATGTCCACCATCACCACCAGATGCTCTGATACGTAACTTTCCCATTTCCAGATTAATATCATCAGATACAATTAGAATGTCTTCCAGTTTAATTTTATCATTCTCAATAATTTGCTGAACAGAAATACCGCTATTGTTCATATATGACATGGGTTTATATAAAACAAAATGGGAAGTATTAATCATACTTCCCACAGAATAATAATCACCTTTTGATGGTGAAAATTCAAGATTATGTTTTTGAGCAAATTTATCAAGAATCGTAAATCCTATGTTGTGACGAGTAAATTCATACTTTTTTCCTGGATTACCCAATCCAACAATTGCTCTCAATTTAATGTTATTCTTCGGCTTGCTCTTCGTCAGCTTTGCCTTTTGAAATAACCTCAGGTTCAGCAGTTTCTTCATCTGCTCCTTCAACTTCTTCAGCAATCTCTTCTTCTTCTTGAACTCTAGGTGCAACAACTGAAACAACCATAATGTCATCATCATTCAGAATTGTTACATTCTCAAAGTTTAAATCTCTCACATGTATTGAATCACCCACAGCTAGAGTAGTAACATCAATTTCAAAATTTTCAGGAATATCACGAGGTAGACACTCAACATCTAGTTTATGCAATGAAGCTTGTAAAACTCCACCTTCTTTAACTCCAATTGAGCTACCGGTGAAAGATAATGGTATTTGAATTTCCAATTTTTGTCCAAGTGTTACACCTTTGAAATCTACATGTACAATTCTATCACTTACGGGGTCAAATTGTACATCCTTAACAATACCTAAAATTGCTTCATTCTCATCTAAGGCAATGCTAATCATGTGTGCTTCAGCAGTGAATACCAATGGTTTCAGTGCAATCTCCTCGGCAGAGAAAGGTATTGGATCAGTTCCTTTCAAATAATATATACACGGAATAACACCATTTCTTCTTAATTCTTTGTTAGCACCTTTGTTACTAACTTCTCTTTTCTTTCCAGCTAATACAACCTCAGCCATTTTTTTCTCCGTTTATTTTCTAACTTTTATCAATTTCGAATAGTGAACTAATGGATTCATTATAGTGCGATCTTATTATTGCCTCAGAGAACAACTCTGCAGATGTTTTGACCTCTATTTTAGAATCTTCTTTTAAATTTTTAATTGGAATAGTATCAGTAACATATAATTTTTCAATATCAGAATTTTCAATTTTTTCAAGTGCGTCGCCCGAAAGCAAAGGATGTGTTACAGCGCCATAAATTTTATTTGCACCACGCTCTTTAAGAGCTGCAATTGCTGCAACAAAAGTTCCTCCAGTATCGATGAGATCGTCAACTATAAGTACATTCTTTCCCTCAACATCACCAATAACATTCATAACTTCTGCTTTGTTATGATTAGGTCTTCTTTTATCTATCAATACTAATCCAGCTTTCAGTCTTTTGGCATATGATCTTGCAATCTTAATTCCACCAACATCAGGAGAAACCACCACTAAATTGTTATTCTTGTTCTTAAATTCTTCAGTGAACACAGGAGAAGCGTATAAGTGGTCTAAAGGAATATCAAAGAAACCTTGAATTTGAGCAGCGTGAAGATCCATGGTTATCACCCTATCAGCTCCAGCAGTAGTTATTACATCAGCTAAAAGCTTAGCAGTTACAGCAACTCTCGGTTGATCTTTTCTATCTTGCCTGGCATATCCAAAATAAGGAATTACT
The DNA here is from genome assembly GCA_963751695.1 of uncultured Ignavibacteria bacterium. Lineage (GTDB taxonomy): Bacteria > Bacteroidota > Ignavibacteria > Ignavibacteriales > Melioribacteraceae > SZUA-22. The sequence continues at coordinate 417,806 of CAVVVP010000002.1, read as the reverse complement.
GCTGTTATTCTAATTGCTGAGGATCGTTTAGCGGCATCAAGCAAGATCATAAGTTCTATAATATTTTCAGCGGGAGACATTGTTGATTGAACAATATAAACATCTCTACCCCGGATATTTTCCTTGAACTTTGCCCAGATCTCTTTATCACTAAATCGCTTTAATTCAAGAAGACCTTTAGTTATATCTAAATAATTGCAAATTTTATCTGTTAATTCTGGATTAGAACTGCCAGAAAAAATTAATAGTTGTGGTTCACTCATTGCGTATTACAAAATTTGAGACAAAGTTTAAATATAACAAATAGTTGAAGTTAAAGCAATAATATGAAAGATCTGACCTAGATTCTCAATAATTTAATTAATAATATACATAAAGTTATTCTATGTGTTATTTTATAAAATTTGTTTTTAAAAATCATCTCATTATTTTTGCAAGTTAAATCTTTGAAAGAGGATGTTATGCCGACTTATGATTATCGATGTAAAAGTTGTGAAGATATATTTGAATATTTTCAGAAAATGACAGATGAACCGCTAAAAGTCTGCACAAAATGTGGCGGCGAACTCAATAGATTGATTGGAACTGGTTTAACCCCAGTGTTTAAAGGCAGCGGTTTTTATCAAACAGATTATAAGAATGATAAGAAATCTACTGCAAAATCAAATGCTAGCTCAAAACCTAGTTCTGATAAATTAGAAACAAAGAGTGATTCAAAAAAATCTGAAAAGAAAAAATCAGCGTAAATTAGAAGTCTACGCCAAGGGAAAAATAATACTTTGGAGTCGAAAAACCAGTATTATCATAAGCCCAAGCTACGTCAAATCTTAGTAGGAAAAATAGTATATATGATCTTGCTCCAAAACCAGTTCCTATCAACATTCCTTTAGAATAATCTGGTACAGTTCTTTTATATGAGAACGAAAAATCTTCATTTTCAGTCCAAGAAGTACCAACATCAACAAATGCAGTTCCAATAACGTTTTGGAAGAATAGTGGGATAATAGGTCCGGCAAGAAGATATCTGATAATCGGCATCCTAAATTCAAGATTTAGGAGAACATACTTTGTCCCAAGTTGTTCACCATATCGATATCCTCTCATTGGCATTGCTGGAGTTAAGAAAGCAAAATCTGAGGCATTATTAATTGGGATAGTACCTGTTGCAAAAGATCTGTTAATCCAATTGGAGATTCCTCCAAGCATAAATCGTTGTGGATTGTTACCACCAGAATAGCCCCCTGAGAATCTAAATACAAGAGAATTATCAAATAAGAAGCGCATATATTTTCTGAAATCCCAAGTAACTGAATAGAAGCTTTTTCGCGAATCACCAAGTCCGAGATTTCCAAAAACTGTTGCTTTATAGCGAGTTCCTTGAATGGGGGAGTAATAACCCCACATAGTATTGTCATGAACGACACTGACCGATGGAATCATATAGAAAACTCTTTCCATGGGTTCAAAGACGTTATCTAAATTTTCAGAACTAACATTAATTCCAGCAAGGCTCGTTTCAAATCTATAGAATCGATTTAGTGGAATGCTTGCAGATACAACTCCTCCATAATTTCTAAATCGGAATAAATTTGCAAATCCACCTCTGTATAGATATACGAATCTAGCCGTATGAAATCCTTCAATACCGTAGTTTATTTTCTTTGGTAAGTAATAATATGATAGTCCATAGTCACTATTCTTTAAGTCTATTTGGAAACCGGTAACACCAACCAATCTGTGATTTCCTAGAACATCGCTGAATGAAAGTACTGTCGTTCCCATCAATCCATAGAAAGTACTCCATCCTGCATTTGCATAAATCAAATCTGGCGTGAAATTGATTCGGTACCTATTAACTAAGTAATTCCCATTTTGATCTAGCTTCTTAGAAAAAAGATTCTGCTCTTCAGCAAGCGCAACTGTAGAAGTATCTATATCTTCACTTCCGAAAATATAGTTGCTATAATCTGGTTTAACAGAGTCTCCCTCTTCATCAACTACAAGATCACCTGTAAAAATAAAACTACGTCTATTGTTTGATGGATTTTCAGGTGTTGCTTTTCCACTTTTACTTGTATCTTCCACAACCGAACTTAGAGGGGAATCTGAGAAAAAAGATAGATCTGAAATTAGCCCCTTTGATTTAGCATCCAAATGAGCCATAAATGGTGTCATTTCTAATGAATCTTGATCTATCTCTAGTTCAAAGGGATTATCAATTAGAAAAATATTATATCCCCTCTTATATAATGTTGTATAGATAAGTTTCATTCCATCTTGTGAAAGTGAAAGCTGTTCAACCTGATTTAAGGAATTTGTTATTGGTTTTGCATCTAAATCACTAATTGTACTTCCTGAACTACCTCTGGTAAATACTATAGACTTTTTATACATATTGGTAATACCATTTTTATCAGAGGTAAAAATAATTTGATCACCTTCTGGAGAAACGACTGCAGATTTTTCATCACTTAGTTCCCAATCTGTAAGTCTTGTAACTTGATTTGAACTAAGTGAAATATGATAAAGATCAAGTTGTGAATAATTATGATTGTAGATGTTGAAATCTTTAGGGATCATTGAACTATCAAGATATTCTCCCCTGTCGGAAGAGAAAAAAACCACATCACTGTTTGGGCCCCAAGTAGGTCCAACATCTGTAAAAATATCACTGGTAACACTTGAGACACTTTTTGATTCAAAATCGTAGATAAATATATCGGATTGTTTTGCATCGTGCCCATCGAAAGCTAACTTTGTTCCGTCGGGAGACCAACTTACTGATTGAATTCCATTCAGATGAAAAGGTAATGTATAATACTCTTCGGTATCAACGTTAATAACAGCAATTACATCTTCACCACCTTGTTTTAAGGTTAATGCGATATGATCGTTATCTGGTGACCAAGTAAGCGTAGGATTTAAAATGTTTAGCTCTTCAAAATCAAATGTTGTTCCGCTACTAACAACTTTGTATATTTCTTCCTTATCCCGGATGTCTCTTACATAAACATCAAGATAGATATCTCTATCAGAGATGAACGCCATTTTATCACCAGCTGGCGAAATAGCTGGACTAGTATTATAGAATCCAATACTTTTTTTTGTGTCGGTTAGTCTTTTAGAAAACTCATCCGGTTCTTCTCTAGTTGCAATGTCTGGCCAATATTGTACTTTAATTTCCTTTTTCCATTGCTCACTTAATTCCTCAATGTTTAATCCTATGGTCGCACGAAGTCCGGCTTCAAAACTACTGAGGTCATTAATGTTATTTAGTAATTCTCCAACTTTCTCACGACCATATTTATCAGCAATAAATTTCATTACAGATTGACCACCTCGATATCCAAAATATCCTGTTAGTTGGGGTATGTCGGGTAAAAACTCATTGATAATTGCATTCCTGATAAACATGTCGGAATTTGTTTCCCAATCACTTGATAAATACTCTGACATTCCCTCATGAAACCAATGAGGTAGTTGAAGAGAGATCCCTTTTGCAACTATATTTTGAATCGTTCCACCATATAACATATCACGCATAACCGCATGGACTAATTCATGATGTATAACATGTCTATATTTTTTGTATGATCCCTCGAAAGGGAAGACCACTCTATTTTTAAATGGCTCTGTAAAACCGCCAGTACCTTGCCCTAAGTATGAATCGGTAGTGTTTGTTTCTTGGAAATCGTTGTGTGAATTGTAAATAATTAATGAAATTCTGTTATTAATTTGAAAATCTAGTTTTCCATGAATATCTTCGAGTGCATCCTCTGCAACTGCTGCACAAAACTCGGCATTTATTTTACCTTCTTCAGTAAAATATATATCAAAATGTTCTGTTTGGATATAAAACCACTCATAATCATTGTATTGGACTTTATTTTGGCCAAACTGTCCAAATAATGATGTAGATATAGAAAGCACAAATATTATATTTAATATAAGAGTCTTCATTCAATTTTATTGCTAGAGTTAAATTATAATGAAATCAATTTCACGCTTTTCTTCATCAACTCTAATCAATTTTACAGTTATCCTATCACCTAGTCTATAAATTTTCTTTGTTGACCTTCCAATTAGAGAGTAATTTTTATCATCAAATTGATAATAATCATCATCCAAATCACTCAATCTAATAAGTCCTTCAGCAAGACTTTCACTTAATTCAACAAACAATCCGAAATTTGTGACCCCAGAAATAACTCCTTCGAACTCTTCTCCAAGGTTTTCTCTAAGGAATTCGATCTGCATTAGCTTGACAGAAAGCCTTTCTGCATCAACAGCATTTCTTTCTTGAGTGGAGCAATGTTCACAAATTTCAGCTATTTCATTCGAAGAATATAAAGGTTTATTATTATTTTCAAGGCAATAATATGTCTGCAAATGAACTAGTAGATCAGGAAAACGCCTAATGGGAGAAGTGAAGTGAGTGTAGTGTTTGAAACCTAAACCATAGTGACCAATATTGGTTTCTGAATAGATGGCTTTTGCCATTGTTCGAATTGCTATTTCATTTATAACCGCTTCTTCAGGTGTACCTTTGACCTGTTCTAATAATTGCTGAAACTCTTTTGATAGGTTTTTACTCCCGATATTAAAAGTGTATCCTAAAGATTTTACAAATTGTAGAAATTCAAAAAGTTTTGTCTCATCTGGTTTGTCATGGATTCTATAAGCAAAAGGAGGTAGATTGCTCAAGTCTCCTTTATTAAAATATCCAGCTACTGTATTATTTGCTAGAAGCATTAATTCTTCAATAAGCTGATTACTCTCTTGTTGAATTTTAATAGATACTGATTCAGGTTTACCATTTTTATCAAGCGCAAATTTCACTTCCGGACGAGAAAAATTTATACTTCCACTTTTATTTCTATTCTCACGGAGTATTTGAGCAATAATGTTGAGTTCAAATAACTCGGAATAATAATCTCCTGATCCAGAAGAAAGGATCTCCTGCACTTCTTCGTAAGTAAATCTTCTTTTACTGTTTATTATTGATTTTTGAATTGAGTAATCAACAATCTTACCATTTGGGGCTAGTTCTATTACTGTAGAAAAAGTTAATCTATCTTCATTAGGAACTAGTGAACAAATATTGTTTGATAATTTTTCTGGAAGCATTGGAATCACTTTGCCTACCAGATAAACAGAAGTTCCTCTTTTTAATGCTTCTTGATAGATCTGGGAGTTTGGGGGGACAAAGTGACTAACATCGGCAATATGAATTCCAACTTCCTTATTCCCGTTTGGTAAGGAAATTATGGAAACTGCATCATCAAAATCCTTTGCGTCAATTGGATCAATTGTAAATATGGTTTTATCTCTAAGATCAAGTCTTTTATTAATTTCTTTTTCGCTAATTTCTAATGATATATTATTTAATTCATTTTTAACAGATTTAGGGAAACTTGTCGGAATATCGAATTCGTATGCAATTGCTGCTGTATCAGCATCAAATGTTCCTGACTGACCAAAAACTTCATCAATAGTTCCTTCCGGAATTGTTGATCTATCGTCCCATGTTATATTATCTACAGTTACTAAATCTCCGGCCTCAGCTCCATTAAGATTATGTTCGTGAATGAAGAATTTCGTATGGATAGAGTTTTCTCTTGGTTCAACAAAATAGTTGCCCTTCTTCTTTTGCAAAGTACCAACTATTTTTTCAAACTTTCGTTCCATAACTTCGGTTATTTTGCCCTCTATACTTTTACCCCTTTTTTCTGAGAGCAATTTTACCTTAACAGTATCACCATGAAAAGCCGAGTTAAAATGTTTCTCTGGTATAAAGACATCACTCATTTTTGAGTTTTTGAGAATTACAAATCCATATGTTCCTTCTTTTGATATTTGAAACGTACCAATTAGATTCTCATTTCCAATCTGGACATGAATAAATCGTTTTCCTTTTCTGGTTAAGAATCCTTCTTGAATTAGTTTATATAAACTTTCTTTGAGTTTAGAATATCTTTTAGGAGAAGTGGCATGAAGCTTTATTGCCAACTCCTTTGTTTTAATTTTTATTCCGGGACGTCTATTGAAAAATTCTTTTAATTGCTTTTCCATTAAAATGCAAACCTATATTTTACTCCAAATTCACTGATTTTTTCATTGCTACCAGATGATGAGGAAATTATTGGATCTTTTCTTTCTGCTCTGACAATAAATTTTGGACTGAATAAATATTCCAATCTTGCATTGGCTTGACTGAGGTCAGAAAAAACTTCTTGTGAACCACCAACTGTATATCTTACTTTTTGAACTCTTCCAGAAATGTTAAAACGAGTCTGTTTGCCACTCTGGTTGAAGTTAACATTATTAATCAAATCTCCAAAGTTTGCATTGAGCATAGTTGTAAGTGTTGAACCGAGAACAGACATGGCAGCATTATTTGCGAGGTCTGCGTTATCAACATCTGAGGTAAATGTACCAAAGAGAATGAAATACATGGCATCCAGATTATTATACTGATTGCTGGCAATATCATATTCTATGTTTTTTTGTCCCATGTAGATCTTCATGTCGATTGGATTCTCTCCTGTAGCAATATTATTTTGTAAAGTGCTGACTTTATCATTTATTTTGATCTTTACAGCAGTTTTAATAGGTTCAGCATCTGTCACCCTGCTATTTACATAGTCAGCTTCGTATATTGCAGTAATATTAATTATTGGGTCCGTTATATCAGATGTAAACTTAATGTTACCTTCTGTTTGGAAAGTTTTATAGAAAGTGAACATTGAACTCGAAAGTATATCAAATTGACCTTGACCAATTAACTGATCTTCCTTGTTGCTAATTCTAATGCTTCCTGAAACATCAGCAATGAGTTTTTGATTTAGTGCTTTTGAGAGAACAACGGAAACTTTGGAAACTTTATCAGATCGAATTACTACATCAAGATCAAAATTCTTTGGAAGTGTCGTGCTTTTAGAATCATCAGAATACTTTAAGGAAAGGGCAGTGAGAAGTTTTTCGTACTTCTCTCTCTGAACGCTGTATATTGACGAATCAACTACAAAAACATACTTAAAATCTGAGCCTGTTACTGAATAACTTGACTCTGCAGGAATAAAATTAAGATTAGCCTCTTCTATTTTGATTATACCTGCAAGGTTTGATCGACCATTTTCATATTTGTAGAGAAGTGAATTTTCGGTTGCAATAACTAAATCCCCAAACAGATTATTCATTGACTTTTTTGAGGCATTACTTAAAAGTGCAAGGTTACCGTTTATCATTAAGTCAGCAGATCTAATACCAAATCCTTTTGTTGAGACTTGCCCACTTGCTGAGAACACACCATTAAATGAGTTATCTATATTTTTAAGCGAAATGTTTTTTACATCAATTCGATCATGATTGAATATTAGATCAAAATCCAGTCCATATTTCAAATTGGTTATCTCACTATGAAACCTTGCATTTTTTAGGTTCATGAATCCATCATAATTTATGTCTGCAAGTGAACCGGATAGTACCACTTCAGAATTTAAAAATCCAGATTGTTTGCTAAGAGTTGGAATTAACTTACCAAGTGAAGTAATATTAAAATCTTTTGTAACAAATTTTAAGTTCATTGATTTAGAAGAATCAACAACATTTCGTTCTGGCTCAATACCAATATACATAGGTATTTCTCCATCTAGAGTAAGAAGTGGCTTTTCCGTATTTCTTGTGGAGTCTGTAAATTGGATTTTTGTTTTAAGATTCTTATCAGTATAGTCAAGATCACAATATAAAGAGCCAAGATTCTTCTTATTGATCACGATATCTTCTGCGGCAAAATCGATCAGTAAAATCGGTTCAACAGCCGTTCCTTTTATCTCAGAATATATATTAAATGTCATCTCGTCATCATTATCCGAGAATCCGAAAAGATACTTACCTAAAAGACCACCCTTAAGATTTCTAAGTTGTAGCCGAAGATCTTGTGTAAGATCTTCTTTAATATATCCATCTAATTCAAGCTCTGACTGGCCATTAGATAATTTGAATTGTTTAACTTGGAATTGTTCGCGCGTATTAGTTAGAATTATTGGGTCGTGGTTCTCAATGTTGAAATCATAATAATTATATGCAAGCTTATCTATAGTTATAGTTTCCATACTATCAGTAATTACCACATCACCATTTAATTTTGTACGAATATTCTCATCAAGATCACCAGAAATGTTATAATAGATTCTACTTTGATTGAAAACTATATCGGAAGATAGGTTTTCAAGATTAATTTCTGATACTATGCGTTTTGAATCAAATGAGAAAGACCCAAAAATGTTATCAAACAAATAACTGTGGTTATCGAAGCCTATATTCATATTTCCAGTAACATCAGAAATATAAAATACATCTCTATTCTCAAAAAGGAATAGATAGGCGATATCTACGTTAGTACTCATTGAAAAGTTTGACGAATCATTTTCTATGTATCCGTCACCTTTACCAGAAATTGAAATTTCATCTTGCCCAATTAAAGCTGCAATAATTCTAAAATCTTTAAATTCGAAATCGTAATCTAAATAGAGATCATTTTCAACAATATCTTCGTTTCGACGCAGTTCTAGAAGGGTTGCGAGATCACTCCTCTTATAATTTATCGGATTAAGATCGGCAAGTTTATTCCCAATAGAGTAAGATATTTTACTAACTTGATGATTGAACAATTTATATGCGTCTTCAAGATTAAATTCTCCGCTCAGATTGAAATCAAGAAGATCTGATCTTAGCTCTATGCTTCTCATTTTATCTTCAAGATTAAGGTCAAGGCTGAACTTGACACTATCAAATTCATTCTCCCCAATTCTTGAGTCAATAAAATTTAAATCGAATGTTCCCTCAGTTTCGTTTATATCTAATGAGTGTCCGTCAACAGCAAATTCAAAGTTTAGGGAAGAATTAAATGCTGAATCGCTGAGTAGTAATGCCATATCTAAATTCTGAAAGTTTCCTTTTAAGTTATAGATGGGCATCGAACTTTCTGCAAGATCGAGTAAACCAGAAACAGAAGCTCCAGTACTGTCATAACCAGCAGTAATCTCAAGGTCTATAAGTTGATCTGTCGTCTGTAAATTTGCACTAAGTGAATCAAAATAATATTTATCTATAAATGAATTATATACAAATAGTTCCATATTAGACGTAGATTCAGAAGGATTAAATCCCTTCCCTTTAAATTTACCTTTTGAATTAACATTACTATTAATCCCAATTGTCGTGATCAGGTTTACATTGTTCGTTGTGAAAGTATAATCATAATTTATCAGATCTGGATACATATCCATGAATGCACCAAATGTAATTTCTCCTTCACCTATCTGACCATCTCCATTCGCTTTAAACTTTAATGGTTCGCCAGCATACTTTAGGTTCATATTTTGAACTACAAGGTCTGGATAAGGTGGGAGTTCTAGTCCTCTTAAAAAATTGTCTATTTCTTGATATACAACTGTTGAGTTCTGAAAATTAGCCGTGATAAAGAGCTTCTTGGGAGTGTGGAGATTTTGAAGTGATCCCTCCATGAGGATATTGGTTCTATCTAAACTTAAATTTGCTTTATGCCTGAAATTACCAAATGATCCCTCTGCATCTAATTGAAGCAGAATTGGTCCGTTCATAAACTCAACAGCATCAAGAAATGAACTAAGGTCTGTTCCGTTAAAAGGATTAGCATCAAAACTTAATTGTAATGGATAATCTTTAAAATTTTCTATATCTACTTCACCAAATAGATTTAAGCTATCTAGTCGGGCAAAAATATTTAAGTTTGAACTATCAGTTATTATTGAGATAGATTTTGCTTCAACAAATTTTTCGGAAAGCTGAATATTCCCACTAAAGTTGCGCAAATTGAATCTGTTCAAATTTGGTGAGAAGCTTAAGCTATCGAGTTGTAGATTAAATTTCCTAGAGTTGATGTCTGCATAAATATTGGCATTCATATTTAGATTGCTAATCACCAAATCGTCAAAATTGATTGTATTATAAGTCCTATTATTTGATTTATATTTAGAATCTTTCATTTTAAAATTGACATCATCAAATTCTAATCCATTCACTTGAAAATTGAAGGGGAAATCCCCCTTTTTCTTTGCTTGCTGCTTTAGAGTATCAACTTTCTCAATTACAGCTGATGAGTCTGGTGAAATAATATTAGAGAAATTCCAATCACCAGATTCTTCTTTAATAAAGTTCAATTTCATTTCTTTTACTTTGACTCTCGTAAAATTCAATTCTTTAATGAGTAGGGGAAATGGATTGACACCAATTTCAATTTTTTTTACTGCCAAAATTGTATCTACGTCATTGACAAGTGAGATATTGTTTAGTGTTAAACTTGTTATAACAGTTCCCTCAATAGATTCAAGATTGAATTCAGCAAGGAATGCTTCATTAGCATAATCTAAGATTTTATTTCGAACCAAATTGCGGAAAGTTGAGGTTTGTGTAAATCCAAAGAATAAAATAAAAAGAATAAATATTCCCAGAAAAAAATAGATAATCCCGTTGCCGATCTTTCTTGATAGACTTCGTTTTACCTTATTTTTCTTAAAAATCATTTATACATTTCGTATATTTTTTCAACTATTTTTGACGTTGATTGATCAGTTACAATTTCAATGGATTCAACTTTACCACCAGCTTTTTCAACTATATCTTTTCCAACAATCTGATCAATTGGCCAGTCAGATCCCTTTACAAGTACATCAGGCACAAGTTCACCAATTAACTCTTCTGGTGTATCTTCTTCAAATGGAGTTATATAGTCAACTGATTTTAAATTATAAAGGAGAAATGCTCTTTCTCTCTCATTAATAATTGGTCTCTTATCGCCCTTAAGTCTTTTTACAGATGCATCAGCATTTAATCCCACAATCAGAATATCACCTTTCTCCTTAGCTTTTGCGAGATAATCTACGTGACCAGCGTGTAAAATATCGAAACAACCATTTGTGAACACAATTTTTTTATCCAAAGTTTTTAAGGCTTTTCTGATCTCAATTATTTTTTCTCTTGCTAATAAAACTTCTTTCATGCTAACTCCGCATTAATATCATTAAACAATTCATCAATTTCAATTGGTACTATTCCGGCAGTTTCGCATACCATACCGCCTGCATAGTTTGCAAGAAACGCCGATTCTCTTATGTTACATCCACTTGCAAGAGCCATTGTAACCGTAGCAATAACTGTATCCCCAGCCCCAGATACATCTAGAACTTTTTTAGCAATTGTTGGAATCTTATGGCAAGATTTTTCTTTCTCAAAAATTGCCATTCCATCCTCACCTAATGTTAATAAACAATAAGTTGGATTTAATTGTTTAAGCAAGTCTGAACCTGCATTCTCAATCTTACTGGCTGAATCAATTCTGATTCCAAAAGCATTTTCAGTTTCTTTTCTGTTTGGTTTGAAGAGAGTAGCGTTTTTATATTCGAAGAAATTATCGAATTTAGGATCTACTGCAATTATCTTATTTCTCTCATTGCCAAGTTTAATTATTCTTCTAATCAATGTTGAGGTTAAGACACCTTTATTATAATCTTGCAGAATAATTGCATCAATGTTTTCTATTATACTCTCAAGATCTGAAAATATCTTATCTTCAATTTTATTGGATATCTCTTTTTTGCTTTCTTTATCTATTCTTACAATATGTTGATCAGAAGAAATAACTCGTGTTTTTATAGTTGTTGGACGTTCGGGATCCTTAACAATAAAATCTGAAGAAATATTTTCAATTCTTACTAAGTCCAAAAAGATATTGGCATCATTGTCTTCGCCAATCACACCGAATGGAATAGCTAATCCCCCTAATTTGGTAATGTTTAGCGCAACATTCGCTGCACCACCAAATCTAAAAAACTCATCATCTATCTCAACAATCGGAACTGGTGCTTCCGGAGAAATTCTTTTTACATCTCCCCAAAAATAACCATCGATCATCATATCCCCGATAACAGCAATATTTTTGCCTACAAAATTTTTCTTCAGGTCTAGAATCTTATATTTCTCAATATCAATCATCTTTAGATTTTTTGAAATTCTCCACAAATTCATTTGTGAAATCAACTGAAAAAATACCATTCTCAGTTCCAATCCACATTTTACTCCCATCAAAATGAAACGCAAAAGATGTTTCCGGAAAGTTATCGACATCTAGCATAGATACTTTTTCTGTTACCCGGTTAATTAGAGCTATGCCTCTTCCATAAACATCCTTTGTGTTTTTACTAAATTGATAGAGAGATACCCAAACATAATCTCCAGTTATTTCCAAATCGTAAATTCCATTTCCTCGTAGACCAGAATTTGAATCAAATCGGATCCATTCATTTTTTCTATCAAACTTATAAATACCACCTACATTGTAGTCAGGATTTGATTTTGTTACAAACTCATCTAATCCAATCCAAATATTGTTCTGCTCGAGCAATAATGCTGAAATTGAAACTGCATCACCTTCACCTTTGAAATAGTTTAGATCGCTATTATAAAACGACATTGTTCCTTCATCCTCTATGTCTCGAGATTTATCGTATTTATGAAGCCCAGCCTCAGTTCCGAACCAAACGAGACTATCACCATCTAACTTTACAACTTTAATAGTGTTCGTTTTAACATCATTGTTCATTGTTAGATCGTAATCAGTAAAGCGTCTCTTTCTAATATCGTATTTCGTTAAATACTTAAATCTGCCAATCCAAACTACATTGATGTAGGGGTCATACTCCACATCTCGAATCCAATTACTTAACTGGCCGCCTTTTCCAAATTTTCTTTTACTCCACTTATTCCTTTTTTTACTGAAAATAAATAGACCATCTGAAGAACCAGCCCAGACGAAATCTTTGCTGGCAGTGATTGAATAGAAAAAATTTAAACTCAACTTTTTATTATTTGTTGAATAATTCTGCCATTTTTTCTTTTTCAGATCATATCTATAGACACCATTCCCATTTGTTGCAGCCCAGATTTCTTTACCATCATCGCATATATCAGTAACAATGGTTCCCGCAAGGTGGTGTTCCATCATTGGAATTTCTTGAGAATACAAAGAAATAGGGAGAATAAAATAAAATAAAACTTTAATGATCTTCATTGGACAAATTTCTTATACTTTATTGGTTACTAAAAGAGTCCTTTCAAAATCAGTGATAATTGGTGAACTGTTTCGATCAAAATTTAGTTCCCATTCTGATTCAAAAGAATTAATTATTGATTGGGATAGTCTATTATAATTAACAGGTTCGTTTGTTACTGTTGAAATTTCTATTGTTTTTGAACTGATCTCCTCAATCAAATCATTGGTGAATGTTTTATCCGAAAGATATTTTGGCAATTTCGTATGAGATCTTCCGCATAGTATTGAACCGTGCTGAAGAATAGCTGTATTCATCTTTCTCTGAGCACTTCCTATAATTTTCTTCCCCATGTACTTAACTTCACTTTTTGCTGTGCTAGCAAAACAAAGCGCACCTGAAGGTTGATTAAGTAAGTTCCTAAAATCTGGTTGCGTATTTTCCAATTCTACCGATCTTAGCCTTTTATCATAAATTCCTAAAGCTTTTGATAGAGTTATAGAAGTTTTATCATATACTTCCCTCGCTGATAAACCATAATCTATTGGAATAATTAAGGAATAAGTAAGTTCTTCTGAGTGAAGTATTGCTCTTCCACCAGTCGGTCTTTTAACGACATCAATATTATCTAAATCAGATTGGATGGTATCAACTTCATCAATATTCTGATTTAAACCTAAGGAGATTGTATAAGGATCCCATCGGTAGAGACGAAAATACACCTCATTTTTCTTGCATGTGTTTGCAAGGAAAATATCAAAATCCATATTGTATCTTCCACTCTTAGCGCCACTATCTATAAAAATCCATCTCATTTTTTAATTAGGCTTCTATTGGAAGAATTTAAAAAGTCGATAATAATTGTGACATATTTATTATCAAAATCATCTTCAAGCTTTTTAATCGCATCACTTTTATTCAAACCTGAATTAAACACTACTTTATATGCATCTTTAATAATAGAGATATCTTCATTTGAAAAACCTCTTCTTCTGAGTCCGATGCTGTTCAATCCATGATATTTAAGTGGATCGCTTCCTGTTAAAACATACGGTGGTACATCACTTGATACTTTTGCAGCTCCTTGAATCATACAATGTTCACCCGTTTTACCAAATTGATGGACTACAGCAGCACCCCCAAGAATCGTCCAATCTCCAATGTTTACATGCCCGGCGATCTGAACTGAATTAGCTAGTATTACGTTGTCTCCAACTACACAATCATGAGCAATATGGACGTAGGCCATAATAAGGCAATTTGATCCAACTTTTGAAAATCCGGTATCTAGAGTACCTTTGTGCAATGTTACATATTCTCTAATGACTGTGTTATCACCAATATAAAAGAATGCTTCTTCTCCAGCATATTTTAAATCTTGCGGTATATTTGATACTGCGGCTGCTTGATATATTTTTACATTTTTACCAATGCGGGCACCATTATATATACAGGCATGAGGTCCAACTACAGATCCTTCCCCAATTTCTACATCTCTTTCAATGATAGCATACGGACCAACAGTAACATTACTTGCAAGGTTTGCTTTGGTATCGACAATTGCTGTTGAGTGTATTTGGGCCATGTTGTACTCAAGTTTAGTTGTTAGGTTTATCCACCACTGCTGCCATCATTTCAGCCTCACAGGCTAATTCATTATCAACAAATGCTTTTGTTTTCATTGAAACAAATCTGCTGCTTTTTTTACCGACTAGTTCAGCTTCAAGAACTAATTGGTCTCCTGGAACAACGGGTCTTCTAAATTTAGCATTGTCAATTTTCATAAACATGACTAGTTTGGTTTTCAACTCCTCTTCGGAAAGTGAGTTAAGTAGCAATATACCACCGCATTGACCAAGTGCTTCTAGAATAAGTACACCCGGCATAACTCTTTGAGCAGGGAAGTGCCCCTGGAAAAATTGTTCATTAAACGTGACTGATTTAATACCTCTGATACTTTTGTCAAATTCTAAATCTGTTATTTTATCAACAAGTAAAAATGGATACCGATGAGGTAGAATTTTTTGGATCGCTTCAATATCAAAAACCAAACCCTTCTTTTTAATATTTTGATATTTCTTTTCGATCTGTTTTTGCTGATATAGCTTCCTGATCTTCTTTGCAAATTCCACATTTGCCTTGTGTCCGGGGCGTGCTGCTAATATTTGTGCTTTAATAGGAGCACCAATTAATGCTAAGTCTCCAAGCATATCCAGCAATTTATGACGCACAGGCTCATTTCTAAATCTTAAAGAATTCTCATTGAAGAAACCTGTTGTCCCCACTGTGACATCATCATCTAAACCGAGCTTGCTTTTAATTTCAAGAACTTTTTTCTCATCCATATCGTGATCAACTATAACCACTGCATTGTCAATATTTCCTCCCTTAATCAATCCTTGTTCAATCAAAGGTTCAATTTCGCTAAGAAAACAAAATGTTCTTGCAGGTGCGAATTCTGACACAAACTCTCTATCAAGATCAAATAAACCAGAGTGCTGACTTCCTAGCGCAGGATTCTTATAGTCGACCATTACAGTGAGTCTGTAACCGTCTAGCGGTAAAGCAACAATATCGACTTGCTCTTCTTCATTGTGATAAGTTATTGTTTCATCAATAATCAAATAATCTTTGTTTTCACTTTGCTTAACAAATCCAGCTTCTTGAAGCTTTTCAACATATGGTATTGCACTTCCATCTCCAATAGGAGGTTCGATTCCGTCAATTTCAATTGCTATATTATCAATTTGTAATCCAACAATAGCAGCGAGAACATGTTCTACAGTATGTACTTTAGCTTCTCCAATTCCAATAGTGGTACCTCTCGAGATATCAACTACATAATCTGCAGTTGCTGGAATTTCTGGTCTATCTCCTAAATCAACCCGGATAAACTTAATACCGTAGTTTTCTGGTGCAGGTTTAAATTTCATTACTGTTTTGGCACCAGTATGAAGTCCTGTACCTTCAATTTTAACTGCTTTTTCTATTGTACGCTGCTTTTCTAACATTAACTATTTCCTTTGCTCTTTTTTATTAATTCTTCAAGCTGCTTAACTTTTTGTACAAGTTCATTAATCTGCTTACTATATTTTTCTAGATTTCTTATGTGAGCTTCTTCTTTAAATGCCACTCGATAATTTTTTGCTGGTGCACCAAAGTACTTTCCAGGCTCAGTTAAAGACTTTGAGACTCCGCCTCTAGCACCAACCATTACACCATCAGTGATTGTGATATGCCCAGATAATCCTACCTGACCTCCAAATATACAATTTTTACCTACAATTGTACTACCAGCAATACCTACCTGACCAGAAAGTGCAGAGTTCTCTCCAATTTCAACATTATGAGCAATCTGAACAAGATTATCAATTTTTACTCCCCGTCTAATTATTGTAGAACCCAAGGCGGCTCTGTCGATTGATACATTGGAACCTAGTTCCACGTCATCTTCAATAATAACGTTTCCAATTTGAGGAACTTTACTATGCTCTCCCTTTTCATTAATTGTATAACCAAATCCATCCGAACCAACAACTGTATTGGGGTGGATAATCACATTATTTCCAATTATACAATCATGACATATTGTTGAATTAGGGTAGATTATTGATTGACTTCCAATTATTGAATTCTCAAGAATTACGGTGTTATGATAAATTGTTGTCCTATCGCCAATCCTACAATTTCTAGCAATAACAACATTTTTTCCAATGTTTACATCTTTTCCAATTTCAGCAGAAGGAGAAATAGAGGCACTTGGATCGATTCCTTCTATAAGTTTAGGAGTTCCAAAAATATTTCTAATAAGAGTTTGAACAGCTGCATCTGGTTTTTCCACTTCGATATAAATTAAATCATCTCTAGTTTTTTGAAATTGTGAATTTACCAAGACAACTGAAGCATTGGTTGAATCGATATGCTTTTGATAAGTAGAGAGATAGAGAAATGTTAAATCACCTTCTTTTGCCTCATGAATTTTGGAGATCCCCAGAATTGTAAAAGTCGGATCTCCATAAATTTTGCCTTGTACAAGATCGGCCACTTCTTGAACAGTAATTTCCATAATCTAATCTTTTAAATATTTAATAACTAAACTAGTTATATCATGTTCTTCTTTTGCGTAAAGAAATAAAATATCGCCACTTCTGTCAAACACATAATCAAGTTCTTCTTCTTCAGCAACAGCCTCAATTGCTAGAAACACCTTATTCTGAACCGGTTTCATAATCTCTGCTTGCTGTGTATATAACTCGCCCTGATACCCAAACTTACCCTGACGGAAATTGGCAATATCATTTTCTAATTTTGAAATTTCAGATTCAATTTGAATCCTTTTTGTGTCGCTCATTATGAGTTTCGTTTTTTCAAAATCAGTTCTCTTTGTATTTAACTCTCTCTCCATCTTTTGAATTTCTTCTTTCCATTCTTGCACTAATGCATCTAACCTCTTTTGTGCATCTTGGGCATCAGGAAGCTGTTTTAATATGGTATTAGAGTCAACATAGCCAATATTCAGTTGTCCGAAGATTACACTAGGAAGTAACAGGGCTATACTTACAAAAAAGATTTTTAACTTCTGCATGATTTTTTCCAATGATTAAATTTAATTCTTTTTTAATCTATCAAGCACTTTGTATGTTACATCATATTCAGCATCAGCATAGTGTAAAATACTTACTACACCTTCAACACCTTTATCCATCACAAAGCTCATTTTTTCTGTCTTAGCAACATCTTGGATCGCTTTGTTTACAGCATCTCTGATTGGTTTCATCATTGTTTGACCTCTTGCAACGATCTGCTGTTCTCTTTGTAAGATTGAATTCTGTTCAGCTAGTAATTGCTGTTCAGTTTCAGCTTGTTTTTGTGGTGTCATCATTGCTTTTTGATTTTGATAAGAACCAACTTTTTCTTGAAATAATACTGTTAAGCTGTCTCTTTCTCTTGCCCAGCTTTGTTGCAGTAATTGTAGATCTTGCTGAGCTTTTATTGCAGGAGCATAATTCTGAAATAAAACTTGCGAATCAACATAACCAATCTTTTGATTTTGAGCACTGATGCTTATAGCACCAATTAAAAGAATGGCAATTAGTAACTTTTTCACGTGAACCTCATATTAATGAATTAATTTAAATTATTAAAAACCTTTTCCAAATTGAAAGTGAAATAACCACTGGGCTCTTTGCCCATCGACTATTGGTCTATCAAATCCGTAACCATAATCAAATCCTATCAGTCCAATTGGATTAATTAAAATTCTTGCACCTATACCGACTGATCTGCGAAGATCATAAAAATCTGCTTGTCTTAAGTCCTCCCAAACATTCCCAGCCTCTGCAAAAGCAATTATATATATCGGCATCGGCTCAAGAGTTAATGCCGCCCT
This sequence comes from uncultured Ignavibacteria bacterium, assembly GCA_963751695.1. GTDB lineage: Bacteria > Bacteroidota > Ignavibacteria > Ignavibacteriales > Melioribacteraceae > SZUA-22. The sequence goes on along the minus strand of CAVVVP010000002.1, from coordinate 399,329 downwards.
AAGCTCAAGAACATATCTTGACATTACACTTCCACCAATTATTTGTCCGAATGAACTTCTTGGCCCAACACTTCTGTCTTCGTATCCACGGAGTGGTGTCGTGGCAATCACCAGTCCATTACCGCCCATATAAAAATATTCAAATGGTTGTATCGGAGTTCCTGCTTTGAGTTCTTCTATATAACCAATGTCGAATCCTGCATAGAATACCAATCTGTTTGAGTTGAATAACCTTCTATAAAAATCTGTTTTAAATTGAAGTTTTAAGTAGTCAACATCACCGGGCAAGAATGGACCCCCACTGATTTCTCCACTAATCCAAAATTTTGACCCACGAGAAGGGAAGACCGGATTATCAATATCCGTCCTAGTGAGAGTTAAACCTGCTGTAAACTGATTGTATGTCCCTTCTTGGTAATACGATGATCCGTTTATAATATTGTTGTATTGGTATCTCAAAATACCTTGAACATAAAAGTATTTATCCGGCCACTTGAGCCTTCGCCCAGCTTTCAGCGTAATACCCGTTTGTGATAAATCATAAATGTATCTTTGTCTGGTATCAAAAATGTCAAATCCAACCATAGTCGGTGTATCTAAAAACCAAGGTTCTGTAAAACCAATATTAAAAGTTCTGTAAAAGTTTCCGACACCAAACTGCCAGTTGAAATTTAAAATTTGACCACCGCCCATAGAAAATGGATTTGCAATATCGAAGTTTGTAAGAGTAACACCAATAGATCCGCTGAATCCCCAACTGCCACTGTACCCAACGGAAGCATTAAGATAATCGCTTGATTTTTCCTCAACAGAATAAGCTAAGTTTACTGTGCTGTCATTCACAGGTTTATAATCAATACCTTCAGTATAAAGTTTTTCAACATTGAAGTATTGAAGGTTAGCTAGCTGCTGGAGGCTTGTAAAGATTGCAGATCGACTAAAATAATCTCCTGGAACTGTGTAAAGCTCGCGTCTGACAATCTTATCTTTTGTTTTTGTATTTCCAGCTATATCAATTCCACCAACTTTAAACCTCTGATTTTCTCTGATGGTTATGTAAATATCAATTGAATCTTCCGCAACTCTCTCTTCTTTGGTTTCTAGACTGAATCCGAGATACCCATTATCCTGATATACAGAACTAACATCACTTTGGCTTTCGTTAAACCTGAGGTTCTGATTGAATCTTTCAAGATCATAAACATCACCTTTAATAAAATCTAGTCTTGCATTTAGTATATCATCACTATAAACAGAATTTCCTTCCCAGATTATATTTCTTACTTTTATTAAAGGACCTTCATTTATGTTGATAACAACATCTACTTCAGTTTTATCATCATTAAAATTTAAAGAGTCGCTGATTATTTCAAAATCACGATATCCCTCACTGTTGTAAAAATTCTTGAGTATTTCTTTATCAGCTTTGTAATCCTCTTTACTAAAAGTATTATCCGACCAAAATTTCCACCAGACTGGTTCTGAGGTTTCGTCAAATTCTGATTTTAAGTCTTCATCATCGTATGCCGTATTTCCTTCAAATGTAATTGATCTGACGTCTACTTCTTCACCTTCTTCAATGTTATATACTAGAAGTAATCTTTCTCGAATTCTTTGGACTATATCTCTTTTACTTTCTGGATTAAAATCATAAATAGTCTCTTCATTCTCATCTGGGCCTTCTTTACTTACCCAAGTAATTGTAACTTCATCTTCATCTGTTGTATCAGCTCGTTCAAAAGAATAAAGGACTGGAACAATTACAGCATTCATTAAACTTTCCTCATCATAGAGCTTTTTCATATCCCGAACAGATTTGTAGATGGCTTGTGGTTTCAATATTTGACCTGCTACGAAAGTTACCACTTTATCCAAATCCTCTTCATCAAGTTCATCATTCCCTTTGAAAATATACTTTTCAATTCTTGGATGTTCCTCAACTCTAATAACAAGGAATACACCAGTGTCAACTTTTTTATCAACGTCAATACTTATATCGGATGTAAAAAGGCCCAGTTTCCACAACCGCCTAATAGCATTCAAGGTTTGATCGCCGGGGATTTCAATTTCGTCTCCAACCTTTAATCCACTGTTTGCAATAATAGTCGATGCATCAGCGGAAGTGTTTCCTTCGACAGTAATTCCTAATATCTTGTAGTTAGCTTTCTGTAATTGAGGAAAAACATTTACATAAGAAAAAACTACAAGTAATAAGCTAAAACTAATCCAAGCTATCGGAGTGTATGTGATTTCATCTTTTATTTTCAATCTGCTCGCTGACAAGTCCGAATCTTCTCTCTCTCGTTTGGAATTCCTTTATTGCATCAATCAAATCATTTGTGCTAAATTCTGGCCATAAAACATCAGTTACAAATATTTCTGAATACGCTATTTGCCACAGTAAAAAATTGCTTACTCGCATCTCACCTCCACTTCTTATTACAAGTTCAGGATCGGGCATATCAACTGTATCCAAATGTTTGGAGATTACCGAATCATCGATATCTTCAATTCTTAAAGATTTTTCAGTAACTTTTTTACATATATTTTGAACCGCTTTGGTAATTTCCCACCTGCCACTGTAGCTCAAAGCAAGGTTGAGGTTCATTTTTGTATTCCTACTCGTTTTCTCAAATGAGTATTCTAATTCTGCACTTACCTGATCTGGTAATTTTTCAATATTACCAATTGCAGTTAACTTAATATTATTTTTGTTCAGTTCATCTGTTTCATTTTTTAAACTCTTAACAATCAGTCTCATTAAAGTAGAGACTTCGTTTTTGGGTCTTTTCCAATTCTCAGTAGAAAAAGTGTATAAGGTAAGAAATTGAACTCCAAGATGGGCACATGCCTCAACTATTTCTCTAACAGTTTCAATTCCTCTTTTGTGACCTGCAACTCTGGGGAGACCTTTGTTCTTAGCCCATCGACCATTGCCATCCATAATAATAGCAATATGTTTAGGGATATTTCCTTCTTGTTTTATCTTCTCAATTTGCTCTTTTTTAGTGTCCGATAAAACCTTTTTCACTCACTTTCCAATAATTTTTAAAAAGACTACTCAAAATAGGTGGCGAGTGTCTAAATGTCAAGATTATTACATGTTATACGAATTTTTGACCTAAGACACATCTAGTCTTATACAACAGCATTCAGAAATTGATTCTGAAAAATTAAAATTAATTAATGGGTGGGGAAAGATGTAATAATAGAATTATTTTTCATCATCAGAAGTGGAAACTATCTTTATATTTTTTCTGAGTGATTCATCTATTTGTATAAGTAGTAATTCTAATTCTTCGCAAAGATCATCTGGGCAGCCTAAATAAAGTGAAACTTTCTGCATTGAGAATTTACTTTTTTGAGAAGCTAAAAATTTTATCTTTTTTAAAATGCTTGGGTTTTGAATATCATCTTTAGTCAGGTTTAATCCTAAAACGAATTTTTTATTCAACTTGCCAACAGCATCTATTTGATAATCGCCAATTGGTGTGGGATCTGGTAAATAGTTTCCATGCTTACGACTTACAGTTAGGAATCCGTTTTTCCAGAAATGTTTTATTAAAGAATCTACTTTTTCTTTGTCGGTCATTCTAGTCATTTTAAATCTCAGATTTAAAATCGGAATAATTGGAGAAAAATGTGAATAATTTAATACTTTAATGTTAAATATTTTATCATATTCAATCATTTTAATTTCAGCTGAATTATTTATCCTCCCGAAAACCACTTTTTTACCATTCCTATTTCTACTAATAAAATAGGGCTCTAATAGTGTCTCTTTAAGATTATATAAAATTTTAACCTTATTTCTTTTCAAAATTGCATTAGCGAATAATTCAGTTTTCATAATGAACCTTTCAATTATACATTCTAAAAACACCAATTGCTTTACCAACAATTGAGAAATCGTCGTTCTTACTAACGCCAATTCTTTCGTAATTATCATTTTCAGGTATCAGAGCAAAGCTATTATTCTTTTTTTCAAATCTTTTTAAGGTAGCTTCGGCTCCTAAAAGTGCAACTATAATCTCTCCATTATTGGCATCTCTTTGAGGATTAACAATTACGATATCACCTTCAAATATTCCGGCATTTATCATACTATCACCCTTAACTTTAAGAGCAAAACAGTCAGATTTTCCACCAATTAGACTTTGATCAACACAAAATGTTCCCTCGATGTTCTCCTCCGCAAGAATTGGCTGACCGGCAGCAACACGACCAACGATTGGTAATTCTAATATTTGATTTTCTTTATTTGGGGAGGAAGGATCAAAATGGATTTCATTAATAGAAAGTGTTCGATTTGAATTTTTAGCAATACTTAAATAGTTCTTTTTAATCAGTGCATCAATGTGACGTTTAACACCAAAAGTACTGGAAATATCGAATTCATACCCAATTTCACGATAAGTTGGCGGGTACCCATTATCATTGATATAGTTTTTAATGAATTCAAATATAGATTTCTGTCTGTCGGTAAGTTCATGCTTCATATTAGTGCTCCCATGTTCACTACAAATATAGTGAACATGGGAGCACTTGTCAAGAATTATTTTTTTGGAAAAATAATTATTCTACTTTTGTTAACCAGCCGTATTTATCTTCTATTTTTCCATATTGGATGCCTGTAAGTTCAGCATATAATTTTGTTCCTAACTCGCCAGCATGATCTTCATTAAATTTAAGTTCTAGATCATTATACCTCAATTTCCCAATTGAGGAAATTACTGCTGCTGTTCCAGTTCCAAATAGTTCTAAAAGGTTTTGGTTATTGTAAGCCTCAATAATTTCGTGTAAAGAAACATCCCGTTCGCTTATGTTGTATCCCCAATTTTTTAAAATTTCCAGAACTGAGAGACGAGTAATTCCAGGTAAAATAGTTCCAGATAACCTTGGTGTTGCAACTTCATCTTTGAATTGAACAAACATGTTCATCGTTCCAACTTCTTCGATGTATTTTTGCTCTAAAGCATCAAGATAAAGAACCTGCGTAAATCCTTGCTTTATTGCCTCTTTTTGGGCAAGGAGAGAAGCAGCATAGTTACCAGCTGTTTTGCAATCTCCAACTCCACCTCTTACAGCACGTACAAATTTATCGGTAACCATAATTGGAACTGGATGAAATCCTTCAGGATAATATGGTCCTACCGGACTTAGCATTATCATGAATTTGTAATTTTCTCCTGGCTTAACACCAAGAAAAGGATCTGTGGCAAAAACTACTGGACGTATGTAAAGTGAATATCCAGGTTTTCTAGGAATCCAGTCTTTATCAATTTTTATTAGTTCTTTTAGAGAATTCAAAACAAATTCAACATCTATCTCGGGAATGCACATCTTTCTCGCTGAATTATTCAGTCTCTCCAAATTTTTCTCTGGTCTGAACATAACAACTTGACCATCATCTTGAATGTAAGCTTTTAATCCTTCAAAAATTGCTTGACCGTAGTGAAAAACAAGAGCTGCAGGGCTAATGTTAATATCATCAAACTTTTTAATTGCAGGATTAATCCATCCACCTTCTTCTGCTATGTAATCCATTTCAAAAATATGAGTTGAAAAAGTTCTTCCAAAAACGAGATTTTCAGGGATGTTAATTTTTTTATCAACTGATTCTAATTTGTAGGATAAAGTATTCATATCAATACCTTTAATTTCTCTTGTAAAGAGCTAGTTTTTATGTTTATTAAGATTAAATTATATAGTAAATTTGTGATTAATAATCCTCAAATACAAGAAAAAATAAATACTATTGAGTAATTTAAGTTCATATTTCCCAATTAGAAAAAAATGACTAATTTTGTCTTAATTTTAGATTAAATAATTCTAGCGATGGTTACTACATCAATACAAAGAATAGGTCGATCCGCGAATGGCTTTTTTCAAGAAATTGGACAGATAAGCAATCTTTTTTTATCAATTCTTAAATCTACTCCAAAAGTATATAAAAGCAGAAAGCTTCTATTTTACCAAATGGAACACATTGGAGTAAACTCACTTCCGTTAGTAATTGTTATTGCAATTTTTACTGGGGCTGTTGCTGCTTGGCAAGCAGCTTATCAGCTAAAAGGTGTTGCACCAATGTCTTTTCTTGGAACTGCAACAAGTCGAGCAATTATTACAGAACTAGGGCCGGTCCTTACTGCTATTGTAATTGCTGGAAGAGTCGGAGCATCAATTGCTGCAGAATTAGGTTCCATGAGGGTTACAGAACAAATTGATGCTTTAGAAACAATGGGAATAAGTCCGGTTAGATATTTGGCAATGCCAAGATTTTATGCATCAATTGTGATGATGCCAATATTAGTAATTTTTGCAAATGTAATTGCAGTGGCTGGAGCGTACTTTATTTCGAACTATTTTCTTGGAGTTTCATATGCAGTTTTTTTTGATTCAGTAAAAAGATATTTCATGATCAGTGATTTTACTTTTGGAATGACCAAGGGTTTAATTTTTGGGGGTATGACAGCTCTTCTTGGATGTCATATTGGTTTTAGAACCGTAGGAGGTGCTGAAGGAGTTGGTTTATCTACCATTCGTTCTTTCGTTTTATCAGCTGCAATGATTTTAATTCTTGATTATTTACTTTGGACTTTAGTATTTTAAGTAAATGTTGCTTATAATTCGCTTTGAATTTTAATTGATTAATTTGACAGATTTGAGACTTGAACAAGAGATTTTTTGATATAACGCTTGCCCTTTTTTTATTACCTTTTATTCTGCCAGTAATATTAATTATCTCGATAATTCTTCTGTTTGAAACCAGACAATTCCCATTTTTTATGCAAGAAAGAGGTATAACATTAGACAAATATCGTTTCAAGATTATCAAACTTCGTACGATAAAAGGAAATCATAAACAAAAACTTCCTGCATTTAATAATGTTTTTTTTAAACCTCAGTATAAAAACGATGTAACAAAATTTTCTGGTTGGCTTCGAAGGACAGGTTTGGATGAACTTCCTCAGATTTTTAATATATTAAAAGGTGATATGAGTTTTGTTGGCCCTCGACCCTTCATGATCTATGACCTAAAACTCCTATACAAAAAAGATTGGAAGTTTTACAATTTACGTGAAAAATTTAATGCTAAACCTGGTGTCACCGGCCTCTGGCAAATATTTTGTAAAAGGGAAGAAGGTGCTAGAAATTTGATTGCTCTAGAAAAAGTTTATGATGAAATGCAGTCTGTAAAATATGACATAAAAATTCTTCTTTATACACTTCCAGTTGTTCTAACTGCAAATAATGCAGATTCTATTTTCTCATCAAGTAAATTTCCGTTTATGCAAAATGCCTTTGGATCAAACGCTACTCACCTTGACGTTGTTTTTACGATACCATTAAAAAAGAAGAAAGCAAAAAAAGAAGAATACAACCTTAGCATTCCAGGTGAGTGGTGGAACACAGAGAAGCATCTTGAGATTGAAAAACATGGAAAAAATCATGTTAAATTACTAATGGTAAAACCTGCCACAAAAAAAACTGCGTAGAAATTTTTCATCTTAATACTATCAAAAAATTATTTTTGAACTTTTCATTTTTCCCTTGCCTAGATTTTTTAAAGGATATAAGTTTCATTAGTAAAAAGAATTTATTGTACCGGATATATTTTTGGATAGCACTCTTTTTAACATAAGATTTTGGTTTTTCTACACACCTCAGTTAAAAGCAAAAACAGAATTTTTAACTCATCCAAAGTTAGCATCAAATACTAAATCACTAAATAAATCAATTTATTTTACCAAATTAATAACTTAGGAGTTACTATGTCAGAGTATGTAAATTCCCTTATGGCTGAAGTAAAAGCCAAAAACCCTAGCGAACCCGAATTTCATCAAGCAGTTGAAGAAGTTGTGGAATCGCTTGAATCAGTTATGGATAAGCATCCAGAGTATCGCTCAGCAAAAGTATTAGAAAGAATTATCGAACCTGAAAGAGTAATAATGTTCAGGGTACCTTGGGTAAACGATCAAGGAGTAGTTCAAGTTAACCGAGGATTCAGAATAGAAATGAATTCTGCAATTGGCCCTTATAAAGGTGGATTAAGATTTCATCCTTCCGTAAATCTTGGAATTCTAAAATTTCTTGCTTTCGAACAAGTTTTTAAAAACAGTTTAACAACACTTCCTATGGGAGGTGGTAAAGGGGGTTCTGATTTTGATCCAAAAGGAAAGAGCGATGATGAAGTAATGAGATTCTGTCAAAGCTTTATGAGCGAACTCTGTCGTCATATAGGACCAAATACTGACGTCCCTGCAGGTGATATAGGTGTTGGTGGAAGAGAGATAGGATTCTTATTTGGTCAGTATAAAAAAATCAGAAATGAGTTTACTGGAGTTTTAACCGGCAAAGGTTTGAATTGGGGAGGATCATTGATTAGACCGGAAGCAACAGGTTATGGTGCTGTTTATTTTGCAGCAGAAATGCTGGGGGCAAAAAATGATTCTTTGGAAGGTAAAACCTGTCTAGTTTCTGGTAGCGGAAACGTTGCCCAGTATACTGTTGAAAAAATATTAGATTTAGGTGGAAAAGCATTAACTCTCTCGGACTCAAGTGGTTACATTTATGATGAAGATGGTATCGACAGAGAAAAACTGGCATATGTTATGGAACTAAAAAATATTCGAAGGGGCAGGATCAAAGAGTATGCAGAAAAATATTTAAACGCTGTTTACACTCCACTAGATGCAAGTAATGATCACAATCCATTGTGGAATCATAAAGCTGATTGTGCATTCCCAAGTGCAACTCAAAATGAGGTTAATGGTAAAGATGCTCAAAACCTTTTGGATAATGGAGTATTCGTAGTAAGTGAAGGAGCAAATATGCCAACCACTATTGAAGGTGTTAATCTTTTCCTTGATAAGGGAATTTTATATGGCCCTGGAAAAGCTGCGAATGCTGGTGGTGTTGCTGTATCTGGTCTAGAAATGGCCCAGAATAGTATGAGGTACGGATGGACTAGAGAAGAAGTTGATAATAGATTACAAATGATAATGAAAGATATTCACACAACTTGTGTTGAAACTGCAGAAAAATATGGAACCCCTGGCAATTATGTAGCTGGTGCAAATATTGGTGGTTTTATAAAAGTTGCTGATTCAATGTTAGATCAGGGGATTGTCTAATAGATTCCCAAATTATCATTATTGAAAGGCGCAGAAATGCGCCTTTTTTATTATTTTGAATTATGATTATTCAGAAATATCCACATATTAAATTTTCCTAATGACCTCTCAGCAAATAAAATTTGATAAAAAGTATCTTATTGAAAGTAAGCACGCTCAATTTCAGGACTTCCACAATTTAATGTCTTTCAGAATTCGGGATGTAATTCTTGTCTCAAGCATGTACGATTTTTATCTGTTTGAAGAAGATGGAAGACTGTATGAACTGATAAGAAGAGAATACCAAGGTTTGAATCTGAGCAACAGTCCTGAATTAGTTCATGTCTCTAGTGGAGAAGAAGCCGTTAAGCTTGCTAAAACTAAAGGAAGATTTAATCTTATAATAACAACACTCCATGTGGATGATATGTCAGCAGTTCAATTAGCTGAAAACATCAAAAGTGAAGACCTTGATATTCCAGTTGTTCTCCTTGGTTACGATAACGATGAAATGTCAGAAATCATTAAATCCACTAGTTCAAAAATCTTTGATAAAATTTTTATGTGGCAGGGTGATTTTAGAATAATTTTTGGAATAATCAAGTACTTTGAGGATAGAAACAATATAGAAAATGATACAAATAAAGTTGGAGTACAAGTTATTATTCTAATTGAGGACAGTATCAGATTCTATTCTTCATATTTACCAATAGTTTACACTGAGGTTGTAAAGCAAGCAAACAGACTAATGGCAGAGGGAGTTAATCTGTATGATCGCTTTATGAAAATGAGAGCTCGCCCAAAGATTATTTTATGCTCTACTTACGAAGAAGCATGGGTATATTACAAGAAATATCAAAAATACATACTTGGAATTATATCTGATGTTGATTTTATTAAAGGAGACAAACAAAATAAAAGAGCTGGACTGCTATTTACTAAGAAAGTAAAAGATGAGTATTCTGACCTCCCAATACTGTTACAATCTAACAATCAAAAAAATGAAGAATATGCACATGAACTAGGAGCTTCTTTTTTATTAAAGAGTTCCAGCACACTGCTTGAAGACCTTCGAAAATTTATGAACGAACAATTCAGTTTTGGTGATTTCATTTTCAGACAACACGATGGAGAGGAAGTTGGAAGAGCAGCAAATCTTATTGAACTCGGGATGCAGTTGGCAGAAGTTCCTGAAGAAAGCATTGCTTATCATTCATCTAGAAATCATTTTTCAAATTGGCTAAAAGCAAGGGGCGAGTTCTGGCTCGCTTATCAACTTCGTCCTCGTAAAGTGGACCATTATCGTTCACTTGAAGCTTTGAGGGAAGATTTAATTGATGCTGTAAGAAGTTACACCAAAGAAAGGCAACAAGGTGTAATATCAGATTTTGATCCAGTTACTTTCGACAAACTAAGTTTCTTTGCCAGAATCGGTGGGGGATCAATTGGTGGTAAGGCAAGGGGTTTAGGATTTTTCAATAACCTTCTCAGCAAATTTAACATATATCGACGCTTTAAAAATGTTAATATCTGGGTGCCCACTACCATTGTAGTTGCAACAAGCATTTTCGACCAATTTATGGAAGAGAATGATCTTACGAATTTTGCTCTTAAATGTGATAATGATGATGAGATCAGAAAAAGATTTTTAAGCACTCCAAAATTTCCTCATCGTGCTTCAAGAAATCTTAGAAGGTTTTTAGAAATTGTTAGTACACCGCTTGCTGTCAGATCATCGAGTCTTTTAGAGGATTCACAAGGTCAACCTTTTGCTGGAGTTTATGATACCCTTATGCTTCCTAACAATCATGATATTATTGATATTAGACTCGAGCAATTGATCAATTCAATTAAACAGGTCTACGCTTCTACGTATTTCCAAAAATCAAAACTCTACATTAATGTTACATCGTATCGTCTTGAAGAAGAGAAAATGGCAGTAATTATTCAGAAAATGGTGGGTTCAACACATAATAATAAATTTTACCCTGAGATCTCTGGGATGGCAAAGTCGTATAATTTTTACCCAACTCCACCATTGACATCAGAAGATGGAATTGTCTCAGCAGCATTTGGATTAGGAAAAACAATTGTTGAAGGTGGTGCGACTGTAAGATTTTGTCCAAAGTATCCACTAAATAGACTCCAACATAGTTCTGTGGATGAAACTTTGAACTATAGTCAAAGAAAATATTTTGCTCTCGACATGAATAGTAGCGGAGATAAAACAGTTTTAATGGAAGATGAATTACTTAAATCTTATGTGGTTCATGATGCTGAAAAAGAAGGAACCCTTGCCCATACTGCTTCAACTTATTCATATCAGAATCATACAATTTACGATGGTACTTCTAGAAATGGATTGAAAATTTTTACTTTAAATCCAATGCTCAAATTCAAATCATTCCCTCTTCCAGAAATCATTGAAATTCTTTTAGATATGGGTAGATGGGGGATGAGCGCTCCAATCGAAATTGAATTTGCAGTTAATCTTACTGTACCAAAAGGAGTTTTTCCTGAATTTGGCATTTTGCAAATGAGACCTCTTGTTATTAACACTGAATTAGAAGAGTTAGATATTGATGGTTATGACGACAGTGAACTTCTGTGTCGTTCTGACTTTGTTTTAGGTCATGGGATAAACACTGAAATAAAAGATATTGTTTTTGTTGATGCTGAAAAATACAATAGATCAAAGAGTATCGAAACAGCAAGTGAGGTTGCCTACTTTAACGCAAAGTTGCTCAAAGAAAATCGCCCATATATTTTAATTGGAGTAGGGCGATGGGGTTCATTCGATCCATGGCTTGGAATTCCAGTAACTTGGGATCAGATCTCTGGAGCAAAAGCTATAATCGAAAGTAACTTTCTCGACTTTGATGTCGAACCTTCTCAAGGATCTCATTTTTTCCAAAATCTTACATCATTTAAAGTAGGATATTTCACTGTTAATGAACACACTAGTAAAGGTTTCATTGATTGGAAATGGTTAGACGAACACCGACTAAAAGAAAAGAAAGAGCATACTTCACACATCAGATTGAAAAAACCTGTAACAATAAAGATTAACGGGCACCAGAACAAAGGATTAATAATAAAACCCAATTAGAGCTGAAATGTATTATAAATAGATCATTATACTTGCTCTAAGGATGAAATTTGGAAAGTTGATTACATCACCACTCACAAATTGATATAAGCCCGTTAATTCAAAATCTGATTTTCCTTCAGCCAAGTTGTATTTATACCCCAATCCGCCTGTCGCCGCGAAGTAAGGCTCGTAGTCTGTTGAGGCCTTTTCATTAGAATTAGAAGTGGCATTGTAAATATCTGCGTGCAATTGCAAGTACTTAACTCCTGCTTCAGCTAATCCAAAGAATGAAGGATCAAAATAATACCTTCCTCCAAGACGTACGTCGAATGATTTGATGTAAAATTCAACCACGCTACTTTCAGCACCAATTTGAGGTATTTTACTCTTTAACGAGCTAAAAGAGCTCGAAAGTGAAATTGCAAACTTTGGAGTGAATGTATAATCAATTAATAGTGATCCACCAGTTCCAGTTTTAGCCAAGTCTGCAAAGTCCCCAGTTGGAAAAATTATATTGAATCCTGCACCAATTCTAAAAGGTGATTGAGCAATTGTAAGGCTATTTATAATGATAATAAAAACTATTAAGGTTTTGATTTTTTTCAATTTTTATCCTTCAAATTTTATTTTGCTAATGTGTAAAATATTAATAACCTCTTTCTATCCAATTGATAATCAGAGTTAATTAGAGTAATTTTAATCATTAGAAATTAGACAAAACGGAGATAAAATGCCAAATATTAAAATTACACCAGCAGTTAGGACTGAAAATATTACATATGCAGTTCGAGATATTATTGTGCTCGCGAATGAGGTTGCAAAATCTGGCAAAGAAATGTTGTATCTCAATATTGGCGACCCAAATCTTTATGATTTTGAACCCCCTAAACATATGATCGAGGCAACCTATGAAGCAATGCTAAAAAATAAAAATGGCTACTCTCCTTCGTCTGGAATTAAACCAGCAGTTGATGCAATTGAAAGAGAAGCAGAGAGAAAGGGGATTAAGAATATTCATGATATTTTTGTTACTACTGGGGCAAGTGAAGCAATTGAATTAGCCTTGACTGCATTGGTTAATGAGGGTGAAAACGTTTTAACACCAACGCCTGGGTATCCACTATATACAGCAGTGGCTAGTAAACTTCAGATGATGGAAAATCCATATTATCTTGATGAGGAAAACGGATGGCAGCCAGATATTGATGATATAAAAAGTAAAATTAATGATAAGACAAAAGCAATTATTATAATAAATCCAAATAATCCTACTGGATCAATTGCAAATTATGATACTTTAAAACAACTAGTTGATTTGGCAGTTGAAAACGATCTAGTGATTTTTGCTGATGAGATTTACGACAAACTTTTATTTGATGATAATAAGCTAGTTTCAATAGCTTCTATTAATTCTGATGCATCTGTTATAACATTTGGTGGATTATCTAAAAATTATATGGTTCCAGGTTTTAGAATTGGATGGGGTGTTGTAAGTGGACAGAAAGAAATTCTTTCCGACTATATCGAAGCTATAAATAAAATGCTTCGCGCAAGATTATCAGCAAATCATCCAGAGCAGTATGGAATCCCTCCAGCGCTTGAAGGAGATCAATCTCACTTAACTCTCGCTCTTGAAAAATTAACTAGAAGAAGAGATATGACAGTTAACATGCTAAATGCTGTTCCTGGAATTTCTTGTGTAAAACCAGAAGGTTCTTTTTATGCGTTCCCGAAAATAGATATTAAGGGTGAAGATAGCCATTTTGTTTCAGAATTGATAAAAGCTACTGGAGTTGTGGTTGTTCCAGGAAGTGGATTTGGCCAGAAACCAGGAACAAAGCATTTCCGAGCTGTCTTCCTCCCGCAAGATGACGTACTTGAGAAGGCATATAATAATATTGGTCAGTTTTTTGGAGAGTATATAGATAAATTTGAGAGTTGAGAATAATATTATTACTTGGCCGTCTAAGATTAAAAATTTAATAAATTAGTTAGTCTTTAAGATTTCATATTATAACTCTTAGTCATTTGTAACGTGATTGATAACTAGTTACTCACAACATTTTCCTGGACCTTTACTTATCCTTATCAAATTCCATATATTTGCACCTCACTTTTAACGATAGATGATGATTCAAGAAAACTATAAATACACAGAACTTACTAGTGGTCTGCGAGTTATTTCGGAGTCCCTACCTCATGTCAATTCTTTTTCTTTGGGATTTTGGATAAATACTGGTTCTAGAAACGAAACCTCAGAGAATAATGGAATTAGTCATTTCACAGAACATATGCTTTTTAAAGGGACACAAAAACGTACATCTAGAAGAATTGCAGATGAAGTGGAATCACTTGGTGGCTACTTAAACGCTTTTACATCAAAAGAGCACACATGCTATTATGGAAGAGGTTTAGGTCAGCATTTGCCGAAAGTATTTGATGTTATTTCTGATATGTTGCAAAACTCAGTGTTTAAACAATTCTGAGATTTCTAAAGAATCTGGAGTTATTGTTGATGAGTTGTACGATATTGAAGATTCACCCGAAGAACTGATATTCGATAAGTTTGAATCAAATCTCTACAGAGGCAATAGTCTTCATTTTCCAATAATTGGAACAGAAGATAACATTAGAGCTTTTCAACATGAAGATTTCAAAAATTATATTCAATCTTACTACACACCAGATAAAATGGTAATTTCTGCTTCGGGGGAAGTTGACCACAATCAACTTGTTGCCTTAATTGAAGGATCTTTCAAGTCTAATAATAGAATTGTTGAGAAAAAAAGCAATAAACCGAGATCAAGGAAAACTGTAGATATTAATATCCTGAAAGAAATACAGCAATCTCATGTTATTATAGGTAGAAGTTCAGCTGGATATTCAAGTAAAGAAAGAATTAAAGTAAATTTAATCTCACATATTCTTGGGGAGGGAAGCAGTTCTAGACTTTTCCACACTTTAAGGGAAAAAAATGGAATGACTTATCAGATTAATACATTTCTAAATTCATTTTCTGATGTATCTACATTTGGTATTTATTTTTCAACTGGTGATAACACATTAAACAGCGCTACTGAATTAGTTTATAAAGAACTGGATAAAGTAATCACCAAAGGGATTACAAAAAGAGAATTTATACGAGCCAAGGAATACCTTAAAGGTCAGTTGCTTATGCATCTTGAAAGCACTACCAATAGAATGGTTAGAATGGCTCAGTCAGTTCTCTATTTTAATAAAGTAAAACTAGTACAGAAATCACTTGACGAAATTAATGCAATAACCCTTGATGAAATTGAATCGATTTCAAAAAAACTTTTAGATGGAAATAAATTCAGCAAAGTAGTTCTAAGCTCAAATAATATTTGAAATCGCAAATTGTTTAGTGGGAAACTTTCCTAACAATTTAATTTATAAATTTTATATTTTTCATCAACACAAACTTTTCTTAAATCTCTATGTTTTCAAAAGTTTATTCTAGCGCTACATTTGGTATTGATGCAGTTCAAGTAGAAGTTGAGACTCACTACGAAAAACAACTTCCATCTTTTACTATTGTCGGCCTTCCAGATAGTGCTGTAAAAGAGAGTAGGGAACGAGTTACTGCAGCAATTAAAAATAGTGGCTTTGAATTTCCTCTGAAAAAAATCACAGTTAATCTCGCACCAGCAGATATTAAAAAAGAAGGAAGTTCCTTTGATCTACCTATCGCTGTTGGACTTCTAGCTGCTGGTGAAAAGATTCCAAAAGACAAACTGAGGGAGATAATATTTTTAGGAGAGCTTTCACTCGATGGATCACTACGCAGAATAAAGGGTGCCTTGCCTATTGCAGTTGAGGCAAGAAAATTTGGAATAAAGAAAATGATTATTCCAAAAGACTCTGTAAAAGAAGCATCAATAGTTGATGGAATTGAAGTTTTTGGGATAGAATCTTTAAAAGAATGTCGTTCATTTTCTCAATGATGAAATTTCTTTAGATCCAGTCTTTACCAATAAAGACGATCTGTTTTCAGCAGTTAATAAATATCATTTAGATTTTTCTGATGTCAAGGGACAGGAAAATGTCAAGCGTGCTTTAGAAATCTCTGCTGCAGGAGGTCATAATCTTATTATGATTGGACCCCCCTGGATCTGGGAAAACGATGCTTGCAAAAAGATTTCCATCAATCCTCCCACCATTGACATTTGAGGAAGCATTGGAGACAACAAAAATTCATTCAATTGCTGGAATTTTGCCATCAGATCTAGCTTTAATAACTGAAAGACCATTTCGTTCACCTCATCATACTGTCTCAGATGCAGCCCTAATTGGTGGAGGTTCATTTCCACGACCAGGCGAAGTTTCCTTCTCGCATCATGGAGTACTCTTCCTAGATGAATTTCCAGAGTTCAAAAAAAATGTACTGGAAGTTATGCGTCAACCGATGGAAGATTTTAAAGTTACGATAAGCCGATCGAAAATGTCATTAGAATTTCCAGCTAATTTTATGTTGGTTGCAGCAATGAATCCTTGCCCATGTGGCTATTATACAGACCCTACTAAAGAGTGCACTTGCAATTCTGGAATGATCCAAAAATATATGTCAAAGATCTCTGGACCAATGTTAGATAGAATAGATATTCATATTGAAGTTCCGGCAGTAAAGTATAAAGATCTTTCATCTGAAGCGAGAGGAGAAAGTTCTGAAATTATTCGAAACCGAGTTATTAAAGCTAGAAACACACAAATTTATAGATATAAAGACTTACCTCATATTCATAATAATGCTGATATGGGAACTAATGAAATTCGGCAATTCTGTCAATTAGATTTGGAAAGTTCAGAATTACTGAAAATGGCAATGACGAAATTAGGCCTTTCTGCGAGAGCATATGATAGAATCTTAAAAGTGAGTAGAACAATTGCAGATATAGAAAATTCTGAAAATATTCTTCCAAATCATATAAGCGAAGCAATTCAGTACCGAAGTTTAGATAGAGAATTGTGGAATCATTGACCAATTATATAAAACTAAAAAGTATATAGAATAAACGAAAAGGAATAATAAAATGGCTAAAAACTCATCATTTGATATTGTATCAGAAATTGATTTTCAGGAAGTGGATAATGCAATCAACCAGTCTATTAAAGAAATTCAGCAAAGGTATGATCTCAAGGATTCTAAAACGGAAATTGATTTGAATAAAGCAGAAAAGACAATAACCATTAATACTAAAGACGATTATGCTCTCAAAGCTTCTTTTGATATTATTCAGACTAAATTTCTCAGAAGAGATCTTTCCCTTAAAGCGCTGAAAGTCAATGAAGCTGAACCAGCTGCTGGAGGAAGAATAAAACAAAAAATTGATCTCCAAAGTGGAATTTCCAAAGATAATGGAAAGAAAATCACTAAAATGATAAAAGACATGAAGTTGAAAGTGAATGCTCAGATAATGGATGAAAGAGTTCGTGTCCAAGGCGCAAAGAAGGATGAACTCCAAGCAGTAATTAATGCGGTCAAGGAAGCTGATCTAAACTTTCCAACTCAATTCGTTAACTACAAGTAACATATTATATTACCCGTTTGAGTCACAGAATGGTTAATAAAAAAATGTGTTAAATAGATTCTTGCATAAAAAAAAAATCCCCATATATTTGTAGCTCGTTTATTTTAAAGATAGGCGATTTTGGGCAGGCGCCGAAGCTGGAGAGTCGGGGCGGACTGTAAATCCGTTGGCAACGCCTGAGGGGGTTCGATTCCCTCCCTGCCCACGTTACAGAATCAAGGTGAAGGAGAGTTTGGAGCCTATTCAAATTCGTACTTCAGTTGAATATTCAAAAGTAAAATAGTTATGTTTTTATTCCAATAAAGTATTCAGATTGGAATGCAAGTTTGTTTTGTTCTAAATGTAATGATTTATTATAAGCGGGGGTAACTCAATTGGTAGAGTCACAGCCTTCCAAGCTGTTGGTTGCGGGTTCGAGTCCCGTCTCCCGCTCAATAATAGGCTGACGTAGCTCAGTCGGTAGAGCACATCCTTGGTAAGGATGAGGTCACCGGTTCAATCCCGGTCGTCAGCTCAAAACATTGATTAAATGAGTCGATGTTTGAATTTTTTTTGAATTGTTTTTTGCGAGGAAAAGAATGGCAAAAGCTAAGAATGTAAGACAACGCATTATTTTGGAAAGCACAGCAGGTACAGGATATAGATATACTGGTTCAAAAAACAAAAGAGAACATCCCTCTAGAGTTGAATACAAGAAGTACGACCCTGTTGTTCGAAAGCACGTTATTTTTAAAGAAACAAAATAATACGTCAGTGGCTCAATTGGCAGAGCAGCGGTCTCCAAAACCGCAGGTTGGGGGTTCGAATCCCTCCTGACGTGCTACGAATTAAAACTTGGTATTGGATTAGATGAAAGACAAAATTGTAAACTTTTTTAATGACGTGGTCAAAGAGATGAAAAAAGTCACTTGGCCAACAAAAGAAGAATTGAAAGAATCTACCATAATTGTAATAGTAACATGTTTGCTTTTATCAGCATTTACTTATGTGATTGATATGGGAGTAACAAATCTCTTCAAAGGATTATTTAGATAGTGGAAGAAAACACAAAAGCAAAATGGTATGTAGTTAAAACCTTCTCCGGACATGAGAATAAGGTTAAAAACCTAATCGATGCTGAGTTACGAGATAATGAGTATCTAGATGCTCGTATTGTAGAAGTGTTGGTTCCTACTGAAAAAATATTCGAAGTTAAAGATGGGAAGAAAAAGAGCAAAACTCGAAACTTCTTTCCAGGCTATATATTGGTAAATGCAGATCTCGATATTAAGGTCAAAGATTTTATAGCAAATACACCATCTGTTATGGGTTTCTTAGGAAATTCTAATAATCCAGCGCCTCTGCTACCAGCAGAAGTTAAAAGGATTGTCGGAAGAATTACTCAGAATGAAGAAACTGAAAGAACTGATACAATTTTCCGTTCAGGTGATTTCATCAAAATAGTAGATGGTCCGTTCAACAATTTCTCCGGTATCATTGAAGAAGTGAATGAAGAGAAAATGAAAATAAAAGTAATGGTTTCAATTTTCGGAAGAAAAACTCCAGTTGAAATCGATTTTGTTCAAGCAGAATTAGAGAAATAAATAGAATAGGTTAGAATTATGGCAAAGAAAATCGCTGGATATATTAAATTGCAAATTCCTGCTGGCCAAGCAAATCCTTCACCACCTGTGGGACCTGCTCTTGGTCAAAAAGGTGTCAACATAATGGAATTTTGTAAGCAATTTAATGCAAAAACTTCTGATAAAGCTGGATTGATTATTCCGGTTGTAATAACAGTATATGCTGATAAATCATTTTCGTTTATTACAAAAACACCCCCTGCAGCAGTTTTATTGAAGAAAAATCTGAATCTTCCAAAAGGATCATCAGAACCAAATAAAACTAAAGTTGCTCAAGTTACTAGAGCACAATTGCAGGAAATAGCTGAAACAAAAATGCCGGATTTAAATGCTAACGATGTAGATCATGCAATAAATATGATCGCTGGTACTGCTAGAAGTATGGGAATAACAGTCAAAGATTAATTATTAAAGTTTAAAAATTAGGTCGGATAGAAAATGAAACAGTCAAAGAGAGTAAAAGCCCTAAAAGATACACTTGACTTGAAAAAAGAGTACAGTATCGAGGATGCTATTAAAGTCTTGAAAGATAAATCGAATGTAAAGTTTGTTGAAACTTTAGATTGTGCAATTAGATTAGGAGTTGATCCAAGACATGCTGATCAAATGGTTCGAGGTACTGTAAGCCTTCCACATGGAACAGGTAAAGAAGTTAGAGTACTTGTTGTTGCAAAAGGTTCTAAAGCTGAAGAAGCTTTAGAAGCTGGTGCTGATCATGCTGGATTCGAAGAGTATCTTGAGAAAATAAAAGGTGGATGGGCTGATGTAGATGTCGTTATTGCTATGCCTGATACGATGGCAGAACTTGGAAAGCTTGGTAGAGTTCTTGGCCCAAAAGGTTTGATGCCAAATCCTAAAAGTGGAACAGTCACTACTGATGTTGTTAATGCGATTAAAGAAGTTAAGGCTGGAAAAATTGAATTTCGTGTTGATAAAACTGGAATTGTTCACGCAAGTTTAGGAAAACTCAATTTTGAAACAAACCAACTTGTTGAAAATGCACGTGCTTTTTTGACCAGAATAATAAAATTAAGACCATCAGCTGCAAAAGGACAATATGTGAAGAGTCTTTATCTAACCAGCACGATGGGACCCGGTATGCAGATTTCTAAAGATGAAACTGCAACGATAAAATAGTTTACGCACTCATATTATAATATATAATTACGTAATGCTTCTAAATAATAAACTGAACATTTAAAACTGAATTAGGCAAAGGATGAATAGGTCAGAAAAAGAAGAGATGGTATCTCAGATCAAAAAAAACTTCAGTAATGCATCAGCTGTTTATTTAGTTAATTATCATGGTGTAAACGTTGAAGAAATCAGCGGATTACGTCGTGAGTTCCTGAAAGAAAATGTTACTTACAAAGTATTTAAGAATACACTTGTTAAGAAAGCAATTTCGGAACTCGGTGAATATGATGAACTAAATAACCTTCTCGAAGGAATGATTGGAATTGCATTTGTCGAAGAAAACTATGTTGCCCCTGCTAAGATCATCAAAAAATTCAGCGACAATAAGAAAAAATTGGAATTTAAAGGCTGCTATATCGAATCATCATTTTATGGTGAAGATCAGCTTAAGGTTCTCGCTTCTATGCCAACTAAAGATGAAGTTATGGCTAGCATTGTTGGAAGTATCGCTTCTCCAGCATCTGGAATTGTTGGATCGTTGAATGCAGTAATCAGAGATCTTGTAAGTGTAATTGATGAAGTCGGTAAAACAAAAGCCGCATAATTTTGAAAAAGAAAACAAAATATATTTCATAGGAGAAATAAAATGTCAGAAAAAGTAACAGAAATTGTTGAGAAAATAAAAGAGCTTACACTTGTTGAAGCTTCTGAATTAAAATCAGCTTTAGAAGAAGAATTTGGTGTAACCGCTGCTGCACCCGTAGTTATGGGAGGACCCGCTGCTCCCGCTGAAGGTGGAGCTGCTGCAGAAGAAAAAACAGAATTTGATGTTATCTTAGCATCATTTGGTGAGAAGAAAATCAATGTAATTAAAGTTGTTAGAGCTCACACTGGTTTAGGATTAAAAGAAGCTAAAGAACTAGTTGATGGATGTCCAAAACCTGTTAAAGAACAAGTTTCAAAAGATGAAGCTGAAAAGATTAAGCAAGAGCTTGAAGAAGCTGGAGCAACAGTAGAGCTTAAATAATCCCTTTTGGGGTTATAAGTTAACTATTTATTGAAATTGGTGAAACGGATTAGTCCGCTTCACCAATTTGTATTTCGTTTGAGCAAAAAATTTTGATATAAATTTCCAATTTAAGGGAGGTCAGGGTTGGATAAACATAAAATTAACAAGATAACTAACCGTATAACATTTGGGTCCATTACTCCTGCCATAAAACAACCCAATTTATTAAATATTCAATTAGAATCTTTTGAAGATGCTCTGCAAATGGATGTTGCAAGGGACAGCAGAGAAAAAAAAGGTCTTCATGAAGTATTCACTACCAATTTCCCAATATTTGATAATAAAGAGTTTTACCGGCTAGACTTTATCGATTATCACATTGAAAAACCTCGTTTTTCAATTAGAGAATGTAAGGAAAGAGGATTGACATTCAGTGCTCCTCTTAAAACAAAATTAAGATTATCCACTAAAGACGATGAAACCGAAGAGTATGTAAACTCAATTGAACAAGAAGTCTATCTTGGTAATTTACCATTTATGACAGATCGTGGTACATTTATAATTAATGGAGCAGAGAGAGTTATTGTTAGTCAGCTTCATAGATCTCCAGGAGTAGCATTTGCTCAAACTGTTCATCCAAATGGTACTCCTATTTACTCAGCACGAATTATTCCTTTCCGTGGTAGCTGGGTAGAATTTGCAACAGATATTAATCACATCCTATATGTTTATATAGACAGAAGAAAGAAATTCCCTTCAACAACTCTTTTAAGAGCTCTTGGATATACTACTGATGAGGAGATATTAAATCTATTTAATTTAGTTGAAGAAATTTCCGTAAAAAAATTAGATCCGGAAGTGCACAGAGGCAGAATTTCATCAGAAGATGTAATTGATTTGGATACTGGTGAAATTTATGTTACTAAAGATGGCGAACTTACAGAAGAAGTTATTGACAACATTAAAGCTTCTGACATTAAAATTATTAAGGTGATTGTTGAAGAAGCAAATCCTGATCAAGACTTAATTCTGAATACGTTAAAGAAAGATCCTTCAACTTCAAAAGAAGAAGCTTTATTTGCTATTTACAGACAATTACGTACTGGTGAAGCACCAGATGTGGAAACAGCTCAATCTTTGATCGATAAATTGTTCTTTAATGATAAGAGATATGATCTTGGTGAAGTTGGTCGCTTCAGAATGAATGACAAACTTGAATTAGATATACCAAAAGATGTTCGCGTTTTAACTATTGAAGACATAGTAGCAATAATGGAAAACATAATCCATTTGAAAAATGGGAATGTGGCAGTTGACGATATTGACCATCTTGGTAATAGAAGAGTTAGAACAGTTGGCGAGCAATTGATGCAGCAGTACAATGTTGGTCTTGCACGTATGGCTCGTACAATTAAAGAGCGCATGAATATGCGTGATACTGAAAACATGCAACCTCAAGACCTTGTTAATGCAAGAACTATTAGCAGTGTGATTAATGCATTTTTTGGTACAAACCAATTATCTCAATTTATGGATCAAACAAATCCACTTTCTGAGCTAACTCACAAACGAAGAGTTTCTGCATTAGGTCCTGGTGGTCTAACTCGAGAAAGAGCTGGATTTGAGGTACGTGACGTTCACCATTCACATTATGGACGTCTATGTCCAATTGAAACTCCTGAAGGACCAAATATTGGTTTGATCTCTTCATTGACACTCTATGCAAGAGTAAATCATTTTGGATTTCTCGAAACCCCATACCGAAAGGTTAAGGACGGGAAAGTATCTAAAAGTGTTGATTATTTAAGTGCAGATCAAGAAGATGAGTTTACGATCGCGCAGGCAAATGCACCAATAAGTGATCAAGGTAAATTTGTACTAGAACGTGTAAAATGTCGTAAACGAGGTGAGTTCCCTGTCGTTACACCAGAAAATGTTCATTATATGGATGTTGCTCCATCACAGATTGTTAGTGCTGGTGCTTCACTAATTCCTTTCCTAGAACATGATGATGCTAACAGAGCCTTGATGGGTTCAAACATGCAGCGTCAAGCAGTTCCTTTGCTTGTTCCAGAATCCCCACTTGTTGGTACAGGAATGGAATACAGAGTTGCTCGAGATTCAAAATCGATTATCTTAGCAGAAGATTCTGGTATAGTTGAGTATGCTGACGCTGATAAAATAATTGTAAAATACGATTCTGATCCAGATAGTTATGAATCATTGACTTCTTTTGATGACGACAGAAGAGTTGAATATCATCTTATAAAGTTCAATGGCACTAACCAAGAAACATGCTTTAACCAAAAATCAATTGTAAAAACTGGACAAAAAGTTAAAAAAGAGGATGTCCTAGCAGATGGTCCTGCAATTGAGCAGGAGAGTTAGCTCTTGGTAAAAACGTATTAGTTGGATTCATGCCATGGAGGGGTTACAACTTTGAAGATGCTATTATTATTAGTGAGCGTCTTGTTGCTAACGATGAATATACATCAATTCATATTGAAGAGTTTGAACTACAAGTTAGAGAAACAAAACGAGGTGAAGAAGAATTAACCAGAGACATTCCAAACGTAAGTGAAGAAGCTACTAAGAATCTTGACGAACGCGGAATTATAATGGAAGGTGCAGAAGTCAAAGAAGGGGATATTTTAATAGGAAAGATAACTCCAAAAGGAGAAACCGATCCTACACCTGAAGAAAAATTATTGAAAGCTATATTCGGTGACAAAGCTGGCGATGTTAAAGATGCTTCACTGAAAGCACCTCCCGGATTAAAAGGAACCATTATTCAAACCAGATTATTTAGTCGAAAGCGTCGTGATAGTGAATCTAAAAAGGAAGAAAAACAAACTATTGAGAATCTTGAGCATCAATTAATCGTGAAGAAATCTGAATTATATTCACAATTAGTTGGAAAACTTGCAAGAATTTCAAAAGATAAAACTACAACTGGCGTTAGAGATCTTGACGGCACAGTTGTTCTGAGAAATAATACAGCTATTAAAGAGAATACATTTCAAGGTATTGAAGATGTAACTAAATTGGATTACACTCAAGAATGGTTTAGTGATGAAGAGACAAATAAAATGATCAAAACTCTCTTTAGAAATTATTTCAAAATTCTTGCAGATAACGAAGAAGATTTCAAGAGAATGAAGTTAAATATTCAAAGTGGTGACGAATTATCTCCAGGTGTTGTGCAGTTAGCAAAAGTTTATGTTGCTAAGAAAAGGAAGCTTCAAGTTGGTGATAAGATGGCTGGACGTCATGGAAATAAAGGTGTTGTTGCTAAAATAGTTCCTCAAGAAGATATGCCTTATCTTGAAGACGGAACTCCAGTTGATATAGTTCTTAATCCGCTTGGTGTACCTTCCCGAATGAACCTTGGACAGTTATATGAAACTGCTCTTGGATGGGTAGGCAAGAATCTAGGAGTAAAATTCGAAACTCCGATTTTTGATGGAGCAACTGTAGAAGAAGTTGAACAATTACTTGATGAAGCAAATTTACCAGAAGGTAGTAAATCTACAATGATTGATGGTAGAACTGGTGAGCAATTTCATCAGAAAGTGACATGTGGATATATCTATATGCTAAAACTTGGACACATGGTTGATGATAAACTCCATGCACGTTCCATTGGACCATATTCTTTAATAACACAGCAACCATTGGGCGGTAAAGCTCAATTCGGTGGTCAGCGTTTTGGAGAAATGGAAGTATGGGCACTTGAAGGTTACGGCGCATCAAATGTGCTTCAAGAAATTTTAACTGTAAAGAGTGACGACGTTGTTGGTAGAGCTAAAACATACGAAGCAATTGTTAAAGGCGAAAACCTAAATCGTCCAAATATCCCAGAAGCCTTTAATGTTCTTATTAAAGAACTTCAAGGTTTGGGATTAGATATCAAGATTAACTAGTTAGACTGAATAAACAAAGTTTTAAAGGAGAATATTTATGAGATTCAGACCTCAAGAATCAAAAATAAAAACCATTGAGAAATTAACTATTAGTTTAGCTAGTCCTGATGACATACTTTCAAGATCTCATGGTGAGGTTACAAAACCTGAAACGATAAATTATAGATCGTACAGACCCGAAAAGGACGGATTATTCTGCGAAAAGATTTTTGGTCCAGTAAAAGATTGGGAATGTGCGTGCGGTAAATACAAAGGTATCAGATATAAAGGCATCGTTTGCGACAGGTGCGGTGTTGAAGTTACACTAAAAAGTGTCCGAAGAGAAAGAATGGGACATATTAATTTAGCAGTACCTGTAGTTCATATTTGGTTCTTTAAAGCGTTACCATCAAAAATTGGTAATATTATTGGAATGAAGACTAAAGAACTCGAAAAAGTCATTTATTATGAATCATATGTTGTTATTAATCCTGGTACAACAGGACTTCAGTTTAAAGACCTTATTTCTGAAGATCAATATTTTGAAATCGTAATATCACTTGATCATGACAACGACTCTTTAGAGAACGATGATCCTAAAAAATTCATTGCTAAAATAGGTGGTGAAGCTGTAAAAGAACTTCTTAAAAGTATCGATATTGAAGGGACATTTAGAGAACTGAAAGAAACTCTAAAGAATGAAACTTCACAGCAAAAAAGAAATGACCACTTAAAGCGTCTTAGAGTTTTAGAAGCTTTTAGAGAACATGATTTTAAAGTTGTTAACAAACCTGAATGGATGATTGTAGGAATTCTTCCTGTTATACCTCCGGAGTTGAGACCTCTTGTCCCTCTAGAAGGTGGAAGATTTGCAACAAGTGATTTGAATGACCTTTACAGAAGAGTTATTATTCGAAACAATCGACTAAAAAGACTTATTGAGATCAAAGCTCCAGAAGTTATCCTAAGGAATGAGAAAAGAATGCTTCAAGAAGCTGTTGATGCACTTTTTGATAATTCGAGAAGAACAAGCGCAGTAAGGAGTGATGGAAATAGACCACTTAAGTCATTAAGTGATATGCTTAAAGGAAAACAAGGCCGTTTCCGTCAAAATCTTCTAGGAAAACGTGTTGATTATTCTGGCCGTTCAGTAATTGTTGTTGGTCCAGAACTAAAATTACATCAGTGTGGTCTTCCAAAAGATATGGCGATTGAACTATTCAAACCATTTGTTATCCGGAAATTGATTGAACGTGGACATTATAAAACAGTAAAAAGTGCAAGAAAAGCTGTTGACAGAAAAGAAGCAGTAATTTGGGATATTCTTGAAAGATTAATTCAAGGTCACCCAGTTATGCTCAACCGAGCTCCTACTTTGCATAGATTAGGAATTCAAGCATTCCAGCCTATATTAATAGATGGAAAAGCGATTCAGCTTCACCCAATGGTCTGTACAGCATTTAATGCCGACTTTGATGGTGACCAGATGGCGGTTCACGTACCACTTTCACCTGAAGCTAAGTTAGAAGCTTCAATCCTAATGCTTTCTAGTCATAATATACTTTCTCCACAAAATGGAAGCCCGATAGTGGTTCCTACACAGGATATTGTTCTTGGCTGTTACTATTTAACCAAAGTTAAAGTTGGTGCAAAAGGTGAAGGAATGATCTTCAGTGATGCTGGTGAAGTCCTGATAGCATACGATAACAGAGCTGTTGAACTTCATGCAAAGATAAAAGTAATGATTAAAAATGAGCTGATTGAAACTACTGTTGGAAGGGTAATTTTTAACAAAATTGTCCCAGAAGAAATGGGATTCTGGAACGAACTTTTAATCAAAAAGGTTTTCAGTAGTTTCATTTATAAAATGTTTGTGAAACTTGGGAATGAAGTTACAGCAAGATTTTTAGATGATCTAAAAGAACTTGGATTCAGATATTCTACAGCTGCTGGAATTTCAATTAGTTTCAGCGACATGTTAATTCCCGAAGAAAAAGTAAAATTAATAAACGATTCGAACAGCAAAGTATCTGATATTATAAATGAGCATGATCAAGGTTTTATTACTGATGCTGAAAGATACAATAAAATCATCGACGTTTGGACGCATACAACAAATAACGTTTCCAAATCGTTAATGGATAAAATTAGAACTGATCAATCTGGATTCAATTCACTACATATGATGGTCGATTCTGGCGCTAGAGGCTCACAAGAGCAGGTTCGCCAGTTAGCAGGTATGCGTGGTTTGATGATGAAACCACAGAAATCTCTTTCTGGAGCTTCTGGTGAAATTATTGAGAATCCAATTGTAGCTAACTTCAAAGAAGGTCTTTCGGTTCTTGAGTACTTTATTTCAACTCACGGTGCGCGTAAAGGTCTTGCAGATACTGCGCTTAAAACCGCAGATGCTGGTTATCTTACAAGAAGACTAACTGATGTTGCTCAAGATGTAATTATTTCTCAGATAGATTGTGGAACGATTAGAGGTGTCAATGTTTCTGCAATTAAAGATATAGAATTAGAAAGAGAGCCTTTGGCTGAAAGAATAACAGGCCGAGTATCTCAAGAAGATATATATGATCCTAAAACTGATGAAATTATTGTTGAAGCCGGTGAGTTGATTAGTGAAGAAGCAGCAGAACTAATAGATGATGCTTCAATTGATTCAGTATTTATCAGAACAGCATTAACTTGTGAATCTAAAAGAGGTATTTGCGCTAAGTGTTATGGAAGAAACTTAACTACTGGGCATCTTGTTGAGATTGGTGAAGCAGTTGGAATTATTGCCGCGCAGTCAATAGGTGAACCTGGAACCCAGTTAACACTTAGAACTTTCCACTTAGGTGGTACTTCATCACGTATTGCAAGTCAATCGCAAGTAGAATCAAGTGTAGATGGAAAAGTTGTATTTGATAAGATCTCCTATGTGGAAAGACACGATTTCTTAGGGAGTGTTTTAGTTGTTACTGGTAGAAGAGGCTCTATCGGCATATTTGATGATGATGATAGGCAAATTAAGAAATACGATATTCCTTACGGTGCTGTAATACTTGTTGATGATCAAAAGCTAATTAAAAAAGGTCAGCCTTTGTATAATCATGACCCTTATAATGCTGTTATAATTACAGATATTAAAGGAAAAGTAAGATTTGTTGACTTAATTGACAATGCTACATTACAGCAAGTTGCCGATGAACAAACTGGTCACGTGCAGAAAGTTGTAATTGAATCCAAAGATAAGACTCTTACTCCAAGCATCGTAATTGTTGATGAAGAGGGAAATGAGAAAAACTTCAACCTTCCAACCGGGGCATATCTATCAGTTGAAGAGAATTCAACAGCTGAACCAGGAACTATTTTAGCAAAAATATCCAAATCTACTTCAAAGAGTAGAGATATAACTGGGGGACTTCCAAGAGTTACTGAGTTATTTGAAGCTAGAAGTCCTATTGATCCAGCGACAGTATCTGAAATTGAAGGTGTTGTAAAGTTTGGCGCAAAGAAAAAAGGTTCAAGAGCAATTATTGTTCAATCCCTCGATGGAATGGATGAAAAGTCTTATAATGTGAACTATGGAAAGCATATTCTTGTACAAGAAGGTGATGAAATTCCTGCTGGAGAAAAAATCACTGATGGTCCGATAGATCCTCATGATATTCTTAAAATTAGGGGTACAAACGCTGTTCAAGAATACTTAGTAAACGAAATCCAGGATGTTTACAGACTTCAGGGTGTTAAACTTAATGACAAACATATTGAAGTAATTGTGCGTCAAATGCTTCGAAAACTTAGAGTTATCACTTCAGGTGATACTTCATTTATTGAGGAAGATCTTGTCAACAGAGTTTATTTAATTGATGAAAATATTGAAATGATGAATTCGGTTGCTGTCGAAGATCCTGGTGACTCTATGTTGAAAAAAGATGATATTATCTCTAGAACTAAAATGAGAGAGATCGATTCTGAATTAGAAAGAAAAGAAAAACTCACTCTTGAAGTTAGAGATGCAGAACCGGCCACGTTTGATAACGTATTATTAGGAATTACACAGGCTGCACTTTCAACTGATAGTTTCATATCTGCTGCATCTTTCCAAGAAACTACTAAAGTGTTAACTAATGCTGCTGTTGCTGCAAAAGTTGATAACTTGATTGGATTGAAAGAGAACGTTGTTATGGGTGGAAGAATTCCTGCTGGAACTGGATTAAGAAAGTATGATAGAATAATTCTTTCCTCTGAAGAAGTAGCAGAAACTGCTGCAAATGAATCCGTGGAAGAAGGTGAAAAAATAGAAGAAAAAGCTGAATAATTATTGTTTCACGTGCTTGACAAAAATTCAGAATAATTCTATATTAGGAGTCCGAATTTTTTAGTACATTAATATTTTAATGGAGGTAAATTAGTGCCAACAATAAACCAGTTGGTTAGAAAAGGTAGAAAGGTGATTGTTTCTAAAAACAAGGCACCGGCATTGCAAGCTTGTCCACAAAAACGTGGAGTTTGCACAAGGGTTTATACAACTACGCCCAAGAAACCTAATTCTGCACTTCGAAAGGTTGCAAGGGTTAGATTAACTAATGGTATTGAAGTTACTGCATATATTCCGGGTGAAGGTCATAACCTGCAAGAGCACTCCATCGTATTAATACGAGGTGGAAGAATAAAAGATCTGCCGGGTGTTCGTTATCACATTATTCGTGGTACCTTAGATACAAGTGGAGTTGATGATCGCAAAAAGAGCAGATCAAAATATGGCACAAAGAGACCTAAAAAATAGAAGATTATTATGAGAAAGAAAAGAGCTGAAAAAAGACATATTAAACCTGATCCAATGCACAACGACTTGTTGGTAGCAAAATTTGTTAATTATATGATGTGGGATGGAAAGAAATCTACTTCAAGAAAAATGGTTTACGAATCATTTAGTCTAATTGAACAGAAGACTAAAAAACCTGCAATTGAGGTATTTAAAAAAGCAGTTGATAACGTTCAACCTTTAATTGAGGTAAGAAGTAGGAGAGTTGGTGGTGCTACCTATCAAGTTCCTATGGAAGTTAGACCAGAAAGAAGAATAGCATTAGCCTTACGATGGATTAGAAATTATTCAAGAGATAGAAAAGAACAGACAATGGCTGGGAAATTATCAGCAGAATTAATTGCTGCTGCGAATGGTGAAGGAGCAGCTGTAAAGAAAAAAGATGAAGTGCATAGGATGGCGGAAGCTAATAAAGCTTTTGCTCATTTCAAATGGTAGATGATGCGATGAGAGGATTAGAGTAGATGGCTAGCAAGAGAGTTGATTTAGACAAGGTAAGAAATATTGGAATTATGGCCCACATCGATGCGGGTAAGACTACAACAACCGAAAGAATCTTATACTACACAGGTAAATCACACAGAATTGGTGAAGTCCACGACGGTGCTGCAACCATGGACTGGATGGAGCAAGAAAAAGAACGTGGAATCACAATTACGAGTGCTGCAACTACAGCATTTTGGGATAATCATCAGATTAATATAATTGATACCCCAGGGCATGTGGATTTCACAGTTGAAGTAGAACGTTCTTTAAGAGTTTTAGATGGTGCAGTTGCTCTATTTTGTGCTGTGGGTGGTGTTGAACCACAGTCAGAAACTGTTTGGCGCCAAGCTGATAAATACAAAGTTCCTAGAATTGCATTTGTAAATAAAATGGATCGAATTGGTGCAGATTTTTATAGTGCAGTAGAAATGATGAAAACAAGATTAGGGGCGAATGCGATTCCGATCACTTTACCAATTGGCCAAGGCGATTTGTTCTCAGGTGTTATTGACTTGATGACCATGACTGCAAGAATGTATCATGAAGACACATTGGGTGCAACATTTGAGGATAAAGAAATTCCTTCAGATTTAGCTCCAACAGCCCAGAAGTATAGAACAATTATGCTTGAAGCTGTATCTGATGTTGATGACACACTTCTTGAAAAATATTTGGATGGTGAAGAAATCACCGCCGCTGAAGTTAAGAGTGTTCTTAGAAAAGCAACGAATGAACTTAAAATTACTCCCGTGCTCTGTGGTTCTTCATTTAAGAACAAAGGAGTTCAAAAACTTTTGGATTCAGTTGTAGAATTATTACCATCTCCACTTGATGTTGATGAATTAATTGTTCATCATATTCATAGAGATGACAAAGTAATTCGAAAAATTGACACAAAAGAAAAATTTACTGCTTTAGCATTTAAAATTATGACTGATCCGCATGTTGGGAAGTTGACTTATATCAGAGTTTACAGTGGAAAATTAGCTTCAGGGTCTTATATTTTCAACTCAGTTTCAGATAAAAAGGAAAGAGTTGGAAGAATTTTGCTTATGCACGCTAATAAAAGAGAAGACCTTGATGAAGTAAGAGCAGGCGATATTGCTGCTATCGTAGGATTGAAAAACACAAGAACTGGTGATACACTGTGTACTCAAGATGATCAAATACTTCTTGAAGAAATGCATTTCCCAGAACCAGTTATTCAGATTGCAATTGAGCCTAAAACAAAAGCAGACCAGGATAAATTGTCAGATTCACTTACAAAACTATCTGACGAAGATCCAACATTCAAGGTAAAAGTTGATGAAGAAACTGGCCAAACATTAATCTCTGGTATGGGGGAACTTCACCTTGAAATTCTTGTTGATAGAATGAAGAGAGAATTCAAAGTTGAAGCAAATATTGGTAAACCACAAGTGGCTTATCGAGAAACAATTACTGACACTGTTCAATCAGAAGGTAAATTTGTTAAACAGAGTGGTGGACGTGGAAAATATGGCCATGTTTGGTTAGAGATTTCTCCAAATGAAGCTGGAAAAGGATTTGAGTTCGAAAATGCAATAGTTGGTGGAGCAGTTCCAAAGGAATATATAACTCCAGTTGCTCGTGGAATTGAAGATTCAATGAAAAATGGTGTAATAGCTGGTTATCCAGTTGTTGATGTAAAAGTTAAATTATATGATGGCTCATATCATGACGTTGACTCTGATGAGGTTTCATTTAAAGTTGCTGGTTCTATGGCATTCTCTTCAGGTGCAAGAAAAGCAAAACCAATTTTATTGGAACCAATGATGGATATAGAAGTTACAACACCCGAAGAATATATGGGTGATGTAATGGGTGATCTTAATTCTAGAAGAGGTAGGGTTGAAGGATTTAATGCCCGAAAAGATGCTCAAGTAATTAAAGCAAGAGCTCCTCTATCAGAAATGTTCGGATATGCAACTGTCCTTAGGTCTATGACACAAGGTAGAGCTATTTACACAATGCAGTTTTCACATTATTCAGAAGTTCCAAAAAGTATTGCAGAAGAGATTTCTGAAAAATCGACTATAGCTAAAGCTGAAGCATAAATAACGTAATTAATCAAGAATAATAATAACAAGGAGTATTCGATGGCGAAGGAAAAATTTGATAGGAGTAAGCCTCACGTTAATATCGGTACAATTGGTCATGTTGACCACGGTAAAACTACATTAACCGCTGCTATCACAATGGCTCTTGCAAAAAAAGGTTTATCTGAACAAAGATCATTTGATAGTATTGATAACGCCCCTGAAGAAAGAGAAAGAGGTATAACAATCGCAACAGCTCATGTTGAGTATTCAACTGCCAACAGACACTATGCACATGTTGACTGTCCTGGGCATGCTGACTACGTTAAAAATATGATCACTGGTGCCGCTCAAATGGATGGAGCTATTTTAGTTGTTGCTGCAACTGATGGCCCCATGCCTCAAACAAGAGAACACATTCTTCTAGCTCGTCAGGTTGGTGTTCCAAGAATTGTTGTCTATATGAACAAAGTTGATCTAGTCGATGACGAAGAATTAGTTGAATTAGTTGAAATGGAATTGAGAGAATTATTAACAGAATATGAATTCCCAGGTGATGATACTCCAATAATTAAAGGTTCAGCTCTTCAAGCTCTTGAAGCTGCGAGTAGTCCCGATATACCTGCAGATGACGAAAGATTGAATAGTATCTGGGAACTTATGGATGCAGTTGATGAGTATATCCCAATTCCAGAAAGAGATGCTGATAAAGCATTCTTAATGCCTGTTGAAGACGTATTTTCAATTACAGGTCGTGGAACTGTTGCAACTGGTAGAGTTGAAAGAGGTCAAATCAAAGTTGGTGAAGAAGCTGTCTTACTAGGTTTAGGAATGGATAAGAAAACAGTTGTTACAGGTGTTGAAATGTTCAGGAAAGAACTAGATTCAGCTATGGCTGGTGACAATGCCGGTATTTTAATGCGTGGTGTTGATAAAAATGAAATTCAAAGAGGAATGGTATTAGCTAAACCTGGTACAATCACACCTCATAAATCATTTGAAGGCGAAGTTTATATTCTTTCAAAAGATGAAGGTGGTCGTCACACTCCATTTTTCAACGGTTACCGACCACAGTTCTATTTTAGAACAACTGACGTAACCGGTGTTGCTACACTTCCAGAAGGAACTGAAATGGTAATGCCTGGCGACAATGTAAAATTAAAAGTTGAAATGATATCTGAAATCGCTATGGATGAAGGTCTTCGCTTCGCTATTCGTGAAGGTGGAAGAACAGTAGGTTCTGGTGTTGTTACAAAGATAGTTGACTAATTAGTGACGTAATTTAATTCCCGATCGAGTTTACTTGATCGGGATCAATTTTAAGGAGAGATAAATTGGCTGGTCAAAAAATAAGAATTAGATTGAAATCGTATGATCACATTTTGATTGATAAGTCAACCGAAAAGATTATTAAAACAGTAAAGAGTACAGGAGCAGTAGTATCTGGTCCAATCCCTTTACCTACACGAAGATCGGTATATACGGTTCTACGCTCTCCTCATGTTGATAAAAAATCAAGAGAACAGTTTGAAATTAGATCTCACAAAAGAATTATAGATATTCATAACTCTAACAATAAAACCGTCGATTCTTTAAGCAAGTTGGATATACCGGCGGGTGTTGATATTGAGATTAAGTTATAAGGATTGGAATCATGTCAGGAATGCTAGGTA
Organism: uncultured Ignavibacteria bacterium; assembly: GCA_963751695.1. Taxonomy (GTDB): domain Bacteria; phylum Bacteroidota; class Ignavibacteria; order Ignavibacteriales; family Melioribacteraceae; genus SZUA-22. Next base: position 364,868 of record CAVVVP010000002.1, on the reverse strand, counting down.
AAAAAATAGGAATGACTAACATATTTACAGAAGACGGAAGCTCTTTACCTGTCACCGTTCTTGAAGTAGGTCCATGTAATGTTGTTGCTGTTAAATCGAAAGAAAATGATGGATATGAAGCTCTGCAATTAGGATTTGGTGAGAAGAAGGAAAAACATCTAAGAAAACCGCAGATAGATAATTATAAAAAATTGAAGTTAACTCCATCTGCTCATCTTAGAGAGTTCAGAAGTTTTGATATATCGGAATATAAAGTTGGTGATGTGATTAAATCCGACATTTTTGCTGAGGGAGACATTGTAAAAGTTTCTTCAAATAGTAAAGGTAAAGGATTTCAAGGTGTGATGAAACGTCATGGTTTTAGTGGTGGTCAAAGAACTCATGGGCAAGGCGATAGAGAAAGAGCACCTGGTTCAATTGGACAAAGTTCTGATCCTTCGAGAGTGCTAAAAGGCATGAAGATGCCTGGTAGATATGGTGGAAAAAGATCTACAGCAACTGGTTTACAAGTTGTAAAGGTAATTAATGAAAAAAACCTTGTTCTTGTAAAAGGAGCGGTTCCAGGATCAATAAATTCAATAGTTGAAATTAAAAAGTAATTGGTTAAGTGATGAAGGTAGATGTATATAAAGTTGATGGTAATCAGAGCGGAGATTCGATAGAATTATCTGATGCTGTTTTTGGTGTTGAACCTAATGATCATGTAATTTACTTAGCAGTAAAGGCTTATCTCGCTAACAAGCGCCAAGGTACACACAAAACAAAAGAGCGAAATGAAGTTAGAGGTGGTGGTAGAAAACCTTGGAAACAAAAAGGAAGGGGAACTGCTAGAGCCGGTACAACTAGATCACCAATTTGGATTGGTGGTGGAACGATTTTCGGTCCAAAACCAAGAAATTACAGACAAAAACTTAATAAGAAAGTAAAGAGTCTAGCAAGAAAATCTGCATTGTCACATAAAGCAATTGCAGAACAAATTGTGATTGTTGAAGATTTTGATTATGAATCACCTAAAGCAAAAGATTTTGAAAACATGCTTGATGCTTTGAAGATTAAAGGTAAAAAAACATTACTTCTTACACATGATCATCAGGAAAATGTTTACAAGTCTGGTAGAAACATAAACAAAGTAAGTGTACTTGAAGCTTCAAATGCCTCAACTTATGATATTTTGAATAATCAAGTTTTATTATTGCAAAAAAGTTCTGTTGATAAATTAGTAAACATGTTTAATTAAGATTTAATTGGTATTTGATATGCATAATATTTTAATAAAGCCTTTAGTTACCGAAAAAATGACAGACCTTATGGAAAGAGAAAACAAATATGGTTTTGTTGTTGATTATAACTCTAATAAAATAGAGATAGCTAAAGCAGTTCAACAAAAATTTGATGTGGAAGTTGTTGCTGTAAATACTATTAAGTACAAAGGCAAAACTAAAACACAATTTACTAAAAAAGGTAGATTTACTGGTAAAACACCAAAATTTAAGAAAGCGATTATTACTCTTAAAGAAGGTGAAACTTTAGATCTTTTTGAAGAAGTATAACGTATTAGGAATTGGAGCTTATTTAAATGGCTATTAGAAAATTAAAACCAAATACACCAGGAACAAGATTTATGTCGATCTCCACTTTTGATGAGGTCACAAAAACAACTCCTGAAAAGTCTCTGACTGCACCGCTAAAAAAATCCGGCGGAAGGAACAATTTAGGTCGTCTGACCATGCGTCATAGAGGTGGTGGGCATAAAAGAAAATATAGAATTATCGATTTTAAGCGTGATAAATTTGATGTGCCAGCTAAGGTATTCTCAATTGAATATGATCCAAATAGATCAGCAAGAATAGCTCTACTGCATTATGTAGATGGAGAAAAGAGATATATTATTGCTCCAAATGGTCTAAAAGTTGGTGATTCAGTAAGTGCTGGAGAAGGTGTTGAGATTAAAGTAGGTAATGCAATGAAACTGAGAGAGATTCCTCTTGGAAGTTTCATACACAATGTTGAATTGAAACCAGGTAAAGGCGGGCAGTTAGGACGTTCAGCCGGTAATGCAATTCAGTTAACTTCTAAAGAGGGAACTTATGCACAAGTAAAACTTTCTTCTGGTGAAGTTAGAATGATCCATCTCGATTGTATGGCTACATACGGTTCAGTTGGTAATGCAGATCACATGAATATTAGTTTAGGTAAAGCTGGTAGATCAAGATGGTTAGGCCGTAGACCAAAAGTTAGAGGTGTTGTTATGAATCCTGTAGACCATCCAATGGGTGGAGGTGAAGGTAGAAGTTCAGGTGGTGGACATCCAGTTTCCCCTTGGGGCCAACCAGCAAAAGGTCTAAAAACTAGGAAAAAGAAACATGCAACTAATAAATTTATTGTAAAGAGAAGAAATAAATAGAGAATAAAAAATGCCAAGATCAGTTAAAAAAGGTCCACACATTGACATTAAGCTTGAGAAGAAAATTCAAAATCTTAATGATACTAATCAGAAAAAAATTATTAAAACCTGGGCGCGATCAAGTACAATTTCACCAGATTTTGTTGGTCATACAATCGCTGTACATAATGGGAATAAGATGATCCCAGTCTACATTTCTGAAAATATGGTTGGTCATAAGTTAGGGGAGTTTGCTCCTACAAGAATTTTCAGAGGTCATCCTGGAACTAAAGCTGAAAAAGCATCTAAAGTTAAATAAGAATTTGAATTAGGATATTAAGTTGATGGAAGCAAAAGCGACACACAAATACATAAGCTCATCACCAAGAAAAATGAGATTAGTAATTGACCTTATTAGAGGTAAATCAGTTGATCAAGCAATTGAAATGTTACATTTCAATTCTAAGCATGCATCAAACGATGCAGAGAAAGTTTTAAGATCAGCTGTTGCAAATCTTTTCAATAAAGATGACGAATCAAGGCATGAACCATCAGATTTGTTTGTAAAAGAAGCTTATGTTAATCAAGGTCCAACATTGAAAAGAATGTTGCCAGCCCCAATGGGAAGAGCATATAGAGTAAGGAAAAGATCTAATCATTTAACGATAGTAGTAGCTACTAAATAGTTATTTAGGAGGAATATTTGGGTCAGAAAGTAAATCCAATAGGTTTTAGAGTAGGTATCATAAGAGGATGGGAATCTAACTGGTACGAAAGTAAAAGTTATGCTGAAAAATTGAATGAAGATAAAAAGCTTAGACTTTATATCCAAAATCGATTGAAGAAAGCAGGCATTTCTAGAATAGTTATTGACAGAACTTCTAAAAACGTGGTTCTAACAATACATACATCTCGTCCAGGTGTTGTAATAGGAAAGAGTGGAAAGGAGATTGCTCAACTCGAACAAGAATTGAAGAGCATTACTGACAAAGAAGTTAAGGTTCAGATCTCAGAAATTAAAAGACCTGAATTAGATGCTTACTTGGTGGCCGAAAACATTGCTCAGCAAATTCAAGGTAGAATTTCATTTCGTAGAGCTATGAAACAAGCAATTACTTCGGCAAGAAGAATGGGAGCTGAAGGAATCAGAGTTATGTGTGCTGGTCGACTAGGTGGCGCTGAAATGGCTCGTACGGAACAGTACAAAGAAGGAAAAATTCCATTGCACACTTTAAGATCTGATATTGATTACGGAACATATACTGCTCAAACCGTATATGGATCAATCGGAATTAAAGTATGGATATGCAAAGGTGAAGTTTTAGGAAAAAGATTATCTGATTAAGAAGGTTTAGGAGTATTCAGCATGTTAATGCCCAAAAGAGTAAAATACAGAAAATCACATAGAGGTAGAAGAAAAGGTAAAGCGTTTCGTGGAAGTACTGTCGCTTTTGGTGATTTCGGAATTAAATCTACTGAAGCTGCTTGGATGACAAGTAGGCAAATTGAGGCTTGTAGGGTAACTATTACAAGAACACTAAAGCGTGATGGAAAAGTTTGGATCAGAGTTTTCCCAGACAAACCAGTTTCTAAGAAACCTCTTGAAACCAGAATGGGTAAAGGTAAAGGAAATCCTGAGTTTTGGGTGGCTGTTATCAAACCAGGTAGAATATTATTTGAAGTTTCCGGAGTTCCAAAAGAACTAGCTGAAAGGGCATTTAAATTGGCAGGAAACAAATTGCCATTTAAAACTAAGTTCACGATGAGACCTGACTTCGAAAATTAATTTAAGGTTGAGTTTATGAAAATATATGAAATACGTGAAATGAGTAACGAAGAAATTGTGAAAAGAATTGAAGAGGAAGAAAAAAATATGTCTGATCTTCGATTTCAACACCAACTCAAAAATCTAACCAATACAGCCAAGTTGAATTTGGCTAGAAAAGATATTGCAAGAATGAAAACCGTGTTAAATGAAAGAGAAGCACAAACTGAAAAAGCAGCTGAAAGTTAAATTTTAAGGAATCTGGTAGAGATCAATGGAAAAGAGAAGTTTAAGAAAAACGAGAACAGGTGTAGTAATAAAGAATGCAATGAATAAAAGTGTTCTGGTTTCAATTGAAAGAAAAATTGCACACCCTATTTATAAGAAATATTTTAAGAAGACAACAAAACTTATGGCACATGATGAAAAAAATGAATGTAGCATTGGTGATGTTGTAAAGATTATGGAAACTCGACCATTAAGCAAAAGTAAAAGCTGGAGATTGGTTGAAGTTGTTGAAAAAGCTAAGTAATTGACGCAGCGTAGGAGAATTTTGAAATGATTCAAGCAGAGACAAATTTAGTAGTTGCAGATAATTCAGGTGCTAAAAAAGTTAGATGTATAAAAGTTTTAGGTGGCAGTAGAAGAAAATACGCTAGCGTAGGTGATCTAATAGTAGTTACCGTTAAAGCCGCAATTCCAAATGGTGGAGTAAAAAAAGGTGAAGTTTCTAGAGCGGTAATTGTTAGAACTGCGAAAGAAGTTAGAAGAGCTGATGGTTCCTATATTAGATTTGATGAGAATGCAGCTGTATTGTTAAATGCTCAAAACGAACCAATAGGAACTAGAATTTTTGGACCTGTAGCACGTGAGCTTCGTGATAAGAGATTTATGAAAATTGTTTCGCTAGCCCCCGAAGTGTTATAATAAAGGACTGTTGAGATGAAAATTAAGAAAAACGATAATGTAGTTGTTATTGCTGGGAACTCAAAAGGAAGTACTGGAAAAGTTCTTAAAGTATTTCCAAAACAGAATCGAGTAATAATTGAAAGTGTTAATCTTAGAAAAAGACACACTAAACCAAATCAAGCTAATCCACAGGGTGGAATAATTGAAAAAGAAGCTCCCATTAATGTTTCTAATATTATGTTATTGGATCCAAAATCGAATGAACCGACAAGAATTGGTTCAAAGATTATCATTGACGATAAAACTGGGAAGAAAAGATCTGTTAGAGTTAGCAAGATAAGCGACGAGATGTTGTAATTATAATTTTAAGGATTAAATTGAATAATGGCTAAGAAAGAAGAAAATACGAAATCAAACAAAAAGACTAAAGCTAAAGAAAAAGTACAGTCTGTTAAGATTCCTTTAAGACTCCAAGATAGGTATAAAGAAGAAATTATTCCTCAGATGAAGGAAAAGTTTGGTTATAAGAACATCATGGAAGTTCCAAAGCTTAAAAAAATAGTTGTAAATATGGGAGTTGGAGAAGCATCAAACGATTCAAAACTTCTTGAAACTGCTGTTAAAGATTTGGAAACTATCACGGGTCAAAAAGCTCAAATTAGAAAAGCGAAAAAATCTATTTCTAACTTTAAACTTAGAGAAGGTATGGCAATTGGAGCTAAGGTTACACTTAGAAAAAGAAATATGTATGAATTTTTAGATAGACTTATAGCTATTGCAATTCCTAGAGTACGTGACTTTAGGGGAGTTCCAGATAAGTCATTTGATGGTAGAGGAAATTACACACTCGGAATTAAAGAGCAGATTATATTTCCGGAAATTGATGTAGATAAAGTAAATAAAATTCTCGGTATGGATGTAACTTTAGTTACATCAGCTAAAACTGATAATGAAGCATATGAACTCCTATCAGGGTTCGGCTTTCCTTTTAGAAAAAAACAAATTTAGGTTAAGTACTTATGGCAAGAAAATCGATAATTGCAAGAGAAGCGAAAAGACGAAAATTAGTTCAGAAATATGCTGAATTAAGAAAAGAATTGAAAGAAAATGGTGATTATGAAGGTCTTCAGAAATTACCTAAAAATGCTTCTCCTGTTAGATTAAATAACAGATGTACGATGACAGGAAGAGCAAGAAGCTATTACAGAAAATTTGGAATTTCAAGACTAGTCTTTAGGGAGATGGCTCTCAAAGGTGAAATTCCAGGAATTAAAAAATCTAGTTGGTAAAATATTAGGAGATTATGATATGCCAGTTACTGATCCAGTTGCTGATTTTTTGACAAGAATAAGAAATGCTGTAAAAGCTAAAAAGAGGTTCGTTGATATTCCAGCTAGTAAAATGAAAATAAGTATTGCTGAAATATTAAAAGAAACTAAATTTATTAGAGATTATAGCATTATTGAAGATAATAAGCAGAATGTAGTTAGAATACTTCTAAAGTATGTTGACGGTACTTCTTCTATTAGTGGATTGAAAAAAATTAGTACCCCAGGCTTAAGAAAATATGTTGACAAAGATAGCATCCCAAGAGTTCTAAATGGTCTTGGTCTTGCAATAATTTCAACTTCAAAAGGATTGCTTACGGATAAGCAAGCTAAGCAAGATGAAGTTGGCGGTGAAGTAATCTGTTACATTTGGTAATAATTTGAACGGAGATGATAAGTGTCACGAGTAGGTAAAAAACCAGTAAATATTAAAGATATCACTTTTACTCAAGAAGAAAAAGAAATTAAAGTAAAAGGAAAATTAGGCGAATTGTCAATGACTGTTCCTGGAAACATCAAAGTAGAGGTTCAGGAAGAAGAAGTTGTAGTTAGTCGTCCTGATGATCAAAAGGAAAATAGAGCAATGCATGGGTTGACAAGAGCTTTGCTTCAAAATATGGTAACTGGTGTTTCAGAAGGTTATTCAAAAGAACTAACAATTATTGGTGTTGGATACAAAGCTGAGTTAAAAGGAAAAAATTTACTTCTTTCATTAGGGTATTCTCATCCAATTTATTTTGCTCCTCCAGAAGAAATTACAATTGAAGTTCCACTTCCTACTCAGATAATAATAAAAGGAATTGATAAAGAATTAGTTGGACTTGTTTCAGCAAAGATAAGATCATTTAGAAAACCAGAACCTTATAAAGGTAAAGGTATTAGGTATAGCGATGAAGTTGTGATCAAAAAAGCTGGTAAAACCGCAGGTTAATTTTTGAGATTAAGAGATTAGAGAAAATTATGTTAAAAAGAGAAAAACAGAGAAAAGCACGAAAAATAGTTAGAGTAAGAAAAAATTTATTTGGTACTAGTGATCAACCTCGTTTAACGGTTTTTAGAAGTTTGAATCATATTTCAGCTCAACTTATTGATGACACCCAAGGTAAAACCTTGGCATCTGCTTCAACAAAATCGAGTGATATTGCAGATGCAATTAAGGGTACTAAAACTAAAACTGAAAAAAGTAAATTAGTTGGGAAATTATTGGGCGAGAAAGCTTTAAAGTTAAAAATTAAGAAAGTTGTATTTGATAGAGGCGCTTTTGCTTATCATGGTAGAGTGAAAGCTGTTGCAGAAGGTGCCAGAGAAGCCGGATTAAAATTATAAATTTAGTCCCATGGTGTAATGGTAGCACAGCAGCTTTTGGAGCTGCTTGTCTAGGTTCGAATCCTGGTGGGACTGCAGAAGTTTTGAAAATATTTGTAAATAAGGGAGATTAAATTGAAGCCTAAAAGAATGACTAGTGCTGATGGATTAAAAGAAAAGGTTGTACACATAAACCGTGTCGCAAAAGTGGTTAAAGGTGGTAGAAGGTTTAGCTTCAATGCTATTGTTGTTGTTGGTGATGGAAAAGGACAAGTTGGTGTTGGTCTTGGAAAAGCAAATGAAGTAACAGATGCTATTTCTAAAGGTATAGATGATGCAAAGAAAAATGTCACTAATATTCCAATTATTAAAGGAACAATACCTCATACAATTATAGGTAAATATGGAGCTGGTAGAGTGTTACTTAAACCCGCCTCGCAAGGAACTGGCGTCATAGCTGGTGGAGGAGTTAGAGCTGTACTCGAAGCTGCTGGAATTCATGATGTTCTTACAAAGTCATTAGGTTCGAGCAATTCCCATAATCAAGTTAAAGCAACATTGAATGGATTAGTGAATTTAGTCGATGCTAGAAAAATGGCAGCGAAAAGAGGAATGGAAGTTAACGAACTTTTCAATGCTTAATTGAGGATAACTATGGCGAAAAAACTAAACATAACACAAGTAAAAAGTACGATTGATAGACCTAAAGATCAAAAGCTTACTGTTGAAGCTCTTGGATTAGGCAAATTAAATCACACTAAAATTCATAATGATACTCCTCAAATTAGAGGTATGATCAATAAGGTATCGCATTTATTAAAAGTTGAAGAAATTGAAGAGTAGGTAATTAGATGGATATTCTGAGTAATCTAAATAATGCAAAAGGTTCAACCAAACAAAGAAAGCGGATTGGACGTGGTGAAGGTACAGGTCGTGGCGGAACTGCTACAAGAGGTAGTAATGGACAAAAATCTAGATCTGGGTATAAATACAGAGCTTGGTTTGAAGGTGGGCAAATGCCTCTTCAGAGAAGAGTTCCTAAGAAAGGATTTAACAGTCCTTTCAGAGTTAGCTATCAGGCTGTAAATGTTAATAATTTGCAAAAATTAATTGATGATAAAAAAGTAGAAGATGGTGTTTTTAACGCTGTTGTTCTTTATAAAAATGGTTTAATATCTAAAGCTGCAGCTCCTTACAAAATTCTTGGTAATGGAGAAATTAATACAAAAATAGATATAGAAGCTCATGCTTTCAGTAAAACTGCTAAGGAAAAAATTGAAAGTGCTGGTGGAACAACTAAAGAGATGAAGAATTAATGGCTAAACTACAAGAAACTTTCCGAAATATTTTCAAGATCCATGAGCTTAGGCAGAGGATTCTTTATACTCTAGCTCTTTTGGTTGTTGTAAGAATTGGAGCTCATATAACTCTGCCTGGTATTGATTCTTATTTGTTGTCTGAAGCGATGGCGAATAAAACTGCTGATAATCTGCTTGGATTATATGACCTTTTTGCCGGCGGTGCTTTCAGTAATGCTGCGATTTTTGCGCTTGGTATTATGCCATATATTAGTGCATCCATTATTATTCAGTTAGGTGGTGCTGTAATTCCTTACTTCCAAAAACTTCAAAGAGAAGGAGAAGAAGGAAGGAAAAAGATTACACAGTTAACTCGTTATGGTACTGTATTTATTTCTTTATTCCAGTCAATTGGTATTGTTACTGGAGTAATTAATAATTTGTCTTTTAATGGTGTCCCCGTTGTCCCAGCAGAGGTTCAAGGTCTTGGGTTTATAGTTTCTTCTGTCGTAATATTAGTTGCTGGCACAGTATTTATGATGTGGATTGGCGAGCAAATAACTGATAAGGGAATTGGAAATGGAATTTCGTTGATCATTTTTATAGGTATTATAAATCGGTTCCCATTTGCTCTTCTCGATGAATATCGTCTTATAGCTTCTGGAACAAGAAACATCGTTATTGAATTTGTAATACTCGCATTCATGGTTTTAATTATTGCTGGAATCGTATTAGTTACACAAGGAACAAGAAGAATTCCAGTTCAGTATGCTAAACGAGTTGTTGGCCGAAAAGTTTATGGTGGTGTTACACAATATATTCCTTTGAAAGTTAATACTGCTGGTGTTATGCCAATAATTTTTGCACAAGCAATTATGTTTATTCCAAGTACTGTATTATCATTTTTCCCAGATAATGAATTCTTGCAGTCAATATCAACGCATTTTAATTATACATCATTTACGTATTCGTTGATATACGGATTGATGATTGTGTTCTTTACTTATTTTTATACAGCAATTGCATTTAACCCGCAAGATGTTGCTGAAAACATGAAAAAGCAAGGTGGGTTTATCCCGGGTATTAGGCCGGGTAAACAAACATCAGAATTTATTGATAATATTCTGACTAAGATCACTTTGCCAGGTTCAATTTTTCTAGCAATTATTGCAATCTTACCAGCGTTTGTGTCGAGACTTGGTGTCTCAGGAAGTTTCGCTCAGTTTTTTGGTGGAACCAGTTTATTGATTATGGTGGGTGTGGCTCTTGATACTCTGCAACAAATTGAATCTCATTTACTTATGCGACACTATGATGGTTTCATGAAAGCTGGTAAAATGAAGGGTAGAAGAGGCGGTGGAATATAATTGATTTTAATTAAGTCAAAAAAAGAAATCGATTATATAAGAGAAAGTTGTCAAATAGTTGCTGAAACATTGCAGCTAGTTAAGAGATACACAAAACCGGGTGTAACTACTCTTGAACTTGACAAAATTGCTGAAGATTGGATAAAAAGTAATGATGGAGTTCCCGCTTTTAAAGGATTTAAACAGCCGGGAGTAAAAGATTTTCCAGGGACAATTTGCGCTTCAATTGATGAAGTGGTTGTTCATGGAATTCCTAGCAACAGAGTTCTGAAAGAAGGTGAGATTTTTTCAGTTGATGTTGGTGTTCTAAAAAATAATTTTTATGGTGATGCAGCATTGACAATAGCTGTTGGAGAGATTTCAGAAGAAAAAAAGAAGTTAATGAAAGTAACCGAAGAATCTCTTTATAAAGGTATTGAAGCCGCAAAAACCGGAAACAGAATTGGTGATATTTCTGCCGAAGTGCAGGAATATGTAGAGAGTTTTGGATTCTCAGTGGTTCGAGATCTTTGTGGACATGGTGTTGGTAAAAATCTACATGAAGAACCACAAATTCCTAACTTCGGTTTGCGAAATTCAGGTCCTCTAATTAAGGATGGAATGACGTTGGCGATTGAACCGATGATAAATATTGGAACCTACAGAGTAAAAGTCGAAAACGATGGTTGGACTGTTGTTACTGATGATAGCAAGCCATCAGCTCATTATGAGCATACGATCGCTATTATTGATGGAAAACCAGAAATATTAACGAAAAATTAAAATGGCAAAACAAGGTCCGATAAAAATTGATGGAGTAGTTGTAGAGACATTACCCAATGCAAACTTTAAAGTTAAATTGGATAATGAACATGTTATACTTGCTCACATCTCTGGTAAAATGAGAATGCATTTTATTAAAATCTTAGTTGGTGATAAAGTTGCAGTTGAACTTTCGCCTTATGATTTGAATAAAGGAAGAATTACGTACCGATATAAATAATCGAGGATGATGATGAAAGTTCGTGCTTCAGTTAAAAAAATATGTGATAATTGTAAAATAATTAAAAGAAAAGGTGTTGTTCGTGTTATTTGTAAAAACCCAAAGCACAAACAACGTCAAGGATAATTTAGGAGGTAACTAATTTGGCTCGTTTAGCAGGAATCGATTTACCAAAACAGAAGAAAACATATATAGGATTAACCTACATTTATGGTATTGGTCAGCATACTGCACTGGAAATCCTAAAAAAAGCTAATGTTGATGCCTATAAGAAAATTTCGGAATTAACAGAAGAAGAAGTTGGCGCTATTCGTTCAGTAATGACTGCTGAATATAAAGTTGAAGGTGCTCTTCGAAGTGAAGTTCAACAAAACATCAAGCGATTAATGGATATAGGTGCCTACAGAGGATTACGTCATCGTAGAGGCTTACCTGCAAGAGGACAGCGAACGAAGACCAATGCAAGGACAAGAAAAGGCAAGAAGAGAACAGTTGCCGGCAAGAAAAAAACACCAGGTTTAAAATAGGAAGCTAATTTAATAAGGAGTAAGTTTTGGCTAAAGTTGTAAGAAAAACGAAAAAGAAAGTTCATGTTGATGCTATTGGAGTTGCACATATAAAAGCAACTTTTAATAATGTAATTGTGACTATTACTGATGTTTATGGAAATACTATTTCTTGGTCATCAGCAGGAAAAAATGGATTTAAAGGTTCAAGAAAGAACACACCATTTGCTTCTCAAGTTTCAGCAGAAGCAGCAGCTAAAGAAGCTTACGATTTAGGATTAAGAAAAGTTGATGTTTATGTAAAAGGCCCTGGGGCTGGAAGAGAAGCTGCTATTCGTGCATTAAACACTGCTGGATTGCAAATTTTATCAATTAAAGATATAACACCTATACCACACAATGGATGTAGGCCACCCAAACGTAGAAGAGTATAAAGGGAGAAGATTAGATGGCAAGATATACAGGCCCAAGTTGTAAACTATGTAGAAGAGAAAAACAAAAATTATTTTTAAAAGGTTCAAAGTGTCATTCAGAGCGTTGTCCTTTAGAGAGTAAGAATTATGCGCCAGGGCAGCATGGAATGAGTAGAAGAATGAAGTTCTCAGAGTATGGTGTGCAGCTAAGAGAGAAACAGAAAGTAAAAAGAATATATGGTTTATTAGAGTCTCAATTTCACTCTTATTTTATCAAAGCTAATAACCAAAAAGGTGTTACTGGTGAAAACCTAATAAAATTACTTGAGTGTAGATTTGATAATGTAATTTTCAGACTAGGATTTGCACCTTCAAGAAAGGCTGCTCGTCAGTTAGTTCTTCACAGGCATTTTCAAATAAATGGTAGAACTGTGAATATTCCATCCTACATAATACAACCTGGTGATGTAATTGAGGTTAAAGAGAAAAGTAAAAAATTAGATATTATTCATAATACATTAAGAAGAACAAAAGACAATGTTTATGAGTGGCTGCAAGTTGATAAGGCTTCATTAAGTGGAACGTTTATGCAAGTTCCATCTAGAGATGAGGTGCCTTTAGTAGCAAATGAACAATTAATTGTAGAATTATACTCTAAGTAATTTATAATTTTAAGAAGAGGAATTAAATGAGTTATCCGTTTATAAAAATGCCAGATGGCGTAATTTTAGAAGAGACATCCTCCGCAAATAATTATGGTAAATTTGTTGTGCAGCCTTTAGAAAGAGGATTTGGAGTAACTCTTGGAAATGCATTTAGACGTGTTTTACTATCTTCAATAGCAGGTGCAGCAATAACAGCTGTAAAATTTGATGGTGTTTTGCATGAGTTTACTAGTATCCCGGGTGTCGTTGAAGATGTTACCGAAATAATTCTTAACCTAAAAAAGGTTAGAATAAAAATATTAAATAAAAAGACGAGTAAAATGGAATTCTCAGTTACAGGTGCATCAGTTGTGACTGCGAAAGATCTTCAAGAACAATGTAGTGACATTGAAATCTTAAATCCAGAACAGCATATTGCAACTCTTAATGATGATGCGAAATTCAACTTAGAGTTAAGATTTGGTTATGGTAAAGGTTACGTTGCTTCTGTTGATCAGAATGTTCCAGATCGCACAATTGGTTTAATCATGATTGATTCAATTTACACACCATTAACCAAAGTAACTTATGAAATAAAAAATGTGAGAATTGGTGAGAGTAACGATTATGAGCAGCTTACGCTTGAAGTTCATACAGATGGTTCAATTACGCCAGAAGATGCACTTTCAAATGCTGGTCAAATTTTGAGAGATCACATAAACTTATTCATTAATTTTGATGTCGAACAAGAAGAAGAAAAAATTGAAACAGAAGTAGACGTTGAAGCTGAGAGAATTAAAAAAATCTTACTAACCAGCGTTGATGATCTTGAACTTAGTGTAAGATCACACAACTGCTTAAAAGCTGCAAACATCAAAACTCTAGGTGATCTTGTTAGAAAAGAAGAGAGTGAGATGTTAAAATTCCGAAATTTCGGTAGAAAATCTTTATCTGAACTCACAGAGATAGTTGAAGTATACGGTCTTGATTTTGGAATGGATGTAGATAAGTACATAAATTATAATAGTGAAACCAATTAAATTTTGTTGATAAGGAATTAAGATGAGACATAGAGTCAAAGGACGAAAATTAAGCAGATCAACATCACATCGTTTAGCGACTAAGAGAGCTTTAGCAGCAGCTTTGTTGAGAGAGAAGAAGATTAAAACCACTCTTGCAAAAGCTAAAGAAATCAGAGTTTTTGTTGAACCGATGATTACAAGAGCTAAAAGTGGTACTGTTGCTGCAAGAAGAATCGTTGCAAAAGATATTCATGATAAAGAAGTAGTTAAAGAATTATTCAACGAAATTATAACTAAAATTGGTGATAGACCCGGCGGATATACAAGAGTTGTAAAGTTAGGAAGAAGACCAGGTGATGCAGCAGAAATGGCTATAATTGAATTGGTCGATTACAATGATTTTGTTGAAAGAAAGAAACCTAGAAAACCAAAAACCGAAGATGCAAAAGTTGTTGACGAAGTATTAGAAGAAACAGTCGAAGAAGCTGAAGTTGTTGAAGAAGTTGAGTCTACTGAAGAAAGTGAGAAATCTGAAGATGTTGCGGAAGCAGTAGAGGAAATAACTGAAGTTGAAGAGGTTGCTGTAGCGGAAAAAGAAAGCACCGAGGAAGCAACAGAGAAAGAGGTTAAAGCTCCAGATAAAGAAGTAAAGTCTGAGATAAATTCCGATAAAGATGAAAAGAAAAAAGAGAAGTAATAAATTCTTGATTAATTACAAGGAAAGAGTAATCGATTAGTCGGTTACTCTTTTTTTTATGAGTAAAATTGAATTTGAAAAATCAGTATCAGTCTTAAAAGATCTCCCAAAATCAGCACTTCCTGAAATTGCATTAGCTGGCCGCTCAAATGTGGGAAAATCATCCTTCATTAATACTATCTTCAATCGAAAAGGCTTAGCAAAAACAAGTTCTACTCCAGGGAAAACACGTACATTAAACTACTATAATGTCGAAAACAAATATTATTTGGTAGATTTGCCTGGATTTGGATACGCAAAGGTATCAAAGAAAGAGAGAGACTACTGGGAAAGATTGTTAATAAAATACTTTCAAGATAACGAAAACGTTTCGAGGGTTATTCATTTTATTGATGCAAGACATAATCCAACACAACTCGATATTGTGCTCAATTCATTTCTTAGTGAACTTGAAATTCCATATATTATTTTATTGAACAAGGTGGATAAACTCAAGCAATCAGAACTCGCAAAAGCAAAAAAGAAAATTAAGGAGGTTTTTCCTGAACTTAGTTTTGGTGATAACCTTTTCCTCTTTTCGAGTGTAAAAGGAATTGGTAAAAAGGAATTAACGAATTTCTTATATAGTATTTATAGTTGAGGAATATTTATCAAAGATTTATTATACTTCTAATTGCATATTTGAAAATTACTTAAAGAGAAATGGAAATAGGAACAAGAAATAAGAAACGGTTGATCATTTTTTCTATAATTCCTGTTCTGGTTGTTATCCCATTCTTTACAGACGATTTTATTATTCGACTTATCACAAGTGCCACATTAGTTATATATACAGCATTTATAATTTTCCTTAGAGATTCTTCTCGAATTGAAGAATCTTTTGATTCAATCACTACAGATGATGTTTACTCTGATGATGAAGAAATTGAATCGAAAAGAAGTGAAAGTTTCGAAGATGATGGATTTACAATTGTCTCTCCTAATAAGAAAATTGAGGTGGTAAGTTCAAATGAAATATCTTCTGGATCTTCTGCTGGAGTTTCTTCGAAGACATATTTCAAACCACCAGATCTTAAATCAACTTTTGAAAAAATTGCGACTGAAAAAATACCTAAAAACATCAGTCACGATCAACATTTCGGATTTGCACTAGAAAAGATTCTTCTGGTTATTCGCGAAGCATACTTTTCTCATTCAGCGCTTTTCTTCTGGTATAATAAGAAAACTTCAAAACTGACTTTGGAAAAATTTTCATCGGTGAGCTCTGAAGTTAAGAAACAAAAGTATGATATTGAAGATGACGTATTGAGCAAGATCGTTCAGAATCAGGAACCGGAATTGCTTACAGATCTCGTAAGAACTGCCGAGTATGACGTTATTAGATATTATAATAGTCCCCAAGGAATCAAAAGTTTTGTTGGTGTACCTCTTTACTATGGGGAAAACTTAGCTGGTGTGCTTGCTCTCGATTCTAAAGAAAATGATGCATTTGGAATTGAAACAATCTATTCACTTGGTAGATTTGTAAGAGTTATTTCACTTTTAATTTCTTTATTTGATGAGAAATTTTCAGACTCTCAATCGGAAAAACGATTAACTGCACTTCTTGACATAGTTACGACTGATAAAAAGTTTGAGGATGAAGCAGATCTTTATTCGACAATTGAGACTTCTGTAAAAAAACTTATTGGTTGGGATGTATTCACATTTATATATTTTGATCCAACAGATCAAAAGTTTAAAACATCTAAAGTTTTCAATAATACTTCACTCAAATATATTGGAGAGAATCTGGACATTGATATTTCTGGTACTCTTGTTGGAAAAGCGATTGTAACCGGAGTAGCTGTAAAGGTTGACAACACATCACTTGAAAAAAATCCCAGATTTATTAAAAGCGAAGACATTACGTTTGGTGGATCATTTCTTGCAATTCCACTCGCATATGATGGACAAATTTATGGGGTATTCTGTTTTGAGGGATTAAAACCAAATATTTACAATAACACAGATGTGAACTTTATTAAAAAAGCTTCAAAAATATTTTCATATATTGTTTATTCCTTTTCAACTCAAAAAATTCTAAGAAGCTTACTTTCACTTGATGTCGATACAAAGTTCCTTAACAATACAAGTTTCTTAAAGGAAGTCAATTCTGATTTGGTTAAATCAAAAAGTGCTGGTTTACCGGGAGCACTAGCCCTAATTAAAATTGATGATTTCATTGAAGAGGAGTCATTTTTCGAAGGCGATCCATTTCCTAAAGTACTTAAGTCAATAGTGGGGATGATTAAGGAGGCTACTTCAGCTCAAAATGTATTGGGTAGACTTAGCAGAGATACTTTGGGAGTTTACTTTTTTAATACATCTCCAAAAGATGTTTTTCTTTGGGCAGAAAAGCTTAGAATCAAAATTGCCAGAACACCTATATCAGTTGTATCTAAACAAACCACCTTTACAGTATCAATTGGAATTGCTGCTACCAACGAAAAAATGGACGTAAATGGTCTAATCGAGAATGCAGAACTTGCCTTGAACAAAGCCACCGAAAAAGGTGGTAATTCCGTTAAAAATATTTAAATTAAGCAGTGAACAATTTTATCATCATATTACTTGATGGTGTTGGTGTAGGCGAACTCCCCGATGCTGAAAGGTACGGAGATGTTGGCAGTAATACTCTTGGGAATATTTCAAAAGTAGTTGAAGATTTCAGTTTGCCAAATTTACAATCTTTAGGTTTAGGTAATATAATTCCTATTAACGGTATAGCTGAAGTAGCAGATCCAATTGCGTCATACGGAAAAATGAATGAAAAAGCACCAGGGAAGGATTCAACAAGTGGACATTGGGAGATATCTGGACTAGAATTGAAAACGGATTTTCCCTATTATCCTAATGGATTTCCTGAAGAGATGATCAATTCCTTTTTAAAATTAACTGGATGTAAAGGGGTGCTTGGTAACAAACCAGCATCTGGTACTGAAATTATTAAAGAACTTGGGGATGAACATGTAAAGACTGGGGTTCCAATATTGTATACATCTGCCGATTCAGTCTTCCAAATTGCTGCCCATGAAGAAATTATTAATTTAGAGCGATTATATAAAATTTGTGAGATAGCGAGAAATCAGATTCTAATTGGTAAAGATGCAGTTGGAAGAGTAATAGCTCGTCCATTCGTTGGAGAATCTGGTAATTATTCTCGAACTACTAATCGTAAAGATTTTTCCATTGATCCCCCAGAAGCTACAATCTTGGATATTCTAAGTTCTAGTGATATAAATACTATTGCAATTGGAAAGGTTAACGATCTTTTCAATTATAAAGGTATAAATCAGAACATTATTTCTAAATCCAATGAAGAGGGAATAAATAAATTAATTAAAACTATAAAATCCAACTCGAACTCATTCATTTTTATTAATCTTGTAGATTTTGATGTTTACTATGGACATCGTAATGATCCAGAAGGATTTGCTAAAGCACTAAAATATTTTGATAAGCACTTACCTAGTATTCTTGATGTGATTGACGATGAAGATTCAGTGGTGATTACGGCAGATCATGGTAACGATCCGACTACTCCAAGTACGGATCACAGTAGAGAATATGTGCCTCTTTTATTTTATCAGAAAGGAAGAAAATCACGAGACCTAGGTATTAGGGGAACTTTTGCCGATATTGCTCAAACAGCTGCTGATTTTTACCAAATTAAAAATGAGCTCAAAGGTACAAGCTTCCTTGATAATTAGATTTATTTTCATAAATTAGTGTTCAGTTTTGTATATCAATAAACCATGGTGATAAATTGCTGCTTGGTAAAGTAATAGGAACAGTCTGGTCCACAAGAAAAGATGAGAATCTTGTGGGATCAAAATTTTTAATTATTCGTCAAATAAATCTTGATTATACACCTAAAGAAAGTACAGTTGTGGCTGTTGATTCTGTTGGAGCTGGAGTAGGTGAAGTAGTTTTAGTGGCACAAGGTAGTTCAGCAAGACAGACAGTGATAACAAAAAACAAACCAGTTGATGCTGTTGTAATGGCAATTGTTGATAAATTGGATGTTTCGGCTAAGAGCAAGGATGATGAATAGTGCTCCTTGGTGAAGTAATTGGTTCTGTGTGGGCAACCAGAAAACATGAAAGCATAAAAGGATATAAAATTTTATTGGTTCAACCTTTAAACTCTGAAAAAAAAAAGCTTGGAGATCCGATGATGGCGTTGGATACTGTTGGTGCAGGTCCGGGTGAAATAATTTTTTACATTACAGCAAGCGAAGCGGTTATCCCACTTGATGTAGATATGGCTCCTGTTGATGCAACAATTGTAGGTATTGTGGATTCGATTAATAAATAAACCTTTGGAGTTTATTTGAATCTTTCAAAACAATATACCAATCATGAAAACTTATCTCTCGATAAGTACCTACATGAGATTAGCAAGGTTGAACTTCTCGATGCAGAAGAAGAGATTGAACTCGCCCAAAAAATTAAACTTGGTAATAAAGAAGCACTTGAAAAATTAGTTAAGGCAAATCTGCGCTTTGTTGTAAGTGTTGCAAAGCAATATCAAGGGCAAGGTTTGGCTTTAGGTGATCTGATAAACGAAGGTAATATTGGATTGATAAAAGCTGCAGAGAGATTTGATGAATCACGAGGATTTAAATTTATTTCTTACGGGGTTTGGTGGATCAGACAATCAATACTTCAAGCGTTAGCTGAACAAAGTAGAATAATTCGACTTCCATTAAACAGAATAGGCCTATTGAGTAAGATATGGAAAGCATATATTGAACTAGAACAAAAATATGAACGCGAACCAACAGCAGAAGAAATTGCTGAAGATTTGAATTTGGATATTGAAGTAGTTTCCGATGCCATTAAGATTGCTGGACGCCATGTGTCATTCGATACACCAGTTAAAAATGATGAAGAAAGTGTCGTTTTCGATTTACTTATAAATAATGATGCACCCGCCCCAGATTATAATTTAATGTCAACATCTCTTCACAAAGATATTGAACGTACTTTAGCATCTCTTTCTAAACGGGAATGTGAAGTTCTAAAATTATACTATGGGTTAGATAATGATCATGCATTTACTCTTGAAGAAATTGGAGAAAAATTTCATCTAACCCGAGAAAGAGTCAGACAGATTAAAGAGAAAGCCATTCGCAGATTGCGCCATGTATCTCGCTCCAAAAATTTAAGATCCTATCTAGGTTAATTTAAAATGATCTTATCAAGGAAAGTTTTTACTAAAATTATTCTGTTCATTCTATTAGGAATTTTTGTTTCATGTTCATCATCATCAGTAAGTCACAGGTATAATAAACCACGAGAAAAAGAAACTGAGAAAGTTGATAATTCAGTAAGATTCACGGATGATAATGATAAGGCAATAGCTGAAGCTTATAGTGATGAGTTTGATGAAGAACCCATTGAAGAAAAGCCTGTTGATATTGATAGGTTTATTTCCGAAAATGAAGTAAAATCATCCTCAACTAGCGATTTGACCGAAAGAGAAAAAGTCTTAGCAGAAATTGCAGGATACATTAATACTCCTTATCAATATGGGGGTGGCAGTAAAAGCGGAATTGACTGTTCCGCATTTACCCAAGATGTTTTTAACAAGTCACTGAATTTTACATTACCTCGTACTGCAAGTGAGCAGTACAAAATGGGTGGAGAAATTAACTCTGAAAATAACCTAGTCTTTGGTGATCTAGTATTCTTTAATACGACTAAGAATAGTTATCCAGGTCACGTCGGAATTTATCTAGGAGATGATCTTTTTGCTCACTCAAGCTCTTCTCGTGGTGTTACGATTTCCTCAATCCAAGACAACTATTTTAATTCTCGCTTTATTGGTGGGCGGAGACCTACAAGCATATCAAACTAAAAACTGAATCAAATATCACTGCATATTCTTCCATAATTATTATATAATTAAACATTATTTTCAAGCTTAAGTCCTTATAAGTTGATAAAGTTATCCTATTATTTTATCTTTAAAAATAATTTTTTTGGAATTATTGAAAAGTCAGAAATTTTTCCAATATGTTTGTTCATATTTTCTGGCGCTTCCTTTTGAACCACGAATTTCACGAAAAATATTACTTCAAATAAATAAAAGGTATTAAAATGGAAATTTATTTATACCTATCGATCGTACCAGAGGCATTAATTGCTTCAATGCTTCCCCCAGAAGAATTTGGAAAGTATTTTGCTGTTGGAAATAAGAAACGAACGAGAGGCCAAGCAGTTTTCTTTCAAGTTAATCGCGATTTCGCAAGCGATTATTTGAAAGTTAAGGATATTGATCAGTTATGTGTACCTAATCCAGATGGTTCTCCAAAGCGCTCTAAGTATATCGCAATATACAGAGTGCTAGAGCATGTGCCTATGAGCGCAATTCAGAACCTCTACCTGGTAACAGATGACGGTAGAGTATTAGAATTAAAAAAAAGCGAATATGTAGAAAGAAACAATGATGATCTACACCTTTATCAGCAACTTGGCCCGGTTAGACCTCTAGTAGCTAGCAGTTTGGATCCAAGTACTTTTTGTAAATATATCACGAATACTGATCATCCAGTATCTGTGCCTAAGATAATGTTTGTTGAACTAATATTAGATGGATTATCAAATGATCCACAGAATGCATCAACTGCAAACCTCCCTTACAAAAACATAGATCATATGAGAGATTGTTTAGTTGATTTAAAGAAACCAGGATCTAAACCAAATAAAACAGTTGTTAGAAACATGAGAGAAGACCTTCTTTACAGAACGACTAAAAATGGTTTTTTCATTGGTGATCAGTCTCAAATGTACTACTACCCATTCCCATCTAAAGAGGAATTGGAAGAAAAATATTATCCTTGGTGGAAATCTGCATTAACTCAAGGATTTAGTTATTAGGAAAATTTTGTAAATATAATTTAAGGTAACAATTATGAGTGATATTTTTTGGTTTGTACCAATTGCTTCAATCATAGCGTTGAGTGCAGCACTTTTCTTTTTTAAGCAAATGATGAAGACAAGTGAAGGTAATGAAAGGATGATAGATATTGCTTCCCACGTTCGCAAAGGTGCGATGGCCTATTTGAAACAACAGTATAAAGTGGTTGGAATATTTTTCGTTATCATGACAGTAATATTTTCAATACTTGCTTATGGAATGAATTTGCAGAACGGATGGGTTCCATTTGCATTTCTTACGGGTGGTTTTTTCTCTGGCTTGGCAGGATTTTTTGGGATGAAAACAGCGACCTATGCATCAGCAAGAACTGCTAATGCGGCCATTTCATCATTAAATGGAGCATTAAGAATTGCATTTAGAAGCGGTGCAGTGATGGGTTTAGTTGTAGTAGGTTTAGGTTTATTAGACATTTCAATTTGGTTTGTGGTTCTAAATTATTTTTATCCTTTAGAATTGGGTGATGGACATAATTTAGTAATTATAACAACAACAATGTTAACATTTGGAATGGGAGCTTCAGCTCAAGCTCTTTTTGCAAGAGTTGGCGGTGGAATATATACCAAAGCTGCTGATGTTGGTGGTGATCTTGTTGGTAAAGTTGAAGCCGGAATTCCAGAAGACGATCCTAGAAATCCTGCGACAATTGCTGACAATGTTGGTGACAATGTCGGTGACGTAGCTGGAATGGGAGCCGATCTTTATGAATCTTATTGCGGTTCTATACTAGCTACTGCAGCATTAGGTGCTGCAGCATTTTTAGGCGAAACTGAAATGCAGCTTAAAGCAGTCATTGCCCCAATGCTCGTCGCAGCAATAGGTATAATACTCTCAATTTTTGGAATATTTATGGTTAAAACCAAAGAGGGTGCAACTCAAAAAGATCTTTTAAATTCCTTAAGCAGAGGTATTAATATTAGTTCAATCCTTATAGTTGTATTTTCCCTTGGAACTCTTCTTTTACTTGAAATAAGCAATCCTTATGGTATCTGGGGAGCCATTGTTACTGGATTGATCACAGGTATAGTAATTGGAAAGGCAACTGAATATTATACATCGGCTACTTATAAACCTACTCAACAAATTGCAGAAAGTACTAGTACTGGTCCTGCTACCGTCATTATATCTGGTTTGGGCACTGGAATGATTTCAACGGCAATTCCAGTAATTGCAGTAGTTACGGGTATAGTTTTAGCTTACATGTTTGCATCAGGATTTGATTTTGCACAAATGGGACTTGGATTATACGGAATTGGTATCGCTGCAGTTGGAATGCTTTCTACGCTTGGAATAACTCTTGCAACTGATGCTTATGGTCCGATTGCTGATAATGCTGGCGGTAATGCTGAAATGAGTGGACTTGGAACTGAAGTAAGAAATAGAACTGATGCTCTAGATTCATTGGGAAACACAACTGCAGCAACCGGAAAAGGCTTTGCAATTGGATCCGCTGCTCTAACCGCTCTCGCATTGCTTGCGTCATATATTGAAGAATTGAAAATAGGATTGTTGAGAATTGGTGAGGATGTTTTAGAATTCGCAAATGGAATTAAGATAGATACCGCATCTGCTTCATTTTTAGATTTTATGAATTATTATGAAGTGCATTTGATGAATCCAAAAGTACTTATTGGAATGCTTATAGGTTCAATGATGTCTTTTTTATTCTGTGGATTAACTATGAATGCCGTTGGTAGAGCTGCATCAAAGATGGTTGACGAAGTGAGAAGACAATTCAGAGAGAAACCTGGAATTATGGAAGGTAAGGATGAACCGGATTACGCCAGATGTGTGGAAATATCAACAAAAGGCGCTCAAATGGAAATGCTTATGCCAGCAAGTTTAGCCATCATTGTTCCAATTCTAGTAGGTGTTCTATTTGGAGTTCCTTCAGTTATTGGCTTGATGGTTGGTGCACTTGTGGCTGGATTTGTTCTTGCTGTATTTATGGCAAACTCTGGTGGTGCATGGGATAATGCAAAAAAATATATTGAAGAAGGTCATTTAGGTGGTAAAGGTTCAAGGGCTCACAAGGCTGCAATTATTGGAGATACTGTGGGTGATCCATTTAAAGATACTTCTGGTCCAAGCTTGAATATTTTAATTAAACTAATGAGCATGGTATCTATTGTAATGGCTGGCCTGACGGTTGCGTTTAGTTTAATCTAAAAATTACAATTGCATTATTTGATGATTGATAACCCAACTTCTGAAAAGGAGTAGGGTTTTATTTTTTAAATTTGTATCATACTTTTACGAGTAATTATTAGTTTTATTCAGTTTTAAAAAATGGCAAAAATTGTATTGCTTCTTGTCTTACTAATAGTCCTTGGATGTAATGAGGATGAAAAAGATGTTTGTTATACAGGTGATCCTTTGGAAGAAATTTCCTGGCTGAAGGATATAAGAGATATATTTGATAAAGATATGGGTCCTCAAAGACAGAGAATCACTCAATATAGGTATCAAGGAGAAGATGTGTTCTTAATTGAGGATTGCTACAAATGTGCGGATGCAATGTCATTTGTCTATAATTGCGCAGGAAATGTGATTTGCGAATTTGGAGGTTTTACCGGAGTAAATACATGTCCTGATTTCGAACAAAATGCGACAGATAAAAAGATTCTTTATGAAAATTAGCCATTCACTAATAGATATCTTGCTAATGAATTTAGTTCACAAAATTGGGTTTAAATTTAGGAGATAAAAAATGAAGTCTTTTATTCTATTCTTATTTTTTCTTTTTACAATCAATACTTATTCACAAGAAAGTATGCTTTGCATGGGAGGACATTGGACAGAGGATGAAGCAAATCTGATGATAAAAAAGTTCGCATCTGAGTGGGATGATCTTGAATCTTGGGAACAAAGAGCAAAGATTATCAAAGAGGGGATTATTAAGGGAATGAAGTTAAACCAGATGCCTAAGATAGAAGGTAACTTCAATGCAATGATAACGAAAAAGAAAATTATGGATGGGTATTCTGTTGAGAACATTGCAATAGAGAGTTTTCCTGGTTTTTATATAACTGGAAATCTTTATCAACCCTTGAATAAAAAGGAAGGTAAAAAATATGCGGCTGTTCTTTGCCCTCACGGTCATTTAATGGATAAAAGATTGCGTGAGGATGTCCAAACTAGGAGTGCCGTTCTTGCAAGAATGGGAGCGATAGTATTTGCTTATGATATGGTGGGTTTCGGTGAATCAAAACAAGTTACACATAAAATTCCAATAGCACTTACACTGCAAACATACAATAGTAAGAGGGTATTGGAGTATTTATTATCAAGGCCAGATGTTGATTCTAATAGAATTGGAATGACAGGTGGATCTGGTGGTGGGACTCAAACTTTTATACTTACGGCAATTGATAATAGAATAAAAGTATCGGTCCCTGCAGTTCAAGTTTCTGCTCACTTTTTTGGTGGATGTGTTTGTGAAAGTGGAATGCCGATTCATAAAAGTGAGAATCATCAGACCAATAATGTGGAAATTGCAGCACTCTGTGCCCCGCGACTACTAATGCTCCTCTCCAATAGCGGTGACTGGACAAGAAATACTCCAAGAATAGAATATCCTTACATACAGAGTGTCTATGCTTTATATAATGCAGAACACAAAGTTGAAAATGTACATTTATTTACTCAGAAACATGATTATGGCCCATCTAAAAGAGCGCCGATGTATCTCTTTTTTGCACATCATCTTAAACTGAATTCAGGTAATGTCCCTTATGATAACGGAATTCAAGAAAATTTTGTAAAGATCCAGTGGTACAAAGATCTTCATGCATTCAATGACGAGAATCCATTTCCGAAAGATGCTCTAATAGGTAATGACGAGGTAATAAAATATTTGAATTTAGAATAGTACCAAAATTATTTGAGTATTCGATTAATAACTTCAGCTACTCTATCTAATTGCTCATAAGTTATCACAGCTGGGGGAAGCATACGAAGAACTATTTTGCCTGCTGGCATTGCAATTATTCCTTCATCCATTAATTGCTGTAAGAATGGTTGAACTTTTTCTTTAATCTCAATACCGATCATCAATCCTTTGTGCCTGACTTCTCTGACTTTAGAAAGTTCATCAATATTTAATTTGTTCACAAAATAGTCACCTTTCTTTCGAGCTTCTTCTGCAAGATTATTTTTAATCATAAAATTAATAGCAGCAAGTCCAGCAGCTGATGCAAGAGGATTCCCTCCATAAGTGGTCCCATGTTGTCCAAATCCAATTTTAACTTTTTCAGAACATATCGCAGCTCCAACCGGGAAACCACCGGCAATACCTTTAGCCACTGTCATAATATCTGGTTCAATTCCAAATTGCTCAATCGCAAACATCTTGCCAGTTCTGCAAAAACCCGTTTGTATCTCATCTATTATCATCATTACATTGTGTGTATCACAGAGTGCTCTAACTCCTTGCAAATATTCTTGTGTGGCTATGTTTATTCCACCTTCTCCTTGGATTGGCTCAAGAATAATTCCAGCAGTTTTGTCAGATATAGTTGCCTCAAGTTTCTCAAGATTGTTATACGGAACAAATGAAAATCCAGGAATAAGTGGTTCAAAAGGCTCACGATATTCCGGTTTAAATGTTCCACTTAATGCCCCCATTGTTCGACCATGAAATGCTTTCATTGTTGTGATGAAGTCTGTTTTGGCTGTTGAGACTCTAGAAAACTTAAGAGCCGCTTCCATTGCTTCAGTTCCAGAATTTGTTAAAAATGCTCTTGTCAGATTTGGTGGTGTGATTTGAATTAATTTTTCAAGAAATAATGCACGAGCATCGTTGTAAAAAACACAAGCATTTGTAATTAAAGTTTCAGCTTGGTTTGATATAGCCTTAACAACTTCTGGATTAGCATGACCAATCGTGGCAACACCTATACCAGCAGCACAATCAATGTATTCGTTTCCATCTTCATCCCAAAGAGTTGCACCTCTACCCTTCACAATCACTATATCTCGCTTTGGATACACTGCTACTTCATATTGATCAATTAAGTCTTTGTATCTACTCATTTTATTATCGTGCCTCCACCGTTTATTCCATTTGTTATTGGATTTTCTATTCGACCATCACAAATGTAAAGAGTTGTTTCTCCTCTTTCAAATAGTTTTATAAATGATTTTATTTTTCTCTTTATGCAACCCTCAACTTTGTGCTCCAATACTCAAGATTACATTAAATATGTGATCTTGAAAAATAATTCACCATAATGTATATATATTCAATTGAAAGTACCTATCATTTCAATTAAGTTTATGTAGCTAATTAAAATATTAGGAGCAAGGTTATGGATTATAGAATTGAAACAGATTCAATGGGAGAGATTAATGTACCTTCAAACATGTATTATGGAGCACAAACAGCCCGATCACTAATGAATTTCAAAATAGGTGGTGAGAGATTTCCACGAGAACTAATTAGAGCATTAGGAGTGCTGAAGAAAGCTGCTGCTCTTTCAAATAATGAACTTGGAATGCTTTCTGATGAAAAAGTCGAACTAATCGTTAAAGCTGCAGATGAAGTAATTGAGGGAAAACTTGACGAACATTTTCCTCTTGTCGTTTGGCAAACGGGAAGTGGTACTCAGACAAACATGAACTCTAATGAAGTAATCTCAAATCGTGCAATCGAGATTGCAGGAGGAAAAATGGGAACGAAGACCCCCATCCATCCAAATGATGATGTGAATATAGCACAATCTTCCAATGATACTTTCCCCACGGCAATGCACATTGCAGCCGTTGAGGAAGTTTACAGAAGATTGATACCGATGCTCACAAAATTGCGAGATGCACTTCAAGAAAAATCAGACAAATTTAAAGATATTATTAAAATTGGTAGAACTCATTTAATGGATGCAACTCCTTTAACTCTGGGCCAGGAGTTTTCTGGATACGTACAGCAGATGAGTAATGCGCTTGACCGCATTAATGGTGCTCTTCCTCGTCTATCAGAGTTAGCTCTTGGAGGAACAGCCGTTGGAACCGGATTGAACACACATAAAGATTTTGCTGAACTTTCGGCAAAGAAGATCTCTGAAATAACTGGATTAAAGTTCACTTCTGCTCCAAATAAATTTGAATCTCTAGCTGCACATGATGCTATTGTTGAATTTAGTGGTGTACTTAAAACAATTGCTGCCTCACTTCATAAAATTGCTAACGATATTAGATGGATGGGTTCTGGTCCTAGAAGTGGACTCGGAGAACTTGCACTTCCAGCCAACGAACCCGGTAGTTCTATCATGCCTGGGAAAGTGAATCCAACACAAGCTGAGGCAATTACAATGGTTTGCGCACAAGTAATGGGTAATGATGTTGCAATAAATTTTGGTGGAGCAAGCGGCAACTTTGAACTGAATGTTTATAAACCAGTAATGATTTACAATTTACTTCAGTCAATTCGACTAATTGCAGATTCTGCAGAAAGTTTTACTGATAATATGGTTGTTGGAATAAAACCAAATCAAGCAAAGATAGATGAATTATTAAGACAATCACTTATGTTGGTAACAGCACTTAATCCTCATATTGGATATGATAATGCTGCAAAGGTTGCAAAGAAAGCTTTCAACGACAATAGTACCTTAAAAGAAGCAGCGGTTGCACTTGGACTACTTACCGAAGAAGAGTTTGATGAAAAGGTCAAGCCAGAAAACATGATTGGTCCAAAATCTTAAAATCTTCATTGCTTAAATGAAACGGGTGAATAATTATTCACCCGTTTTTTATGTCATCCCAAATTTCTTTATTTTTGCAATTGCTATTCTAGAACTATGTTTAATTGTTTTTAATTCTATGGAAGAATACTCAGGAATTATATCGCTTTTTTTAGCATGCATTGAATTTGTACTATTTATTAATCTTTTGATATTTGCTGAGAAGAATGAAGTTAATAAGCTAATAATTGTATTAGTTGGATTACTATTTGGATATCAGTTTTTTGAGTTTATAATATGCTACATAGAAGTTCAATCACATTTATTCGTTTATATTGCATTTTTGCTTTTCACATTTCTACCGCCGTTGATGTTGAATATTGTTCTGGAACTTAATGGAAATAAGTCAAATATTAAGAAGTTAATCTATATCCCAGCAATACTTCTAGCTGCATATTATCCATCAATAATTTCAGAGTTTGTAGTTACACGATGTACAATAATGTTTGCAGCATATGATATTCCATTTGCCGATCTTTATGGGATAATTTATTATACACCGGTTCTGACTTCATTAATAATATTAGTAATTTTGTTACAAAAGAGAGATACTGGTTGGAGTAAGTCTAATTTGTTAATTTTTACGATTGGGATTGTTCTTACATTTATTCCAACACTAATTATAATTCTTATTTTTCCAAGCTTGATCGAATTTATAGAAAGTTTCTTTTGTAAATCAGCATTTTTTATAGCGCTTGGCGCTTCTGTTTTTGCGATGAGAAATAAAATGAAAGTTCTTACGAATGAATGAAATATCTGAAACAATTCTAAATATATATCTCGTCATCGAGAATAATTTTGTAATTGCCTTTAAGGCTAAAGCATACGAAAGTGATGAAGGTGACGATGCAAAAATTAGATTCTTGAAATCAAGAGCAGAGGAGGATTTTAGAACATCATTTGTATTCGATGCTCCACAGAACCATAAAGGTGAATTTATGAGTTACAATAAATTTGCAAAATTGGAACGGAGTGGAATGCAGTATCAATTATTTGAGGAGATTTTCTCTCAATTAGGTGTTCCTGAGAATCCATTGATTTGTGTCACTCCGGTAGTTGATGGTAAAATTTTAATAGGTGAATAAAAAAAGTAGAGGACTAAAATGAACAACGAAACAATTGAACAACAATCAATTAATACGATTCGATTATTAGCTGTTGATGCAATACAGAAAGCAAATACTGGTCATCCTGGAATGCCAATGGGCGTAGCTCCAGTTGCATATTTACTGTATAAAAATATTATGAAATATAATCCCAAAAATCCAAAATGGTTGAATCGTGATCGATTTGTATTATCCGGTGGGCACGGAAGCATGCTTCTTTATAGTATTCTCCATTTATCTGGGTATGAAGTAACACTAGACGACTTAAAGAATTTTAGACAGTGGGGGAGTAAAACACCTGGGCATCCAGAGTTCGGTGAAACTCCTGGAGTTGAAACAACCACTGGACCATTGGGGCAAGGATTCACAAATGCTATTGGTATGGCCGTTGCACAGAAACATTTGGCGGCACTATTCAACAAAGATGACTTTAAGATACTAGACCATTATGTCTATGCTGAGGCTGGCGACGGTGATCTAATGGAAGGTATATCACATGAAGCTGCATCTTTTGCTGGACACAACCAACTTGGTAACGTGATCGTATTCTTTGATGATAACAAAATTACAATTGATGGACCAACCTCACTTTCTAACTCAGATGATGTAACAAAAAGGTTTGAAGCATATCATTGGCACGTTCAAACAGTAGATGATGGAAACGATCTCTCAAAATTGGAAACAGCAGTCAAGAATGCACAAGCTGAAAAGGAGAAGCCATCTATTATCATAACAAAAACTATTATTGGCTATGGAAGTCCAAATAAGAAGGGAACTTCTGGTGTTCACGGCGCTCCACTTGGAGAAGAAGAAGTAGTTCTTACTAAGAGGAATCTGAGTTTTCCTGAGGATAAATACTTTTACGTTACTGATGAAGTTTATGATCACTTTTCTGATATTGCAGTAAATGGTAGCAAGTTAGAAGAAGAATGGAATTCGCTTTTTGATCAGTACTCAGCTAAATATCCAGATGAATGCGAATTATTCAAGAAAATTATGGGTGGTGATTTTGGAGATGATTGGAAAAATGTTTTACCTGCATTCGAAAATTATGGCGAAAAGATGGCAACACGAAATGCATCTCAGACTGTATTAAATGCTATTGCTCCTAAGTTACCGACTCTTTTTGGCGGTTCTGCAGATTTAACTCCCTCAAACAATACTGATATTAAAGGAGGTAAAGATTTCTCAGCTGAAAGTCCAGAAGGCGGGTATATTCGTTACGGTATAAGAGAGCATGCAATGGCAGGTATTATGAACGGAATGGCCATTTACGGTGGAGTTATTCCCTATGGAGGTACTTTTATGGTATTCTCAGATTACTTGCGACCTTCTTTAAGAATAGCTGCGATTTCGAAAATCAGCCCCATCTACGTTTTTACACACGATAGTATAGGACTTGGGGAAGATGGCCCAACACATCAACCAGTTGAACAAGCAGCAGCATTAAGATCAATACCAGGTTTTGTTTATCTTAGGCCTGCAGATGCTAACGAAACATCGGAAGCATGGAAACTAGCACTTGAACATAAGGGTGGCCCAGTTGGAATTGCGCTAACTCGACAAAAATTGACCATCCTTGATAGAAACAAATATGCATCAACAGACAATGTTAAGTTTGGTGCTTATGTAATTAAAGATGCTGAAGGAGATCCTGATCTAATACTTCTTTCAAGTGGTTCGGAAGTTGAGATTTCAATTGAAGCTGCGGAAGTATTGGATAAACAAGGGGTTAAAACGAGAGTTGTAAACTTTGTGAGTTGGGAAATATTTGATGGACAAACAAATGATTACAAAAACTCAGTTCTGCCAAAAAATATTAAAACCAGAATTTCAGTTGAAGCTGCAGTTAAAATGGGCTGGGAAAAATATGTTGGTCTAGATGGAGATTATGTCAGTCTTGAATCTTACGGTGCTTCAGCTCCTTACCAAACACTTTACGAGAAATTCGGAATATCAGTTGAAAATATTGTAAAGAAAGGAAAAGAGTTAGTAGAAAAAAGTAAATAGGTTTCGAACGAGAGAGGGTAGATCAATCAAATTGATTTGCCTTCTCTAAAATAATAGCTTTTAATTAGCGCATCTAGAAGAACTTCAGATTTATGAAGTTTGAATCTCAGGGTTTTTTTCAGCTCACCAAACAAAGAAATACCCCCACCTAAAAGAATTGGAATAGTAGTTATTATTAGCTCGTCAATTAAGTCTTCAGAAAGAAAACTTTGAATTAAATTTCCGCCGTCAATGTATAAATTATTCATCCCTTTCTTCTGTAATTCTTGTAATGTCTCTGATGGATTGAGATTCAAAATTTCTGCTTTGTCAGAATACCCTAGGGGAAGATTTTTCAGATTTGAACTTATTACGTAAACTGGTTTTGTATAAGGCCACATTCCAAATGTTAATACCTTTTCAAATGTTTTGCGCCCCATAACGATGGCATCAAGGCTTTCTATAAATTCTGAGAAACCAAAATCATCCTTATCCGGATTTTGTATTTCGTTCAGCCAATCAAGATCCCCATTTTTATCTGCAATAAAACCATCAAGACTTTGTGCTATATAGACGTAAGTTTTCATAAACTTATTATTGAATAGCTAAAATTAATTTTATTGATTCTAGAACAGATATTTAATCCCAACAAATCCGCCCACCAGCAAAACTGTAAACGCAATTGCTAATAGGTTGAAATACTTGTCAATGAATTTTTTAATCTGCTCACCAAATTTCCAGATCAAGAAGGCAACTAAGAAGAATCGGCCTGCTCTACTAATTATTGACGCAACAATAAACATAAATAGACTTATGTCAAATGCACCTGCAGTTATAGTGAATACTTTGTAAGGAATAGGAGTAAATCCAGCGGTGAAAATTATCCAGAAATTCCATTCTTCATATAAACCTTGCACATTATAGAAAATTTCGTGGGTGAAGCCAGGAATATTATCAAAGAAGAAAATCGCAAATGAGGAAAATTCACTATTTGCATTCCACCAAACGAAGTATCCTATAGCATATCCAAGTAATGCACCAGTAACCGATCCAATTGTCGATATTGTTGCAAATTTAAAAGCTTTTTTTCTTGCTCCAAGTACTAGGGCAATTAATAAAGCATCTGGAGGTATTGGAAAAAATGATGCTTCTGCAAATGCTAAGATAAAAAGAGCAGGAGCACCGTATGGAGTTTCTGCCCAGTGAAGCATCCAGTCATAAAGTTGTCTAATAAATTTCATATTCTTAATTGATAATTAATAAGTTGTCAATTATACGAAAAATTGATCTTTGTAGTAGAGTAAAATTTGTCTCTAAGTTAAAATTCAAATAAGTTAACAAACAAAAATTATGAGTACTATGTCCACTATTAAGAATGAAAGATTACTTTCACTTGATGTTTTCAGAGGAATTACAATCCTATTGATGATCTTAGTTAACAACCCAGGATCATGGTCAAATATTTATTCTCCACTCCGTCATGCTGAATGGAATGGGTGTACTCCAACAGATCTTGTTTTTCCATTCTTCCTTTTTATTGTTGGAGTGACAACTGCTTTCTCACTTGGACAAATAAAAGAAAGCCAGCAAGACATAAAACCAGTGATATTTAGACTTATCAGAAGAAGCGCAACCCTATTTTTTTTAGGATTAGTGCTTGCTGGTTTTCCAAAATACGATTTAAGTGTAATTAGAATTCCAGGAGTGCTACAAAGAATTGCGATAGTGTATCTCTTCACAGGTATTATTTTTATGACTGTTAATAAGAAAAACATCATCTACTATCTTGTCTCGATCTTATTAATCTATTGGGGTTTGATGACTCTTGTTCCTGTACCTGGAGTTGGATATGCTAATCTTGAACCTTCAACAAATCTTGGAGCCTGGCTGGACAGAATTATTTTCGGTGATCATCTTTGGAGAGGAACAAAGGATTGGGACCCTGAAGGACTACTAAGCACACTGCCAGCTATTGGAACAGCTTTACTCGGGGTAATGACCGGTTATTGGTTAAAGAGTGAAAATGACAAAACAACAAAGACAGTATGGATGTTTTTTTATGGAGTTGTTTTGATGGCATTGGGATATATTTGGGATCTCACTTTTCCTATTAACAAGAACCTTTGGACAAGTTCTTATGTTATCTATACAGGCGGTCTAGCACTGGTCTTTCTAGCTTTTTGCTATTGGCTAATTGATGTACTAGATAAAAAATGGTGGATAAAACCATTTCATATTTATGGTATGAATGCAATAACCGTTTTCTTTCTTTCTGGAATTTTTGGAAGACTATTATATATGGTAAAGATTGAAAATTCGGAAGGAGAAAGCATTGCAATTAAAACATATATATATGAAGGATTATTTGTTCCACTCTTCAGTCCAACTAATGCTTCATTAGCATACGCAATTTCATTCATTTTGTTGTGGCTGTTCCTGATGTGGCTTCTCTATAGAAAGAAAATATTTATCAAAGTTTGATCTCTTTCAAAAAAATGACAACGGAGTTGCATTTAAATCTATCCTAAAGTAAATTGAAATGATACTTATAAGGAGAATAACATGCCAGTACTTAAGCAGTTTAAAACAATCCCTGAGCTTTATAACCATTTAGTTAATGTATACGGTCCGGTGGCGGAACATTCCGCTTTTCAGCAAAAAATTGATGGAGTTTACACAGACATTACCTATAAACAATTTAAAGAAGAAACAGAATCTCTTGCATTTGGGTTAGCATCGCTCGGCGTAAAACGTGGTGACAAAGTCGCCATCATAGGTGAGAACCGACCTGAATGGGTATATTCAGATATGGCAATTCTTGGATTGGGCGGTGTTGATGTTCCTCTTTACCCAATATCTACTTCTGAAACTATCGAGTTTATTCTAAATAACTCTGAGGCAGTAGGTATTATTGTTTCCAACAATTTTCATCTTAACAAAGTTCTCAAAATAAAAGAAAACTGTAAAAATCTTAGATTTATTATTGTCATGAACCACATTGATGAAGTTGAAAATGGTGTTTACTTGCTAAGTCAAGTTCAAGAGATGGGAAATGATTTTGCAAAAAACAATCCAAAGCATTTTCAAGATAACATTGAACTAGCTCATGAAAATGATCTCAGTACGTTTATATACACCTCTGGTACAACTGGTGAACCAAAAGGAGTTATGCTAACACATAAAAACATAATTTCTAATGTTATGGCAGTCCATGAAATTATTGAGTTTGGACCCAAAGATATATTCCTTTCATTTCTTCCACTCTGTCATATTTTTGAAAGAATGGCAGGGTATTATACACCTCTCTCGGGTGGATCTCAAATAGCATATGCAGAAAGTATTGAGAAAGTTGCCTCTAATCTTGTTGAAGTAAAACCAACAATTATGACGGCAGTTCCACGGCTATTCGAGAGAATGTATTCAAAAATAATAAAAGGTGTGGAAGCTTCTCCTGAAAAGAAACAAAAAATATTCAATTGGGCTGTTGAAATAGGAAGGGCTTTTCAATTAGCAAAGAAAACTGAAGCTGGAGTACCATTAAAATTATCAATAAAACATAAAATCGCTGATAAATTGGTATTCAGCAAAGTAAGAGAAAAAACAGGTGGAAATTTGAGATTTTTTGTCTCTGGTGGTGCAGCTCTTGCTCGTGAACTTGGGGAATTTTTTGAAGCCGTAGGAATATTAGTATTGGAAGGTTATGGTCTAACAGAATCCTCTCCAGTTATTGCAGTAAATAGACCGTACGATTATAAATTTGGCAGTGTGGGTAAGGTAATGCCCGGAGTTGAAGTTAAAATTGCACATGATGGTGAAATTTTGGCCCATGGCCCTAATATAATGAAAGGATATTATCGGAATGATTCAGAGACCAATCAATCACTTAAGGATGGCTGGCTGCATACGGGTGACGTTGGTGTGTTTGATGCCGAGGGATTTTTGATGATTACCGACAGAAAGAAAAGTTTATTCAAAACGACAGGTGGTAAATATATTGCTCCCACTCCTATTGAAAATCTATTCCTGGGGAGTAAGTACATCGATCAGTTTATTATCATTGGCGACAGAAGAATGTTCATAACTGCATTAATTGTCCCAGATTATGAAGCGCTTAAAGAATACGCTGATGCCCACCGTATTCAATATAGTGACGCAAAAGAACTAACACAGATGAAACAGATTTACGAACTTCTTGAGAAAGATCTTGGACAGTTTCAACGTAAACTGGCAAATTATGAGCGAGTTAGGAAATTTACTATACTAGACAAACCATTTACAATTGAAGGTGGTGAGATGACTCCATCAATGAAATTAAAAAGAAAAGTAATCGAGAACAGATACAGCAATCTTATTGACGAAATGTATAACGATAATAAATAGTTTATTTAGTAAAACTGAATTTTTATAAATGTCTAAATCCAGAAAAGGTTTAGACATTTTATTAGGAGAAGCAATGAAATATGAATTAGTACTTTTTGATTCAGACGGGACACTGTTTGATTTTGAAATGGCCTCCGAAGCAGCACTGAAGAATTCTTATCATCTTTTCGGTATTGATGGAAAGTGGAACTCAGATACAATGACACATTATCGAAAAGTGAATAAACAGATTTGGAATGAGTTTGAACAAAAGAAAATAACTCCTGCACAATTAAAATCGGAACGCTTTAAGAGATTTTTAGGTGAAATTTCAGAATCCAAAATTAATCCACAGAAATTTAGCGATAACTATTTGAAGGTCCTTTCTGAGGGGACTTATTTGATTGATCATGCTGAGGAAATAGTAAAATGGTGTTCTGAAAGATTCAAAATTGGAATAATAACCAACGGGTTCACTTCAGTTCAAAAACCAAGATTCAGCGAATCAATTTTAGATCAATATTTTGAGCATTATATCATCTCTGAAGAAATCGGATTTGTAAAACCCTTTCCAGAAATATTTGAATATGCTTTCAATAAATTTAAGCATACAAATAAGGATTCAGCAATCATTATTGGCGATAATCTAACCTCAGATATTAAAGGTGGAAATAATTTTGGAATTGATACTTGCTGGCTTAATGAAGAAGGAAAAGAAAATTCCGGAATTGTACCTACCTACGAAATCAAAAATTTATTGGAACTAAAAAAAATCCTTACTAACTAAAAGCAGTTTTCTCTTTTCATTATGCGATTCACTTTGCACAATTATTGTTATATTTACTAATTAGATTCAAAAAAATGATAAAATTGTGACTAAAGAGAAAATTCTTGTAACATCAGCATTGCCTTATGCAAATGGGCGAATCCATTTGGGTCATTTAAGTGGAGCTTATCTACCAGCCGATATTTTTGTTAGATATAAAAGGTTAACGAATGCTGATATTATTTACATTTGCGGATCGGACGAACATGGTGTCCCAATAACTATTACAGCTGATCAAGAAAAAGTAACTCCTCAAGATATTATTGATAGATATCACGAAAGTAATAAACGAGCTTTTGAAAAATTTGGGATGAGTTTTGATATTTATTCTAGAACCAGTTTACCAGTACATCATGAAACAGCGCAAAAGTTCTTTACAAGTTATTATGAACAAGGAATATTAAAAGAAAAGAAATCAGTTCATTTCTATGATGAAAAAGCTGGGATGTTTCTACCCGATAGATATGTTGAGGGTATCTGCCCGAAATGCGGATTTGAGGAAGCAAGGAGTGATGAATGCGAAAATTGTGGTACACTTTATGATCCTAGTGAGCTGAAAAATCCAAAGAGTAAAATAACGGGTGATACACCCCAACTTAAAGAAACGTCTCACTGGTATTTTCCACTTGGAAAATATCAAGATAGATTAGAGAAATATATCAATGAATCAAACGAAAAGTTTAAGTGGAAAGATAACGTTCTACATTATTGTAATGGGTGGTTTAAAGATGGCCTAAAAGATAGAGCAGTTACTCGCGATCTTGATTGGGGAGTAAAAGTTCCTCTCGATGATGCAGAAGGAAAGGTGCTTTACGTTTGGTTCGAGGCGGTACTAGGCTATATTTCTGCTACTAAAGAACTTTTCAAATCTAGAGGTGATGTTGAAGGATGGCGCAACTTCTGGCAAGATCGTGATACTAGATATATAGCATTTATCGGGAAAGATAATATTGTATTTCATACAATAATATTTCCAGCAATGTTAATGGCTTGGAATGAAGAAAATAATGATAAATTTCTATTACCAGAAAATGTTCCGGCAAATGAATTTTTGAATTTTGAAGGTAAGAAATTTTCTAAATCAAGAGGTTGGGGAATAGATGTTGATGAATTTCTTGAATTGTTCCCCGCAGATATTCTCAGATATACACTTGCGTCAAATCTACCTGAAGGTAAGGATACTGATTTTTATTGGAAAGAATTTCAAGCAAAGAACAATTCTGAACTTGCAGATATCTTGGGAAATTTTGTTAATCGCACCTTTACTTTTACCCATAAGCATTTTGATGGGAAAGTTCCTTCAAGGATAAAACTTGAATCAATAGATGAAGAGATGCTCAATTTAGTTAAGTCATATCCCATGAAGATAGGCGATTTAATAGATAAATATAAGATCAAAGATTCAGTTTTTGAAATGATGAGTCTAGCAAGAGCAGCTAACAAATATTTCAACGATTCTGAACCTTGGATTACTGTTAAATCTGATAAAGAGAAATGTGCGACAACGATTAATATTTGCCTTCAGACAATCTATACTCTAGCAGGAGTATTTTCTCCGATTCTTCCTTTTTCAACTAAAAAGATATATTCTATGCTTAATGCAGATCAAACCAGCTGGAAAGAAAGCGGTAAGGTTAATCTAAAAGAAGGGCATCAAATAAATAAAGCCGAGATTCTCTTTACTAAGATCGATGATGATGCAATCGATGAGCAGATAAACAAATGGAGTAAACCAGAGGAAATAATTGAAACTTCTCCTGAAATTTCATTTGAAGAATTTTCAAAGGTAGATCTTAAAATTGCAGAAATTACTGAAGCAGAAAAAATTAAAAAGAGTGATAAGCTATTAAAGCTCCAAGTAAAATTTGGTAATGAGAAAAGACAAGTTGTGGCTGGAATCGCCCAAAGCTATAAACCAGAATTGCTTATAGGTAAAAAAGTTGTCTTTGTTGCCAACTTAAGACCAGCAAAACTTTTTGGAGTTGAATCACAGGGAATGATTCTTGCTTTTGATACTGCTGATGGAAAGCTTAATGTGATAGAAGTTGATTCGAATGTAAAAATTGGTACTAAGGTTAGATAAGGATATATCAGACTAGATGAGTAAAGTCACACCAGCGCCGCGTAACAGGACTTTAACAATTACAAAAAAAGAAATTGAAGAGTATAGTAAGAATCTTGTTACTATTAATGAGAGTATTGTAAAAAAGAATCTTTTGAATAAGACACTAAATAATGATGTTTTCTCGATTATACAGTATCTCCCAAATAAATTTATAGATCTTCTCATAATTGATCCACCATATAACATGAATAAAACTTTTGGAGCTGCAAAATTTAAAGCAAGTTCTATCGAAAAATATTCAGATTGGTTAGATGGTTTGATACAAGGATTAAATCCAAAATTAAAAAAATCTGCTTCGATATATATTTGCGGGGATTGGAAGTCATCAACATCAATACACCTTGTCCTCTCAAAATATTTTAACATTAGGAACAGAATTACCTGGGAAAGAGAAAAGGGAAGGGGAGCAAAAACAAACTGGAAATCCAATTCTGAGGATATCTGGTTCTGTACAAAGTCAGATGACTATTATTTCGATGTTGATTCTGTTAAACTTAAACGGAGAGTCTTAGCTCCTTATAGAGATCCAAAAGGAAATCCAAAAGATTGGACTGAAACAAAAGAAGGATCTTTTCGTTTAACTCACCCCTCTAATCTTTGGAATGATATTTCAATTCCTTTCTGGTCAATGAGCGAGAATACCGAGCATCCAACTCAGAAACCAGAAAAATTAATTGCTAAGTTAATTTTAGCGAGTAGTAAGAAAAATGATATTGTGTTCGATCCTTTTGTTGGCTCCGGTACAACTTCGGTAGTTGCTAAAAAATTAGGAAGGAAATATGTCGGTGTTGAAATAGATAAGAAATTTGCGTCTATAGCGGAAAAAAGATTGAAGGCAGTTGACAAAGAAAACTCCATTCAAG
The DNA here is from genome assembly GCA_963751695.1 of uncultured Ignavibacteria bacterium. Taxonomy (GTDB): domain Bacteria; phylum Bacteroidota; class Ignavibacteria; order Ignavibacteriales; family Melioribacteraceae; genus SZUA-22. The sequence continues at coordinate 325,257 of CAVVVP010000002.1, read as the reverse complement.
GTTATAAAGATGGATTTTTCTGGGAACGTAATTCAAATAAGAGTTTTAAGTAATAAATTAAATATGGAGCTTTAAAACTCCCTTGATTTTATTAAAAACCATACGTAAAATAAAAATTGATTTAAATATTTTGGAGGAAGTAACATAATGCAGTATAAATATCTTGTCTTATCGATAATTCTTGTTTTAATCATAACTTCATGTGCTACAAAACATTCAGAAATAGTTCTTTCAGATTTTAATGTAGATAAAGTAAAAATGGCAGAATTTGAATCAAATTATGCTAAGAATTCTGGTGGATATGAAACAGCAAAAGCAGACTCAATTGATAAATATAAAAATTTTCTAGACCTCTACACAGTTTACAGAATGAAGCTAAGAGATGCTTTTGTTCGTGGATATTATAACGATGAAGACCTTAATAATGAATTGAATGACTATAAGCAAAAAGTTGGAGTTTCATATGTGGAAGAAAAGAATATTGTTGCTCCTGGAATGCAGAGGTTTTATGATCAAAGAGGTGAAGAAGTAAGAGTAAGCCATATCATGGTAAGAATAGATACATCGCAAAGCGATGCTGAAGCCAAGGCGCAAGCTATATTGGATAGTATTAAAAATGGTGCTGGATTTGAAGATATGGCTGTCAAGCATTCAGATGATAAATTTTCTAAGAATCAAGGTGGGGACATTTACTGGTTTACTGCCGGACAAATTGTTGCACCATTTGAAGTTCCAGCATATAATTGTCCAGTAGGTGAGGTTTATCCAGAAGTCGTAAAAACAAAATTTGGATATCATATTGTTAAAGTTACGAATAGACAGAAAAGGAAGTATAAGATTAGAGCAAGCCATATTTTAATAAAAACTGAAAGAGATGGTGAGGTTGATTCTAACTATGCTAGAAACATTGTCACAGGATTGGCAGAAATGTTGGAGAATGATGCCCCATTTGATTCTCTTGCGATGAAACATTCAGAGGACAATTCAAATGCTTCCAAAGGGGGAGATCTGGGTTATTTTGAGAGACGTCAAATGGTTCAACCATTTGATGAAGCAGTTTTCAGTCTACAAATTGGGGAAATATCTCCGGTAGTGGAAACACGTTTCGGATTTCATATAATCAAATTAACTGATATTAAAGAATATCCTCCATTCGAAGAGGAAATTGAGAATATTCGTGACATCTACAAAAAGACTAGATATCAATATGATTATGATCAGTATATAAATAAACTAAACAATGAGTTCAACCTAGTTATAAATGAGAAGATTGTAGAACAGTTCTTTAGTGCAGATTCAATAATGGAATGGACAAATGACTATAAAGAAGATGACACCTTTATTAAGCTAAAAAATAAAGAAATAATTAATTACAATAAAACATCAACAAACGTTGATAGTCTGTTTGCATTTATGATTAGACAAAATAAAAATCAAAATAAAGCGTTTACGAAAGACATCCTTAATACAGCAATTAAAGGTTATAGTGAAGAATTATTACTTTCTGCCAAGGCTGATCAGTTAGCTGACACAAATCCAGAATTTGCGCAGTTGATGAATGATTATAGAAACGGAATTTATATCTTCAAACTTCAAGAAGATGAAGTGTGGAATAAAATAAAGATTGATTCCACAAAACTTCAAAAATTTTATGAAGAAACTAAAGATAATTATAAAACTAAGGACCAGATTGGCTTCAGTGAGATTTATTCTTATAACAAAAAGGAGAGTGATTCAGTATATACCCTCTTAGAAAACGGTGCAAATTTTGATTCGTTAGCTACAGTATTTACAAAAAGAAGTGCCTATAAGAATAAGGCCGGTAACTATGGTCTTAAAGATATTTCCGATGAAGAATTAGTAAAAAAATCAAACTCAATAAAAAGTGTTGGTGATTATTCTGATGTTTTTAGAGTTAAAAATGGTTATTCTATTGTTAGACTAAATGGAAGAGAACCATCCAGGACAAAGACTTATGAAGAAGCACTACCAGAAGTCTCCAGTGCTTTTCAAGAAATGGAAAGTAAAAGACTTGAAACTGAATATAATAACAGACTTAAAGAATTTTATAATCCACAATATTTTTATGATGAACTTGTAAATGCATTCGAAACTGAAAATAACTAGAGTAGCAATTATCAGTTTGATTATCGCAATTATTGGCTGCGAGGAAAGAATTGAGGAACCCTATGTTGCCAAAGTTGGAGATTCATATTTAACTGAAGAATCGCTAAACGAGTTTATTCCAGATAGGAAAGAAAATATTGAGTTTAGAGAAGCCTACAAAAGACAATGGATTGAAGAGCAGTTATTGTATTTAGCAGCAGCAGAAAAAGGAATTTTGAATACTGATGATTATAAAACTATCCTTAAAAGAACTAAAACAAAAACTGCAAACAGTTTATTAATAAACGAACTGATGAAAGATACAAATGTAAAAATGGATTCAATTTCAGTAAGGGGATATTTTGAAAGGCATCCATCTGAATTCAAACTTACAAGTCAAGCAATGATTTTTAATTATGCATCATTTGTTGATTATAATCATGCAGAAAATTTTAGGAAGTCTTTATTTAATTATAGCTGGGCAGATGCAGTTAACCAAGCTGATGAACATAAAGAGTTATATAATTCAGGAGAAGATGTTTTTTCATACATTGTGAAAGAAACACCAGATATATACAAAAGAGTTTATAAAACTTTATATACAAACCAGATCAGTGATGTTATGATAACAATGAACAATATGTTTATTGTTTTTCAATTGTTGGAAAAACATGATGCTAATGAGATACCTGAATTAAATTCCATCTATGATCAAGTGAAAGAAAGATACGCCGCAACCCAAAGGGAGTTGGCTTATAAAAATTATATTAAAGAACTATACTCAACCTACAGTTCAAGAATTGAGAGGTAAAAGAGGAATGAAATACATTTTAGCATTTATGATAATATCATCATCGCTATATTTTGCTCAGCAGAAGTTGGATGAAATTGTAGCTGTTGTCGATAACGAGATTATATTAAAATCTGAATTAGATCTTCGTGTTTCAATTGAATCTTCACGATCTAACCTTTCCCCTGATGATCCATTACTTAGGAAAAGAATTTTAGACGGAATGGTCACTGAAAAACTCCTTTATGCACAAGCAGAGTTAGATTCAATCGAAGTTTCAGATGAAGAGATAACTCAGATGCTGGATAACCAGATGAATTATTTTATTTCGCAGTATGGATCGCGAGAAAGAGTTGAAGAAACATACGGAATGAGCATTGAGCGAATAAAGAGAGAATTTCGAGAAGATACAAAGAAAAACTTGATGGCTCAAAGAGTCCAGCAACAAAAGTTTGGAGAAATAGAAGTAACACGTCGTGAGGTTTACGAATTTTACGAGACTTACAAAGATTCACTTGGTTTGATTCCTGAAAAATTTACGCTTGGTCATATTTTTGTTAATCCTGCAAAAACTTCCGATGTAAAAGCTAAATCAAGAAAACTCGCTGAAAGTTTACTAGATTCACTAAAAAACGGTGCAGATTTTGCATTGCTTGCAACTGAGTATTCAGATGATCCTGGAAGCCGATCGCAAGGTGGTGATCTTGGCACCGTTTCTCGAGGAGTTTTTTATCCAGAATTTGAGTCAGCAGCCTTTACACTTAATGAAGGAGAACTCTCTGAGGTAGTTGAATCACCGGTTGGATTCCACATAATTCAACTGCTTGAAAAAAAGGGTAATCAAATTCATACTCGTCACATTTTAATTATGGTTAAAAGCGATGATCAATCAGACCTTGGTGCTATTGAACTCTTAACAAATATCAAGGACAGTATAAGATTGGGAATAAATACATTTGAGTATTACGCAATAAAATACAGTGATGATAAAGAGACAGGCAAATTAGGTGGGAAACTAGGCACATTGGAAGTAGGACAATTGGATCAGCAATTGCTAACTGTCGTATATCCTTTAGCTAAAGGCGATATTAGTTCACCACAAAAATTAAATACCGATCCTCAAAACTATGGTTACCATATTGTGAAACTTTATGAGCGTAAGCCAGAACATGTCGCTACTATTGAAGATGACTACGATGATATTAAGCGATTAGCTGAATTCAGAAAGAGGGAAATGATGTTCAAAGAATGGGTGGAAGAATTAAAGTCTCATATTTATTGGGAAATTAAAATTTAGGTGACATTTGGAACTCAACAAAAACAATATTAATGATGTTGAACTTGTAGAAAAACTAAGTTCTGCAGTTAATAAAATAAAGTCAGAAGTGAGAAAAGTGATCATTGGTCAAGAAGAGATTGTGAATCACCTACTCGTCTCATTATTCTCGGGAGGCCACTCCTTGCTAGTTGGTGTTCCTGGACTAGCGAAAACTCTTTTAATTAAAACTTTAGCCGATGTTTTAGATCTTGAATTTAGTAGAATCCAGTTTACGCCAGATTTAATGCCAGGAGATATAACTGGAACTGAAATAATCGAAGAAGATCAAGTTTCAAAGAAACGATCATTCCGGTTCATTAAAGGTCCGGTTTTTGCAAATATTATTCTTGCTGATGAAATAAATAGGACTCCTCCAAAAACACAAGCAGCACTCTTAGAAGCTATGCAAGAGCATAAAGTTACAGCAATGGGGAATACTTATCCTCTTGACGAACCATTTTTTGTGTTAGCCACACAAAATCCAATTGAGCAAGAAGGTACATATCCTTTACCTGAAGCTCAGTTAGATAGATTTATGTTCAATGTTTGGCTTGAATATCCAAGCTACAGCGAAGAACTGGAAATAGTAAAGTCAACAACAAGTGATTACAAACCATACTTAGAAAAAGTAATTAGTAAGGATGACTTAATTCAATTCCAACAACTAGTAAGAAGAGTTCCCGTTGCTGACAATGTAATTGAGTTCGCAGTAAAAAAGGTAAAACAATCTAGAGCTGAAGAAAATTCTGATAAGCAGATTAGTGAATGGATAAGCTGGGGGGCTGGCCCAAGAGCATCTCAATATTTGGTAATTGCAGCCAAAACAAAAGCAATAATGGATGGTAGATATACACCAAGTATTGACGATATAAAATCCTCACTAATTCCAGTACTTCGTCATAGAATAATTCCAAATTTTAATGCAGAAGCAGAAGGTATAACATCACTGGATATAATTGCTAAGCTCATGGAAGATTAATGATTATTTTCGTAACTCAAAAAAAAATCATCACCAATTTTATTTCTCTTAGTTTTTTCGTAGCCTTTATTCTTTCTTGTTCAAATCCAGAAGAAAAATTACAAATTATTGAACCACCAAAACCACAGCCAAATGTCTATGGTTTGTTTACGGATTCCCTGTACCAGTCAAATGGGATCGTGGCTAAAAATGAAACATTAACAGATATTCTTTTACCGTATAATGTTACTTATCAGCAGATCAACGAAATATCAAAAATTGCAAAAAAGAAGTGGAATGTAAGGAAAATTCAAAAAGGGAGAAATTATATCATTTATACTTCTAATGATTCTCTGCAAAGTATTAAATATTTCGTTTATGAAAATGACCCCATTGACTTTGTAATTATTGACTTCTCAGATTCAATTGAGATATTTACTGGAAGCAAACCAATTGATATAAAAGTGAATCGGGCTGAAGGTGAAATTAAAACCTCCCTTTATTTGACATTGAAGGAGCAGAATTTAAGTGATCTTTTAGCACTTAAATTAGCAGAAGTCTATGCTTGGCAAGTAGATTTCTATAGGATATATCCTGGCGATAAATTTAAAGTAATATTTGAAGAACAGTATGTAGACAGTCAGTTTATTGGTATTGGAAAAATTATTGCCGCATACTTTCAGCATAGAGGTGATGACCTTTATGGATTTTACTACGAACAAAATGGTAAAGAGGAATATTTTGATGAAGAAGGTCAAAGTCTTCAAAAAACTTTTCTTAAATCACCTCTCAAATTCAGTAGAATAAGTTCAGGCTATAGCAGAAAGAGGTTTCATCCTGTTCTGCATACATACAAATCTCATCTCGGAACTGATTACGCTGCCCCAACTGGGACTAAGATCTATGCAGTAGGGGATGGAACAGTAACCGAAGCAAGATATAAACGCAATAATGGTAATTATGTAAAAATTAGGCACAATGGAACGTATAGTACACAGTATCTACATATGTCTAAAATTGCAAAGGGAATAAGACCTGGAGTTAAAGTAAAACAAAAACAAGTCATCGGATTTGTTGGCAGTACTGGATTGGCCACCGGCCCCCACGTATGTTTTAGGTTTTGGAAGAATGGTGCACAGGTTAATCATAGAAAACAGAAATTTCCATCATCACATCCTGTAGCAAAAGAGAACATGCATGAGTATTCGGTATATATGGACTCGCTTAAAACTATTTTAGATACATACGGTAACATAAATGTATACTCAAATTCATCAATGGCAAATTCTGAACAATAATTTGGAATTCAAATAGTTATATACTTATAGTTAAAATTTTTTACAAACATTCTGAGATAGACTATATGCAATTAAAAGCAATAGAAAAAAAGTTTAGGGGGATAGGCTTTTCGAACTCGGTTAACCTTTTTGGATTCGAAAGCAAAGAGCTAATGGTTGCCCCTCTACAAATCATTGCTTCTCTTGTTATTATTGTTGGGATATTTTCTCTCATATTCGAGATTAAATATTTTACAGAATTCTCAATGGATATCTACTTTGGGAGAGTAATTGCAACAGTAGTTGGTTTTGCAGTTCTTGCATTGACATATTTTGAAATTGGAAAGAAGTTCCCAATTTTTTTGATTCATCTTCTTTTGCTTACTATTATCGCCTCCTTTGCGTCAATAATTTTATTGGTTCCTAAAAGTATTTATGTTAATTCGCAATTACTTGCATTGATAATATTTACATCTTCTCTTTTTCTTAGCTGGGATATTAAAAATCAGATAATTTTAGCAATGTATTATAATGTTTTATTTGCAATTTCAATTCTGTTAAATGATTCAAGTATTTATTTCCTTCCAAACTTCTACACTACTTTTATTTTTGTTTTATTTGTTTCTGTAATGAGTGTTATTGCAACAACTGTCAATTATAAATTACGAATTATGCTCCAAGGAAAAACCTTAGAAGCAAAGGAGTATCTAGAATATGCAACTGAAGGAATATTTAAGGTAGGTATGAACTACAAAATTGAGGGGGCAAATTCTTCCTTTGTGCAGTTTTTAAATTATCCAACCAAAGATGATCTTTATGAATCAAAAACATTCAACGAACTATTTAAGGATCAAGCATCATTTGATGCTTTTGAAATACTTCTGCAAAATGATAAATTGGTAATCGATTTTGAAACTCAATTTCGAAATTTCGATCGTCAAGTTGTTGATGTAAGTATAAATGCAAGAATTCGGGAGAATCGAAAAGGAGAACCTCTATTTATTGAAGGTAGTCTTTACGATATTTCCAAGCGAAAAGATGCGGAGCAGAAGATCAAAAAATACAATAGCGAACTTGAAAAACTTAACCACGATAAGGATAAATTCTTTTCTATAGTAGCACATGATCTTATGACTCCATTTACAGCCCTTTTAGGATATTCTGAAATTCTGGCAAAAGAATATAATGAACTCGATAGAGAGACAATAGGAAAATTCTCTTCAGACATAAATACTGTTGCCACAAAAGCTCACGGATTGCTAGAAAACTTACTTGGATGGACCCGCGTTAAGACAGGGAGAATGATATTTAATCCAGTTGAGTTTAATCTTTATCCAATAGTTGAGGATGTTTTCCATTTCAATTATGAAAATGCAAAAAGTAAAGGTATTGCCCTACTAAATATTGTAAAAGTTACAGATTCGATTTTTGCAGATGTAAATATGCTTACTGTTATTCTCAGAAACCTTATATCTAATGCTATAAAATTTACTGGTACGAATGGAAGAATATCTGTAACCAGTGAGCAACAAAATGGTCAACTTAAAATTTCAGTTACAGATAATGGTTTAGGAATTGGTCCAGAAGAATTGCAGAAACTATTCGATGAAAATATTCAATACTCCGGTACTGGAACCCATCATGAAAAGGGGACTGGATTAGGTTTACTGCTTTGTAAAGAATTTATTGAGAAGCATGGTGGAAAGTTGATGGCGGAGAGTAAACTTGGTGAAGGAACCAGAATATATTTCACTCTTGGTATAAAAAGCTTAATTGAAGAAGATTAGGTCAAATTGAAGTTTGAGCTAATTTTTCTTAGTTTGCAATTTATATTTGGCGCTTTCGGCTAGTGGTCTAGGACGCTGGCCTCTAACGCCGGTAACACGGGTTCGAACTGAATTTTACTAAGGTACACTTTTTCTTATCTACCATTCTGTCAAAATTCGTATCATTTTTTAATAAAGAGTGAAAACAGCTTAAAATCCTAAAAATTCATGTCGCATAATATGCATTACGTAAACTAGCACGATAATTTGCAAAGTTATTTCATTGCCAGTAGCAATCGAATTAATTTGACACGACCATCCTTTTTTCTTAAGTTATCTTTATAAATCCTCCTTGAGAGAAACGTTCTGAGTATTGACTGAACATTCTCTTCTAACAACAATTGGGCTTCTTCCAAGGTGTGTTCTCTTGACTAAAACACAAATGCGGGGCCAATAATGAAATCATTTAAATTGCATTTATCTATCATTGCCTTCACCGTAATCAGTATTCAAATCTATGGACAAATTACAATTAACGGTACAGTTACTGATTCAGAATTAAATCCAATCAGTGATGCTTTAGTTGAGATTATTGATGAGACCGATACAAACAATGTCTATAGCGATGTTACAGATATTTCTGGCAATTTCTCGATTTCAAACATTACTGACATTGAAGTTCAACCAAAATTAGTTCCAACCGATCATATTGTACTTAGGAACTATCCAAATCCCTTCAATCCAACTACAATAATTTACTTTGAACTACCCAAGCCAGAGAATATTGAAATAAAGATCTATGACATTCTCGGAAGAGAGGTAAGAACGCTTTATAACAATTACAAAAAAGCTGGTACATATCACATGAATTGGGACGGAAGGAACAATTTTGGAGGAGGTGTTGCAGCTGGTATTTACTTTTGCAGGTTAAAGACCAAAGATCAGTTTAAAGTTCATAAAATGGTATTGTTGGATGGTGGTTTAAATACTGATTTACGAAGTAGTACAACTCTAGTTGAACTTAGTGCTGTTGAAAAAATAGGACAATCAAACAGCATTTTTAATTTTACTATAAGGGTATCTGGAAGCAATATTCTTGAATCAGATTTTAAATATTTATCTTGCATTGGAGATACAACTCTCAACCTCACGGTTCCCCAAATTTTGCAAACAGTAGCTATTGGCCCTGTTGGAGGTAAATTGGAAACAGAAGAGTTCTCATTAACTATCCCAGCAGAAGCCTTTGCCTCAGAAATAGTTTTAAATCTCTATAAATTGGTAGATGAACATCCTTTTGGTGATAACGAAGTATCAAGTTTATTTCATCTTGAAGGGCTCCCTAATAATTATTCAAAACCACTTCAGTTAAGTTTGAAATATAATAAAGATCTCTCAGACTCCAGCTTCATCGCAATGGGTGAGGAGGCAATGGTATCTAGTACAGGTGAATTGGAAACTTCATATCAAATGCTTTCTACAACTAACATGGATGGTTATCTGCACTGTACAATTCCATATATTGATATGGCTGAAGTATCACAAAAAAACATTATTAAAAATAATATCGAGAAAGAGGATGATTACCGAAAGTTTGTTATAACTAGTAAATACCTTACCTGGGCTGGGTTAATATCTTCAAAATTTAAACTCTATGTGCCAAGAGGGATCTCGGTTGTGATATCAGATATTGCAAATCTTATTGATGAGACATACAATACCTTAGAAAAAATGCACTATGGAGCAAATATAATTAATGAGGAGACAAACCTTATAATACGCAATCTGGTCTCAAATGAATATTGTAAATTTAAATATACTAATAGAACTCGGTATAGGTGCATCGAGATAAATAATCTAAAAATGACCAGTCTAGAACTTCCTAAAATGAGAATTAAACTAGGGCAAGAAGCATTTAGAGATAGAATCTTCAAGGAGACGCGAGATCCATATTATCCTGTTATGGTGGGTCCTTTAGAGCAAGATTATTATTGGTTAAATGAAGCAATAGTCTCTTGGGGTGGGGAGAAATTTGTACCTGAAGAGGACCGATCATCATATATCCCACCGAGTTTTGCTGGCAATGAAATGGCGCCTTTTAATGGTATGCAAAAAGGGATTGAAATGGGTATTGGAGACGCAACAACTAGAGCAAGGAACCATGGTTATGGTATGTCTGCAATTATTAGAGAATTAGTTAAGAGTGAGCACTCTATTGGCTATGATGATTCTTTAACTTCCCGTATACATGAAGGACTGGGCTATAAAAAATTACATCCGGTAAAAGCTGTTGAGTATGGTAATGGATATTGGGATTTTGAACTTCATCCTTGGTTTAAAGGTAGATGGTGGATTATTCTAAATAGATATTTTTTGGGGGAAATTTACAATGTGGATTCCTATAAGCTATTCTATGAAGGTAATAATTTCTCGGGCGTTCATGAATTTACTGAAGGGAGCAGCAGGGTAAAGATATTTAGTGGAAGCTACCCAAATCTATCAGCAAAGGTGTATAAAATAAAGCTCAGGGATCCTACAATTTCTGATGGCGATAAAGCTATATTTAAACTAATAAACACTAATTTGAACGCAGACGAATTAAGATTATTGGTATATATAAGCTCCGAACATATGGGACGTTTTGAAAAGATTGGAGATGGGTATCTTAGAAAAGAAATTAATATTAAACAATGGTATACAGACCTTACAGTCATGGTTGTAAATGCTCATAATGAACCTCCTTACACTAATACAAACAATATTGACTTAGAGATAAAGCTAGAGAAAAAGCCAGAAGAACTTGAGTTAGATGTAAATAGAGTTCATGTTATGGTAAAAATAGGTGCACATTTTAAAGATTCAGACGACTTTGTTACAACAGGGAATTTTAAATACCAAAATATTGAAGAATATGCTCAAAAAGGAACATATGAAAATAAAACGTTTAAAGCTTCATGGAATGAAACCCTTTGGGATGGTGGAACAGCTGAAGGTTCTATTACATTGCAATTTGACACAGCTTCAACTACTGGATCTTTAAAGATTACTGATTATGAAATAAAAAACACTGAAGTCAGACCATGGGATACATCAGGAACTTATAAAGTCGAAAAAGTTTTTCGGGGAAATAATAAAAAAATCTATGGATATACAAATGATTTGGCAACGGTTATTGAAGTTTATGATTTAAATGTTTGTTCTAATCGTGATTTTGTAAAATGGGATATTGTATACCCCAAATCATTTCTCAAACTTACCAATACATTCTGCAATGATGAAAGTTATTTTAGAATACGACTATGGAAAGAAGAATGATACAATAATGAAGTAATAATTATAAAGGGAAGCACAACTAAGTGCTTCCCAAAAGGATGCTTAAGAGTGAGAAACTCACTCTCTGAAGCAAAGTCGGAAGAGAAGAACATCTAACTTCTCATCCTAGCAATTGTATGAGAGGGTTCTTCCCATACAGTTATTAAGTTAAAAAATAATAGCTTTCCGATTGTGATTTGAATCACAGCAACGAGAAAAATAAATTATTATATTTTTCAATTCTAACAGCAACAACAAAACTAGCTCAGCCTTCTACATAACAAAGGTTGACTCTAATAAATATCACTTGCTACTAGCAACTTAAAAGTAATTGACAGCGTGATAATAATTCCTTATGTTGTTCCTATATTCCTCCTTGAGGGAAACGTTTTGGTTATCGTATCGAACTTTTTCTTCCTCTATTATTGAGCTTCTCCCAAGGGCTTCAGTTGTTAAGAAATAGAATCCGATTTAATAGATCATAAGAATTACGTTCTTTGTTGGGGTTCTCTTCAAAGTCCATAAAATCTAATTTTTCTTAATAATAGTTGTTCGAGGAGGAATTATGAAAGCTCTTCAATTAGTTATTATCTTTCTATTTTTCACAACTCAAATTTTACTTGCCCAAGTACCACAAACAACAAGCTTCCAAGGAGTGTTAACAGACTCTGATGGAGTAGTTTTAGTTGATGGAGATTACTCATTGAATTTCAAGCTGTATGATTCAGCTACAGAGGGAACAATGCTCTGGGAAGAGACTCAAGCTGTGTCAACTTCTGGAGGAATCTTTAATGTAATTCTTGGGAGTGTAAATCTACTTAATCTAACATTTGAAGAAGGCTATTGGTTAGAGATGAGTATTGATGGAAGTGAAGCATTATCACCAAGATTAGAGTTAACATCATCATTTTACAGTTTGATGAGTAAATCTGTAGAAGATTCTACAATAAGTACAGTAAAACTACAAGATAATTCTGTTACAACCGAAAAACTGGCAGACGGAGTAATAACACAAGAAAAGTTAAGCCCATCAGTAAGTATCCCTCCGGGAGGAGAAGCTGGAGGAGATCTTGTAGGCAGTTACCCTAACCCAAGTATAGCAGATAATGCAATAACTAGTGCGAAGATTGCTGATAACACATTAACAACTGATGATATTGCAACAAATGTAATATCCAGTATAGATGGAGTAGATAATGATGGTGGTGATGTAGACTTAGTAGGTGGCAGTAATATAACAATAACATCAAATAATGAAGCAAATACAATTACCATTTCTGCTGATGGAGTAGGAGGGGGAGATGTCACATCGGTAGGGGCTGGCAATGGACTAATTGGAGGGGGAAGTTCTGGTGATTTAACGGTGAATGTAGTAGGTGGAGATGGAATATCTGTTACTGCAGATGAAGTAGCGATTAATACTACTTACACAGATGCCAGATATGTAAATATTGGAGAAGCTAGCTCGGTGACAAGTGCAATGGTTGCTGATAACACATTAACAAATGCAGATGTAGCAACGAACTTATTATCGAGTATTGATGGCGTTATCAATGATGGCGGGAATGTGGATTTGGTTGCTGGGAGTAATGTAACTATAACACCGAATGATGGAGCAAATACAATTACTATAGCGGCTGCAACTGGAGCTGGTGATAACTTAGGGAACCATACAGCTACACAGAATATAAAGTTAGATGGGAATTATCTATCCGGAGATGGAGGCAATGAAGGTGTGTTTGTTGCTAGTAATGGCAATGTGGGTGTAAAGACAACTTCACCATCTACCCACTTGCATATACATGGATCACCAGTGACAGCAAGAGGTCAATTATCTTTGTCTGCTCCAGCTGGACAAGATGTGTTTTTGTCTTTTTATGAAGGAAATAATTTTAAGAGTTATTTATGGTATGATAATAGTGATGATGATCTAAGACTTCAGAATTACAATGAGACTAATGGTGGGGACTTAACACTAAATCCTTATGGTGGTAATGTAGGCATCGGTACAAGTGATCCACAATCACTGCTAAGTGTTGGAGGAGAAGGTGATAACTATTATTCAATATATGCTGTAGGGGATATTGGGGGGGGTGTTTGGTGAAGCAAATAGTTCGGATGCCGCAGGAAATACCTATGGAGGATATTTTAAGTCGGTTGGTGATTATGGCATAGGAGTTTTAGGCTGGGCAACAAATAATGGAACTGTCACGAATTATGGTGGATATTTTCACGCAGAAGGTGAATCTGGTAGAGGAGTATATGGACGGGCAACAGGTGGTGTTGGCCTTGGAGTTCATGGTGAGGCAACCAACGTAAATGGAGTAGGGGTTTATGGCTCTACAAGGGGGGATAAAGGAAAGGGCGTTCAGGGAATTGCTACAAGTACAAATAATAATACGAGTTATGGGGGATTTTTTAGTTCTGCGAGTCAATATGGTAGAGGAGTTTATGCGTATGCCAGCGGTATTGACGGATATGGCGTTCAAGGAGTTGCCTTGGAGACAAATGGTCTTGGGGTGGTTGGTCAGCATTATGATAGTGGAAATTATGGAATATTAGGACACAAAATTGATGGAGTCCAAGGAGTAAGTTCCAGCAGCACTGGTTCTGCGGTGGCTGGAATCCATACTGGGGCAGGAAAAGGGATCTATGGTAGGAGTACAAGTGGTTGGGCTGGGTGGTTTGATGGTAATGTCAATGTAAGCGGTACACTCAGTAAAGGTGCAGGGTCATTTAAAATTGATCACCCCTTAGATCCTACTAACAAAAATCTCTATCACTCCTTTGTTGAAAGTCCAGATATGATGAATATCTATAATGGGAATGTGATTACTGATAATAATGGAAATGCGAGTGTTGAATTACCAGAATGGTTTGAGGCATTAAATAAAGATTTTCGTTATCAGTTGACTGTAATTGGTGAGTTTGCCCAAGCAATTGTATCTCAGAAGGTCAGCAACAATAGATTTTCAATAAAAACTAACATGCCAAATATTGAAGTGAGTTGGCAAGTCACCGGAATTAGACAAGATGCTTTTGCTATTGCTAACCGCATCCCGTTAGAAGAGATAAAAAAAACAGAGGAACGAGGAAAGTACATTCATCCAAAGGCATTTGGATTACCAGCCACGATGGGTATTAATTATAGTGAAGAGTTTGACCAAGAAAGGGTTCGTATGGAAGAACAAAGAGCTGAGATGGAGAGGATAAGAATAGAAGAAGATCAGAGAATGGAAGAAGAAAGAATCCGTTGGGAACAAGAAGATGCTGAAAGAGACAGAATAAGATTGGAAGAACAACGAGCTGACAAACAAAGAAATTTAATGGGTAACTAAGATGAAAAGAATAAATCAAATAATATTGGTATTGATAATATGTGGTCTCTGGTGTTCTCCTCTTGATGCTCAAGTTCAACTCAAAAATTATGTCTTTGGAAATGGTGCAGTAATTATATCTAATGGTACAAATACTATATCGTCAACCGTTGGTCAGTCAACTATTGGAAGTATTAATAATCCCTTGCAGAAAATCAATATCGGCTTTTGGCAACAATACTCTCAGACAATAACAGATGTTGAAGATAGGTGGATGTTGGAAGTACCAAAACAGTATGAGCTATATCAGAACTACCCCAATCCATTTAATCCTACCACGACGATTAGATATGCGCTACCAAAAGAGAGCAAAGTCAAGATTATTGTCTACAATATACTGGGAGAAGCTGTAATTACTTTGGTTGATTACTTACAGAGTGCTGGGAACTATGAGGTAGGCTTTAATGCGTCAAGCATGGCAAGTGGGATTTATATATATAGAATACAAGCTGAGGATTTTGTTCAAACTAAGAAAATGGTGTTGATGAAGTAAGTAAATTATACAATATTATGAGGTGAGCCATGGAAGTAGGGGCAGAAGTTTCATCACGGGGACTAATAGTTCTTAAATGGACTGCTAGAATTTTCGGAACACTGCTTGTTATACTATTGTTTTTTTTATTTCTCTCAAATATGCTATCTAACGGTGGTCAGCTTGACACCACCCTACCTCAATTAGCAACTATGATATTTTTCTTTTTAGCTCAGATTGGTATCCTCTTGGCCTGGCGTTGGGAGGGAGCTGGGGGGTTCTTAGCACTGATTGGAATAGTTGTCTCATCTCTAGTCCAGATATTTTGGGAATCACCGAGGGCTGGAATTGCTTTTTCTATTTGGTTAATACCAGCAGTGATGTTTATAATCTATTGGTGGAGAACAAAGAAGCTGATGTTAATGAAGTAAAATAAAAAAGGTGAGAAGCCCCAGCCAAGTTCTTCTCACCTTAAAGTTGTTCGTAAAATTTACAATTCCAATATAAATTAATACGTCAAATCTAGTTGTGAGTTGAATCACAATTCATTTTATCAAAAATTCCAATAGAAAAGCACCCCATAGGGCGTGAAACGATGGGGGCACTATCGAGTAAGAGAAGTGCGTATAAATTGTAGCACAACTTTTTATATCCCCCTTTTTCTAGTAATAGATATTACTTGACATAACGTCCTATTATGATTAGCTTAGCTCAAAGAGGATATATTGTCAGGTTAGGATGAAATCCTAACGATTTTTATTACACAATCAATCACGAATTAAGCTGGGGTTGTATTAATTAATTTATAATGAATAAAGGAATCTTCAAAATGAAATTTATAATTGGGTTTATGCTATTAATGGGAACAATGTCGTTATCAATTGGTGGAATTGATAAAAATGAATCTTCTAAAGATACACAAGAAGCAAAAATTGATACGTTTACTTTTTCTTCCAATGGAACAGATATAAATGGAAAAATATATTTACCTAGCTCATTTAACAAAGTAAATAACCTTCCGGCAATCTATCTGATAGATTTTACTGAGCAACATTGGAGAGTTGCAAAGGATGAATTTGAAAAAGTTATTACTGCTGCAGAAGAGATTCTAGATTCAAATGTAGTGATAGTAACTTTAGAAGAACACCTTAATGTTGATGCAAATTATGGGGCCTTTCAAAAATATTATGATATTTTCAAGGACATGTCCTCATATGTGGACGATAATTACACAAACAATTCTTCCAGAACATTTATTGGAAGAGGTAGTGAGGCAGGTATTGTACTTATGACTCTTTTTCTGGAAGATACAGAAACCTCTTTATTTGAAAATTTTATTGCTACAGACTCTCCCGGAAGTTTTAATAACTATATCATTAACACGATTAATAATGATGATTTTCCGAAAAATAAGTTGAATAAAAAACTTCATTTTTCTTTCTCAACATCTAATAATAGATATACTTGCAACAAAATGATCACGGCTATAAAAGATGCTCAATATCCTTGGTTACAGTTTGATTCCATAGAATACACCGATAGTGATTATGAAAACACTTATCCAACCGCTTTTGCTGCAGGGTTAGAGTATGTTTTTAAAAATTTCACAACAGGATTAGAACAGAATTTACCAACTGTTTTTAGAGAATTTCAGCTTAAACAAAACTACCCCAACCCATTCAACCCTACAACAAAAATTAGTTACTCACTTCCAGAACAAAATTATGTCTCGCTAAAAGTATTTGATGTATTGGGAAGAGAAGTATCGGAACTAATTAACAAAGATCAACAAGTAGGTAACTATGAAGTAGAATTTAATGCAACAAACTTAACAAGCGGAGTATATTTTTATAAGATTCAGGCTGGTGATTTTGTAGAAACTAAAAAAATGGTGTTGATGAAGTAAAGCAAGTGGGCAATTGACATAATTAATCAAATTCCTTAAGTTGAGATCAAACCTTAAATGATTCTTGCGATAATAAAATGTTTTCAGTAATAGCCTTATTGAATTTATGAGAGATCGCAAACTCTCAAGGTTTATCGATGGGGCTTTTCTTTATTATATTTTAGTTCTTTAATTGGTGAATTTCAGCTCAGAAAATTGACTTGTTTTTTGACTATAGATTTCTAATTTTGACTAGTCAAATGAGCAGTCAATCGAAGTTTTATCGGTTTCCGAAAAATCATTGAAAATCGCTGAAGCCCAGTAATGGCGCGTTCGTCTAGTGGTCTAGGACGCTGGCCTCTCACGCCGGTAACACGGGTTCGAACCCCGTACGCGCTACTAACTCACTTGCTAACTTTTAATAGAAGAAAAAATTTACAGTGAGTTTGACTCCCTTAACAATTTTGTCACAAAACATAAATTATTATGAAATACAGGAAATTAGGTAGAACTGGTTGGGAAGTTTCTGAGATCAGTTTCGGTTCATGGGCAATTGGTGGAACTTGGGGCACTGTCGATGATAAAAACTCTCTTGAAGCACTTCATAAAGCTGTTGATCTAGGAATAAATTTCTTTGATACTGCCGATGTGTACGGTGATGGTAGAAGCGAACAACTTTTAGCTAAGCTTAAAAAAGCTAGAAGTGAGCAAATAATTATAGCTACAAAGGCCGGTCGAAAATTGAATCCACACACAGCTGCAGGATATAACAGAAAGAACTTAACCTCATTTGTTGAGACTAATATAAAGAATCTGGAAACAGATTGCATTGATCTTCTGCAGTTACACTGTCCTCCAACCGAAGTTTATTACATGCCAGAAGTATTTGGATACTTAGATGAACTTGTGAAAGATGGAAAAATTAAATTCTATGGCGTTAGCGTTGAGAAAGTTGAAGAAGCACTGAAAGCAATTGAGTTTCAAAATGTGCAGACGATTCAAATAATTTTCAATATGTTCAGACACCGTCCAATGGAATTGTTGTTTGAACAAACGATGCTTAAGGAAGTTGGAATCTTGGCAAGAGTTCCATTGGCATCTGGGATGCTAACCGGCAAACTTTCTTATTCCTCCAAGTTTGAGGATGATGATCATAGGAAGTTTAATAGAAACGGTGAAGCATTTGATAAGGGAGAGACATTTTCAGGCGTGGACTATGAAATTAGCCTTCAAGCTGTTGAAGAGTTGAAATCAATATGTCCTGAAAATCTAAGTATGGTTCAGTTTGCATTGAAATGGATCTTAATGTCAGAAGCTGTTACATGTGCAATTCCTGGTGCAAAGAACATCAGTCAAGTTGAAGGGAATATATCTGCATCAGATGTTGAAGATTTTTCTGGTGAGACAATGACAAAAGTTAAAGCGATTTATGAAAAGTATATTGAGGATCAAGTTCATCACCTTTGGTAACATCTTAATTAGTTGAGAAAGAAATAGAAATGAAAGAATACAAAAAACATATATTCATTTGTGAGTATGCGAGAAGTAAAGATGAAAAAAAGAAAAGCTGCGGAAGGTCAAACTCATCAAAAATAAAAAAGAAATTTAAAGAACATCTTAAAGAGCTTAAATTTTCTGAAGTGATTAGAGCTAATTCGGCTGGTTGTTTAGGGAATTGCAAACATGGTCCTGTTGCGGTTGTCTATCCAGAAGGCGTCTGGTATAAAGGATTAAAACCTAAAGATGTAGAAGAAATTGTAAAATCGCATTTAGTTAATAATAAACCGGTTAAGCGATTGATGTTTAAAAATGAGCAATAATAAAGAAAAAAATAGAATAAAAAGAATTCTTTCGAAATTGGGAAAAGAGTATCCAGATGTGAAATCCCAGCTCAACTTTAAATCACCTTTCCAACTTTTAATAGCAACAATACTATCTGCCCAATGCACCGATGCTAGAGTTAACCTTGTCACCAAAGATTTATTTAAGAAATTGAAAAATCCAAAGGATTTTGTAAATGCCTCAAGTTCTGAAATTGAAAAAGCCATCTTCTCAACGGGTTTCTATAAACAAAAAACAAAAAGTATCAAAGGTTGCTGTGCACAATTAGTAGACGATTACAAAGGAAAAGTCCCAAAGGATTTCGATGAATTGACTAAACTACCCGGTGTCGGTCGGAAAACTGCCTCAGTCGTCGCTGGAAATGCTTTTGGAATTCCAGCAATTGCTGTTGATACTCACGTAATTCGAATAACAAATCTTCTTGGATTTGTTTCAACAAAAGATCCAGTAAAAATTGAGATGAAGTTAAAAGAAATTGTTCCACAAAAAGATTGGGTGAATTTTACACATTGGTTTATATCACATGGCAGAAAAGTTTGTATTGCGAGAAGACCAAATTGCCTAGATTGTATTATTTCATCAGATTGCCCAAGTAAAAATATATAATAAATTGGTTGAAGATTATGGAAATTGAAAAAGATCGAAATAAGTGTTTAGAGATATTAAAAAAATATACCAAAAGTGATAGTCTCCTAAAACATTCATTTGCTGTTGAAGCTTGTGTAATAAAGTATGCTGAAGAATTTGGAGAGGATAAAGAATTTTGGGGAAATGTTGCTCTGCTTCATGATTTTGATTATGAAAAATATCCAACGGTTGAGGAACACCCCTATAAGGGTAATGAAATCCTTGATGGGCAAGGTTTTTCAGAAGAATTCAGAACCGCGATTATGTCTCATGCAGAATATACAGGTGTGCCCAGAAAAACAAAACTCCAAAAAACTCTTTTTGCATGTGATGAATTAGCTGGGTTTATTACAGCGGTTACTTATGTTAGACCAAGTAAATCGATTGATGAAGTTCAAGTTAAATCTGTTAAGAAAAAGATGAAAGATAAAGGATTTGCAAGAGCTGTGAATAGAGATGAAATCAAAGATGGGGCAGAGGATCTAGGAATACCTTTGGATGACCATATTCAAATTTGTATTAATGCTATGAAGTCTCAAAAAGACCTTCTAGGATTATGAGTGATAGTATTAAACATACTTACATATTAATTTTTTTAACTATTATCTTAATAATCTTTTCTGGATCCATTGATTATCAAAATCCGAGCTATTCCAATATGGATTTCAACAAATATATTGAAATGGCAAAAGCCTCACCTGGAATTAGCCAAGATGTAATAAAACCCTTTGTCTATAGAATTGGCGCTCCATGGATTGCCGGTCTCTTACCATTTGCAATTCCAACTAATTTTCTATTATTGAATTCTATTGCTCTTATTGCACTGATATTAAGTTTCTATTTTTTTCTAATTGAATTTAGCGTGGAGAAAGAACTGGCATTCTTAGTCAGTGCTATATTTCTGCTTAACAAGTATTTTTTCATATTCCTCACATGGAATCACTTTCAACTCAGTGATACAATATCTCTTTCGATGCTCTTTTACACTTTTATACTTGTGAAAAGGGAAAAAATAATTGGACTCCTTATTGTAATGTTAACCGGTCTGATTATTAAAGAGTATTTACTTATGATTATACCATTTGGGTTGATCTATTATTATTTGCAGAATTTACGCCGTGAGTTCATATACTTTGGTATAATTAGCTTAATTTCAGTTTTTATATTTTTCATTGTCAGAGTTTTAATTGTGTCAGAAGGTGGTGAAAGTCTATTCACTCAATACTCCTCTCAATTAATACATTATTCAAGTCCAGATTTATTGATCAAAAGGTTTATAATTCCATTTACCCCTTTTGGGTTACTGCCTTTTTTCTTTTTGAAGGATTTATTTAATTTTTTTAAATCAAACCTTCCATTATTTATTTATCTAATTTCAGTGATTGTACTATCATTTTTTGGTGAACCAGAAAGACTAATCGAACCTGCAGCTCCAATACATTATTTGTTTATTGCCATTCTTATAGAAAAATATTTAAAAATCCCACTTTCTCGATCAAAAACAAACATTTTACTTACAGTCTTGTTATTACTAAGTTTTACAGCTTCCTTTTATCATCTTTGGGGGATAATTTTACTACCAACTGAAACTTTTTCTGTTACTATAACGGTAATTTCAACCATAGTAGTAACAATTATCTTTGTAATGTTTAAGAAAAAGAGCCATAATAACGAGGTTTTTGATCAACCTAATTTGGAACAATAATTGTGAAAATTGAACTAATTAATTGCCTTGACAAAGTGTTATTAAGTTAGTTAACTTTTATATCAAAATTTAAGGAAAGTAATATATAGAGCGCTTTTTACTATTTTAATCACAACCAAAATAATTGTCGTTTAATTAATTAATTTAGTCGATTTGGAGTTAAAAAGTGAAAAGCAGAAGCTCTTTGATTGTTTTCCTTTTTTTGTATTTAAACATACTTGCTAGTGAAGATGTTAGAATTATATCTTCTTCTCAATCTAGTATCGTTTTTGAATACTCTCCAAATTACAATCCAATTTATTATTCCGAAATTAATGGAACAAAGTTTACAGAGATAAGTTTTAATAATGCTGCTGGATTCAATGAAGAAAAGATCGGAAAAATTCAGCTACCTTACCGAGTGATACCGATTGGAGTGCAATCAGAATTTGGAAATACACTGCAGGTTTTAACAACTCAACATTCTATTATCAAAGGTAAAATTGCACCCTCTTATGGAGATGATCTTCCGGCTTATGATCAGATTCAGAAAGCCAACTTGGACTTCCAAAATAATGAATTAGTAAAATTTGGAAATTTTGGAATAAGCAGAGACTTGCAGATCCAACCAATTCTAATTTCGCCTATTCACTATAATGCAAAATCTGAAGAAATTAAGATTTACAATAAAATAGTTGTTAGAGTTAATTTTAAAACATCAACAAGAAGTCCAAAGAGTGAAATTATTGATAAGCATGTTAATGACAAGGTGATCAATTACGATGTTGCTAAATATTGGGGTAGAGACAAGAAAGTTCTTCAAAAGTCAGTCACTAATTCAGTTTTGTCTGTAGGTACATGGTACAGATTTGAAGCTTCTGAAGAAGGAATTTACAAAATATCTCAGAGTGAATTGAATTCACTTGGAATTAATGCTGGCTCCGTGGATCCAAGAACAATCAAGATATTTAACAATGGAGGCAAAGTTCTTCCTGAAAGTGTAATCGCAAATACTCCTACTGACTTAGTAGAAAATGCAATATTAATCACGGGAGAGGGTGATGGATCTTTTGATGCAAACGATGAGATTATTTTTTATGGCAGAGGTACTGATTTTTGGGAGTTCGACACTAGTGCAAACAAATTCTTAAGAAGGCATCATCCATATTCAAACAAAAATTACTTTTGGATTACTTCTGGCGGGAGTACCGGTAAAAGAGTAACGGGAAAATCTTATACTGGCGAAGTAGAACAAACACAAACAGAGACAAAAGCTTTTGTGGCATTTGAAGAAGATAAACTTAATATTGGTAGGACTGGCCGAGATTATTGGGGGGATGATTTCAGCCAGAACACCAATACTCGCACTTACATAAATGATCTTGGCGGAAGAGTTTCAACAGAACCAATTAAATATTTAATACGATTCTGCAATGCTGGTGATCCTTCGCTCCCGATAAGAATATATGAAAACAACACTCAGATTTATACAGGCGCATTATCAGGAATAAATGGGGCAGATTATGTGCTTGGAAGAGATAGAAATATTTCAGCACAATTTAACAGCACGTTACCTGAAAATAGAAGTGCACTTAAAATAACGATAACAGCTTCAAGTCCTGAGGCTAAAGCATACATCGATTATTATCAGATTGAATATGTCCGCAGTTTAAATCCGGAAGATGATCAGATTCTCTTTTTTGCCAATGACAACAGAACCGAGATTGAATATTCACTGACATTTACGCATGCTAATGATGTTGCAATATTTGATGTTACTGATTATGCAAACGTTATGACTGTATCAAACCCTAATATTAGCGGTGGTTATGTTAGTTTTAGAGCAAGAGAAGACTCTGACGGACATACAAAATACATTGCACTCACACCGTCGAATTACAAAAGTATAAATAACATTGAAAAGATTGAGAATTCAAATATTCATGGATACGCAAGTGGTGCCGAGTATATTATAATTACGGACAAAAAGTTTGAAGATCAGGCGAACAGATTAGCTGAATATCGAAGTAACGATTCGCCAAATACTTTGACTACAAAAGTTTTCTTTATGGATGAAATACTAAATGAGTTCTCAGGCGGGACACTAGATCCTACAGCAATTAGAAACTTTCTCAAATGGAGTTTTGAAAACTGGGATGAAAAACCATTCTATGTTCATCTATTTGGAGATGGTGATTACGATTATTTTAATACTGAGGATTATGATCAAAACTTCATTCCAACATTTCAGACTACCGAATCACTATTTGAAATTGGCTCATATCCATTTGATGACTACTATACTCGGATTGTTGGTAATGATGAAAGTGCCGATCTGGCAATAGGTCGTTCAACTATTCAAACGGTTGAAGATGCGCGAATCGTAGTTGATAAAATAATTGCTTATGAATTGGTTGAAAACGGACTTTGGAAAAACCTCATTACTTCCGTAGCAGATGATGGTTTAACGTCCAATGGAAATGATGGAGCTCTTCATACCAGACAATCTGAAACCTTAATTAAAGATTACGTCCCACCATTTATGGATGTTAAAAAGATATACCTTGCAGCTTACCCAACCGTACAGACTGGTTTCGGTCGCAGAAAACCGGACGTAAATGAAGCTATAATTACAGCTATCAATCAAGGTACATTAATTCTCAATTATGTTGGTCACGGTAGTCCCAAATTATGGGCTCACGAGCATGTATTTACTCAAACTGGTACTATACCTAGCATTAAAAATGAGGACTACTTTTTCCTAACTGCCGCTACTTGCGATTTTGGATTATTCGATGACCCAACATATTCAAGTTCTGTAGAGGATATGTATTTACTGGAAGAGAAAGGATTGATTGGATCATTTTCTGCAGCAAGAGTTGTGTATGCAAGGCAAAATGAACAAATTAACCAAGAGTTTTACAAGAATTTACTTGGCGGAACTTTAGAGGACATGATAAACACAACTCTTGGTGATGCATTCTATAAAACTAAAACCATTAGAACTAGTGCTAACGATGAAAAATACCATTTGATTGGTGATCCGGCAATTAGATTGAATCTGCCTAAAATTCCAGCAAGTATAGAGTCTGTAAATGGAGATGATCTTACTAATCCAGTTAGGTTAAGCGCTTTGAGTAAAGTTACAACAGATGGACTTGTCAGAAATTACGATGGTAATATAGACCCTAGTTTCAATGGTGAAGCTATCGTAACAGTATATGACTCTGAAAGGTTAAAGCCCTTACCTGAATTGGGATTTAACTATCATATGGTTGAACCTGGGGGTGTAATATTTAGAGGTAGAGCTTCAGTGACTGATGGAAAATTTGGTGCCAATTTCACAGTACCCAAGGATATTTCATATGAAGATAGTACAGGTAAAATAGTTGTGTACCTTGATGATGAAGAGACTGATGGAGTTGGTTTTACCGATCAAATAAGAATTGGTGGAACAGATACTACAGCTGTTGATGATGGTGAGGGACCGGAAATTGAGATTTATTATGATGAAAGTGAATCCTCAAATTCGTATTTGGTAAACGAAGACTTCACTTTAGTTGTTAATTTAATTGATGAAACTGGACTTAATACAACTGGTACCGGGATTGGTCACAAACTCCAAGGTGTTATTGATGACGAAGAAAGTAAGGCGATCGACTTTACAAATTACTTTGTTGGTGATCTTGATGCAGCAGGAAAGTCTGGTCAAGTAAAATATAAAGTTACTGATTCTGCACTTGGAGAACATAAGATTGATGTAACAGCTTGGGATGTTTTCAACAATCCTTCAAAGCAAACCAGTTATTTCACCGTGGTTAACTCTGATGAAGTAGTTCTTAAAGATGTTGTCAATTATCCAAATCCTTTTGCAAACAACACAACCTTTTTATTTCAGCATAATATTACTGATCCAATTGATGTGAATATTAAAATATTTACAGTTGCTGGAAGACTAATTAAGGTTATTGAAGAGTATAGCATTTCTGATAAATTTGTGAAGATCGATTGGGACGGGAGAGATCAAGATGGCTCTCAAATTGCAAATGGTACATATTTATACAAAGTTATTGTTAAATCAATAGATGGCTCAACCAACCAGAATGTACTTGGTAAATTAGCCGTCTATCGTTAAAATTGTAAGTTTAATTTATTTATAAACGGAGGTATTTTTTTGATGAAACGATTAGTTATGGGATTGCTTTTATTCACTTTTACTTTAGGTTTGGTAAGTGAGACAAAGGCTCAAGGTGAAGCAGCTGTTACGTATCTTTTACTTGCACCGGACTCAAGATTTGCTGGAATGGGTGAATCTGGTACTGGTCTTGCGGATAATTCATCTGCTATTTTTTGGAATCCATCTGGTATTGCTTTTCAATCTGGTACAGAGATCGGACTTACACATGCCAACTGGCTTCCACAATTTGGACTCGATCTTTCATACGATTTTTTAACATTTAGAACATATATAGAATCAATTGATGGAAGCTTAACAGCAAGTTTGACATATATGAATTATGGTGAATTTCAAAGAACAGGTTCTGGAGGTCCTGAAGTTATTGGAACCTTCAGATCATTCGATCTCGCTGCAACAATTGGATATGCTACTAAACTTGGCAATGACTGGGGACTTGGATTCAACTTTAGACTTATTCACTCAAATCTATCAGATCAACCAACGGAAAACGAGCAGGGATCTGGTGTTGCTACAACTGTCAGTTTCGACGTTGGTGGTATGTGGAGACCTCAAGGTTTCTTAAATGGTAATTTCAGTATTGGAGCTAATTTAAGCAACGTTGGTCCCGATATCTCATATATAGATCAAGCTCAGGCGGATCCCCTTCCAACAAACTTACGCCTTGGCTTGGCTTATAGATTGTTTCAAGACGATTACAATTCATTTACTTTAACGGGTGATGCCAGCAAACTTTTAGTGAATAAAAGAGATAGTAACGAGGATCAAGATACTGTTATTGTTCAGCCCAGCGAATTTAGAAGTGTTGAATTTTCAATTGGCGCTGAGTATTGGTACGGAAGACCAGAAGATTTCATGTTTGCGGTTAGAGGTGGATACTTTTATGAAGATCCTGAATTTGGAAATAGAAATTTCTTAACATTTGGTGCTGGTATTCGATATGATATTTATGGATTTGATTTCTCATACCTATCAACGACTGGTTCAGATGCTGAAAATCATCCACTAGATGGGACTTTAAGGTTTTCACTCCTAATTGAGTGGGGAGTAGCGGAGAGAACACCTACAGGATTACCAAGAGGAATTTAACGCGTGAAAAGATTTGCACTAATTCTGTTTATAAATATTTTTAGTCTGGGCAGTCTATCTGCCCAATCTTTTATTGGAAAACTTAACCCTAATCCGGTTAAGTCGGATATTCAAAAG
The DNA here is from genome assembly GCA_963751695.1 of uncultured Ignavibacteria bacterium. GTDB lineage: Bacteria > Bacteroidota > Ignavibacteria > Ignavibacteriales > Melioribacteraceae > SZUA-22. Next base: position 298,445 of record CAVVVP010000002.1, on the reverse strand, counting down.
TATGCTCATGATTCATTACGAATATTGGCTGTACTTGCAGACTTTCCAGAAGATAAAGATGATGCAACATTTGGAAATGGAAAATTTGGTTCCATTTACTCTGAAGATTATGGCCAAACTATTCTTGATCCATTACCGCATGATAAGGATTATTTTGAGGACCACTTAACTTTCGCTCAAAATTATTTCCAGAAAGTTTCGAATAGAAATATGGGGGTTACATTTGCAGTTCTGAATGATGTCCTTACTGTCTCAAAAACAATGCGTAACTATACTCCGCCAATTGAAGATCTATCAGATCTCTCGCCATTAGCTGAATTTTCCGAAGAGGTCTGGCAACTAGCGGATGCTTTTTACACGGATATTGATTTCTCAAAGTATGATCTGTTTATAATCTTCCATGCTGGTGTTGGAAAAGATGTTGCTCTACCAGGCAGCTTTGGCAATGAGAGAGATCTTCCTTCGGTCTATTTAAGTGAAAAAACGCTAAAAGAAATTTATGGTGATGGCTTTCAAGGATATCCTGTAAATGGAGGGAGTTTCAATATTTTTAATACTGGAATTTTACCTGAGACCGAATCAAGAGAACTAACAAATATCACTGGTAAAATATTAATTGAATTAACTATTAATGGACTGATTGCAGCTACTGTGGGCAGTCATCTCGGTTTACCGGATTTATATAATACTGAAACTGGTTTAAGCTCTATGGGTAGATTCGGTTTAATGGATGGCCAATCAATTTTTACTTATTCTGGTATTTTTGCGCCGGAGATGTCTGCATGGGAAAAGATGTTTCTTGGTTGGGAAACTCCAATAGATCTGCCAATTGAGAATAGAAAAGTTTCAGTTACTTCCAGATTGGCATCAGGAATCGGAGATACTACACTTATAAAAATTCCAATAAATTCTACCGAGTATTATTTAATTGAGAATAGAAAAAGAGATGCCCTCAAAGATGGATCTAAAGTAACATATAAAACTGGCGGAAACGTTGTAACAAAAACCTTCGACAGAGATTATAGTAATTATATTTATTATAATGTTGACACATTGCAAGGTGTTATAATTGATGCAGATGAATTTGATTGGGCGCTTCCTGGAGAAGATCGAAATACCAGCATTGAGAATTTTATAGACATTGGATTGATTATCTGGCATATTGATGAACGAGTAATAGAGGAAAATTACGAATCCAACACTATCAACAACGATAAGTTTAATAGAGGAATATCAATTGTTGAAGCTGATGGTGTGAGAGATATTGGGGAAGAATTTCAGACTATATTTGGCGATATTATTATTGGAGAAGGGACAAAGGAAGATACTTGGTATGTCACTAATCCGGCCGACCTGTACCAGAATAAATTTGGAGAGGAGACTCAACCTGCCTCTATCTCCAATAGTAGAGCACAAAGTTTAATTACAATGTCAGAATTCTCTGAAATAGGAACTACTATGTCGTTCAATATAGAGTTCGGTTCAGAGATTATTGAATTAATTACGAATGTTAGTTTATCAATAGACACGGAAATAAAATGGTTAACAACCGCCACCATCTCTGAGAAGTCATTATTTATTGCTTCTACATCTGACATTGTCTATATATTAAATGAACAAGGAATAGTAAAAGATTCCCTTGAATTCCGAATTGTGAGTAAACCAGCAGTTTTGGATTTTGGAGAGTATTCAATCTTAGTATTAGTCTCTGAATCGAATATTCAAATTTCGAAAATTTCAGAAGGACCAATTCAATCGACTTCACTTGAAAACCAAAACTTAACTTTCTCCACTTCACCCGTTATTGCTAAAGTGGAAGGCACTGATATTACAATACTCATTGGTACAGAGCAAGGAGAAATAATTAAATGTCTTGCAAATGTTGGTGATCAATTATCTATTGAAATCCAAAATTCAGAAAACATTCTCGATCAAACTATAATCCAAATTGCCACTGTAGATGAAACCAACTATTCAGCAATTAGTAAAGATTATTATTTTGGTTCTGAGACACTTGATCATACTACTGATCCCTTAAGTAAATCATCTGAAAATGTGTTGGAGCTTAATGGAGATTTACAGCAAGTAACTATGTTTGGATCAATGAATATCTCTATTACCTCTGTTGTCCGGACGAGTGAAAGTATTTCTGTAATTACAGATAATGTCGATATTATGGAGATTGAAGCAAATCAAGATTCATTAGGTTATCCTCTCGCTTTTACAGATCTAAAAAGTGATGGGCAGAATTATATTGTAAAAAATAACGGTCAATATTTGTCAGCTATTAATCTTACCGGATCAGCAGCGGAAAACTTTCCATACGAAGATGAGTTTTACAGTACATTTTATTCATCCCCTCTTTCAGCAGACTTAAATGAAGATGAGATAGGTGATATAATTACATTTACAGAGAATGGTAAAATACTTGCCGTTGATGGAAAGTCCGGAGATCTATTGGATGGTTTCCCAATTTCAACAGGAGCAAAAGTGAGAACGATTCCAGTTCTGTTTTCTGAAAATGGAAAAACTGGATTAGCGGTTGTTACAGAGGACAATCAGTTTATGATTTGGTACATAAGCCAGTCTGAAGGTAAAATATTCTGGTCAGAGGAAAATGGTAATTCGATGAATACTTCTTTTATATCAATTGCAAACTCCTCAGAAGCAATTACTGAATATTTCCCACAATCAGAAGCATACAACTGGCCAAATCCAGTTTACGATGGTTCAACCAACATTCGTTATTACGTCTCTGAAGATTCTGATGCCGAAGTAACTATCTTTGATGTCGCTGGTGACTTGGTTGCAAAACTTTCAGGAAAAGGATTCGGTGGATTTAATAACGAAATTATTTGGGATGTTACAGATATACAAAGTGGAGTATATTTTGCACATCTTAAGGTTACAAGTGGTTCAGGCAATTCGGATACAAAAATAATCAAGATAGCGGTGATCAAGTAGATGACTTTTGTGAATAAGATTAGATTTTAGATTATGATGAATAACTTAAGATACGCATTAATATTATTGTTTTTATTTTTTTCTATTACTTCTGCTCAATTCAATGAATTCCATCCAGAATATGACTGGTACACAATTGAGGGTGAAAATGTCTTTGTGCATTATCATGAAGGCTCTGAACGGACAGCCAAGGTAATTGCCAAAATTGCTGATGAAGTTTGGGATCCTATTACATCGCTCTACGAATATGAACCTGATAAAATTCACTATGTTGTTAAAGATATTGACGATTATTCAAACGGTGCCACTTACTTTTTTGATAATAAGATTGAGATATGGGCTTCTGCATTGGACTTTGATCTTCGTGGGACCCATAACTGGTTAAGAAACGTGATATCTCACGAATTCACTCATATGGTACAGATTCAAGCAGGTATGAAATGGACACGTTCGATACCCGCATTCTATTTACAGTTTTTAGATTATCAGGATGTTCGTCGACCAGATCTATTATATGGTTATCCAGATGTTATAGTTTCATACCCTGTTCCGGCTATTAATATGCCAGCTTGGTTTGCTGAAGGTACGGCACAATACATGAGAAAAGAGTTTGGATATGAAAGCTGGGACGCTCATCGTGATATGATACTTAGAAGTTACGTGCTAGATGACAAAATGCTAACTTGGAATGAGATGGGAGTATTTGGAAAAAGCAGTCTTGGAAATGAATCTGTTTATAATTCGGGATATGCACTTACCTCATACATTTCTCAAAAATACGGAGAAGACAAACTAAGAACCATCACACAAAAGCTGGGTAAGTTCGGAAATTTTACCATTGATGCAGCGTTCGAAGATGTGCTTGGAAAGAGCGGAGATAACATTTACGATGAGTGGAAAGCGGTTCTCAAGAAAAGCTATAGCGAAAGAACTGTTGCTCTTAGAGAAAACTTAGTAGAAGGAGAATTGATATTTGATAAAGGATTCGGGAATTTTTATCCCATTTTCTCAAAGGATGGGTCGAAAATTTACTTTATATCGAATAAAGGAAATGACTATATGGGCACATCTTCTTTATTTGAGTATAATCTAGGCACAAAAGAAGAAAAGCTAATTTTAACTGGAATTCGATCAACCATTGGACTATCACCAGACGGTAATAAAATTATCTTTGCAAAACTAACTGAAGATAATCCAAATTGGACAAATATACATGATCTTTTTGTATATGATATTGAAGAAGATGATGATACAAGGTTAACATTTGGATTAAGGGCTAATAATCCCAATGTATCAAAGGATGGCAAAATAATCGCTTTTGTTTTTCAAAAGGATGGAACAACAAATTTAGGTATTATAGATGTAGATGGCAAGAATTTCAAAAGATTAACTTTCTTTGAAAATGGTGAACAGATTTATAATCCAAAATTTTCCTACGATGATGCTCAAATAATATTTGACTACTCAATTAAAGATGGCCGTGATATTGCCAAGGTTGATGTTGATGGTAGTAACTTTGAATTTCTTGTTCAGACTGTAAATGACGAAAGAAATGCTATCCAAGATAAAGATGGAAACTTGATCTATGCTTCAAATGAAACTGGTATTTTTAACCTATATCAAGTTGATAAAGAAACAAAAGAGCGGAGTCAAATATCAAATGTATTAGGTAGTGCCTTCATGCCTACAATTGATAGTGAGGGAAACATTATTTATTCTGGTTACAATTCGAGTGGATATCAGATATATAAACTAGCTAAGAATGAACAGCAGAAAGTTGACGAGTCAAAAAAATATGTTTGGTTAAATAATCCGCCTTTAAATACAGACATTCCAAATGGTGATATTGTTAATTTCAACATCAAGAGGTTAAGAAATTACGACGATACAAAACTGGATGATTATGAATCCAAACCATATTCCGGATTCTTCTCAAAAATGTCATTTTTCCCATTTATTCGCTTCGATAATTACAACCTCTCGAACAATGGACTAGATAAGATAAAACCCGGTATATATGTCTATTCTAGCGATTACTTAAATCGTTATTCGCTTTTTGGTTCATTCGCAATTAATAAAAGGTTAGAAAGAGATCTTTATCTTGGCTTTGAATATAGAAATAAGCTTCCGCTATTGTATGGACTTGGAATTAAGCCGCAATTGATTTTCGAGCTTTACAGTGTTAGTAGAAAAGCGAATGTTGATCTTTTCTTTGGAGCATATGAAGACTCTCTTGGAAATACTAAGTATGACTATATTGTCCCTACAGATGTTACATATAATCTCTTTGAATTTGACCTCGCATTTAAGCACAAAGTATTTGCTGAAGGTAATAATATTGAGTTCAGATTTATATATAGCGACTACATTGCTGCTCTAGGTAGTTTTGAAATTCCAAATGGCGGTGGTTTGTACCCCACAACAAAGGATACTTACTTTATAGGCCGAGATTTTAGATTCACATTTTGGCATAAAGCACTGTATCCATATAAGGATTCGGATATTAATCCGATTGGTAGAGAAATCACTTTCCAAGTTGATTACGAATTCGATGAATACAACGGTGAAGGGGAGTATGTTATTGAGGATGGTCTTCTAATACCTGTTTACCAGAATTATACTTTTGCGAGAATGGAGCTTGATTGGAAAGAGCACATTGCTTTTACATCAAAGAACCATACTATTAATACTAGGATTAAAGCTGGAGGAGTAATCGGTACAGAGCTTCCTACTTTTTTTGATTATTACATTGGCGGTCTCGTTGGAATGAAAGGATATCCATTCTATGCAATAGGTGGCAATCAGGCATATTGGTTTAATCTGACTTATCGATTCCCTTTATTTAGAAATGTAGATAGCAGATTGGGGCCACTTTATCTCGATAAAATATTCATCTCAATTTATGCAGATATTGGAGATGCATGGACTGGTAAATTTAGTGGGATAGAGAATTCAAAAAAGGGTGCGGGTGCAGAAATAAGATTTAAGATGAATTCATTCTACCTTTTCCCAACAAGTATTTTTATAAATGCTGCATATGGATTTGATAAATTCTCAACCATAGTGCGTGGAGAGGAAATTGTCTATGGTCAAGAATGGATAGTCTATGGTGGAGTGTTATTCGATTTCAGCTTGTAGTAAAATGATCATTTATAATATTTTGGACTAGAATGAAAAGTTTCTTATTGATATCAGTGTTTATGTTTTCGATGCTCAGCGCTCAAGAGAATAAGCTTAAGTTATCAGGTAAACTTAACCAAGATTTTTACATTTCAGCTCAGAATATAAACACCTACGAAAACGATTCGATAAATGTATCAATGAAGAAAAGAACACCACTTCTCGCTGGTGGATTATCTTTTATCTTGCCTGGTGCTGGACAGTTCTACAATGAAGATTATTGGAAGACAGCATTATTTTTAGCAATCGAGGCCGCAGCTATATCTGTTGCAGTTATTTACGATCAAAAAGGTGATGATCAAACAGTGAGTTTTCAGAATTTTGCAAATTCTTCTGATGGTTGGGATGTAAACCAATATGCCAATTGGTCTGTTGATAATGCTCAACGAATTAATCCGGGAATTCCTGATGGTGACCCGATAATGGAAATATTTGATAATGAGGGAAATGTGATATGGGACAAATTGAATGCTTTAGAGGTAGCTATTGGAAGCTGGTACTCTCATCAGCTAGCTCCGTTCAATGATCAGCAGTATTATGAGATGATCGGAAAATATCAGCAATTTAATCCAGGATGGAGCGATTATAGCGATGAAGATTATCCACCTGATGGTTATACCTATCCAGATCCGGTCACCCCAACTTTTAAATGGTATGCAGGTGAACGTGGAAAAGCTAACGACTATTATAATACTGCCAGCACAGCTGTTATAGTTGTGGTAGCAAATCATATCCTTAGTGCTGTGGAAGCGGCTCTAGCAGCGAATAGCTACAACAGAAGTCTGCTTCAAGCAGATGTAAAATTGCTTAGTACGAATAATGGATTTATCAGAGAATACTACCCCCAACTTAATCTAAGCTATAACTTTTAAGAAGTTAAATAGTTAATTTTCCATCTGAACTTATTAATAACTTAGGTTAGGTTTTTTGAATCAGTCTAGAATATTACTACTTATAAGAATAATACTCTCTAGTGCATTTCTTCTATCGGCTATTTCTAAAGTTATATCTCCAGGCTATTTTGAGATTACTTTAGTTGATCAAAGTTTGCTACCAGGTAGAGAAGCAGCCGCTTATGCGACAAGATTCTTTGTCATTATTGAACTTACTTTAGGCATTTTATTTCTCCAGAATAATTATTTTAAAAAAATAATTATTCCTTCAACTGGTCTCCTACTTTCGGGATTCTCAATCTACTTGATTTTATTAATCCTTCAAGGTGATGATCAAAACTGTGGTTGTTTCAGTTCGCTAATCGTTATGAATCCGTCAGAAGCACTAATCAAGAATATTATACTATTGGGTTTTGTGTACTACTTGTATAGAAAGAGTGAGTTAAGATTGAGTAAAATTTATCTACCGGTTTTCATCTTCTTATTTTCGATATTATTTGTTTTTATTTTTTCTCCAATTAGGTCTGTAAATGAGTTCCCGTTTTCTAAGTACACTCAATTCACAAATAGCGGTAGAGTTGATCTGGCTGATGATGATGTCCTTGTTGCAGTGTTTGAAGCTGCTTGCGAACACTGTATGGAGACAGCAAAGACATTTAAGAGAATAATGTCAGATGTAAAATCATTCCCAAATGTATATGTACTAATGTTTAGTGAGAATCATGATGATATTGCTAGTTTTAATGAGCTCACTGAGACGAATTTTGATATGACAAATATCTCAGTTGATGAATTCTTTGACCTCATTGGAAATTCACCGCCACGGATTTATTTTTTAGAATCGGGGGAAGTTTCTGCTATCTGGGATGAAAATATAGAAGAAAATTTATGGGCAGCGTTTAGGAATAGAGAAAGTCCTATTTTAGAATTAAACTTTGAAGAATAGTATTCGCATTTGTTCAATCTATCACCTTCTTTCTTATCAAAACATATTTAACTAAATTTAAGTTTAAATTAAACGAAAATTCAATATGAGTATTCCGTTAGTCGTTATAGTAGGCAGACCAAATGTAGGAAAATCCACATTATTCAATAGACTTACAAAGTCCAAAAATGCTATTGTTGATGATGAAAGTGGTGTTACGCGTGATCGTCACTATGGAGAGGTTGAATGGGATGGGAAATTATTTCAAGTAGTGGATACAGGTGGTTATGTTCCCGATTCAACTGAATTATTTGAAACAGCGATTCGAGAGCAAGTTGAGATTGCCCTAGATGAAGCTGATGCAATATTTTTTGTTGTTGATGGTAGAGACGGTTTAACTCCAGTTGATGAAATAATTGCTGCTCTTCTTCGTTCTTCACAAAAACCTATATTTTTATTGGCAAACAAACTAGATAATGCTGAGCAAGGTCTGCATGCTTCTGAATTTTACAGTCTTGGACTTGGAGATGTTTATGATATTTCTGCCATTCATGGACGAAATATTGGGGACATTCTTGATGAGCTGTCTAATACAATTGAATACAATCCGGCAGATGATGATAAGGATAAAAGATTAAAGATTGCAATTGTTGGTCGTCCAAACTCCGGTAAATCCTCACTGACGAATTCACTTTTGGGCTTTGATCGAAGTATCGTCACAAATATCCCCGGGACAACAAGAGACAGTATTAATTCAATACTTAAATATCACGGTGAAGAAATCGTGTTGGTAGATACTGCTGGATTGAGAAAACGCACCAAGGTAAAAGAGAATATCGAGTTTTACTCCAACGTCAGAACCTTGAGAGCTCTTGCAAATTCTGATGTTGCAATAGTGATGCTAGATGCAAAGTATGGTTTAGAAAACCAGGATCAAAAAATAATTAATGAAGCAATACAGAGAAGAAAAGGAATTGTAATTGCTGTTAATAAGTGGGATCTTGTTGAAAAGGAAACTAACACAGCAAAAAAATTTGAAGCTGAGATAAAGGATAAACTTGGAACAGCATCATATATTAATGTTCTATTTATCTCCGCTCTAACCAAGCAAAGAATAATTAAAACCATTGAACTTGCAAAAGAGATCGAAGAGGAAAGAAAGAAAAAAATATCAACTAAACAATTAAATGATATTCTAATTCCAGAAATTTTAAAAACTCCTCCTCCAGCAACTCCAACGGGTAAAGAAGTAAAGATAAAGTATATTACTCAGGTGGGAAACAAATATCCCATATTTCTTTTTTTCGGAAATGAAGTAAAATATATCCCAGATTCGTATAGAAGATTTTTAGAAAAAATTGTCAGAAAGCATTTTGGCTTTAGTGGAGTGTCGATAACAATTAGTTTAAAAGAATAAAAATCCTGAACAAAATTAGTGCATTAAAAATTTGAATTCAAAAAAAATCATAGTAATTGGAGGAAATGCTGCTGGTCCTAGCGCAGCAGCCAAAGCAAAAAGAGTAGATCCAAATGCTGACATAAAAATGTTCGAAGCCGGTGAATTCATTTCAACTGGAACTTGTGAATTACCTTATCTAATTTCTGGTGATATTGAAGATTATACAAAGATCATCTTTTTTGATGAAAAAAGTTTTTTCGAAAAGAAGGGTGTTCAAGTTTATACTCAACATAAAGTAGATTCTATTGATCGAAAAAATAGAATTCTTCAGATAATGAATCTGAAAGACGATAGTAAACACATTTATTCTTTTGATAAGTTAATTATATGTACTGGATCTCAAGCTAAAAAAATACCTGAATTAACGAATCAACTAAAAAATGTATTCTATCTGAAGTCAGTCAGAGATTATTTAAATATAAAAAAATATTGCAATAATCGTTCTGTTAAGAAAGTTTTAATTATAGGTGCAGGGTATATAGGACTAGAAGCAGCTGACGCCTTTACCTCACAAGGTATTGAAGTTGACATAATGGAGAAAGAACAGTATCCTATGCCGAATGGTGAGATAGAACTTCAGAATTTAATTGCTGAAACCATTTGGGAGCATGGCGTAGAATTTCATGGGAGCATGGAGAGACAGAAATTTATAATTGATGAAAATGTTGTAAAAGGGATTAAAAGGGAAGGAAGAGTAAGAGAATATGATCTAGTGCTAGTTTCAACTGGAGTTGCTCCTAATAATTCATTATCAGTTAATGCAAAACTAAATATGGGAGCATTTGGAGGTGTCAAAGTTAACAGCAGACAACAAACGTCTGATCATAATATTTATGCAGCAGGTGATAATACAGAAGTATTTAATTTGATTACAAATCGTCCAGACTATGTTCCATTAGCTACACTCGCGCATTCGCAAGGCCATGTTGCAGGAGCAAATGCAGCCGGGTGTCATGAGATATCAAAACCGGTTGTCAGTAATATTTCCGTAAAGATATTTAATAAAACATATTCTTCTGTTGGAATAACCTCACACGAAGCAAAAAAACTACACTTGAATTATAAAACAGTTTCTGCGATTTCGTCTAATTTAGTATCTGTCATGCCTGAAAGTAGTAAAGTATTTGGTAAAATAGTTTTTAATCCAGAAAGTAGAAGAATTTATGGGGCATCTTTTTTTGGTAAAGAAGAAGTTGTTGGTTATGCAGATATTATATCAACTTTAATCCAAAATAATATACAAGGTGATAAACTATTTGAGATAAATTTTAATTATACACCACCACGATCACCGTTTATAAATCTCCTTTCAATTCTAGGAAGAAAAATCAGAGAGGCTTAGTAATGAAAAATCTAATACTTGTTAAAAATCCTTTGATTAGTAGAGATATTACTTATTTAAGAAATCACGAAACTAAAGAATATCAATTCAGGCTTGCTGTCAGACGCATAGCTTATATATTGGCATCTGAAATAAGTAAAGAATTTACAACTACAGAAATTGAAGTTGAAACTCCACTAGAAAAAACGAAAGGTTTTAAACTAACTAAGCAGATTGTTTTAGTTCCCGTTCTTCGTGCGGGTCTAAGCCTTGTAAACTCTTTTATTGAGATGATACCTCAAGCAAAAGTTGGCCATATCGGATTGCAAAGAGATGAAGAAACTTTGCAACCAGTTGACTATTATTATAAGGCTCCAAAACATTTAGATATTTCTACAGTAATAGTTCTTGATCCAATGCTTGCTACAGGCGGAAGTGCATCAGCAGCAGTCCAATTTTTAAAAGACAAGGGAGCACGTGAGATTTTCATGGCTTGTTTAATTGCGTCACCTGAAGGAGTAGCAAGGTTATCGTTAGATCATCCTGATGTTAAAATATTTACTGCAACACTTGACAGAGAATTAAACGATCATGGATACATACTGCCAGGACTTGGTGATGCCGGCGATAGAACATTTGGAACGCTTTAATTTCACAGTTATTATTAGTATTATATAGTTAGTATTTTATGAAGGAAATTAAGTAACTATATTAAAAACAAGAAGATAAGGGTATTGACTTCACTTAAAAAAATGAAAGAATTAGTAGAAGAATATAAAGCTGAAATGTTAAGTAGGTTGATTGATACTTGCAAATCTAATCTAGCCAACGTTAATGAAGAGATGATTAAAAAGGCATTTCATTTGGCAGCTGAAGCACATAAAAATGATTTCCGTGCTTCTGGTGAACCATACTTCTTGCACCCTTTTGATGTGGCATTAATTATTGCCGGAGAAATGCCGCTTGACGATGTCTCTGTTGTAGCCGCTCTTCTGCATGATGTGGTAGAGGATACAGAATTCAGTCTTGAATTTATTTCCAAGGAATTTAGCTCCGAAGTAGCTGAAATTGTTGACGGTGTAACAAAGATCAGTGGAGTTTTTACTGGTCACGAAATCAACCAAGCAGAAAATTATCGAAAACTTCTATTATCTCTGGTTAAAGATATAAGAGTTATTCTTGTAAAGTTTGCTGATCGACTCCATAATATGCGAACTCTCGAATTTGTTCCACCTCAGAAACAAAGAAGAATTGCCAAAGAAACAATGGATATTTATGCTCCTTTTGCTAATCGATTTGGTCTTGGAAGAGTGAAATGGGAACTTGAGGATCAATCTTTCAAGTACCTGAATAGAAATGAATATGAAAGTATTGCTAAAAAAATTAAAGATAAAAGAAAAGAAAGAGAAGGATTTATTTCAAAATTCTCTGCTCCAATTCATATTAAATTAGATCAGCATGGATTGAAGTATGAAATCGGTGGTAGAGCAAAACATATTTTTAGTATTTACAAAAAGATGCTTAACCAAAATACAACTTTCGAAAATATTTATGATCTTTTAGCAATAAGGATTATTCTCGAAAGTAACGACCAGAATGAATGCTATTATGTTTTAGGCGTTATCAATCAGCTTTATAAACCAATTGCAGATCGATTCAAAGATTATATCTCAATTCCTAAGAAAAATAACTATCAATCTATACATAATACGGTTATTGGACCGAATGGAAGACTAGTAGAGGTGCAGATACGAACTAGGAAAATGCACGAAATTGCTGAGCGCGGAGTGGCCGCACACTGGAAATATAAAGAAAATTTTGTAAACAACGATAGCGAATTGGAAGATTGGATAAACTGGGTAAGAGATATTTTTGAGAATGTTTCGAAGACTGAAGCTCCAAGGGAACTTCTGGCCAGCTTCAAACTGAATTTATATCAGGATGAGATTTATGTATTTACACCTAAAGGTGATTTACGCCGTTTACCTAAAGATTCCACTCCAGTCGATTTTGCTTTTGAGATTCATTCACGAGTTGGATTTAATTGCATTGGAGCAAAAGTAAATGGAAAAATTGTTCCTCTCAATACAATATTAAATAGTGGTGATCAAGTAGATATAATTACATCCAAAAACCAAAAACCAAATAAAAACTGGTTACAATTTGTTCAAACACACAAAGCAAAAGCAAACATAAGAAAATTTTTGAATCAGGAAGAAGTTAAGATCGTTCAAACAGGCCGAGATATTTGGGAAAAAAGATTAAAGAAAAATAAACGAATTTTTGAACGAGATGAATTAAATAAAGTAGTTAGAAAGTTAAAATTTGATAATCATAACCAATTTTATACTGCAATCGCTCATAATAAATTAGATTTAGAGGAGATTCTTGAACCACCAGAAGTTAAAGAAGAAAAGCATGCTCCTGAGTTGGAGTATGAAAGTTTCGCTGAGTTAGCTAGAACTACATCAAAATCAGATATTTTGGTGGAAGATGAGTATAGGGGGATCGATTATGTTTTTGCAAAATGCTGTAATCCAATTCCTGGTGATCCTGTTGTCGGTTACATAACAATTGGTGAAGGGATGAAAATTCACAGACGTGATTGTAAAAACCTCATTCATATGGTGAAAACAAGTGAAGAAAAACTTGTCCAGGTAAATTGGGCAAGCAAACTAGATGGACATTTCGTAGCTGGAATTAGTATTAGAGGTGATGATAAACCTGGACTGCTAACTTACATTTCCAACTCCATTACAAGCTATCGCAACACAAACATTAAAGCAATAAATATTAGCGCACAGGATGCTACATTTACTGGTACTGTTACTGTGTATGTATCTGATCTAGAACATCTTGGTAGACTGATAGAAAGATTAAAAAAGAACAAAGATATTTTTTCTGCAGAAAGATTTGATGCAACAACAGGCCAAACTTAGAATGAATTCATTTGAGAAACCCAGAATTTTAGCAGTCGATTATGGTGTTAAGAGAGTAGGGATAGCCATTACTGATCCGCTTAGGATGTTTGGTTACCCGCTCACTACAATTGAGAATAATAAGGACTTTTGGAAAGAATTTGATAAAATCTTGAACGATTATCAAATTGACAGAATAATTTTAGGTTATCCTTTAAAGGAGGATGGTGGAAGATCTTCTAGCACTAAAATTGTAGAAAACTTTGAACAGGAATTTAAAAGAAATATAAAACAAAAATTATTCGAGTGGATGAAAGATATTCATCCTCAATAGCGAAGGAAAGAATTATTGAAAGTGTTTCTTCAAAAAAGAAGCGAAAAGACAAAAAATTGGTTGATATGAATGCTGCTGCCGTTATACTTCAAGATTATCTTGGAATGGGAGAATAAATTCTTGGAGCATTCACTTTTATAATTGACATTTTTAACTTATTAAATTATTTTGGAGATATCTTAATTAAATTTGGGAGCATTACATGACTCTAGATGCACTTGGAATGATTGAGACCAAAGGATTGGTCGGATCAATCGAAGCCGCAGATGCAATGGTTAAAGCTGCAAAAGTTGAATTAATCGGAAAAGAAACCATTGGCGGTGGATATGTTACTGTAATGGTTAGAGGTGATGTTGGTGCTGTAAAAGCCGCAACCGATGCGGGAGCAGCAGCAGCTCAAAGAGTTGGGGAATTAGTATCTGTTCACGTAATTCCACGACCACATTCGGACGTAGAAATTATTTTACCAAAAAAATAACAAAGCATAGGCAAATATGTTACTTGCGCTTGGTCTAATTGAAACCAAAGGGCTTGTTGGTGCTATTGAAGCTGCTGATGCTATGGTTAAAGCAGCAAATGTCAAAATTATTGGTAAAGAAAAAAGTTCCGGAGCTCTGATCGCAATTAAAATTGTTGGTGAAGTTGCAGCTGTTAAATCAGCTGTGGACGCAGGCACTGCAGCTGCTCAGAGAGTTGGAGAACTGGTAGCAGCGCATGTTATTCCTCGCCCCCACGATGAACTCGAATTCTTTATTGAGCCAAAAAAGAAAGTCAAGGTAAAGAATAAACCAATAATATCCCCAAGAAAATCTTCTCCTTCTGTAAAAACAAACGAAGAAAAAGTTGAGCCAAGAGTAGAAGAAATAGCGGATCCAGTTATTAAGAAAGAAACTCCCAAACCGATTTCAACCATTGTTGAAGAAAAACCGAAAGTAAAGAAAGCTAAGGTTGCAGAAAAGACTCAACCAATAGTTGAAGAAAAAAAGGTTGAAGTGAAAAAAACTTCTAGATCGGATTCAAAAATAAAAGGAATGGATACGCTTGCTAAGTTAAGAGCTGAAGCAAAATCTGAGCTAGAACATTCTGAAGAAGTTGAAATCACAAAGGTTGCTGATGTCCAGCTCGATAATGACATTATGAATATGAATGTCCATGAACTTCGAAGACTTGCTAGGAGCAAATCCAATTTTCCAATTAAGGGAAGAGATATCTCAAAAGCGAATAGAAAGGTACTTTTAGAATACTTCAAAGAGATTCTTTAATTCATCACTCCAAATTTTTGAACTCCAATTTACTTGGAGTTTTTTTATTTTTGTCTATTGATTACTTCAAATAATTAAGTTTATATTCAATTGTAATATTCAAACAATAATTTTAGGATTGGTTAGGATCTTATTATGAAACCAAATGGAACAACAATAGTTTTGTCGATTGTTTTTTCGATTGTACTATGGATTTTTGTATCATTCTCTGGTCAGTATACAACTACAATGAATGTTCCTATTGAGTTTACTAATTTTTTGCAAGATCATACAATTCAATCACAGTCAACAACTGAAGCATCATTAGTTTTGCAAGGTGAAGGGTGGGCATTAGCTCAAGTTACTATGGGCCCTGACAATAAACTCGAGGTTTCAACAAACGAAAAAGCAGGTGAGCAAATAGTGCGGCTTCGTGATGTTCTTTCTCAAAATCCTTGGCTTACCTCAAGTTTGCAAGTTGTACGAGTAAATCCTGATCAACTTGATTTTTCCATTGAGAGAATAAATTATAAGACGGTGCCAATAATTCCGAATATTTCGATTGAAGCACAAGAAGACTATGAATTAGTTTCTGAAGTTATTCTAGAACCTGATTCTGTGCTTGTAATGGGTCCACAAAGTATAATTAGAAAAATGAATGCTGTAATTACTCGAAGTGTTGTTTATGAAGGAATCGATGATAAAGTAGTTGAAAGCATTGAACTGGAACCTATTAATCATATAACATATAGCAATAGCAAGTGCTTAATCAAATTTGACGTTCAGAAAATAGTTGATAAAACATTTGATGAAGTTCCAGTAGAGGTTGTTGGAGCTCCACCATCTAGAGAGCTTTCACTTTTCCCATCGAAGTTGAATGTTACATTGCGTGGAGGAATTAAAATGCTTGGAGTGCTAAAGAAAGATGAAATTATTGCTTACGTTAATTTTCAAGAAGCGATTAAAGATACTCTGGGATTGGTGGAACCAATCATTAAAATTCCTGAATACACGAAAATAAGTAACGTTGAACCAAAATCACTTAACTACGTAATCAAACAATATTAAATATGTTTATAACTTTTGAAGGACTCGACTTCTGCGGGAAATCTACTCAAGTAGAAATTTTAAAAAACTATCTAGAAGCAAATGGAGAAAGAGTAGTTATTATTAGAGAACCAGGAGGTACAGAGATCTCAGAGAAGGTCAGGGATATTCTTCTAGATAAAAAGAATACTAAAATGACTATGGAATCTGAACTTCTCCTCTTCTCAGCAAGCAGGGCACAGCTTGTTAGAGAAAAGATCATCCCACTTCTAGAGGAGGGAGTATATGTTATCTCTGACAGATTTCATGACTCATCGATTACCTATCAAGGTTACGGAAGGGGTATTAATATTAAAAAGGTAAAGGAGATTCAAGAATTTGCTATTAATGGGGCTATACCAAAGATCACTTTTTTCATAGATGTCCCATTGGAAGAAATATCGAAAAGAAGAGTAAAATTTGGCGAGAAAAATTTGGATAGAATAGAATTGTCTGAGAATAAATTTTATCAAAAAGTCTATAGAGGATATATAGAGCTCAGTAAATCTGAGAGTAGAATTAAAAGAATTGATGGAACAAAGAGTATTGAGGAAGTTCATCAACAAATAATTGGAGAACTATCAAACCTGCAAAAAGAGAAGGACCATAATGTTAAATAAAAAAATAATCGCATTTATCTTGATTGCATATTTGGGTATAACTGGATTCGTTAATCAAGATTCAGACATATATTTTCAAATTTCTAAAAGCATTGATATTTTTGGAAAAGTCTATCGAGAAGTTACATTAAACTATGTTGAAGATGTAAATCCAGAGAACTTTATGATTTCTGGAATTAAAGGTATGCTTTCTTCGTTAGATCCTTACACCAATTATATAGATGAAACGATGAAGAAAGATTTTGATGTAGTTACAACTGGAAAGTACGGAGGTATTGGAACTAGTGTTGGGCTTCGTAATGATAAAATAACTGTACTTGAGTTGATGGAAGGTTATCCTGCACAGAGACAAGGTCTTCGTGTTGGTGACGTGCTTGTAAAAGTCGATAGCATAGAGCTTAAAAAAGAAAATTATGAAAAACTCAGCTCATATTTGAAAGGAGATCCGGGCAAGATTATCCAGCTTACTATTCAAAGAGATGGAATTGACGATCCATTATTGTTTGAGATAGTGTTAGAAGAGATCACTGTTAAAAATCTTACTTATTACGGCTTTGTTCCTGAAGAAGGAAATATAGCTTACCTTAAGTTAAGCGGTTTTACCCGCTCAGCAGGAACCGAGGTTAAAAATGCACTAGTAGAGTTAGGAAAACAAAAAGAAATTGGTTCCGTAATACTAGATTTACGTGGAAATCCAGGAGGGCTCCTCGATCAAGCCATTGATGTGAGTGAGAAATTTTTAAACAGAAAAGAACTGGTCGTTTCAGTTGTCGGAAGAAATGATGCAGCTAATGCCAAATATTTTGCAGAAGAAGAGCCACTTATTAAAAATAAAAATGTTGTTGTACTTATCGACGGAGGATCTGCTTCTGCATCAGAGATAGTTGCAGGGGCTATAAAAGACCACGATAGAGGAGTAATCGTTGGAACTCAATCTTTTGGAAAAGGACTCGTCCAAACAGTACTTCCACTATCGTTTAATACATCGTTGAAGATTACGACTGCTAAGTATTTTACACCGAGTGGACGATCAATTCAGCGAATAGACTATTCAGAAAATGACGATATTTTTAATATTGAGAAAAATGAAGTAGATGAAGGATTCTTCACAGATAATATGCGTCAAGTATTTGCAAATGGAGGAATTACCCCTGATACAATTGTATCTAACAAGTCTGAGTCAAAGCAAATACAAGCACTATTAGCTAGAGGAATGTTCTTTAGATTTACTACAAACTATTATAATACTAATAAAATTGAAGATATTGAATCAATAGATAAGCAGAAGTTGTTTGAGAACTTTATAAACTATATTAAGGAAAACAAATTTGAATATTCTTCCAATTCAGAAAAATTATTAGAAGATCTTAGGCTAATCGCAAAAAAAGAAGAAATGCACGAAGATGTATTTAATCTAATTACACAGCTCGATAATGAATACGAAGATGAAAAAATTGCTGAATTGGAAAAGTACAAAAACGAAATTATATATCTTATCGAAGAGGAATTAGCTTCAAGACTTGATGGAAGATCTGGAAGGATTGTCCAATCGCTCAAACATGATAAACAGTTTGAGATAGCAAATACGATTTTAGCATCTGAATCAACCTACAATGACCTCTTAGGCATCTCAAATTGATATTATATATATCATACTATATATAGCTATTGGTTTTATAACTGGAATTCTTTCCGGCCTTTTTGGAGTAGGAGGAGGAATAGTTTTTCTTCCATCGTTGTTTTTTATCCTTCCTATAATAGGTGTTGAAAATAATTTGATTACCTTATCAGCAATTGCTACATCCCTATTTGCTGGAAGTTTTGCATCAACCTCAGCTTTCTACAATCATTGGAGAAAAGACAATATTAAGCTTATTGATGGATTATTTTTAGGTGTTGGATGTTTCTTTTCTGCATCTATCATTCCTAAATTCATTTCTGAATTTGATCCAATGTTACTTAGATTTTTAATAGTCTCTATTATAGTTCTAATTTCTCTGTATCTGTTTTTCAGTAGGGACAAGGATCAATCCAGCTATAAAAATTTAGATAAAAAGCATCTTTTTTTATTCGGATTGATCTTTGGAGGTGTAGCATCTTTAACTGGATTTGGAGGAGGGATATTTTATGTGCCTTTTCTCGTTTACTATTTTAAAGGAAACTTAAAACTTGCGGTGGGTACTGCAACAATTGCTGTGGTTATTACGATGATAAGTTCAGTGATCTCTTATCTAATAATCAATTTAGATTGGAATCCATTGACATATCAAGTTGGTTATATAAACTTAAAGGCCGGAATTCCTCTAGGTATTGGATCGCTGATAGGTGCAAAATTAGGAGTTAAATTAAATCTTGAATATTCCTGTCCCTGTTTTTAAGAAAATATTTTCCGTATTTTTGTTGTTAGTAATGGTGAAAATTCTCGAGGGGATGTGAAAACCGAAACTATTGTTATAAAAAAAGATCACTCATTCGGAGCTTGTCCAAGTTGTGGTGGTATTGGTAAGCTAGGAAAGTCCAGAGCAAAAAATAGTTTCGAAAAAAGCACCAAACTGGGATTATGGAGCTACTATAGGTGTAAAGAATGTGGATGGCGAGGGAGAAAATTTTCGTTTAAATTTAGTAAAATTCCGTTAAGAACTATATTGTTGTATATACTTTTAATGTTGGCAACTGCAGTAATTGTAAGATTTATAATTCAAAAATTCGCGATGAAATAATTTTCTTTGAAGCTATTCAGGCTTTTCTGCATCCTATTCCCATTAAAAAATGATTTAAGATAAAACAATTATACATGGAGGATTCTATGAGTAAAGTAGACTCAAAAGCAAATCAATATGAGTTTAAGGCTGAAGTAAAAGAATTGTTGAATATTCTTGTTCATTCACTTTATACGAACAAAGAAATATTTATTCGTGAATTGGTATCAAATGCTTCCGATGCACTTGATAAACTTAGGTTTGAGTCAAATAAAGGGACTGAGATTTATCAGAACGACCTTCCGCTTGAAATCAGTATAGATGCAAATGAAAAGAAAAATCAGTTAACCATTTCTGATTCTGGAATTGGTATGACCAAAGATGAAATCATAAAAAATATTGGAACAATTGCGAAATCTGGATCTGCAGAATTTTTAAAACAACTTTCTGAAAACAAAGATCAGGCAAATAATATTATCGGAAAATTTGGTGTTGGATTTTATTCTGTATTTATGGTCGCTGATAAGGTCGAGATAGTTACTCGTTCATTTAAAGCAGATGCAAAACCGATAAAGTGGGTATCTGATGGATTGGGGAGTTTCAAAGTTACAGAATTAGAAAAAGATATTGCCCGTGGAACACAAGTTATTATTCACTTAAAGAAAGATGAAAAAGATTATACTGAGAAATATCGTATTGAAAGTGTGATAAAAAAACACTCAAATTTTATCACTTTCCCAATAAAATTTGAGAAAGAACAGCTAAATACTGTTTCCGCAATTTGGAGAGAACCAAAATCTTCTGTTAAAAAAGAACAATATACAGAATTCTATAAATTCCTTACTTATGATTCTGAAGAACCACTAGAAACTATACATCGTTCCGTTGATGCTCCTATTCAGTTTAATTCTCTCTTATTCATTCCCAAAAAGAACATGGATATGTTTGGATTTAATCGTGAAGATTACGGATTAGATCTTTACATAAGAAGAGTTCTAATTCAGCATAAGAACAAAGAGTTATTACCAGAATATCTTAGCTTTGTGCGCGGCGTTGTTGATTCTGAAGATCTTCCGCTTAATATTTCCAGAGAAACTCTGCAAGAGAACGTTATCTTCTCAAAAATCTCAAGCAGTGTTACAAGTCAAGTTCTTTCTGCTCTAACAAAAATGGCAAAAGATGATAAAGAAAAATATACTGAATTTTGGAGAGAATACGCCCGGATATTTAAAATGGGTTATATGGACTACGCTAATCAGGAAAAATATTCAGAATTATTAAGATTTGATTCGTCGGCGAATAAAGAGGGTGAAACATTAACTTCCCTTGCAGAATATGTTGAGAGAATTAAGAAAGATCAGAAAGATATATATTACATGACTGGTCCTAGTAAAGAAGCTCTTAAAATGGATCCTCATTTAGAAGTATATCGAAGGAAAGGAATTGAGGTTCTTTATTTGTATGATCCAGTTGATGAGTTTGTAATTAGCTCGTTAGCAAAATATAAAGATCATGAATTGAAATCGGTTGATCAAGCTGAGCTTAAAGATCTTGATAAGTTTACTGATGTTGAAGAGAAAAAAACAAAAAGTAAAACTCTAACAAAAGATGACGAACTTCAATTTTCTAGTTTACTTGAGAAAATGAAAGAAATTCTTGGTGCGAAAGTAAAAGAAGTTAATGTATCTGAAAGATTAGATGACAGTCCAGCATGCCTAGTAAATGCTGATAATACTATGTCAGCTTCAATGCAAAAAATGATGAACATAATGCAGAATACAGAGAAGATTCCGGAAAAAGTAATGGAAGTTAACAAAGATCACAATCTCATAAGAAATCTTCTTAAAGTATTTAAGTCTGATCCTAATGATAAATATTTAACGGAAGTTACTAACCAACTTTACGATACATCATTATTGCTTGAGGGCTATCTAACCGACCCACATAAACTTGTAAATAGAGTTAATTCAATGCTAGAAGAATCAAGCGAATGGTATACTGAAGTAAAAAAAATAAAATAAATACAGTTTATATAAACCCGACTTTCTAATAAGTCGGGTTTATCAAATCTTCAATTGGTTAAAGCTGCTTTGGAATATAGTTCATCCCTGCTTGAGTAGTTTTTAAGATAATAAATCTTTACAAAGTTTCTATTCGGAACAAGCCAACTCAGCGCTATCTTCATTCTTCCCAAATGCTTTTCGTCAGCTGAATTATCCAAATTGTGGTTTCCATTATAATAATCATCAAGAACTGATTCGAAATCAAGTGATTCACTATTGAAATTTCTAATGAAAAGTTTTCCTTCAAGAAATAGTAAGTGATCCTTATTATCGTTACTTTGTATTTCTACTAGAGCATTTACCTTGTTTACTGGTTCAGCCAAAATTGAGGAACGATTCAACTGACTTAAGATTTTGTTAACCAAATCTCTAATTTCTGCAGCTTCTTCATATTTTCTTTCATCCGAAAAAACTTTCATTTTACTTAGAAGTTTGTCAACAATATTCTGATTCCCACCAGAGAGAAAATCATATGCTAAATTGAGTTCATTCTCATATTCGGTTTTGGCTTCGAGAATACATGGGGCAACGCATCTCTTAATATCATAGAGATAACATTTTTTCCCTTTCTTTAGCTCCTTATCATTGCACTCTCTAAGCATGTATGTCCTATCAACGATTTCAATCAAGCTTCGAGACGTTTCACCGTTGCTGTATGGACCAAAATAGTCGTTCCCATCAAAGTGAAATTGAGATGTAGATTTTAAATCTGGATATTCTTTGGTTAATCCTATTTTAATAAAATACTGCTGCGGATATTTTTTCAGCAAAGTATTCATCGGGGGATCATGTTTCTTGATTAATTCACTTTCAAGAATTAACGCACTTAATTCAGATTTGGTTTGAATAAAATCTAGGCGTGAAGATTTTCTCACAATCTTCTTGGCTTTTCTAGCAGCACTGCCGGAAAAATAATTTGCTACTCTATTTTTTAAAACCTTGGCTTTACCTATGTAGATAAAATCATCTTTAGCGTTCTTAAAAATATAAACGCCAGGTGCTGAGGGAAGACTGGCAAAATCACTAGCTAGTTTTTTCTTTATTATTCTATAACCAGATTTTATCACAGTGCTCGATTGATAACTTAAGAGTTCTTCAAGTTCCGTAATATTATGATCCTCTTGAAGGGATTTAATCATTTTTATCAAGATCTTAGCAGTAACAGTTGCATCACCAAGTGCTCGGTGCACATCCTTATGCCTAATTCTGAAATGCTTTACGAGACTAACCAACGATTTACTCTTTAAGTCCGGATATAATTTACGAGCAAGTTTAAGTGTGCAGAGTTTAGCATTTTCTGGCAGTAGTAATTCAGCTCTGCTCAATTCACTTTTTAGAAAAGAATAATCGAACTGTAAATTATGAGCAACGATTACAGAATCTCCAATAAATTCAAGGATCTCTGAGAATATATCTTCAAAGAAGGGTGCATCTCTGACGTGCTCGTCATTTATTCCAGTTAATGAGGTAATGAATGGGGGAATGTTACATCCAGGATGAATGAACGACTGAAAGGAGTCAACAATTTTGTTATTCTTAACATGCACAATTCCAATTTCAATTACTCTATTCTGTTTCGAAGAGGTACCGGTAGTTTCAAAGTCGAGAACAGCAAATTCAGATTCTTTTATTGAAATATTTTTAAGATGAATCTTACTCATACTCGAATATAATCAGAATCAAAATGAAATGAATTGGTGTTGTAAAATTTGATATGGCAATCTATCAAGTTTTTTCTTCACTTTTATTTCAATATATTTATTTCTCAAATTAAGGAAGAATCATGACGTTAAATATACTTTTCATCGGCGATATTGTTGGCAAACCTGGTTTAGATATGTTAGAGACCTGGCTTCCAAGTCTAGAGAAAAAATATCGAGCTGATATTATTATTGTTAATGGCGAAAATGCTAATGATGGAAAGGGTTTTACTGAGAAAGAAGCAAAAGTGGTTTTCGGATTGGGTGTAAAAGTGGTTACCGGAGGGAATCATACTTGGGACAAATATCAGTCGCAAGAATATCTAAAAAAAGATAAGAGAGCATTACGACCACTAAATTACCCAAAAGGAACATATGGTAATGGATACCATATCGCAGATACTGTTAAAGGAAAAGTTGGAGTCCTAAATTTGCAAGGCCGTTCATTTATGTCACCTATTGACTGTCCGTTCAGAGCTGCAGAATGGGCGCTTAGTAAATTAAGACAAGAGACAAAAGTGATTCTTATTGATTTTCACGCAGAAGCAACAGCAGAGAAAATTGCTCTCGCAAATTATATTGATGGTAAAGCTAGCGTTCTTATTGGAACTCATACTCACATTCAAACTGCTGATGAAAGAATCTTCCCCAAGGGATTAGGATTTATTACAGACGTCGGAATGACAGGCCCTTACGACTCCGTTATTGGAATGAAAACAGATGCAGCAATAAATCGGTTTTTATTTCAAACACCTCAGAAATATCAGACTGCTACGAATAATGTCCATCTTTGCGGGGTTTATACAAAAGTTGATATTGATACTGGTAAGACACTAGAAATTGAAAGGATCTTACTTCCTGAATTTGATAAGCAAGTGACTTTGTAATGCTCAACGCGCCACTACCAAGATTAGATACTGATCCAGATCTTTATTCCTTATTTCTTCCATATTGTAGACTAAAAAAAAATGAGATATGGAAAGATCCTTTAACTAAGCATATTATTGGTTGTATCGATGCTGCAGATTATGCTTCACTAAAAAAGAGTTTTGGAAAGAAGAAGGCTACTTTAGCTGTTCATGATCCTCCATACAATATGGTAGCTTTTGGAAAAAAAAGAGTCGATGAGTTTGTCACTTGGTCGAAATTGTGGATAAACAATACAACTCAGCTGCTTAAAAATGATTCGTCCCTTTATATTTGGCTTGGAGCTGATCAGAAAAATCATTTCAAACCATTTGCTGAGTTTATATTGATGATGCAAGACACTAATTATACTTCGAAAAGTCTAATCACGATGAGAAATCAGCGAGGTTATGGTACCCAAAAAAACTGGATGGCAATAAGACAGGAACTATTATATTACACTAATGGTAATCCAAGTTTCAATATTAAAAATGTTTATACGGAAATTCCAAAAGTTGTAAAAGGTTACTATAAAAATATTAGGGGTGAGAGGACTGAGAATCTTGAGAGAAGTAAATCAGCAAATATTCGTGCGGGGAATGTTTGGATCGATATTCAGCAAGTTTTTCATTTACGTGAGGAAAATGTAAATGGCTGCTTTGCTCAAAAACCAATTGATGCAATTGAAAGGATTCTAAAAGTATCAAGCAAACCTAATGATTGGGTGATAGATTTTTTCGCTCATGCTGGAACAACTCTAATTGCTTCTGAAAAATTAAAAAGAAAATGTTTCACTATTGATATCGATCCGATTTATTGTGAAATTTCTATTAGAAGATTAGAACGATTTCGGAAACTTGGAAAAACAGGTTGGCAGAATTCAAATCCATTTTATAAAGAGATAAAACGCGATTCTGAAATACAAAATTATTTGAAGAAAAAATATTCAATTGAATACTAAATAATTAGACGAGAACATAAGAGCTTATTATGACAATAATTGATGGTAAAAAAATAGCATCGGATATTAGAGTCGAGCTAAAATCAAAGATTGATAAACTGAAAAATGAGAATAAACCTTTGCCTGGCTTAGTTACAATTCTTGTTGGAGAAAATCCTGCTTCAAAAGTATATGTAAAAATGAAACACAAAGCATGCAATGAGGTTGGAGTAAATTCAAAAGCAGAAGTTTTGGATGAAAACATAAGTGAAAAAGAACTCCTTGATCTAATTGATCATTATAATAATGATGAAAATTACCATGGGATTCTTGTACAACTTCCATTGCCAAAACACATTAATGAAGATTCAGTGATTGAAGCAATTAGTCCATTAAAAGATGTTGATGGGTTTCACCCGAGTAATGTTGGTAATATGGTAATCGGTAAAGAAACCTTCTACCCATGTACACCAAATGGAGTAGTTGAGCTGCTCAAAAGATATAATATTGCAACTAAAGGAAAACATGTCGTCGTTGTTGGTAGAAGCAACATTGTTGGCAAACCTGTTGCTAATATGCTTGTCCAAAAAAAGGAAGGTGCGAACGCCATTGTGACTATATGTCACTCGGCAGCAGCTGATCTTAGCTCAATTACTAAACAAGCTGATATCCTAATTGCGGCCATTGGTCGTGCTGAGTTTATAACTGAAAACATGGTAAAAGATGAGTGTGTGGTAATCGATGTAGGTATGAATCGTGTTGATGATCCTGCGTTACCAAAAGGTTATAAACTAGTTGGTGACGTTGATTTCAAGAATGTTTCGAAAAAAGCTTCTTATATTACTCCAGTTCCAGGGGGAGTTGGCCCGATGACAATTGCAATGCTTTTAAAAAATACTTATTTAGCGTATGAAAAAATTAATAACTGAACGGGTTTAAGCCATGAGTTCACCAGTAATTGATAAGGTAGTATCGCAAGTTTTTGTTGAAAAAGCGCTTCACGATTTTTATTGTGTTGGTGAAACTTGCGCTGGATGGGAAAGAAACGTTGTTGATCAGCCTTCAGCAGTCAATAAAATATTAAATAATGGTGCCGAAAGAATTGCTGCTGGTTTGGGTGTTGGTGAAGAGTTATCTGATAAATCGGTTGCAAGAAGAATTGACCACACACTTTTAAAAGCTGATACTACTTCAGAAGAAATTAAAGTTTTATGTGAGGAAGCACTTAAATATGAATTTGCATCAGTTTGTGTAAATCCAAGTTATGTCCCACAATGTTATGATATGCTAAAAGGATCAATCGTTAAGGTCTGTACTGTAATTGGTTTTCCACTTGGCGCTACCACCACCATGGCAAAAAAAGCCGAAGCTGAAGAGGTGATTGCCAATGGTGCTCAAGAAGTTGATATGGTGATTAATGTTGGAAAACTTAAGAGTGGTGATTACGAATATGTCTTTAGTGATATCAACAAAGTTGTATTGACGGCAAAGAGAAATCGAGCTGTTTGCAAAGTGATTATTGAGACAGCTCTGCTAACAGATGAAGAAAAAGTTAAAGCATGTATCATAAGCAAAGAAGCAAAAGCTGACTTTGTGAAAACCTCGACTGGATTTAGTACTGGAGGGGCAACTGCAGCTGATGTTGCTTTAATGAAATATGTTGTTGGAAGCTCTGTAGGTGTTAAAGCTTCTGGTGGAATACGTTCTAAGGAAGATGCTGATTTAATGCTGGAAAGTGGTGCTGATAGAATTGGTGCAAGTGCGAGTGTAAAAATCGTGACAGCCGGCCCAGAGAAGTCTGAGGGTTACTAGTGGTAATTGATATGATTGTTACCGATACCGGTGATGGTTTTACTGCTGAAGTGCCTTCCATTAATGGATGTGAGAGTTGGGCCCACTCAGATGATGAAGCTATTACTAATGTGGTTGAACTGCTTAGATTCTACACAAATCTTCAAGATGAATCAGAAATTATAATTGATAGAGCCCGGAAAAGTAAAAATAAAATTGTATACAAATTAATATTTAACAAAGATTAAATTTGCGACAGTTCAAAACCGATCAACGTTTCAATAAAATTAAAAATGTAATTTCGCAACGACAATCAACTTTAACGGTTGTGCTTGAGAATATTCATGATCCACATAATGTTAGTGCGATTTACCGAACATGTGACTCCGTTGGCGTGAAGGGTGTTTCACTTTTATATAATGTAGAAGAATTTCCAAAAATAAGTAAGATTTCTTCTTCTTCTGCAAATAAATGGGTGGAAACAGAAAAATACTCTGTTACAAATGATTGCTATAATGCACTTCGAAAAAAAGGGTTTAAAATTTATGCCAGTTTACTTTCTGATAAAGCGATTGACTTATATTCAATTGATATGACAGAGAAAGTCGCTTTTATTTTGGGGAATGAACATCGTGGAGTTTCTGAGGAAGCAGCTAAGCTCTCAGATGAAGTTTACTATATTCCAATGCGCGGAATGATTCAGAGTCTAAATGTATCGGTGGCTGCTGCTGCAACTCTTTATGAAGCCCAGCGTCAAAGAGCATTAAAGGGGATGTATGATAATCCAGAGCTTGATTCTTTTGATCACGAAAAGTTAATCGACGAGTGGTGCGATAAGTGATACAAGAATTTAAGAAGATAGAAAAAGTCCAAGGCGATTTAGCATTGCCTGGTGATAAGTCAATTTCGCATAGAGCCGTTATGTTTTCTGCTATGGCTGCAGGTGAATCGTATGTTAGAAATTATCTTAATTCTGCTGATATAAATTCAACGATTGACTGTTTTAGAAAGCTTGGGTGCAAAATTGAAAAGATAGGATCAGACTTAAAGATATATGGAAAAGGATATAAAGGATTCACTGAGCCTAAGGAACCGCTTGATGCTGGAAATTCAGGAACAACTACTCGATTGATAAGTGGCTTGCTTGTAGCTCAAGATTTTAAAACTACACTTATTGGAGACGAATCACTTTCCAAAAGACCAATGGAAAGAATTGTAGATCCGTTGAACCGAATGGGAGCTAAACTCAAAACAATTGAAGGTGGAACACTGCCTTTGGTGATAGAGCCTTCAGATGATCTGCATAGTATAGAATATGATATGAAAATTGCTAGCGCTCAGGTTAAAAGTGCTGTGCTTCTTGCAGGACTTCATTTAGATGATGAGACAGTTGTAATCGAACATTCAAAAACCAGAAACCACACCGAAACTCTGTTAGGACTAAACATTGAAGAATTTGAAGACTCACGAAAAATATTTGTATCTAAAAATGATTATCCACAACCAAAAGAATACATTGTCCCTTCTGACATCTCTACTGCCGCTTTTTTTATTATTCTCGCTTTAGCAAATCCAAATTCTGAACTAAGATTAAAAAATGTTCTGTTAAATGAAACCAGAGTTGGGATTCTTAAAGTACTCGAACAAATGAACGCTAAAATATCAGTCGAAAATGTGATGGAAAGGAGTGGAGAAAAATCTGGAGATCTTTTAATATCCTCAAGTTCTCTTAAAAATATTCAGATTCCTAAAGAGTTGATCCCAAATATAATCGATGAGATTCCAATTCTATCGATTGCTGGAATTTTTGCCGATGGCCAGTTCACTATACACAATGCTGAGGAGCTTAGACATAAGGAATCAGATCGGATATCTGCAATGTGTAGCAATTTCAAAAAGCTTGGTTTAGACTGCAACGAGTTTGATGATGGACTTGAAGTATTTGGCGAAATTAAAAATAGCCACGTTCTTATCGAGTCATATGGTGATCATAGAATAGCTATGGCATTTTCCATTTTAGGATTGCTGACGGACAAGAAAATTAAGATAAATAATTTTGAATGTGTTGCTGTATCAAATCCAGAATTTCTAAATCAGCTCAAAATTATATCTCAATAACCTGATGATCTGGTTTATTCGTTACAAGTTCATCTACTAACTTATTTACAAAACTAAGTCCATACTTATTTACGAAATAAATAAAGTTCAGTTCTCTTTCCTGTAAATTATTATTTGGGTAAATAAAGTGTCTGATTTTTTTGATGGATTTTACAACATCTTCATGTTTTCTACCCTGAATATCTTGGGACTTTGACTGAAGCATTTCCAAAGATTGACTAATTCTATTCAAAGTCTTTTCAGACACATTCAGCAATCCTTTATCAATTTGTATAAGACTTTCTCGAAGATTCTGTAAGATCTCATCTATGCTGCTTTTAGTCTCAGCAAAAATTTCCTCTATATTATGATCAGTAACTTTATTAAGAATATTATTGACTAGTTCCTTTTCACTGAAGAAAAATTCATTAAAATCAAGATCATATTTATCGATTGATGACGCAATGTGTTTTTCTAGAATGGTTGCAGATATTCTTGGAAAGACGATTGGCTGTACAATATCAAAAAACTCATAATTGGGAATTACTTGCGCAAAGTAACTTATCTCTGCGGGACCGCCAGTATAAATTGCTGTTGGAAAAAG
The DNA here is from genome assembly GCA_963751695.1 of uncultured Ignavibacteria bacterium. Lineage (GTDB taxonomy): Bacteria > Bacteroidota > Ignavibacteria > Ignavibacteriales > Melioribacteraceae > SZUA-22. The sequence continues at coordinate 268,704 of CAVVVP010000002.1, read as the reverse complement.
ATAATCCTGGCAGATGGGCCTTAACAGAACATTTGGGCTAAACGCTGACGGATCGTAGTATAAGAGTTTCTTCAACTCTTCTTTGGAAATCCTAGTTCTCTTTCCTTTAAATCTGAACTCACTATCAACTGGTTCAATAAGATGCCTTCCGCTCCCATCGGTATAAAAAAGATTTATTGGATTGACCTTTACTTGTGCATGATAATCTTCTTCTAACTCTGCACTTCGAAGGACATTTGCCTTTGAATGAACATCGTGATTGTCTATCTCTTTTTCAAAAATAGTTAGTAGTAGATCTTTCACTCTATTGTCTTGGGGATTAAAAATAAGAAGACCGTATTCATCAAAAAGCGAGAATATTAATCTTTTAAACGCAGCTTTAAATGTTACCCCATCAGAATAGCAACTGGAGATTAATTGCAATATTTCATCTTTAAATTCATTATCTCTAAGAGACTCTTCAAGATCTTGAATTGTATGACTGATATTCAAATTAAGCTTAAGTTTGCCAACAGTACCACGGTTCACTTCATCTTCTAATCCATCATCGTACGATAGATTTCGGATCTTATTATATTTATCAATAATATTAGTTGATTGAACCTCTTTAAAATCATGATCATCAACTTCCATCCAAAAAATCGGAACAAAATTATACTCTGGAAATCTTTCTTTCAAATAAGTACTGAGTTTAATAGTAGTAATGATTTTATAAAAAGTATAAAGGGGCCCACCAAATAATCCTACTTGTTGGCCAGTAATAACAGCAAGTGTATTTTCATCATTTAGAGATTGAATGTTATCTTCTGTAAGTTGAGATTGCACATATCCAAGATATTGGTCTTCGAGAATGTTGGATATATCTTTTCTGTGAGGACGGACGAAATTCTTCAGTTGCTCGAATGTTTCCACATAACTATCGTTTTCGAGGAAGCTCTTTTTATAAAATTTTTCTACATTCTTAAATTCGTAAATATAGTCCAAAAATAGATTTGGAAACTTTGGTAAGTCAGAATAATTAACGAACATAATATAATCTTGTATTTTTGAATAAAATAAAAATAATAATACTTAAAGTATTTATTATTTTTTCTTTTACAAAGAATAAATGATCCAAATAAATAGAAAAATATTCGGAACTAATTTTATAATATATTGATTTATTCCATGATTCTGCATATTTCTTAAGAATCGATCCCACCATAAAAAATCCGGTCCAATATGTCTGAGCCCTTTATTAAGCTTTAATGCAACTACTAGATCATGCATCACTGATCGAATAGCGACCGATAGTAAAAGCATTTGGAAGGAGAATATTAGATTCTGGGTAACTAAAAAGATAAGAATCGCGATCACGATTTTGGTCAAGGCTTTTTCAAGAGCATCGAATAAATGCCAGTCCAGTTCTAATTTAACAAAGTTCGATCTTATTTTTTCAAATTCTGCTTTATCAATCTTGTCTCTCAAAATCTTTGTCTCTTTTGCAAAGGTTCCATCGTGAGATCCTTCAAAAATGTAGTATATAATCCAAAATACAGTTACTCCAATAAATAAATACAATTCCATCTAGTTCTCGATTAATTTTTTACTATTCAATTTTAAATAATTATAAATTTCTTTTGCTAATAATTTATTTGTTTTAGGTGAATAATGCCTTTCCATAAAAAGTTCATTGCAAGAATATTCCTCAATCCAATTTTTAAATTGTGGATAAATTTCTATGATTTCAAATCTCTGCTTAATTTCATCGAGTAATTCTTCGTATATAATCTCTTGGCCATAAACCAGATTACAAAAAGCAAAATTAGAGAAATAGAAATCATTTACCACAGGAAGATGAACTTGAATGAATTGTGCATTTTGACCCTCAACACTTTTTCTAAAGCTATCAAGTATACCTAGTGTTATTTTTGAAGATTCAGATTCTAATTGATAATACTCGTGTTCCTTAATAATTAATGATACAGAAGAACTAGCAAATGAAATAAGTTTGCTGAAGTACCAAATGTTGCCAGCATAGTCCTCGGTATCGTAAAAACCTTCATATCTCAATTGATCCTTATTGGTCATCTTCATAATAACATCATTAAAACTTGATGCTGGATTTTGATACAATTCTAGATTATCATTACCAATTTGAAATCTTGGTTTTGAAAATGGGATTTCTGTTATTGGAGAATAGATTGGTCGATAAAGATTGATGTTTCTTTTCACGTTCTCAAATTGGACTCCAAAAATTACTAAGTCTGGCTTAATGAGCGATTTTACCTTCTCCCATCTTAGAAAAGCTTGATCCATTCCAAAACCGCTGGTAGTATAATTAAAAACTTGAACTTTAAGCGAATCAGAGCTGAAAAATTTCTCTAATTTTGCTCCAATTGTTTCAGCAAACCCTACTTCGTCTCCATGCATATACGAATCACCAAATAGTAAAATTTTAATCGATTCATCATTAATTACTGTATCAGCAAAGGATTGAGATCTTTCTCCATACTTATTGTAGATATACATTCCATTTTCCGATATAAAATTCTCATTTGGACTCCAGCCTAAATCTTCATCGAACAATAATCGACTTTTAGATTGATTGGCTTCAAATCTGCCAAGTTTTTTTTCAGTCTCTTTGATAGGTAATTTGTAAGGTTTGAGCTGAACGTTAAAAATGAAAATATTCTCATCTAAATCAGTATTTGATACTAACCTCACAACGATTTCTCCAAGAATAAAACAAAGGATGAGTGAATAAATAGTGAGTAGTATTTTTGATTTGAACAAGTTCATTAGCTCAATATCTATAAATTATACACGGAATTTTTACTATTTTGCAGAAGAGTTTCAATTTGAATGATCTTCCAAAAATTAACCTTTAGACAGAAAAATTAGATTGAATAATATAGTAAGAAAACGACTTGAAATTATTGCGAAACTAATTATTGGTTTTGGATTAATAATTTTCCTTGTTGTTTATGTTGAACCAAAAAATATTTTAGAAACCTTCAATTGTGCTGATAAAATTTATATCTTTTTTGCTGTTCTGCTTATGCCTCTAAATTTATTTCTTCAGTTCAGTAAATGGAAAATTCTTTGTAGAAAATACTTCGGCATTTCTGATTATAAATCAATTTGGATCTCGATTTTTTATGGAAAAAGTGGAGGGATTTTTACTCCCATGAAATCCGGAGAATACTTGGCAAGAGCTCTTCCTTTTAAAAACATTAAAGTGTTAGATGTTATCATTGCCACAGCCGTGGATAAGATGATCCCGATGCTTTTTATTCTATACATTGGTGGAAGTTTTTTTATCATATTTTATATGAATATGATTGGGTACTCAAACTCCACAAAATTATTATCTACGTTAATTTATTTAATATTAGTTACTTTACCACTTTTATTGCTCTTTAGTAGTTCTAATTTTTCTATAAAATTGAGAGCCAGGTTAAAAAGATTAAAATTTCTTCAGAAGTTTTTTGAAAAAGTATCATTTATCAGGGAACTTGATAGGATTACTTTTATCAAAGTTGCTCTACTTTCACTGCTATTTCATCTTACATTTACCTCCCAAATGGCACTTCTACTTTCAGGATATAGTGGAGTTGATAATTTCTTTTTATTTTTCTTTGTCGCAAATTTAGTGATCTTTACTCAGGTTATTATTCCTCCAATTGCTTTGGGTGAATTAGGTGTAAGGGAGGGTGCCACTATATTCTTTATGCAGCATTTAGGATATACTGCAGCTGTCGGATTTAACTCAGCTTTAAGTCTTTTCTCAATTAACTTACTTCTTCCTGCAATTGTTGGTTTCATATTGTTATTTAGGAGGAATAATTGATCGAAATATTTTTATTATTTTTTGTTCTCTTATTGATAAACTATTTATACTTTCTTTTTATGATTCTTATCGGACTTGCAAAGTTAAAATCCCAAAATGTTGTTTCTGACAATAAAATGTTTGTCTCTGTTGTTGTTCCTTTCAGAAATGAATCAAATACTATTTTGGATAATTTGAGATCGCTAGAGCAGCAAACTTTGGATCAAGATAGTTATGAAATTATTTATGTTGACGATCAGTCAACAGATGATTCGTTTTCGAAAATTAATAGTTCAATCGCTGCAAGTAATATCTTTGTATACTCTCTATCTGTGGAACATCAAGTAGCGAATAAGAAGTATGCAATTGAATATGGAACAACAAAGGCAAAAGGGGAGGTAATTTTATTAACTGATGCCGACTGTACACATGAACCTGAATGGATCGAATCAATGCTTTCATCGTTTGATAAAAACACAGCTCTGGTATCCGGTCCAGTGAAATATCAAAACTGTAAAACTGTTTTTCAAAAACTGCAGCAGATTGAATTTGCTGGTCTAATTTTAACCGGAGCAGGATTGATTGGGACCGGCGATCCAATAATCTGTTCGTCTGCGAATTTGGCTTTCAGGAAAGAAGTGTTTACTGAGGTTGGAGGGTACAATGATCTGCGAAATTTGTCATCTGGGGATGATGATCTTCTGCTTCAGAAAATATCAAACGAAACCGATTATAAAATCAAGTTCAATATTTCAAAAGAAGCTATTGTAAGTACTTTTCCAAACTCAAATATTTCTTCTTTTAAAAATCAAAGGAAACGTTGGGCTAGTAAAGGTCTATTCTATCAAAAGAAAACTCTAATAATTAGACTAATATTTGTTTTTTTATTTTACTTAGGATTGGTTATCCAGCCGATATTGGGACTAATGCTTGATAAAATATTCTTTCTGACTTTTGCACTATGCATAGTTTCAAAGCCTTTAGTTGAGTATTTTATTCTCAGGAGAGGCAAAGGTATTCTTTTTGACCAGATACCTCTATACTTATTTTTAATGGCTGAATTTTTCCATATTCCATACATTCTCTATTCATCTTTAGCTGGAGCATTTGGGAATTTTGAGTGGAAGAATCGAAAGTTGAAAAGATAAATGAAAGTTAAATACACTCCACCAAAAATTATTCAGAATTTATTCAAGGACTTCATATGGAAGTCAAAATGCAATAAGGTTTTGCTTTCCTTTGATGACGGACCCAATCCCAATACAACAGAGGTTATCCTTGAAAAATTAAGTGAATATGAATGCAAAGCTATCTTCTTTTGTGTAGGTGAAAACATCGAAAAATATGCTGATTTAGCAACAAAAATTTTCGAAGCTGGGCATGTGATTGGTAATCATTCTCAGTCGCACAAAGATTTTGTTGGAGCAGATAGGATAATTATTGAAAATGAGATAAAACAATGTTCAGATTCATTAAATAAGATAGTTGGAAATTCACCTAAGTACTTTCGACCCCCATATGGAAGATTTAATCTGAGAACGAAGAACCAAATCTCCAAATATGATATGAAGAATGTGATGTGGACGCTCTTAACTTATGATTATAAAAATGATTTAAATATCGTTACATTTGCAGTTCAAAAATACCTTTCGAAAGATTCGATTATAGTGTTACATGATAGCAATAAATCAAAAAATATTATCGCACAAGCAATTGACTTCATTTTTGAAGAAGCGAAGAGAAAAGGATTTGAGATTGGAGAACCACTTGAATGTTTGAAATAATATTTCTTATAGCTGTCTCATTTTACTTTATCCAAACTGTTTCATTTATTGTTGGAGCTTCAAAAACATTCCCAAAATTAAACGAAGATGAACTTCCCAACGCTACAATAATTGTGGCTGCCAGAAATGAAGAAGATAATATCCTTGCATGTATGCAATCGCTTAATGGGTTAAATTATCCAGAGGGGAAATTGCAAATCATTTTGGTCGATGATAAATCAACTGACAATACTTCAAAAATAATTGATGATTTTATTGTTGATAAATCGAAATTTCTAAAAGTAGTTACCCAAAAAGATATCGGACAACTAAAAGGAAAGACTCTTGCAATTGCTAATGGAATCGATTATGCTACTGGTGAATTCATACTAACTACCGACGCTGATTGTGTGGTTTCATCAAATTGGGCTAAAACAATAGCTTCTTACTATATAGATGAAAATGTGGCTATGGTAAATGGTTTCACTAACCAAGAAAGTGAAAAAAGTTTTTCAGCTATGCAGTCAGTAGATTTTATATATCTTCTTGGAGTTGCAAGTGGAGCGATCAATCTTGGCAAACCGTTGAGTGCAATTGGGAATAATATGTCATATCGAAAATCTGTATACGATGAAATCGGTGGATATTCTGCATTAAAGTTTTCTGTTACAGAGGATTTTAATCTGCTTATGGCAATTCACGAACTAAAAAAATACAAAATAATCTATCCGGTTGATGATGGGGCTTTGGTCACATCTAAACCTTGTTTAGATTTTAAATCACTCTATCGGCAAAAGAAACGTTGGAGTGTTGGTGGATTGGAAAGTGATTTTGCAGGATACTGGGTTATGTCAGTTGGATTCTTAACGCATGTTTGTATGATGTTGATACCATTCTTGTTTTCGACTTCAGCATTGCTTTTATTTTTGTTCAAGATATTTGTTGATTATTTCTTCTTGAAACCAATTTATACTAGGATGAAATTAAAACTTGGAATAAAGGAGTTCGTTGCATTCGAGATCTATTTTTTACTTTATGTTCTTGTGATCCCATTTATTTTGGTTTTTGACCGAAATGTAATCTGGAAAGGCAGAAAATATTAAATAATGGTTAAGGTTTGTATTGAAAATTAAAAAACATTCTTCACTAATTCATATCATCCTTTTTATCATTTCTGTTGCAACAACAATTATTGCTGGAATGGAATGGATATCTCCAACACCTGGACCATATAGTCTTTCGGAGTTAGCGAGAGCTGTTCCATATTCACTTTCGATTTTGTTCATCATTACATTACACGAATTTGGCCATTATTTTGCCGCTCGTTTTCATAAAGTTGAAACAACTTTACCATACTACATCCCATTTCCCCCAATTGCGGGATTTTTAAATTTTGGAACTATGGGTGCCGTTATTAGAACTAGATCTATTGTAAGGGATAACAAAACAATGTTCGATATTGGTGTTGCCGGACCAATCGCTGGTTTCTTTGCTGCTCTGATTGTTCTAATTTATGGTTACACACACTTGCCTGGTACTGAGTATATTTTAGCCATACATCCTGACTATTTTTCTGAAACTTATGGAGAGGGAACAATAAGCCTTCAATTTGGTAATACGATTTTGTTTGAAATCTTCAACAGTATATTTAATTCACCAGACAATTTTATTCCCCCAATGTCTGAGATCTATCATTATCCTTATCTGACTGCAGGTTGGTTAGGTTTATTTATAACTGCAATGAATATGATACCTGTTGGTCAATTGGATGGTGGACATGTTATATATAGTATGTTCAATACAAAAAAGCATGAAGCAGTGGCATCAATCTCGATGATTATATTGATAGTTCTTGGTGTATTTGGTGCATTGGATACTTTTCTAGAATTAAATTTTCAATTTGGTTGGACTGGGTGGCTTTTCTGGGCATTAATACTGAATTTTGTAATAAAAGTTAAGCATCCTCCAGTTTATCATTTTGTACCGTTGGATACAAGAAGAATGATGCTTGGCTATTTTAGCTTGTTCATTTTAGTAATTTCATTCAGTCCAAATCCTTTTATTATATCATTTTGATTAATAGGCTACTAGATTATTGACTTGACAAAGATAATAGTAGTCCTTAATTTTTCAACAATAAAACTGGGGAAGTATCTTATAGTAAAATTGCTACCATAATTCTAAAATTATTTATTAAAATTTGGAGTCTCAAAGTGTTGGATGGTGCAATTATGAAACGGTATTTCCCATTTTTGTATCTTCTTTGAACATTTCCTCAAATTTTTTATTCTATAAGGAACTAAAAATCAATGCAGCGAATAGCATTATTAATAATACTCTTAGTTTTATTATTAGTTGGTTGTGATAATGTTGAAGATGGAATTGTTGATCCAAATGGCGGAAGTTTTGTCGTTGAAAATTTAGAAGCACCCGCTGAGGTTAAATATTCTGGTGGAACTACGAAAGTGACTACTTCAATCTCGTTCTCAGATTCTGAATCAATTACAAATATCTGGCTTAACGTTATTTCATTGGATGGAAGAGTAGAAATAATTAGAAACCTTGAAATGACAAATCCAGACCAGAACGATCTATTAAAATTTGCTGCTTCATTTGGTATGGAAAAGGAGTATCCAAGCATTGTATATACAATCGAATATTTTTACTCCACCAATATCCAATCAAATAAGAAAATAGCATCGCATAATTTCAACTATTATAATCTCCAAGATAATATTGCCCCTGAAATTTCAAATCCACTTTTCTATTACGAGGAAGAAGATCCAATACTTCGAGATACTCTTGAGAATAACAGACCATTCATCCTCTCAATTGAGGCTTCTGATGATAATGGTATAGCTGACATAGATTCCGTTTATACATATTTTTATTCCCCTAATAATCCAGCTCCTTTAAGAGTTTTAATGTTTGATGATGGGAATCCTGATAATGGAGATGAGATAGCCGGTGATGGTATCTACTCATTTAAAAATATATTTTCTAATGCAGTAGGTGAACGAAAATTTGAATTTAGAGCAAAGGATAGAGCTGGAACATTAAGTAATTTGATCACACATACAGTAGTGTTGAAGAATATAGCTCCAGAGATATCAAATCCACTTATCTATTATGAGGAGGAAAGTCCAATTTTAAGAGACACTCTTGAAAACAATAAACCTTTCATACTTTCCATAAACGTCTGGGATGATAATGGACTGGTTGATGTGGATACGGTCTATTCGGATTTCTATGCTCCAAATAATCCAGCTCCAGTAAGAGTTTTAATGTTTGATGATGGTAATCCTGATAATGGAGATAAAGTAGCCGGGGATGGTATCTATTCATTCAAAAATATTTTTTCAAATGCAGTTGGTGAAAGAAGATTTGAATTTAGAGCACGTGACAGAGCAGGCGCACTGAGCAATATCTTAGAGCACACTGTGGTGGTGAAATAATGAAAAATTTAATCGTTGCATTTCTGATTCTGCTAAATTCTATTCTTGTTGCACAATTAACACCGACAACATTTTCGTTGGGAAAAGAAAAATTATCCAAAATTGCCGCCTCGACACCTGCAAGTAATTCAGTTCAAGATATGATCTATGCAGATGATATGATAATTCTTGGAACAACTCTCGGTTTAAGTATCTCAAAAGATCACGGCGAAGATTTTACCAATTATTATCAAAAAGATCCATGGGGAAGTGATGGGGTAGTTTCTGTAGGATTTAATGATGGAACTATCTGGGCTTCTACAGGTAGATCCACAGAGGTTGAGACTGGTGGAATTCTTCCAGAAGGAACTGGATTTAAATACTCAGGAGACAATGGGGAAAATTGGACTGTCATTCCTCAACCTATTGATGATCCCAGTGATTCCATAATTATATATGGTATTAACGAAATTCGTGCTCTTCCAATTACTGTTGGAATAAACAACATCACGTATGATTTATCGTTTACTGATAATACTATCTGGATAGCGTCGTTTGCTGGAGGATTGAGAAAATCTCATGATATGGGACAGACTTGGGAAAGAGTTGTACTTCCACCAGATACCCTTGATTCGATAAAACCTACTGACACTCTTGATTTTGCGCTTCAGCCTGTTGCTGGTGCTTTTGGTCCAGATTCGTGGCTTAATCACAGAGTCTTTTCTGTTGTTGGTGTTGGAGATTCGACGGTTTATGTTGGTACTGCCGGAGGTATAAATAAATCGACTGATAATGGAATTAGCTGGCAAAAATTTACATACCAGAATCAAGAAAATGGAATAAGTGGGAATTTTGTTGTTGCACTTGAACATGATCTTTCAAATAATTCTATTTGGGCAGCTACTTGGAAAGCAAATGATTTCTCAGAAAATTGGGCTGTGAGTTATACTTTAGATGGTGGAACCAATTGGAATGTTACACTTCCAAATGAGCACGCACATAATTTTGGATTCAAATATTTCGGAAATTATCCAAACTATTCTGCCTCCCAGGTTATTGCACCCACAGATAATGGAATATTTAGATCAGATAATTTAGGACAAAATTGGATTCAACCTCCAACAATTATAGATTCCAAAACAAATGTTCCTATTGCAACAAATATATTTTATTCAGCTGCAACCAATGAACTAGCTGATGGTTCGCAATACATTTGGATAGGATCAAACAGTGGATTAGCTAGGTTGCATGAAACCAGTAACTCAGATTTTTGGAATGGTGAGTGGAAAGTCTATTTGTCTTCTTCAGAATCAAAGGTGGATGAAACCTTTGCATTCCCAAATCCATTTTCACCAGCACTTGAGCAGATTAAAATTAAGTATATACTTTCGAATGATTCTAATATTACTATTAGAATATTGGATTTCGGAATGAACTTAGTTAAGGTTGTGGTACAAAACACCCAAAGAGGAGCAGGAGAGCAGTTTGAATTTTGGGATGGTTCAAACGAAATTGGCAACTCGGTTCCCAATGGGGTTTACTTTTATAGGATTGATTCAGACTCAGCAGAACCATTATTCGGCAAAATCATGGTGTTGAAATGATGAATAAATTTAGCGCCATATCACGATATAATTTTACAATAGCAGCGGTTTTCTTTTTAGTTGGATCAATATTTGCTCAATCAAATCAGTTTGTTGAAATTTCTAGTCAACCAGGTGCCTTTTCCAGATTGGGATTTGGTGCAAGAGGAATGGGTATGGGAAACGCAATGTCTGCAGTTAATTCTGGCGATCTAGTTTCATATTATAATCCCGCACTCACTCCATTTCAAGAGAGGAATTCTTTTCAAACCTCATATTCTTTTCTCTCAATGGATAGGTCATTAAATTTTCTAAGTTTTACTAGAAAATTTGATTTCGGTAAAAAGAACGATTCTGAAGGAAATACTATACCTCGTAGTACAGCGGGTGTTAGTATTGGAGTGATAAACTCTAGTGTTGGGAATTTTCAGCAGAGGGATAATCAAGGAAATATAACTGGAGAATTATCTCCGTTCGAAAATCAATTTTTTATTGGATTGGCAAATCGCTTTTCAGAAAAACTTTCAATTGGATTCAATGCAAAGTTCTATTACTCAAAACTCTACGAGGAAGTTTCAACAACAACTTTTGGAATTGATATTGGTGCTTTGTATATATTGAATGAGAATATTACAATCTCTGCGATGCTGACCGATCTCGTAAGCAAATATGAATGGAATACAACTCCAATCTATGATCAAGAAGGATATAGTACTGAAGATAAATTTCCGTTACTTAAAAAAATTGGAATCGCATATAAATTGGATAATCCGAATCTAATAGCTTCCCTCGAATTTGAAAATAGCAGCTATGGTACAAATTATATTAGATTTGGTGTCGAGTATAATTTGTATAGTGGATTGTTTATTAGAGGGGGACTCGATAAATTTAATTTGAGCAATACAAATGCTCCGTCAAATCCTTCGTTAGGATTTTCTTATTTTCACAGTACGAATAGTTTAATACTTGGTGTTAACTATGCATTTGTTGTTGAACCCTATTCCTCATCTGATAGACATATTATTGGAATAGATATTAATTTTTAATGTTAAGATAAATGAATTATAGTATGAAAAATATTTTTATTGTTTTATTGATAACTGGTAATGTTGTTCTTGCTCAAACTGCTGGTAAAACTGGAATGTCATTCTTAAAACTCGGTTTTGGTGCAAAAAATATTGCAATGAGTGATCTTGGAGTGGTTGGCGTTAATGATCTTACAGCTTTGAACTACAATCCAGCACTTCTATCCCAATATAGCGGGCCACAGCTTATGCTAACTCACATCAGTTCTATTCAAGATATGTCAACTCAACTGCTAGGTGCAAGTTTTTCACTTTGGGGATTACCACTAGTTTTTGGACTTAATACAACATCAATTAGTGATATTGAGATTAGAACAAAGCCTGGAGAACCGCAATCAACATTCAATGCTAGCTATCTCTTCACAAGTTTGTCAACTGGATTTAGAGTTTACGAAAATCTTTCATTTGGTATGACACTCAAATATTTATGCGAAAATTTATTCTCTGACGAATCAACTGGCTGGGCATTCGATTTTGGTTTAAGTTACCTCGATTTAATTGATAGACTGGATGTTGGTGTTTCTATAAAGAATATTGGGTCAGTCTCTGAGCTAAGAGCCCAATCAACTGAATTGCCAACAGATTTTAGATTTGGGGTTTCTTATGGTTTACCATTTGAATCGGTTAACTCTGAGTTAGCTTTAGTTGGGGGAGTTCAGAAGTATCTTGAAACTGATGACATACATCTACATGCTGGAACAGAGTTTTATTATGATCAATTTTTAGCGATAAGATTAGGATATATGTCAGGGTACGAATCCAAAGGTCTTACAACTGGATTAGGACTAAATTGGGAAGGACTAAATTTTGATTATGCTTTTACTCCTTATTCTTATGGACTTGGTTCAGCTCATACAATATCCTTGATGTATTCGTTTAATTGATCTATTTTCGTTTATGGAAATTATTCAATACACTCCAGAATGGAAAGAAAAGTGGGATAATTTTGTTCTTGAATCCAATAATGGAACTATGTTTCACCTCCAAAAATTCTTCGATTATCACGCACTAGATAAGTTTAAGTTCAATCATCTGATATTTCTAGAAAATGATGAGATTACTGCACTTCTACCTGGAGCAATGATTGGAGACAAATTTGAATCTCCCATAGGAGCAAGTTACGGCTCAATAGTTACCCAAGATATAAAGTTCAACAATGCTCTCGAAATAATCTCCACTCTTCTAGAATATGCTGAAGAAAATGGAATAAAGGAGATTGAATTAACAGCTGCTCCGGTTGTTTATGAGAATAAGCCAAATCAAAACTTAGATTTTGCTATGCTCTGGCTGGGGTTTAAATACTCACTTCATTATATATCTAGTGCCATTAAATTAGATAAGGATGAGGATATAATTTCCAGATTCCAACCGACAGTAAGAAGGAACGTTAGAAAAACTTTTCGAAACTCAGATGTACGAGTTGAGATCAATGATAGATATGATCAATTCTATCCAATTCTTCTCAAAAACAAAGCGAAGCATGAAGTAAAGCCAACTCATTCACTTGAAGAGCTATTAAAGCTGAAGGAACTTCTCCCAGAAAACATCAAGTTGTTTATGGTTTATTACAAGGATGTTCCAATAGCGGGTTCTCTGATGTTTTTTGTAAATAGAACGTGTGCTTTGTGTTTTTATAATATGCTCGACTATAATTATGAGTATCTTAAACCAATTCATCGAATCATGTATGAAGTTGTTAATTATTCAACTGATAACAATTACAGCTATGTCGATATTGGTGTGTCTCAAGATACAAAAGCAGAAAATCCTATGACACCAAGTTTGGGACTGATCGATTTCAAAGAGAAATTCGATGCTAAAACAGTTATGCGAAATACACTCAGTATTAAATTATAAATCTTTTTCAAATTGAATTGAACTTTCAGAAATCTATAACAATCGCTTTTTTAGGAAATGCAAACCATGATACACGTGTTACAAATCTATCTAGTTCACTAAGACAAGATGGATCTGATGTAAAGGTGATTTCTTTTGACTGGACAACTCCAAGTTTTCAAACAATTCTTGGAAAAACAGCCATACACAAATTGAATAAAAGCAAAAGCTCGATTCACTATTATTTTAATTTTTTAAGAATTCTTTTCAATGAACTATACAAAACTAATTCTCAGATTTATATTGCTGAAGATATTTATACACTTCCCTTAGTCTGTTTTTTTGCCAAAATTAGAAAAGCAAAACTATATTATAACAGCCGTGAATTCTATGCATTCCTCGGAGGTCTGCGAAACAAAGTGCTTCTCCAATTGATAATCAGATTTATTGAAAAAATATTTATTAAAATGACCAATAATGTTCTGGTTACTGGTGAAGGAGATGCTGATTTTCTTCAAGAGTATTATGGCATAACCAACACTGTAGTTATTCGCAACTTGCCTCTCTACAAAAAATCTGAGAATAGAATAAATCTTAGATTAAAATTAAATATACCACAAGATGATAAAATTTTGCTTTATCAAGGTGTGATTCTTGAAGGTCGTGGATTTACACCAATATTAGAAGCAATATCAAAAGTTAGCGGGTATCATCTTATTGTGCTTGGCTCAGGTCCATTTCAAACGCAATATGAGAAAGTTGCTCAGAATCTTCGTGTAAATGATCGAGTACATTTTCTTGGTACAATAATTCAATCAGAATTAATTGACTATACTGCTGCAGCGGATATTGGACTAACTTTAATTGAAAATATAAGCAAGAGTTACTACTATGCTCTACCGAATAAACTTTTTGAATATATCATGGCTGAAGTTCCAGTTTTTTGCAGCGATCTTCCGCAAATGAAAAAAATTGTTGAAGACTATAATGTTGGAAGAGTTGTAGATATGAATAACGAAAATCATTTAATAGAAGTACTTGAAGAATTTTCAACAGCAGATGAGGATTTTAAAAAGTATAGCAAAAACTGCAAATCCGCTTCTGCTGAATTAAATTGGGAAAAAGAGTACGAAAAAGTAAAGTATCTCTTCATTGTTTAGCCACTAAAATTTCTATATATTTTCAATCCAAATTTTAATGAGTTTGCCAAGCGCTAACTAACAGGTTGGTACCCAACTCCGTCAGGTCCGAGAGGAAGCAGCGGTCAGTATTCAATTTGTGTAGTTAGTTAGCTTGGCATTTTTAATATTCTTCATAGATAATTACAACTTTTAGCTTTACAACTTTCATCTTTAGTTAATATATTACAACTAATACTTTTATCTATTCATATATAAAAAATCATTTTGATTAAACGCACATTTCTTGTTTTAGCTTTCCTGATCTCTGCAAAACTTCTGTTTGCTCAGACGATAGAGGTTCCTAAGATTGCGCTAAGTAATGTTTCAATTAGTTTATACACAGAAAATATTCCAGATACGGTTAAAACAGTTCAGATAGTTTTTCAAAGCAAGAGCAAGGCTTATTCATTTAGCCTTGATGTAGTAAACGGAAAAATTGATGAAGAAATAGTAATAAATGAATCTAGAAATTATGAAGTTAAGAATAGTATTGAACCATCTGTAACAAATCATATTAGAGTAATTCCAGGTTGGCTTTCATTAATACCCCCATTACTAGCTATTATTTTGGCATTGGTTCTAAGACAAGTTGTGGTTTCACTATCAATTGGAATATTTTCTGGTGCACTTATTTACTATGACTTTAATCCTCTTACTGCCTTTCTCAGATTTGCCGACACAATAATGCTGGAAGTTCTTATTGACAGGGATCATATGTTTATTATCGTATTTACTTTGTTGATAGGAGGTGTAGTTGGTGTCATCTCCAAAAATGGTGGAACAAATGGACTAGCAAAGCAAATTACAAAATTAGCAAAGACTGCTAAAAGTGGTATGATTTCGAGTTGGTTGATGGGTGTCGTAATCTTTTTTGATGACTATGCTAATTCACTTATCATAGGAAATATGATGAGACCGATCACTGATAAGCTAAGAATATCAAGGGAAAAACTTGCTTACATTGTTGATTCAACTGCAGCTCCTGTTGCGAGTGTTTTTCTAATTAGTACTTGGATTGGTTACGAAGTTGGGCTTATAGGTGATGGACTGAAAATAATTGGCTCAGAACAAAATGCCTATGATGTATTTCTAAGATCAATTCCATATAGCTTTTATCCAATAGCAGCAATATTTTTCGTATTTCTGACTTCTTACATGCAGAGAGATTTTGGGCAAATGTATAAAGCTGAAAAGAGAGCAAGAACTACTGGAAAGGTGTCAAACGATGAGATGGAAACTGAAGGAAATGTTAGTGATATTGAAAATAACTCATTAGAAAAAAAACCAAGATGGTATAATGGTGCAATCCCAATCATGATAATCTTGTTTGGAACTATTGTTGGATTATTCTATACGGGTATTATTAGTTTACAGTCTGAAGGTATTTCGGATTTTTCATTACAGAATATTATTAATCATGCAGACGCATACTCTTCATTATTGTGGGCAAGTTTGATTGCTTCGATTGCTGCGATTTTTATGTCAGTAATTCAGCGAATTATTAATCTTCATGATGCATTATTAGCTTGGGAGAAGGGTATAAAATCGATGTTTACTGCAGTGTTAATTTTAGTTTTTGCTTGGGCAATTAGCGGAATTACAAACGATCTTAAAACTGCGGATTATGTTGTGTCACTTTTAAGTGATTCTGTAAATCCGAGGTTTTTACCAGCGTTTGTTTTTATAATTTGTGCAGTCATAGGATTCTCTACTGGTACAAGTTGGGGAACTATGGCTATTGTAATGCCTATTGTAATTCCTCTAACTCACAAGATCGGAATAAATTCTGAACTGGTTTCAAACGATCTCCAAATTATAATGTACGGAGTAATTAGTTCAGTACTTGCTGGATCTGTGTTTGGTGATCATTGTTCTCCAATCGCTGATACAACGGTTCTAAGCTCCCTTGCTTCAAAATGCAATCATATTGATCATGTTCGCACCCAACTCCCTTATGCGATACTTGTGGGGATATTAGCCATAGTTCTAGGATACATACCAAGCGCATACGGATTAAATCCTTTTATCTCTTTAACTCTCATTTTTATTGTCCTCATCGGATTATTATTCTTTGTTGGTAAGCGAACAGATCAGTTTGAATTGAAAAATTAGTCAGTATTATTAAAATATTCTGCTACAAGCTTTGCTTTTGCGTTTCCAACTACTTTAGAAATTTCTTTAAGTTTTTGTTTTTTTATTACTGACACACTTTGAAAATGAGTCAATAACTTTTCCGCCACTTTTGGGCCAATCCCATTTATATCTGTTAACTCAGTTCTAAAAGTTCTTTTACTTCTTCTTTCACGATGGAAGGTGATTGCAAATCGGTGGGCTTCATCTCTCAAGTGTTGAAGCAGTTTCAAACTTGATGATGTTTTTGGAATTGTTTGTGCTTCCGGATTTCCTGGGAAAAAGATTTCTTCTAATCTCTTGGCAAGTCCAATAATATTATAGTTAACGAAACCGATTTCAGTTAGAATTTCAACAGCACTTGAAAGCTGTCCTTTACCACCATCCACCATAATCAGGTCTGGTAAGATTTCATTTTCTTCTTTCAATCTGGAATATCTTCGTTTTATAACCTCTCTCATGCTGGCAAAATCATCAACACCATCAACATCACGAATTATGAATTTCCGATAAAGACTTTTCTTCGGTTTTCCATCAACAAAGACAACCATACTTGCTACAGCATCAGAGCCTTGAATATGCGAAATATCAAAACATTCTATTTTTTGAGGAAGCACATTTAGTCTCAAATCACGCTTCAGTGCAGAGAGGACATATGGAAGATTTCCTTCCTTTTTCATTTTCTGCAATTGGATCTCTTTTAGCTGAAGTATTGCATTCTGTTTGCACATATTCAAAATTGATTTTGCATCACTTTTAATTTTCGGAACGACGAATTTAACTTTTCTATCCGCTTTTGAATTCAACCATTCAAGTAATGTATCTTTTTCAGATGGAATACTTTCTATCACTATTTCCCTAGGAATTTCTACATATTCATTATAGTAGAATCTAATAATTGCTGAATAGACTTCCTTTAAGTCATCTTCAGGTTCAGCTGAAAACTTAAACCGTTTCTCACCGATTAGTCTGCCATTTCGAATATTAAGAATCGTGCATGCTACATCCTTGCCTTCCATCGCAGCGCTAATGATATCGCGATCTCCAAAGTCTATTGAGATCATTTTTTGCTTTGAAGCGTAAACTTGTAGTTTATCAATCATGTCCCTAATATGTGCCGCTTTTTCAAAATCCATATTTTCTGAATGGTATTGCATTTCAGTTTTAAGTTCTATAATTATATCATCTGTTTTTCCCTTCAAAACTTTGATAACCCTGCTGACCATCGTGTTATAATCCGCTTCAGTTATTAAACCCTCACAGGGACCATCACATTTTTTAATGTGATAGTCGAGACATAAACTTACTTTTCCTTTATCAATCGAATCTTGATCAATAAAATATTTGCAGCTTCTAATCCTAAAAGTCTGATTTATCATCCTCAGTGATTGCTTCATATCACGAACGTTAGTATATGGACCAAAATATTTAGATCCATCTCTGACGACCTGTCTAGTTGAAAAGATCTGAGGATAAGGTTCGTTAGTTACTCGAATATAAGGGAAGGTTTTATCATCTTTTAGATTTACATTGTACCGAGGTTTCAGTTCTTTTATAAGATTGTTTTCAAGCACTAATGCTTCAACCTCGTTATCAGTTATTATAAGTTGGAAATCCTTCACCTTTTTTACTAAAGCCAATGTTTTGGGAGAATCTACGTTTGAGTGAAAATAGGAACGGACGCGGTTTCTAAGATTTTTCCCTTTCCCGACATAAATAATCTTACCATTCTTATCTTTGAATTGATAAATGCCTGGAAGTGCAGGAATTGATTTTAATTTTTCCTTAAGGCTTTCTGATATTTTTTTATCATTTAAGGGCATAAACTGATGCTATCTTCTTGCAAAGATAACAATTTTAGGAAATGATAACTATGCTAAGTTGCTTCCACTAACTGACAATTGTTATCAAAAAAAAGTAATTTTGATTTATGAAAAAAAATCTGGTCGCATTTTATATTTTTTTGCTTACATATGTTGTATTTGGACAAGTTGAAGAGACAGATATATTTATAATTGATTCATATGTTACACCAGAGTCACCATATAAAGTTAAGATAACTTTTTTTACAAGTGATAGTGTTAAATCCAAAATTGTTTTCAATAATAATCAACCATTTTTAGTATCCACAGAACGATCAGATGAACATAAATTTGAGATATCACTCGACTCGCTAAATGCTGATTCTTCAATAATTTCATATGAAGTTGAAGTTGAAAATAGATCTGGGATATTAAAGAGCAGCGAGATTTACGATCTTTATCTTCCGGCAGAATTTGAACTTGAAATGAAGTACAAAAATAATATTTTCGATGTCTGTATGGGAGGAGTATTGTTTTTGTTACCATTACCTGCGTATGTATTTGATGTTAATGGTGGATTTATTTCAATAACAAAAGAATTTCCAATAATTTCATTTTATGGTAGAGGTTATAATTTTCCAAAGGGATATATTTCGCTGGAATATTCTTATATTTTCGAAGCAGAAAAAAGAAATTATCTAAGATTTGGATATAAGCAGATATTTCAGATCGATCTGATTGAATATATTTCGCCCGGATTGAATCTGACCACAAATTTCAGTGGTTTTTACGGAATCAGTCCGGAAATTTCATTTGGATTATTTGAATTTTATGACTCTTTCACTCTTTATCTTAGATATAGATATAATTTTAATATGAGCAGCAACTATCAAGATTTTCATGGTATATCAATTGGATTATTCACAAGCGTTTTTTCATTCAACTTATAATTGTTAAGAATATGATAACCAAACAATTCGCAAAAGATCAATTACAAGAATTAGTTGAACTTTTCAATGTTTCCATGCCAAGGGATAAATTTACTTCTGAACTTTTAAATGAAAATGTAATTGATGATATGAAGCAAAATCCAGAATTATGCCTTGCTGTTTCTCTTGATGAAAAACTTGTTGCATTTGGAATGGGTGTGATTCGTGAAAGGGAAGAAGAAAATGTTGGATATATAAAATTCCTTGTTGTTCATCCAGACAATCGAAGAAAGGGAATTGCTAGGGAAATTTATAATTCAATTGAAAAGGGAATTTCAGAAAAAAAAGTATCTTCAATCCGGTTAATTGAATCTTGGCCTAATTATTATATGCCTGGGATAGATCCATTTTACACAGAAGCAGTCGCTTTCTTTGAACGCATGGATTATGTTAAAATCGGTGACGCAGCAAATTTAATCTGTGATCTTAACTCTAGAGATTTCAATACAGAATCAGAAGAAAGAAGAGTTAAAGAATTGAACATTGAAATTCGAAGAGCAAATAACGATGATCATAATGATTTAATGGATTGGGCAGATATAAACTTTGCAGCTTGGCGATTTGAAATTGGGAATGCTTTAGAAAATAATCCGGTCTCTCTGCACATAGCTAAATTGGATGGCGAGATCATTGCATTTTCAGCTCATAGTTCTAATAATCCAGGTCTGCCTTGGTTCGGGCCAGTTGGAACAACTGAAGCTGCAAGGGGAAAAGGTGTTGGTGGAATTCTTTTAAGAAGATGTTTAAAAGATATGAAAGGATATGGATACAATGAGGCAATCATTCCTTGGGTTGCTCACATTCCCTTTTACATGCATTATATAAATTCAAAAGTCGACCGAGTTTTCTGGAGATATGAGAAGAAATTGAATTAGATTTGTTGACAATTTGAAAAAAAATAATAGTAACAAATATATAGATCTTGGTGAACGTGGCAGATTAAGTTTATTGAATAAATTAAACGATCTTACCGGAAAAGAGTGGATAAAGTTTACAAAGTCATGGTTCATTCATAGACCTCCTCGAAGAAAAGATAATGAAATTCTTCATCCCGCAAAATATCCCGAAACTTTGGTTGAAGAGTTTATAAAATTCTTTACAAAAGAAAATGGATGGGTTATTGACCCCTTTCTCGGTACAGGCAGCACACTGATCGCCGCAGGAAATTGTAAAAGAAATGGGGTAGGTATTGAAATAAATAATAAGTATTTCAAAATTTCTAAAAGCAGAATTAGTAAGAAAAAACATAAAAACAGTTTATTCCCAATTCTTGGGTCATCTTCTGAACTTAAACAAGTGCTGTTAAAGAACGATATTAAACCTTCAAAATATGATTTTGCAATTACTTCACCACCATATTGGAATCAACTCGAACGAAACTCGCTTAGACAGAAGATCAGAAAAGATAATGGATTGGACACACAGTATTCAAATCAAAAGAAACGATCTTGGCAATGTTAAGAGTTATGATGAGTTTATTGAACAACAAGCAAAGATATTTGACGAAGTTTACGATGTAACTAAAGTTGGAGGATACTTGGTGATCATTACTAACAATGTCTACTATAAGGGAAAACTGTTTCCGTTAGCATTTGACACAGCAAAATCCTTGACTAGTGGTAATTAAAAAGTTGGGTACTCAAAGATGAAAAAATCTGGCTTCAAGACGATAAACCACTGATTGCACTTGGAGTGAATAACGCTTGGGTCGGAAATCGACATCATCAATATTGCCTTATTTTCAGAAAAGAAGATAGGTCGTAAGTATCTGGATTTTTCACTCATACAGAAGAATCAGTTCTAACGGTAAGTGAAATTACAGATTCCGTTAAGAAACTGCTTGAACGATCGTTTAGTGGTATAAAAGTAATTGGAGAGATTTCAAATTTTAAAGCCCACGTTTCTGGCCATTGGTATTTTACACTTAAAGATGCTAATGCTCAGATCAGCTGTACTATGTGGAAGGGTTTTAATTCCAATGTTTTTTTTACTCCGCAAGATGGAATGAAAATAATCGTTAACGGGAACATTACTGTTTATCCTCCAAGGGGAAATTATCAGTTTGATGTAAAATCAATGAAAGTTGCAGGGGAAGGGGAACTCCAAAATGCTTTTGAGAAACTTAAACGAAAATTATCGATGAAGGATTATTTGATGAGGAACTTAAAAAAACGATTCCTAAATTTCCCAAAAAATAGGAATTGTTACTGGTATTGATTCAGCAGCATTTAGAGATATGGTAAGTGTCGCAGAAAGACGTTTTCCACTTGCAGAAATGGTAGTTGCATCAAGTAAAGTTCAAGGTGTAGGGGCTGCAGAAGAAATTGCAAAGAATATTGAGTTAATGAACCAGCAAGAAGAAGTGAATGTAATAATCGTTGGACGAGGTGGAGGTTCGCTGGAAGACTTTGGGCATTTAATGAGGAAATAGTTGCTAGTGCGATTTTTAAATGTTCTAAACCTATCATTAGTGGAGTTGGTCACGAAATTGATTTTACAATTGCAGATTTTGTATCTGATCTTCGAGCCCCAACTCCATCAGCAGCAATGGAATTAGCTACTCCCGATCAGACTGAAATCTTTGGTTTTATTAGTGATTTTTCCTATACTTCAACAAATAATATTTTGGCAATTACGGATTATCTAAAAGAAGAGATTGATGATCTTATAACTTCCTACGGTTTCAGAGAGTATTATTCAATAATCAGAAATAAAGCCAGGAGCTTGACAATTTGCTGTATCGCATTCAGAACAATATCGGACAGTTAGTAAACAAATAGAAATGAGCTTGACAAGAAATTGAATCTTCTGGAATCACATAATGTTGATAAAATATTAAAAAAAGGATTTGTTTTAGTAAAACAAAATGATAAGTATGTTTTGAGAACGAGTCAATTTAATAATGAAAAGGAAACAAAACTAAAATTTTACGATAAAGAGATAAAAGTTAAATCATGAGTAGCAAAAAAAATACATTTGAAGATTCACTTCTCAGGCTAAAAGAAATATCCGAAATGCTGGAAAATGAAAACACCGGCCTAGATGAATCTATTAAGTTATACGAAGAGGGAGTGAAATTAGCAAAAAAATGTTACTCTTCACTATCAGAAGCCGAATTGAAGATAACTGAACTAAAAGCTGATCTTGAAAAAAATATCGATCAGTAACTATAATGGAACTATCAAGATATGATTGAGAAAGAAAAATACGAACTGTTATTCGATGTGGAATCTCCAAAAGATATTAGAGATTTTGATATTAAAAAATTAAAAAAATTATGTGCGGAAATCCGTGAATACATGCTTGATGTCGTCTCTCAAATTGGTGGACATTTTGGGGGTGGTCTAGGAGCAGTTGAACTTACAGTTGCTTTACATAAAGTTTTCAATACCCCAAAGGATATAATTGTCTGGGATACCGGTCATCAAGCATATCCTCATAAAATAATTACTGGAAGAAGAGATCAACTTTTTTCAATTAGGCAACTTAACGGATTAAGTGGATTTTTGAAACGCTCTGAAAGTGAATATGATGCTTTTGGCGCTGGTCATGCTTCAACTTCCATTTCTGCTGCATTAGGTATTGCAGAGGGGGCTAAACAAGCTGGTGTTGATAGAAAAGTTATCGCAATTATTGGTGATGGTGCAATGACTGGAGGAATGGCCTACGAAGCAATGAATAATTCCGGTGTATTGAAAAGCACATAATTGTTGTTCTAAATGATAACAACATGTCCATTGCTCCAAATGTTTGGCAGATATCTAACTATTTCACAGAAATTATTGCTCATCCTGAATACAATAAATTCAAAGGTGCCATTTGGGATCTAACAGGAAAACTTGATAATTTTGGGGATAGATTAAGAAAGGTTGCTTCGAGACTTGAAAGTGGAATTAAATCTGTCGTCACTCCAGGAATGTTATTCGAGGCATTAGGATTTAGATATTTTGGACCAGTCAGTGGGCATAATCTGAATAAATTAGTAGAGTTATTTGAGCACATCAAACCTTTGAATGGACCAATTTTAGTGCATACGATTACAGAAAAAGGAAAGGGATACAAACCTGCAGAAGAGAACGCTCCAAAATTTCACGGTGTTACACCTTTTGATAAATTAACAGGAGAGACTGTAAAAAAAAGCTGGTGGATCTCCTTCTTACACAGAAATATTTGGGAAGGCACTTCTTCAGATTGCTAAGGAGAATCTAAAAGTTGTAGGAATCACTGCTGCTATGCCAGATGGTACTGGTTTACTTTACTTACAAAATGAATTACCAGATAAGTATTATGATGCTGGAATTGCCGAAGAGCATGCTGTAACATTTGCTGCTGGTTTAGCAACTCAGGGAATCATCCCAGTGGTTGCTATTTACTCCACATTTTTACAAAGGGGATTTGATCAAATTATTCACGATGTATGTCTGCAAAAACTTCATGTAGTTTTTGCGCTTGATAGAGCGGGACTTGTCGGTGCTGATGGGCCAACTCATCATGGATCTTTCGATCTCTCTTATCTTAGAATGATTCCGAACCTTGTAATTATGGCACCAAAGGATGAAGCAGAATTAAGAGATATGCTCTACACCGCAGTTGAATACGATGGACCAATTGCTTTAAGATATCCCCGTGGTTCTGCAATTGGAGTTGAATTAAGTGATGGTTTTCAGAAGATACCTATTGGTAAATCCGAAGTTGTGAAAGAAGGAAAAGATATAGCAATACTTGCGGTTGGAAATATGACTCAATATGCCCTCGAAGCAGCTACTGCGCTTGAGGAAAGCAACATTCATCCTCATATCGTGAACATGCGTTTTGTCAAACCAATTGATAAAGAACTTCTTGATAACGTTTCAACTAAATTTGATAAAATAATTACTATAGAAGAGAATGCAATCCCGGGCGGATTTGGTTCTGCTGTAGCAGAGTACTTTGCTGAAAGAAATTATCATAATAGAATTTTAAGACTTGGATTGCCAGATAAATTTGTTGATCACGGAACTCAAGCAGAATTACACGCCATACTCGGAATTGATGCTGGGGGAATAGTGAATAGTGTTAAACAGTTTGTTGGAGATAAAAATTCTAAAAATGAGGTAGTTGTTTAATGGAAAAAACTAAAGTCGGTATTATAGGGCTTGGAGGAATTGCTCAACTTGTTCATTTACCAATACTTTCTAAAATGAACAATGTTGAACTATTTGCAGCTTCAGAAATAAATAAAAGCAGAGGAAAAGTTATTTCTGATAAATTTAACATTAAAAATGTATTTACTGATTACTCTAAAATGCTTGAAATGGACGAATTGGAAGCAATTATAATTGCTACTCCAACAAATACTCATGAAAAAATTTCTATTAATAGTCTTGAAGCCGGCAAAAATATTCTTATTGAAAAGCCTGGACCAAAGAATTTAGAAGAAGCTGAAAGTATTTACAAAGCTGCAAAGAAAAATAAAAAAATTGCAATGGTGGGAATGAATCCCAGATTTAGACCTGACGCAATGCTTCTTAAAAGTCTAATAAACAGTGGAGAACTTGGAGATATTTTTTATATAAGAAGTGGCTGGACGAGAAAAAGAAGTAGTGCTGAAAAGTGGTTTCTTAAGAAAAGTTCTGCTGGTGGTGGTGTTATGATAGACCTTGGAGTTGGGCTATTGGATTTAAGCCTCTGGTTACTAGATAATCCGAAACCTAAATCGGTGACTGTTCAGACCTATAATCACGAGACACAAACTGTTGAAGATTCTGCAATCGCATTTTTCCGTTTTCAAAATTCTGCAGTAATAAATTTTGAAATTAGTTGGTCATTCCATTCTGAGACTGATAAGTTTTCCCTTTCAACATATGGAAAGGAAGGTACCGCACATCTTAATCCATTAAGAGCGTATAGAAGAATTGAATCATCTCAACTAGATTACACACCTGCAAAAACTAGTAACCTTAAAAATCTTTATAAAAAATCGTATGAAAATGAATTGAGACATTTCGTAGGTTCTGTTAAAGCAAATACAGAAGTTATCTCATCAATCGAAGATACATTAGCAACTATGAAACTTCTTGAAGGTTTTTATAGATCAGCTTCTAGTGGGAAGGAAGTTACGTTCTAGTGGTTGAAAAAATCTTAGTTGTTGATGACGAAAAGGATATCGTTGAATTTATTCAATATAATCTTGAAACACAGGGATTTAAAGTATTAATAGCTTTCAATGGAGAAGAAGCGTTAAAAAAAATTAAAAAAAAACCTGACCTTATAGTTTTAGATATTATGATGGCTAAAATGAGTGGATATGAGGTATTAAAGAAAGTCAGGTCGGATGAGAGATATAAAAGCATTCCCGTTCTATTTTTAACAGCAAAATCATCTGAGTCTGATGAAATTGCAGGACTTGAATTAGGAGCTGATGATTATATTACCAAACCTGTCTCAATCAAAAAATTAGTTGCTAGAATCAAGTCAAATCTTAGAATGAAAAAATCAGTTCAAACTGATGAAATTACCGAGTCAATTCTGACTATCGGGGACCTAACTATAGATCGAGAACAATACGTAATTTATCTTTTAGATAAAAAAATCGTACTTCCAAGAAAAGAATTTGAAATCCTTAATTATCTTGCGGCAAAACCAGGAAAGGTTTTTCCAAGAAGTACAATACTTCATGATATTTGGGGTGCGGATGTTTATGTGGTTGATCGCACAATTGATGTACACATAAGAAAAATTAGGGAAAAGTTAGGAGAGGCTGCAAATCTTATTGAAACTATAAAAGGTGTTGGTTACCGCTTTAAGTCAGATGAATCAGCATAAACTTAATTTTATTTACTCAAATATTTATGTAAAAATAGTTCTTGTCTCAACTGGTTTACTTCTAATTCTAATTCCAATATTGTTCGATTTATCATTGATTCACGTTGTAATTCTATCAGCTATTTTAATAATCCAGTCGACAGTTCTTCTTTATTTCCTCGGTAGTAAAAGACGCGATGAAATAGACAAAATTCGCCAATTGATTAAGTCTATACGGAAAAATCAAAATCTATCTGCTGAAAAAATCAAACTTGAGAAACCATTAGAAAAGTTGGAAGAAAATATTAAAGCGATGCTTCAAAAAACTCAAGAAGATTTAGCAAATATGCGTAAACTCGAACAAACAAGGTCTGAGTTTTTAGGTAATTTATCACATGAGTTGCGCACACCGATATTTGCAATAAAAGGATTTATTGAAACCTTGCTTGAGGGGGCGATTAATGATGAAAAAGTAAATAAGAAGTTTCTTAAAAAAGCACTACGCCATACGGATAATCTGGATGAACTTTTAAATGACTTGATCGACATATCTATGATCCAATCAGGGCAGATGCGGATGAATCCGGAATACTTTAACCTTGCAGATTTTCTTAGACCCATTCTATCCGATCTTGAATCCCAGCTTGATAATAAAGAGATAACAATTCAATTAACTCTAGATGATTCGGAAATAGTAGTTTTCGGAGATAAAGATAAAATAAAAGCTGTTTTTACAAATCTTTTATCCAATGCCGTTAAATATTCTGAAAGAGGGGAAATAGTCATTTCAGTTAAACCACAAAACGAATTAGCTGAAATCTTTATAAAAGACCAAGGCATTGGAATTTCTGATCTAGATATTAATAGGATTTTTGAAAGATTTTACCGTGTTGATAAGGCAAGATCCAAAGAGGTGGGTGGAAGCGGACTCGGTCTATCCATTGTAAAACATATTCTAGATGCACATGGATCAAAAATTAAAGTTGAAAGTAAATTAGGTGAAGGATCAACTTTTTCATTTAAAATTAAGATGAGAAAAAATGCTTGAATTTTTACTGAATTAGCAACTTACAATGACGAATATTTGATCAATTATAAAATTGACATAATCTATTGTAATTACTATATTTAGTGCTCGAAAATTTTAAGGTTTGGAGGACTAGATGTTTGCGATAGTTGATATTGCTGGTCAACAATTCAATGTTGAGGAAAATACGAAATATTATGTGCCTAAATTAGGTGATGATGTAGATTCAGTTGTTACGTTTGATTCCGTTTTAATGTTTAATGATGATAAAAATACAAAAATCGGAGATCCAACAGTAAAAGGAGTTAAAGTTAAGGCAAAAGTGCTTGAGCATTTGAAAGACGAAAAAGTAATTGTATTCAAAAAGAAAAGAAGAAAAAGTTATAGAGTTAAAAACGGACATAGACAACAATTAACTCGCATCGAAATAACTAAAATAAGTGCGGCCAAATCTGCACCAAAAGCAAAAAAGGTTGAAGAAAAAGTTGAGGAGAGTAAATAATGGCTCATAAAAAAGGTCAAGGTTCGTCCAGAAACGGACGTGATAGTAATCCACAATTTTTGGGTGTAAAAAGATATGGTGGTGAAAAAGTTACTGCCGGCTCAATTATAGTTCGCCAAAGAGGAACCCAAGTTCATCCAGGTAATAATGTGAAAAGAGCTGGTGACGATTCTATATTTGCCATTATGGATGGATATGTTAAATTTGAAAGAAAACGTGGAAACAGAAAATTCGTAAGTGTATACGAATCTGTTTAATTTACTAATGATGAATTTTTCTAAAAGCCTCTTCTTTTTGAAGAGGCTTTTTTTATTTTAAACACTCTAAAGTATTTAATAACTGTAAGGATATTAATGGACATTATTGGAGGTGCGTTTGTTGTCTTAGGAGTTGGAATATCGATAATAGCTGAGATTTATATATTGATCAAAGCATTCAAAAAATCATTGCTATGGGGATTTGGGTCATTACTTATTCCACTAGTACTTTTAGCTTTTATTATTTTGAACTGGGATAGTACTAAAAAATTTGTTTTCTGGATAGTGATAGCTATAGCACTATTTATTATCGGGGGAACTTTGTACAATCTAAGGTGATTATTTTGAAAAGAAAACCCCTTCTATTGAAGGGGTTACAATTTGACTCCAAATAATTAGAACTGAATTTTAGAAACCTAACCTTCCCATATCAGCAACTAGGTTAGTTACTGCTTCAACAGAATGATCTAGAGCAGCTTGTTCTTCTTCGTCCAAAGTTACTTCAAGAATCTTTTCGCAGCCATTTTCACCCAATACTGCAGGTACTCCTAAATAATATCCGTTAACTCCATATTCACCATCTAGATAAACACATGATGCCAATACTCTTTTTTGATCACCAAGTATTGATTCTGCCATTTGGATGGCTGAAGATGCGGGAGAGTAAAATGCTGAGCCGGTTTTAAGTAGTTTAACAACTTCGCCACCTGCCATCTTTGTTCTTTGAACCATTGCATCCATTACTTCTTTTGCTTTTGCAGCATCACCATATTTACGCTCCAATTGCTCCATAACAGGAACTCCATTCACATTTGCATATCTTACAAGCGGTACCATTGTATCACCATGTCCACCAAGAACCATTGCATTAATGTCTTTGACAGAGACTCCAAGTTCCCAAGCAATAAAGGAAGCAAATCTAGATGAATCTAAAACTCCTGCTTGTCCAATAACTTTGTTATGTGAGAAGCCTGAAACTTTTTGAAACAGTGTTACCATTGCGTCAAGAGGATTTGAAATTATTATCACGATTGCATCTGGAGCATTATCTCTAACACCTTCCGCAACAGATTTCATGATCTTTGCATTAGTAGTAAGCAGATCATCTCTACTCATACCAGGTTTGCGAGGAAGACCAGCTGTGATTATTATAAGATCTGAGCCTGCAATATCTTTATAATCATTTGCTCCTTTCAAATTTACATCAAATCCATCTACCCTTGAAGCTTCTGCAATATCAAGAGCTTTACCTTGCGGCATATCTTCAACAATATCAAAAAGAACAACATCAGCAAGTTCTTTCTGAGCAATTAATTGAGCTAAAACTCCTCCAATTTGACCACCACCAATTAATCCAATTTTTTTTCTAGCCATCAGATTTTCTCCCTATTAAATTATTAAATAAAAACATATTCATACATAAATATAGAAATATTGCAATAAAGAATCTGTAGAAAGAATTAATAAATCGTAAGAGGGGAATTCTACTTAAGAGAAATTTCAAGAATAACTTCGGTACCTGTTTCAGTAAAATTGTATTTAAGTTCTTTAAGAAATGATTTCATTATAAATATTCCCCGGCCGCTATCTTTAAGTAAATTTTCCGGAGAGGTAGGATCTGGAACTGAGTTTGGATCAAATCCATTACCTTCATCTTTTATAATGACATTAATTTTATCTTCATAAACGGTTACTTTGATATCTACAAACTTTTTTGGATCAAGTTTATTCCCATGAACCATAGCATTTGAAGAGGCTTCAGATACAGAAAGTGTAAGATTACTTTTAATTTCCTCGTTAACATTATACTCATCTGCAATATCAGCTACAAAAGCTTCAACCTCCACTAAATTGTCAGGATCACTCGGGAATTTTCTTGTGTATTTTTTACTCAATTTTTCGGTTCTAATTGTGATTTAATTTTAGTAATGAAAATAATGAATTATAATTCAAAATTTTTGAAAAAATTCATCACTTTATATATTCCAATTAACACGTAAGAATAAGTTGACCAATTCTTGGTCAACATTATTCTCAGTTCTTATAAACTCATACCAACCCCTCAGATTTATTTGAACTGAGTTAGATAAACTAACGGTAATTATTGAGAGAGGAGCAGTGCTTCTATAGTAAGAACGCATTTCTTTTTGACTATTATCATTAAAAGTATATGTAGTGAGTGAATAATATCTCAAACCAAATGCGAAAGAAATATACTTGAATCGATACTCCAAAGTTGGTTCTGCATATTTTTCTTCCAAATATCTGATCGGATTGTTCGCAAATCCATCCCAATTAAAATCTCCCTGCTCAGAAAATTTTACAAATCCAAGGAATCTGAAATATGACGATCGGAAAAGTTTTATAGAAGAAGAATCACGAAGAGCAAGTTGTCTAAATGAAAAACTACTTAAGTTTGGATTCAGATCCTCAAATTCGTAAACAGTATAATTTGCCGACACCTCAGCTTCATTTGTGGATGTGAGGTATCCTAAGTTTAGTGTACCCCCAGATGCAAGTTTCAGAACTCTCAAAGTATTATTGTTGGCACTCCTCTCCTTAAAAATATATACAACTTTATTTATACTTCCACTGAGGTTTGCGAAAAGATCAAAAAAAGGATTCATCCTTTTTCTGTATTCTAAATTTATCATTGATAGGAGTTCATCACGGTCATCGTTATTAAGGTCACTTGGAGTATTATATGTTAGCTTTCTATGGAATAAACTCAATGAAATTCTATCAATAGGAGAAAGATAAAAGTTGCTAAGCATTGATAAAGTAGTATGCTGTCCAATATTATTTTTTCTCTTTTCCTGTTCTTGTCTTAATTCATAAATAATATCACTTGCACCCTCAATGTATTTAGCAGTATGTTTCTCTTCTCGCTCGGAAAAAACAAGGCGAAACAAAAAATCAAATTCATTTTGCACATATTGCATTGAGCTGTTCAAATCGATTCTGAACTCATTAATTTTTGTATTAAATGTTGAAGCAGTAATATTTGAGAGTGCAACGTATCTTGTATCTCTATCGATTGTCCTCCAAGCTGCACCGCCCTCAACAAAAAACGATAGACCTGGAAGATTGGTGCCGATATTTAACCGATCGATTACTGAAACTCTATTTTCGGTTCTACTCTGGATGTTTTTATCAATTTCAAATTCATCCATAGTTAGAGAATCCGTATCAAAATAGAAATCCTTTCTCTGTTCTGAATAGTGGCCAAACAATTGATTCCTAAAAGAATTCTCAAATGTTTTATCAACATTAAATTTTAAATTTCTCAAAGTATTTTTTCTTGGACTAATATCTTCATTCTGAAATTTAAACTCTGAATAAAGGTTAAATTCACTAACATTGATATTATTCAATAAAGCTTCAGTTCCATAGATAGGGCCTGTATCCGTTATTCCAATTTGCTGATTTTTAGAAACGCCACCATACGGAGTGAAATTTAATCTTTCAATCGGGATAAACTTAATAAAAGCTGTGGTATTTAAAACTGAAGAACTATTTATGGCAAGTTGTTTGTCATCAGCATAATTATTGTAGTTTATGTGAAAGCCTGTTAAAAAAACCGGTGCTAATTTATACTGTGCTAACATCGATAAATACGATTCATCCCGGATACTCAAATCATTTAAACGGATTATGGTTGATAGAAAAGATTGATTTAGGCCAATAAATGCATCCCCAAATTCATCACCATAATTAAAGTTTTGAAAGAAATTATACGTGTTTAATTGCTTCTCAAAATTTGTTGATAACCGTGGAGAGGTGAATCTAGACGTGACAAAACTAAGAGAATCACCAGGTACTTGAGCAAAGAGAATATTTGAAAAAAAAAGATAAAGTAATATTTGCCAATAATTTTTTTTCAAGTTTATTCGGTTGGATTTTCGAACATAACTTTCAATCAGACTCGGATTATCTTATAATTCTTATATCCGAAGTATATTTCTTTAGCTGCAGTTTTCATAACAGTTGCGGCGGGCACTGCGAGAAGCATGCCAAGAATTCCCAAGAGTTGACTTCCCATTAAAATTAGTAAAATTATCATGAGAGGGTGAAAATCAGTAGTTTTAGAAAAAATATTTGGCTGTACATAACCATTATCAAATGAATAAATTATTGTGAACAAAATCAGAATTTCTGGTAATTTAGAAAGATCCCCGAATTGCACTAGAGAAATTATTACTGCTGGCAATCCTCCAATCAATGGACCAAAATATGGAATTAAATGTCCAACACCAGCAATTAATCCAATTGTAGCAGAGTTCTGAATTCCAAGAATCCACAAACCAATTCCAGCAACAAAACCAACCAGAAATGCATCAAGTATCCATCCACGTACATATTTCCCAAGCTGTTTAGATGTCTTATCAATTACAGTAAAAGAAAATTCGAAGTATTTATTTGGCATGATGTTAACGATACCTTTAACTATCTGCTTATTATCTTTCAGAAGGAAAAAAGTTATAAATGGAACAATTATTATTATAGCAATGGCAGAAACTATACCGCCAAGAATTTCAGTTAAATTGTTTACAGAAGTGAGGAAGAAAGTTGAAATAAACTCTTCAATTTTTATAGCAAGATCGGAGGCATTTAGGAACGGTAAATAGTCATCTACATTAGTTTGTAACTGAAGCAATAACTTGTTGATATTTTCTTTTGTTATCAGTTTTGCAAGTAGATTAAATTGAGATCCTATTTTTGGAATCATTACCGAGATTCCAAATACTACAATTACACCAATTAGTGCGAAAACAACAATCACAGCAAGGAATCTTTTCATTCCATGATTTTCCAAAAAAGATACAACAGGATTGAATATAAAAGCTATTAGAAGAGCAATAATCACTAAAAAGATTAAGTCTAAAAACATATAGGAAAGGTAACCTAGAAACGCAATTAGGCCTATACCTAATACAGAACGAATAACAGCTTTTGATCTATTTTCTTGACTAGCCATTTTTACTCAATCTTTTTAACAATAATATAACATTTAATTACAAAATGAAACTCCAAATTTATCAGAAAAGACTCTAATTGATAGAAAAAAAGGAGATATTTTGGTGTTAATATTTCGTGATTTTCTCCATATATTTAAAAATTAAATTTTGATAATTGTTAGGATAAAAAATGAGTGAATTGAGACTTCTCCAAGAAATTCGAGAAAATGCTTCAAAAAGAAAGAAAACAATAGTACTTCCAGAATCTCATGATGAGAGAGTACTGAGAGCAGCAAATGAACTTACGAGTAATGGAATTGTAAAAGTTATAACGGTTGGAAATGAAGAAGTAGTAAGAGATTTAGCTTCCAATTTATCAATTGATCTTCAAAGTGTTAGAATAATTGACCCTTTAAAATCAGAGATGTCAAGTGATTTTGCAAACGTATTTTATAACTTGCGAAAACATAAGGGAATCACTATTGAGGATGCAAAAGATACCGTAAAAAAAGATCTCTTCTTTGGTGCAATGATGGTAAGAGAAGGTATGGCCGATAGTTTTGTCGCAGGTTCTGTTGCTTCGACAGGAGATGTACTTAAGGCCGCTTTTCAGTGTGTTGGTATGCCTGAAGGAATTTCTATAGTCTCTAGTTTTTTCCTTATGATATTTCCTCAGCAAGTATACAGTTTTGCTGACTGTGCAGTTGTTCCAAATCCAGATTCAGGTCAATTAGCTGATATTGCCATTTCAACAGCTGATAATCATAAAAAGTTAACCGGAGAAGAAGCATATGTGGCAATGTTGTCTTTCTCGACTAAAGGAAGTGCAAAGCACGAAGATGTAGACAAAGTAATTGAAGCTACTCGAATTGCTAAAGAAAAGCGACCCGATCTTATAATTGATGGTGAACTTCAATTTGATGCTGCAATATTAGATTCAATCGGGAAAAAGAAAGCTCCAGGAAGTGAAGTTGCTGGAAGAGCGAATGTTCTTGTTTTCCCTGATCTAACAGCAGGAAACATTGGTTACAAGATTGCTCAAAGATTGGGTGGCGCTGAGGCGGTTGGTCCAGTGGTACAGGGATTGAAAAAACCTTTATTCGATTTAAGCCGCGGTTGCAGTGTTGATGATATTGTCAACACATCAGCTATTTCAGCTTTAATGGCTGATTAAGATTATTTTTCATTATTCCCGGATGGCAATAAAACTAATCCGGGATTTAAATTCCAAGTTCTGTTTCTATTTCCATTTTGGAAGAGATCATATCAGAGTGCTCCATCTTTAGATTTCCACTTACTTTCCTCATGAAGTATTCTTCATATTTATCAAGTTTTCCATCAGCATAAACTAAACGCCAGAGATTTTTTAATACTCTGAATTTGGATGCATTGTTAAAATGTTGATTTATTATATCTGTGAATTCGTAAATACTGACACTTTTCTCAGTTTGCTGGATAGAAAGTTCTATCAATTCATTGACCGTCTGATCATCTAGTTCAAACTTTTTTTTCATAATCGACTTAATGAAATCTTCCTCTTCAATAGTAAATTCATCATCTGAGTGCGCTAATTCCAAGAATAAGGCGCACGTAGCAATTTGCACTCTTCTTTCATCATCTCCTGATTGTTCAACTTCAGAGTTTGAAGTGTTTCCCAAAATCAAAGTCTTTAAAAAATCTATCATTCTTCTACCAATTCATCTTTCTCAATTCTATCAAACATGCTTGATAACTCATAATAGTTTTTACTAAGTCCATTGTAAAGTTGCTCCCATGAGTATCTCCACATCCAATTTCCGCCAAGTTTACTCGGGAAGTTCATTCTGGCTTCTGTGCCTAAATTGAGAATATCTTGCATTGGAATAATAACAATATTTGCAATTGATCTATATGCAGCAACTATTGCAGCATAACAAAGATCATCACCAAAGTAATTCAAATATTTCTGAGCCCATTCGAATACGCCACTATTTTGTTCTCTTTCACTTTCAAAGAAGCCACGAGTAGTATCATTATCGTGAGAACCTGTATAGACACAACAATTCTCAATATGCTTGTGAGGAAGAAAATTTTTATCTCCATTTTCACCAAATGCAAATTGAAGTATTTTCATCCCGGGTAAATTAAAGGAATCTCTGAGTTCCTCAACTTCTGGTGTAATTACTCCAAGGTCTTCTGCCAATATTTTTATATCACCGAAAGTATTTTGAAATGTTTGGAATAGCTCCTTACCTGGTGCTTTTACCCATTTTCCTTTAATTGCAGTCTTTGCATTACCTGGTACTTCCCAAAAAGCTTCGAGACCCCTAAAGTGATCTATTCTCACAATATCGACTAGCTCATACATCTTGCTCAGCCTATTGCACCACCATTGGAATTTGTCTTTTTTCATTTCATTCCATTTATAAAGAGGATTTCCCCAAAGTTGCCCCGTAGGACTAAAATAATCAGGTGGTACTCCAGCAAC
The DNA here is from genome assembly GCA_963751695.1 of uncultured Ignavibacteria bacterium. GTDB lineage: Bacteria > Bacteroidota > Ignavibacteria > Ignavibacteriales > Melioribacteraceae > SZUA-22. The sequence continues at coordinate 233,096 of CAVVVP010000002.1, read as the reverse complement.
AGTTTTCAGTTTACCTTTTTTATCAACAGAGAAAAGATGCTTTGCAGCCCAAACATCTGAGCTATCATAAGCAACGAATATTGGAAGGTCGCCAATTATCTGAATTTCATTTGCATTTGCATACTTCTTTATTTTTTTCCATTGTGTGAAAAATTTGAACTGAAGAAATTTATGAAATCCAATTTCATCCGATACTTTTTTACTCCATTCTTGTATCGCTTCTTTTTTTCTGAATGCAATTGCTGGTTCCCATTCACTCCACTGAACACCTCCATGCGCATCTTTTACCGCCATGAATAGGGAATAGTCATCTAACCAGTCTGTGTTGTTTTTTAAGAATGTTAAGTATTCTTTATCTTTAATTTGAGAGCTATTTTTAAAAATTTCATAGGCTTTGCGAAGAATTTGCATTTTTGCTTGAATCAGAGGGCCAAAATCAATCTTATTAGGATCGAAGTGTTGTACGCTTTCAAGATCAGAACTGACGAGCAAATTTTCTTTAACAAGTTTATCAAGGCTGATGAGATAATGATTACCGGCAAAGGTAGAAAAGCTTTGGTATGGTGAATCTCCATAACCAGTTGGTCCTAACGGGAAAATCTGCCACAAAGTTTGTCCTGATTCTTTCAAAAAATCAATAAATTTTATAGCTTCATCTCCTAACTCCCCAATACCATTTTTACCTGGAAGTGAAGTTGGATGTAATAATATTCCAGCGGCTCGTTTGTACTTCATTTTAACCTCAATTCTTCTTTCATTTATTTTCAATAAATGAAAATAAATATAATAATTTTTTTACTAGCGAAAATTTAATATTTGACTCAAATTTTGAATATTTATAATAAACCTATTGTATTATTATATGTTAGTTAAATGATTAAATTGCTTTAAAAATAATTATTTGGTATTTTCAACCACAATAATTCTATAAGTTTGCAACTCCGCAACAAAACTTCTAAGTTATTGTATCATAATGAGTTATAATCTATTTTTAATAAAATTGTTTAACATGGAGTCTTAATGAAATTTTCCCGACTGTTTACCTCCCCTGATAAAGATCCTCTAGAATTGTTTGAATTTGTGAAAAGAACCTCAGAAATTAAGAATACAGATGGATCTGTTGTTTTTAAAATGGATGATGTTGTTGTACCTAAGGGCTGGTCTCAAGTTGCTACAGATATAATTGCTCAAAAATATTTTAGAAAAGCTGGGGTTCCTAGGTTAACAAAAAAGAATAACGAGAAAGGAATTCCAAAATGGCTTCAGGCATCAAGTCCTGATTTAGAAAGATTAGAAGAATTACCTGAGAAAGATAGGTATTCATCAGAAAATGATTCTCGACAAGTATTTCACCGATTGGCTGGGACTTGGACATACTGGGGATATAAAGCAAATTATTTTAGTTCAGAAGAAGATGCAAAAACATTTTATGATGAACATGTTTATATGTTGGCAAACCAAATGGCAGCCCCAAATAGTCCTCAGTGGTTTAACACAGGACTACATTGGGCTTACGGTATAAATGGTCCCTCACAAGGTCATTATTATGTTGATTTTAAAACTGGAAAATTGACTCAATCAACTGATGCTTATACACACCCACAACCACACGCTTGCTTTATTCAATCTGTGAGTGATGACTTAGTAAATGAAGGCGGAATAATGGATCTGTGGACTCGTGAAGCTAGATTGTTTAAATATGGCTCAGGGACTGGAACAAATTTCTCAGATATTAGAGGGGCAAATGAACCCTTGAGTGGTGGTGGAAAATCATCAGGACTAATGTCTTTTTTGAAAATTGGTGATAGGTCTGCCGGAGCTATTAAGTCTGGCGGCACAACTAGAAGAGCAGCTAAGATGGTCACACTCGATATTGATCATCCAGACATAGAAGAATTTGTCAATTGGAAAGTTATTGAAGAGCAAAAAGTAGCAGCTGTTGTAGCTGGTTCACAATTATGTAATCTTCATCTTAATAATATTATGAGTGCTTGCTATAAAGAACACCCTGAAAATGACAGATTTAATAAGCATGTTAATCAGTACCTTAAATTGGCCGTAAAGGAAGCTAGAAAAGCAAAGATATCAGAGAATTACATTGAACGTGTAATTCACCTTGCAAAATTAGGTTTCAAATCAATTGAATTTCCAGAGTATGATACAGACTGGAACTCAGAAGCATATGCTACTGTGTCAGGTCAGAATTCAAACAACTCCATTCGGGTTACAAATAGTTTCATGTCAGCAGTTTTAAATGATGGTGATTGGAGTTTAATTGCTCGTACAGAAAAAAAGAAAGCAGAAATTGAAGAACGTGAACCTGAACCAATGAAAACTATTAAAGCCAGAGACCTTTGGGACGAAATTGGTTTTGCTGCATGGTCTTCTGCAGATCCTGGAATTCAATATCACACAACTATAAATGAATGGCATACATCGGTAAATAGTGGAGAAATAAAAGCCTCAAATCCTTGTAGCGAATATATGTTTCTTGATGATACTGCATGTAATTTGGCATCATTAAATTTAGTCAAATTTTACAATGATGAAAGCGCAGAGTTTAAGATAAATGAGTACAGGCATGCTTCTCATCTTTGGACTGTCGTGCTTGAGATAAGTGTGATGATGGCTCAGTATCCAAGCAAAGAAGTTGCGCAAAATAGTTACGATTTCAGAACTCTGGGCCTTGGTTATGCAAATCTTGGCTCTCTCTTGATGAGACAAGGAATCCCTTATGACAGTAAAGAAGCCTCAGCCATAACCGGAGCAGTAACAGCAATTATGCATATGACAGCATACTCTGCCTCAGCGTATATGGCAAAAGAACTGGGCACTTTCGAGAAATATGAAATGAACAAGGAGAATATGCTTAAAGTTGTTCATAATCATAAGAGAGCTGCCTATAATGTTCCTAGAGAAGAATATGAAGGATTAACAATTTATCCCAAAGGAATAAATCCAAAGTATTGTCCTTCCGATCTCCTAGAAGCGGCCCGAGAGGATGCAGAAAAAGCACTTGAGCTTGGATCGAAATATGGATTCAGGAATGCACAAGTAACAGTCCTTGCACCAACAGGAACAATTGGTCTAGTAATGGATTGCGATACAACGGGAATTGAACCAGATTTTGCGTTAGTTAAATTTAAAAAACTCGCTGGTGGAGGTTACTTTAAAATCATCAACCAATCAATCCCCCCAGCACTCAAAAAAATGGATTATAATAGAGAGCAGATCAAAGAGATTGAAAAGTATGCTAAAGGCGCTGGTAGTTTAAAGGGTTGCCCAATCATTAATCATGATTCGTTAAAATCAAAAGGATTCAATGAGGAACTTTTAGCAAAGATTGAAGCAATGCTTCCATCAGTTTTTGAAATTGATTTTGCTTTCAACAGATATACAATGGGAGACGATTTTTGTAAAAACAAACTAAACCTTACTGAGAAACAGCTAAATGATCCGACTTTTAGTATTTTGGAATTTTTAGGTTTTTCAAAAACGGAAATAGTTGCTGCAAATGATTACGTCTGTGGTACAATGACAATTGAAGGTGCTCCTTTCTTAAAACAAGAACATTACCCTGTATTTGATTGTGCAAATAAATGTGGGAAGAAAGGATTAAGATACATTTCTCCAGATGGTCACATCAATATGATGGCTGCAGCACAACCATTCATATCCGGTGCAATATCCAAAACCATAAATTTCCCAAATAGTGCTTCAATTGATGAAGTGAAAGATGCATATGTAAAATCATGGCAGCTTGGAATCAAAGCGCAGGCATTATATCGAGATGGATCAAAACTTTCACAACCTTTAAATACTGCTGTTGAAGAAGATGATTTTGTAGAAGAAATAATTGAAGCAAAAGAAAAAGTTGATCTTGTAAGAGTAGCTGAAAAAATTGTTCACAGGTATATTGCAAAACGTAGAAGGCTACCAGATAGAAGAGAAGGATATACTCAAAAAGTTAAAATTAATGGACAGTCAGTTTATATTAGAACTGGTGAATATAATAACGGTGAACTTGGTGAGATATTTATTGACATGGCAAAGGAAGGGGCCGCCTATAGAAGCCTTCTGAACAACTTTGCAATAGCAATTTCACTTGGTTTGCAGCATGGAGTTCCCCTCGAGGAGTTCGTAGATGCATTCATCTTCACAAGGTTTGAACCGAGCGGTCCCGTTTCAGGACACAAAAGAATCAAAATGTCAACTTCGGTTATAGATTATATATTCCGTGAATTGGCTGTCACATATTTAGGTAGGGAAGATCTGGCTCATGTGAATGAAGATGAAGCAGCTAAAACGAGTAGTGATCATCTTCGCATTGTTGAACCTGAATTTGAGGGTGAAGAAGTAATTAGTGAACGAACGATTCTTTTGGATAAAGAACCTGTTCCTGTTGATAAAGGTGAAACAGTATCCATTGAGAAAAACGACAGAGAATTGAATCAGGTTAAGAGCCAAGCATACGTTATGCAAAAAGAAAGGCAGAAAGCTCAAGAACGCGGTTATACTGGGGATATCTGTCCAGAGTGTGGAAGCATGACGATGGTTAGAAACGGCACATGTCTAAAGTGCAACACTTGCGGATCAACAACAGGTTGTAGTTAAAATTTGATTTTTGATTGTTTAGTGAGGGGGATTGTATCCCCCTTTTTATTTTGTTTTAAATTGATTTTTAACCATTAAAACGATAAATTCTTTCCTTAATTTTTTTTGAAATGATAACTGAAAACGTTCACATAATTAACGGTTCGATCAAGGATATATGCAGAAATTGTGGGCGAAATTTTGAAGAAATAATTGTTATTGCGGTCTCCAAAACTAAACCTATTGAACTGATAAAAGAAGCATTTGATACTGGAATTTTTAACTTTGGAGAAAATAAGGCTCAAGATCTTCGTGATAAAAGTAAACTAATTAAAGGCAACTTTTATTGGCATTTTCTTGGGCACCTTCAAAAAAATAAAGTGAAATACGTTGTTGACTCGGCTGAGTATATTCACTCAGTTGATTCTCTACAGTTAGCAAATGAAATAAATAATAAGGCTCAGCAAAAAGAAATTCAAAAAAAGATTCTATTAGAGGTGAATACTTCTGTTGAAGAATCAAAGTTCGGGCTCTCTGATTATCAGGATGTAGAAAGACTAATTGATAAATGTGCCGAACTTCAGAATATTGAAGTAAAAGGTTTAATGACAATGGCCCCATATACTGCAGATGAGGTTTTAATCAGAAAGACGTTTGAAAAACTTAGAGAAATGAAAGAAAAAATTAATAGTTCACATAAAGAGATAATCGAACTATCAATGGGAATGACCAATGATTATAAAATAGCAATTGAGGAAGGATCAACAATGCTTCGAATCGGAACAGCAATTTTTGGCGAGAGAGATACTTCTAAAAATTGGAGGGAATTATGAAATTCAATCCTTTCAGTATTAAGGCACAAGAGTTCTCAAAATCACTTTATGGATACGATAAGGAAGAGGTAAGAGCATTTCTCGAATCACTTGCCGCAGAGGTTGAAAAATTACAGAAAGAGAACGATAAGTTAGTCTCACAAATGGATCAAAATGCGGAAGAGATAACCGAATTCAAGAAACTTGAAAAATCACTGCAGTCAACATTGCTGAATGCTCAAGAGTCATCCAGCAGATCAGTAGAGTCAGCAAAAAAACAAAATCAGCTTATTATCAAAGAGGCAGAGATTAAAGCTAACCAATTGATTGAAAAAGCAAAAAATGAAGCTGAGCTTGTGCGAAGTTCTGTACTTAAATTAAAGGAAGAAAAGAATTTATTGATCGCAAAACTAAAAGCAATGGTTGAAACTCAATCTAGTATTATAAATATGGGAATAGCTTCAATAGATAGTGGAAATCCAGTTTTAAGTAAAGATGCTGATAAAAAATCTGCAATTGATGAAGATGATGTTCTGGAGAAATTATTATGAGTGAATTGCTTGCTATGATCGAAGAAACGCTTAAGATTATCAGAACAAAGACAACTGACACGTATGATGTTGGGATTATACTTGGTACCGGCTTAGGAGGACTTGTAAGCGAAATAGAAATTGACCATGAAATTGATTACGATCAACTACCTCATTTTCCTCTTTCTACCGTTGAATCACATAAAGGCAAACTGATCTTTGGAAGACTTGGCGGTAAGAATGTTGTGACAATGCAGGGAAGATTTCATTTCTACGAAGGTTACTCCATGAAGCAGATCACATACCCAGTAAGAGTAATGAAAAAACTGGGAGTTGAAACTTTATTGGTTTCTAATGCTTGCGGCGGTATGAATCCGATATATCGTAGAGGCGATTTAATGATAATGGCTGATCATATTAACCTACTTTGTGATAATCCACTTATCGGTAAAAATGAAGATGAGTTCGGCCCCAGATTTCCAGATATGAGCGAACCTTATAATTCTGATCTTATCAAGTTAGCAGAAGAGGTTGCACTCGAGAATAAAATTAAGATTCAAAAAGGGGTTTACGTTGCGGTTCCTGGCCCAAATTTAGAGACTCGTGCTGAGTATAGATTTTTAAGGACTATTGGCGCAGATGTAGTTGGAATGTCAACTATTCCAGAGAACATTGTCGCAAACCATATGGGAATGAAAGTTTTAGGTTTCAGTATTATAACTGATGAATGTTTCCCAGAGTCACTGCAGAAAGTTAATGTAGAGGAAATTATTGAAGCTGCAAACAATGCAGAACCTAAAATGACTTTAATAATGAAGGAAGTTATAAGGAAATTGTGATGGAAAGAAAAAATACATATTTTTTGCTCCCTGTGTTAATAGCAATATTTTTATTTGCATCAAATTTTCTGAGTACGGATATTTTTGATAACTCTACGCATGGCTTTACAGTTTGGTTTGTCCTATCGATATTAACATTTGCATGCGGGTGGCAAATCGACAGAACCCTTGGTTGGAATTATGGAGGTAAATTGGTCTTTTCAGTTATTGTTGCCTCAGTTATTATCAGTGTTTTTATGATTGGATTATTCAGCAACTACTTTGGTGTGAATGATCTTATTACAGAAAATTTAATTTTATATTCACTTAGAAATATTGTGCTTGGTTCGATGGCATTGTTTGGAATGGCTGTTTCCGAGGTTGCTCACCTCAGATTAGGATTTATTGAAACCGAAGAAGAAACAGAGGAAGGCATTGTTGAGAAAAAATATGATGTTGGAGATCAAGCTGACCTGATTTTAAAAGATGCAAGATTAAGGGCAGATCAAATAGTGTTTGATGCACAAAAAAAAGTTGAAGAAATTACACAGCGTAAGAAGCATATAGAAACTCAACTAAAAGAGTTTATTCAAGTTGAAAGAGATTTGATCAATAAATATGAAACTGAAGAAAATTAAAATTACCATTATAGCATAAAGAGATAAGATGTATAAGCAGTTCGACGGAAAAATAAATTATCCAAAGATTGAAGAAGAAATTCTCAAATATTGGGAAGAGAACAAAATTTTTGAAAAAAGTATTTCATCAAGAGTAGATTCTCAAACATTTACGTTTTATGAAGGTCCACCAACTGCCAATGGAAAACCTGGCATTCACCATGTAATGTCTAGAACTCTCAAAGATTTAGTATGCCGATATAAAACTTTGAAAGGATATAAAGTCAATAGGAAGGCTGGTTGGGATACGCATGGACTTCCAGTTGAAATTGAAGTTGAAAAGCATTTAGGTATTAAGAATAAAAGTGAGATACCAGAATTTGGTGTAGCCAGGTACAATGCTGAATGTAAAAAGTCTGTATTTACCTACAAAGACCTTTGGGAAAAGATGACAACTCGCATGGGTTACTGGATAGATCTTGAAGATGCATACGTAACTTGTGAAAATGATTACATTGAATCAGTATGGTGGGCTCTTTCTGAACTGTTCAAAAAAGGATTGATATACAAAGATTATAAGATTGTTCCCCAATGTCCAAGATCTGAAACTGTTCTATCTTCTCACGAACTAGCCCTCGGATATAAAGAAACTAAAGATCCATCCGTTTTTGTTATGATGAAATTGGAAGATTCCGACCTCAGCAAAGAAGGTGATACTTTTTTTCTTGTTTGGACAACAACGCCTTGGACATTGATCTCAAATGTGGCTCTTGCCGTTGGCCCTGATGTTGAATATGTTAAAGTAAAAACTGATGATAAATATCTTGTTCTAGCAAAAGAAAGAATTTCAGTTTTAAAAAACGATTATGAGATCATCGAGAGTTATAAGGGAAGTGATCTCGCTGGTCAGACTTATTCTCAATTATTTGATTATTGTTCTGTTGATAAGATAGGTTTTTACGTTGTTGAGGCAGATTTTGTGAGTACCGAAGATGGATCGGGTATTGTTCACATTGCCCCTGCATTTGGTGCGGACGACTACGAACTTTCAAAGAAATATGATCTCCCATTTTTGCAACCAGTAACTGGTGGTGGAAAGTTCACAAAAGAGATAACTGATTTTGAGGGACAATTTGTAAAAGACGCAGATTTAGAAATTATTATGAAATTAAAGGAGAAGGGTCAACTATATAAGAAAGAAACCATTGTTCACTCCTATCCATTTAGCTGGAGGTTTGATAACGTTCCAGTTATTTACTATGCACGTGAGTCTTGGTTTATCAAAACTACATCTGTTTCTGACAGAATGGTTGCTTTGAATAAAGAGATTAATTGGCAACCCACAGAAGTCGGCAGTGGAAGATTTGGCAACTGGCTTGAGGAAAATAAGGATTGGGCTTTATCAAGAGACAGATTCTGGGCAACTCCACTTCCAATTTGGCTAAGTGATGATGAAGATAAAATTGTTGTTGGCAGTATTGAAGAATTAAAACAAGGATTCGTTGAAAGAGATGGAAAGAGGATTTCTGTTGGAGAATTAAGTGAAGAAGAAATTGATCTTCATAAACCATTTGTTGATGAAGTGATGTTTGAACGAAATGGTAAAGTATATAAACGTACTCCAGAATTGATTGACGTCTGGTTCGATTCTGGTTCAATGCCATTTGCACAATATCACTATCCTTTTGAGAACAAAGAGTTATTCGAAAACAACTATCCTTGCGATTTTATCTGCGAAGGTATAGACCAAACGAGAGGTTGGTTTTATACTATGCATGCAATTGGTACGATGCTTTTCGATAGTATTACATATAAAAACCTGATTGTAAACGAATTAATTCTTGATAAAGCTGGAATGAAAATGTCCAAGAGTAAGGGCAACTCGGTTGACCCATTTCAGTTATTTGAAAAATATGGAGCAGATGTAACAAGGTGGTATCTCGTAACAACATCTCCTCCATGGAAACCAACTCTTTTTGATGAGGAAGGAATTGCTGAAGTTCAGAGAAAATTCTTCGGTACATTAACTAATACATATTCTTTCTTTGCATTATATGCGAATATTGACCAAGTTGATCTTAGCAAAGGGCAGATCCCTCATGTCGAAAGACAAGAGATCGATAGATGGATAATATCTAAACTCAATACATTAGTAAAGAACTATGAATCTCTGATGGACAGTTATGATGTTACGAAAGCTGCCAGAGAGGTTCAACAGTTTGCAATTGATGAGCTATCAAACTGGTATGTCCGTCGTTCTCGAAGAAGATTCTGGAAAGCTGAGATTAGCGAAAACAAACTCTCTGCTTATCAAACTCTGTACGAATGCTTGATGACTGTTTCTAAATTGATCTCACCTTTTGCACCGTTTGTTGCAGAGGAGCTGTATCAGAATCTGAATAAGATTGCAAATACTGATAAATACGAATCAGTTCACTTAAGCGAATATCCAAAAGCGTCTTACATTGATAAACAGCTTGAAGAAAAGATGTCTATTGCTCAGAAAGTTGTTTACTTAACACGAGCAATGAGAGCTAAGTCAAATTTAAAAGTAAGACAACCGTTGAGCAGAATAATGGTCGCCATTAGTAAAGAGAATAGAGATGCAGTGAGCTACATGCAGGATGTTATTCTCGAAGAAGTTAATATCAAAGAATTGGTTGTTTTGGAAGATGATTCCTCAATTGTAAACAAATCAGCGAAAGCCAATTTTAAACTCTGGGACCAAAACTTGGTAAACTTGTTAAACCAGTAGCTGTTCAAATTACTCAACTCAGTAAAGAGCAGATTAGCCATTTAGAGAATGAAAAACAGATTACTATTAAAGTTGATGGTAATGAAGTAAACCTAGCTACTGATGATGTTGAGATCATCAATTCTGAGATCGAAGGCTGGGTAGTTGAATCTGAGGAGGGAATTACTGTGGCCATCGACTCAGAATTAACAGAGGAATTGATAGCTGAAGGGTATGCAAGAGAGATAGTAAATAGAATCCAAAACATCAGAAAAGATTCTGGTTTTGATGTAATGGATAAAATTAAAATAACTTATAAAACAGATAATGAATTAAGTACTTTTATTTATAAATTTTCTGATTATATTATGAATGAAACTTTAGCTGATTTGATTGAGCAAGGTGAGCCCAGTAAAGGCTCATTTCAAGATTTTATCATTGGTGATTATACTTGTTCAATCCGTATAGAAAAGTCAGAGTAATTAAGTTTTATTTGGAGGTATTATGGCAAAAAGAACAGTAAAAAAAGCAAGTGCTGATAAATCTAAACCAGCTGCAAAAAAGCAGACTGCAAAAACAAAAAAAACAACTTCAGCCAAAAAAGTAGGAACTAGTAAAGCAAAAACTACTGCGACTAAGAAGAGTCCTGCTAAAAAAGCAACAATTAAGAAGAGTCCTGCTAAAAAAGCAACAATTAAGAAGAGTCCTGCTAAAAAAGCAACAACTAAGAAATCGACAGTTAAAAAACCTGTTGTAAAAGTTGAAGCAAGTAAATCCAAATCTAAGAAAAAAGCTAAGGGTTACAATAAATCAGAACTAAAAGTATTTAAAAGTGTCATACTTGAAAAACGTTCTGAGATAATTGAGCAACTTGAAAATCTGAAAGATCAAATGATGGATTCAAGCACTGGACAGTATGTAAATGAAAATTCTCCCTACTCTCTTCATATGGCTGAGCAGGGAACTGATGCTCAAGAAAGGGAAAAATTATACTTATGGGCGCAGCGGGAAAGCAAGTTCTTGGCATATCTTGAAGATGCTTTACAAAGAATTGAGTTAGGTACATATGGAATTTGTATTGAGTGTATGGATGAGCCAAAAAATCTTTGTCCAACTTGTCCATTAATTCCCAAAAAAAGATTAATGGCAGTGCCTCATACGCAGCACTGTGTTGAAGTTAAGAACACACAGTATAAAAAGTAAACAGCGGTTATCATTTGAGAGTTTTATATATCAGCCTTGCTGTTCTTCTATCGGATCAAATTACTAAATTTGCGGTCAAAGGATTTTCAATCCCATTCCTTGGAATCAATTGGGAAGGAATGTATATTGGCGAAAGTATTGAAATTATAGGAACGTTTTTACGAATAACTTTTGTCGAAAATCCTGGTATGGCGTTTGGATTTGAAGTGACAGTTATTCAAAAGCTTTTCTTATCTCTTTTTACACTTGTTGCTGCTGTAGCAATATTCTATTATTTGTACAAATCAAAGAATGAGAGTTTAGCACTTAGGCTAGGTTTAGCTTTAATCCTTGGAGGTGCTCTTGGAAACTTAATAGATAGAGCATTTTATGGAATCTTTTATGACTATGCACCACTACTCTATGGCAAAGTCGTTGACTTTATTCAAGTTGAATTTTGGGATTTCACTCTATTTGGAAAAACATATGAAACCTGGCCTATATTCAATATAGCAGATTCTGCTGTAACTGTTGGAGTAGCGGTGATACTAATATTTCATAGAGAAGAGAAAAAGGAAACTGTTAAAGACAGTATGAACTTGGAAACAGAATCTAGAAATGAAGAAACAACTCTTGAACATCCTCAAGAATTAGAGAATGGCGAAAATAGTAACAGAGAAAAAGTATCAGTTTGAGGTAACAGAAGGGAAGAGAAAAGAAAGGATAGATGTATATTTAACAAATTCCCTTGAAAACGCCACCCGATCTAGAATTCAAAAATTAATCAAATCAGAATATGTCTCAGTAAACGGAGAGATTGTAAAACCGAATTATATTATTTCACCTGGTGACATAATAGATGTAACAATTCCAGTATCACCTCGACCAGATAAGCTTGAAGCTGAAGATATTCCTTTAGAAATTATTTTTGAAGACGAGTATATAATTGTTGTTAATAAACCTCCCGGACTAGTCGTTCACCCTTCCTTTGGAAATTTTACTGGAACTTTAGTTCATGCGCTTCTTTACCACACTGAAAACCTAAGCGACTTTAATGCCCCCGATCGTCCAGGAATTGTACATCGTTTGGATAAAGATACGAGCGGACTTATACTTATAGCAAAGGACCCCTGGGTTCATTCGGAACTTGCAAAACAATTTACCAAACGTACAATCAATCGGGAATATTGGGCAGTCTGCTGGGGAATTTTTAAGGAACCAGAAGGAAAAGTTGTGCAAAACATTGCAAGAAGTAAAAGGGACAGAAAAGTTTTTTCAGTTAGTGAAAACGAGGGAAAACATGCTGAAACTTTATTTAGTGTGATTGAGGAGTTTGAATTTGCATCACTTGTAAAACTAAAATTAATGACTGGTAGAACACATCAAATCCGTGTTCATATGAATCACATAAATCATCCAATATTTGGCGATCCAACATACGGTGGTAGGAGGATAGTTTATGGAAGCAATCTTCCTAAAATGAAATCTCGAGTTGAGAATTTACTTTCCATTATAGACCGCCAAGCACTTCATGCCAAAACAATTGGATTTGTTCATCCAAAAACTAAACAGGAATTGTGCTTTAACTCAGACCTTCCAGATGACATGACAAAACTTATATCAATACTTAAAGAAAATTAATACTACATTTAAGGAAAATTCATTTATACTTTTCAATTTTTTTCTATATTTTCCAGAAGTTGCTATTTTCATGAAATGACCTATGAATGTTTTTAAATAAATTTGATTGTATTATGAAACTTAAAATGTTTTTCGTAGGAGTTCTTTTAGTTTCATTAGCTGGATGTAACTCATCAGACAGCCAAAATGAAAATTCAAAAGAAAAGGTTAATCCACCCAAATCATATTCCCATGGTTCGGCTGAAATATCATGCACAATACTAGAAACGAAGAAAGTAGATAATAGTAATTTGTGCATTGTAATGGTTGATAAAGTTATCGGATATGGAGCTGGTGTTCCTCCAATTGGCACAAATACCGAACTTGAATTAGTTATTCCAGAAATGTTAGTGAATAAGAAGCTAGAGATAAATTCTAAACATCTTTTCACTTTACGATTTACCAAACAGAAGTTAAATACAGGTAATAATTTTTGGACAGTTTCTAAAATTGAGTAAAATTTAACGAGATAAAGTCCTCTTTGACAAAAAATCTCCGGAAAGGATAAGTTAATTAAAATATAATATATAAAGATTATTCAGAAGAAATGCACAAGCAATTTATGAACAAAAATTATCTGATTGCTATTTTTCGTTTTCTTTTTTTTAGCTATCTACTATTTTTTACTCCTCTCCAAAATCTAGGATTGGTAATTCAAAATGAATCCTTTAATAACAATTTTAGTGAAAATATTCTACGTGCAGATCAAATACTAGATCTCTATCCAGATTCTGCTGTCTATTATTATCAGAATGCTCTCGAATCATTAAAAAGCTTTGATTGGGAAAAAAGTAATCTAGATGACAGCACTAACTTCTATGAAACGGTTCTCTTAAATAAAATCGGATACGTATTTCATATGCAGAGCAAATACTCAATGGCTCAAAACTATTATCGAAAAGCTCTTGGATCATCAAAATTAACTGGAAATGATTCCCTTGTTGCTGAATGTGAATTCAGTATTGGTGAAATTCTTCTTGAGAATGGAAGCTACATCGAAGCAATCAACTCTTATATTAGGTCAATAGAACTTTTTAAGAAAAGTAATTATAAAGAAGGAGAGCTTTGGGCCAATCTTGGAATTGGAATAGTATATAGAGAGTGCGGTAATAAGAGTCTTTCACTAAATCACTATAGCAATGCAAAACTCCTGGCAGAAGAATTAGAGAATAATATTCTAATTGGAATTTGCGATAACAACATAGGAAATCTGTATCGTCAGATTGGTGATTTTGAAACTGCCATAGAATATTTGCATGGAGCACTAAAAAATTTTGAAAGACAAGGTGAAGAGTTATATGTTTCTGATGTTTTAGATAGTATTGGGGATCTTTACAGTGAGTTTGGAGAGCATCAAAAGGCACTGGATCACTATGAAAGATCAGTTGAGATGGTTGAGGAAATTGGTGATAATTATAGATTATTCTCAAGATATTCAAATTTAGCCAAAACACATATCGCTTTAGACAACGCAGATGCGGGACTAATGTTTTTAAGTAAAGCTCTGAAATTAGCTCAATCCATTGGTGATAAAGCAAGAATGAGTGAGTTTTACATTCTAATTGCGAATTTTTATAAAAAAAACAATGATTACAAAAACTCTTTTAGTAATCTCAATAAGTCTCTTCAAGTTTCTCGAGAAATTGGAGATACCGTGAGTATTACTTCTGCTCTTGTAAACCTTTCGGAATTACATTTTGAAAAAGGGGATTATAATAGATCAAAAGATTATGGGCAAAGAGCATTAAAGCTTGGAAAGGAAAAACATCTTCTAAGTATTATACGTGATGCGTCATACTATTTGTACCAAATAGCTGAGAAACAAAAAGATTATGAGAGAGCATTTCAATATAGCAGAATCTATAATTCTGTCAAAGATTCACTGCTAAGTGCTGAAAAAATTAAAATACTTGAGGAAACAGAGGCAAAATATAATCTTGAGAGATTGGAGCTTGAAAAATTAAAAGTAGAAAATGCAAAACTTACTGCTGAGCAGCAAGTTCAAACTCAGAAAATTTTGATTGGTTCTCTCATCTTCCTAGTAGTAGTTGGAGGAGGTATTTTTTCGCGATATTTCTTCAAGAAACAATCTGAAAGAAATGAAGCAAAAGAAAAATCCAGTAAACTTGAAAGAAAAATCGATCTGTTGAATAGTCAATTAAACGCAAAGAACAGGGAACTTACTTCAAAAGCTTTATTAATCTCCAATAATAATAAAAATCTCGAAGATGCAATAACGTCTCTTGATGGTTACCTTATTAGTGGGAATAGTGATAAGAGAGAAATGAGAAAATTGAAGTCCAGGTTGCAAAGTATCCTGGAAGAAGAGAGTTGGGAAGATTTTCTGAAGCATTTTGAGGATGTTCATCCACAGTTTTACAAGAAACTTACTGAAAAATATCCAGCTCTATCAGCCGGCGAATTGAAAATCTGTGCATTCCTAAGAATGAATCTGAATACTAAAGAAATTGCACATATTGCAAATCAAACAACTAAGAGCATTGAAGTTGCCCGAACCCGTATCAGAAAAAAACTCTCTATCGATCATAAAGATAGTTTAACTAAAACTATTCAAAAGATTTAAACCCAAACCCAATTAAATTATTCACTTTTGATAATTTCTTCCCCATTTTTACTAATTGAGTGGTATTGTTCCAACCTATGAGTGGTATTGAAGGGTACTGAGTATTGACTCAACTCGCCTCCGAAATTATATTGAGTATAGTTAAAATTTGTTAAAAAACTAAACTTTTAATGAAAAACTTATTCCAAATAATAATTCATAAATCAAAGGAGGCAGCAATGAAAACATTTAATTTGATTGTTTTGGCATTTGCATTTCTTCTATCATCATGTAGCAGTGATGATGACGAAGGTGGTGGGGGACTAAATCCACTTGGATCACCTAATCAGAACTCTTCAGTTACAATAAATGTGTCACATTTAGAAAGCGAAACTTATCAGGATGTAATAGAGTTCTATTTCAAATCATCTGTAGATATTACAATTAATAAGGTTGAATTAAGTGTCATGGATTTTAATGATGAACTGCAAGGAGATACTCAGACAGTTTATCAAAAAGATGAATGGTATATGTTGGTAGGTTATCAAGGTGTTGAAGTTGGACAAGAATGGATGTTTACATTTTACGGAAAAGAATCTACAAATAATAATGATTACAAAGTAACCACAAAATATGTTGTTAACAATTAAAATGGAGAACACAATGAAAAAGCAAAATCAAATTTTAATCCTAGTTATTCTTTTAAGTTTAATTTCGAGTTTATCATTTGCTCAATTCAGAATGTCAGTTGGGCCTGATCTAGGATTTAATTTTAATTTACATACTGGTTCAGATCTTGATGAGGGGGGAAGTGGACTTGGGGTTGCCCTAAGTGGAATACTAGACATGACTTTTACTAGCGACCGAGCGATAGGAATACTTACGGGACTAGCATTTTATGATAACAGAAGCGGATCAAGCTCTTCATTATTCTCTCAGAACGGAACAAATTATTCTGTTGATAATGACGTGAGTATAGCATATTTTCAAATAATATCACTCTTTAAATATAGAATACCTAATGTAGGTGTATATTTTGTTTTTGGGCCTCAAATAGGATTTGATATGAGTTCTGAACTTGAACAAACTTATTCTATTGTTGGCGGACAGACAGTACAAAAAACAAAGAATTCACTAAAGGATACGAATACAAGATTTGAACTTAAATTTGGTGGTGGTTGGGATATTGATATTTCACCTCTTATCACATTAGCTCCACAGCTAACATTTGGTCTTGGTCTTACGGATGTAATTGAAGATGTTGATTATGTAATACACACATTTCAACTTTCTGTTGCTTGCAAGTTTAATGTTATAAAATAATAAAAAGGTATTTATAAATTAAAGAGCTGAGGTGAATAGATGAAAAAGATAATTTACAGTGCAATACTTTTTGTTATGTCTCTCTCAATCACACTTATTCTTTTTTCGAGTTTTTTTGAAGGAAATCTGAGAGAGAGAAATAATCAAAGAATTAGGTCAACTTCTTCCCCAAAAGCTGGAATTGAGGCAAAGAAAGGTAGAGCAGAGTACTTTTATAGAATGCTGAAAGATCCCCAAACAAATACGATTCCGAGAGACATCAGGAAGAGAGAACTAGCTTTTGCAAAGCAATTACCAAGAAAAACTGACTTAGACAAAACATCTGATGCCATGGCATTAGATTGGCAAGAAGCTGGTCCGTACGATGTTGGAGGTAGAACAAGGGCACTTGCTGTTGATATAACTAATCCAAATACAATCATTGCTGGCGGAATTACAGGGGGAATATGGAAATCGACAGATAAGGGAGAAACTTGGGATATGAAAAGTACTACAAGTCAAGTTCTCAGTGTTACTTCTCTTGTTCAAGACCCAAGACCAGGGAATACAAGTACATGGTATTATACGTCTGGAGAGTGGAATGGTTCTGGTCCAGATCTCGGATATACTGCATTCTTTTTTGGTGGAGGGATATACAAATCCAGTGATAATGGGGAAACTTGGGATTTATTACCAAATGCTAGTGGAGGTTCAATCGCTGGATACGATGGACCTTTTGATTTTATCTCTAAAATTATTATAAATCCTAGTACAGGAACAATTTTTGCCGCTTCACATGCAGTTGGAATTATAAAATCGACTGATGGTGGAAATTCATGGAGCTTGGCAATAGGTGGAAGTCAAGACCATATGTGGCTAGATATTGTGGTTACAACAAATGGGACTTTGGTTGCTTCATTATCTGCCGATGGAAATGAAACACCAGCAAACGCACCAGGTATCTATAAATCAACTGATGATGGGCAAACCTGGACAAGCATTACTCCAAACACTTATCCGACAAAACATTTTCGAACAGTTTTAGCAACAACTGCAGCTAATAATAATATTGTTTATACACTCACGAATACTGGTGATTTTATTGATGAAAAGTATGATGACGTTCGATTTCATAAAATAAACATTTCAAATGGAACTTCAGAAGATAGATCTTCCAACATGCCTAATTTTGGATATGATTTTGAAGACTGGGTAAAAACCCAGAATAATTACAATATGGTTTTAGCAGTTAAACCTGATGATGAGAATTTTGTGCTTATTGGAGCTACTAGTTTCTTTAGATCAACAAATGGATTCAGTTCAAAACCCACGAATGCGAAATTGGATTGGATTGGTGGTTACAGTTATAGTAATAATGCCTTCTTTTATCCAAACTTTCATTGTGATATTCATTCTTTTGCCTTTGATCCAACCAATCCTAATGCTATGTGGTGGGGGCATGATGGGGGTTTAACTTATACTTCTAATATTACAAATACATCGTACGAAGAATTTTTTCCTTGGGAAAATAAAAATAATGGATATAATGTAACTCAATTCTATATGATAGCAATTCCAGATGAAGCGGGCGATGATAGAATTGGGGGTGGAACCCAGGACAATGGCAGCCCTACTTTTCGGTTTGATGGTACGAATGCAACTGAATCATATGACTTAAGCACAGGTGATGGGGCCTATAATTATTTTGGTAATGATTATCCCTACACATCAGTTCAAAATGGGCTTGTGATAAGAGGTGAATATGATGCACAGGAAAATCCTCGAAGGGATTATCCAAATTGGAGTAATATCACGCCGAAAGATGCTACTGGTATGCTTTTTATAAATCCATATTCAATTGATCCGAGCGATGAAAATATTATGTACTATCCAGCGGGTAATTCGCTTTGGCGAAACACTCAGATTGGAAGCCTTCCAAATAATACAAATTATGGTGAAGGTCTGGCAGATGGATGGGCAAAGTTAGATAACTTGTCGGCACCACAAGGGTATGTTATTACTGCAATTGAAGTTTCAAGTGCAAATCCAAGTCACACACTCTATTATGGAGCAAATGATTGGTCTCAGAATCCATCATCGGGTAAACTGTATAAGGTTAGCGGTGCCAATTCTGTAACAAGCGGAGCTGTAGACATTTCTTTTTCAGGACTGAATCCAGGTGTCTATATTCATAACATTGCTGTTAATCCAACTGATGGAAATGAATTAATAGTAATCTTATCAAATTATGGTATCGAAAGCATCTATCATTCTAGTAACGGTGGACAATCATTTACTGGTATTGAAGGAAATCTAGGCGGTAATGACGGACCATCAGTCAGAGGAGCTTCAATTCTACCTTATAATGGTACTACAACATACTTTGTAGGAACAAGCATCGGAGTCTTTTCAACAACTTCTCTTAATAGTTCTCAGACTGTCTGGGAGCAGGAAGGTGCAAATTCAATAGGAAATGTGATAGTCAACTATGTTGCTTCTAGGCCTTCAGATGGAAAAGTTGTAGCTGGAACTCATGGAAGAGGTGCTTTTGTCGGAGGAGGTTCAGCAGCAAGTGCACCAAAACCATCTACGGATGTTCAAGCGCTGTCGCTAAATGTAAGACCTGGTGAAGTTGGAAGCACAAGTTTTACTCTCAGCAATGATGGAGGTTCAACATTGTCATTCAATATTTCTGCCAATGGAGATTTTGTGCTAGCTAAAAATGCAAGTAACAGTTTTGTAATGAAGCCAGCTAATTCCATTAAAAATCTAAATGATAAACTGTCAACGAAAAAGAAAATGCAAAGTAAAAAGGCAAAAATTGTTGATGGAGAAAATCCTTTACAGCTATCGAAACAAAATGAAACGCTAGGGGATGATGTCTATTTTCTTGATGATGGTGACGGCACAGCAGATAACTTTTTTGGTCTAGGTGATGGAAGTGATCTGTACTGGTATAATGAGTTCAATGTAAATGGTTATAATTTTCTAATCGATGAGATATATTTCTTCATGCGAACTGAAAGTGCGTTTCTAAATTTTGTTTATATCGGATTGTATGATGAAAATCTAAATGTTCTTTCCGAAGGTAATATAGAATTAGAAACTTCAGCTGAAGGCCAATGGTATAGTGTTTCCTTAAACCCAGCTGTTGAAATTTTGGATGGTGAAACATTTTTCATTGAAATCGAAACACAAGGGAGTGGTATTTTATACCCGGCTGGCGTTGATATTGATGCAACAATTCCAAATAAAAGCTTTTATTTTAATGGAGTTGAGTGGGTAAATATTAATTCCATAAGTGGTCTTGAGAATGGTGCTTTTTTAATTAGAGCTGCTGGAACAGCAACTGGAGGAAGTAACCAAGATCCTGTAGCTATTGCTCAACTATCGAAAACACAAGTTGAAATTAATGAAGTAATTACATTTGATGGTTCAGGATCTTATGATAATGATGGTACAATTACGCAATACTCTTGGAATTTTGGAGATGGGAATACAAGTACACAAAAATCAGTAGAGCATTCTTACTCAGCAGCTAATACATATTCCTATTCCCTCACTGTCACTGATGATAAAGGTTCTACAGGGCAAACTACTGGGCAAGTAACTGTGAGTGAAGTTTCAAATCAGTACATAACTGTTGATCCGAGCAGTGGTACCATTTCACCCGGAAGCTCTAAACAAATAACAGTTACACTTGATGCTACGACAATAAATACTGGTACTTACAGTGGCCAGATTAATATATCGACAAATGGCGGAACAATTATAATCCCAATAGATTATTTGGTCAATGTTAAAAAATCAGAAGGATTACCAACTGAATACACTTTAAACCAAAATTATCCAAATCCCTTTAATCCAAGTACAACAATTGAATTCTCAATACCAAATTCTGAGGAAGTATCACTTATTGTATATGATATTTTAGGCAGAGAAGTAGCAACACTAATTGATGAAAGCCTGACGGTAGGAAATTACAAAGTTCAATTCAATGCCTCAGAACTACTAACAAGTGGTGTTTATTTTTACCGTCTAGTGACGAAAAACTTTATTGAATCAAAAAAACTGGTATTACTTAAGTAGAAAAAAAGAATTTTTGAGGTGAAATTATGAAATGTAATAGAATCGTGTTTAATATCATTATTACTATCGGACTTTTATTCTCGGTACTTTATTCACAAAAAAATACCCAAAGAAACGATCTTGATAGAGAGCCACTTAAAAAGATAAATACATCAAATTTAACTGGTGAAAGGATATTTTTTGTTAAGAAGAGGGTTGTTTCTGGTCTAGTTTTGGGTGATATCTACTCTATGAATTCTTCAGGAAACGATCAACAACAACTTACAGATTTTTCAGATAGATTTTTTGCAACAGAGTTACCTGAAATTTCAAGAGATGGAAAAAGACTTACTTTTATTTCTAATTATGAAGGTTGGAAAAGTGCATTTTACCTGGATGCTTTTATTGCTGATTTACAAAGTGGTAGTTTTAAAAGGGTAACTGGTGATGAGAGACCATTTCCTTCCACAAATCTTACTCCAATAAAAATAAAAGTTCACGATCCACATTTGTTTGCAGTATCACCCTCAGCTGTCAGGATTTCATTTAAGGGATGTATAGATTTTATTCCAATGGTATCAGATTCAATGGTTATTTCAGTTCCTGCAGATGAAGACATTTGGGTAAAAGCTGAAATTGCCAAAGGAAAAGGTGCAGTAGAGTTCATTAGAGTTCAAGCTGGAGCAGGAGAAAGAATTGATCTTACACTTGGAGCAGGTACAATTTCTGCTGAATCATGTTCGCCAACTCATAATGGTCAGAATATTGCTGTATCTGTGAACTATGAAAATCCTTACAGACCTTTTTATAAAATTGGAATTTGGAATGAATCAGGGATGCCAATTTTTACTCAAGATGTTGGAGGACACTCTCTGGGTGGTGATACATTTCCATCATATTCCCCTGATGGCTCTATGATCGCATATGCAACTGGGGAACATACATTGAATTCTCTTGCTGTAATCTCTACTTCAAATCTGAGCAATCCACCAACTATTTTGGTTCCCGGCAGTAGATTTGGTATACAAGGATTCTGCTCCCAACCAACATGGTCACCGGATGGATCTGAAATCGTCTTTGTATTTACCACTATAAATGGGCTTGAGATTCAATCAAATCTTTATAAAGTACCTGTAATTGGTGGGGACCCAATACAATTAACTTCTTACTCATGGAATAAAATAGTTTCTAAACCATCCTATTCTCCTGATGGAAGTAAGATTGCTTTCAATCATTTACAGAATAATGGCGGGGGAATATTTTCATTAGTTGACTTAATTAACTTCACATATAAAAGTGATATCTACTATATTAATGAAAATGGTGGTGAAGCAGTTGCACTTACAAATGATGGAGCATCCATTGATCCTTCTTGGGGAAATGTTAGTGGTACTGTAGGTGTTGATGAAGAAGAAAAGTTACCAACAGAGTTTACACTTTCGCAGAACTACCCCAATCCATTTAATCCAAGTACAACGATCAAGTATGAAATTCCAGTACAATCTTTGAACGGAAACATGAATGTTTCGCTTAAGGTTTACGATCTTCTGGGAAGGGAGGTTGCTACACTGGTAAATAAATATCAACCAACGGGAAGTTATAAAGTGGAATGGAATAGCACCGAACAAGGAAGTGGAGTTTATTTTTATCAGTTAAAAATCGGTAGTTATATGGAGACAAAAAAAATGATAAAACTTAAATAAAAATTGGAAATTCAAAGCAAACTGATGACGAGAAAAAAATTAAAAGTGGAGAAAAAATGAAAGTTTCATTTACATTTCTTGAAATAATCATAATTGTGTTTTCACTAGTCAGTCATGTATTGTATAATAATATTCTAGCTCAGCCTGAACTTGAATGGAGTAAAGTTTTTGCATGGGAAGGAAACAGCCGCGATCAACCAGTGGAAATTGAGCTGAGTGATTCCGGCAATGTTTATATAGGAGGTCAATGTTCGAGTGGTCGTCTAATAATGAAATACGATCAAGAGGGTAATCTGTTGTGGAACAAAACATCTTTAGGACAACTTCAAGCAATTGCTGTGGATCGCTGGGGAAATGTTGTGGTTACAGGGAGTGGTGCTTGGGAAAGCAACTATACTTGTTTTTACACAACAAAATATGCGAGCAATAACGGAGCGCCTATTTGGGCAAACAAAGTTACACCGATCTTTTTATCCTTTCTTGACTCCGGATGGGACGTTGATGTTGATTCAAATGGAAAAGCTTACGCTACTGGTTGGTACTGGAATGGGTCTGCACCTTTTGGAACTGGTAGTGATTGGATGACGCTCTCGTATCAGCCTTCTGGCGTTGAAAGTTCAAGAAGAGTTTTTTAATGGAACAGATAGCACTGGAGATAGGGCCCAATCAATAGCAGTAAGTCCTGGGGGTAACCAGTATTATGCTGGCAGTACAACTAGCAATGGTTACAAACTGCGTATTTGTAAAACCAGCTTTTATGGGGGAGATTGGGTTCGGACATATGATGTTTACACTTATCAGGAACCTACACCAAAAATTGTTATTACAGATGATGAAGATGTATATGTTATTACTCACATTAGAAGTTATAAAGAAAAAAATGCTTATGTAATTAAACTAAATTATCTTGGTGTTAAGGAGTGGACTCGTACTTTTAATGGTTTCGATAACCTTGAAGATTATCCACTTGATTTAGCCCTTGATAATAACAACAACCTTCTAGTATTGTGCTATAGTGAGGAAGCTAACAATCAAGCCAGTATGGTCCTTATAAAATACAATCCGGAGGGCGATACACTTTGGATCAATCGGTATCAATCACATAATATTGAGCCAAAAGCTCTTGCAATTGATTCTGATAATAATATTTACGCGCTTAGCAGGAAGTTCATCGTCAAATATGATTCAGAGGGGAATGAAGAATGGGTTGAGGACTATTTAGGTTCTTATGCGATCGATATTGCAGTTGATAAGCGGAAAAACATTTACGTTACTGGTTTTGATAGTTTTTCGGGGACTGGCTTTGATATATTAACTGTTAAATATTCACATGTTACTGATGTAAAAGAACCCTTATCATCGAATATTCCAAAGGGATTTTCACTATCACAGAATTATCCTAATCCGTTCAACCCAAGTACTTGGATAAAGTACGAAATACCAGATTATGGTGGACATAAAGTAGAATTGAAGGTGTATGATGTGATGGGAAAAGAAATTGCAACTTTGGTAGACAATCAGCAATCACCGGGTACTTATGAAGTGGAGTGGAATGCAGATAATTATCCAAGCGGTATCTACTTCTATAGACTAAGTACTGGAACTTATACTGATGCAAAGAAAATGCTTCTATTAAAGTGACAGAAGAATTTAAGGCTTCGCCTTCATCGTGCTATTTAAAGTCATATTTGTTAAATGGTTGGGATTGAGGTTGACCAGAGGGCATATCTTTCAAATTAGACCACTGGTAAATATGAACCCCTAAAAGTCCAGCAGCACCTAGAAGTTGTGCATAACCTAGATATTTAGCAAATGCTCCGTACTTTTTTTTAACATCCCAATTTTGCTGCAATCTAAATTGTGCTAGCATTTCTTCTCTACTTGTTATCAGATTACTATGATTAGTTGCACTGGGATTTGCTGTGCGAATTTGATTTAAAAATAACTCTCCACCGTTTGGAGTAACAAATGGATAGTTGAATATTCTCCAATCCATTATAATTGAATTATTTTGATAAGTCGTTATCTCTTTTGATGAAAGAGAATCAACATTTGTACTATCTGTTTGCTCTGCGTTTAGAATAGAAACGGAGATAAATATCAAGAAAACTATATTTATTGGTAATCGGTCCATCTTAATATTCTTATTCAGAAATAACTTTTATAGATCCTTCAATTGGTAATTTAACTGAATACACCTTTTTTGATTCGTTTGTTAATTTATTTTCTCTCAGCCATGGATTAAATAACTTTAGTGTCATATAATTTATTTCGTATTGGTCGGCAAAATCTGCCCAATGCGCTACAGAAGAATCAACATCAACAGTGTAGGTTTCATAAGGTTGATATAAATCATCTTCATTAAGTGCAAATCCGTAAAGCTTTGGATTTGAGAAGATGTACTTCATAGAAACTGCTCTGGGAATGTACCGTGTTGTTTCTTCATTCAAAACTATATTATAATAATTTGTTGTTTTTTGTCTTTTTAATTGTCTATCAACTCCGTTCATGCCCATATTGTAGGAAGCTGCAGCTACGGTCCATGAACCATATTTCTCATAAGCATCAAGTAGATATTTACAGGCAGCTTCGGTTGCTTTTTCTACATGATACCTTTCATCCACTTCATTATTTATTGTAAGTCCATATCTTTTGCCTGTATCCTTTAAAAACTGCCAATAACCAACTGCATTTGCTGGAGATATTACATTCTCGAGCCCACTTTCAGCCAAGGCAAGGTATTTGAAGTCGTCAGGTACGCCATTTTCATCTAAGATTTCTTCTATTATAGGGAACCATCTGTTTGCACGCTTCATGTAAAGGATTGAAGCAGAATGGAAATACGTAGTTACAATAAACTCTCTTTCAATCCGTTCTTTAACATCAAAATTTTCGATTGGAACTCTCTCCCCGGCGAATTCAAGAATATCGGGGATATATGGTACGAGAACCCTATAGTTTTGCGGAAACTCGGTTGACTCATCAACTTGAGTTAGTTTATTCATAAAAGTGAAACTTAACATAAGAGTTAAAGATACAGTCGTTAAACTTCCGAAAATAAAATATTTCTTATTGGAGTTATTCTTAAAAATCATTTACATCTCTCTTTCTAAACTTTTCTGTTGAATGCTCTTATTAAAATAGTATTCATTAATAACTAAAGCTATGATAACAATCAAGCCTCCCAATAATAAATTAGTAATTTTCACACTTTCACCGAAAAATAAAAGTGAAACTAGTATTCCTAGCGGAATTTTTAAATTGTTAAAAATTGCAACGGTTCCAATATTTGACTTTCGTACACCCATATTCCAAAGGAAAAATCCAAGACCAGATGCAATGGCACCGAGATATAGAAGAGTTAATATCTGAACACCACTTACTTCGATTTCTCTTATGTGCGTAGTTAATAAGGCAAATATGAAAGTAACTCCAACGGCGCCGACATAGAGCAAACCAAAAATGTCTTTATCTCTAACTTTCTTTAGTTTGAGCATTATTCGCTTGTAATATACCTGCCCAAACGCAAATGAAAGATTTGATATTTGTATCAATAAAAATCCCAGAATAATGTGTGTTGCTGTTAATTCGTCATTTAAAATAATTGCGGTTCCAACTACAGACAAAATACCAGTGAGTAAAAATACAAAATGAAATTTCTTTTCAATTACGTCGTTAAGTATGTTAACATAAATTGGAGTGAAGATAGTAAATAGAACTACCTCATAAGCATCCAAATATTTGAATGCATAAATATATGCTGCATACATAATCCCAAATTGTATTGATCCTAATAGGATCAATTTCCAGACTATTATTTTTTCTATTGTTCGAATTTTTAGAAAGGGCATAAATACTAAAAGTGAAATAAAAAGACGTAGGAAAGCAACCAAGTTTGAATCTAATGTGCTTAGATTATCTTTGATAAGCCCAAATGAAAAAGCCCATAGTAGCGAGACAAAAAGTAAATAGTACACAACTTTCTTTCGATTTTGATAACAAACTTACAAAAATTTTCAGTTAGGATATTTTTAGGCAAAAAAAAGACCCGGCGAACCGGGTCTTAAATACTGATTAAATCTGCAGCTTATTTGATAAGCAGCATTTTATTCACTTGAATGAAGTCATTAGCTTTCATTTGGCAGAAGTAAATACCAGAAGCATAATTTGAAGCATTCCAAGTAAATGTGTAATATCCAGCACTCATATTGTTATTAACCAATACGTCAACTTGGTTTCCTAACATATCGTAAATTACTAACGATACATTTGCCGCATCTGGAATAGCAAACTTAATTGCGGTTGAAGGATTAAATGGGTTTGGATAGTTTTGATTCAATGCATATTCTGTAGGAATTCCAGCGTCCTCTCCAACATCTGTAATTGTAGCAGCAGCTTCATTTGAAGCTTCACTTACATTGTTTGAGAAATCTTTGGCTGTTACTACATAGTAGTATGTTTTTCCTTGCTCAACATTCATATCAGTATGAGTTGAGTTTGAAGTAGTAGCAATTAGGAATTCAGGTGCTGGAACGAATCCTTGTGTTTCACTTTTGTAAACTTCGAATGCACTGAAGTCTGTATCAACAGGATCTTCCCAAACAAGTTGAACACCGTCGCCAGCTAATTCTGCTGTTAGACTTGCTGGAGCAACTGGAGCTAGATCGTCTGTAGAGTGGCCCATCATTGGTTCAGTCTCAGCAAGCATACCAGATTCTGATTTCCCTAACACTTTGAATGTTGCCCATGCAGTGTCGCCTTCAACAGTGTTATATAGTGTTGGAACTACAGCACTATATTCAATGAATTGAATTGCTTCAACTTCTTTAACAACATCCCACAATTCGCCAGCTAAAGCTAGAGAAGTTCCAACTTCAACATCAGAAGGAATTTGTGTAACTGTTGGATATTCAACAACACCTTTTGCAGGAACTGCATCAGCTGCTTTTCTTAGGATTGTGTAAGATTTTACTGCATCTCTTGCAACGCCATCATCAGCACCGAAAGCAGTCCAGACTAATCTTACTTGGAAGCCTTGATCCATTGGTATATCCATTACACTTTGAATTGCGCCAGCAGTAATACCACCGTATGTTAGCGATTCAATACCTGATTTTAATAAGCCAACTGTAAATGCTGGGTTATGGATACCAAAACTTCTATCCTCTTCAACCCACATATAAGCATAACCTGCTCTTAGAACTGCGATTGAATTATCTTTTGCTGACATATCAACAGAAGCTGAATCAAGAGGAGGCAGTAATAATGCTAGTTGTGCAAGTAGTCCGTGAACCTCTTCTTGTAGTCCTTCTTCTTCGCCGTCACCATCATGATCAGCATTTCCGTTCCAGAAGAATTTTTTCTCCTTGAAGGTTTCGCCAACATCACCATGGCAATCAGCACATGATTCAACATGGTCATTACCTTCTGTATCATTCATATTAAATGAGTGACCACCAACAAGAACTGCATCACCATTTTCATCAGTTACATCCATCACCATACATATGGCAATCAGCACAAGCATTTTCAAGAGCTGCTGCATGAGCTGAAGATGGAAGTTCCCATCCAAAGTCAGGTGCATTTGCTCCGATTAGCATATCTGCTTGTGGTCCGTGATGAGGACCAAAGTGTGAACTTCCATTACTTGGATCTTCAGTATAATCTGCTGCATTTCTTCGTGATCTATGACATTCCATACATTGAGCACCTGTTCCATATATATCCACAGTTACTGGTGTACCATCACCCAATTGAGTATCTGATAACTCTTAATTGATGTTCGATTACTTGCATCATGAGGATCGTGACAAACTGCACATGTTATAAGTGTTCCTTCTGGAACAACAGTAGGAGCAGCAGGTAAACCATTATCTTAGTTGGTTTATCCTTCTTTAACCCACTGTACATAACCAGCACCACTATGGCATGGGGCACAACTACCTCTTTCACCGCGTAGCAACCCAAGTACCAATTGCATGTCCACCGTGGAAACCACGTCCATCAAATTCTGTTGCATCTTGTCCAGAGGCATTCCCATTGCGTTGGGAAAGCGTGGTATGGTCCAGAATCATGACAAATTCCACAATTTTTTACATCAAGCGAGGAGACCATCTTTGAGTCAGTTACATCACCATTATGCTCACTTCCAGGTCCGTGACAAGCTTCGCACTGAATATTAGCTAATTGCATTGCTAATGGAGAATTAACTAAAAGACTATCCCATGTGCCTTCGTTAATGAATCGGTCCGATGGATATACCCAATCTCTATCATCAAAACCATCATTATCTGCATTGCATCATAGCCAGTTGTATGGCAAGAAACACAGGAAGGACCATAATGATCACTTAGTGTTCCACTCATTGCTCTGGTTAAAATATCTGCATGACCTGTTCCTTCCCATTTTGTGTAAACATCATTGTGGCACATCCAGCAACTTGGAGAACCAGTTTTTGCACCTAGATATAAACCTGCATTGATTATAAGTGTGTCTGAAGCAGCTCCATCAGCAAATATTATTACATATTTACCAACAAGGTCAGGTACGAATACGACCGCTTGGGAAGCGGAGTCGAGATCTTGAGTCATTCCAAGAACACTTGCCGAGCCAGTAGGGACTTCAGCAACGGTCCACATTGGTGCAGCCAATGTTGTATCGCTTTTTCCCACCAAGGTACATTTTTGTTTCTTTACCGACATTTGTCAAGGCATTGTATCCAACATCGAATATGTCAGTAGTGTCCATGATGTGCATCGCGTGGAGAAACGCCATATGGCTCCAAGGATACATCCTGAGCAGAAATAGAAATTAAGCTTACTAAAAGTAGACTAGTAAGCAAGGTGAAGAATTTTTTCATAAAACCTCCGTTTTAGTTAAGAATAGTTAATTGATTTATTTTTTGTACTAACTGATTTAATTAGGTCTAAAATATCTTCTTTTGAAATAGGCTTAATTCCGTAATAATAGACTCCTAAAGGAGAAATTTCTCTGCCTAAATCCAATCCATTATCTGATGTAAGAAAAACTACTACCTCATTTTCTCTTATTTGTTTGATCGATTTCAGAATTCTAAATGAATTTGGTTTTAACATATCATCATCAAGAATTAGCATATTTGGTGAAATTGAATGGACCATAGATATGACTTCTAAAGGGTCTGTAGTTCGGTCAAAAATTTTAAATTCTGCAGTTGTAGATATACTATCTTCAGAGAATATTTGGCTTAGTGATTTATCTTGAGTTACTACTAGAATTTGCATGTAATATTACTTGCAAACTACGTACCAATAGGATATTTTAGTCTTGTGAAATTACTATTCTGTCCGACTAAAAAAGAACTTTGATTTTAAGCTAAAAACGAAGTAATTTAATTGTGCTTCTGCATTCACATGAGTGAATAATTTTAAATTTTAAGCATCATGTGTGATACTTGTGTCCCAGTGGGACAACGATGCGACAACCAAAAAAAAAAGAACTGCTAAAATTTGAGAGTAACTATGCTTCGAACAATAAAAAGTAAATTCATCTTCTTCTCAATTCTTCTGATCCTTTTAAGTGTAGGAATTCCTAGTTTCTTCTTAATTCGACAATTTCAATCAAATTTTAAGGAGAGGTCAGAGATTTATTTAAATGCATCTATTGATATGATTTTGTTCAATCTTAAAATAAGAATGAATGATAAAACTGCTCTTGATATACAGGGTCTATTAGATAACATGACCAAAAGCAATAACGTCCATCACATCAGGATTTTTGATACAGATGGTAAGATTCTTTATTCCTCTGAGAAAGATGAGTTCAATAAAAATATTAATTTGGTTGCGCCTCGTCATATAGATCCGGACTTTAATGAGATTTTAGGACGCCAAATTAATTTAATTGAAGATCACCATGCTTATACAGCTTTTCAAGCAGTTAACAACGACCCAGAATGTCACTCTTGTCATGGAAATACAGAGCCAGTTATTGCATATATTGATGTTGACACACATTTAACAACTTCGGAAAGAAATTTTAATACTGGTTCACGACATTTTGTTTATTTGGGAATTGTGGTTACCGGAATTTTGGGAATTGGCCTACTTGTTATTTTCAATTCATTAATTAAAAAACCATTGTTCTTGATGACGAATGCAATAAACAAATTAGAAAAAGGAGACTTTAATTTACAGCTTCCTATTAAACGTGATGATGAATTTGGAGCTATTAATAAACATTTTAATCGAATGGTTCATGAACTAGATAATTCCCGGAAACAAATTGAGGAACTCCATCTTGAACAGCTTCAGCGTGCAGACAAAATGGTGACCCTTGGTGAGATCGCAGCAGCAATGGCGCATGATATAAATAATCACTCAGCTGTTATAATGACGAGAGCAGATTACCTCCAGATGAGATCAGAGTCTGATCCTAAAATGGCAGAATTTAATGAAGAATTAAAGGTCATAAATGATCAAGTTCACAAAATCTCAAAAACGACTGGGTATATCTTAAAGAATGCGAAAAGAATTTCTTCCCAGTTTTCATATTTTGACCTTACAAAGCTTGTTAGTTCGGTTATTAAGAATTTTGAACCTCTCTTTAAAAAGAAGAATATCAAAATTGAGTATATAGAATATGATAAGGAAGTTTATATAAATGGAAACATTGAACAAATTGAACAACTTTTAATGAATCTTCTAAACAATGCTGCCGATGCAGTTTTGGAAAATGGGATAGTAAGAGTTGAAGTCAAGAGAGAAAATAACGATACTATTAGTTTAATTGTATCAGATAATGGGAATGGTATTTCAGCTGAAGATCAAGAAAAAATATTTTCACCCTTTTTCACAACCAAAGCAAATGAGAAAGGAACCGGTTTGGGTTTG
This sequence comes from uncultured Ignavibacteria bacterium, assembly GCA_963751695.1. Classification (GTDB taxonomy): domain Bacteria; phylum Bacteroidota; class Ignavibacteria; order Ignavibacteriales; family Melioribacteraceae; genus SZUA-22. Next base: position 201,624 of record CAVVVP010000002.1, on the reverse strand, counting down.
TATATAATTAAAAACATATGTAAGAATCATAATGCAGAAATTGTTTGTCGAAGCAAGTTAAATGAGGGTACTTCATTTATACTTACTTTCAAAGATGAAAAGGATGTTTCATGAAAAATATATTAATAATTGACGACGAATTTGAAATGCTTCAGAGTCTGGGCAAAATTCTCTCTCATATTACAGAATATAAAATACAACTTGAGCAGAATCCGAAATCAGCAATTGATTTACTAAAGGATAAACAATACGATCTAGTAATTACTGATCTCAAGATGGGTTCGATCTCGGGTCTTGAAATTTTGAGCTCAGCGAAAAGAACAAACCCAGATTTACCAGTTATTATGATTTCTGGATATGGTACGATTGAAGCAAGTGTTGATGCAATGCAGAATGGTGCATTTGACTTTATCGAGAAACCATTTACATCCAAAAAATTAATCGAAAGTGTAAAGCGTGCTCTTGAAAAAAACGCAGTTCAAAGTATCGAACAAGATGAGAATTCTAACAAGTTGGAAGGTATATTATATTCAAGTCAGCAAATGGCAAGGGTTGTTGGTGAGATAAAAAAGATTTCATCTCAAAATATGAATGTGTTGGTTCTCGGTGAGAGTGGTGTTGGTAAGGAATTGGTTGCTAGGGCAATTCATAAATTAAGCAAAGGAAATACACATCCATTCGTACCCGTAAACTGCGGAGCACTGCCAGAGGAATTATTCGAGAGTGAATTGTTTGGACATGAAAGGGGAGCCTTTACCGGAGCAGTAAAAACCAAACCTGGTTTACTTGAATTCGCAAACAGTGGTACTTTTTTCTTTGATGAGATCGGGGATATGAGTCTGCCAATGCAAATAAAAATGTTAAGGTTATTGGAAGAGAAAAAGATAAGACGCGTTGGAGGGAATAGAGAAATTGATATAGATGTGAGGATAATTGCAGCGACAAATAAAAATCTTGAAAAACAAATTGAAAGCGGAAATTTTAGAGAGGATCTTTACTATCGGCTAAACACTTTTCAAATAATGGTTCCACCGCTTAGAGATCGCAAAGACGATATAGTATTATTAGCAGAGCATTTGCTTAGCGAACTTTGCCGCAAGGGTGGACTTCCCCAAAAAAGTTTTTCGAAAGATGCACTTGAGGCGTTAAGGGAATACTCATGGCCTGGTAATGTTAGAGAACTCAATAACGTAGTAAGCCGTTCCTTCTATTCTTCTGCTCAAGACAAAAGAATGATAGAAAATGATGATTTAATTACATTTCTTTCGACAGGCAAAGAAAAGTTAAATAAGGAAATTCTTTCACATTCTTACAAAGATGCAAAGGAGAGTGTTATAACTAAATTTGAAGTTGATTACCTTACTCATCACCTAAAAGAAAATTTTGGAAATATTTCCCTCACCGCACAGAAATGTGGATTAGATAGAAGATCAATTCATAGATTGATTTCTAAATACAATATAATCTATCAAGATGAAAACTAACTTGGCAACCCAATTCTATCACAAGTAGATTAGATATTTCTTAAGTTTGCCATATAAAAATTATCAACTAGGTTATCTATGTTAATTTATAACACTCTTACTAGAAAAAAAGAAGAATTTATACCAATAGATCCTCCAAACGTAAGCATGTATGTATGCGGCCCTACAATTTATGATTTCTTCCATATCGGAAATGGCAGAACATTCATGATGGCTGATATTATCAGAAGATATCTTATCTACAAAGGATTTAATGTAAAATATGTTATGAATTTAACTGACATTGATGATAAGATAATTAAAAAATCAAATGAAGAGGGAATTGATTCAAAAGAAGTTGCCCAAAAATATGAGTCAGCTTTTTTTGATGACATAAAACGTCTTAAGATGAAACCAGCAGATATCTATCCTAAGGCGACGGATCACATCAGTGAGATTGAAAGTTTAATAGAATTACTGGAGGAAAAAGAAATAGCATATAATGTAGATGGAAACGTATTCTACAATGTTGAAAAATTTATTGGTTATGGGAAGCTCAGCGGAAAGAAAACCGAAGATCTTGAAGTTGGCGCAAGGATAGAAGTGAATGAGGAGAAAAAGAATCCTCTCGATTTTTCGTTGTGGAAAAAAGCAAAAGAGGGTGAACCATCTTGGGAAAGTCCTTGGGGCAAGGGCCGTCCAGGCTGGCATGTTGAATGTTCAGCAATGAGTATGAAGCATCTTGGAGAGACTATTGACATACATGCCGGTGGTAGTGACTTAGTTTTTCCTCATCATGAAAATGAGATCGCTCAGAGTGAAGCCTCAACTGGTCATCAATTTGTGCGATTTTGGATGCATTTAGGATTCCTAAATATTAACAAAGAAAAAATGTCAAAATCCCTTGGTAATTTTTTCACTACTCGAGATATTCTTGACCAATACCCCGCGGAAGCAGTACGTCTTCTTTTTGTTCAGTCTCATTATGGAAGTCCGCTAAATTTCAGTAAAGAACTTCTAGATGCAGCTCAGAAGGGTGCAGAAAAATTAGCTAATACAGCGAGAACGATTTTAGAAGGAATTGAAAAAAACAATACTTCTGTTAAATCTCCAGAGCTATCATTTGAAGATTATTACAATCGATTTGTAAAAGTAATGGATGATGATTTCAACACACCTCAAGCCACTTCTGTTATTTTCGACTTTATTAAGGAAGTTAACAAAATTGTCGCCGAAAACGATAACATCAATGTTGAATTCTTTAAAAATGCTAAAGAATATCTTTCCCAAACTGCTGATGATGTTCTCGGAATTGTTGATTTCTCAGACTTGGAAAAATCTGGTGAGGATGAATCTTGGATCCATGAGCAGATTGAAGCTAGAACAATAGCTAAGACTGAGAAAAATTATCAGCTTTCAGATGAGATCAGAAATACTCTTTTAGAAAAAGGAATAGTTCTGGAAGATTCAAAAGACGGCACAACGTTTAAAAGAAAATAACTTTGAAGAATAAGATGATTGTTTCCCTCTTTCTTTTGTCTTTCACAGTAGCCCTTTTATTTCTTGCATGGCTGTATCTATTCAACATTTATGAAATTAAAGTATCAGTAAATCCTAAATCGATAGAACTTCCAAACAATAGAACTGAAATAAGAGTTATTCCTCTAAACTCGTTTGGAAAGGAAGCATTGTTCAGAAAAGTCAAGGCACAGTTTAATATTCAATCTGGAAAAGAGTTGATTGATGAATTCAAGATCTTCGCTGACTCTTCAAGCGCTATTTTGAGAGTAAATGGCAAGCTTGGAATTATCGAATTGTTAATAGAGACAAACAAAAATTTATTCCCAACAAAAATCGAAATTCCAATAACTAAACAACACTAGTGATCCCCAATAGAGTTGAGAATTTCAAAAATATTAATGTATATTTGACGATCAACAAATATTAAATTTTACATGAGAATATTTACTCGATCAATTTTCTTCATATTTATACTTTCAACTCTATCATTTGCTCAAGGAAGCGCTGGAACAAATGCAAAATATGAGTATAGATCTTTGATCGATATGCCAACTGCTGGCGTTCTCGAAAAAGGATTTGCAGGAGTTGCAATAGATATATTGCCGAATGGTGTTCTTATTGCACAAGTAGAAGCTGGTGCTTTCAATAATTTCTGCTTTGGTATTTCATATGGAGGTTCAAATATTATTGGATCAGGCAGTCCTGATTGGTATAACTTGCCAGGAATTTATGCAAAATTCAGATTTATGGATGAAACTAGAGTAATTCCAGCCATCGCGGTTGGATTTGACTCACAAGGAAAAGGATTGTATGATGATGAGCTTGACCGATATCAGATAAAATCACCAGGCTTTTATGTATCAGCATCCAAAAATTTTGAACTTCTTGGTTATTTAAGCATTCATGGAATGATCAATTATACACTAGAGCGAGATGATAGTGATAAGGACCCTAATATAGTCTTAGGACTGGAAAAAACTATTGGCGGTCCCGTATCATTGTATATTGAATACGATTTTGCATTTAACGATAATGGAGTGAATTCTTTTGGTTCAGGTAAAGGTTATTTAAATGCTGGACTTCGCTGGTCCATCTCCCAGGGGTTTACTATCGGCTTAGATTTCAGAGATCTTCTTAGTAATCAAGAAATTGATACATACAAAGCTGATAGGGCACTCTACATAGAATATATTTCCTCAATTTTTTAATGTCTAAATAACTATACAATAGTATAGCTAAGAGTACACAATAACTTCCAAAAAACATTCATTTTTAACCAAAATCTAAATATTTTTTACGGCATGTATGTTGTATTAAAATGTATAGATTTTTGGAGGATAAAATGAAAACGAAAATATTATTAAGTCTCATTGCATTAAGCTTCACTTCTGTTGGTTGTTATACCAGCTTTTCAACAAGAGAATATGAAGAAGAAGATTTCGGACAAATTGAAGAATCAATAGACGCCGATTCTATGATCGTTTACGAAGATGAGAATGGAAATTTAGATACTGTTTACACATATGCTGAAAATTATGAAGAATATCCTCAAGAACCAGTTCAGAATTTAACTGTTGTAAATCAATATTACAATGATAATGGATGTTGGTTTGGAGGATTCTACGGAGTATCCAGATTTTATTATCCATCTTCATATTACTGTTATGATCCTTACTGGTACGATCCATATTGTTATTCTCCTTACTATGCCCCTCTTTATGTTGGAATTTACGTAGGTGGAAATTATTATGTAGATCACTATTCAGGTGGTTCGTATTATCCTTCAGAGGAAAGATATAGAAGACAAACTTCACACTGGACTAGCTTGCGAAATAATGATAGCGGTAGAAGAGTATCAAGAACAACAGGAGACAAAAGCAGAGACGCATATAGAGGTTTATCTGTTGCGAGTAGAGGAGTAAGTTCAAATGGTTTATTATCAAAAGGTTCTAATCTTGATAGAGATTTAGAAAAAATCAGTACCTCACAGAATAGAACTCAATTGGCATCCTTAAACGATGGGGGAATTAGGGATGCTGGTTTGAGTTACACTCAGACTAAGAAAGTAAAAAATAGTGAAGTACAAAAAGTTTCAACAAAATCAGTTAAACAATCTCAATCATCTACACGAAAAGTTGTTAAAAGAGAAGCAATAAATCAGTCAAATCAAAAACGAACGGCAAAAAATTCTGCTTCTTATAAAAACACAAATAGAAGTCGAACCTATAGAGAAGTTCAAAATAGGACTTCTTATGGAAAAAGAAAAAATACCAGCACAAATAGAAATAAAGTTTACAATAACGGAAATAGTAAATCTTCTGTGCAAAATAGCGAAGCTAAATCGAGTTCAAGTTCTAAACGTTCTAGTTACAGATCTAATTCTTCTAAGTCGAATAAAAGCTCATCATATTATAGCAATAGATCATCTTCCAAATCTTCTGGAAAATCATATAGTGGAGGATCATCACGTTCATCTTCTAAGTCTTCATATAGCGGTTCGTCATCTCGTTCTTCTTCCAGATCTTCTTATAGTAAACCGTCATCAGGTTCATCATCAAGAAATTCTGGAACTCGAAGTAGTTCACGTGGAGGATCATCAAGAAGCAGCAGTGGAAAGAGAAGATAGTTTAATAATTGCTTTTAATGGTTAATTATTCCTAAGAGAAAATTAAAATGAAAAACCATGCGATAAATATATCCAAATCAATTTTTACACTTGTTATGATACTTAATATTCTAACTCTTGGGCAAAATTCGAACGATGCTCTAAGATTGACAATTCCCGGTATAATTTCAAATGCTAGAGCACTTGGTATGGGTAATAGCTATGTATCTCATGGGAATGATTATTCTTCAGTATTGTTTAATCCCGCAGGTTTAGCGATGGCAGATAAGAGTCAGATTACTGGAAGTCTTTATTATCGAAACTACGAAAACACATCTAAATTTTTCGGAAATACAAGTTACAATAAGAATACAGCAACTGAATTCAGTCAGTTTGGATTTATATATAAAACCCCAGCGACCAGAGGAAGTCTTGCATTTGCTTTTGGTTATCAAAAGGATAAAGATTTCACTTCTACATTAGAATTTAATGGTTTTAATCCCAATAATAATTCAATGATTCAAGACCTCACTTCAACAAATGATGACGTTCCATTTCTTTTGGGATTGAGTTATCCTCTTTACGATCAGGATGATGAATATATTAAGGACACAACCATAATTAATGGCAGATTGAACCAAAGCGGAATAATTTATAGTGATGGGGGAATCAACCGATATTCATTTGGATCAGGTATGGAAGTTGCAAAAGATGTTTTCTTTGGATTTAGCGCGAACTACTTATCTGGTAGCTTCGGAGGTGATCGTGAGTATTATGAGGATGACATTAATGGACATTATTCGCAACCTACTGATCCTCTCGACCCAAATACCGCAGGATTTCAGACATTTCATTTCAATGATATTCTCTCTTGGAATATGGATGCTTGGGAGTGGAGATTTGGTTTCGCATTCAAATGGATTAGCATTCTCTCAATTGGCGGCTCTGCAAAATTGAGTACAAAGTATAATATCAAAGAAGATTATTACCTTGATGGATATAGTTTATTCGATAGAAATTATGAAATCAGCTTAGATCCCAGCACAAGTTATTTGGAGTATGAGATCACAACACCGCCTGAGTTTTCACTGGGGGCATCTTTGGATCTTTCTCTTGTAAATTTAAGTGTACAGGCAACTTTTATAGATTATTCGCAGATGGCGTTTTCGGGAAATTTAACAAAGGATCTTATTAGCGGTAACAATAAGATTATAAAGGAAAACTTTCGACCTGTTGTAAATTATAATCTAGGAGCTGAAGTGACAATCCCCTTCACTGAAATTAGAGGTAGGGCAGGATTGATGTATCTTCCTTCGCCATATGAAAATGATCCAGAAAATTTTGATAGAGTTTATCTTACCTTTGGAGCCGGAATTATTGCTGGACAAGCTTTAAAGTTTGATGTTGCTTATTCTTATGGATTCTGGGAAACTTATGGGGATAATTATGGTGAAAATGTATCTAGAGTTAATCAAAAAATAGATTCTCATACAGTTCTCTTAACAACCACTATAATGTTTTAATTAGCGACAGTTGAAATGTAGTTCCGATCGATGTATCTTTACCTTTGTGTTAAAAATCAAAATCAAGGTTGAAAAATTCTAGGTAGAGTTTTTAAGATAGAGAGCAAAGATTACTACGTAATCGATGATGAGGGAAATGAAATTCTTTGCAGCCTGCCTGGTAAATTCAAAAAGAAATTTCATCTAAAACAAGATAAGCAATATATCCTTGATATAGCGGCAGTTGGAGATCGAATAAGGTTTTCAAGAAATCAGGACGGAAGCGGAGTAGTAAATAAAATTCTAGACCGCAAAAATTATTTTTCTAGAAAAGCGATTAAATTAAAAGGAACTGCTGGGCGAGGGGAAAGACTTGAACAGATAATAGCATCAAATCTGGATAATGTTGTTGTTATCACTTCAGTTTTGAATCCAAAGTTTAATAATCGATTAGTTGATAGAATATTAGTGGGAGCAGAAAGTTCTAAAACCGATGTTATCATAGTAATAAATAAAACTGATTTGCTAGATCTAGTTGAATACTTAGAATGGGTGGAACTATATTCCGAAATTGGATACAACGTGAAATTGACTTCTGTTACACAAAATGAAGGTTTGTATGAGCTGAAAGAGATCTTGTCAAAAAAGACAAATCTATTTTGCGGACAGTCTGGAGTTGGTAAATCATCCCTTCTGAATAGTCTTTATCCTAATCTTAATCTGAAAATTGGGGATGTAAGTGCTTCAACCCAAAAAGGAAAACACACAACTGTCTCTGCGATTCTTAACGATGTTGGTGATAACACAGCTGTGATTGATACTCCCGGAATAAGGGAATTTGCACCATACGGAATTATTAAGCAAGATCTTGCTCACTATTTTAAAGAATTTGAAACATTCATAAACGATTGTAAGTTTAACACATGCACGCATTTTCATGAACCAGGATGTGCAGTTGTTGAGGCTGTTGAAGAAGGTGAAATTGATATCCAGAGATATCACAGCTATCTTAATCTTTTAGAAACAATTGACGATGATGTTCTTTACTAAAGATTTTATAACTAGAATTTCCAGATGTCTTATCTTTTTGCCTTGTTATTAAAACAACTTAATGATATTTTTTCTAGTTAAATTATTGAGTTATATGAAGTTATTCCTACAAATAATACTGTTTTCTTCACTTGTTCTAATTGGCTGTTCAGCAAGTATAAGCCAAGAATCAGCAAGGGTCAGTGAACCGAAAAATGAACCTTCTCAGATCGATAAAAATCTGGCTCAGGATCATTTTATTTCAGGTGCTATCTATGACCTGAAAGGTCAATATCCTTCGGCCATATTAGAGTATCAAGAAGCGCTTTCTCTTGATGAACAAGCCGGGATACATTATGCTCTCAGTAAAGATTATTTAATTCTGAATAAACTGCCTCAGTCGCTAAAGCATTCGAAATCTGCTGTAGATCTAGCACCAGATGATGTAGAATATAACTTTTTGCTTGGAAATATTTATAAACTTGCTCAGCAACCCGATTCAGCTGAGGGAGTATTTAAGAAAGTTATCTCATTAGATTCAACTCATTACCAATCATACTTTAGTTTAGGTCAAGTTTATGAAGCACAGAAACCTCTTGAAGCTTTAAAAATATATGAAACGTTGCTTAGGCTCACTGGACCAGAATGGAGTGTTCTAGTAAAAATTGCGGACTTAAATGAAAGAATGGGGAATGTTGACAACACGATTGAAACGGTTGAGGAACTGGTAGCGCTTAATCCTTCTGATCTCCGTCTTCAAAAACTTCTGATAGAATCTTATCTCAAAACTAAGAAAACGGACAAAGCTTTAATCATGATTGATGATGCTCTTGTAATGTTTCCTGATGACTTAAGTTTGATAGAGTACAAAGGAAACGCAATGGTGCAAGAGCAGCGATGGGAGGAAGCTTCAACTGAATATCAAAAAATAATTCAGTCTGATCGAATTCCGTTTGAATCGAAAAAGAGAATTGCCGCAAACTTTGTAGCAGAAGCTGCGAAGGACTCTTCAATAATACCAATCGCAAAAAATGTACTTCATGAGATTGAAAAGGACTCAACAGATTGGCAAGTTAAGGCTTATCTTGGAGAGATTGCTGCAGAAGAGGATAATGATTCGCTAGCTATATTCTATTTTAAATCTTCAACTGATGATGCACCATGGAATCCTCAGTTATGGAATCGATTAGGAATTCTTCTCTTCGAGGCTCAAGAGTTTGAGCAGGCTGCAGTTGAAATGAAAAAAGCAGTGCAGAAATTTCCTGACGATTTTATTGACAATCTAATTCTTGGCCTTGCACTGTCTCAGCAAAATGATATTGAGGGAGCAGCGCGTGCGCTAGAGCATGCAGTAAAATTAAATCCTAACGATCTTACGGCACTAAACGCTTATGGTTTTGCGCTTAACCAGCAAAGCAGAAATGATGCAGCTGTAGTTTATCTTGAAAAAGTACTCTATTTAGATTCAACAAATATACAGGCTTTAAGTACTCTGGCTATGATCTATGATGGTCAAGGTGATTTTGAGCAGAGTGATTCACTATATGAAGAAGCACTAAATGTTGATCCAGAAAATCCGCTAATTGCCAATAACTATGCATACTCATTGTCAGAAAGAGAATTGCAGTTAGATAGAGCATTGAAGTTAGCTCAATTCGCTATAGAGAAAGATCCAGAAAATTCTTCTTACTTGGATACAATCGGTTGGGTTTATTATAAACTTGGGGAATATACAAAAGCTGAAGAGTATATTATAAAAGCAATTGAACAGGATAGTGATAATGCAGTATTGTTCGATCATCTTGCAGATATATACGATAAAATGAATAAGAGTGATAAGGCAGTTGAGTATTGGAGAAAAGCACTTGACAAAGATCCAACGCTGACTGAAGTTCAAGAAAAATTAAATAAGAGTTGATATTAATGAGCAGAGTTTATTTTTATTTCTCAATCGTGTTATTTAGTGCAATAGTAATCACTTCATGTAGTACTGAGAAAACCGTCTCTTCCAAAAAAGTTTTGCCAGCTGATAGATTAATAAGAAAGTTAGAAGGAAATAGAAGATCTATAAAAACATTCGAGGGTAAAGGTGTACTCCATATTAACAGTAAAACATTCGAGGGGAAAACAAGTTTTGAAATTGCTGTTAAGAAACCAGACTCAATTAAGATTTCAATTTATGGCCCATTTGGAATTGACCTTGCACAAGGATTAATTACAAAACGAAACTTTATGTTCTATGACGCGCTCAAAAACAAAGCCTACACTGGTGAAAACAATGATCGAGTTCTTAAAAGCATTTTTAGAATCGATCTAACCTTCAACGAATTGGTGGATGCTTTTGCTGGTGCGGTTAACCTAACCGATAAGCTACGAAGCGAACCAAACATTTATGAAACCGAAGGAGATTCGTATCAGTTGTTATATGTGGACACATTGGGAAACAAGAAAAGCAAGTATGAAATCAACAAAGAAAATCTTGCAATAGTAAATTATTCTGTGACAACAATGATGAATGAAGAATTATTCGAAGGAGATTACACAAAGTTTGAAGAGTATAGTGAAGTCCCTATCCCTTTTAGCTCAACGGTTGTTAATAAGGTGAACAACGAGAGCATAAGAATTGAATACAAATATGTCGAAGTAAATGAGCCAATTGGTACTTTGGCAATTAGACTTCCATCTGATGTAAAAGTTATTAAATGGTAAAAGTATTTTCACATACGATTATTTTTATACTTCTCGTATCGACATCAATTTATGCCCAATCTACAAACCAAATCAGCAAGAATAACTCCGAGCTTGCCAAGATCCAATCTGATATAAAAAATCTCCAATCCGGTCTTTCTGAGATGAAGAAAGATGAAAAGGAATCTGTAAAGATGCTGGAGAATATAAATCATCAATCACACTTGCTGAACAAAGTTATCCAGAAGCATAGAAGGGAAGAGAAGCAGTTAGATAAAAAGATTAAAACACTAACTGCTGAGATAAAGAAAATAAAAGCAGAGATGGAGGAACTCCAAAGCGACTATGCTCGATATATTAAATGGCTTTATATGAATTCTTCCGATTCCAAGTTAAGCTTTCTTATTCAATCTGATTCGTTTAATCAGGCAGTAGTTAGATATAAATACTTAAACTACATTACAGATAAAAATGAAGAAAGATTGGAATTGCTGAAAACCAGCAAACTTGAATTGGAACAAAAAACTGAAATTCTAGAAGTTGAAAATAATAAAAAGCATAAGGTCGTACTTGAGAAAAGGAAAGAACAAAAACGACTTGCAGCCAGTGAGAAAGAAAGAAATAATTTAATAGCACAACTGCGAAAGAACCAATCAAGTGTTGAAAAAGAGATAGATGAGAAACGAAAATTCGAGATTGAAATTAAGACTCGAATAGCAAGACTTATTGAAGCTGAAAGGGAGAGAAAAATAAAAGGGCATGAAGAGAGCATCAAAGGTGAAACTGTCAGCTCGACAATTCCTCAATTTGATTACTCTAATTTTGAGACGTTCACGGACCTTAAGGGCACTATGAGCTGGCCTGTAGCGAGCGGTAAGGTTGTAAGAGAGTTTGGAGAAAATAAAAATCAAAGTCTTAAGACAGTTACCTTAAACTATGGAATTGATATTGAATCAAATCCAAAAGAAAATGTATTTGCTGTCGCACAAGGTGTTGTTTCAGTTATCGATTGGATTCCAGGTTTCGGTAGTATTATTATAATTACTCACAAAGGTGAGTACAGAACTGTATATGGCCACATAGTTGATATCCTTGTTAATGAAGGGGATGTAGTAAATGCAGGTACTCAACTTGGATATGTAAACGAAAGTCTTGAAGGTCACATCGTTCATTTCGAGATATGGAATGATCGAAACTATCAAAATCCCGAAACATGGTTAGTTAAGAAATAGATTTTAAAGGAAAAACATCCTATCTAATTGCAAAGCTGGAAAACCATATTAAAAAATTTCGTATCTCTTGCTTCTGCAGAACTACTAAGTAAACTTATCGCATTCTTTACTACTATCTATCTTGCTAGAGTTATCACTCCAGATGGATTTGGAATTATCGGATTTGCTACTGCATTCATCTCATATTTTCTCCTTTTTATAGATCTAGGAATGGATACGATAAGCATTAAAAAGATCGCGCAAGATAAGAGCGTCATTGAAAAGTATGTCAATGGTGTTTTATCATTTCGGATTCTGTTTTCTATAATTATGTACTTAATTCTAGCATTTATTGTTTTGGTGATCGATATATCCTCAATACAACAAGCAGCAATTCTACTTTTAGGACTCAATCTACTAGTACGATCTCTCACTCTTGATTTTGTATTCCAAGCGACAGAAAAGATAAAGTATCTTTCGATGCGAATTATTGGACAGAACTTAATTAACCTATTGTTCGTTCTCTTGCTTGTCAAAGATTTTTCAGATGTCCTTTATGTAATAATAATCTTCGTTGTTTCGAATCTAATAACCTCAGTTTGGATGCTGATCAAATACTCTAACATATTCGAAAAGTTTAGATGGAATCTTGATTTTGCATTCATAAAAAACTTGATCGGTGAATCATTCCCATTGGTAATTTCAGCATTTATGATCTCAATTTATTATAATTTGGATATGGTAATGCTGGGTGCAATAAAAACAGAAACTGAGGTTGGAATTTATAATGCTGTTTATAAAATATTCATGCTTGGTATACTACCAATAAGCGTAATAGTTAAAATTATGCTTCCATCGATCTCAAGAGTTGATAATAAGGAAAAATTATTGGATTCGTTGATAAAATATGGAACTATGCTATTACTTAGTTCAGTGTTGATCGCAACAATATTATTCATTTATGCTGCACCGATCATGAAAATTGTTTTTGGAGATATGTATATTAGCGGAGTGCTGGCATTAACGATTATTGCTTTGAATGTTGCTGTAATCGGTGTAAATGTTTTCTTCGGAAATCCTTTAACTGTTTGGGGTCTGCAGAGACAATACGCTGTGGCAATTACTCTCGGCGCCATAGCAAATATAATTCTAAATATTATACTGATACCTGAGTATTCGTATAATGGGGCGGCATTTGCAACGGTTCTATCAGAAGTTGTAGTATTTTTAGGAGTTTTTTACTTGTTCACAAAGCATTCAAGAAAAATTCTTTGATTTCATAAACAAAAATGAGCGGATTTTTATCTGAATGAAATATGATTATCTAATAGTAGGTGCTGGTTTTGCTGGTTCTGTTGCTGCAGAAAGATTTGCATCCCAACATAATAAGAAAGTTCTTGTTGTCGAAAAGCGAAATCATATTGGAGGTAATGCATATGATGAATATGATGAACATGGAATTTTAGTTCATCGATATGGGCCTCATATTTTTCATACTAACAGTAAAAAAGTATTTGATTACCTTTCTCAATTTACCGAGTGGAGAAAATACGAACATAAAGTTTTGGCAAATTTGAATGGGGAACTATTTCCAATTCCTATCAATAGAACGACAATAAATAAACTCTATAAGAAAAACTTTAATACAGATGATGAAGTAAAGAAATTTTATGAGGGTGTTAGAGAAAAAAGAAATCCCATTCGAAATTCAGAGGATATTATTGTTAATCAAGTTGGTTATGATCTGTATGAAAAGTTCTTTAAGCATTTTACAAAAAAGCAATGGGCTTTAGATCCGAGTGAACTTGCACCATCAGTTTGTGGAAGAATTCCTGTCAGAACAAACACAGATGATCGCTATTTTACTGATAAGTACCAGTATATGCCAAAGGATGGTTATACAAAAATGTTTGAGAAAATTCTTGCTCATAAAAATATTGAAGTTGTATTGAATAGAGATTATAAAGATATTATTGAGGATATTAAATTTGATAAAATGATCTATACTGGCCCGATTGACTATTTCTTTGATTATAAATACGGCAAACTTCCTTACCGCTCAATTAAATTTGAATGGGAGAATTATCAAAAAAGAAAAGTTCCAAGAAGTTGCTCAAATAAACTATACAGATGATCAAGTGACTTTACTAGGACCATTGAACACAAGATATTTAACTGGGCAGAACTCAAATATCACAACAATCAGTAAAGAATTTCCTACCAGTGAAGGTGAACCTTACTATCCAATTCCTAATGATGACAATAGTAGTTTTAATAATAAATATTTACATTGAATCGAAAAAATTGAAAACTGTTAGATTTGTTAGGTAGGTTGGCGGAGTATAAATATTACAATATGGACCAGGTTACCGGAAGAGTTTTAGAAATTTATGGATAATGAGCTAACAAATAGTAATCCACTAGTAACAGTAAATATCCTTTCCTTTAATAGGAGGGATGAATTAAGAATTACTTTAAATAAAGTTTTTGAACAAGATTACAAAAATATTGAAGTAATTGTTGTTGATAATGCATCTTCCGATGGTACCCAAGAAATGGTCAAAAACGAATTCCTAAATGTAAACTTAATCGAGCTTGAGCAAAACATTGGTATTGCTGGCTGGAACAAAGGTTTTGAAGCAGCCAAAGGTGAGTATGTTTTAGTATTGGATGATGATAGTTATCCCGAATTTGGGACAATTGAAGCTGGGATAAATAGAATTATTGCTGATGATACGATTGCAGTAATTGGATTTACCATTTTCAATTCCCGTTTTAATATAATTGAAAATTGGTATGAGTATAATGAGAGTAATGGTAAAATTATTAGCTCACTAGGTTTTATTGGTTGTGGGGCACTTATTAATAAGAAAACATTTCTGGACCTAGGTGGATTTGAGGAGAAAATATTTCTTTATTTCAATGAGTTGGAATTTTCTATCAGGGCACGTAATAAGGGATTTAAAATATTGTATGAACCACAATATAAAGTAGTTCATTTATATTCTCTTCAACAAAGAAAAGGGAAGCACAAAGTAAAACTGTTTATAAATGAAAGGAGGTTTGAGCATACATTTAGAAGCTATTTTATATATCAGTTTCTTCATTTTAGCACAAAACATTTTTTGAAGTATTCCGGTAAGCTAGTATTGAGTAAACTTTATATAGCTCTGAAACTAGGATTTCTTAGTTCCTATTTTAAAACTTTATTGTCATTACTCCCAGTGATTTATTCAGTTCGAGATAGAAGAGAACCTGTATTAGAAGAGGTACAGAGAGAATATGGTTTTGGAAATTTAAAATTTAACGACTTATATGTCTATCACTCAGATTGAAAGACAAGAAATATTCTGTTCAGTTGTAATGCCAGTTCATAATGGGGAGAGATTTCTACAAGAGGCTATTGAAAGCGTTTTAAACCAGACCTATAAAAATCTTGAATTTTTGATAATTGAAAACTGTTCTACCGATTTATCGTTGAATATAATTAAATCTTTTATTGATCCTCGAATCAAGTTGATTATTAATGATGATTGTGGGCAAGTTCAAGCATATAATCGTGGTTTTAAAGAAGCTAAGGGTGAATATGTTTTCATCCACGATCAAGATGATCTTTCAGATCTAAAAAGATTTGAGATACAATTAGATTTTATAATGGCTAACAATATTGAAATTTGTGGTACATTTTTAAATATAATTGAAGAAAACGGTAAAATAATTGGTAAGATTGAGATGCCAACAAATCATTTAAAAATTGCTGATGAATTATTGTATAAAAATTATACTATTTTTAATTCCTCGACATGTATTAAAAAAGACGTAATTAAAGAACTTGGTTATTTTGATATTGCACTCTATCCGTGTGCAGACTACGATTTTTATCTAAAAGGAATATCGAAATTCATTTATGGTAATGTAAATGAGTATTTATATTATTGGCGGCAGCATCCAAAACAAATTTCAAAACGATTCGCCCATGAAGTGCAAAATTACACCATTTTAATTTCACTAAATAATTGTGAACACTTTCCGTTAAAAATGGAATATACATACAAAGGCCTTGTTTATTATTATAACAATCGATTATTTCAATCACTTTCACTCTTTGGGAAAGCTATTATTAAAGATAGAGTATCTAAAAAATTAGTAAGATATATATTAATCATATTAACTGGAGGCATTCCACTTAAAATTCTTCGAAAGTTTAATTTGGTGAATTCAAATCTCTTTAATTCTTTGAAAAAAATACTAGATAAAATCTTTAAATGGTTTTAAAAATGCTAATCAGATACATCAAAAACTACTCAGAATTGTTGATTTGGTACTTTTTAAAACTTCTTTTACCAAAAAGCGAAACTAATGGGAATTCTTTGCTATTGTTCAACTCGGGACGGATGGGTGATTTAGTTGTCTCATCAATTATGCTAGAAAATCCTGAATCATTTGATAAATTTAAAAAAGTATATTTTTTAATAAAAAATCAATATTTAGAACTTTTTGAAGACTACAATGGAAAGGTTAAAATTATAGGTTATAATTACAAGAAATATAAATATTCCATTATATATAAATACAAATTCCTCTCAATGTTAAGAGGGGTGGGTTTTAATACTTGTATTAATTTAACAGCAGCTAGAGGGATACTTAATGAAGAGATAGTACACCTTACAAATGCAAATAACATTATCACTCTAAATTCATTTTGGAAATATCTAGGGACATTTTTTGGAAAGTACTTAGATGCAAAATATACGAATATAATTGCTGAGAATATTCTTAATGAGTATGACAAACATGTTGAGCTTATAAAATATTTGAGAAATGAATACTCGTCTGATATTATATTTAATGGTAGTCACACATTTGATGTAAGTCAGAAACTATCAGGATGTGATACAGATGAAATTTCAGATTCAATAATTATTGCCCCTTTTTCTTCAACGATGGATAGAGATTGGAAAAGTATCTTTTTCGTTAAAATCATAAAAGAATTAAGTATAGATCATAAAATAGTTTTACTCGGCTCACGTGTTCAAAGAAAAAGATTGGAAGATCTCTGCGAAGATTATTCAAACATAAAAATCTTTCCAGGTAAATTAAAATTAAATGAAATACCAGCATTGCTTTCAAAAGCAAAATTATTTGTTGGTTTAGATTCGGGGATAACGCATATTGCATTAAAGGTGGGTATACCTTTAGTTGCAATAATTGGGGGTGGTGAGTTTGGTAGATTCTTTCCGTATAGTGAATCCAAACGAACAAATTTTCTTTATCACAAAACTGATTGTTTTTTGTGTCATTGGAAATGTATACATAGACAAAAATTTTGTATGACTAATGTAACTCCACAAGATTTGTTAGCTGTAGTCAATACTTCATTAGGCCTTTGATTGCAGTCAAAATATTGATTGAAATTTTGTTTGAAAAACAAAGCATTATTAGGCTAAATTAGAAATTTTAATGAAAAGAAAAAAATCATCTTTGATAATCAATTCTCAACTTGACTTTTATCTTGAAAAAGAAATCATTGATCAAGTAATTAAATATTTAGAATCAAATAACTACCTTAATATTATTGCATATGATTTCCGTCATTTACTATTTTTTCCGACATCCACTTATACAAAGTATAAATCAATATTCTATCCAGATTCGAGTGGTATATTTTTAATTTTGAAAATTTTTTATTCAAATGAAATCTACAGATTCAAAAGGTTGGTCAGTACCGATATAAATTATCGAATAATTGAATTAGCAGTCGAGAAAAGTCATAGTTTGTTTTTCTTAGGTGATACGTCGGAGACAATTGAATCATTTTTAGAAAACATAAAAGAAAAACATCAAAATGTTAAAATTGCTGGTTATGCGAATGGATTTGAAGATCTGAATAATCCTCAGATTTTGAATAGCATCAATAACAGCAATGCAGATATCTTAATGATTGGATTAGGGGTTCCAAAACAAGAAGAATGGCTATTTCAAAACTCAGAAAAAATAAAAATTCCAATTAGGATAACTGTGGGTGCTTTTTTTACTTTTTACAGTGAAAGAAAAAAAAGAGCTCCATTAATTATACAAAAATTGTATTTAGAATGGTTCTATAGATTTATGAAAGAACCGAAAAGAATGTTTAGACGATACTTTGTTCTATTTCCAAAAGTATTTTTTATAGTAGCTAGACAGAAATGGAAAAAATGAATCTTGCACATATATGTCCTGATATTGGGATTGATTTTGGACGAAGCCGGGTAATTTATAACATGGTGTCCTACCTTGCAAAAAATAAAAATCATTATAATACTCTATTAATAACAAATCAAGAAAGCAAATTACATGAATTTTCCAAATTAGACGTAAAAATCAAAATTGTCCCAATTTCTCTTAAAACAAGGAATCCCATAAGTTTTGCTTCAGCATTTTTTAAAATTATTTATATAGTCAGATCAAGGAAAATTAAAATACTACACTCTCACCATAGATATTCTGATCTGTTGATTTATCTAGCGAGTAAATTTTGCAAAGTAAAAACAGTCTCTACGGTTCATTCATTCGTTTTCAATCACAAAATGTTGAGTTACTTAACTGATAAAATAGTATGTGTAAGTCATGCAGTTAAAGATCACATTGTACAAGAATTTGGTTCGAGAAATGATAAACTTGTGGTTATCTATAACGGGATAGATATTCCAAGTCGTATGCCTTATATTGACAATTCAAATTCATTTGTCAGATCAAAGTTCAAACTGTTATGCATAGCTCGATTTGACTATGAAAAGGGTCAAGATATTCTACTTAAAACTTTGGAGAATATTTGGGCTGTTGAGAGCAATATTTCTCTAACATTGATTGGGCAGTTTTCCCAAAATATTGTTAAACTTGAAAATTATAGTCTTCAGCTAAATAAGCAATATGAGTTAACTTTTAGTAAATATATCAGAAAATATAGAGATCAAATTCGGTTACAAAAATCAAATACTACACCATATGATGAAATTATTAAAGCTGATGTTATTGTAATTCCATCGAGAATTGAACCCTTTGGATTGGTTACCTTGGAGGCCGGTATTTATGGAAAATGTGTTATTGCTTCTAATACCGGAGGACTAAAAGAGATTATTAAAGATAACGAAAATGGACTATTATTTAAGAATGAAAACTATTCTGATTTAGGTGATCGGATACTTTTTTTATATCGAAATAGAGGTCTACTAAAAAAATTTGGAAAAAATTTAAAAAAAGATATAGAAAAAAAGTTTTCGATTAACGAAATGATGGAAAGTTATATTAAAACTTATAATTCACTTTAACCAAAATTCAGATTTTTACATAATTGAAAATATGAAACAGACAATTCTCCTCTTCTTTATTTTAATAGGTTATAATTTAGCTCAAACTAGATTAGATAATGAAGAAATCAATTCAAATATTTATAATCTACAATTTTCTAGTAGAATTAATTATTCAATAAATAAAATTAAAAACCGCAATGTATTTGTTGTAAAAGATTTCTACGATGAATCCAAGAGCGGTAGCCCCCGACTCCCTTCACATGACATATTTATCTCATTACCTGTTGTAGAAAAACCAACCATTAAATATAATATCTTATCCGAGAAATTTGTAAATGCAATTCCTGAATTCAATCCAGAGATTAAAGTTATTGAAGAAGATATAAAAGTGTACGAAAAGGCGAAAATCCTTAAACCTGCTCAAAATGAGTTTATTGTTGAAAAAGGTTATTTATGGATTGGAAATACTTACTGCTTACATTTAACAATATATCCAGTAAGGTTCGTCAATTCAAGTAACAGAATAAATATAGTAGAAAAATTTGAAATAGAACTTTCATTCTCAAATAAATTACCAAACTTATTGAGCAAAGACCTTTCCGCCAAGAAAGATATTATTTGTAATACTAAATTCAATAATATTTTAAGTGATAATAAGAATAAATTTGATATCGTATCTGATGATTCATGGATTGACTATTCCAATCACTACTTGAAAGTTGGAGTAGCCGCTGATGGTATTTACAGGATTAGTTATGGTGATCTTATCTCCCAAAGTGTAATTGTTTCGACCATTGATCCAAATTCGTTTAAAATGTTTCTCAAAGGTGTGGAAATACCAATATTTGTTAATGGAGAGACTGACAATTCATTTGATGAAACTGACTTTATAGAATTTGTTGGGGAAAGAAACATGGGAGGTAAACATCATGTGATCAGTGAATATGATGAACCGTATAATGAGTATTTAGGACGATATACTGATACAACAGTATACTGGTTAACTTGGAATGGTGTAAATGGAAGAAGGGTTATTGAAGCAGATGGACAAACTGGCACAGTGAGTGATACTCTTCTGTATTATAGCCAAACAGATCACTATGAAAAAAATACGTGGTTTGACTTTTCTTGTGCAAATTTGGTTCGAAGAGAAATGCCTTACTGGATAGAAAATAAAACATGGTACGATTGGTGGGTTGGAGTATCAACATATAGGAGGGATTTTGTAGCAGATTCTGTCTATCATGATGGAGATGCAAAATTTACTGTCAAACTTCAAGATGCAGCTTCAGATATTAGTACAAATGCACATCTGGTTGCCCTCAGTTTGAACTCTGAATCGGAAAGATACGATTCAACATATTTAGACAAATATGAAAAAGCTGTTATAACAGCAAAAGTACAATCTTCTAAGCTAATAGATGGAATTAATAAATTAAACATTCATTCTTACAAAACAGAGGCGTCAATTAATGGCTGTTTTTTTGACTGGTACGAGATTGAATACCCAAGATATTTAGTACCGTTTGGTGATTCACTTAATTTTTCTTTTAAGTTTCTAGAAGATGAAACAGTCAGATCAGCTAAATTACAGAACGTTAATTCTAAGACTTATTCAATTTGGAAGTACGGTTCTCAATTCAAAAAATACAATGTGATAAATGAAGGTGGAAATATAGTAATTACTGATACAGTCTCATCAAATGATAAATTTACTTTTATAGATGAGGCGAAAATAAAGACCCCAGTAATTTATTATGTAAAACAATTCACAAATTTGAGGAACTCACAAAATAAAGCTGACTATGTAGCTATAACACATCCACAATTCAAATCTAAAACTGATGAATATGTCGATTTCATTACTCAAAATTACAACTTAGAAACCAAAGTAGTATCTATTGACGATATTTATGATGAATTTTCTTATGGCTTTTTTAATCCAGAGGCTATAAAAGATTTTTTAAAAGTCACTAAATACATACTGGCAGAATCCACAACCTCATAATGTTATTTTAATTGGTGGTGCTACATATGATTATTATGGAAATCGATATAATGCCTCTGATGCCATTAAAGAAAGAGTTATAAATTATGTCCCATCTTTTGGTGCCTCAGTAAGTGATAACTGGTTTGTTACTTGGGATACAACAGGAGCTTATATTCCGCAATTGAATATCGGTAGGTTGCCTGTTAGATCAAATGAAGAGCTTGAATGGTATTTTAGTAAGCATCGCAATTATCTTGAACAAGAGTATGATGATTGGAATAAACATTATTTGTTTTTCTCAGGTGGAAATCCAACCAATCAATCAGAACTTGAACTATTAAAAGAAACAAATGATTTTATAATTAATAATTATACTACTCCATGCCCAATTGGAGGTAAAACTGATCATTTTTATAAAACAAATAATCCAACAACAAATTTTGGCCCTTATTCACATGAGTATATTCAAAACTCAATTGATAATGGAGCTGTATTTATATCTTATCTTGGACACAGCGGAACACAGACATGGGATAATTCAATTTTACATCCATCACAGCTAAAGAATAATCGTGAGCGGTATCCAATAGTTTCAGATTTTGGATGTTCAACAGGTAGGTTTGCTGAACCAGATGTGTTATCATTTTCTCAGTTATTTACTTTAGGGGATGAAGGGCAAGCACTCGCATATATTGGTAACTCCTCCTTAGGATTTATTTCAACATCTGTTTCAATGCCTAAATTGTTTTATAAAAAAATCTTAAGTGAGAAAGTGTATAATGTTGCTGAAGCACATAAATTAGCAAAACTCGAAATGCTTCAGACTTATGGTTCGACTGGTGTATATGAACTTTTTGCACTTACAAATACATTATTGGGGATCCTTTAATTACTTTACCCATCCCAGAAAAACCTAATTTTGTTACACTTGAAGAATAATATTCGAATTAATTCTAAATTCATTTCTGATCATCAAGATAGTGTTAAATTAAGTTTTAAGATTTACAATTATGGTCAAGTTTTAGAAGATTCTCTTGAAATATTTGGACTCCATCCTTTTAAGGAAAAGACTGACACCATAACAATGAAGATTAAAATTCCAAGTATAAAGATTCTCTTAACTGTAAATTAGCAATCAAAGAAAGTGCTGGAGATCATCTCTCAAAATTATTTTGGATCCAAATAATCAATACGATGAAATATCAAAGGAAGATAATTTTTCTCTGATTCATTTCAATGTTGCCAGTTCTTCTATTCGTCCAATAATAAATTACTACCTAACTAATGGATTCACAAATAATCTTGATTTAGTTAACCCAAGCTCTTCTCCACTGGCTGAAAGTGTAATCGTTGAATATTCTCAAGATGAAAATTTTTCGGAATCTAACAGTGTGGAAGTTCCCTTAGACTCTGTTACAACTAGTATTACTTTATCATCACTCACTCAAAATCGGAGGTATTGGATCAGAGCTAAATTATATGGATCAGAAAATTTTAGTTCTCAATTTTCCATTGAAAATTCTAATGTTTATAAATACTTACAAGTAGATAGTCTAAGCCTATCTGAATCTAACATATCAAATTTATTGATTAGGGGTAGTTCAACATTATTAGATTCAACCAAATATTTTATTTGATGTTCTTTCTGCAGGTTTTTCAGATGGTAATACTGCCTTAATTATGAAAAATAAGAAAATTACATCCCTGAAAATACGTTGAGAGGTCATCATATTTGTTTGTTTGACTCAGATACATTTGAATTTCAGATCATACGTCTATATCGACTTCTTTGATGGGGGTCAAGAAGCATTAACTGAATCAATAGCTATTTTTGGATACGTTTCCATTCAAATTATCTGGTTTTGTTTGCCATAGTGGATGAAGGTGGAATAAATCTTATCAGATACCTTAGAAATAAAATTAGAGGAATTTGGGAAGTAAACTCATTGAGGGATATTGGTCATTTGGAGGTTCTTGGGCATTTATAGGTAAGAAGGGAGCTGCAATTGGCTCTATGCCTGAAGCTTATTCAGATAAGGAGATGGCCCGGTCATAATTGATACAACTATTACGATTTCAACAATACTGGGTAACAATGTTGACTTCTGAAATTGGTCCAACAACAAATGGGATATGACTTGTTGTTGATCATGAACTTCCTTCTAATTCGAGTATCACTTATACTCCAATTGGTATAAGAGCTAGATGGCAGTTTAGATACTTTGCAGACTCTAGCAATTCAAGATTCCGTTGCGGATCTTAGTTTTATAAATGCTGAGCAATATCCAAAAATTAAAATACTTGCTGAGTTTACCGCAAGTGATGATCAGCAATCTCCAGTACTTAACTCACTTGGGGTCGATTATAGAGATGTTGCTGAACTTGCACTTAACTACCAAGTGGTGTCAGTTGAAAGAGACTCAATAATACAAGGGGAACAGAACAAACTTAAGTTTTACGTTTACAACGTTGGGGAATCTAAAGCTGATAGTTTTAGAGATCAAAGTAGAGTTGAAAAAACCGGATAACTCAACACAATTGATCGACAACTTTCTGACAACAGTTGATTCATCGAGTAGAAAATATTTTGAGTATGACTATACAATGCTTCATGACTATGGCATCGGTGATATGTTCTTTACTATCAATGTTGATACAGAGGAAAAGATCACAGAATTTTTTGAAGATAATAATTTCTATCAAATACCTTTCTATGTGAAGGAAGACACCGCTTCAAATATTATCACTGCAGAAGCTTCAGTAACATTTGATGGTTACGATATTATAGATGGAGACTTTGTAGCAAATCAACCAGAAATTCTATTTAGAGTTGATTATGATGGTGAACTTCCAGCGGATACCTTTGCATTGAGGTATACAATGGATAATACCACAATTTCAAATAGTGAATTTGAAACTAAGGTAGACACAGCAAATAGAACTGTTACTTCTTTGTACAAAACACCAATTATAGAAGATGGTGATCATTACATTAGGATGACAAGCCTGAATGAATCAGTCAATCTTAGCTTGGATAGATTCTTCACAATTTCCAATCAGCTAAAAATAGTTGATCTCTATAATTATCCAAATCCATTTGGTGAATTACTTCATTTACTTTTAAACTAACGAGAGTGCCGGAAGAAGTTATCATTAAGATCTATACACTGTTGCCGGGAGACTTATTAAAAATATATATGTTAGCGGTAGCGATCTCAAAACTGACTTCAACAAAATTGAGTGGGACGGTAGAGATGAGGATGGTGACCAGATCGCAAATGGCGTCTATATTTATAAGGTAATTCTCAAGGATCAATCGGAATCAGAATCTTACACTCAGAAGCTTGCAGTTATGAGATAGTACTATTCTAAATTTAATTAAACATAAATTCTTTTCAATAATACACCTTTTGAAATTGCTACTATTACCTAATCCCAATTTTAGAATCTTTAAATTGGCATGTAATATGCAATATTTAATTAGAATCCTGGAAAGCGAGAAAAAATCTTCAAAATTCTCAGTTTTCAAATGATTTTGCAGTAATAAAAAAGCAAATTTATAGGGGATCGTATGAAAAAGCAGATTTTACTGGTATTTTTTCTCTTCACAATTAGCCTTCAAGCTCAGTTTGAAAATGTCATTGAAGATGGTGCCGTTCTTGATGGGGGATTTGGTTTAAGCAAGATCGGTGACGACTATTTTTATACTTTTAGATTTCGACCCGAGATTGCAGTTGGAAATTTTGGAGCTGGTCTTGATCTAAATCTTGAGTTCGATCAGAACGGAAATCTCCGCACTGAGAATTTCTTAACAACCTCTGACTATCTTTCCATTATTCGATATTTGAGATGGGGCAGAAAACATGATCCAATATATGCAAGAGTAGGTGCACTTGATTACGCAACCTTGGGGTATGGAAATATTATGTATCTCTATAATAACAGTCCAAGTTTTGATGCTAGAACTATCGGAATTGTTCTTGATCTTGATATGGATTCTTGGGGTGTAGAAACTGGATATGCAAATTTAGCAGAAGCTGGTGTCCTTGGAATTAGAGGTTATGTCAGACCACTTAAGTTTACATCGCTCGGAGCTATTCCTGTAATAGGGGGTGCTACAATTGGTCTTTCTTATGTAACTGACGTAAATACTAGAGCTGGTTATGTTGATGGATACTATGATGACACAACGGAAAAGTTTATTCCTACTGATAACAGAGGAAATATCCAGATATCTTCTGTTGATGTTGGATTTCCGATCTTCAAAACAAGTGTAACAAGCTTAGAACTTTATTATGCTTACACCAAGATTCTTGATTTCGGTTCTGGATCTGCTTTTGGTGCCATCTTCAATTTTGATTTTACCGGTGCAGTGTTAAGAGTTAAATTTGAAAGAACGCTAAACGGAAAACAATATATTCCATCTTACTTTGATGCTCTCTACGAAATCGATCGATTTAGTTATGACCCAGCCAATGATGTAGTGAATAGTAAAGTTAGAATGTTAGATAATGCTACTTTTGATGATGCTAATGGATGGTATGGCGGCTTAATGCTTGATGTTCTGAGTTTGCTTCGTGTGCAGGGAAGTTATCAAAGAATAGATAAAATGCCGAATACCGGTAGACTCCATTTAGCTGGAGAGATCGATCCAATGGGAACGCCATTTGTTGTCCGTGCTGGATATGATAAAACGAACATAGCAAAAGAATCAGAGATATTTACTCTTGACGATAGATCTATTTTATTCGCTGAAGTGGGATACAAACCCTGGCCTTTTATGATAGTATCATTGGTTTATCAATGGACATTTACACCTCTCCGTGGGGCTGACAATGTTATACTTGGATATGAACGACAAGAAAGAATTGAACCTAGAGTTTCCTTCGTGATGCCTCTTACATTTTGATGTATGTAAAGCAATCGAGAAAACCCAACTGATTCCTCCAGTTGGGTTTTTTATTTTACATCAACTCCATTTGGCAGAAGAAAATTGTGGAGGTCTTCTACAGAATGGAAATAGAAATCACTCCCCATCTCTAAAACTTTTTCTTTTGCGTATGAGTCCCATAAAACTGAAGCGATCTTAATTCCAGTTGCTCTTGCTGCCTTTACATCAGCAGGTGCATCACCTATCATTAAAACTTTCTCTCTATCTAGCTTGAATTTATCAACGAATAGATCTACCCCTTCCGGTGAAGGTTTGTGTTCAGCAATATCATCGCCGGTAACAACCATGTCAAAATATTCAAGAAGACCAACTTCCTTTAATGTAATCATCGATGATCTTCTTCCTTTCCCAGTGTAGATAGATAAAGGTGTTCCTTGTTCTTTTATACCCATGAACAATATCTGCAATCCCATCATATGCTTTAGCCATGCTGTTGTGATTCATTTCGTAAAATCCAAAATAATCTTCAATTGCTTCTTCGGGATTCGTTTTTATTAGATCTCGAATAATTACTTCTGCTGTGGGTCCGAAAAGATCGGTGATTTGCTTTTCAGTGTATGTAATATTTAAGTGTTTTTTTATAACATGATTGAAGGTGGCAAATATCAACTCATTTGTTTCGGTTAACGTACCGTCAATGTCAAAAATAATCCCATCAAATTTATTCACTCATTTCCTTTTCTAGTTAAATATTTTGAACAGCTACGATCTGTCCGTCCATATTGGAAGCTAAGAATTGGTTGTACCCAATCTGCTGAACATTTTGAACTCTTGAGCTACCGAGAAAAATTAAACTTTTATATTTACCATCTTTATCAATTAAATATACATTCCCATTTTTTGCTCCAAACAAAATATTTTTCTCCCATTCAATTGGAGTAGTCGGCATGGTATCGATTCCGAATTTCATATTTATATCTTTTACCCAATTAGTTGTTACCGCAGATACAATATGGAAATGATCTTCATAGCTTTTTACGAATAGTTTACGCTTGTCTTTTGATATTCCAATAGACTCCCAGCCATTATAGACTTTCTTCTTCCAAGTAGTTACGCCTTGTCTCAGATCAATGGCATAAGTGTATTTCTCTGGAGTAGTGATAAAAAGATTCTTTCCATCAGTAACAGGTTTGCAGACAGCGGGGGAGTAGTAAAATGAATCGCTTTCTTTCCATTTCCAGATCGTTGTGCCGTTTTTTGTATCTAAGCAATACAAGTAGGTATCCCAGCTACCATAAATAAGTTTGTTCCCGATTATGGTAGGTTCAACTTCAATCATCCCTTTAGCATCTTTGTTTACCCAGTGTTCTTGCAGTGTTTCCAGGTCATAGCAAGTTACCTTCCCTGATGATGTCGTGATTATGATTGCTGCGGTTGATTTGGTATACTTAGGCATTAGGAGATTCTGAGGGCCAGTATAGTTGAACATAACAATTGGAGCAATTATCGCATCGTCAAACCCGATTGTCTGCACTTGCTCACCAGTCTTTGCATTTAGAATTACCAGATCACCTTGCAATGTAGCGGTTGCTATTACTCCGTCAAAAATGGCTGGTTTACTAATTACATCTCCGAACATATCATAATCCCAAAGGATCGTACCGGATGAATCTATGCAGCTCAACAATCCTGAATAATCAACTGTATAAACTCTATCATTCCAATATATTGGTTCAGCAGACAGTGACACATTTAAATCCTTCTGCCAATCAATTGATGCTCTGTTATTTTTAAATTGAGGTATCTCAATCTGTTTAATATTCAACGGTTTATTTTTATGGATCGTTCCCCAGTAATTTGGCAGTGTATCTTTTTCAACCTCATAGAATACAATTGCATCTTCAGAGTTTTCGACAAGAGTAAAACCATAACTCTTTTTCCCCTTGCTCAGTGTTGACCTACTCATCGCAGCTGGGATTCCATTGAATTCCGAAATTTTATTATTGTGCCCATGTCCATTAAGTACAGCTTTAATATTATGGTCTCTAAGTAAATTTGAAACCTCAAACCAATTATCAATATCTTCATTTAGAGGATGGTGGGAGAAGAATATTATCTCTAATGTTGTATCGATCTGACTTAACTCGTCTTTAAGCCACGAAATATCTTCCGGAGTGAAATGTCCACCTCCACCTTTCATAGTTATACCGCTATTCATACCAATGAAAATTGTGCTATTCGTTTCGTGAATGAATTTATTATCATCCCAGATCTCTGCGAATTTAGTACATCCGCTTTCACTCCATTTTGTATCATGGTTTCCTGGAATGATGAACAAGGGTTTATTGAGTTCGTTTAATACAGAACTAGCGGTTTCTATTTCCTCGTTTAATCCCTTTTCGGTTATATCGCCAGTAGCAACAACAAATGCGATCTCATCAATGGAGTTTATTAATCCGACAACTTCACCAAGTTCATTATCAGCACCATCATAACCGACATGAGTATCAGAAATCCAAGCAAATTTCTCTTGAGAAAAAACTGCTATATGTGAGACAAATAGAAGAAATATCAAATATTTCCGCATAATATCCTCAAAAATTTAATAATTCAATTTACTTAAAATGTAAAACTATTGAAAATATAACCATTTATGGAATTTAGATTTCTTATCCAATTTGTAATTGCTCGCACCTATATTTATATTACTTAGCTAAAATTTGCTGGATAAATGGACTCAATAAGAAATTTTTGTATAATTGCACACATCGATCACGGTAAGTCAACAATTGCTGATGGATTGTTAGAATTTACTGCCACAGTAAGCGCACGAGAAGCTAAATCTCAGCTTTTAGATGATATGGATCTTGAACGTGAGAGAGGGATAACTATAAAATCTCATGCAATCCAGATGCATTATAAAGCTAACGATGGAATTAATTATACACTAAATCTTATTGATACTCCTGGGCATGTTGACTTTTCTTATGAAGTTTCTCGTTCTCTCGCAGCTTGCGAAGGTGCTCTGCTTGTGGTTGATGCGGCACAAGGTGTTGAGGCTCAGACCATTAGTAATCTTTATCTTGCTATTGAAGCGGGATTGGAAATAATTCCAGTTTTAAATAAAATTGACCTTCCAAGCGCAATGGTAGATGTTGTTTCTCAACAAATTATTGAACTTATTGGATGTGCTAAAGAAGATATCATTCCGGCTAGTGCTAAAACTCGTGAAGGTATAGAAGATATTCTTAACACCATAATTGCAAAAGTTCCTGCACCATCTGGGAATGTGGAAGCACCTCTACAAGCATTAATATTTGATTCTATGTTTGATTCATATAGGGGTGCCATTGCTTATGTTAGAGTTTTTAACGGTGTCCTAAAAGAAAAAGATACTTTAAAGTTTTTCGCTCACGATAATAAATATCTTGCTGAGGAAGTTGGAAAACTTGGACTTCAGCGCATTCGAACAAAAGAACTCAAAGCTGGTGATGTTGGATATGTTATTGGAAGTATTAAGGATGTGCATGATACAAAAGTTGGTGATACGATCACACTACTGAAGAATGGAGCTGATAAACCTTTGCCTGGCTATCAAGAAATAAAACCAATGGTTTACAGCGGTCTTTATCCAACTAATACTGAAGATTATGAGGATCTAAGGGATGCGCTTGACAAATTCAGATTGAACGATGCAGCCCTTTCATTTATCCCAGAGACATCTTCTGCATTGGGATTTGGTTTTAGATGCGGATTCTTAGGCATGCTTCATATGGAGATTGTACAGGAAAGATTAGAACGAGAGTATGATCAGACAATTGTAACCACGCTCCCAAACGTAGAATATTTTGTTTACAAGAAGAACGGTGAAAAGGTGGTTGTTGACAATCCAGCATTGATGCCTGAACTTGGAGATATCGATTACATCGAAGAACCTTACATCAAATCTCAGATAATAACTCCGAGCGAATATGTTGGAAGTATAATGAAACTCGCAATTGAAAAGCGAGGGACATACAAGAATACTACCTATATCGATCCAACACGTGCTGATCTTGAATTTGATTTCCCATTATCTGAAGTAATATTTGATTTCTTTGATAGACTCAAATCTATCACAAGAGGTTACGCTTCATTGGATTACGAATTTAGTGAATATAGGCAATCAGCTCTAGCTAAACTTGATATTATGCTAAATAATGAGAAAGTAGATGCGCTCTCTGTAATTGTTCATAAAGATAAAGCACAGCATTGGGGTAGGAAAGTAAGTAGTAAACTAAAAGAATTAATTCCTAGACAGATGTTTGAGATTGCAATTCAAGCTAGTATTGGCGGCAAGGTGGTTGCAAGAACAAATGTAAAAGCTCTGCGAAAAAATGTTCTAGCAAAATGCTATGGTGGGGATATTACAAGGAAACGAAAACTTCTAGAGAAACAGAAGGAAGGTAAAAAGAGAATGAAACAAGTCGGTAATGTTGAAATTCCGCAAGAAGCTTTTCTGGCAGTACTTCAGATTGAGGATTGATTTTTACACTCAAAATTAGAAACTAAATCGTATTTTTAAACGTTCAAGTTATAGAAATTATTAGAGTTAATTGATGAAGGGAAATAAGAAAATTTCAAAAGAACAGAAAACACAGAAACAAAAAAGTATTGATTTTATAAAAAATCTTCTTTTTGCTTTAGTTGCGGCACTTCTTATAAAATCATTTTTAATTGAAACATCCAGAGTCCCAACTGGTTCGATGGAAACCACAATCAAAGTTGGAGATTTTCTATTTGTAAATAAATTTATTTATGGATCGTCCTCCCCAAGGAATATCCCCTTTACTAATATTGCACTTCCGTTCTTTCAACTTCCGGCAATTGCTGAACCAGAAAGAGGGGACATAGTTGTTTTTGAATATCCTGGTGATAGGGATCAGCTCTTTCCAACAAGAATTGATAATTATGTAAAAAGGTGTATCGGATTACCGGGTGATACAATACAGATTAAAAATAAAGTTGCATTTATTAATGGTGAAGAAGCACCAATTCCTTCGAACATTCAATACCTTGATGAGTATCCTATTCCAGAAGGTGTGTCCGATTATAATATTTTTCCAAAAGGAGCAAACTGGAATAAAGACAACTACGGCCCATATTTAATTCCAAAGAAAGGTGACGTAATTGAACTGAACACTGAGAATGTTGATAAGTGGCGAACAATTATAGATAGGGAATTTAATGCAAAGGTTGTAAAAGTTAGAAGCGGGAAAGTTACCATCAATGGGAAATCCGTCGACTCCTACACTATTCAAAAGGATTATTACTTTATGATGGGGGATAACCGCGACGACAGCGCGGACAGCCGATATTGGGGATTAGTTCCTAGAGACTTGGTGGTTGGCGAAGCGTTAATGATATATTGGTCCTGGGATCCAAGTATTTCTTTTGCAAGTATTTTTAAATTGTTGGGCTCTGTTAGAATAAACCGAATCGCAAAGTTAGTAAACTAACTAGTATCTCTAATTTTGAGAAATCCACAGACAATGAAAAAATTATTATTAATCATATTTCTTATCAATTCACTTCTTTTACCTCAAACAAAGAACAAGTACTTAGTCTTTTTTAAGGATAAGGGAATTCAAGAGTCTAATAGATTATCTAAATCTTCTGAAGAATATCAGTTGGCATTAACTGATTTATCACCAAGAAGTATTGAGCGTCGGGAAAAACATCTCGGTGAAAATATTATAGACTTTAGGGATATCCAAGTAAAAGAGAACTATGTAAAAAATATTGAAGAGATCGGAGCAGAAATTATCTGGGAATTAAAATGGTTCAATGCAGTTTCTTGTTCCTTAAACTCTGATCAGATTAATGATATTAAAAAACTGAGTTTTGTAGAAAAAGTAGAAAAGGTAAAATCAATTAAAGTTGATAGAAGTAAAATTACGAATTCTTCTTTAAGTAAGTCTTCCAACGAGCTTGACTCTTCTTCCAAATTAGATTACGGCTCATCATTTACACAGAATAACCTTTCAGATATTCCTATTATTCATGACCTTGGATATTCTGGACAAGATATTATAGTTGGGTTACTTGATGGCGGATTTGCATGGAAAAACCATCCTTCCTTAAGTAGTGCCGATGTTCTTTTTGAACGCGATTTTGTATATGGTGATAATGATACTGATGATGGATTAGCATCACATGGCACAGCTGTTTTTTCTATAATTGGAGGTTATGATGAGGGATGGCTAATTGGACCAGCATATAATGCCAAGTACGTTTTAGCTAAGACCGAAGATGTTCAATCAGAATCAAGAATTGAAGAAGATAACTATGCTGCAGCATTGGAGTGGATGGAAAGTCTTGGAGTTGATATAACCTCGAGTTCTCTTGGTTATAGTGAATTCGATAATCCGGATGAGTCTTACACTTACAAAGACATGGACGGCAAAACAACAATTGTGACGCAAGCTTCTGAGATTGCTTTTTTAAAAGGAATGATAACTATTTCTTCAGCAGGTAATGAAGGCAATAAAACTTGGAAGTATATTACTGCTCCATCAGATGGTTTTAATACAATTTGTGTTGGAGCAGTTGATGCAGCAAACCAGATTGCTTCCTTCAGTTCTATTGGACCTTCATATGATAATAGAATTAAACCTGAAATAGTTGCACAAGGGGTTAGCTGTTATCATGCTGTAGCTTACACAGAAGGTTATAATTATGGGGGTGGAACATCCTTTGCAGCACCAATAGCTTCAGGAATTGCAGCTCAGCTGATGTCAGCTTATCCTCATCTAAAGAACACACAAGTCCGAAGAATAATTATAGAGTCTGGAGATCACCCCGAGAAGCCGGATATTACCAATTATGAAAGAGGTTACGGGCTACTTTCAGCCAAACGCGCTCTGGAATATCCAAACCTAAATGAAAGTAATGGTTTCTATACATTAAATAAAATGTTTATCGATAGTTTGATTACAGATGATGATTCGGTTTATGTTGCGATATATAGGGTTGGTGATGATTATATACCGGTTGCAGCAATGGAAAAACAAGATGGCTATTATACGTTTGAGATCCCCACGTATTCGGTTGGAACGGAATTAGAAATTCAATTTTCTGTTGTAGATTCTGAAGGTAATGGGAAATCCATCGAAAATCCATTATACACTTACATTTATGGCTCATTGGATATTGTCAGATACACCGGAACCATACTCCCACAAGAGTTTGCTTTATCTCAGAACTATCCTAATCCCTTTAATGGTTCAACAACAATAAATATCGATATTCCTAGTCCAACAAGTATCGATTTGACAGTTTATAATATTCTGGGTCAAAAGATTAAAACAATTTTTAGTGGGGAGAAGCTCCAAGGTTCTTATAAGTTCTTCTGGAATGGGAGTGATGACTTTAATAGACGTGTTGCAAGTGGAGTTTATTTCTATCGTGTAAAAACTCAGAGTACAAATTCAATAAATAAAATGATCTTACTTAACTAAAATTTAAGAAGGGAAAGGGCTATCTAATCGATAGCCCTTATAAATTAAATACCTTCGATTTTCTGAAGTGTCTTAGAATACTCTGAAGCAACTTCCAAAACCGATTTGCTGGAAATCAAATTATAGATTTGATCACGTAGTTTTGACCATTCCTCATGAAGCGGACAAGGTGTTTCATCCGAACATTCTTTCAATCCAGTAACACATTTAAGATTGATAACTGGACCTTCGATCCTCTCAACTATTTCTAAAATTGAACTGTTATTTGCGAGATCAGTTATCTTAAATCCACCACCTCTTCCTTTGAAAGAATCAACATAGCCATATTTTGCCATTCTCTGAAGGATTTTAGCAAGATAATGTGCTGGAATGTCTTCACTTTTCGCAATATCTGATGACATGATTAATGTATCTTTCGATTGTCTAGCCAAGAAAAGAATTGCTCTTATAGCATATTCACCAGTTTTGGTATAGATCATTTCTTTTTCCTTTATATTATGAATTGGTTTAGCTTAAATTGGAATTCAAAAATTAAAATAAGTAAATGAAACCTTTTTGTCAAGTATTACATTAGTTGATATAAATTATTTCTCCAGAAAATTTTCGTTTTCTCTTAACTCATTTTATTTGAATAGTTTAAATAATGCTAAGGATGTTAAATTACTTTTAATGCTTAAAAGGATAAAATGTTTCAATTTCACTTTTGGAGAAGCACACATATAAATATTATCCCAGCGTGAAGCAAGTTTATTTTTGAAAAAAAATAATCCTTTATAGTTATACGCAAATTTTAATGATCTTCCAATTCCAATTAAAAGACCTTGTAACGAAAAAAAAGAAAATTCAAAGTGATTATCTTTTATAAAAGGTACTTCTCCTAAACTCCACTCTAAAAATCCATCCTCTCTCAATGTTAAATAGATCTGATAAAGAAGTGCTTCCATAACTCCGTTCGGGGTATTTTTTTTTCTCAAAAGAAGTTCTGTATGAATTTTCCATGTTGAGTTTTTCGATACTAAAACAGCTGCTTGCCATATTTCACTAGTATCTTTGAATACAAATAATCTTGTACCTGGTTTGAATTCATCAATAAAAAAATATTTTAATTGAGGTTCAGAAGCATGGGAAGAACGGTTTTTAAAATCTGCAAGTTGTTTTATCGCTTCAGTAGAATATTCAACTTCTTCCGCACACCCATGTTTCAGTCCTCTTCTTATTTGCTCTTTTAGTGATCTTTTTGTAAAAAGCTCTTTATCAAGCTCTAAAATTGCCTCTTTACCTATAAGTATCGATCGAAAGTTAAGGTATAATAAGTAGTCAGTTATTTTTTGATTGCACCCTCGAATTATTATCTCATTCCTGGAATCATTATTTAAAAGAAACTCAGATCTAAAAAACTGATCCATATTCAATAATGAAGCTGAATAGATCCATTTTGTTGAGTTATTCAGCTCAATAAACTCTGTGTAACACTTCGCCTCGGAATATTTCCAACTTAGAGGTAATGAAAGTTGAGATTTAAGAGGCTTTTTCATAAGGTGAAATGTAGGATAAAGTATGCTTAAATTCTCCATCTTTTGAAGAAATAAGCAGAAATAAAAGTCTGAAATCAGTGAACTCATTTAAACCTATGACGTCTAAAAATTCAGCAATAATAGAATGCTGGAGAATAAAAATGTTCAGATATAGATATTTAATATTGATTTTCGCTATTGCGTTTACCGTGGATGGTCAAATTCAATCCCTAAAAGTTGGAAATGTACTTCCAGGTCAAGTTGATATGGGTGCATTTAATCTTTCAGACAATTCAAAAATAGAAATCAGTGGACTTGCTGCTTCTTTTGACCAATGGGAAAATTATCTTAACTATTACGCATGGATTTTGAATTCTAACAGCCGAGAAGTTGTATGGAGAAGTTCTACGTGTGAAGAGTATGAAAAAGAAGATGGAGAATTTGAAGTTGAAAGAAACTTAGACCTTGAACAAGGAAATTATGAAGTCTATTTCGCTTCTGGACATGATTTTGAGGAATTTGAATTCCGCGATCTAAATAGTTTAATGGGAAGTATATTTAAGAAAAAAAGTGAGCATTTTACAGAATACCGAGATAAATTTTTTATTTCAGTGACGGGCAATAATAATTTCAAAATTGTAGACGCTGAAGAACTTGTTGATCAAAGAAACAATTCATCAATTGTATCCATTACTCGCGTTGGAGATTATGAAAACATTCAAAGAAAATTTTCTTTATCTGGCGACACAAAAATTAACATCTACGGAATTGGGGAAGGAATCAGCAAACAATTTTATGACTTTGGTTATATCTACGATGTGAGTAAAAACAGAAGAATTTGGATGTTCAACAAAAATGATTCTGATTATGCGGGTGGAGGAAAAAAAAATAGATCAGTAAGTGCAACTATCAATTTATCAAAGGGAAGTTACTACGTGACATATGTATCTGATGATTCACACTCATATGATGAATGGAATGTTCTCCCACCAGAAGATCCTCAGTATTGGGGAATAACCATTTTCCCGGCTTCTGAAAACGATGCGAAAAATGTAATCTCATTTCGTGAAGAGGATGTTCATAAACCTATTATAGATATTTCAAAAGTGCATGATAATGAAACTCGATCACAAGGATTTAAACTAACGAAGAAAGTTAAACTAAGAGTATTTTCGGTAGGAGAAGGCCTTCAAGAGATGGCTGATTATGGTTGGATAGTGAACGCTGATACACGAGAAACAGTATGGAAGATGAGGAAAAGAAACACGGAGTATGCAGGTGGATCTAAGAAAAATAGAATGACCGATGAGAAAATCACTTTAAATGAAGGTAACTATATTGCCTACTATGTAACAGATGATAGCCATTCGTTTATGAACTGGAATGACTCGCCTCCTTATCATGCAGAAGATTGGGGAATAAAGATTTGGACTGAAAATAAAGACGACAATAAATATGTTGAATACTTCGATGCGGATAATTATAAAAACGAAAATCTTTTAGTTGAAATAGTTCAAACCGGGGATGAAGAACGAATAAAAAAAACATTCAAACTTGAAACAGATTCAAACATTAGAATAATTGCAATTGGTGAGGGTGGAAGTGGCGAGATGAACGATTATGGTTGGATTGAGAATACTTCTGGTGAAATAGTTTGGGAAATGAAATATAACAGAACTTATCATGCTGGTGGTGCAAAGAAAAATAGAATGTTTAATGAAGTTATTTCACTGCCGTCAGGTGAGTATAAAGTCTATTTCCAAACTGACGATTCACATTCTTATCCAGATTGGAATTCAACTCCACCAGACGAAAAAGAAAGATACGGCATAACAATTATACTTGAAAAGTAGTATATATAGTTAATTTCAAGGATTAAAGTTAATTTTTGAAACTTGGAGAATACTAAAAATTAGTAGTATTGCACCTATCCATTGAAGCCAATCCAAAATATTATCATGAAGCAAATATTCAAGTAATATCGCTGTAAGAGGGAAAGATAACTCAGCAATTGTGGCGATCGAAGCGCTTATTCTTTTTAATCCATAATAATAGAGAAAAATGGCCAAACCCCCGGATGTGAAAGCAATAATGAGAAAAATTATCCATTGAGAATCAGTAACTTCTCCAATTGATGAAATGTCCCCAGAAATTAATACAATAACAAACATTATCAATGCCGATATTAAAAATCTTAGGTAAGTTCCCAGTTCATATGTAACGTTTCTTAGTGCTCGTTTGCTGAGAACAGTAGAAAATCCAAAACTAAAAGCTGCCAACAAAGCGAATGATGATGCAATAAATGTTTTATCCCCAGTGTCCAAATTTGGAATTTTCAATCCAAAAGTCATCAAAAAAGCTCCAAAAACCGCAAAGACTGCCCAAATAAAAAATGTTTTGGGAAGACGTTCTTTAAGTAAAAGAGCAGCCATTATCAATGCAAAAACTGGCTGCAATTTTTGGATTAGAACAACAATTGATAGATTGACATAGTTTACATAAAACAATGCCGTGGTTATGGCCATTGTTCCAATTGCTCCTCCAAAAATAGCTACTCCTCCAAATGCGAGAAGATCTTTTGTTTTTAGTTTTTTAAGATCAGAATATTTTTTAAAGAAAATGGGAACTAATAATACTGCTACTATAATACTTTCAATAAAAACAACCAATGAGACTGGAAGGGTATATAGATGAGGACGCAGTACAATTGAATCAACACCCCAGAGTGAAGCGGCGATTACAACAAATAGAGGAGCAAATTTATTCACAAGTATGTTTCACTTTCCATATCATGTTTAATACATAAATATTTTGATAAAATATCTTTATAGAGTTAATAAAGAAATTCTCCTTTACTAAAGATAGTGAATATTTCATAAATTTTTCTACTACCTATATACAACCAGACGTCACCAATTTGATTAGAACAAATTTTGGTTGTATATTCAATTTAGCACTTGTGAAATAAGAAAGAAAAACTATGGCAGATAAATCGAAACTTTGGTACTTAGAAAATTTTAATCTTTTTGAAGGATTGAGTAGTGACAATTTGGAGCGACTCGAAAAGATTACAAAGATGCAAGAAATTTCTAAATCGCAGCCAATCTATTTTGCACAGGATCCCTCAAATTCAATTTTTTTCTTAAAAAAGGGAAGAGTAAAACTTACACGAACTTCGCCTGATGGAAAAGAGATGATAGTCGCTCTGATAAACCCTGGAGACGTATTTGGAGAAATGTCCATTGTTGAAGATTCCGAAAGATCTGATTATGCAATTACGATGGATCAGTCTTTGATTTGTGCAATAAGTAAAAACGATTTCAAAGATTTTATTGAGAAAAATCCCTCCTTAAACTTGAAACTCACTAAACTCATTGGCTTTAAAATGCGAAAGTATAGCGAAAGAATTGAGGGATTAGTTTTCAAAGATGCTAATCAGCGTGTTGTATCATTTCTGCTAAGTCTAGCTGAAGATCAAGGGAAAAAGATAGGAGATGAGATTTTTATAAAACCTTTTTTAACTCACCAAGACATTGCCTCATTAACTGCATGTTCAAGACAAACTGTGAATGCCATTTTAACCGGTTTAAGAGAAGAAGGATTAATCGATTTCGATCGCCGTAGATTGATAATCAAAAATAAAAAAAAATTGATCAACCTTTCTGAATAAATAAATTTTGTCTTTCAAGCGACATTTCCCGGTTCTTCTTCTTTTTAATTTAAGCCGCATGATGAATAGAAACTTAGAACTTTTTGTGGCTGAAAAATGTCCCGCATGTCTAAAAACCGAAGAAGAACTTTCTAGCTATGCTCAAGAAAGAACTGATGT
Organism: uncultured Ignavibacteria bacterium; assembly: GCA_963751695.1. Classification (GTDB taxonomy): domain Bacteria; phylum Bacteroidota; class Ignavibacteria; order Ignavibacteriales; family Melioribacteraceae; genus SZUA-22. Next base: position 162,593 of record CAVVVP010000002.1, on the reverse strand, counting down.
AAATTTGGAAGTTATTAATATCTCAGAGGGAGAATATGAACAAATCTCAATTGTCCCAGCATTATTTGTTGAAAATGTTTTATTCAGCTATGGAGAAATAGATTTTCAAAAACTTACTGTTGCATTATCTGACTAGATCAATTTGATATCATTTAGAAAGGGAAGTTTTTCTCTTGTTTGATCAACCAGTTCTGTATCAATTTCCATAAAAATTATTTCTTCTTCTTCAGACCTAATTAAGACTTCTCCCATCGGATCGATAACAGCAGAGTGACCTAAGTATTCAAGTTTAGGATCGCTTCCAACTCTATTTACTCCGATCATAAAAGACAAATTTTCAATTGCTCTTGCTTGCAGTAATTTATCCCAATGGCTTATCCTGTCACTTGGCCAGTTCGCAATATTGCATAGAATATCAACTTCCTCTTTACCATAATGTCGGTACAATTCTGGAAATCTCAAGTCGTAGCAGATTGAAAGCCCAATTTTTGTTTTTCCAATTTTCGTTACAACAGGGGTTCTGCTTGCTTTATAGTTTTTGTTTTCTCCTGAACTTGAAAAGGGATGAATCTTTCTGTATCGATTCATTATTAGGCCTTTATCATTAATATGAATAAGAGAATTGTAGATATCTTCTTCGTCTTTCTCAACCAATCCAGCAAAAATGTTTGTCCTAAACTTTTTTGCAAGATTCATAAAATAGAGGAATGAAATCCCATCCATCTCTTCAGCAAACAACTTTGATTTCATTGTGAATCCGGTTAACGACATTTCTGGAAAAACTAAAAGATCCACATTTCTCAGATGATACCTTTCTAAGAGCGAATCAATTCTCTTTATTGAGCTATTTGCATCTTCCCATTCTGGAGAATATTGAACTAGTCCTATTTTAATTTTACTCATCTATAATCAATTGTTATTGAGTTAAATCATAATACTTAAATTTACAAAGATTGTTTAATTATTCAGTAATAATTTTTAAGTTATACATTCAAATCTGATAATCTATAAGGAATCATTATGCTGAATTATGTCTGGCTCGCCCTCCTTGTTTTGGGGATTGGTACTGCACTAACAACTGATATCATAGATCAAAGTCAAAACAAATATAGGAATGGTGAATCGTTCGGTATTGAAGTTCGATTTATGGATTCAATCGCTACAGACAAAAGTGGTTCCTATGATGGTACTTTGGTTGCCAGTAAAAAAGCTTTTTCTGCTTTTTACAATGAGGACATAGCAGCAGATCTAGAAGTTCAGGCAAAAATTACAATCGATAAAGAGGAAGACAAAATTTTAGTTTTTTTCAAAACTTCAAATTCAAGTCCAGAGATATGGAAATATATGGCTAAAATTTCTGGTAAAGAAGATGACCTGACTGGAACCCTTACACTTGATCAGAAATTGTCCGCTTCAAGCTTTTCAGCTTCTCTAATTCTCGAAGAAATAGCTTTTGCAAAAATGAAAGACGTCACGAATTCTGCTTTGGACTATGCTGGTATAGCGGTGAATATTGCACTTGGATTGATAGGCATTATGGCTTTGTGGCTTGGTGTAATGAAGGTTGCCGAGGATGCTGGACTAATAAAAATAATTGCAAGAGCAGTACAGCCAATAACAAAATTTCTATTTCCACAAGTTCCATCGGATCATCCAGCAATGGGTTCAATGATAATGAATATTGCAGCTAATATGCTGGGATTGGGAAACGCTGCTACTCCATTTGGTTTGAAAGCAATGGAAGAATTGGACACACTTAACGAAAATAAAGGTACAGCAACAAACGCGATGGTTACTTTTCTTGCTGTTAATACGGCCGGTTTAACTTTAATACCAGTTACTGCAATAGCTGTACGAGCAGCATCAGGAAGTTCCAATCCAGCCATAATTATTGGTACTTCAATCTTCGGAGCCATTTGTGCAACAACAGTTGGAATTACTGCAGCAAAGATCTTAGAAAAGTTTCCAATTAAAAAAGGGGAATTTGGGAATTGGTTAAGATCATATAAAAAAGGATTTATAACTTTTCTCTCACTTGCTGCAATCATCATTGTGCTGAGTTCAACTGGACTCATGGAAAAATTATTTTCTTCTCTTAGTTTTATCAATCCAGAATTATTTAAAACTATAATTACGATGATTTCGATTCTCGCAATTCCAGGGCTAATATTTTTATTTATTGGTTATGGAGCAATAAAAAAAGTAAAAGTTTATGAAGTATTTGTCGAGGGTGCGAAAGAAGGATTTGATGTTGCAGTCAGAATCATTCCTTATCTAGTTGCAATGTTGGTTGCAATAGGAATTTTTAGAGCGGGAGGAGGAATGGAAATTCTTATTACTATGCTTACGCCAGTTACTGATTTTATCGGTATGCCGGCAGAGGCTCTACCAATGGCAATTATGCGCCCGCTTTCCGGAAGCGGTTCACTTGGAATAATGGCAGAAATTTTGTCAGTCCATGGCCCAGATTCTTTTATCGGGATACTTGTCTCAACTTTCTTTGGTAGCACGGAGACAACATTCTATGTTTTAGCAGTTTACTTTGGTTCAGTAAATATCAGAAATACCCGACACGCACTTCCAGCAGGACTTCTTGCTGATATAGCAGGTATTTTAGGAGCAGTCTTTATTGTAAAACTTTTATTCGGATAAAATAAACTGTCTGATTTCGTTACTTTTTTGTACGAAATTGAATAGCTTTTGGCATCGTTTATGAGGCATTTAATCAACAAATAGAGTATTTTCAATGAGAATAGGAATTCCAAAAGAAACTCATCACGAAGAGAAAAGAGTATCGATCGCACCTGCTGGAGTGGACACACTTGGCCGATACGGACACAAGGTTTTTGTTGAAACCGGAGCTGGCGATGGAAGTCATTTCACCGATCAGGATTATCTGAAAGCTGGAGCAACAATTGTCTATAGCAGAGAGGAAGTATATCAACGTTCCGAACTTATTGCTCAAGTAACCCAGTTAACTGAAAATGAAGCTGATCTTTTAGAGGAACATCAGATCGTTGTTGCATTTCACAATTTTGCTGTAGGTACAAAGCAGTTAATTGAAAAATTCATTGATAAAAAGATAACGGCAATATCTTATGAGCTGATCGAAAAGAATGAAGAGTTGCCTGTCCTACATTCAATGAGTGAAATCGCAGGACAACTTTCAGTTCAAATTGGAGAGAGATACTTAAGTAGTGACTATCAGCACGGTCGTGGAATTCTAATGGGCGGTATTACTGGAGTAGCTCCAGCTGCTGTTGTAATTCTCGGGGCTGGTGTAGCAGGACTAAATGCTGCACGAGCTGTAATGGGGAGAGGAGCTCAAGTAATTGTGCTGGATAGAGATATAAGAAGGTTAAAAAGAATTGAAAATATTTTATCCAAAAATATTACTACTGTTGTTGCGAATCCTTACACAATCGCAAGAGGTGCTAAGTTTGCTGATCTTTTCATTGGTGCTGTTCAAGTTAAGGGAGAAAAAGCACCCCATGTAGTTACAGAAGAGATGGTAAAAACAATGAAAAAAGGTGCTGTCATAGTTGATCTTTCAATTGACCAGGGAGGTTGTATAGACACAAGTCGGCCTACAACTTTATCCGATCCAGTTTTTGTTGAACATGGTGTTATTCATTTTTGTGTTCCAAATATTCCAGCTATGGTAGCAAGAACCGCATCCTACGGATTAACTAACGCTTCGATTGAATATATCCTGGAGGTAGCAAACAATGGATTATCAAACGCTGTTCTTGGTGATCAAGATTTTTCAAAAGGAATTTGTACATACAATGGTTCCTGTTCTAACAAAACCATAGCTGAAGCTTTCAATCTTGAATATAGAAGACTTCATATTTTTTCAACTAATTAGATTTGTGATAAAATGATCTTGGATGATTTAAAAGTTAGTCTCGTAAATAAACCTTCATGGATTAGGAAATATTCGGAAAAGTTGACGACTGCCGATGAGGCTGTAAAATTTATCAAATCGAATGATAGTATCGTTGTGCAACCTGGTTGTGCAGCTCCCATGGAACTGCTCAGGGCAATGGTCAGGCGAAAAGACGAATTGACTGGAGTTAAACTTTACCACATTCTCATTGTTGGTGACGTTCCATATTTAAAACCTGGTATGGAAAAACATTTTCGACATAGTGCATTTTTCATTGGTGCTAATTCAAGAAAGGCTGTAAATGAAGGAAGAGCAGATTTTATACCAATATTTTTATCTGAAGTCACTCTTCTTTTTAAGAATAAAATACTTCCGGTTGATGTTGCATTGATAAACGTTTCACCTCCCGATGAGCATGGATTTTGCAGTTTTGGTATTGATGTTGGAAATATTAAAACTCCAACAGATAAGGCCAAAGTTGTAATTGCTCAGATCAATCCACAAATGCCGAGGGGACTTGGAAACAGTTTTATTCATATTAACAAAATCGATCATATAGTTGAGCATGATGAAACACTTCTCGAATTACCTCAAGTAGATCCAAATGCAACACAAGAATTAATCAATGTTTACGACAACATTGGAAAAAATGTTGCAGAACTTATTGAGGATGGTTCAACCCTTCAGATGGGTATTGGGGCGATCCCTGATAATGTCATGAAATATTTAAGAAATAAGAATGATTTAGGTGTTCATACAGAAATGTTTTCTGATGGAATGATTGAATTGGTTGACGAAGGAATAATCACTGGGGATCAGAAAACACTTCATCATGGAAAAATAATTGCTGGTTTTGTACTAGGCACAAGAAAGGCTTATGACTACATTGACAACAATCCTGTATTTGAATTTCACCCGCAAGAGTATGTGAACGATCCATTTGTTATTGCTAAAAATGACAAAATGGTTGCAATCAATTCAGCAATTGAAGTTGATATAACAGGGCAAGTTTGTTCAGATTCAATGGGCACAAAGTTTTTTAGCGGAATTGGAGGACAGGTAGATTTTATCAGAGGTGCTGCCTACTCAAATGGAGGTAAACCGATTATTGCACTTCCTTCAACGACCAAAGATGGAAAAATATCCCGAATAGTTCCTTTGTTAAAACCTGGAGCTGGTGTTGTTACTTCCAGGGGTGATGTTCATTATGTCGTTACTGAATATGGTGTGGCTCAGCTGTGGGGCAAATCAATTCGTGAAAGAACGGAAGAGCTGATCAACATCTCTCATCCTAAATTTAGAGATGAGCTAACCGAATATGCTAAAGAAACATTTAAAGTGAGTATATGATAGCTGCTATTGGTGATATACATGGCTGCTATCTTACTCTTGCCGAATTGTATGATCAGATCAAGAGAAACTATCCGGATATTGAAATATATGCAGTGGGTGATCTAGTTGATCGGGGAAACAAAAGTTACGAAGTTGTTGAATTTATTTTGGATAATAACATTCGTTTTACTCCCGGCAACCATGATTACATGTTTTACTATTTTTTCAAAGATCCAACGAGTGTTTTTGCAAGATCTTGGGTCTTTAATGGATCAGAAGCAACTCTTGAATCGTACGAAGATAAAGGTGAAAAAGTATTTGAACACATTGATTTTATTAAAAGAGCTCCACTTTTCTTTGATACACAAGATTGTTTCATAACACATGCTGGAGTTTCTAAAGAGTATAAGAAATTTCTAGGTACAAATTTTGAAGATGATCTAACATCATTATACGATTACATAAATAATGACTTTAGATCAGATAGGGGAGTTTTATGGCTTCGAGACAAAGCATTAAATATTGGAAAGCTGCAGATTATGGGTCATACAAAACATCAAGAAATTGTTCTTGATGAGGAAGCTAACGCTGTTTATATTGATACTGGAGCTTATGTTGGGAATAAATTAAGTGCAGTAATTGTAGAAGATCAGCAAATTGTTGATGTAATTGACGTAAAAACAAACTTAAATGATATTATTTGAATTAGTGTAAATATATATCCCTAGTTAAATATGATTGAAATTTAGGCTCTATTTGAATAATTTTTACCATCAGTTTTATAAAGTTAACGGAGGAATATCGAAAACAGTTCTACCATAATTGGATAACAAAAACAAACATTAGGTAGTTCGATTTACGGTAGAAAATCAAAACTGATGCAGAGTAGCAAAGAAGGTGCTTTTCTCCTTCTTTTAATTGTCTCTATATCCGCATCTTTAGGTTTCACTGGACGAAGTTACAACAATTCTGAGCGTTTCGTTTATGGAAGCGAACAGGATAACTATATACAATCTGATGAAGCTTATTTCCCTCCTGACGATACTACCGATGATCCATTTGATGACCCATTTTTTGCGAACGATTCATTGAATTCAGACTCTCTCTTTTTTGATTCTACTCGTGTAGATTCTATGGCATTGGATTCAACTGCAAGATTGAAATACTTCCACTATAAGCAACCTGATAGCTATGGTGTTGGATTCACAGAAGGATATAAATCGAACCTTTTTGTTTATCCATCTCAGCAGCATGCACAGAGAACCGTTGAGCTAGATTCTACTGGTCAGTTTGTTGAAATTAAAGAAAAAATTGCGGGTAAAGAGTCTAGAGTTATGCTTCGAATGCCGCTTAGTGAGTACATGGAAAAAATGATAGAGGAAGTCAATAAGCAGGGTATTAATACACTTGGTCGAAAGTATGAACTTGTCGAAGGAAAAAATGATCTTGGTCAGCTTCTTACAAATATCACCAATATTGAGATCCCTTTACCAAGTACTTCATTCCTAAGTATTTTTGGACCGCCTAAAATTAGCTTGAAAATTAATGGTGCTGTTGATATACATGGTGCTTGGAGGACAGAAACAACAGAGGGTCAAACTGTATCCCGATTAGGAAATACAAGAAACGAGCCCGATTTTAGTCAACAAGTACAGATAAGTGTTAACGGTAGTATTGGTGACAAGTTAAGCATTAATGCCGACTGGAATACAGAACGTACTTTTGAATATGAAAACCAGTTGCGTCTTCATTATAAAGGTTACGACGACGAAATTATTCAAAGTATCGAAGCAGGTAACGTTTCACTCCAAACCTCCCCATTAATCGGAGGTAGTGAAGCGCTCTTTGGTGTTAAAGGTCAATTTCAGTTTGGTCCATTCACATTGACTGCTTTAGCATCGCAGAAAAAGGGTGAGGTCAAAGAAGTTTCAGTTTCCGGGGGTACTGAAACACAAGAATTTGAAATTCGCGCATATAGTTATTCGGACAATCACTATTTCCTTGATCAAGTTTATGCGAACACAAGTCAGAATTTTAATTTCTTTTACAATTATTATGGAAATCCTACACCTATTGAAACAGATTCTTCAAGAAAGTATTTTGTCAAAGAACTCGAGATCTGGCGTACAGCATCCTCTGGTATTGAGGAAACAGACAAACAGAAAAGAATTAATGCATTTATTGACCTGCCTTCAAGACCAGTTGGTAATACAATTGATGAGAATTATCGTGATCCAAATGTAATTCAAGACCAAGGTAGAAATATTATAAATGAAAGATTCGAACAGCTGGTTGAAGGGATCGACTATACATTTAATGCAAGAACTGGCCATGTTAGTTTTAAAACAAATATCCAAAAGACTGACGGTATTGCAGTTGCCTATACTATTGAAGGTACTGGAAACGGCAATCTACAATATGGCGAGTTTATTCGTGAGATTCAAGATACTGTAGCTGTTCTTAAATTAATTAAACCTAAAAACCTCTCTCCACTTAATACAGTAGCATGGTTATTAAAATTGAGGAATATTTATCCTCTTGGAGGTAGGGAAATAAATGAGGCTGAATTTGAACTTGACATGAATTATATTATTGAAGGTCAAGAACCAAGAAACGATTTTAATGGTGTTAAGCTTCTCGAAGCTTTTGGATTTGATAATTTAGACGATAGTAAAAACCCAACACCTGACGGTGCATTCGACTTTATTCCACAGAAAACTATTTTGCCGGAAACCGGTGAAATAATATTCCCAGTTTTACAACCATTTGGTGAGCAGCTCCCAACAGAGCTGCCGGACACCATAGCTTATCAAAGTGTTTATGATACAACCAAAACATTTGCTCAGCAAGATAGGACAAAAGATAAATTCTTAATTAAAGGAACTTATTCAGCAGCAACTTCATCTACATTCCAAATTGGATTTAATGTTGTTGAAAATTCTGTTAGAGTTACCCTTGACGGTAGAGAGTTAAAAGCTGGAGTAGATTATTCTGTTGATTATAATATTGGTCAAATTACAATTAGAAACGATGCCGCTCTTGTACCAGGGGCAAATCTGAATATCACTTATGAGCAGAATGATCTTTTCCAACTTGCATCCAAAACACTCTTGGGTTTAAGAGGTATTTATGAGTTCAGTAAAAAAACTACGCTTGGCTTCTCATACCTAAATTTGAATCAAAAGTCTTTAAGTGACAAAGTAAGAATTGGAGAGGAGCCACTAAACAACTCGATTATGGGTATGGACTTTAATACAAGCGCTGATCTGCCATTTATTACTACAGCACTGGATAAAGTAATCTCCACAAGCACACAGTCATCTTTCAACTTCAAGGGTGAGTTTGCCTATATGGATCCCGATCCTAATACGAAGAAAAGCAGTATTGCTTCGGACAACGGTGAAAGTATTGCTTATATCGATGATTTTGAGGGCTCAAAGCGAACGATTCCTGTTGGAATATCTTATACAACTTGGAGAGACCTCAGTATACCAAAAGATCTTCCAGAGATTGGAGATCTACCTCGTGATCAGCAAATGAATTATAAAGGGAAAAGTTTCTGGTTCAATATCTTGCCTTCTCCAGTGACAACAGAAATGATTTGGCCTCAGAGGTCAGTATCTACTAAAGATCAAGATGTAACAGTGCTAGACTACATTTTCCGTCCTGAAGATAGAGGCCAGTATAACTACGAACCAAATCTTGCTGATCCCACAAGAGTTTGGGGTGGTATGATGAAAGGTCTTTCTTCAAGTGCTAATAACCTTATCGAAGAAAAAATAGATGCTATAGAATTTTGGATCAATATACTTGATGCTCCTGCTGATGCAAAGATAAATATTGATTTAGGAATGATAAGCGAGGACGTAATTCCGAATAATGAATTCGATAGTGAGGATAAGAACTTCAATAGTGTTGTTGATGAAGGAGAGGATACTGGAATTGATGGTATTCCCAGTTCACAGGAACCAGGGTATGATGGAACAAACAATCGCGATCCAGCAGGTGATAATTTTAGATTAATTCAGAATAATTCAAGCAACATATCCTATAACGAGTTAATAGAAGGTTACTATTCAGTGAACGGATCGGAAGGTAATGCTGCACTGACTGATATAGGAAAATTTCCAGATAGTGAGGATTTAAACGGAAACATAAACCTTGATAAAATCGATAGTTACTTTAGATATGAAGTGCCTTTAGATACTAGTAAGCAAAACAATCCATTTGTTGCTGGTGGTGGAGCTATAATCACTAGTGGTGTCAATGCAGGAAACAAATCAAGATGGTATCAATTTAAAATTCCACTTAAAGATTTTACTTCAAAAGTCGGTAGCCCAACCTTTACACTAGTAGAATTCATTAGACTCTATGTTACTGGAGTAGACTCATCTGTTCATTTCCAATTGACAGAATTTAATCTTGCAGGTAATCAGTGGGAGAAAGTAATTGATCCCCCAAGGGTAACACAAGAAGATACTGTATTGACTGTTTCTACAGTGAATGTTGAAGACAATCCTGACTACTATCTTCCTCCAGGTCTAGTAAGGGAACAAGATAGAACTCAAATAGAAGATAATATTCAAAAAAATGAACAATCACTTGATTTGATTGTTAATAATATGCAAGACGGTGAAAATAGAGCTGTAGTAAAATATCTAATAAAAGGAATGGACGTTTTTAATTACTCAAAAATGAAATTATTTGTTCATGGTGATTTGGATAGTTCTGTTAATTCAGTTTCTTACTATGAAGATGAGAATAATTATAATACCGACCTTTTCTTTAGGTTCGGATCAGATAGTACGAACTATTACGAGTACATAAGACCAACAAGAGCAGGTTGGGAGGAAATTGAAATCAAGTTTGATGAGATTACAGCAATCAAAGAACAAAGGCCTGTCGATTCCTTAACTGTTCCTTTCAGAATTCCAGTTCAAGGAAAACCTGGTCATTATTATGGTATAAGAGGTAATCCTAGTTTAACAAGAGTTTCATTTTTTGGATTGGGAATTCGAAATCCAAAAGACAAAGGTGATCCGTTAACACCTGTCTTTGGCCATGTATGGGTAAACGAGTTACGTGTTCTTGGTGCAAATGATAATCCAGGTTATGCGTTTAGTGGTTCTGCATCAATTAATTTAGCAGATTTATTAAGTGTAAGCGCAAACTATAGGCAGACAGACCCGTACTTCCATAAGTTAGCAGATCGTTTTGGAAGTAGAGTTGATTCAAGAAGTTGGGGAGTTTCCGGTAACTTGGACGTAATTAAACTTATGCCAGTCAATATGCCCGGTAGTAATTTAAAAGTTAACTATTCTCACACAGAATCTCATGCAAAACCTTTGTACAAACCTCAGACTGACGTACTGGTAGATCAAGCTGCCGCTGAATCAAATAATCCTGATAGTTTACGAGAAGAAACTGAAACACATAATATTTCCGATACTTGGTCAATCTCAAATATTAAACTTAGAATTCCATCTAAGAAATGGTATATAACTGATACATTTAATGGATTGGTATTTGGTTATAATTATAATACAGCTAAAGCTACGAGCCCTTCGGTCAAAGCTTCAAATAGCTGGGTATGGAATGCAAGTGGTAAATATGCAGTAAACTTTAGTCAAGAAAATTTTATTTATCCTGCGAACATCCCCATAATTGGACTGATATTCCAAATATTTGAAGATTATAGAAACTTCAAATTTTTCTTCACTCCTCAAAAATTCGACGCAGGGATTACAGCAAAAAGAAATTATTCGTATAGCCAGTCACGTAATGAAGAAGTTGACCCTAATGTAAGACGTGATTTTACTTCAGCAAGAAATACTAGTTTTAACTGGCAGCTAACAAATGGAGGATTGTTAAATCTTTCAACGACTTACTCCTTAAATATCAAATCAACATTAGCCTATCTGTTGACCGATGAGTTTGGAAATCCAAGAGATGAACAAGATATATGGTACGATATTTTTAATGGTAATCTATTTGGTCAAGACAACAATTATGCTCAAAGTTTTGCACTAAATAGTAAACCAAAAATGCCATCACTATTGGGACTGGATAAATTTTTAACGTTAACTGCAGGTTATAATGTTTCATATACTTGGAGAAATGATTTTTCACAAGCAAGATTGGGTCGAAGTGTTGGGTGGAGTAATAGAATAAGCAGTAGTTTAACTGTTCGTGTAAAACAAATAATGGATCCAGTCTTTAATCTCTTCAAAGGTGAGCCCTCAAAACCCTTAGTCGAGAAACCGAGATCGAGAAGTAGATATCAGAAAGGTGATAGAGGAAATGTTGATAAGGATATCGAGAACAATGATGAAGCAAACAAGGCCGCTAATGCTGTGGCTGACAGTCTTGCTGAAATGAATAAACCTTCAATTTTCAACAACGTTCTTGGTATAATGTTGAATTCTATTCAATATGTCTTATTCGACTACGATCAATTTGCATTTAATTTTAGCCAGAATAATTCAAATGGAAATAGCGGTATGTACTCTGAAGGGACAGGTTTTGGAAACTTCTGGGGGGGAGCTCAAGATCCGATGAACGGACCATCTAGATTGTACCAATTGGGATTGTCATCTGATCCAGGTCCTAGAGCAATTGGCGGAACTCTTTCTAATAATTTTTCGCAGAAAAATAATTTTACGATCAAAACGAGTCGACCTCTCTGGGAAGGGGCTGATATTGATGTAAACTGGAATGTTGGTTGGGGATATAACGAAGTTGTTTCATTATATGTTGACTCACTTTCTGGTGAGCAGATAATAACTAACCGAAACAAATCTGGAAATATAAATCGCTCATTCATGAGTCTTCCAGTTTTTGGTGCTTCGGTAACTGCAGTAAACGAGCTTTATGATCCCTTTGCAGAAGATCCTAATAAAAGTTTATCTGAAGCTTTTCTTACTGGTATGGAATCTATCCCTTTACTTTCTCAAATCCCATTGTTAACTAGTATTGCTCAATATATCCCAAGACCTAACTGGCGAATAAATTGGGTTGGTCTTGAAAAATTACCATTCTTTAAGAACTTTTTCCAAAGAGCATCCTTGAATCACGCATACACATCAACTTATATGGAAGGTTGGAAACTTACAACAGATGGAGTGGAAGAAGTTCAGACTCAGAAAATATCTTATGGCTTTACTCCCTTGATTGGTTTGAATTTAACATTTGCGGAATTGTGGGGAGGAAATATAAAAGGCACAGTTAAGTATTCTACAAAGTCCAATTTTGACTTGGGAGTTGCAACTAAATCAACAACTCAAACACTGACTAATGATATTAATTTTGCATTCAGTTTTGCAAAGTCTGGATTTGAGCTACCACTATTTGGTTTGTCACTCAAGAATGACATTGAAATTTCTATCGCTTATACAACTGGTAGAAATGCTGTGACAATTTTTGATATGGGAGATGCATTTACTGAAGAAGGTAAACCAAAAGATGGAAACACCAGGACAACCATTGAACCAAGAATTCGATACGTTATGAGTTCGAGGGTTACACTTGCAATTTTTTATCGACGAACATCCGTGGCACCTGAGGGGGCGTCTAGAATTCCAGCAACTACAACAAATGAGGCTGGAATAGATGTTCATATTTCTATTCAGTAATTAGAAATTTTTTCTTATAATAAAGTTTAAATCTACAGAGGAATATATGGGAACACATAAGATTTTATGGGTTGATGATCAGATAGAAATGTTGAAATCACATGTCATTTTTTTAAGTGAAAAAGGATATGACGTCGAAACTGTAACCAATGGAGAGGATGCGATTAGTCTTGTTGAGGAGAATAGTTTTTCTCTGATTTTCTTGGATGAAATGATGCCTGGAATGGGAGGTTTGGAAACCCTTGCAAAAATAAAAGAGATCGATGCAAATATTCCCGTCGTCATGGTAACGAAAAGTGAAGAAGAATCACTTATGAATGATGCTATTGGACAAAAGATAAGTGATTATTTGATCAAACCTGTTGTCCCTTCACAAATGTTGATGGTATGTAAAAGACTTCTGGAAGGAAGAAAAATTTCAGGGGAGCGTGTTCAGCAAGACTATCTCAGAGATTTTGCACAGATCAGTCAGTCTTTGGTACAAGATCTTAATTTTGAAGATTGGACCGAACTTTATCAGAAGTTGGTAAACTGGGATCTTGAACTTGATGAGCATCCCGAAATCGATTTACGGCAAACATTGGATGAACAAAGAAAGGAAGCTAATAAAGAGTTTGGGAAATTTGTTGAGAGAAATTATCGGAATTGGATAGATAGTCCAGATGATTATTATAGTCCAAAATTGACAACAGAAATTGTATCAGATTATGTAATCCCTGAGGTTAAAAGCTCATCTGGCCCAGTTTTCTTTTTTGTTATAGATTGTCTTCGTTTGGATCAGTGGCTTGTAATGGAGAAACATTTAGTAGATTTGTTTAAGATCAGTAAGGATTATTACTATTCCATTCTTCCAACAGCAACACCTTACTCAAGGAATGCATTATTTGCCGGTCTCTTTCCTTCTGAAATTGAAAGACATTACCCAGACCTATGGCACACTGGTAATGATGATGAAAAAAGTATGAATAAATATGAGAAAGAACTGCTGGAAAAATTAATTAAAAGAAAAAACGTGGAATTAAAAAATGATCTGAAATATATGAAGATCATCAATCCAGAAGTTGGAAGAAACTTTGAGCAGAATATAGCTTCACATCAAAGAACACATTTAATGGCGGTAGTTGTTAACTTCCTAGATATGATTGCTCATGGTCGTTCCGACTCTGACATACTTAAAGAAATTGCACCAGATGAGGCGGCTTATCGCTCACTTACAAATAGCTGGTTTACGCACTCTTCACTTCTTGGAATGTTCAAAGTAATATCAAGAATGAAAGGTGCAAAGATAATTGTTACAACGGATCATGGAAGCATAAGAACGCTGCGTGGTTCGAAGGTCTTAGGAGATAGAGAGGCATCGACAAATTTAAGATTTAAATTTGGTCGAAACCTAAAAGCTGATGAAAAACATGCTATCTTTGTTAAGAATCCGCAGGATTATAAATTACCCAAAAGGGGAGTTACAATAAGTTATATCTTCGCAAAAGAAGATTACTATTTCGTTTATCCAACCGATTACCACAAGTATCTTGCTCACTATAAGGATTCATTTCAGCATGGTGGAATCTCGATGGAGGAAATGATACTTCCAGTAATAACAATGGAGAGTCTTGGTTAATTGGAATTTCCATTTACGATAGTTGTGAGCAATGAAGGAGAAACTTCTCAGATTGCAAGGGAATTTGCAAATTCGGTAAAAAGTGGAGACACTGTGGCATTAATCGGAGACCTTGGAACTGGGAAAACTTTTTTTGTAAAGAGAGTTGCAAATGAGTTTGATTATTCAGAAGCAAATTCTCCTACGTTTGCGATCGTTAATATCTATAGTGGTCGAATAATATTAAATCATTTTGATTTTTATAGAATTAAAAAGTTAGAAGAATTGTACGATTTAGGATTTGAAGAATATTTAATGAATAGCAGTTCAATCACCTTTATTGAATGGGCTGATATGTTTCCAGAAATTTTACCCAGAAGGAGGTTCGAAATAACAATCAAAACAATAGGTGGTACTAAACGAGAAATTAAAATTGAAAAGTTATAGATAAAAAAGATGAGCAAAAAAGTGTTTAAACCGATCTTGGCTATTGAAACTTCTGAAAAATTGTGCAGTGCAGCAATAATGCTTAGTGAGGATGATCATATTGAATTCAACATTCAGAAAAAAAATATTCATTCTGAAAAGTTGATGGAAATGATATCGGTCTTGATCGATAAAGCTGAAATTTCACTTAAAGAACTTGCTTATATTGCTGTATCAATTGGACCAGGTTCTTTCACCGGACTTAGAATCGGACTCTCAGTTGCAAAAGGATTAGCATTCGGTCACGATCTGGCAATTGTACCGGTTTCGAATTTTAATGCGCTTGCTCTTCAGATATCTAATCAACTAAAACCTTCAACCGAGTTTACAATTGCAAATAAAGCAAATATGAGTGAGCTATATGTTGGAAAATTTAGAACAAAGGAAAAATATTTTGAAGTTGTTGAAGAAGTAAAACTTATTGAATCAGAAGAATTTTCAGAAAATTTAGTTCCAGATTCTTTGCTCTTTGGTAACTTCGAAACAGACATATGCAAAACACCTTTGGTATCTCCAAATGCTATTTATGTAGCAAAATGGTCTTATATTTTTGGCAAGGATTTAGTAACTTACGACCACGGTTTATTAGAACCAAACTATCTTAAAAAATTCATAGTAAAGGTAAAAAAGTGAAATTTTTAAAGACTTTAATCTTTTTTTTGATTTTAACATACTCTATTTCTGCTCAACTAATTGGTCCCAAAATAGTTCTCGATAAATCAGAATTTGATTTTGGAACTATTGTAGAGGGAGCAATAGTTTCAGAAGAATTTTTCATTTTAAATGATGGGGATTCAAATTTAGAGATTCAAGGAGTAAGTGCTTCATGCGGATGCACAGTTGCAAAACCGCAAGATGATATCTTAGAACCTGGTGAATCAACCGTTCTTAAAGTGACTTTTAATTCCAAAAATAAACGTGGTGATCGGACAAACTATGTCACTATAAGATCAAATGCTAAAAACAGTTCTAATTATAAAATTGTAACTAAAGCGAAAGTACTTTTAAGAGAAGAACAAGGTGATGAAATTAAAAATGCACCAATAATTTCAATTTCTAAATTAAATCACAATTTTGGCACTGTAAAAGAAGGAAGTGTTCTTGAAGTAGATGTTAAAGTTAACAATTTGGGTAAGAGTGATTTAAAAATTGAAAGGGTACGATCATCTTGTGGATGTACCGCGGCTTTAATGAGTGAAGACGTTATAAAAGCCGGAAATTCAGGTGATCTTAAAATTGAACTCGATACATCTAATATGAGTGGGAAGCGAACTAGAACGGTTTCAATCAGTACTAACGATCCGGTAAATCCGAGATTAATACTTACATTATTTGTAAATGTAGAAGGATAAAATATAAAATGGGATTTTTTACAAGGTCTAAAGAAAACATTTCACCCGACAGCCAGAAAAGGGAAATACCTGATGGGCAATGGGTAAAGTGTAAAGAATGTGAAGAAATCATTCATATTAAGCAGTTAGAACTTCATAACTGGGTTTGTCATAAGTGCAACTATCATTTCCGAATCGGCAGTGAGGAATATATCGCAATACTCCTTGATAAAGGAAGTTTCAAAGAACTAAATAAGAAGATGCGCTCTGTCGATCCACTGGAATTTACAGATACTAAAAAATATATCGACAGAATTAATTCTACGATTAAGAAAACTGGATTAAACGATGCTGTCCGAACTGGAATAGGAAAAATTGATGGGAAAAAGGTTGCGTTTGCGTGTATGGATTTTAAATTCATTGGCGGTTCTATGGGATCAGTTGTTGGAGAAAAGATCTCACGTGCAATTGATAAAGCTTATGAGCAGAAAATACCAATGATAATTATCTCTCAAAGCGGTGGGGCAAGAATGATGGAAGCTGCTTTATCACTAATGCAGATGGCAAAAACAAGCTCAAGACTTGCAAGATTAGCGGATGCGAAAATTCCATATATTTCTGTTTTAACAGATCCAACTACCGGTGGAACTACAGCTAGTTATGCAATGCTTGGAGATATCAATATTGCTGAACCAAATGCTTTAATAGGTTTTGCTGGACCAAGAGTTATTAAGGAAACAATCGGCAGAGATCTTCCGGAAGGTTTTCAGAGATCGGAATTTCTAGAAGAACACGGATTTATCGACCTAATTGTTGAAAGAAAAGATCTTAAGAAACAGATCAGCCAGCTGATTGACTATATGTCATAATCTCCTAAACAACTTAAAAGTATTATGCCGAGATATCTCTCCCAAATGGGGAGATACTATTACCCAATCCTTTAATATTAAAAGATTCGAATTTTGAATAAATTGAAAAATGGTGAAATTATTACTATTTTAGCGAAATCTTTTACAAAAAGGGTTTTTAATGAAGTTGGTCAAACCGAAAAAACTTAACAAAAGCGATGTAATAGGAATTATTTCACCAGCATCCTCTCCCCATGATCTAGAAAAAATTGATAAAGGAACTAAATATCTTGAAAAATTAGGATATAGAGTAGAAGTAGGGAAACATGTTGGAAAAAATCATGGATATTTGGCTGGAACTGATGAAGAAAGACTTGAAGATCTCCATGCAATGTTTAAGAATAAGGCTGTTAAAGCAATAATCAATGTGAGAGGTGGTTACGGTTCTGGTCGGCTGCTTGATAAAATCAACTATAACTTGATAAAACAAAATCCAAAGATTTTTGTTGGATATAGTGATATTACAGCTCTTCAAATGGCTTTTTTAAGAAAAACTGGACTTGTTACATTTGCTGGACCAATGGTTGCTGTTGATTTTTCTGCTAAAAAAGTAGATCCTTTTACTGAGGAAGTATTCTGGAAGACCATAACTTCAAGTAAAAAGATCGGAAAGATTACCAATCCACAAAACGAAAGATTTTACCATCTTACAAAAGGAAGGGGAGAGGGAACTTTAGTTGGAGGAAATTTAGCTCTTCTTACCTCAATTATGGGTACTGCCTATCAACCAGATTTTACGAATACAATACTTCTTCTTGAAGATATTGGTGAAGAGCCCTACAGAATTGATAGAATGTTTTATCAGCTTAAGCATGCAAATGTGTTCAAGAAAGCGAAAGGAATTGTACTAGGTAGATTTGTAGATTGCTATTTAAAAGATAAATCAAATCCGTCACTTACGCTGAATGATGTTATTTCTGACTATTTTGAACATCTAAAAATACCAGTTCTTTATAATGTTAAACATGGCCATATTAAGCAGAATATTACTATACCTTGGGGTTTAAAGACAAAAGTAAATGCTTCAAGATGTTTTATAGAGATAACTGAATCAGCTGTGGTCTGAAATAACTGCAATTAAAATCTTCATTCTATTTTAGAATTTGATTCTCTAAAATAAGAATCGAATTAGAAGACAATTTGAATTTCAATCGATTTCGCAATAAATCTAGTTGGTATATAATTTGTTATTTCTGGTTTTGAAATCAAATATTAGTAAAAACCATTGCAAATTAATAGTTTAATAGAGAAAACAAATTTTTCACGAGAAGAAATATCCTACCTTCTAAGTATCCAGAATAGATCAGAATTAAACCTACTTTTTGAAAGATCAAATGCATTAGAGATAAAATTCAATCATTCCTTGATAAATTCTTACGGCCTTATAGAAATCTCAACATTTTGTTCCGAAAATTGCAATTATTGTAGACTACGAAATGAGAATCATTTATTCCCACGAGAAAGAATGAATCGGGAAAGGATAATTGAGATAGCAAAAGAGATCAATATTGCTGGAATTAAATCAATTGTTATTCGTTCGGGGTATGATGAGTTTTATGATGTTGACAGAATTGCTTATATCATTTACTCGATCAAGAAGTATGCTGATGTGCAAATTACTCTCAGCTTGGGGCAAAGGACTGTTGAAGAATATAAAGAATGGAAAATTGCCGGAGCGACTGGTTATAGACTGAGATTTAAATCGTCCAATCCAGTTGTGTATCATTCACTTAATACTCACGGTACGTTTGAGAATAGATTATATCATATTAGATGTTTGAAATCACTTGGATATAAAGTTTGTTCGGGTGCAATTGTGGGATTACCCAATCAAACGGTAAACGATGTAGCCAAAGATTATAAGTTGACTAAAGATCTTGGTTTGGATGTTGCCGAAATTCTTCCGTTTCAACCTCAAGCAAAGACTCCATTTGAAAGTTGTAGACCGTGGAAAGATGAAGATATTCAGAAAGCAATTGCTGTTGGAAGAATTGTATTCCAAAGTTCTCTTCGTTGCTCGAAACCTAA
The DNA here is from genome assembly GCA_963751695.1 of uncultured Ignavibacteria bacterium. GTDB lineage: Bacteria > Bacteroidota > Ignavibacteria > Ignavibacteriales > Melioribacteraceae > SZUA-22. The sequence goes on along the minus strand of CAVVVP010000002.1, from coordinate 143,391 downwards.
ATTCATTTTCAATCTGGAAGAAAGTTTAATCCACTCATCTTAATTTGTAACCCTCATTTTTAGTCCTAATTTTATAGATTGAATTTGTCTCATCTTCAGTTAGATAAAGAGTTTTTAAATCTTTACCTCCAAATTCAACATTACTAGGTTTCAGTCCAGGAGTCTTCATTTTATGCAGAACTTTTCCTTCTGGAGAAATTACAAATAATATTCCGGTTCCAAAATGTGGAACGTACAAATTCCCTTCAACATCAAAATCTAGTCCATCAGGATCCCCCCCTGGGAGATCAATAAAGACTTTCTTATTTGTTAAATTGCCTGAGTTTGTAATTTCGAATTCTAAAATTCTATTTTCCCCTGATTCAGATAGGTAGAGTTTTTTAGTTTTTGGTGAAATCGCCACACCATTTGGAAAATCGAGACTATCAGCAACAAGTTCTAATTTTTTTGTTGAAAAATTATAATAAAAAAGACGACCTTCTGGATTCTCTTTTCCATAATCCTTGGGATCTGAAAAGTATAGGTTTCCTTTCTTGTCAATTGTCAGATCGTTTGGTCGGTTAAAAGGTTTACCTACAAAACTATCTATCAAAACTGAAAAGTTTCCTTCTGCTGTGAAGATTAGAATTTTCCCAAAACCATATTCGCATACTAAAATATCGCCAGATTTTTTAACTACTATTCCATTAGTTTTTGTAAAAGTCTGTTCGGTTGAGGTTGCGAACGTATCAACTTTTCCATCTGAAATTTTTCCTATCCAACCTCCATAACAGTTGGAAAAGTATAGAGAATTATCCCCATCCCAAGCTGGACCTTCAGGAAATTGAAATCCTTCTTCAACAAGTACCCACTCCTCGTCAAGTATAAGTTGCTGAGAAAAAACTAAGTTCTGTAAAACGAAAGTAGAGATAACAAAAATAATAATTGTGAATAGTTTCTTCATGTTCATTCCACTATTTTTTAATTAAACTATTGTCAAACATACTATCATTAGAACTTTAGCGGTACAAATTAATACTTTTTTTTCTACAAATATGCTTTGTATATTCGCATTCAAGAATTTTTATCAATATGGGATTTTAAAATGAAAAGAGTATCAATTCTAATTATTTTGAGTTTAATTCTAGTATTTTATAGTTGTGGTAAATCGGATAAAGATATTTATGAATCGGCAAAATCAAATATAGCAAATGAAGAATTTGGATCGGCGCTGAAAGAATTTGAAGAAATTGTAAGAGAATATCCTAAAAGCGAGTATTATCAGGAAGCTCTGTTACAAACCGGTCAGATGTATCAAGGTCATGTAGATAAGAATTTTTCTTATGAGGAATCTTTAAGAAAAGCGATAACTACATATCGAGAATACTATTCAAAGTATCAAACAGATGACAAAGCTCCACAAACGCTTTTTATGGTTGGATTTATTCAAGCAAACGAACTAGGGGAATTAGACTCAGCCAGAGCAACATACACAAAATTTGTTGAATCCTATCCAGATAATGAGATGGCAGAATCAGCAAGAACAGAGTTAGAAAATCTTGGTTTATCGGCAGATGAGATTTTAGCAAAACAAATGGACGAAAAAACTAAATAAAAATGTGAATAATTCTAATTCACAAATTATTAAGTATCTTGATCCTGCATTAGTTTCAAAACTAAAGTCGCTGGAGTTAAAAGCAAAAGCAGTTGTTGAGGGATTTAAAGTCGGACTTCACAAATCACCCTATCATGGATTCTCAGTGGAATTCAGTGAGCACAAACCTTACATGCAAGGGGACCCAATAAAAAACATCGATTGGAAGATTTACGGGAAGTCTGATAAATTTTTCATCAAACAGTTTGAGGAAGAAACCAATCTTAGTTGCCATATTCTTCTTGATGTAAGTGCATCTATGGATTATAAAGAAAAAGGTGAGATCACTAAACTGGAGTATGGAACAGTATTAGCTGCAAGTTTAAGTTATCTGATGATTCAGCAGCAAGATGCAGTTGGCATATCACTTTATTCTGATAAAATAGAAAAATATTTGCCTCCTAAGGCGAGCCGAATCTATCTGCACACAATTCTAAGTGCGCTTCACAATATTGAATCATCGAATAAAACAGAAACAGCTTTGTGTCTCAACACAATTGCACAGAAGATAAAAAAAAGAGGACTGGTCATCGTAATCTCTGATTTTTTTGATGATGTTAAGAAAATTATAGCTGCACTGAAACATTTTAAACATAAAAAAAATGAGGTGCTGATATTTCAAGTTCTTGACCCTATCGAAAAGAGCTTCGCTTTTGGAAATGATGCGATTTTTGTTGATAGAGAGACATCTGAAGAAATAACTACTCAGCCCAATCAGATTCAAAAATCTTATCAAACTGCGATGAAAGATTATTTACATCAAATGAAGAGCGAATGTCTTAATAATGGATTTGAGTACAATTTGATAGATACGACAACTTCTTTCGATAAAGCTTTATTCGCTTACTTCAAAAAAAGACAGAGACTAAATTAATTTATTAATCCCTTTATTTCGTCAAAGTATTTTTCACCCCATTTTTCAGCTTCTTCCATTGTCGCTGCCTCTGTAATACATCTTATTATCGGTTCTGTGTTAGATTTTCTTAAATGAACCCAATGGTCGGGAAGGTCGATCCTTAATCCATCATCAGTATTGATTTCTTGTTCAGAATATTTATCAACCAGAGCAGAAATGACTTCATCTGGATTTTTATCACCGATCTCAATTTTCTTCTTTGCAATATGATATTCAGGCAAAGCGGCTTTTAGCTCAGAAATAGAACCTCCAAAATCAACTAAATGCTGCAATATCATTGCTGTTCCAACTAGAGCATCGCGACCAAAATGTAGTTCAGGATAGACTACTCCTCCACTTCCTTCACCACCAATAATCGCATCAACCTCTTTCATTTTTACTACTACATTTGCTTCTCCAACCGGAGAGCGAAAGACTTCGCATCCAAATGATTTTGCAACATCATCAACCGCTCTAGTGGTTGAAAGATTAACAACAACATTTCCTTTTAATTTTGAGAGAACAAATCTGACTGCTTGAGTAATTGTATATTCTTCTCCAAATGGTTCACCTTTATCTGTAATTAATACAAGTCTGTCAACATCTGGATCAACCACTATAGCAAGATCAGCTTTGTGAATTTTTACTGCTTCCATTGTTTCTGTTAAGTTTTCTGGAATTGGCTCAGGAAGACGAGGGAAAATTCCAGATTTTTCGCAATTAAGTTCTACAACTTCGCAACCAAATTCTTCTAGAAGTTTAGGCATAACATACGAACCAGCTCCGTTAACACAATCAAGGAGGACCTTAAATTTTCTATTTCTTATTGACTCAATATCAATACCGGGTAGATTTAATACTCCATTCATATGATTTATAAGACCTTCAGAATATTTAGAAACTGTTCCTAATTTATCCCACGAAGTATATCCTGGACTCTCGTCTAAATAGCTGAGCATTTCCTTATTCTCATCTGGTGTCATGAATTCACCCTTGTTGTTAAGTAGCTTGAGGGCATTCCATTCATTTGGATTGTGGCTGGCAGAAATTTGTATTCCGCCAACAGCTCCAAGTTTGACTACGTTATAAAGTACAGTTGGAGTAGGGCAGATTCCAATATAAACAATATCATTTCCCTTGGCCATTAAAGTACCAACAATTATGTTTTTTACCATTGTACCAGTAATTCGACCGTCGCTACCTACGACAATTTTACCTTCCCCACAAAATTTTGCATAAGCGGATGTGTATTTTACTATTGTTTCTGGATCAAGACCGTTTCCTACAATTCCTCTAATTCCCGATACGCTAACCATCAATACAGACAAAATATCCTCCAATAAAGTCTAAAAATTGTTGTAAAATTAGAAAAGAATGGCCTAAAAAACTAGTTCATACTAAAAAGAGAGAGAAATTTGTTTTATATTAGCAAGTGATCCTTGTATAATTATTCAAAATTATTTGATAAGAAGATTTTGTAAGGATCAAATATTGCAAAATTCTATTTGTTATACTATCTTTAACATTTCCAATATAGATTTAATATGATTATTATTCATTCAATATTTAAAACAATCAAGGGACACTCTTTATGAGAAAATTTTTACTATTGTCTCTTATCTTTGCACTTACCTTCCTTAACATTCAAATATTTGCTGGTAGTACTGGTAAAATAGCCGGAACGGTTAAAGATAAGGAGACTGGAGAACCTTTGCCATTTGCTAATGTTTTTGTTGACGGTACCTCGATGGGTGCGGCAACCGACCTTGATGGTAATTTCACAATATTAAACGTTGCACCTGGTATTTACTCTATTACAGCTTCAGTTGTGGGTTATCAAAAGGTGACAATCACTGATACAAGGGTAAATGTTGATTTCACCACTCAGATCGAGTTTGAATTAAGCAGCGGTTCAGTTGAAATGGAGGCTGTGGTTGTTCAAGGTGTTAGAGACCCACTGATAAGACAGGATTTAACTAATCCGGTGGTAGCAATAAATGCTGAAACTATCATGGAACTACCTGTCGATCAGATAAGTGACGTTATTAAACTTCAAGCAGGCGTGACTGTTGGTGATAATGGTGACATTCATATGCGCGGTGGATTTGGAAATGAAACTGCCTACACTTTAAATGGTGTCTCATTAAATGACCCTTACAATAATAGGAAATCCATTGGACTTGCTACAAACGCTGTGCAGGAAGTCTCAATTTCGAGTGGTACTTTTAGTGCTGAATATGGAAACGCTCTTAGTGGTCTTGTGAACTATGTTACCAAAGAAGGCGGGAACAATATTTCATTTAGTTTAAGAGGGTATGCTGGGGATTATGTTTCAAGCAAGACTGATCTTTATAAAAACATTGACAATATTGATGTTTTGAACAGAGCTCGACTTGAAGCAACTATTGGTGGTCCACTATTTTTCCAATCATTAAAATTCTTTGCTTCTGGAATTTATGAAAATTATGGTGGTCTCTATTACGGAGAGAGACTTTATAATACTACCGATTCTTATTTAAGCCGTGAAACATTTGATTCTAATTCTGATGAAAGGTATGGAAATGCTGGCGATCCTTATTGGTTTAATCCTTACGGTGCTGATTCAACTGGGCTACCAACCGGAAACGGTGAACTTGTTGCGATGAATCCTTCAACAAGCTTAAACTTACAAGGAAATTTAATCTTCAATATAAGTTCATTAATTAAACTTAGATACGAAGCGGTTTATAATAAAGGTGACTGGAATAATTACAGTTTTGCTTGGCAATACAATCCTGATGGTTTAGGAACAAATTACCAAGATGGTTTGGTTCAAACATTAAATTTTAACCATACTGTAAATCAAAACATGTTTTACACTTTAAAAGCTTCTTATGGATACAATCAAGTAAAATACTATTTATTTGAAGAAGTTGATGATCCTAGATATCTTCCAAGCCTTTATCAGCTGGGTATAAGTAATACCGGTTTTGTAGCTGGAGGAACTGACCTTTATCGCTCAGATAGAAAAACAACAACTTTAACTCTTAAGGGAGATTTAGTTTGGCAGTTAGGAAATCATGAGCTGAAAGCTGGTTTTGAAGGTCGCCAACATAATCTAAAATTAGAAAGTTATAATGTTGAAATATTAAATGCAGATGAATCGAAAATTAGCAATGCTGATTTACTCTACAGTTCTAATCAAAATCTTTTAAGAAGAAAACCGACTCAGTCAATGGCTCTATACACAGAGTATGATAAAGAACCAGTCGATGCTGCTTTGTATGTAGTTGATAAAATGGAGCTTGCAAAAAGATTTATTTTAAATCTTGGTTTGAGATACGAGTATTTCGATCCCAAGTCGCAATACAATAGTAATCTTACATCTGATCTAGAAGATATTCAAAGTGGCGTAATGTACCGAAATCTTAAAGACGCAGAAGCAAAGCACTATATATCTCCAAGACTATCTATTTCGTATCCAATCACTTCTGAGTCTGTGATTAGATTCTCTTATGGTCATTTTTTCCAAAATGGCAGCTTGTCAAGTCTTTATTCAAACCCAAATTTCTTTGTTGCTAATGTTGGTAGCACCCCTACATTTGGAAATCCAAATGTTGAAATGCAGCGTTCAATACAATACGAACTGGGTTTACAGCAGCAATTGGCTCCAAATTTAAAAATGGAAATTACAGGTTATTATAAGGATGTAAGAGATTATATATACTTCCAGACAGTATATACAAACACCGGTAGACAATATAGCGTTTTAACAAATCTAGCATACTCAAATGTTCGAGGTCTCTCATTTAGGTTAGAGAGAAGAAGATCTCCTCATGACATTTTTTATGCGACACTTGATTATACATTCCAAACTGCAGAGGGGAATAGAACCCAACCAACTAATGAGATTTTCTTTAGTGAAGCTGCAGGTAAACAATCTGAAACATATTTAGTACCTTTGAGTTTTGATAGAAGTCACGTATTAAATATTAGTTTTGGCTTGTATGAGCAAGATGATTGGACTCTGGGATTGATTTATAATCTTCAATCGGGAAAACCATATACTCCAGCATACCCATCAGAGATTATTCCAATTACATTTACTCAAAACTCTGATAGACAATTGACACAGAACAATCTTGATTTTAAATTTGAGAAGTTCTTCCGCACAGGAGATTTTAGATGGTCTGTTTTCTTATGGGTTGCTAATGTGCTCGATTTCCAAAACGAACTAAGTGTCTATCCTAGTACTGGACGTGCTTTAAGTTCAGTGGAAGAGACCACAAATGCTAATGAATTTAGTGCAATACGAAACAGAGTTGAAAGAGGTGATCCAGGATTGTTTGGAATAGAAGCTATTGACGGATATTATTCTGTTAGACCGGAAAGAGTCAGCAGACCAAGAGAAATAAGACTCGGATTTTCCGTACTCTTTAACTGAGATTAAATTATTGAGGTATCATAAATATGAAACGTAAAACAAAATTTTTATTATCCTTAATTCTGATTCCGTTGTTCTTGGTAAACATTTCAGCCCAAGAATACGATGAATACGGTAATATTAATATTAAAGGATTATCACAGCAAGATATGGAACGCCTCTTTGGTGATCAATATTCAAGAAAATTCTTTAAGGTAAATGGTGAAACTCGTCAGATTAAAGAGTCAATCATCAATGGAAATAGTATTACAACAATTCTATATAATTATGGATCAATATGTAAACCAAATACACTAGGAAATATTGCAGACCTTGTATGGCAAGGTTTAGGTTATGGTTTTGAATTTGGACCACTTGCAGCTGCAGAAGTTGTTGGAGACTCCAATCAGGTACTGCAGATTACATCTGATTCTTTTGTCCTTACTAATCAAGGTGATTACAATACAGATGGAACACTTAAGTGGGGATGGTTGCCCAAAGCCGGGTATGTAGACACTACACAGAATGAAATTGCGAGACTTGCTATTGCAGATACTGATGGTGATGGTAAACCTGACTCATGGCCAGAAAGATGGTATAATCCTGAAATCGGTCAGTATTTATGGCCGGCTTTTCTTGGTGACGAAGCTACCGCTCCTGATGAAGAAGTTTATTACGTAGTTGACGATTATACTAATGCTGAATTCCCATATTCCCCATCTTATAGTGATCCTAATATGAAGGGACTTGGTCTAGATATGGAGGTGAGAGTTATTCAGTTTAGTAATCCATTAGCTGATGATATTATGTTTCTTGTTTATCAAATTACAAACTCAAGTGATAAAGATTTAGAGAAAGTGTATTTCGGCATGCATGGTGACCCTCACGTTGGTGGTCCTACTGATTATGGTGATGATAGAGCTGACTTTATCGATCCATTTGGAAAATCAACGAAATTGAGCGGAGTTCCTCAGAGAGCAAGAAATATGGTATACTCTTGGGATGATGATGGAACTGGTGCCGGTGGAAGACCGACTGGATATTTTGGATGGAAATTCTTAGAATCTCCATCAAATGCAGTTGATGGTATAGATAATGATGATGATGGTATTACAGATGAAACTCCGGAGAACAGCAAAGGTATTTTTATAGATGGAAATACTATACCAGTTGATATAGGAATTTCTGATGTTGCTAAATACACTGAAATTTATGGTGCACCTAAACCAAGATGGGAAGGGGATGAAGACGGTGATTGGAGCATAGATAAAGATGATATAGGTATTGATGGTATTAGTCCTAACTCTCCAAATTATCCTGGAGCAGATTATGGTGAAGGTGATGGAGTTCCTTCCCAAGCATGGTACGATGATCTTGATGGTGATGGAGATTATACACCTGGTGAGCCACTTAGTGATGACAGGCTTCCAGGTTATCGCTGGGCTGGGTCTGAACTTAACTTTGGATTAAGAGATATCTCTGAATCAGATCAGATTGGTCTTGGTAGTTTCCAGGCCGCAGCTTATACAAACTCCGATCCTAATGTTCCACGAAATGATCCACTCATGTGGCAATGGTTATCTTCAGACACTATTAATACAGCTCAAGAATTATTAGCTGAACCAGGTGATAACATATTTAACTTTGGTACTGGCCCACTGTCATTAGCAGTTGGTGAGACACAAAGATTCTCAATGGCAATACTTTTCGGAAATGATGTTGACGATCTTATTCTAAATGCTGAAACTTCCACACAAGTTTTAGAAGCTGATTATCGTTTCGCACAACCTCCAACAAAACCAACTGTTACTGCTGTTGGTGGTGATGGAAGAGTAACTTTATATTGGGATACAAAAGCTGAAGAATCAGTTGATCCTCTAACAGGGTTAGAAGATTTCCAGGGCTATAAAGTATATAGAAGTAGAGACTATACATTCTCTGATGTTTACACAATAACAGATGCTAATGGAAATCCATTCTTGGGTAAGGGACTTGAACAATGGGACCTTATTGATACTCTTTCCGGATTTCATCCAGTTGATTATCCTGGTAGAGCAGTTAAGTTTTATTTAGGTAATAATAGTGGTCTCGCACATCAGTATATTGACTCAACAGTTACAAACGGAGTCAATTATTATTATGCAGTTGTTGCATATGATTCTGGTACAAACGAAATTCCTCCAACCGAAAATAAAGCGATTATCCGTAAAGACCCGATAACAAGTGTACTTACTTTTGAATCGAACACAGTTCAAGTAATCCCGGGTGGAAAAAGTGCCGGTATGTCGGATGCAGAAGTTGTTGGTGGTAAACCTACTCAAGTTGTTGGAAATTCAACAGGTGATCTAAATATATTTATTATGGATGATCTTTCTGTTAAGGAAAAAGTTTATAAAATAGAATTCCTAACTGATTCTTTATATGTTGTTTACGATTCAACTGGTGTTGAAGATCAGTTTATTTCGAAAGATACAGTTTTCACTGATTTGCAAAAGCAGAATATAAAAGGTAGCAGTGTTATTGTAACTGATGCTGCTGGAAATATAATTGATCCTTCCAAATATATAATTAACGAAGGATTTGGAAAAATACGAGGAGCCAATCCAGGCGACCTTCCAGAAGGCGAAAATTTTAATACTTCGTATAACTATTACCCAATTCCTGGAAGTAGTGCAATTGACAGTTCCGATGCAAATCCCGTATTTGATGGTCAGAGATTGTTCGTACAAAATCAAGAACTTGACCTCGATGAAAGTAGAAGTGAGTGGGGTGAGGAGGTTGTAACAAATATTAGAGATTCTGTATTATGGAGTGAATCTAATGCAGATTATATCGGGAATCCTCATGTTCAGTATAGAGCAGATTGGGAGATCAGATGGCTGGATCTTGCAGATACTCTTGCTGATGGAACTTGGGCAAATGGTGATACTGTTTTAGCTCCTCCATCAATGTCGCAAGCTATAGTACCTTTCAATGTATTTAATGTATCAGAGGTCGATGCGCAAGGTAATTTTGTTAAGGGTGAATATCTTCTCGATGAAACACAGATACCTGCAACTTCTGGGAATGGTAAGTGGGATTGGGGTGAGCCATTATTACTAAGACCAACCGGTGCTGCTGGTGCTACTGTATCTTATTTTGTTCAATTTAACCTGAGACCTGATACTCTGGTTATTGATTCTACTGTAATCAACGATTCGACAGTTGTTTACGATACTACTACAGTACCTTTTGATGCTGTAATTCCACAAGAAGGGGATATTTATCATGTAAGAACAAGCAAACCATTCGAAGCTGGCGATGCATATGCCTATGAAAGCAAGCCTTCAGAAGTTCAAAAAGAAAATGCGTCTGCTTCTCTTGATGATATTTTTGTTGTACCAAATCCTTATGTAGCTTATAGTATCGCTGAAGAACCTGGTAGGTTACCAGATAAAAGAGGTGATAAACAGCTTCAATTTAGAAATCTACCTCCTGAGTGTACAATAAGAATTTACACGATTACTGGAGAACTAGTATCAGTTATATATAAAAATGATTTTAGCAACATCGCAACTTGGGACTTGCTAAGTGATGAAGGTCAAAGAATAGCGTATGGCGTTTACATTTATCATGTTGAAGTTCCCGATGCTGGCGAAAAAATAGGAAGATTTGCGGTTATAAAATAAAAGATATCAATTAACCGGATATCTAAGAGATTTATAACGGAGGAAAATAAATGAAAAAATTCAGTTTTAGCATAGTTTTAATCATCGTTCTTGGTCTAACTACTCAGATGCAAGCGCAGTTGTTCAGTGGTACAACAAAAGTAGGTACTACCTCTGCTCAATTTCTAAAAATTGGAGCTGGCGCAAGAGCAATTGCACTTGGTGGTGCATATTCAGCACTTGGGGACGATATCTACTCCATCTACTGGAATCCTGCTGGATTAGCTCTAAGCAAGAATCAGTCTGAAATTGTGTTCAATCATGCAAATTGGCTTGCTGATATGACTTATGATTTCGCTGCTGCGTCCTTAAATCTTGGAGATGCCGGTAACGTTGGTGTTAGTTTCACCTCCTTTGGAGTGCCGGAAGAGAAAGTTAGAACTTTTGCAAATCCAGAAGGGGATGGCAGATATTGGGATGCAACTTCAATGGCTATTGGTCTTACTTATTCTAAAAGTTTAACGGATAGATTCTCTGTAGGTATTAATGGTAAGTATATCTCAGAAACAATTTGGAATTCATCGGCAACAAGTTTTGCATTTGATGTTGGAACACTTTATCGTACTCCATTTAATGACCTTTTGATTTCTGCTGCAATATTTAACTTCGGTTCTGCAATGCAGTTACAAGGACGAGATCTTCAATTCAATCAAGATCCTAATGCTAATATTGATACCGGTCCAAATAACATTCCATCATCTTATGATACTGATGCATTTTCTTTACCAATGATGTTCAGATTCGGCCTAGCAATGGATGTTATTGACAGCAGGTATATTAGATTAAGTGCATCCGCAGATGCTGTTCACCCCAATGATAACTCAGAATATGTAAATGTAGGTGCAGAATTCGCCTATGATGAACTTTTATTCTTACGTGGCGGTTACAGACAATTATTTATGAATAACAGCGAAGGAGGTCTAACTCTTGGTGCTGGACTAAAGTATCGTTTTACAGATAATTTTGGAGTCTTCATCAATTATGCTTATGCAGACTATGGAAGACTAAAAAGTGTCCATTTCTTTGATGTCGGATTATTATTGTAATAATTGCTAAATTTTTTATTTGAGGGGTGACATTTCACCCCTTTTTCATTTTAAAGCGTTCATATATGATAAAGGAAATAAAACAAATAAATAGAGGTTTAGTTAAACAATTCGGAATTCCAAAACGACCTAAGGTTTTACCTGATTCGATTGATATGATAATCGCTACGATTTTATCGCAAAACACGAATGATATTAATTCATACAAAGCTTTTAGTAATCTCAAGAAGAAATATGATTCTTGGAGTGAATTATTAAAGATTAACAGAAGATCTATAGAAAAAGAAATTAAAGTTGCTGGACTGGGGCTTCAAAAATCCAAGGCAATAAAAGCTTTTCTAGTCAACCTATATAATGAAAAAGGTGAAATCTCTTTAAGACATATATCAAATTTAGATCAATCTGAAGCAATATTTGAGTTAACCAAATACAAAGGAATAGGTGTCAAAACTGCAAGTTGTGTTCTCCTCTTTGCGGAAGGAAGAAATATATGTCCAGTAGATACTCATGTTCATCGCACATTAAATAGAATTGGTATCGTAAATACAAACACACCGGATAAAACATTTTACCACTTAAATGAAAATTTTTCCCCCAAAATAGCTCATCAATTTCATACCAATCTAATTCGATTGGGAAGGGAAATTTGTAAACCAAAAAATCCTAGCTGTGGAGTTTGTCCTCTCATTAATTTGTGTGATTTTCCAGAAAAGAATGTCAATAACTCAAAAAAAGGTGATGAAAGAAGTTTTATGCTTCTAGATTCAGTTTAAATGGTCTTCAAAACATAATATTTGCAAAGTTTTATTTCTCTTCAATCTTCTGTATATTTAATATCTATAAAAATAAGCTATAGAGTCTCATTATGAGTAGTAAATATGATGTTGCTGTTTTAGGTGGTGGCCCGGGAGGATACGTCGCTGCGATTAGAGCATCACAATTAGGTTACAAGGTTGTTATAGTTGAAAAAGATAATTTAGGTGGAGTTTGTCTAAATTGGGGTTGTATTCCAACAAAATCATTGTTAAAAAATGCGGAAGTGTACGATCTAATTTCAAATCATGCAAAAGATTTTGGAATTTCTGTTGAAAATATTGAATTCGATTTTAGTAAGATTATCAAGCGCAGCAGAACGGTTTCAAAAAAGATCGTAAAGGGAGTTGAATACCTCATTAAGAAAAATAAAATTGATTTGGTTAAAGGCTTTGGGAAGATAAATTCTCTAAAAGAAATTGAAGTTTACGATGAGGATGGAAATTCAGTTGAAACAGTGAGAGCTGAAAGAATAATTATAGCCACTGGAGCGCGTCCGACAGCTATCCCAGCAATTCCGGTTGATAGGGAAAAAATAATTACTAGTACAGAAGCAATGAATTTGCCTGAGCTTCCAAATGAATTAGTAATTGTCGGTGGTGGAGTAATTGGGATTGAATTCGCTTATTTCTATTCTACTTTAGGAACAAAAGTAACTGTAATTGAAATGATGGATTCAATTCTTCCTTTTGAAGACAAAGAAATTTCTTCAACTCTGAGAAAAAGCTTGGAGAAAAGAGGAATTCAATTTTTTCTTTCAGCAAAGGTCGAAAGTGTTATTACTTTGGATGAAAAATTAGAAACTGTCTACTCAATTAACGGGAATAAAGAAAAAATTACTTCAGACATAGTGCTGAATGCTATTGGAGTAACTTCTAACATCAAGGGAATTGGTTTAGAGGAAATTGGAGTTGAAATAGCGAATGGAAACATCAAAGTAGATAAATCTACATATGAAACTTCAGCTGATAATATTTATGCAATTGGTGATGTAATTGGTCAACCTGCATTAGCTCATGTTGCTTCTGCAGAGGGTATTCATTGTGTAGAAAAATTTCATGGAGAAGAAAAAGAGGATGTTGACTACTCCAGTGTGCCGAGTTGTGTGTATTGCCAACCTCAAGTTGCAAGTATTGGATTAACGGAAGAGAAAGCAATTGCTGAAGGATATGATATTAAAATTGGTAAATTTCCAATCTCTGCAAGTGGTAAAGCTGCTGCTATTGGAGAACGTGAAGGATTTGCAAAAATAATTTTTGACAAAAAGTATGGTGAATTGCTGGGTGCACATTTAATAGGCTCTGAAGCAACAGAATTAATTGCGGAACTTGGATTAGCAAAATCTCTTGAAGCAACGGAAGAAACCATTGCAAACACAATTCACGCTCATCCGACCTTATCAGAAATTATTATGGAAGCAGCCGAGGATGCTGATGGAAGATCGATCCACATCTAGGGCTAGGGTTCTAAACTATATTGATCTTGGTTTAATCGAATACAATGTTGCTTGGGATTTACAGAAATCCTTATTTGAAAAAAGATTAAAGGGAGAAATTAAAGACACTTTACTCTTACTAGAGCATCCAAACACTTATACTCTTGGCAAAACAGCTCATAAAGAGAATTTGCTAGGCGATGATAAGTTTCTTAAAGAGAAGAGAGTGAAAGTATTTGATATTGACCGAGGTGGTGACATTACCTATCATGGTCCAGGACAGATTGTTGGGTATGCAATTTTTGATTTAAAAGAATGGAAGCAAGATGCACATAAATATCTTAGATCTTTAGAAGAGGTGATAATTAGAACATGTGCAGACTTTGGATTGCTAGCTCATAGAAATGATGATCATACTGGTGTCTGGATTGATGATAGAAAAATTTGTGCAATGGGTATTAAAATCAGTCGATGGATAACTATGCATGGATTTGCTTTTAACATTAATACAGATTTAGAATTGTTTAATGGTATTGTACCTTGTGGAATAGTTGACAAACAAGTGACCTCTCTTACTAAAGAGTTTAATCAGGAATTTGATATTCAGGTTGTGAAAGAAAAAATCATTAAGAATATTAAAGAGATATTTGAATATGCTGACGTAGAAAAAGTGAAAAATGTTGATAGATCTTTTACAAAAGAAAAGATATATGAGAACTGAAAATAAAATTGATATGAAAAAAAACGTGATTGATATGAAAAAAGAAAACATACTCTCACCTGAAGTTAGAATAAAAGCTTTAAAAGTAATGTTGTCTACAAGAAATTCTGACCAAAAGATAATGAATCTGTTGAAGCAGGGGAAGTCCTATTTCCATATGTCAGCAGCGGGACATGAAGCAATTCAAGTTGCAATAGGAATGCAGATGAAAGCTGGACATGACTGGGCATATCCATATTATCGTGATCTTGCTTTCATGCTTTCAATGGGTATAAAGCTTCAAGATGTGTTCCTCCACATGCTGGCTAAAGCTTCTGATCCTATGACTGGAGCGCGTCAGATGCCGAATCATTGGGGTTCAAAGAAGTTTAATATTCCAACTCAATCCAGCCCAACAGGAACACAATTTCTTCAGGCTATTGGAACTGCTTTAGCTGCCAAAAAGAAAGGCTCGGATGCAGTAACATACGTCAGCAGCGGTGATGGTACAACTAGTGAAGGTGAGTTTTATGAAGCTGTTAACTGGGCCAGTAGAGAGAAACTTCCTGTAATTTTTGTCATTCAGAATAATAAGCTGGCAATTTCAGTTCCTGTAGAAATTCAAAATGGTGGTAAAAATGCATCAATAGCTCAGCTTATGAGTGGATTTGAGAACTTATTAAAGATCGAGGTTGATGGAACTGATTTCGATGAAAGTTATAAAATTTCCCAACAAGCATTGAACTACGCCCGAAGCGGAAATGGACCTGTCTTAATTGAAGCTCATGTTGTACGCTTAGCTTCACATTCTTCTTCAGATGATCAGAGAAAGTACAGAACAAAAGATGAGATTGAAGCTGACCTTGAGAAGGATCCAATCACAAAACTGAAAAACTCTCTAATTTCTGAAGGAATAGTCGATAGCGACGGAATATCAAAAATAGAAAAAGAATTACTACAAGAGATTGAAACTGCAGCTGAATATACCTTGCAGCAAGAAGGGCCAAAAGCAGAAACTGCAATGAGATATGTACTGGATGAAAGTGGTAAGCGTGATAGATTAGAGTATGAAAAAAGCAAACCATCTGGAAATCCAATAGTTTTGGTTGATGCAATAAACCATGCTCTTCATGAGGAAATGGAAAGAAATAATAAGATGTTTATTTTTGGAGAAGATGTTGCTGATAGGAAAGGTGGAGTTTTTACTTCAACTAAAGGTCTCTCGACAAAATTTGGTGATGAGCGTGTATTTAATTCGCCTCTTGCTGAAGCTAGCATAGCTGGCGTTGCTATTGGTATGGCGTTGGTAGGACTTAAACCTTGTGTTGAAATACAATTTGGAGATTATATTTGGCCAGCATTTATGCAGATGCGAGATGAGTTAGTAACATATCGTTATCGCTCAAATAACCAATTTTCAGCCCCAGCTGTTTTTCGTGTAGCAGTTGGAGGTTACATTCATGGCGGATTATTTCATAGTCAGAATATCGAAGGATTTTTCGCCCATATACCGGGTTTGCTTATCGCTTATCCTTCTAGCGCTGCTGATGCAAAAGGTTTACTGAAAACATCACTTAGAATAAATGATCCTGTTTTATTTCTTGAACATAAAGGACTTTATAGGCAGAGTTATGCAAGCTCACCAGAACCGGATGAAAACTATCTTGTTCCATTTGGTAAAGCCAATGTACTTATAGAAGGTGATGATCTCACGGTCGTTGCCTATGGAGCTATGGTTCATGAATCAACATTCGCAATTCGTAAATTGAAAGAAGAGGGACACTCGGTTGAACTTATCGATATTCGTACGATGAATCCGTTGGATGAGGAAACAATATACAATTCGGTTAGAAAAACTGGGAAAGCTGTTGTAATTCACGAGGATACTCTCACTGCAGGATTCGGGGCAGAAATCAGTTCGAGAATTTCAGACGTTTGTTTTGAGCATTTGGATGGTCCGGTTAAAAGGATTGGTGCAAAGGATGCATTTATTCCATACCATCCAATATTGGAAAAAGAGATCCTTCCAAATAGAGAAAAGATTTTAACGGCACTTCGAGAACTGTTGTCGTATTAAAAAATATCGATAGTTTAGATTGACTGGAGAAAAAAGATGAAAGTTGAAGTTATAATGCCCAAAATGGGTGAAAGCATTAACGAAGGAACCGTTATAAAATGGCATAAGCAAGTTGGAGATAAAGTAAAAAAGGATGAGATAATTTACGAGATCGCAACTGATAAGGTAGATACAGAAATTCCATCTCCTTCAGATGGCATATTAACTGAAATAATAATAAATGAACAAGAGACTGTTCCAGTTGATACTATTGTTGCAATTATTGATACGGATGGAAATGCTGAAGTAGTTCAACCAAAAAAGATTGTTGAAGCTGTCCAAGAAAGCAAACCGGAAATCCCAATTGCAGAAAAGAAGGTTGAACCAATAGCAAAACGTGAAACCAAAGAAAAAGTTGAAACGAACCGTTTTTATTCACCATTGGTCTTAAAAATTGCGGCGAAAGAAGGTGTATCATTTGCGGAGCTTGAAAGTATTGAAGGTACAGGAAATAGTGGAAGAGTTACAAAGCAAGACATTCTAGCATATGTCGATCAAAGTGGAAAAAGTGTCGTATCACAAAAAACAATTGAGGTGAAGTCTAGATCAGAATCAGCTATGCAAACTTATGGCACTGATGAAACTGAAGTAATTCCAATGGATAATATCCGTCAAAGGATAATGGAACACATGATTAAAAGTCGTGATACTTCAGTACATGTAACAGCCATAAATGAAGTTGATATGAGTAAGATCGATAATTACCTTCGAAAGCATAAAAGTGAATTACAAAAGAAAGAAAGAATTAAGCTTACTTATATGTCATTTATCTCATACGCTTGTGTTCATGCCTTAAAAGAATTTCCATTGATGAATTCTTCAATCGAGAATAAAAACATTCTGATGAAGAAATTCATAAATCTTGGAATTGCTGTGTCCGTCGAACCAAATGGCCTGCTTGTGCCCAACATAAAACATTCTGAAAATTTGAGTGTTGTTGGATTTGCAAAAGCAATTGCTGAGCTAAGTGAAAAAGCAAGAAACAAAGGTTTAACCCCTGATGATATCACGAACGGAACTTTTTCTATCACAAATTATGGAGTGTTTGGATTGCAGTTTGGTACTCCAATAATTAATCAACCAGAAGTTGCTATATTGGGCGTTGGAGCAGTAATTAAAAAACCAGTAGTTGTTGAGAACAATGGGGTTGATTCTATCGCAATTAAACCAATGATGTACCTCTCCATAAGTCATGATCATCGTTTGGTAGATGGAATGCTTGGGGGAATGTTCTTAAAATCAGTAAAAGAAAATTTAGAGAATTTTGACACAAATTTAGTTTAAGATTTGATTGAGTAGAATTATATGTTAAAGATAAATAAACATCAGCGCGATTATAAAGAATCTGTGGAGCAGAACAAGGAAGAACTTGGACGTCGTCCGGAATGGTTAAAGGTTAGATTACCAAGTGGGGAAAATTATAGAGAAGTTTTAGATTTAATGAGGAAATCTTCACTTAACACTGTATGTGAAGAAGCAAATTGCCCAAATCTCGCAGAATGCTGGAACAACCGAACAGCAACTTTCATGATACTTGGAGATACTTGTACAAGAAGCTGTGGATTCTGTAATGTTAAGCTTGGAATTCCAAATGAACTTGATCTTGATGAACCAAGAAGAGTAATGCAATCTGTAGTTGATTTGGGACTTAAACATGTTGTTATAACATCAGTTGATAGAGATGAGTTGAAAGACGGAGGAGCATCGATCTTTTCTGAAACAGTTCGCTTGATCAATGAAAAAATGCCCGAAACTACAATTGAGATTTTAATTCCCGATTTTCAAAGGAAATACCGATGCATTTCAAATAATAATGGAAAATCCACCTCAAATACTGAATCACAATTTAGAAACTGTCGGTCGATTGTATCACGCAGTTCGACCGCAAGCTGATTATGACAGAAGTCTCAAACTTATTGAATGGTTTAAAAACAAAGATTTGAGGACAAAAAGTGGCATAATGGTTGGAATCGGAGAGCGAAAAGAGGAAGTAATTGGAATAATGGAAGATTTGCGAGAGCACGGTTGTGACATCATGACAATTGGGCAATATCTTCAACCCACGAAGAATCATTTACCTGTTGACAGATATGTAACACCAGAAGAATTCGATTTTTATAGAAGTGAGGGACTAAAAATGGGATTCATGGCTGTTGAATCTGGTCCTCTAGTCAGAAGTTCCTACCATGCTGAAAAGCACATATAGATCATAAAATATTTCTCAAAAAGAAATTATATTTTCTCATTTATGAAAACTTAAAATAATAATTATTTAGTTAGTAAAAAGATAGATTGGGTCTATTTGTTATAAAGTAACTTTTTGTTAATTTAAAGATGTGCCTTCAATATGGCACGATTCTTAAGCTTATTTATCAAAAAGTATTTCTATTAATGTTAATAAATAAAAATATGCTTATTGACTTACTACTTATTCTAAGTATCGGATAAATGTATAAATGGAAAGGTTACCGTGTTGGTAACCTTTTTAATTTTAAATAGTTTTTGGAGAAATTATGGCGAAAGTAAAAGGTGATATCATAATTGATATCGAAAAATGTAAAGGTTGTGAACTTTGTAGTGAGGCTTGCCCGGAGGAAGCCTAGAAGTATCCCACCAAGTTAATCAGAAAGGATATCTGTATATTGTTAAGGTTGAAGATAATTGTACTGGTTGCACAAGTTGTGCATTGGTTTGTCCTGAAGGAGGAATCACTGTTTATAGAAAACGTAAACAAGAAGAAAGAACTTGTAACAAAAGTAAATAATGTAACAAAAGATATGAATATAAAGGTGAACGAATGAGTGAAGCTAAAATTAATGAAAGGAAATGAAGCATTGCAGAAGCTGCTATTAGGACCGGAGTTGATGCATATTTTGGATATCCAATTACTCCGCAATCTGAAGTGTTAGAATATTTAAGTCGTGAAGCTCAAAAAAGAACGGGAATGGTTGTTCTACAAGCTGAAAGTGAAATTGCCTCAATTAACATGGTTTATGGTGCAGCAGGAACTGGTAAAAAAGTTATGACTTCTTCTTCCAGTCCTGGAATCAGTTTAATGCAGGAAGGAATTTCATATATCGCATGTGCCGAATTACCCTGCTTGATGGTTAATGTTAATCGTGGTGGACCTGGTCTTGGTACTATTCAACCTTGGCAAGGAGATTATTTCCAAGCAGTAAAAGGTGGAGGACATGGTGATTATAGACTCATTGTTTTTGCTCCTTCAACTGTGCAAGAAATGTCTGACTTTGTAAAATTAGGATTTGAGTTAGCATTTAAATATAGAAATCCGGTATTGATTCTTATCAGATGGCGCTCTTGGTCAAATGATGGAAAAAGTTGAATTTTTCCCTCAGCAAGATCGAGAAGATTTAATAAGTGGTTGGGAGACTATTGGCAAAAAAGAGGGAAAGGATAGTAATGTGATTACTTCTCTTCATTTCAAAGCCGAATGAGATGGAAGAAGATAAATATTCATCTTCAGAAAAAATATAAAGAAATTGAAAAAAATGAAATTAGAGTATGAATCGATTAATTGTGATGATGCGGATTATATTATTACTGGCTTATGGATTAGTTGCAAGAATTTGTCAAAAAGCTGCCCAGCTTGCTCGTGAAAAAGGAATTAAAGTTGGAGTTATTAGACCAATACATGTATTCCCTTTCCATATAAAACTTATAATGATATGCAGATAAAGTTAAAGGAATTTTAGATGTTGAAATGAATGCAGGACAAATGGTTGAAGATGTAAAGCTTGGCTGTTAATGGGAAAGTCCCGATTGAATTTTATGGTAGAATGGGGGGGATTGTTCCAACCCCTGAAGAAATTCTTGATAGTTCTAGAAGAAAAATAATTGGAGGTTCAAAGTGAATGAAAAAGCAATGATAGATGGATGAACATTATGAACAATGTTGAACTTAGAGATAATCCAATTATTTGTGAAGAAAATATAGTTTATGAAGAACCAGAAACATTAAAGAATGTTGATATGCATTATTGTCCAGGTTGTGGACACGGTGTTGTTCATAGACTTATTGCAGAAGTAATTGAAGAAATGGGATATTCAATGGTGAAACTATTGGAGTTGCTCCAGTTGGGTGTGCCGTTTTTGCTTATAATTATCTAAATATTGATATGACTGAAGCTGCTCATGGAAGTGCTTCAGCTGCCGCAACCGGAATTAAAAGAGTTCTCCCAGAAAAATATGTTTTCTCATATCAAGGTGATGGTGATCTTGCTGCAATTGGAACCGGTGAAACTATTCATACTTGCAATAGGGGAGAAAATATTCTCATTGTTTTTATTAATAATGGTATTTATGGAATGACAGGTGGACAAATGGCTCCAACTACACTTGAAGGGATGAAATCCACAACTTCACCTTTTGGAAGAGATGTTGGAACAATGGGCAATCCACTCAAAATTACAGAACTTGTTGCTCAATTGCCTGGAACACAATATGTTACAAGACAATCAGTTTTCAAACCAGGAATTTGTTAGAAAAGCCAAAAAAGCTATTCGAAAAGGTTTTGAACTTCAAAAAGAAAGAAAAGGAACTTGTTTTATTGAAGTTGTTTCAAACTGTCCTTCAAACTGGAAAATGACTCCAATTGATTCAAATCATTGGCTAGAAGAAAATATGCTTCCATTTTATCCCTTCGGAGATATTAAAACACCAAATGGGAGAGAAATAATTATGAATGAAGAAATTGTAATTGCCGGATTTGGCGGTCAAGGTGTTCTCTCAATGGGAATGGTTCTCTGCTATTCTGGAATGATTGAAAATAAAGAAGTTAGCTGGATGCCATCTTATGGACCAGAAATGAGGGGAGGAACTGCAAACTGTATTGTCATTATAAGTGATTCAAAAATCAGCTCACCAATAATTTCAAAATTTGATACGGTAATTGCACTTAATCAACCTTCAGTTGATAAATTTGAAAATGCAGTAAAACCAGGTGGTTTGTTAATTTACGAGAGTACGAATGTGATCAATCCTCCAACGAGGAAGATATTGAAATTATTGGAATTGATGCGACAGTGCTGAAGCTGCAAAAATGAAAAACACTAAAATTATGAATATGATAATGCTTGGTGCATTTCTTAAAAAAAACCAATTATTGAATTTAATAATATTTTAGAAGGACTTAAGAAAGTTCTCCTGAAAGATATCATCATTTAATTCCACTCAACGAGGATGCACTTAAAAAGGGAATGGAATTGTCGGAATCAGTTACTCAGGAAGTATAATTGGATTTTGTCCCTTAAAGCACTAATAAATCTCAGATTTGTAAACGGAATAAAAAATCTAGATATTATGGATTTTTGCACGAATTTCAATTGTTTTACAGATTCTCATTCGTTATTTTAAATTTCGATTTTTTCAGGGTTATATGAGAATAAAATTTCTACTATTACTTACTATTTCGTTGCTATTTGGCTTTTCGTCAGATTACGATGACCGAAGTGATCGGATAAATAAACTTTAAAAGATGATAATTCAAAATATACCAATGTTGGTAATATTGCTATTACCTTAACCAATTTTGGTACATACGGACATGGATTTTCTCTTTGGCCGGAACAACCTTCTTGCGAATTTCCAATCGGAAGTGGTATTGAACATCTATTTGATGGCGGATTGTGGATTGGCGGTTACGTCAGTAATGATGAAAACAAAAGTGGAAGAATTGGTCCATTTGTTACAACTGCTGCAGTCGATGCATCTTCTGTTAGTAACCGTGGTG
Organism: uncultured Ignavibacteria bacterium; assembly: GCA_963751695.1. Taxonomy (GTDB): domain Bacteria; phylum Bacteroidota; class Ignavibacteria; order Ignavibacteriales; family Melioribacteraceae; genus SZUA-22. The sequence continues at coordinate 120,895 of CAVVVP010000002.1, read as the reverse complement.
GTGGTTTTGAATTTACAAACGCTCAAACATCACTTGTACAAGAAAGATCATCATTGATCAATTCCAAATTTTTTAGTCCAAACGCAATTTCCCATCAAGACCTTTATATGGAGTATACAGACTCCAATCGAACATTAAATAATGGTGAATTAATTGTTGACCACTCTCCGCTTGGAGTTGTGGTTAGGCAGGAGAGTTATGGTTGGAACTACCCCTTTGCAGATTTTTTCATCATTCTAAACTATTGGATTAAGAATACATCAAAAAAGTATCTTGATGGTATCTATGTTGGTTTGTGGACCGATACCGTTGTCCGCAACACAAATATCACATCTCCTCGCACAGGATCACCATTCTATAATAAAGGTGGAAATGGTTACAATGATTCATTAAAGCTTGCCTATGAATTTGATGCTGCTGGAGATGTTGGATTTACTGATAGTTATATAGGAGTTCAATATTTAGGCTCTTCGGAATTGATGGACAGTGCCAATTTTGTTTCTTGGCAATTTAGAAATACTAGTGATGCGAAATATTTTGCCCCTCAGAATGATGTTCAACGTTATAAAAAGATGGTTGGGGAATTTAGCGACGGTATCAGATTCGACGATGCTATTGCAGCCCAAATTAAAAAACCTAGTAATAGATCAATGCTAATCACTTCGGGAAGTTATTCCTCAATACCACCTGGAGATTCCATTAATGTGGTTTATGCTATTGTTGGTGCTAAGAAGTATGGTTTTGATGATCCAAGCTTAGATACTGATCAGCAGAAACTGAATTTGTACAACAATGCTGGGTGGGCAATAAGAGCCTACAACGGTGAAGACAGGAACGGCAATAATATATTGGACCCTGGAGAGGATCTTGATGGTGATGGGGAGATTACAAGATACATACTACCAGCTCCACCTCTTTCGCCGATCATTAAAGTGGTCCCAGAGAGCAATAAAATTACTGTTTATTGGGATCGTAGAGCTGAAGAATCAGTAGATCCAATTTCGGGAATTAAAGATTTTGAGGGATACAGAGTGTATAGAACAAATGCTGGATACGATTTAACAGAGAGTCAAGATATATTAAATTCATTAGTGTTAGCAGCAGAATTTGATAGTCTTGGAAATACAGTAGGGTACAATACTGGTTTTACTTATATAGAATTAGAAGAACCAATGATTTTTGCTGATGATACAACCGAATACTGGTATAAATTTGAATTTGATAATCTCCTTAATGGATGGCAGTATGCATATTCTGTTACGGCATTTGATGAGGGTGATCAAGCAAATAATCTCGGATCTTTAGAATCAAGTCAGCTAGCAGGCATGAACAAAGTTTTACCAGGCACTCCTCCGACAAGTGATGAAGGTTTGGAAGTTGGAGTATATCCAAATCCATATTATGGGAATGCCTACTGGGATGGAGATTCAGAAAGATTGAGAAAGATATATTTTAATAATTTACCCCAGCGATGTGAGATTACTGTCTACACTTTGTCAGGCGATATTGTTAAAAGAATTTGTCATGATGAAAACAGTAATGGTTCGAACATCAGATGGTTTGAAACTTTCTCCTCAGACGCTACACAGCAAATGACCGGTGGAGAAGAACCATGGGATCTTATAACTGATAATGATCAAGCAATTGCTACGGGATTATATCTTTTTAGTGTAAAAGATGAAGAAACTGGAAACATAAAAATTGGGAAATTTTTAGTAATCAAATAAAGGAAAGTACGATGAATAAGTTTATAACAATACTACTATTTCAACTTGTGAGTGTATCATTGTTTGCACAAGAATATCCAGAGATAACGATAAGAGATGTCCAATACGTGGAAGATGATTCACTTCTAGCATATGGTGCTATGAATCAAGAACCATATCCAGCATTGGCTGCAAGTGGCGATACAATTATTGTATCCGGTGTCGTGATGAATGCTCCTTATGAAGGAGCTAATCCTGATAGTATAAGGACCCTTCATTCTGGTGCTGCAGCAGTATACCTTCAAGATGCCAACATGAGAGATTGGAATGGCGTTCTGGTTCGAGATCCAGATGCTTCCACTTCATTTGCGATTTTAGACACTGGTTACGTTATTCGGTTTAAAGCAGTTGTCAATGAATACTTTACAACAACGCAATTAGATGTAATTGATTTTCAAGCTGAGGATGTAATTGGAATTCAAGAAAGACCAAAACCAGTTCTTTTAACTCTAGATTCACTTGTAGAGAAGGGAACTAGCAATCCAAATTATCTTGCGGAAAAATGGGAAGGTGTGTATGTTGAATTGCAAAATGTAACTACATCTGATCCAGGAGCAATTGGTTACAATACGTTTAGAATATTTGATGAGAATAATTCAGTATTGGTAGCAGGAAATGTATCGGATTATTGGAGACGAACACAAGCTCCTTTGCCGGGTACTAAACTAGAAAGAATTCGAGGATATATTGAAACCAGAACAAACGTTCAAAATGGATGGTTCATTATTAATCCTGTTTACCAAGATGATGTAGTCTATGGAGAAGTGATTCCTCCCAACATTTCGGATGTTGATAGAGACATAGTAAATGTAAAATTTGGAGAGAGTCCAACAATCACTGCAACTGTTGTTGATAGAGATGGTTCAGTGGCGTGGGCGAAAATTATGTACGATGTTGATTCTGTTACACAGACACCAATTGATATGTCTGCAAATCCAGATGATTCTGTTTATAGTGGGGTAATTCCAGCATTCAATGATTCGGTATTTATCTCTTATTATATTTTAGCTGAAGATGATGAAGGGAATGTTTCTTACAGTCCGACTGATACTGTTTCAAGCCGCTATTTTTACAGAGTCTTGAACCGTGATCTTATTATAAAAGATATTCAGTATTCACCATTTGGAAGTGGATATAGCGGATACCATAATTACTCAGTTAGGGTAAAGGGAATTGTTACTGCAGACACCTCAGATATTCCAGGTGACGGTAGCAGTGGAGCAAAAGTATATATTCAAAATGGAACAGGGACATGGAGTGGAATCTTATTATTTGGTGCACAAGCTGAGGGACTTACTAGAGGAGATAAAATTGAAGCAACAGGAATTGTAAATGAGAATTTTGGAGTTACTCAACTTGGCAACTTAGATCAAGGTGTTCTAGTAAATATTCTTGAATCTGGAGTTGAGTTGCCTGAGCCAACATTTATTTCGACTTCTGATATTAATGCCTCATCGGATGGATCATTACCTGCAGAATCATTTGAAAGTGTGTTAATAAAATATATGGATGTTGAGATTGTTGCTGAAAATGCTGATGGTAATCCTGGTGCTGATGAAGGAACTGGCGGCAATAGAAATTTTGGTGAAATGAATGTTGCTGATGGTTCTGCGATTCAAACTCGAGTGGAATTGCAAGAAGGTGGAAATGAGTATCATAATTTCTGGAATGCTGATTTAGAAGAACAACCAATTAGAATTATAAATGGTACTACATTTGATGAATTAGTTGGTGTGATGTACTATTCATTCGGTAATTATAAATTGCTCCCAAGAAAGAATGAAGATTTCATCGGGTATACAGATATTGAGGAAGAATCGCCATTACAACCAGAAGTATTCTCATTGTCACAAAACTATCCAAATCCATTTAATCCTAGTACGAAAATAAAATATTCGCTTCCTACAAACGAGTTCGTTTCGCTCAGAATATATGACGTGCTTGGAAGAGAAGTAAAAACTTTAGTTAATCAGCAGCAATCAGCAGGTGTGTATAATGTTCAATTTGATGCTGGTAATTTAGCAAGTGGTATTTATCTCTACAGAATTGAAGCAGGAAGTTTCATGGATGTAAAAAAATTATTATTACTAAAATAAAATATACAACATGATTCTCGCGTAAGCGGGAATCATGTTATGACAAATTAAATAGTTGAAGACAATATCTAGTTACATATTACTGTTGTTTATAACATTTCTGGGAATATATTCTTGTTCAGAAACTGTAAATCAACCATTAATTCCAAATATTGCACCTGAAACTGAAATATTTCTATTCCCAGATAATCCAGACTCTCTCAATCAGCAAAAGAGCAGACTTCAAGTTCACTGGTGGGGTGATGATCCAGATGGATTGGTTTTAGGGTACTACTTCAGGTGGGTTGGAGTTAGTGAGCAGTGGAGTTTTACTCTAGCAAATGACAGTCTTTTCTCGTTACCGATAGGTTCAGCTGATACGATCTATACGTTTGAGGTTATTGCTGTTGATAACGAAGGAAATAATAAATATGATCAATCAATAATTTGGAATGGTGAAGATTTAGGTCCAGAACCGTTTATTGATGAAAATGGTAATGGAGTATGGGATGAAGGAGAGTTCTATTTTGACACTGGACTCATTGATCCAACTCCAGCAACACAAAAATTCCAAATAAAGAATTCAGCACCAGAGATTGAATGGAATAAGAGTACAGTTTTACCAGCTGAGACTTTCCCCGTTATTACGGTTGCTTGGGATGCTACAGATCTTGACGGGGATGCATCAATAATGGCTATAAACCTTTCGCTGAACGACACATCAGATTATGTTTCACTTCCTGGTAATGTTAGACTTGTAACTTTAAGAATAAAGGATCCTAATGCTGTCGAGCCTGAAATGGAAATTCTGATTAATGGGTCCGACCGAAATATTTTTGATCGGACATTAAAGGGAATAAAACTTGATGATTATAATAAAATTCATGTCCAAGCATCTGACATCTCCGGATCTAGCTCAAATAATATCTCCTTACCTGATACTGGTCTGACTTGGTTTGTCAAGAAACCGAAAGGTGATTTACTTATAATTGATGACTATGAAGGGGGTGTAAGTGCTCAACAATTTTACGATCAGGTATTTTCATCAATTGCAAACGGTGAATTAGTAAATAAATATGATCTGTTCGATATAGAACTGACTCAGCTTCCATTTGCAAATATAACTTTCCTTGAGACAATGAAGTTATTCAAGTATGTCTACTGGTATTCTGATTCTAGTCCAAGTTTGGAGCTAACAAGTTCTGTTACCCAAGACTATATTATTTCTGGCGGAAAAATAGCTTACTCTTTAACAATTCAAGAACCATCTTCAACTTATGAGTATGATTTAGCAACTATCCAAAGTTTCTTACCCATAGATGGATTTGGTGAAGAAACAGCTGAAAGTTTTGTTTTTCCTGGAGCAAATATAATTCCTCTTGTTGGATTTGATGATTATCCTCAGTTAAAAACTTCAGCTACGATAAGTTTTGTTAGAACGTATATACCAAGTCCATTGATTGCGCAAGCAATTCAGAATATCTCAAGCAATCAGATAAATGGTGTAATTTCCTTAATCAATAATTCTAAAGAGCTCTTTTTTATTGGGTTACCGTTACATTCTAGTAATGCCATTGAAGGATCAGTAGAGCAATTGCTCGAGAAAGTTATCATAGACGAATTTGGACTTACTCCTTGAAACGAATAATTTTTGTGACAATATTGTCCTTACTTTCATCACTTATGTTTGCTCAAGGTAAAGGGAAGCTAGTTGGTAAAGTTATAGATGTAAGCAATGGAGATATTCCACTTCCTGGAGTTAATCTTTTGATAGATGGAACTTACTATGGAGCAGCAACAGATTTTGATGGAAATTATATAATTGAGAATATCTCTCCCGGCACTTACAATATTTCAGTTACTTTTATTGGCTACAAAGCTATGAAATATACTGGTATTGTTATTAAAGCAAATTCAACAACAGAATTAAATGTTGATTTGGAAGAAACATCTTTGACTATAGGTCAGGATGTCATTGTCGTTGGAGAAAAGCCACTTTTAGATGTTGAAGAAACTCAAAGCAAAGCTACTATTTCTAAAGAAGATATTGCGAACGCAGTAATTGAAAATGTGAAAGATGTTGTTACCCAGCAGGCTGGTGTCGTACAGTCCGATAATGCTATTCATATTCGAGGTGGCCGTGCTTATGAAAGCGCATATTTACTGGACGGTGTATCAGTCCAAGATAGACTCTCAGGTACTGGATTCGGACTTGAACTAAGCGCAAACGCAATTGAGGAAGTTGAGGTTATTACTGGTGGATTCAACGCAGAATATGGGCAGGCGACATCTGGCGTTGTAAACGTTCGTACCCGTGAAGGTCAAGAATATTATTCCGGATATGTTGCTTATAAAAGAGATAATTTTGGGAATGATGATTCATATCACGTATTCAATACTGAAATTGCCGAAGCAAATCTTTCAGGACCAGAACCGATTACAAAATATTTACTCCCTGCAATTGGATTAGAAATCCCAGGATATATAACCTTTTTCGGAAGTTTTTACATGGGATTGACCGATGGAATAACTCAAGGTTTCTATAAACCTACAGCTGATCAGCTTTACTCTTCCACATTTGGAGGAACAAGTTTTGCACCAAAGGCTTCTAATACTTGGTTTTGGATGGCAAAACTGACATATAATATCGAGCCCACGAAAAAATTATCTTACTCATTTAATCAATCGGTCAATATTAATCAAAATTCACAATCACTCCAATCCAATCTGGAATATGTTGAACCCAGTCCAGGGTATCAGTATACTTTTCAGAACATTCTTGATAGTGCAAATACATTCACACATGCAAATTATTTTCATAATCTAAGTTGGACCCATACATTAAACTCAAGTACTTTTTATGAGCTCCGGGTGAATAAATTCTTTTCTAATCTGCGGGCTGATGCGAACGGAAAGTATTACTACGATTATACAGAAAGAAAAGATATTGTGAATTTCCCAATTGAGTATTACAATTTAGATCGAGATACTATCGGCGTTATTCCAGGAGATGGATTTTGGGATGTAGGAAATCCAGATACATGGAGAGATCATTATACTGATGAATTTTCCTTCAAAGGCGATATTACCAGTTTCTTTGATGAAAAGAATAAGTTCAAAGCTGGATTTTACTTATCCTTTCAAGAAATGCAAGTTGTTGATATCTACAGACCTTGGATAGGGGAATTGGGATTGAACAATGACATTTATAAAGTATATCCAGCTTCAGGCGCTTTCTACGCTCAGGATAATATAATCTTCAGTGGAATGATTTTGAATTTTGGTTTACGTCTGGATTATTGGTTCCCAGGCAAGTACGTTGATGATGCAGTAGCAAATCCCGATGTAATAACAATACCAGATGAAGTAAGAGAAGAATATTATGATGATACATATAAGTGGTTCAATGGACAGCGCTTTAAGATGAGGTTGAGCCCAAGACTTGGTATATCACATCCTGTTTCTGATAATCAAACACTCTTTTTCTCTTACGGTCATTTTAGTAAATGGCCACGTCCTGAATATGTTTATGCAAAATTATCTCCGTCCAATGCGCAATCATCATTTCAGCGGTTTGGAAATCCAAATCTCGATCCAGAGACAACCGTTGCATATGAAATTGGTTTAAAGACACAATTTTCATTAGATGATGTACTTACCGTGACAGCTTATTACAAAGATATATTTGACTATGTAAGTACGCGTACAGCAAAGATACAGTCGGCCAGGCAAACAGGACGATCATTTATAACATATGTAAATTCAGATTACGCTCGTTCGCGGGGAGTTGAAATTGAGTATAAAAAAAGAATAGGAAAATGGTTTACAGGATTGCTTTCATTTAATTATGCTTCAATCACAGGAAAGAGTTCATCGGCAGACGAAGGTGTTTTGATTGCCCGTGGCGAACTGGATGAAGACATTAAAGAAACTAACATGATATGGGATAGGCCGATCACTTCGTTTGCTTCTCTAAATTTTTATGTGCCAAAAGGGGAACCAGTCTTTGGATTTGGAGAAGGAATTTTGGATGACTATAACTTTTACATAAGATTCTTCTTCCAGTCGGGCAAAAGATATACTCAATATATTTTTACAGGGGAATATGAGATCGATGGAAGACCACAATATGATTATGATAGAAACAATCGTAACGGTGCGATTGGTGATGATTGGTTTTGGTTAGATTTAAATTTTGAAAAATCATTTAGAATCGGAGAAACAACTTTATCATTTATGGTAGAAGTTAATAACATCTTAGATAGAAAGAACACGGCAATAGTTAATCCAGCAACTGGTAAGGCTTATGAATATGGTGATCCAACTCCATCATCATGGAACGATCCACTTTACCCAGATTTGCAAGCACCCATATCTCCTTATCCATATAATCCGGCAAGATATTTGACAAGAAGAAACGTAAGAGTAGGATTGAGTTTTAGATTTTAATGAAAAAATATTTTATAATCATATTACTGTTTTTGAACTTAGTTGAGCTTAGTGCTCAGATCTTCCCAACATTAGGTGGTCAGCGTGCTGGTATCTCTACCCTACAGTTCCTAAAAATTGGTGTAGGAGGTAGAGCAACTGCAATGGCTGATGCTTTTGTTGCAATAGCTGATGATGCATCCGCACTCTATTGGAATCCCGCTGGTTTGGTTTTCGCAAAGCAAAATGAAGTAATGTTCTCACATAATCAATGGGTGGCGGACATAAGCCAAGAATTTTTAGGAGCATTCTATAAATTCTCTTCAAGTGATGCATTGGGTATATCATTGACGGCACTTCACATGGATGATATGAAGGTTACAGATGAAGTTAATCCATTCGGAACTGGTCAGTATTTCTCTTATGGTGACGTTGCACTAACTGTTACATATTCCAGAAAAATGACCGAACAATTTAGTTTCGGTGGTTCCATTAGATATGTCGAAGAAACACTTGATAAACTGAAGATGCGAGGAGTTATGATTGATCTTGGGACTATGTATTGGACAGGGCTCGGCACAACTCGCTTTGCGGTTACAATTACTAACTTTGGAAATGAATTAGCTCCAGATGGCGAAGTGACCTTATGGGGAAACCGAACAGAATCCAATTGGCAGTCATTTTCTCCTCCAACAATGTTTAGAATTGGTTTTGCCTTCGAACCTTGGCAGAATGATAGAAATAGACTTACTGCTGCTATTCAACTTAACCACCCAAACGATAATAGTGAAAATGTTGGTGTTGGCTTGGAATACTCTTATAATGAAATATTAAATCTGCGTGGTGGATATAAAGTAAATTTAGATGAACAGAGTTTTACTGCTGGTGCAGGTGTTAAGTTGCCTCTTGGTATTGCTAATGTAGCTGTTGATTATGCCTTCGCACAATTCTCTAGATTGGGTTCAACTCATAGATTCTCGATTATTTTAGGTCTTTATTAATGAGAAAAAGTTTAACAAAAATATTTCTATTACTTATTGGATTCTTGATCTGGAATTGCACAGAGAAATTCATAGCACCAGATAATTCACCTCCTGATGGTGGTCAGGTAATTGATGATACTCTATATATTCAACAAAACCCAGTTTGGACCGGCTTCAACGGACCACAAGATATAATAGTTGGTAAAGAGACATTCATTTATGTTGCCGACACTGATAATGACAGAATTGTAATGCTGAATATTGCCGGGCATATATTGGGAGAAAGAGAGATCCAAAAACCTGTTGCCATTGCTCAAGATTTTCAATTGAATCTAATAGTGTGTGCCCAGTTTGATACATTGATTGGAAGTTCAACTGTTACTTACAGTGCTGTTTATAAATTGGATATGGTTGCTGCCCAGCACTATATTGAAAATGCGCCAATTACTCGATTGTTACCTAACACCGATTTTGATTTCAACAGACCTGACCGGGAATATACTGGAGCAGCATCATTTTTTGACAATGGATTTTTTATTGCCAGAAGAGGACCAAATAATGCTACATTTATCGACCCTGACAATTCTATTCTTATATTTAGAAAAATTGAACTTTCGGATGGTTCAAAAAAAGATACCTTAATAGGGCGTGTTCCTTTACTAGAACCACTTGGTACTGGATTGTTATCGGCAAATAATATCAGTTCCTTAAACTCATTTAGTGGGAATAATTATAATATTATTGTTACCCTGATTGGAGAGAACAGTTTTAAAACTCAAGTGTTAGACTATGTGATAACCGAAGACTTTACTGGATATCAAAATAGATATTCTCCTTTTGTTACAGATATAATGCAAGTTGCAAGATTTGAAAAACCAGAGGGAAGTACCTTGGACATTTATAACAACATTTTCGTCGCTGACGCTGCAAAGGATTCAATATTTAAATTCAATTCTTTTGGTGATGAAATGGAATCTTTTGGAGGGCCAGAAGTATTTAATTCACCCCATGCAGTTGCTTACTACGATCGAACAATTTATGTCGCAGATACTGAAAATAACAGAATTGTTCGCTTTATTCTTTCAACCGAAATAGATTAAGAATCTAATATATAAATACATATTTGAATGATAAATTGACAATTACAATGGGAAACAAAATCCCTTTTAATTCTAACTACCATTTTTAACAAAATCCCTTTTATTTTTGGAGAGTACATGAGAAGTTACATTTCGGGTTTTATGCTTTATTACATTCTATTAATTTCATCATTTTCATTTGGGCAATCTGTATTATTAAATGAAGTATATAATTCCAGCAGTACAGATGAATGGATTGAATTATTAATACTTGAAGATGGATTGGATATGCGAAACTGGAGTATTGTTGATTTTAGCTCAAGTGGTAGTGTTCAACAGCCATTAATTTTTACATCGAATTTGTTGTGGAGCAATCTAAAAAAAGGAACCATCATTGTAATCGCTAGATCAGAAAATACATTTGCTGAGGATACAGATGCTTCAGATTATAAACTGATTCTAAAATCAAATAATGCCCCCTATTTAACGGGAAATGTTTTTCTGTTCGCAGGGTCATCTGATGCAGTCCAGATTAAAAGTAGTTCAGGTACTCCTATACATGGAATTTCTTGGGGAGGCGCAAACTCAAGTAGTTTACCCGAGCCAAAAATACATTTCACATCATCTTCCACTAGTGGAACTTCAACATTTTTTAACGAAGATGAAATACCCAAAATAGATGATATAGGAAATTGGACAACAAATGGCACCCCAACTCTCGGGGAGGGTAATACTCCAAATAATTTGAATTGGATAACTTCAATGCGCTCAAGATCGGAAGGTTCTGGTTTGGTTTCATGTGATCCAACAGTAGTATCTGGAGATTCTCTTATTGATATAAGTTTTCAATATTTAGCAGATAGTCTGTATACAATAAATACTTTAAAAATTATTTTTTCGAGTGAATTTATATGGTCTAAGGATAATGCTGATATTGCTATTGAAAACTTCACCTCTGATATCCTCATTTCTGCTGATACAATTTTATTCAGTGATGTTATGTTTTCTGCTGATATAATCAGCATAGATTTCAAAAATGTTACTACTCCTTTGTTGACTGGAAATTATAAATTTGAAATGTTTTCTGGAACAAACACTTCATTAGGTTTAGTTGGACCTACACCACTCATAACTGTTTTTGGTTCTCCAGTTCCGATTGCAGACGTAAAAGTAAATGATTTAAACGGTGTTTCCACAAGAATGGGAGAGCTTGTTACTGTTAGAGGAATTATTACTGTTGGTAATGAGTTTGGAAGTCCAAGTTACATTCAGGATAATACAGGAGGTATGTCAATTTATGGACCTACACTAGCAGATGCGGTAAGTGTTGGTGATGAAATAGTAGTTTCTGGAAATATTACTCAGTTTGCTGGACTTAACCAAATTGAAAATCCAATTCTACATGAAATTGTCAGTAGTGGAAATGTTCTTAATATTATAACTGCTACACCAAATCAATTATCAGGAGATGGAGTTGGTGGTGTGGAAATTTATGAAGGAATGCTTGTCAGAATTAATGGAGTAACAGTTACTGAAATTGCAGGAAGCCCTGTTGCAACTTGGGATTATAAAAATTATAAACTAACTGGTTCGTCAGAATCGGATGCAGTTGAAGTTAGAATTGATAATAATACTGCAATAATCGGAATGCCAGCACCTGCTGGAGTTTTCGATATTATAGGAGTGGTAAGCCAGTATAAAACTAATTCTCCGTTTATTGGCGGATACCAAATAATGCCTCGTTTTCCATTAGATATTGTTTCTAATGGCCCGATAATAGAAAAATATCCACAAGAAACTAGTTTAACAGAAAATTCAATAACTTTAGAATGGTCTACATTTAGCCCTAGTACATCTAGAATTCGTTATGGAAAAACAACAAATTATGAATTGGGTGTAGTTGATATAGATGATTCTTTAAGATTAGTTCATTCTGCAACTGTTCCTGACTTAGAAATTGCTAAAATTTATAATTTGCAAGTCTTTTCGGTTGCTAATTCTGATACAAGTTTTTCTGGAAATATTGTTTCTAGCACTACTTCTGGTTCTGAAACTACTGGTGATATAAATGTATATTTTAACAAAACTATAGATTTAAGTGTTTCTTCTGGTATAGCAGCAAACGGGAATGTGAATTTAAAACAAGTTGCTATTGACAGAATAAATAGTGCTACGCATTCAATTGATGCAGCTCTTTATAGTTTAAGTGGAACGGTCGGAGCAGAAGTAGCTACGGCTTTAGTAAATGCTAAAAACAGAGGCGTTGCAGTTAGAGTAATTGGTGAATACGATACCAGAACAACTGCTCCATGGTCAACACTTCGAAATAGTGGAGTTCCATATATTAATGATGCCTACGGCGAAAATGATGGTGTTGGACTTCACCATAATAAAATTTATGTTTTTGACTATAATGGTGGAGACCCGGACAAAGTTTGGGTAATTTCAGGCTCGTGGAATGCAACCGATCCTGGTACAGAAGATGATCGACAAAATGTAATTGAAATTCAAGATGTTGCACTTGCTGGTGCTTATACTACTGAATTTAATGAAATGTGGGGAAGCAGTACTGCAGCACCAAATTCTACAACCTCAAGATTTGGAGCTAGAAAACTAAATAATACACCTCATAATTTTGTTATTGGTGGTAGAAAAATTGAAAGCTATTTTAGTCCTAGTGATAGAACAACATCAAATATTGGTAAAACACTAGGAAAAGCTGAAAATTCAATAAATGTAGCTTTGCTTACATTTACTCGACAAGAGCTTGCAGATTCTATTATAGCACTCAAAAATGAAGGTGGTAAAACCAGAGTTATTTTGAGCAACGATACCGATTTGGGAACTGAATTCCAATATCTTGAGAGCAACGGAGTTGATATTTTAGTTAAAGGTGGAGGTGCAGGATTTCTTCATCATAAGTATGCAATTATTGACGCGGAACCTTTAGGAAAGACGGCATATTTAATTACTGGTTCACATAACTGGTCATCTGCGGCAGAAAATAGTAATGATGAAAACACATTGATTATTCAAGACAATCAAATTGCTAATTATTATTTACAAGAATTTACAGCAAGATACTACGAGGCTGGTGGGGAAGATTCCGTAGTTGTTACTTCCATTAATGATAAGATCCTCCCTACTGGATTTTCATTATCTCAAAATTATCCGAATCCTTTTAATCCGAGCACATCAATAAACTATTCTATTCCAAGTTTATTGAATAAGAGCTCCGCTACTGCCGATGTTTTACTTAAAGTATATGATATTTTGGGACGCGAAGTTACAACTCTGGTAAATAAAGAACAATCTGTCGGCAATTATTCAGTAACTTTTGATGCTTCGAACCTTACATCAGGATTATATATCTATCGCTTGACTTCAGGTGCTTCTGTTTTATCAAGAAAAATGATTTTGCTAAAATAGCAGAGTTCCTTAAAAAATCATCTTGAACATTTTCCGTAACTTTGGGAAAAATTTTACTTTGAAATAAATAAGACAGTACATATTATTACCATTCGATTTTTTACATTGAACATTAGTGAAGAAACATGAGCACAAAAATAAATTATCATTTATTAGCATTTTATAAATTTGTCCAAGTTCCAGATGCAAAATCGGAAGTTAAAAAACTTAAACTTTTTTGTACTCAAATTGGTATGAAGGGGAGAATCTATATTGGTGAAGAAGGGATCAATGCACAGTGTTCTGTAAATGATGGACAAAAACAGGCCTTATTGCTTTACTTCGATGCCCATCCATTATTCAAAGATATACCCGATATTGAAGAAAAATCTACTCAAATAACCAGTCATCAATTTCCTAAGATGATAGTAAGATATAAAAAGGAAATTGTTGTCTTGGGAGAGATATTTAAAACCTCCGAAATAGAAAAATCAAAGTATAAAATATCAACGGAGAAATTCAAGAAGATATTAGATGATGAAAACACTTCTGATTATTTAATTTTGGATATGAGAAATAACTATGAATATGAACTAGGTCATTTCAAAAATGCACTTCCTGCCGGAACTATGTCTTTTAGAGAAACTGAAAATTTTATCTCCGATTACAGAAAAAAAGCGGGTGATAAAAATGTAATAATGTATTGTACGGGCGGTATTCGATGTGAAAAGTTAGCAGTACTTTTAGAAAACTCCGGAATGAAGGAAGTAAAACAGCTAGATGGGGGAGTAATTAAGTATACAAATCTTCACAATGACGGTAACTGGTTGGGAAATCTTTACACATTTGATGACAGAGTCTCAACATATATAGGAGATTCAAGAACACATACGGTTATAGGTAAGTGTCACTACACAGGAGCCCCTGCTGAAATTATGTTCAATTGTAGATATGGAGATTGTAATAAACAGTTCATAGCCTTGCCTAAAGAGTATAAAAAGTATCTTGGATTTTGTTCTCAAGATTGTATTCAAGAATCCATTGAAAATTTTAATATTCGTAATGCTGATTTCGATAAATTGGATTATCAAAGTATTAGAAATAATATTAAGAATGGTAAAGCCGATAGAAAAGAAATGAAGAAAATAATCTCAGATAATTTTGATGAGAATTATTACAATATGAGAGAAAACACAGTTGAAAATGGTTCGAAATAGCAGAAATAAAAACATCTAAAAGTGATCAATTATTGATAAAAAATGTTTTTATACTTAAGTTAAAAAACTTAATTAAATTTTTTAAAGGGTGAAAAATGGCATCGCGTGATGGAGAAATTGTTCAAGTAATTGGACCTGTTGTTGATATAGATTTTGAAGATGGACACCTCCCAGAAATATTTAACGCAATTAAAATTCCACGAACCTCACTTGAAGGAAAGGAAGAAGAATTAACAGTAGAAGTTCAGCAGCACCTTGGTGAAAATCGAGTAAGAACAATTGCTATGGACACTACTGATGGTCTTGTCAGAGGTATGAAAGCAATTAATACTGGTGCACCTATTTCGATACCAGTTGGGCCAGGGACATTAGGAAGGCTTATTTCTGTACTTGGTGAGGGTATTGATGGATTAGGAGAAATTGAATCTGAAACACGATACACTATTCATCGTCATGCACCTAAATTTGAAAACCTAACAACCAAACAAGAAATATTTGAGACTGGTATTAAAGTGATTGATCTGATAGAACCTTATTCTAAGGGTGGCAAAACCGGTCTATTTGGTGGTGCAGGGGTTGGTAAAACGGTTATCATTCAAGAGTTAATCCATAATATTGCAAAACAGCATGGCGGATACTCTGTTTTCTCGGGTGTTGGAGAAAGAACTCGTGAGGGTAACGACCTGTGGATGGAGATGAAGGAATCTGGAGTGTTAGATAAAACAGCATTGGTATTTGGCCAGATGAATGAACCTCCTGGAGCGAGATTGAGAGTTGGCCTTACAGGATTAACCATAGCAGAATATTTTCGAGATGTCGAGGAAAGAGATGTACTTTTATTTATCGACAATATATTTAGATTTACTCAAGCTGGTTCAGAAGTTAGTGCGCTTCTAGGACGTATGCCTTCAGCTGTGGGTTATCAACCAAACTTAGCTTCTGAAATGGGTGAGCTTCAAGAAAGGATTACTTCTACTGACAAAGGATCTATTACATCGGTGCAAGCTATTTATGTGCCCGCAGATGACTTGACTGATCCTGCTCCGGCAACAACTTTTGCTCATTTAGATGCTACTACGGTTCTTTCTCGGCAAATAACAGAGTTAGGTATTTATCCAGCCGTTGATCCGCTAGAATCAACATCCAGAATTCTTGATCCAGGTATAGTCGGACAGGATCATTATAATGTTGCTCAAAGAGTAATTGAAACACTTCAGTCGTATAACGATCTTCAAGATATTATAAACATAATGGGTATGGATGAATTATCTGAAGAGGATAAACAAGTTGTGCGGCGAGCAAGAAGAATTCAAAGATTCTTTAGTCAACCTTTCCATGTTGCAGAACAATTCACTGGAACAGCAGGAAAATATGTGAAGCTCGAGGATACAATTAAAGGATTTAAAGAGATTCTAGATGGTAAATATGATGATCTTCCAGAAGCAGCATTTATGTACGTTGGAACTATAGAAGAGGCTGTTGAAAAAGCTAAGAAGCTATCAGAATAATGAATATATTTCATGTAGATATTGTAACTCCATCTAAGACTGCCTTTGAAGGAAATGTTAAATCCATAACTATTCCAGGAACAAAAGGTAGTTTCCAAGTTCTTTATAACCATGCTCCTTTAATTAGTTCATTTGAAATTGGACAAATTAAGATCGAAGATGAGGATGGAGAAATTAAAAAATATGCCACAAGTGGTGGTACTGTAGAATTAATTAATAACAAAGTCATTGTGTTAGCGGAAACATTTGAAACTCCCGAAGAGATCGATGTTTCTCGCGCTGAAAGTGCATTAGATCGAGCAAAAAAACGTAAATCAAAGGAAATAAAAGAAGAAAAATTTGATTTATTTAGAGCTGAATTGTCCTTAAGAAGAGCAATTAATAGATTAAAGTTAGCTAAAAAGTTGTAGAATCCATATCTCGGAGCATAAAATTATCCAGAATTAAAGGGGAGCATGATAATGCTCCCCTTTTTATTTACTAAAATTACAGTACTTATTCAGTAATAAGTACTGAATAATAATTTCTCTTTTAACTTTATTTAATTTAATCTAACGCATTGTTCTAAATAAAGATACTAAAGTAATTTAAGAAACTAACTAGACATTAAATATGATTTATGTTCAAATAATCATAAGCTACTATTTTGCAGCTTCATATCTGCTAGAAACTTCATCCCAGTTTATAACGTTAAAGAAATTCTCAATATATTCAGGTCTTCTATTTTGATATTTAAGATAATATGCGTGCTCCCAAACATCTAGACCAAGAATTGGAGTACCTTTAACTTCTGCAACGTCCATAATTGGATTGTCTTGGTTTGGTGTTGAAGTTACTTTTAATTTTCCATCAGCAACAATAAGCCAAGCCCAACCAGAACCAAATCTAGTTGCTGCTGCATTTGAAAATTCGTTCTTAAACGAATCGAATGAACCGAATGCTTCGATAATGGCTGATTCTAAATTACTATTTGGTTTTTGTCCATGCTGAGAACCCATAATTGTCCAGAATAAAGAATGGTTGTAGTGTCCTCCACCATTATTTCTGACTGCTGGCGAAAGAGTAGAAATAGATGCCATAAGTTCTTCTAATGATTTATCTGCATGTTCTGTGTTTTCAATAGCTCCAATAAGTTTAGCAACATACGCTGCATGATGTTTTCCGTGATGGATCTCCATTGTCTGTGCATCGATATATGGTTCTAAAGCGTCGAAGCCATATGGAAGATCTGGTAAATTAAATGTGCTCATAATTATATCCTTTCATTTTAATAATTAAATTAGTTTAAACTTCTGCGTTTTTGAGAGTTTCTTTCTCAACCACCGGATGATCAAAAGAAAATAGTACTTTCCAAGTTCGACTATCAATTATAGATAAGTCGCTTTGTTGAACAAGGAAGTCTGTAAATTGAAATGCTAACTTTTCAGCCTCTGGATACTTAAGAGATTTATTTTTTCTTTCAAAATAAAACTTTATTGCAAATTGAATGTCGCGTAAAAAAAGATTTGAATGAGTAAAAATCTTGTAACGCTCAGACATAAATTTTAAGAAAATATCTTTATTTGTTTGTAATTCTCCAAGGTAATCCATTTTATCCGCCATCTTTATTTAACTTATTTAAAAGTCAATATAAGAAAAAGGGAAGCATTAAAAAAGAAAATAAGATATATGGTATTATAAAAATATTTTATAATGTCTTAAGAAATATTTGCTTAGTTAGTGTTAAAATGTTATGAAAACTGAGTTGTTTTTCACAAATTCGATTAAGGGTTGAAACACAATTCCAAATAATACGATAAGAACAGTTAGGAATATTACTAATGTGGTTTGTGCTCTTGAAATATGGAGTTTTTGAGGATCTTCAGTTTTTGAAAAGTATAGATGCTTGAAGATTCGAGCATAATAATATACAGAAACAACTGTATTTAATAATGCTATTACAACAGCTGTTATTAAATTAGCATCGATAATTGCAGCAAACAAATTGAATTTTGCAATGAAGCCAAATGTAGGAGGTATCCCTGCTAGTGCAATGAAGAAGATACTTAGGGGAACAGCAAGAAGCGGAGAACTGAATCCAAGTCCATCAAGTCCATCGATATCTTCGGTACCTAAATTATCTGAAATCAACATCACCACATAAAACGCACCTAAATTCATTATTAAGTAAGCCATGAAGTAAAGCATTATTGCTGTAATTCCAGCTTGAGAAAGAGCAGCTAAACCTAATAACAAATAACCCGCATGAGCGATACTGCTATATGCAAGAAGGCGTTTCAAATTGTTCTGCCATAATGCAGTAAGATTTCCAAGGGTCATCGTGAATAGTGCAATTAGAACTAAGAGTGTCTGCCAATCAAATATCGTGATTAAATTCCAAAACCCATTACTATCGACTGAATGTACAAAAGTTACTCTGATAAATCTGATTAAAATACCAAACGCAGCTGCTTTACTTGCAACTGATAAATAGGCTGTAATTGCAATCGGGGCTCCTTCATAAATGTCTGGAGTCCAGAAATGGAAAGGTACTGCAGAAATCTTAAAACCTAATCCGACAAAAATCAGTATGATAGATAGTGATAATGTAAATAGACTAATTTCTGTTGATTGGATAATTTGATTTATCTCAAAAATGTTTGTTTGGCCTGTAAGACCATATAATATCGAAATTCCAAACAACATCAAGCCAGATGCTGCAGAACCATATATAATGTACTTTAATGATGCTTCACTACTTCTCTCTCTTAGCTTGGTAAATCCAGCTAAAACATACGAAGATAGCGATAGTAGTTCTATCGATAGATAGATCAAGATAAGATCAACCGCTGAAACCATCAACATCATTCCAAGTATCATCCCGAACATTAAGGCATAGTACTCACCTTGTCGGTTAAAAACATCTTTAATATCTTTGGAAGAAATTGAAAAGAATACAACCAAAATAGAAGAAACTATTATCAAAAGTTTGAAGTAGAAACTAAATGGATCAACTGCAACCATACCAGTATTACTAGATGATAGACTAAAAGCACTCTCCGATGTTCCTTGCTGGCAAAGAAGAAGATAACCTGTTATCAATAGTCCAGCTAATGCAACATAAGGGATATAGCTTTTATCATTTTTAAAGATTAAATCTAAACCTACAATAATCATTAGGAAGATCGCAACAGAGATTTCTGGTATGATAAAACTCAAATTAGAATATAAAGTTGTAAGATCCATATTAAGTTATAAGCTCAACAATTATTTAACTAGTGTACTTGAAATAAAATCGACAAGTGAATTAACAGAACTTGTCATAGTATCTAACATTATTGATGGATAAACTCCTATCAAAATAATAATTACGGTCAATGGGATAAACATTGCCAATTCTCGCCCATCAATATCTTTTAGCTCTTTCCATTTTTCTGGAACTGTTCCAAGATAAACTCGCTGCATTGTCCATAACATGTAACCCGCACCAAGGAGAATTCCCAACATTGAGATCATTGTTAAAGTTCTGATAGAATCAACTCCAAACGCACCAACAAAAACTAGTGCTTCGGATATCCATCCACTTAAACCAGGAAGACCAATGGCAGCAAAGAAAGCTACTGTGACAAATCCAGTATAGACAGGCATCTGATTTGCGAGCCCCCCAAAATCATTTAATCCTCTGGTGTGTGTTCGGTCATACAGTACTCCCACAATAAGGAAGAGCATAGCTGTTATTGTACCATGATTAAACATCTGCAACACAGCACCGTTTATTCCTGTGGTAGAAAGGGAAGCCATTCCGAGCAGAACATACCCCATATGTGAAATTGAAGAATAAGCGATCAATTTCTTATAATCCTTTTGTGCCATTGCAGCGAGAGCACCATAGATAATATTTATCATTCCAAAGAGTGCAATGTACCACATCAAATCTCTTGTTACATCTGGAAAAACAGTAAAGCTTATTCTTAAAATTCCATAAGTTCCTAGTTTCAAAAGGACCCCGGCTAGAATAACACTGATTGGCGTTGGAGCTTCCACATGAGCATCAGGTAACCAAGTATGGAAAGGAAACATTGGTATTTTTACAGCAAATGCAATGAACAGACCGATGTACGCTATAAACCTGAGATTATTAGGATTAAGAGGAGAAAGAATTCCATCGCTTAAATAGTTGCTTGGATTCATCAGTGTGATAAGGTTAAATGTATAAGCTTGGGTTCCATCTGGTAAAGCATCAGTAGCACTAAAATATAGACCAATCATAACGATCAGCATAAATACACCACCCAGCATGGTGTAGATAAAAAACTTAATAGCTGCATATTCTTTTCTTGGACCACCCCAAATTCCAATTAAGAAGTACATTGGCAACAGCATAACTTCCCAGAATACAAAGAAGAGGAAGAAATCGAGTGATACAAAAACACCTAGAGTGGCAGCGTCAAGAAGCAGAAACATTGCAAAATAGCCTTTAGGAGATTTTGATATCGACCAGGATGATATTGCAGCGATGAAAAATATTATTGCCGAGAGTAAAATCAATGGTGCGCTTAATCCATCGACACCAATTAAATAATCTATCTTAATTGTGCCAAGTAAAGCAACATTGTCTACCTGAATCCATCTTACATTCTCAACAAACTGGAATGTATTTAGATCAGAGATACCCGGGGCAGAATAATTAAAGTTTAGCATCAATATTGCGGCTAATATTAACTGCAAAAAAGTGAAGATAAGAGATGTATACTTAATCCCTTTCTCATTTTCTTTTGGCAGCAACAGAACCACAAGCATTCCAACAATTGGAATGAATACTATAAATGTTAGTATTGGAAAACCAAGCATAATTTATTTATTCCCTTACTTAAAAATTCCCTATTAATCCTAAAAAGGTTTAAAAATTATTAACAATATTATTACTGAGAAAATTACATAAACTATATACGTCTGAACTTTTCCGGTTTGTAGTTTTCTTAGTGATAATCCAGCAAATCCATTTATTAAAGCTGTAAAATTCACAAGTCCATCAACAACGTAAGTATCAAACCATCCAGAAATTCTAGATATAAACCTTGTCACGGTTGCGGTGTAATTAACAATTCCATCCACAATAGTTGCATCAAACCAAGAAACCATTCTACTAAATGAAAGTAATCCATTGATAAATGTAGCTTGATATATTTCATCAACATACCATTTATTTAGAGAGAGATTGTAAATTGGTTTAATTTTTTCAGCAAGCGCATCTGCATCCAGTTTTTTCCACTGATAGAATAGAAATGCTAGTAATATTCCAAGACCTCCTAAAACAATAGAAAGTATCATTGCCGGATAATGAACATGATGCATTGCTTCTTCATAGACTTCAGAATGAACAACATTTGTAGATATAGTTTCACTAGAAGATTTCATAAAATCAAATCTAGCTTCTTGAGGTACTACAGTTGCCGGAGTTTCAATCCAATTGTAGAACCAGCCATCCTGGGGAGAAATCGGATTAGGAGT
This sequence comes from uncultured Ignavibacteria bacterium, assembly GCA_963751695.1. Classification (GTDB taxonomy): domain Bacteria; phylum Bacteroidota; class Ignavibacteria; order Ignavibacteriales; family Melioribacteraceae; genus SZUA-22. The sequence continues at coordinate 98,941 of CAVVVP010000002.1, read as the reverse complement.
GTACCAGAAGAAAATAGAGAGTACTGCGAGAACAACAAGCGGCATTGCCATTACAAATGGAGACTCGTGTGCATGATCGTATTTTTCTTTATTTCTTGGTTCACCGTGAAATGTTAAAATTACTAATCTGAACATATAAAATGCAGTCATCAATGCTACTCCAAAAGCAAATATTGGAATGAGCCAATGACCAGTCAGACTTCCAAACGCCCATGTACCTGCAAGCAAACCATCTTTACTTAAAAAGCCTGAAGTGAGTGGGACACCCGAAATCGCTAAGGTAGCAACTAAAAAAGTATAATAAGTGATTGGCATTTTCTTTCTGAGACCACCCATATTCTGGATGTCTTGTTCATGGTGCATTGCATGGATAACCGAGCCTGAGCCAAGAAATAATAAACCTTTAAAAAATGCATGTGTTACGAGATGGAATAATGCAAAAGTATACGCTCCAACTCCAAGCGACATTATCATGTATCCCAACTGACTAACAGTAGAATAAGCTAAAACTTTCTTAATATCATTCTGAGTGAAAGCTATTGTTGCTGCAAAAAATGCTGTAGCAGCGCCAATTACTGCAATTACTAGCATTGCATCTGCAGTAAGCAACGCAAAAATTCTAGCAACTAAATAAACACCAGCAGCTACCATTGTAGCAGCATGGATGAGAGCACTAACTGGTGTAGGACCTTCCATAGCATCTGGGAGCCAAACATGCAATGGTACTTGCGCAGATTTTCCAACTGCACCCATAAAAACTAATATTCCAGCAGCAGTTAACCAAGCATTGTTTCCAAATGGAATATTTCCAATAGAAATCTGATGGAATATCTCATCGAAACTGAATGTATGATAATTCGTAAACAAAATAAGAATGCCAATAAACATTCCGATATCGCCAATGCGGTTAGTAAGGAATGCTTTCATGCCAGCATCTGATGCAGATTTTTTCTCGTACCAGAAGCCAATTAAAAGATATGATGAAAGTCCGACCAATTCCCAGAATATGTACATCATCAGTAAATTATCTGTTAGTACAATACCGAGCATTGAGAAAGTAAAGATTCCTAGATAAGCAAAATATCTAGAAAACCTTTTGTCACCCTTCATATATTCTATTGAGAATATGTGCACCAAGGCACTAATAAGGTTAACAACAAAGAGCATTACTACTGTTAAATTATCTATCTTGATTCCGAGATCTATAATGAGATGACCAATCCCGGAAACATTTCCAAAATCCATCCACGTGATGTTAGTAAGGATATTTGTATCGACAAATGATCCAAGCTTTATGAATCCAGCATAGATTGAAAGAAGTAGGGAAGAAACCATTATACCAACTTCAAACCAAAATAATTTTTCAAATTTCTTTCCCCACAGAAGAACCGTCGTAAATCCAAGGAGAGGAAGAAATAGAATAATTAACGATATAGTAATCAATCCAGAATCAGCCATTATTATTCTTTAAGTTTATCAATTTCATCAACGTTTACATGTCCAAATGTTTTATAGATATTCAGTACAATTGCTAAAGCTATTGCAGCTTCAGCAGCTGCTAGTATGATTACGAACAGTGCCATAAGCTGTCCGTTTAATCCGAAATTACCGTATCTAGAAAATGCAACGAAATTTATATTTGCAGCATTTAATATCAACTCAACACCCATCAGAACCAATATCGCATTTTTTCTGATTAGGATTGCATAAATCCCAAATGCGAAAAGGAATGAGCTTACAACTAAATAATGTGTTAATCCAACTTCGAACAATTCTTTCCTCGTTACTTATTATCTCTTCTAGCCATTGATGCTGCACCAATTAGTGCGATCAATAACAGAATACCTAAAAGTTCAAAAATTAATACATAATCTGTGATCAATAGTTTCCCAAGATCGTATGTCGTAGTTTGAGGAATCTTGGAAAGTTCTATTTGCCAATTTGTTTTCATTAAAATGGAAGTAATACTTCCCAACAATACTCCAACTCCAACTATTGCTGGTAATACTGCTGATTTTCCTTTCTTTATCTCGACTTGAGTTAAATCAGAAGTCAGCATAACACCAAAAAGTATTAAGATCAAGATTCCGCCAATATAAACCATTATCTGGGTTACAGCTAAAAAGTCGGCACCAAGAAGTACGTATAGGCCGCTAATTCCAAATAGGGTAGAGAGGAGGTAGTAAGCCGATCTGACTATATTGCCTGATGATACAACCATCAATCCAGATAGTAAAGTGATTGCAGCAAATAAATAAAATATGAAATCGTAAATTGACATTATCTTAAAAATTATTCCTCTGGTTTCTCTTCTTCATTATTAGAAGTATCTTCTTCATTTTTCGCAGCTTCTTCTGCTTTCTTTTTGGCATCAGCTTCAGCTTTAGCTTTTGCGGCCGCTATCTTTTGCACTTCTTTTTCAGTTTGGAATTTCTCAAAATTCTCTTGTTTTTCTATTATTTCAGTATCAGTGAGGTTTGCAAATTTGTATATAAGATCATTTCTATCAAATTCGGAAAATTCGTAAACATCTGTCATGTATATACATTCAGTAGGACAAGGAAAAACGCACAATTGACAATAACAGCATTTCGCAATATCTATATCAAATTTGGTTACCCACAATGCTTTCTTTTTTCCATTAGATGTAATTCCAAGATCGTCTGTTGGAAGTGATTTGACAGTCTCAATTTCAATACAATTAACTGGGCAAGCATTTGAACATTGATTACATCCAATACAGTCATCCATATTGACGAATAATCTATTACGTGCACGCTCAACCATCGGAACACGTTCTTCAGGATATTGGATTGTAACAGCTGGAACAAAGAGATGCTTCCAGGTCACTTTCATACCGATTAAAATGGTATAAATTCCTTCCCAAGTATTTCTAAGATAACTCTTAATCATATCAACAGAATTAAACCAATAATAAGTAAGTTAATAAATGCATATGGAATTAAATATTTCCAGCAAATTGTCATTAGCTGATCTACTCTAACTCTTGGTAGTGTCCATCTAAGCCACATTTGAACAAACACAAAGAATAGACCTTTAGCAATGAACCAAAATGTTTGTTCAATTGGTATTAACCATTCAATTCCAAATAAATTTCCAAAATAGCCAAATGGTGATTGATATCCACCAAAGAAAAATATTACAAGAATTGCTGAAACTAAGAACATGTTGCAAAATTCTGCTAAGAAGAACATCGCGAACTTAACGCCGGAGTATTCCGTTGTGAATCCAGCAACCAATTCTGATTCTGATTCTGGAAGGTCAAAAGGAGTTCTGTTAGTTTCTGCCAATGAACTTATGAACAAAATTATAAACGCAACGAAAAGAAATGGGATAATTAAAAACTTTGCTATTCCAGTTAATGCTCCACCTAGAATTCCCCAATTCCAAATAAATCCAGTCTGTTGAATACTGATCTCATTCAAACTCATTGTTCCATAGAACATCAGCATAGTAAGCACTACCAGAGCCGTTGGAATCTCGTAACTAACAATTTGAGCTGCTGCTCTAAGTGCGCCATAAAGTGAATATTTATTGTTCGATCCCCAGCCCGCCATTAAAATTCCGGCAACAACGAATCCCGAAACTGCAAGAACAAAGAAAACCCCGACATCAGCAGAAGAACCGATATAAATCGAAGTATATGGCAGCATTGTGTATGCAAGTAAAGTTCCAACAAATACCATGTATGGTGCAATGTTAAAAAGTGGACGGTCATTTGCTTCCGCGACAATGTCTTCCTTCTGAAGCAGTTTTATAAAATCTGCTAAAGTTTGAAGAGCACCATGGTATCCTACTCTCATAGGTCCAAGTCTATCTTGCATATGAGCTGAAACTTTTCGTTCAAGCCAAACCGCAAATAGTGTAAATACTACCATGAAAGCAAGAACTGGAACTGTCCCAGCAATGAATGCTATTATTTCGCTTCCAGTTATGTCAGCAATGTAATCTTGCATCTATCTATCAATTTCTCCTAAAACTATATCCAAGCTTCCGAGTATTGCTACAACATCTGCTACTAAATATCCTTTGGAAATTTCTCCAATTGCCGAAAGTGAAACAAAAGATGGAGCGCGTACCTTCACTCGTGTAGGGTTTACAGTACCATCACTTACAATAAAATATCCAAGCTCTCCTTTTGGTGCTTCAACACGATGATAAATGTGACCTTTTGGAGGCTTAACTCTTCGAGGTACTGCCTCTGAAATATCACCATCGGGAATTTGATCAATTGCTTGTTCAATGATTCTCAAACTTTGTTCTAGCTCCAAAACTCTAACATAATATCTATCCCAACAGTCACCTACAGTTCCAACATGACCTTCTCCAACTGGAATTTCAAAATCAAATCTGTCGTAGATTGAATATGGGTCATCTCTTCTGAGATCAAATTTAACTCCGCTTCCGCGCAAGTTTGGACCTGTCATTCCTAAATTTATTGCTTCTTCTGGTGGGCAAATCCCAATATTTGCTGTTCGTTCAATAAAAATTTTATTATATGTTAAAAGTTCATTCAATTCATCGATGGTGGGTCTAAAGTAATTTACAAACTCCTTAGTTTTTCTAACAAAGTCTGGATGAATATCATGTGATAATCCTCCTACCCACATATAATTATATAGTAGTCTTGCTCCACAAGTCTCTTCAAAGAGAGTTAGAATCATCTCACGATCTCTAAAAAGGTATAGAAACGGTGTGAAAGCACCTAAATCCAAACCGTAAGTTCCAAGTGCTACAAGGTGAGAAGCGATTCTTTGTAGTTCACCCATTATAACTCGAATATACTGTACTCGATCCGGTACTTCTATGCCCATCAATTTTTCTACACCTTCAACGTAACCAAAATTGTTGTACATCGAAGCAAGATAGTCCATTCTATCAGTGTAAGGAATAACTTGTGGGTATGTCATGGCTTCAGCATGTTTCTCAAAACAGCGGTGAAGATACCCAATATGAGGTTTTACGTCTTGGACAACTTCACCTTCTAATACGAGTTCTAATCTCAACACTCCGTGTGTGGAAGGGTGTTGAGGACCCATATTCAAAATCATTTCTTCTGTTCTAATTTCTGCCATTCGCTCTATAAAAAATTAGTAAGGAACTTTCATTCCGTCGTAAAATTCTGGATTTTCATAATCTTTTCTTAATGGGTAACCATCCCAATCATCTGGAAGAAGAATTCTTCTCAAATCGGGATGATTTAAGAAAACAATTCCGTACATATCATATGCTTCTCGTTCGTGCCAAGTCGATGCTTTCCAAATACCATCCACTGACCCAACTTCTGGTTTATCTTTATCTGTAGAAACTTTTAAAGTTATTTTATGTTTCAAAATTGTTGAGTGGAGATGATAGTAAACACTTAAAGTCGCACCAGTTATTGTAACTGTTCCATCATCAGCCGTTTCCTTAACTCCATTTTCATCATCAACACCAGAAAGGTTCATCAGACTATCGAATTGAAGTTCCTCATTTGATCGTAAAAATTCACCAACCTCATCAATCTTTAGTGGATCAACTGTGATAACTGGTTCAACAGGAAGTTCAGATTCCATTTCCAGAACAGCTTCAGCAAATTGTGACTTTAGTATTTCAAAAATTTCTTCCGGAGTCTTCACGCAGTTTTCTTTTTAGTTCTGAGTGTTTCGGTTCTTATTTTCTCTTGAAGTTTTAATAGGCCTTCTAGCAGAGCTTCTGGCCTCGGCGGACAACCAGGCACATATACATCTACTGGAATTATTCTATCAATACCTTTTAAAACGTGATAACCATGTTCCCAATATGGACCGCCGCAATTTGCACAGCTTCCCATTGAGATAATATATTTCGGATCCGGCATTTGTTCATACAATCGCTTAATTCTAGTTGCCATTTTTAATGTTACTGTACCTGATATGATTATGACATCAACTTGACGGGGGGTAGGACGTGGCATAACGCCAAACCTATCAAAATCGTAATGAGACGCAGATGTTGCCATCATTTCGATCGCGCAACATGCTAAACCAAAACTAAGCTGCCATAGAGAAGACAACCTTGCCCAGTTCATTACGTCCTCAGCTTTCGCAATTACAATGTTACCGTCAGAAAATTGTTTATCCAGTAATCCCATATATCTTACTCAGCTTTCCGATCTACTTTTTTAGAAATAATAAAATTATTGATGCTTGGTATTGTCGGTTGGCTTCTATCCCATTCTAGATCACCCTTTCTCCATTCATAGAGCATTCCAATAAAAAGAATAATTAAGAATATTGCTCCTACGAGAAAACCATAAAATCCAAATTCACGGTAATTTATCGCCCATGGAAATAGCAAAACAACTTCTACATCAAAGATTAAGAAAATTAAAGCGACAACATAAAAACGGATATTAAATTTCTGCCATGATGAGCCTACAGGATTCTCTCCGCATTCATACGTTGTAAGTTTTTCTTTGGTCTTTCTGTTAGGTCTTATAAGGGAGGCCATAAATATTGCTATTCCCACGAATGCAATTCCAACCAACACAAAAATAAAAATTTTACCGAATTCTGTAAGCATCTTTACCGTGAATAATATGACTCGAAAAATAGTGAATAGTATAAAATAATGTCAAGCATAATTAAATCTTAGTTTGAAAATAATGGACATTATTATCGTGAGAATACAAAAACCACCTAAGGTCTCATTCTATAATGCTTTATGCAGTCTCAATTTAAGAAGAAAATCACATATAAAAATTCTCATCTAATACATCAATTTTAATACTTCCTTTTGAAATTAACTCCAATTCAGTTGAGAATTTTGTTACAAAGTTTTGTTTTATAAAAGATATAATCTTTGGTTTCTCCTCATATAAATTTTCGATATTTTTAACTTCAAATTGATTTATGGAATGGTGTACCTTACTGGTCATGTCGAAATCAAATTCAATAATTAATTTTGTATAATTATACTGTGTTATAATATTCGAAGATTTTATTGCTTGATAAGCTGAATTATAGTATGCTTTTCCTAAAGGACCAACTCCAAGTTTAGTGCCTCCATAATATCTTGTTGACACAATTAATACGTTTGATAAATTAAAATGATTTATTGCATTATAAATTCTGATTCCTGCTGTCCCATTTGGCTCTCCATCATCAGAATATCGAAAATCTTTTTCATCAATTATTCTATAGCTATAACAATTATGAGTGGCATCATAATACGTTTTCCGTGTTTCTGATAGCAAGTCTTCTGCATCATTTGAGGACGAAACGGGAATAACCTGGCCAATAAAAAGAGAACCCTTCACCTTAAATTGAGATTGAGATCTTGTAAAAATTGTATTGATTTTCTCCGGATAGGACATAAATACTCTTTTTAGTTAATGGTTCTGAATTTTTATCAATAATTAAATTGATTTTGGCAAATACAATATGTAAAATAAAATCTTTAAATATTATTAAAGATTTGATGAATTCGGACAATAATATAGTAATAAAAGGTGCTAGGGAGCACAATCTAAAGAATATTGATCTGGAAATTCCTAGAGATTCTTTGATTGTAATTACAGGATTATCCGGTTCAGGTAAATCTTCCTTAGCATTCGATACAATATATGCTGAGGGGCAACGCCGCTACATCGAGTCTCTTTCAGCTTACGCAAGGCAATTTCTTAATCTTTTAGAAAAACCTGATGTTGATCTTATTGAAGGATTGAGTCCATCAATATCCATTGAACAAAAATCAACTAGCGGGAATCCTCGTTCAACTGTTGGAACTGTCACTGAAATTTATGATTTCATGCGCTTGCTATATGCAAGAGTGGGCAGACCTCATTGTTTTAATTGTGGTAGACTTGTTGAGAAGCAATCTTCTGAACAAATAATTGATACAATACTTGAAGACTACCTAGAGAAAAGAATTCAAATATTGGCTCCTGTTATTCGGGGAAGAAAAGGTCACTATCGTGAACTTTTTGATGAAATATTGAGAGATGGATTTATTAGAGTCAGAGTTGACGGAGAAATAGTTGAGCTTGAAAAAGGCTACAAGGTTGACAGATATAAAATTCATAATATCGAAATTGTCATTGACCGAATAAAAGTGAGTGCAAAATCCCGGAATAGAATCAGTGAATCGATCGAAGTTGCTCTAAATTATGCAAACGGAAGTGTCATTGTAAATTCTGAAAAAACTGATAAAATATTCAGCCGAGATCTTTCATGTCATCATTGTGGTATTAGTTATCAAGAGCTTGCCCCAAATTCATTTTCATTCAATTCTCCGTATGGATCATGCCCAACTTGCGAAGGACTTGGAGAAATGAAGAAATTAAACATGGATCTAATCATTCCAGATTGGGACAAAACTATTAATGAAAGTGGAATTGAAGCTTTAGGTAAACCCAGAAATATTTGGTTTTTTAATCAATTAAGGGGCGTTGCAGAATATTATGGATTCACTTTTGATACAAAACTTAAAGACTTGGATGAAAAACAGAGAGAAGTTTTTCTAAATGGTTCCAAAGAAAAAATTCCATTTATCTATACTTATGGTGGTGGAAAAAGTGTCACCTATAAACATAAATTCTCTGGAGTGTTGAATTACATTGAGCATTATTATAATAAGTCATCTTCAAATAAGATCAGAGAGTGGGCAGAATCATATATGACCACAACCATTTGTGAAGATTGCAACGGAGGAAGATTAAAAAAAGAATCGCTTGCAATAACTCTTGGAAAGAAAAACATAAGTGAAGTGACATCACTATCGATTGAGCGGGTAAAAACATTCTTCAATAAACTTAAACTTAAAGATCGCGACAATATTATTGCCACTCCAATCCTAAAAGAAATTACGGAGAGATTAGATTTTCTTCTCAATGTTGGATTAGATTATTTAACACTCTCACGGTCAGCAAGAAGTCTTTCTGGTGGCGAGTCACAAAGGATCCGGCTTGCAACACAGATAGGAACACATTTAGCCGGAGTTCTATATGTCCTGGACGAACCAAGTATAGGTCTTCATCAAAGTGATAATATAAAGCTAATAAACTCACTTAAAAATTTAAGAGAACTCGGCAATACTGTCATTGTTGTTGAACATGATCGCGAGACAATTGAAAGTGCTGATTATATCATCGATCTTGGACCGAGGGCTGGAGAACACGGTGGAGAAGTTTGTCTAACTGGTCCTGCTGATAAGCTTTTAAAAGCGAATGGGGATTGTCCATCATTAACTCTGGACTATATAAGAAACCATTTATCTATTAATTTTTCAAAGGAGCGAAGAAAAGGGAGTGGCAATCAACTGGTTATTTCTGGAGCAGAAGGAAATAATCTCAGATCTGTAAACTTAAAAATTCCTTTGGAGACATTTACAGTAATCTCGGGTGTGAGCGGATCTGGGAAATCGACTCTTATCAATTATACACTTGTAAGAATTCTGCTTAAGAAGATTTATCATTCAAAAGTTGTCCCATTAGGGCACAAGCATGTTGAAGGACTCGAACATATAGATAAAATTATTGAGATCGATCAATCGCCAATAGGCAGAACACCACGTTCTAATCCAGCGACGTATACAGGTTTATTTACATTCATACGTGACCTTTATGCGGAGCTCCCAGAATCAAAAGTAAGAGGATACAAACCTGGACGGTTCAGTTTTAATGTCAAGAGCGGTAGATGTGAAGAATGCCAAGGTGCTGGTCTGAAGAAAATAGAAATGAATTTTTTGCCGGATGTTCACGTTACTTGTGAAGTATGTAATGGAAAACGCTATAACCACGAAACTCTGGAAGTCTTATATAAGACAAAGTCAATCAACGATGTGCTAAACATGACAGTTGATGATGCAGTTGAATTCTTTAAGGATCATCCAAGAATTATTAGAAAAATTAAATCGATTAATGATGTTGGATTAGGATACATCAAATTGGGCCAGCAGGCGACCACACTCTCTGGTGGTGAAGCACAACGTGTAAAACTAGCAACCGAATTGAGCAAAATTAGCACTGGAAAAACACTTTATGTACTTGACGAACCAACAACTGGACTGCATTTCGAAGATGTTCGAATTCTGCTGAACGTTCTTCAAAAACTTGTTGATAAGGGAAACACTGTAATTGTCGTCGAACATAATATGGACGTGATAAAAGTTGCTGATCATGTCATTGATCTAGGTCCAGGTGGCGGAGAACATGGAGGCAAGATTATTGCAGAAGGTACTCCAGAAGAGGTAGCAAAAAGCAAGAATAGTTTAACTGGTAAATTTTTAAAGGAAGAATTAGAAAGAAGTAACTAATCACTAAAAAAATTCTTTAAAATTTATTAGATTATATCAACAGAATGTATAATCAAGAATAGAGATATATGAGGGAAAAGACCTTACTTATTCCGAAACAGATCGTTACAATCAATTCTGAGATGCAAATTCTCCGCAATCATGGTGTCCAAATTGAGAATGGTGTAATTACCAAGATCTTCGATCTAAAGAATTTTGATTATACAACCTACCCAATCAATGTAATTGTACTAAATCATTTAACAATGCTCCCTGGATTCATTCAAACGCATGTTCACCTTTGCCAGTCTATGTTTAAAGGATTGGCAGATGATATGGAATTGTTGGATTGGTTGCAGGAAAGAATATTTCCATTCGAGAATAGTCATGACAAAACATCACTAAAATTCTCTGTCCAGCTTGGTATAAGTGAACTCATTGAATCAGGTACCACAACAATTCTCGATATGGGAACTATGAATCATCAGGAAGTGATTTTTACGGAAATGATCAGTTCAGGAATTCGCGGACTCTCCGGAAAATGTATGATAGATGAAAACAATCTTTATCCAGAATTCAAGGAAACTTCGGGAAAAAGTATTTCCTCCACTCACGAGTTAGCAAAGACGTATCATGGTAGTTCAGATGGTAGAATAAACTATGGGTTCGCTCCGCGATTTGCTCTCTCTTGCAGCGAGGGACTTCTTAAAGAAACCCTTGAGTTGATGAAAGATTTTGAAGGATCTCTTTACCATACGCATTCTTCAGAGAATCACGGTGAAATAGCTGCTGTGAAGAGAAAATATGGAATGGAGAATATAGAGTTCTTCGATTCAATAAATGCTTTATCTGATAGAACTGTGCTTGCACATTGCATTCACACAAATGATAAAGAGATTGGATTACTTAAAGATTCCGGAACAAGAGTAGCACACTGCCCATCATCGAATCTTAAATTGGGATCGGGAATTGCTGATATTCCAACTTACTTAAATGAAGGGATATCAGTCTCTATTGGGGCAGACGGAGCACCTTGTAATAATAATCTAAGTATGTTTACCGAAATGAGATTAGCATCATTAATTCAAAAACCCATTCATGGTTCTACTTCAATGGATGCGAAAACATTGGTTAAAATGGCAACCATGGATGGCGCAAAAGCACTTCATATGGATAAAGAAGTTGGAAGTATTGAGGTTGGCAAGAAAGCTGATCTGCTTTTTTTGGATCTCGATCAAACATCAAACTCACTTTTAGACAATGATGAAAATGTTTACTCGGACATAGTTTACAGTTCGGGGAAAAACAACGTTCGTGAAGTTATGATTGATGGTAAGTGGGTTGTACATCATGGTGAATCAACGATCTACAATAAAGATGAAGTAACTTACAACGCAAGGAAAGAACTTCAGCAGCTGTTAAAACGAGTTAATATTAAGTAGGAAATTGAGTGACAGAAATTATCTTTGCCACTGGAAATAAAGGCAAATTAAAAGAGGTTCAAGAAATATTTGAAGGAACAGAGTACCAAATCATATCATTGTATGACCTTGGTGATGTGCCAGAAATCGAAGAGAATGGTGAGACTTTTGAGGAGAATGCTTTTATAAAGGCAGAAACAATCTATAATATTCACAAAATACCAGTTCTTGCTGACGATTCAGGTTTGGCAGTAGATCAGCTTGATGGAGAGCCAGGTGTTTATTCTGCTCGTTATGCTGGTGAAAACTGCACTTACGATGACAACAATAGAAAACTCATTACCGTATTAAATGAACATGCATCACCACACCCAGCAAAGTTCATTTGCTGTGCAGTATATTTTAGCGGAATTAAAAAGATTTCATCTTTAGGAGAGTTAAAAGGAAAGATAATTTCTGAATATAGAGGAACTAATGGATTTGGGTATGATCCAATCTTTCTTCCAAATGGTTTTAATAGAACTTTAGCAGAATTAACGACGGTAGAAAAGAACAAAATAAGCCACAGAGCTTTAGCTTTCAATCATCTGAAAGAATTGATGAAACTGATTTAAGTAATTCTGAGTTTAGTGTGCAAGTTTTAGTGTAATTACTCCGGTAATTATTAGAATCACACCTAAATATCGACCCAAACTTGACGCATCTCCAAAAAGCCAAATACCTACTAAGAACGTTCCTGCCGCTCCAATTCCAGTCCATACAGCATATGCTGTACCCATTGAAATTTCCCTCTGAGCGAGAAATAGCAGCAGACCGCTTAAACACATAGAGACAATAGCTAATGCTAATCCTTTTACCGTGTTCTCACCGTTCTGAGCGATTTTTAAACCAAGCGGCCAACCAATCTCAAACAATCCGGCAACAATTAAATAAATCCATGCCATAAAGATCCATCCTTTCTGTTGAATTCTAAGATGCTATAAAAAGAAATCATTCAATTGGAATTTATTTCAATACTTAAACTTATAGAAATTGATAATCCGCTATCCTTTTTTCTTGAATAAATTCTGAAGTAAGTTTTTGGTTTCTTCCTCTAATTTTTTCTCCAATTCTTTTTGCTGTTTTTCAGCTTCTTCTTTGAGTTTTCGCTCTGCTTCATTTTTAAGTGAGTCTGCATAAGCCTCTGCTTGTCTCTTTGCTTCTTCTTCTGCTTGTTTGATAGCATTACTAGTTATATCTGCTGCCACATCCTCAGCAGATGTAGTAATCTTAGGATTGTCGATTGTCCCTTTTAAATTTGCATTAATAGTTATTTTTTCCGCAGAGACAAGTTTAATATCCTTGCCCAATAGACTACTAACAGCGCTGTTGGCTTGATCCTTAAATTTCTCCGCTGGTATATCAAGTTCCATTACATAATCAATTGATTTATCCATCCCAGCTGATCCAACGATTTGTATATCGTAATCTTTAATCTTATAGCTAAGAGGTGATATGTGAAACCTACCATTGGCAATACGATAATTAGTCTTAACATTCTGCAACTTGGGATTAGATAATTCATTTATCTTGAGCATATTCCCCAGCGTTGTAAAGGGTTTATAACCTTTTATTTCTGCATTCTTTAGATCTATACTACCCGTACTGTTAAAGGTATTCCATATAGGTATAAGTTTATTATCAAGAGTGGAATTAAGTTTGATTTTAGCTCCAAAGTTTCCATTGATATATTTAACAATTGGTGTAAGTGTTGAAACCGATAAGAAAGAGTTGTATGTCTCCTTTACATTAAAATTATCAACTGTTAGATCAAAGGAGATATCCGGATTAGATTCAACATCATTCTTCTTATACTTACCGCTAGCAAGCATGCTTCCACCCAGGATGGACATCTTCAAATTACTCAAAGTAAGAACTTTATCTTTTACGATTATTTTCCCTTTTACATTTTTCATATCCAGGTTATCATATATCAATCGATTGAAATTACCATTCATTGTTAAGTTTAGATTTCCTGGAATTTCGATAGCATGTAATTCTTCCTTAGATTTTTTATCATTGTTCCTCTGAGTATTAGCGGGTTCAGTTAAAAATGGATTTACGTTCAAGTAATTTGACGAAACATCTAAATCTCCAATTAGTGTCCCATTTCCTATCGTGTATGGTATAAAATTCCTCAGTGAGCCTGAAGCCTGCATATCACTTTCGCCTATCTTCATCGTTAGGTTTTTCAATTTGAAAAATTTCGGAGTTAGGGTCAAGGAAGCTGAACTAATATTTACAACATCAGGTAGTTCAGTACTTTGATAAACTATATCTTTAAAAATGACTTCACCGCTTGCATCAATTTCTTCATAATTTGTTGTTTCTTCAGCAGGAATTATTCCTTTCATTTCCATATCAGCAGTAATCTTTCCTGATAGATTTGTTATATTTTCCAGCTGGAGGGTATTCTTAATATTTCCTAAATTAATAGCGCCTTTCATTTTTGCTTCAACATATGGTCCAGATATCGGTTTCTTGATAAGCATCTTTATATTGAATGAGTTTTCACCAAGCTCAAATTGAGCATTGTGCAGATCAACGATTGTATTATCCGACTGACCTCCGGGATTATTGATTGATAATTTCAAATTCACATTACTTACCGGCATTGGAAGGTCAGGATATTTAAACTTTCCATCAACTACATCTACATTTAAATTAAATGACGGAATGCTCATTTCGGTTGAAATACCTTTCACACGTCCTGTCAAATCCATTTTTCCTGATGATTCAATATCTTCGAAACCCTGCATGTAGATTGCTGGTATTAATGAAATTATATCTTTGAATTCAGTTCTTGTAGCTGTGAATGATAGATCCAATACTGGATCATCTGCAGGCATTGCAATTGATCCTTTAAAGTTAAGCAGCAAATTATTCAATCTTAGTCTATTATCTTGAATCGTGAGTTTAAAACTTGGAAGATCTACATGTAACTGCATATCCATTTCAGTATTTACTTTTTTTAGATATCCAACACCACCATATTCGTAGGTGAATTCATCTATGCTTGTTTTTGTATCGAGGATAAAATCATCTTGACTAAACTCTCCGCTTCCACTATGAGTCATGTTGTTCATAGCAATGACAAGTCCTTTCTGCTGATCTACAAAGGCGAATACTCCATTATTAATCGAGTAACCTTTTAAACCAACTCTATATGAACTCTGAGTTGTATCTTTGATCTCCTTAATAGCATCTATTGATGCCTCCGTTGACTCTTTCATTATATTATAGTTCGCTGTGCCATCTTCCAGTACAAAGAGGAGTATTTGTGGATCATTAATGGAGAAAGTTTTTACATTAATTTTATCACCAGAAATTATACTAATTAAATCGATAGTAACTTCAATTGATGAAGCACTTAAGAGTGTGTCACCTTCAAAAGGTTTGGCGTTTACAATGGTCAGCTCATTAATACTTAACGCTATATTCGGAAAGCTGGAAAATAAGTTCAATCCGACATCCTTGAAATTAAGAGTGGCGTTAATTCTTTTATTGGCTTCTTGCTTTACTAATTCCTCAACTTCACTTTTAAAAAACATGGGTATGATGATCATTGAAGAAATGATTATTACAAAAATTATTCCGATTATTATTAATATTTTTTTCATTTTGATTCTCTCAAAAAATTTAGCTAAAAATTCTTTTACAAATTCAAAGTAGCAAATTCGATGATCAATTTCGATGTTTTTTAAGCTATATTTGGTCTGTTTTAATAAAGGTAAGGATATTAAATTTATTGATAGGTTTATAACCACTTGATTTTGTATTATTTATAGTATCTATTAAAATTAAACGAATTGAAAATAGAAGTTTAGGCTCAATTACAATAATAATTAAACCTTGGGAATAAATGAAAAAAGTTGTTGTCCTCGTTGATGTTCAGAATATTTATTACACTACCCGGCAGATCTATAATTCCAGTTTTGATTACAATAAGTTCTGGGCGGAAGTTACTTCAAATCGAGAAGTTGTTGAAGCTATTGCCTACGCCATCGACAGAGGTGATGAAAAGCAAAGACAATTTCAAAACATTCTCAAAGCAATAGGATTTGAAGTAAAGCTGAAACCATTTATTCAAAGATCTGATGGCTCAGCGAAAGGTGATTGGGATGTTGGAATTACGCTCGATGCAATGGAATATGCAAAAGGATCAGATGTAGTTGTTTTGGCATCTGGAGATGGAGATTTCGATATATTAGTAAATAAAATTCAAACTGATTACAGCGCATCCGTAGAAGTTTATGGAGTTCGTCAGCTTACAGCGGCATCTTTAATTAAATCAGCGTCAAAATATTTTCCAATAGAAAGTAATTTGTTATTAAGGTGAGAAAAATTCCTTAAAAAATTGAATATTTAACAAATCTTTCTACTCAACGCCTTATCCTTCTTGAAATTTAATAGATTAAGAAAGAATCGTATCTTTCCATTTAATAAGAAATAAGCTAATTTGTCTTATTAAAAATGCAAAAAATCAAAATTTCGATCATGAGGAAAAAGAAAGTTATAATTATTGGTGCAGGATTTGGAGGATTAGCAGCTGCAAAGGAATTGAAGAATGCGGATGTTGATCTATTGGTAATAGATAAAACAAACCATCATCTTTTTCAACCATTGTTATATCAAGTGGCAACTGCTGCACTTTCACCAGGAGATATTGCGGCGCCAATTAGAGAAATTCTTAGTAAACAGAAAAATGCTACAGTGATTATGGGAGAGGTCTCTTCAATAAATACAAGTGAAAATAGTATTACAATGTTGAATGGGGAAGAGTTCTTTTACGAAAGTTTAATTATATCAACTGGAAGCCGCCATTCCTATTTTGGGAATGATGAATGGGAAAAGAAAGCACCTGGATTAAAAACAATATCCGATGCACTAAAAATCCGCGAGAGAATTCTACTCTCTTTTGAAAAAGCCGAAAGATCAAATGATCCTGCAGAAGTTCAAAAGTGTCTAACTTTTATAATTGTGGGCGGAGGACCAACGGGTGTGGAAATGGCTGGAGCTATTGCTGAGATTACAAAACATACAATGTTGAAAGATTTTCGAAAAATTGATCCTTCCAAAACAAGAATAATTCTTATTGAAGGATCAAAAAAGCTGCTCAATAGTTTTGATGAACCGTTAAATATGTATACTAAGAATGTTCTTGAAAGACTTGGAGTTTACGTAAAAACCAGTAAAATTGTTGCAGATATAAATCAAAATGGTGTTCAATTTGGAGAAGAGTATATTGAATCTAGTAATATTATTTGGGCAGCTGGCAATAAAGCATCATCCTTACTGAAAAGTCTTAATTGTGAGTTAGATAAAGTTGGAAGGGTGATAGTAAAAAATGATTGTTCAATTGAGACCTCATCAAATGTATTTGTAATTGGCGATGCGGCAAATTTTAAATACAGCAAAGATAAAATATTACCCGGTGTTGCTCCAGTTGCAATTCAACAAGGGAGATTTGTTGCAAGAATCATTAAAAGTAAAAGCAAACAAACTAAGAGAACTCAGTTCCAATACATCGACAGAGGGAATTTAGCGACCATTGGACGAGCAAAAGCTGTTATGCAGATAAAGGATTTCAAGATTAAAGGATACTTTGCATGGCTTGCATGGGTTGTTGTGCACATTGCAACTTTGATCAACTTTAGAGGAAGATACAAAGTTTTGGTGGAATGGTTCTGGTATTACTTGACTTACAAGCACGGAATCAGACTTATTACTCATAAAACTGATCTATAATTGAATTTAGTAAACATTAGTCATAAGTTAATTTATTAAAAGTTTTATAAAGTGATTTGAAATTATGTTTAAATATAAATAATCATTCTTACGCAAATATGTTGAGAGTATAAAAACAATTTATATACACTAACGCACAACGAGACTATAAAGTAAGTTAGGCAAAAGCGCACATTCTACATATAGTCAGTATGTTGGCAATAAAAAGGGAGTAAAATATGAAAATAAATGCATATGCAGTTTCGGAGCCAAAAGGTAAATTAGAGCCTTATTCTTATGAATTGGGTGAAATTGGATCTGAACAAGTAGATATTAAAGTTTCCTATTGTGGTATCTGCCATTCTGATTTAAGTATGATAAACAATGAATGGGGCATGACATCCTATCCTCTTGTACCGGGTCATGAAATAGTTGGAGAAGTTGTAGCCACAGGTAATGCAGTTAAAAATGTAAAAGTGGGAGACAAAGTTGGACTAGGTTGGTCTTCAGCATCTTGTATGAGTTGTCAGCAGTGTATGAGCGGAGATCATCATCTTTGCTCACAAGGCGAAGCCACAATTGTTGGAAGGCATGGCGGTTTTGCTGATTATGTCCGGGGACATTGGTCATGGGCAATTCCTCTTCCAGAAGGAATAGAATTAAGTAAGGCGGGACCTTTGCTTTGCGGAGGAATTACAGTTTTTAATCCAATAATATTAGCAAGTGTAAAACCAACAGATACTGTTGGTGTTATTGGAATTGGAGGCTTAGGACATATGGCACTCAAATTTTTAAAACATTGGGGTTGCGAAGTAGTTGCTTTTAGTTCTAATCCCGATAAGAAAGAACAAATATTGAATATGGGGGCCACAAAGGTTGTCAATTCAAAGTCTCCAGAAGAGTTAGAAAGCATTAGGGGTAAGCTAAACTTTATCTTGAACACAACCAATGTTACCCTAGACTGGGATTCTTACCTTTCATCATTAGCACCAAAAGGAAAGTTTCATACTGTAGGAGCTGTATTGGAACCTATGGCAATCCCAGCATTTAGTTTAATCATGGGTGAAAAATCAGTAGGAGGCAGTCCATTAGGCAGTCCCGCTTTAACAAAAACTATGCTAGATTTTTGTGTAAGGCATAATATCTATCCGACCGTTGAGGAATTTCCTATGGAAAAAGTAAACGAAGCCTTGGAACATTTAGAGAAAGGTAAAGCACGGTTTAGGATAGTTTTGAAAAGTTAATTTATTAAAAGTTTTATTCTCAATATTTATCATTTTCTTTTACTCTTCTTTTATTGGAAGAAAGGTGGAATAGATCTAGTAGTTGCTCACAATGTTAAAGAGACGCTTGACGTATAAATTAGGAATTATAAAACCAATGGGAAATTATGAATAAAGCACTTCAAACAATGATTGACAATATGCCTGAAAAAACGGGCAAATCTCTGGTTGAGTGGAAATCGCTGCTTAAAGCAATGACTTTCAGTAAACATTCAGAAGCTGTGAACTTTCTTAAAAAAGAACATAATGTAACTCACGGATTTGCTAATACTATTGTTACATTATCGAAAGAGGAGAAGGAAGATTCAACTGACCTTGTTAAAATTCAATACAAGGGAAAAGAAGATTTGCTTCCTATATACGAAAGACTATTGAATGTTGTAAAAGAGTTTGGAGAGGACGTAACCATTACACCCAAAAAGGCAAGTGTAAGTTTTATCCGGAAAAAACAATTCGCATTAATAAAGCCCGCAACTAAAACCAGGATTGATTTAGGATTAAAAATAAAAGACAAACCAACAACCGACCGACTTGAAAATTCAGGCCCTTTTGGAGCGATGTGTACGCACCGAGTACAATTATCAGATATCAACCAAATCGATAATCAATTAATAGAATGGCTGAAAGAAGCTTATGAAAAATCAGAATAAACTTTAAGCAAAAAGGATTATAGTATATCTATGAGTGAAAAATTGAACCAAAATAAAGAAAACGCCATTTCATTTTATAAAATGGCCTATGACGGGAATCCAAAAAGGGCAGTAGAATTATTTGTTGACGCTGAATATATACAACACAATCCATTAGTCGGTGATGGGAAAGAACCATTTATCGAATACTTTAAGAAAATGGCAAGGGAATACTCTGATAAATCAATCGAATTTGTACGTTCTGTTGCTGAAGGTAATTTAGTAGCTCTCCACACACATCAGACTTGGCCTGGAAATGATGAGTATGTAACTATGGATTTTTTTAGGTTTGATCAGAAAGGAAAAACCTTAGAGCACTGGGATTCGATGCAGCAAATACCTAAAATATCAGCAAATAACAATACAATGTATTAGTCTTAATATGCCTCAAGGCTGTTTTCAAAGAAGGTTAAATAAATATCTTTATTGGAGATACCATGAAAACAAGTGATAATCCGATAGTTGTAGAACAAACTTTCTATAGATCTTTAGATTCGGTTTGGAAATCGATTACAGATCTTGAACAGATGAGAAAGTGGTATTTTGAAAACATTACAGAATTTAAACTTGAGTTAGGATTCAAAACTCAGTTTAATATAGAAAGCGGTGAAAGGAATTTTTTACACAAGTGGATAATTACAAAAATTAAACCACTAAAATTGATAGAATATAGTTGGGAATATGAAGGCTATTCTGGTAAATCAAAATCAGCATTTGAATTATTTGAGGAAGATAATCTGACCAAGTTAAGGCTGACGATTGTAATTCTTGAGGATTTTCAAGAAGATATACCCGAATTCCAAAGAGAAAGCTGTATTGCTGGTTGGGATTATTTTATAAAACAAAATTTGAATAATTATTTAACAGAAAACTGAATTAGAAAATATTTTTCCAGCACATCAGTTATTAAAAGTAATTTCTTTACTCTCAAATATTTTCCTATTTCTTAGTAGATATGCACTGATTACAGAGATCAGACTGATTAAAAGTATTGTTAAAATAATACTTCCTTCAACTCCAAACTCACCACCATTTATCAATTCATTGCCTGTTGTACTCAAATTAATTAATGATACTTTATCTTTGGTACCGCTTACTGAGAGGCCGAATACATTTCCCAAAGTCCAGTTCCACGCTGAATGCAACCCACAAGCACCCCATAAACTACTGTCTTTCATTACAAATAGACTTAACAGTATTGCAATTAAAAAAATGTTGAGCGCGGCAAAAATGTTCACCCCATCATTACCAAGGTGCATTATTGAAAATAAAATTGATGTAATTAATACTCCAAGCCAAGGTTTATATCTTGCTCCAATGACCTGAAACATCCATCCGCGGGTTAATATTTCTTCAGATGCACCTTGTATAATGTATGCAAACAGAAAAACCACTACTCCTCCAATAGCACTGATGCCCGTTACTGCTATGGTTTCTCTGTTGAATTCAATACATCCTAAAATTGCTAGAATACCAACAACCGTAATGTTCATGCTTATTCCAGTTGTAAATCCAAATAAATATTTTTTTGCAGCACCATTCTTTGTAAAACCTATTGTATGGAATGGTCTTTGTTCAAAAAATCTAACCCAGAGATAAACGATAACAATCAGAAGAAAGAACAAGGAATAGAGTCCAAAAGCTTCTCTTGCCGAGGAACTTGCTAATTTGGGATCTCCAAAATAAAGCGGGGCGAATACGAATTGAGTAAGTGCTGCAGCAATTACTAAAAAAATTACTGGTAGTATAAATGAAGATAAGGAGATATGGGTGATTCGTTTTGCGTTTTTTGTCAATTGGAAAAATTCATTTTCCGAATTGAAGATCGTCAAAATGCCTTTTTTCATTTTAAAATCTCATTTTTTGAAAAGATTTGCATTTTAGACGATTTTAGAAAATAAAAGGTTACAATTTTAAAATAAATATTTTTAGAACGAGTAAATTAAGATGAATACGATGGAATTTTTTTCGTTTAGATTTACTTTTGAATTTAAATTACTTTTATCTTATTTTAGCTTAATTCCTAAAATGAGGTACCCGATCATGATGCAATCGCGTTATTTGGTTCAAAGCTCAAAATTTTATTTTAGTCTAATCATCACTTCAGCGATACTTCTATTTTCATTTGGCTGCACCGAAGACCCAACAGCTCCAGAGGGTGGGAATGGTGAAAAGCCCAAAGATACAGTTACTATTGGCATGGATGGTGGTACTATAGAAAAAGATGATATTAAAATTACAATTCCTCCTGGAGCTTTTGATGGGAATCATGATATTTCTGTTATTGAGATTGAGGATGATGGTGCGTTTGGGGAAAACACAATTTCCGGATCATTTAAGATAATCGGTTTACCCAATAGTTATTCAGAAACAATTAAAATAAAAGTAAGATATACTAGTCAACTTTCGGGTAATAGTTTTATAGCTTTGGGGAATAATGTCTTTGATGAAGCAAATTCTGATTCTTCATTCGAGTATAATCTATTTGAAGCATCCGACTCTTCCGGTTTCTTAATTAGCGAAATACCGGGAATTAATCTTAGAGCAATAAAAAACACATCTAGCAAGTCAAATGAAAATAATAGTTCTCTTGACATGGTTGTTAAGGTAATATCCTCCTATAAAGAAAAAAGAAGTGAAAATTTTGTATTTCATTACCCTATTGTTTTAGAATCTTTTATGGTAAATGTTGAGAAAATTTTTGAAGATGTTTTCAACATTATTAGTAACGACTTAGACTTTTCATTTTATCCAAAACCAAAAAATCAAACTGTAATTATTAAATATCTTCCTGGAGAAAAAGCAGTTTACGGATGGTATAGCCTAATTGGAGGACCACAGCAACTGTACTTTTACGTTGATATTGATCACATATTACAAAATAATTCTGATCAAATTAAGAAAAATTTAGGAAATATAATTCTTAATTCAGAAATGATTCATTATAAGAACTTGGGAGAATTTGAGAAGACAATAGAAAGTTGGGCAGAAGAGTTTTTTACTGATTCTGAATTTAAATACCCTGAAAATTTTGATATGCATTTTATGGAGCCTTTTGAGGGATTGCAGGGCTATAAAGATATTGAAAACAGCCATTTTATTGGATTGTCTTCTATCTTAAAATATTTGACTGAGGATGAGGAATTATTTGGGATGAAAGGGCTTAAGAAAATGCATTCGAATACAAATGAGGATACAGATCCCATTGTTGCCTTGTTAAAAACTATTAATGGTAATGTTGTAGATTGGCTGCCGGATTTTTACAAAAAATATTTGGCCGGTGAAATATATGAATTGCCCCAAAATAGTTTTATAAATAATGCTGATTATGACTGGAATATAAATAGTGTCAATGATACTTCAAAATTATTTGATCCAAGTGCCCCATATAGAGATCTTTCGGCCAAACTTTTCAAAATAAACTTGAATTACTCGCCGATAGATGAAAGCTATGATATGACGCTTAGTATGAGTGGAACCAACACACTCGATGCTCTGTCGTTAGTAGTATTCGGAATTCAAAATGATGAAACAATTTACTTAGAGACAGCTCATGCTCAAGATTTTGTTATTCCAAACCTAAAGGAATATTATGACAATAATATGCGTCAATTTTTAATAGTTCTTGTTAATGGTTTTGGCGTGCCGCCATATTGGGAAGAATCTGATATTAATTTGGAAGTAAAAATCGATGATGATTATGAAGGTGGCGCAGGAAATGGTGAGTTTGACTATAATTATTGTGAACTACAGCTATATGTAAATAAATTTTATGAACGAGAAGATGGTAGTACATTTGAACAAGAAACAATAGAGCCTTTGTCTGTAGATGGAGAAATGTTTGGAAACCGGTTTGTCGCAAAAAGGGAGTTTTATGTTTTTGCCGACACTATGGAAGTTGTATTAAGCGAAGATGGTGATTCGATACTTCTGCTTGATTGGACATCTTGGTATAGGACTGATTCACCTGCATCAACTCATAAAACAGTTATTGAAGCAATAGGTATTCCCGTTTATGATTCTGATAATGGGGTTTTTAAAGTTTCAGGTATTCAAACATGTGGAAATGTTACACACTACTCTTATGATCAAAATTTCCAGGGTAATGAAACAACAGTTACATCAATTAATTGTAATAACAACAGCTTTTTAGAAATTAAGTTATACAAAAGAGAGTAGATATTATGATTAAATTTATAAACAGGAAAAGCTATGCTTTTCCTGTTTATCTTATGTCTACAATTTCCAACACTTTCTTGTCACATCCATTTTGAGTTACATAGGTCATAGAATTTCCAATTTCCTCTAGCGTTCAAACATATTTAGGCAATAGTTTTTCCAATGATGGATAAAATGGCGAGAAAATTTTGTAAATCTTATAATTGTTTTTTATCCCTTGATCGATTGAATATATCCCGGTCTGTATGCGTAAACATCTTTTAAATGGTAATTTCATCAAATCATTTTCTGGAATGGTGAGGCTCTTTCACAAATTCCTCCATATGTTCAAGCTGCATCAAAACAAGGTTCGGTAAGTCAATCGAGGTCTGAAGTTGTTTTAGTCAACGCTCCTTCTGGAGATTATGTATTTTCCGTAATCACAAATAATCAGAAAGATACGAGTTGGGAAACTGATAATGCAGGTTATGCGCTGATTAGGGAAGTATCAAAATTATTATGGAACTATTTTGAATCCAATTCAACTTGGAAACCATCTAATAAAAACAAAATTTGGTCAAAATAATAATATTATGGAGTAAAAATGAAAGCAAGTAAATTTGGTTTTTCCAAAATTCTAGAGTTGAGTTATGATGAAGCTGTTGTAAAAGTTTCTGAAGAATTGAGTAAAGAAGGATTTGGTATCTTAACAGAAATTGATGTTAAAGCAACATTCAAGAAAAAGCTAGATGTGGACTTCAAACCATATATTATTCTTGGAGCTTGCCATCCTCCATCAGCATACAAAGCAATTACAAGCGAAGAGCAGATTGGATTGCTTCTCCCATGTAATGTAATCGTATATGTGGATGATGATGAAAAGACAGTTGTTTCATTAGTTAATCCAGCAGAAATGCTAGGAGCAACAGACAACGAAGAACTTAGAGAAGTAATGAATAGCGTTTCTGGAAAATTACAGAGAGTGTTTGCTGCAATTTGAGTTTATTCTGAAACTGGGTGTTCAACGCTTCCTGTGTAGAAGGTTTCGCAGTCAGATCCAACAATTGAATTCCAAAGATTTGTTATTGGACCAAGGAGAGTTTTAAGTACTTTCACATCACCAAACTTAGGATCGGAGAATTGACCGGATACAGTTTGACTAATCTTACTGCAACCTTTCTCATTTAAGACAGCAAAGGTTACATCAGCAGTCTGTTCACTTAAGTCCAATGAACCCTTTGATGCTACTCTATTTTTTTGAGTACTGAATGCGACATCCTCCATGGTCAAAATACCTTCGTCGATTTTCCAATTTGAGACTAATTTAGGTATTTTAGTGGATTCTCCCGAATTGGTGACAACAAGCATGGCAACGTCACTACCTTTCGTAACCGCTAAGCCAATTGGTCCGGTGAGTAAAACGGCACTTACATCTAGTAACGTAAAGTTTTGACTTCTTTCGAATTTATTCAGAAGAATATCAATGTCCACTCCTTTTAATGTCAGATCCTGCCCTATCATTGAAATCTCACCCTCAAGTTCTGTTAAAATTTCTGCCCAACCGTCTCCTTTCATGGTAACATCAAGCTTGAGATCAATTTTCCCTGTCAATAAAGAATCTTCCATGAATGTTTCCAGCATATTTTCAATCGGGAAATCTTTGATTAAATATTTTATCCCATAATGTGGTGTTTCATCCCAAGGGTTCAATTCTATAAATCCATCATCCCCATGATTATAAGGTTTATTCTTACTAGGAACTATTCTATAAGCACCATTACTGATAGATAGATCAGCAAAAATATATTGCATTTTTGTATCTGTTGTCGTGAATTTATCAGCTTTTATAAAACCGCTAGTAGTCAAGGTAGCAAGGGGATTGGAATTTTTCTCTAAATCGTAATTAACTTCTTTGAGATTAAGTTCAAGTTCTTTGAAGGTAATAGTATCACTGCGATTAGTTTTGTTATAAGCCAAATTGCCTTTTGAAAAATTGAAATTATCAAACATTATTGAATCTTTTGAAAATTCAACTTCTGTAAAAAACGATCCATCTAGGTTGCCATTGAAAACTGAAGAGGTATCTAGATCCATTTCAAACTGCTGAAGAAAATCGAGCAAGTAAAAATCGTTCAAAAAAGCATCACTTTTAATTTTATAAGGATAATTTGGAGAGCCATTGTAAGAACCTCTAAGAAGCATATTACCTTTAGATAAGTTAATATCAAGAGGATCGAAGGTGAGATTGAAGCCAAATATATCCTCAAAAATCTTTACGGAACTACTACTAATTCTTACGTCTGGAAGTTCCTCGAAATTTCCATTTAGATGAAATATTTCAAAATCGATTGCCGGGAAATCTTCAAATTCTTGAAATTTCTTCGTTGATGATATAGCACTTGCATGAACATCTAGTTCATGAATTGTATAAGGAAAATCACGAGCTGCGGAAGTATCGAAAGCGAATAGCTCTGGGAATACAAACTTATCTGATTTAAGCGTAATACTTCCAGAAAGCTGAGAATCATTATTGAAAAAAAGATCAGTTACATTTTCCATATTACCACTAAGTAATAAATCGGAATCCTCAGTGGTTATACTCAAAGTATTCAATTTTATGTTTTTCCCGGTCTGCTCAATAATACCATCCATGTTCTTAACAGAAATGATTTCGGGAACATTGAAAGCTATCTCGGTAAATTCCAGTGTGGAATTTGCTTTCTCAAAATTAAATTTTTGCTCTTCTGTACTAAAGCTGCCTTCAATATCAGCGCTCAATTGGAGCTTGCCCGCTAAGTTCTCAAAAGAATTCAATTGGAAAACATTATCGATCCAACTGACCTCAGTTTCTAAGAGCAACTCTAGATCAAGAGTTGGTGAATTAAAATTCTGAAACTCAAGTTTACCGCTAGTCTTACCTTCTGGAAGGATAGCATTAAAATCATTGATAGTGAATTTTGCCCCGCTTAGAGTATTACCTCTTGAAGAGAAATGTCCATCAAAGTTTAGTTCACTTATTGATTGATCTAATTCTGGAATTTGTAAATTAACATTGCTTGCCCCAAATTTGAATATCATATTCGGGAAGCTCGAGATAGTTTTTCCTTCAATTGTACCTTCAAAATAAAGATTTGCGTCTTCTTTTTGCCTAGTATTTAGATTTAAGGCTTCATCATTTAGCAACAAAGAAAGGAAATTGAGTTTTCTGTCAGATCCGTTTATCTCCATATTCAAATAACCATCATCTTCCAAATTTAATGTACCGCTAAAATTAAATTGTGTTCTATCAAATACAAACCAGCTTGGCATTATGGTAACAAAGTTACTAATTCTATTGTGATGAAGATCCGCGTTAACTAACAACATATTATTCCCGGTAACCAATTTCCCATCAGTTTCAAAACTTATTAAGTCGAGAATTGCATCTATCGAAATGTGGCTCTCATCGGTTTTACGAGAGAGTGAAGTTTTAAATTCCTTTATCTTAAAAGAAGAATGTCTCTGTTCAATGCTATTATGGAATGTTAATAATATGTCGTCGAGTATAAATTCTTCAACGTTGATCTCAAGTATTTCCTCAGTTTTTTCTATTAAAATATCTTGTTTCGGAGGCTCTGAAGTTTTGTTGAATGTGTTTACAATGTTGATTGTACTATCAGTATTTGTATTTATATTAACTGCGCCTTCCGCGATTGTGACTCTAGAAAGATCGATGTTGCCCTTAATCAGTTCAACTATGTCAAAAGCAATATAAACCCTCCTAATATTGAGGATGGAGTTCGTTGAATCATTTTGTGTTTTAAGGCGATCTTCTAATAATGTAATGTTTTTTAGTCCAAGAGAAATATTAGGGAACTGAGCAAATGGATGAACAGAAAATTCTTGAACTGTTAGTAATCCTGATATATCCTTATTGACACTTAAGAGAATAGTTTTACCAATCTCATCTTTGAATATATATAACAAGAGAGTGGCGACAACAAAAAAGGAAAGCAAAACTCCAAAGCTGATTTTTACTATCCTAAAGAAAACCTTTCGAAATTTATTATCAATCTGATAATTATTAGTATTGTTTTCCATTTATGTTAACTGATCAAACTTAAGTGAAGTATTTATTTAAGAATTTAATATAAAGCAAAATGAGGAAAATATGTAATCAGATTTTTTTCGTAAGGAATTACAATTTATTAGCAAATTCGAATTAATTTGACACGACCATCCTTTTTCCTTAAGTTATTGTATCCCTCCTTGAAAGAAACGTTTTGAGCACTGTGCTGAAATTTCTCTCCGACAACAATTGGGCTTCTCCCAAGGAAACATTGTATCTCAAAGGGTAATAATCATTTTAAAATAAATTTAGCTCGCAGTTCATTTCAGATGAACTGAATAAGAATAAATTAATCTAGATGGGTAACCTTTGGGAGGCAAAATGAATCATTTATTATCAATCCATACAATCTTTCTTTTTTCTTTTAACATTTTATTTAGTCAGATTATTAATGTGCCTGATGATCAAGCAACTATTCAGGAAGCAATAAATGCTTCAGTTGATGGAGACACTGTTTTAGTAGCCAACGGGACCTACTACGAAAACATTGATTATAATGGTAAGGCAGTTACGGTTGCGAGTCATTTTATTCTTGATCATGATACTACACATATTACTCAAACAATAATTAATGGAAGTAACTCGAACGATCCGGTCTATGGTGCTGTTGTAACTTTTAATTCAGGAGAAGATATTGCATCCGTTCTTTGCGGTTTCACTATAACGGGAGGTAAAGGTAACATAGGCCTTGGTCATCAAGCAGGGGGAGGCATAGCTGCTAAAAATTCTGGGGGGAAAGTTATATTTAATAAAATAATATACAATTCTATTACTTATGAAGCTGCCGTTGGTGGAGGCATAGTGATATATAACCCGAGCAGCATATTTATAATTTCTAATAATATAATTGCTCATAATGAAGAAAGGAGCACCACTTATACTGGTGGTGGTGGTGGAATCCACATTGGAGAGGATAGAAATGGGAGAGTTATAATTGCTAATAATTATATTGCCCGTGATAAATCATCTTCTGCAGTTGGACGTGGTGCTGGAGGTGGTATAGATCTGAATCAAAGCTGTTCAATAATTAAAAATAATATAATTGTCTTTAATGAATCTTATCAAGGTGGAGGGCTTGATATTTGGGATGGCAATGAATTGAATGGTGCAGTTATTGAAAATAATACAATAGCCTATAATCATGCAACAAGTGAATTTGGAGGTGGTATATTAGATGGTGCTGATGAAGAGCAAAATCCAATTAGAAATTGCATCCTTTGGGGTAATACCACTGGGGATAAACTAAATCAAATTAGTAAGAACGATCAAGAAAGTGATATTGTCGTTGAATATTCATTAGTTCAAGGTGGTTACGATGGAATTGGTAACATCGATGTAGATCCGATATTTACAGATACTCTTAATTTTAATATTGATCAAACATCCCCTTGTGTAGATGCCGGTAATCCAGGGAGGATTTTTAATGATTTAACTGACCCAAACAATCCCGGTTTTCCTCTTTTCCCTGCATTAGGTGGATTAAGAAATGACATGGGAGCGTATGGGGGTAATCCCATCATGATTTATGCACAAGCTCCAAGATTCTTTATACGGAATTGCACTCTTAATAATACTTACCAAGTTCCGGGTAGTGATACTTTAATTGTAACTTCCAAAATATTCAGTCCGGAAGATCAATCATTTAAGGTACAAGCTACTATTGCAAGTTTTGATAATACAATAAATGATTCAATTCAAATGGTTGATAACGGAGTTTATCCGGATAACATTACCGGAGATGGAATTTTTTCGGGATTTTGGTCTGTGCCAAATAGTGAGGAAGATTTTGATGTTCGTTTGTCAGCATATTTTTTTGATTATGAATATTTAGTTCTTTTGGACAACGCAGCGAATTTTACAACCAAAGGACCAATTGTATTAGACAGGCTAGAAATTACAACAAATGATACAATTCAAAACCCCGGTGAAAGATTCAAATTCTCGTTAACTCTATCAAACTTAGGTATTACGGATACAGTCAATAATGTTTATGTAAAAATAATTATCCCGGATACAACAAATATGACTAATACAACTACTGGAACCCCAAAGTTTGGTGATATTGCACCTGGGGAGAGTTTAACAAGCTGGTCGAGGGATTTTGCAATAACGCTTCAAAAAGATGGGGATAGTTGTTTCGTAGGAGAGTATGAAATTGGACTTGAGATTATATCTAATAGTGAGGTGTTTTGGTATGACACTTTCACAATTGATGTAGAGTCAATAACCAATATAGAAGATGAACAATATAATCTACCTAAAGAGTTTGTTCTTAGACAAAATTACCCAAATCCATTTAATCCGAGTACGAAAATTAAATACTCTATTTCAGCTCAAAGTATTGTTATGTTAAAAATATTCGATGTTTTGGGAAGAGAAGTATCCATTCTTGTGAATGAAGAAAAGGCTACCGGACATTATGAAATAGATTGGGATGCTGGTGATTTGACTAGCGGAATATACTTCTACAGAATAAAAGCTGGGGATTTTGTTGAAACTAAGAAAATGATTTTAATGAAATAAAACAAGCGGAGATCCCCAGCCAAATCTTTCCGCTTCAAATTTGTTTTGTAAAAAACGATGGCAATATAAAAAATTAAAAATAGTCCGCTGTGATATAGATCACAGCATTTTTATTTATGCCTCCGCACTAACAATAGGATACCGTTCCAATATATCATCTAATTGTTCTTTATTCTCAATTCCAATAGTTGATGCATCGATAAAGTTATGAGATAGATGATACTTGATACATTCATCTTTACGGTCAATTAATTTCCCGACACCAAAAATCTTCATTCCAATGATACCTTTTCCTTTATCCTTCATTTTTTGGATAACCTTTGCAACTGCTTCAGGTTCATCGTCCATATAAACCCCAGCAGGATTAAATCTTACCATATCGACTTCTACCCAATCAGTGTCGGCAGCAACTTTTAATGCTTCGAATGTGTGACAGGAAACCCCGTGAGCCCCAACTATTTTATCCTGTTTAGCTTTACTTAATACTTCCATAGCCGGTTTTTTAATTTCAGCCCAATTTGGATCTCTCATATTATGAAGGAGAACAAAATCTAAATAATCAGTGCCAATTTCTTCTCTAAACCGATCGAGATCCTGATTCATTTCTTCTTCGGTAGTAGCATGAGTTTTTGTTAATATCCGTACCTTTTCACGAGGAACTATTTTAAGTGCTTCCTTCAAATGTCCATGAGTTCCATATTGATCAGCCGAATCCCAAAAGAAAACACCTTTATCAACTCCATAAATTAGTAGGTCGGCTAATCCTTTTAATCCTAATTGCCTTGTCTGGTTTGAACTTCCACGCCAGCCATTGCTGCCGGTTCCCATCGCCATTCTGGAAGTTGTAATTCCAGTGGTTCCTATTTTTACTATATCAGAAGCATATTTTTTTTGATCACCAGCAATGGATTTATATGGAATTTGCGAGAGGGAAATGATACCTGCAGTTTTAAATGTATTTTTTATAAAATCTCTTCGCTTCACTATGTCCTCCGATAAAAAATTTAATTAAGAAGATGATTTATTCGATTATCGAGTGTTCATAATACAAAAATATTTTTTAGCTATCAATAAAAGTGGGTAAATTCTATTTTTATTGGACAAATATTTGAATTTTTGTAGATTCAATAGCGAATAATGTATCAATAAACACGCGTATAAATATGAAAAGTATGATAATTGATGTTTTATCTATCACCCTTTTTGATTGGTTTTTCTCAACCAGAATAATTCTGGTTGAATCATATCTTTGGGGAGTGACATCAAGCTAAGTGGAATATATTGCCGATGGGAATGGCTTCATGTTAGGTAATGAAAGTATTAAAAAGTGTAAGGAACAATTTACCTTATGCTTTATTTGGACCGTATAATAACATCACGGGAGCTATTTAGCAAGTTGTTAGAAACAAAAGAAGATAGAAAATAATTCAAAATAAAATGAGCGATTCGTATGAAAATATTAACTATTTTTTTATTTGTTGTTTTTAACACTGGTGTCATTATGACTCAAACAAAAGTAATTGCGCATCGTGGTTTCTCCAGTGCAGCACCTGAAAACACCCTCTCTGCTTTCCAAAAAGCAATTGAAATAGGGGCAGATTACTTTGAATTGGACATTCACAAAACGAAAGATAAAGGAATTGTTGTAATTCACGATAATTCGGTTAATCGGACCACCTCTAATAATAAGTCTGGTAAGATTGCAGAACTAACATTGGATGAATTATCCAATGTTAAAGTGGGATACAGCGAAAAGTTTGCTGATAAATTTGAAGATGAAAAAATTCCAACACTTGAAGAAGCACTTAGGTTAGCAAAAGGGAGGATTAAAGTTTGTATTGAGATAAAGGTTGAAAATGTTGAAAATGATGTAGTAAGGATCGTTAAAGAACTGGAGATGGGAGAAGAAGTAATAATT
The DNA here is from genome assembly GCA_963751695.1 of uncultured Ignavibacteria bacterium. Lineage (GTDB taxonomy): Bacteria > Bacteroidota > Ignavibacteria > Ignavibacteriales > Melioribacteraceae > SZUA-22. The sequence continues at coordinate 66,800 of CAVVVP010000002.1, read as the reverse complement.
TTCTCATTCTATTATGATGTTTTGAGAAAGATTAGAGATCTTGATTCTGATATCCCCATCTTATATTTGGAGGGTAAGGCCAATCAGAAAACTGTTTCCGAAGCTTTAGCAATTTCAGCATCTGCAATTGGAGTTGGAATGGGGACAAAAATCACTGAAGAGTTTGTCAAGTATGTCCATAAAAACGGTTTGGAAATTTGGCAATGGACTGTAAATAATGAATCAGACATGCAAAATTTGATTGATCTTAAAATAGATGGAATAATCACTAACTACCCTAATATTTTAGTAAAAAAAATGAAATAAATAAATTCTTATTACTATTGAATATTTACTTTGTGCAAGTATAGACTGAAATCTGTATAAGATTATTTAATTAGATTGAGGAAAACCATGAGTTTGAAATCGTACTTTAAAACAAAAATTATTTTTGGAGTGTTAGTTATGAACTCTTTGTCCAGTATTTCGATCCAAGCTGAAGAATTGCTTAAAACAGCTAATCTTCGAGTGGAATATAAAAACAATCCAATTGGAATTGATATTCTAAAACCAAGGTTGAGTTGGGAAATAATCTCTACAACTGAGAACACAATGCAGACTAAATTTCAATTAGTGTTTGCAAATAGCAAAAAAGGATTGAAAGACGGAGAATATCTATGGGAATTTTCTGAGAAAAGCGATAGATCTGTTCATGTTGCTTATGAGGGGCCAGCTTTAGAATCTAGACAAAGAGTTTATTGGAAGGTTCGAGTTTCTGATAATCAAAAGAGGACTTCGGATTGGAGTGAAGAGGCTTTTTGGGAAATGGGGTTACTGAATGCATCAGACTGGGATGCAGAATGGATTGAGGCAGATTTAGTTGAAGATACTCTTAAATCGGAACCAGCGCAATATTTTAGAAAGGAGTTTGAAACTGAGAAAGAAGTTAAGTCAGCTAGATTATATATTACCAGTCATGGACTATATGAATCATTTTTAAATGGAAAAAGAATTGGTAATGCAGTTTTTACTCCCGGTTGGACCAGTTATAATAAAAGATTGCAATATGAAACTTATGACGTAACCAAACTTCTTAATAAATACAACAATGCAATTGGGGTAACAATCGGGGATGGGTGGTTCAGAGGTTTTCTCGCATGGAAAGATCAGAGAAATGTTTATGGAAAAAACTTAGGACTACTTGCTCAACTTGAAATAGAGTATGTGGATGGGAGCAAGAACAAGATTCATTCCGATGAAAGTTGGAAAGCAACAAACACTGGACCAATTTTATTCTCCGATATTTATATGGGAGAAACATACGACGCTCAAAAGGAAAATAAAAATTGGAACGAAGTTGGATTTAATGATTCTAATTGGAAAAACACTTTATCGAAAGATCATTCCAAAAAAAATCTTATTGCTCCTCAAGGACCACCTGTAATAAAGGTTGAGGAACTCAAACCGATTGAGATTATCAAGAAAGAAAATAATAAGTACATATTCGATCTTGGCCAGAATATGGTTGGATGGGTGAGACTTAAAGTTGAAGGCGAGGCTGGAAATACTTTGACACTAAGACATGCTGAAGTCTTGGATAAATATGGCGAATTTTATACAGATAATTTGAGGATTGCTAAGCAAGAAATTAATTACATACTTAAGGGGGGGGGACAGAAGAGTTCGAACCTCATTTTACATTTCAAGGATTTAGATATGTTGAGGTTAGCGGTTTCCCTGGGGAACCAACTCTTGATAATCTTACTGGAATAGTAATTCATTCTGATATGACTCCAACTGGAACATTTGAATGCTCCAATCCTTTGATAAATCAATTGCAGCATAATATAGTTTGGGGCTTGAAAGGAAATTTTCTTGATGTACCAACAGATTGTCCCCAAAGAGACGAGAGGCTTGGATGGACTGGGGATGCACAAGTTTTTGCCCCTACAGCATGTTTCAATGTGGATGCTGCATCATTCTACACAAAATGGGTTAAAGATCTTGCTGCAGATCAGAGAGAAGATGGAAGTGTAAATGATGTAATACCAGATGTACTAAATGGCGGCGGTGGTCATACTGGATGGGCTGATGCAGCTACAGTTATTCCTTGGACTGTTTATCTCAAGTATGGAGATGTTAGAATTTTGGAAGAACAATATGAAAGTATGAAAGCTTGGGTAGGTTATATGATTGGTAGGGCTGGTGAAAAATATCTATGGACAGGGGATTGGCACTATGGAGATTGGCTTGCTTACGCATCGACAAGTTCTGCTTACATGGGTGCTTACACCGAAACAGACCTAATTGCATCAGCTTACTTCGCATATTCATCTGCAATTCTTGCTAAGACCGCTAAAATACTTGGTAAAGAAAAAGATTCAGAGAAATATTATGAATTGGTTAATAAAATTAAAGATGCTTTTTATGAAGAATTTGTTACACCTAATGGACGTTTGGTCTCGAATACACAAACTGCATATACTCTTGCCCTTGCTTTGGATATTTTACCGGATAGCATAAAACCTATGTCAGCAAAATATCTTGCAGCAAATGTTAAACTCTTCAAACACATAACTACTGGCTTCTTAGGTACTCCATTGATAAGCCAAACTTTGACTAACTATGGTTATATTGATCTTGCATTCATGCTTTTAACAAGGGAAGAGTACCCCTCTTGGCTGTACCCTGTAACAATGGGAGCTACAACAATTTGGGAAAGATGGGATGGAATTAAGCCAGATTCATCTTTTCAAAACAAAGGTATGAATTCATTTAATCATTATGCTTACGGTGCTATTGGTGAATGGTTATATAGTACTGTAGCTGGTATTAGTTTTGATGAAGACAATCCAGGATATAAAAATATTATAATTGATGCTAATCCTGGAGGTGAATTAACGTATGCAAAAGCCTCTCTCAATACTGTATATGGTCAAGTATCAAGTTCGTGGAAGATAACCGAAAGTAAGTTTATACATGATATTATTATTCCATCGAATACAACAGCAGTTGTTAGGATTCCTTCAGACAAAATTGATGTTATTACTTTAAACGGAAAAATAGTAGATAAAAATAAAATTGAAGGAGAAGGAATAAAAGTAAATATTAAGATTGGTTCAGGAAAACATAAATTTGAATATTAAAAAGGATTCTTTCTATCTTGTAGTGATAAACATTAAACTGTTCTGGGAAACAATCTAATTTTAGTATATAAAACTTGCGACCTAGATTAAATTAATTATGAATTATTGAAAAGCTAATCAGTTGGTAAAAAGGAAAATTAAAGTGAAAGAATTATCTATTAATGAAATTAATGAAATTGTTCAAGGTGAGATACTCGGAAATACTAGTCAGATGTTTGTCGGACCAGAGCACCTCAAAAAAGCAAGTAAAAATCATATCTCCTTTATTGGAAACAAAAATTTTATCAAAGATTGGGAAACTTCTGAGGCTGGTGCTGCGATAGTTAATTCAGATTTGGAAATTACACCTAAAGATGGAAGAGTCCTAATCAAAGTCGCCAATGCAGACTTAGCAATGGCTAAAATTTTGGAAGTTTTTGAACCTGACCCTCCTCAATGGGAAATAGATATACACCCAACTGCTACTATCCATGATACAGCATTAATAGGTCAAGGGTGTAAGATCGGTGCTGGTTGTTATGTTGGGGCTAATGTATCTTTGGCTGATGGAGTTGTTTTATATCCAAACGTATCTATTTTCGATAACACAAAAATAGGAGAAAGAACTATTGTTTGGTCCAGTACAGTTATTCGAGAACGATCTGAAATTGGGAGCGATTGTATTTTTCATATAAACGTTAGTATTGGTGCTGATGGATTCGGTTATCGCCCAAGAGAAGACGGAAGGGGATTGGTAAAAATTCCACAAATTGGAAATGTTGTAATTGGTAATAATGTAGAAATTGGTGCTAGCTCTTGTGTCGATAGAGGTAAATTCAGTTCAACGGTAATTGGCGATGGGTGCAAGATTGATAACTTAGTGCAGATTGCACATAATTGTATTCTAGGTAGATCTTGCATAATGGCTGGTAATAGTGGTTTAGCAGGATCTGTAACTCTAGGTGATGGGGTAATTATTGGAGGTGCAGCATCCATAATAGATCATATTACCATTGGTGATGGTGCAATTATTGGCGCTTGTTCTGGAGTTACTAAAAATGTAAAACCTGGTGAAACAGTAGTTGGATTCCCAGCTCATGAGTACCACAATATGATGAGACAATGGGCTGCATTACGAAGACTTGCAAAATAAGATTTATGTTAAACTCTAGCTCTATTTTTAAAATAATCCTATTATAATAAAACATTTCGGGCGAATAAAATGTTTAGACACATTCTTCTATTCATACTTGTTTTTAACATTTCGGTATTTTCACAAACCGATAGTCATAGTAAACTTCTTGAATTATTATCTCATCCAGAACATTCCCAAGGAGAAATGGCAGGATTAGTAACCGATAATAGTGCTCTTCTACAAACTAGATTGACTTTAACTAATCAGAAATTTAATCATGATTTTATTGGAACTGAAGGATGGGCAAGATTTGTGATCTTTGAAGATTATAAATCAGATAGAATCTATACCAAATGGAAGAATGCTATTCCAGAAAATGACTTTGTTGTAAAAGCTAAAGTAAAAAAATTATTGCCTGATACTAAATATAATTACCAGCTTCAATATGGTGGTGATACAATAGATTATCGTGTGGGGAACCTTTGTAAGTTCAGAACTCTCCCGGGTAAGAGCATTTCGTCGGAAGTAAGTTTTGTCGTAGTAACTGGGATGAATTTTACAAAATTTTACAACTGGCCAGACAGAAAGCATATTGGTGAAGATAAACATCTTGGATATCCTTCTGCAGAATCAGTTCTAAAACTTCAACCAACCTTTTTTGTCGGTACTGGTGATAATGTCTATTATGATTCTAAATATATGCCGATTGGACCAGCTGTGGATGAAAAAGGAATGAGAAATTATTATCATTTACAGTTCTCCCAACCGAGAATGATAGAATTATTCTCTAATGTAGGATCATACTGGGAGAAAGATGATCACGACTATAGATATAATGATTGCGATACAACCGGAGATAGAGAGCCATCACACAAATTAGGTATAAAAATTTTCAGGGAACAACTACCCGTTATTGATCCTGAGGATAATAATGCGGTTACCTACAAAACCCTAAGAGTTTCTAGTGAGTTGCAGATCTGGTTGTTGGAAGGTAGAGATTATAGAAGTCCAAATGAAATGCCAGATGGACCCGAAAAATCTATCTGGGGAAAAAAGCAAAAGAATTGGTTGAAAAAAACAATTCTAGAAAGTGATGCTGAATTCAGAGTTGTTATTTCTCCAACACCTATGATCGGGCCTGATGATGCTTATAAAAGTGATAACCATGTAAATCAAAAAGGCTTTCGTTATGAAAGGGATGAATTTTTTGATTGGCTGAAAGAGAATGATGTTGATAAAGATAAATTTTTTATTGTTTGTGGAGATCGACACTGGCAATATCATTCAGTTGATAACAGATCCGGATATCAAGAATTTTCATGTGGTGCTTTCGTTGATGCGAATGCCCGATTAGGTCGTAGACCTGGAGATCCAAAAAGTACTGATACTGAAGGTGTTGAAGTAACTCAACATTATACTCAAGCTGAACCTAGTGGAGGTTTTCTATACATTAAAGTTACTCCAAATAGTAAAACTAATAACAAATCCCAAATCACATTTGATTTTAGGGATGAAATGGGAGTGTCATTTAATATTTTCGAACCAGAACCAAAAATAATTAATAAGTAAGTTACGAATCGTTATTTTTTTTAATTAAAAAAACAATTTGGAAAATATATGAGAAGTAAAATGTACTTATTGCTCTTGTTGTGTTTGATACTTACATTAAGCTACTGCACCCTTCAAGACAAGAAATCAAATCGTCCAAATATTTTATTTATTATGTCTGATGACCACGCATACCAAGCAATTAGCGCATACAGCGACCATCTGATCAAAACACCAAGCATAGATAGGATAGCTAATGAAGGAATTTTATTTACGAATGCCTGTGTAACAAATTCAATTTGTGCACCCTCTAGGGCAACGATACTTACAGGAAAGCACACACATTTAAACGGCAAGATCGACAATAGAATGCCATTCGATACAACCCAAGTTACTTTCCCGCAAATATTCCAAAAGAATGGATATGAGACAGCAATGTACGGCAAACTTCATTTTGGAAATAATCCAAAAGGTGTTGATGATTTTGTGATCTTACCTGGTCAAGGTAATTATATCAATCCAACTTTTAATACTCCTAAAGGTGATACAACTATAACTGGATATGTCACAGATATCATTACAGATCTTACGCTTGAATGGTTAGATAAAAAGCGAAACAAAGAGAAGCCGTTTATGATGATGTATCTGCATAAAGCACCGCACAGACCATGGTGGCCCAGACAAGATAAATTTGCTGAATTTTCTAAGAAAACCTTCCCAGAACCAGAAACACTCTTTGATGATTATTCTAATAGAGGTACTGCTGCCAGAACAGCTGAGATGAGTTTACTTAAACATATGATGTATAGCCATGATTCTAAGGTTAAACCCAAAACACTTGATGAGATGGGTGATGTAAAACCATATGTTAAAGAATTCAAAAATAGTTTTTATGGACCATATGGCCGTGCAAACGAAGAGCAGAAAGCACTATATGAACCTATTTTATATGAAATAAATAAAGATTTTAAAGATAACTGGCCCAAGATGAATGATGATGAAAAAATGAGATGGAAATATCAACGTTATATGCAAGATTATCTTGGATGTATCTCATCTGTGGACGATAATGTAGGCAGAGTCCTTAAATATCTAGATGAATCGGGTTTAACAGAAAATACTGTTGTGGTCTATACTTCCGATCAAGGATTTTATCTGGGAGAACATGGTTGGTTTGATAAAAGATTTATTTATAACGAATCTTTTAAAACACCTTTGCTGATAAGATGGCCTAAAGTTGTTAAAGCTGGAATTACTAGTAATGAGATGGTTCAGAATTTAGACTTTGCCCAGACATTTTTAGATATAGCTGGAATAAATACTCCATCTGATATGCAAGGGGAAAGTCTTGTACCAATCTTGGAAGGCGATTTAAAGAGCTGGACTCGAGATGCTGTTTATTATCATTATTATGAATATCCTGCAGTGCATATGGTTAAACGTCATTATGGAATAGTAACTAAAGAATATAAACTAGTTCATTACTATTATGATGTTGATGAATGGGAATTAATTGACCGACTGAATGATCCAAATGAATTAAAAAATGTCTATAGTGATCCCGAATATAATGAAGTGGTCAAAGCAATGAAGAAAAAATTGGCTAAGATGAGAATAAAATATAAAGATTCAGTAGACTTTGATAAAAAATATATTGAATTAACTGGAAAAAGATAAGTAATAAAAATATTCTATAATTGAAGAGTAAGACTTAAAATGAAAAAACTATTTTATGTAATTCTTTTTTTAAGCTCTTTTGTTTTGGCTCAAGAAAAAGTGAAGCCTAATATTCTTATATTTATTGCTGACGATGTGCGACAGGATTTTGGTGTGATGGAAACGAGGAAATTAGTATGCCAAATATTAATAAACTTTCTAAAGAAGGACTAAAGTTTACAAATGCATTCCTGACGAAATATGGGGATTCGTGGGTGACCAATATGGAAAGTAATCATTTCATCTAACTGTTGGAGAAACGAAATGAAAGTTCTAGTTAAGTTTTTTATTCTTTTAGTACTTGTTATAAATTCAATCTCTTGTGAATCAAAACTAAATCAGGGAAATAAACCCAACATTATACTGATCCTTGTTGATGATATGGGTTTCGCAGACCTTGGATGTTATGGAAGTGAAATCAATACTCCTAATATCGATAAACTGGCAGAGGGTGGAATGCGTTTTACGCAATTCCACAACACATCTAAATGTTTTCCAAGTAGAGCTAGTTTATTAACTGGATTATATGCACACCAAGTTGGGATGGATAGGAATTTTGGAGAGCTTAATAATTCAGCAACGCTTGGGGAAGTTCTAAAAACTGCAGGTTATAGAACATTAGCTTCTGGAAAGCACCACGGTACCGAGAATTTATTCTTTAGAGGTTTTGATAGGTATTATGGATTAAGAGATGGAGCTGCAAATCACTTTAATCCAGGTAAACAGAGAGATGGAGAAGGTCATCCAGCACAAAAAGTTAGAAGTGGCGATGGATTTAGGCATTGGTGTGTAGATGATACTACAATATCTCCCTATACTCCTCCAAAAGATTTTTACACAACCGATTATTTTACAAAGTATGCCATACAATTTTTAGATGACTATAAAGCAGAAGAAAATCCTTTCTTTTTATATTTAGCATACACAGCGCCCCATGATCCCTTAATGGCATGGCCAGAAGATATTGTGAAGTATGAAGGAAAATATAATGAGGGATATGAGAAAATTCGCAAAGCTAGATACGAAAAACAAATTAAACTGGGATTGATTGATGAAAAATCATATCCACTTTCTGATGCTACATATCAGAATTGGGATTCATTATCGGTAGAGGAGAAGGCGATTGAATCGAAGCGAATGGAGATCTACGCAGCAATGATTGATAGATTGGATCAAAATATTGGAAAGCTTCTATTAAAACTTAAAGAATTAGGAAAAGACGATAATACTATAATCTTCTTTTGTTCAGACAACGGTGCCTCTGCAGAAATTGTAAGTGAGAAAGGTTTAAAGTCTGGTTCAAAAGATAATCCTTTAGAAAAAATGGGATCACTTGAATATTGGGCGTCACTTGAAGGGAATTGGGCAAATGTTTCAAACACACCATTTAAACTGTTTAAGAATAATACTCATGAAGGCGGAATATGTACTCCTCTAATCGCATATTGGCAGAATGAAATTAAACCAAATTCATTTTCAGATTTTCCAGGGCATTTCATCGATTTTATGCCAACAATTGTCGAATTAGCTGATGCAGAATATCCAGAATTAGAAAAAAAGATACCAGAAATGGAAGGTACAAGTTTGGTCGATGTTCTGCTAGGAGAAGAATCAAGAAGAATGAAACCAATCTTTTGGGAGTGGCGTTATGGTAAAGGTATCTGGAAGGATGGGTATAAACTTGTCTCAGACAATAAAGGTGGATGGGAACTATATAAAACTGAGATGAACAAAACTGAAACCGTAGATTTACTCCAGAGTCAAACCACAAAATACGAAGAACTCGCAAAAGAATGGAATAAATGGAAAGTTAGAATGGAAAAATATGCAGAATAAAATTTGACTCATTTTACCCATAATAAAGTTTTGCTACTCATTTCATAGTCATTTTTAAAAAATAGATTCGAAAATGGACTTCACGTAAACCAGAATTCAAAGTATAGGATTAAAAGCAGTCAGTCCAATTGATAAGTCATTTGGTCTTATTTATCTATCTTTAAGACAGAAAGAAACCAAAGTTATGAGTAAACTTGGTGGAAAAGAAATTGTGGCATGTTGATTCAACCTGAGAGACGCATTCAATAGTCAAATTAATGGATTCAGTGACACTATGATAGTGGAGTTTAAAGTACCATCAAATAGAATTGGGAACGATGGGCTCCTAATTCTTGAATTAAGTAGAAAAATATTATTAAACGTAATAGTCGGGAATTCAGAATGAAAGTAAAACTACTTTATGGAGAAGGCAACTTAGAAATTGAGTTACCGACAAACTCCAACGTAAATATAATTGAACCAACAAGAATAGATAGCATTGAAGATCCTAAAACTGCTTTAAGTGAGTCACTGAGGAAACCAATAGGATCAAGACCTCTTTATGAAGTGGTTCAACCAGACAGTAAAATTGGAATTATATTCAACGATATAACCAGAGCTACTCCAAATGAAACAATTATTAATGCTATTCTGAAAGAACTTCCCAATATTCAGCATGAGAATATTACTCTTTATAATGCTCTAGGTACACATAGAAATAACTCTCAAGAAGAGTTGAAAAATATATTATCCGAAGAACTAGTGGCAGAATTTAGAATTGTTCAAAACAATTCATTTGATAACTCCACTCAGAAAAGTATTGGAAAAACAAAAAACGGAAATGAGATTTGGATAAACAGAGATTTGCTTGCAAATGATCTAATTATTCTAACAGGATTTATTGAGCCTCATTTTTTTGCAGGATATTCTGGGGGTGGTAAAGCTGTTATGCCCGGTATGGCTGGGATTGACACGATCCTTTCCAATCATGGGGCGAAACATATCGCTGATGTCAATTCAATCTGGGGAAAATTAGAAAAAAATCCAATTCAACAAGAAGTCCAAGAAGTAATAACGAAATTGAATAATACGTTTCTTGTCAATGTTGCACTCAATAAAGACAAAGAAATTACAGCTGTGTTTTCTGGTGATGTACTCGAGGCACATAATGAAGGTTGTGAATTTGTGAAACAATCTGCTATGATACCTGTAAGTGCCCCATTCGATATAGTTATTACATCAAATTCTGGTTATCCTCTTGATCAAAATTTATATCAAGCGGTAAAAGGAATGAGCGCTGCAGCACAGATTGTAAAGGATGGTGGAACAATTATCATGGCTTCTGAGTGTAGAGATGGTCTTCCTGATCATGGACTTTTTGGTGAATTACTAAGAAAAGCTAATTCAACTGATGAATTGTTAGAAATGATAGATGATCCTCACTTTAAGAAACTTGATCAATGGCAAGTACAAGTGCTTGCATTAATTCAGAAAAAAGCAGATATTTTTACATACAGTGATTATCTTGATAAAGAAACAATAGAGTCACGTTTGCTAAAGCATACCGAAGATATTGGTAAAACCGTTGATTCCCTCATTGAAAAATATGGTGATAATGCTAGAATTGCTGTATTACCTGAAGGACCTCTTACCATAACCTACGTAGAATAGTTCATTACTTTAATTCTCTTGACCTACTCCTAATTATGATCCAATGTTATAGTTGGACCCCCCCCAGAATACGCTACTAGAAAAGGGGGCAATTATCTTTGGATATGGAGGTTTAAAAAATCAATTGTTTCTAGAACTGTTTGCGGGTAAAACAAGGATTAAGTAATTTTTATCATAATATTTAGAGGATGTATGAAATTAATAAGTTTAACAATTGTATTTGCCTGCATTCTGCTTCTTTTTGGATGCAGTAAAATGGATAATTTTCAAAACACTAAAGAGGATAAGTTTGTGATTAAACGTGGACTGAATGTAAGTCATTGGCTTAGTCAATCAGAAAAACGAGGAGAAGACCGTGAAAATTATATGGCTGCTAATGATTTCAAACTAATAGCAGATATGGGTTATGATTATGTCAGGCTGCCTATTGATGAAGAACATATGTGGGATGAAGAAGGAAACAAACAAGCAGATGCTTTCAAACTGTTGCACAATGTAATAAGATGGAGTTTTGAAAACAACCTCAGAGTTATTGTTGACTTACATGTTTTGCGAAGTCATCATTTTAATCGACCCGATAGCCGCAAACTATGGGAAGATAAATCTGCGCAAGAAGGATTTATCGAATTTTGGCGTCAATTATCGGAAGAGCTAAAGAACTATCCTAATAGTAAACTAGCTTACGAACCATTAAATGAAGCTGTCTCTGAAAATCCAGAGGATTGGAATAACTTAATTAATTGGGTGATTTCTGAGCTAAGAAAACTAGAACCCGAAAGAACAATCATTATGGGCTCAAATAATTGGCAAACAGTTGGATCTTTTAAAGATTTAAGAGTTCCGGAAAATGATAAAAACATTATACTGAGTTTTCACTACTATGAACCATTTATTATAACCCACTATAAAGCACCATGGAGTTCATTGAAAGATTTGGATGTTCCAGTATATTATCCTGGTCCACATATTAAACCGGAAGATTACGATAAAATTGATCCGGAGTTAGCTGAAGTGGTTAAAACGCTTAATCAGAATTTTGATTTGAATGCAATTGATACTGAAATTAAGCAAGCAGTTTACGTTGCAGCTAAGTAGGGATTACAACTCTATTGCGGAGAATTTGGATGTTTCCCTTCAACGGATATATCAATCAGACTTAGATTGTACAAGGACATTATGACCGTCTTTGATAAATACAATATTGCTTGGTGTCATTGGAACTATAAAAACGATTTTCCGGTAGTCGATGAGAATTTAAATTCCATTCCACAAATAATTGATATTCTGATTCCGGAAAAGTCAGAATAAGCGAAAATAAAGTAGGTTTTACTTATTTCTAAAGGTTTGCTCATAGTCGAGCAAACCTTTTTTGTTAAGAAGGACTAATAGTTTTCTTATTATATAGTGCGTATCCACTGATTATCATAAAACAAACTAGTGGAATTAAATAAGAAACATTAACATTGAATAAATCAATAAACTTGCCTTGGAGGGGAGTAATAATTGCCCCACCTAGTATCGCCATGATCAAACCAGAAGCACCAAGTTTTGTATCCTCTCCTAGACCCACACTTCCCAAACCAAAAATTGTTGGGAACATGAGCGACATGAATACCGAAATTCCAATCAGAGAATAAACGCCAACTATTCCACCAATAAATACAACTATAATAGTTAAAAGTATTGCAGAGATAGAAGCAAAAAGAAGCAGAGTAGTAGGAGAAAATATTTTCATCAACCAAACAAATATCCACCTTGATATTCCAAAAAGAATTAATGCCCATGTATGATATTGAAGAGCAACTTCTTGAGTTACTCCTAGGACTTCGGGAATGTAGAAATTTGTATATGTCCAGATTGTTATTTGTGCTCCAACATAAAAGAATTGTGCAACTACAGCAAAATTATAATTTTTGTTTGATGTTAATCTTTTCAAAGATTGAAGTAGATTCAACTTGTCATCTGACTCAGAAATCTTTGGCATTTTAGTTACTGCTATCAATATCCAAACTAGAACAAGTACTCCAGCAATTGATAAGTAAGGAAGAATAACAATATTAAGAGAGTCTGATACTTGCACTGGCTCAATATGTAATTGTCCGGCATCGTCCCTAGGTAAATTTGCAAATATCATTATCTGAGCTAACAGTATTCCAATCACGGAGCCGACTGGATTAAAAGCTTGGGCAAAATTAAGTCTTCTGGTTGCCGTTTCTTCTGGTCCGAGTGCTAATATATATGGATTGGCGTTTGTTTCGAGGATGCCTAGACCGCAAGCTAAGATGTAATAGGCCAACATAAAAAATCCAAATACTTGAGCTAGCATTGCAGGATAAAGGAGAAAACAACCAGCTGCATAAAGACCAAGACCAGCAAGAACCCCTATTTTATATGAATACTTCCTAGCAATTATGGCACCCGGAATTGCCATACAAAAGTAACCACCATAAAATGCAAACTGGATTAGAGATGACTCAAATGTACTAAGCTCTCTAAAAATTTCTTTGAAAACGCGAACAAGTGGATCAGTAAGATTATTTGCAATTCCCCACCACATAAAGCAACTTGCAAGAAGAATAAATGGGAATATAATTTTTTTTGGCAGGATAGATGGTCTAATTGGCATGGGAATGTCTGACATACAATCTCCTATTTTCTATTATAATATAATAAAATATGCAATATTCTTGTACGTTCGAGATCAAAAATGGATTTATAAACTTTTATCATTAACATTAGGAAAATTATTTAGTAGAAATAAATTTAATTAGAACTCCATTGGATTGTAGTTAAGTTTCTTGGTATTTTTCGTACACTCAAGTGTTTTCGAGAATTATTTATTTACCCGTAAGTAACGTGGCGAAGCCTTACTATAATTTCCTTTAAAATAATATTAAAAGTGTCGGTAGTATGTTATAAATAACTTTTTATGTCTCTTAATGATGTGAAATAATAAAGATTTTAACATTAGAGAATAATCTTGAACAAATGGAATTTATATTACTCTTTCATAATTATCAACTTTAGCAACACTCAAGTTTATTCTAAGTAAAGAATCATAAACCTAGAAATTATATGGCTTTAGCATGATTCTAATAAAATTAAATTGAGATAAAATTAAATTTATAATATGACTAAGATGATAAGAAAAATAGTACGACCTTTCTTCGTTGCAAATGTGCTGAAGATAAATTCAATGTTATTTTCACAGTGGTGATGATATTATGCATGGATATAGGGGAGCATAGCTCTAGAATTCCTAATTCAATAAAATTGGCGGAGCATTGAATAATATTGCAAAATACATCCTACAATCGGAATGTATACAATCAAGAGTTAAAATGATGAGATGTAAGTATAATTGAGCATTTTGATAATCATGCAAGTATAGAAAAAACTTGAGCTTGTAATTTGAGAAACTAGTTATTCAACATTGCACCCAGGAATAAAAGCGATTGGGCTAAAACAGTAACATCCTTAACTCCGTTTGATTAATTCGTGGCATCGACGGAAAGAATTAGTTTAATCAAAGAATTATTTTAATAACTATTAATTAGATAAAAATATGAAATTAAAGAAAGTTGGAATAATCACTTTGTTACTTTTAACCGGAGCAATTATTTTTTCAATATTGACAAACTGTTCTAGTAATCAATGGATAGAATTGTTTGATGGAAAAACTTTGGACGGTTGGATTGTATCAGAAAATAAAAACTCTTGGAAAGTTGAAGATGGAATGATCATCACGAATGGAGAGAGATCTCATCTATTTTATAATGGAAATGTTGAGGGACACAATTTCAAAAATTTTGAATTAAGTATTGATGTTAAAGCTAAGAATGAATCAAATTCCGGAATATATCTTCATACACGCTATCAAGAAACTGGATGGCCAGACAAGGGTTACGAATGCCAGATTTTTAATGGCAAGAAGGATTTGGAAAGTGATGGTTATGTAGAAAGAAAATTAACTGGAAGCATATATGGAATTAGAAATGCATGGAAATCTCCTGTTGCTGATAATGAATGGTTCAACTATCGAATTGTTGTACAAAGTAAAACTATTCAAACCTATATTAATAACTTTCTCATATGCGAATATACTGAGCCTGATTCAATTTTTAGACTAACTGGAAATGAAGGTCGAGTACTTTCAAGTGGTACTTTTGCCTTACAGTGTCATGATCCAAGCAGTGTTGTTTATTTTAAAGATATAAAAGTAAAAGTATTTTCAAATGATCTCGAATTTTTAGGAAATCCAGTTCAGGATTTGGAATTAGAGAAGAAGATTATAACTTATTCAACTAACAATTTTCCTTTACTTGATTTACATGTTCATCTTAAAGGTGGCCTTTCAATGAAACAAGCACTGAAAACTGCAAGAATGTACGGATTTACATATGGTATAGCAGTAAATTGTGGTTATAAAATGGGGTATGAATCAGAAGAAGAACTAAGAATATTTTTAGATGGATATCAAAAACCTCCTCATACATATTTAGCAATGCAGGCTGAGGGAAGAGAATGGTTAGAACTATTTTCGGAAGAAATCATTTCTGAATTTGACTATGTATTCACCGATGCAATGACTTGGACGAATAATAACGGAAATCGGATGCGTTTGTGGATTGATGAAGAAACAGAGGTAGGTGATCCAGAAGATTTTATGGAACAGCTTGTCGAAAATATTGAAAAAATATTAAATAATGAACCGATTGACGTTTATGTTAATTCTACATATTTGCCAAAAGAGATTAGTGAGAACTATAATGTACTCTGGACCACTGAGAGAATGGATAGAGTCATTAAAGCATTAGTTGACAATAGCATAGCTTTAGAGATCGGAGCAAGATATAAATTGCCAAGTCCAGTATTTATCAAAAGAGCAAAAAATGCTGGAGTAAAATTTACATTCGGTACAAATAATAGTTCCGCTAACAACCTAGGCCATCTACAAAACTGTCTTGATATGATTGAGGAATGCGATTTAAAACCAGAAGATATGTGGAAGCTGAATTGATAAAATACAACAAATTTCTTAATAATAAAGATGATCTTTCTGAATTATCTAACCTAGCTAAGCAAATGCCAGAAATAGTTAATATCTTATAAAGCTATTATAACTTTGAAAATAAAATTCATGAATCTCTAAAAAATAGAACAATAAATACTGGAGCATCAATATTAATGAAAAGGAAATGGAATTTATTCATAATCTCTTTGCTTATGGTTTTTTTAGGTTGTAATGATGAACATAACACAAATCACAATGCTGATATTATTGTATATGGTGGAACATCTGGAGCTGTTATGACAGCAGTTCAAGCGTCTCGAATGGGAAAATCAGTTTTGATTGTCTGTCCAGATTTACATCTTGGCGGATTGACTTCATCTGGGTTAGGTTTTACGGATACCGGTAATAAGAGCGTAATCGGAGGAATAGCTAGGGAGTTTTATCAGAAGCTTTATGACCATTATCAGACAGATGAAGCATGGAAATGGCAACGTCGGGAAGAGTATGGAAACAAGGGGCAAGGAACTCCAGCGATTGATGGTGAAAATAGAACTATGTGGATATTTGAACCAAGTGTTGCAGAAAAAGTATTTGAGAATTTCATAAAAGAAGAGAAGATTGAAGTATACAGAGATCACTGGCTTAATAGAGAAAAAGGTGTAGTTGTTAAAGATTCTAAAATCAAATCGATTACAATGCTTAATGGCAAGACCTTTACTGGGAAGATATTTATTGATGCAACATATGAAGGGGATTTGATGGCAGCAGCCGGGGTCAGTTATCATATCGGTAGAGAAGCGAATTCGGTTTATGGTGAAAAGTGGAATGGTGTGCAAGTTGGGGTATTGCATCACAAACATCACTTTGGTGACATGCAAATATCACCGTATAAAAATCCAGGAGATCCAAATAGCGGAGTGCTTTCAAGAATCTCAACCAAAGATCCAGGTAAAAGAGGAGAAGGGGATTCGCGACTTCAAGCATATTGCTTTAGAACTTGTTTAACAACGGTTGATGAGAATAGAATACCATTCAAGAAACCCGAAAATTACGATCCAAAGCAATATGAACTTTTAATCAGAGTTTTTAATGCTGGTTGGAGAGAAACTTTTAATAAATTTGATCCTATTCCAAATCATAAAACAGATGTAAATAATCATGGCCCATTTAGTTTTGACAATATTGGGAGGAACTATGACTATCCAGAAGCTACTTACGCGAGAAGGGCGGAGATAATAGAAGAACACAAGAATTATCAGTTAGGTTTGCTTTACTTCATTTCTAACGATCCAAGAGTACCAAAAGAAGTTCAAAATGAAATGAAAAAATGGGGATTGTCGAAAGATGAGTTTATTGATAATAATCATTGGCCCCATCAGATTTATGTTCGTGAAGCTAGAAGAATGATGGGTGAATTTGTTATGACTGAAAATGAAATTTTAGGGAAAAATCCTGTTGAGGAATCAATCGGAATGGGATCGTATACTATGGATTCACATAATACGCAGCGATATATTACACCCGAAGGTTTTGTTCAGAATGAAGGGGACATCGGAGTTCATCCAGAAAAGCCATATAAAATAGCTATGGGTTCGATCCTTCCCAAAGTAGAAGAGTGTAAAAACCTTCTAGTGCCAGTTGCGGTTTCCAGTTCTCACATTGCTTTTGGTTCAATCAGGATGGAACCAGTTTTTATGATCTTAGGCCAAAGTGCAGCAACACTGGCAGCCCTCGCTATTGAAAAAAAGAAAGGTATACATGAAATCAAATATCAGGATCTACTTAAAACATTGATTGGAGATGACCAGATTTTGGAGATCAATTAAGATGGAAAATGAATTGATGATCCAAAAATGTTGGAGTCTTTTAAAAATCCTAAGCAGAAATTCTACTATTCTATCAAACAGTATCATCCCATAATATCCGAAGTAATAAGAATTGAGCAGTGGAGTTTGACTCCACAGAATTAGTCATTATTATTAAAAATAAAATAGGTACAATATGAAACCAATTCTATTAAGATCAACTCTTATTGCAGCTCTTGGTGGTTTTCTCTTCGGATTTGATACTGCTGTTATATCGGGTACCACAAATTGGTTGGAAAAAATTTTTGATTTAACTTCGCTCCAACTTGGATTTACAGTTGCAAGTGTCTTGATAGGCACAATAATTGGTGCATTAATTGTTGGAAAACCATCTGACAAGTATAGTAGAAAAAACGTTCTATTTATTCTTGCTGCTTTCTATCTTATTTCAGCTTTAGGTAGTGCAATTGCATGGGATTGGTATTCGTTTCTCTTTTTTAGGCTTATTGGTGGACTCGGTGTTGGAGGAGCGTCTGTAGTTTCCCCTATGTACATTGCAGAAATTTCTCCGGCAAATTATAGAGGAAGACTTGTCGCCGTAACTCAATTCAATATCGTGTTTGGAATCCTACTGGCGTTCTTCTCAAACTATTTAATATCAGAATTCAATTTAGGTATTAGCGAATGGCGCTGGATGTTCGGTGTTGAGGCAATTCCGGCAGCAATATTCTTTTTCTTATTATTCCTTAATCCTTATAGCCCAAGATGGTTGGTGGGGAAAAACAGAATAAAAGAAGCAAGATATGTATTAAATGCTTGTGGTGCAGATAGTAATAGCATAGAGAGCGAAATAGAAGAAATTAAAAGTTCTATTGATCTGGAACATCATAGTCTTGAAGAGCCTTTTTTCAGTAAGAAATATTCGAAACCTATACTTCTTGCTGTGGCCATTGCAATGTTCAATCAACTCTCTGGTATTAATGCCATTATGTATTATGCTCCACACATTTTTCGCATGACTGGAGCCGGTGAAGAATCTTCATTGCTGCAGACAGTTGCTATTGGTGGAATTAATTTAATCTTCACAATGGCCGCTTTACTTGTAATTGATCACTTTGGAAGAAGGAAACTCATGCTCATTGGATCAGTGGGTTACATAATTAGTTTGAGTATTATTGGGATTTCATTCTATACATACGGTGCTGAATTTTCTAAAACGGGCGGATGGATATTGCTTATAAGTCTCATGGTTTTTATTGCATCTCATGCGTTTGGACAAGGTGCAGTTATTTGGGTATTTCTTGGTGAAATTTTTCCAAACCGAGTAAGAGCAAGAGGACAAGCTCTAGGTAGTTTTACTCATTGGATAATGGCAGCACTTATTTCATGGACATTTCCATTATTTGCAGAACTATCAGGTGGGCATACTTTTACTTTTTATGCTATTTGTATGATAGGTCAACTCATATGGGTACTTAAAATAATGCCTGAAACAAAAGGAATATCACTCGAAGATATACAGAAAAAATTAGGGATAGATTGATTATATCTTGAAAGCTAATTTATTTGAGAAGGATGATTATTAGAAAACAGACAAATTATGTTTGAAATAGTAAACCAGTACTTGGATTCACCACTCACTTGGGGACTATTTATACTATGTGGTATTCTGATCGGAATGGCTAAAACCGGTCTCTCTGGTGCCGGATTAATGATAGTCCCGATTATGGCCGGAATTTTTGGGGGCAAATTTTCGGTGGGTATCGTATTGCCAATGCTGATCTTTGCTGATGTGTTTGCGGTGTCTTATTATCATAGGCATGCAAAATGGAGATATATTTTTTTGGCACTTCCATGGGCAGTTGTTGGCGTTGTTACTGCAACAATATTCGGAAATTTTATTGAGGATGAAACATTTAAATTTTTTATTGCAGTAGTTATACTATTTGGAATTGGATTAATGTTATTTCAAGATTTCTATCTTAAAAAGAAGAAAATCCCAGATAACTGGTGGTTTGCTGCAGTGCTTGGATTGATAGGTGGGTTCACAACCATGATCGGTAATGCTGCAGGACCGGTTATGTCTCTCTATCTACTTTCGATGCATCTGCCGAAAAATATATTCATTGGAACTGCAGCTTGGTTTTTCTTGATAATAAATATAATCAAAGTTCCATTTCATATTGTTAGTTGGGAAACAATTACTCTTCAATCAATGATGGTTGATTTACTCGGAATTCCAGCAATTTTATTAGGTGTATATGTTGGGATCAAAGTTGTCGGGTTATTTCCCGAAAAAATATATAGATATTTCATTTTATTTAGTACAGTCCTATCAGCTCTCTTTTTGTTATAAAAAGAAAATTAGAAAACTCATAAAATAAAACTCAAAATAGCAGTTAGGTGAAAAGAATGAAAAATTCATTAACGATTTTGCTAATCCTAAGCCTCATTGTATTAAACTGTAAAGAGGAGAAAAAAATGGAATACGAAAAAGGGACATTCGGTTATGATCTACAATTTCTAACCGAAAATGTGGATGATGTAGTAGTTTTAGAAAATGATCTTGCTTCAATAGTTATAGTCCCCAAATATCAAGGAAGGGTAATGACATCGACAGCTGAAGGGATGAATGGTAAAAGTTTTGGTTGGCTTAATTATGATCTTATTTCCTCCAGTGAGATTCAAGAACATATAAATATTTTTGGAGGTGAAGATAGATTTTGGTTAGGTCCTGAAGGTGGACAATTCTCGATTTACTTTAAAAGTGGGAGCGAGTTTAATTCAGACAATTGGTATGTGCCTAAGCAGATTGATACAGAACCATTTGATTTAATCTCTAAAACATCAGAAGAAGCAAAGTTTGAAAAAGAAATGGCATTGGACAACTATTCAGGAACTCATTTTAATTTAAAAGTAAAAAGAACAATTAAACTATTATCTAAAGATAAAATGAATGAACTTCTATCATATAAAATTCCTGCTGATATTAAAATTGTTGGTTACGAATCAGAAAATACCATAACTAATACAGGAGAAAAGAAGTGGACGAAAGAAACCGGGGCCTTATCAATTTGGATATTGAGTATGTTTGCTCCTTCTGATAATACGGTATCTGCTTTCCCTTTTATTAATGGAGAGGAAGCAGAATTGGGAAAAATAGTAACATCAGATTATTTTGGTGAAATATCAGATGATCGATTAAAAATATCTGATAAAGTAGTCTTTTTCAAATGTGATGGTAAATCGAGAAGCAAAATTGGATTTTCCTCACAAAGAGCTAAACCATTTTGTGGCAGCTATAATTCAGATAGTGGGATTCTTACAATCATGAATTACTCCTTACCTTCTGGAGAAAAAGACTATGTTAATTCCCTTTGGAAATTTCAAGATGAACCATTTGGAGGGGATGTATTGAACTCCTACAATGATGGGAAACTTGAGGATGGAACTCAACTAGGACCTTTTTATGAATTGGAAAGTTCATCCCCAGCTGCGTTTTTGAAGCCAAATGAAAGTCTAACTCATATTCATAGAATTTTTCATTTAGTTGGTTCGACAGAAGTACTTGATAAAATATCTCAATCGATCTTAGGTATTTCAATAGACCAATTTAAATCAGCTTTTAAATAAATTAGAATTTAGTTTCATAAGAAGAAAGAGAGTATTGTAGATGACGATTGGAATTCTGTTAATTAGTGTAATTATAATAATATTATTAACAACGAAGTGGAATGTCCATCCCTTTCTGGCTTTGATAGCTGCTGCTTTATTTTTTGCACTAATAACTGGAATGAGCTATGATACTATCATTTCTTCGATAAACGAGGGATTTGGAGGGACGCTTGGCAGTATAGGTCTAATAATAGTTATAGGTGTTATAATTGGAGCCTTTCTTGAGCACTCTGGAGGAGCATTTACACTCGCAGAGTTTGTCCTTAAAGTTATTGGGAAGAATCGGCTACACGCTGCAATGGGAATAATTGGATTTATCGTTTCCATTCCAGTCTTTTTTGATAGTGGGTTTATTCTACTAAATCCACTTAATAAAAGTCTGTCCAAAAAAGTTGGAATATCACTGGCAGGTACTGGTATTGCACTGATGCTGGCTCTAATGATCTCACATGTTCTTGTCCCTCCAACGCCTGGCCCTATTGCAGCAGCTGGAATTTTAGATGCTGATGTTGGTCTTGTAATGATAATAGGATTAGTAGTTGGAATTATGACGCTTTTTATAGTAGTTCTATATGCAAAGAAAGTTGCCGATAAAACATATCTTGAACCAATTCCCGAAATGACTGATGAAGAAATTGAACATACCATGCTTTTTGCACCAAGTGCAGCAAAGTCATTTTTGCCAATAATAATTCCAATATTGCTAATCATGGGAAAATCACTAGTTGATTTTTCTATTCCAGAAAACGAGAGGGGAGCAATAGTTGAATTTATTAGATTTGTCGGAACTCCAGTAATTGCTTTAATTATTGGAATGCTTATTTCCTTTACCCTACCCAAAAAATATGACAGCAAGATGCTTTCTACCTCTGGTTGGTTCGGCAAAGCGCTTGGAACAGCATCAAATATTCTTTTAATTACAGGGGCTGGTGGAATATTTGGCAAGATTTTACAGAATAGTGATATTGCAGACTCAATAACAAGATTATTATCTGGAGCAGACTTAGGAATATGGCTACCCTTCATATTGGCGGCAGCAATAAAGACAGCACAAGGATCATCCACTGTTGCATTAATTACAGCAGCTTCGATCATGGCCCCACTGATGACTTCTTTAGGATTTGATTCGGAAATGCAAAAAGCCTTGGTGGTAATTGCGATTGGTGCTGGGGCAGCTGTCGTTTCTCACACAAACGATAGCGGTTTTTGGGTTGTAACTCAGTTTTCAGGAATGGATGTTAAAATGGGATTACGACTTTATACATTCGGGACTTTGATTGTAGGATTCTCTGCAGCAGCTTTGGTGTTTATGATCTCATTATTATTCGGCTAATAAGAGCAAATAAGGTTTATATATGTGGAGGTTAAACAATGACAACATCAGGAAGAGAATAACTATATTGTATCTGAATAAACAAGACTAAGGAAACTACTGATTTAAATAATTTAATAGAGGAGGAGAAATGAAAAAGATAATTCTATTCTTAATGATACTACTTCAATTCAGCTGTGCCCAAGAGACTACTGAATATGTTGTTGAACCGATCGCTGATGGTTTTAATTTTATTGAAGGTCCAGTCTTTAAAGATGGCAAAGTTTTATTTAGTGATATTCCTGAAAATACAATTTTTGAGTGGACGGAAAAAGACAGTGTTTCAGAATATTATAAACCATCAGGTAATTCCAATGGATTGGCGCTAGATGGTGAAGGTGAATTACTACTTGCTCAGCATGGTAAAAGAAGTATTTCAAAATTAACTAAGGATCGTGAGGAGATAACGTTAGTTGATCATTATAAAGGTAAAAAACTAAATAGTCCTAATGATTTGACACTTCATTCTGATGGATCAATTTATTTTACTGATCCTCCTTATGGAATTAATCCTGAGGAGGAAGAGCTCGGATTTTATGGAATATATAAATTAAATATCGATGGAGAAATTACCCTCTTGGATAAATCTCTCATCAGACCAAATGGTATATGTCTATCACTTGATGAGAAAAAACTTTATGTTGCTGATTCAAAAGAGAAAAAAATATTCGCATGGGATGTTGACTTAAATGGATTAATATCGAATAAGAAATTGTTAGTGCATTTGGATAGCGATAAGAGCGGAACAACTGACGGAATGAAAATGGGAAAAGACGGGAATATTTATACTACCGGGCCTGGTGGAATTTGGGTTATAAAAGAGAATGGTGAGGTTGTTGCTCAAATTGATGTTCCTGGTCAGAATACAAATTGTAATTGGGGTAATGATGACCAAACAATTCTCTATGTAACATCTGCTAAAGTTCTTAATAAAATAACAATTAAAAAATAGAAATCTAAAATGGGTAGGTCAATGTCATAAAGATTTTGAAATTTGGAGTTTTATCTACTCCTTTGCATTTCATTCTATGCTATAAGAGTTATATTATCGTGAATTTTATTTTAATGATTCTTGATACCGATAACGCACTATTTAAACTGCTTTCATTTTATTTAGATAACAATTTTCTTGTGTACAAATCTTGCAGGCATAAGCTTTTTTCTTAATATTTTTGCCAATCCCGATAATTCCACTAACGGATTTAATGGGCACCATTAAGGATGATTCCGTAAGTTCAATGCCACAATAATTACTTGGTAAAAAACTAAATAGTTTTTGTTGCTCTGAGACATCCCAATCACAGTAACCAGGGCTGTAGCGATTAGAACAGCTCATCCCATATATTGAAAGATCATCTATTATCTTTGCCTCTAGAATATCCACCGCAGCTTCAACAGTTATTGAACCAATTAAATCAGCTATATATCCCTTCAGGGGATCACCGGAATCAAATAATCCCTTAAACCAGCAGTCATAATTTCTCCCTAGTGTAGCTGCAAAAACGATAAGTCCCTCAATTCCATGAAGTTGTGATGATATTATTTTGCCGCAATCAAATGACATCCCTTTATGGATGAATATTTTTTCTTTTTCAACAAATACATTCTCCGTTGCAATGATTTTGTAGCCATATTGAATCTCTTGATATAGATGGGATTCTGTAACCAAATTAATCGCAATATCTTTTAAATATTGATCAAGATTTGAATTATGACTCAGAAAATGTATTACAGTTTTGTTAAGATCTGGAAGTTCTGATAAATCCAATTTATCTTGGAATAATATTTTAGTTAATTTAGTTTCCATTAGTTTTCAGCGAAAGCAAGTATTTCTGCAAATATATTATTTCTTTCTTTTGTAACACCCATCGGAATGATTAAAGTAGGTTCCAAAAAATTCAAGATTTCTTTAATTTTAATTCTGCCCAGAACCTATGAAAATTCTGATTCATGAATTTTATAAGTGGAGTGCTCCTGTTGCTCATATTCAACATACAATATAAATCCCTAAAATTTGTATTATAAAAATTACTTAACTTGTTTCATATCAAAATATTTGTAAAATTAATTTTTTCATTTCTTAATTGGGTCAATACTAATTTACAAATTGATTAATATATCCTATCGCTCCTTGCGGATCAGGAGAATAAAAATCTGCACCGATTTTTGTACAGAATTCATTTGTTACAGGAGCTCCGCCAATTAGCACTTTAATATTTTTATTAAATTCTTTTAATTCTTTGACAATTGATTCCATATTCATCATTGTTGTTGTCAAGAGCGCAGAGAGACCAATGATGCTATCCGGTTTTTCTTTCACTTTCTCAAGAAATTTTTGTGAAGAACAATCTGTACCAATATCAATGACTTCCCAACCATTTCCTTCAATCATCATAGCCACAAGATTTTTGCCGATGTCATGGAGATCCCCAGCAACAGTCCCAATAATGACTGTCCCTTTACGTTTGACTTCTCCTGAATTAAAAAGTGGTTTAATATGCTCAAGTGCTGTGCTCATTGCCTTTGCAGACATCAGCATTTGTGGAACGAAAATCTTATTTTCACTAAACTTTTTACCAACTATCTCCATCCCATTTATTAAACCTTTTGACAGAACATCAGATGCTGGTATACCATCGTCAAGAGCTTTTTTAGTAAGCTCATCTGCTCCATCCTCGTCTTTCATGTCTGGAGGATAAGGGCTTACTCTATTGATCTTCCCAAATTCGATGCATTTAGATATGTCTGCTAATAATTTGTCCATTCTAATTCCCTTAGGTTTATATTATGTTATTGGTTCAATCATTGTTTGATAGTTTTGAAAAGGTACATTACTGGGAATACTATTTCCAGAGGGAAAATATCATTTAACAAAATGATTATCTATTCTTCCAAGAAAAGAAATTTTACCATCCCAAAGTTACTTGCATTTTCAATTTCGGTGACCTTTTATATTTAACAATGTTTACCATCAAACAGAATATCATCAATTTCTTCTACTATCTGTCTATAAAGTTTCTTGAAGAATTTACTAACCTATCTAATTTTAATTTACAATTCAACCACTTATTTTTTCGAACCAAAAGAAAATACTCTAAAAAGTCCATGGGTGATAAAGCATCATATTTTCTCACTTTTTTAAGACTTTTAAAATTTAAGAGAAGAATATAAATTTCCTTTCATATACTTTAACCTTTTCTTCGGATAATTTTATCTTAGGAAAACTTCAGTGAGTAAGCAGTGATAAATGCAATCAAATTTCCGATTATGTTTTATTCCTATTCTTTCTCATAAGTTTCTACCGTATTAAAAAACAGATTTAACAATCTATTTACTCACTATTTATCTTGGCAGTACTAAAGAAGCAGTCGCGGTAATGTATATATGAACAAACAATCTAATTTGCAACCTATACCATAGTTTTGAATTACCAACTGTTCCTTTTAGAACAGATACTGGTTGTAGAGTTACAGATCTTGTTATGTAGCATGAGGACGAGAAAATGAAATGAGCGAAGTCATTGTATTCAAAGAGACAGCTTTAGCAGAAACAATTCTTAGTTTTGGTTTGGGAAAAGTTTGAAATATAGTATTAAGACATTCTTATTGAGAAAAAAAACAATCATATTTAGAAAATTAGTATTTTAAAATTTCAGAAGTTATAAACCAAAAACATCATGCGTGCATAGTTCACTCAAGCTATAAGATCATTCAATGATATAATATAGAGTTAAGGTAAGAACAAGAGTATATGAATCACTTCTAAGGATTAGAATAGTGAAGTTTTATAAAAAGTTGGTAGAGCAAAAATAATGAGAATACTGTTAGATTGGAACAATAAATGAGAAAACAAAATTTTGGTATCATTGGTGGCGGAATGATTGGAGAAGTTCATATTAAGTCATTACTTATTGATGGTCGCGTAAACGTTTCTTGGTTAACAACAAGAAATAAGAAAACTCTCTATGAATTGGCTAAAAAATATGATATACATAACTATTCCACAAACTATAAGGAAATGCTTAGAGATCCAGATGTTGATGCGGTTATTGTAGCAACACCTCCGTATACTCATCTTGAGGTTGGCAAAGACGTTATTAAAGCAAATAAAAACTTAATTATGGAAAAACCTTTGGTAATTAATAGTAAAGAACTTAATAGTTTTGTTAAGCTGGTTAAGTCTACAAAGAATTTGCTCGTAATGGAATGTTCTGCAAGGCATGCGCGATTACAACCCAAATATCCCTATATTAAAAATCTCATCAAAAACGGAGAGATTGGAAAGATTTATCACATTGATCATACACATCTTTCGCATGGTGTGTTTACGGAGTATAATCCAAAAGCGAAGTGGGCTCTGGACAAATTGAAAGCTGGTGGAGGTCCTTTTCTAGATTGGGGAGTTTATGATCTATCATTTCATCTTGGCCTTTTCGATGATAAACCTGAATTAAAATCCTTAAAAGTGTTTAAGAAGAATGGTTTAAGAGAGGGAATCAAAACTGATATAGAACAACATGGTGGAGTTTTAATGGAGTTCAGCAACAACTTAACCTATTATTACGAGCGTGGAAGTGGAGTACATAGAGAAACACCTAATCAAACCATAATATACGGTACCAAAGGGTCTATTAAATTTAATTTATGTTCTTGGGATTCAAATACCATTGAGATTAATATTGAAGACAAGAGTAGAAAATTAAAAACGGAATCAAAACAGATTAAATATGTCTAAACATAAAGGGGATAATGAAGTTTTTGCATCACATGTTATTAATTGTTTGCTCGGGAAAGTAAAACCAGAATTACCTTTTGAAGTAGCTGCAAAAAACTTGAAAATACTATATAAAATCCTAAATTAATTTGATTTAAGAAAAAATGACTCAAGGTAAATTTGATACTATATTAGAGGCAAGAGTTTTGATAGAGCAATCGAAAAACATTATAATAAAGTAGGACCTCACTGTTTATTAAATTTTGTAACTTCGGTACCGGATGCATTCATACTACCTCTGCAGATAGTCGTCAATGCTTTTAGTGAGATAGTAGTGCATCTTTAGGGGTCAGGTCAGAAGTATAAAGTATAATGTTGATTTCAAAAAACTGTTAAGTGAAGAGTAAATAGTTATATGCAAATGAGAATCTTTGGAAGTTACAGTAGAGTTGAGAGATGAGAAACGGAATTCTCTGTACAGGTAATTGGGTTGTCGATCTTATCAAAATAATTGATCAATGGCCAAAAGAGGGAATGCTTGCAAATATCTTATCAGAGTCAATTCATGGAGGTGGAGGGCCTCATAATGTTCTTGTGAATTTAGCAAAAATGGATCCTCGTTTACCTTTATACGCATCTGGTCTTATTAGCAATGATAAATATGGAAAATTTTTAGAATCAGAACTTGATAAAATCAGAATAGATCGAAATTATCTTTATAAAACTTCTGAAGAATCTACATCATTTACGGATGTTATGACCAATACTTTAAACGGTAATCGGACTTTCTTTCACAAGCGCGGTACAAATTCGTTACTCGATCTAGAACATTTTGAAGAAATTGAATGTGACGCAAAAATATTCTATTTGGGCTATCCAATGCTTCTTGACAAACTTGATTCATTGGACGATCAATATGGAACAAGAGTGGCAAGGCTGTTAGGTTCAATGCAAAAAAAAGGATTCATCACAGCCCTAGATCTTGTTTCTATTGATAATATGAACTTTAAAGAGATTATAGCCCCAATATTAAAATACACTGATTATCTAATCATTAACGAGATCGAAGCAGAAAATTGTAGTTTAATCCAAACTAGGTTTGATGGAAAATTATCCAAAGAAAATCTTTCCAAAGCAGCAGATGAACTGTTAAAACTTGGTGTAAACAAATTAGTGGTCATCCATTCACCCGAAGGTGGTTTTGCAAAATCCGTTGAAGGACAAGAGATATTTTCTCCCTCAAAAAGAATATCCGCAAGAGATCTCAAAGGAAGTGTGGGGGCAGGAGATGCATTTTGCGCCGGGATACTTTATGGGATACACCAAGAGTGTGATCTGAAAAAATGTTTAGAAATTGCGAATACGAATGCTTGGTTCAATCTTCACAATGAATCCTCAACTGGTGGAGCAGTCTCAATTAATACTATTCTCGAAAACATATAAATTTTTCTAAATTGGAGTTTACTCATAATGCCGATGATAAAAACTAATATACTTTTATTCATAGTTCTTAGTAATCGTCTTGTAGATACCAAAATATTACAAATAAAATTCTTGTGATTGAGTTTGATGAAGGCCTTACCTATTATTTTACATATATCAAACGAGAAATAAAGGAAATCGAGAGTTGAAAGCTGAAAAAACCCTAATCTCGAATTATACAGAATTGTCAAAAATAAAAGCGATGAAAATGATATGGTTTCTTATAGTCAGAAGTTGATGGTGAAATAAAAGAATTATGAGGGAGTCAAGAACAGATTCCAAGCACTTCAAAATAAAAAGGATGTATTATGAGTAGACAATCAAGAAGAAATTTTATTAAAAATTCAGCAATGGCAACACTTGCTGTAAACTATATACCTTTCTCTGTAAGAGGATCAAATGTTCCAAGCAATAGACTGAATATTGCTGGAATTGGTGTGGGAGGAATGGGTGGCTCGAATCTTAAGCAATGCGAAAACGAGAATATTATTGCGCTTTGTGATGTTGACAGAAATTATGCATCAAAGACTATTCAAAGATATCCAAAAGCCAAAGTTTATACAGATTACCGAGTTATGCTTGAAAAAGAGAAGGATATTGATGCAGTTGTTATTGGTACTCCTGATCATACTCATGCGATGATAACAATGGCTGTAATGCAAGAAGGGAAACATGTCTTCTGCCAAAAGCCTTTAACTCACACGATCTATGAAGCTAGAAAAATTAGGGAAGCTACAGAGTATTATGGAGTCCAGACTCAGATGGGCAACCAAGGACATTCATGGGAACATATCAGGTTGCTTAAAGAGTGGTTAGCTGATGGAGCAATCGGAACAGTCAATCAAGTATATGCATGGACAGATAGACCGGTTGGTGGAGATCCTTGGTCAACATTTGCTGTTCAAGCAAGATCCACTGAAACTCCACCTGTCCCAGATTCACTAGACTGGGATAAATGGTTAGGGCCTGCTAAATATCGTCCTTATCATCCAGACTATCATCCCATGAAGTGGAGAGCATGGTTAGACTTTGGGACAGGGGCTCTAGGGGACATGGGTTGTCATATTCTAGATCCGGCTTTTTATGCACTTGATTTGGGAGCACCGACTGAAGTTCAAGCTACCAATACACATTGGAAGGAAGAAGTTCTAACTGAAACATTCCCTAGAGCTTCTATCGTTAGGTATAAATTTCCCGAAAATAATGGTCGTCCACCAGTTAAATTGACCTGGTATGACGGTAGACTTATGCCGCCTATTCCAGAAGAGATCGAAACTGGAAGAGAGATTCCAACAAGCGGGGCATTATACATCGGAGATAAGGGAGTAATTATGCATGGTTCTCATGGTGCAAGTGGAATGAGAATAGTGCCAGAAACGAAAATGAAAGAGTACCAGAGGCCTCCAAAAACAATTCCAAGGGTTGAGGAAGGTCATGAGGGGGATTGGATACGTGCATGCAAGGAAGGCAATGGTGGAAGACCGGCAAGTTCTAACTTTAATTATGGTGGCCCTTTAACTGAGATGGTTCTACTTGGAATGGTTGCGATACAAGTTAAAGACAATATATTAAAATGGGATTCTGAAAATCTAGAGTTCACAAATAATGAAAAAGCCAATCAACTTGTTCATTCAGAATATAGAAAAGGCTGGAGTTTAGAATAATAATTTTTAGTGAGAATAATTATGAAAATAAAATTTGCAATTGTTTTATCTGCATTAGTTTGCATAAGTCTTAGTGCTCAAGAGATAACGGTCCCTCTTTGGTCTGATGGTGTCCCCAATATGCAACCTTCAGACGACGTTGAAAAAGTTGAGTTAACAGATAGGCACAAAAAGATAAGCTATGTCCAAGATCCAAACATTGAAGTATTTCTTCCTTCAAAAGGTAATTCTACGGGCGATGCGGTAATTATTTGTCCAGGAGGTGGTTACTGGATACTAGCTTATGATTGGGAAGGAACTGATATAGCCAAGTATTTCAACTCGAAAGGAATTGCCGCAATAGTGTTAAAATATAGATTGCCCGTTTCCAAGAGTAATGTGATCCCTCATAAATCTCCGTTAATGGATGCACAAAGAGCAATTAGAATAACCCGAATGAAATCTGAAGAATGGGGAATTAAGTCCGATCGAATTGGGATAATGGGCTTTTCTGCTGGAGGACATCTTGCTTCGACTGCTGGTACTCACTTTGATTATGGAAATCCTGAATCTGAGGATCCTATTGAAAAAATTAGTTCGAGACCGGATTTCATGATATTGATATATCCTGTAATTTCTCTTATTGCGGAATTCAAACATTCTGGATCTCAAAAAGCTTTGTTAAGAGAAAATCCTTCAGAAGATTTGTTGAAATACTATTCAAACGAACTCCAGGTTACAAAAGAAACACCCCCAACTATTCTAATTCACTCCCAAGATGATATGGGTGTTCCGGTTGAAAATAGCTTAGTGTTTTATAAAGCACTTTGCGATAATGGAGTAAAAGCTGAGATGCACCTTTATCCATATGGCAAACATGGTTTCTCACTTGCAATTGGAAGGGGATATCTATCAACTTGGACTGATAGAGTGACAGATTGGATTAATAATTTGAATGAGGAAGTTAAGTGAAGAACTTTTTAATACTGTTTTTTCTTTATCTAAGTTTTCAATCACTGTTCGCAGCAAACAATTCTATTCCAAATGTTATATTAATTGTTTCAGATGATCATGGCACTAATGATCTAGGCTGTTACGGAAATGATGTGATCAAAACTCCGAATTTGGATATGCTATCAAAAGAAGGAATACGCTTTTCAAGAGCATATGCAACTTCTGCTTCATGTACCGCAAGTCGATCGGTTATCCTCTCCGGTATTTATAATCATGCAAATGGACTCTATGGACATATACATGATTTTCATCACTTCAGAGCTTATGATCATATAAAATCTCTCCCTGTACTTTTAGAAGAATTAGCTGGGTATCGCACTGCAAGAGTCGGTAAATATCATCTTGCTCCAGAGAGTGTATATCATTTTCAAAAAACTCTCGAAGGAGATGGAAGAAATTCAGTTGGAATGGCTAAAAGCAGCAACCAGTTTATTAATGAAAATTCTGACTCACCGTTCTTTCTATATTTCTGTACAACCGATCCTCATAGAGGAGGTGGTCCAGTTGAGAGCAATCCTCTTAAACCAGATAGATTTGGCAATCGAGATGAAGGTTATGTAGGGGTAACTGAAACTATTTTTGATCCAGCGGATATAATTGTACCTCCATATCTTCCGGACTCACCAGAATCAAGAGCTGAACTAGCTCAGTATTATCAATCAGTTGCTAGAATGGATCAAGGAATTGGACTACTTTTCGAGGAACTAAAAAAAGCTGATAAATGGGAAAATACTGTTGTAATATATATATCAGATAATGGAATAGCTTTTCCCGGAGCGAAAACTAATGTTTATGAACCCGGAATAAAACTCCCTTGTATAATTAAGTATCCAGGGAATCCAGATAAAAATAGTATTTCTGATGAGATGATAAATTGGGCAGATCTTACTCCTACAATATTAGATATAGCTGGAGTGTTAAATAGAGCTGATGACCTGCTTTTGGCAGAATATAATAAGGGCAAAGAGAATTGGGATAACACTGTCAATGATGGGTTTCAAGGAAGATCTTTCAAATCTGTTCTTGAGGGAAATCCGAAAGGTGATTGGAATGAAACATATGCATCTCACACTTTTCACGAAATTACCATGTATTACCCAATGCGTGTGGTAATTAGCGGGCACATAAAACTTATTTGGAACATCGCGTATGAATTACCATATCCACATTCCACCGATCTTTGGGAATCGTCTACATGCCAGCAAGTTATCAAATCTAAAAGTGAATATTATGCAAATAGAAAGGTCGAGGATTATATTCAAAGACCAGAATTTGAATTATATGACTTAAGCGTCGATCCTCTCGAAACCGATAACCTTATAGAAAATCCCAAAGCAATTGAAGTAATAATGATGATGAAAGATAAGATGAAAGCTTTTCAAGAAAGAACAAATGACCCATGGATTGTAAAATGGGAATACAAATAACTTAACGGATAAGCTTGTTAGTTCTTCTGTAATTGTTCGGCGAGGATTAATATTCCATGAGGAAAGATAACTTTGCCGCAAAATCAGAGCAGTTTGTCTTGATCATCTTAAACGTTTTCGTTAACTTACCTTTCAATTTCAAAAATGAAGTGCAGAATGGATATCCTCACAAATTATCATCATCATTCTCTCTTGGGCTCTACTCAATTGATAAAGACTTAAGAATAACTCCGGGAGTTGAAGAATGCAACTACATTTTGTAGATATTTTAATAATAGTAATTTATCTTATCGCGACCATCTTTATAGGTTCTTTTCTCTCAAAGCGAGCAACAACCAGCATGGGAAATTATTTCCTTGGCGGTAACAAACTGCCATGGTACATGCTCGGTTTATCTAACGCGTCTGGCATGTTTGATATTTCCGGAACAATGTGGTTGGTAACTTTAGCTTTTGTGTACGGTATGAAATCTATTTGGATTCCATGGTTATGGCCGGTATTCAATCAGATATTTCTAATGATATTTCTTTCTGCTTGGTTACGACGCTCTAATGTAACCACAGGGGCTCAGTGGATCGAGACCAGATTTGGAATCGGGAAGGGAAGTTCATTTTCTCATGGAATTGTTGTGCTCTTTGCGCTAATTAGTGGTCTTGGATTTCTAGCTTATGGTTTTATTGGGCTGGGAAAATTTATGGAGATTTTCATTCCCTGGGAATATGTCAATCAATTTCTACAACTAGATATTCCTCTTGAATATGTCCCTCACCTTTATGGGGTTGTATTTACGATGTTTGCCGTTTTCTATACTATTCTGGGAGGTATGACAAGTATTGTTTGGGCTGATGTTCTACAATATACAATTATGACGATCGCATCAATTGCAATAGGCATAATAGCCTTTAATGCTGTTGGCAACTTAGGTCTAAATGTTCCCGATGGATGGATGAATCCATTTTTTGGAAAAACTTTAGATATAGATTGGTCCAACATTATTACAGATGTAAATCGGAAAATAGCCGAGGATGGTTATTCTCTTTTTTCTGCAATGTTCATGATGATGCTGTTTAAAGGAATTTTGATAAGTTTAGCTGGACCTGCACCAAATTACGATATGCAGAAGATACTCTCTACAAAGTCACCTTCGGAAGCTTCTAAAATGAGTGGATTCGTTTCACTAATTTTAATGCCGATCAGATATTTGATGATAGCCGGATTTGCAGCTTTGGGAATAATCTTTTATGACAAATTGGATCTGATGGTTGCTGGCAATTTAGATTTTGAACAAATACTTCCATCTGCAATAAATCTTTTTGTCCCGACAGGATTACTTGGACTTTTACTTGCAGGACTGCTTGCGGCTTTTATGTCCACATTTTCTGGAACCCTTAATGCAGCGCAAGCATATCTTACAAACGATATTTATTTAAAATACATTAAACCTGACGCGTCGGCAAGAACGGTAAAAATAAGCAATTATGTTATTGGAATTACAGTTGTTATAGTTAGTATTATTCTTGGAATTCAAGCAAAGAATGTTAACCAAGTTTTACAGATAATCGTTTCAGCGCTTTGGGGCGGTTATACTGCATCGAACGTTTTAAAATGGTATTGGTGGAGATTTAACTCTCATGGATATTTTTGGGGAATGTTAACGGGTATGATGATAGCTGCTTTCCCAATGATATTTGAAAACTTCTTACCAGCTTTATTCCCGGATTTTGCTCCAGATATCAGGATACTTTATTATTTTCCCGTAATTCTCTTTGGATCTGCGATTGGTTGTATTGTTGCAACTTATGCTACTGAACCAACTGATATAGAAGTACTTAAAAAATTCTACAAGAACGTAAGACCTTGGGGATTCTGGAAACCAGTACATGATTTGGTAGTCGCTGAAGATCCAAGTTTTGAAAGGAATAAAAATTTCAAACGAGATTCATTTAATGTTTTGATTGGGACAATTTGGCAGACAGCACTTGTTGCTCTTCCAATGTATCTAGTTTTCCATGAGTTCACTGCTGGTTTCATCTCACTAGCAATAGCTATAATTCTTACAATTGTTCTAAAGAAAACTTGGTATGATCGATTACATGAATACGATACTTAATTTTTTTTTACATAAAAATATTTGAACTCACATATAAGAGGTTCTCATGACTGATAGAAGTCAAAAAGTACCATTTTTCGAAAAAATATCTTACGGGTTTGGAGATCTTGCATCCGTTCTTTACTGGCAAACTTTCATGCTATATTTTACATATTTCTATACAGATGTATTTTTAATACCAGCCGGTGTAGCTGCTACTATGTTTCTTATTAGCAGATTATTCGATGGAATTAATGATCCATTAATGGGAATGGTTGCTGATAGGACGAATACAAAATGGGGTAAGTTTAGACCATATCTTCTCTGGTTAGCCGTTCCATTTGCATTGATGGGTGTCTTGACTTTCACGGTTCCGGATTTTAGTGATACTGGGAAATTCATTTGGGCTTATGCAACATTCTTTGGGATAATGATGCTTTATACTGCTATCAATATACCTTATACAGCTTTATTGGGAGTGATATCTGGAGATTCAAACGAAAGAACAAAAGTTTCATCAGTGAAATTTTTATTTGCGTTCGGTGCTGGAATAATAGTATCTGCTACTTTGCTTCCAATGGTGGAATATCTTGGTGAAGGTAATGAAGCGCAAGGTTGGCAATATTCGTTCATTGTTTATGGTATTGCAGCTGTGATTTTCTTTTTAATTGCGTTTAAAGGAACTAAAGAAAGAATAAAGCCACCAAAAGAGCAGCAATCTTCCGTCAAAGAGGATATTATAGACTTGGTAACTAACAAACCATGGTTAATTTTACTTGCTACAACTATCACATTCATTCTTTTCGTTGCCGCTAAGGGTAGTGTTACAGTACACTATTTTAAATATGTTATTGGAACTCAAGAACTTTCCCTACCTTTTTTTGGGACGGATACTTTTGATTTTGGAGCAATTACATCAGCTTACAACACTGTTGGACAAATTTCATCATTTCTTGGAGTAATAGTGGTAGGGTGGTTTGCTGGAGTGGTAGGCAAAAAGAATGCTTTCCTTATAATGTTTGTCATTGCAATCTTTAGTACTGGGATAATCTATTTCCTTTCGGCTGATGAATTAGGCTTAATATTCTTTTTCCAAATTACAGGTTCTATGACTGGTGGACCCTTGAGTGTATTGCTTTGGGCAATGTATGCTGATACAGCTGACTATGCTGAATGGAAAAATGGTCGTCGAGCAACAGGTTTAATATTTTCTGCATCAACAATGTCCCAAAAATTTGGATGGGCTTTTGGCGCTTTTGTTGCACTTACACTTATGTCTCAAGTCGGATTTGAACCAAATCAAGAACAATCTGCAGATAGTCTTCAAGGATTGATAGCTCTCTTTACCTTGATTCCAGCTGGATTGGGAGTTGTAGCAATGGTTATTAGTTACTTTTATCCATTAAGCGATAAAAGAGTTGATGAGATGGGGGCCGAATTAGAACAAAGAAGAAAAAGTGAAATCGAGGGTTCTGAAAAGGAAGAATCACAAGAGATGGATACTTAAAAAAGATTGATGGAGAAAATTATGCACAAAACAATAATTGGTGATTCGCTTCCAAATATTCCTTGGGAAGAAAGACCAAATGACTGCGAAGATGTATTATGGAGATTTAGCGGTAATCCGGTTATAGATTGGAATCGTATACCAAAAGCAGCGCGTGTATATAATAGTGCTATCCATCCGTTTGAAGGTGAATTTGCTGGAGTATTCAGAGCAGACCAAAAAAATGGTAGAGCAACATTATTTGCAGGTAGAAGTAAAGATGGAATAAATATAGAGCTTAATCTTGATCCAATCGAATGGATTGATGAAGATGGAAAACCAAATCCAACAAGTTATGCATATGATCCACGAGTTGTTAAAATAGAAGATGACTATTACGTTACTTGGTGTGATGATCTAAACGGTCCCTCAATTGGATTAGGTAAAACCAAAGATTTTAAAACATTCATTAGATTATCAAATCCATTACAGCCCTTCAATAGAAATGGGGTGTTATTCCCAAGAAAAGTAAATGGAAAATACAAATTACTCAATCGTCCGAGTGATAGTGGACATACTCCATTTGGTGATATCTTTATTTGTGAAAGTCCAGACATGGTCCACTGGGGAAATCATAAACATGTTATGGCAAAAGGTGGTGAAGGTTGGTGGCAAGGAACTAAGATAGGAGCAGGACCAGTTCCAATTGAAACAATCGAAGGTTGGTTGCTTTTCTATCATGGTGTTTCTGGAACTTGCAATGGATTTGTATATAGCTTCGGTGCAGTAATATTAGATATCGATGAACCGAGTAAAGTTTTATATCGTACAAGAGATTATTTGCTCACTTCCGAAAAGTTATATGAAACTGCAGGATTCGTACCTAACGTAGCATTCCCTTGTGCTAATCTATTTGATGCTGAAACAGGAAGAATCGCAATATATTATGGCGCAGCAGACACTTACACAGCAATTGCTTTTACACAAGTTGATGAATTATTAGAATATATTAAAGCGAACTCAGAAGAGTTCTAGTATACTATTTAAGGATTTATGAAATATGCAATATGGACATTTTGATGATGAACGAAAAGAATATGTAATTGATCGTCCAGATACACCTGAATCTTGGAGTAACTACTTAGGTTCAACTGAATATGGAGCAATAATTACGAACAATGCAGGAGGTTACAGCTTCTACAAATCTGCTGCACAAGGTAGATTCATGAGGCTCCGTTTCAACTCTATCCCAAATGATCAACCGGGTCGCTATTTGTATATCCATGATCGAGATAGTAAGGATTATTGGTCAACCTCATGGCAGCCAGTTGGTAAGGCTTTAGAAGAATACAAATCAATCTGTCGACATGGAACAGCTTATACGGTTATCGATTCTGAGTATTCCAAGATCAGAACTAAAACTAAATACTTTGTCCCTCTTGGTAAAAATTATGAAGCCTGGAATCTAGAAGTAACAAATAATAATTCAGAAAAACGAAGTCTGAGATTCTTCACTTTTGTTGAGTACTCAAATAATTGGCATGTTCATCAAGATTTTTTCAATCTGCAGTATACACAATATATTCTGAGGATGAGCGTAGTTGATAACATTATTGATCATGGGATTAACGTTCTTTTACCCGACGGTTCTGGTGATTTTGAAGATCATGATGGCAATCGACACACATTTTTGGGAGTAGTTGGAGGAAACATCACAGGATTTGATACAGATCGAGAAACATTTTTAGGAAAGTATCGTGACTATAAAAATCCGCTTGTAGTAGAAAATGGAGAGTGTGCAAATTCACTTGCATACGGTGGTAATGGTTGTGGAGTCTTGCAGATCGACCTTGATCTCAATCCAGGTGAAACAAAAGAATTCACTGTCGTCATGGGAATTGGAAAAGCAGAGAAAGAAGGCAAAGAAGCTATTGAGGATATTAAAGGTAGCGGTAGAATTGAAGAAGAATTCGAAAAGTTGAAATCATTTTGGCATGCTCAATTAGAGGGTATGCATGTCGAAACTCCTGATCCCGAATTTAATAGTATGACAAACATGTGGAGTCCGTTCAATTGCTTGATGACATATGCGTGGTCTAGAGCAGCAAGCCTTGTCTACAGTGGAGAAAGAGACGGCTTGGGTTATCGCGATACAGTTCAAGACCTACTAGGTGTTCTCCACACAATTCCAAAAGAAGCAGGCAAAAGATTAGAGTTAATGATAACAGGACAAGCATCAACTGGGGGAGCAATGCCAGTAGTAAAGCCATTTGCTCATAATCCCAGCAGTGAAAAAACTCCTGATGAAAAAGATTATCGCTCTGATGATTGTATGTGGTTGTTCAATACAATCCCAGCTTATGTTAAAGAAGTGGGTGATTTTGAATTTTATAACAAAGTGTTGCCATATTCTGATAAGGGCCAAGATACGGTATTAATGCATCTAAAACGTGCAATTAAGTTTAATCTTGAAAGAAGCGGCAAACATGGCTTTCCATGCGGCTTACTTGCCGATTGGAACGATTGCTTAGAACTTGGACATGATGGTGAAACTGTTTTTGTTGCATTTCAATTAAGGTTTGCACTAAAAACATACATCGAAATTTGCGATTTAATGAACAATCATGAGGAAGTTGAGTGGGCATCACAACATTTATCAACTCTTGATGAAAGTTTAAGTCATAATGCTTGGGATGGCGAATGGTATCTTCGAGCATATCGATTTGATGGAACTAAATTTGGCTCAAAAGAAAACGAAGAGGGGAGCTGTTGGCTGAATCCTCAATCTTGGTCTGTACTTAGTGGACATGCATCGGCCGAGAAAGCTGAATCTGCTATGAATGCAGTCAAAGAACAACTTTCATCTGAATATGGGATTGTAGTTTGTGCGCCTCCCTACTCAAAAACAGATCACAAGATTGTAAAAGCACCGCTCTTCAATCAGGGGATGAAAGAAAATGCATCGATATTTTCTCATACTCAAGGCTGGGCTATAATTGCCGAGACGTTACTAGGTAATGGAAATCAAGCATACAAATATTATAGAGCTTTTATGCCTGCTGCGTATAACACCAAAGCAGAGATCCGCCAAATTGAGCCCTATGTCAATTGTCAGTTTACGCATAGTAAATACAGCCCAAGATTTGGAACTTCTCGACTACCCTGGCTTACGGGAGCAGCTACTTGGTCTTATTATTCTGCAACACAGTATATTTTAGGAATTCAACCTGAGTACACAGGAATTCGAATTGATCCATGTATCCCTTCTGATTGGAAGGAACTTAAAATTTCAAGAAGATTTAGAAATAAGATCTTAAAAATTAAGATCAATAATTCTGCTGGAGTACAAAAAGGGATTAGCAAGATTTCAATAAATGGAAAGACAATTGAAGATAATTTTATTTCGGTTGAAGATTTGAAGGAACACAATGAAATTTATGTTGAGATGAATAAAAGTTAAACATCCTCATAATAAAAATTAATATAAAAGAAATTTAAAGGTAATTAGATGAGTTACGGATATTTTGATGATGACAATAAAGAATATGTCATAACTAGGCCAGATACTCCACTACCGTGGATCAACTATCTTGGGACAAAAGATTTTTTATGGAATAATCTCCAATACTGGTGGGGGTTACAGTTTTTATCGAGATGCAAAACTTCGGCGTTTAACAAGATATCGTTATAATAATATACCAATGGATAGCAATGGAAGGTATATTTATGTAAAAGATGGTGATTCAATTTGGAACCCAATGTGGAAACCAACATGCACAGAGCTTGACAAATACGAATGCCGTCAAGGTTTGGGAT
The DNA here is from genome assembly GCA_963751695.1 of uncultured Ignavibacteria bacterium. Classification (GTDB taxonomy): domain Bacteria; phylum Bacteroidota; class Ignavibacteria; order Ignavibacteriales; family Melioribacteraceae; genus SZUA-22. The sequence continues at coordinate 26,275 of CAVVVP010000002.1, read as the reverse complement.
ACACTAAGATATCTGGTGTTAAAAATGGTTTGGAGGTTTCAGTACTTTATTTCATTCCAAAAGATGGAAGAAATGAGATTTGGCATGTTGAGGTTAAGAATAATACTGAAGAAAAGAAAGATGTAAGAATTTGGGGATTTATCGAATGGTGCCTTTGGGATGCACTGGATGACATGACAAATTTTCAGAGAAACTATTCTATTGGTGAAGTGGAAATTGAAAAAGGAACCATTTTTCATAAAACTGAATATAGAGAAAGAAGAAATCACTATGCATATTTTTCAACAGATGCAGAAACATCAGGATATGATACGACTCTTGATGCTTTCGTTGGAATCCACAATGGACTTGGAAATCCCAAAGTTATCTCAAAAGGTGAATGTACTCAAAGTCATGCCCATGGATGGCTCCCGGTTGGTGTTCACCAAATAGATTTGGAATTAGAACCTAACGAATCAGAGACTTTTAACTTTTTACTTGGATATGCTGAAAATCCAGATGATAATAAATTCAATGAAGATAGGACCATTGTCAAAAGTGAGTTCGCACAAGTAAAACAAAAGTTCTCATCTGATTCAGTTATTCTTGATTCTTTCAATGATCTAAAAGAGTATTGGAGCAAGTTACTCTCGTCTTATCAAGTTAAAACTCCAGATCCAATAGTAAATAGAATGGTGAATATCTGGAATCAATATCAGTGTATGGTAACATTCAATATGTCACGTTCAGCTTCTCTGTTTGAGTCTGGTATTGGAAGAGGCATGGGGTATCGGGATAGTAATCAAGATATTCTTGGATTTGTTCACATTATTCCATCTCGAGCAAGAGAAAGAATTCTCGATATAGCTGCAACTCAACTTTCAGATGGTTCATGCTACCACCAATATCAGCCTTTAACGAAAAAAGGAAATTCTGATGCTGGTTCTGGTTTTAATGATGATCCGCTATGGTTGTTGCTCTCTACAGCTGCTTATATAAAAGAGTCGGGCGATAGCTCGATCCTATCTGAAGAAATTGGATTTGCTGATCTTGAAGACTCTAAAGCAACTCTCTTGGACCATCTGAAAATCTCAATAGATTATACTATGAATAATAGAGGACCTCATGGTTTACCTCTTATAGGGCATGCAGATTGGAACGATTGCCTTAATCTGAATTGTTTCTCAACTCAACCTGGTGAAAGTTTCCAACTTGCAGGACACGGAGAAAAAGGAGATGTAGCTGAATCTGTAATGATTGCGGGATTGTTCTGTAAAGCTTGTGAAGAAATGGCTGGAATTTTAAGAAATGAAAACAACTCCCAGAAAGCGGATAAGTATCTATCTAAGGCAGACGAAATGCGTAAGGTTATTTATGATCAAGCTTGGGATGGAGATTGGTTTTTACGGGCTTACGATGCAAACGGTGATAAAGTTGGATCGAAAGAATGCGAAGAAGGCAAAATATTTATCGAGAGTCAAGGTTGGAGTATCTTAGGCGGTGCTGGTTTTAACAATGGTTATGCTGAAAAGTCACTCAACAGTGTGAAGGAACATCTTGCAACTAATAATGGAATTATACTCCAACAACCAGCATATTCAAAATACTATGTTAATTTAGGAGAAGTGAGTTCATATCCCCCTGGGTACAAAGAGAATGCAGGTATTTTCACACATAATAATACGTGGATTCAAATTGCAGAAACTTTACTCGGAAGAGGAGAACAAGCAATGGAGTATTATAAAAGTATTTGTCCATCAAACAAAGAAGATCAGATCGATACTTACAGAGCAGAGCCTTACGTTTACAGTCAAATGACGTCAGGAAAAAATGCCCCAACTCCCGGAGAAGGTAAGAACTCTTGGTTAACAGGTACTGCTGCTTGGTCTTTTGTTTCCATCTCACAATATATACTTGGGATTCGCGCTGAGCATCATGGATTTGTGATTGATCCTTGTATCCCTAAATCCTGGGATAAGTTTGAAGTTGTGAGGAAATTTAGAGGAGTGACCTATAATATTACAATTCTGAATCCTGATAATATTAATAAGGGGGTAGAGAATTTATCAATAGACGGAAAAGTTTTCAAAGGGAACACCGTCCATTTTGAAAATAATAAGTCGGAATATGACATCAGTGTTACACTTGGTTTATTAAACTAGTAAATAATGAACTTGATTTGTTGACAAAATATTTTTTTAGATTTGTAATGAATTTGATATCATAGATATATAATATTTTCAATAATAATTTATCTTATTTATGTCTTTGATTCATATTTTTTGCAATAAAATTGAATTCGAAATCATTAAAAATAGTGTTCTAGGTGTAATCCTAATTATGTTTATTGGATAATTAGATAGATTGTATGAGAGAATCAATGAAAAAAAATCATGTAACTATTAAGACAATTGCGAAAGCTGCTAATGTAACTCCCTCGACAGTATCAAAGGCATTGAGAGACCGTTCTGATATTTCAGATAAAAGAAAAACAGAGATAAAGGAATTAGCTAAGAAGCTTGGTTATAAACCAAATCTTATGGCTAGAAATTTAGTCAGTAGCATAAGTAATATTATTGGGGTCATAGTCCCGGATGTAACTACATCATTTTTTGGTAATATTCTTAGGGGAATTAATACTAGTGCAAGAAATCATCAATTTGAAACAATTATTCTTGTTAATGATGAAAATTTCGAACAAGAAAGAAGGAACATTGAGTTTCTCACCAATTTAAGAGTTGAAGGGATGATCATTGATTTAGTCCCTGGTGATCGTAATATTGATCTTCTTAAAGAACTTTCTGAGAGAGGAATGCCCATCATATTTGTTGATAGAAAATGTGATCAAGTAAAAGCTGACTTAGTATCAACGAACGATGTTAAGGTTGGTTATAGCATTACTAGGCATTTTCTTAGTGAAGGAAAACGCAACATTGTTTTTATTGGTTCCGTTGAAACTCTATCTGTCGCTAATGATAGGTTTAAAGGATATAAAAAGGCTCTTAAAGAATTTGGAGTTCCATTTAATCCGGATTTTAAAATTGAAGTTGATGTTGCCATAGATGAGGGAAGACTTAAAAATAAAATTAAAGATTTCATCAAATCCGGGCAAAAATTTGATTCATGCATTTGTGCGGGTGGTTATATAGCATATTATACCGGGATGGTATTATTAGAAACTGGCTATTCTATCCCAGAGGATCTTCTTCTAGGTGAGTTTGGTGACAATAGCATTGTCCACCGATTGGGAGTACCATTTGTTACAATCGATCAGTTCCCAGCCAAGATAGGAGAAAAAGCATTTAACCTTTTAGTAAAGAGAATAAAAAATCCAGGTAGTCATAATAGCCGTAAAAATAATTATATAAATTCTCAATTAGTTTCCCATCATCCAGCTGAGCACGAACATGTTATTCTTGAAGATATATAAATTCTAAAGATGTAGTAGAATAATTTAGATTTAATCAACCATATAGAAGATTTAATCCACTGACTGGGGAATTCATACTCGTTTTCTCCCCACAGAACTAAACGGCCTTGGCAGGGGAAACAAGAATTATCCAAAGTTTATCTAAAGTTGAATATGTATAGTGATTTGCTCTTCACCAAATCATAGTTTGACTTTACCTCAAATGGATTTGGGTGATATCGAAAAAGTAATTAACATAAGGTCACAGGAAACAAAAGAACTTGGAAAAACATATAAATGGGTTCAGGTTTTCGAGAATAAAGGTGATATTATTGGCTGCTTAAATCCACATCCGCATGGGCAGATCTGGGCAAGTTCTTCAATCCCGAATGAACCTTATAAAGAGAACGAAATGAAGAAAAAATACTTCCAAGTAACCAATAAACCATTGCTTATTGACTATTTGGAGAAAGAAAAGGAATTAAGTAAAAGAGTGGTTGCGGAAAATGATAATTGGATAGTTGTAGTCCCATTTTGGGGGAATTACAAAACCATTTTTACGATTGCTTATTAAAAGGAGTAACGCAAATCATAAATAGAGGTATTCCGATTGTATCAAACTAAATTCCCTTGGAATGATAAAAAGAACCAAATTCTCTTTGTATTGTTTTCTAATAAAAATTTGGTAATAAAATTGGATAAAATATTAAGAATGGATAATTTGATTATTAAATAGTACGGAGTAAAAATGGGAAATATATTATTAGGTATTAACTTAGAGTTTGTAAGGCATCAAGATAAACCATTTGAATGGGGGGTAGATAAGGCAGCAGAAATTGGATACGAATTTGTTGAGCCAATGGTTCACTGGGGTAGGGAGCTATTGAGTGAAGCTGGGTATTTTCATAGCGTTTCAATGCTTGATGATCCTTTTAGGATAAAGAATGCATGTGATAATGCTGGAGTTAAATTATCTGGTCTCTCTACACATACACCACTTTGTAAACCAGAGATTAGTTGCGAGTATCTCAAACAGGCTATTCGCTTTGCAGCAGAAATTGGTGCCCCTGTGGTTAATACAGATGAGGGTCCAAAATCTGAATGGACTACTGCAGATGAAGATCATGTTTTAATGAAATATGTTCTGAAAGAAGCTTCAAAAGTTGCAGAACCGAGAGGAATAAAGATTGGATTAGAAATGCATCAACAATACAGTAAAACTCCAGTTGGATTTGAGAAAATAATCAATCTTGTAAATTCACCAAGCATTGGGATTAATTTTGATACAGGTAATAGCTATTTAGCTGGCGAAGATCCGTATGAATGGCTTAAAGATTGTCTCGATCGTCTCGTACATCTCCATGCAAAAGATATAGCCATTGAACAGTCTGAAGCTGAAAGAGGTAAAGTTACAGGAACTCCGGTTGGCTGCGCTTGTGGAGAGGGAGTCATTGACTGGATTAAAGTAATTGATATTTGCAAAATGGCTAAAGAAGATATTGTTTTCAGTGTTGAATGTGGAACTGTTGATCAAGCAGAAAAAAGTTATAATTATTTGAAAACGTTTATTTAGTAAAAAATATACTACTATGATTCCTAAATTATGTAAGCTTTAAAGTTCTCATTGGTCTATTTTGTTGGGACAATTTTATTCATCTCTTGTGGAGAAGATAAAATTAATGTTTTAATCTTAAGTGGTCAGAATAATCACGATTGGGAAGAGACTACTCCAGCAATAAAATCAGTACTTGAAGAAAGCAATAGATTTACTGTTGAAGTTACAAATAACCCACAACAACTAAATCCTGAAAAACTACAGCAATATGATGTAATACTAAGCAATTGGAATACCTGGCCGGAAATCACGGGGAAAAGGTGGGATACGGATCTTGAAAAAGCATTTACCGAATTTGTTGCAAATGGAAAAGGTATCGTGATTGTTCATGCTGGCAGTTCATCGCTTCAAGATTGGGATGAGTTTCAAAAAATCTCTGGAGGTACTTGGAAACTTGACCAAACTGGACATGGTCCGGTTCATACATTTAAAGTTGAGTTCAAAAATAAACTTCACCCAATAACAAAGGGATTAAAAGAATTTTACATAAAAGATGAATTATGGCATAATACAAAGTTTCAGAAGGATATCGAAGTTCTTGTAACGGCATATTCTTCGAAAGACAAAGGGGGTAGTGGAGATAAGGAGCCAGTTTATATCACTACAAATTTTGGAAAAGGACGTGGATTTTACAGTGTACTTGGTCACAATAAATACACGATGAGAAATAACGCATGGAAAACGCTCCTGTTAAGAGGAACAGAGTGGGCTGCAACTGGAGTAGTTACAATCCAGCCACTAAATCCTTGGCCAAATGACAATAATGCTGGAAGAAACCAAAGTGAATTATCATGGAAGAAGACTGATTCAACCATATCACTTCTTAAAAACAATAATATTCTGTGGCAGTTAAATATTCCCAAAATAGGAAAACCATATTTTCATCCAATAAATACAAACAACGGTAATGCTCTCACATGGCTAAAACCGGATGACCATCCATGGCATTATGGTCTTTGGTTTTCGTGGAAGTATCTAAATGAAGTAAACTACTGGGAAGAAGATAGGGAAACTGGTCTTTCTGAGGGACTAACAATTGTAAAAGAGAAAAATGTTAATATTTTCGAAGATTACTCAGCAGAAGTTATATTTTCTATCTCCTACGAACCTCAAGAGGACTCTGCTGTACTTTTTGAAGAAAGAAAAATCACAATTTCTTCCCCACAACAAAATGGTGACTTCCATATAGACTGGAGTTCAAGATTTACACCAAACAAAATGGATGTAGTTTTAGAACGAACACCGATCGAAGGTCAGGAAGGGGGAAGGCCATGGGGAGGATATGCAACGCTTGGTCTTAGGATGAATGGTATAGATTTCAGGCATATTGAGTTACTTAACAATAATGGCAAAAAAGGTCTCTTAATTCATAAGACTCCTACTAAATGGACAGATATTAGCGGAGTGTTTTCAGATGAAGAAAATATAAAAGCTGGTATTGCAGTCTTCGAACATAAATCGAATCCGAGATATCCATACGCGGGATATGTGATTGACTCCCCATTGGAGAATTTAGATGCTCGATTTATTTATACTGGCTCTGGATTTTTATATAATAGCAGTTATAATTTAAAATCTGATGAGTTACTCAATCTGCAATACAGAATCTATGTGCATAACAATCGGGGTAACCTAGAGCAAATTAATATGAAATATGAAGAATTTATTAGCGAATAGAAAAAACAAATGGAGCGATAAAATGGGAATTTCAAGAAGATCATTTATAAAAAAATCTGCTGCTATAGGAGCAATGGCTGGATTTCCAGCGATTGTGCCAAATTCAGTTTTTGGAAGAAACGGTATTACTCCACCCAGTGATAGAGTGGGGATTGGTCTGATAAGTTGTGGTAATAGATCTGGTGTTTCAATTGACTACAAAAATTATCCTAAATCTGAGGTGGTTGCTGTTTGTGATCCAAGAACAGATAGAAGATTAAAAAAGAAAGCGGAGTATGGCAATTGTGCTGATTTTAATGACTTTCGAGATCTACTTGCAATGGATGAAGTAGATGCTGTGCATATCTCTACTTCTGATCATTGGCATGTCCCAATTTCTCTTGCTGCAGCTAGAGCTGGGAAGGATATGTATACAGAAAAACCATTGGGAAAAAGCATTGCTCAAGATCTTCGCGCTCGAGAAATAGTAGATAAATATAATAGAATATTTCAGTATGGAGCACAACAGCGTTCGATGATTCAAGTAAGGATGGGAATTGAATTAGTACTAAATGGACATATTGGTGATGTTCAGGAAATCTATGTCTGGTGTCCAAGAGGTGAGGCGGGAGGATCAGCAACACCAGTACTTCCAGTTCCAGACGGATTTGATTATGACCTTTGGCTTGGGCCAGCGCCTGAAGCTCCGTTCACTCATGATCGGTGTTTGGAAGAAAGTGGAAGGAATGGAATATTTCATATTTATGATTACGCGATTGGCTTTATAGCTGGTTGGGGTGCACATCCTGTTGATATGATGCAGTGGTGGGCAGATAATGCTGGATTGGAAGAGATACCAGAATTATACGAGGGCTATGGAGAAATTGCTCTCGGTGGATTATTTGATACTTTAACTCAATGGGATGTAACTTGCACATACAAGAACGGATTGAAAATGAGATTCATGGATAATGCAACTGCCAATCAACTTAAACCTCATGAAGGAATTGAGAACTCTCACGGAACCTTGTTCGTTGGTTCTAAGGGTTGGGTAAAAGTTATTAGAAATGGTTGGAAAGTATCCGATGAAAAGCTTTACAGAATCGCTAAGAATCCAGGTGAGAAGAGGTTAAGAGTAAGCAAGAACCAAAGAGAGAACTTTGTAGATTGCGTTATAAGTAGAGAAGAACCAATAGATCATTTACATTCTGCTGTTAGATCAGACATTATCTGTCATCTTTCTGATATCTGTATTCGGGAAGGCCGTCCAATACAGTGGGATAATAAGAGAGATACTATTGTCGATGATCCAGAAGCGGCAAAAAGAATGCATGTCCCAATGCGCGAACCATACACGTTAGATATTTAATTAGTAGAATCAAGTCATTTTAGGTGCTAAAGGTAAAGTTTGATATTTACACAAAGTTAGGAAAATGAGGGATAGGTTAAGTATCTGAGTTGAAACTGTTTGTAGTCAAACCTCTTTAAGATTAGAAATTTTAGTAGATTTACATTTATAAATTAAAATCGTTTTTTCAAGACTCCTCATATAATTTTGAAAATTAACTAACGTTTTCAACTAGTAAATGAAAAAAGTTTATAGACCAATCGTAAATATAATTGAAAATCTGATAACCTCGGGTTTGCAGAAGGAATTGAGCATTGAAGTTCTACGAAAATTCATTATGCTTAATTTAATTGCAATCATAGGTATTTCATTTCTAGTTCCATTTGGCATTTATGCTATAGCAGCTGGTAATGAAACAGTTGGCTCTATAGATTTATTTACATCTGTCCTATTGTTTATTTCTGCGTACTACTTAAGAAAATCAAGAAACTTAAAGCTTATTTCCTACTTCACCATTACATTTATGGGCGCTCTTTTTATAGTTCTAATGATCTCTGCAGACGGCGCCGATTCGGCTCATTTATGGTCTTTCTTATATCCATTAGCTGTAATGTTTTTGCTAGGACGAAAAAGTGGAATAATAACCTCTTTCATATTTCTTTTCCTTGCTTCAATTATTTTCTTTATCCCTGGATTGGAACAATATTATTCAACCTACTTCATATTACGTTATATCGGTGCTTTCGCTGCACTCACAATATCAACATACCTATTCGAGAGTGTGAGAGAATCGACAGAAAAAAAAATGATGGAAGCAACGGAACTTGCCCAAAAATCTGATCAATTAAAATCCGAATTTCTTGCCCAAATGTCACATGAGATTAGAACACCAATCAACTCGATTATCAATTTCACATCTCTTTTGATAAACGACAATGAAAGCAATCCAACAGATGATGAAAAATTATATTTAGAATACATTCAAAATGCTTCTGCGAGACTTATACGAACAATCAATCTGATCTTAAATATGTCAGAAATAGAATTAGGTACATACCAAGCTAATTTTGAGAATTTAAATTTAGTTGAATCCGTGCTCAAACCAACTTGCGCTGAGTTCAAGAATGAGGCTGAAGAAAAAGGTCTAGAAATGACTTGTAAGCACGAGGTTGAAGAAGACGATCTTGTAAAGGCTGATAAGTACACAATTACTCAGAGCATTGTAAACCTTGTTGATAATGCAATTAAATATACTAATAGCGGTCACATATCGATAAGATATTTTAAAGAGAATGAACATCATATTATTGAAGTTGCTGATACAGGGGTTGGAATTTCAGAAGAATTTTTCCCTCAAATGTTCGAAAAATTTTCACAAGAAGATCAAGGTTACGCTAGAAAATTTGAAGGAAATGGACTGGGTCTTGCGCTTGTCAAAAAGTATTGTGATATAAATAACGCTACTATATCTGTTGTGAGCAAAAAAGGAAAAGGTACAAAATTTACTATTACAATTTGATCTCAAATTACCAGTTTTTTTCTGTTTAACGGCTGACCAAAAATACCAATCAAATAATTTATCCAACTGAACTGATAATTAAGTGATAATCAAATAAAATCTGCCATGCATTATTACAGAAATAAATGATACTTTTATTATCTGTTATCGGTCAATGGGATAAACCCAGTTGGTACTTCACATTTTGTGAAATTTTATATACAGTACATTTGAATTTTGTATAATGAGTTTGTCTTTTTTAAGAATTTCGAGTTAGGAGGTTCGTTAGGATTTCCTCATTTTCAATCTTGATTTGATTTTTGCCCTTCCAATTGTTAAGTAAAGCTGATAAATCATTTTTTAAAGAAACTTCACTCTCTGAGATCAATTTTAATAAAATTGATGGGTTTTGCTTAATCTTAGAAGATTTAATTATATCTCTGTAATTATTGATATTAAGTTTGTTAATATTTCTCAACTGATTTAGAGCATCAATTATTTCAAAAGGATTTCTCTCCCCGATATTTAATTCTAAGATCAGTCTTGCAAAAAAGTCATCTAAAAAATGTATAGGAATATCTTTAGCATTTAGCCAAATTTTATCAACTCTTCTTTTTTCGTTAACTAATCTAGATGTAAAAAAAATAGAGATCACTCCACGTTTCAATGAACTAAGTGCTTCTAGAGTAACTTTATCTTTAATTTTAGAAAAATGGAAAAAGACATTCTCTTCAAAGTAAAGACTTAAAAGAAATCCATATCCTTTATCTGATAATTTCTTTACTCGACAGAAGTCTAATAATTCCTTTTCGTCATTTTTAATCATAGTACTTCTTAATATTCCTTCAGTAAATCTAAATGATTTTTCCCAAATTAATTCAAGATGAATAATTTTGTTTTACAAATAACAAATCTCATCATCTTCAATTTTGCTGGATCAGGTCGGTTTACTAACAGAATATAAACTTAACAAAGAAATCAACACAATTTATTATTTACTTAATTATTTTTAATCATTGAAGAACTATCAAAAATGTCTAATAAATTTATGACATATTTGTCTAAAACCTTTTGAATACGTAAAGCTAGAATCAGAGGAAGAGTTTAGAAATTTTCTAAATAGAAACTTCTTCTTTAGATTGAATAATGAGGTCACTACTTATGTCAAAAATCATTCGAGTTGCATATACGGAGATGAAGAAGAAAACAAAAGAAATTCTTTTGTCCAATGGTTGTAGCGAGGATGATTCAGAACTCATTGCAAAAGTAATTTCAGATTCAACTTGTGACGGATTTCAAAGTCATGGAATTAATAGATTACCTTTGCTAGTTATGTGCATTAAAAAGGATCATGTAAAAACTGATGAAGAGATCACACTAATAAATTCATTCGGTTCAATTAAACAGTTTGATGGAAATTTGGGATTAGGTATTAAAAATGCTTATCAATGCACCAAGGAAGCAATTATACTGGCAAAAAAGGACTCACTTTCAATTATTACTTTGAGAAATACTAACCATTGGCTCCGTGCTGGTACGTATGGATGGCTAGCTGCAGATAATGGGTGTATTCTTATTTGTTGGACTAATACGACTCCAAATTTGCCGCCCCATGGTAGCAGCAAAAATCTTGTTGGCAATAATCCAATAATGATTTCAATACCAAGGATGAACAATGAGCACATTGTTTTGGATATGTCAATGAGTCAATATTCGTATGGTAAAGTCGCTTCCTATGCAAGACAGGATAAAAAACTACCAACCGTTGGTGGATACGATGAAGAAGGAAATCTAACAGATTCAGCAAGGGCAATAAGAGAGAAGGGAAGACACCTTCCCATAGGTTTTTGGAAAGGCTCAGCTCTATCATTGGTCCTCGATATACTTGCGGCCTCATTAAGTGGAGGACTCACAACAGTTGGAATTGATAAATTTGGAGGAGTGGACAAAGGAATGTCTCAAGTATTTATTGCAATTAATCCTGACAGTTTTGGGGATCAAGAGTTTCAAGAAAAATTAGTTGAAGAAATACTTTCAAACTTTAAGCTCTACAATAAAGATGAAAACTGTAATATTAAATATCCTGGTCAGATGACCCTACTTCGAAGAAAGGATAATCAAAAGAATGGCATACCTGTCGAAAAAGAAATATGGGATAAAGTGCTTGAAATGGCAAAATAGTTTTGAAAAAATATTTTTAACAAATTATTGAATAATTTAACCTAACTTGATTTCAATAGGAAAGCTCTATTATCTATTGAAGATTGTAATATTATTAATTAGATAAAAATTTCATTCTAATAAGGAACATAAAAATGATCAAGAATTTCATTTCATCTTTAGTAGCCGTCTTTTTTCTCTTTTCGAACGGCTTCTCACAATCAACAGATCAACCGCTTCTTCAGGATAAGAATGCCGAGATTGAAAGCAGGATACAAGATTTAATTTCTAGAATGACGCTAGATGAAAAAATTGGATTGATAGTGGGTGATGGAAAATTTTTGCCTAAAGCTAATCTAGAGGATTATGAAACAACCGAAGTCCCAATAGCTAGTCGGAATGCGAAGATGCTTCTACCTCATCTTTCAATTATGAGTACTGCATTAACCGATGGTCCATCTGGAATTAATAAAGGGCCTGCTCCAGCGGAAGCAACAGATTATACATACACAACTTCTTTCCCAACCTCTACTTGCCTTGCTGCAACTTGGAATACTGATATGCTGAAAAAAGTAGGTGAAGCATTTGGAAATGAATTGTTAGAGTATGATTATGATCTGGTGCTGATGCCTGCTTTAAATCTGCATCGTAATCCAAAGTGTGGTCGAAATTTTGAATACTATTCTGAAGATCCGCTACTTTCTGGGAAGTTAGCTGGCTCAATGGTTATTGGATTACAATCCAATGGAATCGGTTCAACATTGAAACATTTTGTTGCCAACAACCAGGAATCTAATAGAAGAAAGTACAATGCAGTTGTTAGCCAAAGAGCTTTACGTGAAATATATTTAAGGGGATTTGAAATAGCAGTCAAAGATGGAAAGCCAAAAGCTATAATGACTGCCTACAATAAATTAAACGGTTTTTATACTCCCGAAATACCTGAGTTGTTAAAGACTATTGTTAGAGAAGAATGGGGTTTTGATGGACTTTATATGACAGATTTTGATATGCATTATGGAGATGCTGTTGCCCAAGTGAGAGCAGGAATAAATATGGTTATGGGAGGTAGTAAGTATGAACATGATGAAATAACAGCAGCTTTAAAAAATAAAATTCTAGATGAAAGTACACTTGATGAAAATCTAGTTTATAACATAAAACTTAAATTAGATTCACCTAGCATGAATAACTACACACCTTCTTTTAAACCAGATTTGGAAGCTCATGCAAGTATTGCAAGGGCAGCTGCTGGAGAAGGTATGGTTCTGCTTAAAAATGAAAATAATGTTCTCCCTTTTAGTGATGAAAAAAAAGTAGCAGTTTTTGGAAAAATCTCTTATCACAATATTGAAGCTGGTACTGGTAGTGGGGGAATAAGAAGCAACAAATATTCTATGTCAGTTAACGAAGGGCTAAAAACAGCCGGTTATGAAATCCTAGATGAATTGGAAGAAACCTATACAGCATTTATAGAAAAAACTAAAAAAGAAAATTTGGTACCAGATTATTTTAATAATCCCAAAATGCGTGCTGATAATGGTATCACAGATGATCAGGCACCACCACATTTTAAGAAAAGGTTAGTCGCATTTAGTAAAGAAAGAGATCTTGCGAAAGAGGAAATTGAAAAATATGAATCAGAATCAGATATTGCTGTTATTACGCTTGGTAGAAGTGGAGGTGAGAACTATGAAAACGGGTATCTTCCAATAACTCAAATAGAACTAGATCTCGTAAAAAATGTTTGTAATGTATTCCATGCTGCTGGCAAAAAAGTTGTTGTTGTTCTGAACGTTGGGGGTGTCTGGGAAACAGCCAGCTGGCGAGAATATCCTGATGCCATACTCTTAGCATGGCAACCAGGTCAAGAGGGAGGATATGTTGTTGCTGATATATTGAAAGGAGATGTCAATCCTTCTGGAAAATTACCAGATTCCTTTCCAATCAAGTACGAAGATGTTTCTTCCGCCAGCAGTTTTCCTGGAGAACCAGCAGAAAATCCAATCAATTCTTTTTACAAAGAAGGGATTTATGTTGGTTATCGTTACTACGACTCATTTAATATTCCTACTGCATATGAGTTTGGCTATGGGTTATCGTATACAACATTCGAATACTCTGACTTAATGCTGAGCAGTTCAACATTTAGTTCAAAAATGGAAGTTTCTCTAACAGTCAAAAATATTGGGAAAACAGCTGGTAAAGAGATTGCTCAATTATATCTTGCAGCTCCTTCTACAGAAATTGAGAAACCGGTACATGAATTAAAAGGATTTGCTAAAACAAAATTGCTGCAGCCAGGGGAAAGTGAACAACTATCTTTTGAGTTAGACGATCGTGCTCTCGCTTCATTTTGGAGTGGAATTAGTGCATGGGTCGCAGATAAAGGTGTGTACGAAGTCCGTATCGGAGCATCTTCAAAAGATATTCGCCAAACAGCTTCATTCAGTCTAGAGAAGGATATAGTAGTCGAAGAAGTAAATGATGTTCTATATCCAAATTTTATGATGAAAGAGTTGAGCAGATTTGAGAAATAGTCTTTGTATTTGACTTTACCACTAATGTTGTATCAATTTCTTTAAGTTAAAATTAGGTTACAAAGACTGTTTATACCACCATGAGGTTTTAAGCAGGGTCAAGGTCATTATGAATAGAATAAACCCAGATATCGCCTTAGGTTCAGTCTATCAAGGGGAACAAGAATTCAAATTTCTTGTTGATTTGAATATATTAGCAAAATTCCAACTTTATTTAACTGGCCAAGCACTTAAAGGTGTAGAAATATTTGGAATTGGGCCTCAAGAAATTAAAGGTTTTGGATTTTTAATAGAATTTTCTGAAATAATAAATACTGCAGTGAGAAATGAATATCGTGTATTTGTTAAAAAAGATGGGCCATATTTTGGAAAAGGGAATTGGCATATGGAATTCAGAAAAAACATATAATGACTAAGATTAATTGATCCAAAAGCCCATCACTCACAGTATTATATCCAATTGTAGAAAAAAAATAATTTTAAAAGTTTATGTATTTAAACTTTTTTTGTATAAATAATATCTAATTTCATAATTCAATAGAAAATAAGACCTACAAAAACATTGATACATCTTTAGGGGGGTGGACACCATTTGTCCAAATTCTTTTAAAGACATACAATTTGAAATTACTGTAAATATTATTTACCGTATCGGAAGAATCCTTCCCTACAATTGCTAAAGGCGAGAAATTCAAATTTGGACTTCTCACCTTTTTTATTTGAAGTGCTTACTTTAATAGTAACATCTTCTTACTCTCTACAAAATCTCCTGCTTGTATTCTGTAAAAGTATATTCCACTTGATAGGCCGGTAGCATTTAAAAGAGTTTCATAATATCCAGGTGATTTCTCTTCATTTACTAATACTTTAACTTCATTCCCAAGTATATCATAAACCTTCAATGATACGAATTCATTCTTTGGAATTGAAAAATTTATTATTGTTGTCGGATTAAATGGATTTGGGTAGTTTTGATTCAATTCATAATTATCTGGAAGGTTAGAAGTATAGTCAGAAATATCGGTTGGAGTTCCAACAATAAATGCAAATGTATCAACGGCTGCCACACTGGATTTGCCGTCACTTACCTCAATAGTCCATCTATACTGAGTATATTCGTTTAGTAGTTCTTTCCACTTTAGACTAAATACAGTATCAGTCAAACCGATAAACTCCATCTTAGGAAAAACATTAACTATCGATAATTTATATTTCAAATTTTGATCGTCTAAATCCTGAGAGGCAGTCCATTTAAATTCAATAGAGTCGGATTCTGGATTAACATAACTTTCATTCGCTGGGAATTGTAAGCTTGAAAATGATGGAGCGCTATTTATTGTTGAAGGATCTCCTGTTATTGTTGCATGATCAATCCAAACATAATCTGAGTTTGCCCCTCCCGGGCCACCGTCCAATATATAGTAGTTAATTGCAAAGTAAATATCCATACTGTCAAATTCAGATAAATCAAATCCATATTTATGCCAGCTACCGGCAGGTCCGTCCACTTTAAAATATCCTAGCTCATATTGAAAACTTTCAATTGCACTATTAGTTGTGGAAACCTTTACCTTGATTGAATCATTAAAAGGACCGCCAATTGAGCCAGCCCAAAAGTATAAACTGTCTCCTTCATAAATAACGGAAATTCTTGGACTAATCAACCATTCATCAATTACCCCTGCACGGTTTGAATTCTGAGCACCGCTTACCCAAAAACTTTGACCAGCTTGAGGAATAATTTCTGTCCCTGCCATTGTTGTGCTGGATTGTACTAAGGCAAAAGCTTCACCACTTTCATCAACATCGATGAGGGACCAATTTATTGGCATATTGTCTGAATTAAATGATTCTTCCCATTTAATTCCGGTTTGAGCGGTTAGAGTAGTGATTACGACAAAAAACCAAATCGAACTATTTATATAAAATCTTTTCATCATTATTTCCTTAAAAATTTTAAGAGCAATTAAAAATCAATTATTTCAATAACAGCATTTTCTTTGAGGTCACAAAGTCCTCACTTTTTATTTGGTAGAAATAAACACTACTAGCCATTCCGAATTTGTTGGCCTCAAATATTAATGAATACCTACCTGCTTTCTGTACTTGATCTACGAGGACAGCAACTCGTTCTCCAAGGATATTATAAATTAAAATTGTCACATTACCATTTTTAGGAATTCCATAGTTTATCGTAGTTGATGGATTGAATGGATTAGGATAATTTTGCTCAAGATAATAATTATTTGGAATACGCTCACTGTCAGTCTGCAATGCTTTTAACAATTCAGGCTTTTGTAAACTTCCGAAATGATTATCTTTTCCGAATGCTAACTTATATTCAATATCTCTAATCAATTCTTTACCTGAATCAAACAACTTGATTCGCACAGTATCACCAATTTCGGTAGGATCACCATAAACCATCATAAAGTTAACATATTTGTCTAATTGCGGGATATATTTTGGTTTGACTACTCCTCGGCATTCGCCATTAATAAACGCAGCCACAATTGTTGAACTGTCTCCATAAGTTTCGCCTAGTAATTCGAGTTCACCGATCAAACTCATACTGGTTTCGTACTTTTTAACATCTACAAACCAATCGGATTTTTCTTTAAAGACTAGTTCAGTGCTATTTGCTTTTTTGAGATCTGGATATATCAACTGTTTAGGAGATTCGGTGTATAAGAGGTATCCCTTACCTGGCTCCAATTCATTTAAAGTTCCCAACCACTCCCCATTATTGTTGAATACCGCTGACTGAAATTGACTTTGAATTTTATCACCTGGTATAGCCTCCATAAAATATAGTGCGTCTTTGATTGAAAGTTTTTCTTCCGGCAGGTAACTGATCCAATTCCAACCTTTTGATAGAAGAGCAGGAGTAGCCCAATTGGAAGCTCTAAGTCCAGAGGCTACAAGTTCTCCAGAGTTAACAGATTTTAATCTTGCCCCGGATTCCAAGCTTAAGAAATCAAGAGTTCCTATCCATCCGTATTCTTTAGAATATTCACTGAATGAATATTGATTCTTAATTAGATCACCCGTTTTTGCTGGGTAGTCTTTCAATACTCTATCTATTGATAAGTCAGATGTTGCTACATTAAATGATATCCAGTTCCACCCACTTTTTAGCAAGATAGATTGGTATGCTTCATTTGGCTCTATTAAAATCGGTTCATTCCTACTGCCTATAGTAGAACCGGACTGGAAGAGGAATTCATCACTATAATATCTGTATTCTTTTCCTTCATCTGCATCCCAAAGACGGAATTCAAGGGAATTTGCAGAAGCAGAACTATAATAAATTGGGAAAGCTGCAGTATATTTTCCAGTCCCTTCATCAATTTTTATATTGCCCATTCCGCAAAATGAATCGCCAATAAAAACTCCAACAATATCGAATTCATCTTTAGATAATTTATTATTTATCAGTACCTGAGAATAGACCTGCGTAACATAATTGCCTCCAGTTGACTGTTGAACACTCCACACTGGTAGGTTCGGAAGTACACTAAGTGTTACATTTTTAGTTTCATCTTTTCCAGCCAACGTAACAGTTATTACATCAGAAAGGGTACCAGATGTAGCTTGTCCCTCATATTTTAATAGTATATGTCGCTCGGCTCCCGCTTCTATCTCTCCGTTAAAATCTTCAGAATCAATTTGCAACCATGATGGAACATGTTTTATCTGGTATGCAATTTTTTCAGAGCCTGCATTATAAAGTATTCCTGGAGATATTGATTCATGCCCTTCATATACCTTCATGTCTGTAGTCAAGGATTTCCAATAAGCTGTACTTTGAGATACCTCGAAACTCCACTGAACCGATTGACGCAGCCGATTGCCTTCTACATCTTCTAAATTGTTTACAGTTGCAATAAGAGTTCGCTCTGAAAGTTCCGAAAATGGTACTTCTGGATTTAGAATTAATTTATTCCCAGCCAAAACAATACTAAAATCAATTGCACTGCTATCCGAAGCATCTATTAAAGAGATATCGCTTTTTACATTTAATTTTTCAAAATTAATACCAGAAGAAAATTTGATTGCTATTTGATCGTCCAAATTCAGAACAGCATCTGCAGGCTCCTGGTTTGCCGTTCATAATTAATTCCTTTCTGGATATGCTGCCTATTGTCACGGGGCTATACCTAACTCCGTTGATTCCACCATCACTTACTACTCTTAACTCATATTCGCCATCGTCAAGGTGAGAATAATTCCAATAGCGGCGCAGATTCTGACTTGTTAATTCTGACTTGTTCACTTCAAATGCTTTATTCCAACTTCCGTTTGGTCTTCTGTATTCAAATCGGATTGCACTTAAATATTCATTTTGTGCATTGTATTCATTAATTACTACTTGCATTGAATCTGGTTCATCCGGATTTATTTCCCAGTCGTCACTTGGATACGCGAGGGCAGCATTACTAAGCGGGCTGGCAAAATGGACAGAAAATGTAACTGTATCTGCCAATGGTGTGTTATCGTTATAAGCATCGAATTCGCAGGGGGGTACCATTATAAGCTGAAGGTTTTCGTAGTCATAAGCCAATGGTCCGCGTTCTACAGTAAGTGTAGCTTTGTATGACGAGTCACCTGCTGGGATGTAGTAAGAAAGTGCATCACCCATTGCAACACCACCAACTTTAATTATTGCACCATCAGGATTGGAGAGTTGAACTATCCTTAGATCGTATGGGCGGGATTCTCCACTTTCACTTGTATTCCCTAGGGCAAGCGTAAATACAGCAGGTTCATTTGGCGGTACATCTTTCTGAGAAAAACTATTAATACCCAATTGTGCACCATCACGTGGCTGTGTACCTACTTCCCATGGGCAGCTGCTTGTACCTGCAACTAAATTAAATATCGGTGTACCGTATGCGGGATCATGTAAAACATCAACGCTGAAAAAATCACCATCATCATTATCAGCTAGCGTATAACCAACTGTTTGTTCGTTTGAATTTGAAGTGTCATTGACTGTGCTATTTACACTTTGCCATTTCCACTGCCATCCATATTCGAGGCTAGGACCTCCAATAACAGCTCCCGCACCTACTAAAAAGTCACTTTCAAAAATTCGTTTATATGTAACGGTACTAAATGTTGCTGATTGATGATCTGTAAATTGAGTAGTACTTGTTCCTCCACTGAAGGATATATTTTTTTCCAGCAGATATTCAGGATTTGGAGTGAGTGGATCAAGACCATTCCATTTATTTACTGCTGCTGATTTCAAAGAATCATTCTGAAATAATACCTGCTGCCAAACTGACCTGCCCCCCAAAAAGTGATCCACTATAAATGTTATATTTAGGATCAAAGGAGGAAATTTATGGGGAAAATCAAGTACAGCACAGAACAAATCATTGGTAAACTACGAGAAGCAGAAGTAATGCAGTCACAAGGCTCAACAGTTGATCAGATTTGCAAGCAATTAGGGATTACAAATCAAACCTACTATAGATGGAGAAAAGAATACGGAGGGATACGAATAGATCAAGCCAAAAGATTGAAGGCATTAGAACAAGAAAATGCCAGATTAAAGAAAATAGTGGCAGATCTGTCCATAGATAATTCCATACTAAAGGAAGCATCTCGGGGAAATTATTAAGCCCGGCAAAGAGACGTCGGGCAGTAGAAGAGATAGTCAAGAAGCTGCATGTCTCAGAAAGAAGAGCTTGTCGGGTGTTAGAACAACCAAGATCGACCCAGAGGAGGAAAAAGAGAGAAAAGGATGATGAAGCAGCTCTGACTGAGGAGATAATAAAGTTAGCAAAAGACTATGGACGCTATGGATACCGACGCATTACAGCTCTGTTAAACCAGAGAGGATGGAGAGTAAACCACAAGAGAGTAGAAAGAATATGGAGAAGAGAAGGACTAAAAGTTCCAAGAAAACAGCCTAAAAGGAAGAGATTATGGTTTAATGATGGATCATGTATAAGACTAAAACCGATGTATAAGAACCATGTTTGGAGTTATGATTTTGTATTTGAAAGAACAAGTGATGGAAAAGCAATGCGGATGTTGAACATAATAGATGAATACAGCAGAGAATGCCTGGCTATCCATGTAGATCGTCAGATTAACTCATCAGAGGTGTTATATAAGCTAAGTGAACTCTTTATCTCACATGGAATACCAGATTATATCCGTTCAGATAATGGGAGTGAATTTACAGCACTAGCAATAAGAAAATGGCTACAAAGAATCGGAGTTAAGACTTTATATATTGAACCGGGAAGTCCATGGGAAAATGGATATATAGAATCATTTAATGGAAAGTTGAGAGATGAACTATTGAACGGAGAGATATTTGATACTATATTAGAAGCAAGAGTATTGACAGAACAGTGGAGAGAACATTATAATAAGGTCAGACCCCACAGTTCATTAAATTTTGCGCCTCCGGTACCGGAGGCAGTACCTTACCCTGAAGTAGCCAGTGCTTAGGGTATGAGTATAACTTTAACACTGGTACATATAATGGGGGCAGGTCAATCAGATCAGTCATTAACAGATGACCAAGTTAAAGAAATTGTAAAACGCTCATATCAGTATGTTGCCCTGTACAATGTAAATAATAAGTTTGCACTCCAACAAGGTGGTTGGAACACACTGCATTCAGATACAAATCTTAAAGACCATACAATGAAGGATATTGCCAGACCAAATAATGATTCCTTCTATTCAAGTGCCATGCTTGACTTACGAACAGAACCAATAATACTTTATTTACCTGCTTTCGATTCAAAGTATGTTTCCCTAATGGTAACTGCGTATGACCACTATGTGGATGTTCCAAAAGCAACACGCAATGGAGATTTCAAAACCCCTGAGATAATCTTATTCTATTCAGATAGAACCCAAGGATATGACGGAGAAGATGTAGAAGGAGTCGATGAGATTTATAAAACAACCGGAGATTTTGTTTCAGCAGTATTTCGAATCATGCCTCACGCTAACGAACCGGAAAAATTTAAGAAAATTGTAGAGCAAATAAATACTATAAAAATTCAATCACTATCTGAATATAATGGTGGAGAGGCTTTACCCACAGAAGAAATTAAATTTCCTGAGGTTGGAAAGACCGACTTAGATGTTTTTGAAAACAACCTTTTGGAAGTGATGCAGTTTGTGTTCAATCATATTTCTTTTGATCCAAATGATGAAATGGATCAGAAGGTACTCGAGGCATATCGTCCACTTGGTGTAGAGCCCGGGAAAGAATATAATCCAGAAGTTAAGATAGATGGAAAGCGTTTTAGAAGTGCAGCTGAGGAGATCCAAAAGGAATATCTTGCAAAATTAAACGATCCCGGTCTAGCACAGGGAATGGCTCCAAAAATGTTTAAGACTAAAGGTTTAACGGATTTAGAAACTATCATAACTGTCTCAGTTATCGGCCCAATTGGATTACCGATGGAGGAAGCTATGTATCCAAGTGTGACAACTGTTGATGGTGAATCAATGAATGCTAAAAATGATTATGTTATAAAGATGACAAAGGAGGAATTGCCTCCAGCACAAGCATTCTGGTCACTGACACTCTACGATAAGGCAAATGGATTCTTTATTCCAAATGAAAGAAAAAAGTATAGTGTTGGTGAAAATGCTGGATATAAATTGAATGATGATGGCGGTATAGAAATTTATGTTGCTGACAAAAAACCTGATGGCGTACCTGAGGAAAACTGGTTGCCTATTGACCGTAAGGATGAAGATATTGATATAATTTTAAGAGTTTATGTTGCTGATCTAGAGAAGATGAAAACTTGGGAAGCACCAAAAGCAGAAAAAATGAAATAAGAATTGTGAGGAATTATAAAATGAAATCAATAAAAAAATATTTAAAATCTCGTTTGTATTATCGGCAATTATCTTTTTATGTCTTGCATCAAAGACTTACAGTCAAAATAGTATCGCAAATTCTCCAAAGCTGATTCTACAGATTACGGTAGATCAGTTAAGGGGCGATATGCCCGGATCTGTTTATAACAAATTGGGTGAAGGCGGTTTTCGATATTTGTACGAGAATGGAATTGTATATGAGAATGCACATCACCGACATGCGAATACCGAAACCGTTGTTGGTCATACAACGCTGGCAACCGGAGCGGATCCTGCCGATCATGGTATGATCGGTAATATTTGGTTCGATAAGGAGTTCGGTAGAGTTCTCTATAATATCGAGGATGCCGAATATCCGCTTGTTGGTGAGGGAGGTGGTGTTGATAAAAGTACGGAGGTAGACCCCACTCAAAAACTTGCAGGAACGGACGGTCGATCCCCAAATGCAATTTTAACCACGACATTCAGCGATGAGTTGGCTTTAAGAACAAACAGCAATGCAAAAATTTTCGGGGTCTCGGTTAAAGACCGTGGAGCCGTAACAATGGCCGGTCATGCTGGTAAAGCATTCTGGTTTTCCAAATCAAAAAGCGAGTTTGTAACAAGCACTTACTATTATGATGAATATCCCCAGTGGGTGGTTGAGTGGAATAGAAAAAAGTTCCCGTCGGAATATTCCGGCACAAACTGGGATCTTATGTATGACAAATCGAAATACACTTACGGAAATTTTGATGATATGCCCTATGAAACAAACCTGCCTGGCTACGGTGTGGTGTTTCCGCATCCTTTTGGAGAAGCGGATGGAAAGATGTTCACAACGCTGCTGACCATCAGTCCCGCGGGTGACGAGTTATGCCTCAATTTTGCACAGGAACTCATTGTAAAGGAAGATCTGGGAAAAGATGAGATCACCGACTATTTATCTATCAGTTTTTCTTCCACTGATTATGTGGGACATGTTTTTGGTCCGTCAAGCCTGGAAAGTGAAGATAATTTGCTCCGTCTGGATAAAACCTTGTCTGAATTATTCGCCTTTATTGACAAACAGGTTGGGCTGCAAAATACACTCATTGTACTTTCCGCCGATCACGGTGCAGCTGAAGTTCCCGCCCACTTGAATAAATTTGGTATTGATGCTCAATATTTTGTGCCGGACAGCCTGGATAAAACAAAGGCTATTGAAAACCTAAAATCTAAGTACGGTATAGCTGAAGAACTTATATCAGGGTTGAATCATCCATACATTTATTTAAACAATGAGATGATACAACAGCATAAGCTGGATGTTAACGAAGTGTCGCGGGCTATTGCGGAGGAACTCGTTAAATTTTACGGTATTGCCTATGCAGTTCCAAGCATTGATTTGGTGGAAGGAAAAATTCCGGATACCAGGCTGTATCAGCAGATACTCCGTAACTTCAACCCGAAACGCTCCGGTGATATTTACCTTGTTCTTGAACCTCACTGGTTTGTAAACGATTTTGACGGATTAACCGTTGCCAGCACTCACGGTTCACCATGGCGTTACGATACTTTTGTTCCTATCATTTTTGCCGGAAATGGTCTGGATGCAACAAATGTTTTTAGAGAAGTCCAGACAATTGATATTGCATTAACACTCTCAAAGTATCTTAATATTAAAGCACCTTCGGGTGCCAGCGGAAAGCCGTTAACCGAAGTATTGGAGAGATATATCTATTAATTACGAGTATTATAAAAATTAATTACTTGCAGATAAATAAAGAGTATAAAATGAAAAAACTATTAACAGCAATTTTGAGCATTCTAGCTCTGTTGCTAATTACTTCCTGTTCTACTGAACAGGAAAAAAAATCTATCCCTTATCCATTGGATGAGTGGAAAGGGGTGCAAGGAAAAACATTAGCTGATTCTAAACCATATTTTGTTGGCCCCACAAGGCTCCTAAAGGAGCTCCAAATGTTTTGGTGATTATGTTGGATGATGCCGGGTATTCCAATGCCGGTTCCTATGGCGGGGCCATGAAAACGCCGACATTCGACCGTATTGGAGATGAAGGCATCCGGTACACACATATGTCAGTTGCGGCTGTCTGTTCTCCCACACGTGGTTCTCTGTTGACCGGTCATAATATTCATACCATTGGTACGGGGATTATCTCTGAATTTGCCACCGGGTATCCGGGCTACAATTCCCAGATGGATTATTCCACCCCATCCATTGCCAAAATCCTGACCGATAACGGGTATGCCACCGCTGCATTCGGCAAATGGCACAATACGCCCATGGAAGAAGCCTCTCCGGTGGGCCCGTTTCAGGCCTGGCCCACCGGCATGTGGGGCTTTGAGTATTTCTATGGATTTCTGGGCGGAGAAACCAACCAGTTCCATCCGCTACTCTATGAAAACACCACCGCCATTGAAACCCCTAAAACAAATGCCGACGGTTCAACCTATCACCTGTCACACGACATGGCGGACAAGGCCATCAAGTGGCTCGATAACTGGAAAGGCCTGCGCGATAATCCATTTTTTATTTACTATACTCCCGGAGCCATACACGCACCCTTGCAGGTCCCTAAAGAATGGAGCGATAAGTATAAGGGAAAATTCGACCAGGGATGGGATGCTTATCGTGAGGAAGTGCTTGCCCGTCAGAAAAAACTGGGACTGGTGCCCGAGAACACAAAACTTGTTCAACGTCCCGAAACGATCCCGGCCTGGGACTCTTTCAGTGAAGAAGGCAGAGCCTATCTGCTCACGACAGATGGAAGTCAATGCCGGATTCCTGGAACATGTGGATTTTCATGTCGGAAGAGTGATCGACCACCTTGAAAAAATGGGTGAACTGGATAACACCCTGGTGATCTACCTGACAGCAGATAACGGTGCAACAGCTGAGGGCACACCTACCGGTACTATTTCGTGATATTTTGATGCATAATGGATTTCCTCCGCTTACCATGGATCAACAACTTGAACTGCTGGAAAAACATGGCGGCATCGAAGAGTGGGGCGGGCCCCATCTGGCCAATCATTTTTCCGTGGCCTGGGCATGGTCCACCTCCACACCATTTCAATGGACCAAACAAATGGCCTCGCATTTTGGGGGTACGATGTCTGCCACTGCCATCCGCTATCCGAAAATGATCAAGGCAAGGGGAGAATGGAGAAGGCAGTTTCAGAATGTCACCGATATTTTCCCGACCATCTCTGGAAGTCACCGGAGTACCACAACCCGATTATGTAAACGGGCAAAAAGTCATTGAACGGCCCGGCAAATCGCTGGTCTATGCCTGGGATAAGCCGGATGCCAAAACCAATCACCCCACCCAGTATTTTGAAATGACGGGTTTTATGGGGATCTATCATGAAGGATGGACCCTGGCCGGAAAACCCTACCGTATCCCCTGGTCAATTGATCCCAGTGCACTGGCCAAATTTGATCCCTTGAATACAGAATGGGAATTA
Organism: uncultured Ignavibacteria bacterium; assembly: GCA_963751695.1. Classification (GTDB taxonomy): domain Bacteria; phylum Bacteroidota; class Ignavibacteria; order Ignavibacteriales; family Melioribacteraceae; genus SZUA-22. The sequence goes on along the minus strand of CAVVVP010000002.1, from coordinate 749 downwards.
TATAACATTGATGAAGATCCCGGCACAATCGATCAATCTGGCCGATGAATATCCTGATAAAGTAAAGGAACTGGAAGACCTCTTCTGGAAAGAAGCGGAAAAATACGATGCGTTCCCGATTGGAGGGTCTCTTGGGCAGAACGCTGCAGCCCGAATCGAATCCCCAGGCTGCTGCCAAAAAGCACTGGGAACTGACCCCCAATGTTTACAGGGTTCCTGAAATGGCCGGACCTTTTATGAAGTCCAATAACTATGAGGTAAATGCCTATTTATCCGCTGACCAGAACAGCGAAGGTGTCATCTTTGCTGTAGGCGAACACATGAGTGGGCAGGTCATGTTCATCCTGGATGGAAAATTGCGTTACACCTATTCCACCCTGGGCTTGTATAGGCACGATTTAAAGGGAATAAAGATTCCCCATGGCGATCTGAAAATCACTATGAGGCATACCATGAAAGAGGCTCGGTTGACCGCTCCGTCAATTGTTGAGTTTTTCTTCAATGATAAAAAAGTGGGGGAAATAGACATTAAAGCAACCGTTAGTATTGGTTTCACCGGTCATGAAACTTTTGATATCGGCCGAGATGAAGGTATGGTTGTGAACCGTGAATACGAAAACAAAGGAAAATTTAAATTTACGGAAGGACAATTACATAAAGTTATATTTGATATTCAATAAATCAAGTTAAAAAAAGAAGCGAGATTGGGAAAATAAATTTCAAGTATATTAATTAATAAAAACTGGTGA
>CAVVVP010000001.1:0-264385 GCA_963751695.1 uncultured Ignavibacteria bacterium | reverse complement strand
ATTTCAAATTTATAATGTGCTAGAGAAATTAAATTTTAAAGTAAAGAATATGACAGTTCTAAGAAATAAAATTAATAATAGAAAATATAATTATGATATAAGTTATAACTGGTTGGATGATTTAGATAAACTTGAAAAGCTATATTATGAATTAATTGAATATAAAATTATTAATACTAAAACACCGCAAAAACGTTTCTTGAGTAAGTTTAATTACACAAAAGACATTAATAAAAAATTAACATTTACTTAGCTGTATGGCTGAATAGTAAAGAACGATTGTGGAACTTCTGATTTTCAACCTTTATTCTGGGACAAAAAGCTATTTAATAAAAGTAGGTTCAAAGTCAAAGCTCGAACATAGAAATAATGGTATTAGATTAATACAAAAGCATAACCGATGGGAAAAATTTTGTAAGATTTTTGCAAATGAGGAAGGTTACCAATTCATCATAAAGTTCCACATATTAAGAGAATCAGAATTGATGAAGATTTATTATTTGATCTTAGAAAAATAATATCAGGTCTAGAAGTCTAGAAAATAATTCTGACATAAAATCCCCTCAATTATTTAATCCTTATTGTCCTTACCTTAATAATTCCATAACCCCGTATGGATTACAAGCTTCATGCAAATTCAAAATAATGATACTTTCGTTGCCATAAATTACAACCGTAGGAGAGTTGGTGACGAATTTATTAGTTTCAAATGGACTATTCCAGAGAGACCCCTTTTATACTAATAAATGCAAATTTATTGCTGCAAACATTCTTCGTAACCTGGAGGACCAAATACTAATCTGGTCTCCAAACCTCCTAATAACATCAACAAATAACATACTATTAGCTTCATTTTCTGATGACAGGCTTGGAAGGAGGTGGTTGCTGGTATTGAAATAAATCCTGGATAATTATGATCTGTATAGTCTTAAATATTAAAACTATATAATAATAATGTATAAATAGAATAAATAGCATAATGTTTTAAATAAATAATAATCTAAACATTATTCAATTTATGCTGATTATTGGTTTTTATACCCCTCAAACACTCTCAGATCAATAAACATTCCTCGACAGTTTATCAAAAATAATTTCACAATCAAATTTGAGGATTAAAAATGTTTCATCTAAAAAATACAATATCAACTCGGACTGTAAGAGTCTTCCTTACAGTAATAATACTATTCAAAGCAAGTATTCTAATCAGCAAGAGTATCGATTTACCCAAACAATATTTTAACAATTCTATAACCAACATAGGAAAGGAGTTTAATATGAAAAAGTCTCCCCCAAAGAGTAGTAAGAAAAAATTAACAATGAAAATGCTACAAACAGAAATCCATATTTGGAATGAAGAAAAAGAAAAAGTGCAAGACTTTTAGATCAAGTCAACAGTAATGTATTGTTATCTAATGAAGAAGCATTTCATCATGTAATAAGTGAAATCTACGTGGGTTTCAGAGAACCAGAACAATTTGATGTCTTTCAGCAGTTCAAACAGCGTTGCGATAATAGAGGCATGAGTAAGACTCACCAACAGTATTTGAAGAGCAACGATAGAAAGTTTACTCAAGAAACAATAGACAAATATGGAGTCTTTTTCAATTAGAAGTATTTCAAAAACTATTACTTGGATGAATAAAAACTTATCACATTACCAACGCGAAGTAACTGGTTTGGTAAGAAATGGCGTATTCGTTTTTATGGATCATCGAATAATTATCCCTTATTATCGGGGTGATAGACCATGTTATCTAACCGGTCGTCGTACAAGAGAATCAGCTTCTGGCAAATATAAAGGTCTTTATAACCCAGCCGGTAATCTACCTCGCAAAAGGTTGTTTAATGAAAACATTCTTCTAACATTACCTCCAAAAGCTTACTAATTACAGAGGGGGAAGCTGATGCTCTTAATCGCGCAGCAGTGGGGGCTTAATGCTGTTGGCATTCCAGGTGTCTCAAATTTTCCAGATCAATATGTGCATGTACTAAATCAGTATGATATCTACATTGTGATGGATTCAGATGTTGCTGGCAAAGCGGCTGCAGGGAAACTTGCGAAGAAATTCTCTACTGACATACACATTATTGAACTTGAAGCTGATAAGGATTTAACGGATATCTATGATCCCAGCATTGATTTCTTCAAGAGTAAGAACATTTCGATCAAGAAAGATATAAAGAAGAAGAGCAGGTTTTATTCAGCAAGAGAGTTAAGAAATAGAAACTTAAAAGAAAGAAGACCCATGATAACAAATGACCTAATAACAGTAGGTTATACGTTGATAAGCGGGGGATGGAAAATTTGGGAAGACCATGCTAATGTGTCAGTATGCTATATACCTCTGTCGGGGCTTCAAGTTTGCATCACGCTTCCATAATCCACAGAAGCATGGTGTGTTATATCTGGCTTATGCGGACAATAAAAAAAAGATGGATAAGAGATTAGCTAAAATGACGAAGGCATGGGATCATTAAAACTTTACCGAACAATTTTATTCTGCAAACACTTTCAGATGATATTCCATTTCTAGAAGAAGGTGGTATGGAATTGATGGACGAAGCTCTACAAGAGTTCCCAGATATACGAGCGATTGTTGTTGATTCATATGGTGCTGCAAGGTCCTTTGCCGGAAATACGCAAGCATATAGTTTTGTGTCTGATTATCAATTTGGTAGTATGTTATCCATCGTTATGCACTAGAGAAAAATATTGCTATCATCATTGTTCATCACCTTAATAAAGGTAGGCATACCCAAGCCCAGCGTCGAATTATCTGGCACAAGGGAAATGCAATGCCAGCGGAAACGCTAATTATCTCTTGATCAGCCAAAGCCAGATGACTATAAGTTGGAAATGAAAAAGTCGCACTTGTAGCACCAAATAAGTTCGCAATGGATATATAACAAAAAAACTTTATAATGAGGTCATTACTGTGGATGCACAAACTTTAATGAAATAAGTGATGGTCTAAGAGCAATCATAAACTGTTTGGAAATGATTCAAAGAAAATCCTAACCACAAGTGGAATAGCGAAAACTCTAGGGCGTGCTGGATCAAATGTTAGCAATGATTTAAGAACGCTGATCAATAAAAAACTACTCGAGGAAAGTCTGTGATGGTAAGTATAGAATAGGAAGTGATGAATTTAATAAAAACAATTAATAGGAGAAAATATGTCAATAGATGAAAAGGATGTCCTGGAGGACATCCTAAAAAAATAAAGAAGAATTGATAAAGTTATTAGGAAAAGAAGCAGTTGAAGATTCAATCGATTATCTAGTTTAGGTTATCCGTGTAGCTGCGATTGCTTGGAATGCTATGAGTTTAGACATTGTGGAAGCAGGTCTAACGGGTAGGTACAAGAAAAACAAATTCAAATTAATAAAAAGGAGAAATGAAATGTCATCAACAAGATATACAAAGGAAGAGATTAGAAAGATTAAAAGAGATGCAACAAAAATTAAATGGAGTAAACTATGGTTTGGGAAATATTCTGGTAAAACATTGCCCCAGATATTACTTTTTGATCCTATCTGGTTCTATTGGTTGTTATTTAATGGTGGATTTAAAAACAAAGGAGATAAACTTATTAAAGAGGTTATAGATCTAGATAGAAAATCAATAAATATTAGGATAAAAAAAAGGAAAGGAATAAAAATGGTAATAGAGTATGAAAATTTTGGGAGTGGTAAATTTGGCGATGCTTTTTTTAGACCAGAGGATGAGGAAAGTAATGGCAAAAGAAATTACGTAGATCATGTAATTGATCTTAGCGCCGGATTTTTTTTCAGTAGTGAATGGAATCATGGTAGAAGAATTGCTACAACACAACTTGAATATATGTTTGGCGAAAACACGCTCATGCTTACAAGAAAAGAGTGTAATGACTTTTTTAACGATATGAAAAATTTTGATATGTGGCGACGTCCTTGGGACTTAGATTATCTTTTGTATTAAAAAATATGATGTAATATATGACACCCTCCTCGGTTTGATTTCCTAATCCTTTCGAGGAGGGCTTTTATTTTATCCACTTAAGGTTAACCTCGGGTTTAGGCTGGATATTAATACCAGAGAGCTGTGAGGACGCTCAGAAGTGGGAGTGGATATTAATTTAGTTGATAATATGGTGCAGAAAAAAACGCAGCAAATTAATTTCTTAACTATTTGTAATCATTGAATAATGATCAAAACCGTCTAAAAATAATAGGTTGTTTGTATAAATCTTTTGAAGACGTACTGTACAAGTTTCTGAAATGATTAAAAAAGTAGAAATTTAGTTTTCAAAGAAAAATTATTATTATCTTCCCCATAATTATTTAGACTCTGTAAAGAGCTGTTTGCTACCATCAGATTTAAATGGAATTTAATGAAAATTAAAAAAGTAATTTATTTCAGCAGCATTTTCATGTTTTTAATAGCCACATTCCAGTCCCTTGGCCAAAATTTAACAACTAATAAAACTCATTCACTAGTATTTGGTTTGCAATTCTATCAAATAAAAGAGGGTATGAACTACGGTTTGGTGTTTAATGGGATCAATCTAGCTATCGGTTATGAATATGAAAGAATTAATCACAGTTCTATGTTCAGATACAAACCCAAGTTGGATTTTGGCGTAAACTTTCAAAAGGGCATTGGTCTAAATTGGAGATTTACACCCATCGATGTATTTTATGGATTTCAAATATTTAAGTCTTCGAAAAATACATATTATCTCGGTCCATATATTTCCACGAATTATCTATGGCAGCTCTACCCTGAACTTCAAAGTGGACATCTTTTCTGGTATACATTATTCGATATTGGACCAAAAATTATTTCAATTTATAAAGTTGGGAGCAATACATTTTCAATATCTATTGCAACTTCAGTTATGGGATTTACTTCTCGGCCTGAATTCGATCCAAAGTGGGAATCTCATTTCTACACCTTGAGATTCTTTGATTGGGTGGAGAAAATGAATAGTAATTTTAATTTCGGGTCTTTTGGTTTGTTAAACCATACTGATATTGAAGTAGAGTTTGCTAATATTCTGGGAGATGGTTTATCACTTGCATATGAGTTTGAATATTTTGGTTATTTTGATACTCCAAAGTATCAATACCTATCACATTCACTGAATTTCAAATGGTGTATCGGCAACAATAATAAAAGTATAAATTGAAAAAACTACTCGTTCTAATACTAATTGGTATAAATGGTTGTTTAACAGAAAGTCCTCTTAATAGTGAGTTCAACTCAATTATACCTAAAGAGATCGAGGATGGACATATTATATCATTTCCGTCAACGGAGAATATAGATTCTCTTGGATTAGTAAATGTTTACAAAGCAGTTTATGGTGATCCTAATCTTTGGTCATTAAGGAGTCTATTAGTATTGAGGAATGGGAACTTAGTGGCGGAATCCTATCTTAAATATAGTAATGATATTTCAACTCAACACCTTATATGGTCGTGCACTAAACAAGTTATGGGTATTTTATCCGGAATCGCCATAGAAAGAGGATTAATCGGATCTCTTCATGATCCAATTTCCATATACTTAGAAGACGAATTGAAAAACCATCAAGAGAAAGCAAATATTACAATTAGTGATTTAATAACTATGGAATCTGGTATAGGGTACAACAATGATGGAGTCGGTGGGCAAACAGATCAATTACTAAGAGAATTACCTGATAATAGTGTTGAATTTGTGCTGGAACTACCTCTAGTCGAAACACCTGGGACTTTTTTTGATTATAAAGATGGAGATCCACATTTACTTTCGGCAATAATTCAAAATGTAACTGGTCAAAAAACAGATGAATGGTCAAATCAAGTATTCTTTTCAAAAATCGGATTTACTAATTATAATTGGGTTCCATATAAAGATGGGATAACATTCGGTGGATTTGGAATAGAGACTACACCAAGAGAATTAGCAAAAATAGCTTTATGTGTTGCCGATAGTGGAAGATGGAACGGTGAAGAGATAATACCTTCTAATTGGGTCAAAGAAATGACAACAATTAAAGTAGAAACCGATGGAGATTACGATTTTGGTTTTCTTTGGTGGATTGATGCACAAAGAAACATATATTTTATGTGGGGTCATGGAGGTCAGTTTGCATTTATCGTACCTTACAAAGATTTGGTAATAGTTATGACATCAATTCCAAATACACAAGGGGATTATCAAATTGACGCAGACGAGGCATTAGCAGTAGTTGATGAAATAATTGCTATTTCATACTAAACTAGTCTAAAAATTATTTAATAGTTCGAAACTATATTTTGCCAGAAAATTGATAACCTATTCCAAATTTTCAACGAAATAAATTCTCAATATCTTCGCTAACCACAAGTCCTTATTTTCAATCAAAAAAGCTTGAATCACTTACAAATAAAAGAATTCTATCATCTGCGTATTTGGCATCTTTCACAAAGATATAAGTATTCTAAAAGGGAAGACTATCAGGCTAAGAAAAGATGCAATTTATTAGTTAGTTAATTATTTTTAATTATTAAGAAGTGATTAAAATTGTCTATCCAATTTTTGGGCAGTTGTAGAATATCTTTTGAGGATATTCAATAAACTTCGTAAACTTGAACAATGAATTTTATTTTAAATATTGGTATCATCCTCTCCTTTTTTCTTGGAATAATGCTCTTTTCCAAAAAGAATAAACATCTCTCTGATAAAATCCTAGCATTTTGGTTATTTCTTATAGGTGTACACTTACTTAATTACTTAGTTTATTCACAAGGCTACTGGGAGAAATATCCTCATTTAATTGGCGTTACCGTTCCCTTTCCTTTTTTCTATGGTCCCTTTTTGTTCTTGTATGTTTTATACTCGTTTAAAGACCAAAAGCATATTCGAAAACTTGACTACCTTCACTTTGCTCCGATTCTAATAAGTTACATCTATATGCTACCTTTTTATTTTGGTTATACTGTCCAAGAAAAAATAGAGGTTGATAGAGGTTTGGTTGAAGATTATAGTACATTTTCAAATGTTCTTTTAATTGGATTTATTTTATCGGGGATTAGTTATACTATTTTAACATACATAAAATTAATCCAGCATAAGAAGTTACTTGATGATAACTTTTCGCTACATAGTCGTATCAAATTAAATTGGTTAAGATATTCAATACTATGTTTTTTAGGAGTGTTTTTATCAGCTGCAATAATTATCACACTACGCGAAATCCTTCACTACCAATTTCCATTTAATGCGGATTTAATTTTTTACTCTTTCATAGTTTTGTTTGTAGTATATATTGGCTATTCAGGTATAAGACAACAAAATTTGTTTTCGAATAATTTATCAGATGAAAAACTACTGGTTGAAACCAAAATTGAAAGTGCGTATAGAAAATCGGGTTTAAAGAGTGATATAGCAAATAGTAAACATCGCGATTTACTTAAATTTATGATAACTGAGAAACCTTATCTAAATCCCAAACTTACTCTAGGTGAATTAGCTCTAAGTCTTAATATCTCTTCAAACAATCTTTCCCAGATCATTAACCAGTATGAAAAGGTTAACTTCCATGACTTTGTAAACATGTACAGGGTTAATGAATTCATAGAACGAGCTCAAACCAACAAAAACTTTAATTACTTGGTAAATGCTCTCGACTCTGGATTTAATTCAAAATCATCATTTAATAGTGTTTTCAAAAAATTAAAAAACTCGACACCTACTCAATATTTGGCGAATATTAAAAATTAACTTCTGGTTATCAACTTCTTTTTAAAAGATAATTCCATCAAACTCATTGTTTTATAATGCTTTAAGAGTCCTAGCGTGTAAGATTGGATATACTAAAGGTACAGTCTTTCACGCTTGAGCGAATTCTCCTTTGCTATTTGGTTTCTTTGCATCAGTAATTATGAATTACTAACACTGAAAACAAATCAGAATTATAATTAACATAATAAGGAGTTCTCAACATGAATACTACTAGTTACAATAAAACAGGACTATTCTTTGGATTATCAACCATTATTCCATGGACATTTTGGTTTCTATCTGGTTATATAAGTTATGCAGAACCATCCTCAAAATTAGTATCAGGAATATCTAGTTTAATAGCATTCTTGGGGTTATTGGCTCCCGTGGTTATTACAATAGTTTTAGCTAGGGAAAACAAATTGGTAAAGGAAGATTTATTGAAACGTTTTTTCAATTTCAAAGAAATTAAAATTAAGTACTTATTCATCACATGTTTTTTATTGTTAGCAAGTATTTTGCTAGCACAGGCTATGTCGCTACTTTTCGGTTATAGCTCCAACCAGTTTCAATTTGCTGAAACTTTTTCATTTTCTTCTGGAGTTTTTCCTGTATGGTTTATGCTAATAATTGCACCTTTACTTGAAGAACTTGCATGGCACTCCTATGGAACCGACAGCTTACGTACTAAGTTAAATCTATTTAATACATCTATAATCTTTGCACTATTTTGGGGAATCTGGCATTTCCCATTATCTTTTATTAAAGATTATTACCACAGCAACTTGGTGAACGAAGGTCTGCTTTATTCATTCAATTTTATTTTCAGCCTAATACCATTTGTAATCATTTTAAACTGGATCTATTTCAAAACAGGTAGGAACATAATTTTACCAATTATTTTTCATATCACTGCTGGGTATTTTAACGAGATATTTGTAACACACCCAATGAGTAAGGTAATTCAAACTGGTTTATTGTTGATATTCTCAACATATATTATTCTCAAGGATAGGGAGTTCTTTTTCACTAAGGATATTTTAGATCAAAAGAGTACCAGGCAAACAGTTACAATTTATAAAAAAACGGGAATTGTTAGTGCCACAATAATTGTATGCTTGTTTACAATTGGATTACCAATAAAAACAGAGGCACAGGAAATAACACAGAATATTATTGGAAAAGTAACGGATATCACAACTCATGAACCTTTGCCATTTGCCAATATTATTGTGATGGATTCTGATCCTGTTATTGCTGACGCAGCAGATATGGATGGTATTTTTTTACTGAAAAAAGTAAAGGTTGGTCGTCAAACTATAAAAGTTTCAATGATCGGATACAAAACTTATATAGTTAAAGAATTATTAGTCAGCTCGGGACAAGAAGTTAATCTAAAAATTGAATTGCAAAAAAACAGCATAGAAATTGATGAAGTTATAGTAAGTGTGAGCAAATCAACTCCATTAAACAGCATGGCAACATTAAGCTCTCGTCAGTTTACGGTCGAAGAAAGTCAACGCTACGCAGGAGGAATGGACGATCCTGCCCGATTGGTTTCATCATTTGCTGGTGTGGCCAATCCTTCACTTACAAGTAACGGAATTTCGGTTCGTGGAAATGCTCCTGACGGACTCTTGTGGCTAATAGATGGTGTTGAAGTTCCTAACCCAAACCATTTTGCTAATCTTACAATTTCAGGCGGGGGAGCCCTATCAGCAATCAGCAATCAGGTAATGGGAAATAGTGATTTTTATACAGGTGCATTCCCAGCTGAGTATGGTAATGCATCATCTGGTGTATTTGATATTAAACTTCGTGAAGGAAATCGTAATAAGAGACAATATGCTTTTGAAGCTGGATTGTTAGGTGTTGGGGCTATGGCACAGGGTCCATTTAGTGAAAACTCAAATGCTACTTATATCGTAAACTACAGAAACTCCACTATGGCGTTGCTTGCCCCAATATTACCGGACGATTCTGGTATTTTGAAATACCAGGATCTCTCCTTTTAAACTTAATTATCCTACAAAAAATAGTGGAATATTCAGCTTCTGGGGAATTGGTGCTTTAGATGGTCAGGAAATGGAAGCCGCAGATAGTGCAAACTGGGAATCAAATTATGACAGAGATAATTCAGAAACTTCAATGTATATGTTTGCTACTTCTTTATCTCATAAAATCCTTTTACCAGGTTCTATCTTTCTAAACACTGCAATTTCAGCAACTGGAAATGGTTTGAAATTTACTGAGGAAAGGTTGGATTATAATCTTAATGCTTATCCCCAATCTAATGCTGAAAATAATTCTTCACGGATTTCAATTAATTCGGAATTAACAAAACGTTTTAATGAAATTCACAGTAATAAATCAGGCTTAAGTTTTAGCACGCTTAATTTCAATATTGATGTTGAACAATCTTTAGCTGAGGGGGAACTTCCAACTGAAATTGCACGTTATTCAGGTAATACAGAATTATTACAATTTTATTCTCAGTCAAAAATTAATCTTCTTCCAAATTTGGTTCTTAATGCTGGATTCAATTCAAAGTACTTGCTTCTTAATAAAAACTATTCGATTGAACCACGAGTCGGATTAAAATACAACATAAATAGTAACCATAGTCTAGGTTTTGCATATGGAGTTCATAGCAGACTTGAACAGCTACCTGTTTACTTTGTATCAAATAATGGAACTCACCCAAATCTAGATCTGGAATTTATGAAATCGACACATTATGTATTTGCATATCGTGCAAAAATTGCTGAAAATCTTCATTTTATTATTGAACCATATTATCAACATCTAAGCAATGTGCCTGTATCTCCTGAAGGATACATTTCTACATTGAACAATAATAATGTATTATTTTTTGACGAAGTACTTGTGAGCAATGGAAAAGGGCAAAATTACGGGATTGATTTCACTCTTGAGAAATACTTGAGTCACGGATATTACTATATGCTATCAGGTTCAATATTCAACTCGAAATATACTACGAATGATAACATTGAACGAAATACTCGGTTTAATAAAAACTATATATTTAACATTATGGCCGGAAAAGAATGGAAGATAGGAAATAAAAATTTCTTAAGTGCCAATGTGAGGATAAATTATCTAGGTGGAAACCGCAAAGAATCAATTGATTATGATGCCTCATACGAAAAACAAGATGTTGTTTACGGTGAAACGGGCCAGGCCATTTCTTTCAATGATAAATATAATGATTTACCAATATTTTCGTTAACAATCTCATATCGCATAAACAATGAGAATTATTCATCAGTGTGGTCGCTTCAGATATTAAATGTATCGGGAACCGAAGAGTACTCACATGACTACTATAATTTAAAAACTAAAAGTATTGATACAAAATATGATGGAATTGTAATACCAAGTCTTAGTTATAGGATAGAGTTTTAATCCTTTTATTTAAAATTGTGAAATTCACAAATTTCTAAGAAAATGTGATAAGAAAAATTAACATAAAAGTTAATTTAGAAAGCCTTATAAGAGTATGTTTTATAAGGCTTTTATTTTCTGGGTGACCATTAAATATTCATACTATAATTTCTGCGAATCCTATCTCTTAGCATTTGCAAGGACATACTAATAATCGATCTTTATTTGTTATGCTTACCCTGGTTGGAATATCTCATCCTTCTGAGGAGGACTTTATTTTTTCCACAATGGATTAAACCTCGGGTCTAGGTTAGAAATTAGTAAAGAGGAGCTTGCAGGACGGTTGAGAAGGGGGAGTGGATATTAATTTTAGTTAAATAAGATTTTAATAGGTTACTATAATTAAACCTCTGAAATATTTGTTCTGATGAGGTTTTGAATAGGGACAACAATAAGGTCTAGTAAGTGATTAGAATTCCTTGTTTGGAATTTGTAGATCCATATATTCATTTTTCCTTATGTCAGCACTTCAACTCCAAGTGACTTTGTTTGCATCTTGTTTCTAACAAAGAACAAATCGCTCGTAGATACGTCAAAACCCTTAGCTTAATTATGTGAAAAAGAAATAAAAAATAATAATTAGTAGAATCATATAACCTACAAAATAAAATTAGGGAACGATATGAAATCAAAAATGTTTATTCTATTTTTATTTATCTCCATAATTGCTTTTGCACAACCAGTAAAATTTTCATCATTTGATCTTGAAATAAATAAAATCCTTTTTGATGGAAATTGGCAGAGTGCTGATTCTTTAATTGATATCCAACTCAAGAAAAATCCTAATATTCCCAAGTATCATTTTTTCAAAGCATATAGCAGTTTTTATGCTAGATATATTGGAAATAATGGGCCACGCGATAGGGCAAAAACAATACGACAAGTTGAAAAATATACTTGGGATGCAGTTACAATTGGTGAAAAAGCAGAACAAACTACTGAAACCAAATTCTATATTGGTTCTTCATACGCCTTTTTAACACGAATTAATATTATGAGTGGTGATTATTGGAATGGGTATTGGAACGCAAGCAAAGCGGAAGATTACTTAGAAGAAGTGATTGAAGAAGATCCTGATTGCATAGATGCATATTTAGCACTTGGGGTGCATGAATATTTTCCTGCTGTAGCAATTACTGGATTTCAAGGATTTTTAGCTTGGTTAGGTGGAATGCCGGGAGATAGAGAATTGGGATTAAAGTATTTTAATAAAGTAGAACAAGAGGGAATCCTTTTCAATAACGAAGCAAAATATATTTCAGCTTTAATCTATGGATTCAGAGAAAATAATTATACTCTAGCACATAAGTATTGGGGAGAATTAACTGAAGAGTTCTCAAATAATAATGGCTTCCAAGTTCAAGAAACTCGAAATTATTTTCTTTCTTTGGTTGAAAAGAGGGGTGTAGAATTTTTGATGGTTGAAAAAGATAGCCTTCAGAGTAAATATAATTTAGATAATGTGAATACCTTGAATGGGCTTGGATACAACCTAATAAATCAGGAACGCCAAAATGAAGCTTTGACTGTTTTTCAAGTCAATTTAAATCTTTATCCCGAAATTGCAAATTGTTATGACAGCATTGCAGAATGTTATATGATATTAGGTGATAATGAAAAAGCGATTAAATATTACAAAATAGCCTATAGTAAATTAGATTCTGACTCAACTATTACAGATGATTTTAGACAAAGATTAAGAGAAGGAATTAAAGAAAAGCTTGCAGAAATGGATTCTGAAATAAATTCATAATATTTTGAAAAGCAAAATATTGATCAAATTTCGTTTGAAGAAACTATCATTACAATAGTATAAAATATAGAATTAATTACTCAATTTTTTGACTACTGATTTCCGTCTTTAGGCTTAAACCTCTAAAAATTCTGAAAATATTCCCCAAATAAGAAAGACCAATAACGGCTAAAGTCGCTTCCAGTATAATAGTCTATTAAGAAAAAAAAATTGTATTTATTTAAAACTATCGTTAATAGCGTTAAATCGTTAATACAAAGTTAACGTCTTAACAGTTGTCCAGTATAATTTAAATTAAAAACCAAGGCTGAGGGTGTGCCCTGGTTTACTTATCTAGAATAAACCAATGTTGGATTCGATAACCACATAAATAAATTTGTAAAAACTTAATAAAACAACGACCGTCTAATATTTAGATGAAAATGGAATGATTAGGGACCCAATTATGAATATCCAACTAAGATTAGCCGCACTTGGTGGATTGATATCACTCTTTTTTATACCACCAGAAATATATCTTGAACACCAACTCAATATTGATCCACAAGCACAATGGTTATTATATATAATCATTTTTATTTATGTCGCTTCTGTACTAAGCACTGTAGCTTTATATAATGGTTTCTATTTAATTGGGAAAAAATTTAATATCCCAGCTATTGTAATAAGTTGTATCCTTATTATATTACTCAAAATTATTTGGTATGTTTTTCAAATTTTTGCAATACAAGAACCAATTAGTTTTTATAACATATTTGGTGGAACCGTTTTAGTTGTTTTTGGTGTATCAAGAATTGTATTTGGTTATGGAATATATAAAGTCCGATCTGAATTAGGAAAACCATCAACATCAATAGCAGTATTAGAAATATTAGTCGGATTATTTTTAATATCAGTGATTGCTTACTTAGGTGGGTTGGTACTATCACTAATTGTAGCTATTCTACAGATTATTTTGCTTTTAAGATTGTCCAAATCCATTAAGTAAAAAACATCTAATAATTGTTAGTGAAGACAGTGAATAAGAGTGGCAATTAGATTACTTAAAAGAGCAAAACCTCATATCCAATTAAAGAAAAAAACGTAATTTATTAATTACTTAACTATTTTTAATCATTAAAGAATGATCAAAACCGTCTATCAAAATAACAATCTGTTTGTCCAAAATCTTTTGAAGACGTACATTGTTTCCCGTCAGCGCTTATAGGACATTTTAGCACTTAAAAATATGAAGCGGTTCAAATACAACTACTAAAATAATTGATAACTAAATTGATAACTGATTTCCGTCTTTTAGTCTAAAAAATCCCTAAAATCTCGAAAAACCAAATAATCCCCCTTAAACCTAAAAAAGCTTGAATCCCTTACCAATACTGGACTTCAAGCTATTTATTTTGTACCCCGGAGAGGATTCGAACCTCCGACCTACGGTTTAGGAAACCGACGCTCTATCCTGCTGAGCTACCGGGGCATTTTTTTTACTCTTTCATTATTTCAAATATATCGAATTGTTATGATTACTTAAAGCAAGTCATTTTGAATTAGATATTAAACTTGTATTTATATTTTTAATATCAACCCATTCAAATTGAATTTAGATACCCATTTACCTAATTTTGCGAAGATATTTTTAAATAAATGGAGATGAATACGATGACAGCTATAGTTGATATTCTCGGAAGAGAAATTTTGGATTCCAGAGGGAATCCAACAGTAGAAGTAGAAGTTTTACTAGAGTCTGGAGTAATTGGGAGAGCTGCGGTTCCAAGTGGTGCCTCAACTGGTGAACACGAAGCAGTGGAATTACGAGATGGTGACCAAGATAGATATCTTGGAAAGGGTGTTTTAAAAGCTGTGGATAACGTTAATGAAGTTATAGCTGATGAGTTAATCGATTTCGATGCAACTGATCAAGTTGGAATCGATAATTTCTTAATTGAACTTGATGGAACCGAAAATAAGTCCAAATTGGGTGCGAACGCAATATTAGGTGTTTCTATGGCTGTGGCAAAAGCTGCTGCTGATACGTTAGACATTCCGCTCTACAAATATATAGGTGGTACAAACGCAAAGACATTACCTGTTCCAATGATGAATATTATCAATGGTGGAAGTCATGCTGACAACACAGTTGATTTCCAAGAATTCATGATCATGCCTTATGGTGCTCCTACAATTGCAGAGGCAATTAGAATGGGTGCTGAGACATTTCATGCACTAAAATCAGTTTTAAAATCTAAAGGATTGAATACAGCAGTAGGTGATGAAGGTGGATTTGCTCCAAATCTGGCAACAAACGAAGAAGTGCTTGATACAATTCTTGAAGCTATAGAAAAAGCTGGTTATAAACCAGGTGAAGATATTGGTTTTGCTCTTGATGTGGCTTCGAGCGAAATGTATGATAAAGAAAAAGGAGTATATAAATTTTTCAAATCAGATCAATCTGAAAAAACTGCGGAGGAAATGGTCGAGATTTATGAGAAATTAACTTCAAAATATCCTATTGTTTCTATCGAAGATGGTCTAGATGAAAACGACTGGAATGGTTGGAAAATTTTGACTGATAAACTTGGAAGCAAAGTTCAATTAGTTGGTGATGATCTTTTCGTTACAAACACCAAAAAACTAGCTCGAGGTATTGAAGAGGGGATTGCAAACTCAATTCTTATCAAAGTAAATCAGATTGGAACTCTAACTGAAACTTTAGATGCGATTGAAATGGCAAAACGTGCTAGCTACACCAGTGTTATTAGTCACAGATCAGGTGAAACAGAAGATACAACTTTAGCTGATATTGCAGTGGCAACTAATGCGGGACAGATTAAGACTGGTTCATTAAGCAGAACTGATAGAGTAGCTAAGTACAACCAACTTCTTCGTATTGAAGAAGAACTTGACATCACTGGTATTTTCCCAGGTTTGGCAGCAATTAACTTTAGTAAATAGTTATTGTTAAATATTATGAATTGATAAACCCGGCTATTGTCGGGTTTTTTTATTAGACTGGTTCTCTATAATCTTCGTCTAGATATTTTTCTATAAACAAAAAGCTTTTGTCATTTAAAGTTTCGAAATGGGATAAATAACTTTTAAGCATAGAAGAAAAAATATCGGGCTCTAGTCCATTTTTTTGCGCAACTTGTGAAAGATACTCTACTTCTTCAGGTGCAAAATCATTATCAGAAAATGAAATTTTTAAACCATCGAGCAAAAAACTTTCAGTTATATTTTTGTTAGAAAAAACTGGAATTTCATCCGTGATATAATCATTTTCAAGTAAATCTTCAATTGAACTTTGTATGAATTCTTTTTCAAAACCTAGTATTTTTCCAACACCCTTCATTAATTCTTTTTCTGGCTCCTCAATCACGCGATCTTTTTTTAATAAAAGCATCAATCCTTTTAAGTAGTTACTTCTTTCATGAATTTCTAACAATAAAATCTCCTTTCAGCTTAAAATATTTCTGACCCTAAGATATAAAATTCTTGATCAAGAAGTTATTTCAGATGAATTTTATCTCAAAATTCTTTTAAAATCTTAAAATAAGACAATCCAAATCTAAATAAGCTTTAAAAATTGGTTAAAAACAAAGATTATACATCGGTCTGATTCTTGAAAATCATCTCCTAAAAAATTACAAGAAGAATATGTTTAGCGAAGACAACTTAAAATCAGCTTATCATCATTTTAATCAAGCATTTGAGTCTCAAAAAAATGGTGATCATACAGATGCGATACAAAACTATAGAATTTCCATTAGAAAATTTCCCACCATTGAAGCTTATATAAATTTAGGAATGGTTTTAAGCAAGGAGGGAAGGTATGAAGAAGCCATTGAGGAATGTATTACTGCTTTGAAAATCGATAAGAATGAATATTCTGCATATAATTATATTGGCTATTATCTGATAAAGCTTAAGAAGTACAAAGACGCTAAGATTTGGCTTGACCTCGCACTAAGCCTTGAAAATAATAAAAGTAAACACTCCACCTTTTTTAATCTTGGAATCGTCTACGAGAAAAGAGGTGAATGGTATAAAGCTATTGAAATGTTCGATGAAGCGCTTACTCTAAAACCAGATTTTATAAAGGCACGTAATAATTTATTACAGCTCTCAGCAAGATTGAATTAGTCTTATCTCGAAATTTTATCCATTAAGCATTCCAAAAATAAAAATTGTATTATTACATTCATTTTTTCAAGGAGTTTGATCTATGGATAAGCCAACAATAGATTCGATTAACAATTTAAAACAAGAATTAAATGCATCTCAAGAAGATCTGTGGAGAGTATTTAGAATTATGGCTGAGTTTGTTGAAGGTTTTGAAAAAATGGGTAAGATAAAGCCAAGCATTGCTGTATTTGGATCTGCTCGAACAAAACCAAGTAACAAATATTATAAGATGTCAGTCCGAGTTGCAAAAGAATTGACTAAAAAGGGTTTTGGAATTATTACTGGTGGCGGGCCGGGAATAATGGAGGCAGCTAATAGAGGAGCTAATGAAGTTGATGGTAGTTCCACTGGTGTAAATATTGAGCTTCCGCATGAACAATCTGCAAATCAATATATAGATCGCGATAAACTCTTAACTTTCAGATATTTCTTTGTTAGAAAAGTCATGTTTTTCAAATATGCTCAAGGTTATATTATTATGCCTGGGGGATTTGGTACAATTGATGAATTTTTTGAAGTATTAACGTTAATTCAGACTGGTAAAACAGAAAGAGTACCCATTGTTGTTATGGGAAAAGAATATTGGAAACCTTTAATGAGCTGGTTAAAGAAATATATGATCGACTTTAAATTTATTGAAGATTTTGATATGGATCTTTTCACTCTTACTGATGATCCAAAGGAAGCTGCTCAGATAATTTATGATTTCCACAAAGGGAAGAAAATCACACCAAATTTCTAAGTTGTTTTTTCTTCAGAGTTTTCAACTTTCGGTTCCTTTACAGTTGGAGGGTCCCATCCAACTACTGTTCCAGATTTCACTCGCAATAGGTAAGGTGAAAGGGTAGTACCAGGAAGAGTTCTAACATTATCTTCAATTTTTATTGGTCCAGTTCCTGTACCTGCACCAAGCTTGCAATTATTTCCAATTTCAATTAATCCATATCTGAATTTTCCCAATCCCTCATAAGCATGAACTGTCAAACGTGTAAAAGCCCCCAATAGGGTATTATCTCCAATAAAAATCAATTCGGGTCTAAAATGATCAAGCCATACTAACTGCATAATTTCTGTATTTCGTCCGATATGATATCCCATCCATCTGTACCAGTTATTTTTGAGGGGAGTACCTTTCATAAGAAAGGAAATAAAAACTTGAAAAAGAACAAGAAGACGACGACCAAATGGAAGATTTAGAATTCGCCAATTTACAGAGTCTTTCTCTTCTGGTGATCCAAGACCAGAAAAAGTATAATGTCGTCTGATGGGAGTAAAAAACTTCTCCAAATTTTCTTTTCCCTCATTTGTTTTTGAATCAAGATCTAAAACATTAGTTCCTTTTCCACCAGATGTTTTGCTGATATATATTGAACGATTCTTTTTTTTTGAGAATTTTATTGCCCGATCAATTATCTCAATAGTAACAATTCTAATAGTTTCTTCCGGAGATTTGCCTTTGTACTTTTTCACCAACTTTCCTATGATTGAGTTGCTACAATTTAGCGATTATTTAGGAAAAAGAACTAAATATTGGTAAATAAGTAATTCTAAATAGAAATTTCATGTAATTTTGAATTTATTATCGTAAATCCTACCTATTTGCAAATTTATAAATTTTAAACTCTATGAAAAATATTAGAAAAGTAGCTGAAATTAAATGATTTTAGTTCATTTTCTAATATTTTTGACATAAAATAACGAGGCATACTTATTGATATAAATAATTGAGATTGGAATATCATTTACGAGAAGTAGATATTTTAATAAAATAGTTAAGCTAGTCTAATTGAAGACTTTAATGAAACACGATAATTGATTATAAATTAAGAAGATAGATACAAAAAATATTTGCTTAAATATTATCAATTCACTAATTTATTTAAGATAATAAGATATTTATTACTAAGAGTTAAAATTTTAATTGAATATTAAACAACTAGAGATAATAAAATGAAAAAAGCAATCAGTTTATTTACACTGTTTTCATTAACAATTTTGTTTATTTATGGATGTAAAATCAATGAAGATGATAATCCAACAGGACCTGAAGAGGGTTCAACAATAACCGTAAGTGGTCAAGTGGTCGATTCTTTATCTTCAGCCGGAATTTTCTTAGCACTTGTTCGAATATTGGATGGCTCGGATGAATTACAAGCTGTTACCACAGATAATTCGGGAAACTATTCAACAACAGTGACTATTGATGCAGATAAGACTCTTACAATAGAAGTTATAAAAGATGGATATATGCCTACTTCAGGTTTTGTTGATGCCATGATGAATGAAGACATCAATGTTCCTGTTATTGGTTTAGCTCCTCTTTCAGTTGAAGAAGGCAATGTAACCATTGTTGGGTATGTAATGGATGGAAAATCTGGTGATCCAGTAGTAAATGCTGAAATAAGATTTTATGATATGGCAGAACCTGTTGGTGTGGCTTATACAGATGAAACAGGAGGTTACGCAGCAGAATTTCTGATGTCTGGAACAAAGGAACTTTCTGTTTATACCGTTCAAGCTGCATATTTGGCAGATACAACTTCTGTAATTGCAGTTTCGGGACAAACAACAACAATCCCAACAATAAGTTTGAGACCATTGACTGATCAGATAGCAGGTGAACCAGCATCAATTTTCTTAGTGTCACAATCGCTCGAAAGCATTGGTGTAACAGAAAGTGGTTCTCCAGAAACTGCAAAAATCGTTTTCGAAGTACAAGATTCTAGCGGCAATCCAATTGATCTTGACCATGCTGTAATGGTTAATTTCAGATTTGGTGCATCACCTGGTGGTGGTGAGATACTAGCACCTGGAACAATAAAGACAGATGCTGCCGGTCAAGTTACCGTAAATTTAACCAGTGGAACTATAGCTGGAGCAGTTCAGATAATAGGTGAAATAGATTTTGAAGGTCAAAAAATTATATCAAAACCAGTTAATATTACGATACATGGTGGATTACCAGACTTAGATCACTTTGCTGTCGGTAGTGACCAATTGAATTATCCATATTACAATATTCTTAATGGACAAGGTATAGTAACAGCACTTGTTGGGGATAAATATACTAATCCAGTTAGACCTGGAACAGCTGTATATTTCTCAACATCTGCTGCAGTAATCCAAGGATCTAATTTAACGGATGAGAAAGGACTTGCGAGTGTAAACCTTATTTCGGGTAATCCGTTGCCAAATGATCCAACATACGGTCCTGGTTTCTTCTATGTAACTGCAAGTACAATAAATGAAAATGAGGAATCAATAAGTACTCAAACAAGAGTATTGTTTTCTGGTGTTCCTCAATTAACAGTTTCTCCTGAGACGATTGATATAGCAAATGGCGGTTCGCAGTCATTTAGTTATACGGTCATGGATCAAAACGGTAATCCACTTGCACCGGGCAACAACTATAGTGTATCTATTAGTACAAGTGGAGATGCGGAAGTCGGTGGTGATATTGCGATTCAGATGCCCGATACTCAATTTGGACACACTTCATTCCATTTTAGTATTGTAGATACAGATGCTGAAGAATTAAAACCTAGTGCCATTACAGCAACTATTAGTGTTCAAGGGCCAAACGGAAGAGCGAGTTTGTCAATATCTGGTACAACAAATTAAAAAACACACTAAATAGAATTATAAAAAGCCAACTCTTTTGAGTTGGTTTTTCTTTTTAAAGTATTTTCTCTCCATGAGCGGGCATCAAAAATAATATCTAAGTAAATTTGTTAAGCGATTATGCAAATTAAGGTTGACTATGAAACAGTTTTTTAAATTCTTTTTTGCTTCATTACTTGGTACTGTAGCAGCATTTATCATCATCGGATTTTTTTCATTTTTACTACTTTTAGGTATTAGTTCAATGATTGACACCGATGAGATAGTAACAATAACTCCCAACACAATTCTAGAACTGAGTTTCAGTAAACCCCTTCCAGAGAGATCTTATTATGATCCAATGAGTTTTTCAAATATTTTTTCTACGAATGTTGGTAAAAGAATCGGTATTAATGATGTTATCAAAAGTATTAAAAAGGCTGAGGATGATCAAAACATTTCTGGAATTTATTTGAAGCTAGACAATATGAATGCCGGCAGTTATACTGTTGTTGAACCAGTACGCAATGCGTTAGAAGGATTTAAAAAATCTGGTAAATTTATAATCGCTCATGGAAATAATATTTCGCAAAAGTCATACTATTTAGGTTCAATGGCTGACAGTATTTTTCTAACACCTAGCGGAAACTTAGAATTTAAAGGACTCTCTGCTGGATTGACGTTTTTCAAAAAAACATTAGAAAAATTAGACATTGAAGTACAAATAATAAGAGCTGGAAAATTTAAAAGTGCTGTTGAACCTTTCATTTCTGAAAAAATGAGTGATGAAAATCGGCTTCAAATGAAAGGATTCATAAATTCGATATACAATTATTTATTAAATAATATTTCTAAATCAAGAAATATAAGTACTGAAGAATTGAGTGACCTTGCTGATAATCTTAAAATCCAATTCCCAACAGATGCAAAAAGATATGGATTAGTAGATGATCTAAAATATGAAGTAGAAGTTAAGGAGTTACTTAAACAATTTGCTGGAATCACACCGAATCAATCACCCAGAACAATTGGATTAAAAGGATATCTTAAAGTTGAGGGAGCAGAAATTCCTTATTCGAGTAACAGAATTGCTGTAATATATGCAGTTGGAGAAATTACTGCTGCAAAGGGAGATGAACTAACAATTGGAAAGGAAAATATTGTTAATGCTGTTAGGCACTCAAAAAACAATGATTATGTAAAAGCTATCGTCTTAAGAGTAAACTCGCCTGGGGGAAGTTCGTTGATTTCTGATCTAATCTGGAAAGAAATCGAATTAGCTAAAGTAAAAAAACCAGTTATTGTTTCATTTAGCTCATATGCTGCTTCTGGGGGATATTATATATCTTGCGGAGCAGATAAAATTGTCTCAGAACCAACTACACTTACCGGCTCAATCGGTGCCTTTTCTATTATTCCAAACACTCAAAAGTTTTTTGATAATAAACTTGGAATTACATTTGATAAAGTTACCACTGGTAGATATTCAGATTTTATTTCTGGAATTAGACCTCTGAGTAAGTATGAAAAACACATTCTCGAAAAGCAAGTTGACACAGTTTATAATCGGTTTATAAATGATGTCTCAGTGGGGAGAAGAATAAGTTCAATTGAAGTAAATGAAATTGCACAGGGAAGAATCTGGTCTGGATTGCAAGCAAAAGAGATCGGATTAGTTGATGAACTTGGCGGATTAGATAAAGCAATTCAAATTGCGGCCGAAATGTCGGAGATAGAAAATTATAGAATTGTTGAATATCCAGCAATCAGAGACGCATTTGAAGTTTTCTTCGAGTCGTTTTTCGATGAAAGCTCTATCAATTCTATGTCTGCTGAGTTAAAGAATATTTATATGCATTACAGTTCAGCGATAGAACTTATTCAAAACAAAGAAATAAAAACTAGGCTGCCTTTTGATCTGCATATTAATTAGTAAAGTAAGACTAGATAATTAAGCTTTCATTCTAAGACCGTGCTCTTCATGGATAAAGATCCAGCTGACCACTTTACCGATATCAATTTGCTCAAAATTATTCCAATATCTTTTATTCCTAACGTGTAAAGAACTTGAATCATCATCAGATATAGACTTTGCTTCCAGCATTAATTCTTTTAGTCTTTGTTGCCAAAGGACTATATTACTTTCTCTTAGATCAACCCAACCATCCTTAGCCCATAGATTAATTTTTTCATCTGATATTTCAAGTTTATTTTCTCCACGATAAGGAGGGATTTTCATAGTGTTACCTCTTAGCAATGATTTGCCGTCAGGGAAAAGGATAGGAATACCAATTGATATAATTTCACTTCTTAATGTATTATCATGTTTAATTATAGAGAAAATCTTTTCAACTAATTGAGAAGGTTGAGCAACTGCTATTTCCTTCATTGTTCCCCCAGCAT
Source organism: uncultured Ignavibacteria bacterium (assembly GCA_963751695.1). Lineage (GTDB taxonomy): Bacteria > Bacteroidota > Ignavibacteria > Ignavibacteriales > Melioribacteraceae > SZUA-22. The sequence continues at coordinate 241,253 of CAVVVP010000001.1, read as the reverse complement.
GACGGAGTAAATTAATTTCATGTAGTAACTTCGATAAGCGTGGAGGACCAAGGAGTTCAAATGCAACACTCTCTTTGTTGTGCTTATTCTCAAGTTCAGTTAATTTTTCAACTGCGTAATGTTGCAAAAAACCTGCACGGTAGGTTGGTTCCATCGTGGCATTATCAAGGGCATTAATAATATCATGACCAGTATTACCTCCTTTAAGTTCGTATATCACATTCTGCGCAATCTCTTCCGGTGTAACATATTCCATTTGTCCCTGAGAAGTAATAGTCTCAAATTCTCCACGTGAAAATGTTCCATTTTCACCTGTGTCAATGAATATCGATTTTAAATTTTTCCCGGTTGTCTCAAATTTAGTAACTGGTTCTAGGGTAAATGATCCTTCAAGCTCTATTGCGGATTCAATCGGAACATCAATAATTTCAATAGGTTTTCCACTCTTCTTTATTTCACCATATTGAATTTTCTTCCAGGCAATGGCAGCTGTAGGTTTGATCTCCTTCGTTATTGGTCCTTTGGGAGTTCTGCCCATAAGAAAGAGAAGTAGTGTATGAGCGCCCGCTACAGCTGATTTACTCAATAATACTCTTGAAGGTTTCTCCTCACTGTGAGTATATGGAATGTTTAATCCCATTCCGCCTGTGCCGCTAGTCCCGACTTTTAAATATACTTCAGTTTCGAATTTCTCCATTGAGGCATAGAGAAGTTGAATATGCCTTATCAACTGAGGAATATACTGGGTGCTTAATAATTTTTCTGTCAGTTCAATAACTTCATTTATTTTAGGATTATTCTCTATAGTTTTTTTGATAGTTCGATAAGTTGTGTATACATCCTGGTAAGCAATACCTGTTGCGGCATTAATGCTATCAATTATAATGTCAGGTTTATATTTCTCAATCAATTTGTAAATCGAAGACTCATGAAGTATTTCACTATTCATTTCTTCCATTGTATCCGATATAAGAGTAAGACGAGTATCTCTAGAATTCAGTAACTCATAGCGATCAGTATCTTTAAAACTATTTCTAACAAAAATATTACCCCACCACGGAATGAAGAAATTCTCATCGAAATTCGGATAATCAGATTTCAGCTGAGCCACATGCTCTTCTGCTTCCTCTTTCCTTAATGATGTTACTATGATGCGTTTGGGTTTCTCTTTAACTAATTTTCGTGTAAGAGCATTTCCAACTAATCCCCAGCCACCTAATACCAGCAATGTTTTATTTTTGATGTCCATTTAGTCCTCGTGTTTCATTATTCTTTATGTAGAAAATTAATGGAATGAATAGAAGCAGGCAAGAGAAAATGGAAAAATAATTGTCAAATAATTAGTGTTAAATTGGATTAGTTTAACAGCTTCATTAACTTTGCAGACAAATAAGAAAGAAATATAATGAACATAAGTACTATTTTAAGTAAAAGAGTTATAACAGATTTTATCAGCTCAAAAAAAGAAGATGTGATTAATGAGATGATAAATAATTTGAAGAATTGTGACGATATTATTAATCTTGAAAAAGTGAGAGAAGTTGTACTTGAGAGAGAGAAAATTATGTCTACTGGAATTGGAAATGGTTTTGCAATTCCTCATGGAAAAACTAATGCCGTAAAAGAAATAGTAGCTGTATTTGGAAGGCTTTCGGAACCAATTGATTTTGATGCCATTGATGGGAAACCAGTTAATTTGATATTCCTTCTTGTGGGCAGAGAGAATTCAGTTGGGGAACACATAAAAATGTTAAGCCGTATCTCCAGAATCATGGGGAAAGTAGAAGTCCATCAACAATTGTTGGATGCAGAATCCCCAGAAGCGATACTTCAAATTTTCGAAGAAGAAGAAAGTAAACTCTAATTTATTAATATTATTACCAGCCGATTATGATTAAAGCAATAACAGGTACTAAAGATATCCTTCCATCTGAGATAAAGAAATGGAGAGATTTAGAAGATACTGTTCACCAGATAATGAATAACTTTAACTATAGTGAGATCAGGACTCCAGTCTTTGAAGAAACTCGCTTATTTAAAAGAGGAATTGGTGAGTCGACAGATATCGTTAGTAAGGAAATGTATAGTTTTCTCGATAGAAGTGATACTAGTATCACACTGAAACCGGAAATGACAGCATGCGTAGTTAGAGCTTTAATCGAACATTCCCTTGATAAACAGCAGCAACTAAATAAACTTTATTATCTTGCTCCTATGTTCAGACAAGAAAGACCTCAAGCTGGAAGATTTAGACAGTTTCACCAGTTTGGCGCAGAAGTTCTCGGGAGCACGAGTCCAAACCTTGATGCAGAAATTATTATTATTGCATATCGAATTCTTCAATCTTTAGGACTCAAAGATCTTACACTTCAGATCAATTCTTTAGGAATACCTACTTCAAGAGCGAGTTATAAACGATTGTTAAAAGAGTATTTATCAGATAAACTTAATAGTCTATCTAAGGAAAGTCAGCAAAGGTTAGAAACCAATATTCTCCGACTTTTTGATAGTAAAAGTGAAGATGACCAACTTATAATGGCAGATGCTCCCTTGCTCCTTGATCATTTGGATGAAGAAAGTCTGGAGCATTTTGAAAAAGTGAAAGAACTTTTAGATGCTGTTAAGATACCATATGAAATAAATCCAAAGCTTGTTAGGGGATTAGATTATTATACACATACTACATTTGAAATAACTAGTAATAGTGTGGGAGCACAAGCAGCATTATGTGGCGGCGGCAGATATGATTTGCTTGTTCAGGAGGTTGGTGATAGAGATGTTCCTGGGGTGGGATTTGCTGCCGGAATAGAAAGAATTTTGTTAGCATGTGACAACGAAGGTATTCAGGTCAATGATTCCACAAAAATAGACTTCTATATTGTTAGGTTAGAAAAGGAATTAGATAATGAAGTTTTCAAGATGGCATCTAATTTACGTGACCAACAAAATTCGGTGGAAGTTGACTATAATTTAAGAAGTGTAAAGGCGCAAATGCGAGAAGCGAACAAACTAGGTGCGCAAAAAGTTATTATGATTGGTGGAGACGAATATCAAAGAGGAATGGCTGTATTGAAGAATATGGAAACAAGCGAACAGACTGAAATAGAGATTTCAAAATTACTTAATTAAGTAAGTTTGTATTTGTATGCAAAAGATCATTGGTAGAAAACCTGTTCTCGAAGCACTCAATTCTGGGAAAGAGATAGATAGAATTATTCTTTCTTATGGGCAAAAGGGTGAAACAATTGACTCGATACGAATTGCCGCTAAAAAAAGAAAAGTAAAACTCACACAATTATCCCCACAAAAATTTAAAGGATATGAAAAAGGACTTAACACTCAGGGTATAATTGCCTTCATAGGTGATTATAACTTCTGGGAACTTAATGAACTTTTAAGATTCGTCAAGAATAAAGAAAATCCTTTACTTCTGATAATTGATGAAGTTCAAGATACTCATAATGTTGGGGCTATATTTCGGACTGCTGAGTCAGTTGGGATTGATGGTGTTATAGTTACGACACGTAATTCGGCTCCAATAAATGAAACCGTTGAAAAAACTTCTGCCGGAGCAATTTCACACCTTAGAATTGCAAAAGTTACAAATCTCCATCAAACCATGGAATTGTTAAAGGATAGCGGTTTCTGGATTGTTGGCTCAGCATTAACCAAAAGATCACAGTTTTATAATGAGGTTGATTATAAGGGTGCAATGGCAATTATTGTTGGAAATGAGGAAAAGGGAATCAGAAAGCATGTAGCTGAGAATTGTGATTTTCTTGTAAAGATACCAATGGTGGGAAAAGTGCAATCATTAAATGTCTCAGTGGCAACTGGCATTTTGCTTTTTGAAGTTTTAAGACAAAGAACTACTTGACGCTTTCCAAACTCTCTTAGCCTATCAACCAATACTAGATTCTGAACTAGTTTTAAATGCTAGAGGATTAATTTTATGAGTGATTATTCTATTGTTTGGTTTTTCACTTTTCCAGGTCATTTTCCTCTTTATCGTTTTTATCATTGAAAATAAATTCAAACTCTCCAAAATTTAATATTCCAAGAACCGTGGCAGTTATTCCTGATATAAGTCCTACTATTCCGCTTAATTGTGATTTGTCACTTTGAGAAGCATCGACGAGCAGAAAAGTCACACTTCCAACTATAATCGTTACAAATATACCAAAGATAATACCACCAGTAATTGCTCCAATTCCGTCTTTCATTTCAACTTTTTCGATTTCACTTAGTGATATGCTTAGTGTATCTTCTTCTGCATGATAAATTAAAGAATCCCCTTTCACAACCAAGAATTCTGCTTTAATAATTTTTCCGTTTAGTAAGGTAATGGTTGAATTGTTTTTCGAAGCTCTCGTGTTTATCTCTTCAAAATTTATTTCTTTGCCAGAAGGTAATTGAGAGTAATCAATTGTTGAGCAACTCAACAAGAAAATGGAAAACATTAAGAATACAGCAATAAGTTTCAAAGACAAGATTTCCTTTGTGAATTATAAAAATTTACAAAGTAAATTAACAAAAAGCTTTGAACATAGGGACGAATTTCAATCTTGACAAAAATTTCCAGATTGATTATATTAGGAGGAGAAAATTTTAAGGAATATAAATGAGTGACGAAAATAAGATAATTAGTGAGGTTACGGAATCCGAATATAAATGGGGATTTGTAACTGATATAGAAGAAGAGGGATTTCCAAAGGGCCTTAATGAAGATGTTGTTAGGGCGATTTCTGCAAAGAAAGATGAGCCAGAATGGCTAACTGACTGGAGATTGAAAGCATTTAGAAATTGGCAAACAATGATTGAGCCGAAATGGTCGAAAGTTAAGTACCCGGAAATAGATTTCCAGAATATGAGATACTATTCTGCTCCTAAGAAAAAACCACAGTTAGCAAGTTTGGATGAAGTTGATCCAGAACTATTAAAGACTTTTGAGAAGCTTGGAATTCCAATAGAAGAGCAGAAAAAATTAGCAAATGTTGCTGTTGATGCAGTTTTTGATTCAGTTTCAGTTGCAACTACATTCAAGGAAACATTGAAAGAAAAAGGTGTAATATTCTGTCCGCTTTCTGAGGCTGTTAGAGATTATCCTGAACTTGTTAAAAAATACTTAGGTTCAGTAGTGCCGGCAACAGACAATTTTTACGCAGCATTAAACTCAGCGGTATTTAGCGAGGGTTCGTTTGTTTACATTCCTAAAGGAGTAAGATGTCCCATGGAACTCTCTACTTATTTTAGGATTAATGCAATGGATACAGGCCAATTCGAAAGAACTCTTATAGTTGCCGATGACGATAGTTATGTGAGCTATCTAGAAGGTTGTACTGCCCCAATGCGTGATACTAATCAGTTACATGCAGCGGTGGTGGAACTTGTAGCTCACGATAACGCTGAAATTAAATATTCAACAGTTCAGAACTGGTATCCAGGTGATAAGAATGGAGAAGGTGGAATTTACAATTTTGTGACTAAGAGAGCTCTGGCTAAAGGAATTAATTCTAAAATATCATGGACTCAAGTAGAGACTGGCTCGGCGATTACTTGGAAATATCCAAGTACAATCCTTAAAGGAGACAATTCAATAGGAGAATTCAACTCAGTTGCTGTTACTAATAATTTTCAGCAAGCAGATACTGGAACAAAGATGATCCATCTAGGAAAGAATACAAAAAGCACAATCATATCAAAAGGTATCTCTGCCGGAAGAAGTGATAATTCATACCGTGGTTTAGTTAAAGTTGGAAAGAATGCGGAAGGCGCAAGGAATTTCTCACAATGTGATTCCATGCTGATGAGTGACACTTGTGGTGCACATACTTTCCCATACTTAGAAATTGATAATCCAACTTCTACTGTTGAACATGAGGCCACTACATCAAAAGTAGGTGAGGACCAAATATTTTATCTGAATCAAAGGGGTATTTCTACTGAAGATGCGATAAATATGATAGTGAATGGATTTTGTAAGGAAGTGTTTAAAGAATTGCCGATGGAATTTGCTGTAGAAGCAACAAAACTTCTAGCTCTAAGCCTAGAAGGTAGTGTAGGATAATTTAAAAAGAGAAAAAAGACTAAGGAAATAAAATGATATCAATTAAAGATTTAAAGGCAGATATTGAAGGAAAAGAAATTCTGAAAGGAGTTGACCTTGAAGTAAATGCTGGTGAAGTTCATGCAATAATGGGTCCAAACGGATCTGGAAAATCAACTCTGGCTAATGTACTTTCAGGGAATGAAAATTATGAAGTCACTGGAGGAGATGTACTTTTTAATAGCAAAGACCTGCTGGACATGAATCCAGAAGATAGAGCAAGAGAAGGATTATTCTTGGCTTTTCAGTATCCCGTCGAGATACCTGGTATAAGCAACGCGACATTTTTACAAACGGCTCTCAATGAAATTAGAAAATTCAGAGGTGAAGAAGAACTTACACCTAAAGAATTTCTTGATATGATGAGAGAAAAAGCAAAAGTTGTTGGAATGGATGAAACTCTTATTAGTAGAGCAGTAAATGCTGGTTTTTCTGGAGGTGAAAAAAAGAGAAACGAGATATTCCAATTGCTAATGCTTCAACCAAAACTTGCAATTCTTGATGAAACCGACTCAGGGCTTGATATTGACGCTCTAAAAATTGTTTCACAAGGTGTGAACGAATTCAAATCAAAAGATAATGCTGTAATTCTTGTAACACACTATCAAAGACTTCTTGAGTATATCGTACCAGATTTTATTCATGTACTTTACAATGGTAAGATTATTAAATCAGGCGGCAAAGAACTTGCACATGAACTTGAAGAGAAAGGATATGACTGGATCAAGAATGGTGAATATGACGTTGCTGAGATTGAAGGTTAAGGAGAAATGATGAATAAAGATATAATAAATAGTAAATCAAATGATTGGTTTGTGTCTCAATCGAAAGTATTTGAGTCTAAACTTAATGGTAATGATAATTCATTATTCAAAAGTATTCGAAATGATTCCTTAAAACAATTATCCGTAACTGAATTTCCAACATTAAAAACTGAAGAGTGGAAATACACAAATATAAAAAACCTATTGGGCTCTGAGTTTAAGCATGTTTCTAATTTTGAGAACCAATCCTATTCGAAGGATGATATCAAAGAAGTTAGAAGTGAAGGATTTGAACATCACTTATTGGTTTTTGTTAATGGTATTTTTTCAAATGAACTTTCTGAGATTTCCGAATTACCTCAAAATGTATTTGTTGGAAACCTAAGTGAGGGTATAAAACAAGAGGACCAAAGAGTGTCAGAAAATCTTAACAAGATTATTAAAAGTAAATCAGCCTTTGATCATTTAAACAGCTCTTATTTACTTGATGGTGCTTGTATCATTATTCCCGATGGTGTGGTACTAGATAAACCAATTCAAGTGTTAAATATTTCCGGTTACAAAAATGAGTTGACATTTAATACACCAAGAAATCTTATATATGCTGGAGAGAATAGTCAAGTATCGGTTGTATTTAAGTTTGTTAGTCTAACTAATTCTAAGTATTTCACAAATACATCTTCAGAAATTTTTATTGCAAAAAATGCAATTGTTGATTTATATAAAATTGAATTAGAGAATGAGAATTCTTATCATATTGATAGAACTGAGGTTTATCAAAAAGCTAACTCAGTTTTTAGTCATTTCAATTTTTCTATCGGTGGTGCACTTGTTAGAAACGATATTAACTCAAAGCTTGATGATGAGAATATTGAGTGCAATTTCTACGGATTATCAATTGGCAGTGGTGATCAGCATATTGATAATCATACCTATATTGATCATGCAAAACCTAATTGTGAAAGTAATGAACTCTATAAGAGTATACTTGATGATAAAGCCCACGGTGTTTTTAGCGGCAAAATCTTAGTTGATAAAGATGCCCAGAAGACAAATGCTTATCAGTCAAACAAGACTGTTCTTCTCTCAGAAGAAGCATCAATCGATACAAAACCGCAATTGGAAATTTATGCAGATGATGTCAAGTGTTCCCATGGCGCAACGGTTGGCCATCTCGATGAGACAGCTCTTTTCTATATCCTCTCACGTGGAATACCAGAAAACAAAGCTAAATCAATGTTGATTACAGCTTTTGCTGAAGACGTAATCTCCAAGATTAAAATTAATTCGCTAAAAGAAAAAATGAATCACTTGATTTTCGATCACCTTCATCGTGAAAAAATATAAATGGAAATTTCAGCACTTCATACTGAAGCTGAAAGCAAAAGAGCAGTAAGATCGTTTGACATTGAGAAAATTAGAAACGATTTCCCAATCCTGGCGCGCACAGTCAATGATAAACCCCTCGTCTATTTTGATAATGCTGCCACTACGCAAAAGCCAAACATCGTTATAGACAGTATGACGAATTACTATACCTATGAAAATGCTAATATTCATCGCGGTCTTCACTTTTTAAGTGAGGTTGCTACTGAGCTTTATGAGAATGCCAGGTTGAAAGTCAAAGAATTTATAAATTCAATGTCAGCCTCAGAAGTTATATTTACAAAAGGTACAACTGAAGGAATAAACCTGATTGCAAATACAATGTGTAGAGCTGACATGTTAAAAAATGGTGATGAAATTATTATCTCTCATATGGAGCACCATGCTAATATTGTCCCATGGCAGTTAATTTGTGAAAGGAAAGATATTGAATTAAAAGTAGTTCCGATTAACGATGATGGGGAATTGGATTTTGAAGCATACAAGAATTTGGTAACAGAGAAAACAAAACTTGTTTCTATCGTTCACACTTCAAATTCTCTGGGTACAATAAATCCTGTGAAAGGAATAATTGATTATGCACATTCTGCTGGAATACCAGTACTCATTGATGCTGCTCAGGCAGTAGCCCATGAAAAAATTGATGTTCAAGATCTGGATTGTGATTTCCTTGTTTTCTCTGGACATAAGTTATTTGGTCCAACCGGTATCGGAATTCTCTATGGAAAAACCGAATACTTGGATAAACTTCCGCCGTATCAAGGTGGGGGTGATATGATTAGAACAGTTACTTTTGAAAAAACAACATTTGATGATCTGCCACATAAGTTTGAAGCAGGAACTCCTAATATAGTTGGTGGAATTGGACTTGGTGTAGCTATTAAATATTTGAACACAATGAATTTTAATGACATACAAGGTCACGAAAAAGTACTCTTAAATTATGCCACAGAAAAAATGTTGGAAATTCCAGGTCTTAGAATTATTGGAACTGCAAAAAATAAAGCATCAGTTATTTCTTTTGTAATTGATGGAATTCATCCATACGATATTGGAACTATTATTGACACTGATGGAGTTGCTATTAGGACTGGTCATCATTGTACACAACCAATAATGGATAGATTCAATGTGCCTGCAACAGCAAGAGCTTCATTTTCTCTTTATAATACTGTAGAAGAAATCAATGTTTTCATTGATGCTCTTAACAAAGTAATAAAATTGTTTAGTAACTAAAAATAAATTTGATGATAATGAAAGACCGTGAATTTTTAAGAAATGAAATAATTGAGATTTGTAAAACTGTATTCGACCCAGAAATCCCAGTAAATATATATGAACTTGGAATGATTTATAAGGTTGAAGTAACTGAAAGCTTCAATGCAATTGTTGAGATGACTCTGACAACACCAGCATGTCCTGTTGCTGAAAGCCTTCCTGGAGAAGTGCGAGAAAGAATAAAAGGTATTCATGGATTAAATGAAGTATTCTTAGACCTTGTTTGGGACCCGCCTTGGAATATGGAGATGATGAGCGAAGAAGCTAAACTGCAATTAGGGATGCTGTAAATTTTTTTAGTAACGCTAAGACTTTTTAAAAAATCTTAAAGAAAGGAAACAAGATGTACGATATAAATTTGAAACCACCGATTTACGATCCAGAAGCTGTCCAGCCAATGAGAGATGAGCTTTTATACGTGGGATTTGAAGAATTACAAAATCCACAGGCAGCTGACGAAGCATTATCGGCTTCGGATAATGAAACTAAATTGATTTTCATCAACTCCGTTTGTGGTTGTTCTGCTGGCAGTGCGCGACCAGGTGTTACTCTTGCATTGCAGCATAACAAAATCCCAAATAAATTTTACACATCATTTGCCGGTAATGACAGGGATGCAGTTGATTTTATACGAGCTAATTACTTGTCAAAATATCAACCATCATCACCCGCAATGGCTATTGTAAAGAATGGTGAAACTATTTACCACATGGGAAGACATGAAATAGTTGGTAAATCTCCAGAAGAGATAGCACAGATTTTAATTGCACAATTTGAAAAAATTGATGGAAAAGAAGGTCCTGCAATTTCTCCAGAACAATATGATCGGCTTGTTCACTCCATATCTTGTGGATCTAAAATTCCATTAAATCAAAACTAATAATGAAGTTTAGTGCACAAGAGGAATATGGTTTACGTTGTCTTCTGCGAATAGCCCGTTTTCACGAAATGGGTAAATCGCTAACAATTCCAGAGATTAGCAGGGGAGAAGGTATAACGGAGCACACAGCTGCAAAAATATTAAGAGCACTACGTTTGGGTGGATTTCTTTACAGCGAAAGAGGACATCTAGGTGGATATACTCTTTCGCGTCCTCCTGAAAAAATTAATATTGGTGACGTTTTAAATGTTCTTGGTGGTAAATTATATGATGATGATTTCTGTAAAACCTTTTCAAAAGGGGATAGTATTTGTACAGTAACAACGGATTGTTCAATCAGGTCCCTTTGGATACTGGTGCAAAATTCAGTAGATGATGTTTTGAATGGCCTATCAATTAGAAATTTAATGGGGGAAAATATGTTTGAAGAGTCGGTTTTTTCTGATACGGTTCAAGCTTAAAGGCAACTATCTTAAATAGATCATTTTTTTGGATTCATTAAAACTACCTGCAGTTATTCTATAAAAATAAGGACCTGTAGAGACGTTTGATCCATCCTCCTTCAATCCATCCCATGTGGTAGAGTGATATCCAGCATTTAAGCTCACATCAACTAAAGTTCTTATCTTCTCCCCTAGAAGATTATATAAGATTATTTTTACGTGTTCAGATTTTGGAATTTGAAATTGAATAGTTGTGGTTGGGTTAAATGGATTCGGATAATTCTGCTCAAGTGCATATTCCTTTATGGTCAATTCACTATTTCCTGATTCTGCATTTAGCAACTTCTCAATTAATTGAAATTTTATCGCATCAGCACGAAGAACTTGACCTTCAGTACTTTCACCGCTGTCAATCACTCTAACTTTTATTCTGTTATCAGAAGGAAGAAAATATTTCCCAATAGATATCCAGTTACCGCTCCCCTCATTCTGGTTAATAAGTAGAGAATCAACAATCAGATTTTCAATGCTAAGCTCATAAAAAGCTTTATTCGAAGCGTTAACTGTTTTCGGGACAATAAATTGAATATCATATAAACCTCCTTCTTTCAGATTTGTTTCGAAAGATGCTGAAGAGAGAGGAGAGGAGTTTAACCAAGCATAACGGCTTGAAGTACCATTTGATGTAGCAACACTGGTTTGCCATTCACCAAACTCAGAGTAATTAATTGAATCTTCATTATCGACTAATAAAAAGTAATTAGCCACATCCGAAAATACAGGAATCATTATTTGAGAATTTTTGGGATCGTCACTCAATATAATTAAGCTGTCAGCATGAGGTCCAAGCTCATCAAATAAAAATACTAATGAGAGGTCAACAGCACTCATTTTGGGGATACTTATTGGATAGCTAAAATCTGAAATCAATGAACCATTAAGAGAATGAACACTAAATATTTTTAATTCATTAAGTCCTAAATTTGAGACGGATAAATTGTAATCAATTGTTTGATTTATAACAACATTGTTCAAGTTTATTTTGTTGTTCAGAATTTTTATTTCTCTATCTTTGACCAATGCTGATAACTTAATAACATCTGCGCAAAGATATTTCCCAGTTTGATCATCTCCATTTGCAAAGAGAGTAATCTCAATATTATCTCCTTCATCTAAAGATTGTGTCGCAAGATAGCTCCAATGATATGGTTCCAATCCTTTTTTAATATAAACTGTATCGTGATTCTCTCCATTTACTGAGACAATAAATTGAAATATTTCAGCATGATTTTCAATTTCTGGTATTTGATTAAAGATATTATAATGGCTCGTCTTAGGTATTGGATATTTCCAACTCGCTGAGACCGTTTCATTAATTGACAACTTAGCAACTTTTGAATCAGTTCCCCATGAATTCTTTGAAGATAAAATCCAGTTTCCTTTAAGTTCTGAGAAATACTGATCGGAATTATCAATGTAGACATCATTTGGTAAATACTCTATAAATTCCATTGCTTGATTACCAAGATCATCTGTGACTGTTACGCCTACTTTTACAATCTCGCTTTTAACAAATGATTCTGAGGTCCTCCAATTATTAGTTCCAACCTTTATCGCGTCTGCAACTCTAAAATCGTTATAGATGTTTTTTACCGCAATGAAAGGTCTGGACTGAAAAATATTTTCATCAGTTTGAATGTTAAATGATATCTCATCACTCTCTTCATTTTCAGTTAATGTAATAATAGGAGGGGATTGATCTTCTGATTCTTGCCACAGTTGCATCGCTTCTACTGCCGTACAATACTTAAATGTTACATCTTCATATTTACTATTTGCTGATTGGACAAGACTATCAATCTTTTCAATATTATATAAGAAATCTGATTCGGGAAGATGAGCCCATATACAAGCGACTTGGTCTGTACCATCTTGAGCAGCAGCAAAAATAGAGTCTATCAAATTTATTGCAATTGTTCTTTGAAAACTTGCTGATCTTACATTCCAAGATTTACCATCTCCTGGAATTTGGTAATTTGCGTAAGAGGGATTATAAGGTATCCATGTTGGAGGGGCTTTTGACCAATCAAAGATGTTATCGATTGGTTCTTCGTCCAAAAGTCTTTTATGAGGATAATCATTATGCAATGAATAAGGTAAAACAAATTGATCCAAATAATGCTGCCAATCATTATCCATATAGTGCCAGCCACTTCTAAATGAAACGGGGAAGACTTCCTCCTCCAATAGAAATTGAGCCAGCGTAAATTTAAAATCTTCTTTACTTTCATTAAATGTCTTTGATTGATTCCAGAAATACTCTCCATCACCATCATAATCACTCCAAAAAAAAGTATGATAATGAAGTGTAAGTTCATCCCCATTTAAGATTAAATTCTCACCATGATACTTTTTCATTAGGTACAGTGTCATGATATTCGGAAAAGGAACATTAGTATTTGATGCGTACCGAAATATATTTCCAGCCATCATCCACCAGGTCATCTTGAGTGGATTCCCATACGAGTCTAGAAATTGTGAACGAAATAAAGGGTCCATGACTGCATATGCATTTCTTGAAGGATTTGTATAAAGACCAACATCGTAAAAATTATTATATCTATTTGTACTCATTCCAGACCAAATTGCTGTATCTGACCCAAGCACCAGATATACTATTCCACCGGCATAATGAAAATTTAATGATCCTAAAAAGATCATTAGGAAGATGAATAATAATTTTTTCAATTTTAATTAAAAACCCAATAGAATGTCAATCTTGCATAAATATCATTTACAGGTTTTATGCCAGCATCATTCTCATCATAAAGAACAATGGCCATATTTGGAATTAAATAGATATTCTCAGATACTTCAAAATCGGCACCGACAATTATTTCTGTAAAACTAGCTGAAGTATCGAACGGAGTATAAGCAACTTTATCACCTTCAAGATTCGGATTAAATATTCTATCAACTCTTCCAATCAGTTTTACATTTTGTAGAATATTTCCAGAAAGAAATGCCGATAGGACATTCATTTTATAAGTAATATTTTTATCATCAATGGATACTAAGTTTTGATGAGAATATTGAAGACCACCATGAAATTTTTCAGATTTATACCCAGCAAAAACTTGAGAAATATATGTATCAGCTTTGTTATCTCTCTGAGCCATATCTCCATAGAGTTCTATGGCGATCTCCTTCGTAGGCCAAAAACTTAATGATCCCATTATGGCCTTACCTTTATCGATCTCTTGTTTATTACCAGATCCATTCCCAATCATTGCATGGTACTTAACAACACCATTTTTGTCAACTTGACCTTTTATTGAAAGTCCAAAATCTCTTGAACTTGCCATCCTTTGCTGGTCTAGAGCTGTTTTTTCTACAGACCTATATCCCCAAAATTTTTCAATAAGATCAAATGTTGGTGGTGGAGAAATTCCAAATACTGCTTTCTGCTTTCCAAATTTATATGAAAGGTAGGCGTCCTTTACAAAAGGAACCAATGTTGATTCGGATATGTAATTTCCATTATCGCTCATTTCGAGTCGAATTCTTGAAGAGAAACTCTCATTGAAAGTATAATCATAAGTGAAGTATATTCTTCTAAACCAGAATCCATTTTTTCCTTTAAATCTTGATTATGTTGATCAACATTATAGTAGTAATCACCGACCATATACCCGTGGAATTTCCCTTTTGATTCAGATTTTTCTTTTTGAGCAGTTAAAATGAGTGTGGAAGTTATTGAAATGAGTATAAAATAAAGAATTCTTTTCTTCATTGAGAACCAGTATTTGAGTAGACATTTTTACCAAATTAAACTTGTGCAATTTCGTTATAAATAATTTGAAATAAAACTAGCTTTCTGAGGTAATTAATTCATCTCAATTTGTTGCTTCATCAAGCAAGTAAAGAATCGAGCGGTATTCTATTCCACTATTTGAAGATAGTCCGATTTCACATGTCTTACTATTTGAATAACCTTCCTTACAATCATTTGGAATTTGTTCTTTTAGATCCTTTAAAGCAGATACGTTTAACTCTGGGAAATTAAACCCTCTATCACCGGCAAATCCGCAGCAAGTCACATTTTCGGGAATAATCACATTTGTAGCACAAGTTTCAGCAGCTTGGATGAACTTATCAGTAAGTCCCATTTTTGTTGAACTGCATGTAACATGGACAGTAATTGTCTTTTTTTGCTGTTGAATATCTAATACGTCTAGTAAATATTCGCAAATGAATTCAACAGGTTCGAATATCTTGAGGTCATTTCCTTTTAGAGATTCCAAATGATTTTTTGTTGTCTGCACACATGGGGATGTATCAAATAGAACTGGATATTTCCCATATTCAGAAGCAGAAATAAGTTCATCAATCAGTTCATTACTTTTCATATTTCCAGTTTCGTTGAATCCTTTGCTCAACCAAGGTATTCCACAACAGAGATTTTCCATGTTATTTGGGTAGATAATCTCATATCCTGCTTTAGTTAAAAGTCTTTGTGTAACGGTAGATAACGAATCTTGATTAATTGAATCCTTCGGATTTCCCATTGTTCTACTAATACAACTCGGGAAATAGACAATTTTTGGCATTTCGGATTTCATTTGGGATTTTTGAATTAGTTTATCAGCCCCTTTTGGTATCCATCGATCGACATATGGGAAATGTTTCCCAAAAAAAGATTTTTTCAATTTAGCTGTATTTTCAAAAATATTTGATCCAACAAGTCGGTGCCCATGATAAAGTAGATTCAAACTATGTCTCATTAGTGAACTAAGAACTGACATCCTATTTGCGAGAATGTTTGCTATGGCCATTTCTGTTTTAGAAATATCTTCGGTTCTTAGTTCTTTGATCAGTTTTCCAGTATCAATATCGACAGGACACGCAATTGAACAGAGCCCATCTGTTGCACAAGTCTCTTCTCCATAATAATTAAATGAATCAATCAATTCATTTCTTCTTGCCGGTTCATGATTCGAGGCTGTAAGTCTACTGATCTCTCTAAAGACTGTGATTCTTTGTCTTGGGGTCAATGTTAGATCTCGTGAGGGACAGTCATTCTCACAGAACCCGCATTCAATACATTTGTCAACTATTTCTCTACTAGCCGGGAGTGGTTTTAAATTTTTGATATGAATATTGGGGTCATTATTTAAGATCACACCAGGATTTAGAATCTTATCTGGATCGAAAATATTTTTAATCTTCTCCATAATGGTGTAGGCTTTTTCACCCCACTCATATTTAACGAATGGAGCCATATTTCTTCCTGTTCCATGTTCAGCTTTTAAGGATCCTTTGTACTTACCAGAAGTCATCTTAATAACTTCATCCATAAAGTTTTTATATCTCTGAACTTCCTTTTCCTCACTAAAATCTTGATTGAATACGAAATGAAGATTTCCCTCTAGAGAGTGACCGAAAATTATTGCTTCTTTGTATCTATACTTAAAAAACAAAGCTTGAAGTTCAATTGCAGCATCGGCCAATTTATCCAGAGGAAAAGCGACATCTTCAATAATGCAAGTTGTTCCAGTCTTTCTCATAGCTCCGACTGAAGGAAAGAGACCTTTTCTAATATTCCACAGTTTCGAGTATTCAGATGGATCATCAGTGAATTCGATTGGTAAAACAAGATTATAATTCTCCAAACTTGAAGAAATCATTTCAATATTCTTTTGTAAACCTTTTTTCTCTTTTGCTGATGTTTCAATTAGAAGAGCTGTGACAGATTCATCAAGAGTCTTTAAGTAGTCAGGCATTCCCGATTTATTTTCTACTGATCTCAGTGATGCTCTATCCATTATCTCAACCGCATCGACCGGTTGTTTCTTGAGTGTAAAAACAGCCTTACACGCATCTTCAATATTTTGAAAAAGGATTAGAGCACTAGCCTTATTTTGCAATTCGTCAACTGTTTTATATGTGACCTCAGCAATAAATCCGAGTGTACCTTCAGAGCCTATCATTAAATGTTGAATAATTTCAATTGGATCGGAAAAATCAACGAGGGAATTCAGACTATACCCTGTTGTGTTTTTCATTTTATATTTTTTTCGGATAAGATCAGAAAGATCTTGATTTGAATTTATCTCATCATGAAGCTTTATAATTTCACTGATAAGTGCCTTATGAGATTCCTTAAAAGCAGAAACAGATTCTTCATCAGCAGTATCCAAGAATGATCCATCTACGAAAATTATTTTCATGCTCTTTAAGGTATTGTAACTATTTTGCGCTGTTCCGCAGCACATTCCACTAGCATTGTTAGCTGCAATTCCTCCAATCATGGCAGCATTAATTGAAGCTGGATCGGGTCCAATCTTTTTATTGAAGGGTTTTAAATAGACATTTGCAAAGCTACCGATCACAGAGGGCTCAAGTGAAATATAACTTTGATCATCAGAAATCGAATGCCCTCTCCAACTTCTGTCGATAACGATTAGAACAGAATCACTTATTGACTGTCCAGACAAACTTGTGCCAGCAGCACGAAATGTGACGGGAATATTCTTTTCACTACAAATGGAGAGAATAAATTGAATTTCTTCTGAATTTACTACTTTAACAACAATTTTGGGTAATAGCCTGTAAAAACTAGCATCTGTCCCATAAGCCAATCGATTTAATTCGTCATTGAAAACTCTATCTTCTGGAATTTTGTCAAGAAACTCATGATACAATTTGTAGTAGATATTATTTGTCAATTTGAAATCATCCTCTATTTTGTGCATGCAGCTTCAACTTCTTCAATTGTTTTTGGAATTGGAGATTTCCCCAATACTCTGGCTCCATTTTCAGTGACTAGAATATCGTCTTCGATTCTGATACCGCCAAAACCTAAATATTCAGAAACTTTATCATAATTTAGGAAATCAGAATGTTTATTTTCTTTTCTCCAGTTTTTAAACAGTTGAGGAATAAAGTAAATTCCAGGTTCAACAGTAATCACAAATCCTGTATGGAGTTTCTTTGCTAATCTCAGATATGCTAACCCAAATTGTTGGCTTCTTTCAGTTTCTTTATCATAACCAACAAATCCTTCACCGAGTCCCTCCATATCATGAACATCTAATCCCATCATATGTCCTAGCCCATGTGGAAAGAAAAGAGCATGTGCACCAGCTGAAACAGCATCATCAATGCTTCCTCTCATCAAGCCAAGATCTTTCAAACCACTTGCAATGATTTTTGCTGATTCTAAGTGTACATCTTTATAACTTACATCAGGTTTAATCATTTCAATAGCTTTGAGCTGAGAATCCAAAACAATGTTATAAATATCCTTTTGTTTTGAAGTGAACTTACCACTTACTGGAAAAGTCCTTGTTATATCACTTGCATAGTGTAATTGTGATTCTGCACCAGAATCTAAAAGAGCGAGGTCACCATCTTTCATTAAATTGTTATGGTGATGATTATGCAAAATTTCTCCATTAACAGAAAAGATAATTGGGAAGGAGACTCCATTGCCCATACCTAATGCTAATCCTTCAATCGCTCCATATACTTCTTGTTCGAGAACACCTTCCCGCGAAGCTCTCATTGCTAAGGTATTCATTAAGTAACTAATTTTAAGTGCTTTTTCTATTTCATTAATTTCCTCCTCAGACTTTGTTGAACGCTGCTTAACTATGGCTTGTATAAGATTCTTTGAAGATTTATTATTAACATTACTTGGTTCAATTCCCAACCATGTGTCGAATTCAATTTTTATTTGAGCTTGATGCTGCGGTAAATAATGGATTTGTTCTCCAGAACTTATTTGACTCTTGAAAAATGCCGATAGTTTTGCAAAAGGAAGTACTTCATTTATTCCTACACTTAATGCTCTTTCAGTAAGAGAATTTTCGGGACCCATCCAGACGATGTCATCAATGCTTCTGTCATCACCAAAAATTATTTCCCTACTGTTTTCGATATTAATTACTGCTGCCAGATTTGGGGTATCAATTCCGAAATAATAAAGAAAGGAGCTATCCTGCCTGAACTTATAAGTATTGGAAGAGTAATTCATCGGCGTATCTACGGCTCCCGGGAAAAAGAGAATCCCAGATTTCATTTTGTTTTTTAATTCATTTCTTCTTTGGATGTATGTTGCTTTGGAAAACATTAAAGACCTCAAAAATTATTCTATTCTAAAAGTTAATATAACAAATAGCAAAAAGGGTAAAAAGAAAAGGAGAAAATAAAAATGATCTTTAAAATAGGAAAGACTGCTATGGTAGAGGGCGGACCATAGCAGCCTGGTATGTATAATAAGTTGTATGAAATCATACTTCCTATTATAATCTTATCAATTAAAACTTATAACAACAAATAATAATGATGAATAACTTACAAACAGACTTTAATCAGTTCAAGGTAAAAATATTTGCACATTTAAAACTTAAACTGCTTTTTCTTTTTTTAGAGTTATTTGAAATACAGTTCCTTCATTTATAACTGAATTCTTAACAAAAATCTTACCATTGTGATAATCTTCAACAATTCGCTTGGATAAACTAAGTCCTAAGCCCCATCCTCTTCTTTTGGTACTGTATCCCGGTCTAAAAACATCTTTTCTATGCTTTAGATCTATTCCTTTTCCATTGTCAGAAACTTCAATAATTACACTTTTTTCATCTTCGGTTAAAGAAAATTTTATGAATCCCTTCTTTTTTTCAATTGCATCGAGAGCATTTTTTATCAGATTCTCAATTACCCACTCAAAAAGTTCTGCATTTATCATCACGTACAGATCTTTTGATTTAACAATTTCAATGGAAGTATTGTCTTTTGTATTTGGTAGTCTCCGGTTAAAATATTCTATTACGGTAGAAATTACTTCCGTTAAGTTGACTTTTTTATAATTTGGAGTCGACCCAATCTTAGAAAAGCGATCAGCAATTTTATTCAAGCGCTGCAAATCATTATCGATTTCATCACTAATATCTTCAACCTTGATACTATTATTTGAATTAATTTTTAATATTTCATTCCACCCCATTAAGCTTGAAATAGGGGTGCCGAGTTGGTGAGCTGTCTCTTTTGCCATTCCAACCCAGATATTACTCTGCTCGTTTTTTTTGACATAACTAAAACTTATATAAGCGATTATGATGAACATTACAGCAAAAATTATTTGCAAGTATGGGTAATATCTTAACGCGGTAATTAGAATTGATTCACCATAGTATATTTTACTTAATATAACTTCATCATCGCCATAAACAGCTATTGGTGCATTGAGTTTTCCGAATTCAACAACCTTATCATTGAGGAATTGAACAAGCTGGTCTTGTGACCACGAAGAATCGATTTCTAAATTTCTTATTCCGCTGCTCATTCCTTCAAGAATAACCTGATTGACAGAATCGGTGAGTATTAACGGAAAGTCAATTTGTTTTATTACATCCAATAAAAAAGTGAAATCAGTATTTGTTGCATTGAGATCGGCTATCTGTTCTAGACTTGATGCATAGAGCTGAGCAATCTGAGTTTCACGTTCTTCTAGTTGCTGGACTATGGATTGAGTATAAATATATGTTGCTAACGCAATAGTCACTGCTAATGTTAGCAGTATTATTTTAATCTTTAGGGAAGCAGGCCCCCCGGCCATTTTTGGTTTCATTTGGTTGAATTATCTACCCAATCTGAGTTAATTGCAAAACTCTTATAATTCTATAGTCTGGCTTCTTTTTGGACCTACGGAAATTATACTTATCTCAAATCCGGTATTCTCAGAAATGAAACTGAGATAATTCTTTGTCTCAGATGGTAGGTCTTCATAGTTTCTCACTTCCGTGATATCTGTTTTCCATCCAGGCAATGTTTCATAAATTGGTTCGACCTTATTAAGGATTTCTACAGAAGTTGGGAAAGTATTTAATTTTTTACCGTTTAATTCATAACCAACGCAGACCTTAATTTTATCCATGTTACTTAGCACATCAAGTTTTGTAATAGCTGCCGTACTTATTCCATTAATCATTCTTGAGTATCTTAACAAAAATGCATCGTACCATCCACATCTTCTTGGTCTGCCAGTAGTTGCTCCGAATTCATGTCCCCATTGACGGAGTTGTTCTCCTTCGTCTCCAAGTAATTCTGTTGGGAAGGGGCCATATCCAACTCGAGTTGTATATGCTTTAACGATTCCAAAAACAGAGGTGATCTGTGTAGGGGGAATTCCGACACCCGTGCACGCTCCGCCGGATGTAGGATGGGAAGAAGTTACGAAGGGATATGTACCATGGTCAACATCTAGAAGAGCGCCTTGTGCACCTTCCATTAAAATGGATTTACCACTCGCAATTGCAGAGGAAAGGTATGAAGGAACATCTGTAATATATTGATCTATTTGCTCATCAAATGATAGATATTCTTCAACTATTGCATCAACATCTAATTCCTCTCCATCATAGATTTTCTTTATAATTGCGTTTTTCTCTTCAAGATTTTTTCTAATTTTTTCTTCAAGCACCGATTTATTTAGTAGATCTACTATTCTTATTCCCTTGCGATCATATTTATCAATGTAACAAGGACCAATTCCTCTCCCAGTTGTTCCAATTTTATCGCCTTGTTCTTTTATTGAATCTAAAATTTTGTGGTAGGGCATTATCAGATGCGCATTCTGGCTTATAAATAATCTTCCTTTAATATCAATCCCATTTTCTTCAAGAAATTTTATTTCCTCTAGTAAAGCATTGGGGTCAATAACTACACCATTTCCAATTACACATTCTCTCCCTTCACGAAGAATTCCAGATGGAATAAGGTGAAGAATATACTCTTTATCACCTATCACAATTGTGTGGCCAGCATTTGCTCCACCCTGGTATCTCGCAACAATTTCATAGCGGTCACTTAATATATCTACGATCTTTCCTTTACCTTCGTCGCCCCATTGGCTGCCAACTAAAACAGTCACACTCATTGTAATCTCGGGTTTAAATTATTAAGAATAATGTATTAAGAAATGTTAATTTTTAAAGCTTTCTACAGCTTCTTCAACAGAATCAAAATTATCAAATATTGTTATAAGCTTAGTAATAACTAACAAACTATTTATTTTTTCAGTAGCATTTGCTAAAATTAATGAACCGCCACTATTTTTTACAGATGTGTAACCGCTGATTAGCATACCAAGTCCAGTACTATTCATGAACTTGACTCCACCAAGATCGACAACAATATTTTTTTTATTTCCTTCAATTGAATTGTGAAGTAGATCTTGAAATTCTTGTGAGTCAGGGCCACCCATTACGTTTCCTTTTAATGTAATGACTAAAGCCCCGTATTTCTCGCTAGTTTTAATTTTCATTGTATTTCCATTTATTTTGTTTAAAAATACGCTTACTGAATTTAGTGAAAATGAATTTAATATAATTATACATAAATAATTATATTGTTTATTAAGTTATATAAACTGTTTGAAAAAATAAAGATTTAATTCATTTCTCGGCAATTTTTAGCAGAATTGATTGGAACATAGCATCTTTTATGTCGTCTAAAATCAACGAATCAAATAACACAGATTCTTCCAACATTACATCAGACCCTCAAGATCAAGATTTTATCCTGATCAAAGAGTATATTGATGGTAATGATGCAGCATTTGAAACACTTGTTGTATTGCATAAGGATAAGGTTCGCAACTTGATCTTTCTAACTCTGGGTGATTCTGAATTTATTGATGATATAATTCAGGATGTTTTTATCAGTGTCTATCATAAGATAAAAGAATTTAGATTTGAATCTAAATTTACGACATGGCTTTATAGAATTACTGTCAATAAGTGTCGAGATTATCTGAGAAAAAAACGTGTGAGAAGTATATTTACTCCGATAAAGGATTCACACGAAAATATTCAGTCCTCTGCATTGAGAACTGATATTGATATTCCGCAGTTAGTACAAAAAGCAATCGAGAGATTACCTGAAAAACTAAGGGTACCTCTAATTTTGAGAGATATAGAAGGTTTCAGTTACAACGAAATAGCTGAACAACTTGATTGTGAAGTAGGAACTGTAAAGTCAAGAATCTTCAGAGCTAGAGAGAGTTTAAAGGCATTGTTGGAACCTTACCAGAAGGAAATGAATTTGTAATTTGTTATCAGATTAGTTACAATCTGAAAAATTTTATTATAAATTAAAAGAATTATATGTCTCTTAGCTCCAAAAAAAATAGTGCAACGCACATTTTCAATTACCTTCCAATTATTGGAATATCTATTCTAACAATATTACTGCTAATATATTTTGGTTCTGAACAGTTCGATGCACCAATCCATCCTAAACAAAACAATTTTCTTAGCGATTTATACGCAAAAACACTAAAACCGATTTTTTCTGAAGAAAAACTATCGAAAGAAGATGTTCTAAACTTCGCTCTATACAATAACCTACCAGTTGATAAACAGGAAAATAAGATAATAGAGATTAGAGAAAATGAAATTGGTAGTGAGGTAATTGAAGTTAGAAGAGCAGAAATAAAAGAGAGTACGGATAATTATAATAAATTTGTTCAAAAAATGGAGTTAAATGATGAGCAAGTTAAGGAACTTGACTCAATTCTAGAAAGTTTTAAAGATAATATTTCAAATACAATTTTTTCGGATGATGCTTCTACTCTTGCCGTAGATTCAAGGATTGGTCTTCTTCATAGAATATTACGAACTGAAATATTAGCATTTACAACTAGAGTAAAGTCTAAAAAAGGGATACAATATGCATCTGCAGAAAGACCATTAGATAGATTTAATAGAGTCATTGAGAAGGAGAAGGATAAAGCTGTAAGGGATTACATTATATTTACACCAGACACAGTCCTCCATTCAGACGCAGAATTTAAAATATTTTCGCATGCTAAACTAGATCAAAAAAATGTAGAAATGATTCCACCAGTAATCAAAGCGATACCCTCAACTCATAAATTTGAAAAAGGATATAATTTTCCTGAAAAAGATATTACTTATAATATTGATTCAAACTCTATCAGAGTTGTACTTGATGAAAATTATTTTAATTCTCTGGGAATTGATAAATTTAAGGAATTGAAGACCGTACTTGACAGTAGCTCAAACAAATTTGAAGTTTCAGTTGGTATCCCTTCAGAAGATGAACTTCGATTTGCAATTTCTTCAAACCTACCAGACTCTCTAAACTCATTGCAATTTGAATTTAATCTTGGTGATTTAGGTAATCTCATCTCTAAGAGTATTAATATGCCGCAAAATTCAAATCCAGAAGATTGGGAAGAGTTCGGACACAAAATGGATTCGCTTGCTTTGAAGCTTCAAGAAATATATGTTGATTCATTAGATTATATGGACTAAATAAAAATGCTGGATTTAGAAAATACACTTCAAAAAAAACGAATTGAATTTTTAATTCTAGCTCTAATTACACTTTTAGTCTATAAGTTTTTCTATCCAACAATTGACCAAACTCTTTTTGCAGTAGTTAATGATCTTTTAATTTATAGCACAGTTGTAATAGGATTTTACTATTCAACAGAATTATCTCGCAAAAAAAATTCTAATCCAATAGGGTTAGTTCTAAATATTGGTTTGTTAAATGCTGTTCTTTTTTTCTTAACCGCTTCTTCTTCTGTACTTTTTGACAAGATTGAAAACATTGGAGAAGTAAGTAATGTTTTTTACACGGTTGCTTCAATTGTTGTGTTCTTAATATATGTTTCTTTTGGAACTTATATACTTTCATCAGTTCGCGAATTGAATTTTTTAAGGCAAAAGAATCCTTCCGAAAAGAACTTTAATCTGCTCCTAGTTTTAATTGCTCTCGCGTCAATTTCTGCAACCTTTGCATATGTGTATCATCAACTTGAATTTGTTGAGAAGACTTTTTACTGGGTTGCTTTTGTGTTGATCATTATAAATTCATTTAGAGTTTCATGGATAGCATTTCTAACAAAGAGACAAAAATTATTTTTACTCTTTCTCTCCAGTGTAATGTCAGGTTTATTTGCATTAAACTTCTCCTTATTCTCCGACTCAAATATTATTCAGCAAATAATTTTTAATTTCTCATCCGGTGTACATGTTTACTATAATTTAATCATGATGCTAGGTGCAATCTATTTTGGAATAATATTCTTCACAACACTATTCCACCTGCCAACTGCAGGTGCATTTGATCAAAAGTCTGAAGAAGTTTCTTCCCTCATTGATCTGAGTAATTTATTAACTCAAGTCCTAGATTTTAAAAGAATTAGGAGATCACATTACGCTTGCAACTAACAAAGTGTGCAATTCAGATTCAGCTTGGCTGGTAACAGAAGAGAATTCTTCCCATGAATTAGTATCGGTTAGCAATATTGGATATGTAGAAGCTGATGGTATTACAAATGCAATTTTAAGCGAAATTGAGCTTCCTTTAAACTCACTTCAGACTATTAATAAAAAGTCTGTAAAAGTGAATTTAAAGAATGATGTAAGGACTTATTTCTTCCAATCCCTTGTAGTGGTTCCTTTAAAAGTTCATACAAAGAATAATGGATATCTATTTGCAGCAAAAAGGCAGAAATACATTTTTGATCAAGATGAAAAAAAAGCGCTTGGTGCTTTTGCTGATTACGCGGCAGTAGCATTAGAAAACGCAAAATTGATTAAAGAGTCAATTCATAAGGAAAGACTAGAAAGCGAATTGGATGCAGCTAGGGATATTCAATCAAGAATATTACCTGAAGAAACGCCAAGCTGTGATGAACTTGATGTTACTTCTCTATTTGTGCCAGCATTTGAAGTTGGTGGAGACTATTATGACTTCTTTAAGCTTGGTGATAAAAAACTTGGGTTTGTAATCGCTGACGTTTCAGGAAAGGGAATATCTGCTTCTTACATCATGGCCGAAGTTAAAGGAGTTTTTGAATCACTTAGCAGGGTAATTCAAAATCCTAAGGAACTTTTAAACACTGCAAACGACATACTTAAAAACAGTTTAGACAAGAAAAGCTTTGTAACCGCATTGTATGGAATTATTGATGTAAATTCTGGGAAGGTAAACTTTGCACGTGCGGGTCATGTACCACTGCTAGTTTGTACAAATAATTCGATAAAATCACTCAAACCTAAGGGGATTGGCTTAGGATTGGATTCAAGTGATATATTCAACGAAAATATAGATAATATGGAATTTCAATTAAATAATGACGATATTTTAATTCTTTATACTGATGGGGTTACAGAATCTCAAAACTCAAACGATGAGGAATTCGGCGAAGAAAGATTCAAGAATGTTGTTTTGAATAATAAGAGCAGAAGTGTAGAATCTATCTCACAAGAGATCTTCAAAGAGGTTAGTTTATTCTCAAAAGATAAGCGTCAACATGATGATATAACCCTAGTTTTATTTAAGTGGAAGAATTATAACAAATGATTGGAGTATTTTAATGGCTGATTTCAATGTATCATCCAGAGAACATGGTCAAGTTTGTATTATCAACGTTAAGGGTTTCCTTGATGCCCACACTGCACCTGACCTAGAAAATGAGTTCAACAAATTGATTGACAAGGAGCAGTATAAAGTTGTTGTTAATTTTAATGAGTTGAATTACATAAGTAGCGCAGGCTTAGGAGTTTTTATGGCTTATGTTGAAACTATGAGAGAACATAACGGTGATATCAAATTTTCCAGTTTAAAGGAAGATGTTTATAATATTTTTGACCTTTTAGGTTTCCCGGTGTTATATGAGTTCTATGACAAAGAAGAAGATGCAATAATTAAATTTGATCAGTGATCCTACTTTGAAAACTAAAGGTAAAATACCGAACAGTGAACTAATAATTTATAGTTCCACAGATAATCTGATGGATGTAAGGCAATTCATTACTTCTTCTTGGATTTCATACGGATTGGATAAGAAGGAAGGTATGAAGGTAGCCTTGTCGGTAGACGAAGCATGTACAAATATAATTAAGCATGCTTACAATAATGAATCAGATGGAGTAATTAAAATAAAAGTTGACAATCAAAAAGATAAATTTATAATTAAGATAACTGATAAAGGAACACACTTCGATCCAAATAGAGTCCCAGAACCTAATATCCCCGAGCGGCAGAAAAATAAGCGAGGAGGCGGTTTAGGTATGTTCTTGATGAAAAAATTAATGGATGAAGTAAAATATATGAACAAGGGAAAATCTAACGAATTAGTTTTAGTTAAATATCTTAACTGAAAAGATGCAGCACACCGATCATAAATCCACACTTAAAAATCTATCAGCACTTGTAGATTTTAGTAATCTCATAAATTCAAGTTTAGATATTGAATTTATTCTGAATAATCTTCTGCTCACATGTTTTGGAAAATTCCACACCAGCAAAGGAGTTATTTGTCTTAGTGATAAATTGGGAAAATTAAATATTGAATCTTTTAAGGGATTGAAGTTAGGAGATGATAATGAAATTCCCACAACTAGCATTAATAATTATAAGTCCGATAATGAATTCAAACTCTTTTTAGAAAAAAATAGCTTGGTTCTTGTTCAAGAAATTATATCTGACAGTGAAATAATTGGACTAATTCTTCTTGGAGAACGTTTAACTGGAGAAAAATATTCAGATGATGATAAAAAGTTTCTACAAACTTTTCTTAATATCTCTTCAACAGCAATCCAAAATTCTTCAAATGTTTCAGAGCTTGTTGATGTAAACAAAAACCTTGATACTAAAGTCCATCAACTAAGTGCCCTATTTGACCTTAGTAAAGAGTTCAGCTCTATATTAGAAATCCCACATGTTTGTAAGCTCCTTGGATTTTCAATTATTGGACAATTGCTTGTAACAAAGTATGCCGTTGTAATAAATAATCAACATGGTGTACAGATACTTGAATCTAAGTTTGATTCAGAGGCACTTGAAATAGCTTTATCGGGAGCTGATTTTCAGTCTATCGATACACCAATCAATTGTTGCGAATCAGAAAATGAAAATTGTAAAGAAATTAAAATTGCCGGTGTTGAACTAATTGTACCTATGAAAATAAAGGGTGAAACAAAAGGATTAGTACTTCTCGGCAGCAGGACTATTGGGAAAGGTTTTTCAAAATCTGACATTGAGTTTGTCTCTTCGATTGGTTCTCTCGCCATAATTTCAATAGAAAATAGTTTGCTCTTCAAAGAAGCTTTGGAAAAACAAAGATTAGAGAAAGATCTTGAACTCGCAAAAAAAATCCAGAGAAATTTACTGCCAAGCAAGCTGCCAATTATGAAGAATTTTGAGATAGCTGCCTACAATAAAGCTGCAAAACAAGTTGGAGGTGATTATTATGATGCAATTCGCTTGGATGATGATCGAGTTCTGATATGCATTGGTGATGTTTCTGGAAAAGGCGCACAAGCTGCTTTGCTAATGGCAAACCTTCAGGCCTTTCTCCAATCAATTAGTAAGCAAAACAATGATCTCATTTCTGCGTCTAATTTGCTAAATGATCTCGTAAGTGAAAATACGTCTGATGGTAGGTTTATCACTTTTTTCTGGGGAGTGTTAAATGATAAGACAAATGAATTTGAAAGTGTTAACATGGGGCACAATCCTCCACTGCTTATTAGAAATGGTGAAATAATTAAACTTAAACTTGGAGGCATGCTAATGGGTGTTATGCCAACCATAACTCCTTACAATAGTGAAATAAATATATTAGAAACAGATGATATTCTAATTATGTTTACTGATGGTATTACTGAAGCAATGGATGAAGAGAATATCGAATATAGTGATGAAAAATTGGAAGAGTTATCAACAACTCTCAATTCAATGTCTGCAGATGAAATTTTACAAATAATTCTTACTGATGTAAGAAAATTTACACATGGCATCGAACAATCAGATGACATTACAGCTCTTGTAGTAAAAGTAAACTAAATGAATAAAATAGAAACAATATTATCAAAGTATCGTTCTAAGATTTTAGCACCATTTACATTGCTATTGTTAATGCTAGTGCTTATTAATTTCTATTTTGTATTTGAGATAACACCGCAACCGAATGATGAATGCATTTGGAATCCAATGAGTGTGTCAAAGGATAGTGTGGGATATTTCTTTGAAAGTGTCAAATTCGATGGCGTTACTTGGAAAGCTGGAATCAGAGATGGAGATCAATTAATTGCAATTAATGATAAGTCAATAAAATATTTGCATGAAGCCAGCCATGAGCTTAATAGGATGGATAGTGGTGATTCGGCAAAATATACAATTAGCAGAAATGATCAAATTATTGAGACTAAGGTAGAGGTTAAAAAGCTAATTCAGTTCGGTGGTTTGGCTTTCGCTATTCTTGCAATTATTTGGCTTGCAATTGGATTCATTGTGATAAAGGCAAAACCACAAGGAAGAACTCAAATTGTATTTTACCGCATCGGCATTATGCTAGTTTTCTATTCAAGTTTTAACATGCTTATCCAGCAAAATATTAAAAATCCAGTTTTTGACTATCCAATCCTTTTGACAATTATCGACCAGATTTGGAGCATTGGAGCTATCTTTCTCCCGTTACTTATTCTTCAATTCTTCTGGACATTCCCAAATAGATTTGGTTTTATGAAGAATAAGTGGATTGAAAAATTATTGTTCTATATTCCTCTCATTTTGTATTTATTTCTATTAGGATTCAAATCTTTTTTTATTTATTCAGGCCAGTTAAATCCTTTTAGGTTTTATGAGTTACTTGCATTCATCTTCTTGATTCTGCTATCATCATCATCAGTGATTGGTTTGATCTCACTCTTTATTAATTACTTCAGGTTGGAAAATAAAAAAGATAGAACCTCGATATTTGTTATTTTAATATCTTATACGATTACCATTCTTGCGATAACATATACTATGATCTTAACGCAGACTATAAATGCTTCTGTAATGTATAACCAGCCTGAGTATTTTACACCAATTATTCTAATTTCTCTTCTTCCACTCGCATTTGGTTACTCAATTTTCAGGTATTCTTTAATGGATGTATCAGATGTCATAAAGACTACCGCTCTTTATGGAGTAGCAATGGCAAGTGTTGTGGGTACATACTTTTTAGTGATTTATCTACTCGGAGAATTTCTTAGTAGTGCCATTGGTACAGAGTATCAAGTTACTATTGCAGGAATAATTTTCGTCTTCTTCGCTATAATATTTCAGTCAGCAAAGGATAGATTTCAAAATTTAATCACGAGAAAATTCTATCCAGAGCAATTTGCTTATCAGAAAGTATTGATGAAATTTAGCAGTGATGTTGTAACTATTTTTGGACTCGATAATATTTTGAGATCAACAAGCAATACATTTGTTGAGTCTTTGAGACTAGCAATTTTCGGAATTTTGTTGAAAAAACCATCTTCTACACAGTTTTTGCTGAAGGATAGTGTCGGATTCAAAGATGAAAAGTTTTCACTCGAAGTTAATGAAAACAAAATAATGAATCTATTGGAGTCAAAACGAAATGCAAAGCAATATCCGGTTATTGAGGATTCAGAATTCTCCCAAATCTTTCCAGATAGTGAAATAAGATTAATTGAAGAGGGAATTTATACAATTATTCCTCTGATAATAAAATCCAAACTAGTGGGGCTTTTACTTTTTGGACTAAAATATTCTGGTACTCGATTTGCCGGAAAAGACATTGAACTTTTAATTGCAGCTGCAAATCAAACTGCTGTCGCTGTTGAGAACGCAAGACTTTATGAGTTAGAAAGAGAAAAAATTCTTCTTGATCATGATCTGGAAAAAGCAAGAGAAATACAGAAAAAATTACTTCCAGAGATTATTCCTCGCATAAATGGATTAGAAATAAGTGGCACCATGCTTCCAGCAATGCAAGTTGGTGGTGACTATTATGATATTATTAAAATAAGCGATACTAGAGTATTCGTGATTGTTGGAGATGTTTCCGGTAAAGGATTATCAGCATCATTCTATATGTCAAAACTTCAAACCATGATGCATTTATACTGCAACGATAAAAATTCACCAAAAGAAATATTATCAAGAATAAACCGTCAGCTATATCCAGAGATTGATAAAAATTGGTTCATTACTTGCACTGTTGCTTTGTTTGATACTGAAGAAAAGAGAGTGAACATCTGCAGGGCAGGCCATCCACCGATTCTTCTTGTAAGTGAAAATGATAATAAAGAAATTATACCTGATGGAATTGGTCTTGGACTTGAGGAAGGGGAACTCTTCAGCAAAAATTTAGAAGAGCTTACAATGCCAATAAATCAGAACGAATTATTTGCTTTCTATTCAGATGGAGTTACAGAAGCAATGAATAAAAACAGAGAGTTTTTCGGATCAAATAATTTCAGCAATCTTTTAATCGCCAAACATCAAGAGAGTATAGATAGTATTCAAGATTCCATATTGCAATCACTTAAAAGTTTCAGAGGAAGCGCAGAACAGAACGATGATATCACATTTATATTAGTAAAAGTTAAGTAGTCTTAAAAAAACAATTTTGTCCTTCACTCCTAGTGATTCACTTTTGACCTAATAAAATATTTAAGATCCAGGCTTATTTGTCAATAATTTAATAAATTTGAAGTCGTATTAATTGACAGAGTTTGTATTATTGATTCGCGCTAAATACTTAATACTTTTACTAATTTTGATTTCGACAACACAGTTTGCACAAAAAAGCAAACAGGTTGGGTGGATGAGTAAATTCGGGATGGCTGGTGGAGTTAATGCCTCATGGTATTTCCCAGACTATTCTGAAGTGAATAATCAACTTCAAAGTTTTGGTATCCAAGAAAAATTCGAAGGCGGTTTATTAGTCTGGGGCGGCAGTGGTTATGTATATCTAATGATAGTTGATGATCTAAGAATTGGGGGAATGGGTTTCGGTGGTTCAAGCTCTTTCACAGGATATACAAATGGTTTAAGTCGAGAAGTTAAGTATGGTATAAGTGGCGGAGCATTCACACTTGAATACACTCTGCCATTTATCAAGCGGATAGCAGTCTCAGTTGGCGGAATGTTTGGTGCTGGAAAAATCACAGTTGACATCTTCCAAAATAATGGAACATTTTCTTGGCAAGAGACTTGGGATGAATTCAACTCTGATGAGGGAACTCAATATTTCAGCAGCAGGATGAAAAATAATTATTTAACATTCACTCCAACTTTAAATGTAGATGTACCATTAACCAGATTTCTTGCTATTAGGTTGGGTACTGGATACCAATTTACTTTTAGTGAAAAGTGGACAGTTGAGAATAATCAACCACTTAATGGTGTTCCAACTACTTTAAATGGAAATTCATTCTTTATTCAAACAGGTTTATACTTAGGGTTTTTTGCTTATTAAATTATGAAAAATATTTTAGTTACCGGCGGTGCCGGATTTATAGGAAGTAATTTTATCAATCACATTCTTTCTTCTCGGAAAGATCTAAAGATCATTAATGTTGATAGTCTTACATACGCAGGTAATCTTGAAAATCTCACTCAATCTGAGAATAATCCAAGTTATAAATTTGTTAAAGCTGATATCACAGATCGTGAGAAGATGAGTAAAGTTTTTGAAGAAAATGATATTAGCGATGTAATCCATTTTGCAGCAGAATCTCATGTAGATCGATCTATTCTTGGATCGGAAATATTTTTTAGAACAAATGTAATTGGAACCAACATTTTGCTAGAAGCATCAAAGAGATTTGGAATTGATAAATTTGTCCAGGTTTCTACAGATGAAGTTTACGGCAGTCTCGGTGCAACCGGAAAGTTCTCTGAATCCACACCCCTTGATCCTAATAGCCCTTATTCATCCAGTAAAGCATCTGCAGATCTAATGGCTTTATCATTCCAAAAAACATACGGTTTGCCTGTGGTGGTTACAAGATGTTCGAATAATTACGGACCATTCCAATTTCCTGAAAAATTAATTCCACTAATGATTTTAAATGCCTTAAATGACAAAAAACTCCCTGTCTATGGAGATGGACTTAACGTGCGTGATTGGATATATGTAATCGATCATAATAAGGCTGTCGAGTTGGTCTGGGAAAAAGGTAAAGTTGGTGAAGTCTATAATATCGGGGCCAATCAAGAAATGACAAATATCGATATCATTAAACTTATTTTGAACTATTTAGGAAAATCTGAGGAGCTAATTGAATTTGTTAAAGATCGATTAGGACACGATAGACGTTATGCAATTGATTCATCCAAAATAGAAAATGAGTTAGGTTGGAAACCAGAATTCAATTTTGAAGACGCAATCGAAAAAACTATTGAATGGTATTTGCAGAACAAATCATGGTGGGAAAGAATTCTCAGCGGAGAATATAAAGATTATTATAAATTGCAGTATGAAAACTAATAGCAAAAGGTAAAAATGAAGTCCAAAATATTATTTTTATTATTCTGTACAGTCAGTTTCATTTATTCTCAGGATTTGTCAAGTATGGATGAATCGGCTGTATTTGCTCTAAATAAGATTTCAGTAACAATAGGTGGAGATTTTATTACGAACGGTACTTTTCCCGCCTTGGCAACAGAGAGAGTTGACGAGTTTGTAACAAGAATATACAACCAATATCGTATTGCTTTGTTGACAACCACAAAAGATGCTCGATCTTTAGCTCAGCTAAAAAGTGAGATAGATGAATATGCGGAAAGAGGAGTTATTCTAAAACATATTGATGGTTCAGAACAAAAAGTGGATCTAAAAAAATTCAGATTGACCGCAGATTTTCAAGAGAATCCTTACTTGCTGAATGGGGACGTGTTGGTTTTTCCTCGACTCGATTGGCAGAGAAATTTTATTGAGGTGGAGGGAGCTGTTAACAAACCAATCACTTTTCAATTTGTTGATGGGGATAAAGTTTCAGATGCATTGTTGTTTTCAAGGGGAATTAATCCGGCCTATGATAACATTAAGGGAATTGAAATTACAAGATTAAGTTATGATGGTATGTCTGAAGAAATCATTGCAATTTCTAAAGAAGATAATATCGAATTGCAGAGAGGTGACAGGGTAAGGGTAGTTGCTGATGAAACTCAGAAACGTGACTTTAAAGTACTCATTGGAGGCGAAGTCAATAAACCCGGATATATCTTTATTACCAAAGATCAGACGACAATCAAAGA
Organism: uncultured Ignavibacteria bacterium; assembly: GCA_963751695.1. GTDB lineage: Bacteria > Bacteroidota > Ignavibacteria > Ignavibacteriales > Melioribacteraceae > SZUA-22. The sequence goes on along the minus strand of CAVVVP010000001.1, from coordinate 207,287 downwards.
GGTAATTGAGAAAGCGGGTGGTTTCAAATCAAATGCAGACTTGCTTAATGGTGAGATTATTAGAGGGAATGTTTTGTCACAGACTTCTAGGTCAGCGAATGCCCCTTGGCAAGATAGAAGACGACCATTTGATTTAATGGCTTTCAATGCAAATATTGATCTTTTAATGATGAATCGTATGGCTGATATTGAAGTTGAAGATTCTCTAAGTCTGATCCAAGACAATGTTTTGAGAAATGCCAGAGCAGGTGTTACAATAGATTTCAGACAAGTTCTGAATGATAGTTCATCTGATAGCAAATTTATTGTGAAAGATGGTGACCTAATCTACGTGCCAGAAATTTCGGATCTTGTATATGTTTATGGTCAGGTAATGAATCCGGGATATATAGATTACGTAGATAGTGTTGATTATGATTATTACATATCAAAAAGTGGTGGTATCGGTAATAGAGCAAAAGATGAAGTCTATCTTATAAAGGGAAAAACTAGAGCTTGGATTGATATGACGGATGATGAGCATGAATATATTATCGAATCTGGTGATTATATATGGGTACCGAAAGATATACCACGTAATTTTGATTATTATCTTGCACGTACTGCGAGGATTGCCGCAGTGATTGGAGCAGTTGCAACAGTTGTATTATTATTTAAGTAGAAATAAGAGAAATTGAATGAGTAAGGAAAAGAAATCATTTGTAGATTTTATTTGGTTATTAACGAAATGGAGAAAATCCATTTTTATAAACATACTGGTTGTTGGAATAGTATCATTGATAATTAGTTTCCAATTACCTAAATGGTACAAAGCAAGTGCGGTAGTTATGCCTCCAAGTGATAGTCAGGTTGGAGGTGGATTGTCGGCTCTCATGAACAGTCTTCCAATTGGAGGTCTTGGTATGGGTTTAGGTGGTGGTGGTGAAATGACGTATATGGCCATTCTAAAGAGTAAATCATTTGCCACAAATGTAATTAAGAAATTTGATCTAGAATCTTTTTATGAAAAAAAGACAATGTTTGAAACTTACTTAAGCTTCTATGGTGATTTTGATGTGCAATTTACTGAAGAGAATATGATATCAATCGCATTTGAATACACTGATTCTGTTAGAGTCGCAGAAATTGTAAACTATATGGTTGCAGAACTATCTTCAAGATCTACAGAATTAATGATCGAAAAAGCTGAAAGAACGAAAAAATATATTGAGAAAAGATATTTCCAAAACTTACATGATATTGATAGTCTTGCGATTGAGATAGAAAAGTTTAATAAGAAGCATGGTATTATTGAGTTCGAAACACAAACTAAAGCTCTAATTGAGATGACAGCTAAAATAGAATCAGAGTTATTTATTAAGCAAGCAGAGCTTAAAGCTATAGAAAGTTCGTTCGGAAAAAACTCACCTCAGTACAATACAAAGAAAATAGAATTGGATATTTTAAAGGAGCAGTTTCATGATCTAACTGAAAATAAATTTGATACTTCAGATAATCCCTTTTCTTCACTGTTTATTTCGTTAGAAGAATTACCCGAACTATCTCGCGAATATGCGAAACTATACGCTAATTTTTTACTGCAAGCAAAATTGCAGGAAATATCTTCTTCCAGAATATGAACAAGCAAAGCTCCAAGTACAAAAGGATGATCCAACATTACAAATAATTGATAATGCTGTCCCCCCAGATTGGAAATCAAAGCCAAAAAAAGCTTTTGTAATTTTAGGATCATTGATGATTGCATTCGTATTACAATTGCTACTGATATTATTAATCGAGTATGTTGTTAAACTTGAAAAAGATGATCCAGAAAAATTTAGTCAAATTGAGAATATTAAAGATGCTTGGACACTAAAGAAAAAGAAATCATAACTAATCTTTGCCCAATATTATTTTTATATGAATTATCTCAAAACTAATTTTAACAGTAGAATTTTTATTAGCGATTGGTTTCAGTTTGTTAACATGAAATCTGTTTTACTTTTTACATTTGCTATAGAAATTGTAGTAGCTTCTTTGTTTTATTTTGATAAACTTTTTGGACTTGGATTTGTTTTATCAATTTTTACTCTTTTAATGATTTATTTTCTGCTTCTTAAGGGACCATATACATGGATAATAATCATGATAATTGCTTCAGGATTGGATTCATGGGGGCGCATTGGAGCTGGAATAACCGTTTTCCACATTGCTTTTGGTTTTTTAATATTCACCTCAATAGCCTACTATTTACAAAATCCATTGCACGAATTTATTCTTTGGACTCCAATTAATAAATATATATTTCTATTTTTTGGAATCACTACCTTTTCTTTGATCTACTCTCCAAATTTTGAAGTAGCTATTACATCTTTAGCAACTTCTATAGCACTTTTCTTTGCCTTTATAGTAATTGTAAATTTTTTGAAAGAAGAAAACCAATTCAAAAAAATTATTCTTTCTTTTTCAATTTTGAATATTCCAATTTCTATATTGGCAATTTATCAACTACTGTTTCAAAATGTGCTCTATTTTGGGACCTCTACAGTTGCAACGGAGAGTGGTGAAAAAGTTTGGCGCGCGTCTGCGACTTTCGAAGATCCAAATGTTGCAGCTACTTTTCTGTTGGTAGGAGCTATATTAAGCTTTGCACTATTATTATTTGGAAAATTAAAAATGAGGGAGAATACATTATTACTAATATCTATCATTCTATCATTAATTGGAATATTCGCAACTTTTTCTAGGAGTGGACTTTTATCAGCTGCCATTGGTCTAGTCATTACGATGCTTTTTCTGACCAATAAAAAATCAATTTTTGTGTCAATCTTTGGTGGAATTCTGATTGTTATTGGATTTATTTATTTAACCCCTTACGGAGAATTCCTTACATCTAGATCCTTATCAATTTTTAATATAGTAGACGATCCCTCAATAAGAGTTAGAATTTCAATGGCAATTAGTGGAATTTGGATGTTTATTGATAATCCATTCTTAGGAATTGGTTTTAGAGGATTTCCCATCTATTATGACATTTATATTCACCCTGATGCTCCTCAAATATTATTATATGTAAAAGAATCGCATACATTATGGACCACCTTATTGGCTGAGCTAGGATTATTAGGAGTAGGAATTGTATTTTTCTGGTTTTGGAGAGTAGCATCTTCATTGAAACAACAAATAAAGACTCATCAAAGTAGTATTATGAAAAGTGTCACTATAGGGGTAATTGCTCTCTTTATTGCATTGAATGTAAATTTTTTATTTTATGGTAATATGTTCCCACATTTTAATTTGCTCTGGATCTTATTCGGGATTATTTACGCAATTGATCGGCGAATGGCGCACCCTGTCTAATTAACTAGACAATTAAAATTTCCGTATTGCATGTTTAAACAGCAGAAGATAGATACCGTAATATAATATTACTGCAATCAGAACTCCAAAGACTAATCCTTCTATACCAAACAATTTTAGTGATAAAAATTGTGAAATTATATTTATTCCTAGAAAGATTACAGAACCGTAAAAATTATAATTGATTTTTCCTAGCCCAAAAAGTGCACTGGATTTATATTGGATTAGTGAATAGAAAAACCATTTTAAAGTCAAAATCCTAATGAAAAATATTGATTGTGAATATTTATAACTAAATATCAAATTAATTACTGGTTCGACGAAAATATTTGTACAAATTAAGATAACACTAACTGATAATATGAATATTCTAGAATATTTTTGGTAAGTATTAATCCAGCTTGAAAAATGATTTGATTTTTCACTGAAATAAGGCATTGTTAACTTAATTATTGTATCTGTAATTATCTGAAGAAATAAAATGAAGTTAACCGCAAAACTATAGTAACCAACTTCGTAGCTGTCAAGTATGAAGTAGCTTAACAGCAATATGTCCAAATATTTTGATATCGCGCTGACTAAGTTGGCTAGAAATGAAAACCTTGCAACCACCCAATGTTTAAAAAACTCACTCCTGAATGATTTAATATGTGTTAGAACGTCTTTTCTATTGTAAAAAAATAGGACAGCGCTCGTTAAGCTATACCCAAATATAATTGAGATCAGAAATCCAAAAACTTGATAATAATAAGTTAGAATGACGGTTAAAACCAAAGCGATAGATTTAGTAAAAAATTGGATTTTTGAAAGAAGTTTAATTTTTTTCAAAGCTTGAATATAGGAAAAATGAATTTGATTTAGAGTAAATGGAAACAATGCGAGGAGAAAAAACGCAAAATAATGATTTACAGTGAAATTATTAGCAACATCAAACGATTTACTTATTATATAAAAAATTATGAATGTTACTATTGATGAAATTATTACAAATACAATTGCAGAAGAAAAATGTTTCTTTTTTTTCTCAAGAATAGTTTTCTCAGAACATAATTTCAAAACTGATAAATTAATACCCATACTACTAAATATTACAGCTATTGCAAGGTATGATTGCAGAATTTTAATGTGGCCAATTTGTGGTGGTGTTAATATCCCTGCAACTACCATTTGTGATCCAAATGCAAAAAACGTCACAAAAAAATTAGCTGATAAAAGATGGAAAAATCCTTTGCTTTTAATATTCTTCAGTAGGGAGTTTATGTTATATGTTATTTTCAATTAAGATAAATTTTTTTATCTAAAAAAATATTTTCCCACCCAGAAATCGTTTTGTCCCAACTACTCATTTCCCAGATAATTTTTGGATTCCCTGAACATTTTGTTAATAATTTTTCGTAATCTCTAATGACTTCAACAAGTTTTTCGCCAATTTCAAACACAGATTCTATTTCAATGAAAGTGATTCCTTGTTTGATAAATGTGGAATAGGGCAACCAGCTCCCGGTTATAACAATATTCTTTGCATAAAGGTGTTCCTGCATTGAGCCTGAAAACTGATCTGATTGTGGTAAATTTATCATCACATTCGAAGCTATCCTTAATTTTGCAACTTCATTGTCTGAGAGATACTTATCCAAAATTTTATACTTAAGATCTAATTTATCTAACCGCTTTTTTGTCGATAGAATATACTTCCTCCTATTCTGAGAGCCATAGGTCATTGGAAAAAGAAGAAGATAATTTGTGGGTAATTCGTCTTCTATCTTTACGAGAAAATCAATAATTTTTCTATGTTGGTGAATCTTATCTGCATTGTATCCAACGGTGATAACAAATTTATTATTGATTCCAAATGCATTTTGCGCTTCCCCCCGAGATATATCTTTAATTAATTGTGAAAGGGGTTTCAGAGGAGTTAAACCAAATCTTGCTAAATGAAACTTGTGCTCTGGTATCTCTAAATTTTCAATCAATGTTTGTTTGAATTCTTCATTCGCTACAGTATACCCATCAGCATTGCTCGAAAATTTTTTTAAGAGGTTCTTCTGCCAGAAGTTTAACTTATTATAGTCGCTTCCCCAAAAACTTAGATATAGATTCTGTGCTTTTTCTTTGATCTCTTTTAAGACAAAAAAATAAAAATAATAAGGAAATTGAATTGAAACAATCTCATAACTTTTAATTGAACGCAGAACATTTTTTAGATTGAGTGTAAAATAAAAGTTTTTTAGGTACGGAATTCTTTGAAAAACTTTCAATCTCGTACCTAGGTAGAAGATATTATCATAAATAAATGAGTCATCTTTTATTTTCGTTGAATAAGGAATAGAAATGATATCAATTATTAATTCTGTATTTTTCCTTTTAAGTTCAAAAGCCAGGTTTTTAATAAACTGATGATTTGGATTGCCTAGGAATAATATTCTCATTGGGATTATTTCTTATTGATGAGAGAATAATTTGGAAGCATTCCAATAATTGCTCCATTCTCCGATATCAATCCATGATTTTGAATTAATTGGAAAGACACCTACTCTTCCATTACGTCTAATTATTTTTTCAATCAATTCAGTTATATGGAAAAACGAATTAGATGGGATTTCTTTTAGTAAATGAGGTTCAAGTATATATACACCAGTATTGATCATATGTGAAAATTCTGGTTTCTCTGTCATACTTAATAATTTACCGTTATTACCTGTTTCTAATATTCCGTATGGAATATCATAGTTTTTAATAGATCCAATTATTGTTAATTCATTACTGTTATTTTTATGAAAATCATAAACCTCTATGAGATCTTGTTCAATTATAATATCACAGTTGGAAACAAAAAAAGTGTCATTTATTTTGTCTTTTATTAACGAAAGCGCGCCAGCAGTTCCTAAAGGTGTTTCTTCTTTTATAAATTCATAAGAATAATCAGAGACTAAATAATTTTGCATGTAGTACTGGAGCATTTCAAATTTGTAGTTTACGGTCAAATAAAAATTTCTAGCTCCAATTTTTGAGAATTTTTCCATAATTACTTCAACTATTGGTTTCTCGCCAATTGGGAAAAGTGGTTTGGGAATAATATTCGTAAAAGGTTTCATCCTACGACCTTCGCCTCCGGCCATAATTACAACAGGAGTATCTATTTGTTTTGAAGAGTACTGAATTTTATCCTCAAACAAATCTTCCCACAATATTAAATCTTCTAATTTACCATCACTGTTCAGAATTGGCATGAATTCGGTTCTATATTCAAGCATGGTATTTTTAATCATATCACTTGAATCATTAGTGGAACAAACTCTTAGATTTTCCCGCAATATATTCTCAATTCTTTCACAAAGATCAACGTTCTTAATTATTGCGCGTTGAATATCCCCAATACTCAGAATACTTTTGTAATTATTGTTTTCTAAAACTAATAGTAGTTTTTTGTCAAGCTTATCCATGAGTTTCAACGCATCACGCATTGAAGCACTCTTATCGATAACTCTGCCATCTATTTTGCTTAGTAATTTATTTAACATACTATTTAATTTTTTTTATTGGATTACCCACATACAATCCAGGTTGACTGATATTTTTCCTAATAAGACTCCCGGCACCAATAATGCATTTTTGTGAGACAGATACTAAATTAATTACTGTGCTTCCTGCGCCTATAAATGAAAAACTCCCAATTTGGACTTCTCCACTCAAGGTAGATCCTGGTGCTATATGAACAAAATCTCCAACTTTACAATCATGCTCAATTGTTGTAGAAGTATTAAGTATACAAAATTTTCCAATTCTGGATGAAGTATTCACAACAACATTATCCATCACAACTGTTCCTTCGCCCACATAAACAGATTCATTTATGATTGATGTTGGTGAAATAATACATGGAAACTCAAATCCAGAATTTCGAAATTTCTCGACTAATCTGATGCGTAATTCAGTTGATTTTAGATGCCCAACACCAATAACTAGGATTGTATCTGTGTTAGTGTACTTACTTATAATTTTATCATCGTCGCCTAAGTACCCAACTCCCAAAATTAATCCATTATCCTTAATTTCTGAGTAACCTAAGATCTTATATTTGGATATCTTCTTAAGTATTGATATTACAACCTTTGCATGTCCACCGCCACCAATTACAATCACATTTTCCATAACTAGCTTTTTTACCTATAACTGCTTGGAATATTTACAATTCTTTCCTCAAACCATTCTGCATTTGAAAGATCATCTGCATAACAATCGTTGAACATATCTAATTTATTCATCAATCGCCATGCTGGTCTCGTCATAATACCAGATTTGTTTGTCTCTGATAAAAATATATTACGGTAATCAAGGTCACTTAATACTATCGCATTTAACCAAAAATTTGAACTTGAGTTTGCAGGCTGGTCAAAATATTCTATTTCAGAATTTTCAAAAAATCCACGATAATGTTGTGCTGTATCTTTCTTATTATCAAGGATTTTACCAATATATTCCATTTGTGCAACTCCAAGTGCTGCATTCACATTTGCTAATCTGTAGTTATATCCAATTTCATCGTGGACATACTCGTATGGATGTGGAACTTTTGCTGTAGTTGTCAAGTATTTTGCTCTTTTGGCAACATCCTCATCATCAGTAAGAATCATTCCTCCGCCACCAGTTGTAAGAGTTTTATTACCATTATAGCTAAGTATTCCGATTTTCCCGAATGTCCCAGTATGCTTATCTTTATACTTACTGCCAAGAGATTCAGCAGCGTCTTCGACAACTTTCAAATTAAATTCATTTGCAACTTCGATTATTTCAGTAATTCGAGCTGGATGACCAAAAATATGCACAGGTAGGATGGCTTTTATTTTTCTTTTTGTAAATTTATTAACCAATACACCATTTTCGAATTTAGTGTGATTTTTCAAAAAGAATTTCAATTTTCCTGGAGACATTCCCAATGTGTTTTTATCAATATCAACAAAAGTTGGAAAAGCACCATTATGTTTAATTGCATTGCAACTAGCAACAAATGTCAGGGGTTGGGTAATTACTTCATCACCAGGTTGAATGCCAACTAATTTTAAGGCAATCTGTAAAGCAGCAGTACCATTAACAATCGCGGTTGCATATTTGGCACCAGTATATTTAGCAGTCATTTCTTCAAATTGTGTAACATATTTGCCAACATAAGAAACAAACGTTGAATCAATACATTCATTTAAATACTCTTTTTCATTACCCAAGAAAACGGGTGCATGTAAAGGAATAAAATCCTTATCACCATAGAGCTCTTTAACAAATTTAATAGTTTCTTGAATCATCAATTTCAAATATTTTTATACTTATCAGAATATGGATCAGAAATTATTCCATCTTTCAATATGTTATGTATTTCCATCAATCCATCAGGAACCGTTTTAGTTATACTAAATCCTAATTCATTTTTGATCTTCGAAAAATTAACCCGGTAATCTCTTGGGTCTTCCTCTCTCTGAACATAATTTATGTTAGCGGCAGGGATAATTTTTAAAATTTCATCAGCCAGCATTTTCTTTTGATAATTTTCATCGGAATCTCCAACACCATAAACATTTTGTTTCACTATTTCATGCTCCGATTCTAATACTCTGACACAAGCTCCTGCTAAATCTTCAACATGACAGTATGGGCGCCAGAATTGTTCTCCAAAAATCAATAGTTCTTTACCTAATGTTACTTCTCGAATGAATTCATTAACAGTTAGATCAAAACGCATTCTAGGTGATAAACCATAAACTGTCGAAAATCTTAAAGCAGTTGGAACAAAATTTTCGCGAAGATCACTTCCAAGCAAATATTTTTCAAACTTAACTTTTAATTCAGCATACAAAGAGACTGGATTAAGTTCAGATTCTTCATTTAGAAAATCATCCCCCTCCATTTTGCCATAATTACTGCAAGTAGAAGCAAAAATGAATTGACCTATTTGTCCCTCATTTGATTTATCAAATAAGTACTTAGAGGCTTCCCAATTAATTTCATTTGCTAATTCTGGCTGCTTAGAACATGCTGGATCTCCAACTATTGCAGCAAGATGCACAATATCGGTAACTTTTGGAATTAAAGAATCAACAAAATCTTTATTTCTAACATCGCCTTTGATAAATTCAAAATTAGGGTTACTGTAGACACCGATCAGTGAATCACCCCCAAAGAATAGTGCATCAACCCCTAATACATGGTAACCTTTTTCCAAAAGTTGTCTGGTTAATACACTACCAATATAACCAGCTGCACCAGTAACTAAAATTTTTCTCATGAATATCCTAGAAGTTTAAATTTCATTTAAAGAAGTGTTAAAAATAGCAAAATATTAAAATAAATTCATTTGAATAAAAATAACGAGTATATTATAAATTAGTTATTAAATTATCGAGATGCATATGGTTCTAGTCCAAAATGATTTAACGGAAGCTTTACTTAATTCATCTTACTATTAATTAATACTAAAGTTATCAACATATACGGTGTTTGTTGTCGTTATTTCATTGTGTCGATACAATCCAATTTTTATATAATTTCCTACTCTATTATAAACAGTTGGAATATAGAACTTATCAGCAGGTGAATTATCATTAGTGCTCAATGGAGAGTTATCAATTATACAGAGAACATATCCATCTGAATCAAGTGACCATTTAATTTCGAAATAGACATGGAACCACCTTCCCTTGATAATGTCAAATCTTCCTATTTCTACTTCTTTCATTCCTATTGAGTTTACTACCACTTTTCCTATTCCATAACTGTAAGTAATTGATATAGGTGGCGGAAGTGAAGGATAAGTAGAGTAATCTTCCCCATTATAGAAATCAGGTTGATTATGAAATTGTGTAATTATTTGAATTCTATCATCATCTATATAATCTTCATCAATCATGAAATCCCATGAATATTTTCTAACTTTTCCGTAAACACCGTCGTCTTTTTTTACAAGTTCAACTCTATGTCCATCATTAATGTTGTCTCCAGCTTCAAGTTTTAGTTTTGCAATATAATTCCCAAAATTTAGTTTATCGTCAGAATTCACCAATTGAATTGAATTTTTCTGCGGAGCATCTAATCGCCAACCCTTGAAATCACCAGTTTCAAAATCACCATTATATACTAAATAACTAAACTTTGTTGGCTGATTCCACTCTTCCCATCTGTTCCTATTCCCTAAAAATCTTACACGCCAGAAAAAATTACCATAGGGCAGGAGAGCAACCTCAACACGTCTCTTTGTAACTACATCTGAATATATCAAAGTGCTAAAATCTGAATTTTCGGATACCTCATATAAAAACTGTTTAGCACCTTCAACGTAGGTCCATTCAATAAAAAGATCCTTCAGATCTTTTAATTCAACATTTTCTTTTGGCATTATTGGTTCTGGACCAGTAATAGCTGTATTAAGAATGATTATATTCTGGGAAACAGTATCAATTGCGACACCTTGTTTATTTTTGCCAATTACGATAATTTGATGAGTTAAATTATCAGCCCATTTTCCAGCATTCAAATAATATTTGTAAGGACTAATAGAATCTACTCCTAAGAAGAAATTATCTATGTAGAATTCCATGACAGAAGTTTCAGAAATTCCATTATCAAAACCTACCTCGATATGTGTAGGATAGTCCAAGGTGCTATTCTCAGAAGGATTAATGTATTAATAATTCTGTAGATTCAAAAATTTCTTTTGCTGGTTCATTGACCTCACATCCACTGATAAACACAGTAGTGATTAAGGTAAAAATGAAAAGTAGTTTACAAGGAAATAGATAGAATCGAATTGTTTGATTTCTCATTTAATTTACAAATTCTTTTTATATTTATATTTAGATTAAAATATAAATACAAGTATAGCACTTTTTTCATTACTCTCAGAACACTAAATTTATGACCAAAATATTTATGCTTTCCCAGACAGTTTTTCCTCCAGATATAAGATTGGAAAAAGAAATAAAGTCGCTTTCAGAAAGTAATTATCAAGTAAAAATATTTTGTAACCAATACAAAAAAAATAGTGGAATTCAATATAAATATTGTGAAATTGATAGGTTAAATGCCCCATTTAGCAATGAAAAATTTAATAAAATTATAAACTTCCCATTTTTTCTTAATCCTAGATTTTTGTTCAGAGCAATTGTTTCTGGGAAAAGATTTAGACCTGATGTGATCCATGCTCATAATCTACCCATGGTTCCTATTGGATATTTTTTGAAGAAAATATTTAATGTTCCATTAGTCTACGATATGCATGAGAACTATCCTGCTGCATTGAAGGCTTATCAAAAAAAAGGAATTTTTAATCGTATATTTAAGAATTATAAATTGGCATCCCATCTAGAAAAACTTGCAATTTCTGTTTCGGATAAAATTATTGTTGTAGTAGAAGAAAACGGGGAGCGAGTTAAAAACTACAGTGTTGATTCTGACAAAATTTATGTTGTCTCAAACACAGTCGATATTAACACTTTCGGAATCAATCCTCCTCAAAAGGAGATTATTGATAGATATAAGAATAAATACATTATTTTGTACACTGGTGTTGTAAGTATGAATAGAGGCTTAGACACTCCAATCAAAGCCATGAAATATATTAGAGAAAGAATTCCACAGGCACTCTTCATAGTTGTTGGGAATGGCGATGGAAGAAAAAAACTTGTTGAATTAGCAAGGGAAAATTCACTTGAAAACTTTGTGGAATTTGTTGATTGGCCGGGGCATGAAAATCTGAATTCCTATATTTCATTGGCTGATATTTGTACAATTCCACAACCAGCTGTTGATTCAAATAATACAACCATTCCACATAAATTATTTGAATATATGGTTAAAGGCAAACCAATTTTAGTTTCTGATGCAACACCTTTAAAAGAATAATTAATGAAACTAGAGCAGGATTAGAATTTAGATCTTTTGATGCTAAGGATTATGCAGAAAAAGTTTCTATCATGAGCCAATCTTCAATTAACTTTTCGGAAAATGGACAAAAAGCTGTTAACGAGAAATATAATTGGAAGGAGGATGAAAAAGAACTCCTAAAACTTTACGCCTCGCTAGGGGACTCTAAAAGCTAAAATGAACTCGAAGAAAAACATATTAGTCGTTACTCATTTTTTCCCACCTGAAACTGGTGCAGCGTCGATTAGAATGAAATACTTTGTGGAGGCATTGAATACTGGAAACTACAATGTTAAAGTTGTTGCACCTAATCCCAGTTATGGAATTACTGAGGGGTATAAACCAACTTCAGATAAGAAACAAGACTCTTGGTTTGTACAAAAATATCTCTACATTTTCATACCATCAAAAGACTCCGTAATCACTCGCTTTTTTTCTTACATATCTTTTTTTATTTCGATATTGTTTCATTTAAGTTTTGATTCTTTTAAGCCTGATATCGTAATTTCTTCTACGCCACCTTTATTTACACCGATGGCCTCGTTAATCATCTCAAAATTTAGAAATGCAAAATTTATATTAGATATTAGAGATATTTGGCCTGACATTGGAATTGAGCTTGGAATACTTAATAATAAATCTATGATAAAAGGATTAAAATTTATTGAGAGTTTTATTCTTAGAAATTCAGATGAGATAATAGTAACAGCAATTGGTGACAAAGAAAATTTGATTAGAAAGTCAATTGACATGGACAAAATTTCAGTTATTTATAACGGTGCTGATACTGAGAAAATCAGAATTATTATTGATGGAGAGAGGGAATCGATTTATAGAAAGTATAATCTATCGCCAAATAAACAAGTTATTATATATTTTGGCTGGTTTAATTTAGGCATGAACGATATAGACTTATTAATTGATTCGTTGGTCCAAATTTCAAATGTAAAAGAAAAGTTCCACTTTATTTCTGTTGGAAGTGGAAGCCAGCGTGATGAGGCAATTGGTCGCCTAGAGGGAAAAATTGACTTTTCTATTATCGATTCGCTTTCAATCGAAGAAATTGCGGAACTTCTTCCTATATGTAGCATTAGTTTAATTCCTCGTAAATTTATCTCATCAGATACTGGTGGAAATATTCCTGTAAAATGCTTTGAAAGTTGGGCAGCGGGTATTCCGGTGGTTATTTCAACAATAGACGGTACTGAGATTGGGCAAATATTTAACAGGTGCAAATTTGGTAAAATTACAAACGCTGGAAATGTGAATGAATACTCAAGTGCAATTGTTGACTTATTAGATAATCCACCTAGTATGGAAAGAAAGCATGAAGCAAGGACCTTTGTTGTTGAAAATTTCGATAGGAAGAAGCAATCGCAAAATCTATTAAAAATTGTTGAGAAAATATTATGATGGAATACGTAGAAAGCAATCAAATATTTAATAAAATTAAAAAATTAGGTTCACGGATTAGTATTCTGTTATTATTCACAGCACTGCTCTACTCGTGCTCTAGCCAAAGCTATATTCTTACTGACAGCATATTGGAAAACGGAGATTTTTCTAATGATAGTCTTGCCGGATGGGGAGTTGAGGTTGCATCTGATTCTTCTATAAAAATTGTAAATGAAGCAAGTGAGAATAAACGTATTGCCAAATTTACACTTAGAGGTGGTGAGAGGATAAAAAACGGGCATAGGGTTGAACTTGTAAAAGTGGATTGCGCCCTTCCTGGTACGGAATGGCAATATGAATTCTCTTTTAAATTGGATAAAAGCTATACATTTAGTCCTCTCGTTCAAATCATCCAACAATTTCATGATTACCCTAATTTCTCTGAAGGAGAAACTTGGAAAACTTATAAGGGAAATCCACCGGTAGTTTCTTTCACAATTCGAGATCAAGAGTGTATTCTCTATATAAATAACAAAGTTAAAAAGAGTGACAAAGTCGGTAGATTCAAGATAAAAAGGGATGAATGGTACAATATTAAATTATTAGCGAAATGGTCCCAAGGTACCGATGGATATGTCGAAGCATTTGTTAATGATAAGCCGATCACTAAAGATAATGGAACTGATAATAAGTATTACACCCCCACACTACTAAATAATGAGGGTAACTATTTTAAGTTAGGAATGTATTTCGACGACAAAATTAAAAATACACAAACTATCTACTACGCAGATGTTAAAATTCGTCAAATTTTAAGATGAGACTTAGTATAAAATTCCAGACATCTTCAGATATCAGCAGAATAGAAACCTAGTTTTCTCTGGCTCTTCTGTGTTGTAGATCACAAACCACTAAATTCAAACTATAAGTAACCTAAATTACATTGATATTTGATAATTTTATATTTATTATAAAATAATAAATAGAGGCAAATATCTTTTACTATAGGTATGCAAAATTATTGCTGAATCTGACTAAACAATAAAATCTAAACTTAGGACTTGGATGGGAATCCTAATTAGATATCAGTAAATTTTAGAGAAGTCAGATAATTTTAGTCAACAATTTATATAATTGATCCATGCTTAAAAAATTTACGTATACATTTTTTATACTAATATTTACTTCAATAAATTCTAATGCCCAAAGTGAAGTAAACTGTGAGCTGCTAAATAGTCTCCCGATAAAAAATGGGTGGGATTTATGTGAATATAAGAATTACGTATATATATCTAATGATAAACACATATTTGTAATTGATGCTAATAATTTGGGTGATCCTATAATTATTGACTCAATACAAACTGATGGTGCTGCACGAGGAATGTACATTGATAAGGAATTACTATTCCTAGCAGATGGAACAAATGGAGTAAATATATATGATCTTTCTGTTCCTAGCGAACCTCAACTATTAACAAATTATCATGTTGAAGGAGAAACATATGATGTATTAGTTAAGGATCATATACTTTATACCACAGAATGGGTAACCGATAACTGGACTTGGTCAAGAATACTATTATTTGATATCTCGGATATAAATCAAAAACTATTAATCCACTCTTATAATAAACCACACGGAATGATGCTTACGAATATTAGTGGAAATGAAAATTTATTCTGTGTTTCGGAAATGTACTCAGTGAACGTTTTTGAATATTCGGATCTAGATACTTTGAGGTTAATTTCGAAAATTGATTTTGGATATGGGATATCTCAATTTCACTTTACTGAGAACTATCTATTCGTTGCAAACTCAGGAAATGGATTAAGAATAATCGATCTCTATAATCCTTTTTCTCCAACAGAACTGGGAAACTTTAAGATTCAGAGAGAAATTAATGGAGTATATGCTGACAATAAATATTGTTACATTGGTGTAAATTTTGATCATCCAAGAATTTTGGATATTGATGATTTAGCAAATCCTACCCAAATAGGTCATACAGAAAAAATTAATTTGTCGTATAATTACAGTAATCACAATTATACCGGAATTATTTCCAAAGGAGATATTTTCTATATTTTAGATGTTACAGAGGGATTTTACATTCTAAGAAATACACATGGTGAAACAACACAGATTGATCAGATGAAATTTCGTCCTAGAGAATATTCTCTTTCCCAAAACTATCCAAACCCGTTTAATCCAAGTACAACAATTAGTTATTCAATTCCAGAACAAGGGGCGGTTCAACTTAAAGTATTTGATATACTTGGAAGAGAAGTAAAGACACTTGTAAACAAAGAGCAAACAGCTGGCAGTTATGAGGTTAAGTTTGACGCCTCTGAATTAAATAGCGGGATTTATTTTTACCAACTGAAAGCAGATAGTTATATGGAAACAAAGAAAATGGTGTTGGTAAAATAGATATGAAAAAAATTGTTTTAATCTCCTTTTTATTTCAGGTACTAGTCTATCTCACTATTCTTTCTCAAGAGATTGTGTGGGAAAAATTATATGGCCCTCCTGGAGGAGAAATTTCTGTTTTTATTAACGATAATCAGAATAATATTCTAGCTGGTTCTGCTGTAAATAATACTATTTGGCTAATACCAAAAGATGAATACGAAGCAAAAATTATAAGTGCTGGGCTTCCAAATTCCATGGGAATTCTTGGAATGTGTTCTGATGTTAGGGGTAATATCTATGCCGCTCTTGATGGCTTTATGCCTTTGGGTGTTTTTAAAACTGAAGATATGGGTGCCAGTTGGGAAAAAACGAGTGATAGTTGGATAATATCTATTGCACATATCAATCATGATTCATCTTCATCTTTTATTTTGGGGGTTGATGTAGGCGGAGATCTATTAAGAAGTGAAGATGAAGGAACAACTTGGAATATGGTTTATACGTTTAATAACTTTATCTATACGTTTAGAGACTCTGGTACTAAGTTAGTTTCTAATAATGCAAATTTTCTTTATGTAAATGATCAGGACACTACATTTTTTTCTGAAGATGGGGGAAATACATTTTCTCGGCTCACAACAATAACTAATATTGAAAAAGTAGAAACCAATAGTATTGGAATGTCCTATGCATTAGCGAATTATAAAATTTATTCTTCTCAAAATGGAAAAGACTGGACTGAATGTCCTAATCAAAATAATGTTAAAGTTAATTCGTTTACAATATTGGTTAACGATATAGTAGTTATTTCAACTCTTGAAAATGGTTATTTATCTGGTGGGACTGAGTGCAATAATTGGATTAATATAGATGAAAATATTCCAGGGGGCGAACTTGTTAGATACATAAGACATTTACAATCTGACAACCCATCTTATATGATTCTTGGAGAGGATTATCCTTCATTATTATTTGGAGATGAAAATTCTGTTTGTTGTAGCCTTCATCCTATAGGGCTAGCAGATAACGTGAAAATTTTAGGTTTAAAAACTAGTAGTACAACAATTGCTGTAACTGATAATTATACCCACAGAGGTGATGAATATCCTGATGGTCATTATAAATTTGTGCCAAGAAAAAGCATTCCCAAAGACATCAATTCTATTGCAGAAACTTCAACGGGAGATTATTTCTATTCAACTCCTAACAAAATTTACAAAATGAAATTTCCCTTTTTCGATGAAGCAACAGAAGTCTTTAGTAAAAATGTTGGGAACATAACACTTTATAGTGACGATAGTGATAAAATATATGTATCATTTAAAAATCAAGTTTATTATTCCAAAGATTTGGGTGAAACGTGGGAACTTAAAATTAATAATGCGATATTTTACGGATTAGGTTCGTACGGTGAAAGTCAAGTATTTGCTGCGGGCGGTTATTATTATCAGACAAAACCTAAATTCTTCTTTTCCAATGATGGCGGAGAGAATTGGGATTTCTATTTACTCGATTCAATATATATTAATATTCAGTCTTTTGTTATGACCTCAGATAAAAAAATGTTTATCTGTGGAGATGATGCAGGTGCAGGCGGCATAATTTATAGGTCAGTAAATGAGGGCCAAAATTGGGAACCAGCATTTAGGTGTCTGGACATAGTTACAAATATGGCAGTAAATAATGATGATGAAATTTTTGCCTCTACAGGAAGAAGTGTATACTATTCAGATGATGGTGGGGAAAATTGGGAACGCAGTATAACATCATCTGGATACATAACTTCTTTAGCTATAGATAGATGTGGTTATGTCTATTTTGGTACTTCAGATTGCTGTGACGAAGATGCCATCGGGGAAGGTGTTTATAGAACAAAAAATGTTACTTCCTCTGTTAAGGAGATTGGAAATAATAAAGTTCCAACTCATTATTCCCTATCTCAAAACTACCCCAATCCTTTTAATCCTAGTACGACAATTAGTTATTCAATTCCAGAGAGCGGACAAGTTCAGTTAAATGTTTATGATGTTCTTGGAAGAGAAGTAGCAGTAGTTGTCAACAAAGAGCAAGCGGTTGGAAGTTATGAAGTTGAGTTTGACGCTTCAGAATTAAATAGCGGAGTATATTTTTACCAGCTTAGAACTAGCAGTTTTTTTGAAACTAAGAAAATGCTTTTGCTGAGGTAACTTTTAAAAAACTACTACAAATATTCTTATTCTTAATTTTAGTACTTTCTAGCTGCAGAGAAGATACAGGTACACAACCAGAATTTTTAGGATATGATTATTTCCCCATTGGGGTTGGAAATGCATGGAACTTTTCGTTTACCGATTATGCTGGAGTTAATTATGATTGGAATGATTATGATGGAACAATTAATTGGAATGTAATTGACCGTCATACTAAAAATGACACAATAATATTTGTCATTAATGAAGATGTAGCTCAAAGAAAAATTTCTTATATACCTTTTCCTGAACATTATGATACATCATTTTCTCAAATAGAAAATCAATTTTTAATTAAGGAGACAAGTAATAATTGGTTAATTTTTGAGGGCCCAAATTACCTCTATCTTAATATTGCATTAAAAAGATATTATGATATCGATGGCACATACTCTGTAATTAAAGCAGAAATTGAAAGGATGGATTATCGTCGATTCGATATTGAACTTATGTATGGTAAAGGAATTAGACGAATGAGTATTCGTCCTGCTGGTAATTCTGGTCGGAGACCAGATGTGGATCTTCTAGGAACAAATTTTGGGAAATAATCATTGAAAATGAATAACTACACCATTATCGGCGCAGGTATAGTTGGGCTTGCAACTGCATTAAAGTTGAAGGAAAAACTGCCTGAGGCAAAAATTACAATTCTTGAAAAAGAAGGTGATGTTGCAAAACATCAGACTGGCAATAATAGCGGAGTAATCCACTCCGGAATATATTACAAACCGGGAAGTCTCAAAGCAAAGAACTGTGTCGCTGGGTACATGATGCTTCTTGAATTCTGCGATCAGCAGAACATACCTTATAATCTTTGCGGAAAAGTAATTGTTGCAACAAACGAGAAAGAAGTTCCTTACCTCGAAACCTTATTACAACGTGGAATTGAAAATGGACTTGAAAACTTAAAGAAGCTTAATGAATCAGAACTTAAAGAAATTGAGCCAAACGTAAACGGAATTGCCGGAATTTTTGTACCGCAAACTGGGATAATTGATTTTAAACTCGTGTCGGAAAAAATGAAAGAAGTTCTCCTTTCAAAAGGGGTTGAGATAAAATTCAATGAAGAGGTTTTGGACATTGAGAATATAGATCAGAAGTTAAGAATTAAAACAAAGTCCAAAGTTTATGATTCTGATTTTGTGATTAGCTGCGCCGGGTTGCAGTCTGACAGAGTTGCTTTACTAACTGAGGAAGATGTCAAAGTTAGAATAATTCCATTCCGGGGAGAATATTATAAGTTAAAAGATTCTGCAAAGCATCTGGTAAAAACATTAATCTATCCAGTCCCGGATCCAAATTTTCCATTTCTTGGTGTTCACTTTACAAATATGATTGATGGGGGAGTGGAGGCTGGACCAAATGCAGTTTTCTCCTTTATGCGTGAAGGTTATACTCGAACAAGTTTTAACTTTAAAGATACATTCCAATCACTATCCTGGCCTGGTTTCTTAAAAGTCGCTCAAAAATATTGGCGAACCGGATTTGGAGAGTTTTATAGATCATTCAGTAAAAAAGCATTTGTAAAAGCACTTCAAAAACTGATTCCAAAAATATCCGAAAATGATCTTACAACTGGCGGAGCTGGAGTTCGTGCGCAAGCTTGTGAAAGGTCTGGCAAACTAGTCGATGATTTTTATTTAATTGAAAAGAAAAACATCATTCATGTATTAAATGCGCCATCACCAGCGGCAACATCATCCCTTGCAATAGGGGATTACATTTCTGAAAAGGTAATCAAACAGTTAAACCTATAAATGTAAAATATAAACTTTTAATTGCTTTATGTCCTTTCTAAATACCTTAACATATTTACTAATGAAATCTTATATTTGTTAGTTAAAAAATTGTTGAGCATAAACCCTTAATGAGTAAGCAGTTAGAGAAAATATTAATAATAGTTGCAGACCTAATAACAATAAATCTTGCTTGGTCTGTTTTCTTCTATATTCGAGTTGAATCTGGAGTATTCCAACTTCTGACTCAACCAGTGTTTTTCCTTTCGATGGGAGCGGTTTATCTATTTTGGCTGCTCGTATTTACCTTTGTCGGAATGTACCGAACATGGTTTGCCTCCTCCCGTTTTGATGAAATGCTTACCCTATTTAAAGCCACATTTGTTGGAATATTCATCCTCTTCTTCATGATTTTGTATGATGACATGACCAACGAGGTTTCATCGTCAAGCAGATTTTTAATAATGATCTATTGGATGGTTCTTATTGCTTTTGTCGGAACTGGAAGATTGGTTATAAGAAGTATTCAAAGAAGACTTCTCATAAAAGGAATTGGAAGGAAAAATGCGATTATCGTGGGCTTTAATTCCAAAGCTAAAAACATGCACGATATGATAAATAGTTACCGGGGATTAGGGATCGATGTTGTTGCTTACGCCGCGGTAAAAGAAAAGAATATTGGAAAACAGCACAATGGCATTAATGCTGTTGATACTGTTCATAATATCAAACAAGTGATAAATGAATATAACGTATCAGAAATAATTTTAGCCCTCGATAAACACGAAGGTGACATCATGCTGGAAGTTGTTGCTGAATGTGATTCTAATAACGTCTCCATAAAAATAATTCCAGATCTTTATGAAATAATAAGTGGCCAGGCAAGAACTTCTCAACTTTACGGATTCCCGCTAATTGATATTATGCCTCAGTTAATGCCTGAGTGGGAGAAAAAATTAAAACGTCTTTTAGATATATTGATTTCATTTATTCTTATTAGTTGTTAGTTCTCCAATTATTGTCGCTACAGCTATTGCAATAAAAATTGATAGTAAAGGTCCAGTTTTTTATCTTCAAGAAAGATCTGGACTTAATGGAAAAGTGTTTAGAATTATAAAATTTAGATCGATGAGACAAGATGCTGAAAAATCATCAGGACCAGTCTGGTCTCAGAAAGATGATCCAAGAATTACAAAGGTAGGTAAGTTCATCAGAAAAGTTAGAATAGACGAAATACCTCAAATGGTCAATGTACTCAAGGGTGAAATGAGCTTGGTTGGTCCACGACCAGAAAGACCATTTTTTGTGGAAAAGTTATCTGAGGATATCCCATTTTATAAACGAAGATTAAAAGTAAGACCTGGAATAACAGGCTGGGCTCAGGTAAAACATAAATATGATGAAACTATAGAAGATGTAAAAGAAAAATTAAGATATGATCTTTTTTATATAGAAAATATGTCCTTGAGAAATGATATGAAAATATTGGTAAGAACCGTATTTGTTGTGGTTTTCGGCCAAGGACATTACAATTAAGAAATTAAATTAGGATAAATCATGAAAAAAGTACTGGTTATTATTCCAACGTATAACGAACGCACAAACATAGAGAATATGATTCAATGAAGTGCTTGCATTACCTGGAGAGCTGAACATTCTTGTAGTTGATGATAATTCCCCAGATGGTACGGGTGAGTATGTTAGAAATTTAACTCAAACGAACCCAAGAATACATCTAATTGAGCGCGGGGGTAAGCTTGGGCTGGGTACTGCTTATGTTGCGGGGTTCAAATACTTGCTTGAGAGAGATTTTGATATTGCTGTTCAAATGGATGCAGATTTCTCGCATGATCCAAAAGAGATCAATAATTTCCTTAAAGATATTGAAGAATATGACTTAGTAATTGGAAGTAGATACATTCAAGGTGTAAACGTAATTAACTGGCCAATGAAGAGACTTCTGTTGAGTTATTTTGCTAATATATACACTAAAATAATTACTGGTATTCCCGTTAAAGATGCAACTGGTGGATTTAAGTGCTTTAGAAAAGAAGTGCTCCAGGCAATTAATTTGGATAACATTCATTCTAACGGCTATTCATTTCAGATTGAAATGAACTTTAAAACTTTTAAGAAAGGATTCAAGATAAAAGAAATGCCAATTATATTTATGGACAGAGTTGAGGGCGTTTCTAAAATGTCAAAGAAAATTGTTAGAGAAGCTGTTACAATGGTGTGGAAGTTAAGATTCAAATCCGTGTTTGGAACTTTGAACTAGTAATTGATGCCTCAAATTTCAATAATAATAGTAAACTACAATGTAAAAGAGTTTGTCAAAAACCTTCTTTTTTCTCTTGATAAAGCCCTTAAAAATTTAACCTCTGAGATTTTCGTTGTTGATAATGCATCTTCTGATGGAAGCGTTGAAGATATTCAGCAAAAATTTCCCAGCGTAAAATTAATTGCTAATAATGAAAATGTAGGATTTGGTAAAGCTAACAATCAAGCTCTTGAAATTGCACAAGGAGAGTATATTGTTCTTCTTAATCCAGATACAATAGTTAAGGAAGATACATTTTCAAAACTGATCGAATTTTTAAGGGATAATCCTGATGCTGGTATGGTAACTTGCAAAGTACTTAATCCAGACGGGACTCTACAATTAGCTTGCCGCAGAAGTTTTCCCGGTCCTTGGACGTCGTTTACAAAAGTGACAGGTCTAAGCAGACTTTTTCCTAATAGTAAATTATTTGCTCGCTATAATTTAACCTATCTGGATGAGAATGAAATAAACGAGGTTGATGCCATTTCCGGTTCATTCATGATGTTCAGAAAAAGTGTGTATCAAAAAGTTGGTGGATTCGACTCAAGATTCTTTATGTATGGCGAGGATCTCGACTTCTGTTATAGAGTACAATCCAATGGATCAAAAGTTTATTATGTACCTACAACAGAAATAATTCATTATAAAGGAGAGAGTACAAAGCGCAGCACATTAGATGAGACAAAAGTTTTTTATGAAGCAATGCATCTTTTTGTTGGGAAACATTTTTCATCATCTTTTCTTGTTGAATGGATTCTTAAGACGGCAATAATTGGGAGAAGATTTGTCGCATTCCTAAATAGGCAGAAGATGGCAATACTTTCTGCATTTTTCGACTTTGTCTTATTTTCACTCGCACTCTATGCGGCTGAGCAACTGTATAAACCGGGTAGCTGGGCAGGCTTTCCAGATTTTGTAAAACCGTGGGTTTACTTTATCCCATCCATACTTCAAACAATCTTTACAGCATTAGTTGGTGGCTATAAGCGATCTTCAATTTCTACTCTTCGTGTACTTCTTTCATTACTTATAGGGCTTATACTTTCATCTTCAATTACATTTTTCTTCAAACAATATGCATTTAGTAGAGCTGTTCTCCTAATAACTTATTCGATTTCTGGTCTAAGCTTTATTGTTTGGAGATTCATCATTAAAGTCTTTTTTAATGTTGGGGTTGAAACATCCGTAAGAAGAACTAGAACACTAATCGTGGGAGATGAACATAGATCGAAAGAATTGATCGATAAACTTAAATCAAGTTTCACAAATTTATACTCAGTTGTTGGATGCATAAGTGAAAGAACTGAAAACATTGGTAAGAAAATTGGTAATTATGAAATAGTGGGGAGTCTTGAAACAATTACTAAGGTAATTAAAGATGAAAAGATAAATCACGTTATATTTTCTTCAGAAGAAATTTCATTTGAGAAGATGTTTTCCATCGTTTCAAAAAGTGACAAAGATGACGTGGAGTTTCTGGTTGCCGGTAGTGAATTAGATTATCTCGTTGGCAAAAACTCAGTTACGATGTTGGACAATATTACTCTACTCAAAGTTCACTATAATATTACAGAAGCTGGGCATAAGATAATAAAGAGTATATTTGATGTCATTATTAGTTTACCATTCCTTATTCTAATTTATCCTTTTGCTTTAGTTGGTAAAGTATTAGGTAATGTAAGATCAGATTTTGGAAACTTTATTCTTAAGATCCCAAGTGTTTTAGTACTCAGAAGAAGTCTAGTTGGTCCAAAAATTTTGTTACAAGATGAAAATTTGTACCTAGGCAAAGAAGGCTTAACTGGATTGTGGTATGTTGAAAACTACGCAAAACTTGATGAGAATGAACTGGAAAAACTAAATATTTATTATGCAAAGAATCAAAATATTTGGTTAGATTTGGAAATCCTTGGAAAATCATTTTCAAAGATGTTTAGAAAGAAAAATTATTCTTAAGTATTTATTAGAATAATCTGAAGTTATTTAAGATAGGATGGAGAAATAATGAACGGAAATACATTAGATTTTGAAAAACCAATAATCGAACTCGAAAAAAAGATAGAAGAGATGAAAGAGTATGAGGATAATCTTGACATCAAAGAGGAGATCGAAAAATTAGAAGAGAAGGTACTCACTCTTAAAAAAAATGTTTTCAGCAGTTTAACTAGGTGGCAAAAAGTACAGCTTGCTCGCCATCCTGAGAGACCTTACACTCTAGACTATATCTACGAAATAACAGAAGATTTCGTTGAATTGCATGGAGATAGAGTTTATAAAGATGATAAAGCTATAGTTGGGGGATTTGCAAAGATAGATGAATACAAAGTTATGATAATTGGTCAGCAAAAGGGAAGAGACACAAAGAGCAATGTCCTCCGAAATTTTGGGATGGCAAATCCTGAAGGATATAGAAAAGCTCTTCGGCTTATGAAACTTGCTGAAAAATTTAATAAACCAGTTATTACTCTTATCGATACTCCCGGTGCATATCCTGGATTGGAAGCTGAGCAAAATGGTCAAGCAGAAGCGATAGCAAGAAATCTATTAGAAATGAGCAGACTAAAGGTCCCAATAATAGTTGTAATAATTGGTGAAGGTGCAAGTGGTGGAGCATTAGGAATAGGTGTTGGAAACAGAGTACTTATGCTTGAAAATACTTGGTACTCAGTCATTAGTCCTGAGTCTTGCTCCTCAATTTTATGGAGAAGTTGGGACTACAAAGAACAAGCAGCTGAAGCTTTAAAGTTAACAGCAGATGATCTAGTTGAACAGAAGATTGTTGATAGAATAGTTCCTGAGCCACTGGGAGGTGCGCATAAAGATCATAAAATGATTGCAGTAACTTTGAAAGAAGTGCTAAAAGAGGAGTTAGAATTAGTTCTTAAAATAAAACCAGAAAAACTGCTTGCGCATAGAATAGAAAAATTTGGGAAAATGGGTGCATTTGCTGAATAGTCAGTTTGAGTAAAATAAATATGGTAAAACACACTACCACAATTCGGGTTCGATACGCAGATACCGATAAAATGCAGTTTGTCTACAATGGAAAGTATCTGGAATATTTTGAAGTTGGAAGAACTGAACTTCTCCGTACTGAGGGTTTACCATATAGTGATATTGAAAATGCCGGTTATCAACTTCCACTTCGCGAAGCTGGTTTAAAATTCAAGCAGCCTGCTGTTTACGATGATCTTTTGGATGTTGAAGCGCGATTAGAAAAACTTTATTCTGCTGAGGTTAGAATCTTTTACAGAATTACTAGAAAAGGGACGGATAATCTGATTGCAGAAGGATTTACTTCTCATATGTTCATCCACGAAGATTCAAAAAAGCCAACCAAACCGCCCAAAATTTATATCGACAAACTAGCCAAGCATTTCTAAATGCTGAGAGAAAATAATTTTCTTGAGAAGCTATTTTTTTATCAAAAATTAATTTCTTAATTTCATCAAGAAAATTGATGATTTAATAATAGCAAAAAGCCTGACTCATAATAAAAATCAATGTTAAAAAAGCTAATTGAACTTTCAAAAGACACTGCAGTTTATGGTGTTAGTACTATAATTGGCAGGTTTTTAGCATTTCTTCTTTTTCCAATTTATACTAATGTTTTTACCCCTTCCGATTTTGGAATTTATACTTTAGTTTATGCATATCTGGCATTTCTGAATGTTGTTTATATTTATGGAATGGATGCAGCATTTATGAAGTACACATCTGTTGCAGAAGGGGAGGAAAAAAAGAATACATTTTCAACTCCATTTATTTTTGTCACATTTACTTCAGTTTTGTTTTCCTTAGTTTTCTATGTTTTTCTTAATCCAATAAGTTCGGCAATGAATCTTCCATCGAACTTTAGTTATTTGCTGATTTACGTAGTCATGATACTATTTTTTGATACTCTCGCACTGATTCCATTTAACAGTTTAAGATTAGAAAGAAAGACCTATAAATTTGCAACGATCAAGATCATAAATATTGTTATTAACCTAGGATTGAACTTAGTTTTGATTCTTGTTTATAATTTCGGGATCGAAGCAATATTTATCAGCAATCTTGTTGCATCAATATTCTCTTTCATAGCACTTCTTCCAGAAATTATGAAGAAGCTGAATTTTACAGTGGATCGAGAAATTCTTAAAAAGATGATGAAGTTTGGTATTCCATATTTGCCAGCTGCGTTTGCATCAATCATTGTCCAGATAATTGACGTCCCTCTTGTTGAGAGATTGACGGACACTGAAACGCTTGGAATTTATAGAGCTAACTACAAGTTAGGTATCTTTATGATGTTGTTCGTCCAGATGTTTGCATTTGCCTGGCAGCCCTTTTTTCTGGAAAACGCCAAGGCTGAAAACGCAAAAGAGATTTTTTCTAAAGTTTTAACAATATTTTTAGTAGTTACTTCAGTAATCTGGCTATTACTAAGTCTCTTTATTGAAGACGTTGTTACAATAAAAATTATGGGTAGAACACTTCTTGGACAAGAGTTTTTGTCAGGTCTATCTATAGTTCCGATCATACTTCTAGCTTATCTATTTAACGGTCTCTACATGAACTTTATTGCTGGAATTTATATTGAAGAAAAAACTAAATATTTTCCATTGATCACTGGATTTGGTGCAATTGTTAATATTGGTGTAAATCTTTCCTTAATTCCTACTATGGGGATAATGGGTGCTGCTCTTGCAACCTTGGCAAGCTATATTGTAATGGCTGTTACATTATTTTTCGTTGCTGAAAAATTTTATAAGGTTGATTATGAATATGCTAAAATAGGTAAGATATTTTTATTAATAATAACAAGTGGAATAGTCTATTATTATCTAGACATGCAGGATTATTTGAACATTGGAACAAAGTTCATAATTCTTTTTGGATTTTTATCGTCTATTTTTATATTGAAAATTGTTGAGAAAAGTGAATTCGAAAAAATTCTCTCTCTATTTAAAGCAAGATTGAATCGTTAATCTCAGGAGCTTTTTTGAAAAAAGTAAAAACGAAAATAAAAAGAATATCTCAAGATTTCGTTGATATTGAATTACCGCATTATGTTACAGATGGTAGTGCTGGAATGGATATTCGTGCTGCAGTTAATGAAGATATTGTACTCAAATCAAAAACGATTGATCTCATTCCAACGAATCTCATGGTCGAAATTCCAGAGGGATTTGAAATACAAGTCAGACCTAGAAGTGGTCTAGCAATTAAACATGGAATTGGATTACTCAATTCTCCTGGAACAATTGACTCAGACTACAGAGGGGAAGTTAAAATTATCTTATTCAATTTTTCAGATGAAGATTTTGTGATTAGAAGAGGAGACAGAATTGCTCAATTGGTTCTTTCTAAAGTTTATCATGCTGATTTGAGTGAACACGATGATCTAGCAGAAAGTGAAAGAGGAGTCGGAGGCTTTGGCCATACCGGTAAAACATAATAATTAGGAAAATTTTAATAAATGAACGACTTTGTACATTTACATAATCACTCACATTATAGCCTACAAGATGCCGCTTGCACAATTGATGGCCTGATAGATCAAGCATCTGCTTATGATATGAAATCCATCGCACTCACTGACCATGGAGTAATGTATGGAATCTCTGAGTTTTATAAGAAGGCAAAAAATGCTGGAATAAAACCAATTATTGGGGTGGAAGCATATATAACAAGAGAGGGTTCTAGATTCGAAAGGGGAAGTGAGGTTTCTCCAGGTAGATCAAGGGCTAAGCATTATAATCATATTGTCTTGCTTGCAAAAAATAAAACTGGATATCAGAATCTGCTTAAACTGACAACTCAAGGTTTTACTGAAGGCTTTTACTACAAACCCCGAATCGACTTTGAATTGTTGAAAGAGAAAAGTGAAGGTCTTGTTTGTACATCTGCTTGTTTAGCTGGACCAATTTCATCGTTACTCTTAAATAATGATTACGAGAAAGCTCGAAAAGTTGCAATTCAGTATAAAGAACTTTTTGGCGATGATTTTTATCTTGAAATCCAAGATCATGGTCTGGAAAATGATCAGATCATTCTTCAAGGTATGCCGAAGCTCTCAAAGGAGTTAGGCATTAAGTTAGTCGGTACGAATGACATCCATTACATTGAACAAGAACACTCAATTGCGCATAATATCTTACTTCTCTTGGGAGATAAAAAAGGTAACACTGATTACAAAGACTTGCGCTACCGTACTGATCAAGTTTATTTTAAGTCTTCTGATGAGATGGTCGATCTGTTTAAAAACTATGATGGTGCAATTGAAAGTACACAAGAGATATCCGAGAAGTGTAATGTAAATTTAGATTTCGAACGGTTCCACTATCCCATCTTTCCAATTCCAGAAGAATCTAAAGCAAAGAATCTTGATGAATACTTCGAGCAACTGGCCAAGGATGGTCTTGATAAGAGGTTTAAAACGATGAACAAAGATATTGAAGATAGATTTAACTATGAAGTTGACGTAATCAAATCTATGGGTTATTCAGGTTATTTCTTGATCACTCAGGATTTTATTAATGCTGCAAAGAAAAATGGAATACCTGTAGGTCCAGGCAGAGGTAGTGCTGCAGGAAGTCTAGTTGCTTATGCTCTAGGTATTACAAATGTTGATCCGCTCCACTATGATCTGCTCTTTGAGCGTTTTCTAAATCCAGCTCGCCAATCGATGCCCGACATTGATGTTGATTTTGCTGACGATCAAAGAGAAGAAGTAATTGATTATACCAAAGAAAGGTACGGCGAAAATTCTGTCGCTCAAATCGTTACATTCAATAGACTCTCATCAAAGGCAGTGTTAAGAGATGTTGCCAGAGTTCTCAAAATTCCGATAAGTACTGTAAATAATATTACGAAGTGGATACCTTCAAAGTTTGGGAAGGTTTACACAATTGATCAAGCTTTAAAAGAAGTCTCGGAACTAAAATGGGTTATTGAGTCTAATGATACTCAAATTGTTGAACTTATCCGTTATGCAAGAATACTTGAAGGAATGAACCGCAACGCTTCAAAGCATGCTGCTGGTGTTGTAATTACCCCTGGGGATGTCAGCAATTTCGTCCCTCTTGCGAGGGCTGGAAATGATGGTGGATATGTTACACAATTCAATATGAAAGAACTGGATGATGCCGGTATCCTAAAAATGGATTTTCTAGGTCTGAGAACCTTAACAATTATCCGAGATACAATTTCTTTAGTTAAAGAAACACGAGGTATCGAGATTGAAATTGATTCAATCCCAGACCACGATCCAAAAGCATACGAACTTTTCAGCAAAGGTCAAACTACTGGAATATTTCAGTTCGAATCACCAGCAATGAAAGAATACCTTAAAAATCTAAAACCTCAAAGTATACAAGATCTTTCGGCAATGAACGCCTTATACCGACCTGGACCAATGGAGTTTATCTCTGACTTTATTGATCGAAAGCATGGAAGAAAACCGGTTGAATATATACATCCAGTCTTGGAACCGATCTTAAAAGAAACTTACGGAATTATAGTTTATCAAGAACAAGTTATCCAGATTGCAAATAAAGTTGCTGGGATGTCACTAGCTGAAGCAGACCTTCTAAGAAGGGCAATGGGAAAGAAAAACCTCGAAGCAATGGCTCAGCAAAAGAAAATTTTTGTTGAGGGTGCTGTTAAAAACAATATTCCTGAAAAAGCAGCCGAAAAAATATTCGTACATATCGATAAATTTGCAAATTATGGATTTAATAAGAGTCATGCTGTTGCGTACAGTTTTGTAGCTTATCAAACATCTTATCTAAAAGCAAATTACCTCCCGGAATTTTTGGCTGCTAACCTTACAAATGAATTTGGAAACACTAATAAAGTTACATTGCTTCTGGACGATTGCAGAAAATTGCGCGTTGAAGTTCTCCCACCAAATGTTAATAAACCTTCTGTGTTTTTTAGCGTGGATGATGGTAAGATCGTTTTTGGTATGAGTGCCATTAAAAATGTTGGACCAAATGCAGTTGAAGAACTTAAACAAGCAAGAGAAAAATTGGGGCGTGACTTTAATTCGATATTCGATCTTTGTGCAAATGTTGATACAAGAATAGTTAATAAAAGAGTTTTAGAAGGTTTGGTTCTTGCGGGTGGAATGGATTCGATCTGTGGAACAAGAGCTCAGAATTTTGCAGTAATTGAAGAGGCATTGAATTACGGATCAAGATACCAAATAGTCAGAGAATCAATGAGCAATAGCTTATTCGGTGCTGGTGATGAATCGATGGAGATTAAAGAACCAGAATTGCCAAACATTGAGCCGTGGGATTTTGGAGTGCTGCTGGCAAAAGAAAGAGAAACACTCGGAGTATATCTCTCTGATCATCCACTAAGAAAATTCGAAATTGAATACAGATCATTTGCCGGTGTCCATCTTGGTGAACCCGAAACATTTGAGGGAAAAGATAATGTTATAGCTGTTGGAGTTGTAACCGACTTCAGAACAAAGATTGACAGATCTGGTAGGACAATGTGTTTCTTTAAGATCGATGATTTCGGAGGATCATGTGAATGCCTTATGTTCTCAAAAGTCTATGAAGAATATGGGGCACATATTCAAACCGAAGCAACCGTTTTAGTTAAAGGAAGGGTTGAGAGCAGCGGAGATGCAATAAAACTTCACGCTGAAGAATCATACCCACTTAACGAAGTAAGAAGTAAACTTACAAATAAACTACTTCTTTACACCGATGGGTCGAAACATGATAACCAGACAATTACAAAAATTAATGAAATCCTTGGTGAACACCACGGTAATATTCCAGTATATTTAAGTGCGAAGATGCAAAATGGAATTAGAGACTTCTATTTAGATCAGAAAATTGAATTATCTGACATCTTAATATCCAAATTAGTGAATCTTTTAGGAGAATCGGGAATCAAATACCTGTCCTAACTAAAATTGATTTAGGATAGGACTTTTTGTAGGTTTGTAACCTTAAAAAAGAATGTAAAGGATATAGTATGGTTAAGAAATGGGCTATGGTACTTGGTGCCTCTAGTGGATTCGGCGGAGCTTCTGCCGTTGAATTAGCCAAGGTCGGATATAATATATTGGGCGTTCATCTTGATAGGCAAAGTACAATGCCTCAAGTAAAAAGCATAATGAAGAAAATAGAGCGCACAGGACAAAAGGCTGTCTTTTTCAATATGAATGCTGCAGATCAGTTAAAACGAAACGACATTCTTGACGAGATAAAGGAAAGATTTGCTACTAAAGAGCATCCGCATATTAATGTTTTAATTCATTCATTAGCATTTGGAGCACTAAAGCCGTTTATTGCTAAAGATCCCACCAACTGTGTTTCAAAAGCTCAGATGGAAATGACTCTCGATGTTATGGCTCATTCTTTAGTTTATTGGACACAAGGATTAATTCAGAGAGATCTTTTTGCAAAAAAAGGAAGAATCTTCGCATTAACTAGTGCAGGCTCTGAAACGGTTTTTCCTTCCTATGGAGCAGTTTCTGCTGCTAAAGCAGCATTAGAAGCCCATATCAGACAGCTATCTATGGAATTAGGTTACATGGGAATTACAGCTAATGCGATTATGGCTGGAGTTACTGACACACCTGCATTAAGAAAAATTCCTGGAAATGATCATATGATGGATGCGGCAAAAGCAAAAAATCCAGGTGGAAGATTAACAACAGCAATGGATGTTGCAAAAGCAATTGTGATGTTATGTGAAGATAAAGCAAACTGGATATCAGGAAACGTACTACAGGTTGATGGTGGGGAATACATAGTTAACTACACAGGTGAAACCATTTCAAGACCCATCCCATAAAGAGAATAAAAGGAGAGTAAATTATATGAAGCCAATTGAAATTACAGATCAAAACTTTGAATCAGAAGTTATTCAATCAGATAAACCAGTTCTAGTAGATTTTTGGGCGGCTTGGTGTGCACCATGCAGAATGATTGCTCCAATAGTTGAAGAACTTGCTGAAGAATATGATGGTAAAGCAAAAGTTGGAAAACTTGATGTAGATTCAAATCAGCAAACAGCTATTAAATATGGTGTGCGAAGCATTCCTACAGTTTTATTAATAAAAAATGGTGAAGTAGTTGATACAATTATTGGAGCTTTACCAAAAACAGCATTTGTTGAAAAATTGGATGCTGCATTATAAATATTCATTTTATTGGTCAGAGTAAAAAAGTGAGAATTTATTGTAGACCCAAAAGGTACACTAGTACTGGTGTAAAAAGAACTTGGGAAATGGTTGGATATAATCCAATTAATATCTATACAAAATTTTGAATACAATAAATTCGTTTAACTTTAAATTATTAGATTTTAACCGAAAACCTAAACATATAAATTGTTTGTTGGGATAAAATAATACCTTGACAAAGCTAATCCGAAGTATTATTTTCACCATTACGTATTAGGTTAGGCACGTAGATTTGCCTTAGTTCTTTGAAATCATACTTGACTAATAGGTACTATTATAGTATTTTGGCTTGGATAACGAATTATTAATTAATATATATGAATAATATTTGAAAAAATTTTTACTACCTCACAAACTTATGACGAATATAAAACTAAAAAGTTCAACTTTTAGAAAAACACCAATTAATTCACTATTCATTAATAAACTGGGAGAAACCTATGTTTAAAAAACTATTTACAATTTCAATCCTACTTGCTTTTGCAAGTCTCGCCTTTGCACAAAACAGTGCTGTTCTAAAACAAAATGGCGAAATCATTGATTTGATGAAAGCAAGAAACCTTAAAGAAGCTATTAAGGTAACTAAGATCACAAATTTCAATGATGTTCAAGCAAAATCTGTTTTTTCACCTATGGGTGTGGATGCTGCTGGAAAATTAGATACAGTTAACTACCGAGACCTCGGTGGTGCTTGGAACACAAATTTTGGTTTCAATGGCCAAGATGTTATGTTCACATGGTTCGAAGCAGTTGCAGATATGACCATTCAAGGTATTGGTTACACATGTTCTGATGCTGAAGGTTCATCAAATGCAACAGTTAGTTTAAGACTTATTAAATTGAACTGGACTGCAGACGAATTAAAAAATTATGCTGCTGCTGAATATCAAGGATACTATCCTTCAACTGGTGACGGCTTCAACGAAGTTGATCCTTTTGGTGAAGAAGCAACTGAACCTTGGGTTTCAATTGAGGGCGCTGCTAAAACATTACCTCCATGGACAGATGCTGCTGATCCAGCTGCTAACACATGGGATTATGACTTATGGTCTGATGGTGGTTTTGGTTGGCCAACAACCGCTGTGGCTTCAGATTTAGCTGATCCTGTTTACAACTGGTTAGTATTTGACGATACTGGTTTAGGTAACGTTGATGTTAAAGCTGGCGAAGTATTCGCTGTTGTTGCTATACACGATGGTACTGTATTAGAAGGTGACAGAATTGGTTTCTGGTCAGACAATACAATTGGAGTACCTACCTGGAAATTCTACGAAGCTGGTCGACTTGTTATAGGTCCTGCTGGTACTGGTGATCCAGGCTGGTGGGTTAGATTATATACTTGGGATTTTGTAGTTGCTGTTGATATTACTGGCGACACACCTCCTGCTGTTGCTGACGTTACAGAATTAGGTACTACACTTTCTACTGAAGATAGAGTTGTTACTGCTACTATCACTGATGAAAATCCTGGTGGCGGAGCTGCGGGTGTTGCTGGAGCTAATTTGCACGTAGCAATTGACGGTGGTGAAGAAGTTCCTTATGCTATGACTAACACTGGTGGCGACACATGGGAAGCTACAATTCCTGGTCAACAACCAGGTACAGTTGTTACATATACTATTGTTGCAACTGATGTTGGTGGATTAGTCACAAGATGGGCAAGAGACATCACTTATAGAATTTATCTGCCTGTTGAAAGAAACTTAGTTGCAATCAATGGTTCTATTGGCTATCCAGATGCATACTACTTTGGTCAAGATTCTGCTTTCTATGCATGGGATTATGACTCATGGAATTTTGGTGCGTTAACAGCTGAATTATTAGAGAACTACGATAACGTTTTTGAAATTACTCAAGGCGGACCAAACGACAGAAATGACGATGCAATTAGAGCATGGTTAGACGCTGATCCTACACGTAATTACTTCTTATGCGGTGATGAGTATCTTGGATGGGATAGAGGATACGCTGATCAAGCTTTCGCGGAAGGTGATTTTGAATATGATATGTTTGGTGTAACATATAGTTATAACGACGTTAGCTATGATGGTACTGCTGGACAAGCTCTTCCTTCAAAAGTTACAGTTCTTGATGTTACATTAGGTGCTATGTTATATGCAGCTTTTAACGCAAATCCAACAGATTCATTACAGTACGATCCTACATACGAATTAGGTGTAGATAACTGGCACGATGGTTTTGACGTAGTTGACGGCGCTGATGTATTTATGACTGGTGAAACCAGAGGTATTGCTGGTGCTCCTGCTGTTCAAGAAGTTAACGTTGCTGTGAGTAATATATTAGATGCGGGAAACAAAGTTGCTTTTATGGCACTTGATCCTTTGGCATTAGACTCAAGTCCAGATTACTACTGGTGGGGATTTAGTGAAAAATCTCCTACAACTTATGCTGTTCAATGGTTTGGAGCTGACGTAGTTGGTGTTGAAGAAACTGGTACTTTACCAGAAGCTTATGCACTATCACAAAACTATCCTAACCCATTCAACCCAACAACTGTAATTTCTTTTGCAATTCCAGAGCAAGCAGATGTTACTCTTAAAGTATTCAATTTATTGGGTCAAGAAGTTGCTACTCTTATGAACGGAGTTAGAACTGCTGGAACACATGAAGTTAACTTCAACGCAAGCAGCTTATCATCTGGTGTATATTTCTATACAATTAAAGCCGGACAGTTTACAAGCACAAAGAAAATGATGCTTATTAAGTAATTTTGTTTGTTTGCTGAATTTAATAGTTTCCCCTGAACAAGGGGAAACTATTTTTCATATTTAAGGATAAAAAGGACTTGAATTGAAGGTACTCAGCATAGACAGAATAAAATGTTTTTATTAAAATAAATTTGGAGTAGATATGAAAAAGTTTTTTACTTTTTCAATATTTCTAATCATCTCGGCACTATTATCTTCATCTCTATTAGCTCAAGTAAGTAGTGGAAAATTAGCTGGAAAGATTACTGACACTGAAACCGGTGAAGCTCTGATAGGTGCGAACGTGGTAATATTGAATACTTCACTTGGGGCAGCATGCGATATCGATGGTAACTACTTTATATTAAATGTTACGTCGGGAACGTATGATGTTCAAATTAGTTTTGTTGGCTATAGTTCGAAAATAGTGCAAGATGTTAGAATTGTTGGTGGTATTACCTACGAATTGAATGAAACTCTATCCCCTGGAATAGCGATGGAGGAGATCGTTGTAACAGACGAAAAGTTTTTCGAAGCCAAATCAACAAACACAGTAAAAGTTGTTGACTCCGATGCAATTGCGCGACTTCCAGTAAAGGGTGTTGAAAATTTTGTTTCTTTACAAGCCGGTGTTGTTAAACAAGATGGTTCCGGTGGTCAGGCAGGAAATGCGGAAATCAACGTACGTGGTGGTCGTGGCGGCGAAGTTGTTTATGTTGTTGATGGTGTTGTGCAAAACGATCAGATGTATGGAGTAAATCAATCGCAGGTTAGTAATGCTGCAATAGATCAGATTTCTTTTCAGGTTGGTGGTTACGAAGCCAAATATGGACAAGCACAATCTGGTATTGTGAATGTTACTACAAAATCTGGTACTCCCAGATATACAATCTTTGGTGATGCTTTAACTTCTGAATTTACAGATCCTTATGGATATAACTTATATACATTAGCTGTTGGTGGACCCCTAATTCCTGGTAACAAAGATATTACCTTCTTCGTTTCTGGTGAAAGAGGATGGTTTAGAGATGGAGAACCAGCTGCAAATGGATTGAACTTTAATTCAATAAATAAGTCTTCTGATATTAAAGAAAATAACACTGATGCTGTGTGGAGAATGTCAGCAAGAATGTACTTTAATCTTGGCGCTGGATTTAACCTTCAGATTGGTGGAAATTATAATGATTGGGATTCAAGATTATTTTCTAGCAATCTAACTGCTAGTGATTATTATAAACAAAAAAATAATTCTCAGCATAATCCTAGAAGGCTTAAAGATAATATTGCATTAAATGCAAAAATATCTCAAAATCTTGGTTCTTCTTCATTCTGGAACTTGATAGTTGGTTATCAAAAGTATTCTCAAGAAGAGGGTGATGGTGTATTTTTTAATGATATTGAAGCTTATGGTGATACTATTCTTAACCCTTGGATCCCTAGACAAGCTGATCAGGCTGCATTAGCTCAGGATGAAGTTGGAATTTTCGAAGTATATGGTCGGGTTGATGATTATTACAGAAAAATTGAAAATGATAAGTTCACTGGAGATTTAAACTTTACCTCTCAGATTGAGGAACACTTAGTTGAAGCAGGCTTAGGTTTAACATACGGTAATCAAAGATACTATTCAATGAGTCCTGTCTCGTTAGCTCAAAATAACGCTGGTTATTGGAGTAACGACACGACTTTTATAGAAGCAAAAACTAAATTGGAAAGATATGAAAGAGAAAGACCATTCAGATATGGTTATGATCTCTATGGAAACAAAGATGGTGATGTTGGAACCGATATGCCTGCAAATAATCCATTTTTAGGATATGCATATGTTCAGGATCGTTTCGAACTTGAAGATATTGTGTTAAACTTAGGATTAAGATTCGACTATTTTGATTCAAAAGCAGAAATATTAAAAGATCCTGAAAATCCTTATAGCGGTGGATCAGATCCAAGTAATTATGATCCAGATGATTTTACTACGAAAGAATCTGAATTTCATATATCTCCGAGAATCGGATTAGGTTTCCCTGTAACTGAAACAACAGTTTTTCATGCGCAGTATGGAAAATTTGTTCAGAACCCTCGCTTAATTGACGTCTATTCCTTTGCTAGACAGATTTCAGATCTTAAAAGTGATTCGGACTACAGATTATCAACAGGATATATAGAAAGTGAGGTAACCACTTCTTATGAGGTTGGTTTTAGACAAGTTCTCGGTGGTGTAGCAGCTTTAAATTTAACAGCTTTTTATAAAAACACTTTAGGACTAGCTAATCAAGGTGTTGTAAACTATTATAGAGAACCCGGTGGTGAGAGACTTCAGTATTATTCACCTACTAATCAAGATTTTGGAACAGTTAAAGGATTTGCTTTTTCTCTTGATGTATCCAGAACTAGTTATGTTACACTTTCTCTTGATTACACTTTTTCTATTGCTGAAGGTACAGGTTCTTCCACAAACTCATCTTATGTAGCTGCATTTAGAAATGAAGATGGAGAAGTTCCTAAGGTTATTGCTCCACTAGATTTTGACCAAAGACATACAGGAGTTTTAATTTTAGATTTCTATATACCTAAGGGTGATTTAGGTTGGGCAGAAATGCTAGGTGCAAATTTCTTGATTTCATTTGCTAGCGGACGGCCTTATACACCTCTAGACACCCAGAACTTGTTAGATAACTATACGAA
Organism: uncultured Ignavibacteria bacterium; assembly: GCA_963751695.1. Classification (GTDB taxonomy): domain Bacteria; phylum Bacteroidota; class Ignavibacteria; order Ignavibacteriales; family Melioribacteraceae; genus SZUA-22. The sequence goes on along the minus strand of CAVVVP010000001.1, from coordinate 169,349 downwards.
CTGGGGTAACACTAAAGGGTATGTAAATTCAACATTTGGTCCTGGAACCTTTAGAGTAGATTTCAAATTAGAAAAATCTTTTGCACTTGGATCTAGTACTTTGATTACACCTTATGTTTGGATAGAAAATCTACTTAACACAGTTAATGAAATTCGAGTTTGGAGATCTACAGGATCTGCTTACACTACTGATTATTTAGCAACAGAAAATGGAAAAACTCTTTCAGCTCAGAATGGTCAAGACTGGGTCGACGATTATATGAGCTTAGAACGAGATCCTGGTAACTTTGGAATTCCAAGATTAATAAAATTAGGTCTTAAGGTTAATTTTGGTTCTCTTTAATTGTGGAAATATTTCTTAATAGACGGGTTAAAAAAATGAAATTAAAGAAAAATAGTTTTGTTAAAACCGGGGTTTTCTTACTGAGTCTTTTCTTAGTATTCGGTTTTACGGCTAATTCTGTTGATAAAAAGCAGAACAAGCCAGTTGAGAGACTGAGCAAAACATCTAGTAATAGTCAAAGTGTTGGCGATTCTTACTACATGTTCGTAAATGACATCGAAATGCCTATGAATAGCAAGGGAGTGATGGCAGATGTTACTATTGATCCCTATCAGTCACAAGGTAGAATAAATGGTGCTAACTTCCTCTTTTCAGGTGGTTTTTTCCTTAGTGGTGTTAATAGAAATACTGGTATTATGTGGACAAATGCAATGGCATCAGCATCACGAACTCAAGATTATGAACCAGGAAATGCAGCATGGGATACAGATAATGATGTTCAAATTTCCGATGACACTTATTCAGGTATTTTTGTTGTGCGTACAAAAGATGAACCATTCGGTGATTCTTGGGTAGCTTGGGGTGAAGCAGTAAATGGCGGCGCTAATTTCTATGATGGTGATGGAGATGGCGTTTATAATCCTGTTGATAAGAATGGTAATGGGGTTTGGGATCCCGACGAGGATTCGCCTGATCTTCTGGGTGACGAGACAGCATGGTGTGTTTATAACGATGCCGTTGATCCTAGTATTAGAACTTATACTAACGTCGAACCACAAGGCATTGAAATTAGACAAACTGTTTGGGCATATGCTACGGCAGGAGATCTTGGTAAAATAATGTTTATCAGATATTCACTTTTAAACACTGGACTTGTTTCAGATGTACATGATTCAGTATATTTTGGTGTATGGGCTGATGCTGATATTGGTGATGCACTTGACGATCTCGTAGGTTCAGATACAACCTTAAATGCAGGTTATACTTATAATGACGGAGACGATTCAGATATTGGAAGTACACCTCCTGCTTTCTTAATTGACTTCTTCCAAGGACCTTGGGAATCCTCAGATAATCCAGATGATTTTGCTCTGAATACAAAAGGACCAATTCTTGGTGTAGATACAATTTGGGGAGCAAATAATCTTCCTCTTACATCATTTACACATTATATTCAAAGTCATCCAACTCAGGGTGATCCGGATAATGAAACACAGGCTAGAAATTTTCTTCGCGGATTAAATCAGCAAGGTGACGTTATTGATCCTTGTAATTGGGAATTTGGAACTGTGTATGGAGAAGATTGTGCTTCAATTGATCCATATTTCATTTATTCTGGAGATCCAGTAGCCCTTGAAGGATGGATCCATACAGATCCTTATGATCAAAGACAGATGTCAAATACAGGTTATTTTACTCTCGAAAAAGACAAACCTGTTGATATAGTTGTTGCATATGTGGTTGGTAGAAGTACTTCTGCTATAGCAGCAGTTAAAGAAGCTAAAAAAATTGACCGTGCAGCTCAGTTTGTTTTCCAAAACAATTTTAATGTTCCAGCTGCACCTCCAGTTGTCGAACCTATTGTTAAAGCATATGAAAATAGAATTGAGTTAATATGGGAAACTTATCCATCGACCCAATACAATGCTGTAGGTGTCGGATTTGATATGCACTTTGAATATTATGAAGTAAAAATGTATAACGCCTATTCAACTTCAGATATTGAGGGTGGCCAAATAAACTCTCAGGTTATTGCTCGATATGATATTCAGAACGAGATAAACAAAGTTATTTATGAAAATCCAGTGAGTGATGAAAGAACTACAATATATGAATTTAATGGTATTCAGCTAGATTCGGCGACGTACTTCGATCCTGATAAGGGTAGGATTACACTGAATATAACTAAAGACCCATTTACTGGTAATTTCCTCGTTAAAGATAGACCTTATTTTATTTCAATTACGTCAACAGCATTGAATTATGATGAAATTGAACAATTTGATGCTTTGGGTACTTATATTATCCCAGGTACTGCTACACTAGGTTCTATTGCCAATATACCTATTATCATTAATGATGATAAGGGAAATACAGGAATTTTAACAGGTGATAGTCAGAATGAACCATACTATGAAGGTGTACTAGCAGAGCATTCAGTTGGGAATTCTTCATCTGAAGTTCAGTATTCTGTTCAGGATAAAAGTAAGACAACTACTGACGAGTATGAAGTGAGTTTTGTTAAGGATGATGCAATAATTCCATATCAGCTCTTTTTTAACATTACAAATAAAACGACGGGAGAAACATTAGTCGATTCTTCTAAGAATTACTTTTTCGATGGTGTAACTTTTGATGGAGATGTATTTAATCCAACCGTTTACTATACAGATCAGATTAACAATCTAATAGATGGTGTAACGGTAACTGTTCCTTGGGTTGAACCTGGAGTAGGTAGTACTGAGATGAGCGAAAGTGATCCTTGGTATCTTCCAGTTGATGATAGTTTGACTGGTGCGTTCTACTTGGGTAGAGATATTTCTCAACCAGTTAACTGGCTGCCAGTTTCATCTAAAGTTTCTAATGCAATTACTGTGGATCAGACAAAACGTGTTGAATTGCGTTTTGGTGAAACTAGTAAAGCATTCAGATATGTTAGAGATCCATCGAGATTTGTTTGGAATGGAAATAATACTTCAGATTTAGATTCTGGTTTTGTCGATGTACCTTTCCAAGCGTGGGTTAAGTCAGATTCGGAAGAATACCAATTAGCTGTTGGATTTACTGAAACCAAAGGTGTTGGTGATTCACTCGGTTTAGCTGATGGCAAATATTATCCAGGTGGCGATATTGAAGCTACTAAGGAGTATATTCTGATTTTCAATGCTCTTTACTCTGATGATATTAATGCAAATCTAGTTTATAGCAACAATCTACAGACTGGAAGGGCGGATTTAACCAATGGTACAAGAAGTCCAGATCCAAGCTTTAACGATTCTTTAAGAAATATTGCGAAATCACCTTGGTTTAATGCGATGTACGTTTGCGGTTTTGAAACAGATGAGCCGAGAGATGATTTTAATCCAACTGGGACATTTACAATAAATCCTGGTGTATATTTGACACCTGAAGATAAATACAATTTTGTTGTCCAAACTGATTTAACTGCAGAAGACGATAAATCAAATTGGGAAAAGGTTAATGTATTTCCAAATCCATTATTTGGTATAAATTCAGGCGTAAGCTACACAGCTGGTAATTTTGACGAACCTTATGTTACGTTCAATAACTTACCAAATAGAGTTACAATCAAACTCTATACAATTAGTGGAGTACTAGTGAGAACTTTAGAAAAAGATGATGCCTCATCAATATTAAGATGGGATCTTCAAAATGAGTCCGAACTAAGAGTTGCTTCCGGTATGTATATAGCTCTAATTAGTAATCCAGAGTTTGGAGACAAGGTATTAAAATTAGCTATAATAATGCCTCAAAAACAACTACAGAATTATTAATTAGTTTAATTTAGATGGTGCTAATGCACCATCTAGAAGTTAAAATTATGTTTAAAAATTGGAGAATATAATGAAAAAGCTATTAACAGTATTATTGATACTATTCTTATCTATGACTGTGTTTGCCGGAGACGCAGCTCGGAAGGGTACTGCTGGAGCTGAGCAATTGCTCATTCCAGTTGGAGCTAGATCAATAGCCACAGCTGGTGCGTTTAATTCGCACTTCACAGGAGTAGAATCAATTTTCTACAATCCAGCTGGTTTAGATAGAATGATGGGTACTGAGGCGATGTTCAATACAATGAGTTATATTGCTGATATAAATGTATCTTATTTCGCTATTGGAGCTCAACTCGGTATTGGTTCTTTAGGTTTAACTTATAAAGGAATCGATTTTGGGGATATTCCGGTAACAACGAATCAGAATCCTGATGGAACTGGTCAAACATTTTCCCCTAACTATTTTGTATTGGGTCTTACTTATTCTAAAATGATCACTGATCGAGTTTCAGCAGGTGCTAATTTCAGCTTAATAAATGAAACCATCATGAATACCGGTGCTTCTGGTTGGGCAATAGATTTTGGTGTCCAGTACTTATTCTCACCAAATTTTTCTATCGGTGTTACTGTAAAAAATGTTGGTGGTAATATGCGATATACAGGTGAAGATCTTAAAGTTAAAACAGAAGTTCCAGGTGCAGCGTTAGGAAGTGGATTAGGAGTTTATGAAGTGGATACAGAGCCATTTCAAATTCCTAGTTATTTCGATCTTGCAGCGGGATACACTTTTGATTTTGATGAAGATAACAAATTAGCACTAGGTGTGGTATTTAGAAATAACAATACTATTGAAGACGAAATAAGAGGTGGTCTTGAATTTGAATTCTTAGATGTTCTTTTTTTAAGAGGCGGTTATACTTATCTAACAGAAAATTCAGACCTAGCAACATATAATTGGTCAGTTGGTGCAGGTGTCGATTTTACAATCGGCGATTCATTTGGAATCATGTTTGATTATGCATTCAGAAATGTAGAAAACTTTCCAACAGACAATCATGTGTTTACTTTAATTCTTGCTGTTAGATAGTATTAGAGTAAGAATTGTTTAAGAAAAAAGGTGTCTTTTTAGACACCTTTTTTTATTTTTAAATAATAACGAATACGAAGAGATGGAATTATGGAAAGTCTAAATCGAAAATATATAATACTTGGTTCGTTCTTCCTTTTTGGGATGCTAATTTTTGGAATTATACTCAGAAATGGATTGCTGAAATTCAAGGAATACGAAAGAACTGTTACTGTAAAAGGATTATCGGAGAGGGAATATCCTGCAGATGTAGTTATCTGGCCAATTGAGTTTACGGAAACAAGTAACAAACTAGAATCACTTTACAATTCAATTGAGGAAAGTAAGAGGTTGATTAAGTCATTTTTGTTAGAGTCTGGCATCGATGAAACTGAGATTACACTTTCAATTCCTTCGATAGTTGATAAATCAGCCCAGAGTTACGGCGGTAATGTGATTTCAAACTTTAGGTTTACATCTCAACAGACAGTTACTGTATATTCTGATAAAGTTGATCTTGTTCGTTCCCTAATGAATAGATTATCTGAACTCGGAAAAAAAGGCATTGTTTTTTCCGGAAATCAATATCAGAACTCAACCGAGTTTATTTTTACTAATCTGAATTCAATAAAGCCTGACATGATCCAAGAAGCTACTACAAAAGCTCGGGAAGTAGCTAAAAAATTTGCTGAAGATTCTGAAAGTGAACTTGGAAAAATAAAAAGAGCATATCAAGGTCAGTTTTCGATCTATCCGCGCGATAAAAATAATCCTCACATTAAAAAAATTAGAGTAGTCTCAACAGTTGAGTATTATTTATCCGATTAACATCCTATTATTACTAATAGAAGTCATAGGGGAAAAATTGATCACTTAAATCTTATTTAGATTTTAATTAATTTTGTATGTTTTACATTTCTTTTTGGAGATAGATTTAATGAAAAAGTTTTTTGCAATCTGCTTAGTTTTTGTGTCTAATTACTTTGCCCAAGATGCCATTTCTTTCGATTTTGATTATGCGAGATTTAAATATGATTCTACTAAAACTTATCTGGAGATATACTATTCATTAGGTCAGGGAAACCTAACGCCTTATCAAATTGATGACAAACAATATATTGGTGCTTACCTAAATATTTCTCTGAGAGATACTTTGATTAACAACGAAATTGTGAGGAAAAGATATAAGTCTGAAACCGAAATTGATACTGCTAATTTGGACTCTTATAAAAACAAAAACCTTATGGGAAACTTAGGCTATGCTGTCCCTTCAGGAAAATATGAACTGGCGATTACAGTTTTAGATATTGCTGATACAACAAGGTCAGTTGAATTTAAGGAAGTAATACAAGTTACAGGTTATCCGTTGAGAGATTACTCAATAAGTGATATTCAATTGGCAACAAGGATCATAACAGATAGTAAAAATACTAGCTCAATATTTTATAAAAACACATTAGAAGTTTTTCCAAATCCTTATGATTTTTACACTGAAGTAATGCCCGTACTATTTTTCTATTCAGAATTATACAATATTGATAAACCTAAAAATGAAGGAGCTAATGTTGTTCTAATTCAACAACTTCTAGATAATTATGGAAAAGCTCTTGAAACCAAACAAAAGATCATTCCCGCAAATAATAATTCAATTGTTGAAGCAGGAGTAGTAAACTTAAAAAAGTATCCAACCGGAGCTTATGTTCTGAGACTCAGTCTATTCCAGGATTCAATTAATATAGGAATCGCTTCTTCAAAAAGATTTTATCTTGTAAATCCATCCGTTGCAGCGGCTACTCAAGTTACAATGACCAACATGGATGTAAACAGCAGCGAATTCGGAATTTACAGCGAAGAGGAATGCGACAATATGTTCGAAGTAATTACTCCGATATCTTCAGAACCCGAAATTGATACATATGAAAAATTGGGCACTCTAGATGCCAAAAGAGAGTTCCTTTTCAACTTTTGGAAAATTAGAGATTTTGAACCGGAGACCCCTCGAAATGAATTTCGAGATGAATATATGGAAAGAGTAAATTTTGTTGAAGCTAGGTATAAGACCTTCACAAAAAGAGGAGTAAAAACAGATAGAGGAAGAGTATATCTAATAAACGGAGAACCTGACGAAGTTGATTATCATCCAAATGATTACAATAACAAACCTTATGAATCATGGCAATATCATAGCATAGAAGGAGGGGTAGTTTTTATTTTTGGAGATATTACCGGCTACAACGATTATGAATTGCTCCACTCAACCAAGCGAGGTGAATTAAGAGATGACAATTGGCAACGCAGAATTGTTGTGGATTAGATTCTTATGAACAAAGATAAATTAGAATTTTTTTTCTGGAAAGTTTTTGAGTTCATTATCAGTATAATTGGAGCAAGGGGTATTCCAATTTTTGCTAAAATTTTGTCAGGATTATTTTTTTACGTTATTCCAATTAGAAAAGATATAGTTATCAAAAATCTATCTAATGCGTTTCCCCAAAAATCTACCAAAGAAATTAATGAACTCGCACGGAAAAATTATTATAGCACTGCCGTTACATTTATGGAATTACTGCTTATTCCAAAGATGTCCAAGCAAGAGGTAATTAATAAGTTTGAACCAGAAAACTTAGAACTTGCTCTGGAGAAACTCAATGAAAAACGGGGTGTACTCTTATTAACGGGACATCTTGCTAATTGGGAATTAGGGGCCATATACATGGGAATAGCAATGAAGAGTGATCTCCATGTTCTGGTTAAGAAACAGCGTAATACTTTAGTTGCTGACTGGATGACTAGTGTTAGAGAACAGTTTGGAAATGTTGAGATCACACTTGGAGTTTCAGTTAGAGAATTGTTCAAAACCCTTAGATCTGGAGGAGTTATTGGAATCGTCAGTGACCAGAGGGGGCCGAAAGATGGTATAAAAGTAAAATTCTTCGACCAACCCACAATGTCTTTTCCAGGATTTGCTGCACTAGCTCTAAAGATCAGACCACCTATCTTAGTGGTAACTGGAAGTAGAAAAAGTAATGGCAAGTTTATTCTAGAAATTTCAGATATTAATTATGATGATCTTCCTGCAGATCATGATGCAGCAATTCAAGAACTAAATCAACGGTACATGACAAGTATTGAGAATGCAATTCGAAAAGCTCCGGATCAATGGTTGTGGATGCATAACATTTGGAAATATCAATAAGCTATTGGTTCAATATTTATTATATTTCGATAATTAAAAATTATATATCTTTTTAAAAGATAAAAGTAATCATGAGCTTATTTAATTTCGAAAACTTAAAGAAATCTTCTTTCTACATAACACCTAGTTTTCCGACACTTGATACAAAGCGATATAAGATCAGTTTCTTTGAGTTTCTTGCTTACTCACTACTTGCTATTGTTGTAGTAGCTCTTTTTGTTGTCCTCTTTCTAACCTTTACTCCAGCCAGACAGATTGTTTTAACTCTAGAACATGAAAAACTAGAAATTCAAGCTGAGAAAATTAGAGAATTAGAAAGTAAAGTTGTTATTTTGACCAACGAACTCAACAGGATTGGCAAAGTCGATAAACGATTAAACTATGCTCTAACATTAGCCAAGACAGATTCCTTAGATTCAACTGCGGCAATATATGACTCCCTCAGAAAATCAAAAGGAAATATATTGCCGAATGGCGGGTCTTTACTTTATGTAGTTGAAAAATTGTGGGAGTCGCTATCTTATAATCAAGAAAGCGATATCTTTTTTGTAAAACCAATTGATGGTATAATTGGCAAGAAATTTGCTCCCGATAAAGGACATATTGGAATGGATTTTTCTGTTAAGGAAGGTACTCCTGTAGTTGCATCTGCGAGTGGAACTGTGATTTTTGCTAATTATACAACAAATAACGGATATGTAATGATTATTCAACACAAGAATAATTATCTTTCAATGTATAAACACTGTTCTGCATTGCTTAAAACTACACGCAATTTTGTTATACAAGGTGAAAGTATTGCACTCAGTGGTAATACTGGGACGAATACTACCGGAGCTCACTTACATTTTGAGATATGGAAAAATTCTCAGCCGATCGATCCAGAAAAACTTTTAATAAATTAACGGAGAAAAAATGGGAAAAAACTACGATCAAGAAATCAGTATTCTTAGTCACGGACTAAAATTTGACGGAAAACTAACTAGTGAAGGAAATGTTCGTATTGACGGAGATTTCACTGGAGATATTTTGATAAACGGAAATCTTACACTTGGTGAAAAAAGTCTTGTTAAAGCGAATATTAGAGCCACAAATATCACAATTAGTGGAAAGATAGATGGTACAGTCGAAGCATCTGAAAAAGTAGTACTGGAATCTACTTCTAGATTAGTTGGTGATATTAAAGCCAAAATTCTTGTTGTTAACGAAGGTTCTCTCTTTGATGGAAAGAGCAAGATGAATGGAAAGTCGTCAGATTTTGTAAATAAATATGAAGAATCGAAACCAAAAGAAGAACCAAAAGAAGAAGCAAAGGCTTGACATAACTCAAAGCTATAAAGAGATTGGTCCATATTTAGGATTAGGTACACAGTTAGCCGCAACTATTGTCCTAATGTTCTTTGTTGGAAGATGGCTTGACAGTTACTTAAGTAGCGAACCATTGTTTACAATTTCTTTTTCTTTTCTGGGAGGATTTGCCGGTATTTATAATTTCATCAAAACTGTCTTAGAATTAAATAAAAAACAGAAAAGTGAAAAAGATAATTAAGACACTTCTTTACATTTATCTTCCAGCACTTGTTATTGTTTTTTTATTGTACAACAGATCATTAATTAGTTACGAAATTTATCTTTCGGCCTTTTCAGCGATTATAATAAATCTTACTAACTTAACAGCAGCACTCCTCTTATATCATCTCTCTGTAAACCGATCGAATCAAATATTTATGATATTAAATCTAGGCGGAATGGGAGTCCGGGTATTTTTTATGCTTCTTAGCTTCGTTCTAATTCTAATTTTCTTGGAAATTGATACTATTGCTTTTATATTAGTATTCTTGATTTTTTATAGTTTAAGTATGGTCATAGAAATCAAGTATTTTAATAAAACAGTTCAAAAAGAAAGAAAATAGCATAATAATTTTGTATGGAAGTTCCTGTTACTGAATCAATTAAAGATACTTTGGTTTCCCAAGAGTCAAGTGGTGGCGGTGCAGATTGGATAATGCATCACATCTTGGATTCAAATACTCTTGATATAGAGCCATTTGTATCAATCCCTTTGCCTCACTTATCACTTTTTGGATTTGATATTTCGATTACCAAGAATGTTGTTTTTATGTGGTTGGTTGCAGCACTTCTTATTCTCTCATTTAAAATTGCTGCAAACGCTTACAAGAAATCTAAAATTCCACATGGATTTGTAAATTTCTTAGAAGTACTAATTGTTTTTGTAAGAGACGACATTGCAAAGCCAACTATTGGTAAGGGTTATGAAAAGTTTATGCCATATCTTCTAACAGTTTTCTTCTTCATTCTTTTTAGCAATTTTGTTGGTTTACTTCCGAACGGTGCGACTGTCACAAGCAATATTTCCGTTACTGCAACATTGGCAACAATTTCATTTATCGTTATTCAGGGTGGGGGAATGATCAAGAATGGAGCTTTTGGTTATTTCAAGGGACTAATTCCATCTGGGGTCCCAGGATGGTTGTTTCCGATTATGTTCGTGGTTGAATTATTAGGGTTGTTTACTAAACCTTTCGCTCTGGCCATAAGACTTTTTGCAAATATGACCGCAGGCCATATTGTTATTTTTGCTCTGATCGGATTGATATTTATTCTTAAGACATTCTTTATTGCGCCGGTTTCAGTGGCGTTTGCGTTATTTATCTATTTACTTGAAATTTTAGTGTCTGTTATTCAGGCCTATATTTTTACGATGCTGTCAGCTCTGTTTATTGGAATGGCGGTTCATCAAGATCATTAAATTATTTTGAAAATAAACAATTAATAGGAGTAACACATGGATTTTGCATATTTAGCTGCTGGATTTGGTGCCGGATTGACGATTATTGGCGGTGCATTTGGAATTGGTAAACTTAGCTAGTTCTGCTATGGATGCTAGTGGACGTCAACCTGAAGCTGCTGGAGATATTAGAACGTCAATGATTATTGCTGCGGCCTTAATAGAAGGTATCTCTCTCTTTGCTTTAGTTATTTGTATTCTTTTAGCATTAAAGTAAGTTTATTAATATACGGGGGTTAGAATACTCCTCCAATTATTTAAAAGGATAGATAGATGGCTGAAATTTTAAATTTAGCTCTTCTTGCTTTTAGTAGCGGTGGAGAGGCTCAAGGTAGTTTATTGGATGTCAATCCAGGATTGATTTTCTGGGTTGTTGTCACATTTATTTTCCTCCTATTTCTATTAAAAAAAGTTGCTTGGAAACCGATTCTAACCTCTTTGGATGAAAGGGAAGAATTCATCAAAGAATTCTTTGGATGAAGCTGAAAAAGCGCAGCAAGAAGCTCTAAAGCTACTTGAAGAGAACAAAGCCAATCTTAGCAAAAGCTGAGGAAGAAGCACAGAAAGTTATTGCAGAGGGTAGAGAGTATGCTGAAAAATAAAAAATCAGATGCTCGAAGAGAGTAAAATCGAAGCTGCAAAAATGATTAAAGAAGCGACTGCTGAGATCGAAAGAAAAAATCGAAGCTTTTGAAAATTAAAAGATCAAGTTGCCGAAATTGCTATTGATGCAGCAGAAAAAATTATCAGAGAAAATCTTGATAAAGAAAAACAAACTGAACTAATTACTAAATATTTGAAAGATCTTAACCAGAACTAGTTATGAGTAGTTTTAACATTGCCACGAGATATGCAACTGCATTGATGAATCTTGCCTCGGAGAAAAATATACTTCCTGAAGTATTTGCCGATATGGAATTAGTGAGGAGTGGAATATCTTCTTCAAAAGAATTGAAAGCAGTGTTGAAAAGTCCCGTAATAAAATCAGATCAGAAGGAAGAAATCCTTAAGCAAATCTTTGAAGAAAAAATTTCTTCGTCCTCCTCAGAATTTCTTCAATTTGTTATTAAAAAGAATCGAGAAAATTTTCTACTCAATATTCTTATGAGATTTAGAGATCTATATAATAATAAAGTCAATCGAGTTGAAGCACAAGTAGTGAGCAGCATTGAATTATCAGACGATCAAAAGAGTACACTACAAATTTCCCTTGAGAAGTATACATAAAAAAAAGTCCTCTCATCTTATTTAGTGGATTATTCAATTATTGGCGGATTTATTGTTAGAATAAATGATACTGTGCTTGACTCTTCTGTAAAACAACAACTTAATAAGTTAAGAAAGAGATTATTACAACAAACAAATTTAGTTTTAAACTAAATCAGATTAAAATTATAGGTATAAATTATGGCTGAAGTTAGACCTGATGAAATATCAGCAATATTAAGAAAACAACTTGCAGGCTTTGATAACGAAACTGAAATTTATGACGTTGGTACAGTACTTCAAGTTGGTGATGGTATTGCACGTGTGTATGGTTTTTCCAAAGTAATGGTTAGTGAGTTTGTTGAATTTCCTAATGATGTTATGGGAATGGTACTTAACTTAGATGAAGACAGTGTTGGATGTGTATTGTTTGGTGAAACTCAATTAATAAGGAAGGTGATACCGTAAAAAGAACTAAGCGATTGGCTTCTTTTCCAGTTGGTGACGATCTTTACTTGGCAGAGTTGTTAATCCCTTGGGCGAACCCATTGATGGAAAAGGCACAGTTCAGCATGAAAAATTTATGCCAATTGAAAGAAAAGCACTTGGTGTTGTTACACGTCAATCAGTAACTGAACCTCTGCAAACTGGTATTACTGCCGTTGATGCGATGATCCCAATCGGTAGGGGTCAACGTGAACTTATTATTGGTGACAGACAAACTGGTAAAACAGCTGTTGCAATTGATGCAATAATTAATCAAAAATTTACACATACAGATGAAGCCAAGGCTAATGGAATAGATCCAGTGTTCTGTGTTTATGTTGCAGTAGGTCAAAAAGATTCCACAGTAGCTCAAGTAGTAGCAAAATTAGAAGAAAATGGTGCAATGGAATATACTACTGTCATCATGCATCTGCTTCGACACCTGCTCCACTTCAATATATTGCACCTTATTCAGGGGCAACACTAGGAGAGTATTTTAGAGATAAAGGTAAACACTCCCTTGTAGTTTATGATGATCTTTCAAAACAAGCTGTTGCTTATAGAGAACTTTCATTGCTTCTAAGAAGACCTCCAGGGCGCGAAGCTTATCCTGGTGATATTTTCTATCTTCACTCAAGATTACTTGAAAGAGCATCAAAGCTAAATGATGAATTTGGGTGGAGGTTCACTAACAGCACTTCCAATTATTGAAACTCAGCAGGGTGACGTTTCTGCATATATTCCAACAAATGTAATTTCAATTACTGATGGTCAGATCTACTTAGAACCAAATCTTTTCAACTCCGGTATCAGACCTGCAATCAACGTGGGCATCAGTGTTTCTCGGGTGGGTGGAAGTGCTCAGATTAAAGCTATGAAAAAAGTTGCTGGTTCTTTAAAACTAGATTTAGCACATTACCGAGAACTTGAAGCTTTTGCGAAATTTGGTTCTGATCTTGATAAAGCTACCCAGAGAACATTAGCAAGAGGAGAGAGATTAGTTGAATTGCTAAAGCAAGGTCAGTATAATCCAATTGTTGTTGAAAATCAAGTTGTTAGTGTATTCGTGGGTACCAATGGATATCTTGATGAACTTCCTCTAGATGATATTAAGAGGTTTGAAAAAGAATTCTTAGAATATGTAGAACTTAAATACTCTGATCTTTTAAAATCAATTCGCGAAGAGAAGAACCTCAGCGATTCTTCAACTGAAGGATTGGAAAAAGCAGTTAAGGAATTTCTGGAAAAATTTAAAGTATCTGAATAACCTAGAACCAGATTGGTTCATTGGAAATTATGGCAACATTAAGAGACATAAAGAGAAGAATTGGGGGTGTTAAAAGCACTCAAAAAATTACTAGAGCAATGAAAATGGTAGCAGCAGCTCGTCTTAACAAAGCTCAAGATAATATGATCAATTCTCGTCCATATTCAAGAAAACTTTCAGAAGTTTTAGACCAACTTCTCTCAGTCGAAAAAAATTATGAGCATCCTCTCCTTAAAGAAAAAGGTGAAGAAAAAATTGCAATTGTTGTAGTAACATCTGATAGGGGATTGTGTGGTGCATTTAATATAAATGTTATCTCAGCTGTTAATAATATAATTAACGAAAATTATTCTAATCAAAAAGAACAAAATAACTTATCATTCTTTTGCATTGGTAAGAAGGGAAGAGATTACTTTTCAAAACATGAATTTAATATTGTTGAAGGTCATGTGGGAGTTTTAGGAGACTTGAAATTTGAGTTTGTATCTCAATTTAATAAGAAATTAACCCATCATTTCCTTAATGAAGAATTTGATAAAGTTATTGTCGTTTACAACAAGTTTAAATCAGTTGCACAGCAGGAAGTTCTGTCAGTTCAATTATATCCAATAAAACCAACAACTTCTGCAATTGAAGAAGAAAAAGATATAAATTATATTTTTGAACCAGATAAGAAAAACATCATTGATGCACTACTTCCAAGTTATCTAAATGTACAAGTGTGGAATATCCTTCTCAATTCATATGCCGCAGAACTTGGTGCAAGAATGACAGCCATGGAAATGGCAACAGAAAATGCTGAAGAAATGATTCACTCACTTCAATTAACCTATAATAAACGAAGACAAGCGGCAATTACAAATGAAATACTTGAAATTGTATCCGGCGCTGATGCACTCAAAGAAAGTTAAGAAATCAGGTAATTTAAGAAAGGTAAATAGTTATGCTTGAGAACTTAACTCTTAAAATTGAAAAAGCTCTAAAAAAGATAACTGGTCAGGGAAGACTAACCGAACAAAATATTTCAGACGCAATTCGAGAGTTACGTCGTCTTTTACTCGACGCTGATGTAAATTATAAAGTTGCAAAATCTTTTATTGATGATGTAAAAGATAAAGCTCTTGGTAAAGAAGTGCTTACCTCCGTTTCTCCTGGTCAGCATATTACAAAAATTCTCTATGATGAACTTACAGCTCTTATGGGGGGCACTAATCAGAGTTGACTTTGAATCCTTCCGGACCCACCATTATTCTATTAGTTGGGCTTCAAGGATCTGGAAAAACAACTTTTAGTGCAAAACTTGCAAAATATTTATCAGATAAAAAAAGAAAAGTACTTTTAACAGCGGCTGATGTCTATAGACCCGCAGCGCTAGATCAGCTTAAAACTCTCGGGAAGCAAATTAGTATTCCTGTCTTTTCAATTGATGATACTAAAGATGCGGTTAAAATCGCTACTGATTCAGTTGAATATGCAAAAGAAAATGGACTAAATACAATTATAATTGATACTGCGGGTCGGTTGCATGTTGATGATGATCTTATGGATGAAGTTAAAAGAATCAAAGCTGCGATTAATCCTACTGAGATCTTGTTTGTTGTGGACTCAATGACCGGTCAAGATGCTGTCAATTCTGCAAAAGCATTTCATGATGCTGTAGATTTTGATGGTGTTGTTCTGACAAAACTTGATGGAGATGCTCGTGGAGGTGCTGCTTTATCAATTAAGGCTGTTGTTGACGTACCGATGAAATTTGCAAGTTTAGGTGAAAAACTTGATTCTATTGAGATTTTTCATCCTGATCGTTTAGCCTCCAGGATTCTTGGAAAAGGGGATGTAATTTCACTTGTTGAGAAAGCCCAGTCACAATTTGATGAACAAGAAGCTGAAGACCTTGAGAAAAAACTGCTTTCAAACAAATTTGATCTCGAAGATTTTCTTAAACAAATTAAAATGATAAAAAAAATGGGGTCATTAAAATCTTTACTTGGAATGGTACCAGGAGTTGGAGCAAATCTAAAAAATGCTGATATTGATGATAAACAATTGATAAAGGTCGAATCAATTATTCAATCAATGACAAAACACGAGAGAAAAACTCCAAAAATTCTTAATGGAAACAGACGAAAACGAATTGCAATAGGTAGCGGAAACTCAATACAAGATGTGAATAGATTGATCAAGCAGTTTAATGAAATGAATAAAATGATGAAGATGTTCAAATCAAATAAAAATAGGAAAATGTTGAAAAATTTTGGTAATTTAAAGATTCAATAAAAAAATACATTTAAACGGAGGTTTTTTAATTGGCTGTTAAGTTAAGATTAAGAAGGATGGGAAAGAAAAAGCAACCGATCTATAAGGTAGTTGCTGCTGATGAGCGTTCACCGCGAGATGGAAGAATTATTGAAGCATTAGGTTTATATAACCCAATTACTGATCCTGCAACTGTTGAAATTAAAGAAGATAGAGTATTATATTGGTTAGGTGTTGGCGCACAACCAACAACAACCGTAAAGGGATTGTTATCCCAAAAAGGTATTTTGTATAGAAGAGAATTAATCAAGTCTGGTTTAAGTGAAGAAGAAGTAAACTTAAAAATAGATGAGTGGTTAAAGCAGCAAGAAGCTAAAATAAGCGTAAAAGCTGAGAAAAAAGCTAAAGCAAAAGCTAAAAAGCAAGAAGTAAAAGAAGAGGTTGCTACTGAAGAAGAGGTTGCTACTGAAGAAGAGGTAAAGGAAGAATCTGAAGAAGTTACTGAAGGTGCTGCTGAAGAAAAATTGGAGAAAAATGTACCAGAGGCAGAGGGCGCTGCTTCTGAAGAAGGTAGTGAAGAAGAGAAAGCTGAGGAGTAGCATTTCTTTGTTCATGAATTCTGATTATTAAAAATGTGCCCTTTTTTCTAATTTCATTATAGGTATTCTCATGAAGGAATTCATTGAATTTATTGCAAAACACCTAGTGGACACTCCAGATAGTGTGAGTGTAGAAGAGCAAGAACCAAATGATAAAGCAATCGAGTTGATCTTAAAAGTTGCTTCCGATGATGTAGGTAAAGTTATTGGTAAACAAGGTAAAACAGCTCAAGCTATGAGAACTTTGTTGACGGCTATTGCTGCTAAAGATGGTAAAAGAGCAATTTTGAAAATCTTAGATTAAACTTTTGCTTGCAAGAATTAGAGGAGTACTATTTAATAGCTGAAATTAATTCAGTTTTTGATGATGATGGATATGTAAGAATAAGATCATATTCAGATTTTCCTGATCGGTTCTTAGATCTTAATTATGTTTATATTGATATTTTCAATGAGAAGCGAAAGTTTGATGTTGAAGATGTTGAAAGAATTGAAAATTTTTTCATTCTTAAATTTAGAAACTTTGATTCCTTTGAACATGTTGAGTTTTTAGTAGGGTCACAAATCTTTATCGATTCGAAAAACCTCTATCAGTTGGATAAAGAAACCCATTATATACATGATCTTATTGGATGCAAAGTTTTTTTTAATGAAAAGTTCTTTGGAAATATTGAAGACGTAATGCATCTAACTTCTAACGATGTTTATGTGGTTAAGTTGAATGAGAAAGAATCACTAATACCTGCGATATCAGAATTGATTGATGTGATTGACATGGATAAAAAGATTATTTATCTAAAGCAAGATTTTGATGAGTTTAATGATGATGAGAATTGATATAATATCTGCTACACCCTCACTTTTAGATAGCCCTCTCAATACTAGTATTGTTAAACGTGCCCAAGATAAAGAAAAATGTGAAATTCATGTTCATGATCTTCGCGATTATGCATATGACAAACATAAGCAGATCGATGACAAACCTTTTGGTGGTGGGCCGGGAATGCTTCTTAAACCAGAACCGTTCTTTGAATGTATTGAGAAACTTTTAGATGAACGAAATTATGACAATATTATTTTAACTACACCGAAAGGTAAGATATTTTCTCAACCAGATGCCAACAGACTTTCTCTTTCTAAAAACATAATGGTGCTATCTGGCCACTACAAGGGAATTGATGAAAGAGTTAAACATAAGTTTGTTACAGATGAAATATCGTTGGGTAATTTTATATTAAGCGGTGGAGAACTTCCAGCGCTAGTAATAGTGGATGCAATAGTAAGATTAATACCTGGTGTACTCAATGATAGTGGATCAGCATTGAATGATTCGCTTATCGATGATAAGACTGTGGAAGCACCATATTACACAAGACCAGCTGAGTACAAAGGGATGAAAGTTCCTGATGTTTTATTATCAGGTAATGATAAGACGATTGCAGATTGGAAAGAAAAGCAATCAAAAGTATTAACGAAAAAATGGAAACAAATTAATTCTTTGGAGTAAACAATGGATAAATTAAAAGAAATAGTTGAAGAGCAGATAAGAACTGACTATCCTGAATTCAATTCAGGAGATAGAGTTCGGGTGCATGTGCGAGTAGTTGAAGGGGATAAGGAACGTATTCAGATATTTGAAGGAGATGTGATTAGTATCCGTGGTGGCGATATCAGCAAGACCTTTACCGTTAGAAAAGTTTCCAGTGGTGTCGGTGTAGAAAGAATATTTCCGTTCAGTTCTCCAAATATTGCAAAGGTTGAAGTTGTTCGTGAAGGAAAAGTTAGAAGAGCTAAATTATTTTATCTCAGAAAACTTTCCGGTAAAGCTGCTCGAATTAAAGATAAAAATGTGAGATAACATTTTTAATTAAGCTCCGATTTTCGGAGCTTTTTTTTTCAAAAAAAATTATTCTCGAAAATGAAAATTACAATTCCACAAAATATTTATTCTACCTTGTTTGCTTTATCTCTTCCTGATGAGCTTAAAGAGAATGTTACAATTAGGGAATCGTCTTTAATCTCAAAGGAATTAGTAGAGAGAAAAACTGATATTGGTCTGATACCTTCTTGTGATCTTCTTACTCATAAAGAATTATTCGTATCAAATGAATACGGAATCGCATTTGATGGACCACTATCTAACTCTTATCTTTATTTTGTCCCGGAACAAAATGAATTTAATAGGGTTCTTCTTAGGGGTGACATTTCATCAAATGATTTAATCTTGAGTAAGATCTTATTCTCTGAGCAATATGGGATTGAAACGGAATTTTCAATCGATACCAATCAAATTGATCTTGAAAATAACAACTACTTGATTTCGGGTTTGGAAAATAGTGATTACCTAATTAAGCATAATGGAATCAGTTTTTCAGATCAGTTTGCCGATCTCATTGATTTTCCTTATGTAAATTTTATTTTTGCATCAACTGATGAAAAGACAATTAAGGAGTTTAATTCAAGTTTAGAAAAGGTTGATGAATTAATTACAACGGAATTAAAAAATTCACTTCCAAAATTAGGAATAGAAAGCGATCTCCGGAATTTTATTGAAGAAAGCAGTGGCTCCGTTTATTATGATCTAACTGAAAACGAAATTGAAGCATTGAATGAGCAGTTGAAGCTACCATACTACCATGGAATTATTAAAGATTTAATTGAAGTCAAGTTCATTTGATGAACTTTATAATTTCCACTTCGATCCAAAAACTACATGCACTAGTTTAGAATCATTTCCAATAAAAGCTGTACTCATATTTGAAGTAGCTAAGTTGAATTCTACAATTCGAGCATCGATACCAAAACCAAAGCTCCAAGCTAATCCATCTACACCACCAACAGCAAGGCCGCTTCTTATTGGAATAACTTCGATAATTTTCCATTCGAATCCAAATGAGATTAGCGGGAATGTAGAATTGTTCGCATAATTGTTGAAGCCTTGATTATATCCAAAGGCTATTGTCATTTCTCCTGGTAATGCACCTTTAACAAATTCATCTAATCTTAAAGTTGCTCCCATTCGGAGTGTTGTTGGAAGTCCGCTAGTAAAACCATTAGAGTATGATCCCGATGGTTCAACTATGCTAGTTAATGTATCAAGCAGCTCTGAATCAGTAATGTCCGTTATCAAAACATCCCCATTTGCACCATAAGCTACAGTTTCACGATTCCAAATAACTGATCCTATATCTGTAATACTCAATCCAAAAGTCCAAATATCATCTAACTCCGCTGCAAAACCAAGATTGACACCCCACCCATTTCCGGCCGGAGTAGGGAACATACCAACATTTGAATTTCTCTGATTGTCCATAAAATCCCATTCAATTCCAAGATCTGGAGAAGCGGCAATATTCAATTTCATATTGTTCTTTACTGATATAGAATGGTCTTCATTGGTGAAAATTCTCGTCTCGGCTACTTCAACCTCAGAATATGCATAACCTTGAATATATTTTAATGTTATTCCGGCGGTAAATTTTGAAAAAACTTTTGGTAATAAACTCGAAAAATCTCTAGCATATGAAAGATCATATTCTCTTAAGTAAGATGAGGAGAGGATAAATCCATCGAACGTATAAGCTTTCCCAACTTCATTACCGTATAGAGCTAATTCAGCAATTTCAGTAGGAACACCTGTCTTCTGTCCGAAAACATCGTTAACCGAAAATCCAAATGAGCCAATCTCTGCTCCGGGATTAAATGTGACACCAATTAGATTGATCATTCCGCTGCTGCGAATCTCATTTCCGTTGCTAAGTGAACTCAATAGATTATCTTTATCTTCCGTATTCAGAAACCTTCCAACTATAGAGCCATTTTCACCGGAGACACCACCGAAGTAGTAATTAAAATCTGACACACTTAAAAAATCTGATCCAGTTGAACCACTAAAATTAGGGATTGGAATAACTGAAGAAATCTCAATTTTATTATTTGATAAAGCTAGATTTGCCGGATTTCCAGAAACAGAATAAACACCAACCGATGTAACAGCATACTGACTTCCCATTGCAACTGATCTCGCATCTGGATAACTTAATGATCCTCCATTTTGAGCAAACACACAAAAAGATGATAGAATGAGAATGATATTTATATTTTTAAAATTCATCATCTGTTTACTCTGTAATCAACACTTCCATAAATCTTAAAATATATATTGTCAGATGTTTTAAACTTTACATTTTCTATTGAACTAAGTGGGGGAGTATCGAACATCATTGAAAGAACCAGGTTTGGATTTCTCGCAAACTCTTTTGCTTCAGAAGAGCGCAGTTCAATTTTTTGGGTAGAAAGTTGTGAAGAAATAACTTCCCCATTCTCATTTACTTGAGGTGATTCTATATATAAGTACTCCTGCATATTATAAGACGGAGGAATTTTGGTCAACTGGTTTCCATAATTATCTAATATTTCACCATTCATTATTAAATTTACTGGAATTTTGTTATCAGTTTCAAATGTAAGAAGAATAGAATTTATTGATTCAATTTCATCTTCAGTAAGGTTTAGATTAACATCTAATGTATCAATATAGAATCCACCAGCGATTCCAAAATCAAATGGAAATTCAAAATTAGATGAACCGTAAACGGAATCTGAGCTAGAAACACTTCCAATAGTGTAGTGTGGGTTTACTATTCCAGTGCCCGAAAAAATAAATTTCGTCGGAATTGCCCCTGCAATCGTGAAACTATTAATGAACTCACTAATACCCTGATCCACTAAGTCAAAGTTAGCGTTCACGAGCGAGGGCAATTCCAAAATTATAGGTAATTCTTTTGTAATTTTATCTGATATTCCAATGATTTTTCCATTTAGTAATACATCAAAATTAATTGAAGAGTTTATTACTAAATTCAAATTTGGTGTATTAAGAAATAGGCTGTCAAAGGAAAGTTTGTTTTCCATTTCACCAAGATCAATCGCTAATTCTGATGCTTCAATTTCAAAAGGTGTCGGTTTTATCAATCCTCTAGCATAGGAAAGAACCGCATCTTCAAGCAAAAACTGAACATTAATACTATCATCTTGAGTTATTGTTCTTTCATCTTCTGTTGCTTCAGAATTTACTTTAATTGAGTATGACAATTCCTCAAGCAATTCACGAGAATTATTGCTCCTAATTTGCCAACCTTTAAGAGATGTTACTTCAAAAACTTGATTTTGAGAACTTCTTGAGATAGTAAAAGTCTCGTTGTACGGAGTTCCATCTGACATCATTAATTCATCAAACTGTAAGCAAACATTTATATCTAGATCTATAAAGTTACTTATGAAGAATAAAATTCGTCCATCCTCAAATATAGCAGTCTCTACTTTTGTTGAATCATTTATCACCAAAGAACTGTCCATTTGAAGCTCATCTTGCTCAGGCAATATTGCGGTTACTCTATCTAGTATAAAGTCTGTAAATCTTAGCGTGGATTTTATACCAGCACCTATAGGAACCGAAATAATCTCACCATTACTACCATTGGTAGAAACATCTCCAGAGACTTTTAACTGACTTCTAACTTGTTTATTATCAAGGGGGAGCTCAACTTTGGCACTATCAAAAGGTGGAATTGACAATTGAGTTGATGAAGGAAATTGTCCTATTACAGAATGGTCATCCGAATTCATTATAGAAATATTTTCTAATACAATTGGTACTGGAAGATTATTGGATACTGTAAGTTCCATATTCCCAGACTCAAAATCAGCTGAAGTAAAATCATCGATCTCTTCAAAATCAGCTTCAAATTGTGAAGACATCGGAAGAAATATCACATCTGAGCCTTCCGAAATCGGAGCTAATTCAGAAATGCCAATATTTGCTTCTATGTATGGTGTATCTTCAATTCTTATTGAACCAATTGTCGTACTTGATGAGGCTTCAATGGATTCCATTTCTAGCTTATCATCTAATTTGATTGGTATAATCTCATTTGAAATTTTATAGTAAAGTAATCCGAGTTTGTCTGGATCTGATGAAGCAACAAAATTACTATCAGCTTCTGTAAAATCTGAAAGAGTTAAAATTGAATCCATCACTGGAAAATTTAGACCAACATCATAAGTTGGTGCAACGAAATCATTTGGAGGATCAATACAGTTGGTTAGCAAAACTAATGTCATAGTAAAAATTATGATTTTAGTATATCTTGAAATATTCATGATCCTCTTGTAAAAAAAACTGAATTTTAATGTTTTTATTATCTTTTTAAGGGATAATGAATATTTGGACAAGTACTATGCCAATCAATTTTAGCTAAGAAATAGTGCTGAAGCTAAATTTCAACCCTTTCTATAAGATATTATGAATAAATTGATATAAAATCGGTCAATCTTACCTATTCACTTGAGAGTAAATAATGAAAACAGAGAAGCTCCAAAATAAAGCAAACATCCTGTTCAATTATCAGAATACATTTTAGGAGTAAGGCTAACTTAATCATTGGAACGGCATTTGGGGTAGGTCACCAATTAAATCTAAAATAATTTTACATAAGCAACATCCCATTCATCGAATTATACACCCGCATGTCGAATAGCCATTTATTTTATGAAAAGAAATTCCATTATTAGAATACTTCATTAGAAATATGAAATTATTAAGGAGGCAATAATGAAACAAAGTAAAATTAAGATTCACTTAATTTTGTTTATTCTGTTCTTTTACTACGGGTTATTATGTGCTACTAATGATGATGAACCAACAATTAAAATTCATTACTTAGGTCACTCAGCTTTTGTAATTCAATTCGATAATGGGATTAATCTAGTTACAGACTACGGTCATTACAATATCTGGGTTGATAGCGGGTGGGACAGCCCCATTCACTCGATTGGAGATCTTGTTCCAGATGTGATGACCTACTCTCATTTTCATCCAGATCATTATGATTCGAATAGAATTCCATTTGGGGTTTCTCATATTTTAACTGGATATGATTCTCTTGAGATTGAAGGAATTAGTATTAAACCAGTTAGAACTTGTGAGTCAAGTTCTACAATAGAATCTAACTCCACCTACATATTTGAGTATAAAGGATTAACTCTCTGTCATCTAGGAGATGCCCAAGCACAAGTAATGGCAATTGATGATGAGGATGTAAAGAATAGAATTTTAGAAATTATTCCGGATTCGCTAGATATGCTTTTTATGACGATCGAAGGAACAGAGCAATTTATTCCAGAAGCCGAAAAATTTATTAGTTTACTTAAACCTAAAAGATTCATTCCAATGCATTATTGGAGCCATCGATATAAGAGGGATTTTCTAATGTATCTAAGATCACCAATATTAAATGAAGAAAATTATGTGATCAAAGAAATCTCTGGCCCAAGTTATAACTTAGATATAAGTGAGAATCTCTCCCCAGTGAAAGTAATATCTCTTAGTTGTTCAGAGTTTGATAATACTACAAATGTTGGGATAAAATATAATCCAACAAGTTTTGAATTGGGTCATAATTATCCAAATCCCTATAATCCTTCAACCAAGATTAGTTATGCAATTCCAACAACATCTTTTATTTCACTAAAAGTCTTTGATGTACTGGGAAGAGAAGTGGATGTTCTTGTGAATAAAGAACAATCTCAAGGTAACTATGAAGTAGATTTTAATGCATCACATTTAACAAGCGGAATTTACTTTTACAGAATACAAGCTGATGGTTTTATAGACACTAAGAAGATGGTTTTAATGAAATAAAATATAAATAGAGAAAATTATATTACTAGGATTGAAAGGAGCTAAAAGAAAAATAATAAAATAATTGACTTAAAAACAAAGTATGCACATGTGAAACAAAGAAATGGATTCGGTTAATCTAGTGCTTTTAAGATATAATCCGTTAAAAATTGGCTTGTGGGCATGCTAGGACCGACGGTATAATATTGACCAAGAAATATTACAATCATATTCTCAGAAGGAAATATATACATCATCTGTTCGCCCCATCCAGCCGCAAAATAGCAATGATATAATTTCCCGCTCACATTATAATCATCCAACCACCATTGGTATCCATATCCATTAGCAAAACCTTCCCACTGCGGATTTATTCTATTTTCGACCGAGCTGTTTACCCATGCTTCTGATACTATCTGATTACCATTCCATTTTCCCTTGTTCAGCATTAATTGTCCAATTTTTGCAAGGTCCCTTGGTTTTAGGAATAAACCTCCAGAAGCGAAAAGGTAAACTCCGCTTATTGCTTCCCATCTGTATTGCTTAATCCCTAAGGGTTCAAACAACTTCAATCGTGCAAATGTTCTTACTGTAGAACCAAAGGTTAGTCTTATCATATCAGCAGCTACATTTGTTCCACCACTATTGTATTTGAAAAACGTACCAGGTTCAGCTTCCAAAGATTTTGATAGAACGAAATAGATTGGATCACTTGCGTTAAATAGTTTGCGAACATCATTTTGACTAGAGTTATATGGTGAAGATTCATCCCAAGGTAAACCAGAAGACATAGATAGTAAATGTTGTAGCTTAATGTTTTCTTTTCCCTCTATGAAAATATTCGGATAAACTGGCTGGAAATAATCTGATATATAATCATCCGTTGAATTAATTAATCCTTCGTCGAGAGCTATTCCTACTAATAAGGATGTCACACTTTTAGAAACAGAGGCAAGATAGTGTTCAGTATTTTGTGTGTAAAGAATACTATCACCTTCAGCATATACATCATCAAAATTAAATCTTGTTCCCCCAAAGTATTCTTCAAAGACCAGCTTGCTATTTTTTAAAATTAAAATTCCATTTAGCTGATGGTAAGGCAGTTCATCAATATCATCCATCATTTGTGAAATGTTATCCATTTTCAATCCAACATCTGACAAGGATGTGGTTATCCAGCCATCATAAGCATTTGGAGGTACTCGGTAAGAATAATTGAATACCTTAGGGGGATATTCTGTTGGGCTGTCTGTAGTATTACAAGAATAAAAGAAAAGTAGCGTAAGCGAGATTGCTAAAACAAGAGATTTATTTAACTTCAAAATAACACCTCGCATTGAATTGAGATTATATTAATATCCATGAGGAACAATACATCTTCAAATTAGCCAGTATATATTTCTTAACTTAATGATTCCCAATGATTATATCCAGGAAGATATAAAATAAAAAAGGTGAGAAGTCCCAGCCAAGTTCTTCTCACCTATCAGTAAAATCTATATTTGTATAGGGGTTCAGTCTATACATTAACAATATAAGCCATTCAACAATCGAAAGTTGTGAGTTGAATCACAATTTATATGCTAATTCTTACACCAGCATTGATATATAATGAACGAGCTTTACCAAGGTTAAAATCTGTAACACTTGTTACATCAGTTAATGACCATTCGTATTTTACATCAACAAAAAATAGTGAAATGTCCGCACCTAAACCTAAAAACACACCATATTGAGCAGTCTTGAAATCGTCAGTGCTAAAATCACTTAAAGTAACAGAGCTAAGAAAGTATGCAGAACCTCCGCCAAAAGCACGTAGACCAAAAATATCTTTTTCTTTACCTAATAGGTGATAACCTATCATAAGAGGTATACGAACACCAGAAAGTTTAGCATCAAAATCTATTTCGGTAGTGGTTTCCGTTATCGTATTGCTCTTATGAACCCAAAACACTCCCCCTTCTCCGTAAAACTTTTCACCACCAGAAACTGTTGCTCCAATCTGCCATCCTGCTTGTGCAGATGTAGATGCGTTTGTTGGGTCTTCAGAGAAGCCAGTAAAGTTAATTCCTATTGCTGGTTTAATTTCTATTTGACCAAATAATAAACTGTTGAGAGATAAAAGCGCAAATAAGACTATCAGTATAACTGTTGTTTTTTTCATATCGACCTCTTTTAGTTAGTTGTTAAAATTTTAGGATCTAAATAAATTAAATTATTCTTAATAACACAAGAGGTATTTTATAAATTAATTTCTGTTTTAATCAACGCTTTTTTGACAAATTGGAGGACTAATGGTTTTAATGAGGTAAAATAAAAAAAAGGGAAGCACAACTAAGTGCTTCCCAAAAGGATGCTCAAGAGTGAGAAACTCACTCTCTGAAGCAAAGTCGGAAGAGAAGAACATCTAACTTCTCATCCTAGCCATTGCATAGATCGGTGTGGGTCATTGGATTCATCCTAGAACGACATAAATCTTAACTTTTAACTATACTACCAAAATATTGAGTAGAAGTTGAAGGAGACTGA
This sequence comes from uncultured Ignavibacteria bacterium, assembly GCA_963751695.1. Lineage (GTDB taxonomy): Bacteria > Bacteroidota > Ignavibacteria > Ignavibacteriales > Melioribacteraceae > SZUA-22. The sequence continues at coordinate 142,456 of CAVVVP010000001.1, read as the reverse complement.
TCAATTATCATGACTTTAATATAGGTAGAATTGCGCAAAAGTTAGTATAATGCCGATGTTTGAGTGCTTCAAGGTATTCACACTTACTTAACTTGTGTAGGATTTTGTTTAATCTGCTGAATATTAAATATGATTGCCAAATTTAAAATTTTGTTGTATCTTAAAAAAGATGAAACATCTAATTAAGACATACGGCAATTGGAGAAAGTTAACATCTTCGGTTTTTTTATTATTATTTTCACTTTCATCAATTCTTTGGACCTTTCCTTTAGAAGAATGTAACATGGCTTGTCTAGAACAAGTGGAGATGCCTAAGTGCTGTTCAGAAGATATGATAGAACAAAGCTGTTGCAATATGATGGAGTCGAAAAAAACTAACGACTTGCATTCTAAAAGAGGAGAAGCAGCTTTAGTAAATAATAATTGTGAATTAGAACTTATACATGCTAATTATGATGAATATATATTACCGGATAACATTCAAACTAACTATGAACTAATTGAATTAGCGACAATACAGATTATAGAGTTTGAAATTACTACTGAGCGTGTTAAAAACTTTGCTCCATACTCTTTAAATTGCGGACCTCCAATATATATCCAAATATCCTCATATTTGATTTGAGATTAAACCCCCACACATTTTCATAAATTAACACAAATCTTTGAAGTCAGAATTTTCTGTACTTCAGCAACAAAGTAATTTTTAATTGAGGTATGTATGTACTTTAAAGGATCATTAATATTATTGATGTTTATACTAATCAGTAGTACGATTCTACCAAATAAGGTCAATGATGCACTAAATGAACTTATAAATGAGGCAGTTCAGGTTAATCCAAGAATTAAAATGCTTGAGTCTAAGGCTAAATCATCTGCATCTCGAATAAATCAGGATACAAATTTGCCGAATCCTGAACTTATACTTGGACTAATTAATATGCCGACAAATTCATTTTCTTTTACACAAGAACCAATGACTGGTAAAATTATTGGTCTGAGTCAAGCATTTCCATTCCCGGGGACTCTCTCTTCTGGTGAGGAGTTTAGAGCAGTTGATACGCTTATAATTAAACAAGAAATTGAAGATTATAAGAATCAACTCAGAAGGGATGTATCAAAACTGTATTACAGGCTCCAGCAGGTGAGGGAGGAACTCGAGATAAATGATGAGATAAAGTTAATCTACTCTAAAATATCCTCAGTTATTAAGAGTAAATATCAAGCATCAGAAGCAACCTTACAAAATGTAATACAAATTGAGATACATTTAGTAAGGATCGAAGATAAGATTAAAATACTTGAAAGAAATGAGGAAGCGATTCAGCAAGAGTTAAACACAATTCTACACCGAGATGAAAGCTCTCCAATAAAAACTATCAATATTGAGAGTACTTTAATTAACAATTATAGCAATTCTGAATTGGTGGATTCAGCAAAAATAAATCGTCCATTATTAAAAGGAATTCAACTTGCTGAAACTAAATCAAAGTATATGGAAAATTTCGTCGATTATGACTCATATCCAGGTTTTAAGGTTGGGATTCAATATACTCAAAGAGATTATTTTGCTTTGACAGGTCAAAATTGGTCGGACCTATTTTCTGTTGTTGTTGGAATTTCTCTTCCAATTAATTATGGCGGTAAAAATTCAGCAAAAGTGACTGAAGCAAAACAACTTCAGGTAGTGTATAGAGACCAATATATCTCATCGATTCAGACTTTGAGACAGTCAATTGTAAAAAGTACTTCAAAGCTGAAAGAGTTGGAAGATAGGGAAAAATTAGTAGTAAATGATTTACTTTCTCAGTCTGAAGAACTATTAAATGCAGCTATGAATGACTATCAAGTAGGGAAGACCGATTTTGTCAATGTAATTAATGCAGTAAGAGAAATTCTTAATGTTAAGGTTGATTTAGCAACAATAAGAACTAATTATTATTCAGAGGTATCAGAACTTGAATTTCTTATTGGTAAAGAATTACTTAATCAGAATAGACTAATTGAGGAATAAGGAAATGAAAACAACATATTTGAAATATATAATCATAATACTTTTCAGTGTTATTGCTGGAGCTACTGGTTACTACTTCATTTTTACAGCTTCTCCCTCTACAACGCATCTTCACAAAAATGAAGGACAGCTTTATACTTGCGGTATGCACCCAACAATTATTGAAAAGGAACCAGGTACATGTCCAATTTGTGGAATGAATCTCACTTTAATAAAGTCATCGAAAGGAGTTTCAAAAGAGGATGGAAAAATAATTTTTTGGCGTGCACCTATGGATCCAAATGAAATTTATAATGAGCCTGGAAAATCAAAAATGGGAATGGATCTAGTCCCAGTATACGAAAATGAGGAATTAGGTTTGGGGGTTGTTACAGTTGACGGTTCTGTCCTCCAAAGTATGAATGTAAAAATAGAGACTGTTCTTACTAGAATCATACATAATACAATTATAACAAATGGAATTTTGGAAATTGATGAAACTAAAGAATTTGTAATAACTACCAAGATAAGTGGATGGATTGAAAAGTTATTTGTCAATTATACTGGACAAAATGTTAAAGAGGGTGAAAAACTACTAAAGATATATTCGCCAGAATTATACTCTGCGCAACAAGAATTGATTAGTTCAATTGAGTACGCTGAAAGTAAAAATTATGAATCGAAGACCGGTAATTTATCGACAAACGAATTAGTTCAAAATGCAATCAAAAAACTAGAACTATTTGACATCAAGCGAACAGAAATAGATAAAATTATATCAACACGAAAAACGAATAAATATGTTACCCTTTTTGCTCCATTCGATGGGACAGTGTTAAACAAAGATGTCCTCGAGGGAGAAAAAATTAATGCCGGGAAACCTTTAATGAAAATTGCTAATCTTAATAACTTATGGTTAAAAGCTAATATATACGAAAACGAATTAGAAAAAGTTAAGTTGGGAAATAATGCAACGATAAAATTCAGTTTTAATCAAGATAAAATATATAGTGGAACTGTAACATTTATTTCACCAACAGTTGACCCTCATACAAGAACTGTAGAAGTTAGGATTGATATTAACAATAGCAAGAGTGAGTTAAAACCCAAAATGTTCGGCACCGTTGAAATAAGTGGAATGGATATTGAAAATGCAATTGCAGTTCCTGAGCTTGCTATTCTTAGAAGTGGTAAAAATAATAGAGTGATTCTATCACTGGGAGAAGGTAGATTCAAACCAGTAGCCGTCAAACTTGGGATTTATTCAATGGGGTACTATCAAATTCTTGATGGATTAAGTAAGAATGATAAAATTGTTACATCGGGACAGTTCTTGATAGACTCTGAAAGTAACCTAAAAGCAGCATTGAATCTTTTTAATTCTTCAGAACAAGATGAGAAAAAAGAAACCAAAGAGGAGAGTATTGTAAGAACAGGAATAATTGATCTAGAGAATATAGACATTAATAAAGATAAAAAAGTATTTCAAGACCCAATGGATTGGAATGTAATTTCAGATAAAGAAGGAAGATGTCCTCTCTGCAATATGTTTTTGGTAGAAGTTACTATAGAGGAAGCAAAGAAAAATCTAAAGCAAAATGGATTTGAATATAAATAAAAGTAGATATCTCAAAATTCATTTAAGGAGTTAATATGATTTCAAATGAGAATCAAAAAGATGGATTAATTGCTTCACTTATTGAATGGTCCATTAATAATAAATTTGTCGTTATTGCACTGACATTAGTTATAATCGGTGGAGGAATTTGGTCACTTAATAATATAGCAGTCGATGCACAACCCGATTTGAGCGATGTTCAAGTAATAATATTCACCGAATATGAAGGACAAGGTCCGAGAATTGTTGAAGACCAAGTAACTTATCCACTAACAAGCAAAATGCTATCAGTACCTTTTGCATCAACTGTCCGAGGATACTCCTTTTTTGGATTTTCAATGGTGTATATAATATTTGAAGATGGAACAGATATTTATTGGGCTCGAAGCCGCGTTCTTGAATATTTAAGCTCAATTCAAAAAGATTTACCTGATGGTATAACACCCCAGTTGGGCCCAGATGCCACCGGTTTGGGTTGGGTCTACCAGTATGTGCTTGAATCAGATGAAAGAGACTTGCAAGAACTTCGTTCTCTCCAAGATTGGTTTCTTAGATACGAATTATCTGCGATTCCTGGTGTGGCAGAAGTTGCGAGTGTTGGAGGTTTCGTAAAACAATATCAAGTGAATATCGATCCAAATAAACTTGCCTCATATAATATCCCGCTGAGTAAGATTATATCAGCAATACAAAAAAGTAATAATGATGTTGGAGGTAAATTACTTGAATTGAGTGAAATGGAATTTATGGTTAGAGGGCTTGGGTACATAAAAAGTGTTAATGATTTGAAGAAAGTTGCAATTGGTTTCTCAGAGAGCAGCGGCACTCCGATTTACTTAGAGAATGTGGCTGATATAGTCATTGGACCAGAACTCAGAAGGGGAATAGCTGAATGGAATGGTGAAGGAGAGACTGTTGGTGGAATAATCGTAATGCGCTACGGTGAAAATGCACTTGAAGTAATTGATAGAGTTAAAGAAAGAATTGAAGAGCTTAAGGCATCACTTCCTGATGATGTTAGAATTATCTCAGCTTATGACCGTTCAGAACTAATAAATTCGGCAATAGATAATCTAAAAAGAACATTGGTTGAAGAGAGTTTAATCGTTTCAATTATTATCATTTTATTCCTTTTTCACATACGTAGTTCGTTTGTTGCAATCTTTACTCTTCCAACAGCTGTTCTTGCAGCATACATAATAATGTACTATCAAGGAATTAATGCAAACATTATGTCACTGGGAGGAATAGCAATTGCAATTGGTGCAATGGTTGATGCATCCATCATAATGGTTGAAAATGCTCATAGTCACCTTTCTATAGAACAAAGGAAACCTGTTTCAGAACAAAAAGAGCATTGGAAAGTGATATTAGAATCTGCAAAGGAAGTAGGTCCATCAATATTTTATTCTTTGCTCGTAATAACTGTTTCATTCTTACCAGTCTTTGCATTAGAACAACAGGAAGGAAGATTATTCAAACCTCTGGCTTTTACAAAAACATATTCAATGGCAGCAGCTGCAATGTTAGCGATAACGGTAGTGCCGGTGCTAATTGGATATTTAGTAAGAGGCAAAATGCGCTCAGAAGAGGAAAATCCAATAACTAAAATACTTGCTAAAGTGTATCACCCAGTAGTTGATTTTGTTATGAGACGCTCTTGGTTTGTCATTATTGCTGCGGTAATCATTGTGCTCATTACATTTATTCCCTATTCAAAATTGGGCTCAGAATTTATGCCTCCTTTATATGAGGGAGATTTACTTTATATGCCCACAACTCTTCCAGGCATTTCAGTGACTAAAGCAAAGGAATTACTTCAACAGACAGATAGAATAATCAAATCTTTCCCAGAAGTTGAAACTGTATTTGGAAAAATTGGGAGAGCTGAAACAGCCACTGACCCAGCTCCACTATCAATGATTGAAACAACAATTCAACTTAAACCGAGAAGTGAATGGCGGGAAGGAATGACACCTGAAAAATTAGTAGAGGAATTAGATGCTGCAATTCAAATTCCTGGACTAACGAACGCTTGGACAATGCCTATAAAAACAAGAATTGATATGCTTGCTACTGGAATTAAAACTCCAGTGGGAATAAAAGTATCTGGACCAGATTTGAATGAGTTAGAGAGAATAGGGAAGATGATTGAACAAGTTGCTAAAACAATTCCAGGTACAAGGTCAGTGTATGCTGAAAGAGCGGTAGGTGGGAATTATATTGATTTTGATATATCCAGAGATGCTATTGCAAGATATGGATTAACGATTGAAGATGTCCAAAACGTTATAATGTCTGCCATAGGTGGTATGAACATTACTACAACAGTCGAAGGTTTAGCAAGATATCCTGTTAATCTTCGCTATATGCGTGATTATCGTCAAAATATTGAAGAATTAAAACGAGTTTTGGTTCCAATTCATGGAGGCGGGAATGTTCCTCTTTCAGCTTTAGCAAATTTGGAGATTAAGAAAGGACCTCCTGTAATCAAATCAGAAAACGCTCGACCGAATGCTTGGGTATATATTGACATTAAAGATATTGATGTGGGCAGTTACGTTAAAAATGCAAAAGAAATAATATCTTCTCAAGTAGAGATTCCAGAGGGATATTCACTCATCTGGAGTGGTCAATTTGAATATATGGAACGGTCTAATAAAAGACTCGGTTTAGTGATTCCATTAACTTTACTTATCGTTATACTACTTTTATATCTCAACACAAAATCGATTACAAAGACAAGTATTATATTATTAGCTCTTCCTTTCTCATTAGTTGGAGCAATATGGTTTTTATATTTAGCCGGATTTAATATTAGCGTGGCGGTTTGGGTAGGGATTATTGCACTTTTGGGTATCGATGCAGAAACTGGTGTGGTGATGCTGCTATACCTTGATATATCATATGAAAAATTTAAGAAAAATGGATTATTAAACTCTGTGAATGATTTGCGAGAGGCGATTTTTGAAGGAGCAGTTAAGAGAATTCGTCCTAAAATTATGACAGTAATGACAACGATGCTTGGACTGCTTCCAATATTACTTGGTATGGGTATAGGATCAGACGTGATGAAGAGAATTGCGGCCCCTATGGTTGGAGGAATTATGACAAGTTTCATAATGGAATTAACTGTGTATCCAGCAATATATTATATTTTGAAGAAGAGAGAACTGTTAAAGTTAAACAGGTTGACAAATTGATGTGAGGATAATATATTTTCATAATTAGAAAACAAAACGATATTTGTCACACTATATTCGCTTCAATTTATTCTATTAAATTCATTAAGCCTATAACCACATATAATACAATAAGTTATAGGCTTTGGAAGAAATATAATCACTTATTTACTTGAAAAGTCGTATCACCATTGTTGAAGAAATTCACTATTTGATTTGCAGCTGCAACACCAGCATTTAAATTTGCTTCAGCAGTTTGTGCTCCCATTTTTTTAGGTGTGAAATAACAATTTTCAGGATATTTTTCCAATAATTCTGATGAGACATCAGGAGCAATGTCAGAAGCGTATTTTAAATCTTTTCCCTCACTTAACACCTTAACAAGAGCTTTTTCATCAATTACTTCTTTTCTTGCTGTGTTTATAATCGTCGCTCCAGCAGACATACTATTTAATAAATCATAATTTATAGATTTTTTTGTCTGATCATTTGCGGGAATGTGGAGAGAGACGTATTGATTATTCGCATATAGTTCTTTAACATTATCATATACTTTAACTCCATCAGCTTTAATTGATTCTTTAGAAATAAATGGATCATATGCACTCACTTTCATTCCGAAACCTTGAGCAATCTTAGCTACTAATTTCCCGACATTTCCGTAAGCGTGTATTCCAAGAGTTTTTCCAAGCAATTCTGATCCTGGTTTCCCGTTAAACTGGCCTCGAGCCATATATACCATCAATCCAAGAGCTAGTTCCGCAACAGCATTGGAATTTTGACCAGGTGTATTCATTGCCACAATTCCTTTTTCAGTTGCTGCTTCAAGATCAATGTTATCATAACCAGCACCAGCTCTTACTATTATTTTTAACTCTGGAGCAGAATCAATAACTTCCTTTGTGGCTTTATCACTACGAATTATAAGTGCATTCGCCTCGGCTACAGCAGATAATAATTCTGTATTATCAGTATATTTTTCAAGTAAAGCGAATTCGTTCCCTGATTCTTCAACTATCTTTTTAATTTCCTCAACAGCCGCTGGTGCAAATGGTTTTTCTGTAGCTACAAGTACTTTCATAATTAACTTCCTCTATTTTATTTTAACATTGGAATTTTTATTTTATTCTTTTTTGCATTTTTAATAGCTCTTTCATATCCTGCGTCTGCATGACGGATTATCCCCATCCCCGGATCGTAAGTGAGTACTCGCTCTAAACGTTTTTCTGCCTCTTCAGTACCATCTGCAACGATGACCATTCCAGCATGAATAGACTTACCAATCCCAACTCCACCACCATGATGAACAGATACCCAGCTAGCACCGCCAACAGAATTGAGAAGTGCATTTAGTATAGGCCAATCTGCAATCGCATCACTACCATCCAACATACTTTCAGTTTCTCTATAAGGCGATGCAACAGAACCACAATCTAAATGATCTCTCCCAATTACAATTGGAGCTTTTACCTTTCCATCTGCTACTAGGTTATTGAAGATCTTTCCCATTTTTGCTCTGTCACCATATCCTAACCAGCAGATTCTTGTTGGCATTCCTTGAAAGTGGACTTTTTCTTGAGCAAGTTTGATCCATCTTACCAATGCTTTATCTTCCGGAAAAGCTTCCAAAACTGCTTTGTCGGTTTCATAAATATCATTTGGATCACCTGATAACGCTGCCCATCTGAATGGTCCTTTCCCGTCATTAAATAAAGGTCTTATGTAAGCAGGAACGAAACCTGGAAAATCAAAAGCATTTTCTACTCCATTTTCTTTTGCTTCGCCACGGATATTATTTCCATAATCAAAAGTAATTGAACCTTTCTTTTGAAATTCGAGCATTGCTTTTACATGAGAAACAATAGTAGCTCTTGAAAGTTTTATGTATTCTTCTTGATTTGATTTTCTAAGTACCAAAGCTTTCTCAAAACTCATTCCCATTGGGACGTAACCGTGGAGTGGATCATGCGCAGAGGTTTGATCTGTCAGCACATCTGGAATTATTCCTTTTTGTAAAATTATTGGAAGTATTTCTCCAGCATTACCTACTAAACCAACCGATAAAGCTTTTTTATTTTCTTTTGCATTTATTACAAGTTCAAGTGCCTCATCTAGATCTTCAGAAATTACATCGCAATAACCTGTGTCAATCCGTTTTTGTATTCTGTTTCTATCTACATCAATTCCCAAGAATGCAGCACCGTTCATAGTAGCAGCAAGTGGTTGTGCTCCACCCATCCCACCGAGTCCAGCAGTTAATAAAAATTTTCCTTTGAGACTTCCATCAAAGTGTTGATTAGCACACTCCGCAAAGGTTTCGTACGTGCCTTGTAGAATTCCTTGAGTCCCAATGTAAATCCAACTCCCAGCAGTCATTTGGCCATACATTGTAAGTCCTTTTTGCTCAAGTTTTCGGAACTCCTCCCAGTTAGCCCAATCAGGTACTAACATAGAATTTGAAATGAGTACACGAGGAGCATCGGTATAAGTTCTAAATATTCCAACAGGTTTACCAGATTGAACTAGCAAAGTCTCATCATTCTCGAGTGATCTAAGAGAATTGACAATTGACTCGTATGCTTTCCAATTACGTGCAGCTTTACCAGAACCACCATAGACAATCAGATTATCTGGATCTTCAGCAACTTCTGGATCAAGATTATTCATCAACATCCTAAGTGCTGCTTCTTGAATCCAGCCCTTACATGTTATTTCTGACCCTTTTGGAGCGTGGATTGGTTTTCTTTGCTCTACCATTTTACTCTTCGAAGTGGTTATAAATTAAGTTGTTATACTGGTTGTACATTGACTTGTAAAACCACTTTTTTACGATCCAGCTTTTATCCATACTAGTTTTAATGAACTTTAAGTTCTCTTTCAATTGTCTGACCAGTCTAACTTTTTCATCTTTTGTTAATTTCACATCACTAGGATTTTGGGCTAGTTTTTCCTGTATCGACGTAAATGCCTTCACGTCACTAAAAAAGTTTTTGTCTGAACCCATTTGATTGATAGCTTGTTTACAGAAACTGGAAATTATCTTAGCTTCATTTTTATCGAATTGGTATGAATAATTTTTAAATAATTTTTTCATTTGTTCTAAACCTTCAGTGATAATAGTTTTTCTCGCATAGCCTGATACCCAGGTTTAATTATATTATAGATATAGTTCAGTTTTTCATTGTGGGACAAAAATGCTGACTTCATAGCATTAATGTTTAGTTTTTCGATATCATCTAGAGAAATTCCAAATACATTGCTGGCAGTAATATATTCATCTGTAAGAGTAATATTGCTCATCAATCTGTCATCAGTATTCAAGAAAACACGGTACTTCGCATCATATAATTTTTTAAAGGGATGGTACTCCAATTTTTTTACTGCACCTGTGTGAACATTACTCATCAAGCATATTTCCAAAGGAATGCGCTTGTCCAAGATATACTGAGCAAGATCACCGAGTTGTAAGATATTTCCATCCTTATCAAATACAATATCTTCTTTTAATCTTGTTGCATGTCCAATTCTGTGCGCTCCGCAAATCTGAATAGCTTGCCATATTGATTCTTTGCCAAATGCTTCACCAGCATGAATTGTGATGTTAAAATTTGCACGACTAATAAATTGAAAAGCATCAAGATGGTTTTTGGGAGGATAACCACCTTCTTCTCCAGCAAGATCAAATCCAACTACGCCTCTACCTTTGTTATTTATTGCAAGTTCAGCAATCTCAAGTGAATTTGTCATATTTCTCATTGCACATAGAATCAATCCATATCCAACTCCAAAATCTTTCTTTCCTTTATCTAGTCCTGTAAGAACTGCTGTGAGAACATCATCATAGTAGAGACCGTTTTCAAGATGAAGTACAGGTGCAAAGCGGGTTTCGACATAGACGACGCCATCATTATACATATCCTCCATCATTTCGTATGAAACCCTCTCGAGAGCCTCTTTTGTTTGCATCACTGCGCAGGTGTGCTCAAATCCTTGAAGAAATTCTACTAAATTTCCTTTATTTGCTCCTCTATAAAACCATTCTTGCAATTCTTTAGGATCATTCGTAGGAAGTTTTTTATAACCGATCTGTTCAGCGAGATCGATTACAGTTTCTGTGCGAAGGCCTCCATCCAAGTGATCATGTAGAAGGACTTTTGGAACCTCGTTTACAATTTGTTCTGTTGTCATTCTTCACCCATTTTTTGTATTCAAAAAATATTCTTTTTGAGTTGTAAAAGCAACGAACTTATTACTTAATTGGAGACCTTTGTATAAAAATCGTCTTGATTATACAACCCTAAAATTGTAATTTTTCCTGTTAGAATAATTTTATTAATAGAGAATAGGAGAGATGATGAAAAAAGCGCTTAGTATTTTGATTATTATAGGGATGGCTTTTGGTTTTACAGCTTTTCAATGTTCATCAACAGAACTGACAAGTGCAAAACTTTATATTCAGCAGAAAAATTTTGACAAAGCAAAAGAATCTTTAGAAGCAGAAGTTGCTAAAAATCCAAAGAGTGATGAAGGTTTTTATCTCCTAGGGTATGTCTACGGTGAAGAAGGGAACTTCGAGAAAATGTTAGAAAATTTTGATAAATCTGTTGGAGTTAGTAATAAATTTGCCAAAGAAGTTGATGATTATAAAAAATATCAGTGGCAAGACAACTTTAATAAAGGTGTTGGTTTATTTAACCGAGGTACCAGTGTAGCTAATGAAGATAGTAGCAGAATGTACTACGACATGTCTGCTGAAAAATTTGAAAATGCAATCCTTTGTGAACCAGATTCTGTTGGCGCCTATCAAAACTATGTGTATTCCTTAATTAATTCGGAGAGGAATGATGAGTTGGAAGCTCCATTAAAGAAAATTATTGAACTTAGTGGCGATGCACAGGCTTACATAGATTTGGGTAAAGTATATGGTAATGAAGGTGTTACACTAATGAATTTATACAAAGACACTGGAAATGCTGCTGACAGTATTGAAGCTATGAAAAGATATGACAAGCAGATAGCAGTCTTGACTGAAGGTTATGCAAAACATCCCGATAATGCTGCAATTCTTGCTCAACTCTCGAATGCATATGTTGATGCGAATAAAATGGATGAAGCAATGGAAACCTTTAAAGCTGGAATTGAAAAAGATCCAACTAACGAAATTTATAGATACAATTTTGGTGTTTTGTTACTTGGAGCAAATGACTATGAAAATGCAGCTGAACAGTTTAATAAGGCTCTTGAATTAAAACCAGAATACCCTAGTGCTTCCTACAACCTAGGAGTAACTTATCTTAAATGGGGAGCAGAGTTGCAGGAAAAATCGATTGCTGAAGAAAGCAATGATGATAGTTATAAAGCAAAATTTGAAGCAGCTCTCGGTCCATTAGAAAAATATCTTGCGGATAATCCTGAAGATGCGACAATATGGGATTATTTAGGAAAAGTTTATGCAAATCTTGGAGAAACTGAAAAATCTCAAGAGGCTTTCGATAAAGCAGATCAATATAGATAATTAGTAATTTTAGTAGAGATAACCTGCAATTTGTCATCAGAACAAATTGCAGGTTTTTTTTTTGATTATAAAAATTTTTAATAAGGATAAAAAATGGAACAAAAACCTCAACAAATTAATATTGAACTAGGTGAAAAAGAAGCACAAGGTATTTACTCAAATTTAGCCATCATAACACACTCACCTGCAGAATTTATTATAGATTTTACAAGAGTAGTACCAGGTGTTCCAAAAGCAAAAGTTAAGGCAAGAATTATAACAACGCCGCAGCATGCAAAAATGCTTTTAAAAGCTCTTCAAGAGAATATTGAAAAATTCGAATCTAGGTTCGGAGAAATCAAAGTAGAAGGGCAAGCAAATCCCCAATTTGGATTCTCAAATGTAAATAAGGAAAAAGTCAATTAGTTATTGGCTCGATTTTTGACCATTTGAAGTAAAACAAAGAAAGAATTCGAAAACAGCCCATTTTCAACATTTTGATTGGGTAATAATGTTGGTTCTTTCAATTAAATCTAAATAGGGGATAATTGTGATGGAAATCAGAAAATCTTACATCTTTGTAATTCTATTTATCTCGCTCAATTTTATAACTCTAACCGCACAAGAAAAGGTTAGAGCAACTATAAATGTTTTTGAACCACTTCCTGAGATCTCTTTTGCAGCGTTTCTTACTAATCCATTTATACCCGGTACTCCAAGAATATTTCAAATTATGTTGAGTCCTCATGGGCAAGATGTTATAGTAACCGGAACCATTAAATGGCGTAAACCAGGCTATAGGGGATATCAAGATCTAGTTGAGTTTACAACAAAACCATTTAAGTCAAAGAATTTTTTCAACGACCAGATAAACACAGATCCAGATCTAAGAATAAATGATTCTAATTACAACGATGAACTTGTCTCAGAAAATTTGAAATTTGGGAAACCTACTGGGCTTTATACTCTTATTGTTCAAGTATATGATCTCAATATGGAATTGATGGATGAACAGATCGTTGATCTGGGTATAAAAGGTATTGGATTTGTTAATCCATCACAAACTCTTGAATTTATTCAACCACTCGCAGGCAGTTATCATAATAGTGGGGGAGTTGTGCTCACATGGTCAGAAGTAATTGGGGTAACAGATTTTGTTATTCATGCAAACATAAGAACCAGCAAAGAAGAATCCTTTGAGGAAGCCTTGAAAAAAGGAAATCCTATAGTTGATAATAGAAGTGTCGGTTTGAACACTAGTGCAAACCTTAGAGAAATACTTGATAGAGAGTTAGTTCCTGGACAAGAGATTGTTGCTCAGGTTAGAGGAATCATACCTAATCCAGGAGGACAAAACATTCTCTATTCGAATATCATTAATTTTTACATAAGTGATCCAAACACAACGTCTGCTGTAAAGATCTCCGATCAAATGGTTATTCTACTTGAGAAGATAAGAGATGAAATGAAAAATAATCCTCCAGCCTTAGATGGCGAGGATAGTGATGATGTAAGTCAATTTATAAAAAGTCTCGAAGAACTTCTAGAAAAATTAAGAAACGGTGAAATAACATTCGAAGAACTTCTTGTAACAAATGATTCTGGTTCGACTTTAGCATATCCAGAGTTTATTCAACTGCTTGAAAAACTTGTACAGTATCCAAATTTGATTACAAACATTAATTTTGAGGAAAAATAATGTTGAATGATAAGAGAAGTATAAAAATAAAAATAGTCGCTACAATCATATTTTCGATTGCTACATTTATAATTATTGCAGCTCAATCAAATGAAAGTGAAACTCCGATTGCTCTAGTTAAAAAGATAGTAAAGAATGTAACATATCGCGTTGATACAGATTCTGATTGGGAAACTGCAAAAACTGGAATGCCGCTAGCTGATGGGGAACAAGTTAAGACTGGTTTTCGATCACTCGCCTTAGTATTATTTACAGATGGTTCAGGATTATTGAGAGTAAGGGAAAATTCAATCCTGAATATTCATGGAACTCAGATCGGAAAAAATCTTAATAAAAACACCGAAATTAAAAAAGGATTTGTTGGTTTTGAAATCAACAAACAAGAGGCTGAAGAGTTCAAATTTACAACTCCTACAGCGGTTGCCGCGATTCGAGGTACTGAAGGATTTATAGAAATTACTGAGAAAAACTTAGCAATTATAGCTTGTTCTGAGGGTAAAATTGAAGTTGAATCATTAATAGGTATTAAGAGCAAAATATTTGTAGAAGCAGGCTTCTTCGCAATTCAACAACCAAATGGATATTTCAAACTGGAACAGCTTAGTGGTAGTGTACTAGATCAGCTAAAACAGACTCGCAATTCATCATTAGAAAAAATCTTAATCGAAACAAAGGAAGGTACGATCGAGGTAGAATACTACTCCGATGATGAATAAATAGAAATGCAAATATTGAAATCCCAGCCATACAGCCAACTCTTTTTTCGAGAGAGCAAAATCGGAAGTATTTCTACAATCCTTATTTTGTTAGTGTTAGTAATGTCACATCAATCAATATTTGCACAAGTAGGCAATTCGATTTCTTCGGTTTCAATTGGTGAATTAAAAACTGGAAATTCGGTTGAAGTTGTAGCAGAACTCGTCAATCCTCTATCAATATCCAGTTTGCAAATAGTATATAAATCTTTCCAAGATACTGATTTCAAAGTTCGTGAAATGGAAGTTATCGGAAACAGGGCACTCTATAAAATTCCTGGCAATGATGTATCGGCGCCTTTGTTATCATACTATTTAGAAATTAAATTAAATACTGGAGAAAGGGAAACTTATCCACTTGGAATTCCAGAAATTGCAAGGCCTATTGATTTGACCATTTCTGATCGAAGTGAAAAGGATAGAGAAATTTTGTTTCTAAGTCCGGCTGAAGGTGAAACTTTTACAATTGAGGATCTTTTTATTTCAGTCTCATTGGTTAAAGTCCCAGAAACAGTGGATGTTAGTAAAACGAAAATTATACTAAATGGTGAGGACATATCTTCGCTCATCACTTTTGCTGGAGACTTACTGCTCTTTTATCCAGATAATTTTCCAGGAACTGTTGAAGGAGGTAATCAAAATCTTGAAATTGAAGTTTACAATCATGATGGAACTTTATACCACAAAGTCTCCAGAGAGTTTATCTCTTTAGACGCAGATGAAGCAT
Source organism: uncultured Ignavibacteria bacterium (assembly GCA_963751695.1). GTDB lineage: Bacteria > Bacteroidota > Ignavibacteria > Ignavibacteriales > Melioribacteraceae > SZUA-22. Next base: position 126,988 of record CAVVVP010000001.1, on the reverse strand, counting down.
TTAGTTTGGGAAGAGAGTTTCGATATAGTGGAAGTGCCATAGGTGAAATTAGAAACGAATATTTTAATCAGTCTTCTACCTTATACAACAACATCGGACTAACTCTAATTGGCCAGTATAAAAATTGGAGCGTAAAGGGTTACGGATATTTAACTTCAGAAGAAAATCCTGACTTACAACCACAGAACAGATATTCTCTTACAATTTCTAGTGATTGGCTTAATCTAAGAGGGGGTGATAGTTACCCACGCTATACAAATCTTTTATTAAATGGTAAACGAATAAGAGGAATTGATGCATTGGTAGATTTTAGTGGAGTAAGTCTTCAGAGTAGTTACGGTCAAACAAGAAGAAGCATTGAGGGAGATCTTCTTGAAACTTACTCGAGAGATAATACACCATTGATCTCAAACGTAATTCTGATCGACTCTTCTAAATATGGAAATCCATATGGTAGGGTTAGGTTTGGAGCTTATGAGAGAGACCTTCTAGCTGGAAGATTGGCTTTTGGTGATGAAAATAATGTTCTTGCAGGAATATCATTTTTGCATTCTAAAGATGACGTGAACTCAATTGATTTTGGATTAAAGCCTCAGGAGAATCTTGTTGCTGGTTTAGATCTGGCAATGAACTTTGACAACCGAAGTATTGTTATTAAAGGAGAAGCTGCTTTTAGTGCATTAAATTCAGATATTTCTTCAGGCTCTTTTTCTGACGAACAGATCGACTCGATTTTCTCATATGAAGGAGGAAATAGTAGCGATGCAGAAACATTAAAGCAGATTAACAGTGCTATTGGTTCGATCTTTACTGTAAATCAATATATTGAGCCCTTAAATTTTACTGAGTTATCCTCTCTGGCTACTGAAGGTACTATTGAACTTAATTACTTCTCAAATAATCTGGCAGCTTCTTACATCTATCGTGGAAATCAGTTTGTATCTTTTGGCCAAGAATATACTAGGACAGATGTTCAAGGAATTAACATAAACGATAGAATAAGATTCGCTAATGACCAATTATTTTTGACTTTAGGTTACGAAAATCTTCACGATAATCTTCAGGGCACCAAGTTATACACAACAAGATTTCAAACTTTTAGGTTTGCAGCTTCGCTATTTCTCAAATCTGATGCCCCTAATTTTACTTTTGGGTATATCAGAAATGACAATAGTAATGGGGTAGATCCATCAGACAGCCTTCGACTGTCAGTTGATGATGTTACAAATAGAGTTACATTTAATGTTGGATACGATTTCAATTTGAAAGTCAGGCACAATACCAATCTTAGCTTAATGGCTTCTCAAAGAGATGATAATGGTTTGTATCGTTCTGATGCTAATTATCTCTCTACATCCTTTTCACTTAACAGTTATTGGTCTCGAAATTTTCTAACTACACTGAGTGCAATTTACTACGATAGTGAGATTTCCCTTGTAAAATATAGTTATGTTACTTTTACATTGGGAGGTAAATACAAAATGCTGCAAGATAACTTGGAGTTTTCACTTTATTATAATCCCAGCTATGGAGATTTTAAAAGACATTCCGTTGATTTTATAACATCCTATCAGTTGATTAAAAATATGTGGCTTAGATTACAGATGCGCTATTATAAGATTGCTGAAGGATACAATAATTCTATTGCTGGTCTTTCTGTCAGATACAATTTCTGAATCAAAAAATGAAGAAACCAAGAAATAAAATATTCGGAATGACTCCCTTTATTGTTATTCCAGTTTTATCATCTCTTCTGGTAATTTTGCTAACTCAAGAACTTTTCTTTTCCATCAAACCATTGAAGGAACTTGAATTAAAATTTATTGACGCGCGATTTTCAAATAGAGAGAGAATAGATATTAAGGATTCATCAAATGTCATCATTCTTGGTATATCTCAAATTGATTACGACCAAATTCCGAATCCAATGAATGTATGGCCCTGGCCAAGGTCTTATTTTTCGAAAGTAATAAATAATTTAAACGAAGCTGGTGTTAAAGCTATTGGAATTGATGTGCTAATGGCAAATGATGATAAATATTCTTTAGATAATGATGAGGAACTAATCTCTGTTATTAGAAAACATAGAAATGTCGTTGTTGCTGGTGCTCTGGATATAATTGCCGAAAATCAGTACCAGAACGGAAATTATTCGGTTATTGATAAATCATATAACTATCGAAACAAATTCATTATTGCTGATAGTTCTATGGGCATCGTACAGCTTGGCAGCGATGAAGATGGAATTTTTAGAAGATATGAACCATTTGCTATATCTGATATTCACAAAAAGGTATTACCAACCTTTGGTTTTGCAGTGCTTAATAAGTACTTCGGAACTGAAAACAATTCTCTTGCAGAAATTGAGGAAAGTAGTTTTTTGCAGTATGGGAAAGAGATACCAAGATATGATGCATCATCAATGCTAATTAATTATTACGGACCAAATGGGACATTTAAATACTACAATTTCACAGATGTTTTGGATGATGCTGAATTCAAGACAAACGATGAAATATACTATGAAGCAGAATTGAACACGTGGGATGATACGGAGACCGGATTACTTAACAGCGGAATATTCAAAAATAAGATTGTTCTGATAGGATCAAATTTACCTGAAGATGGCGATCTACATCCAATATCTTACGGATTAGGTCGGCGAAAAGGGGACAACAAAATGTGGGGTGTAGAAATTCATGCAAATGCAGTTCAAAATATTTTATGGAATGATTTCCTTTATAGGCAATCTACCTTAAGTGAAGTAATAGTTATCATCGTATTATGTTTTCTTTCATTTTTAGTGTTTTCCATTTTTAAGAGCAGAAGCATAAATCCAATTTTGTCGGAGCTCTTTAATCTTTCACTATTAGCATTGCTACTTTTTTCAACCTATAATTTAGGCTTATATTTATTTAATGAATATGACCTAGTAGTGGCATTCATTAGTCCAATTTCAGCTTTAGCGTTTGGATACCTTTCCACAACGATTTATTATGCAATGATTTTGCGTAAGCAAAATGTGTTAATCAAAGGAATGTTCGAACACTACGTTAGCAAACCGTTAGTAGATGAACTTCTTTTAGATCCAGAAAAATTATCGCTAGGTGGAGAGAAGAAAAAAATCACAACACTATTCAGTGATATAGAAGGGTTTACTTCTATTTCGGAGAATATGGAAGCAGAAGAACTTGTTGATTTTATTAACAATTATCTTCATAAAATGACAGAGTTTGTTCTTGATAACAATGGGACACTAGATAAGTACTTGGGAGATTCATTAATGGCGTTTTGGGGAGCACCCATAGATGTTGAAAATCAAGAACTGAAAGCATGTAAAACAGCTCTACTGATGCAGGCAAAAATAGATGAACTAAAAAATGAATGGAATCTTGAAGTAAAGACTGATTTCAAAACAAGAATTGGAATCAACACTGACAACGTTGTTGTTGGCAACATTGGTGGTAATGAACGCTTTGATTATACTGTAATGGGTGATGGGGTAAATCTAGCCTCAAGGCTAGAGGGAGCTAATAAAATATATGGTACTAGCGTTCTCATAAGTGAATCAACTTATAAAGCAGTTTGTGATTACGTTTCGGTAAGAATTGTTGATAAGGTAGTGGTGAAGGGTAAAACTCAACCGATATTAGTTTATGAACTTATTGGCTTGAAAGAGGACGAAAAAACAACTCAAAGGCTAGAGAATTATAATGATTATTTGCAAGGATACTCGGCATACATGAAAGGGAAATTTGAAGTTGCTAAATCACATTTTGAAAATTCAATTTCGAAAAATAAAAGTGATAAGCTTTCAAAATTATATCTAGATAGATGCGAGCAATTTATTTCCAATCCACCAACTGATTGGGACGGAATTTCATACCTTGAATCGAAGTAAATTATTTCTGTGCTTTACTAATATTGACTATTGCAGCTGCAAAGAAAACCGCATTTGCAAACCAAGCAGTTAATACTGGACTCATAACACCATTCTTTCCAAATGCAAGACTAATGCTCATAAAAACTAAATAAGCGAATGCAATAACTAAGTTGATTCCAAACTGCAATGCTAAACCACCTTTTCGTCTATTGCTAGAAATTGGTAATCCGAATAGCACAATGATCACACTAGAAAATGAGAAAGCAATTTTGGAATGATAATCAATTAGTGCACTCCTAGGGCTGTTCCCAGTTTGAATCTGATCTTGAGCTAGTTCGTCAAGTTCAGACAATGTCATCTCCTCTGGTTTAATCTGTTTCTTAATTACATCTTCAGGTTTAAAATGAAGATCGTTAATCTCAAACTCATCAAACTTTTCTGCGATCTCAACGGTATCAACAAATGTTCGTTTTATTCCATCTGATAAAATCCATATCTGCGTATCGAAATCATATTTCATCCGCTGTGCATCAATTCGACTTACCATTTGTGTTAAATCCGTAGCATTATAATTTTGGATACTTATAATATTTGCTCTTTCAGTATGAACATTATAAGAAGCTAGGGTAACGATCCTCGTTTTACTGTCCTGGAAAAATATGTTATGCCCGCTTTGGATTGTTCCCCAATCCATGTATTCTCTTTCGATGTTCACCTTTATTTTATTGGACTGAGGAGCAATGTATCCCCCAAAATAAACTCCAAATAGACTTATCAATAATGTTGTAATTATAAAAGGCGTCATATACCTATACAGGCTTACACCGCTGGACTTTAACGCAGTTAATTCATTTAAGTCAGATAATTTTCCTGTTACAAAAAGTGCCGCTAATAGAACAGAAATAGGCGTCATATACCTTATCATTTGAGGTAAAAAAACTGTATAATACTTGAAGATAATTGGAAGAGGCACATCGTAATCTATAAATTCGTCAATATGTTCCATCAAATCGACAATAATGAAAACAGATAAGAATGTTAGCAGCGCAAATAGAATCGTAATAAGGTATTGTTTTATCAGATAGCGATCAACTATTTTCATCTTCTTCCTTCTTAATCCTAAGACTTTTAGGTATAAAATTTTGGAAGAAACTGAAATTGATGGTCACTCTTTCTTTGGCACTCTTATATGTAAGGTATGAGCCCATTAAAAGAAGTGCCACATTTGCACTCCAAGTACCCCAGAAAGGAGATAACATACCTCTATCTGATAGCTTTTCTCCACCAATCAAGAACGCCCAATACATAAGAAAGAAAATCAAACTTATTCCAGCAGCAACTCCAAACCCTCCTTTCCGAGTCATAGTACCAAGTGGGGCCCCTATTAGTATAAACAAAATGCAAGCTACCGGTATTGAGTATTTTTTATGTATTTCAACCCAATAATTATTGATTTTTTCCTTATTGTATTGAAGTCGTCGTGTACTTGAACGAATACTCCCTTTTGCAGCTTTAATTTTATCACCAGCTTTCAGATAAATGTATTTTTTTGATCTTTGAAATCGCTCAGTTATAATATTGCTTTTTTCTAATTTGGGAGTGAAGTTAGTAATGAGTTTTTCATCAAGTTCACCCTGATACTTTGTTTGAAGAATTTGTAGGCTATCAGCTTTACTTATCAAAGCAGGAGCCCCTAACTCCCGATCGCCTCTTCTCATTGAACCACTTGAGGATTGGCTGAACGAAAACTCACCTGCATCCATCACTATCTTATGCCTACTAAAAAGAACTTTTCTATAATCCTTTTCCTCATAAATATTGGATGTATGAATTTCACCCTCATATAGATCGAGAACTAAGTTTGCCAGGTTTTTTGAGAAATAGAGATTTCCTCTTTTTGCTGTTACAATATTCACACTCTTAGGATCAGACTTATCAAAGATCGTGAGTTCTTTCATCTCATTCGAATTTTTATCAATTGCTCGAGCCAATATTGATTTACCCGGAATCTCCTGTGAGAAAACACCTGGTACTAACGAAAGAGTAGGTTTTTTCCTTGTAATATCATAAGCTAAAACCCTTGCTCCATGATTTGCATCTGGATAAACATGGTTGTTAAATAAAATCAAAAGTCCGGCAATAAAAATACTGCCCAGGAAAGGTGGGAGCATCATTTTATATAAACTTGTGCCAGATGCTTTAAGCACTGCAATCTCATTATTTTGGGCCATGCTTCCAAAAGCCATTAATGTACATACTAAAACTGACATCGGAACAACCAGAACTAGCATCCATGCAAGATTATAGACTACAAGTTTTACTATTATGATTGTTTCTAATCCTTTTCCGATCAGCTTGTCAGCAAACTTAATAAAGAACTGTAGAAGAAAAACAGACATCAGTGTAAATACTGAAAATATGAATGGCATAAAGTGAGCAGATAATATGTATCTGAAGACGATCAAGTTGTTTTTTCTATGAGTTTAATTTTGTTGATAATTAATTACTAAAGTTAAGCATTAATTGAAAATTATAAAATTCAATTCTATAAGGATTTGATTAACCGATTAAACATCTTGATATGAGCAAATAGAAACCTTAACTTTATAATTACTAATAAAATAGTCTAAGATGGAGATGAATATGGAACAAGCTGTTAAGTATATTAAAAAGAACAAGAAAAAGTATATTGAAGAACTCAAAGATTATCTTCGAATCCCAAGTATTAGCACACTAAAAAGCAGTGTGCCGGATGTTAAAAAATGTAGCAAATTTGTCGCAGATAGTCTAAAAAAAGCTGGGATGAAAAAAGTTCAGATCATTCAAACGAAAGGTCATCCTCTTGTATATGCCGAATGGATGGGAGCCCCAGGAAAACCAACAGTTTTAATTTATGGACATTATGATGTGCAGCCTGTTGATCCAATAGAGCTTTGGAAAAGCCCGCCATTTGAACCAATTATTAAAAAAGGCAAGATTTGGGCAAGAGGTGCTGACGATAATAAAGGCCAGAATTTTGTGCATATTAAAAGCGTTGAAGCTTATCTTAAAACTTCAGGAAAACTTCCAGTAAATGTAAAATTTTTAATTGAGGGTGAAGAAGAAATTGGAAGCGAGAATTTAGAAAAATTCTTAAAGCAGAATAAAAAATTATTGAAATGTGATACGGTGTTGATATCTGATACATCTATGTATGGACCTGGAATTCCTACGATCAACTATGGACTTAGAGGTTTGTGCTATATGGAGATAGAAGTTACTGGACCAAATAGAGATCTTCATTCTGGTAGTTTTGGTGGAGGAATTGCCAATCCAATAAATGAACTTGCCAAGATTATTTCAAAGTTGCAGAACAGCGATGGTAAGATTACTATACCTGGTTTTTATAAGGATGTGAAAAGACTTTCGGTTGAAGAAAGATCTAATTATAAAAAATTGAAATACTCTGATAGAGAGTTAATGAAAGAGTATGAAGTCAGTGCTCTGCAAGGGGAGAAGGGTTACTCCACTCTCGAACGACTTTCTGGAAGGCCGACACTTGACTGTAACGGAATTATAGGAGGATTTACGGAAGAAGGAGCTAAGACAGTCTTACCTTCAAAAGCAAGTGCAAAGATAAGCATGAGGCTTGTTCCGAATCAAGATCCTAAAACAATTACCAAGCTATTTGAGAAACACGTAAAATCTATTGCTCCTAAAAGTGTAAAAGTAAAGGTTAAAGACCTTCATGGAGGACTTCCCATAGTAATGTCGTTGGATGATAAAGCAATTAAGGCAGCTTCAAAAGCTGTTTCAAAAGCATTTGGAGGCAAGGCTGTATTTACTAGAGAAGGAGGCTCAATTCCAATTGTTATTGAATTCGCAAATCAATTGAAAGCTCCTGTTGTCTTGATGGGACTAGGATTAGAAACAGACAATATTCATTCACCAAATGAACATTTTGATCTTAAGAATTTTGAACTTGGAATGTTGAGTTCAGTCTATTTTCTGGAAGAATTTGCAAAATAATTATTCTTAATAGTTTACAAATATAGATAGAGATTGAAAAAATATTTTTTAACAGCTTTATTGGGATTACTAATTGTCGGATGTGGATCAGACGATGCCTTAAGTACTAATGCAGAAATTGAAGCTGCAAAGGAAAGGTCCATTAAAAAGCGAAATCTGGAGATTGCAAAGAGCAGAGTTGAAAGCAATAAAGAATGTGATACACTCGCCTTGGAAGAATTTATAATTGATAATTATTCTCCCGGTAGTCATCTCATGTTTCTTAACAGAAAGTCAATTTATGATGTTCCGACGAAGGCTGTGATTTACCACAAAGATAAGTGCAATAGATTTCAGCATGTTCTTGCAGTTATTGTCGAATCTAAAGAGTGCGAAAGATTAGTTGAACCCAACAATCTAGTAGGATATGAAGCTAGTTTTATTAACTTTGATAGTACTAAATTAGGCACGGCTTTATTTAATCTTACTCTATTTGAATGTAGTAAGAATGGTTCGTTTATAAAAGTTTGGGAAAAGTTTGTACCTTCTCAAGGTGGGTTTGCCTCTATGAAATTAAAGAGATGGAAACCCTACAACATTGAATATGTTGAGTTAAAGTTTAGTGATGGAATAATTTCTGGAAGCAGAAACTATAATTATTTCTTTACTGATGGAATTGACATTCAACCTCATTTGATTGAAACGTACGAAGGGATTGGTCACAAACGCACTCTTGCTGATAATGACAAAAATCTTTTTCCCGATTATTATGAATATAGATTTTCAAGAAAGCGAAATAAAATTAGCATAAGAGATTCAATTCCTTTTTATTGGAATTCAAATAAAAAACTTTATGTAACAAATATGAATAAAAATTGGTTTAGAAAATATTAATGGAGTAGTATGGAAGAGAGTAAAACACTTTTATCAATTCTAAAAGATACTTACAATGATCTTCAATTGAACGAACATGGGGGAGTTAATTTCTACACATCTGCTGAAGATGAGTATGAGTCTTTACTTCATGGTGTTGGAGTGAGAGACATATCTTTTTATCAAAAACTGTTTATACATGGAAAGAATAGCTTAGATCTTCTTGATCGACTTGCAACTAATTCTCTTGGAGAATTAAACGAATTAGAATGGGAGAGAACGCTTTTTACAAACACTGAAGGAAAAATAATTGATAGAACTTTACTATTAAAATTCGAAGATTATTTTTTGCTCATGGGTGGTTGCACTGACAGCACAAAGCTTTTAAAATGGATAAAAAGATTCGTACAGAAGGACGATATATCCTTGAGTGATGCCTCTGCTGAATATAGCATGTTTGAAATTATTGGACCAGAATCTGATTCTTATATGGCATTAATTGCCGGAGAAAAACTCGATGAATTACAAAACCACAACATTATTAGAGTTCAGATCGAAAACTATTTTATTCACTCTATTAAATATGTTGATGTTGGGGAAGTTTCTAAACATATAATTGTTGTTGATTCAAAATATGCAAATGATTTTTGCAATTATCTGTTAAAGAACAAAAGTGTTTTCAATTTGAACTTCATAGGTGAATCCGCTTATAATGCTTTTAGAATTGAACGCGGAATTCCTATCGTACCGAATGAACTTAATGATCAATTCACACCTGCCGAAGCAGACTTGAAAGAGGAGATTGATTTAGATAAGCGGGGATATATTGGATGCGCGCAGATTAAAAATGTTATTTATGATAATAGTGCAGTTGGTAGATTATGTGGATTAGTATTTGAACAAAAATTATCCGAAAATCACGCAGATATTACCCTTCATTCATCTGATGGGGTGCAGATCGGTATGGTGACTAGTCTTGCGTCTCCCAACATGATGGAAAATACAATTGCAATGGGGTACATTGATTCTGAATATAATGGAAACGAACTAGTCGCGTCTGACGGCACAAACAAATTCAATATTAAACTCACAGATTTCCCAATTAAAATATGAAGATCTACACTAAAAAAGGGGATAGAGGAGAAACCTCATTGTTCGGAGGTGAAAGGGTAGATAAGGATAATCTACAAGTTGAAACATACGGTACTACCGATGAATTGAATTCTATATTGGGATTGGCAATAACTGAGATTACGGATAAGGGTGTCAGAGAAATAGTACTAAAAATTCAAAATGATTTATTTGTTCTTGGTGGTGAACTTGCAACATCAGCTGCTCTATTGAGTAGAGATAAAAAGATTGAAATTCTTCAAGAACATATTGATCAGCTTGAAAAACAAATTGACTTTTATGAAGAGAAGCTTGAACCGCTGAAACAATTTATTCTGCCAGGCGGTTCAAAAAGTGCTTCATTATTGCATGTTGCAAGATCAGTTTGTCGAAGAAGTGAGCGTCTTGTTGTACATCTTGCAAAAAACAATGATATTAATAGTAATATTGTAATATATTTAAATCGATTATCTGATCTATTATTTGTTCTTGCACGTTTTGAAAATGACGTCAACCAAATTCCAGATATCCCATGGAATTCTAAGTGAATTTTTGAAATTTAATTTTTCTCTTTTGGAATTTCTACTTTGGGGGTGAAATTGGTTTCGACGGGGTTATATGAGCTTTGAACCGCGCACCGTGTTATCGCAGACACGTTAAACGGCGAAAAAAAATAATAATAACTGGCGAAAATAACTACGCCTTAGCTGCGTAATTTAATACACAGCTCGTTCTCCACTTCTTCTCGCATTGAGATTTGGAAGAACGCCGCTTAGATGCGATAGCCGATTCGAGAGCTTGAGTAGATGACGCGAAACTTAAATCAAGCTGGTTTAGGTAAATCTTGTTTGTGGGAGTTACCTGAATAAGATCAAATTACAGACTATGTGTGTAGACGTTCTCTGAACAGTAACCTCGGACGCGGGTTCAACTCCCGCCACCTCCACTAAAGACGATATAAAAAATAACTTAGAAATAAGTCTCACTATTATTGAAATTAAATTTAATTAGTATAGGCGCTTTTCCCCATATCAAACACAACAATTCTCCAAAGATAATTGCATCGTATACCTAATACGTAGCAATTGTTAAAATCCAGTAACAAAATCGTTTTGAAAATCATCTGAAATTTAATATTCTTCTAATCTAAATACAGATTACTATTCCAATAGCAAAAGGTTAATCATGTCAAAGTATGCAATAGGTCTAGACTATGGGACTAATTCCTGCCGATCATTAGTTGTTGATATTTCAAATGGAAAAGAACTAGCGAGCCATGTGTTTTCATACCCCTCTGGTGAAGCTGGTGTAATTTTAGACAAGTATGATCCCAATGTTGCTCGTCAAAATCCAAGCGACTATACAGTCGGAATCGAGGTTACAATTAAGGAAGCTTTAGTAAAAGCACGAGAGAGCGATCAAAATTTTTCACCTGAGAAGGTTGTTGGAATTGGAGTTGATACTACTGGAAGTAGTCCAATGCCTGTTGATTCTAAAGGTATGCCTCTTTGCTATCAAGAAGAATTCAAGGATAATCCAGCTGCAATGGTCTGGTTATGGAAAGATCATACGAGCTATATTGAAGCAGCAGAAATAACAAAAAAGGCGTCTGAGATTCGTCCAGATTATTTAGCAAAAATTGGTGGAGTTTATTCTTCAGAATGGTTTTGGAGCAAACTCTGGAAATGCTCCAAGGATCATACGGATGTATTTGATGCTGCAGAAAGTTTTGTAGAAATTTGTGATTGGATACCCGCCATTTTAGTCGGTGATACAAATCCAGAAAAGATAAAAAGAAGTGTATGTGCTGCTGGACATAAGGCGATGTATAGTGAGCAATGGGGCGGACTGCCGGATGAAGAATTTCTAAGAGAACTATCTCCGAAACTATCTGAGATGAGAAAAAAACTTTACGAAAGATCTTTCCCATCAGAAGAAAAAATGGGAAATCTTTCACCGGAGTGGGCAGAAAAACTTGGTTTATCAAGAGACGTAGCAGTATCAGTAGGAGCTTTCGATGCTCATATGGGTGCTGTAGGTGCTGGAGTGAAAGTCGGTACACTTATAAAAATTCTTGGTACGAGTACTTGCGATATCATGGTTTGGCCAAATAAAGAAAATTTGACTGATATTCCGGGGGTGTGTGGAGTGGTTGATGGTTCAGTGAAAGGGGGGTATTTTGGAATTGAAGCGGGACAGTCTGCCGTTGGCGATATCTTTCTCTGGTTTGTGAAGAACCTAGTTCCGGAAAGTTATGGTAACACACTTGATGAGAAATTCCAGAACCTTGAAAGAGAAGCAGAAAATTTAAATCCGGGAGAAAGCGGATTACTTGCTCTCGATTGGAATAATGGAAATCGAACTGTGTTGGTTGATGTTAGACTAACCGGACTCTTGTTGGGACAGACTCTCCATACAAAAGCACATGAAGTGTACAGAACTTTAATTGAAGCTACAGCATTTGGATCATTGGCGATTATCGATAGAATTGAAGAGAATGGAGTTCCAATCAATGAGGTTGTTAACTGTGGTGGTTTGGCGATAAAAAATACTCTGTTAATGCAAATCTATGCCGATATTACAAATCGTCCAATGAAAGTCTCAAGAAGTGAACAAACCCCCGCACTCGGTGCTGCACTATTTGGAGCAGTATCAGCTGGTGAATATGAGGATGTTGAATCAGCACAAATAGCGATGACGGGAACAGATAAAGTTTATAATCCAATTCCAGAAAATCATGAAGTTTATAAAAAGATTTATGCCCTCTATAAACAACTTCATGATGGATTTGGAGTTAAAGAGAACAGTGAAAACCTTTTCAACGTTATGAAAGATCTGCTCGATATTCGCGATTCTATTAGGAGACAATAAAGTGAACATTAAACACTTAAAAGAACAAGTAGTTGAAGCTAATCATAAACTTGTTGAGTATGGATTAGTAACCCTAACGTGGGGAAATGTAAGTGGTATAGATAGAACTGAAGGATTGGTTGCTATTAAACCCAGCGGAGTAGATTATAATGTAATGAAAGCAGATGACATTGTTGTTGTGGATATGGAGGGTAGCATTGTTGAGGGGAAATGGAAACCTTCGTCAGATACTCAAACTCACCTTGAGCTATACAAAAATTTTGATCAGATTGGTGGAATAGCACATAGCCATAGTAAATATGCTACAATGTTTGCGCAAGCCGAAATAGAAATACCTTGTTTTGGTGCTACTCATGCAGATCATTTCTATGGAAATGTACCTTTAACCAGAATTCTCAGCGAAGAAGAAGTAAATGAGAATTATGAAAAGAATACTGGCAGCGTTATTATTGAGCGATTTACCAACCTCGATCCTTTAAGTATTCCAGGAGTTTTGGTTGCTTCTCATGCACCATTCACTTGGGGTAAGGATGCCAGTGAAGCTGTAAAGCATAGTCTTATATTAGAGAGGGTTGCTGAAATGGCCTACGGGACCTTCCAATTGAATTCTGAAATAGAACCAATTGAAAATTATATTAGAGACAAACACTATCAACGAAAACACGGTCCAAATGCATATTACGGACAGAAATAAATTGTTCTAAGGAAAATATAATGATAGAAATTAAAAGTTTTGAAATATGGTTTGTAACTGGTAGCCAGAATCTATACGGTGAAGAAACACTTAAACAAGTTGCTATGCACTCACAGGAAATAGTAAAAGGATTAAATGATTCTAAAGAAATTCCAGTAAGAGTTATTTTTAAACCAGTTCTAACTTCACCAGAATCGATTTTAAATCTTTGTTTAGAAGCTAATAGTTCTCATGAATGTATTGGTTTAATAATGTGGATGCATACCTTCTCACCAGCAAAAATGTGGATTTCTGGTCTCAAAACTTTACAAAAACCTTTTCTCCATCTGCACACTCAGTATAATCAAGATATACCTTATGCTGATATTGATATGGATTTTATGAATCTCAACCAATCTGCTCACGGTGGAAGAGAATTTGGATTTATCTGTTCAAGAATGGGAATTGAGAGGAAAGTGGTTGTTGGTCATTGGAAAAGTGATCATGTACAAAAAAGATTATCTGTTTGGATGAGAGCAGCAGCAGCATGGAATGATGCTCAAGGTGCAAAGATTGCTCGTTTTGGTGACAACATGAGGGAAGTAGCGGTTACTGAGGGTGATAAAGTTGAAGCACAAATAAGATTTGGATACTCAGTAAATGGTTACGGTATTGGCGATCTTGTGGCTTTTGTGAATGAAATTACTGAAGCAGAGATTGATAAACTTGTTGAGGAATATGCAGATACTTATTCATTCAATTCAGATTCAAAAAAAGGTGGTGAAAATCATGATGCGGTTAGAGATGCTGCACAGATAGAATTAGGAATGAGGAAATTTTTAGAGCTTGGTAACTTTAAAGGATTTACGACAACATTCGAAGATCTCCATGGATTAAAACAATTACCTGGTATTGCTGTTCAAAGACTTATGGCAGATGGATATGGCTTTGGAGCTGAGGGAGATTGGAAGACATCTGCTTTATTAAGGGCAATGAAAGTTATGAGTTCTGGACTTAATGGGGGTACTTCATTTATGGAGGATTATACTTACCATCTAGATCCTAGAAATATGCAATGTTTAGGATCACATATGCTTGAAATTTGTCCAACAATTGCCAATGAAAAACCTAATCTTGAAGTTCATCCATTAAGCATTGGCGGTAAAAATGATCCTGCCAGACTAGTATTCAATGTCGATTCAGGTAAAGGGATTAACGCTTCAGTAATTGATATGGGTAATAGATTCAGATTAATTGTAAACGAAGTTGAAGTTGTAAAGCCAGAACAAGATTTTCCCAAGCTCCCAGTCGCACGAGTAATGTGGATTCCCAAACCTAATCTAGAAATCGGGGCAGCTGCTTGGATTCATGCAGGTGGAGCTCATCATACTGGATTTTCAATGGCTATTGGTTCAGAATATATGGAAGATTTTGCTGCGATAGCTGGAATGGAATATCTCTTAATTGATTCAGAAACTAAATTAAGAGAATTCAAAAATGAATTAAAATGGAATTCAGCTTACTACTTAAATAAATAAATCACTTTGTATAGGAGCCTTTATGTCAACACTACATACCTTAGATTGGATGATTATCCTTTTATATTTTGGAGTAATACTAGGTTTAGCCTGGTGGGTTATAAAGCAAAAAACTAAAAATTCGGAGGATTACTTCCTTGCTGGTCGAAATCTTGGATGGTTTGTAGTGGGTGCTTCCATATTTGCATCAAACATTGGCTCTGAACATCTTGTTGGTTTAGCAGGATCAGGAACAACAGATGGTGTGGCAATGGCTCATTATGAATTACATGCATGGTGCTTACTTGTATTAGGATGGGTTATGGCTCCTTTCTATATGAGATCAAAAGTGTTTACAATGCCTGAATTTCTAGAAAAAAGGTTTTCTCCAGCATCAAGAACTGTACTCTCACTTATTTCATTAATTGCGTATGTCTTGACAAAAATTGCTGTTGGTATTTTTGCCGGTGGAATTGTGTTTGGTGTTTTACTTCCTGATATTAATTTCTTAGGCTTAGATAGTTTTTGGATCGGATCTATTCTTGTAATCATTTTAACTGGACTTTATACTATCCTCGGTGGATTAAGAGCTGTTGCGTATACAGAGGCTCTTCAAACCATCATTTTAATTATTGGGATCATTATTAGTGACATTATTTTGGTTTAGAAGCATTGGGTGGTTGGGACGCATTTAGAGCTTCTCTAGATTCCGAAATGTTTAATCTCTGGAAACCGCTTGTACCGGCTGGCATTGAATCAACATGGGCTCCAGTAAAAGAAGCTGGAAAAATGGCTTGGTATTTTAATGATAATTATCCATGGATAGGAATGCTATTTGCAGCTCCAATTATTGGGCTTTGGTATTGGACAACTGATCAGTACATTGTACAGCGAGTTCTAGGTGCTCCAAATCAAACCGAAGCAAGACGAGGGACCATCGCAGCAGCATTTCTAAAATTATTGCCTGTATTCATATTTATTATTCCCGGAATGATTGCTTTTGCTATTGCACAACAAGGTATTTCTCCAGAAATAGCAAATGAACTGATCGGCCCAGATGGAGAAGTAATTCGAGTTAATGCACAAAAAGCGTTTCCATTACTGGTTACACAAATCCTACCGATTGGTATCAGAGGAATTGTGGTAGCTGGGCTTTTGGCAGCGTTAATGAGCTCACTAGCTGGAGTATTTAATGCATCCGCAACACTATTTACAATGGATTTTTACTCAAAGAATAAAACCAGATGTTTCTCAAGAAAAATTAGTTGGATAGGAAGAATTGCTACTGTTGTTATGGTAATTATAGGTCTTACTCTGGATTCCAGTAATACAAGGGGGAAGAGGCTTATACGATTACTTGCAAGGAGTTCAAGCTTATTTAGCACCACCTATATTTGTTGTGTTTTTCTTTGGTGTTTTCTTCAAAAGGTTAAATGCAAAAGGTAGTCTTGCTGCAATGATTTCAGGCTTTGCATTAGGTATAATTAGACTTGCAATTGATACTCCGGTTAAAATGATTGAAGGTTTTACTTACGATCAGGGATCATTCTTCTGGATAATTAATAATATATTTTTTCAGTACTACGGATTGATAATATTTATAGTCTCAGCAGCAGTAATGTTTATAGTTAGTTATATGACAGAGGAACCAGATTATAAAAAAATAGTGGTTTAGCATTTGGTTTAGTCTCAGATAAAGATAAACAAGAGACAAGAGATAGCTGGACTAGGCTGGATGTTATTACTTCGGGTGTAGTAATTTTATTAATCCTTATGGCATATTTGTATTTTACTGGATAAAAGTAGAAAAATTTTGAAGTGAAGATCCTTTGTGGGTTTATACTCCCAAACACTTTTGTTTGGGAGTATAAATTATTAACTAGATTTTATTATTAATAATTGACTCAAATAACTCTTGTTTTCCACTTGTTCTTTTAGGTTCACCATTTTCTATGTGCTAATTTCCTTAATTCTTCTAGACCCAAGTTTACCTTCCTCAAATTCTTTTCCTTTTCCTTTATCATAACTTGCATATCGTTTGCTTACCAATTTGATTATAATCTGAATTCTTTAATATATCATCAGCAATCAATAATGATCTTGCAAAAACATCCATTCCAGAAATATGACTAATAAATAAATCTTCAAGGTCAGTAGAATTTCTTCTAGTTTTTGCATCAAAATTAATTCCACCAGTTGTAAGTCCACCAGCTTTTAAGAATAACCAACATTGCTTCAGTAATTTCATACAAATTAATTGGAAATTGATCGGTATCCCATCCATTTTGATAATCACCTCGATTGGCATCAATACTGCCAAGTAGTCCAGCATTTGCTGCTACCTGTAATTCATGTTGGAAAGTATGGCTTGCCAAGGTCGCATGATTAACTTCAATATTAATTTAAAATCATCTAATAAATCATATTCTCGTAAAAATCCAATTACAGTTGCTGTATCAAAATCATATTGATGTTTCATTGGTTCCATTGGTTTTGGCTCAATTAAAAATGTACCTTTAAAACCATTTTTTCTGCCATAATCTTTTGCTTTATTTAAGAAACATTCCCAAATGATCTAATTCTCTTTTCATATCAGTATTTAAGCAGTGACATATATCCTTCTCGTCCACCCCAGAATACATAATTCTCTCCACCTAATTCTATTGTTGCATCAATTGCATTCTTTACTTGTGTTGCTGCATATGTAAGAACATTAAAATCAGGATTTGTTGAAGCTCCATTCATATATCGTAGGATTAGAAAAAACATTCGCAGTTCCCCAAAGTAATTTTACACCAGATTCGTTTGCTTCTGTTTTGCATATTCCACAATAGCTTTTAATCTTTATTCACTTTCTGAATTGTAACTCCCTTCTTCAACTAGATCAAAATCATGAAAACAATAGAAATGGCACACCAAGTTTAGTAATAAATTCAAACGCTGCATCCATTTTCTCTTTAGCTTTTTGATTGGATCAGGATTTGTCAACCATGGATAATTTTTCGTATCGGGTCCAAATGGATCGCCACCATTTGCTCCGAATGAATGCCAATATGCAATTGCAAATCTAAAATGATCAACCATTTTTTTACCTGCAACAACTTTTATCCGGATCATAATATTTAAAAGCTAAGTGGATTTTTAGAATTTTTTCCTTCAAATATTATTTGAGAAATTCCTTTAAAATATTCTTTATCTCCCAATTGTTAATTTCACTGACATTTCTATCTCTCACTTTTTTGTTGTAAATTGATATAAAATAAATATAATTATATAGTGTAATAAATACAATAAGTATTGTGTAATTTTAACACTAAGTATAGGAATAACTATTGTCTCATGATTCTAAAGAAAATAATTAAAAATTTATCCGTTGATTGTGTAGTATTTGGATTTGAGAATAATACATCTTGAAGTATTATTAATTAAAAGAAAAAGAAATCCTGAAAAAGGCAGCTTGGGCATTACCAGGTGGATTTGTTCTTAAAGACTGAAACTCTTGATGAAGCAGCTGTAAGAATTTTAGAAGAAACAAGTAATGTGAAAAATATTTATCTTGAACAAGTTCATGCATTTAGCAAAATTGATCGTTTCCCTAATAGAAGAGTTATTACGGTTGCATATTTTGCTTTAATTGATCCGGAAAAACATTCTCTAAAACCGGGTATTGATACAACTGATGTAAAATGGCATAAATGTTGATGATAAAACTAAATCTTCCTTTCGATCATGATAGATATATTTAAAAGAGCATTAAATCAATTAAAGCAAAGAGTTAGATACAAACCAATTGGATTTGAACTTCTTCCAAAAAAATTTTCACTTAACTCAATTGCAAAACTTGTATGAATGTATTTTGGATGAAAATCTTGATAAAAGAAATTTTAGAAAGAAAATACTTGGTTTAAATATGCTTATTCCACTTAATGATTATCAAAAGGGAGTTGCACATAGAGCTGCAAGATTATATAAATTTGATTCTAAAGCTTATGAAAAATTAAGGAAAAATGGATTTAATTTTCAACTATAAAGAGAAATAAAATGACAAATAATTATTTAATTGGTTTTGATATTGGAAGTTCCTCAGTTAAAGTTTCTATTATTAGATAGTGAAACTGGTGAATTAGTCAGCTCTGCATTTTCACCAGAAACTGAAATGAAAATTGATTCACCACAATGTTGGTTGGGCAGAACAACATCCAGATGATTGGTGGAATCATTTAATAATTGCTTGTAATAAATGCAATATCTCAAGTTCCATCGAATAACTATGAAGTATCGGGTATTGGAATTTCATATCAAATGCATGGATTAGTGATGGTCGATAAAAATAAAGATGTTCTCTATCCATCAATTATTTGGTGTGATAGTAGAGCAGTTGACATTGGTGATAAAGCCTTTATTGAGTTGGGTTCTGAATATTGTCTTGGAAATTGTCTTAAACTCGCCAGGAAACTTTACAGCTTCAAATTAAAATGGGTAAAGGATAATAGACCGGATATTTTTGAGAGATATTTATAAGATAATGCTTCCTGGAGATTATATTGCATTTAAATTATCAGGTGAAATAAATACAACGATTTCTGGTCTCAGTGAAGGTATTTTTTGGGATTTTCAAAAAAATGAAATTGCTGAGAATTTATTAAACTATTATTCAATTGATGAAAATTTAATTCCAGAAATTGTTCCTACTTTTAGTACTCAAGGAATGCTTAGCAAAGAAGCTGCCAGCGAACTTAGGACTTAAACCTGGAATCCCAATAAGTTATAGAGCCGGTGATCAGCCAAATAATGCTTTTTCACTAAATGTGCTTGAATCCAGGAGAAATTGCTACCACTGCTGGAACATCTGGAGTTGTTTATGGATTAGTTGAGGAAAATTCATATGATAAATTTTCTAGAGTAAATAGTTTTGCCCATGTGAATTACACTAACCAATATCCAACTAAAGGTGTGCTTTTATGTATCAATGGAACCGGAATTTTGTATAATTGGTTGAAGAATGAAATTATGAGATCAGGCGATACTTACGAGCAATTAAACAATCAAGCAAGCAAAATTCCAGTTGGTTCTGAGGGGATAACAATTCTACCTTTTGGTAATGGAGCAGAAAGAGTACTAAAAAATAAAAATATTGGTAGTCAAATATTAGGATTAGATTTCAATAATCATTCTAGGGCTCATATTATTCGTGCTGCTCAAGAAGGGATAGCATTTTCATTTAAATATGGAATTGATATAATGAAAGAAATGGGAATTGAAGTGAATACTATGCGAGCAGGTAAAGCAAATATGTTCCTAAGTAATATATTTTCTGAAGCAATAGCAAATTCATCAGAATCTACTGTGGAACTCTACAACACAGATGGAGCACAAGGTGCGGCGAGAGGTGCAGGTTTTGGTGCAAATGTGTATAGTTCTTTTGAAGAAGCATTCATTGGGTTTAAAAAGCTAAAAGTGATTGAACCTAACAAAGAACTTGTAAAAAGATATAAAGAAAGTTATGAGTCGTGGGAATCGAGATTAGAAATGTTTTTAAGTTAAAGCAATTTACTTCCTACGTTTTTTAAAAATCAAATATGGTAAATAGAGAACGAAACCAATCATAATTGCTGCTATAAGATTGAGCACTTCTCCAGTTGTTATTGTTGTAAAAAGCAACGCAATTAAAACTAGAGCAGTTATAGAAATAATTTTGCCAAACGGTGAGGTAAATCCACCTGATAAACTATCTTTACTTTTTCTACGAAGAATTGGTAAGGAAGCACTGGTAATAGCGTAGGTTATTAGTCTAATTACAGTACTAATTTTTACAGCTGAAATAAAATCTCCTCCAATACTTAAAATTAGTACAACCAGTCCGGAGATAATTATTGCATAATGAGGGGTGTGAAATCTAGGATTTACAGATGCAAAAAACTTTGGGAACTGACCTTGCTCTGCAATTGCAAAGAGCGCTCTTGGTCCCGAAAGCATTGTTGAGTTCAATGTCCCTGTAATTGATACCAATGCTCCTAGAGTTATAAAAACCGCTCCAGTATTACCCATAAACAACCTACTTGCTTCAGCAAGAGGCTGGTTTGATGTTGATAGATCAGGAAAAGTACCGATGCTGACAAATTGAATTAAAAGATAAAGTGCAACCACCACAGCTATTAATGTAAACATAGCAAATGGAATATTTTTCCGCGGATTCCTAATCTCACCTGTTGGTATCACACCTACCTCGAAGCCGCTAAATGCAAATATCAGAAGAAGTACACTCGTTGAAAGCGAATCAAAAGTTAGCTCATTTTCAAATGTAAAATTTGAAATATTTATATAAAATAGTCCCCAAATAATGAACACTATCAGTGGAATCAACTTAGCAATTGTAAAGAAATTGATAGTTATTGCTGCTTTTCTAACCCCAAGAAGATTGATTAGGGTCAAACCAAGGACTATAAGACTAATTATAATTATTCTAGTTATTCCAATTGTTGCAGCTGGATATATGAAGCTGAGATAATCGATTAAAAGATTACATAGAGCTGCAAAGGCGGTTACTCTTGATAACCAAACCAACCAGCCGATTCCAAAACCTATATGTGGTCCAAATGATTTGTAAGCATAAATATATGGTCCTCCTGTTTCTTTAAATCTACTTCCTACTTCGGCAAAACACATAATTATAAGTAAGATTAAAAATGCGCATACTAGATAGGCTAGAAGACTATAAGAACCGACAATTGCTTGCACTTTTGATGGAAGTCCAAAGATTCCAGCACCAATTACACCATTAAGTAGAATTGCAACAAGATCCCACCTTTTAATCCCACGGATTAAATTCGTATTCATATAAGCAGTAATTTTATTTCAGAGATTAATCCATCTATATTGAAAGTGGTAGTTCTCATGTTGAATGGCGCAATATTTTAAATAAAAAGGACGATTAGAATAATGTCAATTTGAATTTCAAATAATTTTTTCATCACTGAAAATGAATATAAAGAAATGTTATATTTGAATTACAGTTAAAATCTAAATTAATATATACAATTCTTGGGCTGATAATAAATGAAAACAAATAATAATTGGACAGTCAGGATTGCTGACTTAAAAGATCTCGATGCTTTAGCTAGTTTTAGTATAAGCATCGCTAAGGAAACAGAAAACAAAAATATTGATGATAAATTAGTGAAAATTGGCATTGAAAGTGTATTAAGGGATAATGCAAAGGGGATAACTTTTGTCGCTTGTGATAGAGAAAAGGTAATTGGATGTTTTATGATAAATGGTAAAGAATGGTCAGAATGGAGAAATGGTTATATCCTTTGGCTCACTGGTACTTATACTCATCCTGACTACAGAAGAATGGGTGTTCGGAAAACACTTTTTGAACATGCTAAGAAATGGGCTAAATCACAACCAAATGTGAAAGGCATTAGAGGCTATCGGCACAAATCTAATAATGCTATCCATTCTGCAGCATTAACTGGTGGAATGCAACAGACTGAGTACCGAATAAATGAAATAATTTTTTAAATTAAAAAAATATAAGACTTAAAAAAGGATTAGAATAAATGAAAGTTTGTTTTGTGACAGGAGGTGCAACTGGAATTGGAAAAGCATCGGTTGAAAAACTTATTAGGAAAGGTATCAGAGTAGCATTGTTTGATTACAATGCAGTAGAATCCCAAAAGTTAGCTTCGAATTATTCATCCGATCAAATATTGTTCATTGAAGGTGATGTAAATAATACACATAGACTTGAAGAAGCGACTAAAGAGACCATGCAAAAATTCGGAAGAATAGATAGTGTTTTTGCAAATGCTGGAATACATAAATCAAATTCAATATTTAGCATTACTGAAGAAGATTGGGATAATGTCTTAAACACAAATCTAAGATCGATGATATTTACAATTAAAAGTTGTATCCCTTACATTATTAAACAGAAACAAGGCTCAATTGTTTTAATGGGATCCGATCAAAGCATAATTGGGAAACCAAATAATTTAGCCTATGGTGCGAGTAAAGGTGCTATTGCCCAGATAACAAAAAGCTTATCATTAGAACTTGCTGAATACAATATAAATGTTAATTCAATTTGTCCCGGTACGATTGATACGCTACTTACTAGGAAGAATATTGAAAGATGGTCTCATGAAGAATTCGGTGGAGATATAAAAGCTGCGACAATTGCTGAAACCGAGAGATTTCCTATTAAAAGATTTGGAACCCCAGAAGAGGTTGCTGAACTAGTTTATTTCCTTGCTTTCGAATCGGGTACTTTTTTAACTGGGTCTGTTATTTCGATCGACGGTGGAGTAACAGCAAATTAGGAATAAAGTTCTTCAGATATCACTAAGTTTCTCCCTTTTTTGGATTGCACTTTTAAATTTTTTAGAATTTCAGTCTTTGTTGGATTGACTCTCCAATCTTTATATCTTCCAAAAAATTTAATGGATGTCGAATAAAAAAAATTGAATAGGAATGCTTGAATTGTCGGACTAAAAGACAATTCCCAATGACTTCCTAACCATCTATTAAAGGTAGGGCAGAGTGTTGGTGTACATTGTGCACCTCCCTCAGGATAAACGGTCATTTCGCTAAGAGCGATTCCTTTATTAGTATTAAATAGATCAATTCTAACGAAATCAACATTTTCTCCTAAAGTTTCTGCAATTGAAATCATTGAATCCAAATTTTCTGGTTTATCTGGTAATGGAACTGGAACATCTTCTTTATAAATTGATAATTCGATTTCATTCCAATCGGGATCAAAGAAAACATTTTTTTTAGTCCTCCTATAATTCAAAGATCCAATACTAATAGCTTTTACCTTTCCATTAAATGTATATAACCGATAATCTAAAAGATCTTTTCCATATTCCGGAAATTGAATTTCTTCAATTAAAATTCTCGGTTCTATATTTTGATAGGCCCACTCCTCAGATTGATATTTGGTTTGAAGCCATTGAGTGCATAGGTCGAAAGACTCTTCTTCAGAAATTCTATATTTTTCAATTTTGTCTGTATCAAAAAATGGATTAGCCAAATCTTCAAAATCAGAACCATCTTTGAATAAATATAACTTAGATTTAATTCTTAAAATATTCCATTCACATCCATGATTTGCTTTAATGAAGCAATCTGCTGGAAGATTTTTGAATGTAATTGAACCTGGGTTATCTGTCGCAAATATTAATTTAGGGGTTTTAATTCCTTTTGAATTTGCGAATTTTTTAACTGAATATTTATCTTGAAAAATGCTTAGTAACGGATTCCTATCATACTTCATTCTCCATCTAACCTTTGACGCGAAATCAATATTATAGGGTCTGCTATTTATTTTAGTTTTTCCCATTCTACTCTTTCATAATTTAAAAGTGACTTAATGTCTGGTAATTAGATTCTATTAAATTATACAAAATAAGTACCAATTTATAGAACTTCTATCAATTGTAAATGATCATTTTAGGTATGAGATTAGGCTTTTCATTCTAGCTAATTTTATTTTTAAAGTTTGAAAGACATTTATGGATCAAACTGGTTCAGAAAACCAATACTATTTTTAGGATGAACTTATTTCTTCAATAAAATCTTCAATAATAAAAATATCTGAGGTAACAGGTTTTTCATGCCAATTTAAATCTCTATCCCAAAATCCAGGATACAACTCGGATCCAGTTAGGGGCCAGCAATAACTCATTTCGATAATTAGATATTCTCCATTATCATTTATAAAATCAAAAGCAACAGATTGTAAATTTAATTTTTTTGCAGTTTCGAAAGCAATTTCTAATACTTCTTTGCTAATTGCTTCTGGATCGAAAGACCAACTGCCACTCCCTGACGCCCGAAAGTCATCTTTTCTATTATATCGCCTCATTGCTGAGCATCTATTCCCAATAACCTCCACTCTTATATCAAATTCATTGTTTGGTAAAAAATCTTGAAAATAGATATATCCTTTCTCTTTAGGAAATAGTTTTTCAACATCTTTGGGAAAGACAACTCTCACAATCCCTTTCAATAATCTTAAGAATTTTTGAAAATTTCTTTCTTTTTTCAAATTTAATAGATCGTCTTTCACCCTTGCGGTTCTGCTCGAATAAAGAAATCCTCTTGAAAATGCTCTTTTTATAAGTTTTTTTGCTTGACTGTAATTTTGAACGAGTTTGACATTTAGAGCAGAAGCTCCTTTACTTAATTTGAATACTTTTGGAAAATTGGTTGATTTTGCCCAAGTCCTGGCTTCTTTTTTATCATAGAATATATGAGTGGGTATAAAAGGAATAGAATTAGCTTCAAGTAAATACTTTTGACCAATTTTATCATCAAAATGCCAAGCAGTCGCACTGCTTGGATATACTTTAAAATTTATCTTTTCAAGAGAACGAATCAATTGCCTAGCAAAAAGTCTTGCAAAGGGATCATGATGTTGCCAATGCCACATTAGCCCATCACAATCTTTTAGAGTTTCGACAATATTGGTATCAAAACAATTAACGATTTTATAGCTTATGTCTTGATCCTCACAGTATTTTATCCATCCATCACTGTAAGATACCTCCCTTTTATGTATTGCGATTTTCATTTCAGATAGTTTTATTTTTCTCTATTTCAAGAATAAAATCTTCAATTATAAAATTACGAGAGTTAACTTCCTCATCATGCCAATTAAGTTCTGGGTCCCAATATCCTGGGACTAAACCAGAACCACCATATGACCAACAATAGCTCATTTCTACAACTTTGTAACTGTCATTATCTTTTAAAAAATCAAATGCTATTGACTGCAAATTCAATTTTTTAGCGATTTCAAAAGCTTGCTTTATTAGTTTTATATCAAACAACTCCTTTCCAAACGCCCATTCACCACTTCCTGATGCCCTGAAATCATTTTTACGATTGTATCTTCTTACTGCATAGCAGCGATCTCTCATTACAACAACCCTTGAGTCAAAATTGTTTTTTGGAATAAAGTCTTGAAAATATATATATCCTTTTTCTTTGCCAAAGAAACGTTCGAAATCTTTTGGATAGAAAATTCTTATTAAACCTTTTATTAGTCTTTTAAAATTCTTAACATTTTTATTTTTCTTAAAAGTTACAAGGTCATCTTTTACTCTTGCTGACCTACTAGAGTAGAGAAATCCGGAAGAAAAAGCCTTCTTCACTAGTTTTTTGGCACTTGAATAACTTTTAACCAATTTAACATTTAATCCAGAGGCACCTTTGCTAAGTTTAAATACTTTCGGAAAGTTTTGGTTTCGAAGCCAATTCAAAGCTTCTTTCTTTGAATAAAAAATATCCGTTTTGACATGTTCTACACCAACTGCTTCAAATAAATATTTTTGTCCAATCTTGTCGTCAAAGTGCCAAGAAGTATTACTATCAGGATAGACTTTATAACCTTTCTGCTCTAGTGCAAAGGTAAGTTGTCTTGCAAATAGCTGAGCTTTTGGATCATAATGTTGCCAATGCCACATAAGTCCGTCACAATCAGATAATTGCTTTACTATATCATTATCATAACAATTGACTATTTTATACGGGATTTTATTTGATACACAGTATTTGATCCAACCGTCACTAGAAGAACCATTTCTTTCATGAATAGCTATTTTCATAATTCCACTATTAAAATATTAATTGTATTTATTTATAATTTCATATTAATTGTATAATCTAATTATAAGATTAAAAGGAATAAAAAATGGGTAAATATATATATCTAAATCATTTATTGTCAAAAAACACACCAAGTTTTGGTGATGAAGATACTGTAGAAATTGAGCCAAAAACACAAATTTCGAAAGGGGCAGGGGTTAATATGTTTTCAATTTCTTTATCAAATAATCATATTGGGACACATATTGATCTTCCGAAACACTTTTTTGATTGTGAGAGGGGAGTAGAATTTTATTACCCTTCTACTTGGAGATTCGAAAAAGTATGTGTATTTGATATTCCAGTCAGTGAAGCAAACTTGATTTCACATTATCAATTTCCTAAAAACGTTAATAGAGATATTGAATTATTGATAATCAGGACCGGTTATGAAAAATATAGAACTCAAGATAAATACTGGGATGATAATCCAGGACTGGCACCCGAAATGGCAGATTTCCTAAGAGTAAATTTTCCAAAATTGAGAGCTGTGGGATTTGATTTCATCTCCTTAACTTCATGGAAATTTAAAGACGAGGGAATAACGGCACATCTAAATTTCTTAGATCCGGAGAAAGGAGAAATATTTATTATTGAGGATATGAAACTGTCTGAAATTAATTCCTCTAAAATTCTTAGTGTTGACGTGATTCCTTGGATGATTAAAGATATAGATAGCTCGCCAGTAACGATTATTGCTGAGACGAAATAGAATATTTATTTTAAAATCACCTTCATAATATCCAAGTTTCGTATATTTGCACCTTAATTCTTCTGGAAGTGAGTTTCACTCTATTTAGCAACTGATCTTACATCAGAGATTATTCCAATATTAACAAGTTGTAATTACATGAGGCTATTATCAGAAATAAAAAAACGTAAAACATTTGCTATAATCAGTCACCCTGATGCTGGTAAAACAACATTAACAGAGAAACTGCTTCTATTTAGTGGTGCGATCCAAATTGCAGGAGCTGTAAAATCTAATAAGATAAAAAAAACTGCTACCTCAGATTTTCTAGAAATTGAAAAGCAAAGAGGTATTTCTGTTGCTTCATCTGTTCTCTCATTCAGTTATAAAGATCACAAGATAAATTTGCTTGATACTCCCGGTCATAAAGATTTTGCTGAAGATACTTATCGAACATTAACTGCAGTTGACAGTGTGATATTAGTAATTGACAGTGTAAAGGGTGTTGAAGAACAAACTGAGAAACTGATGAAAGTCTGTAGGTTGAGAAATACTCCCGTAATCGTTTTTATAAATAAAATGGATAGAGAGGGAAGAAGTCCAATTGAATTGCTAGATGAAATTGAAGAGAAACTTTCAATTCATGTTAGACCATTGACTTATCCTTTTGGTATGGGAATGAGTTTTAGAGGTGTTTACAATATTTATAAAAATGAATTTGAATTTTATGGAGTGAACAAGCAACGAATTGAAGAGGATACTCAAAAATTTACGAGTATTCACGATCCCAAATTGGAAGAGACTTTCGGTGAAGATGTACATGCACTTCAAGAAGAGGTGGAGCTAGTTAATGGAATATATGAAGACTTTAATCAGGGAAAGTACTTAGAAGGCAAACAAGCACCGGTGTTTTTTGGTAGCGCTCTGAATAATTTTGGGATTAGGGAGTTGCTAGAAACCTTCGTTGATTTTGCACCAACACCAACTTCTCGTGAAACCACACAAGGCATTATAAAACCCGAAAACGAAAAGTTTAGTGGATTTGTCTTTAAGATGCATGCAAATATCGACCCTAATCATAGGAACAGAATGGCATTCGTAAGAATATGTTCAGGTCATTTTGAGAGGAACAAATTCTATCATCATGTTCGGTTAAATCGTCAAATTAAATTTCCAAATCCTGCATCCTTTTTAGCTCAGACTAAATCGCTGGTTGAATCAGCTTACCCTGGAGATGTTATAGGCTTATATGATTCTGGGATATTTAAAATTGGAGACACTCTTACCGAGGGTGATTCCTTTATGTTCATAGGTATTCCAAGGTTTTCGCCTGAAATCTTTAGAATTGTTGTTAACAAAGATCCATTTAAATCTAAGCAGCTTGAAAAAGGTTTAATGCAATTAACTGACGAAGGATTAGCTCAGCTCTTTATTCAAAAAGATACCAATAAAAAAGTTATTGGAGTGGTGGGGGAGCTTCAATTCGATGTTATTAAATACAGATTGTTCAATGAATTTGGAGCCACATGTGATTTTATTCATATGTCAGCATATAAGGCATTCTGGCTGAAGTATGAAAATGCCACCGATGCTGATGAGTTATTTAGATTAAGATCCGATTCTGTTTATACAGACAAAACGAATAATATCGTTTTTATTGCCGAGTCCTCCTTTTCGCTTGGAAGGGCCCAAGAAAAAAATCCAAATGTAGAGTTTATTTCTCAAGTAGAACATAATGATCAGACTGTTGAACAAGAAACATTCAAATAACTATTGGAAGAATTGGAATAAATAGTTAGCATTTATTAAACATCCATTTTATTTTTATAAATCTGATCATTATATATTCTGAATCATGAAGCACAATTCGAAGTTTCAAATGTTTGGACTTTTTTTTGGTCCCTTAGTTCTAATTCTAATGCTTCTCAACAATCCATCCTCAATGAATGATATTGCTTGGAAAACTTCTGCTGTAGCTTTACTACTTGCTATATTTTGGATAACAGAGGCTCTACCGATTTATATGACGGCTCTTTTGCCCATTATTTTTTTCCCAATCTTAGAAATTAATGCTATCAAAGAAACAACTACCCCTTATGCGCATCCATTAATATTTCTTTTTCTAGGTGGTTTTATTCTTGCAGAGGGAATTCAAAAGTGGGGATTGCATAGACGAATAGCTCTTTCAATAATAAAGTTTATTGGATTTAAGCCTAATAATATTATTGCTGGATTTATGATCGGTAGTGCGTTTCTTAGCATGTGGATAAGCAACACTGCTACAACGCTAATGATGCTTCCTATTGGACTTTTTGTGATCTCTGTTTATAAGGAGATGGGTAGCGGAAATAAAAAAGACGTAAATAATTTCACAATTGCTTTGCTGTTAGCTATTGCATATTCATCCAGCATTGGTGGGGTGGGTACATTGATAGGAACTCCTCCAAATGTGCTCCTTGCTGCCTTTATGAATGACACTTATAGTATTGACATAAGCTTTGCTGAATGGATGTTAATAGGAGTACCATTCGTAATTGTATCATTACCAATTGTTTTTTTTCTTCTGACGAGGTTTATTTTCCCAGTAAACAAAATTAAATCTCTAGATGAAATAGTGTTTAGAAATGAAATTTCGAATTTGGGCAAAATTACTATTGAGGAAAAAAGAATACTATACGTATTTATTTTAACAGCCTTCTTATGGATGATTAGAATGCCTGTCTCAAAATACTTATCCGGTATATCAGATTCGGGAATCGCCATATTTGGAGCATTTCTATTATTTCTGATAAGAGCAGGAGATAGAAAACCATTGATTAATTGGACTGATGTTCAAAAGATTGCTTGGGGAATTCTAATTCTTTTTGGTGGTGGTCTTTCACTTGCTAACGGTATTAAAACAAGCGGATTGGCAGATTGGATTGCATTATCAATACTCCAAAGCGGAGAGTTTTCAGTTATTTTCTTGGTCTTCTTATTAACATCAGCGATAGTATTCCTGACGGAACTCACGAGTAATATAGCTACTACAGCTGCTTTTCTTCCAGTTATAGGAGCAGTTGCAGTTGGAATGAATTCCAATCCTCTAGAATTGGTAATACCTGTTACAATAGCTGCAAGTTGTGCATTTATGCTCCCTGTTGCAACCGCACCAAATGCAATAATTTTTAGCAGCGGTGAATTAAAGATAAAAGATATGAGTAGAGCAGGAATACTTCTAAATTTTGTGTTTATTTTTATTGTAATTTTTATTTCTTACACGGTTGGCTCAAATGTATTTGGATATTAGAATATCCAAATACATTATAACTTCTTGAATAGTTCTAACTAAATTGACTTATTATCAACAATTTCGGCATCTTCCATCAGAATCTTGTAAGAATATCCATATCCAAAATCCTTATCCAATGTTATTTTTCCTTTAAATGTAACAACATCTCCCGGACTAACAGTTTCTGAAGTAGTTATTGTGAGGTCAAAATTCTCATCCTGGCTTGTACCATCTTGAATATGAGCCCAATTCTTGTTCATAATTTCTTTATTGAATTTTGTGACTTTCCCCTTTACGACTATACTTTTTTCACTATAGTTTTCTGGATTAGAAAATAGCTCAGCAATGGTTACTCCACCTTTTACTGACTCAATTGAAACTGATTCTTTTGCAATTTGAGGTTTTCTTCCTTGTAAATTTTGTGCATGACCTTCAGGCATCATTGGAGTTGGTTGAGAAGAAATATTTTGAATAAAATAAACAGTTTTAAAAGTCCGCTCTAATTCTTTGCTTTCAAAGTTTTTCATCTCAAGAGCTTCTGTCCAATAGAGTGTTTCACCAATTTCTGTATCTCGACGCGAGATTGCAAGCCATTTTTCTTCATTATCTTCTATAACTTTCAAGTATGTGTAAGTCTTAGTATGGATAACCTCTTCGACTGTGACTTTATGACCAGTAAAATTCATTGAGGATTCTGCCTTTTCAGACTTTTTTTCATCAGAACTACATGCAGTAATTACAATGAAAAAAGATAGCAAAATGAAAATCGATATATTTTTCATAAAAATTCCTTAGTAATGTTTAATAATATATAGCAATATAATAAAAATGATTTCTAGCGAACTGCAAATTTTTAGAACTATACTAAAAATAAAATTGCAACTCCCGAAACAGCTAAAATAGCTCCAATTATTGAATTAAAAGTAAGCTTGTCACGATAGTAAATAACAACCATCGGAAGCATGATTATTGGGGTAGTTGCAATAATTGTTGATGCTATTCCAACATAAGTATTTGCAATCGCAATTAGACTAAATGTAATACCCAAAAACGGTCCCACGACAGAACCGAGTAGTACATACTTTAATGCAATTTTATCACTTTTAAAAACTCTTATTGGATTTTTAATCTTACCGTAAATATGCGCTAATGGATAAAATAATATTAATGAGGGAATGATTCTATACCAAGTAGCAACAAATCCATTGATCTCACTCTCATTAAATGCATACTTTGCTAGAATTAATGCGAATGCTTGCCCGAGCGCTCCAAGAAAACAATATAAAATTCCTTTAATACGATTTTTGGGGTGGAACTTTGGATCGATCTGTTTTTGTTTTACAACAATAGTTATACCGAACAGTGTTAAAACTATTCCCAAAATACTCCATAATGAAATGATTTCATCTAAGAATATGAAAGCAACTATTGTAGAAATTGGCGGAACCAAGGACATCACTAACATGCTTATTCTTGCACCAACATACTGAAAACCGGCAAAAAGAAAACCATCACCAAACACTAATCCGACAATACCACTCATTCCTAAATAAAATATCTGGTTGGAGCTGAGAAAAATATCAAATCCCATTATGAGTATAGTTACTGATAGCAAAATCGCTGCAAATATTAGTCTTGATATATTAACAGTAAGGGAACCTATTCTTAAAGCAGCTTCTGTAAAAGCAATTGATGTCACTCCCCAAAGAAATGCTGTTATTAGTGCAGCGATTTCACCTAGATATGGCATTGAAAATCTTTAATTTTAATTAATTAAAAAAAGCAGCTCCAAATTAACAGAAATTTTGGGTGATTAAGAAATTGGTTTAGTGAAAATATAATTTATATGTAAATCGAAGATTTCTACCAGCTTCCGGTAGAATAGATTTAACTCTTGATAAATGATTTCTATAAATAACATCTAACATATTTTCAAATGATAAAGAAAAAGTGTGCACTAATTCTGAATGAGAAATTGAATACTGAGCAAATGAATTAACAACAACATATCCATCTGTAGGATCTTCAAATTCATCAACCCTTTCTTGAGCTGCTGCCCATTCGGCATTTATTCCAAAAGCCAAAATATCATTATTATAACCTAGACCAAAAATTCCTTTCAGTGGAGGAATTTGAGGCAGTGGAAAACCATCTTTTTTAAAACTCCCATTAGTATAACTTGCAGATGTATTTAGTGAAATATTTTTTAGAAATTCCCATTCAATCTGGAATTCTGCACCATAGAAAAGTACTGCTTCACCTGCTGTTGCGTAGATTGGCAGAAAAGTAGCCCAGTCGGTTTCTCCAGTGTTTCTGGGAAGAATGTAGTAGCTCAAATCATTTCGGAATAGGTTGAAGTTAAAGAACAAGTCCTTAAACTTATGGTATATAAATAATTCAGTACCAATTCCACGTTCATCTTCAAGATCAGGATTTCCGATTTCGTATGAATAAGCTGCTAGGTGAGGTCCTTCTGAATATAGTTCTTCAATTGTTGGAACTCTTGACGATCTACTGATATTTGCACCGAGATGAACATGGTCACTAAAAGAATAAAGTGCAGAAAAACTGAGAGAATAGGTTGAGAATGTTCTCTCTCTTATATATCCAATTTCTGCATCAGGATTTTCTTCTTCTGGGACAATATTATCATAGTTAAATCTGCCAGCTGCTTCGAAGTTAAATCTTCCTGCTTGAAAATTTTCGTAAAGAAATGCGGAAATGTTTAGAGATTTTGATGGAGGTGTAAACACAAAACCTCCAACTATAAAATCACGGGCTTCAAAGGTTATTCCCAGATTACCCATAGATGGGAAAAGTATGTTTTTGAAATCGAGTGATAAATCTCCCAAGTAATTTGTTATCTCAAACTCAGTACCAATTAATCCAGATTTTTCAAACTCCTTATGTCTGTAGTAAACGCGACTAAATTCTATATTCAGGTGCTCCAATTTCTCTTTATGCAAATTTATTTGAGTTTTGAAATTCAACTGCTCTCTTTTCATTTGAATATCCACTCCATCTGGATGTGCACCCACAAATCCACCAGGGACACCATACTCAAGTTCAAATCCTCTAAACGAAGCTCCTCCATAACCGAAACCACCTATGTAACTAGCGCCTAAACTGTAATTAAAATTTTCTGCATATGAATTTTTCAAAACACCTTCTGGGGTATAAAGATCACCAGCATTTCTTTTACTGATCTCACCTCTAATAGAAAATGGTGCTAAGGGAATATCAAAAATTGCTGAACCAAGATACCCATCATTTACTGTCTCTCCATACACACCAATGTTTCCAGAAATTGAATTATGTAACTCATTTGGAATTTCATGCCTAATAACATTTACTACCCCACCGATAGTAGTTGGAGTTTGCATAAGAACTTTTGGGCCTCTTATTACTTCAATTCTATCTACCGTAAATGGTTCAATTGTTACAGCGTGATCTGGGGATGAAGCGGAAAGATCAGTTGTTTTGTTGCCGTCCTCACTCAATAGAACTCTGTCACTTCCCAATCCGCGAATTACTGGTCGGGCTGGTGCTGGCCCCATAGTTCGCATCGCCAAACCAGTCTCGTTTTTTAGTGTAGATGCCAATGTGATACCAAGATCTTTCTGTAACTCTTTTCCCTTTAAAACACTTGAGAGTTCGTATAAGTCATCAAATTTTGATTGTGCAGTATGCGAGGTTACTGTTACTGTAGAAATTTTAATTGCTTGAGGAACTAATTCTAATAATAGATTGACAGTTGATGATGTATTTAATTCAACTGAGAATAGTCCCTCATGATACCCAATACGAGTTATACGTATATTGTAATTTCCTGGATCTAGATTGTTAAAAACAAATTCACCATCCATGTTTGCAACAGAATACTTTTCTGGATTTAATATCTGGACAGTAGCGTTTATAACAGGTTCATTGCTTTCAGAATCAATGATTAGACCGGAAATTGATAAACTTTGTGAATATCCTGAGTTTGATTGTAGTACCAACAATACTAGAAGGAAACCTATCTTTCCAATCAGTTTTTTATATACGAAGATCATCTAGATAATTACTTAACTATTACGGGTATTTTACCTGACCTATAATCTGAATGATCGCTATGCATTATAAAAAATTCGATCTCAGTTTCGCCAATATTCAATCCATTTAGGTGAAATTCAAATGCTCCTTCTTCACCTTCATGTTGCCATACATCAACGATAGTCTGATCATCTATTTGCCATGATAGGGAAGCATAGTCTTCGGATGGAGGATCAACAATATTTTCTTCCTTGTCGAAATACATCACTTCGAAATGATCTGAGAGAGTATCTTTCAAGGCGAAAAGCGTGTCAGAAGTTTCTCCTCTAACTATCCTTGCAACTTCAATTCCTGAAGTATAGAATACCATACCAATTGCTTCAAAATGGTCTTCTTGTGGAGTAACCGGGTCATCCTCACATCCAATAAATAATGTTAATGATAATGCAATAAAAAGAAAAGTTAATACTAATCTTTTCAACTTTTGATAATACATTTCTAATTTTCCTTATAAAATTGTTAATAGATCAATTAAGCAATTTCATAAGAAGGGGGGCCTCTTGAGGTGAAATAAAAAATAAAGTTTTGATTTTGAGTAGTCTGTATAAAATCATAGTATGCAGAGGTTCCATCAAATTCCTTTTCTGAATTATCTTGAGAAATTTGAAGAGAATTAAATCCTGACTTACCGAATATTATTATTGGACAATCATCTTGTGAGAATAAATGCGAATTTGAATTTTGCTTAGAAGATTCATACCCTAAAGGTACAGTTCCAAGCAAGGATTGATGAAAATGAAATGAGGTAATTGAAAGTACAATTACATAAAGAATGGCAAATAAAAACGAACTATATTTGCTCTTATTCATATGTTTTCTTTTTGATAAATGCATACTATTTATTGGATGATAAAACTTAGAATAAGTTTCAAATTATCTTTACTAAAATATATAGATTTCTAAAGAAAGATATGATGTAAATTGTTTTGACTGTATGACTATAAATTCTTAGATAAGGTCAAAGAAATCTGAAATTATAAAATCTGCATTTTTAAAATCATGAATTTCATTAAATTCATGATTTATAGCGATCACTTTGCACCCAGCTGCAACTGCTGCCGCAACACCGGATTCAGAATCTTCAAAAATAAGAGCTTCTTCAGGTTTGATGGATAAGAGATTTAATGCTTGTATATAAGAGTCTGGAGCCGGTTTGTGGTTGAGCACATCTTCTCTTGCTACAATAGTTTCAAATATGTCTTTCATATTCACATTTACGAGAATTTCTTCTGCCATCCAGTGGTTAGCGGAAGTAACAACACCAATTTTTTTCTTCTCTGATCTTAGCAAATTAATAAACTCTTGTACTCCATTAGTAAGCTCTACTTTAGAGGATATAAGTGTATAAAAGAATTGGTTAAATGATTCATCAAATTGGTCTAACTGAGCATCAATTTCAGAAATCCTATAGAAGTAATCTCTTACACTTTCATAACTCTGTCCCATCACTTCTTTATAATCATTTACATTTGCATTTCCTCCGAATGAAATACATGTTTGAACCAAGGCTTCACCTTTCAATTTTTCAGAGGAGACTAGGGTTCCATCCATGTCGAATAAAAATGCTTTGTAATTAAGTAAGTTTTTCAATTCTCTCATTTCCTTTTTTAATCTTTAGGAGCTATTTAAGAAGTGCTTTGAAAATAATGGTTGCCCTGCCAGGATTCGAACCCGGAATTAAGGTTCCAGAGACCTCTGTGTTACCATTACACCACAGGGCAATTTTATTTAGAGTGTAAATGTAATGTTTATAGAAAAAAGTATCGAGGAAAATATGAATTTTATTTAATGAGGCATATGTACAAGAAAGTATTCTTTTGCTGTTCCACCAATTTTTTCCGCTTGTGAACTTGTCATATGTGTTTTATCATCCTCGTGTTCTGCGCCGGCTTCAAGGATTGCTAGGTCTGAACCTTTTGTGTACTTTACAATATTCTCACAATAGGCGGTATCTCCACCATAAAGTATTGATTTATTTTCATAAGTAAATTTATATCCTAGGGCAGGAACTTTAAAAGGTTCCTTTCCATCAATTTCATCAAAATGTTCAACTTCAAATGGTTGGATTTTAAACTTTTTCGTTTTGAAAAAAGACTCATCAACAATTATATTGAGATTTATTGAGTAAGGTAAACTATATTTATTTACATCCATAAAAGCTTTGAGGATGGTGGTTATTTCAATGCTTCCTAGTGGATAATGAATGTTTAGTGCAGATTTTTTTTTCATGACAGAAAGATAAGTCAATAAACCCCACAAACCGCCTATATGATCATGATGACCATGGCTAATAAAAATATCCGATATTTTCAGAATTTCTTCTTTTTCAAAATTTTTGTTTAGATCTCTTAAAATTCCATCCCCAGGATCGATAACAAATAATGATTGATCTGTTGAAAGTACGATTCCAGTGGCAACATTCGGGATTGAACAGAAAATCTCTAAGTATAAATCCTCTTTCTGCCAAACCATTGGATATTTTGTATTAAACTTTTTTTTCATAATTAATTCTGGTTATTTAGTCTTTATGCTTTTTACATTGACCAAAAATATTGAATTGAAAAGAATCGTCAGAGAAGTCACTTTGTTCAACTATTTCATTAACAATCTCTATCATTTTCGGATTGTTAAACTCAACTATTTTCCCGCACACCTTACATATAACATGCCCATGATTTTGTCTATTATAGCTTGATTCGTAAAATGTCTTGTTATCACCAAAATTCCTTTTTACTAATATTTCACATTTAACTAACAATTCTAGCGAATTATAAACTGTAGCCCGTGAGACATTTGATTTTCCAGCTTTCATTTCAATATAGAGCTCATCTGCACTAAAATGACCACCACTATCTAAAGCACAATCTAAAACTTCAAAACGTTCTGGAGTTATTCTGTGCTTTCCAGATTTTAAAGTTTTTAAAATTTTCGTGAACTTTTTCCTGTTCCAACTTAAAAATGTCTCTAGTTTTTTGTAAAAATAGTTAAAGTAAAATATATTCGTATTTATATTTAATATAAATATATTATTCTAATTATTCTTTAATATTAAATTTAAAAGAGTTAATTTAATATCCCTACAATTATTAAACAACATATTCATATTGAAAGGAGTTAAAATGTCAAAGTCTTTTGAGATAATAACAAGAGTTGGAATTTCAAATAAAAGTTCAAGCGACGCGATAAAAAGTGCAGTAAAAGAAGCACACGATGAAAAAAGAGTTGGTTGGTTTGAAGTAATAGAGGAAAGAGGAAGAGTAACCAATGAAGGTGAACTTGAATATCAAGTTACAGTAAAAATTGGACGTAAATTAGATTAGTTTTAGAGATAAAATATCTAAAAGTATCTTAAGAGAGGAGAAAGAAGATGCTTGAAGTTCGAAAAAAAGCACCACAATTCACATTGCCAGATAGTGATGGAAATAAAATTTCGCTAAAAGATTTTCTTGGTAAAAAGGTCGTAATCTATTTTTATCCCAAAGACAATACTTCCGGATGCACTCAAGAGTCATGTGACTTTAGGGATTCAATATCAAGTTTTAACAAATTAAAAGCTATAGTTCTTGGAATAAGCAAGGACTCACAGAATTCTCATACAAAGTTTCGTGATAAGTACGATATAGATTTTCCTTTACTAAGTGATGTTGAAACTAAGGTTATCCAAAAGTACGATGTATGGAAAGAGAAAAGTATGTATGGACGAAAATACATGGGTGTTGAAAGATCAACCTTTATTATTGATGAAAAGGGTAAAATTGAAAAGATTTATAGGAAAGTTAAGGTCACTGGTCATGTTGATCAAATTTTAAGCGACCTAAAAGAATAGATTGGAAAAAACCATGCTTTATGTTACTAGACGTGAAGTTTTCAGTGCATCTCATAAGTTAGAGAACGAATCTCTAACCGCTAAAGAAAATCAAGATATCTACGATAAGTGCAATAATCCATATGGTCATGGACATAATTACACATTGGAAGTAGTAGTTACAGGCGAGGTCAATCCAAAAACAGGGTATGTTATTGATCTCAAGAAATTGAAAAGGATTATCAAAGAGAATATAATTTCAAAGGTTGACCACCGGCATTTAAATCATGAAGTTGATTTTATGAAAGGGATAATCCCAACGACTGAAAACATAGCAGTTGCATTTTGGAAAGAATTAGAAAATAAAATTAATGAAGGAAAATTATATTCCGTAAAATTATTCGAAACTGAAAATAATTATATAGAATACAAAGGAGAATAAATTGGATTTAAAAAAAGTCTCAGAAAAAGTAGAGTTTATACTAAATGAGATTGGAGAAGATCCATCTCGTCAAGGGTTAAAGAATACACCTAAAAGGGTAGCGAAGGCATATAAATATTTGACAAAAGGTTATTCTCAAGATCTAGATGAATTAATAAACAATGCTATTTTTGAAGAGAAATATGATGAAATGGTAATTGTTAAGGATATTGATTTTTATAGTTTGTGCGAGCATCACATGCTTCCATTTTACGGAAAAGTTCATGTAGCATACATTCCTAACGGTAAGATTATTGGTTTGAGTAAAGTTCCCAGGATTGTCGACATGTTTGCAAGGAGACTGCAAGTTCAAGAAAGAATGACTCAACAAATAGCTGATTTACTCGATGAAATACTGCAACCAAAGGGTGTTGCTGTTGTCGCAGAAGGTTACCACATGTGTATGATGATGAGAGGGGTTGAAAAACAAAACTCAATAACTACTACAAGTGCTGTTCATGGAGGATTTAGAACTGAGAAAACAAGGTTAGAATTTTTAAATCTCATTGCAAGAAAAAACATATAGGCCAAAGTGAAAGAGAAGAAAACAGCTGTATGGGTTACTGGGGCAAGTTCGGGAATTGGAAAAGCAATTGCTCTAGAATTTATTCGAA
Source organism: uncultured Ignavibacteria bacterium (assembly GCA_963751695.1). Classification (GTDB taxonomy): domain Bacteria; phylum Bacteroidota; class Ignavibacteria; order Ignavibacteriales; family Melioribacteraceae; genus SZUA-22. The sequence goes on along the minus strand of CAVVVP010000001.1, from coordinate 87,459 downwards.
ATCAGATCGATGTGATTGCCACTTCCAGAAAGGTTGATTCGCTAAGAAAGAATAAAGATGAATACAATAATGAATATTTTCATTATTATTCTTTGGATCTTACAAAACCAGATGATGTTAAAGCAAATACGAAAAAAGTTTTGAGTAACTTTAATATTTGCTGTTTGATTAATAATGCAGGCACTACGACCTTTAGTGAAGCCTCCAAAGATTCTATGAAGGTTGTCGAGGGAGTGATAAAAACAAATTTGCTAGGTTCAATTTCAGCAATTCAGAATGTTCTCCCTCATTTTAAAAAAAGGAAGGAAGGACTTATAATTAACATACTATCAGTAGCTGCAAGAAAAACGTTCGAAAAAAGCAGTGCTTATTCTGCTTCAAAAGCTGGGCTGTTAGCTTACTCAAACGTTTTAAGAGAAGAACTTAGGGAAGAAAACATAAAGGTTGTTAATATTCTACCAGGCGCAACAAGAACTCCAATTTGGCCTGCGGATAGTTTATCTAAATATGCTAATCGTATGATGTCACCTAGAGATATTGCGAAGTTTATTTTTAATATTTATAATCTTAAATCGAATATGGTTGCAGAAGAGATTACATTGAGACCATTAGAAGGCGATATTTAAAATCTAACGCCCTACTTTGAGGGCGCTAGTCTTCTTAATGGTTATTTTAACTTATTGGTCCCAGTTTCGGTTCCGTTTTCCTTTACCAAGCATCTCTCGTCTTCCAAATTTCCTTTTCATATTTCCATCTTGAATAAAATGATTTAAGAATTTTGTCCATTTCATCTTTTGCTCATCATTTAAAATATTATATACATCTAACCACATTTTAGTCTTTGATTTCTTCAGTTGGCTCTGTAATTGAGAATTATTATCAGTTAGACTTAAAATTCTGTCACCATCAATGTTTTCATCTCCAAGCATCTTCTTTAATTCAACATGATTTTTCTTAATTTCCGTTCGTATATCTATTGCTTCCAATTCATTTATATATTTGAACTCATTGAAAACTTTAGACTGTTCTTCACTCAAATTTAACACTTTACTGATTCTTAGTGGGCTAACTTCATTCCTATTTCTTATACCTCTCTCATTTGGTTGGGAAAAAGCAAGTGAAGATATTATCGCTAAAACACTGGTTATTAAAATAATTTTTGGTTTTCTCATTTGGTCTCCTATACTTGAAATAATTTGATTGTATTTCTTCGACATGATTTTATGTCTAAAGGTTTAATATAATTAACAATATTTCTCACATTATTTTTTGTTTAAACCATTCTTGATTACATTTGTCAAATAGGTGGCAAATTGTTTTTATGAATAGAATTGAAGAAGAAAAAGAACTCGTAACACAATTTTTGAATGGAAATGAAAAAGCATTCAAAGAAATCGCTAAAAGATATTCGAAGAGAATTTATTGGCAAGCGTTTGGTATTTTAAATGATCACTTTGATGCTGATGAAATTTCCCAAGAGGTTTTGCTTATTCTTTTCCAGAAATTGAAAAATTTTAAGTTTGATTCTTCGCTATATACATGGATTTACAAAATAACGAAAAATCGTTCATTAAATTTACTGGCAAAAAGAAAAGTTAAAACTATATTTTCTATTGAATCAGACGAATCGAAACAGCTTAAGTCAAAAGAAAACATGATACTTGATTTCGAGGTATCAGAGAAATTAGAAAAAGTTAAGCGAGTTTTAAAAACACTGCCAACGAAACAGAGAGAAGTTTTTATAATGAGAACATTCGAAGAGTTAACGTATCAGGAAATATCCGAAATTACCGGAAAATCAATTGGAGGCTTGAAAGCAAATTATTTTCATGCACTGAAAAAAATCACAGAGAAATTTTATGAATAATAAAAAGAATGAACAAATACTAAAATTACATTCCGATTTATTAAATAAAGATGAACAAATCGAAACGAGGGAAATGATTACCAATTCTCAAGAGTTAAAAGAATTTGATAATCTGCTCACGAATGAACTTTCTGAACTTAAGTATATTGGAACCACATTCCCAAATGAATACTATTCTAGCATGCTGGTAAATAAAGTGCTTGAGAGAGTAGAGGAAAGACAAACTACAGGGATGAAACCTTCATTTGCATATGCAATGATTGTATCTTTTATAATAGTCCTTACTTCACAATTTATTAGTTTTAAATCTACTGGCAATTACTTTGAATCAGATTACTTTTTGGAATCAATGAACCTTGAGGAATATGTTTCTACAAATGATTTGATTAATTTGAATAATATTTCATTATCTGAAATTGAATATTTCTCATACTTGGAAGACAATTCAGCTAATGATTACTATTTTGTATCTACTGGATACGAATTGATTGATATGATTGATCAATCAACTCAAGATGAAATCTACAACGAAATTATAAATAAAAATATTTTAGGAAATTAATATGAAACATTTTAAACTACTTCTAATATTATTCATTGTATTAAGCCAAAACTTTTTTGCTCAGAGATTTATGCATGAGGAGGGAGGCCCTTTTCCTGAGGGTAGAATAGCCGAATTGGAAAAAATAAAACTTATTGAAACTCTTGATCTTGATGAAGAGACGATGTTAAAGTTCTTTTCAAGAAGAAACGCTCATCACAAAAAAATAAAAGTACTCATGCGAGAAAAGGATTCTCTTATTATTAAATTAAACATTAGAATTAGGAATGAATCTAAAAATAATTACGAAACAGATGTTGAAAAAATACTTGCAATTGAAGAGAAATTAGTACTTGAAAGAAAAAGCTTTCTAGAATCTCTTGATGATATTTTATCATCTTATGATGTAGCAAAGCTTATAGTTTTTGAAAGGAAATTCAGAAATGAGATCCGCAAAGAACTTCTCAAGCAGGGAAAACGAATGAGGGGTAAAAATCCTGAATTGGAATAATTCGGGAACATATTGCTACAAAATGAAGTAAAAGCCAAAGTGGATATTTTCTCTTGAGATAGTTATTTATATTGCTTTTTTTAGTAGACAGAATTATTTTTGTAATTCTATTCTGCGGAAGTGGTGAAATTGGTATACACGCTATCTTGAGGGGGTAGTGCTCTAACGGGCATGCGGGTTCAAGTCCCGCCTTCCGCACAATGTTTTTTTTAATAATTATTAAGGATGTTATAATGATGAATTTGAAATTACTTTTTACTACCTTATCTCTTCTTGTATCGATGACACTCTTGGCTCAAACTGCCGAAATGAATCCGGAAGCTGCAATATTATATAATGAAGGAAATGGACTAGTGAAATCTGGACAATACAATGGAGCAATTGAAAAGTATGATCAGGCCCTAGCAGTTGAACCTAGTGTAAAAATATATTATCAAAAAAGTGTTGCACTTAAAAAATTAAGAAAATTTAAAGAAGCGGAAGCAGAACTTTTGAAAGCAATTGAGATTGATCCTAATTTTGTTTCTGCGTATAGTGGATTAGGAACTACTTATTACTCCTTAAAAGAATATGGCAAGGCGATAGATAACTTCAGTAAGTATATTGAAATGAGTGGTGACGAAAAACAGAATAAGAAAATTCAAAAGTTTATTGGCCTTTCATATACTCAATTAGGACAAACTTCTAAGATGGACGGAAAACATGAAGAAGCGATCGGATATCTGCTTGAAGCAACTAAAAATTATGAGTATGATGCTGCGTATCTCTCGTTAGCTGAAATCTATAATGACTTAGGTAAATATAGTGAAGCTCTGCAAGCAGCTGATCAAGCAATAAACGTAAGAAAGAAAATTTCCAAAGGTGCACCATATTATTACAAAGGATTAGCATTTAAGGGTTTAGGTGAGAAAGAGAAAGCAAAAGAAAACTTTACTATTGCTGCAAAAGATAATCAGTATAAGAACAATGCAAATTATGAGTTGAAAAATCTAAAATAGATTTGAATAAACCTTAGAATGAAGCTCTCCTCGTGATTTACGTTGGAGAGCTTTTCCTTTTAAACTGCATCAGAATAAATTGAAAAGAACATTCAAGCGGACATGCACTGTGTTAAAATTATCTCCGCTACTAAGTAATGTGTTCATATTGTAGTGAGCAGATAGGTCAAGGTCAATGAGAGGAAGAAGAGTAAAATAAGCTCCAGCTCCTAAACCAAGTCCATATTTGCTTTCTGATTCTCCAACACTCAGTCCATTAATTTTACTTTCTCCAATAGCAGTATATAAAAATTCAGCACCGACATAAGGTTTGATGGGTCCAGGCAATATTGTAAATTCTGCACCTAATCCACCAGAAAAGAAACTTGATTCATATGAAGCATCTCCAATTTCTGTAGAAAAAGGATTATTATACAAATTAGCAGCAACAGTGAGTGGAAGCAGAGGGACATTCAATACAAGTTTTCCACCGTACTGAAAACCATCATCAAATATTGATTCAGACGTCGTAACAGAGGTATAACCTCCTCCTAGTCCAACTTTTAACATCTGAGCATGAGAACTGATCGTAAGAGATAGAAAAATAATTAGTGAATATAAAACTATAGATCTTTTCATTTGGGCACCTTTTTAGTTTTGGTTTATAACTTCGATTTAAAATAGGAAAATGCTAAGAATATTAAAAATATAAACTTACAATTATTACTGATGAATATACTTTAAGTTTATTTATCTTTTCCATATCTTTGAATAATATAAAGATAAAATAAACGAGAATGTGATTCTTATCATTTATTAAATTATTTAACTATTCTTTTCTGTTTTTAACATTTTTGACTATTTTTGTTTGATATATCAAAACATAATTGATCAATGTATTTAGATTGTTTTGCATTAATTATTCACTTGTTTAATTATCAACGCATTAGAGATATTATTACAAATCGATCCTTAAATATGAAAAGCATTTTTCGAGCAGTAATTTTAACTTTTATCTTCTCTGGTACTGCTCTCTCCCAATCTGATTTTGGTTATTCTGAAGCAATGCAATTTTACGAAGATCAGCAATATGCTGCTGCAAGAGATCTGTTTTTGGAGATTTCTTACAAAGACGATATTGATAAGAATCTTATTGCAACCTCCAAATTTTATTCTGCAAATTGTTTAGTTCAACTTAACTTAATTGATGGCGCAATTGAAGAATTAGAGTTTTTTATAAGGAAATATAAGTTTTCTACCTATCTACCAGATGCTATCTATACGCTGGGGACAATATATTTTGCCAAGGAACAATATTTTAAAGCACGCGAAAATTTAATTATTCTTGTCAATGATTATCCAAGAAGTGAACACAGCAGTATTTCATATTATTTAATCGGACAATCGTACGTAAACGAAAACAAATTTGTTGAGGGTGAAGAATTCCTTTTAGAAGCGATTTCTGATGACAGAAATGCTGACAAGGTAGATTATACTATTTATTCTTTAGCCTATATTTATGAGTTAAAAGGGAACTATACTGCAGCTGTTACTTATTACGACGAACTATTAGCATATCATGGAGAAAGTGAATTAGCACCTAGTGCTCAGTTCAGAATAGGAGCTTGTTACTTCTATCTAAAAGAATATGATAGAGCAATTCTCGAGTTAACAGACCCACTAATCAATAGACTTCCCGAAGAACAACAAGTTGAGGCTGGATATATTCTAGCAAGTGCACATTTTCGACTACTGGAGTATACTGAGGCAGAGGAAGCATTTAGAGATGTATTAAGTAGAACAACATCTCAGAATGTAGAAAGGACTAGCCGCTTTGGAATTGCTTGGATAAATTTCCAGCAACAAAACTACGCTGAAGCATTCAACAAGTTTTCAGAATTAATAGATAAAGAAAATCCTGACAGTATTTCATTAAAGTCAATTTTCTGGAGTGCTGAATGCAAAAGATATCTTGGAGAAACGGAAGAGGCGTCAATTATCTACAATGAATTTCTTGCAGAATATCCGGATAATGAATTGACAGACGATGTCAAATTAAGTTTGAGTATCATCCAATTTAATGATAATGACATTAAAACTTCCGAACGGAATTTAATTCTTGCCTCACAATCGGATGATAAAGTTATAAGAGCAAGAGCTATGACACTTCTTGGTGAGATCAGTCTTGAAGAGAAAAAATACTCAGAAGCCGAAAAGTATTTCAAACGGATCCTTAAAATTAATTTACTTCCGAAAAAAATTAATAGCAGAGCAATTTTTGGACTAGGGGTTTCACAGTTTTATCTGAAAAAATATGATGATGCTTTAACAAACTTAAGTGATCTTAATGTGAGGGATCAAAGATTCGAAACCAGGAAAGTAAATTTTTATCTTGGAGAAGTATATTTTGAAAAAGGCAACTATGCATCAGCGCAAAGACATTATTACAGAGTTGATGCTCAAGGCGATAAGCTCGATGAACTTACCCTTTATGGCTCTGCTTATGCTTACTTCAATTTGAAAGACTTTGCAAATGCTGCATTCTATTTTAATGAGTATATAACAAAGTATCGTAATAGCAGAAATGTAATAGATTGCAGACTCAGATTAGCCGATTGTTATTTCGGTATGAAAAATTTTGAAAAAGCTACTGCTGAGTATAGAAAGATATTTAGTTCGTATGGCGAAAATTTCCGAAGCGATTATACTCTTTATCAATTTGGTCAATCACTGTTTAAGTCTGGAGAATCTGATGAAGCTATTTCTCAACTAACACAGCTCCAGGAAAAATATCCAAATTCAAGATATCAAGATGATGCTCAATATTTAATTGGTTGGATCGAATTTCAGAGAGGGGATTATAATTCTGCACTAAGTAATTATAAGCAATTATTACTTAACTATCCTAAATCGGCAATTAAACCTATTGCAATATATTCAATTGGGGATTCGTACTATAATTTAGGAAAGTATGATTCTGCAGTAGTTTATTATCTAAAGATCATTTCAGATTATCCTGATACAAGATATGTATATGATGCAATGAATGGAATTCAATATTGCTATCTTGCACAAGATGATCCTGAAAGCGCTATAGCATTAATAAATGCATACATTGTAAAATACCCTAATACTGAGAACAGTGAAAAAATATTAATGAAAAAGGGAGAGATTTACTACAGCTATGGAAATTATCCCAAAGCAATTGATGGATACTCTGAGATGCTCAATTTCTATCCTAAGAGCGATTATGTTCCAACCGCAATGTATTGGGTTGGTAAGAGCTATACTATGATCGAAGATACTGCAAAAGCAATAGAGTATTACTCATTAATTGTTGAAAAATATCTTAGATCAGATTATGGAATTGAGGCAGTAATAGAATTGGGTAAGATCTATTCAAATCAAAAAACTTATGACCTTGAAGTTCTATTGTATTCAAGTGTTCTACCAAAAATATCTGATTCTGATAAATCACAAGAGATATTTTATTTGAAAGGTATAGCCGAGCTTAATAGTGGTAATTTGGATGCGGCTTATAATTCGTTTAGTGAAATAATCAAATATTATGATAAAACTCTATTTTCAGCGAAATCAAAAATTGAGTTGGGTAAGATGGAACTCGAGCAGCAAAGGTATCCGAATTCAGAAATGTTATTTGGTGAAGTTGCTCAAAATAGAACTGATGACATTGGCGCTCAGGCTCAGTATTATCTCGGATTATCACTATATGAACAAAAAAAGTTTGAAGAATCCATTTCTGCACTTGTTAGAGTAAGAACTGTTTATGCTACATACGATGAGTGGTTTATCAAATCGTTGTTAAAACTTGGTGATTGCTATATAGGCATAAATGACAAAAGGAATGCTAGGGAAATGTATCGTGCTGTTGCAAAACGTCATCCTAATGACGAATACGGTCAAGAAGCAAAACAAAAATTAGAAGAATTATAAGGACTTTCTTTTATAGAATAATAAAAATGAAGCAAAAAACAACTTTAATATTAACAACCTTGACATTTTTGTTTTTATCTACATTGGAGACTAATGCACAAAGTATTGAGTTACCTGACTTCGTTATCACCGGCGTGCAAAGTGTTTCAATTCCAACTATGAAAAAGAATAAATCAGATTATATTCCAGTTGTTTCTGAAGAATTTTTAACTCCACAATACGATGTTGAAGAATTTGTTCTCACAGAATACTCAAATCCAATAAAAATGGATTTGGAGTTTTATGATAAACCACACGGTTATAATGGTCTTCTAAAACTTGGTGTCGGTTCACAGACACTTCCGACTGGGGATTTTTATTTTCATGAAAGTATTGGACAATTCTTATTTAATACACATATATGGGGTTCTAACATTAGGGAGTATATTCCTTATGCGGGGTATAATACATCTGGAGGCACAGTCAATTTTAATTATTTTATAAACAAACGAAGTTTATGGTTTCATGGATTGGCAATTGATATAGATGCAACATTTTTGAGAGAAGGATATAATCTTTACGGTTCAATTTCTCCCTCCACAGAAAGAGAAAATCATTTTTCAAGATTTAATCTGTCATTTATTAATAGGCTGCAAAGAACATTAAATTATGGATTAAAAGTAAGTGGAAAAAATGTAAAACTGACAAAAGATAATTTGAAGGAAGCGAGATATGATTGGGACTTATTCCTTAAATATGATTTCGGTTTTCTCGCTGCTGGAATTGACGGTAGAATTACAACACAGGAAGTTACCGAAATTGATGATGAAATAAATCGATATACATATTTCTCAACAAATGGATTTGTGGAATTTGTAAGTTCGAAAGTTTTCTACTTTAAAGTAGGGGCACATTTATCTTCACAGGGTTCTAACACTCTCTTTTCACCATTTGCGTATTTTACTTTTGATATCCAGAAGCAGCTTTCTCTTTTCGCTTCATATTCAGGTGAATCAGAATTTCTTTCAATAAATGATTTTATTTCACAAAATAGATATTTCAAGATTGGTCAAATCATGAATGTATTTCAACGAAAGGCATCCAATCTCAAAGGGGCTATTAAATACGAATATGCAAAATCGTTAGAAATTAAGGCTGGCATAACGTTTGAGAAATATAATAATTATTTATACTTTGAAGATAATGCTGTTGATGCATTTTTTGACATAAACACAATTGATGATGTAAAAAGAAATGCCATATTTTTCAGCATAGATTTGGATGCAAACCAGTATGGTAAATTATTTGCAAATCTTGAGTTCCAAAATGTTACAAATGGTGATAGTAAAAAAATAACTTATACTCCTTCCTTTATAACTGATATCTCTTACTCTTATCGATTTTTATATAATCTGCTTGGACGAGTTCAATTCAGTTATTATGGAAGTAGTTATGCAGATATTGAAAACACTGTTAAACTTCCGAATTTCATCAACTTATCATTTTATTTAAGATATAATCTTCTTGAGAATTTAGCACTAACTGCAACCTTGGATAATCTTTTGAATAGAAAGAATTATCTTTTCAAGAACTACAGGGAAAAACCATTTGATATGGTCTTCGGTGTAGAGTACAATTGGTAAATTCTTTACTAAACTAAAAGAGGAATTTTAGTAATGGAAAAACAATTTTTAAAAGAGAGAATACTTGCTGCATCCGGCCATTCCGAGGAGCATATTGAAAAAGTATTTAATGCTTTTTTACAACGTGTATCTGAAGTCCTGAAGCAGAATCAAACAATAAGAATCGAAAATATTGGATTATTCCAACTTCAAGTTGAACCAGTTTCTCGTTTAGATAGAGATGCTTCCAAGAAGAGTAAGGAAATTCTGATCTATAGGAATATCAAGAGTCAATCTGAGGGACAAAATCTTTTTCTTACAATTGATCTTATACCTGAAAGTCCTCAGAGCTCTGCGTTTAACGAATCTGTGTTTAATCTAAGCATTGACGAACCTTCAACAATATTTGATGCACCTGAAACCTCTGAGGGTGATAATGAACTTGAAGGATCAATACAACAGAGTGTAAATCAAATTATTTCAGCAGGAGTAATTTTAGATGGTTATCAACTATTTAATACTGAAAATACCGAAGAGAAGATAAATGAATCTTTAGAGGACCATGAATTAACAATAGAATCGTTCGAAGATAATAGTAAGAGAGAACTTGAAGATTTAATTTCGGAACCCGAAGAAGTAATTGAAGAAGAAGTTGTCATATCCGAAGAGCAAGCAGAGAATTCACAGATTCATGAAATCGAGGATAATGAAGAAGATATTAAGGTTGATGATGAAACTGAAGTTGAAGACGTGAAGAAAAGTCCATTTGACGAACTTGCAGAGTTGATTAATCAAGACAAAGATTTTGTCAAGGAGAATGTACAAGCAAATGAAGAGAAGATTAATGATATCGAAGCTATAGAAGAAAATGGAAATAAAAGAGTAGTTATGCTAGCAGTTGCTGCATTTTTTTTAATTATTGTAATTGCAACAGTTATTTTTACTTCACAGTCTGATGACTCCACATCGGAAATGAAGTTAAATATAGAAGAACCACAAACTAAACCCGCAACCATTAATGAAGAATCAATAGCTTTAATCGATAGTTCAAAAACTGATACTCTTGTAAAACCTGAAACAACCGCAGAAGTTGTCTTGTTAAAAGAGGAAACGAAAAAGGATGTTGAGAAAGTTTTATCTGCAAATGCAAGAAAATCGACTTATACTGGTTTATACAGAGATATACCGAATGATATCAGTATTACAGATAGAGTCTATTTCGATGGAAATAAGTACACAGTTCAAATTTCATCTTGGAAGAGTAAAAGTTTTGCTGAACACGAGGTTGCGAAATATAGAAAAATGGGTCACGATGCTTTTGTATTTAGCATTTATATTAAATTAAAAGAAAGTGTTTGGAATAGGGTACGTATCGGATATTTTGATTCCCAACAAGAAGCAGAAGCATTTTTAAAAAAGAATAAATTGTAAATCAAAAAAAATTTATAGGAAGTTAACATGAGTTTATTGTCAATCGTTCTCAAAGGTGGATGGGTAATGCTGTTCATCTTCATTGCATCAATAGTTGCAGTAGCCATTATTATTGATAGATTATTAGTAATTAAAAAATCAAAATCGAACATCCCTCAGTTCTTAGTTAAAATTAGAGGTCTACTCAAAAAGAAAGATATTGATGGTGCATTAACGTATTGTATGGAGGAAAAAACTCCAGCGGCAAATATTGTTAAAAAAGGATTAAAAAAATATCATTTCGGTCACGAGAGAGTAAAAGAGGCAATAGAAAGTGCTGGTAAGCAAGAAATCACTAAACTCGAAAAAGGTTTATCAATTTTAGCTACTATATCGGGTGTGGCACCATTGTTGGGATTCCTAGGAACAGTTACCGGAATGATCTCGGCTTTTATGAGGATCGAGGATCTGCAAGGCTCAGCGAATCCAAGCGACCTTGCTGGGGGTATTTGGGAAGCTCTATTAACAACAGCATTCGGCCTTGCTGTAGGAATCATCGCGTATACTTTTTATAATTATCTTGTCAACTCTATAAATAAACTTGTTCTTGATATGGAAATTGTTTCATCCGATGTTGTGGACATAGTTGAAGAAGTTAGAGGTGCTGAAACGCAAAAATTTTCTGATGAAGATTAGAAGAGGAAGAAATGAAATTCGAAATGCAAAATAAACCACTTAGCATCTTTCACTTTTCCTCACTTACGGATATTGTAATGCTCTTGCTCATATTCTTTCTCTTAACATCACAATTTGTAATTCATACAGGGGTAAAGGTAAAGCTTCCTGGGGCTGTGAATAACGAACAGACAGTGCCTTCAAGACTCGTTGTGTCAATAAGTGAGCTTGGTAAGATCTATGTGGGACAAGAAGAAGTTACCATGGATGCATTGGCAATAAAATTAGAAAGTATTACAAAAAGTGCAAGTGAAGAGAACGTAATAATTCGTGCTGATAAATCAACAAATATTGATATTGTAATCAAAATAATTGATGCAGCAAAAGGTATCGGTATTGAGAAATTTACAATTGAGACAGAAAAAGAATCTTTCTAATGTTTTGGAAGCAATCAGAATATCGTTCTGCAGTTTTATCAGTCACAATTCATGGTGCAATAATTCTCCTTTTACTTATTTTCAATTTCTCACCTGAGTATGACACTGATGAGTATGTGACCGTTGGGTTCGGGACATTTGGAAAACTAAGTTCTTCAGGTGCTGTAGCAAAATCCTCAAAAAAAGTCCTTCCAAAAAAGAATAAGGAAGAAAAAAAAGTTGAAGTTCCTAAAGCCGTAAATGTTGATGAAACAAACGAGGTTGCACCTGTTGTTGAAAAATCACAAAAAGAAGAATCAAAAAAGATTGATAAGAATGACGCAGACCAAAAGAATGAAACCAAAGGCAGAGAACTGATTGGAGAGGGAACGGGTAAGTTTGGATTTGATATAGATTTTGGTGGAAAAGGGATGCGCAAAATATACAGTTATACAATTCCTCCATATCCGCAAGGTGTTTCGAAAGAAATTGATGTTAAATTAAGATTTTCCATTTTGCCAGATGGAACAGTTGGAACAATTTTCCCACTTATTAAAGCAGATACAAGGCTAGAAACAGCAGCAATCAATTCTCTAAGACAGTGGAGATTCGAACCGCTACCTAAAGGTCAGAAGCAGAGTCCGCAGACGGTTGTTATAACTTTCCCGTTTAGACTAAGATAAAGCTAATTACGAAAATTCACCCCAACTTTTTTTGAGATCTGGAGTTCAATATCTGTGCTCCAATAATTCCGCCTAAAATTCCAAAAACGGAATATAGTATCAAGTTATTTGCAAGAACAGAAAAAGTATAGATTAGTGAAAATCCTTTTGATTTAATTGATTCCACAACTCCACCTAAAATATTCATGACTTCTTCTTTTAATGTCTCTGAAATGGGAAAATCATAAATAATTTTTTGGAGTTCGGAATATGTTGCAACAAGATCATTGTTCTTTGTAACGAAAGTAATGAAGAAGTCAAAAACACTTCCGAAAAGTGCAGCATAAAGCCCAGTGAGCAAACCAAAGATCAAGCCTTTTCTAATCTCAATTTTTGAAAAATCGTTGTTTGCCTTTTGCTCTAGTAAAAGTGCGATGAACGCTGCTACTGGAATTATTAAACAACAACCGAAACTTTTAGCAACAGGTACAATTGAAAGCACTCCAGCACCAAAACCAACTATTAGGGGGGATAAAAACTTTTTCAATTCTGCTCAGTTTTTTTAAGTAAAATTTGTATACCGTTGTAAATATATACAATTCCTACCATACCAAAAAGAAATCCAGAAAAAAATGCAATCTGCTTTGAATAAGAATAGATTCCAATAGAATATAATATAACATCAATAAACATTGGTAGGGCACCAATTACTAGATAACTAATTTTATGAATTCTAATAACCGGTAAGAACAGTAAAATAAATGATGATATTAATGAGCCAAAATAGATACCAAAACAACGACTGCAAACCAAAAAACCGTGTCCGTCAATTGAGATCGTTTTTTCAAGTTGCTGATGGCAAACATGTGAATACAAAAACCTAAAACTTGGGTATAGAATGGTTAAAATCTCAAAGTGGGGAATTAAAAATTCAATTAATGTTCCAACTATCCAAATCAGAATGAGTAAGAAGAATATAAGTTTTAAGTATAAATTCAATTCTATTTTATGAATTGATTATAGCGTAAACTAAAATATTTTCTTCTGTAAGAACATATAGCTTTGCGTTGTAGATTAGTGCCTCGATAATTACTTCATTCTCTGGAATGTCATTAGGTGTGAAATTTATAACTCTATTTTCCGGTTTTCGCAAATTTAGAAAATAAACTTCATTTTCACCGGTGATCAATAATTTGTCAAATGTCACATTAAGGTTTACTGCTGTTGATTTTAAATTTAATCTAAATAAACCCATTCCAAATTGATCGAAAACTGTAATTTTATTTTGTTCAAGTACAAAGATTTTCGAATCATGAGCAATGCCAAGTTTTATTGGATCTTCAAGAATAAAATTACCTGAATCATATCCGCCAAATTCAATTAGAAAATTTCCTTCTGAATTATATTTCATAACTCTTGCATTGTCAGAATCTAAAATAAAAATGTCTCCTTGAATTGAATTAACACAACTCGATGGATAGAAAAAATTCTTTTGTTCCTCTAAGTGAGTATCTGTTTTGAGCAGAAATAGATAATTAAGATCTTTATCAAATACCTGAATTCTATTGTTGTTTTTATCCGTAATATAAACACGGAGATCAGTAGCAAATACATCAACAGGCTCGTCAAATGTAGATGTTTCCCACCCATAGCCGCCAATATTTTGAACTTCCATTCCCAGTGTATCTAGTTTAATAACTTCATTTTTTGAAATATCAGTTACAAAGAGGAAACCAGTTGGGGTTATTGTGAAAGCAGAAGTGCTTTCGAATTCGCCTATACTTGTTTGATAGACCAACTCTTGGGGAATAATTACAGTTGATATTAATAACAGGAATATTTGAATATATATAAAGCGCATAACAAAATATATAAATAACTATTTTCAGATAGAAGTGAAAATAAAGACTCTAGTAGTATTGATTAGCATTGTGTATTGCTTTAAATTTAGAGACGTTATGTCAGAAATTATTTTTACTAAATTAAGCGGTGCAGGAAACGATTTTGTTCTTTTGGATGCGGACTTGAATCAGAATCTAGCAATTTCTCCGGATCTAATTAAAAATCTATGCGACAGGAGATTTGGGATTGGAGCTGATGGACTGCTAGTTATTAAAAATGTACAGAATGCTGATTTCGAAATGAAATATTATAACTCTGATGGATCGACGGGAATGTTATGTGGAAATGGTGCAAGATGTATTATAAAGTATGCTGATTCTTCAGGAAGAATTAAAGATTCACATACAAAATTCATATTTCAATCTAATTTATATTCTGGTGAAGTGAATAGTGATGATTTAATTACATTCAATCTTAATCCACCAACTGATATAAATGAAAAAATTGAAGTTAGAGTTCTGGATCAATTATTTTCAGCATCTTTTATAAATACTGGAGCTCATCACGTTATTATTGATTTGGAAGAACAAAAATTCAGTGATGAAAAACTAAAAGAACTTGAAAGTTTTCCAGTTGAAAAGTTTGGAAAAGAAATAAGGTATTCTGAGCAGTTTGCTCCTTCTGGCACCAATGTTAATTTCATTTCTTGTGATGGTGAATATATAAATATTCGGACGTATGAAAGGGGAGTTGAGAAAGAAACTCTTGCTTGTGGTACAGGATCAGTTGGAGCTTCAATTATTTCAATTTTAAAACATAAAGTTGAGACTCCAGTAACAATAAAAACAAAAAGTGGCGAATTGTTGAATATTGACTTCGATATTGTAACAAAAAACCGGGTAGAAAATGTTAAGTTAACAGGTCCAGCAAAAATAGTGTTTGAAGGAAAAATAAATATAAATTAAAGGATAATTATGAGTAAAGTTATATTTTCAATTAAGTACGAAGTCTTAGATGATAAACTTGAAGAATATCATGATGTAATTCGTGAATTGAAAAATGTGGTAAAAGCTGAAGGTTTAGAAGATTATAAGGTTTTTAGCTTAAAAGGTAAAAACAATCAGTATGAGGAAATGTATACATTTGAAAACCAGGAAGCTTACGACAATTTTGATGACGATCCAAACGAAAGAGTTGATTTATTAATGCACAAACTCTCTGATATCATTAAACCCCATACGACACAATATTCTACTCTTAATGAAATAATTTAATTATATTTTATACATGGTAGAATATGTAGGTTCCATACATATGCACTCAAAATATTCTGACGGTTCTGGTACTGTTGAGGATATTGTTGGATTTGCACAAGAAGTCGGACTAGACTACCTAATTCTTACTGACCATAATACTCTCAGAGCTAAAGATGAAGGGAAAGAAAGATGGTATGGTAAAACTGCGCTTCTTGTTGGGGCGGAAATAAATGATAAAAAGAATCAGAATCATTACCTGGCAATAGGAATTGATGAAACTTTTTCTTCCCGTCTTCCAGCAAAAGAATATGTTAAAAAAGTAAACGAAGCTGGTGGAATAGGATTTATTGCCCATCCTCACGAAGAAAGATCATCTATGGCTGAGCACCCTCCATATCCTTGGACTGATTGGAAAATTGATGATTTCACTGGAATTGAAATTTGGAATCACATGTCAGAGTGGATGGAAGGTTTAACTGAGCAAAATAAATATAATTCTTTCGTGCATCCACTTAAAACAATTGTTGGGCCTCCAAAAAAAACACTCAAGGTATGGGATGATCTAAACCAAAAAAGAAGAGTGGTTGGAATTGGTGGTATTGATGCTCATGCACATAAAATAAATCTATTGGGTTTTTTTGAAGTCGAGGTTTTTCCTTATAAAGTCCTCTTTAAATCAATCCGGACTCACATTTTAACTGAGCAGCCTTTAAAAAGATCGAAAAAGAAAAACGAGTTTGAAGAGGATAAGAATTCCCTATATAACTCGTTAAAATTAGGCAAGTGTTTTATCTCCAACTATTATCATGCAGACGCAAAAGGATTTCGATTTTTCGCTCAAGATTCTTCAAAAATTTATCATATGGGCGAGAATGTAGAATTCAAGTCCAATATTAGGTTGAGGGTAATTTTACCGAATATGAGTGGAACAATAAAACTGATTAGAAACGGTAGAAAAATTGATGAGATCGAAAACATTGATGCTGAATTTAGAATCCAAATTCCAGGAGCATATAGAGTCGAAGTCTATTTGGACGGTAAAGCATGGATCTTCTCAAATCATATTAGAATTGAGCGCTAATTTTTATTAACTTTACACTTCATTTTAAATTTATTACTTATTTTTAGGAGAAGATGTGTTAGCAAAGAAGAAAAAATTATCCAAGAAAGAGATTAAAGAAGATAAACTTGTTACAACGTTTTACAATTCAAAAAATTATTATGAAGAGAATCAAAACAAAATTTTTGTTGTTGTTGGAGTCATTGCAGCTGTCATTGTAGCAATAGTTTTTTACTACAATAAAGTTGATAGTAACAATTTAGCGGCATCTATCGAATTATCCAGAGTTTTACCTACCTACACAAATGGACAATATCAAGAAGCCATTGATGGAAAACCAGGCACTAAAGAAATTGGATTACTCAAAATAGTTGAAGAATATGGCGGTTCGGAGCAAGGTGAATTGGCAAGAGTTTATTTAGCTAATTCATATTATTTTTCAGAACAATATGATAAAGCTTTTGAAGAATATGAAAATTATTCTGGTGATGATAAAATTATGAAAGCTGCTGCACTTGCGGGATCCGCTAGCGTGTATGTTGCTAAGTCTAATTATTCATCAGCAGCTGAGTTTTATTCCAAGGCTGCAAACGTCAGTAAATATAATCCTGCCACTTCGGAGTATTTATTAAAAGCCGGAATTAATTACATAAAAGCAAATGATCTAGAGAATGCTAAAACAACTCTGGAAAAAGTTAAAAAAGATTATAGTACTTCTCTTGCAGCACGAGAAGTTGATAGATATCTATCACAAATAAATAGCTGATTACTTCGTCTTGATTTTAGACAAACGGGTAATTATATTTTAAGTAGAACTAATATTAGTAGAAGGAAAAATGGCCGATACTTCAGATTTCAGAAATGGATTAATTGTAAAGTTTAAAAATGGTTTATATACAATAACCGAATTTCAACATGTTAAACCTGGTAAAGGTGGTGCATTTGTAAGGACAAAATTAAAAAACCTTCAAACAGGAAGAGTTCTTGATAATACCTTCCGTGCAGGAGAATCAGTTGATGTTGTTAGAGTTGAGAGAAAAAAGTATCAATTTCTTTACAGGGAAGGAGACTCTCTTGTACTCATGGATAATGAGACCTACGAGCAAATGAATTTACAAAGATCCTTACTTGATGCACAAGATAAGTTTCTCAAGGAAAGTGAAGAAGTCGAGTTGCTTCTTGACGACAATGATGATGTTGTTACGGCTGAGATTCCAGTATTTGTAGTTTTAGAAGTTACAGAAACTGAACCGGGATTTAAAGGAGATACTGCCACGAATGTTATGAAACCAGCAACATTAGAGACTGGTGCGGTCATTAACGTACCTCTTTTTATAAATATTGGAGAGTTATTGAAAGTTGACACACGTACCGGTGAGTACGTCGAAAGAGTTAAAAACTAAATCAAGAGTGATATGGATATTAATCTACTAAAACGACTTGTAAAAGTTGTTGAACAAAGTGATATAGCCGAATTTTCGGTTCAAGAAGGAGATCTTAAGATTAAGATTTCTAAAAATAGTAAACAACCAGTGAATACTATAATTTCTCAACCATCTACTCCAGTTGCATTGCAACAGCAAGCTGCTCCAGTTACTGCGCAAGCTGCATCAGAAGTTAGCAAAGAATCTGAAAATTCCAACTACCATGAAGTTCGTTCTCCAATTGTGGGGACCTTCTATCGTGCTCCTGCTCCAGATGCTGATCCTTACTCACAGGTTGGTGATTCAGTTTCAGAAGGTTCAGTCCTTTGCATTATTGAAGCAATGAAACTGATGAATGAGATTGAATCTGATGTAGATGGAAAGATTGTGAAAATCTTGGTTGAGAATGCCTCTCCGGTTGAGTACAACCAACCTCTATTCTTAATTGAGAAGAATTAATTACTGAAAATATTTGAAAAGAGGATCGTTTGTTTAACAAAATTCTAATTGCCAACCGAGGGGAGATTGCCCTCAGAATTATTAGGACATGTAAAGAATTAGGAATTCCGACTGTAGCAGTTTATTCTGAAGCAGACAAAGAATCAGCCCATGTGGTATTTGCTGATGAAGCAGTCTGCATTGGTCCACCAAGCAGTCAAGAAAGTTATCTTAAAGTCACAAGTATTATTGCAGCTGCTGAGGTTACTGGAGCTGATGCTATTCATCCAGGTTACGGCTTTCTAGCCGAAAACGCCGATTTTTCAGAGATCTGTGAAGAAATGAATATAAAGTTCATTGGACCTTCCGCAGATATGATCCAAAAAATGGGGGATAAAGCATTTGCCAAAACAACAATGAAATCTGTTGGAGTTCCAGTAGTACCTGGAAGTGATGGAGTTGTCGATTCTATTGAGGATGCGAAGAAAATTGCCGCGGAAATTGGATATCCAGTAATTATGAAAGCATCTGCAGGTGGTGGTGGAAAGGGCATGAGAATTGTCTGGAAGGAAGAAGAATTAGAAACTGCTTTCTTAACTGCAAGCAACGAAGCAAATGTCGGATTTGGAAATGCTGATCTCTATTTAGAAAAATTTATAGAAAGCCCAAGACATGTTGAAATACAGATAATGGGTGATCACTTTGGAAATGTCTATCATATGGAGAGCGAGATTGCTACAATTCAACGTAGACATCAAAAATTAATTGAAGAATCTCCCTCACCAGTAATTTCTGACGAAACAAGACAACGAATGTCGGAAGCAGCGATAAAAGGAGCGAAATCTGTAAATTATGAAGGTGCTGGCACAATTGAATTCTTAGTTGACAAAGACCAAAATTTTTATTTCATAGAAATGAACACAAGAATTCAAGTCGAGCACCCTGTTACTGAAATGGTCAACAATGTTGATCTAATAAAACAGCAGATACTAGTCGCCGCTGGCGAAGAAGTTCAAGATCTTCCAACAAAGATGAACGGACACAGTATTGAGTTTAGAATAAACGCAGAAGATCCTGATAATAATTTCAGACCTTCTCCGGGAAAAATCACTTACCTTCATTTCCCTGGAGGATTTGGCGTGAGAGTTGACTCACATATCTACACCGATTATGTAATTCCACCTTATTATGATTCACTTGTTGCAAAATTAATTGTCTGGGGAGTCGATAGAGAACACGCAATTGCACGGGCAAAGCGAGCTTTCGATGAATTTACTATCGAAGGGATCAAAACAACAATTCCCTTCCATCAAAGAGTATTGGAAAACAAGCATTTCTTAAATAATGATTATGATACAAATTCTATAGAAAAATTATTAGATAATTAAGTGAGGTACTAATGAACATTCCTTCGGGATTAAAATTTTCTGCTGATCATGAATGGATAAAGGTTGATGGAGATCATGCTATTATCGGTATCAGTGATTATGCCCAAAGTGAACTAGGGGATATCGTTTATATTGATATTGAATCAGATCTTATTGAAGTTACAGCCAACGAAACATTTGGATCGATTGAAGCTGTGAAAACAGTGAGTGATCTCTATGCACCAGTTTCGGAAAAGTTATTGAAATTAATGAGCGGTTAGAGGATGAACCAGAATTGGTCAATTCTGATCCTTATGGTGAAGGATGGCTTATTAAAGTTGAAATTGGAGATACTTCTCAATTGGATGAGCTTCTAGACACTGAAGAATATAAAAAGCAGATTGGTGGATAATTGATCTGCTTTTTTTCTCCAACTAAAATTTTTATTACTTTATGAACCACACGGAACTTATAGTAATTCTTGATTTTGGATCGCAGTACACCCAGTTAATTGCACGTCGCATTAGAGAAGCAAGTGTTTATTCTGAAATTCACTCCCATACATTTTCCATTGATGAAATAAAAAATCTGAATCCAGCTGGAATCATTTTATCCGGTGGACCTATGAGCGTTTATGATGATGAAGCACCTGAAATAGATTCTGAAATTTTTGAACTAGGTGTTCCAATTTTAGGAATTTGTTATGGACTTCAACTTATATCTCACAAGTTTGGAGGTAAAGTTGAACCTGCAAGCGATAGGGAGTATGGAAAAGCAAATATAATTATTGAAAGCGAATCACAATTACTTTCTGGAGTTAAAAACGAATCAGTCGTTTGGATGAGTCATGGTGATTTAATCACTAAATTTCCAGAAGGATTCAGTATCGATGCCTCCACAGATAACACCCCGATCTGTGTAGTCTCTAATAAAGAAAAGAAAATTTTTGGATTACAATTTCATCCAGAAGTTGTTCATACGGAATATGGAAAAAATATATTAGATAATTTTCTCTTTAAGATTTGTGGGTGCAAAGGAAATTGGACTTCGTCGAATTTTATAAAATCATCAATTGAAGAAATAAGAAACAAAGTTGGTGATTCTAAAGTAATATGTGCACTCAGCGGTGGTGTTGATTCATCTGTAGCCGCAATACTGTTGAATGAAGCAATTGGCGATAACTTGACGTGCATTCATATCGACTCTGGAATGATGCGAAAAAATGAAAGCAGTAATATTATTCAGATGTTTGAAGAAAGCTATCAATTACATTTAATTCATGTAGATGCAACTGAACAATTTCTTTCTAAATTGGTTGGAGTCACTGATCCGGAGAAGAAAAGAAAAATTATCGGTAACACATTTATAGAAGTTTTTGAGGAAGAGAGTAAAAAACTTGGTGATGTCGAATTTCTTGTCCAAGGTACACTGTATCCAGATGTCATAGAATCTGTCCCAGTAAAAGGGCAATCAGCTACAATTAAAACACATCATAATGTTGGTGGACTTCCAGAGAAAATGAACATGAAACTGATTGAACCTTTTAGAGAATTATTTAAAGATGAAGTACGAGCAATGGGACAAGTATTAGGACTACCAAAAGAATTTATCGAAAGACATCCGTTCCCAGGACCTGGACTAGCTGTTAGAATTCTTGGCGAAATTACTACTGAAAAGCTGGAAATACTTCGAGAAGCCGATCAAATATTTATTGATGAACTTCATAACTTCAATATTTATAATGAAATATGGCAGGCATTTGCTGTGCTTCTTCCCGTTCAGTCGGTTGGAGTAATGGGAGATGCACGAACATACGAAAATGTTCTTGCATTAAGAGCTGTTACCTCTGTTGATGGAATGACTGCAGATTGGTATCCTTTCAATCCAGAAGTACTTGAATCTGCTTCA
Organism: uncultured Ignavibacteria bacterium; assembly: GCA_963751695.1. Classification (GTDB taxonomy): domain Bacteria; phylum Bacteroidota; class Ignavibacteria; order Ignavibacteriales; family Melioribacteraceae; genus SZUA-22. Next base: position 65,550 of record CAVVVP010000001.1, on the reverse strand, counting down.
AATAAAATAATTAGGAACGTTCCTGGTATCAATAGAGTAGTTTATGATATCAGTTCTAAACCTCCTTCAACTATCGAGTGGGAATGACAAAGCTACTTCAGATCGAATCAAAACTTAAAAAAGCCGCAACATTTGTCAGTGAGCAGAATTATCTTGCCGCTATTCAACTTTATAAACAACTTTTGGATGTTGAAGAAGCAGAACGCACTGCAACTATAAAATTGGCAGATATCTACGATGTACTTGGGAAGGGTTCTTCAGCAATCAAATTATTCAATAACTATCTCGATCAGCATAAAGATGACACAGAAGTAATTCGTCTTGTTAGTTTTTATCTCATAAGAAAACTGATGTTTAAAGAAGCTCTTAAATTCGTTAGTAAATTTGACGATGTTATTGATGAGAACATGGAATATATACGAGGAATATTATATTTCCATACAAATCAGTATGAAATTGCTCATCTTCACTTCCAAAATTATATAAAACACTATAGTGAATCTGAGTTTATTCCCAGCATTTATTTGTATCTTGCTAAAACTCATTTAATCTATTCAGAGTATGATGAAGCACTCTTAATGGCAAAACATTGTATCGAATTACAAGCAAACTTTGCTGAGGGATATAAAGTAGAGTCAGAAATATACTATAAAAAAGAGATGTATTACCATGCTAGCGAATCGATAAGAAAAGCAATTAAACATGATCCGTCAGTAATAGAATGGAGACACATTCAGATTAGAATTCTTTTAAAGTTAGGAGAACTGAAAAAAGCAGAATCAAACTTAAAAGAAACAATTGATAATTCCTCTAGTTCTGCTGAACTACTTGCTATGCTTGGCCATTCCTATCTGAAGAGCGAAAGAATTAATTATGCAAGATCTTATTTTGAAGAAGCCTTGAAAATTAATCCCCATAACAGTAAAGCAATTGAAGGTTTGAAGCTCTGTTAAAAATCCATTTTAGGAGGGTATTATAAAAGTAAAAGACATTCCAATTGACGATAGACCTCGTGAAAAATTACTTCTCCGTGGAGCTCAGAGTCTCACTGACGCAGAATTATTAGCAATATTGCTTCGCACAGGAACTAAGGGAATTTCAGTCATTGAAGTTGCACAATCAATCATTAAAAAGTATGGTAATCTTTCTGCTCTTGCACTTCAATCAATAGAATCGTTGACAAAAGTAAATGGTGTCGGAAATGACAAAGCGGCAACTTTGGCTGCGGCATTTGAGATTGTAAGAAGAATTGAATCTCAAAGCAAATGGTTCTCAAATAAAAAGATCACAACACCAGCAGATGTCGCAAAAATATTTATCCCACTATTTCGGGACGAAGTAAAGGAAAAGTTCATCGTAATATGCTTAAATTCTGCAAATAAAATAATCCGATATGAAGTAATATCCGTTGGAAGCTTGAATAGTAGTATCGTTCATGCTAGAGAAGTATTCAAGGTGGCAATAGAGAATAATTCTGCGAACATAATTTTAATGCATAACCATCCTAGTGGAAATATTGAGCCGAGCAACGAAGATATTAAGGTAACAAAGAGACTTGTGGAATCAGGTAAAATTTTAGATATTACTGTGTTCGATCATATAATTGTTGCAGGTAATAGTTATATGAGTTTTATCGATAGAAAAATAATTTAAATATTTTAGTATTATAGTTGGATTTTTTTTTTTAACTTATGGCATACATCAAAAATCAATTAACAACTTATATTCACAATCGTAGGAGGAATCCGATGCTTAAAGCAAAAAAAGCATTGACTACTGCTGTTACAGTCTTATTGTTTACCGGTATGGTAGGCTTTGTCGGCTGTGGTGGTGTCAGTGAAGAAGACATGGCAAACCTTAATGCCTTGCGTGATGAAGTGAAGTCTCTAGAAAAAGAAGTTAACTCACTTAAAAGTGAAAAAACTAAACTTGAAAGAGAAATCGCTGAGCAAAACGCAAAGCTAGAGCAATGTGCAAAAGAAAAAGCAGAAACCGAAGCAAATTTAGCTAACAGATTTTAATTAAACACGGAGGAATAAATGAAAAGTTATAAGTTACTAGTAACTATCTTGAGTTTGTTGCTTTTCTTCTCTGTTAGCATAGTTGCTCAGGAAGAAGAAGAAATGACTGAAGAAGAATTTCAAGCTGAAATGAATAGACTCACTGAACAAAGAGTTGAGTTGACAAAAGAGCTTAACGAATTAAAAAGTTCAACTGAAGAGTTGAAGAAAAAACAAGCTTCAATGCAAGCAGTAGAAGATTGCATTAACGAAAAATATGCGTTAGTTGGTGCAACAGAAGCTGATGTTGCAAGATTTAGAAAAGAAGTAGCAAAACTTGAAGGACAAATTCAAAGAAAAGAATCTCCTAAAGATGATCGTCAAGTTGCTCTCGATAATTTGAAAGCAAATAAGATCAGTGCTCTTCCAGAATTTAACGATAAAGTTACCAAACAATTACAAGGTATGTTGGATGCATGGCAAGAAGCTCCAAAAGAAATTGATTACACTGTAGTTAAAGGTGATTACCTTTGGAAAATAGCTAAGAAAGATGAATTCTATGGCAATGGTTTTGCATGGCCAGTAATCTATAAAGCTAATAGAGATCAGATTAAAGATCCTGACTTGATTTATCCAAAACAAGTATTTAAAATTCCAGTACTTTCCGATGATGAAAAAGCTAAATACGAAAAAGCAAGAGCTAATTACAAACCAGCTCCACCAGCGCAATAGTTTTAGCAATTTCATTGGTTAGTCATTGAAGTTTTTACTTCATTTAGGTTGTCTCATTTTAAATGAGACAACCTTTTTTATTAATTAGGAGGTTTATTACGCAACTCGAAAAAATTCTAAAAATCACAGACGCAGACATTCAATCCTTGCTTGGATATAATGATAGTAATCTTAGTCCTTTAGAGGAAAGATTCAACTCAAAGGTTACTGTGCGAGGCGAAAACATATACTTGAAAGGAGATAGTAACGAAATTGCTATCATAGAAAAAGTTTTTAAAGAAATGGTCTATGTATTAAATACAACTGACCGGCTTGATCCTTCAGATGTTGTCACCATTATAGATTTAACTACATCTGGAAAAGAAGTGATTGATGAAGAGGAATATGAGAACATTATACTTTATTCAAGAAAAGATGTAATTAGAGCGAAAACCCCAACCCAAGTAAAGTATTTTGAGAGTATTAAGAAAAATGATATCTGCTTTGCAATAGGTCCTGCTGGAACTGGGAAAACATATTTAGCGGTAGCTTTTGCTGTTTCAGCATTAAAGAAAGGTTTGGTTCAAAGAATTGTACTCGCTCGCCCAGCAGTTGAGGCGGGTGAAAGTTTAGGTTTTCTACCTGGAGATTTTAAGGAAAAGATTGACCCATATTTACGTCCATTATTCGATGCTCTCCAAGATATGCTTCCCTCAGAACAAATGAAGAATTACTTGGAAAATGGAATTGTCGAAATAGTCCCATTAGCTTTCATGCGTGGTAGAACTTTAAATAATGCTTATGTTATATTAGATGAAGCACAAAATTCAACTGCGTTGCAGATGAAGATGTTTCTTACAAGATTAGGACCAAATTCTAAAGCAATTATTACGGGTGACATCACTCAAGTTGATTTACCAGCAAAAAATCAGAGTGGTCTAATTCAAGTTCAAAAAATTCTTGGTAAAGTTGATGGAGTAGATTTTATTTACTTCAATCGTGATGATGTTGTTCGGCATAAATTAGTCAAAGATATTATCGACGCTTACGACAAATTCAATAAAGAAAACGGTAATAGCTAAGTTTTACTTTTACTCTCTTCCCAAAATACATCCATCTCTGGTAATGTTGCATCATAGATTTTTTTGCCCTCTCGTTCACAACTCTTTTCAATATATTGGAATCGTTTTACAAATTTCTCATTTGTTTTCCGCAAAGCATTTGTTGGATTTATTCCAATAAAGCGAGAATAGTTTACCAAAGAGAAAAATAGATCCCCCATTTCTTCTTCCAGTTTATCAAGATCCTCTCTTACCTCAGCTTGCTGCATTTCAGAAATCTCCTCTTCAACTTTCGACCAAACCTCTTCTTTTTTCTCCCAATCAAATCCAACTTTTGCAGCTTTCTCTTGAAGTCTAAATGCTTTATGAAGTTCTGGTAAGCGTTTCGGAATTCCATCGAGTACTGATGTTCTTCCCTTCTCAGAAAGCTTAATGGTTTCCCAATTTCTCGTAATGTCATCATTATTGTTAACTTCTACATCACCAAAAACGTGGGGGTGTCTTCGTATCAGTTTTTCTCGAATTGAGTCAATGACATCATCAACTTGAAAACTATTTGCATCTTCCGCAATCACTGAATGAAAAACAATATGAAGTAAAAGGTCGCCTAATTCATTTTTGAGCTCTGAATATTGTTTATCATCAATTGCTTCAACAACCTCGTATGCTTCTTCCAATGTATTTGCTTTGATAGAGTCGTGTGTTTGTTCTTTATCCCATGTGCACTCTTTCCTCAGGCGCCTCATAATATCTAATAACTCTTGAAATTTTTCTCCGGTCAAATCTTTCTCTCCCTAATTTTGAATGTTAACTTACTTTTTTTGTGAAATGCTTCCAAACAAAAATCTTTTTTATTTATTTTAGTTTTTCAAAGATTAGAAAGAAAATTACGAGAGAGGAAAAATGATAGAAGAAAGAATTAATGAACTTGGATATATTGTTCCTGAAGTTCCAAAACCACTAGCTGCATACATTCCGGTAATTAGAATAAATAACTTAGTTTTAACCGCAGGCCAATTACCAATGGTAGATGGCAAGTTATTTAAAGAAGGCAAATTAGGACAAGAAATTTCAGAAGAAGAAGGAATAAAACTAGCAGAAATATGTGCACTAAATTGCTTGAGTGTTATAAAATCTGAGATTGGAGATTTAGATAAAATTGAAAGAATTGTAAAACTGGCTGTTTTTGTTAATAGCGCAAATGGTTTTACAGCTCAACCAAAAATCGCAAATGGTGCATCTGAATTTGTTGTAAAAATATTTGGTGAATTAGGCAAGCATGTAAGAAGTGCTGTTGGAGTAAATGAGCTACCTATCAATTCTCCTATAGAAATTGAAATGATCGCGAAAGTGAAAGACTGATCAATTACAAAGAAATTAAAATATTTTGTATATTGAAAATATGATTAAGAAAGTAATAATAGTGCTTTTTATTCTTGCCACGACTACAGTCGCTCAGTTTAAGGGAGAAGGTAATTCAATCTCGATTGAAGATGGAATTACAAACTCAGCCCAATCCAGTTTTTTTACTGAATTTCTAGATCCTAATAAATTTCAAATGTCACATACAATTGGTATGTCCTATTCTACATTTGCTGGAAATAGTGTAGCTCTAAGTACATATACAAATAGTATGGCATACAGATTTTCCGAAAACCTTATGGTCGAAGTTGATGCTTCTTTAGTTGCATCACCCTATAGTTCATTCGGAAGCGAGCATCAAAAGTCAATTAATGGAATCTATCTATCAAGAGCTCAACTAAGCTATGCACCCACTAAAAATACAATTTTAAGTATTCAATTTATACAACCACCTCCAGGTAGTTATTATTATGGAGGTTTTATGGGAGGCTATTCTTTGATGAGCAATAGATTTAGAAGAGGGTTTTAATTTCAAAATTTCATATTTTTGCATGTAGTTTTAAACTCTTTATCTAGATCAGAAAAATTGACAGCACAAAGAAAAAAAGCAAAATCATCAGCAAACGCCACTGATATTAAATCTTCTACAATTAATTTCTCTTTAAATATCTTAATTTTTCTTTTAATAACGGTGATAATATATCTTTCGTATTCAATCTTCATTAAATTGACCCAAGATCCTTTAGTTGATTTATCAACAATAAAAAAAGAGACACCTTCTGATATTATTCAGGCCGAAGTAATGAACGGTTGTGGTGTAAACGGAGTTGCTGATAGATTTACGGATTATCTCCGCGATCATAATATTGATATTGTAAAAATTGGAAATTATATACAATTTGATATTGATGAGACACTTATTATAGATAGGATAGGTAACAAATCAAATGCTGAACAAGTAGCAGAAATACTTGGAGTGAAAAAAGGAAATGTGATCACTCAACTTAATGATGATTATTTCGTGGATGTTACAATTGTTATAGGCAGAGATTATTTTGAGCAAACACCAATAGTAAAGGAATGAACTTTGGATACAAAAGATTTTGCTGATCGAATTGTACAATTAGTACTTTCGAAAAAAGGTTATGATGTTAAAGTTCTAGATCTTAGAAAGCTTACCCCAATTGCAGATTTTTTCGTTATTGCTTCTGCTGATTCCAATATTCAGGTAAAAGCAATCGCAGATGAAATTGATAATAAATTGAGAAAGCACGGAATCAAGTGTTATTTCAAAGAGGGATACCAAGCTGCAAATTGGATACTTTTAGACTATTTCGATGTTGTAGTGCATGTATTCAAGAAAGAAGCACGCGAATTTTACAATCTTGAAAAACTATGGGGTGATGCACCATTTGAACTAATTAATGATAATCCAGGGTTGAACAATTCCGAAATGGAGTAAGATTGAAAGAATATTTAAATAACATTTTTAACGAGGCAAAGCAAAAGTTAAGATATCTGAATGATGTAGATATCGCATTCTCTGTTCCTAATCAATCAGATCATGGTGACCAGTCGACAAATGTAGCTATGTTGCTCACAAAGCAACTAAAAAAGAATCCAAGAGAAATTGCATCTGAAATCATTGAGAATCTGATAATTGACAATACAATTATTGCCAAGGTTGAAATTGCTGGACCAGGATTTATAAACTTCCACTTTACTGTTGAGTACGTTTCTAGAATTATCGGCAAGATAAATGAAGAAAATGAAAACTTTGGGAAATCACAAAAATATAATGGTAAAAAAGCAAATGTTGAATTTGTCTCAGCCAATCCAACTGGGCCTTTAACGGTAGGCCATGGTAGAAATGCTGTAATTGGAGACACAGTCTCTAACCTACTTGAGTGGATAGGTTATGAAGTTGATAGAGAATATTATTTTAATAATGCTGGTCGTCAAATGAGGGTTCTTGGAGAATCTGTGAGGCTGAGATATTTAGAATTATTGGGTGATGATCTAGAATTTCCAGAAGATTATTATCAAGGAGAGTATATTAAAGAGATCGCAAACCTGCTAATGGAGGAGTATGGTGATACTTTAAGATCTGAGCCAGATGAAACAAAATTTAAAGACAAAGCTGAATCTGTAATCTTTGGTGAGATTCGTGACACTTTGAAAGATCTTAATATTGAAATGCAGACTTTTTATAACGAGCATTCATTATTTGAAGATAAAAAAATTGAGAATATCCTAAAAGAATTTGATGAGAAAAATCTTTCATATGAAAAGGATAATGCAGTTTGGCTAAAACTATCCGAAATCGGAAATGAGCAAGACAAAGTTATTGTAAAATCCTCTGGGGAACCAACATATCGATTACCAGATATTGCTTATCATACAACAAAGTTTGAGAGGGGATTCGATTTGATGGTAGATGTTTTTGGGTCCGATCATAATGCAACATATCCAGATGTTATGGCTGGACTAAATGCGCTAGGATATGATGCTTCAAAGATAAAAGTACTTATTCATCAATTCGTTACGATTCTTGAAAAGGGTGAAGTAGTAAAAATGTCAACAAGAAAGGCAAACTATATAACAATGAATGAACTTACTGAATCTGTTGGAAAAGATGTAGTTAGGTACTTTTTTATGTATGCGCAGTCCTATTCAGCCATTTGAATTTTGATATTGATCTTGCAAAAAAGCAATCTGAGGAAAACCCAGTTTTTTATCTTCAATATGCTCATGCTAGAATAGCCTCAATCTTACGAATGACTGTTGAGCAAAACCTTGAGTTATCTGAAGATAATTTAGAGTTATTGGAAACTTCACCTGAGGTTAATTTAATGAAAAAATTATATCAATTTGAAGAGGAAGTTCTTTACAGTGCTGAGAATTATGAACCTCATAGAATAGCCAATTATCTTGAAGAGATTGCCTCACTTTTTCATAAATTTTATACTGATTGTAGAATTATTGGCTCTGAAGTTAAGTTAGCATCTGCGAGAATAGCTTTGGCAACTTCAACACAAATAGTATTGAGGAATGGCCTAAATATTTTAGGAGTCAGTACTCCCGACCGAATGTAACACCGGTGGATTTGCAACAGAAAGTGCGAATACTTTTTCAGCTCCAGTATCTTTTAAAATCCTTGCGATCTCCTTGACTGTAGCTCCTGTTGTGATTACATCATCTATAATAATTATCCTTTTACTTTCAATCTTATTTTTGTGAACTAATGAAAATGCTCCGCGAACATTTTCTTCTCTCTCGCTAATTGTCAATGTAGTTTGAGAAATTGTATTCTTCTTTCGTTTAACCAAATTATCTTTAATTGGAATATTAAGATTCTTTCCAACTCCTTTTGCTATATAATATGCTTGGTTATAATTTCTTTCAATTTTCTTTAAGTTAAACAAGGGAACCGAAATGATAAGATCTGCATTCCAAGAAATAATTGTCTTCTTTCTTACTTCAGATAATTTCTCTCCAAGAAACAAACCAACTTTAAATTTTTTCTCATACTTAAGTGCGTGGATCAACTTCTGAAGATTCCCATTTTCTTCAAAAACATAAAGGGATGTATAAGCATTGATAAATTCATTATCTGTAAAATGTCGGTTGTATTCTTCGGTTATTTGTGAGTCTTCGAGAATATGAATCTCAGATTCACATTCATTACAAATAAAAATACTGTTGTAATTAAGGAGGGTATCACAAACTATGCAAAATCTTGGGACTATAAAATCAAAAAACTCTAGTAATAATCTTTTACTCAAAATCTAAAAAAATCTACTAGTTTATGGACTTAATATGATGAGCAAGTTTTTTATCTTTGAAATCCATGTGATTGAAAAACCAGACTTTTACAGATTTTAGATTATCTCTTGTTAAGTTCTGCTTCCCAGTTTTTACATTTAAATAGATTCCATTCATCTTATTGTAGAACCTTTCGTGTTCAAGTTTATGAGAAATAAAATTGGGCAATTTTGAATCTTCCATCAACTGATTTTCGGTATCAAAATGTGTTTTTAGATTTTCAACAAGTAATTTTAGGATTTTCTTAATCTCATTTTTTTTATTACTTTCGATTAGCTCATAAAGCCGATTGGTATAATCAACCATTTCTTTATGCTGCTCATCCATAATGGGAATATCTACTTTTACTGATTTGTCCCAATGAATAAATTCCATAACCTCTCTCCATCTATTTATATTAATCCTTTCTGCTTACGAAGAAACCACTCTATGGAAAAGAGAATCACAATAATTCCAAGTATCCATTCGTTTGACCAAATACTAAATTCTGAAATTAAAGTCTCTTTAATAACTCTTGTTCTTTGATTGTGATCCAAATGATCAAATAGTTCGTCAAAATCATCTACTTCAAAAGACTTTCCGCTCGTAATATTGCTTATTAATTTAAGATAATTTTTGTTTAAAACATAGTTTATATTTTCAATATTTATACTTGAAGTAATAAACTTGCCTGTAGGACCAACTTCTGATTTATCATCAAGGATAATTTTACTCTTGTAGGAAAAATTACCAGCTCTCGGAATATCAATTTTACCTTCGTAGACACCATTTTCAACATGTTGTAACTCACATTGAAATAGATTGTTACCTCCTTCAATGTTTACAATTATTTCGGCATCAAATCTTGGAGAGAGGGTCTCATCGTAAATACTTGCCCTGAATTCAACACTCTCATCCTGACTGAAAACACTTTTGATCGGTGAAACAAAATATCTTCTATTTTGCTTTTCAGCATATAACCATTTAATAGAATTGTTAATGAAGGAATCATATAGAAAGTCCAGTTCACTATTACTTTGAATTTTCCATTTCCAAAGTCCAAATCCATTTATTACAAGAATTCTATTTCTTCCGATTAAATTGGAAGCAATAAGGGGAATACTTGTTTGATTATTTCCAATTTTGGTTTTAACTAGAATAGAAGTTCCAGGAGAAAATTGAATATTTGATGCAGTTTGATAGATTGGAGGAAGATCTTGCCAAAGAGAAATATTTTCTGAATTAGTAAAAATTATTGGATCGGCACTCAAGGTAATATAAGGATTAATTAGACGAACAAGCTTGGACGGATTTAATATTTTTACAGGTAGATTCAGATTCATGTTCTGAAGCTTAACAAAATCAACTAATTCTGAGAACATTATTAGAAAGGATTTGTTTTTTTCTGCTATTTGCTTACGGACATTTTCTATCAGAGCACTTGGTGAATTATTTGTTGGAAAATCCATAAAAAATAGAACATCTGCTGAATCAAGAATGCCTTCAAAATTTTCGTCCGGAATAAATTTTGTATTAGTGATCTGAACTATTTCACTAGCAACCATTTTCTCGTTCTCATTAATAATTTGCTTTGTGATCTTAAAATCAGCAGAAGGGGATCCACTAATTATTGCAACTCTGATTTTATTCTTGAGAATATTTAGAACAAATGGAAATCTATTGTTTTCATGAGTTTGTTCATTGTCAATATTTGTAACCCTCACTGACATATTTTTTTGACCATCACTAGTTGGTGTATATGTAAAAGATACATTATTCAAACCGGATGGACTTAGAACAATATTTTTTTGCTCAATCAATTTAGAATTCTCATATAAAAAAACATTTGCATTTTCACCATCCAAAAACTTATTTAATAAAACTACTCTAAGCTCTGTTGGAGAATTTGCATATAAAAGATCGTTATAGATTACTTTTTGAATTTTTAGATCACTTACGACCTTGGAGTCTCCAATTGCAACTGTATAAATTGGTACATTTAGTTTGCTGAACTCGGTGGTCGAGTTTGATCCATCGTTTACTATTCCATCACTAACAATTATTACTGAAGCAATATGCTGATCTGTGTTCAGCAAAAATTCTGCAATTTGAGAATAATTAGTTCGCCTACCTTCAAAATTTAAAGAAATGTCTCGCTCCGAAATTGAGTCAATAGACGAACTAAATGAATAGTATTTATTTTGTCCAAAATTTTGGTTTGAATATTTCCTAATGAACTCTTTCATTAATTCAACTCTCTGAGTGCTATCTCTATTCACAATAGAATTGGAATTATCTAACAATATAAGATTTACAGGCTCAGTTACTTTTCCATATTTTAGAATAAGATTTGGTTCAAAGATCAATAAAATTATTAAGCTAACTGAAAGAAGTCTTAAAAAAACAAGAATTGACTTACTAAGCAGAGATATGACTGGAATTGTATAACGATAAATAAATACCGTATATGCAATACCCAAAAGGATAAAAATTGTGAGATAAAAGTAACTTATGTTAATTGAGAGATCTATTGAATCCAGACTAGTCATTTAAATGTGCTATTCCATTGACTTTAGGTTTTCAACATTCCAACTTTTCATTTCATTGTACATTTCATAGTCTGTCAGATCAAAATGAATTGGGGTGATTGATGCAAAATTATTATTCAAGGCTATTTGATCTTTGTGCAGATCTTGATCTTGTACATATAAGTTACCAGTGAGCCAGTAATACTTTCCTCCATAGGGGTCGATTCGCTCTTCATAATAATCGTCCCACCTACTTAATCCCTGCTGAGTAAGCATAACTCCCTTTATTTCTTTTTCAGGTAGATCTGGAACATTTACATTTAATAACGTTCCTGCCTTTAAAGAATTCTTTCTAACTAATAAACACAATTTTAAAGCCAGTTTTGCAGCATACTCAAAATGTTTTGGAAGATGATCTGTAATGGAAATTGCGATTGCAGGTACATCCATTATTGCAGCCTCACGAGCGGCGGAGACAGTTCCACTATAAATAACATTAATTGCAGCATTGGAACCATTATTTATCCCTGAAACCACAATATCAGGCTTCTCTTTAAGAATATTTTTAATTCCCATTTTAATGCAGTCGGCAGGTGTGCCATTCACTGAATATCCAAAAAAGTTATCATCAATAAAATATTCTTGAACCCTGAGAGGAACCTTCATAGTTATGGAGTGTCCCGCAGCACTCTGCTCAGTAAGCGGAGCAACGACAGTAACATCACCAATCTTCTTTAATTCCTTAACTAACTGGTATATTCCTATTGAACCAATACCATCATCGTTGCTAACTAAAATTTTCAATCAAACCTCAAACTCTATTACATTAAACAACAAATATAATTAAAATAGATGTAAAGGATATTTGAGAAAAGTACGAAATGCAAAGAAGTAAATATTATCACTTTCTATATCAAAAAAAACTTAAGATGATTCAGTGAAATCCTAAAGCTAAAAGATGTAATTTTTTGGAATTACAACAATACCCGTTTCAGTGACCTTGAATTTTTTCTTATCAGATTCAATGTCGAATCCGATTTCGGTACCTTCAGGAACTTTTACGTTTTTATCTAAAATAGCTCTTCTAATTCTGGAGTGTCTACCAATATTGCAATTATCCATAATTATTGAATCAGTAATATAAGTATAACTGTTTACCCTTACATGGGGACCAAGAATTGAACGCTCAACAAGACCTCCTGAAATTATAGTACCATCAGTTATTAGCGAATTGTATGCTCGACCCACTCTTTCTCCCTCATGAGATATAGTCTTTGCTGGAGGTGACTGAATATTCGCTGATCTTAAAGGCCAATTATCATCGTATAAATTAAAGTCTGGATTGACGTTTAGAAGGTTTAAACTTGCCGCATAATAGCTATCTAAAGTTCCAACATCCACCCAATAAGGCATTTCTTTTTTATTCTCATCTTCAAACCTAAACGAGAAGAGATCGTAGCCAGATTTAATCATGTATGGAATCACATGTTTTCCAAAATCGCTATTATCTAATTTTTTCGATTCCATCTCTTTGATTACATCCAGCAATACTTTTGTTTTAAAAACATAAACTCCCATATTTACAAATGATAAACCTGGTTTGCCAGGCACTTGTGGAGGGTCCTTAGGTTTCTCAAGAAACGATTTTATCCTGTAATCTTCATCTATTCCAATTACGCCAAATTGATTAGCCAAATTAGTAGAAAATAAAAGAGATGATATTGAGAGATCAGCCTTTTTATCAATATGATATTGAAGCATTTTAAGATAATCCATTTTGTAAATGTGATCTCCACCAAGAATTAATACATACTCACTTTTATCAGCAAGCAAGTTTGCATTTTGGTAAATTGCATTAGAAGTACCCATGTACCAATTGTTGCTTTGCTTCAATTGGGGTGGAATTGAATATATAAATTCTCCTAATTCTGGATTGAAAATATTCCAAGCTTCATAAATATGCTGATTGAGAGAATCAGATTTGTACTGTGTAAGTATATAAATTTTTCTTAAACCTGAGTTAAGGCAATTGGATAGAGCAAAATCAATGATTCGATATTTTCCGCCAAAGGGTACTGAGGGTTTTGATCGAAACTGTGTGAGCGGCATTAATCTTTCACCCTGACCACCAGCTAATATCATTGTTATTGTTTTTCGCAGAAGTGATGAACCAGAATAAGCCATTGTTGCCTCGTTTTATTTTGTCAATAATATAATATACTTGCGATTATTGAACAAGTTAATAAATTCTTATTATTATAACTTGTAAGAACTAATTGCTAATTAATTATACTCGAATTGAAAGTCAAGAATAAAATACTTTCTTTGATGATTTTATTATCCTCACTCATCATTATTAGTGTGTTGGTGATATATTTTTTTTTCAGACCAACATTTGATTGGGCACTTTTGGGATATAGATTATACACAGATATGTCGAAAGAGGAGATATATGTTGAGAAAGATAGAGGGATTGATATCTTAAACTATCATTTAGAATTTGATTTGTTCCCGATAGACAAATACATTAAAGCAGAAGCTCGAATCATAGGAATTATTGAAAAGGGTAGGGATAAGATAGAGTTGGATTTTTATGATAATTTTGAAATCACTAAAGTTGATTTGAATGATGATAATTGTGAGTATGAATTTGAAAACAAGCAAATCTTACTTGAAAGAAAAACCTCTGCAAAAGATACATTCAATTTGTCTATTGCTTATGAGGGTGCTCCAGAAAGCCGTGGATTTGGCTCATTTGAATTTGGAAATGAAGGAAAACATAAAGTCCTATATACCTTAAATGAACCTAATTTTGCTTCAACCTGGTTCCCTTGTAATGACACACCTTCCGATAAAGCGACTTACTCAATTTCAATTACTAGTGATTCAAATATGATTTCGGTCTCAAATGGAAGATTAATCTCTAGGAAATTTCTTCATAGTCGTTCAACTTATAATTGGGAAACAAGGTATCCTATTGCACCTTATCTAATCGCAATATACTCTGCTCCATATTCCACAATAGAACAGCACTATAGAAACAGTAAAAATGATTCTATGTTAGTTACATATTACGTTCTTCCCGAATATGTTGATGAGGCAAAATACGCTTTCGCTGATCATCCATCTTATATTAAAATATTTTCAGAACTTTTTGGTGAATATCCATTTATTGATGAGAAGTATGGAGTAGCTCAGATACCCTGGCAGTATGGTGCGATGGAAAGCCAGACAATTACTTCAATTGGTTCTAATTTTATAAGTAAAGCTGGATTTTTTTCAAATCTCTTGATTCATGAGGTAGCCCACCATTGGTGGGGGAATGCAGTTACACCAAAAAGTTGGGAACATATTTGGTTGAATGAGGGTTTTTCCACTTATTCTGAAGCTTTATATTGGGAAAAAGTCAGAGGAAAAGAATCATTGATTTCCACCATGAATTCTTTTTATGTTGATCCTAATTCTGATAGAATATTTGCTTCTAAAGGAAACCTCTTTTCGCGTATGATCTATAATAAAGGTGCTTGGGTTCTCCACATGCTTAGGAGAGAGATTGGTGATTCGCTATTTTTCAATTCTATGAGATATTATTATTCTGAATTCAAATACTCTAATGCCGATAGTGAAGACTTTAAAAATATCTTTGAAGAATTATCAGGAAGAGATTTGGATATATTTTTTGATCAATGGATTTACAAGGGTGAAGGAAAGATAGAAATTGATTATGATTGGGAAACCATTAGTCAAACGGATTCGACGAAATTAGTTTTAATAAATCTGGTACAGAAACAAAATGGTTATGAAAAATATGAATTCCCCCTGGATATTGTAATCACTGGGAACAATGGAAATAAGCAGAAATATCTACATTATTTATCATCAGTTGATACCACTCTAAGTCTTTTATTTCATAGTGAAATTCTAGAAATTAAATTTGATCCTGATAACTGGCTTCTTGCCGATTTTAATCACAAGATGAAGTAACCTTACTTCGATAGACCAATATTGCTCTTAATTTTTATCTAAATTAGTTTTAACTTTGTAATTATTAATTAAAAATTCTTCGATTTGAGAAACAACTATTACTTTGTCTCTGATCTTCATTTTGGATTGCTTTCGGAAGAGGAAGAGAAAAAACGAGAACATGAATTTGTCAGGTTTCTAAATTCAATCAAGAACGATGCTGCTGAATTGTTCATTTTGGGTGACTTGTTCGATTATTGGTTTGAATACAAAAGAGTAATTCAAAAAGGGTACCACAGAACTTTTACAGCCCTGGAGGATTTAACTGATGCGGGAGTTAAGGTTCATTATATTATTGGTAATCATGATTTCATGCATCGTGATTTTTTTGAAAAGTATATTGGATTAAAACTGCACGAAGGCAACATTGAGGTAGACCTTGAGAATAGAAAATTCTTTCTCTCTCATGGTGATGGACTAGTAAAAAGGGATTATGGCTACATGGTGCTGAAAAAAATCTTTAGAAATAAATTCATCCAAAAAATGTATGCATTAATACATCCGAATTTAGGAATTAAAATTGCACGTGGTACTAGTAAAACGAGCCGCAATTATACTGGAAACAAAAATTACGGCGAAGAAGATGGAATGTTTGAATTTGCAAAACGTAAGATAGACCAGGGATTTGACTACGTCCTTCTTGGACATTCGCATAGAAGGGAACTTAAAGAATATAATGATGGTTACTATATCAATCTTGGAACGTGGATAGATAAACCTTGCTACGGTAAATTCACGGATGGAAATTTCAAAGTACTGGACTGGATTTAGAATGGCAAAAGCAAACGCAAATAATAAAAAGAAAAAAAAGTGGAGTTTCAAGAAAGTATTTTGGCCATTTTTTAGCTTTCTTGTAATTCTAATAGTACTTGGAGGATTTTTATTCTTTCAGAATGTAACAAGTGGTTTACCTTCATTAGAGCAGCTCGAAAATCCAAAGCAAAGTTTAGCTTCAATTGTTTATTCTGATGATGGTGAAGAGATAGGTAGATTTTATAGAGAAAGTCGAGTCGAAACCCGATACGACAGTATCCCTTCACACATTGTCGAGGCACTTATTGCAACAGAAGATAAAGACTTTAGAGATCATTGGGGTGTTGATCTTGAAAGATTGTTCAAAGGAATAATTAATACTGTTTTCTTCGGAAAACGTCAAGGCGCCAGCACAATTACTCAACAACTTGCTAAAAATCTCTACGATCTTAAGGTTAGGGACGAAACTATATTCGATACCATAACCCGTAAAGTTCGTGAATGGATAACTGCTGTACAAATTGAACAAACTTATACGAAAAATGAAATTATTGAGATGTACTTAAATACATCTTACTTTGGACGAGGTGCATACGGCATTGAGATGGCCTCAAGAATATTTTTCAACAAAACTGTATTGGATTTAACAATCCCGGAAGGTGCGGTACTTGTTGCTCTCTTGAAATCTTCAGTAATCTATGATCCAGTTAGAAGATATAACAACTCACTGCAGCGAAGAAATACAGTTATGCATGAAATGTTTGAAGATGGCTGGATTACAGAGGAACAGTATAGAAGCTACTCTGAACTTCCAATCGAAGTTCATTTAGATGTATCCCAAGAAAAATTTAAAAGTTCCATTGCGCCTTATTATATTGAATATGTTCGCCAGAAAATGGAATTGCTTTCAGATACTTATGGTTATGATCTTTACGAAGACGGTTTAACCATTCAGACTACTCTAGATACAAGAATGCAAATACTTGCAAATAGAGTAGTGACCGAACAGCTTGATGTAATCCAAAAGCAATTTGATCAGCGCTGGGATTGGAGAAAGAATAAAGATGTTTTAGATGACCTCCTTGATAAAGCAATAAAACGAAGAAACGAGTACAGGTCAGCAGAATCTTCTGAAGAAAAAAAAGAAGTTTATAATAGACTTAAAAAAAATGTTGCTTTTGTAGATTCTGTCCAGACTGTTGCCCAAACAATTGAGGTTGGATTTGTAGTCCTAGATTCAAAATCCGGAAATATTAAAGCAATGGTTGGGGGGAGAGATGTTGAAAAAGGTCGTGGATTAAATCATGTGACACAGATCAAACGACAGCCCGGTTCTTCCTTCAAACCAATAATTTATACAGTTGCAATCGATAATGGTCTTTATCCCGCATATCCAATTCTTAATCAGCCATTCGACTACAATGGTTGGAGCCCGACTAATTTCGATTCAACAGATATTGGTGGATTCCTAACATTAAGAGACGGAATTCAGAGTTCAGTGAATCTAGTTGCAGCTCGATTAGTAATTGAAGGACATGTACCTCTATGGCAAGTCGGTCGTTATGCTGACCGAATGGGGATAAAAACAAAATTAAATCTTTTCCCCGCGATTTCGCTTGGAGCATCTGAAGTGATCCCGCTTGAACTAACAAGTGTTTACGCCACTATTGCTAATCGCGGCATTTACAACCAACCGATGGCTATTTTAAAAATTGAAGACAATAATGGGATTCTGTTGGATGCATTTTATCCTAAGAGTCATGAAGCAATATCTGAAGAAGCAGCATATGTAATTACTAATATGTTAGAAACGGTTGTAAATGATGGTACAGCAAAAAGGATAAGAACTATTCACCATTTTAATCGTCCAGCAGCTGGAAAAACTGGAACGAATGGAGATTATAAAGATGCATGGTTTATGGGATTTACACCTCAGCTAACAGCTGGTGTATGGGTTGGTTTTAATGATCCTCGTGTATCCTTCACAGGGGCATATGGACAGGGAGCCAAAGTTGCAGCACCTATTTGGGGAGAATTTATGAGGGAACTTCACGACTCACTTGATATTCCCATCGAATATTTTGAAGCTCCCAAAAGTGGCGATATTGTTTCTGTCTCTTTTTGCAAAGAGTCAATATACGAAATGGGCAGTCCTAGATTGTATTCAAGAGATTGCAACAGCGGAAAACTTACTGATATTATTAACATCAGGGATATTCCGGCAAACTTCAATGGAGACAGAGATACAGCCATAGTTATTTTTAACCAGTATGCCTTTACGGATAGTAATTCTCACGAAGCTATCGAGATTGTTGATTAAATTTTAATCTTAAGTCGAGCCCGGATGGTGAAATTGGTAGACACGCTAGGTTCAGGGTCTAGTCCACTTAAGTGGGTGGGGGTTCGAGTCCCCCTTCGGGCACCAGCAATTTACTTATAAAATAGTTTGTTTTCAAAGCATTATAACATTATTATAATCCAATCGTTTTCTGCCATCACAATCTACTTTTGCTCTCAAATCACCAATTTGTTAGCAATCCACTATACAAAATTAATAGGTGTATTCGGGGATTATGATTCAACGATAAACATCATATTCTCTCCCTCCGACATACATTTGCTAGCTGGTTAGTCCAGAAATAAGTATCTATCTATCATGCTTCTAAATTACTTGGTCATTCAAGCATGAAAACACTGAGATTTATTTTTACCTGAAGAATTCCGATTTGAAAGCGTCGGTTGAGTTTTTAGAGTAATTGTCAGACTTCAATTCTACAGCAATTTCACTCTTCGCAACTGAGTAAAATTTTAAAACTATTAAAAAGTAGTGCACAATAGCTTTGGAAACAGCTGAGAGTAGGTAGAAGGTTTTAATTAAATAAGAGGCAGCCAATACTTAGCTGTTTTTAAATTATTTACTGACTCAACTAGTGAATTTCAAAAAAACACGTACTAATATACATTTACATTACACTCACTTAATTAATTAAGAATTCATTAGCTGGGTGGGGGAATAATAAGACACTAAGTTGTTTGAAGTAACCAAAGAATTGGATATGTTATATCTTAATTACTTTAAAAGTAATATCGATGAGGTACTTTATGAAAAAGATTACAATTCTACTTTTTCTACTTACACCAATTTTGTTTTCTCAAACAACAATTCATATCCCAGATGATCTTCCTACAATTCAAGAAGGGATTGACTCGTCAAATATAGGTGATACCGTTCTTGTATCAGATGGGGTCTATTTTGAAAACATCAACTTCAGAGGTAAAGCGATTACTGTCGCAAGCAGTTTTATTATTGATAGTGATTCATCTCATATTAAAAATACCATAATTGACGGAAGTCAACCAGTTAATTCAGATACTGCGTCTGTAGTTACTTTTTATTCAGGCGAGGATACGTCTTCCGTATTGATGGGATTTACTATTAGAGGTGGGACTGGAACACTTCTCTCTTTATTTGAATCTGAAACCGATCGGGTAGGAGGAGGAATCCTATGCCTAAATGCTGGACCGACTATCAAGCATAATCGTATAACCAACAATAGTGCTATAATTGATAGCGGAGATGGTACAATTATCGCTGTTGGTGGTGGGATCTTTGCGTATGAAGAAAATGGAGCAACCAATAAGATAATAATTCAAAATAATACAATTGATTCGAATTTTACTGAAGGTTCATCACAAGCAGTCGCTGGAGGTATTTTTCTTGATATGAATGCTGATGTTAAAAATAATAGAATAAGTGAAAATATAGCTTCTTCGACAGGAGATGCTATTGGGGGAGGAATTACAGCCTATGCTATGTCAGAAAATCATCGTTCGGTTAAGCTAATTGATAATCAAATTCTTAAGAATCGAGTAATAACAAATAGTCAAGACAATGTCGCTCAAGGAGGCGGAGTCTTAATGACAGTGCATCATGTGAACATTATTGGAAATACTATAAAAGATAATGAAGTAAGCTCTAATATCATTTCTGTGGCAGCAGGTATGATGGTTATGAATACTTTTCCCACTTATGATAATAGAATTGAGGGAAACTTGTTTATTGGCAATAATTCAATTCATGGGTACCTTCAAGGAGGTGGAATCTATATTTTTAATTCTCCTTCAGTAAGTTTTGTGAACAATGATATATCAAATCATTCTGCTTCTGTAGGTGGTGGAATTATTATAGATCAATCTAATTTAATGTTTAAGAAAAATAGAATTAATAATAATAATGCTACCGATGTTGGTGGGGGAATCATAGTGGTTAATTCAACACCACTTATTCAAAATAACCTCATTGCACAAAACTCGTCGGATAATGGTGGTGCTGGGCTGTGGATCGAAAAGAATTATGCACAATCCACAACCAATACTGAGACCAAAATTAATAGTTCAAAATTTAACTTTACAATAACAAACATTGATAAATTCTTAAATCGAGATATATTAACTCAAAAAGATATTGCACAAACATACTCTGAAGAATTAGATGCACAATTAATTAATAACACGATTGTTGACAATATAGCCTTAGGAGGCTTAGGTGGTGGTGGTATCAATGCAATATTGTCTTCTCCTTTACTAATGAATAATATTATTTGGGGAAATGATGATATAAATGGAAACCAGATTGAAGGATCAGTGTTTGCAAACTATTGCAATATTGAAGGAGGTTATGAAGGATTAGGAAACCTTGATCTCGATCCACAATTTGTTGACAATGAACAGTACTTCTTGGGTGATTTCTCCCCCAGTATTGATGCTGGTAATCCTGATCCCACCTATAATGATATTGAAGATATGAGCAACCTTGGTTTTGCTCTACTACCTGCTAAAGGAACAACAAGAAATGATATGGGAGCATATGGAGGAAATACTTCAATTACACACGAAGATAATTTTAAGGGTCCGCAATTTAGAGAATTTGTAGAGCGTGTTAAGTCTGCAAATTATATGGATCGTAGTGCTATTGTTGATAGCTTTATGAATGCTGTGGACAGTTTCCCATTTATTGAGGAAAGCACAATTGTCTATTTTTTATTCAGAGGTAACCAAAATCAAGTTAATATAGCTGGAGATGCAAATGGTTGGAATGGTGAGGGTTTTCCCATGAAACTTCTTTCTACCACCGATCTTTGGTATAGGGAAGCGGTATATGAATCAGACGCAAGGTTAGATTACAAATACGTTCTTAATGGAGCAACATGGATATTGGATCCACTGAATCCAAATACAGTTTCGGGAGGGTTTGGTCCAAATTCGGAACTCGCAATGCCAGACTATGTGCAACCTTCTGAAATTATATATAATCCTAGCTTTCCTCATGGAACGATGAATGATACACTACTTAAAAGTTCATATTTGAACAATCAGAGAAGAGTTTATGTTTATACTCCTCCTGAATATAAAGAAAATACAAGTGCGAAATACCCAATGATTCTATTCCATGATGGAACAGATTATCTTTCACTTGGTTCTGTGAAGAATATTTTAGATAATTTAATTTCTGAGAAAAAGATTAATCCAGTGATTGCAGTATTGGTTCCTCCCGTAGATCGAGAGAATGAATATGCTTTTAATCAGACTGATAAATTTGCATCTTTCATTGTTGAAGAGGTGGTCCCCTATATTGATTCTCATTATAGAACATTTCGCTATCCAGAATTTCGGGCCATGACTGGTCCGTCATATGGTGGTCTAATCACAACGCAAATCTGTTATGAGTATTCTGAAGTATTTGGCTTATCAGCTCCGATTTCACCATCCTATTGGGCAAAGGATATGGCTGTTTATAATATGGTTGTAAATGGTCCTAAAAAGGAGATAAAGTTCTACATTGATTGGGGTAGATATGAACTGGGTATTATGCAAGATTCCAGAACACTTAGAGACGAATTAATTTCTAATGGTTATGAACTGACTTGGAAAGAATGGAATGAAGGGCATAGTTGGGGTAGCTGGAGAGCACATCTGGATAATGTGCTTGAATATTTTTTCCCGTATGATACAACCACAGTAGTAAATGAAAAACTTAAAATCCCAGATAGATATGAATTAGTTCAAAATTATCCTAATCCATTTAATCCAAGTACTACAATTACATATTCAGTACCTCAAAAAAGTGAGGTCAGATTAGAGATATTTAATATGTTGGGTCAAAGAATTGATGTGCTTGTGAACAACGTAAGTTCAGCAGGGAGCCATGAAATTAATTGGGATGCTTCTGGATTTTCAAGTGGGATATATATGTACAGGTTATCAGCAATATCTTTAGAGACAAGAAAAGTATATCAAAGTGTTAAGAAGATGATATTAATGAAGTAGGATATCACAAAGTTTAATGATTACGACCTATTTGTATGTGATCTAATTTAGGTTTTCAATTATTATTTTTAATAAATCATTTATTATAAACATTGATTCACCTTCTTCTGTATTATCCATAATTGCCATACAAACATTGTAATCTGGTAGATATATACAAGCTGCTGCGTACCCTAGTGCATTTCCACCGTGACCCAGTGCATTCAAATTATTGAATAGTTCTGGAGAAAATTTGAGAACACCTAACCCATATCCTTCAACTAATGGTTCGTTTGGACATGGAGAATAAAATTCAATCATTTTAGAGTACATGTTTTCTGAAACTACATTTCTATCATGTAATACTGAATGTACCCAAGTTGCTAAGTCTGAAGCAGTGCAAAATACACCTCCACCAGCAACACTATAAAAAGATGTTAGGAATGGAAGTTTGTCATAGCTCCCATCATTATTTAAATCCAACCAAGCTTGTGCAATATCTTGACCTTCTTCTTCAGGAGCAGTGAATGATTTAGTCATTCCAAGAGGTTGGAAAAATCTATTTCTATAGTTGGTGGAAATAGTCGATTCTGTTGCCTCCTTTATAAGCATGCGAAGTAAAAGATAACCAGTATTAGAGTAGTGCCAGTTCGTCCCTTGTGCAAAGTATGGTTCCATCGTATAATTCTGGAGGACTTCCTCTAAGGTCCATTCTCTACTCGGGTTATTTATAATTGACTGAATTAAATCGGGATGTTCCACAATATCTCTGATTCCATTTGTATGGTTCAGCAATTGTTTGATAGTAATGTTGTTATCAATATTTGGGTATTGAGGAAGCCATCTATGAATAGAATCTTGAAGACTTAGGGTTCCTTCTTCAGCAAGTTGAAGTATTGTACATGCGGTAAACATCTTTGTTATGCTTCCAGCACTAAATAACATGTCAGATTCAATTGGAACACCTTCAGAAGATATTCCACTTGTACCAGTCCACATCTCACCATCTGGCATAATGATAGCAACTGATATACCTTTACCATTATATTCTTTTATCCCATCATCTAAAGCTTTCTGAAATTTTTCTTGAATTGTAAGGTTTGGTGGAGGATTGGAAGGTGAATCTTCAGTACAGTTATAAATAAATAATAACAAACTTAGTAGACAAACTTTGAATGGTAGAGATTTCATAACTGGCTCTCATATTTACTTAATATGATATTTTAGACGCCTTAGTCTTTAGCAATGTTCAGAAAGATTCAAAACATAGTTGATTTATTCTATTAATTCCACTCAACTCATGATTATTGGAACAACTGTCAATATTTAAATATTTACCTTTTGCTTACTCAGTTAATGAAAAAAACGTTAGTGAGAAGGAATATAAATTTGTCATTTTTAATTATTATTTTCATCTCTGAATTGTTGTAATCTTTAAAATGTAATTAATTTCAATTAAAATCTATTAGCAAAACACTATACAAATTTTGATAAGTGGTATTTTGATATGAAAAATAGTTTGAAAACAGACCAAAAACAGTATTTTGTGATGGTGAAATTGGTAGACACGCTAGGTTCAGGGTCTAGTCCACTTATGAGGGTGGGGGTTTGAGTCCCCCTTCTGGCACTCGTCTTCAATAATCCCTATATTTAATTTAAGTATATGACAAGAAACAATTATAAATTGGATTCTGGATATCAAAAAGCCATAGATTTTACAAAGTCTCACTATGAAAATTTTCCAGTTGTCTCATTCCTTATCCCAAAGGATCTAAGAAAACATGTTGCCATAGTTTATCAATTTGCACGACAAGCTGATGATATTGCCGATGAGGGTAGTTATGATTCTGAAGAGCGACGAGATAGACTAAAAGTATATAAGAGTCAACTCAATGACGCTATTCATGGTAGTCCGTCTAATGATTTTTGGTTTTCTCTATCAAATACAATTACTTCAAAAAATTTAGAATCGAAAAATTTCTATAATTTACTCCATGCATTTACTCAAGATCTTACCAAAAAGCGATATTCGGATTTCAATGATCTTTTGAATTACTGTTCAAATTCCGCTAATCCGGTAGGAAGGATAATTCTTGAGCTAAATGGAATATTTGATGAGGATTCTAAAATATTCTCAGACAATATCTGCACTGCACTACAATTAACAAATTTTTATCAAGATGTTAGCATCGATATTCAAAAAGATCGAATTTATATTCCAATGGATGAGCTTAATGATTTTGGAGTAACTGAAGAAATGTTTCAATTGAAGGGATTTAATGGTAAATTTAAAAAACTTATTGAATTTCAAGTTGATCGTGCTGATGAACTTTTTGAAAATGGGAAAAAGCTTTTACCGAAACTTCCATTAAGACTCAGACGTCAGATAGGTTGGACGATCGGCGGAGGACGATCAATTCTTGAAAAAATAAAGAAGAACAATTTTAATGTTTTGGAAAACAGACCATCATTATCAAAGTTTGATTTCTTGAAGATTCTAGTTGGCATTTCAAATTAATGAAAAGTGAAGCAAAAGATATAGCAAGGAAGAGTAAAAGTAGTTTTTACTACGCTTTTAATCTACTTCCCGCCGAACAGCGTGATGCAATGAACACAGTTTATGCGTTTTGCAGAAGAACCGATGATATCGTTGATGAAAATGATTTTTCAGATGATGTTAAATACGAGAATCTAAGAAAGTGGAGAATTGAATTAGAAAGAGGATTGAAAGGGGCATCAAATTATCCTTTATTGAATAATCTCTCCAAAATAATCAACCAATTCAATATTCCTATTGAGCCATTTTTTGATCTTATTAAAGGAATGGAAATGGATCTTCAAAATATTCGTTATTCTAATATAGATGATCTCATGGAGTATTGTTATAGAGTAGCTGCTACTGTTGGATTGATGAGTATTGAGATTTTCGGATATAAAAATGAATCAGCAAAAAATTATGCCGTTAATCTTGGTTACGCGCTTCAATTAACTAATATTTTAAGGGATGTAAAAAAGGATGCCGACTATGGACGTATTTATCTTCCCCAAGAAGATCTACAAAAATTTGGTTATTCTGAAAACGAATTATTGAATAGTGTTTATAACGAAAACTTTGTCAGTCTGATGCGTTTCGAAGCAAGCAGAGCAAAGCAGTATTTTGAGATAGCAAATAATTCCCTCAATTTTGAGGACAAACCTTCAATGTATGCAGCTAGAGCAATGCAGCATATTTACTTTAATTTATTGAAAAAAATAGAGGCGAGAAATTTTAATATTTTTGATGAAAATATTAAGGTATCTAAATCACAAAAAACTGCCATTGCTGTGGGAGTTTGGGCTAAGTATAGCTTGGTCTATTAATACATTTCGAACCATTCTTCTGAAATATACTCTCGAATTTCCTAAATTTAATCATGAAAAAAATCATCATCATTGGTGGGGGACTATCAGGTTTATCAGCTGCCGTTAATCTGATAAAAAAAGGATTTAAAATTGAGATTCTCGAATCTTCGCAGAAATTAGGAGGAAGGACTTACTCACTCCAATCTGACAACTTGAATAGTACTATCGATAATGGGCAGCACTTTCTAATGGGTTGCTATACAAATACTCTTAAGTATATTGATGAAATCCAATCTAAAGAAAAATTCTTTTTCCAAGATTCCTTGAGTATTTCTTTTCAGCAGATCGGTGGAGAATCAATAAAACTGCATAGCTCGGAATATTTTTATCCCCTTAATTTACTAACCTCATTTATAAAATTTCGACTTCTAACTTTTTCTGAAAGGTTACAAGTAATAAAATTTCTTATTCATCTTAATTCAATAAAGAAAAAACTAATAGTAGATTCCACTGTATTGGAATTACTTAAAAACAATGGTCAATCCAATTCAACGATAGAAAAATTTTGGGAAATGCTTGTTGTAAGTGCTATGAATTCTTCAATCCAAATAGCCTCTGCAAAACTATTCTTAGAAATGATAGAAATAATATTTTTTAGTGGAAAAGACAGTTCAAAACTTGTAATTCCGAATGTTGGATTGAGTGAGGCATTGATAGATCCGGCAGGAAATTATATTTCCAAAAGGGGAGGACAAATTTCTAAGAATGAAAAAGTCTTGAGGGTAAATTTTGATAATGAATCTGTCGCTAGTGTTATTACGAATAAAAGAACAATTACTGATTTTGATATCGTTATTTCATCTTTAACTGCTGATAAATTGACAAATTTATTGGATGAATCCATATGCAACAAAATGAATATTCCCACTCTTGAATATTCACCAATCTTATCCGTTAATCTTTGGTTGAAGGAGAATAATCTAAAAGAAAAATTTTACAGTTTGGTTGGATGCAAATTTCATTGGCTCTTTAATAAACAAGAATATCTTAGTCTGCTGAGAAGTGCTGCTATTGAAATGATAAATCTTGACTCAGAAGAACTTATTAAATTAGCAGACTCGGAACTAAGAAAATATTTTCCTATATTAAATAATATAGAAATTGTTGGTACAAAAGTAATAAAAGAGAGAAAAGCTACTTTTGTTTCTGATAAGATGTCAATTGTATCCAGAAATAAATTGACTAAAGATTTCAATAATTTTTATATTGCGGGAGACTGGACGAATACCGGTCTTCCAAGCACAATTGAAAGTGCCGTAAAAAGCGGAGTATTGATCTCTGAGATTGTTTGTCGAAAATATTCATAAGAAACTTAAAAATTATTACCATTAAACGGGAGGCAATTATGTCGAATTTAAAAGAAAAATTAGCTGAAAAAATTGAAGCTCACCGACCGAGAACTGTAAAGCTACTTAAAGAACATGGAAGTACAGTAGTTGGAGATGTAACCATCGCTCAAATTATTGGAGGTATGAGGGGAGTAAAATGTTTAACAACAGATATATCCTATCTGGATCCTTTTGAAGGGATAAGGTTCAGAGGATATACAATTCCTGAGGTGTTAGAAAAATTACCAAAGGTACCTGGGGCTGAAATGCCATATGTTGAAGGATTTTTCTATCTTCTTTTAACTGGTGATATTCCTAATGAAGAGGAAGTTGAAGCTGTACATGAAGAATTTAACAAGCGTAAAAATGTACCTGAGTATGTTTTCAATATGCTTAGAGAATTTCCTGAAGATGCACATCCAATGTCGATGTTCTCAGCAGCAATTGTAGCAATGCAAAGAGAGTCAGTTTTTGTGCAGGAATACAATGCAGGAATAAGCAAATTTGATATGTGGAAACCTGCATACGAAGATGCTCTTAATTTGTTAGCAAAACTTCCTCAGATAGCTGCATTTATTTATAGACACAAATATAAAGGTGGTGACATTATTCCTCCTGATCCACATTTGGATATGGGCGGAAATTTTGCACACATGATGGGAATTGATGCACCTTATGATGATGTCGCAAGATTATATTTTATACTTCACAGTGATCACGAAAGTGGAAACGTTTCAGCACATACTGGGCATCTTGTAGCAAGCGCACTTTCAGACATGTATTATTCAATGTCTGCAATGATAAATGGCCTTGCTGGCCCACTTCATGGACTTGCGAATCAAGAAGTACTTCGTTGGATTCAAGGTGTTATGGATAAAATGGGAGGCAAAGTTCCTACAAAAGAAGAGATGACTAAGTTTGCGTGGGACACATTGAATTCTGGTCAAGTGATTCCAGGATATGGACATGCCGTATTAAGAAAAACTGATCCAAGATATACTGCACAAAGAGAATTTTGTTTAAAACACCTACCAAATGATCCGATCTTTGAATATGTGAATGTACTTTATGAAGTTATTCCAGATATTCTACAAGAGCATGGACATGCAAAGAATCCTTGGCCGAATGTCGATGCCCAGTCTGGTGTTATTCAATGGCACTATGGCTTGAAAGAATACGATTATTATACAGTCCTTTTTGGTGTTGGACGAGCTCTTGGAGTTGCAGCAAATATAGTATGGGATCGCGCATTAGGATATCCAATTGAGAGACCAAAATCTTTAACTACTCCGATGCTAGAAAAAATTGCTGGAATTGAATAAAACAAATAATCCTTAATAGCAGAGGGATGTCACTTGACATCCCTTTTTTATTATTACATAGATGAGATAAGACTAAGATGTCAGAATTAAGTTTAAATGAAAAATTGCTCTCGCTTCATCAATCCATTTTAAAGGGAAAAACAGCCCTTGAAACTGAAGATGTCCAAAAATTATCCTCTGAGTTTAATGAGCTTTTTGATAGTAAGGAAGACCAACATAATTTATTAACAGGTAAAGAAGAAGCAGAATTACTCCATTCTATTCTTGTGGCTATTCCCTCATCACAACTAGCGTACTCCATACTTGAGGACTTGGATAGTAAGTCCATGTTTAGATTTTGTAGCACTATCCTCGAACTCGGAGATAAAAACTCGCAAACTGTGCAGCTGGTTCATGAGTTATTAAATTTGTTTAGATTCTCAGCTTGGCTCCAAAAAATTACTTCCGAGTTAGAATGGCACTCACTTATTGAGAAACTAATAGAGTACAGTAATTACAATTTTGGAACTCTATTTAGCCAAAGAGTTAGAGACTATCCTGAGAAAACTCTATTTAAGATAATTCAAGGGAGTAGAATTGATCAATACACATGGAAGAAAGTTGATGAAATTGTTCTAAAGTATACCTCAAGTCTCCAATCCTTAATTTCTGACTATCAAACTGAAGAGATGCAAGTCGCATTTCTCTTAGAAAATAGCGTAGAGATGGCTTCCTTAGATATCGCATGTCTCTCTTCCGGTATAAGAAATGTAATGATCCCAGCTAATTCTGTTTCAGCCCACATTTCTTTCATTCTAAATCAAACAAAAGTCCCGATCATTATCGCTTCAGATGAGAAACAACTTGCAAAGATAAAATCCATTCACCCAGAAGTTCCAAATCTAAAAAGAGTGGTTTTAGTAAAAGGAAAAAGTATTGAAGATTGGGTTATATCATTTGATGAGTTTTTAACTCTACCCTCAAAAGTTGAGAAAAACAATTTATTTTCGCAAGATGACATCCATGCATTGACAACCATTATGTATACATCCGGTACTACCGGCGATCCGAAAGGAATTATGTTTTCCCAAATGAACATAGTTTATAAACGATTCTGTAGAGCATTAGCTCTACCAAAAATTTCTGATGCTGATAGGTATTTATCATTTCTGCCACTCTTTCATACTTTTGGGCGTTATTTAGAATTAACCGGCGCAGTTTTCTGGGGCGCAGAATATTGTTTTATGGAAAATCCCTCTGTCGAGACCATGATCTCTAATATGAATTTAGTGAAGCCAACTATATTTATTTCGATTCCTAAAAAATGGTTGCAGTTATATGAAGCCGTGTGTGCTCGTGTTAACATCGAACTAGATAGCGAAGAAGATATACAAAGTGCCGTCAAAAAAGTTACGGGAGGAGAATTATCATGGGGTTTATCAGCTGCTGGATTTTTACCTCCAGAGGTTTTCCAGTTTTTCCAGAATCAAGGTATTGAACTAATGAGTGGTTTTGGGATGACCGAAGCAACGGGAGGAATTTCAATGACTCCTCCTGGAGAATATATCCCAAATTCACTCGGAAGAGCTTTGCCTGGAATAGAGATGAAAGTAGCTGAAGATGGTGAGTTGCTGATCAAAGGCCAATATGTGATGCTTGGTTATTATGGTCAATCTGATTCAGAAACTTTTGATAAGGAAGGTTGGTTGCCTACCGGTGATATAATGCGTCAAGATAAAAATGATTTCATTGAGATCATCGATAGAAAAAAAGAAATCTACAAGAATATAAAAGGGGAGACTGTAGCTCCTCAAAAAATTGAGAATTTCTTCAGGGATTTTGAAAATATTAAACAAGTATTTTTGGTTGGTGACCATAGGGCATTTAACACACTCCTGATCTATCCTAACTTTGAGGAATCAAAATCTTTTTTTGATCATATGGACGAAGAGCAAACAATCGAGTATTTCTCATCAATAATTGTTACAGTAAATAATTTTCTCGCACCGTTTGAGCGTATCGTAGATTTTAGAATAATAGATAAACCATTTTTGGCTGAAAAAGGTGAGCTAACTCCAAAGGGAACTTATAAGCGAAGAGTAATAGAACAAAACTATTCTGTTGTGATAGAACAGATGTATCAGAAAACACACACAATTATTAAAATTGAAGAACTTACTGTCAAAGTACCAAATTGGTTCTTAAGAGAGAAGGGTTGTCTTAGTGGTGACATAATAGCAAAAGGTGATGATCTTGTAATACCTAAATTAAGCAAGCGGTTGAAGATTGAAGTTGTTGATCAAGAAAAAAAATGGATTAAAATTGGTGGGTTTATCTATCAGCTTAATAGGGATCAATTAGACTTGCAACCACTATTGACAAATGCGTCATTTTGGATTGGTAATAAAGAGTTAGTTGAGTTCACAGGATCATCCATTATCCAATGGACAAGAAAGCTTACGGGTAACGATGATCTTTCTTTTATTGATTCAGATGATATTGTTCTAGTTGGAGATGGTGCAATAAAAGAATTAGAGACGTTTATTAAAGTAGGTGAAGATTCTTTAGATGGATTACATAAAGCTGTATTACTTCTTCAATCTGATACAGCAAATTTATCAGTAACTGGTATAGATTATTTAGAGTTAATACTAAAAGATTCGACTTCAAATAATTATAATCTTGCAAGAACAATTCTAACTAGACCAAACATTACTAAACTTATTAATGCAAGGCGAGAACTTTTTAAATTATTCCTAAAATTCAATTCTGGCTTTTCACTATCGGAAATGTTCAATCTATATTTGGATTTTGACTGTGCCCTAATAGATGATGATATAATCAGAGTTGTTATAGATAATATCAAAAAGGAACACTTCGTAAAGTTAGTTGAGATTCTGTTGGATAAAAGAATTGATAGGTATAGAAATGCGGAATTTATCGATGTGACTTGCTATCCAAGTTTGTTAAGGATGATTGGAGAATTTGGTACTCTTCACCCAACCACATATACAATATTGAGAGAAATACTGGTCAGAATTCAACTGCAAGAAGTGGATTCAAGTTTAGGAAAACTTGCTTGGCAAACCCGTACAAACCTCAGAAACGGATTTCGAAACTGGATGGGCGAAAATCAAATTATCGCTGTTGATATGGAAACTGGTGACGAATATACATGGAAGGATGTGGTCGTGATAGAGGAGGACATAGATAAGAGTGATAGGGAAGTGCTCTTTAGTACAATTTCAAAAACCCAATTGCTTAGAGAGGCGATCTTTCTCTTTTCTGGAGGCAAACTTATTAGGCTTACTAGTATTCTCCCTGGTGGTGTTTGGGTTAGCTTCATTCGAGAATATCATGATAAATGTCTCTATAGAGTCTCGGTTCAAACAAGAATGTATGGATCATTCGATCTTGTCTTAACTATCAATAAAAATCGGGATGATTTTGAAATTCTTAAAGAAATTAATTGGCTTATTCTTGCCGGTTCAGATGCAATTTCTAAAGATCTTGTGGAAGATTTTGGAGGATATTGGCCTGAATATAAAGTTTGGTCCAATAAGTATAATCCCGAAAGTAATGTTGAAAGAATGATTAAACGTGAGGTTAGAAAAAATGACGAGGCTGCGACCGAGAGAATTCAAATGTTATGGCCTTTCTTTGTCTGGAATGCAGCGATTGGATACATTAGTTTTTGGAAGCTAACTGGCAATAAATTTATTCTTGCTGATGCTTCGACGCATAATTTTATCATTCCAGCTCACGACTACCAGACAGGAACAAAAATTCTATCTCTCTCTGAGACAACATTGTTTACATCAGTCACAGATTTAATGAAGAATTTTTATGACGATTTTGTTCAGAATACTATTGATGAATTTGATTTCTTTGAAAATAAAAACATTTGGAATTATATACTATCTGGAATTATCGAAGGATTAGGAGAAAAAGATGGACTAGCAATTCTTGAGAAATATAAATCAGAAATAAGCATAAATGGTAGTGATCATTTATTACCAGTAAGGATTGTCGACGAATTTATAGATATTATTCAACGTGGTAAATTTTTAGCAAAGAGGCTTTATTTTGCAATTAAGAGATTCCACAGATGGTATCAGCTAAATACAGAGGCTTCTTTAAGCGCGCAGGCAGAAATGTTAATTGAGTTATATGAAACATACAACTTAATGATTCACACGATATTGGGTGAATTAGAATCCAATTATCCCGAAGTAAGGACACGATTTTTCTTAGAGACAGTTTTAGTAGATTCAAGTGAATCAACAAAGGAAGTACTCAATAAAATTGCAGAAAAGTTTCATGATCATACTTTTAATAAAGAAGAAATGCTTGGACAAATTTCTCAACTTCAGGAAGAATATGAGTTATCGGAAAAAGAAAAATTCTTCTTAACCCGATTGATCTTCCCGCATTTGAAACCAACTGTTTCTGCCGATTTTTTGACAGTTAAAACTGAGATTTCAAAAGGGGCAAACTTAGTAATACAATTGAATGACTATGATGGGAATCCTTTTTTTATCAGAAAACCAATTACACCTAAGGAGATATCTAGACTCCATAATTTATTTATCGAAACCAATCTACTAGTTAGTTTTCAAGAAAAACACGATTATATTGTAGCTATTTCCGAAAGAGGATTTATAATTGGGGGACTATTTTATTTTCAATCAGAAGAAGATACTGTTCATATGGAAAAAATAGTTGTTTCCAATCATTACCGCAGAAAAGGGATTAGCGATATGCTTATGAATGAATTTTTCGAAAGGATGTCAAGTGATGGATTTAAATATGTAACTACTGGATTTTTTAGACCTGAGTATTTTTACAGGTTTGGATTTAAAGTTGAGAAAAAGTACTCAGGTTTAGTTAAAAAGCTTGTTGAAGAGCCAAACGATGAAATGGAATAAAACAATAAAACTTGAATTAGGATGTAGAGAAAAGAATTATTTTTATTATTTTTGACAAACAATTTAAACTTCACTAGCGCAACCATAAATCATGAATTACAAGAAAAAAGTTAAGTATATTTTTATAACTGGGGGTGTGGTTTCTTCTCTTGGAAAAGGTATTACAGCTTCCTCACTCGGACTTCTATTAAAATCCCGTGGATACAGTGTAACTATCCAAAAGTTTGATCCTTATATAAATGTTGATCCTGGTACTATGAGTCCATTTCAGCACGGAGAAGTTTATGTGACAGACGACGGAGCTGAAACTGATCTTGATCTTGGCCACTATGAAAGATTTTTAGATGTTAGTATGTCTAAAGCCAATAACACAACCACAGGTCAAGTATACCACGAGGTGATTTCAAAAGAACGCCGCGGTGATTATCTTGGTGCTACTGTGCAAGTTATTCCTCATATCACAGACGAAATTAAAAGTCGCATGAGGTTGCTTGAAAAGTCCAATAAGTACGATATAATTATTACTGAGATTGGTGGAACAGTTGGTGATATTGAATCGTTGCCTTTTATGGAAGCGATGCGGCAGTTGATGGTTGAATTAGGAAGAAAGAATGCAATTGCTCTTCACGTTACTCTTGTGCCGTATATCTCTTCCGCAGGTGAAGTAAAAACTAAACCGACTCAACACAGCGTAAAAAACTTATTAGAGCTTGGAATTCAGCCGAACATGCTAGTCTGCAGATCAGATGAACCTCTTGCTAAAGAAATTCGTGAAAAAATATCTCTATTCTGTAATGTAAACACTAATTCAGTTTTTTCTGCCTATAACTGTGATACTATTTACGACGTTCCTATAGTTTTGTACAATCAAGATATGGATAGAATTGTACTCAGAAAACTCAGGCTCCCAGATATAAATATTGATTTGGAAAAATGGAAAACATTTGTTGAATCTTTAAGACACCCAGAAAGAGAAATCAAAATTGCAGTCTGCGGAAAGTATACAGACCTAATGGATGCCTACAAAAGTATTGACGAAGCCTTTATCCATGCTGGGGCAGAGAATAATGTTAAAGTTAAAGTTAAATACTTGAGTACTGAAGGAATCAACAAAAACAATGTCGACGATATATTAAAGGTTTACAACGGAGTTCTAATCCCAGGCGGATTTGGGGAAAGAGGAATTGAAGGTAAAATTGAAGCTATAAAATATGTTCGTGAGAATAATATTCCTTTCTTTGGAATTTGTTTGGGTCTACAAACTGCAGTTATTGAATTTGCAAGAAATGTTTGCGGTCTTAAAAACGCAAACAGCGCTGAATTTTCAAGAACAAAAACAGATGTTATACATTTAATGCCGGAGCAGTTAAAGGTTAAGCTAAAGGGCGGATCAATGAGGCTAGGGGCTTATCCATGCGTTATTAGTAAAGGGACAAAAGCTCATAAAGCGTATAAAAAATTGAAGATCTCAGAGCGTCATCGCCATCGTTACGAAGTAAATAATAAATTCTTACCTCAATTAAAGAAAAGTGGTCTTGTAATAAGCGGTATTTCCCCTGATAAAGAACTTGTTGAAATGGTTGAACTCAAAGATCATCCATGGTTTGTTGCCGGTCAATTTCACCCAGAATTAAAATCGCGAGCAACTAAAGCACATCCGCTTTTTAGAGAATTTGTCAAAGCCGCATCTGATCACTCAGAGCAGAACTAAGGACGAATGAATTTTGTAAAATATTCTGTTCTCCTAATTTTTATAAATATCACATTTATATTTTCTTCTAACCTCGATACTCTTCTTGAAGAAGGCAAAGAATACTCCTATCAGTTTAAATTTGAGAAAGCTGAAAGTATATATAAAAATTTGATTTTAGAATATCCTAAATCACCATTTGCACCACATTTGCTTAGTAAAAATTATCTCTGGTTCTTCCTCGGTTCAAAAGACTCACTTTACAAAAATCAGTTTGAATATTATAATCAGATTGCTTCGCAAAGAGCAGAAGCATTGTATCAGCAAAATGAGAATGATCCAATCATGAACAACTTAATGGGAGAAATCAATCTTCAGAAATCAGTTATCAATGCGACTGAGGGAAATTCTATGGATGCATTCTGGACAACAAAATCTGCTCTTAGCTATTTTGAAGATGCAATGGATGCAGATAAGAACTACTACGATCCTTATCTTGGTATTGGAGTTATTAAGTACGCACTCAGTTTTGTCCCAGGTTTCCTTGGTTGGGCTATTTCAATATCTGGTCTGGATGGCGACAAAGAAGAGGGATTAAGATTTGTTAAGTTGGCCTATGTGAATGGTAAAGATGTCAAGAGTGAGGCAGCATATCATTTAGCAAAGATATATACCGAATACAATGCCGAGTTCGATAGCGCAAAGATCTACCTAGCAGAATTGATAAGTAAATACCCAGATAATATTCTGTTCCTATATCAATATGCCCTTTTATTAATGGACACTAAAAATCTTAATTTAGCTAGTGAAGTTATGAGTAGAATTATAATGTTAAATGACAAGAAGTTCAGCCAAACCACAGCTTTCGCTTTTTTACTACAAGGCGAACTTGCTTTTAAGCAAAATGATTTTAAATCAGCTATTCAAAATTATGAAGATTTTCTTGTAAAAAGTAATAGTATTGATTATACAGGGCTGGCACATTTTAAAATTGGTCTCTCATTATTAATGATTGGTGAAGATTTGCTTGCAAAAAAGTATTTCATACTTGCAAGAAACGGTAATTTAGATATTCCAGAAGACTTGAATGCAAAAAATTCAAGTTATGATTATTATAATAAAGGATTTTTTGAAATTGATCGAAAAACAGTATTAATTGAAAATTATTTTGCAGCTGCAAAATATAATAATGTTCTTGAAGGAATTGACAGTCTTCAAAATTTCAATTTAAAAATTGCAAACCAATGTGAACTTTTGTTGATTAAATCGAAAACTCATCTTGAACTCAATCAGTTACTTCTAGCAAAGAAAACTATTGAAAAAATTGATATTAATAATTCAGGTTTTACCCAAAACGAATTAGCAGATTATCTATTTAAATCTCTCGAAAATCTATTTTTACTTAGGAGATATGGAAATTGCAGAATCCTATTTAGAGTTATCATTTAAGAATTGTGAGGATAGTAATAACAAATTGATGCGTTATCTTGTAAATCTGAACTCAAAATTAAAACTTAAACAATGGAATTAGTTGCTGTAATAATTACGGAAAGAGACTTTATAAATTGAATTTATTACCTCATTTCTTTATTTTCCATCGATAAATAAAAAAGAATTAAATGTATAAAATTGTTGTATTTGTTTCTGGCAGAGGTTCAAATTTAAAGGCCATTCTTGATTCAAATTCAAAGAATTTTAAGATCGAAGCAATTGTCAGTGACAAAATAGATTGTGGTGCGTTTTCAATTGCTGATAATTATGAAATTCCTAAATTTTCAGTTTCTTCTAAGCTTATAGATGGATATTTAGATTATAAACAATTATTGGTACATTTAATTGATATTAAAACTGATTTAATTGTTCTAGCTGGATTTCTAAAAAAGGTTCCTGATATAATTGTTGATGAGTTTCAAGGTAAGATTATCAACATTCATCCAGCATTGTTGCCATCATTTGGTGGCAAGGGGATGTACGGATCTCATGTTCATAAAGCAGTATTCGAAAAATCTTGTAAAGTAAGTGGAGCAACAATTCATTTCGTTGATAAGATCTACGATAATGGCAAGATTATTGAACAAAAATCAGTTAATATTGGAGATGTAATTTCACCTCAACAGATTGCTGATCGGGTTTTGAAAATTGAACATGAGATACTTCCTTATGTGATAGAAAAATTTTCACAAAATAAAATTGAAATTCAAAATAATAGAGTTCTAATAAAAAATTAAAGAGATTTTAGATTGAAAAAAATTGCGCTGTTGAGTGTATCAGACAAAACAGGTATAACAGAACTTGCTAAAAAATTAAGTGAATACAATTACGATATCTTAGCAACCGGTAATACAGCAAAGATTATCGAAGAATCTGGAATTAAATGTATCGGGATTCAAAATTTTGCTTCTTTCCCCGAAGTTTTTTCTGGAAGGGTTAAAACTCTTCAACCTAAAATATTTGGTGGTATTTTAATGAGAAGGGATAATCAGTCAGATCAAAAAGAAGCTGAAGAAAATTCAGTATTGCCAATCGATATTGTTTGTGTGAACCTTTATCCATTTCCTCAAGTTGTTAAAAGAGATGACATTGATATTTCAGAAAAAATTGAGAATATTGATATTGGTGGACCTAGTTTAATTAGAGCTGCTGCAAAAAACTACAAATACGTATCAGTATTAACGAATCCTGCTCAGTACGAAGAATTCACAAAAGAACTTGAAATGGGGAGTATTAGCTCAGTGACAAAAGAGAAGCTGGCCTCTGCTGCTTTTGCTCATACTTCTTATTACGATACTATAATTGCTGATTTTTTTGAGTCCGAATTCAATGAAGAAAAATTGGCAATTCGAAATGATTTGCCTATTAACAAAAAATTAAGATACGGAGAGAATCCGCATCAAGATGCTTTTATTGCTGGTAACTTTTATGATTATTTTGATGTTTTACATGGAAAAGAATTATCTTACAATAATATAGTTGATCTTGTTGCTGCAATTGACTTAGTTAATGAACTTGATCCTACTTCTTGTGCGATTATTAAGCACACTAATGCAGCTGGAGCTGCAACCGGTGTTACAGTCTTGGAGTCTTATTTGAAGGCTTTATCAGGTGACCCAGTTTCATCTTTTGGTGGCATTGTTGCTTTCAACGATAAGGTTGATGTTGAGACTGCAGAAAAGTTAAATGAAATATTTTTGGAAATTATTGTTGCACCAGATTTTGATGAGAATGCATTAGAAGTACTTAAGAAAAAGAAGAATAGACGTTTACTAAAAATTAAGAAGAAAGATACAGAGACTAAATTTATCGCTAAAAATATTCCAGGCGGATTGCTAGTTCAATCAATGGATGACTCACGATCCATTGGATTAGAGCTTAATACGGTAACAGATAATAAGCCCTCTGATCAAGAGATAGATGATCTAAAATTTGCTTGGGTAGTGTGTAAACACACAAAATCGAATGCAATAGTTTATGTTAAAGATAAGAAAGTTTTAGGAGTTGGAGCTGGACAGATGTCAAGAATAGATTCCGCAAAAATTGCAGCCATGAAAGCTAAAGAACATGGGCATAGATTAGAAGGGGCAGTGGCAGCTTCTGATGCTTTTTTCCCATTTGCAGACGGTCTATTAGAAATTGTAAATAACGGAATAAAATCAATCATCCAACCGGGAGGTTCAGTTAGAGATGCAGAAGTTATTGATGCTGCAAATCAAAACAACGTCTCTATGATATTCACCGGTATTAGGAACTTTAAACATTAAGGATATCTATGGGAATCTTTGACTTTTTTTCAACCGACATTGCGATGGATCTCGGAACAGCCAACACTCTTATTGCAGTTAAGGGAAAAGGGATTGTCCTAAACGAACCATCCATAGTTGCATTTGATACAAATACCAAAAGAATCATTGCAATAGGTAATGA
Organism: uncultured Ignavibacteria bacterium; assembly: GCA_963751695.1. GTDB lineage: Bacteria > Bacteroidota > Ignavibacteria > Ignavibacteriales > Melioribacteraceae > SZUA-22. The sequence goes on along the minus strand of CAVVVP010000001.1, from coordinate 26,432 downwards.
AGCTAAAATGATGCAAGGTCGTGAGCATAGAGAAATTAAAGTTTCTAGACCTATGCGCGATGGTGTTATTGCTGATTTCGAGATTGCTGAAGGAATGATTCGTGCATTTATAAAAAAAGTTAGCTCTGGAGTATTCTCTAGTAGAAGGATTGTTGTTGCAATTCCAAGTGGTGTTACTGAAGTTGAAAAACGAGCAGTAAGGGATAGTGCCGAACATGCCGGTGCAAAAGAAGTTCATCTGCTATTTGAACCTATGGCTGCTGCAATAGGAGTTGGGATTGATGTAGAAGCAGCAGAAGGTAACATGATAGTTGATATTGGGGGTGGCACTACTGAAATTGCTGTTATCTCCTTAGCAGGTATAGTTACGCAGGAGTCTGTTCGAATAGCTGGCGATGAGATGAACAATGCAGTTTTGCAATTCTTTAAGAAGAACTATAACTTGCTGGTAGGTGAACGCACAGCTGAAAAAATAAAGTGTGAAGTTGGCTCAGCAATGCCACTTAAGGAGGAAGTTACTATCCAAGTAAAAGGACGTGATCTTGTGGGTGGAATCCCAAAAACCACCGAAGTAAGTTCTGTTGAAATAAGGGAAGCATTAAACGAAAATGTAACGCAGATTGTCGAATCCATAAAACAGACACTTGAAAGAACTCCCCCTGAACTTTCAGCGGATATCCTTGATCGAGGCGTTATGTTAACCGGTGGTGGTGCTCTACTCAAAGGCTTAGACGAAAGAATTAAGATGGAAACAAACTTACCAGTGCATGTTGCAGAAGATCCACTAACAGCAGTTGTAAGAGGATCAGGAAAAACAATTGAAAATATCAATAAGTATTCAAAGGTCTTCATACGTAAAAGAAGCTACTAATGGAATCACTATTTAGGAAATTATTTAGCAGGTCTAAGGAATACATCTTACTAGTCATTCTTCTACTAATTTCCCTAATACTTCTTCCCCAAAATTCCGGCCAACAAGTTCAAAAAATCAGATCATATGCATTTGGTACTTTCACATTTCTTATGAACTTATCTTCTGAAATCCAAGAATTTTTTAGCGATTCAGAAGAGCTCAGGGTGCAACGAAAACTTAATGCTGAGCTAATGCTAAAACTAAATATGCTTCGCGACCGCGCTTTAGAAAATGAAGAATTAAAAGAGTTACTCGGTTTCAAAGAACAAAGTGTTAGTCAGCTTATCCCAACAACAATAATCGCAAAAAATTATTCAAATATTCAAGGCAATTTTATTGTAAATTCTGGTTGGGGTGACGGAGTGCTTAGAAGCATGCCGGTAATAGACAATAATGGATTGGTTGGAGTCGTTATAGAAGTAGAGGAAAATTTTTCTATTATCAGAACGCTCCATAATGCATCCTTCAAGATCTCTGGGACTATTCAGCGAAGTAACATCGATGGGGTTATTTACTGGAACGGTCAAAATTTGGTGATGCACAATATCCCAACAACCGCAAACATTGACAGGGGAGATAGGGTGGTAACATCAACTCTTAGTACTATTTTGCCAGCCTCAATTCCTATTGGATTGGTTGTTAAAAAGGAGTCGAATATCTCTGGAATACTGAGTAATGTTATAATTCAACCATTTTCTGATGTGATGACTTCAAGGAATGTATTTGTTTTGAAGGAAGTAAAGAGTGTGCAAATTGATGATCTTGAATTAAACCTATTAAAAGATTAAATGATTGCTGAAATTACAAAATCAATACTAATACTAATTGTACTTATAACTTTACAGTTTACATTTGTACCATTCATTTCAATTAATGGGATTATACCAGATCTAGTTTTGATCTATGTTGTAATTTTTACTATGAAATTTGGACAATCTAAGGGTTCAATCTTTGGGTTTGTTGTTGGATTCTTTTTTGATGTTTTCTCAGGTGGGTTGATAGGAAGTGCAATGTTTTCAAAAACCCTTGCAGCTTTTATTGCTGGATACTTTTATAAAGAAGAATACGAAGAGATATTTTCTAATCTTAGAATCTTTGTTAGTATAGTTTTCCTATGTGCGTTTATCAATTCATTTTTCTATGCCGTTCTTGGCTCCGCAGAAATAGAATTAAATATTCTTTCTCTATTATTTATTAATGGAATATTCCCGGCACTCTATACCTCGCTTGTCGCTATTGCTTTTACATTATTAGTTGGGAAAAGATAATGGAAGTAAATTATTTCGGTTCTCCTATAAGAAAACAAATATTTTTCTTCATCATTGTTGGATTTGCTTCAATACTGATTTTTCAGCTTTTTAGAATGCAACTTCTAAATAGAGATAAGTATGAGGAAAAGTCCAACGAGAATAGTATAAAAACTGTAACTATAAACCCAGCAAGAGGATTATTGTATGATCGGAATGTTAATCTATTAGTTGGAAACAAAGCCTCATTTATTCTTCAGATAACTCCAGATACTTATAAATCTGAGAACACTTCTAGAATTGAAAGAATATTGGAAGTTGATTCAGGTTATGTTGATCAAATATTAACGAAGAATAAAAGGTTTTCTCGTTATTCTCCGAGAAACATAATGAGAAACGTTAATAATAGTGCCATTGGCTGGGTCGATGAAAACCAAGACCGACTTCCAGGGGTAGACTACATAGTTCAAACGCAAAGGGATTATTCTTTTGGCGTAATAGGATCGCATGCTTTTGGCTATACAAAAGAGATAGATCAGAAAACTTTAACAACAATGAAAGATATCTACTCAATGGGCGACTATGTAGGCTCAAGTGGAATCGAAAAAGCATATGAAGAATTTCTTCGAGGAGCAAAAGGAAAGGAATTTTTTGTTGTCAACTCAAGACAGAAGATTGTCGGGAAATATGAGGGAGGCGCAGAGGATATTCCGCCCGTCAAAGGAAATGATCTTATACTCACAATTGATAAACAAGCTCAGATTACTGCAGAAGAAGCTTTTTCAGAATACTCAGGAGCCTTAGTTGCAATCGAGCCAGAAAGTGGAGAAGTGTTGGCTTTCGTAAGTGCGCCGAGTTATGATTTATCGAAGTTTGCTTCCGTAACTTCAAGTTCAATTTGGGATACTCTTTCTCAGGACACAACTAAACCTTTGTTTAACAGAGCAGCAATGACGAGAAATCCTCCTGGATCAACTTTCAAAATGTTGATAGCTGTTGCAGCTCTAGAGGAAAATCTTGTAACTAAAAATTTTTCAATAAACTGTAAAGGTGGATTACGATTTGGAAATCGTTTTTTCAAATGCACTCATGTTCATGGACGAGTAAGCATGATTTCCGCGATTGAAAAATCATGTAATACTTATTTCTATCAGCTTATTCTAAAACTCGGTATCGACAATCTTTATAAATATAGCAAGCTGTTTCATTTTGGAGATAAAACGAAAGTTGATATTGGTCAAGAATTTGCTGGTTTGATACCAAGTAAAGAATATTACGATAGAGTTTATGGAAAAGGTAAATGGACGAACGGTAATTTACTTAGTCTAGGAATTGGTCAAGGGGAAATTTTAACTACACCACTTCAACTTGCGCAGTACGCTGCTTTGCTGGCCAATTATGGAAAAAGTAAAACACCACATTTGGTAAGGGGTTATATCGAGAGTCAGACTAACAACTATATCCCTTTTGAGTATGATTCAATTCAAGTTGGTGTTAGCAAAAATTCGTTCGATATTGTTCGTAAAGGAATGTATGATGTTGTGCAAGGTGAAGGTACTGGACGTTGGATCCGATTGAAGGATATTGAAATCTGCGGTAAAACAGGAACTGCTCAAAATCCACATGGGGAAGATCATGCCTTGTTTATTGCTTTTGCGCCTTACGAAAATCCTAAGATTGCTGTTGCTGTAATTGTAGAAAATGTTGGATACGGAAGTACTTATGCAGCACCGGTTGCTCAAAAAGTTATCAAAGCTTATCTTCAACCAAGTAATCAGAAGATGAATTTATTTACCTCAAATTAATTGAAACATTATGAAAATAAATTATCATATAAAGGATAAATTTGATCTAGTGATGTTCCTATCTGCTATTGCACTTATTGGATTTGGACTTTTAGCAATTTTAAGTTCAACATTTAATCATCCAACTGCGAAAGGCAACTTCAATAAACAATTCGTATTTTCTTTAGTAGCCGTATTAGTTTTTTTTGTGGTGTATTATCTTCCAGCTAGATCTTTTAGAGTGATAGCCCTTCCATCATTCTTATTTTCGCTCTTACTTTTAATTGCTGTTTTGTTTATTGGTAAAACCGTCTATGGGGCTAAAAGTTGGATGAGTATTGGCCCAATTGGATTCCAACCATCTGAGTTTGCTAAAATAGGTATGATTCTATTTCTTGCCCACTGGTTAACAGCACAAAAAAGAGATATCAATAATCTTAAGGAACTATTCTATTCGGTTAGCATTAGTCTCATTCCAATTTTACTAATTCTTATGGAACCTGATATGGGTACCGCAATTGTCTACATTAGCATAAGTATGGTTATGATTTTTTGGAGCGGCATCAATTTGTTCGGAATTTTTGTAGTTGTTTCTCCAGCCGTAATTCTCTTTGCTTCCTTATTCGGCACACCCATGTTTCTATTTGCACTTGTAGCAGTTCTTGTAGCACTATTTTTTTTCAAACAAGATCTTTTTACAAGTGGAACTGTATTCGTAATAAATTTAGCAGCAGGTTTTGCTTTCGAATTGATTCTAAAAGTTTTAAAACCACACCAAGTAAATCGACTATTATCGTTTGTTGATCCAACATCTGATCCTTTGGGTTCTGGATATAATGCACTACAAGCACAAGTGGCAATTGGTTCTGGTGGATTGATGGGGAAAGGTTTCATGCAAGGAAATCAAACTCAGCTTCGCTTTATTCCAGAGCAATGGACAGATTTTATATTCTGCGTGGTTGGAGAAGAGTTTGGATTTATAGGCAGTATCATTGTTATTGGACTGTTTTTATTGATCTTTATTAGGCTTCTCAACTTTACAGTATACGCAGGTGATAATTTTGATAAACTTGTTGTAGTTGGAATTTTAACACTATTCTTTGTCCATTTTGCAATAAATATTGGAATGAATTTAGGAATAACTCCAGTAATTGGTTTACCGCTTCCATTTATTAGTTACGGAGGAAGCTCATTAATTACCAATATGGTACTGCTTGCAATTGCATTTAATATATATAAAAATAGAAAATATCATACATAATTAGAGAGAAAATGACTGCACAAGAAAAACTTTATATGAGACTTAATAATGGATATCATATATGTGTCGGACTGGATACTGATAAGAATAAAATACCAAAGCATTTATCTGTTGATAAAAATGGAGTCTTGGAATTCAATAGATGCATTATCGAAACAACATGTGAGCTTGCTGCAGCATATAAAATAAATTTTGCATTTTATGAAGAAGCAGGCCCAGAGGGAATGAAAATGCTTGCTCAGACTCTTGAAATAATTCCGGATAATATTCTTGTAATTGGTGATGCAAAAAGGGGAGACATAGGTAATACCTCTCAAATGTATGCTCAATCCCTTTTCAATCATTATAATCTTGATGCGTCCACTCTTAATCCTTACATGGGAAGAGATTCACTCCAACCCTTCTTAGATTATAAAGATAAAATCAATTTTATACTCGCGCTTACATCAAATCCAGGATCTCATGATTTTGAAAAGCTTGAGCTAACTTCAGGGAAAAAAGTTTATCAGGAAGTAATTAATAAAGTTAATTCATGGAATTCCTTCAATAATTGCGGAATAGTTTTTGGAGCAACAAATCTGGAAGAGTTGAAAGGGAATATTTCTAATTTCGGTAACCTTTTTGTTCTTTTACCCGGTGTGGGAGCACAAGGAGGTGACCTAAAGGGGATTGTATCCACTTTCAAAGAATACTCAAATAAGAATTATATTATTAACGTAAGCCGTGCACTACTTTATGCAGATGGCTCTGAGAATTATGCCAATGCAAGTCGAAAGGTTTTAGAGGAGTATAATAAAGAAATTCGAGAATGCTAAATTCTTGCTCTTATTCATCTGATAGCGATTTAGCTTGAATAGTTGTATTTTAATTGTGTGAACTTGACACGAAATACTTTATGATTATTAGATTAGAAAGATGAAAAAGCTGTCTAATATTGATGAATCAGCTCTCTACAAAATATGGTCTAATCAGACTTTTACTTCAAGTTTAAGCACCGGTAGCGGAGATAAAATTTCCGTTCTTGATCCTGGCTACCTTAATTCCGATTCTGCCGGCCCCGACTTTCTTAATTCGCGTATTAGAATAGGAAATCTTGTTTATGTGGGAGATATAGAGATCGATACTGATTATAGCAGTTGGAAATCTCATGGACATAATATTGATGTAAAACACAATAAAGTCGTTCTTCATATCAGTCTTCTCAATAGGAGTAACCAACATTACGTGTATACTAAGGATGGAAGGAAAGTTCCCTCAATTTGCCTTACACCATTCTTAGATCGACAAGTTATAGAAAAATTGGAAGTTGACAGGAAGAAGAAAGAAGATAAATCGAACGTAAAAATAAAATGTGCTTCAGTTTCTTCTGCTGTTGAATTTGAAACTAAGAAGAAGTTTGTATCTAGTCTTGGAATTGAAAGAATAAGCAAGAAATCAAATAGAATATATCATCGTTTGAAAGAAATTGTTTATTTGAGTGAGTTGAGCTTAAAAGAACCAATTGTAAAATATGATCTCCATCCAGATTTCGAAAGTCGGAAATTTACAAGTGAGGATTTTAAGGATAAAACTATTTGGCAGCAATTGTTTTATGAGTTGCTATTTGAAGCTCTAGGATACACAAAGAATAAAAACATAATGCTGCGGTTAGCTCAATCTGTTGACATGAGGTTTCTAAGTAAACTTAATATAGTAGAAAACAGAGTAAAAGTACTAGAATCAATTCTATTTAATGTAGGTGGTTTAATGCCAGAAGTTCGAAATTTACCGAAGGAGGAAATATCAGATTATTCTTTGGAGCTTTTCAAAATCTGGGAAAAAAATGCAAATCTTTATGACGGTGAAAAATTTGATGAAACTGACTGGCATTTTTTTAGAATACGTCCTCAAAATTTTCCCACGATTAGAATTGCCGGGGGAGTTCGATATATTGAAATGATACTTTTCGATAATATGATTGCCACCATTATTAAAAAAATTGAAGAGATCAGAAATATTAGTGTACTTATAAAATCTTTAAGAAATTTATTGGTTGTTAGGTCTTCGGGTTTCTGGAAAAATCATTTTGTATTTGATCAACCGACTAAACAAGAAATAAAATATTTTGTAGGAATTTCTCGAGTCGACGAAATAATTATCAATATTATTATCCCATTTTTCATGGTCTATTTTGATGTGTTTGGGAATAAAACACTTTCCAAAAAAGTTCTAGCTATCTACAACTCTTACGATCAAAAGTTTAGCAATAAAGTAATTGAGGAAGTTGCAGATGCAATTAATACACCAGATTTGCTAAAAAAGAGTATCTATGCTCAAGGTATGATTGAATTATATCGAAACTATTGCTCAAAAGAGAAGTGCCTGGAATGTGAAATAGGGAAAGAAGTATTTACAGATTAGTTGTTTGTTCCTTTTAGTTTATTTATCTCGTCTCTTAACTTTGCTGCTCTTTCATAGTCTTCGTTCTCAATTGATTCTCTTAATTGTTCTTGGAGGGTTGCAGATGTAGTTTCTTCATTTGAAACTTTAGGATGCTTTTTGTCTTCATTTTTCATATCTTCCGCAGGATTGAATAATTCAGTTTCTTCATCTCCAGTTGGAATAAATGAGGCAAGTTTCATCACTTCTTCTTCAACAAAGATAGGAACACCAGTCCTAACTGCAAGAGCTATTGCATCGCTTGGACGAGCATCAACAGAGTTTTGAAGTGTTGAAACATCAAGATTAATCTTTGCGAAGAAGGTATTGTCTCTAAGTTCATCAATTACAATTTCAGTCATTGTTGCACCTACATTATCAATAATAGATTTTAGTAGATCATGAGTCAATGGTCTAGGTGGACTGATTCCTTCCAGCTCTAAAGCAATTGCTTGAGCTTCGAAAGCTCCAATAATTATTGGGAGTCTACGTTTTCCATAAATTTCTCGTAGAAGCAAGGCATAAGCACCTCCAGCTGAGGGACTTGAAGACAATCCTAATATTTCAACTTGTATTTTATCCATGTTATAAATCTAACGTAATATTAACCTTTCTTCAACTCCTCAATTAAGGCAGGGACAATTTCAAATGCATCTCCTACAATCCCGTAATCAGCAACACTAAAAATCGGTGCATCTTTATCCTTATTTACAGCAACGATATATCTTGAGGAACTCATGCCAGCTAGGTGTTGTACAGCACCAGAAATTCCAATTGCTATATATAAATCTGGAGAAACAGTTTTACCAGTTTGCCCGACTTGTTCGGCATGAGGACGCCAACCGGCATCGACAACAGCTCTAGAAGCTCCAGTTGCAGCTCCCAATACCTCAGCTAGCTCTTCGATCATTGAGAAGTTTTCAGCTGCTTTCAAGCCTCGTCCTCCAGACACAATTATTTGAGCCTCAGCTACATCAAGTTTCTCAGAATTCTTCTTAAATTCTATTACTTTGGAGGCCAAGTTGAGCACATCAATTTCTCGGTTATTAATGCTGGATTCCAAACCTGAGTTTTTTTCAAGTTCAAACACATTTGGTCTAAGTGTAAATATTTTTCTTTCGCTTTCAAGTCGAATATCTATCTGTGCTTTACCAGCATAGACTGGTCTGGTAGCGATAAGTTCATTTTCAGTTATGGTAAGTTTTATGCAGTCACCTGCAATACATGCATCTATTTTTACTGCAACGAATGGGGCAATATCTTTTCCAAGTGCTGTATTTGCGAGGAAAATAGTATCTGAGTTACTTTCAAGGATAAACTCTGACAATAAATCTGCATAAGCAGAAGTTGAATAATTTGATAATGAACTATTTTTAATATGAGTTATCTCAGTAATACCGCATTCTGATATCTCATTAATATTAGAGATTGAATCTCCAACAACAACTGCTTCAACATGGATGTTAAGATCTTTGCTGATTCTTGCTGCTTCACTTACAGATTCCAGTGAAGCTTTTTTAATAATTCCTTCACGCTGCTCGCAAATAACTAAAATTTTCTTCATTATTTATTCCTTAGATGACTTTTACTTCGTCTTTTAATAATCTAATTAATTCTGGAACTGCGGTGCTATCCGAACCAATAATTCTTCCAGGTTGCTTTGTCAAAGGCTTTCCCATGCCAATAATTTTTGTTTTCAATTGCTCCACTTCTATTTCCTTTTCAGAAATGGTTTTTTTCTTTGCTGCCATAATCCCTTTCATTGAAGGAAATCTTGGAGTGTTCAATCCTTTCTGTGCTGAAATGACTACCGGTAGTGTTGTTTCTACAACTTCTCTACCTCCTTCGATCTCTCGCTCAGCATAAACCTTTGCTCCATCAACTCTAAGATCAACTACAACTGATACCGAGTTGAAATTCAATAATGCTGCAGTCAGTTGACTTGTGATTGAATTATCATAATCAACAGATTGCTTACCCATAAAAACTAATTCAGCCTGGAGTTCTTTTATCTCAGTGGCTAACGCTTTTGCAGTTGCCATTGAATCTAATTCAGATTCAGTCTTGAGTAAAACAGCATCATCAACTCCCATTGCAATAGCTTTCTTCAGGGCTTCTTTTGTCCTTTCCCCTCCGACCGTAATTGCAATAACTTCACCACCAAGATCTTCTCTTTTTAAAAGTGCTTCTTCAATTGCAAACTCATCATAAGGATTAAGAACAAAAGATACACCAGTGGGATCAATTGTCTTTCCATCAGTAGAAAGATTAATTTTTGTTGCAGTATCTGGTACTTGACTAACACAAACAGCAATTATCATGTTATCTCCAAGGCTGATTAATTATACAATTTGTCTCAAAATATAACTAAATTTCTCTATAATCAACTATTTTTATATTTTAGGCTGAAGTTATAATTCATATAGCAAAATGGAAAAGGAAAAGACCGGAATAGCTGAACCTCTTCAAGAGGAGGAAACAACAATTGGTTTGCCATTTAAGGTTATACTTTATAATGACGATGTTCATACATTTGATGAAGTAATAGTTCAGCTTATAAAAGCGATCGGTTGCTCATTCGAAAAAGCACGTGATTTCGCATTTACAATTCATGTAAAAGGTCAAGCACTAGTATATATTGGTGACTTGAATGCTTGTCTTAAAGTAACTTCGATTTTGGAAGAGATAGGGCTGCATACACAAATCGTTTCAGAATAGTTCAACATTTTATTTTTATATTTAGATTAACGTTTCTCACATAATTGGACTGAAAAATGCAGATTGGACTTGTTGGATTACAGTACTCCGGAAAGACCACACTTTTTAATACTATTGCAAAAATTGAACCCTCAGAAATAAATACTGGCTCTGAAGAAACATCTATTGAGGTGGTAAAGGTACCGGATGAAAGGTTAGATAAACTTACAGAACTTTTCAACCCAAAGAAAACAATTAACGCTACTATTGAACTGTTCGACACACCAGGACTGAAAATGGCTGACGACGGAAAGGTCAAAATTACAAGCCAATTTTTGAACAACGTTAAGAATAATGATGCACTATTTTATGTAATCCGCCAGTTTAAAGATGACACTGTCCCTCATCCAATGAATGACATCAATCCTACCAGAGATATTGAATTCTTAGATAGTGAATTTTTATTCCATGATCTTGCATTTCTTGAATCAAGGATAGAGAAATTGAAAAAAGAGATTATGAAGGTTAAGGATGATAAACTTAAAAGGGAACTACCAGTAATTGAAAAATGCTACAAACATGTTGAAGAAGAAAAACCACTAAGGACGCTTGAACTTTCTGGCGAAGAAGTAAAACTTTTGTCTGGATATCAATTGCTAACACTTAAACCCTTATTAATCGGAGTAAATTTTGATGAGGAATCAATTGAAAATACTGAATCAATTTTAGAAGAGATTATAAACTCATTGATTGATAAATCAGTTACAATTATTCCATTCTTTGGGAAAATAGAATATGAACTTTCCACTATGGACGAAGAAGATAGTCAGACATTTATGGAAGACTATGGAATAACAGAATCAGCTTTGAGTAAAATATTGCGTTCTTCTTATGAAAAACTTGGATTACAATCGTTCTTTACGGTAGGTGAAGATGAATGCAGAGCTTGGACAATTAAAAAGAAATATTCTGCTCAAGAATCAGCTGGAGTAATCCATACAGATTTCTACAACAAATTTATTCGAGCAGAAGTTGTTCACTACGATGACTATATGAAGTACGAATCATTTACAAAATGCAAAGAAGCTGGAGTTTGGAGATTAGAAGGTAAACAATATATTGTATTAGATGGCGATATATTAAATATTCGTCACAGTTAAATTTAATAAGGAGTAGATATGTCAAAATCAGCAATCGAAGGATTAGAACCAAAACTAGTTTGGGAATATTTTTATGGATTTACACAAGTACCAAGACCATCAAAAAAAGAAGAAAAAATAAGAGCACACGTTAGAGAATTTGCTAACTCAAAGGGTTTAAAATTTGTTGAAGATGAAACAGGTAATATTGTAATCAAAGTTCCCGCGACACCTGGATATGAATCAGCGCCTACAATCGTTATTCAAGGTCATCTTGATATGGTTTGCGAAAAAAACAAAGGTACGGAGCATGACTTCGAGAATGATCCAATCAAGATTTACAAAGACGGAGAATGGATCACCGCTGAGGGAACAACTCTTGGTGCCGATAATGCAATCGGTGTTGCTGCTGGTATGGCTGCTGCTACAGATGATTCTGTGATTCATGGTCCTTTAGAGTTGCTTTGCACTGTCGACGAAGAGACAGGAATGACAGGAGTGAATGAGTTGAAGCCAAATTTTATATCCGGTAAAACTCTACTAAACTTAGACTCTGAAGAGGATGGAGCATTTTATGTTGGCTGTTCTGGCGGTCAAGATACTCGTGGAGTTTTTAAGTTTGAATATGAAGTTGCTGATACTTCAATGAAAACTTATGAGTTAATGATCACAGGATTAAAAGGTGGTCATTCCGGATTAGATGTTGCGAATGGAAGAGCAAATGCCATTAGACTACTTGCTCAACTGCTCGATCGAATAAGAAAAGATGTAAAATTCGAGCTCTCAAATATTTCAGGCGGATCACTTAGAAATGCAATTCCACGAGAAGCTGAAGTAAATATACTTCTGAATTCAAGTACCATTGCAAAAGTACAGGGAATTATTTCACAATTCATCAGTGATACTTTGTTAGAATTTAATGTCAATGATCCTGGTTTGGAAGTTAAATTCGAACAACTCGATTCTATTGATACTGAAGTCTTTTCTGTAGATTTTATAAATAATCTGATAAACGTTTTACTTGCTATGCCTCACGGAATAATGGCAATGAGCCCAGATATACCTGGTTTAGTTGAAACATCAACAAATCTAGCAACAATAGAGAGAGAGGATAATAAATTAATAGTTGGGACTAGCCAACGCAGTGCAATTGATAGCGCAAAATGGAATATTTCTAATCAAGTCAAAGCTGTATTTCAGTTAGGTGGAGCGGTTAATGTAGATACTGGTGATGGATATCCAGGTTGGCAACCAAATATGAATAGCGAATTATTAAAAGTATCTCAAGAAGTTTACAAGGAAATGTTCGGAAGTAATCCGGAAATCAAAGCCATTCATGCAGGCTTAGAAACCGGATTGTTGGGTGCAAAGTATCCTGGAATTGATATGATATCATTTGGACCAACAATTGAAGGAGCACATTCCCCAGATGAACGTTTGAATATTCCCGCCACGGAAAAGTTCTATAACTTATTAAAAGGGATATTACTCAAATACACAGAACAGAAATAGTTAAGCAATAATAATTCTACATAAATACGTTTAGAAAAACTTATCACCTGATTGGGAGGTAGAGATGAAAAAGAGTTATAAGCTTTTTGATGTTCCGCAAATTGATTCTGTTCAAGATCTATTGCTTAGATCAGCAAATGAGTATTCTGATAAACTTGCGATGGAGGATCTAAATGAGACTCCCATTCAAAAAGTTACCTATAAAGAGCTTCTATCCAATGTGTTAAAGTTTGGTAATGCTTTGCAAAATCTTGGAATTTCAGAAAGAACACATATTGCTATACTTGGTGAAAACCGGGTCCAGTGGTCTATAGCATATTTTACATGTATGCTTTTTAACTATGTTGTCGTTCCAATAGATAAAAATCTTACTCAAAATGATATATACAACATTATTCACGAATCAGAATCTGAAGTGATTATATTTTCCGGCTCATATTCTGATCTTTTTGATATTAGTCACTCAGCTCTAAAAAAGCTTCAGCATTTTATCTGTATGGATGAGATTAAAGAGGTGTCCAATTTTCTAGATATGAAGAAAATGATTGAGAGCACTGATGAAAAGAATATAGAAAACTTACCTACTATTGTTAATGATGAATTAGCAGGAATAATATTTACATCCGGTTCCCTAGGTAGAGCAAAGGGTGTTATGCTTAGTCAGAAAAATATCGCTTCAAACATTGTTGCTATGGTAAGCATGATGATGATATATCCAACAGATAAGTTTTTATCAGTTCTTCCAATCCATCACACTTACGAATGTACTTGTGGAATGCTTTGCCCAATTTATTCGGGTGCATCAGTTCATTATTCTCGAAGTCTTAAAACCATTGTTGATGATATTCAATCTGTGCAAGCAACAATGTTGTTAGGAGTACCATTATTATTCGATAAAATGTATAAGAGAATTACCAAAACTATCTCAGAAGATAAAGTGAAGTCGATTATTGTACCAATATTAGTAAAATTTAGTGACCTGTTATCTACTCTGAAGGTAAAGGGAGTAAAAGAAAAGATATTTTCTGAACTTCATGAAAAATTTGGAGGACATATACGTGCTTTTATTGCAGGAGGGGCAGCCCCGGATCCTCTTGTTGCTGCAGGTTTGAGGGGATTTGGCTTTACTTTTGTGCAGGGTTATGGATTGACGGAGACTTCTCCAATACTTGCATTAAATCAACTTGATAATTTTAAAGATGATGCGGCAGGATTACCATTACCAAATGTTGAAATTCGGATCGATAATCAAGATGAGAACGGAGTTGGGGAAATTGTAGCTAAAGGATCAAGTATAATGTTGGGGTACTATAAGAATGATGAGGCTACAAATGAGGTAATTAAAGATGGTTGGTTAAGTACAGGAGATCTTGGCCACATAGATGTAGATGGATTCCTCCATATAAATGGTCGCAAGAAAAACGTTATCATCTCAAAGTCAGGTGAAAATGTTTTTCCCGAAGAAATTGAAGATATTTTAAGTAGAAGTAAATATGTACTTGAATGCATTGTTTATGGTAAAAAAGATGAAAAACAAGATGAAATAATTGCCGTTAAAATCGTACCAGATTCGGAAGCCTTTATTGAACTCTCAGAAAAAGAGAAAAAGTCTATTAATGAGGAGTTTATAAATAAGGTACTACAAAGTGAAATAAATGAAGTAAATAAACAACTTGCTTCTTTTAAAAGAATCAGATCATTTGTCACGCGAGAAAATGAATTTGAAAAAACTACTACGCAAAAAATTAAAAGGTATGCAAATAGCAATCAAGACTAGGTGAATCATAATTTTAGTACCAACTATTGTTTGATATAAAAAACAATATTATATTTGTTGTTCAAATTTGTTCTTATTGGATTTAATTGCGGGAGTAGCTCAGTGGTAGAGCACTACCTTGCCAAGGTAGCTGTCGCGGGTTCAAGTCCCGTCTCCCGCTCAATTAAGATCCACTTTTAGTGGATTTTATCGTTTATGGCGACGTGGCCAAGTGGTTTAAGGCGAAGGTCTGCAAAACCTTTATTCGTCGGTTCGAATCCGACCGTCGCCTCAAGAAAGTGTGATTAATTAGTTTAATTGCACTTTTTTTGTTTTAAAGGGGAGTTGCAAATCTTGAATGATTAATGAATGATTAATAAAAATGGCTAATTATTAGTTGCTTTCTTAATCACTTCACTGCGTTGTAATCAGTGATTTATTTGAGTTTGGGAGGACAAAATGTACCTATCAAAACGCAAAGGAATCTACTGTATCTATTATCGTCAACCAAATGGTAAAATGACGAGTAAATCTACTGGTGCAAAGAACAAATCTGATGCACTACTATTTTTAACTAACTTCCAAGAATCTCTTAATAAGGAAAGAACTGAAGGCATTCTATTTAAGGATTTGATATTTAGATTCTTAAAACATTCAGAATCAATTCATAAATGGAATCATACAAAAACTCTTAGAGTATCCTTGAACCAAGCCGCTAAATACTTTGGTAACATTTCCATTTACAACTTTAATGCTATACTCATTCAAGAATATATTGGCTATCGAAGTAAAAGGGTATCGGTTTATTCAGTTAGGCGAGATATTGCCACACTTTCCAATATATTGAATTATGCGATAACTCTTGAATACATAAAGGATAATCCCATTAGCAAAATCAAAAAACCTACCATTCCTGAACAACAACCAATGTTTTTCTCTGAATCAGAGTATGAGCAATTTATTAACTCTATTGACATTAAAGATTTTAAGGATATGGTAACAGTTGCAGTCAATACTGGTCTAAGGCAAATGGAGTTACTAACTATAACAAAAGAACAGATTGATTTAATAAGCAATGTAATTACTCTGGACAATAGAAATCACATAACTAAGACTAAAAAAATACGAGTAATTCCGATGAACAGACAAGTTAGGGAAATACTTCAAAGAAGGATTGAGTTAGAAAAAATTTTCCCCTTTACTCAACAGCAAACTGTAAAACTATTTCAAAAATATAGAAGGAAATCTGAGATAAGAAGTGAACTAACTTTTCATAGTTTACGCCATACCTTTGCTAGTTGGTTAGTTCAGAAGGGAGTATCAATCTATCATGTATCAAAGCTATTGGGTCATGCAAGTGTTAAAACTACTGAGATTTATTCCCACTTGAATAACTCAGACCTAAAAGCTTCAGTGGAACTACTAGAGTAAGTTAAGACTTCAATTCTGTCATGTTTTTACCCCACTCAACTAAGGATTTTTATCTAAACTCATTAGTTCAATGGTAAACTATAAACCAGTAGCCAAATGAAAATAATTCTAAGTTGAGAAGGGTAAAAATATAAATGATTTTGAGGCCTATCTAGAATTACTTCAATTGATATTCAATCATATTTGTCCTATTTTTAATGCAGGTTATTCCATATTGAGTATTTTTAATATGAAGTACAGATTAAAACTTAACAGATATTTCAGAATTATCTAAAAATAATTGTACAATATCATGAAAAAATTATTTTACTTTTGTTTAACTATCATAATAATTTTAACCATCATAAGAATTTTTACTCCTTTTGATTTGCATTCTGATTTAATACTTGCTTTTACCTCTCTTGTTGTTTTATGGTACACAATTGAAACTCAACGTATTAGAAAAGCTAACGAAAAAATAGCTGAGGCTACAGAGGAAGATCAGAGACTATTACGTAATCCATCGGCTGCTATAGAAATTTTTATAAATGAGAGGGATGTCCTGGATACTAGAGTAAGATTAACCAATTTATCAAATTATCCAGTTGCCGTACAACTTAATTGTAATCTCAAAGTTGGGGATAAATTAATTAATTTTGGTTCAGCATATGATGGAAAACAGTATTGGAATTTACAGTTAAAAGAAGGAAAGGAGGGGCATTTTAGATTCCTTGAGATTTTTAATACTGGTGGCTTTTTCAAAGATAAAGAATATGAGTTTTTCAAAGATAAAGAATATAAAGAAGATAGTATCCAATCTTGAAAAAACTATAAGTTTTTCAAAACTGAAAATTTCTATGGATGTTGAAATGGTATGCACAAATAAATTTAAAATGAGTGCTTATTATCCACCAATTCATTATAACTTTGATTACAATCGTAAAGTCTGGATTCCAACAATCACTTCCGAAAAACCATATTGGGAATACGACTCAAAACCTAGTTGGATTGAAAGCTCTAGTGCATCCAAGAAATCTTAACTTATAATATATAAATCACCCACTCAACTAAGGATTTTCCTAAAAAAACTTTGAATGAATGGTTTTGTATGACTAGCAGTAGATAGGTTAAAAAAACTAAAGTTGAGTTAAGAATTTGATAATTGCTCAACTAAAGCTATTTAAAATAATTTTATCTCAAAAAACCTTATTTTAACTATCAAGATCTTTTTAATGGATAATAGAATAGCTTACTCGAGTTATTAAAAAATATAATCAGAAATAGTAATAGTGGTTTTTGTGTTTTAACACAAGAGGGTTAATGGAAGATCTGAGTATTATTCCCAACCAAAATGATATTAGTAAACTTGTATCCTTTATCCCTGTATTTGAGGACCCAGAGTTCGAGCCAATTGTGGAATGGTTTGGAGGTGAAACAGATTCTGAAGGTGTTATGACAATGCCACATCCAGATTATAATGAAAAAGTATATGAGTTTTTTAATTTGGTAGCTTCAAAAGGATGGATGGATAGAGATTATTTATCAAATATTGATGATTCCTTCCTGGGTAATGATGAACCAATTAATAAGGCTGATATCCCACAAATAAAGAGCATGTTAACATATTGTTTGCGTTCAGAAAGATTCGGTGATGGGCTATGGGATGGTTATATAAGAGAAGGAGTAATTGTTAAAATCCTAAAGAGGCTTGAACAATTGTCTTCAGAATTATAATCCCAATTGTTGGAATAGTTAGTTGAAAATTCTTAAAGTTAGTTTTATTGTAAGAGATTAAATTATTTAATTGGAGGAAAGGATAATGGATAAACATCTTCTTGAAAAAAAGTATCTATTCGAATTTATGCTTGAAATGATAGGAGAAGTTTCAACGAATAAAAGACTTAAAAATTATGAAGCCTTTCCAAGATGGTTTGTTGAGATGTACTTCCAAAAGCCCATAGATATTATTCATACTGATGGTGCTAGAGATGGAAAAATTGACTGCATATTCAAAACTGAAAACAATGGATCAATGATCTATAATGTTGTCAATAGTAAGTTTTCCAAAGATTATAATAAAACAGCACCGACTGGGTTTTATGATGAAATAATTGCTTTTTCTCGTTTATTTGATGATTCACATTCACGAGAAAATCATATCTCTGATTATGTTAGAAAAGATCTAAGAAAGTATTACCGAAAATTATTTGAAAATTATGATCAAGGAAAAACAAAACTTTTCTTTATTACTAATTGTAAGAAAAACATAAATCAATATGATAGAGTGAAGGGTCTTGATGTAGATATTTTTCATATGAACGATATTCTGCAACATATGGTAGATGATCTTGAAGGAGCAATGCCCAGAACAAAAAATCTTATTCTAACTGGTATTTCTAATGTATTATCTCCATCAAAAGAAGAAACCATTGTCCCAACTTCAATAGTTTTTGCTAAATTATTTGATTTTATAACCTACATGAGGGAAGATCACTACGACTTGTTATTTGCAAGAAATATCCGATTGAATTTGGGAAAAACTGAACCCAATAGAAATATACAACGTACTTTCAAAGATGCCCCAAAAGAATTTGCGTTCAGTAATAATGGAATAACAATTTTGTGTGAAAGATATTCTCACGATCCAGGTAACGGAGAATTATTGCTGGTAAATCCAAGAGTGGTTAATGGTTCTCAAACACTTCACAGTGTACGAGATGTCGATAATCCTTCGAAAGACGCAAGGGTAATGTTAAGGATTATTCAAATTGAACCATTTGATGCAGAAAGATTTAAGAAAGATGCATTAAGAAAAAAGGAAATAATAAATAAAATATCAATTAGGAGTAATCTGCAAAATCCAATTATGAAATGGAATCTAGCAGCAAATGATGATTTCAATCAAGAATTAAAAAGGTACTTTAGAAAGCAAGGCTATTTTTACGAAACGAGAAAGAATGAGTGGAAATCTAGGAGAACTGAACTTAAAAGTGTAAATATTGATAAAGGTCCTTTTTTACCAAAACAGATACAGCTTCTCGCTTGTTACCATAATCAAATCAAGGGATTAGGACCAGCAAATGCCTATAGGTCCAGAAATGACTTATTTGAAGAAGACAAAGCGTATCACATTCTTAGTAAAACTGAACCTAAAATTGCATTTCAATTGTTTCTATTAGATAAGCTTATTACTAAATCATTAACTGAATTATCAAATTTACAGTACATTAAAAATTCAAAACAGTATTGCAAGCTATCTCTTTTTACTATCTATATCGAACTAATCAGAGCTCAGAAAATTACATGGGGTAGCTCAAAATTATCTGAAATTCTTGAGAACGAATCAAAATATTTTGAAAATTATGCTAAATGGAATAGAATCACTAAACACATAATGAACTTTTTATTGGATTCTTATAAAAAACAAAAACCAAAATACTTGAAGACTGAAGGAATTGATTTAACTTATAATACCTATTTTAAGAATAATACTTTCATTATGGATGTTGTTAATAGATATAGAAATTCAAAAATTGTAAGAGATAATATCAAAAAAATATTCACAAGCTATTAATTGTAAACTATGCCAACACTAACCAAACAAGAACTCAAATCGTACCTATGGGATGCTGCAAACATTCTTCGGGGTAAAATAGATAGTGGAGATTTCAAACATTACATCCTTGGACTCCTTTTCTACAAACGCCTCAGTGATGTATTCGAAGAAGAATACGAGAAAATGAAATCACAAGTAGGGGAAGACCTGGCAAATAATAAAGATCTCTACGGTGAAATCTTCTTTATTCCAGATGGATGTCATTGGAATGATGTACTATCCACTAGCAAAAACACTGGAGAAAAGATAAATGATGTATTTATTAAAGTTACCAGAGCTAATGCTCCCAGACTAGATGGAATACTCGACAAGATAGATTTCAACGATAAAGACCGTCTCACAGATGCTGCGGTGAACAGTCTCATAAATCATTTTAATATGCATAAACTAGGTCGAGATAACGTAACTGGTGATATGTTAGGAGATGCTTATGAGTATCTGATTGCACAGTTTGCAGATGATGCTGGCAAAAAGGGTGGTGAGTTCTACACGCCTCATAAAGTTGTCGAATTGCTTGTTAGAATACTCAGACCAGATGAAGGAATGTCAATCTACGATCCTGCTTGCGGATCTGGTGGTATGCTTGTAACTGCTGGACATTTATTGGATAGTGAGGGCAAAGATCCCACTAAACTCTTTATGTACGGGCAAGAGAATGTTTATAATACATATATCATTGCCAAAATGAATATGATCCTTCACGGATATAATGATGCTAAGATTAAAACGTGGAGATACTTTTACAGATCCACAGTTTACACTGGAAGATGGAAGTCTTCAAAAGTTTGATATAGTCCTCGCTAATCCACCTTGGAACCTTGATAACTGGCTTCACGAAGTAACCAATGAAAATGGAACAAAGAAAAAGAAAGATATTGAAGATAAATACAATCGTCTTGTTTACGGACGTCCTCCAGCTGGATCTGCAGACTGGGCATGGATACAGCATATGCTTGCAAGTTCAAAGCCAGATGGAAGAATGGGCATCGTAATGGATAACGGTGTACTTTTCCGTGGTAGTAAAGAAGGTAAAGTTAGACAAGCATTTATTGAGAATGATATAATTGAAGCTGTCATAGGCCTACCTTCCAACTTGTTTGCAAATACTGGTTCACCTGGATGTCTGCTGATAATGAACAGAAAGAAACCAGAAGCGAGAAAGGGGAAAGTACTATTTATAGATGCGAGTAACGACTATCTGGAAGGTAAAGCACAGAACCATCTTAGGGAAGAGGATATTACAAAGACGTTCGATACCTTTACAAAGTTTGAATCAGTCAAGAGGTACTGCACAGTTAGTGACTTGGATGAAATTGTAGAGAACGACTACAACCTTAATATATCCAGATATGTCGATACAACTGAACCAGAAGAAGAAGTTGATTTGGATGAAGTTAAGAGTAATTTAGAGTCTTTAGAGAAAGAGAGGGTAGAGATTGATAGCAAACTCCAGAACTTCCTACCTGAACTGGGTATAGAATAATATGGTGGGAGGGAATTTCAAGAAGACAAAGATTGGGAAGATACCAGAGGAGTGGAATGTAGTAAAGCTGGAATCGATAACGAAATTGTTGAAAAGTGGTTTGTCAAGATTATTATCATCACAAGATATTGGAATCCCAGTTATAAGATCTACAAACATTGTAGATAGTAAAATAGATTTTGCAGAACTAAAGTATTGGTATAAAAATGATCCGAAAGGTGTTCCTACTAAGGATTACGTCTTAAATAATGGTGATATTCTAATAAACTTTATAAATAGTATTGCTCATATTGGGAAAAGTTGTATTTACGAAAATCGAATTGGGAGAGAAGCTATTTATACTACCAACATATTACGTTTACAACTTCATCAAACTGTTGATAATCAATATTTCTTTTACTTTATGCAAACCATGTATTATTGGGATTGGATTAAAAAAATAACTAAACCAGCCGTCAACCAAGCAAGTTTTACAACAAAAGATTTCAAGAGATTAATAGTAATTCTCCCACCTCTCCCAGAACAAAAGAAAATAGCTGAAATGCCTCTCACAGTAGACGAACAGATTGAGAAAACTGAAGCAATTATCAAAGAAACTGAAAGACTTAAAAAAGGATTAATGCAACAGCTCTTTGAATGTAGAGCATATATGACTTTTTCACGTACTAAGGGCCGTAAGCCTAACACTGGACCGATAAGCTCAAAGAATTGGGAATTATTGTCACTGGTACAACACCACCTACATCTGAAACTGAATACTATAACTCTGATGACATTATGTTTATAACACCTGGTGATCTAGGTGAGATTAAATTTATACATAAAACAGAAAGATATATTTCCAATGTAGGATATGAAGTTTCTAGAAAATTATCTAAAGATGTGGTTTCTGTAGTGTGTATCGGTGCTACAATAGGTAAAGTTGGAATTACTGTTGAAGACTGTACAACAAACCAACAAATCAATTCTAATTCCTCGTAGCAAATATACTGCTGAGTATATCTATTATTTATTACAAACAATACCAAAATACTTACTATCATTCTCTGGTGATACTGCTACTCCAATTTTGAACAAAGGTGACTTTGGTAAAGTTATCACGTTTGCACATGTTGAACAAAAAGATAGAGATCAGATAGCAACCCTTCTTTCAGAAATCGACAACAAAATAGAAATAGAGCAACAGACAAAATCAGAACTGGAAAAACTTAAAAAAGGCTTAATGCAGAAACTGTTAACTGGGAAGATGAGAGTGTCTGCATAGAACAAAGAGTATAAAAGTACTTTATACAGAAATAAAAGATATTACACAAAACATCAAATAACAGACAAACAGTATAAATTTATAAAGCAGCTAATAAAAGATGTTGGATTTAGTACACCATTTCTCGAAAAGAAAGTATTTGATAAATTATTTCACTTTGATACAATAACAGCCGAATATGCATCTCAAGTAATTGAACGATTATTGGAGGAAAAAAAAGAAGTTCGTCGTCCATTAAAGTCAAGAAAAAGATTTCCATACATCACCATCTCAGATTTAGCGGCTTTTGTTTTCTGTCCTGCGAGTTACGCCATTAAGGAAACTTTCGATATAACTAAAGATCCCAACATTGAGGAAGGCCTTCATCAACATAAAGCATCTAAGATAGATCGAATTAATTGACAGTATTAAACGGTCACGTTCCTCGAGTACAAAGCCCTCTACAATTGGTGTAGAAAAGGAATTTTACAGAGACATTCTTTCTTCCAAGATTGTTGCTCGAAATTCTAACGAAAAGCAAAAACCCTTGTATAATAAGAATAATACATTATGCGGAAACTGATTATCTCTTTGATAGGAATGACAAGAAGAAATTTATTGTTGATGAACATCATACATTTATGGAAGATATTAAAGTTGAGCTCGCACCGAGTTCAAGCTATTGGTTATATATTGGGTCTAAAAGAATTAGATATACATTATGCCTACGTTGTATATTTTTATTGGGATAAAAAACACGAATCATTTAATAATTTTGACCCCAGAGATATTTAAAAGTGACACCAGAGGATAATGATAAAACCTATTTGAATGAGGTATATAAAAAAACTCTTAGTTTGAAAAAGTGTATTAAAAATCCATTTAACATTAGTGCTCTAAATTTCAACAAGTGTTTCAGATGCAGTGTTCGTTATTACTGTAAACACAAGGGTAGGAAACGAAAGTACCTGTCTGTTCCTTACAATTAAAAAACAATTGGAAAACCATTGATACAAAAAATATGTAATAAAAAAACTCAGAAAGGATTAATGAAGAAATTGTTAACTTATAAGATTAGGATAAAGGTTTAGAGGTATGTCTTCAGTTAGAAAATATTGGACTTGGGAAGAAGCGAAAGAGTTCGCAGAATATTTTTTCTGTGTATGGTCAGAAGAAAGAGATTTGAAATGGTTGTCCAAAAATTGGGATAAATTTAACTGGGCGTACGGCAATGATTTAGGATTTCATCGATTAAAGATAAATCTAATAACTCTTGCAAATATTTATTACGAGTTTTGTCACGAAGCTTATGAGATTACATATGAAATCATACTTGATGATATTGGTGACTTCAATTTTTCACCAATTATTGTAGGACAATTACTGGGAGATTCTGAGTTACTGAATGAGGACGATCTAGATGATTATAGTTTTCAAGAAGATTTGAGATTTCGAGCTTCAGGGAGCAATCTATAAACTTATTCAGCGAAATAAATATTCAATGTTTTGAAGAACTAATGAATATCTTCGGAGATAACGATGACATTTATGATCAATTTGTAAGCATTATTCCAAGTTATGAATGTGATAAGTCGTGGCTATGATTACATAATACATGAAGGTACAACTTATAGCAATTTTAACTGAAGTCGATAATAAAATAGAAATAGAACAAGGGACCAAGTTAGAATTGGAAAAACTGAAGAAATGACTAATGCAGAAACTGTTAACTGGAAAGATTAGGGTTCAAGTATAATGGGATCAGCTACTTATTTGAATGTAACAAATGTGATTATAAAGTTGAATCTTGTGGTAAACTTGATTATGGTATGTTGGCAGTATTAGAACCGCATATATGTAAAGATTGTAATGAACTTACAGATGTCTTTGTGGGAAAGTTTGGAGAGAAATTTGAGAAAAACAATTACCCGAAAGATGAATTTGAATATTATAAATGTGAACATTGTGGTAGTGAACAAATAATTTTGTGGGACAAAAAAAAGAAGCCCTGTCCCAAAATGCGACGGAAAATTGATAACTGATGGAAAGGAAACTATGCTTTGGGATTAGAATTTCTCAAAAGAAGTTATCAATAAATAACAAAAAAATGTTGTCTATGAATATTGAAGAAAAATATTCGGAACTGCTGAAGTTCTCCACCAAGAAGAAAATCCCAGAGGAAGACTTTTTTTGATATCTCTGGATATCCGCATTTTGAAATAGTGGTAAGCAATTTTTATCAATATTATTTCAATCCTGAATGAAGATCACACTCTCTCCACGCTTTTTTTCGATTCGCTTGTTTCTATTCTAACAAAGAAGCAGTCAGAATTTAAAATTAAAGATTTTGAAGAAATCTTTGTAGAGAGGGAAGTATTCACAGATTCGGGTAATTATATTGACCTTCTAATTTCAGATTCAAACGATTCATTTTCAAAGCAGAATGCAATAATAATTGAAAACAAAATATTATCTTCTATCAACAATGATTTAAATGATTATTTCGAAAGTATAAATGCAGAGAATAAAATTGGTGTTCTGTTAACACTTAACAAACAACTTAGTCCAAATCCAAAATTTATAAACATCACTCATTCAGAGTTACTTGAAGAAATCCAGCTTTCACTCGGTTCTAGATTGTATGATCTTGATCCTAGAGATTACACTCTTTTAAGAGAGTTTATTATCAATATAAATAATATGACGGGAATACAGAATATGGAAAAAAAGATTTCTTTCCTTTATAGAAAATTCAGAAAAAATATCAGATATGCTTGTGCTTCTTAAAGATTTTGAAGAATATGTTTCCAGTAGCATTGTCAGCTTTTTAGAAGATCAAGGATTCAGTTATAACAAAACTCAGTTCCCGACCATCCGTTTTTTTACCCAAAAAGATAGCGGTGTATCGAATTATTTTTTTTACAATGATTTACTGACCAAAAAAAATTTTAAAATCGGAGTATATCTAACTGGTAAAGAAAGAATTGAGAACTGGTCTGATGAGAAAGCACAATCAATATCAGCGATGTAAAAACAAATCAGAGATTGTTCAATAGACGAGAGAAAAAAAGTATTTATCTTATTGAAGGAACTTATTCGATTAATTCTGTTGAGGATCTAACCAATTTCTCAAACCATTTAAAAGAAATATATGAATCTGATTGGAAAGAATTGTTAGTAATGATTACTGATTTGATCTCACAAATTAATTCGTGTGAGACAATGTACTCTGAACTAAAAAATGTAGAAATACCGATCATCAAAACACTTGAAAAACTTGGGTGGCTGTATTACTCCTCAAGCAAGTTAGATTCACTACGTCAAAGTTACTCCAATCCTTTTATTGATTCTCACCTCAAGGAAGCACTCAATAGGTTAAATAAAGATAAAAGTTTAAACAAAAAGCACATTGAAGTGTTGATCAAAAAACTTAGAAGACTAGATGACAATGAAGAATTTCATTACTGGTTAAAAGGAGAACGGACATTCAAACCGACTCCCGAAAGTAAGGCAATTTTATAGATCTGTTTAATCGATACTCGCAACTATTGCGAATAACAAGTTTGTAGTAACGAACCAATTTGTATTTGATGTCACCAATCCAATAAATACTTCAGATAAACATATACGCCCAGACATTGTACTTATCGTTAATGGAATACCATTAACAGTTATAGAATGTAAAGTCCTTAGCACCGAAGGGTCAACATATCTTGAAGGGATAAAACAGTTAAACCGATACCAGGAGTTAGCCCTCAATTATTTGTTCCTAATGTATTCAACATTTCTACAGATGGTCACATATTCAAATCGGGGCAACTGGTTCCCCCAGCTGAATACTTTTTTGAATGAAAAATATGATTCTAAAACTAAAGGAGAGACTTCAGAGGAGAGTGAGTTCCTAAAGCACAAAGATGAAAATGATAAAGACTTCAATCCTTATATCGATGTTC